>NZ_CP063993.1:2230000-4563212 GCF_017301775.1 Xanthomonas translucens pv. undulosa
CGCGCTGGTACAGCGCCGCGAAGGCATCGTTGACGAATGCCAGCCGGCTGGGCCGGCCGTCGCTGCCGCGCTCGATGATCGCCACCGGTTCGCGCAGCCGAGACAACGAGGCCTCCAGCAGCGCGAAATCCTGCTGGAAGCGCTTGCGCTCCATCAGCTCGATCAGCACCCGCAGGCTGCGCGCCGACTCCAGGCTCAGCGGCGACCATGGCCGCGCGCGGCCACGCACGGTTTCCTGCCACAGGTCGAAGCTCTTGCGCGGCGACAGGCGCGCGTTGGCAATGTCCTGCAGTTTGGACAGCTGCGGGTTGCCGGCCCAGTTGACCGTGCGCACCTGCTCGCGCCGCGTCCACAGCAGTGCGCTGCGCGCCTGCGGCATCAGCGGGACGAAGATGAAACCGGCGGCGGTGGGAGCCAGGTCAGCCAGTTCCGGAAAGGTTGCGCCGATCTGGTCGGTATGCAGCGCACCGACCGCGTCGTGGCGCAGCGCCTCGTGGTGGCTGGCCTCGATCTGCTCGCGGATCCGGGCAAGTTCGGCGGCGCTCGGCACCGTGCCGTGGCGGGTGACGTCGTCCCCGTGGAACACCGCCACGCCGTCGGCATCGACCACGTCGAGCAGGTCGGAGGCCATGTCGTCGAGCATGTCGCCGGTCAGGTTTTCGGCTTCGTTGAAGTTGGTGATCAGCTTCTCGCGCACGGTTAGCAGCACCGATTCCACGCGCGCACGCACCACCGCGGTCAGCGCGCCGATGCGCCCGGCCAGGGCGCGGCTGACCGCGTCGGTGACGTCGCGCATCTCGTGGTTGCAGAAGTACGGACGGTAGTGGTGGCAGGCGATCAGCCCCCACAGCGCATCGTTGACCACGATCGAGGCCACCAGGGTGGCGGTGACGCCCATGTTGGCCAGGTATTCCAGGTGCACCGGGGAGACGCTGCGCAGGCTGACGTCGCTCAGGTCCACCGGCGCATGCAGCCGCGGATGCACGGTCGGCTGGATCGGCGAGGGGATGTAGCCGACGTCGGCGATCTGGCGCACGCGGTTGCGCAGGTACAGCGTGCGCGCCTGCACCGGAATATCGCTGGCCGGATAGTGCAGGCCGAGATAGGACTCCAGCTCGGGCGTGCGCGCCTCGGCCACGACGTCGCCGTTCCACTCGTCGTCGAAGCGATAGATCATCACCCGGTCGTAGCCGATCAGCGTGCGCAGGCTCTTGGCCGCACGCTGGCAGGCTTCGTCTATGCTGTTGTCGGTCTCGAGCCGGCGCAGCAACGGCAAGGCCTCGCGCAGGGTGGCGTCGGCGAGCGGCGCATCGCGCGGCTCCAGTTCCAGCAGCCATTGCTCCGGGTACAGATGCCAGGCGCCGACCCAGCGCTGGCGCGGGGCGGTGGCGCGGCGCGGGAAGCCGACGTCGACATACGCGAGCTGGGTGCGTTCGGAGACGTCCGCCGACACGCGCGGTTCCTGCAGCGTCAGCAGCGCGTCGTAGCGCTGTCCGAGCAGGTCCGCCAGCGGCACGCCGAGCAGGTCGGCGGCGCTGGTGCTGGCCTGCACGATGCGGCCGTCGCCGGGTTCGATCACCAGCAGCGCGCCGTGCGGCTGTATCGATCCGGGAATATGGATCGGCTCGCGCGCGCAGGCGTCCATGTCCAAGGGCGCGACGGTCTCGCTCATGCGGCGGTCTCCAGGGCGAAGTGGGTGTGGAAGTGCGCGAACATCGCGCGTGCGCCGTCGACCGCGGCCTGCAGCGATTGCGGCGTCGGCAGGGCCTGCTCCAGGCGTTGCTGGAACCGCCGCCAGCAGGCCGGATCCGCATGGCCGAGTTCGAAGTAGGCCAGCGCCGGCGCGGCAGCGGCCAGCGTCTGCCGCAGTCGCCGGGCGATCAGGCGCCCGCCCAGGCGCGAGCCTTCAACCACGTACAGCATGCCCCAGCGGTTGCCGGCGTCGGCCGCTGCCGGCGCCGGCGCCGGCAGCGGCGGGGTCGCCCGCAGCGCGGCCAGATCCTGTTCCAGCAGCGGACTGCGGGGCTGGTAGCGCCAGTCGGCATCGCCGCTGGCGTGCAACCAGGCCGACTCGCGTTGCTCCCAGCCAGCCAGCACCGCGTGATGGCGGCGCAGGACCTGGACGTAGTCGGGCACGGACAGGGAGTCGCGCAGCAGCGCGCGCATCGCCGGCAATTGTTCGACGGCCAGGTGCTGTTGCGCAGTGGCTTCGCGCAGCAGGCGCGAAGCGGTGAGATGCGCGGCGGAACCGTCGGGGGGCGACATCATGGAGAGCGGGCGGTCTACAGCAGCCGGACCGGCCGCGACAGCGGAGATGCCGCACAGCGTAGCATCGTGGACGCAAGGCGCCGGGCGACACGGCGGGCACGCGCCGGCTCAAGCTGAGCAATTCATCCGCCGCCAGCGGCACCACGCCAGCCATGCGGGCAGCGGTCCGTCGCCACGCGGTTCGGCGTGCTAAGCGGTGGCGCTGTCGGGCAGGCGCGCACGGCGCCAGGCCACGACCCAGCCGGCCGCCAGCAACAGCGCGGCCAGCAGCCACGGCGCGCCGGGCAGATGCGCCGGTGCATGCTTGCCGATGAACAGCGCGAACACCCACGTGTACAGCAGCGGCCCGACGATGCCGGCCAGGCTGACCAGGCTCATCAGCGCACCCTGCACGCGGCCCTGCGCATCGGCGCCGACGTGGCGGGTGACGATGGCCTGCGCGGACGGCGACGCCACCGCCCACAGCGCGCTGACCGGCACCCCGAGCAGGAACACCGCGCCGCTGCCGGCGACGCTGTAGATGGCGAAGCCGGCTACCCCGCAGCCCAGACCGAACAGCAGTGCGCCGCGCTCGCCGAACCGGCGCACCACGCGCGCGACCAGCAAGGCGTTGACCACGATGCTGCACACCCCGACCAGGGCCAGCACCCAGCTGACCTGCTTCGGTCCCCACTGATATCGATACTCGGCGAACAGCACGAAAATGCTCGGGTAGACGTAGTGCGCCAGGTTGGCCAGGAAGATCACCGCGGCCAGCGCGAACACCTGCGGGTAGCTGCGCAGCAGCCGCAGCGCGCCGAACGGATTGGCGTGCTTCCAGTCCAGGCGCGGGGTGCGCCGTTCCGGCGCCAGCGATTCGGGCAGCACCCACAGGCCGTACAGGAAATTGAGCAGCGCCAGCGCGGCGGCGAACCAGAACGGCGCGCGCAGGTGGTAGCTGCCGAGCCAGCCGCCGAGCAGCGGCCCGATCACGAAACCGAGCCCGAACGCGGCGCCGATCATGCCGTAGGCCTGGGCGCGCTTGTCCGGCGTGGTGATGTCGGCGATGTAGGCGTTGGCGGTGGTGAAGCTGGCCGAGAACACGCCCGACACCACCCGCGCCAGCAGCAGCAACGGCAGGCTCTGCGCCAGCGCCATCACCACGAAGTCCACGCCCAGGCCCAGGCACGAGGCCAGGATCACCGGGCGACGGCCGTAGCGGTCGGACAGCGCCCCCTGCAGTGGTGAGCTGACGAACTGCAGCGCGGCGAACAGGAAACCGAACCAGCCGACCCACTTCGCCGCCGCGGCGAAATCGCCGCCGGTGAAACCGCGCACCAGCCCCGGCAGTACCGGAATGATGACGCCGAAGGCCAGCACGTCGATCAGCAGGGTGATGAAGATGAAAACCAGGGCGGCGCGGCGCGTGCGCGCGGCAGGGGGCGAGGAAGGCACGGCAGGGTCTCCGGATGGACGCGGCAGTGTAATCGGCAGGCGTGGGGTTTCGGGGTGTGGCTGGATTTGTGGCCGCGCGCATGGCGGCGCTGGCGACCGGAAGACGGCCGAGCATGCAATTGCTGCGGGAGGGCTCGATCCCGACGCCTTGTCCAGCGTCTTGTCGGTGGAGCGCGTCGGGACTGAAGTCCCTCCCGCAGGGGGCGCGCCAGCCTCCTGGTGGCGGTGGACAGCACGACTGCGGCTTGATGGCCAGAGGCCAGCGCAGCCGCCGCCTATCCGGCGCGGACGCTTGGGGCAGCGCGCGCCCTCACAGCGGCGCGACCGCGATGGTCTGCTGCAGCACGTGCTGCGCGCCGGCGGCCAGTTCGATCACCTCGGGGCCGGCGTTGGCCGCTTCCAGGCACACGAACTGGCGCCAGTGGGCGCCGACGTCGACCATCTTCTGCGCGCCGGCTTCGCCCGGATTCCAGGCCACCAGGGTGCGGCTGCCGGCGGTGGCGATCTCGATGCGGCGTTGCAGGCCCGGATCGAGCAGCGTGTAGCGGCCGCCGGCGCCGGTGTAGATGCGGTCGCTGCGGCCGGGATCGCGCGGGTCCTGCAGGCTCCAGTCGCCGTGCTGGCGGTGCGGCGTGGCGTAGTTTTCGAACTTGTCCAGGTAGTCGAGCCCGTCCAGGCCCTGCACCCGCACCCGGGTGGCGTCGGCGACGTGGAAATAGTTGTGCAGCGCCTGGGTGAAGCGCGCCGGTTCGCGGCCGACGTTGTCGGTGATCAAACGCTGCTCCAGGGTCGCGCCGATGCGCAGCTGCATGCGCAGGCGCAGCGGCAGGTCGTCGAAGTCCGGCGGCGCCAGGGTCAGCAACATGCTGCCGTCGGCCTCGCGGCGCGCGTCCTGCAGCTGCCACGGCACGGTGCGCACGAAGCCGTGCGCCGGCACGTCGGCGCTCTGGTCCTGGCGGCCGAAGTACGGCCAGCACACCGGGGTGCCGCCGCGGATCGGGGTGGGCGTGGGCTGCGCGCTCGGCGACAGCCACATCACCTCGGTGCCGCCCTTGGGCACGAACGACAGCAACTGGCCGCCGAACAGGCTGATCGCGGCAGTGGAGTGCGGAGTTTCCACCAACAGCGCGGGGTAACCGTGGAAATCGCCTGTGCTCAGGCCGGGGATCTCGGACATGGGGGTGATGCTCCGTGGCGCGGGGGATTGGACGAAGGCCGGGTAGCGCGCCGGCACGCGGAACGCGGTGGCGGGCTTGCCGCCGAACGGCGTGGGTGGCGCGGGTATTGGCGTGGTCGGCGTGGCGGGTGCAGCGGCGGGCGCACCGGGCGCCTCGCGGCGCAGCGCATCGAGGATGCGTTGCCCGGCGCGGCCATCGGCCGGCTGCAGGCCCAGGCGCAGCTGCTCGGCCTGGATCGCGCGGCGGCTGGCACTGCCGATCATGCCGTCGGCCTGGCCGATGTCGTGGCCGCGCGCCAGCAGCAGGGTCTGCAGTTCGCGTCGCTCCGGACGGCCCAGGCCCGGATCGTCGGTGGGCCACGCGGTGGCCAGGCCCGGCTTGCCGCGCAACTGGTCGGACAGCAGCGCGATCGCCAAGGCGTAGCTTTCGGCGGCGTTGTAGGCGTAGATCGCGTCGTAATTGCGGAACACCAGGAACGCCGGGCCGTTGGTGCCGGCCGGGATCAGCACCGCGGCCGGCGTCTGCGGCGCCAGCGTGGGCAGCGCGAGCGCGCTGCCGTCGATGGCGGTCACGCCGCGCGTGCGCCAGTCGGACAGCGGCCGGCGCTGGGTGCGGCCGGCCAGGGCCGGGTCGAAGCCGGCCGGCAACTTGACCTCCATGCCCCACGGCTGCCCGCTCTGCCAGCCGGCCAGTTTCAGGTAGTTGGCGGTGGAGGCCAGCGCGTCGGGAATGCTGGCGACCAGGTCGCGGCGGCCGTCGCCATCGCCGTCCACGGCGACGCGGGCATAGGTGCTGGGCATGAACTGGGTGTGGCCGAAGGCGCCGGCCCAGGAGCCGCTCAGGCCGTCGGGCTGCAGGTCGCCGGCCTGCAGCAGTTTCAGCAGCGCGAACAGTTCGCCGCGGAAGAACGGCTGGCGGCGGCCGTTGCACGACAGGGTCAGCAGCGACACCAGCAGCGGGCGCTTGCCGGAGACGCGGCCGTAGTCGCTCTCCACGCCCCACACCGCGACCACGGTCGCCGCGTCCACTCCGTATTGCTGCGCCACCCGGGCGAGCAGATCGCGATGCGTGACCAGCATCGCGCGGCCGTCGGCGACGCGCTGCGTGTCAACCAGCCCGGCCAGGTAGTCCCAGATCGGCGTGGTGAATTCGGGTTGCGCGTCGAGCAGCGGCAGCACGCTCATGTCCGGCTGCACGCCGGCGGTGAAGCGGTCGAAGGCGGTGGCGGTCACGCCGGTCCTGGCGGCGGCCGTGCGCAGCGTGGACAGGCAGCCAACGAAGGCGGAATCCGGCGCGGTGGGTGGCGCGGGCAGGGTCTGCGCAGCGGCGCAGGGCGCAGCCAGCAGCAAGGCCCAGGCGAAACGTATCATCGGAACTTCCTCGCCAACAGCAGGCCGGACATCATAAACAACCGTGGGCAATGGGCTGCTCACGCGCGGTGGCGGGGTCACGGCAGTCCGGCGCTTTTGTAGGAGCAAGCGGCTTCAGCCGCGACAGGAGCTATCGGTAAAGTCTGTCGCGGCTGAAGCCGCTCCTACAGGGGTCCCGCGCCGGCTCAATGCACGGCAACCACGCGTTTGCGGCCGCCGCTCTTGGCCGCGTACAGCGCCTCGTCGGCGCGCTGCACCAGGCCGTTGGCGTCGTCGCCTGGGCGCAGCTGGACCACGCCGGTGCTCACCGTCGGCTGCAGCTCGGGGAAGGCCAGCGCGGC
Organism: Xanthomonas translucens pv. undulosa; assembly: GCF_017301775.1. NCBI lineage: Bacteria > Pseudomonadati > Pseudomonadota > Gammaproteobacteria > Lysobacterales > Lysobacteraceae > Xanthomonas > Xanthomonas translucens. The sequence goes on from NZ_CP063993.1 coordinate 2,236,592, forward strand.
CTGCGCGCGGATGCGTTTGCACCATCATCGGCCAGCGCGGCGCGAAGCGGATGCCACACCTGAGCATGGGTTCAGTCCAGCGCGTCCAGGTAGTACCAGCGGCCATCCTCGCGCACGAAACGGCTGTGCTCGATCATGCGTACTGCGCTGCCGCCACCGATGCGGTAGCGCGCCAGGAACGCGACCTCGGCGCTGTCGGCGCCACTGGCAATGACCCGCTGCACGGTCAGGCCGAGCCAGGTGGTGTGCGTATCCAGCTCCAGTTGCGCCGGGCGCGTGGACGGGTGCCAGCTGGCGCGCAGGTAGTCCGCGTCGCGGCGCACGTAGGCGCTGTAACGCGAACGCATCAACGTCTCGGCATCGGGCGCGGCGGCGCCGGCGTGGTAAAGCCCGCAGCACTGCGCGTAGTCGCGCGGGCGGCCGCAGGGGCAAGGATCGGCGAGGCGCGGAGCGGACGGAGGCATGCGCCGATTGTGCCGGCTGCGGCGGCGCGGCGCACGTGGGCGCTGCCATGCGCGGCGGCCCCAGCTATGCTTGCGCCCCCATCGCGCGGAGCGCCGCCTTGCTGGAGCTGATCCCGACCGAGCTGCCGTGGCTGCTGTGCATCGCCTTCGTCGCCGGGCTGGTGGATGCGGCGGTGGGCGGCGGCGGCCTGATCCAGTTGCCGGGGCTGTTCGCGACCCTGCCGCAGCAGGCCCCAGCGGTGCTGCTGGGTACCAACAAGTTCAGCGCAATGGCCGGCACCGGCGCGTCGGCCTGGCGCTATGCGCGCAACGTGCGCTTCCCGTGGCGGCCGGTGCTGTATGCCACCGCGGCCGCGTTCGCGTTCTCTTTTCTTGGCGCCAGCGCGGTCAGCCTGCTGCCGAAACAGGCGGTGCGGCCGCTGATCCTGGCGCTGCTGATCGCGATGCTGGCCTACACGCTGGTCAAGAAGGACTTCGGCGCGCTGCACCGGCCGCGCCAGATCGGCCGCCGCGAACTGGCCATCGCACTGGCGATGGGCGCGGCGATCGGTTTCTACGACGGCTTCTTCGGCCCTGGCACCGGCAGCTTCCTGATCTTCCTGTTCATCCGCTTCTTCGGGCTGGACTTCCTGCGCGCCTCGGCCGCGGCGAAGGTGGTGAACCTGGCCACCAATCTGGCCGCGCTGTGCTTCTTCGTGCCCAGCGGGCAGGTGCTGCTGGCGGTGGCGGGGCCGATGGCCGGGGCCAACATCGCCGGCGCGGTGGCCGGCACGCGGCTGGCGCTGCGCGGCGGCACGCCGTTGATCCGGCAGCTGTTCCTGGTGCTGGTGGTGGTGCTGATCGGCAAGATGGGTTTGGACCTGCTGCGCTGAGGAGCGGCGGAATCAGCGCACGATCGCGCACGGTTCGGCGCGCTCTTCGGCCAGTGCGGCACGGATACGCGGCCACGCGTAATTCCAGGCGATGCGCTCCTGTTCCAGGCGCGGCGCGGGGCCGAAACGGCCAGTGCGCAGGTCGGTGTACAAGGCCTGCTCGGCAGCGGTGAGCGCATCCAGCCGTTGCGCGCGATGCTGGCGGCGTTCGTGTCCCCACAGCTCGGATGGCGTATCGCGCAAGGTGGCTTCGTCCATCAGCAGCGCGACCGTCCGCGGCGCATGCCGGCGCAAGCGATGCAGGATCGCCAGACCGTGGGTATCGATGTCGCCCCAGTAGTACAGCGGCAAGGCCTGCAGCCAGTCGATGGCGCGCACGTAGTCCACGGCGTAGCCGCGCGCCATCAGCAGCAGCGTGCCGGGCAGATCCTCGCAGGCCAGGCCGGTCTCGCGATTCTCCACGATCAGCACTTGCCGCACCGGCAGCTGCAGCGCGGCGATCTGCGCGATCGGCACCTGCACGTCCTCCAGCCCGCCGAGCCGCGCGCGCAGGTCCGGATCGAGCAGGCGCAGGCGCACCCGGTCCGGCGCGCGGCGCAGTCCGGACACGCTGTCGAAGCCGCGCGGTTCGACGATACCGCGCAGCCCGGCCAGCCAGTCGGCGATGACCCCACGGCGCGGCTCGATCCATTTGCTGTCGATACCGGCGATCGGCAACTGACGCAGGAACAGGCCGCTGTGCGGATGCGCATGCAGCCACTCGACGACGGCGAGCAGGCGCACGAAACCCGCTTCCGGTGCATCGGCGAGCAGGTCGAACTGCCGGCGCAGACGCGCGGCAAACCCCAGTGCCTGCGGCCAGCGCGCGACGAGCGCTGCGCTGCGCTGGCGCGCGCGCTGCCAACGCGCGTGTTCGCCCAGCGCCAGCGCGGCCTCATCGGCGTTCGGTTGCCAGGCGTGCGGCAGACATTGCAGGCCGAGCTGCGACCATTTCACATCGCGCCATTCCACATGCCCCGGCAACGGCGTGGTGCGCCAGGCACGCAGCCAGGCGCCGAACGCATCGAATCCGGCGCTGGCCTGAGCCTGGGTCGGCATGCGCAGCGAGATCGGTTGCGGCGCCGCATCGCCCAGCAACCACGCGCCGCGGTGTAGCCGCCACTGCCCGCGCAAGGCGGCCAGCGCGGCATCGGGCAGCAGCATCGCGTTGGCGCGCGCCATCCCGGTCAGGCCTTGGATTTGGGTTTGGACCCTGGCTTGGACCCTGGCTTGGACTCGGGCTTGGATTTTGCCTTTGACTTTGGCAGCGCGCGATGCGGCACGGGCGCCATGGCGGCGGCGCCATCGGAAACCGCTGGCTCGCCGGCATCGCCACGCACCACGGCCGCAGTGTCGGCGCGCAGGCGGCTCGGCGCGGTGCCGGGTTGTTCCGCTTCCGGCGCTGGCGCCGCATCGGCTGGCGTGGCCGTGCCGCGCGTGCGCTCGGGAAGCTTGAGCCGGCGCGCCTGCTCGTCGTATTCGATCAGCAGCACGCCCGAATCGTGCCGGCCGCTGATCTCGACGAAACAAGCCCCGCCGATGAACGGCTCCAGCGTCATCACCGATTTCAGCGGCGTGGCCACCACCATCTGGAAGCCGAAGTTCTCGAAGATGTTCATCGCCAGCGCGGTGAACTCGTTGTCGGCCTTGTCGAAGGCTTCGTCCAGCACCACCGCGCAGTAACGCGGCAGTTCGCCGTCCTCGCCGCCGAGCTGGTAGCGCAGCGCCGCGGCCAGGCAGGTGGTGGCCAGCTTCTGCCGCTGGCCGCCGGACTTGCCGGCGCCGCTGCGGTAGATCTCCACCTGCTGGCGGGTGGCGGCATCGAGCTCGACGCCGACGAATTCCACGTGCAGGCGCACATCCAGCACCAGCTCGCGCCAGCGCTTGTCCTCGCCGTCCTGCGAACCGAGCCGGCGCACCAGTTCGCGCAGCACCGCGAACTGTTGTTCGGCCAGTTCGCGCTGCTCGGTCTGGTGATGGCCGAGCACGTCGCGCAGGCGCTGGTGGAATTCGATCACCTCCGGCAGACGGCGGTCGCCCAGTTCGATGGTCAGCAAGGTGCCGCGGTTGAACGGCACCTGCTCCAGGCTGGCATTGACCTCGTCCAGGCGCTGGGCGATGGACTTGCGCGCCTCGGCGGTATGCCGCTGCAGGGCCAGCAGGTTGTTCTTGCTCTGGCTCTGCAGCAACTCGAAGAAGCGCGCCTCGTGCCGCGGCAGGCCGTCGCGTTCCAGGCGCTGCAGGCGCGCGAGGAAATCCTCGGCGCTGCTCAGGCTGACGGTGAAATCGCCGCTGTCTTCGGGCCATTGCTGGCAGTAGCGGCGGAAGCAGCCGAGCAGCAGTTGCTCCAGGCGGTTGTGTTCCTTGTCGCTGGCGCTGGTCTGCTCGACGATGGCATTGCCGATTTGGCGAAAATGCGCCTCGAGATTGTCCAGGCTCAGCACGCCCAGGCCAGCGAGACGTTCGTCCAGTCCCTGGCGCTGCAACGGCGTGACCACGCGCGCATTCGCATCGGCGCAATTCAGCCGTTGCTTCTCCAGCCGCACACGCTCGACACCGAGTCCGATCCTCTCCTCGCGCACGCTCTCGTAGGTCCGCTCGGCCTGCTTGATGTCCGCGCGCGCATGGTCGATCGCCTCGCCCAGCGCGCGCAGGTTGCCGTCGCCCTCGCGCAACTGGCGCAGCGCCGTGGCGATGTCGTCCAGGCGCTGCAGCGGCGCGGCCACGTCGATCTCGTCCCAGGCCAGGTTGGCCAGGGTGTGCTGGGCCAAGCGCCGCGCGCCGTCGCGTTCGCGGCGCGCACGCAGCGCGGCCACGTCGGCGTCGCAGGCGGCGATGCGCTGCGCCAGCGCCAGGCCCTCTTCTTCGAACAAGGCCAGCTTGTCGCGGTTGTCGAAGCCCAGCAGCCAGCGCCGGCGATCGTTCACCGCGTGGCGGTCGTCCTTCTCGTAGCGCTCGCCGGGATGCTTGACCTGGCCTTCGCGGGTGATCGCGCGTTCGGCATGGCGCAGCGCCTTGGCGTTGTCCACGCAGTCGTAGTCGAAACGCTTGCCCAGTTCGCGGCGCAGCCAGCCGGCGAAGGCGTGCTCGCGCAGTTCCAGCTTGTGCAGCAGCGAGCCGGCAGCCGGCGCGCGCCCAGGCAGGGCGTGCTCGTTGTCGCGTACCCGGTAATAGACCAGGCGGATGCCCAGATGGGTGCGGTTGACCCAGTCGGCCACGTCGGCGTAGTGGCGTTCGTCCACCAGCAGCGATTGCGCGAAGCCGTGCAGCACGCGCTCGATGGCGCCGCGCCAGTCGGCATCCTCGCTGCGCACCTGCAGCAGCTCGCCGACGAACGGCAAAGCGGCCTCGGGTACGCCGGTGTCGGCGCTCAGGCGCGCGCGCAGCGCCTGCATCGGCGCCGGGATATTGGAGGGATTGCGCTTGAGGGCGTCGATCTCGGCGCGCACTTCGGCGAAGCGCTTGGCGTCCTCGGCCTTGCCGGCGATGCGCTGGCTGATCGCCTCGTCGAGTTCGGCGGCCGCGCGCGTGCCGTCCTCCAGCGCCGCGCGCGCCTGTGCGGCCTGCCCGGCGAAGCCCTGCGCGCTGCCGGCCAGCACCTGCTCCAGCTGGCGGCAGGCCTGCTCGGCCTGGGTGCGCTTGCCGGCGCGGCGGTCGCGCTCGACTTCGAGCTGGCCGCGCTCACGCTCCAGCGCATCAATGCGCTCGCCGCCCTGCGCGCGGCGCTGCGCTTCGAGGTCGTCCAGGCGCCGCTGGTGGTTCTCCAGCGCGGCACGACGTTGCCCTTCCTCGCCGGCCAGGCCGCGGTCCTGCGTGTCCAGTTCCTGCAGCCGCGCATCCAGCAGCGCCAGCCGACGCTGCTCGCGGTAGCTGTCGATGCCGAGCTTGAGTTCGTCGAGTTCGCTGCGCTGGCGGCGCACCGCCATCAGCTCGGCGTGGTGCGCGCGCGCCGGCAGCAGGGTCTCGACCTGGCGGCGCGCGGTCACCACCGCCTGATGCGCGCCGTCGAGTTCGGCGAAGTCGCCGACCAGGCGCTCGGCGGCGTCGAAGGTCTTCGGTTCCTCGAGCATGAAGCCGCGCAGGAAGGCGTTGAGGTCGCCCAGGTTCTTCGCCGACTGGGTCTTGTGCAGCAGCCGCAGCGCCATCTCGTTGCCGATGCCGAGCTGGTGGCGGAAGCGTTCGGCATAGCCGGCGAAGCTGTCGAAATGGTGTACGTCGTGCAGGCGCTGCTTGAGCTTGCGCAGGTCCAGGTCGAAACCGTCCAGGTCGGCGGCGATGTCGAACGCGCGCTCGGCCACCATGTAGTGCTTGCGCACGTCGGCCGCGGCGGTGCCGTTGCCGGCGATCCAGAACAGCCGCACCAGGCTGACCACGCGGTCTTCGCCGTTGCGGTATTCCAGCACCAGCGCGGTCCAGGTGGCGCCCTTGCGCAGGTACTGGGTGGCGATCTCGCCCGATTCGCTGTCCTGCTGGTCGGCCCAGGCGCCGCGCACGTAGGAGACCAGGTTGCGGTCGCGGCCGCTGCGCTCGGCCTCGCGCGCGGCGGCGTTGAAATCGACGATGCTCGGCGGCGTCAGCAAGGCCGACATCGCATCGAGCAGTGTGGACTTGCCCGAGCCGGAGCGGCCGACGAACAGGAAGCCGCGCGCGGCGATCGGGATCTCGGTCAGGCCGGAAAACGTGCCCCAGTTGTGCACCTGCAGGCGGCGCATGCGGAACTGCTGGAGGCGCGGATCGGGCAGATCGCCGGCGAACAGGCCAGGCGTGGAAGCGGAGGATTTCATCGGCACAGTCTAGGGACGGGGACGCGCGGAACCAAGCCCGCGCGGGCGCTGCCGCGGCAACCCGTGCCGGCCAAAGCGCGCCCTAGGCGTCCTGCGCAGCCGCGGCGGCGTCCTCGCCAGAATCGGGGCCTTCGCGCAGCTGGCGGTACACCTGCGCCAGCGCGGCCACGTCCTCGGCCGAGAACAGCAGCTTCAGCGCCGGCGAGACTTCGTAGCGTTCGTCTTCGCCGCGCAGGCGGGTCAGGATGTGGTTGTCCTTCATCTTCTGCACGGCATTGCCGACCCGGCGCAGGAAACCGGCGCGGTCGGTGGACAGGTTCTTCTCGTACACCGCCAGCGCCTCGCCCAGCTGCGCTTCCTCCACCACCGCGCGCAGGCCGCGCGCATCGGCTTCGGCCAGTTGCTGGCGCAGGTACAGCAGCAGCACCGAATCGATGAAGGTCAGCGGCGAGGAGCGCAGCAGCACCGGCGCTTCCAGTTCGCCGGTGTCGGCCTGGCGGGTGAAGGCGATGCCGGCTTCGCGGTCCAGCACCAGTTCCAGGAACAGGTCGGCCAGGGCGCTGCGGATCGCCGCCTCGCTGCGCAACAGCGCCGGCCACAGCCTGCTGTGGCGCTGCGCGTCCACGCTGGGGCCGCTGAGCAGCTGGCACAGCGCGCGGCGCGCTTCCACTGGCAGGCGGCCGCTGTCGCCGGGGAACAGGTCGGTACCGGCGTCGGGCGCGGCGCTGTCGACTGCATCGTTCGAGCGTCCCTGCTCGGGATCCAGCTCGTGGTCATGCCAGTTCATGGCGTTTCTCCTGGGTGAACCACACCAACGGAATGCGCGCGCGGCGCCACTGGCCGTCGCCGCCGCGCCATTGCGCGATCTCGTGCTGCCCGGCGGCGACCACGCCATGGCGGGTGCCCAGCGACAGGTAACCGATCACGCTGCCCAGGCCCTGGCTGGCCTCGCGCTGGGTGAGTACCTGAGCGATGGACAGTTGCGGCTGCTCGGCGAGCAGCTCGAATAGATCGCGGCGCAGGCTGCGGAAGTCGATTTCCGATTGCGCCACCAGGTCGCCGACGCTGTCCAGCGAAATTGCCGCCGCCTCGTTGCGCTGGATGCCGCCCTCGACCTGCTGCTGGCGCGGGTCGTGCAGCCGCCATTGCGCCAGCGAGCGCAGGCGGCTGGTGGTCAGGTTCAGGTCGCGGCCGATGCCGCGCTGCGCGGGGATGTGGTCGCGCAAGGCCAGCGCCTCGGCCTGCGCCTGCTTGAGCAGCTGGTTGAGCCGGCGCTGCTCCAGATAGCCGCGGCTCTGCACGAAACCGCGCAGGCTGCGCGCGAAATGCTGCATCACATCGTGCACCTGGCCGCCGCGTTCGAGCATGGTGCCGGTCAGCCCGCGCAGGAAGCCGCGCTCGCGGCGGTCGAGCTTGCGCGCGAACGAGCGCGCCAGCACCGTCTCCAGCGCCGCGTCGAGCTGCGCGCTCTGCTCGGCATCGTTGAGCAAGGCCCAGAACGCCTGGAAACTGCGCCCGGCATCGCTGTCGCCGATCACGTCCACGCCTTCGAACAACTTGCCCAGGATCTCGCCGCGCTCGCCCTCGTCGTCGATGATGCGCTCGCGGAAGTCGCGGTTGAGCTGCTCGAAATCGTCGCGCACGCGGCGGAAATCCTCGGTCAGCTCGTCGGCCAGCGCGATCACCTGGCGCGCGCGCTCCAGCGCGCGCTTGCCGTCCAGCGCGGCGACCTTGCCCTTGGAGACCCGCGCGATCTCCGCATCGATGCGCTCGCGCTCGTCGCGCAATGCCGACAGCCGCGCATCCGGATTGGTCTCGGTCAGCGCCGCCAGCTGCGCCAGCTGCTGCATCACCAAGGCCAGACGGCTCTCGGTGGCCGCGCCGCGCGCATGCTCCAGGCCATCGGCGAAGCGGATCGCCTGCGTGGCCTGGGTGGACAGTTCGTATTCCTCCTGCTGCGCGCCGTCCGGCAGCCGCCGCTCCAGCCAGCCCTGCGCCAGCCAGTGCGCGACATAGGCTTGCGCGGTGCGCGGCAGTTCGCGCGACAGCTGCTCGGCGTTGAGTTCGTCGAGCATGCGCTGCAGGCGTTCGTGCAGCACCGCCGCCGGCAGCCGGCGTTCGCTGTCCAGCAGCAGCGACTGCAGCAGGCCGATGACTTCCGGCGCCTGGTCGGCGGCGAGCAGCTTCCACAGCGGCTGCTCGCGCAGGGTGCGGTAGCGGGCGATGCGGGCGCGGTGCTTCATACCGATGCTGCGGGACCGAACGTACGTGGCGAAGAGGCGCAAATGCTAGCGCGGCAGCGCATGCGCCACGCTCAGCGCTTGCCGCCGTCGATGAAGCGCAGGAACTCGGCGCGTGTGCGCGCGTCCCCGCGGAAGGCGCCGAGCATCTTCGAGGTGACCATGCTAACGCCGCGCTTGTGGATGCCGCGGGTGGTCATGCACTCGTGCGCGCCTTCCACCACCACGGCCACGCCGAGCGGCTGCAGCACGTCCTGGATGCATTGCGCGATCTGCGCGGTCATCTTCTCCTGCACCTGGAAGCGCCGCGCGTAGGCATCGACCACGCGCGCCAGCTTGCTGATGCCCACCACCTTGCCGCGCGGCAGGTAGCCCACATGCACCTTGCCGATGATCGGCGCCATGTGGTGCTCGCAATGGCTTTCGTATTCGATGTCGCGCAGCACGATCATCTCGTCGTAATCGGCCACTTCTTCGAACGTGCGCAGCAGGTACTGGCGCGGGTCGGCCTGGTAGCCGCTGAACCAGTCGCCATAGGCCTCGGCCACGCGCCGCGGCGTGTCCAGCAGGCCCTCGCGGTCCGGGTCCTCGCCGGCCCAGCGCAGCAAGGTGCGTACGGCGGCTTCGGCCTGGTCCTGAGTAACGGGGGTGTCGGGGATATTCTTGGAATCAGCCATGAGCGAAAGCGCCCCTGAGTGGGGCTGCATGGTACCCGAGTCGCACGCGCGCCGCCGAAACCGGGATGGCGGCCGCTGTCGGCGGGCTTGCAGCGCACCGCTGCACGGGTCCGGCCAGGCCACGCCCGTGCAGGCGTTGCCGGCCTCAGCCGCGCCGGGCCGCCGCCTTCGCGGCCCGGCGCTCGCGCATCGCGCGCTCGTCGTCGAGCCAGTTCGCGCCCTTGTTGCTCAGGAACACCATGTACACCACCAGCGACACCGCGATCACCGCGGTGGCATACCAGACGAAAGTGGTCACGTGGCCGGTCTTCAGCGAGGCCTGGTACAGCAGCGGCGCAGTGCCGCCGAAGGCCGAGTTGGCCAGCGCATAGCCCAGGCCCACGCCCAGCGCGCGGATGTGGGTCGGGAACAGCTCGGCCTTGACCACCGCGTTGATCGAGGTGTAGCCGGTCAGGATCACGAAGCCGCCGGTCAGGATCGCGAACGCGGTCAGCCAGTCGCTCTGCCTGGGCAGTTCCAGCACCAGGAACCAGGTGTAGAGCACGCCGCCGATGCCGAAGAACACCAGCAGCGTCTTGCGCCCGACGATGTCCGACAGCCAACCCCCAACCGGCTGCATCAGCATCAGCACGGTCAGCGCGACCAGGTTGATGAGGGTGCCGGCCATCACGTCGTCGCCGGCGAATGCGGTCTGGATCATCTTCGGCCCGGTGACCGAGTAGGTGTAGAAGGCGATGGTGCCGCCCGCGGTCACCAGGAAGCACAGCAACAGGGGCCGCCACTGGTGCACGAACAGCTCCTGCAGCGAACCGGCAGAGCGCGCCCCGCCCTTCTTGGCCTCGGCGATGGCGTCCGACCCCAGCGACTCGTCCATCGTGCGGCGCAGCCAGAACACCACCAGCGCGCCGATGCCGCCCAGGCCGAACCCCAGGCGCCAGCCCCATTCGGACACCCAGCCCTTGTCGGCAAAATGCAGCATCAGCAGCAGCGTGGCCTGCGCCAGCACATGGCCGCCGGCCAGGGTCACATAGTGGAACGAGGACAGGAAGCCGCGCCTGCCCGGGATCGCCGCTTCGGATATATAAGTGGCGCTGGTGCCGTACTCGCCGCCGGTCGCAAAGCCCTGCAGCAGACGCGCCAGCAACAGCATGATCGGCGCGGCAATGCCGATCGTGGCCACCGTCGGCGTCACCGCGATCGCGAACGAACACAGCGCCATCAGCGACACCGAGATGGTCAGCGCCAGGCGCCGGCCATAGCGGTCGGCGAAGCGGCCGAAGTACCACGCGCCGATCGGCCGCATCAGGAAGGTCATCGCGAAGATCGCCCACACGAACATCGTGGCGTTCTTGTCTTCCTTGGAGAAGAACTGCGATTCGAAATAGACGGCGAACACCGAGTAGACGTAGACGTCGTACCACTCGACCAGGTTGCCGGCCGAGCCCTTGAGCGTATTGGACACCGAGCGGCGAAGGCTGCCGGGCGCGGCGCCGGAGGAAGCGGCGGCGGGCAGAGATGCAGGTGCACTCATGCGACAAGACCCTTCAGGTAGACATCGTCGGAGTATAGGTGGCGGTTTGCGAGGACGCCGTCGTGGACAAAGGCAACCCAGGCGTGCGGCGCGTGTCCGGGCGCGGCACGCCGCCAGCGATCATTCCCCCGCCTGCGGCGCGCCGGGCGACTTGCTGTACATGTCCGAACGATCGAAGCAACAGGCGCAGCGCTTACCCGAGGCCAGCATGTCGCAGGCGCTGGCGATGCGCTTGACCCGCGTGTCGGCCTTCTTGCCCGACACGATCCAGAAGATCCAGTCGCGCCGCGCCAGCGCAGCGCTGCAGCATCTCACCAGGCCAGCCACGGACTGCGTGCGTTGTTCGCGCCGACCACACGCAGGCATGGCTGGCCGGATCGCCCCGTCCCGCCAACAGCAACAGACCCTAAGCGGGCTGCGACCCGACAAATGCACCGGGCCTGGTCCGCGTTACGATGGCGCCCCCACCGGCCGCACCCTGCAGACCCCCCATGAAGGCCCGCACTCCCGACGCAGCCGCGGCGGCATGAGCAACACGTCGCATCGCGCGGACCCCCGGGCCACATCCTGGGCCGAACGCCTGGACCCCTGGATTGCCGCCATCGTCAGCGCCGTGCTGCACCTGCTGATGTTGCTGCTGTTGTTGCTGGCCAATCCACCCACCATGAGCACGCCGCAAGGCGCGGCCAGCGGCGGCCGCACCAAGGTGGACTTCATCGGCGCCACGCGCCAGCCCGTGCCACCGGTCAAGACGCCGCCCAGCCCGAAGCCCAAGCACACACCCGCACCGGCCAAGGCGCGGCCGGCGACCTCGCCGGTCCAATCCACCCTGGTCGCGCAGGCCGACGACCCGGTACCGCCGCCCGCTCCGGTCGCCGCCGCCAGCGCGCCTGCTCCGCCGGCGCCCACGCCGGCAGAGCAGCCGGCACCGCCGCAACCGGACCCGGCCGCGCAGCAACAAACCCAGGCCACCGCCAGCGAACCCGAACCGACCCAGCGCCGCGAGACCTGGACCGGACGCCCGCCGGGCGCGATCGACCAGGACCTCGGCCCCAACGCCGCCGGGGTGGTGCGCGACGGCGGCGGCCGTGGCGGCCGCCGCGGCGACCCCAGCGACGCCGGTCCGAGCATGGAACTGGGCGGCTACCTGGTCTATTACGACCTGCGCAGCGAAACCCTGCTACGCGCCTGGATGGACCAGGGCATGAAGGAATTCTTCATCCTGCTGCCCGGCACCCAGTACCGCATGGCCTGCCCGCTGGAAATCGCGATGAAGCGCGGCTCCGGCAAATGCCGCGCGCTGCCGCCGGACTCTCCGGAACTGAAGGCCATCGGCGACGCCCGCGAGGTCATTACCATGCTGCAGGTCTACAAGCAGGGCGAACTGGTCTGGCGCGGCCCGGGACCGTACAAATAGCCCCTCTCCCACCGGCAGAGGGCTTGGGTGAGGGTCCGGCGCGAAAGCGTCTCGCGGAGTTGAGCCTGTCACCGCGCCACCTGCGTGCCTGCCGCTACTGTGCAAGCGCCTTTTCGCCGCCCGCACCGCTCGGCACATGCAGCGTGAATGGACATGCCGCGCGGCACGCGCCATCACGCGCCTTTTGCAATTGCGCATCGGTCCGGTTGCTAGAGTGCCGGCGCGTCCATGGCGGCCGCCCACTTGTGCAGCACGGCCGACCGCGACGCTTGGAGCAATTCATTCAATAGGAGGTGTCACGCGCAATGGAAGTCCACTGTCGCACTGCTCACCCTGTCCGCCGCCGCCCTGCCTGCCTTCGCCCAGTCCGACCGGCAAGTGGTCGAGGACATGCTGCTCCGCTCGGCCAACGTCTGCCCCGGCCACAGCACCGACCGTACCTCGCCGACCGTGAACGCCGTGCCGGTCGGCGCGTTGCGCGTGATGCTCGACCGCGGCCTGGTGATGTGCCCCGACCGCCGACTCGACGCCGACGCGCCGGCCGTGTTCTACGGCAGGCTCGGCGTGTTCGCCTGGAACCCCGAAGTGAAGGCCGCCTCCACGGTAATCGTCAAACAGATCGGCAGCATGACCCGCAACGAGGAATACCCCACCGAGACCCTGGTGTGGGACGCCAAGGGCACCGCGCTCACGCAGCAGACCGTCCCCATGTTCGAGCCGAAGCCCGGCGCGGCGGTGCTGTACAAGGTGCGGTAACCCCGTTGGTCCGGCCTGCGCGGCGGCGCAGGCCGCCACCCGGCAGGCGCGCGCTTGAGGGGACCCGCCCGCCGCACCCGGTTCGCGTCGCCTCCGACAGCCACGCTGCATCCGCACGCGCTTTCCACGTCCACCTCCACGCCGGGCGATGGCGTGGCATGCGCGACCACCGTCATCGGCAATGCGAAACCAGGTAGCCATCCGCGCGACAGGCGACGTTGCCACCTTGTGACTCCTTCGCTGCCCGACCGACATAACCGCTCGATACCGGCGCACAACGGATGCCGCATTATCCAGCGACACACCGCGGCTATCTTTAAATTCATGATTATATATTTCTGAAATATTTGATTGTGGCAAACCGCCGATCCGGCGTTATTTCGCGACCCGGCCTGAATTAGGCAAAAACCTGGCAAAAAAATGCGTATTTTTCTCAAATCGCCGTGCCGATGTGGTGTTGCGCACTCGACGCCGCCGACGCGCCGCAAGTTTCGTCGCCGACGTGCGTCGCGATAATCTGCTAATTGCTGCGCGAATCAATACCGCAGATAAATCCCACCCTGGTTGTCGCAAAAATAACCAAGCTGCCGTAGTAGCGTTTGCCCCCTACTCCCCCCGGTAATCGGGATTCAACTGCGAGGATGTTGTCCATGACCCTACTGTGCAACCGGCTGACGCTGCGCGCTCTTTCCATGATTGGCGTTGCGGCGGCCGCACTGCCCCTGGCCGCGTCGGCGGCACCGGCGCGGGGGACACTGCTCAAGAGCAGTGTCCTGACCAGCTACACCCACCAAGCGATCGGCGCCATCCTGGCCGATGCGCAATCCACCGACCAGGCAACGTGCGACGTCCGCCTAGCCGAATTCACCTACGCCACGATCGGCGTCAACGGCGAACCGGCCACGGCCTCCGGGACGCTGCTGGTGCCGGGCGGCAGCCAGTGCGCCGGCCCCTTCCCGCTGGTGAGCTACAGCCAGGGCACCGAGTCGCTGCGCCACGCCGAACAGGCCAAGGAGATCCGCGACGCCAAGGGCAACGACATCCTGGTCACCCACTTCGCCACCCAGGGCTACGCGGTGGTCAGCAGCGACTACCTGGGCATCGGCCAGTCGAACTATCGGTTCCACCCCTACCTGCACGCCGCATCCGAAGCCAGCGCCAGCATCGACGCACTGCGCGCCGCGCGCCAGCTCCTGCAGCGGCTCAATACTCCCCTGTCGGGCAAGGTCATGGTGACCGGCTACTCGCAGGGCGGGCAATCCGCCATGGCCACCCAGCGCGAGATCGAAGCGCACCTGTCCAACGAGTTCCACCTGGTCGCCAGCGCGCCGATCTCCGGCCCGTATGCGCTCAGCCAGACCTTCCGCGACAGCTGGAGCGGCCACAATGCCGTGGGTGAGAACACCTTCGGCATCGTACTGGGCAGCTACGCCGTGATCGGCATGCAGCGCACTTACCACAACATCTACCTAGCCCCGTCGCAGGTATTCCAGGATCCGTGGGCCAGCAAGGTGGAAGCACTGTTCCCAGGCAAGTTGAGCCTGACCGACCTGGCGCTCGGCGACACCCTGCCCAGCATCGACAAGGTGCGCAGCTACTTCCAGCCGGGCTTCTACAACGACTTCGCCAGCAACCCCAACAACCCGTTCCTGCGCGACCTGGAGCGCAACGACCTGCTGTCCTGGACACCGCGCACCCCGACCCTGCTGTGCGGCTCGGACAATGACGCCACCGTGCCGCTGAAGAACGCCACCACCGCCATCGCCGCGTTCAAAGCCCGCGGCAGCAATCAGGTGTCCATGCTCGACCTCGGTTCCGGCGATCCCAAAGACAACAGTGCGCTCGAGCACCTGCTGACCAAGGAAGCCTGCGCCGTCGCCGTGCGCCAGCAGTTGTTCGACAAGTACCGCTGAAGTCGCGGCAGGATCGCAGGCGCGCCCCTCCCCCCGCGCCTGCATCCTGCTGCGCATGACCGCTGTCGCGCCTCACCATAGGCGCGGCAGCGCGCGCTAGACATGCAGGCAACATCCTGGTGTCGTCGCCACCGTCCGGAGGCGACGATCCCCCCGGCGCCCGCCGCCTGGTGAAAGAAGGATGGCCAGCAGCAGCGTGTCGTTACCGCCGCTGTGTCGCGACCTGTCCAACCCCTATCGCATGTACCGACGCTCCCGATGCCGCAAGTTCGGCGGCACAAGGTCGCCAGCGTTGCACGCAGCATCCCGCGGGCGTCGCAGCATCGCCACACGGATCACCGCGAACGAAACGGCTATTCCAGTGACAGCGCGTCGGCAACGCCGAACACAACACCAGCGCAACCGGCGAACGAAACAAGGGCGATACGGCGGCACGCACTGCGGGTGGCGATGGGGCGCTTCGCCATGTGCAGTTCGACATCGGCATCGACCTGGGCTGGCGCGCGGCCTCCGCACCTGACGCGCCTTGCCAGGCTTCATAACATCGGCAGTTGGGGGTTCTTCTTGATGAGGTTCTTCAGCGCATTTACCAAATCGGTGGCGTTCTCATTGTTTTGCTTGGCCGTGACCACAGCCAAAATATTCACGTCCTTACCTTGACGGATGGCCTCGAGAAAATTTCCAACCTTGGTATTCAGCACATTTTTTTCGTCTTCCATCGATTTAGACGTCTGATCATCCACTTTTACCATGCGCAAGGCGGCCTTCATGACCTCCTTCTTGATCTGGGCATGCGATCCACGCCGCGTCACCAATGCCGTTTTCGGCACGAATTCGGGGACGGATGACCAATTCGAACGAACTAGCGCAGCTAACTGAACGTGTGCATTCGCCGCAAGCAACCCAGGCGTCAATGCCGGCCGCAATGTCGGCCGAGGCGTGCCCGGGTTGCGGGTGAAGTAGTCGTCAACCTTTTTCTCAAGGTCGCCAACCATCTTCTCCAGTTCGTCGCAGCCTTCGATCCTCTCCCCCCCCTCATCGATGAGCACCCCTCGGCTGCGCTTCTCCAGCTGGTTCTGCAAGTCCAACGCTGTTGCGTACTCTGGAAAATTTCCATTTTCGAGATCCTTGCAATCTTCGACAAGATCGTTGATTTTTGGCAGCAAGTGCATCTTGATCCGGCCACGTATGTCGCGTTCTGCAGAGGGCAGATCACCTTCTAGCACGCCGTGCATGTAAGGCCGTATTGGCTTCTCGGCGAGCGCCTCAAGCCGCGAGTCGCCGGATGCGGCGCGTACATGCCAGTGATCGCTGCCTTGCTTGGCATCGCGCTGGATCAGAGGGCAACTGGGAGAAGTGGGAGAAGGGGGAGAAGTGAAAGAACTGGAACACGTCAATATTTTTTTCAATGTTTGCATTGCGACGCCACTTTGCTTGAACAAGGCAGACGAATAAACCGCCAGATGCCGTCTGCTTGATCGTGGCAACCGAAGAAGTGATGCAATGAACGAACTGCTCGCCGGCGCGATTGGCGGGAACACGCTCGCGCGGTGGACAGCGGAAAAAGATGGGATAGAGCGCACTTCATGGCAGCACGTCGCCAGCATCACGGCTGGAGCGGTGCGCCGTCGAAACAAAGGGACCGGCAATGCGCATGACGGCCGATTCCGGCGCCAGGTTTGAATCTGGGATGGGGATCGCATAGGACACAAACGCAGACCCATCGGTTCGAGCACGGCCTGGTGCTGTGCCCCGACCGCCGCCTCGACGCCGAGGCGACGGCGGCGTTCTACGGCAGGCTCGGCATGTTCGCCTCGCTCACGGAAGCACCCGCTGCCGGCCTGCCGCGTCAGTACGCGTCGGCCACGCGCACCACCAGTTCGCCGGCGCGCACCTCGATGCGCAGCGTGCTGCCGATGGCGAAACCCAGCTGTTCCAGCCAGCGCCCGCGCAGGCGCAGCGCCGGCACCACCTGGTTGCTGGCCGGGTAATAGCCGTAACCCATCTTGCAGCGCTGCGGCAGGCGCGTGCGGCGCGGTGCGCGCGGCGCGCGGGCCTGCTCAGGGGCAAGTTCGGCGGCGATCTGCTCGGGCGTCAGCATCGGCGTGAGCGTGGACTCCACGATGGTCCAGTAGCGAAATTGCGCTGGCTGATGCGGCGCACGCTTGCGCGACGTGGCGGCGGGACGGGAAGGCGGCTTACGCATGGCGCGGCTCCCCGTGCGACCCCGGCGCCAGGCCATCGCCACCCAGCCGCGGTGCGTGGATCTCGTCCACGATCCCGCGCACCGCGCGGACGGCAGTGAAGATGCTCTCGCCCAGGATCGACACGCTCTTGTCGTCCAGCGGCGCCCCGCTGCACACCGCCACCATGTCGCTCTGCGCGGTGATGGTGCGCAACAGCGCGTGGAACTGGTCGAGCTGCTGCAGGGTGACGCCGAAGGTGAAGTGTTTCTCCTGCGTGGCTGTGGCTGCTGGCGCGGCGTACGGCGGCGCGGAGGTGGTGCGAGCTTTCGAAGTCTTCATGGCATCCGTCCTCGACGTGGCGGACGGGGTGTCCGCACGGCCACCGTAGCGCGTGCTTCTGGATATCCAAAAATCAGATATTCGCTGCGAGGTTCAGCTGCGCAATGGCCCTTACGGTAATCACCTCAAGCCAATCTCGTGGGTTGCTCCCCTGCCTTGAAGCACCTGATGTCTCGATTCGTAGACGGCGCAATTGCTACACGGACAGCCACTGATTCTGGCGCTATGGTTGGTCATGGGACGGGGGTGGCATGGGACGCAAACGCGGAAACACCGGTTTTGACGCGCTGGCAGCATTGCCGTGGCCGCTTGGACTAGCGGCCGGCATCGCTGGCTTTCTTGTTGTGCGCTATGGGCTCGCATGGTGGCTCTCCCAGCATGGCGGCATGTTGGCGCAAGGTATCGCGCCACACTTGGATAGCACACTCGCGCCGCTTGCGTTGCTCCTGCTAGTCCTCTGCTGGATGGCTGCCCTCTTCTCCTTCCTCGGAGCACGCTATCGTCGCCGCCTGCTGGACACCCGCATCACCCTGGACAGCCTCGCCGCAGGCGGCTGGCGTCAATTCTAACTACTGGTCGGCGAAGCCTTCCGCCGCGAGGGCTATAGCGTGGAAGAAACCGGCTTGGGCGGCGCCGACGGCGGCATCGACCTAGTCCTGCGCAAGGAGGGTCGCCGCACGCTGGTGCAGTGCAAGCAATGGAGGCGGCAGCAGGTCGGCGTCAGCGTCGTTCGCGAGATGTATGGGCTGCTGGCGCATCACCAAGCCCACGCGGTGAAGATCGTTTGCATCGGCAGCTATACGAAAGATGCGGCGCGGTTTGCACAGGGCAAGCCGATCGAACTGATCGGTGGCGAACGATTACTAGAGATGATCCAGGCGGCGCAACGCGGCGGCAAGGTCCCGTCCTCTCCCAAACCCCGAATCGAACCAGCGCTTGTTCCAGCGAACGACGCTGCAACTCAATTGCCCGCGTGCCGACAATGTGGGAGCGCGCTGGTACAGCGGACCAACAGGCGCACGGGTGAAGCCTTTCTTGGATGCAGTCAGTTCCCGCGATGCCGAGGAACTGTATAAGTAAATATGACCCCGTTACTTTGATCCAAAAATATTCAGATATTAGAAATTAAAAATTCGATCCATTTCAAATACAAGGGAGTCTCCCGGCCGCCATCCACTGTATCATCCTTAATTGAAAGCCGAACCTGTTATTTAACCCCAATTGGGCGTTTATCCAGAGATGGAGCAACCCCATGTTTTGCTATGTAGATTTTTTCGATAGCCTCATTCAGACGTAGCGCCTCTGCTTCACCCAGCATCCTTTGCTCATTTGAAAGCGGCTTAGTTATCATCAAATCCCTTGTTATTCCAGCCCGTGTGTCACCTCGCATTTCCGTGACGCGCGACAAAGCGTACGCCGCCACAGGATCTCCACCACTGCTTCCACCTTGATAAGAGGCGAGCATGCTCAACGCAAACAAATTTCCTTCAGCGCCCGCTTCAATAAGGCGCTGTTGAGCTTGCTTATCGACGGGAAGCAACCTTGCATCAAGCATTGCTTGAGCAGCCATATCACCGGCGTCAGCCGCCTGCTTCAAAAGTGCATCTGGGGCAAGCATGTACGCTTCCCATTGCTTCTCATTGGGATAACCATGACGATCCAACCACTGCTGCTCCGCTTTACTTTCCGCAAAGGACGGATCATCCTTAAAGCTCAACCCTTCTCGTGTTCGAGGGACTTCTGGAAAAGGATGCCTGACTGATTTTTTTTTCGGAGCGTCGTTAGATAAAACAGCTTTGGAGCTTGGAATGGGGTCGGTAGAATGCGAAACATCGGAGGATACAGCCCGGGCAGCGTTCCCACTATTCGCTTCTACACCTTCATCCTTCCCGATACGCTGCATCCACACAAGGCCCACGACGATGGCTATCGCCAGAACGCCTAGTCCGACAGTTTTTTGATTCATAGCCATTTAGCTCTTTTCGCAATTTACGTTATAATAAATATTATAGATAATAATTTTATTGGCATCTTGGTTTCAAAATGCGTCACAGATGATACATTAGCCGGCAAAGCATTTAGCTGCTATCGGTAGATCGTTGCTTAGTAGCCTCTCTGAAAGATTTCGAGTCAAACCAGTACGAGCGGCCTTGGTGTCGCCCAGCGATTAACAACGGGGCCAGAGGAAGTATCTGTTTGAAAAGCATATTTCCTCTGGCACTGTACTTGACTGTACTTGCTCGCACGCGCCTCGACCTGTCCAGCAGGGTCCGCTTCGCCGATCGGCATGGCGTTGAACAGGGCGCTGCGCCATGCGAACAGGGGCGATTCACCCACCAAGCTTTGGCGCTCAATCTCCAATGTGCTAATGTGGGTTTGTGCGTTTTTGGAGACCTCCATGAGCCGGTTGACCATCGATCTCAGCGATCAGCAGCACCAGAGCCTCAAGGCGCTGGCCGCGTTGCAGGGCAAGACCATCAAGCAATACGCGCTCGAACGCCTGTTCCCCGGCGACGTGGACGCCGATCGGACGTGGCAGGAATTGAAATCCGTGTTGGGAGCGCGCATCGACGAAGGACTTGCGGGCAAGGTGTCCGCCAAGAGCGTCGGCGAGATTCTCGATGAAGAACTGGCAGAAGGCCGCCGCGCTTGACCAAGCGCTACGTCCTCACCGAGGCGGCGGAGGCCGATCTGCGTGGGGTCATCCGCTACATGATGCAACGCTGGGGCGAACCGCAGGTGCGCCGGTACATCGCAGACCTGGAACGCGGCATTGCGCGCCTCGCAGAGGGCGAAGGAACGTTCAGGGAGCTTGGCGCGCTCTACTCGGCGCTGCGGGTGGCGCACTGTGCACACCACTACGTCTTCTGCTTGCCACGTGAAAACGCCCCGGCGTTGATTGTGGCGATCTTTCACGAACGCATGGACTTGATGGCTCGCCTGGCTGACAGGCTGTAGTTCCACTTCCAGGCCACGCAGCTTGGGGCCAGCGCGCACTTCTCGCGGCCGCCATCCACCGTCCGAGCGGTCTGGCGATCGGCGCCAGCCCACCAGTTGCGTTGTCCGATTGACGCGTCGCACGGGCGCACCACAGAATCCGCTCCCGCTCCACAGTGGGTTCTCTTCGCCGTTGCGCCTCATGCAGCACGCTCCCCCTGGGTACGACTGTCCGTTCTGCGGGATTGCGGCCACGCTGCCCTCCCCTGCGCCGGAATCGGCCGTTGTCCTGGTGGATGCCAACGTGTTCGCCTTGGTGCCGACCCACCACTACGCCGGTATCCAGGGCAACTGCCTGGTGATCCCGCGTGGCCACTACGAGAACGTGCTGGACATGCCGGACGAGTTGGGCCGCGAGGTCTTCTGCGCCACGCGGCGCATGGCGCACGCGATGCTGGGGGCCTTCGGCTGCGAAGGCATCTCCACGCGCCAACACAACGGGCCGGCCGGCAATCAGGATGTGTGGCACTACCATCTGCACGTGTTCCCGCGCTACGCGAACGACCGGCTGTATGGGGGGCAGAAAGTGCGCTACGCCACCGAGGAGCGGATCGCGCTGGCCGCCCGTCTCCGGGCTGCGTTGCCGTAAGTGTGCCCTTCGGGAGCTGCCTGCATCCCTGTCTGGCTGTGGCACCCCGTGATGGCGCTTGGACGCAAGGGCTGGGCACGGTTCGGGAACCCGTGGCGCGCTTGCGCTTTCGTCGCGACGGGCGCCTGTCGGCTTGCCCATCCCTGGACTCTTGACCTTCCATACAGCCACAACGCCGCATCCTTGCGCCGATTTCAACACCGGAGAGCTGGACATGACGAAGTGGATGGGTGCCGCGCTGGCCGCGGCGATGCTGATGACCGGCTGCGCCAAGGTGGAGGGCGAGAAGTTCGTCGGCCACTGGGTCAACGTGCAGTCGCAGGACGACGTGATGGACATCGAGCACAACGGCGAGTCCTTCATGGTGCGCAACACCACGCCGCGGTTCTTCAGCCGCAAGCCCAAGACCGAGAGCTACCCGGCCATCTACAAGGATGGCGTGCTGCAGGTCTCCAACGACGGCGAAACGGTGAACTTCGCCATCGACCAGGCCAATGGGCACCTGAGTACCGGCAGCGACGAGTACCAGCGCGTTCCAGCCAAGTGAGCGCGTCGCCCGGCGCTAGATCTTGAAGGAACGCCGCGCCGCTGCCTCTCGGGCCGGCGCGGCGGCTCCACGCGTGGCGATGGAGCACCGTGCAACGGGCGTGCCTCGGGTAACGCGGCTAGCTGCGCCGAGGCTCCATTTCTCCCCTCTGCCGTTCTTCGCTAAAGTAGGCCTGTCCCTGTAACGGAGCACACCCATGCCCAACAGCATGAAAACCGAAGCCGAACAGCTAGTGCGTAGCCTGCCGGAACAGGCCAGTTGGGACGACCTGATGTACGAAATCTACGTTCGCCAGAAGATCGAACAAGGCTTGCGTGCAGCCGAAGAAGGTCGTGTGGTACCGCATGATGAAGTCAGAAGGCGCTTCGCTCTCGACCGATGAACATCGTCTGGACCGAACCTGCCGTCGATTCCCTGCAAGCCATCCGCGACTATGTCGCCCACGACAGCGTTTTCTACGCCGACCTCTTCGTCAATCGCCTCATCGACGCAGCGGAGTCGCTGCAGGCGTTCCCCGAGCGCGGCCGAGAAGTGCCTGAGGCCGGCAATCCTGCAGTGCGCGAGTTGCTTTTCCAGAGTTACCGCATCATCTATCGCTCGCACGCGGCAGTTGTCGAAATTCTCGCCATCGTGCATGGCGCACGCGACCTGTCGCTGATGCCCCGTCCGCCGTGGGAAGCCGGCTGATCTGTGCGATGAGAGTGTTTCCATAACTCTTGCGGCACGCGGATCAGATCAACGTTGTGGCTCGCCCGAATAGGTTAGAACAATGCGCCTTGGACAGGGAGCGGCTGGCCTTCTGTTTGAAGTGTTAACGACGGCGGTGCAGAAACCTGTTCCACCCCACCCAAGCGCCACGCCAACCCCGAGATCCGCGCGGCATGCCTTGCCAGCGCGGCGCGCAACACGGCTTCGCTGGCGGCCAGGTGCAGGCGCTGGCGTGCGCGGGTGAGGCCGGTGTAGACCAGTTCGCGGCTGAGCACGCGGGCGTCGCGGCTGGGCAGTTGCAGCCAGACGTCGTCGAACTCGCTGCCTTGCGCCTTGTGCACGGTCATGGCGAAGGCGCTTTCGTGCGCGGGCAGTGCGGCGGGATGGAAGCCGCGGACCTGGCCCTCGCCCTCGCCTTCGAACCAGGCCACCAGGGCACCTTGCGCATCCCTCAAACAAATGCCGACGTCGCCGTTGAACAGGCCGTGGCGGTAGCTGTTTTCGGTGATCAGCAGCAGGCGGCCGTGGAACCAGGGCGAGGCGGCGCCTAGGCGGCGTGCTCCGGCGCCGCTGTCGGCCAGCAGGTGTTCGATGCGGGCGTTGAGGCCGCGCGCGCCTTGCGCGCCGGCGCGCACGGCGGTGAGCAGGCGCAGGCGCGCGGCGTCGCGCAGGGCGGCGGCGGGATTTTCAGCGTCGGCCAGGGCGCGCCAGTGCGCGAGCAGGGCGTCGCGGCGGGCGGCGAGCGGGTCCTCGCTGTCTTCGTGGAAGTGCACGCCGGCCAGCTCGCCGCTGCGCAGCAGGGCCAGCGCGGTGTCGGCATCGCCGGCGCGGACGGCGTCGGCCAGCGGCGCGAGTTCGAAACCCTGCGCCTGGCGGTAGCCGCGCAGCAGGTGCACGCGGTGGCCGGCCAGGCCGCCGCTGTGGGTATCGCTGCGGGTGTGGCCGAGCAGCGGGTGCAGCGCTTGCGCGTCGTCCGCTTGCAGGGCATCGCCGGGGCCGGCGGCCTGCAGGATCGCGGCGAGCACGTCGCCGGCTTCCACCGAGGGCAGCTGGTCGGCGTCGCCGAGCAGGATCAATTGGGTGCCGTCGGCGACGGCTTCGACCAGTTTGCACATCAGCGGCAGGTCGACCATGGAGGCTTCGTCGACCACGATCAGGTCGAACGGCAGCGGGTTGTCGGCATCAAAGCGGAAGCGCGGCACGTCGGGGATGACGCCGAGCAGGCGGTGCAGGGTGCTGGCGCCAGCGGGTAGCGCGGCGGCCAGGGCCGGGTCGATGCCGTGGTCGAGCGCGCGTGTCACTGCCGCGCGCAGGCTTTCGGCCATGCGTTCGGCGGCGCGGCCGGTGGGGGCGGCCAGGGCGATGCGCGGGGCGGCGGTCGCGGTGGCCTGTGCTTGCGCGATGCGCAGCAGCAGCAGGCGCGCGATGGTGGTGGTCTTGCCGGTGCCGGGGCCGCCGGTGACCAGCAGCAGGGCGCGGCGCAGGGCGAGTGCGGCGGCTTGGGCTTGGTGGTCGTTGGGGGGGACGGTGATGCCCTTACCCTCACCCGCGCTTCGGGCGCCCTCACCCGAGGGGAGAAGGGAAGCGGCTGCGTTCGGGAACAACGTCGCGAACAGCGGTGCCAGAGTAGTGACGGCGAAGGGCGGCAGCGGTTGCGCGGCGAGGCGGCGCAGGCCCTGCGCGAGGCGGCGCTCGTATTCGCGGTAGCGGCGCAGGTAGAGCAGGCCGTGTTCCAGCACCAACGGGCAGTCGGCGGCCGCCGGTTCTTCGGGGGCGGGCTGGGCGATCCAGCGCGAGGCGGACAGGGCGCGTTGCCAGTCGGCGGGATCCGGGAGGTGCGGCGGCGGGCCGTCGCGTGGATCGAGCAGGACGTTGGCGCGGGCCGGGTCCAGGCCGGCATGGCCGCTGGCGACGGCGAGCGAGGCCAGGGCGGCGGCGGACAGGACCAGATCGGGGGTGGTTGGGTCCAGGCGGCTCAGGGTCTGGGCGAAGGCGTGGTCGAGCGTGCGCAGGGCGCCACTGCGGTGCAGGGCGGCTAGCAGGTTGGGTTGGTTCACGGGATGGGGGCTCCGTGGGCGGACGTACCCTCACCCCAACCCCTCTCCTGGTGGGAAAGGGGCTCTAGAGCGGTGCCGGCAAAGAGTGCGTCCAGGGACTCGACCAGCTCGGGGTCGAAGCGCCAGGCGTGGACGCCCGGCGAGGGGTCGCGGGTGGCGTCGAGGCCACGGCAGAACAGGTAGCGCACGCCGCCGAAGTCGCGGGCGTAGGCGTATGTTTCGCCGAGGCGGAAACGCAGCCAGCGGTGCAGCGCGACGGTGTAGATCAGCGCCTGCAGTGCGTATTCGCTGTGCGCCATCGCCCTCGCCAACGCGTCGGGGTCGTAGCTGGGCAGGCGGTTGGATTTGTAGTCGAGCACGTACCAGCGCCCGTCGTGCTGGTAGGTGAGATCGATCAGGCCGGTCATCAGCCCTTCCAGGCGCTGGCGCGCGCCGAAGGCCTGGCGCTCGCCGACCACGCCGAAGCGGTGCAGCAGCGCCAGCAGCGCATCGACCCGGGTAGGCCGCATGGCGAAGTGGAATTCCATTTCGTTGCGGCGCTGCGGTGCGGGCACCGCGGCCAGGCGGGTGCCTTCGGGCAAGGCGACGGTCAGGGTGTGGCCGACCAGGGCGGTGAGCATGGCGGCGCCGTCGTCCAGTTCGTCCTGGGCGTAGCCGCCGCGCTGCAGGGATTCGACGATCGCCGCGGTCTGCCCGTCGGGTGCCGGTTGGCCGGGCACCCAATCGCGCCAGGCGGCGAAGTCGCAACGTTCGAACACGTCGTGCATGGCCACGCCGAAGCGGTTGCCGGTGAAGCGG
This sequence comes from Xanthomonas translucens pv. undulosa, assembly GCF_017301775.1. NCBI lineage: Bacteria > Pseudomonadati > Pseudomonadota > Gammaproteobacteria > Lysobacterales > Lysobacteraceae > Xanthomonas > Xanthomonas translucens. The sequence continues at coordinate 2,261,506 of NZ_CP063993.1, forward strand.
CGGTCGAAGGCTTCCACGTCCAGCGTCGTGGCGACCGCTTCGCTGGTGGAGGGCTCGTCGCTGCCGCCGCTGCCGACCACGGTGGCGCTGGCCATCGGGTCGGCGGCGGCGCCGGAATCGGCATTGGCCAGCTGGGTGAAGCTGTACACCCACCACTCCGGCACGACATGCCGCTGCGCCACGCGCGCCGGCGGCACCTGGATGGCGTCGGCCAACGGCAGGCGCGGCGGGGTGGTTGGCGGCGGGGTGGTGTCGATGGCGATGGCGGCGGCGCCGGCGGCGGCCTGCAACGCGTCCAGGTCGCCGACCATCGCCGCCAGCGCGGTGCGCTCGTGCTGGTGGAACGGACCGGTGGCGATCCACAGCGCGTGCTCGGCACGGGTCAGGCCGACGTAGAGCAGGCGCGCGTCCTCGGCGCGCTGTTCCTGTTTCCACGCCGCCTCGGCCGCGCTCCAGGCCGGGTCGTCCTTGCCTGTGTTCCAGTGCAGCTGGCGGCCGAGCGGCGGCGCGTGCACGACGCAGTGGCGGCCGGCGCCGCGCTCGCTGCGGCCGATGCCGACGTAGGGCAGGAACACCAGCGGATATTCCAGGCCCTTGCTCTTGTGCAGGGTCACGATCTGCACCCGGCGCGCGTCCGATTCCAGGCGCAGCTGCTGGGTTTCGTCGTTGTCGTCGGCATTGGCGATGCGCCGCGACAGCCAATCGACCAGGCCGTGCGCGCCGAGCGCGCGGGTGTCGGCTTCCTGCAGCGCTTCGGCCAGTTGCAGGTAGTTGGTCAGGCGGCGCTCGCCATCGGCCAGCGCCAGCAGGCGCTGCGCGTGCGCGGCGCCGAGGTCGCCGATCAGCGCCAGCGGGCCGCCGCGCTGCCAGCGCTCGCGCCAGTCCAGCGCCTGTTGCTGCCAACTGCGGTGACGGTCGCCGTTGTGTTCGAGCGCGGCGATCGCGGCGGCGTCCTCGCCGATCAGCACCGTCGCCAGCGCCGCGCGCAGGCGGCTGTCGTCGCCCGGGTCGAGCAGCGCCTGCAGCAGGATCAGCAGTTCCAGTGCTTCATCGGTGGCGAACAGGCTCTGCCTGCCGGCGGCCACCGCGGGAATGCCGACCGCGCCCAGCGCCTGCTGGATGCGGGTGGCCTCGCCATGGCTGCGCACCAGCACCGCGATATCGCCGGCCTGCACCGCGCGGCCGCTAAGCGTCGCGGTGCCGGCGCGGCCGCCGGCCAGCCAGTCGCGAATCGCGGAGACGCAGGCGGCAGTGCACAGCGCGCGCGCGCGGCCGGCGCTCCAGGGTTTGGGCTTGCCTGCGGATGTGTTTTTGGCCGCAGACGCGGCCGGCGGCGGCGGCGGTTGCGGCGCGCGCCACAGGGTCAGCGCCGGGGCGGTGGCGCCATCGCGCTGCAGCTCGGCGTCGTGGCGCTTGCTGCCCGGCTGCACCGGATGGAAGGCGATGCCCTCGGTCAGGAACGCCTGCGCGTAGCCGGCCTGCGCGTACAGCGCGTCGATCGCCGCCAGCAGCGCGGGGCGCGAGCGGAAGTTGTGGCCCAGCGGCGGCGCCGGTTCGGCGCTGGCGGCCGCGGCCAGATAGGTCTGCACATCGCCGCCGCGGAAGCCGTAGATCGCCTGCTTGGGATCGCCGATCACGAACAGCGCCGGTTCCAGCTTCGCCTCGCGCGCCAGCGCGCCTTCGCCGAACACGTTGGAGAAGATCGACCACTGGCGGTCGTCGGTGTCCTGGAATTCGTCCACCAGCGCGATGACGTATTGCGCGCGCAGCTGCCGCGCGAGCGCTTCGGCTTGCGGACTGTCGGGCCGCAATGCGTGCGCGACGCCATCGACCAGGTCGTCGTAGGTCTGCACGCGGCGCTGGCGCTTGCGCAAGGCCAGCCGCTTCACCGCGTCGCCGCGCAGCGCGTGCAGCAGGCGGATGCGGCGCCTGGCGCGCGCTTCCTCCAATCGCGCCAGTGCCGCCAGATAGCCATCGATCTCGTGGATCATCGGCGAGGCCGGCGTGCGCCCGACGAATTTCTTGTTGGTGCCGGACGCTAGTTCCGCTGTTGTAAGCTTGATCAGCTTGGCGTGCGGAGGGAGGCCAGCCGCAGGCGTGGCGGCGAAGCTTTCGCACCAATGCCAGAGCGACGCCAGCCATTCCGGCTTGTAGCTAACCTTGCTCAGCACGCCTTCTTCGATGGCGGCGGCGATCGCTTCGAAAAATGCGGTGCCGTGCGCGTGGAACGCGTTGGCGAGCGCGGCGGCCGCGTCCTGCACCTGCTGCGTGGCCGTGGCGACATCGTCGGCCAGTGCCGGTGCCGCCGGCAGCAGCTGTGGATGCCGCACCAATTGGCGCAGGTCGCTGGCCAGCGCGTCCGGTCCACCCGGCCATAGCGCGACCAGATCTTCGGCCATCGCCGCGTCGGCGGCGCGCTGGCGCCACAGGTCGGCGGCGACTTCGCCGAGCAGGTCGCGGTCGTTGGCCAGCAGTTCCGGCGCGGCGAAGGTCTGGCCGCTCTCCAGCGCGTGCTCGCGCAGAACGCGCGCGCAGAAGCCGTGGATGGTGAAGATGGCGCCGAGGTCGATTTCCTCCACCGCTTGTTGCAGGCGACGGCGCAGGGCGGCGGGGGTTTCGTCGCTGGCGGCCAAGTGCGCGGCGAGGATGGCGCGGGTGAGTGCGGCGTCCGGCGCGTCCTGTAGGAGCGGCTTCAGCCGCGACGGGTCCTCGGCGATCTCGGTCGGCAGCAGGTCGCCTGGGATTTCTGTCGCGGCTGAAGCCGCTCCTACAGAAGCAGCCGTGGGCACCAGCGTCGCTGCGAGCGCCAGCCGCTCGCGGATGCGCCGGCGCAGTTCCTGGGTGGCGGCTTCGGTGAAGGTGACCGCCAGGATCTGGCCGATGCGCAGGCCGCGCTCGACCACCAGCCGGGTGAACAGCGTGGCCAGGGTGAAGGTCTTGCCGGTGCCGGCGCTGGCCTCGATCAGGCGCACGCCGTGCAGCGGCAGGCTCAGGTACGGGTCGTCGGCGAAGGCGGCGCTCATTCGGCGTCCTCCTGCGCGCCGCGCCATTGCCGCCAGCTCTCGGCCAGCCGCGCCGGATCGAGCGTGGTGTCGGCGCTGCCGCGTTCGAGCAGGGAGTACAGCGTGTGGCTGGTAGCGGCGAATTCGGCGAAGCGCTGCGCATCGGCGAACGGGTCGCGGCCGCGGTGCACCAGGCGCAGTTCCGGCGTGGCCGCTTCGCTCCAGCCGAAGCTGGCCTGCCATTGCGCGGCGGCGTCCTTGATCGCCTTGTCGAGGTCGTCGTTACGCGCGGCCTGGTGGTATGTCCAGCCGCTGTACGGGGCGAACGCCAGCGGCGCCTGCAGGCCGTACCGATACAGCCGCAGCAGGTCGGCCAGCGCGGCCTGTGCCTGCGCCTGCGGCAGCGGTTCGGCCGCGTCGCCCTGCATCGGATGCGGGCCAAGACTGTCGTCGTCTTCGAAGAAGCGCACATAGTCCGCGCGTTCGCCGGCCGCGCGCAGCATCAGCCATTCCAGGCCGTGGCGGATCGCCGCGCGGCCGCCGAGCGCGCCGATCTGCACCCGCCCCACGCCGCTTGCGTACCAGCCGGGCAGGCGGCCATGCAGCTCGATGCCGTCGATCCGCACCTGCAACCGTTGCGACTGCGCCGGCGCGTCGCCGCGCCACTGCGCGAACGCCTGCGCATACGGGCGCAGCTGGCGCAGGCGCTCGTCGAGCTGGCGCCGGCCCAACGGCCCGGACGGCAGCAGCGCGCGGGCGCGCAGGCGTGCGTACAGGCCATCGGTGTTGTCGCTCAGCACGGCCTCCAGCACCTGTTGCTGCAAGCCGTACTGGACCAGGCCGCTACCCGGCGCCAGCAATGGCTCCAGGTCGCTGTCCTCGCCGGCCGGGTCGGGCAGGCGCATGCCCAAGCGATGGCGCAGGAACTGCCCGGCCGGGTCGACGAACAGGCGCCGCAGGTCGTCGATCGAGACGCTCGTTTGCAGCGCCGCGGCGTCGGCCGGCAACGCTGCGGCCACCCACGGCGCCAGCGACTGGCACTGCCCGGCCAGGCTGTCCACCGCCGGCCGCCATTGCCGGCGATAGCTGAAGCGGCGCGGATCGGCGCCGTCTTCGCCAAGCGCGCCGAACGCGGCGGCGGCGAAGGGTTGCAGCGGGTGGCGCACCACGAGCTTGTCGATGGCCTTCGGGTCGGCGTGGTACTGCGCCGCGCTCGCCAGCAGTTCGCTGACCAGCACCGACGGCTCGCGCACGCCGCCGTCGCGCGCATCGGCGCCGAGGTAGCTGAGGTAGAACACGTCCTGCGCCGAGGCGAACAGTTGCAGGAACAGGAAGCGGTCGTCCTCGCGGGTAGAGCGGTCACCGCGGCGGCGGCGTGCGCTGCCCAGTTCGGCGGTGAGGCGGTTGAGGCCGGCGGCCGGATCGCGGCGCGGGAAGTCGCCGTCGTTCATGCCGAGCAGGCAGATGACGCGGAACGGCAGCAGGCGCATCGGCACCATGCGGCCGAAGCTGATGCCGCCGGTGAGCAGCGGCGCGCGCGTGTCCGATTCGCCCAGCACCGCGGCGAAATGCGCGCGCACCACCTCGGCCGGCACCTTGCCGGCGTAGTCGGCGCGCGCGGCGTCGCGGGCGAACTGGTCGATCAGAGTGCGCAGCCGTTCCAGCGCGCGTTGCGCGCGCGGCGCCGACGGCGCTTGCGGGATCAGCGCATCGAGCAGGCCGAGCAGGCATTCGCGCCAGTCGGCCGGGGCCATCGGCTCGGCCAGCATGGCCTGGTGGCGGTCGAGCACGCGCAACAGCCGCAGCAACGTGTCCAGCGCGGCCAGGGCGCTGCCTTCCAGCTGCGGCCATGGCGCCACGCCGGCGATATCGTCCTCGGCACCGCTGGCGTGGCCGAGCAGCAGCCGGTCCAGCGCGAAGCGCCAGGTGTAGGCGTCGTCGGCAGGGGCCTGGTGCTGGTGCCGATGCACGGCATCCAGGCCCCAGCGCGCGCCGGCGGCTTGCAGCCAGCCGCGCAGGCGTTCCAGCCCGGTTTCGTCCAGCCCGGCCGCCTCGGCGATCGGCGCGCTGGCCAGCAGGTCGAGGATCTCGTGCAGGCCGAAGCGCGACAGCGGCAGGCCGAGCAGGCTCAGGAACACTTCGGCCAGCGGCTCGCTGGCCAACGGGCTGGCGTCGGCCAGCGCGTAGGGCAGCGCGTCGTCGCGGCCATGGCCCCCGAACACCGCCTCCAGGTAAGGCGCGTACGGGTCGATGTCCGGCGAAAGCACCGCGATCTCGCGCGGCTGCAGCGGCGGATCGAAACGCGGGTCGTCGAGCAGCGCGCGCAGCTGGTCGTGCAGCACCTGCAGTTCGCGCAGGCGGGTATGGCAGGCGTGCAGTTGCAGGCTGGGATCGACCAGATCCACCTGCGGCAACGGTGGCGGCACGGCCGGCGCGCGGCGATGGAACAGGTCGCTCTGCATGCGCCGCAGCAGGCTGTCGCCGAGGCCGCCGGCGGCGAGCGGGCGCTGGCCGGAGGCCAGCGGATCAGCGTAGACCGCGATCTCGGCCAGCGGATGCACCACTTCGTAATCGCCGAGCAGCGCCATGAAGTCGCGCCCGGCCGTGCCCAAGGCCTGCAGCAGCGGGTTTTCCTGCACCTGCGCGGCGAACAGGTCGACCGCGCCATCCTCGCGACGGCGCTGCCACAGCGTCTGCAGGTCGCCCCAGTAGCCCTGGGTCGGCGTGGGCAGGTAGAAGTGCAGCGTGCCCACGCGCGCCTGAGTGGCGAGGACGCGCAGTACGTCGGGCGAGATGTTGAGGATGGCGAAGGCGAACAGCCGCGTCGGCAGGCCTTGCGGCAGCGGGCCGTCGGGCTGCGCGTAGCGGTCCAGATACTGGCCGATGCGGCGCGCGCGGTACTGGCGGCCGCTGGCGATCCGGCGCCACAGCCGCGCCTGCGGATCGTCGGCATCGGCGCCGCTTTCCCAGCGCAGCAGCCAGTCGCGGCGCCAGGCCTGGTATTTTTCGAACACGTTGCCCAGCTCGCCGGCCAGCGCCCAGGGTTTGAGCGCGTCGCCATCGGCCAGGTAGCCGGCCAGCGGTGCCAGCGCCGCATCGCTGCCGGGATCGGCCTGCAATGCCGCGTACAGCCGCCACTGCGTGGTGGCCATGTCCAGATCGTCGGCGGCCGGGCCGAGGTTGGCGTCCAGCGCGCGCGCGACGAATTCGCCGGGCGTCAGGAATTCCAGATTCGCGGCGACGCCGTGCGCGGCCGCCAGCGTGGACTGCAGCCAGCGCCGCATCGCCACCTGCGGGATCAGCACCACCTCCGGCACCAGCAACGGCTGCTCCGGCACCGGCCGGCGCAGTTCCTCGGCGAGCAGGGCGGCCAGGGTATCCAGCGCGTTGGAGGGGTACAGGCGGAAATCGGGCGCGGAAGGGGCGTGCATGCGTGCGGCATTGTGCCGGATGCACCGGTAGGGCGTCGTTGCGCGATGGCGCGGCCGGCGGCGGTTCCTTCCCCCGAAAAGGGGACCATGGCCGCCTTTTCGGGGGAAGGTGGCCCGAAGGGCCGGATGCCGGATGCCGGTACGGGGCAGCCTCGTGCACCCAAACTCCGCGAGTCGCTGCGCGCCGCACCCTCACCCCACCCCCTCTCCCGGGGGAGAGGGGCTAGCGGCTTCACGAAGGGGATCTTGGCTTCGTTCAACTCCCTGCGACGGTCTCGGTTCACGCTTCCGGCGATGTCGCGGCACGTGCGCGGCCTTGGAAAACCTGCCGAGCCCGGCGTGGAAACTGCCAGCCCAGGGCCAATACACGCTTTTGCATGTACGGTATCCCTGGACCATGCGCACGCAGACGTCACGGATGCGACAATACTGCACGGCCCAGTTCGGTTAAGTTCAGCGGACTGGTTCAATCCTGTGTTGATTTTTCGTTAAAGGCCGCGATGGCGTCTTCCGAATCCAATGTGGTGCAGTTGTCGGGCGTGCGCATCGACCGTGGCGGCCGCGCGATCCTGCGCGATGTCTCGCTGGCCGTGCCGCGCGGCAGCATCACCGCCGTGCTCGGCCCGTCGGGCAGCGGCAAATCGACCCTGTTGGCGGCGCTGACCGGTGAGCTGGTGCCGGTCGCCGGTTCGGTCGAGGTGTTCGGCCAGGCGCTGCCGCGCGGCAGCCGCGCGCTGCGCGAAACCCGCAAGAGCATTGGCGTGCTACTGCAGGGCAACGGCCTGCTCACCGACCTGAGCGTGGCCGAGAACGTGGCGCTGCCGCTGCGCGCCCATACCCGCCTGCCCGAGCCGGTGCTGCAACGGCTGGTGGCGCTGAAGCTGCACGCGGTGGGCCTGCTCGCCGCCGCCGACGCCTGGCCGCGCGAGCTGTCCGGCGGCATGGCGCGGCGCGTGGCGCTGGCCCGCGCGCTGGCCCTGGACCCGCCGCTGATGATCTACGACGAACCGCTGACCGGCCTGGACCCGATCGCCTCCGGGGTGATCATGAGCCTGATCCAGCGCCTCAACGATACCCTGGGCCTGACCAGCATCATCGTCAGCCACCACGTCCACGAAACCCTGCCGATCTGCGACCAGGCGGTGGCCATCGCCAACGGCGGGGTGGTCTTCGCCGGCACCCCGGACGCGCTGCAGGCCAGCGCCGACCCGCTGCTGCAGCAGTTCCTGCACGGCCGCCCGGATGGCCCGATCCCGTTCGATGCGCCGCCGCGAGCGCGGAGTGCCGCCTGATGGGCGCCGTCGCCTCGATCCGCGCGCTGGGCCGCGCCGGGCTGTTCTCGATCACCGTGCTGCGCGGCTCGTTGCCGACCCGCGATTTCCTGGCCGAACTGGTCCGCGAAATCTACAAGGTCGGCGCGCGCTCGCTGCCGATCATCGCCGTCGGCGGCGCCTTCGTCGGCCTGGTGCTGACCCTGCAGGGCTACCGCACACTGCAGACCTACGGCGCCTCCGATGCGCTGTCCACGCTGCTGGGGCTGTCGCTGTACCGCGAGCTGGCGCCGGTGCTGACCGCGCTGCTGTTCATCGGCCGCGCCGGCAGTTCGATCGCCGCCGAACTGGGGCTGATGCGCGCCACCGACCAGATCAAGGCGCTGGAGCTGATGGCGATCGACCCGGTGGCCAAGGCGGTGGCGCCGCGCTTCTGGGCGGCGGTGCTGACCGTGCCACTGCTGACAGGCATCTTCTGTTCGCTGGCGATCAGCGCCAGCTACTTCGAGGCGGTGCACGTACTCGGCCTGGACAAGGGCACGTTCTGGTCGGCGCTGTCGAGCAGCGTGGATTTCTGGGATGACTTCGGCGTGGCGATGCTGAAGTCGGCGGTGTTCGGCGGCACCGCGGCGCTGGTGGCCTCGTATGTGGGCTTCCACGCCGAGCCGACCATCGAGGGCACCTCGGTGGCCACCACCCGCGCGGTGGTGAACGCCTCGCTGCTGGTGCTGATGTTCAATTTCGTCCTGTCGGCGCTGCTGTTCCAGTAGGAACCGCACGCCAACGTCCGCCGTCGCCGGCGGGCGCTGCTGCACCACCGGCCGCGGCACTGTCGCCGCTGCCCAGATGAATCAACAAGGTAGACACGTTATGGCTATCCGTGGTCCCCGTCTCGAGTTCGCCGTCGGCGCCTTCCTGCTGCTGGGCCTGGCCTCGCTGCTGGTGCTGGCGCTCGCTTCCACCAATCGTCAGTGGGGCTTCGGCGGCGGCCGCTACGAACTGACCGCCCGCTTCTCGCAGATCGGCCAGCTGCGCCAGCAGGCGCCGGTGAAGATCGGCGGGGTGATCATCGGCCAGGTGGCCAAGATCGAGCTGGATCCGGCCAAGTTCGACTCGGTGGTGACCCTGGCCATCGACGACCGCTACAAGGACCTGCCGGCAGACACCTCGGCCGGCATCCTGACCAGCGGCCTGCTCGGCGAGAGCTACGTCGGCCTGCAGCCCGGCGGCGACCCGGACACGCTCAAGCCCGGCCAGGAGATCGCCTTCACCCAGCCGGCAGTGGACCTGATCCAGCTGGTCGGCAAATACATGTTCGGCGGCGGCAGCGGCAGCGGCGGTAACGCCGGCGCGACGCCCGCTGCCGCATCCTCCGCGAACACCGCCACTCCCTCTACGGAAACGGAACCCAAGCCATGACCAACACACTGCTTCCCGCCGCGCTCGCCGCCGCCCTGGCCGTCGCCGCACCCGCCATCGCGCTGGCCCAGACCGCGCCCGCAGCCGCAGCCACCCAGCAGCGTTCGGCCAGCCAGGTCGTGCTCGACAACAGCACCCGCATCCTGACCACGCTGGAACAGCGCCGCGCCGAGTTCAAGAACAACAATGCCGCGCTCAAGCAGTTCATCGACAGCGAGATGAACACGTCCTTCGACCGCGACTACGCCGCGCGCCTGGTGCTCGGCGTGCACGGCCGCGGCGCCTCCGATGCCGACGTCAAGCTGTTCGCCGACGCGATGGCCGACAACCTGATGCAGCGCTACGGCACCTCCCTGCTGACCTTCGAAGGCAAGCCGAAGGTGCGGGTGAAGTCGGAAACCCCGCTGCCGGGCGGCCGCGGCGCCAAGGTCTCGACCGAACTGCTGCGCAGCGGCGGCGACCCGATCCCGGTCGACTACCTGCTGCGCAACAACGGCGGCAGCTGGAAGATCTTCGACGTGATGGTGGAAGGCGTGTCCTACGTGCAGACCTTCCGCAACCAGTTCGACACGCCGCTGCGCACCAAGTCGATCCCGCAGGTGGCGGCCGATCTGCGCAACGGCGCGATGCAGGTGGCACCGGCGAGCACCAGTGGCAAGTGAGCCACGCCTGCGCCGCGACGGCGACACGCTCGCGCTGAGCGGCGTGCTCGACCGCGCCGCGGCCACCGCGCTGTGGCCGGCGGCGCTGCCGCTGCTGGCCGGCGCGCGGGCGCTGGATCTGCGCGAGGTGTCGCGGGTGGACAGCGCCGGCCTGGCGCTGCTCGCCGAACTGGCCGCACGCCTGCGTGCGCAGGGCCAGGCCGAGGTCGCCCTGCATGGCGCCCCGGCCGGCCTGACCGACTTGAGCGCCGCCTACCGGCTGGCGCCGACCCTGGATTTCCAATCTCCCCCGGCGGCGAGCTGACCCCATGAACGTGCTGCGTATCCTCACTTCCCTGGCCCTGGCCGCCGCGCTGGGCGCCTGCGCCGGCGCCCCCAAGCGCTCCACGCCGCCAGCCGCGACCGCGGTGCAGGCGACACCCGCCGACACGGCGGTTGCCGATAGCGCCACCGGTGCTGCCATGGCACCGGCCACCGACGCCCAGGCGGCGCAGGCCGATGCCCCGCTCGCCGGCGACGCGATGGCGGCACCGGCGAGCGTGCCGCCGACCGGTGGCGCGGCCACCGCGGCCGAAGACGACTACGCCGCGCTGTACGCCAGCGACCCGTACAACCCGGTCGCCGATCCGACCCTGCCGGCCGGCATCACCGTGCCGCAGAGCTACGATCCGTGGGAGAAGTACAACCGCAAGGTGCACACGTTCAACAACGTGGTCGACCGCACCGTGGCGCGGCCGCTGGCGCGCGCCTACGTCAACGTGCTGCCGCGGCCGGTACGGCTGGGGGTGACCAACTTCTTCGACAACCTCAGCTCGCCGCTGACCATGGTCAACCAGCTGCTGCAGGGCCGGCCGTTGCAGGCCGGGCAGACCCTGGGCCGGTTCGTGATGAACAGTACGCTGGGCATCGGCGGCCTCTTCGACCCGGCCAGCGACGCCAAGCTGCCGCGGCGCAGCGAGGACTTCGGCCAGACCCTGGGCGCCTGGGGCTGGCGCCGTTCGCGCTACGTGGAGCTGCCGCTGTTCGGGCCGCGCACGGTGCGCGACGTGTTCGGCCTGGCCGGCGACGCACCGCTGTCGCCGCTGCGGCAGATCGACGAAGACACCGTGCGCATCGGCCTGCAGGGCCTGCAATTGGTGGATACACGCGCGCGGCTGCTGTCGCTGGACAGCATGCGCGACAACGCGCCGGACGAGTACCAGCTGACCCGCGACGCGTGGATGCAGCGCCGCACTTACCAGATCGAAGGCGACCTGCGCAGCCACAACAAGCGCCAGGACAACGACCTGCCCGACTATCTGCGCGAGGAAGAAACCAATCCGACCGTGCCGGTGGACGCGATGCCGATCCCGGAGTGGCGCGGCGGCAGCCGCTGAGTCAGGCGCGCTTTCGGCGGGACGCAAAAACCCGGCTTCGGCCGGGTTTTTTGTCTGAATCTTTTGCTGCCATTCCCCCTGTGGAAGCAGCGCAATATGAGCGGGAATTGCCGCCCGGCTTGCCCCGATGGCCAAGCTACCCAGAAGCCCACACAACGCATCTGGATAGCCAGGCATTGCCTCGTGGCATCGATCGCCGCGCGGCGTTTACCCCAGCGCCGCCGCGATCGCCGTGCGCAGGCGCAGATCCTCGGCGGTCACGTCCGGGGCGAAGCGGCCCAGCACCTGGCCGTCGCGGCCGACCAGGAACTTCTCGAAATTCCACAGCACGCCGGGCGCCGGATTGGGCTCGATGCCGTAGCCGGCCAGCTTCTCGCGCATCGGGCCATCGCCCTCGGTGTGCGGCTGCGCCTCGATCAGCGCGCGGTACAGCGGATGCGTCGCCTCGCCGGTGACCGCGATCTTGGCGAACATCGGGAAGGTCACGTCGTAGGTGAGTTGGCAGAACTGCTGGATCTCCGCCTCGCTGCCCGGCTCCTGGCCCTTGAAGTCGTTGGCCGGGAAGCCGAGCACTTCCAGCCCGTCGCCGCGCTGTTCGCGGTATAGCGCTTCCAGTCCTTCGTACTGCTTGGTCAGGCCGCACTTGGAGGCGACGTTGACGATCAGCAGCACCTTGCCGCGATGCTCGGCCAGCGCCGCAGGCTGGCCGTCGATGGCGGTCAGCGGGATGTCATAGATCGACTGGTGCATGTGCGGTTCCTGCAACAAGAGGATCGCAAGCATAGGCGCATGGCGCCGCAGCGGCTATCGCACGCCGCGCGCGGTCGCCACTTGGTCAGGGCGCGTTGCGCGGAATCGACGCGCGTCCGCCGCAGGGAAATGAAAGGCCGGGCGCGACGCAGTTCATTCCTGCTCGTCGCGCGCGGCATCCTCATCCGCATCGGCATCGGCCACAGGCAGTTCGAGATCCAGCGACGGCGTGAACTGCGCATCGGCCAGCGTCTCCACCCCGCGCAGGCGGCGCTCGATGGTGCGGGTCTTGCGGCTGGCATCGCCCAGGCTCTTGCCGACGGTGCTGATCTGCTTTTCGGCCTTTTCCAGGATGCCGGCGAACTTGCCGAACTCGCTCTTGACCGCCGCCAGCACACCCCACACCTCGCTGGAGCGCTTCTCGATGGCCAGCGTACGGAAGCCCATCTGCAGGCTGTTGAGCAGCGCAGTGACGGTGGTGGGACCGGCGATGACGATGCGGTGCTCGCGCTGCAGCAGGTCGGCCAGGCCGGGCCGTCGCAGGGTTTCGGCGTACAGGCCTTCGGTGGGCAGGAACATCACCGCGAAATCGGTGGTGTGCGGCGGTGCGATGTACTTGTCGCTGATCGACTTGGCCTGCACACGGATCGCGCGTTCCAGTTGCGCGCCCAGCAGCAGCACCTGTTCCGGATCGCCTTGCTCCTGCGCGTCGAGCAGCCGCTCGTAGTCCTCGCGCGGGAACTTGGAATCGATCGGCAGCCACACCGGCGTGTCCTCGTGGCCGCGGCCGGGCAGGCGCACCGCGAAATCGACCGCCTCGTTGCGCTCCGGGCGCACCCGCACGCCGCGCGCGTACTGCTCCTGGGTCAGGGTCTGCTCGAGGATGTTCTCCAGCTGCACTTCGCCCCAGCCGCCGCGGTTCTTGACGTTGCTCAGCACGCGCTTGAGATCGCCGACGCCGGTGGCCAGCTGCTGCATCTCGCCGAGCCCGCGCTGGACCTGCTCGAGCCGCTCGGAGACCAGCTTGAACGAGGCGTCCAGGCGCGTGTTGAGCGTGGTCTGCAACTTCTCGTCGACGGTGCCGCGCATCTGCTCGAGCTTGGCCGCGTTGTCGGCCTGCAGTTCCTTCAGGCGCTCTTCCAGGGTGCTGCGCATCTCGCCGATGCGCTGCTCGTTGCGCTGGATCAGTTCGTTGAGGCGCTGGCCGAGCGTGTCGGCGAAGCGTTGCTGCGACTCGGCGCCTTCCACGCGGCTCTTGCGCGCGTCTTCGACCAGGGTCTCGCGCAGCGCGGTCAGGTGCGCGTCGATGCGCGCGATCAGCTCGCTCTGCTGCTGGCCGAACTGCAGCATGCGCGCGTCCTGCTGCTGGCCGAACGCGTCGAGCTGGCTGCGCATTTCGACCAGGCGCTGGTTGAGCAGCTCGACCACGCGCTGCTGCGCCGCGCCGGCCTCGGCCCGGCCGCGCCGCGCGTCTTCGCTCAGGGTTTCGCGCAGCAGGTCCAGGCGCTGGTCGGTGCGGGTGGACAGATCGGACAGATGGCGGGCGAAGCCTTCGCTGCGCGCGTCCTGCTGCCGCGCCAGGCTGTCGAGCTGCTCGCGCAGTTCGCCACGGCCGCTGCGCTGTTCTTCGCGCAGCACCTGTTCCAGCGCCGTGTGGTCGCTCCGGCGCAGCAGCACCGCCAGCAGCAGCACGAGTACGGCGCACAGCAGGCCGGCCAGGATAAGGAAATGGGAATCGGTTTGCATGCCGCCAGTGTAGCCGGCCGCGTCTCAGGCGCTGCGCCACGCGCCGCAGGCGCGGGCGCAGGTCGAGCAGTGGATGGACTGGCAGGCCACCGAGCTCAACAACGCCTGGCGTTACGCGTTCATGGCGCTGGTCGGCGACAGCCCCGCGCATCGCGATGCGCTGGCGCAGAGCGTGGCCGGCTGGCACCGGCACATGGGCATTCTCGACGCGCAGCTGCAACGCACCGGCGCCGGCGCCTACGCGGCGGGCGCGGATTGCACCCTGGCCGATATCGTGCTCGGCCTGTCCACCCAGCGCTGGATGGCCACGCCGATGGTGCGGCCGCCGTTGCCGGCAGTGGCGGCGTACTACGAACGGTTGTCGGCACGCCCCGGCTTTCTGCAGCACGGGCGCAACGGCATCCCGTAATCGTTGCGCGCTTGCGCGGTTGCCGTCGCGCAAGCACCGCCGGCAGCGAAGATACCTTGGTATATCCGGGCGATGCGCATGGCCATCAAAAAGCGCCCTGTGCGTGCTGGCCTGGGTGATCCCCGTATGCCAAGCTTTGCGCCGTCGCCAAGCTGCAGCCGGCCAGCGCGGCAAGACCGCGTTGCGTGCAACCCGCTGCCCCTGCCGGCAGCGGCACGTCGCGGCTTGTCGCACCGCCGCCTCGGCCGCCTCGGCCGCCGCGTCCACGCCCGCAAGGCCTGCGGCCGTCGCCTGCGGCACGGCCGCGCATGTTCCGCCCTCATCCGGAGATCGCCATGGACCCCGACCCGCATCCGCGTGGCGCCATCGCCACGCTCCCGCCTGCGCTGTCCTTTTCACGCTTGCCCGGTCCGTTCCCGGAGACGTCTGCCTGCCCACCGGGCTGAGACGCGCTTTCCGGTGGCGTGCCGGAAGGAGGTTCTCATGCTGCTGTACACGTCCCGTTTCCAACGCGCCCTGCACCGCGCCCTGCGCGCGGCGGTGGCCATGCGCCGCGCCGATATCCTGTGCCAGCTGCTCGCCACCCATGGCGTGCGCGCGTTCGCCAAAGTCCTGTCCCGCTTCCCCGGGCGCGTGCTGGCCGATGCGCTGTCGCTGCTGCCAAGCGAGGACCGCATTCGCGTGCTGGTGCGTCTGTCGCGGCCGGCGCGGCGGCGCCTGCGCCAGCCCGTTCCCGCCGTGACGCTGCTGCCGGGCTGGCGGCAGCGGACGCGGGGCTGGTGGTCGGCTTCGGCGGCGGCGCTGCGACGCGCGTTTGCCACGCATCTGCCGCATCATGTGCGGTCCCTGTCGCCCGACATCTCCGCAGGCATTGCGATGACCCATCCGCTCCGCCACCGGTCCACGCGCTGATGGAAGCGCTGCGCCTGTTCAATCTCGCCTCGTTGCTCGACACCCTGGTGAGCCTGTCCACCGCCTTCGCGCTGGGCGCGCTCATCGGCTTCGAGCGGCAGGTGCGGCAGCGTACCGCCGGCCTGCGCACCAATACCCTGGTCGCGGTCGGCGCGGCCATCTTCGTCTCGCTCGGCGACCGCCTGTTCGAGATCCATGGCGGCACCCAGGGCGCGGTGCAGGTGGTGGCCTACGTGGTCTCCGGCATCGGCTTCCTCGGTGCCGGCGCGATCATGAAGGAAGGCGCCAACGTCACCGGCCTGAACACCGCGGCCACGCTGTGGGGCTCGGGCGCGGTCGGCGCCTGCGCCGGCGCCGGGCTGGTCGCCGAGGCGGTGCTGGCGGCGGTGTTCGTGCTGCTCAGCAACACCTTGCTGCGCCCGGTGGTGAACCGGATCAACCGCCGGCCGCTGGAGGAATCCTCGATCGAGGCGACCTACGTGTTCTACGTGATCTGCGCGCGCGGGGTGCACGGCGAGGTGCGCGAGCGGCTGATCGAGCTGCTGGAAGCCGCCCACTACCCGGCGCGCGAAGTGGATCAGCATCCGTTCGGCCAGCACGACGTGGAGATCGCCGCGACGCTGTACGCGACCGCGGTGCGCGCCGAAGAGCTGGATACGGTGATCCAGCACCTGGAAGGCGAACCCGGTGTACAACAGGCGTTCTGGAACGCCGGGGCCGAAGGCTGATCGCTCGGCCCTGCGACCGCACTCGCCCACCGCCATGACGCCGATGACCCGCTGCTTCACTTCGCCCTCGCCGCATCGCCGCCTGCTCGCGCTGGCGGCGCTGCTGCTGGCGCTGGGCGCGATCTTCGCCGCCGATACGCTGACCGACTACGGGGTGGCCGCGGCATTGTTCTACACGGTGGTGATCCTGTTCGCGGTGCGGCTGCTCACCCGCGCCGGCATGCTGCTGCTGGCCGGCGCCTGCATCGCGCTGATCGTGCTCAGTTTCCAGCTCAGCTCGGCCGGCGCGTACCGGGTGGGGGTGATCAACTCGGTCATCAGCATCGTGGTGGTGGGCGTGACCACCTCCATCGCGGTGCAGATGGAACACGCCAAGGCCGCCGCGCATGCGGCGCAGGCGCAGCTGCTGCGGCTGGCGCGCGCGCGCAGCCTGGGCGGCCTGACCGCCTCGATCGCGCATGAGGTCAACCAGCCGCTGGCCGCCATCGTCACCAGCGGCAACGCCTGCCAGCGCTGGCTCGGCCAGCGGCCGCCGAACCTGGAGCGGGCGCAGGCGGCGCTACAGCGGATCCTCGACGACGCCAACCGCGCCAGCGAGGTAATCGCGCGGATCCGCAGCCTCAGCAAGGGCGAGACGCCGCGCAAGAGCGCGTTCGATCTCAATGCCGCCGTGCTGGAGGTGCTGGCCCTGTCGCGCAGCGAACTGGAGCGCAACGCCATCGCGCTGCGGGTGGAGCTGGCGCCGGCACTGCCGCCGGTGTTGGCCGACCGGGTGCAGACCCAGCAGGTGCTGGTCAACCTGGTGTTGAATGCGATGGAGGCGATGGCGCAGACGCCGGCCGCTGCGCGCACGATCCGCATCGGCACCGAACCGGAGGATGCGCGTTCGCTGCGGCTGACCGTCGAAGATGGCGGCGTGGGCCTGTCGGCCGAAGCGCAGGCGCACCTGTTCGATGCGTTCTGGACCACCAAGCCCGATGGCATCGGCATCGGCCTGAGCATCAGCCGCAGCATCGTCGAGGCCAGCGGCGGGCGCATCTGGGCCGCGCCGCGCAGCCCGTGCGGCGCGGTGTTCGGCGTGTGCCTGCCGATCGCAACGCCGGGAACACGCCAATGAATTTGCCGCTGTCCGAACAGCGCCCGGTGGTGTATCTGATCGACGACGATCCCTCGATCCGCGCCGCGCTGGAAGACCTGTTCGCCTCGGTGGACCTGCAGGTGCATGCCTTCGGCTCCAGCAGCGCCTTCCTGCAACACGCGCTGGCCGACGCGCCCAGCTGCATGGTGCTGGACATCCGCATGCCCGGGCAGAGCGGCATGGAATTCCACCGGCAGCTGCTGGAGGCCGGGCTGCACCTGCCGACGATCTTCATCACCGGCCACGGCGATATCGCGATGAGCGTGGAAGCGATGAAGAACGGCGCGATCGAATTCCTGACCAAGCCGTTCCGCGACCAGGACCTGCTCGACGCGATCCAGCACGGCATCGCCCGCGACCGCGAACGCCGCCAGCGCGAGGCCGTGCTGGCCGAGCTGCGCGGGCGCTGGGCGACACTGACCCCGGGCGAGCAGGCGGTGACCCGGCTGGTGGTGCAGGGCCTGCTCAACAAGCAGGTCGCCGCGCGACTGCAGCTCAGCGAGATCACGGTGAAGGTGCGGCGCGGCCAGGCGATGCGCAAGATGCAGGCCGGCTCGCTCGCCGAACTGGTACGGCTGGCCGAGCGGATCGGGCTGTAGCCGCCGCGGTGCGCCGCGCCCGCTGCCGCGGCGGCGCGCCCGGCGGCTCGGGCTGGCCAGGCATAGCTTTGCTGCACCGCATTGGGCCACACTCGCGGGCGTGTCCTGTCGCTCTCCGAGGCCCGCATGTCGTTCCTGTTCCGGCGCAAGTCGCTCGATCTGGTCACCGTCCACGAAGCCGGGCGCCGGCTGCTGCCCACACTAAGCTGGCCGCACCTGGTGGCGCTGGGCATCGGCGCGATCGTCGGCACCGGCATCTACACCCTGATCGGGGTCGGCGCCGACAAGGCCGGCCCGGCGGTGCTGCTGTCGTTCGCGGTGGCCGGGGCGATCTGCGCCTGCGCCGCGCTGGCCTACGCGGAGATGGCCACGCTGATGCCGGCCGCCGGCAGCGCCTACACCTACAGCTACATCGCGCTCGGCGAGAGCATCGCCTGGGTGGTGGGCTGGAGCCTGATCCTGGAGTACTCGCTGGTGGTCAGCACGGTGGCGGTGGGCTGGTCCGGCTATGCGGTCGGCTTCCTCAAAGGCCTGGGCGTGGACCTGCCGCTGTGGCTGACCGCCGGGCCGCATGTGCCGGGCGGCTTCGTCAACCTGCCGGCGGTGCTGATCACCTTCGTCGTCGCCGGCATGCTGATGCTCGGCACCCAGGCCAGCGCCACGGTCAATGCGGTGCTGGTGGCGCTGAAGATCGTCGCCCTGACGGTGTTCGTGGTGATCGCGCTGCCGCATTTCGACAGCGCGCGGATGGAGCCGTTCATGCCGTTCGGCTTCGCCAAGTCGATGGGCGCTGACGGCGTCGAACGCGGGGTGATGGCCGCCGCGGCGATCATCTTCTTCGCCTTCTACGGCTTCGACGCGATTTCCACCGCGGCCGAGGAAACCAAGAAGCCCGAGCGCGACCTGGCGATCGGCATCCTCGGCTCGATGGTCGGCTGCACGCTGATCTACGTGCTGGTGGCGCTGTCCGCGGTCGGCGCGATGCGCTACACCGTGTTCGGTCAGAGCGCCGAACCGCTGGCGCTGATCCTGCGCGAACTCGGCCATGGCAAGGCGGCGACGGTGATCGCCGCGGCCGCGGTGATCGCACTGCCGACGGTGCTGCTGGCGTTCCTGTACGGGCAGAGCCGGATCTTCTTCGTGATGTCGCGCGACGGGCTGCTGCCGCGCGGCCTGTCCAAGGTCAGCGCGCGCACGGGCACGCCGGTGGCGACCACGCTGTTCACTGCGCTGCTGGTGGCGGCGCTGGCCGGCGTGGCGCGGCTGGACGAGATCGCCGCACTGGCCAACGCCGGCACCCTGGCCGCGTTCATCGCGGTGGCCGCCTGCCTGCTGGTGCTGCGCGTGCGCGAGCCGCATCGGGTGCGCAAGTTCCGCACGCCGCTGGCCTGGGTGGTTGGGCCACTGGCGATCATTGGCTGCCTGTATCTGTTCTGGAGCCTGCCATACACCACGCAGCGGTGGTTCGCGCTGTGGAACGCGATCGGCGTGGTCGCCTACCTGCTCTACGGGCGCCGCCACAGCCTGCTGCAGAGCGGGGAACAGCGGCCGTGACCTGGTTGCGCAGTTCCCGCTCGACAACCGCGCGATGACCGAGCGCTTCCTCGACGGCCATCGGTTGACGTGCTGGACATGGGAGCTTGAAGCCGGGACCGGGGACCCGGAAGAGCGAAAAGCAGAAGGCCAACCCGCCGCCGCGCCACTTTTCCGAGTCCCGCGTCCCGAGCCCCGCGTCCCCGGTTACACCCCGCTTACCACCAGCGCATGCCTTCGAACGGGTTCCAACTGGTGCTGCCCTTCTTCACTTCCAGGTAGTAGGCGTAGTTGGCGATCATGCCGACCAGCACCGAATAGCCCACGCCCAGCCCGTTGACGACCATCTTGGGCAGGAAGAACGACAGCACGCCGATCAGCAGCGAGATGCCGATCAGCACGATCGCCTTGCGCCACAGGCCGAGGATGAAGAAATAGATCCAGCCGAAGAAGAACGCGAAAAAGTTCATGTTGATCTTCAGGCGGTCGCCGAACGACGGCAGTGCCTTGAACGCGGCCTTGAAGTCGGGCGAGGCCGGCCCGCCGTGGCGGTCGAAGAAATCGAAGCGGAACTGCCACTTCGGGCTGAGCGGCGCGCGCTCGGGGAGGTTCTGGGCACTCATGGGGAGGCAATTCCTTTTTGTAATCGGTTACATTGTAGCTGAACAGGCGCGCTATGCACCATATGCGGCCCAGCTTGGCACCAATGTGGTGCGCCCATCACGGCGGCCGAACGCCAGCTCGCACGCGGCGGGCATGCGCGGCTTGGGAGCCGCTCAGCGCCGCAGGCTGCGTCCGATCCTGATCGCCTCGGCCACGTTCCTGGCCGCCATCCGCAGGTTCGCCGCTGCCTCGGCCAATGCCTGCTCCAGGAGGCAGGCGCGTTGCACCGCACCGAAGATCGCGTCGATGCCGTGCGCGTGCAGCAGTTCGGCGCCGGCACCCAGGCCGCCGCCGATCGCCACCACCGGCTTGCCTTGGCGTCTGGCGATGCGGGCCACGCCGAGCGGGGTCTTGCCGTGCACGCTCTGGCCGTCGAGGCGGCCCTCGCCGGTGATCACCAGGTCGGCGTCGGCCACCAACGCATCCAGCCCCAGCGCTTCGGCGACGATGTCCGCGCCTGGGCGCAATTGCGCGCCCAGAAACGCGACCAGCGCAGCACCCAGACCGCCGCCGGCGCCGCCGCCACGCAACCCGGCAAGCGCGATCCCGAGGTCGCGTTCGATGACCTTGGCGTAGTGACACAGGGTGGCGTCGAGCCGGGCGACCAGAGCCGGCGTGGCGCCCTTCTGCGGCCCGAACACCGCAGAGGCGCCAGTCGGCCCGGTCAGTGGATTGTCGACATCGCAGGCGACCTCGACCGTGCACTCCTGTAGCCGCGGGTCCAGCGCGCTGGCATCGATCCGCGCCAGCGCCGCCAGCGCGCCGCCGCCCACGCCGACGTCCAGCGCACGGCCTTGCGCATCGAACAGGCGCACGCCCAGCGCCTGCGCCATGCCGGCGCCGCCATCGTTGCTGGCGCTGCCGCCGATGCCCACGATGAGGTGGCGTGCGCCGGCATCCAGCGCGGCCAGGATCAGCTCGCCGACGCCGTAGCTGGGGTGGCGGCGAGTGGATCGCGCTGCGCCGGCGGCAGCAGCGCCAGTCCGCTCGCCGCGGCCATCTCGACGATGCCGGTGCGGCCGCCGCCGGTGAGGCCGAAGAAGGCCGCGACCGGCGCACCCAGCGGCCCGGTCACCGTGCGGCCGACGATGCGCCCGCCACTGGCCGCGACCAGCACCGCGACCGTGCCCTCGCCGCCGTCGGCAACCGGCACCTTGAGGTAGTTCCACGCAGGGAACACGTCGCGAAAGCCCGCCTCGATCTGCGTGGCCGCCTCCAGCGCGGACAGGCTTTCCTTGAACGAATCCGGGGCGATGACGATCTTCATGGCGGCCTCGATGCTAGCCGATGCCGCAGCGTCGGCTCAGCGCGCGCAGCACTGCGCCGTTCGACGCGTTGGCTGGCGTCTGTTCGCCATCGCCCGGCGTCAGGCAGCGCGCCGCGCTGTCCATCTGATCAGCAGGCGCGATAGGCGCGCTGAACCGCGCGCCGGCGATGCCCTCAGGAAGCACCGGCACGCGCCTGCGTGGCGGCCCAGTCCTGCGCCTGCTGCATCACCCGCAACACGTTGCCGCCCCAGATGGCGGCGATCTGCTGCTCGCTATAGCCCTTGCGCAGCAACCAGGCGGTGATCTTGGGCAGGGCGCCGACGTCCTCCATGCCGACCACGCCGCCGCCGCCGTCCCAGTCCATGCCGATGCCCACGTGCTCGGGGCCGATCAGCGCCAGCACGTGTTGCAGGTGCGCGAAGAAGTCGTCGAGCGTCGCCTGGCGCACCGGATGATTGGCATCCAGCGCCTTCATGGCGTCGCCGAGCTTGGGCCCATCGGCCAGTGACAGATGCTCCCAGCCGCCGTATCCGTCGATCAGCGCCTGCTCGGCGGCCTTGCGCTCGGGACTGGCGCCGGTGTCGATCAGGTAACCGCCGTAGGAGTTCATCTGGATCACCCCGCCGTGCGCGGCCAATACCTTCAGCCGCGCATCGTCGATGTTGCGCGGATGCGCATGCACTGCGCGCGCGCCGCTGTGCGAGAGCAGGATCGGTACTGGCGACAGCGCGATCAACTGATCGAAGACCGCATCAGAGGCATGCGACTGGTCGATGACGATGCCAAGCTTCTGCGCCTGCTGCACCAGCGCCCGGCCGGCGGGACTCAAGCCCTGCCATTCCGGCCCCTTCGGGTCGGTGGCCGAATCGGCGAATTCGTTGTTGAGGAAATGCACCGTGCTCATCAGCCGCAAGCCTTGCGCGTGGTAGAAACGCAGCAGCGTGGGATCGGCGACCAGCGGGCTAGCGTTCTCCATGCTCAGGTACACCACGCGCTTGCCGGCGGCCTTGATCCGCACCGCATCGGCCGGCGTGGTGGCCATGCCGAACTGCGTTGGATAGGCCGCGAGCAGCGCGTGGATCGCCATC
The DNA here is from genome assembly GCF_017301775.1 of Xanthomonas translucens pv. undulosa. Taxonomy (NCBI): domain Bacteria; kingdom Pseudomonadati; phylum Pseudomonadota; class Gammaproteobacteria; order Lysobacterales; family Lysobacteraceae; genus Xanthomonas; species Xanthomonas translucens. Next base: position 2,283,501 of record NZ_CP063993.1, read on the forward strand.
AGGCGCTGCAGCCCGGCATCGCGATCGTCCAGATGCGCCTGCGCGCTGCGCTCGCCCTGGCCGGTGTAGATCGCCCAGAAACCGCCGTCCAGCGCGCCGGCGAGCATGCGCGGATAGTCCACCTGCGCCAGGCGATTGCCGGCATGCGCGGCCATCATGTCGAAGTCGCCGCGCGCGAAATTGGCCGGCGTGTCCAGATGCGAATCCAGCGTCAGCAGGCGCTGCTGCAGTGCGGTGGCGCGCGCCAGTTCCGCTTTCGTGAGGTCGACAGCATGCGCCGGCAGCGCCACGGCCAGCGCCAACGCTACGGAAAGACCCAGGGCGTGCAGATTCATGCGCAGCAATCCTCAAAGAGGGCGGTGGTTCGATCATAGCCATGCCGCGCCTGCCGCGACCCGACACGACGGGTAGCTGCGCGCACCGGGGTAGCGCTCGCCGTCCGCGTCGATCGGTCCGGGCTGCTGCGGGCGATGCCGGTCAGCCAGACGCATGCGGCGTGCCTGCTGCGCCGGGCGCTGCAACACGGCTCCTGCCTGCACGGCTGGTCCCCACCGCAGAGCGCGTCATGCCGGCGCCGCAACAGGAGCCCGCCCCGCCCAGACCTCCCGCCCGGCCTTGCAATAGCACGCGATGAAGTCCTGCTGCGACGGCATCTGCGCCACCGCGCGGTCGATGGGCTGGCGGATCGCGTCGAGGAACTGCTGCAGCTGCTGGTCCGGCAGCGCGCGCGCCAGCGGGTGGTGCTGCGCCGGCACGATGCCCTGGCCGAGCAGCACGTGGATCCACGAATCCACCCGGAACAGTTCGTCGGCGCCTTGCCAGGCGTGCGCGCGCTCGTGCCAGGCGCGCAGCCGCTGCTGCAGCGAATCGGGCAGCGCCATCTCGCGGCAGGCCTGCCACATCGGTTCGTCGCGCTGGTTGGCGTGGTAGTGCAGGATGATGAAATCGCGCACGTGCTCCATCTCGGTGCAGCTGACCTCGTTGTAGAGGTCCACCATCGACGGCGCGATGCCGTCGGTCGGGAACAGCGTGAGCAGCCGCATCACCGCGGCGATGGTCAGGTGGATGCTGGTGGATTCCAGCGGTTCGATGAAGCCGCTGGCCAGGCCCAGCGCGACCACGTTCTTGTTCCAGGCCTTGCGCCGGCGGCCGGTGCGGAACGGCACCAGCCACGGCTCCTTGATCGGCGGCGCGGCGGCGTCGTGCAGCAGCTTGGCGCGTGCCTCGTCGTCGGACAGGTGCGCGCTGGAAAACACCAGCCCGCAGCCGACGCGGTGCTGCAGCGGAATATGCCAGCGCCAGCCGGCGGCGTGGGCGATGGCGCGGGTGTACGGCACCGGCGCCGCCACCGCTTCGGTCTGCACCGCCACCGCGCGATCGCACGGCAGCCACTGCTTCCAATCCTCGTAGCCGGTGTGCAGGGTCTGTTCGATCAGCAGGCCGCGGAAACCGGTGCAGTCGATGAACAGGTCGCCTTCGACCAGCGTACCGTCTTCCAGCAGCAGCGCTTCGACGCAGCCGCTCTCGGCGTGCTGCCGGACCTGCTGGATCTTGCCCTCCACGCGCTTGAGGCCGTGGCGCTCGGCGTGGCCGCGCAGCAGCCGCGCGTACAGCCCGGCATCGAGATGGTAGGCGTAGTTGACGGGCGGCGACTGCTGCAGCGCGAAGCGGTCCAGGCGCGAAGCCACCGTTTCCAGGCAGTAGTCGCCCAGCTCGGAGAGCATCCCGCGCCGCTGCGCCTCCAGCCAGAAATGGTGGAACGCGCAGACCAGCGTGCTCTGCCCGGTGAGGCCGAACGGGTGAATGTAGCGCTCGCCGGGCCGGCGCCAGTTCTCGAAAGAAATGGAGAGCTTGAAGGTGCCGGCCACGGCGCGCAGGAATTCCTGCTCGTCGATCTGCAGGAAACGGTGGAAGCTGCGGATCGGCGGTACCGTGGATTCGCCGACGCCGACCGTGCCGATCTGTTCGGATTCGATCAGGGTGATGTCCAGCAGGTCGCGGAACTGGTGCGCCAGCGCGCAGGCGGCGATCCAGCCCGCCGTGCCGCCGCCTGCGATCACCACCTTGCGTATCTGGGCCATTGCGTCGTCTCTCCTGCAGTCGTGAATGGCGCGTCAGCGGTTGAGCTTGGCCAGCAGCATCGCGCGCAGCTGCCGCGCCTGCGTGTCGTCGATCGGTCCGAGCAGGTGCCGCGCCGGCGCCGGCAGGTGCGCGCCGGCGCGCTCGGCCGGGCCGAACACGTAGTAGTCGAAGATGGCCCGCCACGCCGCCTTCTCCGCCTCGGGCCGGTCGCGGATCGCCCACAGCGCGTGGTACAGCGCCTGCATCGGCGCCGGCAGGTACGCCGGGGCGCTGCTCCACCAGTAGTTGACCAGCACGTTGAACGGCTCCAGCCCTTGCACGTGGTGCCACCACAGGCCGGGCAGGAACAGCGCATCGCCGGGTTCCAGCAACGCGCTGCGGCCGTGCGCCAGCGCATCGCCAAAGCGCGGGTAGCGCGCGACATCCGGCGCGGCGAAATCCACCACGCTGATCGCCTGCCCGCCCGGCGTCGGGTCCAGCGGACCGGGGTAAAGATTGCCGATCTGCTCTGGCGGGAACACGGTGAAGCGGCGCCGGCCGACCGCGCAGCAGGCCAGGTTGTTCGGCGCGTCGTAATGGCAGGACGCGGTGATGCGGTTGCCGATCCAGATGCTGGGCCGCGCGGGAATGCCATGCGCGGCGAAGTCCACGTCGTTGCCGTCGCGGAACCCCGGCAGGCTGTCGTCCACCGGCTGCGAGGCCAGGTAGTAGGCCGGCGGCCGCGGGTCGTCCAGGTGCGCGGCGATGGCGTCCAGCAGGCCATGCAGATCGCCGCGCCGCACCTCGAAGTTCAACGCGGTGAAATCGTCGTTGTAGAACGGACGGCCGGCGATCTCCGGCGCGCCGTAGGAGTATTGCAGCGGGCGGCCGTTGCTGTGGCCGCGCAGCAGGTCCATCGCCGCACTGGTGCCGTGCGAGCCGGCCTGGACCAGCGCCCAGTCGCGCACCAGGCCACGCAATACCACCGGCTCGCCGGCGGCGAGCAGGTCGGCCAGCGGCAACGCGCCGGCCTGGCAATCGCTGCGCTCGGCCATCGGCGCCAGCGCCGCCACGCCGCTCAGGCCGCCTGCCCGGAGGCGACCGCGTCCACGCCGGCGTGCTGCAGGCGGCGCTGTTTCTCGGCCATCAGCCGGCGCAGGTTATGCAGCGAGGCCAGCAGCAGGTAGGCGCCTTCCAGATAACCGGCGTGGTGCAGCCCGTGCAGCGACGGCGCATCCAGCGCCGCCAGCCGCTCGCGGTCGATGGCGTACAGCCCGGCCAGATGCACGTTGTGCGCCTGCCCGAGCTGCACGTCGATGCGCAGCGGCTGGATCAGGCCCAGCGCATCGAACGCGGCGAACATGGCATTGCCGCCTTCCACGCCATCGCGGATGCCGCGCAACACGGTGATGATGTGCTCAAGATACGGGCTGTGTCCGCCCTGTGGCAGGAACACCCGCTCGCCTTCGCTGAAGCTGACCCGCGGGTGATCCAGATCGACGTGGATCACCGGCTCGCGGCGCAGCACGCCGTCCTCGTGCTGTTCCTGGAAGCCGATCAGGAACGGCCCCTTGGCGACGATGCCCGGCAGGTACGCCGCATTCCAGCGCGCGTCCTGCAGGAACAGGTTCTCCTGCTGTTCGAAGCCCAGCAGCGCCACCGACTGGAAGCCGCCGTCCGCGTCCTTGCGCAGCAGGATCGGATACTCGCGCTGCAACTCGGCGTACTCGGTCGGGAACGCCGGCACCACGCCGGTGGCGTCGCCGAATGCCGGGCCGAAGCGCAGGATCACCCGCAGGTCCTGGTGAGCGACGTTGTTGAGCAATTCGTAGCGGGCCATCTGGACTCCAGCGGGTCGGTGGCGGAACGGGATGGGCGCCGCGCCACGCGACCATTGCAGCAAAGCGCCGCGCCTGCAAGACGCACTGCGGCGCGGGCGCCGTTGCCGCACGGGGCCATCGCCGCGCGTGGCCTGCCGGACTCAGAAGTTGTAGCGCACGCCCAGCGTGTAGCGCGGACTCTGGTCAATCACCTTGATCACCTGCTTCTCCGAGCGCCCGTGCCAGCGCACGTCCTCGCTGGTGAGGTTGATCGCCTCGAAGCCTACGGACAGGTTGTCGGTGATGGCGTAGCTGACGCTCAGGTCCAGCTGCTGGTACGGCTCGACGTAGTACGGGTTGCGGCTGGACCCGTTCTGGTTGGCCGCGATCAGGTATTGGTCGCGCCAGTTCCAGGCCAGGCGCGCGCTCCAGCCGTACTTCTCGTACATCAGCATGACATTGGCGGTGTCGCTGAGACCGAGCAGCGCGAACTGGTCGCGGTCCAGCACCGTGTTGTCGAAGCCGACGTCGCCCTTGACGAGGGTGTAGTTGGCGTACACGCCGAGGCCGGTATCGCCCAGGAAGTACTGACCGCCCAGTTCCCAACCGTGAATCTTGGCCTTGTTCTGGTTGATCGGGCGCGACACGTCGAACTGGTACAGCGGATCGTTCGCCGCGCCGACCAGGTCGTAGGCGTTTTCCAGCGCCAGGGTCTGCGCCGAGCTGCCGTTGTAGGCGCCCAGCCCGCCGGTGGCCGCGGCGTTGCGCAGCAGCGCCATCGCCGAGAACAGGGAGGTGTCGTTGGCCGAGCATGCCCCCGCCACGTCGTTGCCGGCGGCACCGACCTGCGCCGCGCAAGCCCCGCTCTGCAGGAACGCCAGCGCCGTCTGCGCGTCCGGTCCGGAGGTGGGATCGGTCAGCCCGTACAGGTTTTCGCGGGTGACGCTGGTGCCGATGAAGTTGGACACACGCTTGTCCCAGAACGTCAGCGAGACATAGCTGGCGTCGGCGAAGTACCACTCCAGCGCCAGGTCCAGGTTGTTCGATTCCAGCGGATCCAGGCTCGGGTTCTCCGCAGCGCCGGACGCGCGCGTGGACGGGTTGATCAGGATCGAGCCGGTCGGCGTGCCCGGATTCGGTCCGGCGATCAGGTTGGTGTACGGCGCCCGCGCGATGCTCTGCCCGAACGAGGCCCGGCCTTTCAGCGTGTCGGTGAGGTTGATGCTGAAATCCAGGTTCGGCAGCACATGGCTGTAGCTGTGCTTTTCGCTGAACGGTTGCAGTTCGGCGGAGCGCAACAACAGGAAATCGTTGTTGGCCTGCCACTCCAGCGCGGTCGGGGTCGACACCTGCGAGGTGGAGACCACGTCGGTCTTCTCGTAGCGCACGCCGATGCGGGTATTGGTGGTCATGCCGCCGAGCTCGCCGTCGAACTCCAGCTGCATGTAGGCGGCGCGCGTCTTCTCCTGAACCTGGTTGTCGGAGCTGAACTGCGGGTTGTAGCGCGTGGTCGCGCCGTAGGTACTGCCGCCCCACAGCGCCAGCTGGTCGGCATTGCCGCGCCAGGCGCCCGGCGCGGCGCCGGAAGCGTTGAAGTCGTTGAACATGCCGGTGATGCCGACCGGCTGCAGCAGATCGATCATGCCCGGCTCGTTGCCGGCATTGGCCACGCTCCAGTCGCCCAGCGGCGAATTGGTGTCGCTGATGCGCCGGTGCATGGTGGTCTTGGCACTGTCCACGCCGAACTGGAAGCGGCCGTTGTCGAAGTCGAACTGGCCATCGACGCGCCCTTCCTTCACCTCCGTCACCTGGCTCTGGTAATAGATGCGCAGCACCTGCGAGCCGATTTCGGCCGGGGAGAAATTCTGGTTGCGCAGGCCGTTGGTGCCGGCGACCGAATCGGCCGCGGTCGGGTACCAGGTACGCGCGCCGATCGGCAGGCTGTTGTTGAAGAACAGTTCCTGCGCCCACTGGCCGCCGCACTGGGTGCCGCCGGTGCAATTGTTGGTGCCGGCATAGCTGAAATAAGTGGCGCTGCCGCCGGTGACCGGATCGTTGGGCAGGCTCTGGGTCTTGGAGTTGTGCGCGTCGAAGGTCAGGCGCAGGCGGTCGGTGGCCTGCCAGTCGGCATTGAAGCCGAGCGAGCCAAGCTTGTACTTCTGCATGTTGCGCTGCTGCTCCATGCCGAAGTCCTTGGCGCCGTTGGGCACGTCGCGCAGGTACACCGGCGTGGCCACCGCCTGCCCGGTGTCGAACACCAGGTCGGTGAAGCTGTTGGCGCGCTGCAGCCAGATGCCCTGCTCGCCGCGGTCCTCGCGGATCTCGTTGCTGGAGTAGGTATAGTCCAGGGTCAGGGTCAGGCTGTCGGTGGGCGCGAACTGCACCACCGCCTGGCCGTTGAGCCGCTCGCGTTCGAAGTCGGCGAAAGCGTAGCGCAGGTCGTTGGGCATGCCGTAGAGCTGGCCGATCGCCGGCGCGTTCTGCACGTTGGCGTCCGGGCGCAGCGCCGGATCGGTCCCGGTCCAGCGCTGGATGTTCCAGCCGTTCTCGGTCGCCTGCACCGACCCGCCGCGGCGCTTCTGGTAGCTGCCGCTCAGGCCGATGCCCCAGGTCTTGTCCGGGTTGGTGTAGCTGAAGATGCCGGACACTTCCGGCGTGAGCTTGTTGTCGAACGGCTGCGAGTCGTCGTACGCGGCCTTGGCGCCGGCGCTGGCGACCAGGCCTTTGTGGTTGAACGGGCGGTCGGTGAGGATGTTGATGGTGGCGCCGATGCCACCGCTGGGCGCATTGGCGCGGCTGGTCTTGTACACCTCCAGGCCGGTGATCGCCTCGGAGGCGAGCTGGGCGAAGTTGAACGCGCGAGTGCCGCCGTCGACGCCGCCGATCGGCACCGCGCCCGGCGCGCCGAACGCATCGGCGCCGGGGATCACCCGGCCGTTGAGGGTGACCGCGTTGAACTGCGGGCCGAAGCCGCGTGCGGTGACCTGCGCGCCTTCGCCGTCGCGGCGCTCGATCGAGATGCCGGTGATGCGCTGCAGCGACTCGGCCAGGTTGGTGTCGGGAAACTTGCCGATGTCCTCGGCGCTGATCGCATCGACCACGCCGGCATTGTCGCGCTTGATCCCCATCGACTGGTTGAGGCTGTTGCGGATGCCGGTGACGCTGACCGTGTCCAGCGTTTTGGCGTCGGCGGAGGATTGCTGCTGGCGGGTCTGGGCCTGGGTTTGCGCCTGGGTCGGCGGCACCTGCTGGGCGAACGCCGGATTGATCACCAGCACTCCACCGACGAAGGTGAACATGGCCTTGGAGCGGAACTTCTTCAACTGCTGACGCATCAGAATGTCCTCGGTGCTGGAGTCGGACGGACAACGCCGTCTGCGGCGTGCGACGCGGCGCATGCCGACGTCGAAGCGGTCCCTGGTGGGTGACATGCATCGCTGCATGTCTGCATGTGATCCCTACGTCTCGATCGATGGATGGATCGCGCCTTCCCCCGAAGGGCGCCGGGCACCATCGCATGCCCGTTTCCAAACCGGACGCTGACCAAGCCGACCGCTATAGCGAATGCCGATACTCGAACCCGAATCGAAATGCGTGCGGCGCTGCCGCCGCGGTGCGTGAGGCGAAGGCCGCAGATCCCGGCGCATGGCCGAGAGTGATAGCGCTATCACCCAACGCCGCAAACCTAATCCCGTGTGCCAAGGTTTGTCACCATGCGGCGCAACAAAGCTACGTGGTGCTGACAGCTGGTGGGATGCAAACCACGATGTAATCGTTATCAGCGTCGGCGTTGCGCAAATGGCGCGCTCGGCGATGGACGCGCCGTTGCCGCTGCGCACCTCGCCGCGCGCTGCAGGCAAGTGCATGCAGCGCGGCGCGTTGCCGGGCGCAACCGCGTGAGGCGTGCGCTGCCTTGCGATACGCGCAGGGATATGAATGCGCGGCCGACCGGGTACACGGGACTGTGCAGAGAGGTACAGACGCCGGTCGGCGCCAGCACTGGCGGCGCGTCAGCAGGCCGCGCGGCGTGTGCGTGGCAACACGATCGCGCCGCGCGCGGCGAACGCCGGCGCGGCGCGCCGGCTCAGTTCAGCACGCGGCAGAACACCGCTTTCAGATAGCGCGATTCCTGCACGTGGGCCATGAACGGGTGGTCGGCACCGGCGCCGGCCACTTTCAGGATCTGGATGCTGCGGCCGGAGAAATACGCGGCGCGGCGCAGCATGTCCAGGAACTCGTGCTCGGCGACCAGGCCGGTGCAGGAGAACGTGGCGAACAGGCCGCCGGGCGCGACCACGCCCAATGCCAGCTTGTTCATGTCCAGGTATTTCTTCAGCGCCGGGATCACCTGGTCGCGGTCGCGGGTCATCTTGGCCGGGTCCAGGATCACCACGTCGTAGCGGTCGCCGCGCGCGGCGGCATCGCGCAGGTACGGGAAGATGTCGGCCTGCACCAGCTTGAGCCGCACGTCGTTGAGCTTGGCATTGCCCTTGGCGATCTCGATCACGTCCTCGTCGATGTCCACCCCGACCACCTCCTCGGCGCCGCGCACCTTGGCGTAGACGGCGAAGCCGCCGGTGTTGCAGCACAGGTCGAGCACGCGCTTGCCGGCCACCTGCTGGCTCAGCCACTGCCGGTTCTCGCGCTGGTCGGCGAAGAAGCCGGTCTTGTGCGCGCCGGCCGGATCGGCGCGGAAGCGCACGCCGTATTCGCTGATGATCGCCGGCTCCGGGCGCTCGCCGCTGCTGGACACCGGGCGGTAGTCGAAGCTCTCCTGCTTCTGCACGTGCTCCTCGGCGAAGCTGTAGAAACGCGCGCCGGGGAACTGGGTGCGCAGCGCGGCGTAGATCCACTCGCGGTAGCGGAACATGCCGGCGCTGAAGAACTCCACCACCAGCAGGTCGCCGTAGCGGTCCACCACCAGCCCGGACAGGCCGTCGCCTTCGGCATGCACCACGCGCCACGCATCGGACACCGCGTCCAGCTTGAGCACGTCACGGCGCAACGACGTCGCCTCGGCGATCTTGTGCCCGAACCAGGCTTCGTCCACCGCGACCTGCGGATCGCTCTCGAGGATGCGCACGGCGATGCGCGAATGGCCGTTGTAGAAGCCGCGGCCGATCCACTCGCCGTCCACGCCGACCACATCGACGAGCGTGCCCGGCTTGGGCTTGACGGCGGGTTTTTCGACCAGTTTCTGGAAGATCCACGGGTGGCTGGAGCGCCAGGCGTTCTTGAGGCGGACTACGGGCAGGGGGGTATTCATGAAGGCCATTGTATCCGCACGGATTGACGCCACTGCCGCCAGCCGCAAGAATGGGCGCAGAAGGGGAGTAGCTCCCAGCGTTGTCGCCGTCAATTCGAGCCCGCAGGCTCCGGTGCAACGGCAGCCGGACCATCGGCTGCGAGCGAGACCTTCGCCGCAGTGGCGAAGGCATTCCCTGGAACGAACCCCATCGTTTCCGTCCAGAACGCCTCGCCGCCGCGGCCCGAGGTTCAACCTTCACTGACGGGAATTCCCCATGCAAACGATAGGCAACGTGTGGTTGTGGAGCGGTTTTGCGATCGTGGTGATCGCGGCGCTGCTGGCGGATCTGGTGCTGATGCGCCACGGCGGTCCGCACAAGGTCAGTTTCAAGGAAGCGCTGTGGTGGAGCCTGGGCTGGATCGGGCTGGCGCTGGCCTTCAACGCCGGCCTGTGGTGGTACCTGCGCGAGACCATCGACGTGGCCACCGGCAACCAGTACGGGCTGGAGTTCCTGACCGGCTACCTAGTGGAGAAGTCGCTGGCGGTCGACAACATCTTCGTGTTCCTGATGATCATGAGCTACTTCGCGGTGCCGGAGGAGCAGCGCCAGCGCGTGCTGGTGATCGGCGTGCTCGGCGCGATCGTGCTGCGCGCGATCATGATCTTCGCCGGCTCGGTGCTGCTGACCAGGTTCCACTGGCTGCTGTACGTGTTCGGCGCGTTCCTGCTGCTGACCGGCATCAAGATGTGGTTCTCGGCGGGCAAGGAACCGGACCTGGAAGCCAACCCGGTGCTGCGCTTCATGCGCAAGCACCTGCGCCTGACCCCGCAGTACCACGGCAACGCGCTGAGCGTGACCCAGGAAGGCAAGCGCTGGTACACCCCGTTGTTCGCGGTGCTGATGCTGATCGCCATCACCGACGTGATCTTCGCGGTGGACAGCATCCCGGCGATCTTCGCGATCACCACCGACCCGTTCCTGGTGCTGACCTCCAACGTGTTCGCGGTGCTGGGCCTGCGCGCGATGTTCTTCCTGCTGGCGGGCATGGCCGACCGCTTCCACCTGCTGCCGTACGGGCTGGCGATCGTGCTGGTGTTCATCGGCACCAAGATGCTGATCATCGACCTGTACAAGATCCCGGTGCTGGTGTCGCTGCTGGCGGTGGCGCTGATCATCGGCGCGACGGTGGCGCTGAGCCTGCTGCGCCCGGCCAAGCCGGCGCACTGAGGCACGGGGACGGGGACGACCACGGCCGCGGGATTGTCCCGCGGCCGCGCCCAGTCCCTCCCATCGGCAGCGCCTTGCCCTGGGCGCCGGCCGTCGCCATCCAGGGAACATGGACACCTCTTCGCTCCCCTCGCCCACGCCTGCCGACGCTGCGCAGGCGCAGGACCGCTTCGACCGGACACGGCTGCTGCGCGCCTTCAACGCCAGCCTGGCGCTGGTCGCGCTGCTGGTGGCGGTGTTCGCCAGCCAGGGCCTGTTCGACTGGCGGCCCTGGTCGGTGGGACCGCAGCACGCCGGCGGCCTGCTCGGCGTGCTGACCGCGCCGCTGCTGCACGGTTCGCTGCAACACCTGGCCGCCAACGTCGGCGCGCTGCTGATCCTGGGCACGCTGGCCGGCAGCGTGTATCCGCGCGCCACCCTGGCCGCGCTGCCGCTGCTGTGGCTGGGTTCGGGCCTGGGCGCGTGGCTGCTGAGCGAACCCGGCAGCCACCATCTGGGCGCCAGCGGCCTCACCCACGGCCTGCTGTTCCTGGTGTTCGTGCTCGGCCTGCTGCGCCGCGACCGCGCCGCGATCGCCGCCAGCATGATCGCCTTCCTGTTCTACGGCGGCATGCTGGTGTCGGTGCTGCCGCACGAGGCCGGCGTGTCCTGGCAATCGCACCTGGGCGGCGCGCTGGGCGGCGCGGTCGCGGCCCTGCTGCTGCGCCACCGCGACCCGCTGCCGCCGCGCAAGCGCTACAGCTGGGAAGACGAGGACAAACAGGCGCTGGCGCCGGTGGACGAAGTGCTGGAACCGCCGTCGCCGGCGCAGGTACCGGTGCTGTGGCAACCGCCGTCGGTGCCGCGCGGGGTGGTGCTGCGCTTCCCGCCGCGGCCGGAGCGCGACCAGGGTTGAGGCTGGCGCCACAGGCCGGCGTTTGCGTCGCGCTGCAGCGCGCGCCGCTGGCGATCGGCATGCCCGATTGTGGCCCCGCAGGGCCTGGCTGGCGCGTCGCAACGCAGGTGTTCGGGATGGTGTGGGAGCGACTTCAGTCGCGACGGGCGTTCCCAGTCACACCTGTCGGGACGGATCGCCCCGGGCCACCCAGGGCCGCTCCAACTGGTGAGGTTGCCCGCGAAAAGAAGCAGCGCTCCAGGCTACTCCTTCGTGAGACCGCACGCCGCTACGCCGGCGCTCCTGCCGCGCCGCAGCGCCGGCCATATACTGGCCGCCCCGTCGTCGCCTGCCCGAGACCAGATGTCCGCGTTCCCCGCCTTGCGTTTCCGTCGTGCCGCGCTGCTCCTGCTGACGGCCGCGCTCGTCGCGTGCAGCACGCCGGCGACCCACACCCCGCCCGCACCGGCACCGGCGACGGCCGCAGCGGCGGCGGGCAAGGCGAGCGGCTATCTGGCGCCTGCCGCGATCCCGGCCAGCCTGCAGCTGCTGCCGCCGCCACCAGCCGAGGGTTCGCCTGGGCAGGCGCTGGACCTGGCGGTCAACCGCGAGGCGCTGGCGCTGCGCGGCAGCGCGCGCTGGCAGCAGGCCACGCGCGATGCCGATCTGAGCTTCCCGGCCGGCGCCGGTCATTTCGCCTGCGCACTGGGCGTGGCCATCGATGCGCAGCGCACCCCGCACCTGTACGCCTTGCTGGAACGCAGCCGCATCGACGCCAGCGCCGCGACCAAGGCCGCCAAGAACCACTACCGGCGGCCGCGGCCGTTCATGCTCAACCAGCAGCCCAGCTGCACCCCGCAGGACGAGGAGCAGCTGCGCCACAACGGCTCCTACCCGTCCGGGCACAGTGCCATCGGCTGGACCTGGGCGCTGATCCTGAGCGAGATCGCACCCGACCACGCCGATGCCTTGATCCTCCGTGGCCGCAGCTACAGCGAAAGCCGGCTGGTGTGCAACGTGCACTGGCACAGCGACGTGCTGGCCGGCCGCCTGATGGGCGCAGCCACCGTGGCGCGGCTGCATGCCGACCCGACGTTCCGCGCCGACCTGGACGCGGCACGCGGCGAGATCGCCCGCGCGCAGGCGCAGGGCGCCATGCCGGGCGAGGACTGCGCGGCGCAGGCGCAGACGCTGCAGGTACGGCCAGCCAGCGCGCTGTAGGCGCCGCCTGGCCGCTGCCGGCGCGCTGCGCGGCCGCGGCCAGGGGCGGGCGAACGTCACCGTCGTCGTGCTGTGCAGTGACGCGCCATCGGGCCGCAACCGCGCGCCGGGTCGCGCCGCGTTCCGCGCCAGGCTGACTTCGCCGCCGCCAAACGCCACCGCATTGCCTGACGCCAGCTGTACGGCGATCGCGACGGCACTACCCAGTGTCACATTTGTGCCTTTTGATGGTCGGTTTCCCCCGCAATGGATTCTCGCCATGCTGCGTCGCTCCTCCCGTTTCCCTCTGCTGGCCGGCCTCGGCCTGGCCCTGACCGCCGCGATCGCCGCGCCGGCCCTGCTGCAGGCCAAGCCGCCTGCCGCCACGGCATCCAAGCCGATGGCCGAGGCCAAGACCAGCGGCTACCTGACGCCGGCGCAGCTGCCCGACAGCCTGCTGCTGGTGCCGCCGCCGCCGGCCAAGGGCTCGCCTGGACGCGCGCTGGACGAAGCGGTGAACAAGGAAGCGCTGGCGATGCGCGGCAGCCCGCGCTTCGCCTTGGCCGCGCAGGACGCGCAACTGCATTTCCCGGGCGCGGCCAACCACTTCAGCTGCCCGCTCGGCATCCAGGTCAGCGTTGCGCACACCCCGCACCTGTACCAGTTGCTGCAGCGCGTGGCCCAGGACGCCGGCGACGCCGCGGAAAAGGCCAAGGCCTACTACCACGTCCCGCGCCCGTTCATGGACAACGGCCTGGCCAGCTGCACGCCCGCCGACGAGGCCAAATTGCGCCCGAACGGTTCCTACCCGTCCGGCCACACCTCCATCGGCTGGGCCTGGGCGCAGGTGCTCAGCGAGGCCGACCCGGCGCGGACCGATGCACTGATGGCGCGCGGCCGCAGCTACGGCGAGAGCCGCATGGTCTGCAACGTGCACTGGCAGAGCGACGTGCTGGCCAGCCGCATCGTCGCCGCGGCCACGGTCGCCAAACTGCAGGACAACCCGCAGTTCCGCGCCGACCTGGAAGGAGCGCGCAAGGAGATCGCCGCCGCCCGCGCGCAGGGCCTGACGCCGGCCAAGGATTGCGCCGCGGAAACCAAGACCTTGCAGGTACGGCCGGCGAGCGCGCTGTAAGCAAGGCAATAGCCGCCGCACAACCGTGACGCCGGCCAATCGCTGCCGGTGTCACACGACATGGGCACCTCGCGCAAGGGCGAGCGTCAGGTGTGGGAGAGGCTTCAGCTCCGACGCCGGACTGTCCGACGCGTCGGAGCTGAAACTGCCGTCTCCGACTTCACGCCGGGCCGCCGCCGCCCATGCCTTTGGGCAGATGCAAGCCGACCGGGGCGGCGGGCTAGACTCGGCGCAGATTTCCGCCAAGGAGCTGCAGCCATGACCCAGTGGTATTTCCTGACCGGCAGCGAGCAGACCCGCTCCGGCCCGATCGACGACACCGACGCGATCGCCTTCGCCAGCAACAACCCCGCCGCCATGGCCTGGCGCCAGGGCCAGAACGGCTGGAAGCCGGCCAACCAGATCGACGCGCTGCGCGGCGCGAGCGCGGCCAGCCTGCCGCCCCCGCCCGGCGGCCGCGGCAGCGCCGACGACATCGACTTCCGCATCGTCGGCCACGAGATGCAGTTCGTGGAGATCGCGCTGGACCCGGGCGAGAGCGCGGTCGCCGAGGCCGGCGCGCTGATGTTCAAGGACGCCGCGGTGCAGATGGACACCGTGTTCGGCGACGGCTCCAGCCAGGGCGGCGGGCTGATGGGCAAGTTGTTCTCGGCCGGCAAACGCCTGGTCACCGGCGAGAGCCTGTTCACCACCGTGTTCACCCACCAGGGCCAGGGCAAGGCCACGGTCGCCTTTGCCGCGCCGTATCCCGGCACGGTGCTGGCGATGAAGCTGGACCAGCACGGCGGCCGCCTGATCTGCCAAAAGGACAGCTTCCTGGCCGGCGCGCGCGGCGTGTCGTTGGGCATCCACTTCCAGCGCAAAATCATGACCGGCCTGTTCGGCGGCGAGGGCTTCATCATGCAGAAGCTGGAAGGCGACGGCTGGGTGTTCGTGCACGCCGGCGGTTGCGTGGTCGAGCGCGAGCTGGCCGCCGGCGAACGCCTGGACGTGGACACCGGCTGCGTGGTCGCGTTCCACTCCACAGTGGACATGGACGTGCGCGCGGTCAGCGGCATCAAGAGCATGTTCTTCGGCGGCGAAGGCATGTTCCTGGCCACGCTGACCGGCCCGGGCAAAGTGTGGCTGCAGTCGCTGCCGTTCTCGCGCCTGGCCGGGCGCATGTTCGCCGCCGCGCCGCAGGGCGGCGGACAAAACCGCGGCGAAGGCTCGGTGCTCGGCGGCCTGGGCCGGATGCTGGACGGCGACAACACCTTCTGAACCCCGGCGCATCCGGCGCGACGCAACGTCGCCAAGCGCCGAGGGTCGGCGGGGATTTTAGGGCGCTGGCGGCATCACGTTCATCACCGCCAGCGTCATCGCTTCCACAGCGGTGCGGATGCTGGGCTGCGGCACCGGCGCGAAATCCGGCGAGTGGTTGACCGGAATGCGTTCGCCGCTGCGCCTGGCGCGTTGCAGCCACTGCGGGTCCAACCCGCCGATGGCGAAGTACAACGACGGCACCCCGGCAGCGATGAAGGCCGAGTAGTCTTCGCTGGCCGCGCTCGGTTCGGCTTGGCGCTCGGCATCGGTGCCAAAGGCCTGTGCGAATACTGCGCCGGTGCGCTCGGCGAGCGCCGCATCGTTGATCACCGCCTTGGAACCGTGCGCGCCCAACGCGATCTGCGGCGCCGGGGCACCGGCCATCTGCGCGCTGGCCAGCGCGGTGCGGCGCACACCGTCCAGCAGCTTGTCGCGTACCTGCGGGTCGTAGCTGCGGATGGTACCGCGCAGCTGCACGCGGTCGGGGATGATGTTGCCGGCACTGCCCGCATTGAAAGCCCCCACACTGACCACGCCGAACGCGGCCGGGTCCTTTTCGCGGCTGATCACGCTCTGCACGTCTACCACGAAGCGCGCGGCGATGAGGATCGGGTCGATCGTCGCGGCCGGCATCGCACCGTGTCCGCCCTTGCCTTCGAACACCACATCGAGCGAGTCGGAGTTGGACGTCAGCACGCCGGCCTTGTAGTACACATGGCCGTAAGGATCCGGGCCGACATGCAGCGCGAAGCCGTAGTCCGGCTTGCCGAAACGCGCGAACAGGCCGTCGTCGAGCATCGCCTGCGCGCCGCGGCCTTTTTCCTCCGCCGGCTGTGCGATGAACATCAGCGTGCCATGCCACTGCGTGCGCAACTGCAGCAATGCGCCGCCGTGCCGACCCAGGCGGCCATGTGAATGTCGTGGCCGCAGCTGTGCGCCACATAGGTCTCCCGGTCCTTGGATAGCAGATGCACGGTGCTGGCATACGCCAGGCCTGTGGTTTCGCGCATCGGCAGCGCATCCAGTTCGGTGCGCACCATGACCGTCGGCCCGGCGCCGTTGCGGTAGATCGCCACCAGCCCGGTCTTGCCGACACCTTCGTTGACCTGGAACCCCAGCGCGCGCATCGCCTTGGCCAGCCGTTGCGCGGTGACGGTTTCCTCAAAGCCGAGTTCAGGATGCTGGTGCACGCTCTTGTACAAGGCTTCCAGCTGCCGATAGCGTCGATCGAGAACGCCGTCCACCTACCGCTTCACCGCCACCGCATCCAGCGCATGGCACGGAAAGGCGGCAAGCAGCAGCAATAGCGCCAATGCGCCCGACCGCGGATGCGTCATGGCATGCGCTCCGACAATCGAAAGCAGCGACGGCAACGTGTCTGGCCAGCTGAATTCATCTGGCTATCCTAGCAACCGCTGCGCGCACGAACTGGACCTGCACAGCAGCTGGGACGCCGGGATGCGCAATTGCGAGTGTTGGCCGATCGGCGTCGCAATCGGCGACTGGCGAAGCGGCGGCGTATGCTGACCCGCCAGCCCACATCACACTTCAGTGCAATCCCCGCTATGAATGTATCTCGCCGCCCGCGTTGCTTGCTGTCCTTGTTCCTGATCTGCCTGGTCGGCGCCTGCGGCGGCGGCCCCAAACCGGCCGGGCCGGCTCCCGTGGTCGCGGCGCCGACTGCCACAACCAAGCCGCTGCGCATCGGCATCGCCCTGGGCGGCGGCGCGGCCAAGGGCTTCGCCCATATCGGCGTGATCAAGATGCTGCAAGCCAACGGGCTGGAGCCGGTGGTGGTGTCCGGCACCAGCGCCGGCAGCGTGGTCGGCGCGCTGTACGCCAGCGGCATGGACGCGTTCCAGATGCAGCAGGCCGCGGTGGCGCTGGACGAGACCAGCATCCGCGACATGCGCCTGTTCTCCGGCGGCCTGGTGCAGGGCCAGGCGCTGCAGGACTACGTCAACGCCCAGCTCAAGAACCGCCCGATCGAAAAGCTCGCCAAGCCCTTCGCCGCGGTGTCCACGCGCCTGGAGGACGGCGAGCGCACCGTGTTCGTGCGCGGCAACGCCGGCCAGGCGGTGCGCGCCTCCAGCAGCATCCCCGGCGTGTTCGAACCGGTCACCATCGGCAAGTTCCATTATGTGGACGGCGGCGTGGTCAGCCCGGTGCCGGTGGACGCCGCGCGCCAGCTCGGTGCGGACTTTGTGGTCGCGGTGGACATCTCCAGCAAGGCCAGCGGCCAGAACCCGGCCGGCATGCTTGGCATCGTCAACCAATCGATCGCGATCATGGGCCAGCGCCTGGGCCAGCAGGAGCTGGCGCGCGCGGACATCGTGATCCGGCCCAAGGTCAACGACATCGGCGCGGCCGATTTCACCCAGCGCAACGCCGCCATCCTGGAAGGCGAGAAGGCCGCGTTGGCGGCGATGCCGCAGATCAAGGCCAAGCTGGCGCAACTGCAGCAACAGCGCGCGGCCGCCGCTGCCAAGGCCGCGCAACCGGCGCCCGCGCCATGCGAACCGCGTTCGCGCCTGGGCCGCCTGATCGGCCGCGACGATCCGTGCAAGAAGCAGGACTGAACCGACGCGGCACGTCCAGAACCACCGCACCGTGCATCGCCCCTCTCCCGTCTGGAGAGGGGTTGGGGTGAGGATCCGATGCGCAGCGACTCGCGGAGCATGAGGTGGAGCGGGATGCACGCGGCAACCACGATGATCGCCGCGCGCAAGCTCCACCGCTGCGCTCAGATCCGTATCGCCACCGCGCCCTGGCGCTGCGCCTGCTGCTGCACCTCCTGCTGCATGGCGGCTTGCTGCGTTTGCGCGAGCGCCTGTTGCTGATCGAACTCGGCCAGCCGCTCGAACGACTGCGCGACCGGTGTGTGCACCGCCTCATCTGTGGGCATCTGTGCCCAGCGATGATCCGGATCCTTCGGATCCCCTTGCACCACGAAAACCCGTTCGCCCGCTTGCGCATTGCGCCCGCCCTCGCTCAGCAGCACACGATCGACCCGCTCCAGGCCGCTGCGCGCCGCCAGATCGGTCAGGCTGGCCGCCATGCAGGCGCTGGCTGCGTCGGGGCTGCGCCCGAGCTGCCGGTCCAGCGCCTGCGTGCCGGCGACGCATTGCTGATGCAGGACGTGGCGTGGATGGTCCGGCAGGGTGGGATCGCTGGCGCGCGCCGCCAGCAGCTCCGCATTTGACAGCCGCGCCGGATCGGCCTCGGCCAGCGTCTGCGGGCTACGCAGGACCGGCTGCTGCCGGTACGGATCGTCGGGATGGAACTACTGCCGCAGCTGCTGGCGTTCCAGGCGCAGCGCGCGCGTGTCGTCGAGCTCGCGCAGTTGCTGCGGATCGCGTACCGGCTGCACCACGGTTTGCTCGCCGTTGCTGACCCAGGTGTTCCAGCTGTGCGTCTGCCGGTCGTACATGTAGGAAAAATTCGGCGCGCCGATCCGGTCCGGGTCGGTGATGGGCAGCGTCTGGCTCGCCTGGATGCGTGCGCCAGTCATGCGCCCGACATAGGAGGCCGCATCGAGCTGCGCGTCGTCGTACTTACGGACATCGTCCACCGTCTGCGTCGCCCGGTTCAAACCCAGCGCAGAGTTGTCGAGCATCATCGACCAGACCTTCTCCGCCTCGGCGTCGCCGCCGTGGCGGCGCGCGGCATCGAGCAGTTGGCGCGGGGTCCAGGCATCGGGGTTGATGTGCCTTTTCTGAAAGGTGGCGTCGTGAACGTCTTCGATGTCTCTCACCGGCAGATTGAGGGTGAGTTCCGGGCGGCCGCTCCTTTGATATAACTCGCGCCGCTCGAAATCACGCCTCATCAAGTCGACGCCGAAGCTATTCCATTGGCGCTCGCTCATTTGCACGCCATCACGGCGCGCTTGGGTATCAGCAAACACGTTTGCCGTTGCGCCTGGCGCTTTGTCGTTGCTTACTACACCGAGCGCCAGCAGGCCATAGCCATCGTTGCCCTGTTTATGGGCCAGATAATTCCAGTAAAGTTCTTGATTCCTGTCTGCCGCTTAATGCTTGAGGATTTCGATATCCTTTTCGTCAAGCCCTGCCATCTGACTTTCTCCTCATCGTAAAATGATTGCGCATCAGGAATGCGGCTTTTCGACCATGAACTTCCTCAGCTCATCGCGCGCCGTCTCCTCGACCTTCTTCCAATCGGGTAACGCGAAACGGACGTATCGGATTTCCACCAGAACCTTCAAATCCTGCACGATGAAGAAATGGTCGCATTCGGGCAGCGCTTCTTCCTTGTTACGCACCAGCTTGCCATCATGGTATTCCACCCCGGATTGCGTCACTTCCTTCGAAGTGCACTTGATGATCGTGCTGATCTGGCCCTTATCGTCCAGGGCCACATACCAATCCTTGTGGCTGGCGGCATTGAAAATGCTGGTCGATTCATCCGAATGCGATTCGCTATAGCCTTTCGCACGATAATAGGCGAAGACCTTCGGAAGATCCGCATAATACGGCGTCAGGCCGTAAGTCGTTGCGCCCCGGATGCGACTTTCCAGGCGCTCCGCTGGATTGTCTTGCTCATTTGAGCTCGGCGTATATTGGTTGCGCAGGGCCTCACGCACATCCACTCGATCCAGATAGCTGTAGCCGATATTGACCGTGCGCGTGGCAACATCCAGGCTCAGATGGCTGCGCTCGCCCGGCGCGAACGGCTCCAGCGTCGGATACTCCAGGTACAGACCGAAACTGTCGTCGAAGTTCGGCCCCATCTGGTCGCCGAAGTAGTTGGCCGGGATCCGCAATTTGTAAGGCCCCAGGCACGCTTCCATCAGCGGCGGCGGCGTCTGGAACGGATCCTGGGGGCCGAGATGGCGCTTCCTCGCGCAGCCTTGGGCATTGGTGGACGTGGCAGCGGGCGAATCGGCAGCACTGGGCTTGGCGCAGCCGACCATCGGCAGGACGCTAGTCAACAGCAAGCAAAACGCCAGGCGCGAAACCGATCTCATCGTGTGCGTTCTCCGCTGATGCTCGGTCGCCCCTTATGAGTATTGAGTAAAGCACACGTCCCGCGACCGCGACAACGGGATGGGCGTGGATGCTGGCCCGCGTGGCTCCGTCGCCGTTTGGCCCGGCCCGCTGCCTGACCGCACGCTCAGCCGCGCGGCAGCGGCAGGCCGGTGAAGTCCTTGACCGTGCGCAGCACGAAGCTGGAGTTGACGTCGGCCACGCCGGCGGCATTGAGCAGCTTGTCCAGCAGGAACGCGGAGAAATGGGCCAGGTCGCGCACGTAGACGTGCAACAGGTAGTCCATGTCGCCGGTCAGCGCATGGCAGGCGACGACCTCGTCCCAGCCCTGCACGCTGTCGGCGAAATGGGCGATGCCGCTTTGCCCGTGCTTTTCCAGCTGCACGCGCACGAACGCCTGCAGGCCCAGGCCGATCGCGCCGGGCACCAGCCGCGCCGCATAGCCGGCCACCACGCCGTCGGCCTCCAGCCGCTGCACCCGGCGCAGGCAGGCCGACGGCGACAGGTTCACCTGCGCGGCCAGCTCCGCATTACTGGCCCGGCCCTGCCGCTGCAGCAAGGCCAGCAGCCGCAGGTCGGTGCGGTCGAATACGGCCGATTCGGTCATTTATTGCTCTGCAACATGGAGTTATTGCAACAATCTTGCGCGCAGTGGCTGGAATCGCGCAACTTTGCAAGCCCATTGCGCGGCCTGGCGCCTACCATCGTCGGTATTCCCTCCGGAGCCGCCGCCCATGGACACCGCACCGCGCCGCGTCGAACACCAGCAGACCGACAAGGGCTACGTGCCGGTCTACACCACCGCCGTGGTCGCGCAGCCGTGGGACCGCTACAGCGCCGACGACCACGCCACCTGGGGCACGCTGTACCAGCGCCAGCGCGAACTGCTGGTCGGCCGCGCCTGCGACGAATTCCTGCAGGCGCAGGACGCGATGGGCATGCGTCCGCAGGCGATCCCGCGCTTCGCCCAGCTCAACGAAGTGCTGGGCGCCACCACCGGCTGGACCCTGGTCGGGGTCGAAGGCCTGCTGCCCGAACTGGATTTCTTCGATCACCTGGCCAACCGCCGCTTCCCGGTGACCTGGTGGATCCGCCGTCCCGAGCAGATCGACTACATCGCCGAGCCGGACCTGTTCCACGACCTGTTCGGCCACGTGCCGCTGCTGATGAACCCGTTGTTCGCCGACTACATGCAGGCCTATGGCCGTGGCGGGGTGAAGGCGCACGGCATCGGTCCCGACGCACTGCAGAACCTCACCCGCCTGTACTGGTACACGGTGGAATTCGGACTGATCGCCAGCGCCGACGGCCTGCGCATCTTCGGCGCCGGCATCGTCTCGTCCAAGGGCGAATCGCTGTACGCGCTGGAATCGGCCGCACCCAACCGCATCGGCTTCGACCTGGCGCGGATCATGCGCACCCGCTACCGCATCGACAGCTACCAGAAGACCTACTTCGTCATCGACAGCTTCGAACAGCTGATGCAGGCGACCGCGCCGGACTTCACCCCGCTCTACGCGCAGCTGAGCGGCCAGGCGCACATCGCCGCCGGCGACGTGCAGACCGGTGACCGCGTGTACCAGCGCGGCAGCGGCGAGGGCTGGAGCCGCGACGGCGACGTGTAGCCGCGCCCGGTCGGCGCGCGGATCGAGGCTGCGCGCCGGTCAGCGCTCAGGAGTCTGCCGCCGGCAAATCGGGCCTGGACCCGATCGCGCAGCGCCGGCTCCAGGGCCACGCTGCATCGCGAGCGGCATCGGTCGACCACGGCGCGGTCACCACGGCATCCCGGTCGCTCCCGACCCGCAGCTGCGGGCGGCCCTGCGCGTCGAGAGGACCACCATCATGCTCATCTATGTCGGCCTGGACGGCGATCAAGCCGATCAACGCGGCGCCAAACTGAAGGCGCTGCAGGCGCATTTCGGCGAAACCGAATCCCACGCGCTCAACATGCTCAGCGCCACCGCGCTGGCGCCCGGCAACACGGCGTGCGGCAAGCGCCTTGTGGTCAACTCGCACGGCAACGTCAACGTGTTCGCCGGACTCACCCCCGCCGCGTTCCTGCAGCAATTGCTGAGCAAGGGGCTGGCCAAGGAGTCGTTCGAGGAGATTGCGCTGATGGCCTGCCAGGTGGGTGCGCAGAGCCAGACCAACTCCATTGCCGGCAATTTCGCCAAGGAGCTGAAGCGGCTGCTGGTGCAGCAAGGCATCGTCGCCAAACTGTACGCTCCACGCGGCACGCTGACCTACGTCGTGCACCAGGAGCAAAAGCTGGGGCAGCGTTTCTATGTGGTGGACAGCATGCATATCGCCTGTCCCGAGCGGAACTATCCGCTGCAGGAAGGGCTGTTGCTGGTGCAATGAGATTGCGCGACCGGCGAACGCGGCGGCGGCGGCGCCGCACTGACAGCCGCCATCCCGCAATCGATGTCGCGGCACAGCGGCGCCTTCAGCGCCGGCTGTAGCGCCGCCCAGTCGCGCACCACCAGGCAGGCCACCGCGGCTACGCTGGCGTGGCGGAAGGGACGCGCGGTGCGGCATGGTCGAACCGTTCGGCGCTCACCCCAACCCCTCTCCCGCGGGAGAGGGGCTTGAGCGTCGTGCGCAGCGCGATCAGGCCGCGGCGGCTTCCGGCTTGCCCAGCACGTCGGCGACGAAGGCGCGGATCTCCGCGTCCTGCGCGTTGTCGAAGAAGCACTGCTGGAAACGCGCGCCGCCGACCGCCTGCTTGAGCAGTTCCGGATCCAGCGCGCGCAGGCCGTCCAGGTAGGACTTGGCGGTGGCCTGCTTGACCTGAGCCAGGATACCTGCATTGGCCTGCTGCGATTCGCGGCGCTCGGCCGGATAGCCCATGCCGCGCTCGCCGCTGAAGGCCTTCTCGAAGATGGAGCGCACGTTGATTTCCGCGCCCCAGCCGTAGCCCTTGGCGAAGGCCAGCGCCAGCGCGTTGCCGTTGTTGACCTGGGCGAACAGGTAGGCGTCGGTCGGCTCGATGCAGTAGCCGCAGAACACGCCCGGGTAGGCGTTGAGCGACATCATCGCGCCCTGGCCGGTGCCGCAGCCGGCGACGACGAAATCGACCGCCTTGGAATTCAGCAGCAGGCTGGCGACGATACCCAGGTGGATATAGGTCAGGCGGTGGTCGTTGTCGCCGTCCATGCCGACGTTGAACACGCTGTGGCCCTGCTCGCCGGCCACGTCGGTGAGCTGCTGCAGGATCACCGGATTCTTGCCGGCCTGGCTGAACTCGTTCATCAGTGCGATTTTCATGGGTGTCTCCGATTGCGGGGGGAAGAGTGTTGCGGATGGGGGCGATGCTGCGCGTGTGGTGCTGACCCTCATCCGCCCTGCGGGCACCTTCCGGAGGGGAAGGGAGGAGCGTCGGCTGCGGCGGCGCGCGCTTGGCTCAGCGCGCCAGCCAGCCGCCGTCGACCGGGATGACGGTGCCGTTGACGTAGTCCGAGGCGCTGCTGGCCAGGAACACCGCGGTGCCGCCGAGGTCTTCCGGCACGCCCCAGCGCCGGGCCGGGATGCGCTCCAGGATCGACTGGTTGCGCGCGGCGTCGGCACGCAGCTGCGCGGTGTTGTCGGTGGCCATGTAACCGGGCGCGATGGCGTTGATGTTCAACCCCTTGCCGCCCCACTCGTTGGCCAGCAGGCGGGTGATGCCGGCGATGCCGGATTTGCTGGCGGTGTACGACGGCACGCGGATGCCGCCCTGGAACGACAGCATCGAGGCGATGTTGATGATCTTGCCGCTGCCCTGGGCGATGAAGTGGCGGCCGGCCGCCTGCGACATGAAGAACGCGGACTTGATGTTGACGTTCATCACGTCGTCCCAGTCCTGCTCGCTGAAATCCACCGCGTCGGCACGGCGGATCAGCCCCGCATTGTTGACCAGGATGTCGAGGCGGCCGAGGCCGGCCAGGGTCTCGTCGAGCACGCGCTGCACCGGCTGGATGCTGATCAGGTTGGCCTGGATCGCGACGAAGCGGCGCCCCAGCGCCTTGACCTTGTCCTCGGTCTCGGTGGGCGCCTGGATGCCGGCGGCGGCGATGTCGGCACCGGCCTGCGCCAGCGCCAGCGCGATGCCCTGGCCGAGGCCGGTGTTGGCGCCGGTGACCAGTGCGACCTTGCCTTCGAGACTGAACGGATTCGTCATTGCGGGTGCTCCCTAGAGTGATGCGGATACGTTGGCGCACGTGGCGCGCGCGGCGGCTTACTTGAGCTGGCAGATGTCCAGCACGTGCATGTCGGTGTAGTCCAGGTTCTCGCCGCCCATCGCCCAGATGAAGGCGTAGTTGCTGGTGCCGGCGCCCATATGGATCGACCACGGCGGCGACACGACGGCTTCGTCGTTCTGGATCACGATGTGGCGCTGCGCCTCGGGCTCGCCCATGAAGTGGTAGACGCGGTCGTTGGCGCCCAGGTCGAAGTAGAAATAGACCTCGCTGCGGCGATCGTGCAGATGCGGCGGCATGGTGTTCCAGACGCTGCCCGGCTTGAGCACGGTCAGGCCCAGCAGCAGCTGCGAGGACTGGCAGGTGGCCGGCACGATGTACTGGTAGATGGTGCGCGCGTTGCTGGTCTCCAGCGCGCCGCGGTCCAGCGCTACCGCGTCCTTGATCGACAGTTGCCTGGTCTCGAAGCGCGCATGCGCCGGGGTGGAGGCCAGATAGAACCGCGCCGGATTGGCCGCATCGTCGGAGGCGAAGCTGACCTCGCTGCTGCCCATCGCCACGTACAGCCCGTCCTTCGGTCCTAGCGCGTAGACGGTACCGTCCACGCTGACTGTGCCGCTGCCCGCACCGACATTGATCACGCCCAGCTCGCGGCGCTCCAGGAACGGGTGACCGGCGGCGGAGGCCGGCTCGGTTTGCTTCGGCAGCGCCACCGGTTTGCCGACCGGCGCGGCGCCGCCGAGCACGAAACGCTCGTAGTGGGTGTACTTCAGCGTGACCGCATCGGCGACGAACAGGCCATCGAGCAGGTACAACTCGCGCAGCTGGTCGTTGCTGGCGCCCTTGATGGCGTCGGGATGGGTGGCGTAGTGGGTCTTGCTGTACAGGGACATAGCGATCTCCGGTGGGCAAGGCGGCACGCGGCGAACCGTACGGGCCATTCTAGCCGCCATGGTTAACCGGTGTCATTGTGCAGTGCACGAAGGGACTCGGGACTCGGGACTCGGGACTCGGGACTCGGGACTCGGGACTCGGGACCAGCGGCCAGCGGCCAGCGGCCAGCGGCCAGCGGCTTTGAGCATGGATGCGCAATGGATGCCGCGCATGCAAGCCCGCGGGGTCACGGCGATGTCTCGCAGCAGGCTGATTTTCGCGGCCACGGTTTGCCGCATGGTGTCTGGAGAAAAGCCCCCTTTGGTAAAGGGGGCGCGCCGAAGGCGTGGGGATTCGGCAGGCTTGGCCCCCGGGGCCCAAGGTTCTGCGACGCAGAACCTTGGGGGCACCTGCCCGCACAGCGGACAGGTGCCGGCCCTCAGTCTTCCGGCGGCTGGCAGGAGTCGCGCACGATCAGGTGAGGGCGCACGCTGGCGATCGCCAGGGTCGGCGTGCCTTCGGGCTGGATCAGCATCGCCGCGGCGGTGCGGCCGGTGTCGCGGGTGTGGCGGCGCACCGAGGTCAGCGACGGCCACAGGCGCGAGGCCAGCGGGCTGTCGTCGTAGCCGATGATCGACAGCTGGCGCGGGATGTTGATCCCGGCGCGCAAGGCGACCTTGTACACGCCGGCCGCCATTTCGTCGTTGCCGGTGAAGATCGCGCTCGGGCGCTGCTTGCCGAGCAGCAGTTTCTCGGCCGCGGCCACGCCGGATTCGAAGGTGTAGCCGGCCTCGACGATGCGCTGCGGCGGCAGTTCGATGCCGCGCCGGGTCAGCGCGTCGATGAAGCCGGCAGTGCGCTCGTGCGCGGAGCGGTAGGCGCTGGGACCGGTGATCAGCGCGATCTCGCGGTGGCCCAGCGACAGCAGGTAGTCGGCGGCCTCGGCGGCGCCGTCGCGGTCGTGGGTGACCACCATCTGCGAGGTCTCGTCCAGCGGCAGCGAGGCGATGCGGGTATAGCGCACGCCGATGCCGGCGAGCATGTCGG
Organism: Xanthomonas translucens pv. undulosa; assembly: GCF_017301775.1. Classification (NCBI taxonomy): domain Bacteria; kingdom Pseudomonadati; phylum Pseudomonadota; class Gammaproteobacteria; order Lysobacterales; family Lysobacteraceae; genus Xanthomonas; species Xanthomonas translucens. The sequence goes on from NZ_CP063993.1 coordinate 2,309,470, forward strand.
CCAGCGCCTGGTCTTCCGAGGCGCGCGGCACCAGGATCACGCCGTGCAGTTTCTGCTGCTGCACGAAGCGGCGCACGCCCTCGATGTAGCCCGGGCTGCGGCTGTCGCACGGGTGCACCACCAGTTCGAAGCTGGAGCCGCGCAGCGCGTCCAGCGCGCCGTACTGCATGTCCACGATGTACTGCGCGGTCGGGTTGTCGTAGACCATGCCGATCAGGAACGAACGCCGGAACGCCAGCCCGCGCGCCAGCGGATCCGGCGCGTAGCCGACCTCGCGCATCAGCGCCTCGACCTTCTCGCGCGTGTCCTTGCGCACCAGCGGCGAGTTGTTGATGATCCGCGACACCGTTTTCTTCGAGACCCCGGACAGGCGCGCGATGTCGTTGATCGTCGCCGCCTTGCCGTGGACGGAGGCATGCAGATCGGCGGATGGAGGTTTGCTCGGCGCCATGGACGGAAAACCGGACGGAAGGGGACGGATTCTACCGGTAGTCATGTTCACTCCAGGGCGCGGTAGCGGAAGTGGCGGAAATGCACCTTTCCATTTCCGGCCGCGTACAAGGCCGGTTTTAATGCCAGGAACTTGCCGGCGACGTTGTGGTGGTAGCCGGACACTTCCATCTGCACCGGGTACTGGGTCCAGGTGCTGCCGTCGCGGCTGCTGTGGATCGTGACGATGTGGCGGTCGTTGCGCACCCGCAGCCACAGGCGGCCGCCCTTGGCGCTGGGCGCCAGCTGCGCCGGGCGCTCCTCGCCGTAGCGGTGCATGACGAACGCTTCGCCGTTGCTGCCCACCCCGGCGTACAGGCGCTGGCTGTAGAACAGCAGTGCGCTGCCATGCGCGCCGGGTTCGATCTGCATTTCCACCTCGAACTGGTAGGCGGGGTCGGTGGCGATCACCGTCAGCGGCGAGCTGTCGCGCGGCGCGCAGCCCTTGCCCTGCACGCTCAGCGTGCCATCGCCGAAGGACAGCCGCCGGTCTTCGTCGCGGCCCGGGTTGAAGAACGCCCACTGCGGGCCGAGGCGGCCGCCGCGGAACTCGTCGGACAGCGCCAGGCCGTGCGCCAGCGCCTGCCCGCTGGGCTTTTTCAACGGCGTGCCGAGATCGCCACCCTTGGCCACGAACCAGCCGTCGGCGGTCCACTCGATCGGATCCAGCAGCGCCTGCCTGCCAAGTGTCCAGTAGCCGTTCTCGTAGCCGTGGTAGAGCATCCACCAGCGCCCATCGGTGCCTTCGACCAGGGTGGCGTGGCCGCGCGACCACCATGGCTCGGCCGCGCGTTGGGTGCGCGTGATCGGGTTGTTCGGCGCGTTGCGCCACGGCCCGTGGATCGAGCGCGCGCGCGCGGTGATCACCATGTGCCCGGTCGGCGGGCCGGCGGTACCGCCGACCGCGGTGGTCATGTAGTACCAGCCGTTGTGCCAGGTGATCTTCGGCCCTTCCTGCGCATAGGCCTCCACGTCCCAGCTTTCCGGGTACTTCCAGCCGTCGTAGACGTGCCTGGGCGTGCCGACGACCTTCAATCCGTCGTCGGACAGCTGCACGTAGTCGCCGCCGCTCAGGAACAGGTAGCGCTTGCCGTCTTCGCCGACCGCATGGCCCGGATCGATGTACTTGCCCAGGCCGATGTCGATCGGCGCGCTCCACGGGCCGGTGATGGCGTCGGCCCAGACCACGAAGTTGCTGCGCTGGCCCTGTTCGCCGCGCCGCGCAGGGAAATAGATGTAGTAGCGCGTGCCGTGCTTGACCAGGTCCGGCGCCCAGATCGCGCCGACGTTCTCGCGGATGGCATGGCCCAGCGGCTGCCAGTTGACCAGGTCGCGCGAGTGCCAGATCGGCAGGCCCGGGTAGGCGTCGAACGAGGACAGGGTGAGGTAGTAGTCGTCGCCGTCCTTGAGCACCGACGGATCGGGATGGTCGCCGGCCAGCATCGGGTTGAGGAAGCTGCCGTCGCCCTGGTCGGCGATGCGCTGCTGCTCGATGCCGCGCTTCCACTCGGCCGCCGCGGCCAGCGTGCTGGCCGCGAGCAGGCCGGCCAGCAGCAGCCAGCGCAGGGACGAGGTGGTAGGCGACGCCATGTCGGACATTCCTTGATTCGCGCCGCAGCGGCTGCGTGCGGCGCGGTGCATCAGGCGCGCAGCGCGCGTGGCAACCACAGCGACAGTTCCGGGAAGAACGCCACGATCAACAGCACGCACAGCGCCGCCAGCCAGAACGGCCAGATCGTGCGCATGCTCTGGGCCACGGTGATCTGGCCGATCGAGGTGCCGATGAACAGCACCGAGCCGATCGGCGGGGTGATCAGGCCGATACCGCCGGCCAGCACCATCACCAGCCCGAAATGGATCGGGTCGATGCCGTAGGCCTTCACCACCGGCAGGAAGATCGGCGTGCAGATCAGGATCTTCGGCGCCAGGTCCATGAACATGCCCAGCAACAGCAGCATCACCACGATCATCAGCAGCACGGTGTTCTTGCCGTCGGCGATCGACTGCAGCAACTTCACCGCCGCCGCCGGCACCTGCAGGTAGGCCAGCAGCCAGCCGAACACCGCCGCGGTGGCGATCACGAACAGGATCACGCCGGTGGTGCGCGAAGCATGCGTGACCGCGGCGAAGAACTCGGCCCAACGCAATTGCCGGTACAGCAGCGCGGTGACCAGCAACGCATACACCACCGCGATCGCCGCGCTTTCCACCGCGGTGAAGATGCCGGCGCGGATGCCCACGAAGATCAGCGCGACCAGGCCCAGCCCGGGCAGCGCGCCGACCAGGCGCAGCGCCACCGCGCGCCAGCCCGGGAACGGCTCGGTGCCGTAGCCGCGATGGCGTGCCACTGCGTAGCCGGTGATCATCATCGCCGCGGTCATCAGCAGCGCCGGGAAGATGCCGGCCGCGAACAGATCGGCGATCGACAACCCGCCGCCGGCCGCGGCCGAGAACAGGATCAGGTTGTGCGAGGGCGGCACCAGCAGCGCGACCAGCGCCGCGGTCATGCTCACGTTGACCGCGTAGTCGCGGTCGTAGCCGCGGTTGATCATCTGCGGAATCATGGTGCCGCCGACCGCCGACACGTCGGCGATGGCCGAGCCGGACACGCCGCCGAAGAACAGCGAGGACAGCACGCTGACCTGGCCCAGTCCGCCGCGCATGCGCCCCACCAGCGACGAGGCCAGCGCGATCAGGCGATCGGAAATGCCGCCGCGCAGCATCAATTCGCCGGCGAAGATGAACAACGGAATCGCGATCAGCGACGCCGAGCCGCTGCCGGCGGAGATCTGCTGCACCAGCACGATCGCCGGCAGATCCAGGGAGAAGATGGTCGCCAACGCCGCAGCGCCCAGCGCATACGCCACCGGCACGCCGATCAACAGCAGCAGCACGAACAGCCCGAGCAGGATTGCAATGGCCATGGCTCAGTTCACTCCTTCAGCGGTGGCCGGGCGCAGCACCTGCCACGCCTGGTACAGCGCGAACACGCTCATCAGCGCGCCGCCGATCGACAGCGGCAGGTAGTTGATGCTCTGCGGCAGCCTGGCGCCGGCCATCTTGATGTTCAGCCCGTCCAGCAGCAGCACCGCACCCCACCAGGCGATCACCGCGCCGATCGCGGCGATCACCAGCGGGCGGATCAAATCGATCGCGCGGCGCACGTGGGCGTGCATCTTCTCGGCCAGCAGGAAGAACCCGAAATGGCGCCGCGTGTGCACGCCGGCAGCGGCGGCCAGGCTCATCGCGGTGCTCAGCAGCAGCAGCGTCACCGGCTCGGTCCAGCTCGGCGAATCGTTGAGCACGTAGCGGGTGAACACCTGCCAGCCCTGCACCACCACCAGCCCGAGCAGGGCGGCGGCGGCGATGCCGATGGCGAGATTGGCGATCCGGTCGAGCAGCCGCTGCAGCGGCGCCACCGGGACGGCAATGGCGTGGTCGGTCATCGGCATGGCCTCAGGCGAAATCGCGGATGCGGCGGTACAGGGCTTCGATCTCCGGCTGCCGCCGGTATTCGGCCAGCAGCGGCGCGGCGGCCTTGCGGAAGGCGGGCATGTCCACCGCGTTGACCGCCACGCCGTAGTCGAGCACTTCCTGGCGCGCCTGCGCCTCGGACGCGTCCCACAGCTTGCGCATCACCGCCACCGATTGCCGCGCGGTGTCCACCACCAGCGCGCGATCGCCCGGCGACAGCGCCTGGAAACTGCGTTGCGACATCACCAGCACGTCCGGCGCATAGGAATGCTCGCTCTGCGACCAATAGCGCGCGGCCTCGAAATGGCGGCTGGATTGGAAGCTGCGCATGTTGTTCTCGGCGCCGTCGATCATGTGCGTCTCCATCGCCGAGAAGGTTTCGCCCAGCGACATCGGCGTGGGATTGGCGCCGAGCATGCGCATCAGCTTGAGGAAGATGTCCGACGAGGCCACGCGCAGTTTCAACCCATGCAGATCTTCGGGACGATGCAGCGGGTGCTTGGTGTTGTAGAAGCAGCGCGCGCCGGAATCGTAGATGGCCAGACCGACCAGGTCGCGCTGCTCGAAGCTGCGCAGGATGCTGTCGCCGACATGGCCGTCGGTCGCGCGGCGCAGGTGCGGCACCGAGTCGAACACGTACGGCAGGCACAGCGCCTGGGTCAGCGGGAAGGTGTTGTTGAGCGCGCCGGAATAGACGCGAGTGATGTCGATGGCGCCGAAGCGGGCCATGTCGATCGCCTCGGCTTCGCGGCCGAGCTGGCCGGAGTGGTACTGGCGCAGCTTCAGCCGGCCGCCGGTCTGCCGTTCCAGGGTCTGCCCGAACCAGCGCACCGCCTCCACGGTGGGATAGTCGGCCACGTGCACGTCGGTGGCGGTAAGCAGCCGGCTGCCGCCGCCGGCCTGGGCCAGCGGCGCCGCCGCGGCCGCGGCCAGTCCTGCGCCCAGGAAACCTCTACGAGTGATCATGCTGCGCCCTCCCGCGCGTGGTCGGCATGCCGCGGCTCAGGCCGCGACCGCCCTGCAATGAAGTTCGCCATAGCCGTCGAACCGGATCGTCGCGTGCTGGCCGATGGCGATGTCGTGGATGCCGGTGGCATTGCCGGTGGCGATCAGCTCGCCACGCGTGAGCGGCCGGCCGCGCCGCGCCGATCGCGCCAGCGCGAACGCGAACGCGGTGCGCAGCCCGCCCGGCAACAGGGTGGCACCGCCGCTGCCGACGCGTTGGCCCTCGATCAAGGTTTCCGCCAACAGCGCGGCCTCGTCCAGCGTGGTCCAGTCGGCGACCTGCGGCCCCAGGAGCAGGCCGTTGTTGTTGCCGAAGTCGGAAATCACCACCCGCGGCCCGAGCTGGTTGATCGTGGCCAGCGGGCTGCTGGCCACTTCCACGCCGATGAACAGCGTGGACGGCACCTGCGCCGCCTGCTCCGCCGTCCAGTGCAACTGGTCGGCCGGCACGTCCGCGTCCACGCGCATCACGTACTCGGCCTCGACCGCGCCGAAGCCGCCGGCGAACACCGGGATGTCCGTTGTTCCACCGGTAGCATTCCACAGGTTGCGGGCGAAGATCGGGCCGAGCAGGCGCTCGTCGCCGGAGTGGTCGCGGCGCTCTGCGGCGATGTAGCCGACCTTCCAGCCGACCACCCGGTCCGGCCATTGCGCGATCGCCAGGTCCTGCACGCGGTACGCGGTCTCCAGGTCGTTGGGGATGATCCCTGGGAAATCGTGCAGCGAACGGCCCTGCTGGCGGGCCTGGACGAAGCGGGCCGCGATGTCGGCCAACGCGGGCGGTGGCGTGTCCGAAGGACCGGAATGAGTGCTCAAGGGCATCTCCGCAAAAATGTAGGGGATCGGAAGAATTGCTGCGCCGCTCATCGACAGCGCGTTGCGCAGTTGTATATGGTAAACCGGTGTCATTGGCAATGTGCGGTGCGGCAAAGAGCTCGGGACTCGGGACTCGGGACTCGGGACAGCGGACGGCGGACGGCGGACGGCGGACGGCGGACGGCGGACGGCGAGGCGCAAGCTGCCCTGCTTTAACCGGCCGTGCAGATCTGCTGCGCTGGCCGATGCGGCCGATCAACCCACACCTACATGCGAGGAAACGATGGCGATGAGCCGAATCCAGGAAAATGCAGTCCGGACGGCAGCGCGGGCAGCGCCGAGCACAGCACCGCAGCGATCCGGTGCCGGCACCCGCCGGACGCTTTTCTGCATTTTCGGGCGCTTTCCTGGTTCGGAAGGAGGCCGCGATGGAACCTCGGCATCCATTCGCAGGCCCTCGCCCTTGCGCCGCGGCACGCTGTTGGCGCTGGCTGCCGTGCTGGGCCTTGCCGGCCCCGCGCTCGCAGCCGAGCACCCGAGCAGCGAGACCGCCGCCGAGCAGGCCGCGCGCATCCCGCTATGGCCGGGTCCGGCACCGGGTTCCGCGCCCGGCCCCGAGCAGGCGCGCATCGTCGAGCGCAGCGACGACCCGGCGTTGCCCGACCGCGCCATCAGCGGCCGCTACCAGCCCTGCCTGGTGGTGTACCGGCCGAAGACGCCAAACGGCAGCGCGCTGCTGGTCGCCCCCGGCGGCGGCTACGCGCGCATCGTGCTGGACAAAGAAGGCAGCGCCTTGTTACCGATCTTCGCCGAACAGGCAGGCATCACCCTGTTCGTGCTGCGTTATCGGCTGCCCGACGCGGAAGCCGCGGGTACCGACGCGGCCGCGCAGCGCGACCTGCCGCTGGCCGACGCGCAGCGCGCGCTGCGTCTGATCCGCGCGCACGCCGCCGACGACGGCGTGGACCTGCAACGGGTCGGCGCGATCGGCTTCTCTGCCGGCGGGCATGTCGCCGCCAGCCTCGGCACCCGCTACGACGAACGCATCTTTCCGGCGCGCGACGCGGTCGACCGGCTCAGCGCGCGGCCGGACTTCCTGCTGCTGCTGTACCCGGTCATCGACATGGGCAGCGGCACCGCGGCGCATACCGGCTCGCGCCTGCGGCTGCTCGGCCGTCATCCCGATGCCGCCACGATGGCCGCCTATTCGTTGCAGAACCGCGTCATTCCGGCGATGCCGCCGACATTCCTGGTGCACGCACAGGACGACCGGGTGGTGCCGGAGGAGAACAGCCTGCTGTTCTACCAGGCGCTGCGCCAGGCCGGGGTGCCGGCGGAACTGCACCTGTTCGCGCATGGCGGCCATGGCTTCGGCACCCGCGGCATCGCCGGCCTGCCGCTGGCGGCCTGGCCGACGCTCGCACTGGCATGGATGCGCAGCGTGCAGGGCGATGCGGCTGCGCTGGCGCCGATTCCGCCTGCCGCGCCGAAGCAGTAACAGGCGTCGCTGCGTTGCCGTCGACCACACCGCCATGAACGGGCGCACGAACCCGGCCCGCATCGGGCCGCCCTGCGCGGCGCTCGCCACAGGCATGCCGCGCTGCATCCAGCCGACCCTTTCCGCTGCAGGCGCGGGCCTTCGCCCGTGGCCGCTGGCGCTTGCCTACGGACTCCGCCACGCATGACCACGCCCGCCACCCTCCCGCCTGCCGACCTTGCCGCCGCGTCCACCGCACCCGACGACCACGGCCGGCGCCGCTTCCTGCACGGCGGCGCGCTCAGCGCACTGGCATTAAGCGGCGCCCTACCCGGTGGCAGCGTCGGCGCCGCGTCCGCCGACCCGCAAGCGCCGCTGGCGCGCACCCGCAGCGGCCGCATCCGCGGCTGCCGCGTCCAGGGCGTGCAGGTGTTCAAGGGCATTCCCTATGGCGCCGACACCGCGCCGCGCCGTTTCCAGCCAGCGCTGCAGGAACAACCGTGGCGCGGCGTGCGCGATTGCATCCGCTACGCCGCTTCCGCGCCGCAGCTCAAGCTCGACCCGGTCAGCGAGGACTGCCTGTTCCTCAACCTGTGGACGCGCGCCCTGCGCGACGGCGCAAAGCGCCCGATCCTGTTCTACATCCACGGCGGCGCCTACAGCAACGGCTCCGGCAGCGATCCGCTGTACGACGGCGCGCGCCTGTGCCGGCGCGGCGACGTGGTGGTGATCAGCGTCAACCACCGCCTCAACGCCTTCGGCTATCTGTACCTGGCGCAGCTCGGCGGCGCCGCGTTCGCCGCGTCCGGCAATGTCGGCCAGCTCGACCTGGTGCAGGCGCTGCAGTGGGTGCGCGTGCACGCGGCCGAGTTCGGCGGCGATGCCGGCAACGTCACCGTGTTCGGCCAGTCCGGCGGCGGCGCCAAGATCGCCACGCTGATGGCGATGCCGGCCGCGCAGGGCCTGTTCCACCGCGCGTGGACCATGAGCGGCCAGCAGCTCACCGCCGCCGGGCCGCGCGCGGCCACCCAGCGCGCGCAACTGCTGCTGCAGGCCTTGCAGCTAGACGCCACGCAGCTGGCCGTGCTGCGCACACTGCCGATGCAGCGCCTGCTCGAGGCCACCCGCACGCGCGATCCGTCGCGGGCAGAGAACACCTCCCTGTACCTGGGGCCGGTGCTGGATGCGCAGGTGCTGCACCGGCATCCGTTCTGGCCGGACGCGCCGCCGCAGTCGGCGAAGATCCCCATGGTGATCGGCAACACCCACGACGAGACCCGCGCCTTCCTCGGCAACGATCCGGCCAACTTCGCGCTGAGCTGGGACACGCTGCCGGCCAAGCTGGAGCAGGAACAATTCGTGGACCTGCTGCCGCAGGTGGTGATCGCCGAATACCGGCGGCTGTATCCGCACTACACGCCGAGCGCGGTGTTCTTCGCCGCGACCACCGCCGGGCGCTCATGGCGCGGCGCGATCGAGGAAGCCCAGGCGCGCGCGCAGCAGGGCGCGCCGACCTGGGCCTACCAGCTGGACTGGGGCTCGCCACTGGACGGCGGCAAGTTCGGCGCGTTCCACACCCTGGACATCCCGCTGGTGTTCGACAACATTCGCCAGCCCGGTTCGCGCACCGGCGACGGCGCCGACGCGCAGCGCGTGGCCGATGCGATGAGCGAGGCGCTGCTCGCCTTCGCCCGCCACGGCGATCCCACCCACGCCGGGCTGCCACGCTGGGAACCGTATTCGCTGGCCCGGCGCGAGACCATGTTGTTCGACGCCGACAGCCGCCTGGCGCACGACCCGCGCGGCGGCGAACGCCGGCTCTACCAGCAGGTGCCGTTCGTGCAGCGCGGGACGTTGTGAGCCGGCGGATGCGAACAGACAACCACACCGTGTTTCCGCGCATTGGCAAACGGTCGCGGCAGTGACTTCATCCGGATCGAGGCCACGGCGCAGCTTCGCTCGAGATGGCGCCGCTTTTTGTGGGAGCGACTCCCACAACGTTCATTGAATTGAGAGGATAACCGCTCCCGCCTGCATGTGGGGCCGCAACGACTGCTCATCGGCTGGCGCACACAGGCCAGCCGCCATGCGCGTCCAGTCCGCGTCGACCGCCAGCGCGCTACCAGCCGGTGTCCTCGGCCAGCACCACCTGATTGCCGCCGCCGATGCGCGCGCGCTGCAGCAGCGCTTCGGCGCGTTGCATCAGCGTGGCGGCGGTGTCGGTGGGCGTGGCGAGCAAAGCGCCGACGCTGACACTCAACTGTTCGTTGGCCATGTCGGCGTGCGCGATCGCCAGCAGCTCGACCATGTCGCGCAAGGCCGGCGCGACCTGGCGCAGGTGCGCGCCGCTGGCGTCGTACAGCACCAGCGCGAAGCGGTCGGCGTCGATGCGCATGGTCACGTCCATCGGCCGCAGCAGGCATTGCAGCACCTCGGCCACGTCCACCACCGCGCGGTCGGCCTCGCGCGGGCCGTAGCGCTGCACGAAGGCGGCGTATCCATCCACTTCGACCAGGATCAGTGCAAGCCCGCGCTGCAGGCGCCGGGTCTCGGCCAACGCCAACGCCAGGTGTTCGTCGAAGCGGCGGCGATCGCCCAGGCCGGTGAGCGCGTCGCGCAAGGCCTCGTCGTCGCGCACCCGGCGCTGCAGAAACCCCTCGCGGCGCGAATGCTCGCGCAAGTAGCCGCCGACCGCGCCGATCGGCACCGCCGCCCACAGCAACCACTGCAGCCGCAGATAGCCCGCCTGCGCGGTGCTGTCCAGCAGCAGGTGCGCGGCCACGGCGCTGATCGCACACAGGATCAGCGCCACCGCCACGCTCTGCCACAGGGCCAGGCCCAGCGGGAAGAAGCCGGCGAAGATCACCAGGGTCATCACCGCAGCGGCATAGCGCAGTTCCTGCGGCGGATAGCCGATGCTCGACAGCACCAGCCCGGTGCCGCCGACCAGCAGCAGCAGCGCCGCGCGGCCCGGCCCGTGCGCATGCGCGCGATGGATCGCCACCGCCACCCACAGCAGCGCCAGCAAGGTGGCCGCGCGCACCGCCACCGCATAGCCGGCCAGCCCGGTGCTGCCCGACCAACCGAAATGCAGCGCATCCCAGGCCAGCAACGCCAGCGCGATCAGCACCCCGAGCGAGGCCGCCACGCGTTGCGCGAAGCCCATGGTCGATGCGGTGTAGCGGCGATACGCCCGTTCCAGCGGCGGGTCGAAACGCAGCGCGGCAAAGCCGTGATGCAGTTGCCTGGCGTAGTCCTCGCCGGATGCAGCGTCCGGCGGTCCTTCGTAGCGGTGGTGCATGCGATCCCCTATACGCGGCAGCCTGGAACAGAACGCGGTGGCTGTCACACAATTCACCGTACGACGCCCAGCGCCAGCGCTGCAGACTTCGACTTCCGCGTACATGAGAAGTCAATGGCGCGCAATTGTCCACTGTTGTCCGCCACGCAGGCGCGCGATGCGCAGCGCATGCCAGCGACAGGATGCAGCGTGGACACGCCACGGCTGGCATGCGACAGCGCGTGCCGCGGGCAGCCACAGCGGCCCGCGCGACGGCCGAGGGACGGCGCTCAGGTCTTCGCCGGTAGCGCCCAGACGCTGTTGGGATCGCCGTTGCGGCCACGCCGATGGGTCGCGCGCGCCATCTGCCAATACGCCCAAGCAAGGCCCAAGGCGCAGCCATCCACCGCCAACAACAGCGTGCTGCTCCACGGCGCCACCCAGCCGCCGGCCCCGCGCAGCGCGGCCAGCGGCACCAGCGCGGTCAGCACGGCGCAGGCCAACAGCAGTTCGTACGCGCCACGCGCGGTGGGACGCAGCAGCGCCCAGGCCACGCCCAGACCGAACACGGCGTAGTACACGACACGCTCCTGCCCCGGCGGCAACAGCCGCGCGGCGACGAACAGCGCCGATACCCCGGCCACGCAGCTCAGGCAGAGGCCAACGGTGAGCCGCGCCAGCGCGTGCGTACGCCACGGCTGCGCCTGCTGGCGTCGCTTGCGCCGCGCCTCCACCCACAGCAGATTGCCGCTGTAGAACAGGAACGCGCCGCCCAAACCGAGCAGGAAATACAGCCAGCGCACCGGCGCCCCGCCGAAGTTGGCGTAGTGCAGCGCCTGCAGCCCGCGCAGCGACGCCACGCCGGGCGCCATGGTCTGCGGCGCCAGCACCCGCAGCACCTTGCCGGTGGCCGCTTCCATGGCCACGCCGGCCATCGTGTTGAGCCGGCGCTGCGGCTGCTGGCCGTAGATTTCCACACGCGCATTGGCATCGCCGGCGTCGTGGAAGGACAGGCTGTCCGGCGCGAAGCCCGGACTGGCCGCGCGCGCCCGCGCCAGCAGGTCGGCCACCGGCAGCAGCGGCGCCTTGATGTGCGCCGGCTGCGCGTGCGGCGTCAGCTCCAGATCCGGCTCCAGCACCTGCATCAGCTTGCCGTCGAACACCAGGTACTGGAATGGCGCCAGCAGCAGCACGCCCAGGGCCAGGACCGCGCCGGACCAGGCGAAGATCACGTGGAACGGCAGCGACAGCATGCCGATCACGTTGTGCGCGTCCTGCCACAGGCGCTTGACGTTGCGCCCGGCGCGCAGCGCGAACAGGTCCTTCAGGAACACCGGCGCATACAGCACCACGCCGCTGACCAGGGCCAGGCCATAGAGGATGCAGACCACGCCGAACAGATAGGTGCCGAAGGTGCGCGGCAAGCCGGCGGTGAAATGCAGGTCGTACAGGAACTCGACGAAACCGCTGCGTTGCGGCAGTTGCAGCGGTTGCCCGTCGGCACCGGGCTGGAACTGCACCGTGCCGCCGAACGGCTGCGCCGGCGGCCCGAACGCATACAGCCGCGGCGGCGCGCCGTGCTCGTCCGGCAGGGTCAGGGTGAACGATTCGGCCAGCGCCGGGTAGCGCGCCAGCACCGCGTCGGCCAGCGCCTGCGCCGCCTGTTCCGGTGCCTGCGCCGGCGGCGCGACCGCGGCGGCCGGGCGCGGCCAGTCGCCGAGTTCGTGGGTGAACACGGTGATCGCGCCGACATAGAAGGCGATGAACAAGGCTATGCCGGCGAGCAGGCCCATCCAGCTGTGGGCGGACAGGAACTGGCGCAGGGTCGCCGCCTTCATGCCGTCACCTGCACCAGGCCGGCGGCCTTCAACGCGTACAACAGGCCATGGCACAGCAGCGTCGCCAGGCCCAGCCACAGCCAGGCGCGCGCGCCGCTGCGCAATACGAATGCCAGCGACATCGCGCCGATCCACAGCGGGAACATCAGCAGCAACCAGGGCAGCGTATGCACCCGCAGCGCGCCCGGCCACAGCAGCACGCACAGCCCGACCACGCCGACCGCCAGCGGCAGGCCAAGCACGATCGCCGCCAGCCACCTAGCCCACACCGGTGCGGCCTCCACCCAGCTGCCGCCACGCATCCAGGAACGGCAGCGCGACCGCGGCCAGCATCAGCGCGCTCAGCGCCGCGAATGTACCGGCCCACACCCCGAGCGCGGCGATCGCCGCGACCAGCGCCAGCGTGCTCAGCAGCACGCCGGCCATGCGCAGCGCGCGCGCATGCCGGCGCCAGCCCGGACGCATGCGCTGGTGCGCGGTGGCCAGGTAGAACGCCAGCGCCGCCAGCGGCGCGGCAAGCAGGTACAGGGCGGTGGTCAGCGCGTGCGTGGCCATGGTGGATTACCAGCGCGCCTCGAAGCCGATGCCGACCACGCGCGGCGCGCCGAGGATGGCGACCGGCTGATCCGCCCAGCGGTACTGGATGTACTGCCGGTCGAGCAGGTTGTTGGCGAACACCCACGCGCTCCAGTTCAGGTTCTCGTAGCCGAACTTGGCGTTGAGCAGGGTGCGCGAGGCCAGCTGCGGCACATCGGTGCCGATGTCGGTGTAGACGGTGTCGCGGAAGTTGGCGTTGAGGTTGGCGACCCAGCCGCCGCGGCCAGCGCAGGCGCTGGAGCATGCAGGGCCAGCACCGCGGCGACGGAAACGGACAAGGGCAGCAAATTGACGCGCACGCGCATCGCTCCGTGAAAGAAAATCGGACGGAGGCATGGCGACGGCTGTGCCTGGCTGCCGGACCCGGCAGCGCTGGGCGCGCACTTTAACAGAGTGTGAAGATGGCAGCCACACATTCGTGCGGCGTATCGAGGATTGCCATGGCAGTTGGCCAGGCATGGGGGATCTCCAACATGGGATCTCCCGCTCTCCAGGACGACCAAGCAGCCTTCTGCAGGAGCGGCTTCAGCCGCGACAGGATCTATCGATAACACCTGTCGCGGCTGAAGCCGCTCCTACACGGCCTGCGGATCACCTGCTGGTTGCACTGTAGGCGGCTTCAGCCGCGACAACGTCCGAAGCCGGAAGGCCCGCCGCTGCGCTCGTCGCGACTGAAGACCGTTGCTCCTGCACAAGCCGTCTAGACGGCCACCGCAACCAGCCAAGCGGCAGGCTGCGCCAGCGCGGCCGCTGGCCCGAGTCCAGCCGGAATCGCGTTACAGGAGCACCGGCCTTTTGCGCATCAATGCCAATGCACGTCCACCGACAGACCGACGATGCGCGGTTCGTTGTACACCGCCGCCATGTAGTTCTCGATCACGCCCTTGAGGTTCTTCTCGTTGGTGATGTTGCGCGCGAACGCCGCCACTTCCCACGCGCCGTAATCGCCGCTGTAGCCCAGCTTCAACCCGCCTTCGAAACTGCCCTTGGAATTGAATTCGGTCGAGTCGTACAGCACGAAGCTGGTCTTGCCCTGCTTGTTCCAATCGGTGGCCACGAAGAACGCGCCGCCGTCGGCGACCGGGATGTCGTAGCGCGCAGCCAGGTTGACGTTGTAGGTGGGCGCGTTCGGCAGCGGATTGCCATCGATCTGGGCGAAGGTGTTGGCGCCGACCTTGATGGTCGGATCGTTCACCATGCACACCACCACGCCGTTCAGCGCGCACACCTGCGCGTAGACGCGCGTGTCCTGGATCTCGCTGTGCAGCAGGCTCAGTCCGGCGCTCAGCGACAGGTTCGGGATCGGGCGCCAGTCCAGGTCGGCTTCCATGCCGTAGGCCTTGGCCTTGTCCGCATTGAACAGCACGCCGTTGCCGTTGGAGTCGTTGCCGTTGAGCTGGATGTCGTCGACCGTGTAGGTGAAGCCGGTGACGTTCAGGCGCAGGCGGTTGTCGAACAGGCTGCTCTTGATGCCCGCTTCCCACGACAGGATGGTCTCCGAATCGGCGGTGGTGAAGTCGGAGTTGAACACCGCCGAGCGGCCCTGGATGGTCGGGCCGCGGAAGCCGCGCGCCACCTTCGCGTACACGCTGACGTTGTCGTCGATCGCGTACATCGCGCTGAAGTCCCAGCTCGGCTGCGTATCGGCCATGCGCACGTCGCGGCGGCCGCGGTAGGTGACCCCGCCGGCGGCGGTGTCGGCGGTCTTGAGCAGCCTGGTTTCCTTGCTGTCTCGGGTCTGGCGCACGCCCGCGGTCAGGGTCAGCGCGTCGGTGGCCTTGTAGGTCAGCTGGCCGAACCCGGCCCACGAGGTGTTGCTGTTGCGCAGGCGCACCCAGTTGTTCGGGTTGCGCGCGGCGGTCTGCAAGAAATAGGCGCGCTGGTAGAAATCGGTGGTGTCCTTGCCGTCGAAGTAGAACGCGCCGGCCTGCCACTGCAGCGCCGCGTCGCCTTCGCTGGCCAGGCGCAGCTCCTGCGTGTACTGGTCCAGGTCGCGCACCTGGCCCATCGACTGGCCGTAGCCGTTGGCCACGCCGTTGACCGGATAGTTCGCCGCCGCGCCGCCGTCGGTATCGCCGCGGCTGTCGCCGGAGGTGGTCTCGTAGGCGCTGATCGAGGTCAGCGACACGCCGCCGAAGTCGTACACCGCCTTGAGCGAGCCGCCGTGGGTCGTGTACGCCTGCGGGTTGTCGTGCGCCTCGTCGTAGGCGACCTGATCGCGCGGCACATCGACCTTGTTGGAGCCGTTGGTGACCGCATTGCGCAGGAACAGCGTGGAGGTGCCGTCGTAGTCGCGGGTATGCGCCGAGGCCAGCAGCGAGAAGTTCTCGCTCGGCTTGAGCAGCAGCTGCAGGCGCGCGTTGCGGTCGTCGTAGCCGCCCATCGCGTCCTTCTTCGGCGTGACCGTGCCGTCGGCGCTGGGGCCGCTGTAGGTGTTGTCCACCCAGTCGTCGCGGTGCTGGTACAGCGCCGACACGCGGAACGACAGCATATCGTTGATCGGGCCGCCGAAGCCGCCGTCGAGCGAGGTGGTGCCATAGCTGCCGTAGCTGGCGCTGAGCCGGCCGCTGTAGTCGGCGCTGGGCTTGATGCTGTCGAACTTGACGATGCCGGCGGTGGTGTTGCGGCCGAACAGCGACCCCTGCGGGCCGCGCAGCACTTCCACCTGATCCAGGTCGTAAACCGGGTTGGACTTCAGCACCACGTGCTCCAGCACCACGTCGTCTTGGATGATCGACACCGGCTGCGAGGCGCCGAGGTAGAAATCGATGTTGCCCAGGCCGCGGATGTAGAAGCGCGGAAAGATGCGCCCGGTGGTGGTCTCGGCGTAGAAACTGGGCACCCGGCCGGACAGCGCCAGCAACGTATCGTCGCCGCCGGCGGTGTAGTTGCGCATCGCATCGCCCTGCACCACACCCACGGACACAGGCACTTCCTGCAGATTCTGCTCGCGGTGCTCGGCGGTGACGGTGACGGTGTCCAGCGAAGTCGCCGCAGCGCCCGACGCCGCGTTGCGCGTGGCCTGCGGCGCGGTGCCGACCAGCGATGGCGACGCGTCCTGCGCGACGGCCGCGGTGGCGACCGAGGCCAACAACAGGCCGGCACAGGCCTGAGCCAGGCGGTGGCGGACCGGAGCGCCAGCCAGGCGCGACGAACGCGCGGCCGAGCGGCGCGCGCAAACAGGGGAATGCAGCAACATGGCGGTTCCTTTAGGGCGCTGGATGACGATTCCGTTCGGCTTGCGCAGCAGCTCGCGACGGCGCGCCATGATATGGCGTAGTGCGGCACGATATGTCATCCATGTTGCAACTCCGTGGCATCGCCGGCATGCGCGCGATGGCATGCACTGCAAGCCCGCTCCTCGCCAGCAGGCGGGCCTGTGCCTGCGGCCTCACCGCGTGCAGCGCCGTATCAGTCGCTATCGATCCCGATCACCGTCAACCGCAGATTGGGCGGGTCTTCACCCACTGCGGCCTCGGACAGCATGCCGGTGACGCGCACGATCTGCCCGGCGCCTTCCTCTTCCAGGTGTACCGCCTGGTCCTTGCTCAGCGCCAGGCGCAGGCGGCGCACATCCTCATGGCGCGGCGCCTGTCCCGTGGGCGACGCCGCCACGCACACCGGCGTCGGCAGCATCAGCACCTCGCTGGCGCCACCGGCCGACGCGGCAGCGCCGACCGGCGCTGCTCCCGCACGCCGCTCCAGCTTGCCGGACAGCGTGACCTTGATCGGGCCATACGGCAGGCAGTGCTTCTGCGCATGCGCCAATGGCGCCGCGCCGAACAACAGACAGGCAAGCAACGACACGGTGCGCAACGACATTCGGTTTATCCGTGGACGGCAGAGGCGGGCAAGGATACGGGAGCTGCATGACCGCTGCGCGTTGCCGAAGCGATCTTACGATCGGTGCGAAGTTTGCAGCCATCTGCGATCCAATGACGCTTGGGGCGCACGCGCCACCAGCCCAGTCACCCGAACGGCAAGGGTCGTCGCTTGGCATCAATCGACCCGCATCGGCGAAATTTTTTACCGCAGGTGGGACAGACGACGTCGCTTGTCGCTACGTCGTGGCCGTCAGGACAACGCTGCTAAGGAGGACGGCCATCATGTGCTCCTGATCGATGTCCTGCGGCCAGGTCGGCCGCGCCAAGCAGCTTGGTCCGAACGCATTGCACAACGGCGAAATGGTGCCGCGAAGCGGCGCCGGCACTGCAACGCGTCAGGTGGCGATGGCCCGGACCTGTACGACATTGCCTTCCGGATCATGGCCATCCAGGTGCAGTTGCTCGCGCCAGCGCCACGCCGACGCGAGCGGCTTGAAAGCGCCGCCACAGGACTCGGCAGCGGACCGGGCCCGCTCCAGGCTCTCCACCAGGAACGCGCACTTGATTGGCGTCTCGGTTCTGACGTGGAGCGGCTCAGGTGCGGTAGCCTGTCCCCTGTCGCCCGCCATGCGGACCACCGCTATTTCGTAGTGGGAATTCCCCACCACCACGAAAGCGTCCTGCTGTTCCACAAGCGCGAGCGAGAGCGTCTTCCTGTAGAACTCCGCGACCCGCTCGATGTTGCTGGCGTAGATCACGGCGAGGGCATGGACGGGATGGGAGGTGCTCATGCAATGGGCTCCGGTTCGAAGGCGTGGTTGGGCAGCGCCTGGCCGCACCGTGAGCAGAATCGCACAAACGCATCCTGCACATTGATCGACCAACACGCATCCTCGCCCCTGAACATTTCGTACGCGAATCGGACCTCGGCGTCGGGATGCGTCGCAGCGGCGAACATGCGAATGCAGCGGTACTTGCTCGGCCGTGCGCGATGCGTCACGCGCTCGGGAAACCGGGCGTGCAGCCAGCTGGCGCTGCAACCCTGGCGCGCTGCGCCCCCTCGAGATGCGCTATCGCCGCATCCATTGCCCGTTCGGGGAAATGCGCTTCATCGACGGCGATCATCCCTTCCCCCGTCAGTTCGAGAGCGGCAGCATCGTCGATGCGATCGCGCATGCGCGACATCGTTTGTCGAGCGGCAAGGCAGGTTTCGCCGGTCGTCATGCGCTGGCCGTTCGTTGCACTGCATCAAGGAAGATGTCCGGCGCTCTGCCGGAAAACCCGCCATCGCGCAGCGCGGCGTTTCACGTCTCCGGCTCTTGCTCGCCGTAGAACTTCAAGCCCAGGCGGATGCGCTCGCGGCCCTGCGCGCGGCGGTGCCGGTTGCTGTCGCGCAGCGAATAGACGCACCCACAGTATTCCTGCTGATAGAAATTCTCGCGCTTGCTGATCTCGATCATGCGCGCGCTTCCGCCGCCCTTGCGCCAGTTGTAGTCCCAGTACACCAGGCCCTGGTAAGGCGCTGCGGCCCGGTGTCCGCAGTCGTTGATCTGCTGCATGTTCTTCCAGCGCGAGATGCCCAGCGAACTGGTCATCACCGCAAAACCGTGCTCGTGCGCGTACAAGGCCGTGCGCTCGAAGCGCATGTCGAAGCACATCGTGCAGCGGATGCCACGCTCCGGCTCGTTCTCCATGCCCTTGGCGCGGGCGAACCAGTTGTCGGTGTCGTAGTCGCCATCGATGAAGGGCACACCGTGCTTCTCGGCGAAGCGGATGTTCTCCTGCTTGCGCAGTTCGTATTCCTTCAGCGGGTGGATGTTGGGGTTGTAGAAGAAGACCGTATAGGCGATCCCCGAGGCCACGAACGCCTCCATCAGCTCCCCGGAACATGGCGCGCAGCACGAGTGCAGCAGCAGGCGTCCGCCCGCGTTGGGCAAGGTCAGCGTCTCTGGCGATCGGTTCATGGGCTAGCTCCTGCGATGATTCGGGCCGGCTGGGTTCCGCGCCCTGCCGGTGATGTCACGGACCAGGCGGACCTTGGCCCACGGCTGCGCCTCGGTCAACCTATTGCCTTGCCCGGTGGAGGCCAAACCACGTCGCGTGTTCAGGCATGGCCGCTCCAAGGCGGCAGCGGGAGGTCGATCCGGTCGCGCCGGCCAATCCTCCGCGATGGCCGTCATGGAACCACGCTCGGGAAGTCTACAAAAAAGCGGCACCAAGTCGAAGGGTTGTTCCTGCGATCGGAGCGATTTCGCCGGAATTTCAGCCGATGCGATCAGCTCGACGCGGCCTTTTCCGTCGTCTCATGCATCGCGCGCGTGTCGGAGATGCAGGGCCCGCGTGTGAACGGACCTGAAGCGGGCGCAGGCCCAAGATTCCGCTATCCGGTTCCGATGTTGCGCGAAGCGTTTGTTCGCTTATCCGTTTGCGATTGCGCCCAGCGGCGTTGCATCGCGCTCCTGTGCATTGGACCATTTCGCCATTGGTTGATGGACGCCTCATGGACTCTCGTATCAATCGCTCGGCGGGAACCGCGGGTTCGCCGCCCCCTGTCAACAGCGATCGACAACCGCAAAGCGCCCCTGCCGCTCCGACGCGCGAGCACGCTGGCGACCCTCGGCTGGAGGGACTGGCGCCGCGCAGGAGCGCGCCGGGTGGCGCGGCATCGCCTCCACGCGCGAGCGCAACGCCGCCCGCAGCGAGTTCCGCGCCAATGCCCCATGCCGCATCGCCGGCGCACGCCGATCGCCCCGATCGGCACATGTTCTCGATCGTCAGACATCTGTCGTTCCTGTCGACCGACCGCGATGCCGGCCGCGTTCCGGCGGCAGCGGCGATGTCCGGCAATGGCGTAGTGTTCTCGCGCTCGAAGAAGGTACTGGGCGGCAGCGACGTCGGCATGATCGGCATGATCGACGGCCAAGAGCATCTCGTCAAAACCGGAATCTCGCGCAGCTTGCTGGGTCAAGCGGTCACGTTTTGCGTGAACGGACAGGTCGACCAGGCGAACAAGCGCCTTGGCTTCATTGTCGACGGCGCGACCAGGCTCTTGAAGACCGACCCCAAGCAGGGCAACCAGAAGCGAGTGCTGATCCAGGCGTTCCACGCCTTTCTGCAGACGGACAAGGGCAAGCAACTCGCAGACAAAGCGAAGACCGACGCGTTGGACATCGCCGATGTCGGCGACATTCATGCAAGCCTCGTTGACGCAGACCCTCAATTGAGGAATACGCTCGGTGTGCCGATATTGTTCGACGTCATCAACGTGGCAGCTGGACAGCAATTGGTCAACGCATTGCAAGGCACTTACTTGCCGAAGAAGCACATGCCCGATTCGTCCCTGCTGGCCGTGCAGAACAATGCGCTGATTGCGTCCCGGCTCATCCCGGAGGCCAAGCCGCTGGATACGTTCCTGACCGAGGCCTTTCTTCCGCGCGGCGTGTCGCTCAAGGACGCCAAGCGTGCCGCCGCCCTGGTCAAGGCCCCCCCGGCCACGAGCAGCGCGAATTCGGATGAACTCACGCAGGCGCAAGCGCTGATGGCGCAGATCAATAACCCCGACCATCTCCGCGCGGGCAAGCAGGCGCTGAAGGAAACGTTGGACGACAAGGGATTGGACGGCCTGTTCGTTTCCCTGCTGGCCAGATTCACCCTGGGCGAAGATTCCGATCTTGGGCCGGACAACATGCTGGTCGTCCCGGGCGACGACGGCCGGAACAAGACCGTGAGCATCGATGTCACCGGATTCCGCTACGAATGGGAGAACGACACACCCGCAGATCCACGGAATCCGCCGCGGCATGGCTGGGGAAAGGTTATCGACAATCCCGCACTCGCGCTGGATGTGCTGCTCGACGGCAGCGTGATGAAAAGCCGCTATGCCAGGGGTCTTGAATCAGTCCACGCCGCCGTTGTCGACTGCCTGCGCGACGCACTGCACCAGAACGCCACACCTGAAGCGCAAGCGGTCAAACGCTGGTATGCCGCGCTCGATGTCCACGCTTCGACCGCATCGCTGCTTGCGTTGCATCAAGGCTTGGGCGACATTGCCAAAGCCCCATGGATGCCGGATGCCGGCTTGGTGGACCAGGTATTGGAGCGCAATGCCGGCTTTATCAACGATATCGTGCACAGAGCCCGGACATGATCGGGGCGAGGCCGCGAGGCGACGCAGCCTGAAGGGATCCGATTGTCATTTCGCCGCGACGCGCACCTGTGCACGCGATCGCCACCCTGCAATGACCGGATCCAGCCCCAGCACGAACAGGGCCGCGGCCTCGAGGCCAGACTGATCGAACCCGAGCTTGCGCAGGCGTATGCATCGCTCATCGGCGATGCCAGAGTGGATGTCTATGCGGCGCTTTGGCGATTGCAACAGGAACTGCGACGCGAGCCGTCCGCCAAGCGCGTGGCCGGCACGCCGCGTTGAGCGTGCCGGCCGGCGCTTCAGGACAAAAGGGCCGGAGGAAAGTTGGTTTTGAAACAGATACTTCCTCTGGTCCTTTTATTTGCTTGGTCCTTTTATTTGCTTTTATTTGACCTTCCTTTCATTTTCCATGTTCCACGCATTGCGCCAGCTATCAGCGCAGGCCAGTCACGACATGAGGTCTGTCACCTGAAAAACGTGGGGAAACCTCAGCCTCTTGCCCCTGTGTCAGGCCTCCCGTCGGTGATGGACCATCGGCGGGAAAAGCTCGGCAATAAGCAGATCCTGCGAAATGGTGCGTTTTGATCCGAAGCGGTTGATTTCGATGGCCTCCCCACATGCGTGCCGTGACAGCACCAGGCGACGCACCGATACCGGCTTTGCCGCGTTTGCGGCGACGGCATCGCACAGCGCACAAGCGCTCAGTCGGCGCGCGGCCGGTTCGCACTGCTCGCCGCCGCCTGCTCGGGCGCAGCGGGTTGGTCGTCGTCTTCGATCTCGGTGATGGTGACGCTGCTGTGCGGCACCTGCGCCTGCGCCTGCGCCTGCGCCTGCGCACCGGCATCTTGCACCGCCTGCGCGACGTTCTCGCCAACCATTCTTGCGTAAGCATCCTGCTGCTCCGGGGACAATTCTTCCAGGTATCGTGCGGTGCTCTCCATGCGTTCCTGCATTTCCTCGGGAGAGCCAGGTGCGTCTGTCGCGAGTGCGGTTCCGTCGGGGCCGGTGAATAGACGCTTCAGGCCGCTTCCTGCCAGGTTCATCGCCATTTCTGCGCTGCGGGCGATCGGGCCCGGCATCGTCACCGCCATCAGCGACATGATGACGCCGGCATAGAACTGCGCATTGGGCGAAGACTCGATCAGGCTCTTGTCGGCGAACGTCTTGGACAGTTTCTCTGCGCCCAGCGCAAGCGCGATGACCATGCTGCCCCCGCACATGCCCTTGAAACGTTCCATTGCGTCCTGCCGAGTGGCCTGCTTGTTCCATGCCGATTGCCCCATCACCGCGGTCACGATGCAGGTGTCGCTGAGCAGATTGATCGTTCCCAACCGATCCGGCTGGACGAGGTAGATGGTCGAGCCGGTCACCGCGGTGGCCAGTAGCGTCAATGCCAACTTGGAGGAGAAATCCTGGTTGTGAATTTCGCGCGACAGACTCGGCGTCTGGTTGCCATCGAGCTGCAGTACGCTGGCGAGCCGTTTGCTGCACGCGTCCAGCGTTTCCAGCAAATGCGTGCATTGCATATTCACCGTCCTGGTGAGTTCCTTGCCTCCGTCCTCACCGACGAAGTCTAGTCGCGCCTTTTGAAAGGCATCGCAGGAGGCGTCCACTTGTCCGCGGATTTGCTGTAACTGGTCGCGCAGCGCTTCATTGATCTGGGCAGGCGTCAGGCGCGCGCGTAGTTGCTGCGCCTGTTTGTTCAGACCCACCGCCTGCGCTGTGGCTGCCCCCACGCGTGCGCCTTTGTCCAGCAGGTTGTTGCCGAGTTTGCTGAGGCTGTTCCACAGGAAGGGCGTCAGCATGATGGCTGTGAAGGTCACCGAAAGGCCTGCGCCATACGCCATATTCTGGCTGACCGCCTCGGCTTGCTTGCGCAACGCCGGGTCGCCGAATTTCTTCGGAAGTTCGGTGGTGAGAAAAAGCGTGTTGATCAGCACGTTGTAGAGATGCCCTTCGTTGGCCTCGCGGCCCAGCTGACCTCCGGCGAGCGGAAAGGGCAGGCCGTCGGCGCTGGGGCGCAACGCCGAGGCGGACAGCGCGAGTACGCCCTTGGTGGCAGTGGACATGGTGAAGGCGAAGGTTTTTGCCTGCTTGCCCATCAGCGGGCTGGGAACCACGACCGGCCAGAAATTGACGAGATTGGCGATCGACTTCAAGACGCGTGAGCTGACCGGGGTGGCGTGATCGAGCGGCTGCAGGGCGTCCATTACGGCCTTGATGTCGCTCTGCAACTGCTTGCGCTGATGCGTTCCCAGCCCTTCTGCATGTTTGATGAGTTCGCTCAGGTCCTGCATTTGCTGTCGACAGGACGACAAGGTATGCGGCGTCATTCTTTCCGGATCCTCGCCTTTCATGATCGTCAAGAACGCCGGATCGTCCGCATGCATCTGCAGCATCGTGCGCAGGTCGGAGAGCGACCAGAGATTGGAGGCGGCTGTCGATAGCGCAGTGGACGCTCGCTTAACGCCGCCTGTCAGCGCGGCGCTCGCGCGCGTGGCGAGCGTTGCCGACGCGGAGGTGTGGACGGTGTCCTCTAGCGAGGGCGGGTGCGATTCAAGCAAGAGGTCATCGGTCGCAGAGGAGCGCATGGAGGCGGCGGCCGATGCGGTAGAGCGGCTGCGCGGGGGGAGCGCTGACAAGGCCGGGTCGACCGGCGCCGCTGCCGGCGATGCTGCCGGCGATGAGGGGGAGTCAATTGTCACGACTGCTTCTTTATCCGAAGGCGCGTGCATTGGGACTGAGGAAGAGGGGCCTGCGGCCTGTGGTTTCATTTGGTCACCATCAATGGTCCGTGGGGGGCGGATACCAACCGAGATGTCTGGCTGGTTTAGGTAATGTGAACAAACATGTGCAGCCGGTCCTGCGTGGCGCGAAATAGTGTGCTTCCAGCAGAACCTCGAGGCGCACACTGTCATTGCATTGCCATTGTTTTGTGGCATAGCGATCCGGCGACAGCCAACGGCGTGCATGTGAGCGCGAAGCGCCAGGACTGAGCCGGCGGGCCTGCGGCTACGCCCACGCGCGCCAGTTCAAGCGGGTGCGGCGGGTGCGGCGCCGGCAACGCAGCGTGCTGGTCAGGGTGATCCGGGGCATCGGACGCAAGCGGGAGACCCTGGAACAAAGCGCCCGGCCATCGCCGCAGGTGGTTGGAGCGGGCCGAGCGGATCTGGCGCCAGCGCCCCAAGGACAAGCGCAAGCTGCATGCCTTGCACGCCACGGAGATGGAGTGAATTGGCAAAAAAGGGGCTGGAGCCCGAGGCTTCCCCGGTTTTAGAGCGGCTAACAAAACTCTGGAAGTCGCCGTAGGCAGATGACGCAACAGGCCATGGACAGCAGAGCCAGGTGGATATCGATCCGGCGTTCGAAGCGGGTCCGCAGTTTTCCCATGCCGGCAAACCAGGCATGCGTGCGTTCAACCACCAAGCGATATCGGCCCAGGCGATCGTTGCGTTCCACGCCCTTGCGGGCGGTGCGTGGGGTCATCCCTCGTCGCTTCAGGTGGTCACGGTGCCATGCACCAGCGGCTTGCCAGTCGCGCGATCGGCGCCATCAGTCATACCACTGCGGTCGCTCAGCTTACGCGGCAGATTCTCCCGCGATGCCGGTACGCAGCACACACACGATGTCGTTGAGCGCGCTTTGGTTGTCTACTCGCGGCCTGCCGCCCTTGGGCTACGATAAAAAATTTCGTGCTTGTGGCAATGCATGCAATGGCATGCACTGCAGCAATCCCGGCCATCGCTGTATTTGATTTCGCCGTGAGTTACACGCTCAGGTATTACACTGCATAGGATGTTCCAAGTGATCTCGATGACAAGCCGTTTGCTGTTTGCGCTCAGCATGAGCCTGCTCATTCACGCTCATGCGACCGCTGCCCAGCCCAGCAATGTCAGGCTGACCGTCGCTGGTTTGCAACGGCCGGCACAGATCCGGGTGGACCACTGGGGCGTTGCGCACCTCTATGCCGAGAGCGATGACGACGTATTCTTTGTGCAAGGCTTCAATGTGGCGCGCGACAGATTGTTCCAGCTCGATTTACTGCATCGCAAAGGTCTGGGGCATCTGGCCGAGGCGTTTGGCCCGTCGTATGTAGAACAGGATCGCGCCTCGCGTTTGTTCCTTTACCGCGGCAGCATGCGCGAGGAATGGACTCGCTATGGGCCGACGGCTCAACGCAATGTCACCCGTTTTGTTGCGGGCATCAACGCCTACATCGCCTGGCTGGGGAGTAACCCAGGAGCGCTTCCTTATGAGTTCCGCACCTTCGGCTATCGACCGGAGTCCTGGTCGCCGGACGACGTAGTGCGTATCCGCAGCACGGGGCTGAGCCGAAACGTCAAGAGCGAAGTCGCTCGCGCCAAGGTGGCGTGCAAGGCGTCGCTAGGTGTAGATGCACTACGCTTGCAATTGAAGCCGGCGTGGACAACGGTTGTGCCGGACGGCCTGGATCCGTGCCTGCCGGGCGACGTGTTGAAAGTCTACGAGCTGGCGACGCAGAGCCCTAAGCTCGCTGCTGGCCAGACGTTGGCCAATGCCATGCCCTCGCCGTTGGCGCTTGCTGAGGAAGCACTTGCCGAGGGCAGCAACAACTGGGTGATCGCGCCAAACAAGTCGGCCACTGGTCACGCGGTGCTGGCCGATGACCCGCACCGCGCGTATACCGTACCCAGTCTGCGCTATTTCGTGCATCTAAATAGCCCAAATCTGGACATCATCGGCGCCGGCGAGCCTGCCGCTCCGGGCGTGGCAATCGGCCATAACGCGCAGATCGCGTTCGGGCTCACCATCTTCAATATCGACCAGGAAGACCTTTACGTCTATCGTCTCAACCCGAAGGACGCATCGCAGTATTGGTACAACGGTGCTTGGGAGCCGATGACCACGCAGCGTGAAAAGATCGCTGTGCGAGGTGGTGATGCACAGGCGGTGACGTTGCAGTTCACCCGGCATGGTCCGGTCATCTACATCGATGCAGGTACCCACACGGCCTATGCTGTACGCTCGGTTTGGAGTCAGCCCGGCAGCGCCCCCTACATGGGATCGTTGAACTATCTGTCTGCCACGTCGTATGCGCAGTTCACGGCCGCACTCGCCCACTGGGGGGCGCCATCGGTGAACCAGGTATACGCAGACGTAAGTGGGAATATCGGTTGGGTTACGGCTGGCATGTCACCAAGGCGCGATAACTGGGACGGCCTGATGCCGGTGCCCGGGGATGGTCGCTACGAATGGCAGGGGGTTTGGAAGGGCGATATCTTGCCTTCGTCGGAAAACCCACCGCAGGGCTTTATCACCACCTCCAATGAAATGAATCTGCCGCCGGGCTACCCGGTGGCCGAGCGCAAGATCGGTTTTGAGTGGGCAAACGGCGCGCGCCACGCACGCATTAGCCAGGTGCTGGCGCAATTGCAGAAGGTGACGTTGGAGGATTCGCAAGCGCTGCAGAACGATCAGGTGTCATTGCCGGCACAGCGTCTGGTCGCGCTACTGGCGCCGCTGCAGTCGCAGGACGCCACCACGGCGGCGGCGCTTGCATTGCTCAAGCCATGGGATGGCAAGGTTGCAGCGACATCGCCCGCCGCCGCGCTCGAAGAAGTCTGGTTCAGCCGATATCTCGGCAATGCCTACAAGACGTTGGTGCTCACGCCGACCCAGGCCGCCAGCTTTGGGCCGCCTGACACGGAAGTATTATTGAACGCGCTCGAACATCCCGATTCCGCTTTCGGCCAAAACCCCATCGCTGCACGGGATGAACTGCTATTGCAGACCTTGAGGGAAGCGTATAAGGCGCTTGCCGAACTGCAAGGGTCTGACAACAGCCAATGGCAATGGGGCAAGCTGCACGTCAACGCCATCTCCCATCCTCTGAGTGCGGCGGCTGGCGCCGACCGTGCTCTATTGGACATCGGTCCATTCGCCAAAGGCGGCAGTCCATACACGCCCAATCAGTCCAGTTACGACCCCAACAATTTTCGCCAGACCATTGGGCCCTCAGCACGATTGATCATCGACTTGGGCAATTGGGACAACTCGCGTGCGGTGAACTATCCAGGCCAGTCTGGCGACCCAACTAACCAGCATTACCGCGATCTTGCACCATTATGGCTGCAGGGCAAGTATTTCCCGCTGTTGTACACGCGTGCGGCGATCGACGCAGCTACCGAACAGGTCATCGATCTGGTGCCGGCTGGAATGCGCTGATACGTCATTGGTCTGCTCTAAGCATCTGCAAAAGGGGCCAGTGCAAAAAGGGCAGAGGGACGGACGCGTTTCCTTTGACGCGAATCACGAACCTCAGTTCGGGTTCGTCCTGCCAGTACGCACCAGCCAACGGTTCCCTGTATTTCTCCACTTGCTCGGCAACTTGCTGTTGCGCGGCGTGCTGCACGTTAATCCGCCTTGCGGCCTCTTGCGCCGAGATGACCTGCCCCCACCGTCCGTACCAGTGATTACTGATAAAGCCCTGGGTTGAAGGTTACTGCGTCGTTGGTTTGTTGTGTACGGTAGTTGGCGGCGAACTGTGCCGGCGGGATGCGACCACAACTGCTATGCGGCCTGATCTCGTTGTAGTGGCGTCGCCAGTCTGCGATCACGTCCCGCGCTTGTGCCAACGAGGTGAACCAGTGCTCGTTGAGGCACTCGTCGCGGAACTTGCCGTTGAAGCTTTCGATGTAGGCGTTCTGCGTGGGGGCACCCGGCTCGATCAGGATGTGCTCGATGCCATGTCGCTGTGTCCAGGCAATGAAGGCGCGACTGGTGAACTCCGGGCCATTGTCGGTACGGACCGCGCGTGGATAGCCACGGAAGCACGCCGCCTGATCGAGCAGCCGCACCACGTAAGCGCCGCTGATGCCGTGATCCACGGCAATGTCCACACTCTCGCGAGTGAAGTCGTCGACCACGGTCAGGCACTTGATGCGGCGTGCGTTGGCCAACGTATCGAACACGAAGTCCATGCTCCAGGTGTCGTTCGGCATGGAGGCCGCCAGCAGTTTCTGGCGCTCGCCTAGCGGACGCTTGGCCTTGCGCCGCTTGCGCACCTTCAGCTCGGCTTCCTCATACAGGCGATAAATCTTCTTGTGGTTCACGGACGGAAACTCCGGGCGCAACAAATCATGCAGTCGGCGATAGCCGAAGCGGCGGTGGGCCTGGGCCAGCTCGACCAGCCGCGCGGACAGCGCCTGCGTGGCTGGCGTCGGCACGGGTTCGTGGCGGAAAGCATCGCGGGACAGCCCCGCAAGGCGGCAAGCCCGGCGCTCGCTCAACGCGGTGTGTTCGAGCATTCGTCGGATTGCCTCGCGCTTGCGTTGCGGGGCTAGCGTTTTACCCCGAAGCCGATCTTCAGCGCTTCGATGTCTAGGTGCGCTTCGGCCAGCAACTTCTTCAGCCGATTGTTCTCGACCTCCAGTTCTTTCAGCCGCTTGGCCTCGTCGGCCTCCATGCCCCCGTACTTGGCCCGCCACTGATAAAAACTGGCTGGGCTGAAGCCATGTTGGCGGCACAACTCCGCCACGGCCATGCCCGCGTCGGCCTGCTTGATGAACCCGATGATCTGCTCGGTGCTGAATCTGCTCTTCTTCATGTCCGTCCTCTTGGCTTGACGGACTTTACAGCTTCAGATGGTATGACTCAGTGGGGGCAGGTCAGAGAGCATCGCGCTGTTTGCGTAAGATCTGGCTTCAATGCTATCCGCTTTCACGCCAGGGGTCTGCGCTAAAAGGGCAAAAGGCACATTCAACAATGCGGCCAATAGAAATTCTGAAGTTGTCCTCATTTTCAATTTCGTATTCACCCCTGCGCTGCGCTTTTTATCAAGCGAGAGTCCACGGGGTCAACCTCTAGTCCAAGCAGCCGGCGACCTCCTGCAAGCGTGGGCAAGCCATGACCACGTCCTTGGGAAGACGGCGGGCACTGCTGCCCGCACTCATGGGTTGCCGCCGATACGCGGTTGGCCGATTCTGTCCTAAAGGGGCCAGAGGAAATATCCATTTCAAACGCATATTTCCTCTGGCCCCTTTGCGATCCTCGGCCTGGCCCCTTTGCGGCCCCTTTGCGATCCTTCAAAGTTCATAACACGCTCTAAGCCTTTGGATTTTTGTGCTTCTCGTTGTAATAGTTGAGCATGGCATCGAATCTAGTTAATGGCCCAGAGAACTTTTCCTTAAACTCGCGAATGTAGTCTGCAATTTCTTGATGATAAAGGTCAATGAAATCCTGGGCGATGACCTGATTTTTATAGAACTTCTGGCACCCGTCGTTGTATGCATTAAGTAGTCGCTCAACCATGCTATCGAATACCTGCTGCTTTATAGCGAGTTCGTCTTTTTGATCTTTAGTTGGTGACCTCTTTGCCTTCAGGAGGGCAAGTTGCATCGCGATCGATTCAACTTGAGCTTTTGCTGCATCAATGTTGCTCTTGATCCCCTGAAGAGCTATTTGTTTAAGATTTTCGGTGGACGAGAGCTTTGCCTTATAAGCAGTGAAAATACTTGTAGCCACCGCCACAACTGAAATTAAAACGGGAATCCAAAATTGGGACTCTTTCCCCTCAAGTGCTGCGACTCTAAGTGAAAGTTGTTGGACTAGTACAACTACGAGCGGACCACTCATTTTCAATTCCCCATAGTGCTAGATCTGATTACTTGGATCAACTTGCTAAGTTCGCTCGAATCCTTAGACTCGAGGACAATCGAGAGTTCATCCGGAGTCCTTTTCTCTGGAAGAAGTACTGACTCAATATTATTTACAAGATCATTCTTGTCGAAGTCAGTTAATGAATCTCCAGATTGTGTATATTTGAGATCATTGATTCTCTGAGCGATTTCGCTCGCAGCGCTAGGGTTATCGCTATTCAAGAGCAGATAGTTTGCATACTCGGCAGCAAGCGAAATTATGGTTGCCATAAATATCTCCAGAAAGGCCTAACCACTATTGGACGTCTAAGCGCGGCATAATACGATCCTTGCCGAGTTGTTGACCACCGTCAATCCGGCCAAGGCGCTTATGTACCTCACATTTCCCGGCATTGCCAGCTTCCCGCCTGGCGTCACGTCACATTTTTGCTTGCTCAACGCCCTATTAGCGGTATAACGAAGAAGCCGGGGAAACCGGCGCTGTGTCTTTTCCCAGCGTTCACCGCACCGCCAGCGTGTTGTTGGGAACCGGGGTCAAAATGCAGCTCTAAGATGCCGGGCACGAGGAAAGAACAAACTGCAGCCATTTGCCCTGCGAAAGTTGCCGTCCGCGCCATCAAATTCATAACTTATAAAAACTAAGACTTAAAATCCAAATGGCCAGAGGAAATATCCATCTCAAATGCATATTTCCTCTGGCCCCTTTGAACCGCCCCTTTGAACCCGGGGTGAAGGCTCGGGAATCCCCCGCGTCAATGCTTCGTCGTCCGAGCCAGGATTTCGGTAAGTGAACGCGAATCGGAGAACTACGCGCCAAACTTGCTTCTACAGTCACTAGCAGGAGATCAAGATGGGTGTATGCGCTTCAAGGCCTAGCGTGGCAGGTTCACCCGTGGCAGGTTCACCTGAGCATTATCCAACCCACGTCACAGAGCAGACCACGCCCTCTACGCCTTCATCTCCCGAGGCGTCCATGTCACCCAGACTGCATGACTTAGCGGCACTCCGCTCTCCCCGGGCGAGGCGGGCCCACTCAGCGACATCCGCCCGTACCTCGGGCACCGGCGCCATGGCAGGGCGAGCGTCCCTTCCTTCATCGTCGTCCGGACCTACGCTCGCGGCTCAATTGCAGGACTATATTCAAGCGCTGGAGCACGCCGAGCTTCAAGGAAAACAATATCCGGCGGCCAAACTCGATCAGAAGCTCCAGCCACAGATGGTGGCGGCCCAGAATCACATCCATCCCAATCTCGATGTGAAGGTTTTCGAGGCGTCGAGATCCGAGCCGGATGGCTTGCGGCAAGCTATCGTCAATACCCGGCGGGGCGAGCGGTGGCGCGCCGTCGTCAACGTGGAGCGCATCGATGGAAAGGGAGCGCCGAGCCATGGCATCGCGGTGGACGTGTCGGGAGGTCGTGGCAAGGTGTCCGTTCTGGCGGTCGACAGCGTATGGGGATGCACCGACACGCTGGCCGTCATGACCGCCGCGTTGAAGGGCGTGAAGAACGCGGAGCTGACCATCCTCAACACGGGCACGCAGAAGGATAACGTCAACTGCAAGATCTTCGCCCTGGCGAATGCGAAGGCGATGGCGGATGCCGATGACTTGATGGTGGATCTCCACAAGAAGAATTTTGGAGGGAAGATCGTCGGGACGGGCGATACCATCAATGGCGTGGACGTCACGATCGCGCGCGGCTCCGACGTGCTCGATGCGCCCTTCTTCCAGCACACGACGTCGAAGGACGTCTTCGACGATCTTCCCGTGCATATCCGGGAACCACTGGAGGAGAGCTTCGCCCAGAATTTCCGGGAGATCGAGGCGGCAGGTAAGCGCAGGGCGTACAACACCTCCATCGAGCAGCAGAGGCTCAAGTACCTGCGGGATGCGCTTGCGCAGTGCCCAGGCCAGTCGCGTTGAGCGACGCGTTTTCCGAGCCAGCCCTGTCAGCCGGCGTAGAATGGACATCGACGCCTTGGCCGCGCTTTTCACCGACGCCCGGTACTGGAGCCAAGCGCTCAAGGAAATCCACGAGGTGCCCCTGAGTTGATTGTGCAATTTCGGGGGACGGTCAAAAACAGCCATTCCGCTGCACCGGCTAAAAGGACCAGAGGAAATATCCGTTTCAAACGCATATTTCCTCTGGCCCCTTTGCGGCGGGGTCAACCTCTAGTCCAAGCAGCCGGCGACCTCCTGCAAGCGTGGGCAAGCCATGACCACGCCCTTGGGAAGACGGCGGGCACTGCTGCCCGCACTCATGGGTTGCCGCCGATACGCGGTTGGCCGATTCAATCCGCTTTGACCAGGCTCACCACCAGTTCGCCGTCGCGCACGCGCACGTGCAAGGTCTGGCCGATGGCGAAGCCCAGTTCCTCCATCCAGCGGCCGCACAGGCGCAGCGCCGGCACGGTCTGGCCGCTGGCGGCCTGGTGGATGCGGCCGACGGTGCAGCGCTGCGGCGGGCGCGTGCGGCGTGGAGGGCGTTGTTGGCGCGCAAGCTCGGCGGCGTCGGCCGCGGCGATCTGCTCGGGCGTCAGCATGGGGATGAGCTCGGACTCGACGATGGTCCAGTTCGGGCAGCAGGCAGCCTTGCGCGTGGCATGCTTGCGCGCAGGGGCGGGACGGGATGACGGTTGACGCATGGCAAAGCCTCCTTGTCAGACAGGAACCCGCCGCCGACCGGCGACGGGATGTCGGGAGGTTAGAAACCGCAGACAGACGGCGGGCGTATTCCCCCGAAGGGTGTTGTATTAGCCGCCCTCCCGACGCAGGCATCGCGTCGGCTTGCGCCTGAAGATCAGGCACAAAAAACCCACCGGTTTGTCGGAGGTGGGTACCGCTGTCTGAGGAGTTTCTACGCTCCTTGAGGTTAAGATTGCTACTGGCTTCTTTAGATGTCAAGCGGCGGAAAAGCACCAGCGCAGAAGTAGAAGTGAACCTGATCTCGTTACTGGTGGCTATGGCAGAGTGCCAATCCTACGGCGCTCTTCAGAAGCCTAGAGGCGGGCTCGGCTTGAAGGGATTTTTTAGGCCACGGGCGTATTGACATCCACAAGCATTCACGCTATTAAAGGGATGCAACGGATGCCCAAGGAGCCTCCATCGTTATGCGATGTGCTCGGCGGGCATCCTTTTTTTATTCCGTGTAACGATTTACAGCGCCGACTCCCTTGAGATATCTGGCGAAGACGAGGTGTTTGATCGTTTGCTTAGAGGAGATCGACAACTTATTCGGATGAGCCTTACGCACATGACTTGACACGTGCTTTTCGTCGAGCGTATCGATCATCGCATGCAAGACAATCCCATAAACAAGTATGCGCTGACGCGTCTTCTTCACCCGAATATTATTTAGCTCTGTTTTCAGTGGTTCCAACCAGTCAGAAAATTGAGGATCTTTGATTCTCTGTGTGAAATCAATGATTGTGCTCGTTCTCAATGAAGCAGCGCTAATTTCTGTAGCGATCTCGCCGATGGCAATTTGGTGAGTTTTATCAACCAATCGAATGCGTTGCGATTCCAAGCATGAGCGAAATGCGACAAGCTTCTTTCCTCGCGCGTCCTCATTTAGTGACACACCTAAGGACTCGCGATCAAGGATAACTAAACGGCTCCAGAAT
Source organism: Xanthomonas translucens pv. undulosa (assembly GCF_017301775.1). Taxonomy (NCBI): domain Bacteria; kingdom Pseudomonadati; phylum Pseudomonadota; class Gammaproteobacteria; order Lysobacterales; family Lysobacteraceae; genus Xanthomonas; species Xanthomonas translucens. Next base: position 2,342,674 of record NZ_CP063993.1, read on the forward strand.
GCGGCGTAGAGATATGTGAGCCCAAGCAGTTCGCTTTCGATAGTGCCTTTGGGTGAAGAAAAGTCTCTCTCGGCTAGCGATATAGTTTTTCCACAAATCGCATCTGCCGTTTTCAGCAAAGGATCAAGATGCTTGTCGACTAGGCTCTTGGCATCCTTTTTCTCCTTGAGTTGGTACTTGATCCAAGAAATTAAGTACTCCAGGATCTTGAGAGCTAGCCCGCCAGAGAAAGCAGCAGTCACTAACGACCACCAAGTAACCGGTAGTTGTGTTGCCCCTGCGGCTTGTGTAGGTTCAATCACAATAATTTCCAATTGGCTTTTAAAAACTTATGTTCAGCCAACGGCTACGTGGCGTAGGCTCGGATGAATTATTAGAGGTCACCACTCATTGAGCTCTCGGAATGCGAGTGTTTGCATCAGCGATTCTTCTGTCCCCAAGAGCGAAAAAGCATTGATATTCATAGCATCGAGCTTTCGGAGAAGCTCCCTACGAAGCCTGCCCGGTATAAGAACCTTTTCTAGCCTATCATGTTGGTCACTCGCAGAGCCCATTGCTGACTCGTGATGATTAAAATACCACTTCTCACTGTTTTTGGCTATGCATGCGGTGTATTCTGATTGTTGGATGAAGTGGCGTCTATGTGCTGAAACGTACTGGCCCAAGGTCGCTATCTCTGGTGCTCCTACCAAGCCGCCCTTGCCATAACCCAGATTCTCTACATACATATACAACGCAGAGTCTTCTTCGTGCTCGGCCCCTGCGCAAGCGAAGTAAAGGGCGACATACAAAGATCTGCTCCAGTCGAGGAGCGGCGTCGGAAATCCATGATGCCTTAGGTACACCATGAACTCGTACTGGCCCTCAAGGAAGCCGATCTGCGACAAGCAGAATGCGTTCCCAAGGGTCTTCTCGTTTCTGTGGTTGAAGGCGAATCGCCGGTCTGTGTATGCCTCAATGCCTGGCTTAACCTTGCTCAGGTAACGGATGTACTCCTCGAATTCGAGGTTTTGTTTTCCGAAGCGCTCGAGAGTGGTGTCTAAGTTCCAGCCAGCACGAGAGTGTCCTCGGAAAAGGACTGGTGAGACGTATGCGTACTCGTGTGGTTTTCTTGATCGGCACTCATCATCCAGCGTGGCAGCAAGTTGCTCTAGGTCATAGAGACTGGAAATCGTGTGTGTGGCCAATGTGACACCTCTAACGCCTCCCATAGTCCCACCAACGAAGTGGGTTGGGCTTGCACGAATTGTTATGTTGCTCCCGAGTGTCCTGTGAGAGTCCTAAGTATCTCTGCAACCAAAATTTGGTGTCAGAGTAAACATTCAAAAGTTGCTAGCGTTCAAATAGCCTAGGCTGATCATCAGTCTCAAGCGGAATTACGTATTTAAGGATAAGAGTCGGCCGTCGCTCGGCTTCTGTATGCTGTTTTGATAGACGCGTGACAGTAGCAACTATACGGCAGCGAAGGAATAACGCTGGCTTGAACTGAATTATACTGCCGACCTCAGGAACACAGTTCAGAATATGTCCGCCATATTCAAAGCCGATTGAGTTTGTATTTTCGTTACCGCGAGTCAGGCGACCTTCAAGCTCAACCACTTGGCCATGCTCAAGCTCAGGGAACAAGAATTCATCCTCACTCAATGAGTTCTCATGGCCGAAATATACTTTATCACTGGAGGTTATTAAGGCTTGCTCAATCTGACCATTGACTTTACTAGCCACGATCAGTGAGCGATTCTCTTGAATCGGGAAAGTGAGTTTTTTTAGAAGGCCAGACGATATTCCAACGTACCATTGGAAGTACTCCAGTGGTACGTACATGAGCTCACCTTCGCTATTTTTTATTCCGACGGATCCTTCTGAAACTCTCCATGAGAGATCTGGAGCTGAGAAATCTAGATTTCCCTTGGTATGTTTTACGAGGTCTATAAGCTTTCTTAGCGCGTCTATAGACTTTCGAATTACGTCTTTGAAACCGAGGTCGGCAAAGTCATTCTCAGCCATTTTCTCCGCAGCCTTCTTGATATAGGCTGCAACAAATATTCCAACCCCGCCTATTACAACAACTTCCCAAGAGCCTTTGTGGGTCTTTACGGTTATTTCGTAAGGAAGAGCAGAGAATCCTTTTGATTGCCGGCGGTTGAAGTACCGAATCAACTCATCGAGCGCTAACAACGAGTTACCCGCAGCGTCTGCGCCGATAGATCCGTCTTCAACCGCTGATCCAACAAACTTTATGTACCCAACGCCCTCGCTCTCCGAAGTCACTCTGCTCCCCCTGTTAGATTCTAGTGCGTGAATTGAGCCAACCTGCTAAGCGGATTCGACTTATATATATTGACACGCAGCATTACCGAGAACCGGGGGATAAGACGCAGCACCATCAAGTTGGTGGTCTCTTCTATTTGAAATAGTCGCGCGGGTGCAGACTACACGTGCACCGAGCTGGCCTAGCCGGTCAACAAACTCCATGAATGTCCTCCCCCCCCCCCGAATTGACGATCTCGTTGTATCACGACTCGCGGCGGGGCTGGGAGACAAATGCTAGCGTCATCGTGCGAGGCGTTTTGCTCTTCCTTGCAGCAGCGTTGCTGGTGCTTTTTACTCGCGCATACCTCTCTCGATCACGGTAACTTCATCGAATTGTTGAGCTGCGTGACTTCCGCAACCTCTACTTCCGTCATCACACGCAAACGCGCTTCCTTGCCAATTACACCAGCCAGCAACGCCAACCGCACCTTCGCAGTCCGCGGCTTCAAATCCCGCGGCGCCTCCAACGCAGGAAACGCTGCACGCGCCACTTCCCGGCCACGCGCGTCTTCCAGCACCACGTATCCCGCAGGCGCATCCGCATGGCCAAGGCTGTGCACGGTGACTTCGATAGCCTCCGCGCTCACCCGCACGTCGCCACGCCCAATCCCCAAATCCGGCCGCAACTCGACCGGCACCGCGGCAGCCGCGACCAATTCGAACTCCATCACCACGGTCTTGCCAGCCGGGAATTCCACCTCCACCGCCCCGCTCTTCTCGAACGCGAAGGCGCGCGTGGCGGCCTTGCCGTCGATGCGCCCGTCGCCATCGCGATCGACGCCCGCGCGCATGCGCCATTGCCCGGCGGCGACGTTCCAGCCGGTCATCTGCGCCCGCTGCAGCTTGCCGCTGGTGTTGTAGGCGATGACGGTGAAGCGGTCCTGGCGCGGTTTGGGCAGCAGCAGGGCGACCTGCACCGCGCCTTCGGGGTCGGCGAAGCGCCAGCTGACGGTGTGGCCGGGGTAGGTCTGGTTGCGCTTGAGGGCCACGCCGCCCAGGCGGGCGCGCTGCAGGTGCACGGTGGGCGATTCGACGCGGTCGCTCCACCAGTGGCCTTCGGTGTTCATGTAGAAGCTCTGCAGTTTGTCGCGGGTCTCGGCGCGGTACAGGGTTGCCAGCCAGGCGGTGTCGCCCGTGGCTTCCCAGGCGGCGTGGTGGGCGAAGTCGGGGACGGCGCCGGGCTGGGCGGCGGCCTTGGCCAGGTCGGCGCCCCAGCTGTCGCGTTTGCCGAGCAGATCCAGGAAATTCTCGTTGAGCAGCGACAGGCCCGCCGGGCCGGCGTTGGCGACGCGGTAGTCGATGGGTTTGAGGTAGCGCGCCTCGCCGGTCCAGCGCCAGGCGGCCCAGAAGGTGTGCAGGGTGTCGGCGCCGCCGCTGCCTTCGAACAGTTCGCCGCCGCGGGTGTTGCCGGTCTTCCAGTTGATTTCGTTGGGCAGCGCCCATTGGCCCTTGGCATTGGTGTACGCGTAGGCGAGGTAGCCGTCGGCCAGGCCGGTGACGATGCGGCGGCTGTTGGGGTCGGCGTTGTAGCCGCCCAGCAGCAGGGCCGGGTGCAGTACCGGGAACGCGTAGGGTTTCTGCCATTGCCAGTTCGGTTCGCGGTAGACCTTGCGCCCGCCGAACCAGTTGCTGGCGAACAAAAGGTGGCCTTGCGGGTTGACCTGGATGATGGTGTCGAAGGCCTTCACCGTGCGCATCAGGCGCTCGACGGTGAGCGGGTCGCCCCAGTTGAGGTAGAGCATGGCGCTGTTGAGGTTGATGCCTTCTTCGTAGGCGTGCAGTTCGTCGGTCTCGATGGTGGACAGGCCGTCGGTGAACATGCCGTTGCGATAGTTGGCGTCGGACAGCGCGGTCAGCGAGGCGTTGAGTACATCCGGGTCCACGCCCATCAGGGCGACGCCGGGCCATTGCTGGGTGAGGTCGGAATCGTCGGAGATGCCGCCGCCGAAGTCGCCGTAGGCCACTTGCCGTTTATCGATCCACCAGCGGATGTAGCGGCGCGTGGCCTTGAGGTCTTCCAGTTGCCAGAACGCCCAGGCCGGCACGCCCTTGGGCGGGGTGGGCAGGTCCACCGGCAGCGCGCCCTGGTTGCCGTAGCCGATGTCGTTCCAGTATTGGCGGGCGAGCGCGTTATCCGGGTCCACGCGCAGCAGGTCGCCGATGTCGGCATCCAGGCGCGCGTACAGCCGCTGGCGCTTGGAGGTGGTGTGTTCCTCGACCAGGAAGCCCCAGTTGTCCTTGACCTGGTTGAAGCGGTCGGCGATGTGTTCGGCCTTGGCCTGGTCGCGCGGTTTGAACAGCAGGCGCAGTTGCGCGCCGTCCAGCGCGCGCGCGTCGAAACCGGGCGCGGCGGAGGCGATGCTGAGCATCAGGCTGTCGTTGCTCAGGATGCGGTCGCGCAGGTCCAGCCATAGCGTGCGCGGCTGGCCGGGCTTGACCGACACCGACACGTCGAGCATGTCGCGCGCCGGCCAGATCGGGTCCTTGATGCGGAGGTTGAGCGGGATCAGGCCGTCGTGGGTGGCGGGCAGGTCCAGCGCCGGCAGGTCGATGGCGATGCCGTCCAGGCCGTCGTGCATGTTTTCCCAGCCGTAGGACCAGCTGCGCATCAGCGGCTGGTCCGGCGGGGCGTCGCCGAGGCTGGAGGGGATCAGCACGTGCACGATGGGCAACGGCGGCGCTGCGGATGTTTCGGCGCTGCGCTTGCGCGCCGGCGCCTTGCTCGGCAGGGCGACCACGGTGCTGCGCTCGCCCTGCGGATAGCGTCCGGCGATGTCGCTGCGCAAGGCGGCGAGGTTGGCATAGTCGGGGGCGATGTCGCTGCGCACGGTGTAGCTGAGGGTGGCGCTGGGGTCGGACGGCGGCGCGCCGGCGCTGACGTCGTAGGCCCAGATTTCCTGGATCGGGGTTTCCTGCGCGGTGTTGGTGAAGCGCAGGCGGCCGCCGCGGCGGCGCTCGAACTGATCGACGCTGCGCACGGTGCCTTGCGTGCGCTGGAACAGCGGCGCGAGTGTGGCGCCGGCGGCGGCGTAGCTGGCCTGGCCGTCAGCGGCGCCGCGCAGTTCGATGCGGTTGAACGGTTCGTCGGGCAGGGCCAGGTCCAGCGCCTTGCCGCCTTCGACGTAGGTGTTCCAATCCGGCAACTGGAAGTAGTCGTTGCGGCCGGGCAGGCGCGAGCGGTTGTAGACGCCGGGCCAGGTGGTCTCGGCGATGCCGTCGGTGGCTTTCCACATCCACTGCTTGAGGTCCCTGGCATCGGCGAATTCGACCTTGCGGATGCGGGTGGACGGCGCGTCCAGCACGGGGGGCGCGTGGCCGTGGTCCCAGCCGTAGCGGTGCAGCCAGGCGTTGCGCGCGGCGTCGGCGCGCGGCGGTTCGGCGCTGCGCGGTTCCTGCTGGCGCGCCAGGGCCGCGGCGCCGGCGGCGTCGAGCATGCGGTCGTAGGTGCGGATCTCGTCGAAGTCGCTGCCGCGCAGGAAGTTGTAGCGGCTCTGCACCTGGTGCGGCGCCATCACCCGCCCGGCCAGGCCGAGCTGGTCGAGCGCGGCGTCGAAGTCGAGCGCGCCGCCGTCGGCGCAGGCTTGCGCGCAGTCGGCGCGCGCGGCTTCCTTGCCATCCACGTACAGGCGCACGCCACGGGTTTCGTCCCAGGCGAAGGCGAGGTGAGTCCATTGGCTGGCGGTAGGGTTCTTGTCGAGCTTGAACGACACGCGGGTGCGCGCCAGGTTGGCGTCGGTGACGAAGGCGTCGAAGCCGTGGCCGTTCCAGTCGATGCGCAGCCAGGCCATGTCCCAGCTGCTGTGGTCGGCGTAGCCGACGCGGAAGATCACGAACGGCGCTTCGCCGACCGCATAGCGCGCGCGCCAGAAGAAGGACAGCGTGCCGCGTTGGGTGTAGAGGTTGCCGGGGGCGTTCCAGGCGAGGACGCCGTCGTCGGCCCAGGCGATCGCGTTGCCCTTCACGCCGGTGGGGACGAGGGCGACCTTGTCGCGGACGTTGGGGGTGGGGTCGCCCTGGGCGATGTCGGCGTCGAAGCCGTGGTCGGCGGAGACGCGGAACAGCAGGTCGGGAGCGGTGGTGGTGGTGGGTGCGGCGGCGGCGAAGGCCTGGAGTGCGAGGCAGGACAGCATGGCCAGGCAGCGGGCCAGCATGCGATTGCCGGTGTTGGGGGATGTTTGACTTGTCCGTGCGGAGTATCGCGCGTGCGGCGCGGGATCGCGGGATGGTGGGTTTCTGTCGCGGCTGAAGCCGCTCCTACAGGTGGCGGCTTCGGGGGCGATGGGCCTTGTCGGTAGGGCCCGTCGCGACTGAAGTCGCTCCCACACTCTGGTCATGGCGCCGGCAGCGCGCGCAGCGCTGCGGCGGATTGCGTCTTCCATATCGCTCCTTTGCGATCGCCGTGCGCACGTGCCGCCGCATGACGATCCTCCCTCTCCCCGATCCGGCGAGTATGCAGGCAGCGGGCATGGCGGGGGCCGCGCGGGGCCACGCGACACCAGCGGGCGTGTGACTCAGAACTTGTAGCGCACGCCGAGCAGGTACTGGCGGCCGGTTTCGGTGTATTGCAGCGGCAGGCGCCCGGTGGTCGGCGAGTACACCCACTCGTCGGACGCTTCGTTGGTCAGGTTGATGCCTTCCAGGCTCAGTTCCAGCTGCTCGCTGATCCTGTAGCGCAGCGAGGCGTCGATGACGGTGGTGCCGGTCATGCCGTGGGTGCCGTCGACGTTGAAGCCGGCTTCGGTGCCCGGCGCCTGGGTCAAGTAGTCGTCGCGGTTGGTGGCCGAGACGCGCCCGGAGAACACCTCGCCTTCGTAGAACACGGTGGCGTTCCATGAGGACTTGGACAGGCCGGTGAGGTCGTTCTTCATCACCGGCTTGCCGGTGTTGTCCAGGTACTGGATCTGCGAATCGACCCAGGTGTAGTTCAACTGCACGCCCAGGTTGGACCACTTGCCGGGCAGGAAGGTGAAGGGCTGGATGTAGTTGGCTTCCACGCCCTTGAGCTTGCCGCCGGGGGTGTTGAGCGGGATGCTGAAGGTGAAATCGTCGTTGACCGAGGCGTTGGTGCCGTCGAGCAGCGATGCCGGCAGGCCGCTGCTGGAATACGGACGCACTTCGCGCGCGGTCTGGATGAAGCTGTCGATGTCCTTGTAGAACAGGCCGACGCCGGCCATGGCGCCTTCGTCGAAGTACCACTCGAAACCCAGGTCGACGTTGGTGGCGCGGATCGGGTCCAGATCCGGGTTGCCGCCGCTGACGGTGCGCGCGCCGCCGGCCACGGCGACGGTCACGCCCGGGGTCAGGCTGCCCAGGCCCGGGCGGGTCATCACTTTGGCCGCGCCCAGGCGGATCAGGAAGTCCGGGGTGACCTCGGCGACCAGGTTGAACGAGGGCAAGGTGTCGTCGTAGCTGCGCTCGACCGTGGTCTGGGTCGGCACGTTGTTGATCAGCGCATAGCCGGTGGAGGCCTGCTTGGTGCGCACGTAGCGCACGCCGATGTTGCCCGACAGCGGAATGTTGCCCAGGTCGGTGGAGAACTCGCCCATCAGGTAGGCGCCGCGGTCCTTCTCTTCCACCCTGCGGCTGTTGTTGCTGCGCGGGGCGACGGCGAACAGACCGCTGTTGCTGTAGAGGTCGAAGCCATCGACGAAGGCGTTCAGATCCGGGATCACCCAGTTCGACGGGCTGCCGGCGATGCCCTTGAGTCCGGCCTGCCCGGTCATGTCCACCGGCACGAGCTTGGTGCCATTGGCGAAGTTGGGCACGGTGCTTTCCGAGGCGCGGCGCAGTTCCACGGTCTTGAAGGTGTAGTCCTTGGCCAGCACGCCGCCCTTGAGCCGGAAGCCGGGACTGATGTTCCAGTTGAAGTCGATCTGGCCGGTGTCGAAGTCGTTGTCCACGTACTGCGGACGCAGGCGGATCTCGGCCAGTTCCCAGCCACGCGGATCGGTGGTGTCGATACCGTAGTTGATCACCGGCGCACGGCTGTTGCCGCGGTAGTCGTAGCTGTAACCATCGACGTCGTACTTGTCCATGATGATGGTGGTCTGCACCGGGTTCTCGTGCCTGGAGCGCGAGGTGCCGACCTTGCCGGACAGGGTGACGTCGTCGCTGAAGCGGTGCTGCGCGCTGAGGCCGATCTGCTTGAACACGGTGTTCCACTCGTCGTGGCGGTTCTCGCTGCGGATGTCGGCGTTGTCGAACTCGCCGTAGACCAGCGCGTTGTTGCGGATCTCGCCGTTGCGCACGATGGTGGTGGGCTTGCCGTCGCGGTCGGGACGCCGCGCCGCGCCGGTGGCCGCATCGCGGTTGCGGCTGAAGGAGATCGCTTCGATGTAGTGTTCGTCGCGCTCGGCGTCGATCTTGGAATACAGCGTATCCAGCGCGATCTCGGTGGCGTCGCTGGGCTTCCACTGCAGCGAGCCGGTCACGCCCAGGCGCTTTTGCGCGTGCTCCATCTGCACGTAGCGCGGGAAGCGCGGCTGGTAGACGTTGGCCGCGCGCGCGGACGCGTACGGCGAGGACGCCGCGAAGCCGCCGTTGCTGGTGCCGCCGGCCCAGCGGCCGGTGTTGGAGCCTTCCTCCAGCGCCTGGCGCTCGGAGTAGGCCACCGACAGCAGCGCGCCGAAGGTGCCGTCGGCGAAGGTGTTGGAGATCAGCGCGGCCAGGCGCGGATCAGCCTTCTGCGCCATCGCGTTGTAGCCGGCCTGGCCGCTGGCGACGAAGGTGAAGCCGCTGTAGTCGAACGGGCGCGCGGTCTTCAGGTCGACGGTGGCGCCGAGCGAACCTTCTTCGACATCGGCCGAGGCGGTCTTGCGCACGATCAATTGCGAGAACAGGTCGGAGGCGAACACATTGAAGTCGAAGCCGCGGCCGCGATTGGTGCCGCCGCTCTGGTCGCCGGCGCCGACCGTGGTCAGCGCTTCCATGCCGTTGATGCGCACCCGGGTGAAGTCCGGGCCGAGGCCGCGCACCGAGATGCTGCGGCCCTCGCCCGCCTCGCGGGTGATGACCACGCCGGGGATACGCTGCAACGATTCGGCCAGGTTGAGGTCGGGGAACTTGCCGACGTCCTCGGCCACGATGGCGTCGACCACCCCAGCCTCGCCGCGCTTGATGTCCAGCGCCTTCTCCACGCTGGCGCGGTAACCGGTGACGGTGACCGTGTCGAGCTGGGTGGCCGGCTCGGTGGCACCACTGGCGGTCGCGGGAACGTCCTGTGCCTGGACGATGCCGGCCTGCAGGGCCAGTCCGATCGAGAGCGCGAGCAAGGTAACCGGTGTCTTCCGGCGTTCAGTGCGAGATTGCATGTCCTCCCCTCCCAAGGGTTACATGAACTGCGTGATATTTCGGGCTGTTTGCCGCGGATGACACCGCTGGTCAAAACCGACGTTAACAGTTGCGAAACATTGCGGCATCTTGCAGCGCAACAGAAATCGCGCCGAATTTGCGGGCTTTCGGCACAAAGCTGTGCCTGGCCTGGCGCAGCCGCTACGACGCTGGCCCCCCTGGCCGCCGCGAAAAATGACACCGATAGTCAAAAAACTTGGCTGTGGCCGCCGTTCCCGGCATGCTTGGCCTCCCCTTCGATCGATCAGGATCCTCCTGCCATGACCGCATCCCGCATCGTCTGCTTCGGCGAACTGTTGCTGCGCCTGGGCGCCCCCGGCCACGAACGCCTGCTGCAGTCGCCGCGGCTGGACGTGCACGTCGGCGGCGCCGAGGCCAACGTCGGCGTGGCGCTGGCGCATTTCGGCCACGACGTGGCGATGGTCAGCGTGCTGCCGGACAACCCGCTGGGCGAAGCGGCCGCCGGCGAGCTGCGCCGGCACGGCGTGGACACCCGCGGCGTGCGCTTCGTGCCCGGGCGCATGGGCCTGTACTTCCTGACCACCGGCGCCGGGCACCGCCCCAGCGAAGTCACCTACGACCGCGCTGGCTCGGCCTTCGCGCTGGCCCAGGCGGACGCCCACGACTGGCCGGCGCTGCTGCGCGGCGCGGACTGGCTGCATCTATCCGGGGTGACCCCGGCGCTGGGCGAACGCGGCGCGGCCGCGGCGCTGGCGGCGGCACGCAGCGCGCGCGACCTCGGCGTGCGCGTGTCGTTCGACGGCAACTACCGGCCCAAACTGTGGGAGGCCTGGAACGGTGACGCGCCGGGCATCCTGCGCCAGCTGCTGGCGCAGGCCGACGTGCTGTTCGCCGACTACCGCGACCTGGGGGTGGTGCTGGGCCACCAGTACCCGCAGGACGGCGCGCAGGCGCGGGTGCAAGCCGGCGCGCGCGACGCCTTCGCCGCGTTCCCGCAGCTGCAGGCGATGGCCTGCACCCAGCGCGTGGCACACAGCGTGGATCACCACAGCCTGGGCGCGATGCTGCTGCGCCGCGACGGCAGCGTGGCGCAGGCGCCGGCCGAGGAATTGACCGGCATCGTCGATCGCATCGGCGGCGGCGATGCGTTCGCCGCCGGCGTGCTGCACGGCCTGAGCCAGGGCTGGGACGACACCGCCACGATCCGCTTCGGCCTGGCCGCCGGCTGCCTGAAGCACTCGCTGCCGGGCGACTTCCATGCGCTGGGCGAAGCCGACGTGCAGGCCTGCGTGGGGACGTCGCGGTTCGATGTGAAGCGGTGAAAGGCCGGGAATGGGGAATGGGGATTCGTGGGAGCGCTGGTGGCGGCGTTTTTGCGCGCGGCACGGGGTTGCTGGCGATTCGTGTTCCTGTCGCGGCTGAAGCCGCTCCTACAAGAGCGTGCGGCCCTTCCTGTGGAGCGGCTTGAGCCGCGACGGGAAAATGAGGCGGTCGCGATGCCAAGCTCCCCATGGGAAACCCGGCATCGAGGCCACCACGAACCCCGAATCCCGAATTCCCGCCTTTGCAGGAGCGGCTTCAGCCGCGAGCGGCGACACGCTTCAGGTGCCGGGCGGTTTCCATGTGCGGATTGGTGCAGACCTTGCTGCAATGCCCGGCGCAGCGGCGGCCCTGGTTTCCCGCGTCGCGACTGAAGTCGCTCCCACAGTGGCGACCGACACAGTCTCTGCGGTGGCCGGCCGCGCTCCTTGTGGGAGCGCGCGGGACGCCATCCAACGTGCCTGATTGCAGGCGCCGGCCGCACCTCCCATCCGATTCGCGCCGCGGTGGTTTCATCGTTCCGGTCGCGGCTGAAGCCGCTCCTTGTATCTGGACATAGGGCCCCTACGGCGTTATGTCTTCCGACTGATCATCGGAGGAGGTGCCGGAAGTCCAGTCGCTCCTGAAGCTTCGAGCTTGTGCTGTAGATCGGCTCCCGCCCTCCGTTTGCTGGCCCACGATGTCCGTACGGTATCCAGAGTCCGCCGCTGGCGTGAACTCGCATCCACAAGGCAGGACCGGGCGCAGCGATGATCGTGTTCACCCCACGATGGAGGAATCGCTCATGTCCCCAGTCGTCGGCATCGACGTCGCCAAACGCAGTTTCGACCTGGCTATCGACCTGGCCAACAGCAAGTACCGCACCAAGGCCAAGCTCCCCAACGATCCGAAGGGCTTTCAGATCCTGCAGACGTGGCTGCAAACCCATGCGCAGGCGGACAGCTGGATCGTGATGGAAGCCACCGGCACCTACCACGAGGCCCTGGCCGAGTTCGTGTATGGGTTGGGATACCGCGTGTGCGTGCTCAATCCGGCGCAGATGGCGCTGTATGCACGCAGCCAGCTAACCCGGGTCAAGACCGACCGCAGCGATGCCAAGCTGATCGCCAGCTACGGCCAGCGCCATGCGGCCCAGCTGCGGCCCTGGCAGCCCGATCCGCCGGCGCTCAAGCGGCTCAAGGCGCTGGTGCGGCGCCGGGACGACCTGTTGCAGATGCTGCAGATGGAGCGCAACCGCTTAGACGTCGCAGCACTGGTGGTGCGCGACTCGCTCCTGGAGAACATCGGCCAGTTGCAGGCGCGCATCGCGCAGATCGAACGGGCCATCGACGACCAGATCGATCAGGACCCCACCTTGCGTGGGCAGCGCGAACTGCTGGTGAGCATCGACGGGATCGCCGGCACCAGCGCGGCGTTGATGCTGGCGGAACTGGGCAATGTGGAGCGCTTCGCCCATGCCTCGGCAGTGACCGCCTTTGCCGGGCTCAACCCCCGGCTGCAGGAGTCCGGCAAGCGTCAGGGCCAGGTCTGCATCTCCCGCACCGGCTCCCCGCGCCTGCGCGCCGGCCTGTTCCTGCCGGCCTTGGTCGCCATGACCCACAACCCAGTCGTCCGTGCGCTGAAGCAGCGCATGCGCGAGCGTGGCAAGGCCAACAAGCAGATCATCTGCGCCGCCATGCGCAAGCTGCTGCACATCGCCTACGGCGTGCTCAAATCACGCACGCCCTTCGATCCTCAAAAGACCCTTGTCTGTTAGGGAGGAAGACGGTATCTACAGTGCACCCTGCAGGCGATCCGCAGGCCGTGTAGGGGCGGCTTCAGCCGCGACAGGCACTCACAGAAAAACGGCCGGCATCGCTGCCGGCCGCATGCCGCATTCCCGATGCCGCATCCCGGCTGCCTACAGCGCGATGCAATCGAACTGCACGTCCGGATTCACGTCGGCGTCGTAGTCCACGTCGTTGCGCTCGAAGCCGAACAGCTTGAGGAATTCGTGCTTGTAGCCGGCGTAGTCGGTGAGCTGGAACAGGTTCTCGGTGGTGACCTGCGGCCATAGCGCCTTGCACGCGTCCTGCACGTCGTCGCGTAGTTCCCAGTCGTCCAGGCGCAGCCGGTTCTGCTCGTCGGTGGCCGGCGCCTGGCCGTCTGCGCGGTACATGCGCTCGCGGAACAAGCGGTCGAGCTGGTCGATGGTGCCTTCGTGCAGGCCCTTTTCCTTCATGATCTTGTAGACCATGGAGATGTACAGCGGCATCACCGGGATCGCCGCGCTGGCCTGGGTCACCACCGACTTGAGCACCGCCACGTTGGCGCTGCCGCCGCTTTGCTGCAGGCGCGCGTGCAGGCGTTGCGCGGTCTGGTCCAGGTGCACCTTGGCCTTGCCCAGCGCGCCGTGCCAGTAGATCGGCCAGGTGATCTCGGTGCCGATGTAGCTGAAGGCCACGCTGCGCGCACCCGGCGCGAGCACGCCAGCGGCGGCCAGCGCGTCGATCCACAGTTCCCAGTCCTGGCCACCCATCACGGTCACGGTGTCGGCGATCTCCTGCTCGGTGGCCGGCTCGATCGAGGCCTCGATGATCGCGTCCTTGTTGGTGTCGATCGCGGTGGCGGTATAGGTCTGGCCGATCGGCTTGAGCGCCGAGCGCTTCACTTCACCGGTGCCGGGCAGCTTGCGCACCGGCGAGGCCAGCGAATACACCACCAGATCGACCTGGCCGCCCATCTCGGTCGTGATGAGGTCGATCACCTGCGCGCGCGCCTCGTCGGAGAACGCATCGCCGTTGATCGACTTGCTGTACAGGCCCGCGGCCTTGGCATGCTTGTCGAATGCGGCCGCGTTGTACCAGCCGGCGGTGCCGGCCTTCTTGTCGCTGCCCGGCTTTTCGAAGAACACGCCCAGCGTGTCGGCGCCGAAGCCGAACGCGGCGGTGATGCGCGAGGCCAGGCCGTAGCCGCTGGAGGCGCCGAGCACCAGCACCTTCTTCGGGCCGTCGCTGCGTACGCCGCGCGCGCGCGTGGCGGCGATCTGCTCGAGCACGTTGCGCTCGCAGCCGAGCGGATGCGTGGTGGTGCAGATGAAACCGCGAACTTTGGGATGGATGATCAATGCCTACTCCTCGTCAACAAGATGCTTGCGGCATCTTAGGGCCTGGCAGCGTCATTGGGGAGGCCGCGGCGGGGCTGGGCAGACGGGCATGGCGGCAGCGACGGGTTGGCGTGCACGTGGCGGCGCCGCAACCGACATGGTTGCCGCGCGTCGGTCAGGCACGGTGCGGTGCGGTCTTGCGCAGAGGTCCAGCCGCAACGCGTCTGCTCAAGGCCAGGAAGACGAAGCGCACAGCGTTGCGACAAGACCTGACCGCAAGCGAGGCCGTTGCCTTGCCAACAATGGCGCCCGCGCGCAGGCGCAAACCAAACGCGACGAGAACGAGTGTCGTCACATTGGCGCGTGGCGGTTTTCCGGGGTCCAGACCACGGTTGGTCTACGACAGGCAGCGGCTGTCGTTTCGTGACGAACCGGTTACGCAAGGGCCTCGGTGATGCGGCTGCAGCAGCTGACAATACGCGAGCGAGAAGCTTCTCTTGTTAGTCAATTTTTTCTCTGCGGCACCCATCGCGAACTGACGCCAGTTCAACTATCTGCATGCTCTACACAGCCAAGCAGTGCGTTGTTCAATTCAATGGCGTCATTGCAGTTTGCACGTACGGCTCGCACAACATCTGGATGCACGGGTACGTCTTCTTTAATCTTATGCAAAAGATTAACCACCGATAAAGCATCTCCTTCCTTTACCCCCATAGGCTGGATATTCGTCTCAAAATTGCACGCAATGTTTACGGCTTTGGCCAGAATTTCTGGTCGGACATAGCATTTGGCTCCCGAATACTCAACGCTTGCACGAGGTGGCGCTAATCGCGATGCATAGCCGGGCTGCGCCGAGGGCCGCTGCACGCCTGGACGAGCATTATAGTATTGGTCAACTGCACGCTCAGCGTTCGCTGCCATATTATACAAACCATCCGGACTACTCTGACTTTCGCCTCTAAGTCGCTGCGTCGCCAATGTCACACCCTTCGTCGCGATTTCATGAGCATCTTGGAGATCGGGAATGCCCTCGCTGTCGACACAAGATTTCTGCAAGCTCGGGAGTGTAATGTTCCGAATGTTGGAATTTATGTCACGCTGTACCGCCGCTAAAGCAGGGGGGAGCTGAGGGCGCGCAGGGAGCCCTCCCAGTTGTGGGTGAGGGGATGCTGCTGGCGATTCCTGGCCACGACGTGGCGCTAATCGCGATGCATAGCCGGGCTGCGCCGAGGGCCGCTGCACGCCTGGACGAGCATTATAGTATTGGTCAACTGCACGCTCAGCGTTCGTTGCCATATTATACAAACCATCCGGACTACTTTGACTTTCGCCTCTAAGTCGCTGCGTCGCCAATGTCACACCCTTCGTCGCGATTTCATGAGCATCGTGGAGATCGGGAATGCCCTCGCTGTCGACACAAGATTTCTGCAAACTCGGGAGTGTAATGTTCCGAATGTTGGAATTTATGTCACGCTGTACCGCCGCTAAAGCAGGGTGGAGCTGAGGGCGCGCAGGAAGCCCTCCCAGTTGTGGGTGAGGGGATGCTGCTGGCGATTCCTGGCGAGGATTTCTCTGCTCGGCATCGTGTTCGGGCGCGCGAGAACTTGAAGAAGAACTACCGAATCCCAAGGCCCTTCCAAGTCGACGCATTTCTTTTTCCTGCCATTTAATCTTGACAAGACCATTTGAATAAAAAATCCGTCTATTTTTGCTTCGAATGCCGAAAAGATGAGGCGATAACCGAACTTCGCGCCCGTCTCCGGGCCAAAGCACCGTTACCGATTGGGTGGCCGCCGTCGCTCCTGCTCCGCTACGGCGACGGCGGCACCTGGACCGAGCGCACCTTGCACTGCAGCGTGGCCGTGCCGGCCCATATCGGTTTGCAAACACGCCTGCTGCGCACCATCGTCCGGCCTGTGCATGGACATGCAGGCACGCTGACCGTACCGATGGGCCTTGGCGCCAGCCTGCCTGGCCTGCATGGACGCGTACTGCAGCAAGATGCAGGCAGCGCGTGGCGGCAGCGATGAGTTGCATGCAAAAAAGACGTCCGGCAGGTCGCAGCGATGGCCAGCGGTCACTGTTCCCGCAACCGCATGGCGATCACACTAGCGCCATGCCATCGCCGACCGCCCGTTCGCCCGGCCTGCAGCGCGATGGCGTACACCGACAATTCCCCAAGGACACGACAATGCCTGTTCCACATCCCGATCTGTTGTTCATGCTGCTGGGCGCGAGCTGGGGCGTGTTCGAGATGCTGCTCGGCCACCGCCGCCGCGCGGCCGATGGCGGCGCGCACGACCAGGGCACGCTGCAGCTGCTGTGGCGCGTGCTGTACGCGGCGGTGGCGGTGGGCGTGTTGCTGTCCTTCGCCGGCCTATGGCGCTATGCGCCGGCGCTGCAGGAGCCGGCGCGCTGGCTGGGCTGCGCACTGCTGGCCGGCGGCCTGGGGCTGCGGCTGTGGGCGATCCGGGTGCTGGCGCGCTGGTTCACGGTGGACGTGACCATCCAGGACGACCACCGGCTGATCCGCCACGGGCCGTACCGCTACCTGCGCCATCCGTCCTATACCGGCGCGCTGCTGGCGTTCTACGGGCTGGCGATCGGCCTAGGCGATGGGCTGTCGCTGCTGGCGATCGTGCTGCCGGTGACCTGGGCGTTCCTGCGCCGCATCCGCGTGGAGGAAGCGGCGCTGACCCAGGCCTTTCCCCATGAGTACCCGGAGTACGCCAGGCACAGCTGGCGGCTGCTGCCGTTCGTCTGGTGAGAGCGGCCGCCGCCCCGGCGCGGCATGGTCCGAGGCGATTGGTATGACCAATAACTGCAGCGATCGCGTTGCCTGCGTTTGACCTGACCCAACGTGCCGCGATCTAATGGAATCCGCTCCTGCGCTCGGCCGTTTTTGGTATGACCACCTCATCCACGTGCGCGAAGGCCGGAGCACGCCGCCGGCCAGTGGCACGCCAGCGCGACCCTGCGCCCGCGCTCGGCGGCGGCCGCCTCAGCGACCGCGTCGCCGCGCAATTGCGTGCGCTGATCGCCCAGCACGGACTGGCGGCGGACGCGCGCCTGCCGGCCGAGCGCACGCTGGCGCTGCAGCTGGGCGTGTCGCGCACCGTCTTGCGCGAGGCGATCGCCCAGCTCGCCAGCCAGGGCCTGCTGCGCGCCCGCGCCGGCGGCGGCACCTACGTGCAGCGCCCGCACACGCCCGAGGAGCAGGTGGTGGCGCCGCTGCAGCCATTCCTGCCGCTGCTGCAGGGCGATCCGGCGTACCGCCTCGACGAAGACGAAGCGCGCCGTGCGCGCGCCTCGCGCCTGCCCTCCTCTCCCGACGACCCGCGCCGATGATCATTTCCGCCGCTTCCGATTACCGCGCCGCCGCCCAGGCGCGGCTGCCGCCATTCCTGTTCCACTACATCGACGGCGGCGCCTACGCCGAGCACACGCTGCGGCGCAATGTCGCCGACCTGGCCGACATCGCACTGCGCCAGCGGGTGCTACGCGACATGGCCGAGCTCAGCCTGGAAACCATGCTGTTCGGCGAGCGCCTGGCGCTGCCGCTGGCCCTGGCACCGGTCGGGCTGACCGGCATGTACGCGCGCCGCGGCGAGGTGCAGGCCGCGCAGGCGGCGGCGGCCAAGGGCGTGCCGTTCACCCTGTCCACGGTGTCGGTGTGCCCGATCGAGGAAGTGGCGCCGGCGATCGACCGGCCGATGTGGTTCCAGCTATACGTGCTCAAGGACCGCGGCTTCATGCGCAACGCGCTGGAGCGGGCCAGGGCCGCCGGCGTGACCACGTTGGTATTCACCGTGGACATGCCCACGCCCGGCGCGCGCTACCGCGATGCGCATTCGGGCATGAGCGGGCCGCACGCGTCGCTGCGGCGCATGCTGCAGGCCATGACCCATCCGCGCTGGGCCTGGGACGTGGGCCTGCTCGGGCGCCCGCACGACCTGGGCAACATCTCCGCCTACCGCGGCAGCCCGACCGGGTTGGCGGATTACATCGGCTGGCTCGGCGCGAACTTCGACCCGTCGATTGCGTGGAAGGACCTGGAATGGATCCGCGAGTTCTGGACCGGGCCGATGGTCATCAAGGGCATCCTGGATGCGGACGATGCGCGCGACGCAGTGCGCTTCGGCGCCGACGGCATCGTGGTCTCCAACCATGGCGGGCGCCAGCTCGACGGGGTGCTGTCCAGCGCGCGCGCGCTGCCGGCGATCGCCGACGCGGTGAAGGGCGAGCTGAAGATCCTGGCCGACTCCGGCATCCGCAGCGGCCTGGACGTGGTGCGCATGCTCGCGCTCGGCGCCGACGCGGTGCTGCTCGGCCGCGCCTTCGTGTATGCGCTGGCCGCGGCCGGCCAGGCCGGGGTGGAGAACCTGCTGAGCCTGGTCGAAAAGGAGATGCGGGTGGCGATGACGCTGACCGGAGCAAAGTCGATTGCGGCGATCTCGCGCGATTCGCTGGCGCGGGTCACCCGCGAATCCGCTGTGTCGCCGTAAGTGGCGTGGTGGGCGCGGCGACGGTTGCGGTTGCCGCCTACGCGAGCATCGCGCGAGTGGCTGCACCGTGGATGGCACTGGCACATTCACTGCTGGCGGCACTGCGGTGACTGCGCTCGTGCGTAGAGGTCGATGCCAACGGCGGGATCCAGGCTCCGTTCGTCGCGGCTGAAGCCGCTCCTGCAAGGAACCGCGTCTGTTGCGCGGTCAGCGCTTGGATCCAGTGCAGGGGCGACTTCAGTCGCGACGCGGTACGCCAGCAGGTGCGGGAAAAGGCGACAAAGGGAAGCCGCAATCCGCGGCCGCCCGCCGGCTCAGCTCCCAGGCAACCGCTGCTCTAGCGTCGCCATCTCCTTCCACGGATGCGCGCGCAGGCGCGCGGCGCGCTGCAGCGCCTTGGCCAGCGGGAACGCCTGCGGCGAGGCGATCCGCGCCAGTTCCTCCCAGCGCAGCGGCACCGCCACGGTGGCGTGCTCGCGCGCGCGCAGCGACCACGAGCACACGCTGGTGTTGCCGCGGCCGTTGCGCAGCCAATCGACGAAGATCACCCCGCTGCGCTTGGCCTTGCTCATCGTGGCCACGTAGCGCTCGGGCGCGGACCCAGCCAGCGCCTGGGCGAAGGCTTCGCAAAAATCGCGCGCGCGCTCCCAGTCCGCGTCGGGCACGATCGGCACCACCACGTGCAGGCCCTTGCCGCCGGACAGGCGCACGAAACTCTCCAGCCCGGTCTCGCGCAGGCGGGTGCGGATCTCGCGCGCGGCGGCCTTGATCTGCGCCCAGCTCACGCCCTCGCCCGGGTCCAGATCGAACACCAGCCGGTCGGGGTGCTCGGGATCGTCCACGGTCGCCCCCCAGGGATGCAGCTCCAGGGTGTTCATCTGCACCAGTTCCAGCAGGCCGGCCAGATCGTCGATGTACAGGTAGTCCTCGGTGCCGCTCTTCTGCTTCAGCGCGATCGCCTGCACGTGCTGGCCGAGCGCGCGGTTGTTGTGCTTCTGGAAGAAGCATTCGCCGCCGGCGCCATCGGGGCAGCGCAGTAGCGACAGCGGCCGCCCGGCGACTTCCTGCAGCAGCCATGGCGCGATGGCGCGGTAGTACGCGGCGACCTCGCCCTTGCTGATGCCGGCGCCCGGATACACGACGCGCTCGGGGTGGGTGATGACGACCGCCGGGGCCGCGGCATCGGCGCTGGCAGAGGACGCGGTCTTCTGCGCCGCGGTGCTTGCGCGCGGCGCGGACTTGGCGGTCGCCGGTTTGCGCTTGGCGGCGCCGTTTTTCGCGGCATTGCCGTTCGACGCGCTGCGTTTCGCCTGCTTGGCCGGCCCGCGCGCGGCCGGCACGGTCTTCTCCGCCGATGCCGCAGCGCGCGCCGCCACGGCATGGCGGCCCTGGCCTGCCGCCGGCTGTGGTGGCGGCGCACGATCGCCGCCAAGATCCTGCAGCGGCTTGTCCGCGCGCAGGCGCTTGAACGCGGCCTGGCGCAACAACCCTTCCTTGGCCCAGCCACGGAAAGCGACTTCGGCCACCAGCTGCGGCCGCACCCAGTGCACGCTGCGCCGCGGGAACGGCGCATGCGCGGGAAGCTCCACCGCCGCCTGCTCGCTGTGCAATGCCTGCAGCTGCGCAAGCAACCGCCGCAGGCCGGATTCGTCGAAACCGGTGCCGACACGGCCGACGTAGCGCAACCCGCCAGCGCTGCGCTGCGCCAGCAGCAGCGAACCGAAGCCGTTGCGCGCGCCCTTGGGATCGGTATAGCCGACGATGACGAAATCATCGCTGTTCTCGTGCTTGGTCTTGACCCAGTCGCCGCCGCGGCCGCCGTGATGACGCGCGTCCGCGCGCTTGCTGACCACGCCTTCGTAGCCCTTCGCCGCCGCGGCGGCGAACACCTCCGGGCCATGGCCGAGCACGTGGTCGCTATAGGCCAGCACGCCCGGCGTGTCGCCGAGCAGCGCGCGCAGCAATTGCTTGCGCTGCAGCAGCGGGACCTCGCGCAGGTCCACGCCGGCCACGCCGAGCAGGTCGAACACCAAGTAGCGCAGCGGTTGCCTGGAGCTGCCCTCGATGACCCGTTGTAAGGCGGAGAAATCGCTGCGGCCGTCGGCATCGAGCACCACCAGCTCGCCGTCCAGCCGCACCTCACGCACCGGCAAGGCCTGCACCGCGTGTGCGACTTCGGGGAAGGTCTCGGTCCAGGCCTGGTCGTTGCGCGAGCGCAGCGTCGCCTGGCCGGCGTCCAGATCGGCGAGCAGGCGGTAGCCGTCCCACTTGATCTCGTGCAGCCATTGCGCGCCGTCGGGCGCGCGCGCGCGCAGCAACGTCAGCTGCGCGCGCGCGCCTGGCGGACACGGGTGATCGCGCGCACCCTCCAGCGCCAGCGCGCGCTTGCGCCAGGCCGCGTCGCTGCGCCGTGGCCGTGCGGCGGGTGTTGCGGCAGTTGCGGCGGGCGCTTGGCTGCGCGTGGGTTTTGCCTTGCTGGCCTTGCTGGCCTTGGTCGCCTTGGTCGCCTTGGTCGCCTTGGTCGCCTTGGTCGCCTTGGTCGCCTTGGCGGCGCGCTTCGCAGCCGCCGCCGGCGAATCCTGCAGCAAGTCATCGGCCTCGCGATCGGCGGCGAACGCGTCGTCGCGCTTGATCAGCAGCCACTGCGGCTGCTTGCCGCGCAATGCGGTGCGCACCAGTTTCCAGTTGCCGTTGAGGCGCTCGCCATGCAGTACGAAATCCAGCTTGCCGGCGGCGATCGCGGCCAGCGGCTCGCCGTCGCACGACCAAGTGCCGTGATCGAACACATCGACATGGCCGGCGCCGTAATGGCCCTCGGGAATGTCGCCGGCGAAACCGGCATAGGACAGCGGATGGTCTTCCACCTGCACCGCCAGCCGCTTTTCGCCGACCCGCAACGACGGACCCTTCGGCACCGCCCAACTCTTCAGCACGCCATCGGCTTCCAGGCGGAAATCGTAATGGCGCGAACTGGCGTGGTGCAGCTGCACGACGAAGATCGGCCGCCGCGACCGCGCCGCGCCGCTGTCGTCGGCCGGTTCCGGGGTCGCGCCGAAACGGCGCTTGCGGGCGTACTCGCGCAGCGTCATCGCACCCTACCCTGCCTTGCGCCGCGCCGGCATCTTGCTTGCAGCGTTTTTTTTCGCCGGCTTGGCCTTGGCTGCGGATTTCGCGGCGGGTTTGGCCGCCTTCTTCGCCGCTTTCCTGGCCGGCTTCTTCGCGGTCTTGCGCACCGGTACCGACGCCTCCGCCTGCTTCGCCGGGGTGCGGCGCTTGGCGTCCAGGCTCTTCTGCAGCAGCGACATGAAATCGACCACGTTGGTGGCGGCGTCCTCGCGCTGCGGCGTGGCGGCGTCATCCTCCACCTGGGCGGTGCCCTCCTGCGCCTCGATCCGTTTCTGGATCACTGCCTGCAGGCGCTCGCGGAATTCGTCGTGATAGGACGCCGGATCCCACTTGCCCGACATCGAGTCGATCAGCTGTGCGGCCATCTCGGTCTCCCTGGCGCTGATCCGGTAGTCGGCGGCCTTGCCGCTGGGCAGCGTGTAGTCCTCCAGATCGATCAGTTCCTGCGGATAGCGCAGCAGGATCAGGACCAGCGCGTCTTCCTGCGGCAGCACCGCCGACAGGTATTCGCGGGTGCGGATCACCACACGCGCGATGCCGACCTTGCCGGTGGCGCTCAGCGTCTCGCGCAGCAGCACGTAGCCCTTCTCCGCCTTCTTGCCCGGCACCAGCACGTAGGGTTTCTCGAAGTAGCGCAGGTCGATGTCGGCGGCGTCCACGAACGCCTCGACTTCCACCGTCTCGTGGCTTTCCGGCGCGGCCGAGGCGATGTCCTGCTGCCCGACCACCACGTAGTTGCCCTTGTTGTACTCGAAGGCCTTGACGATGTCCTTCCACGGCACTTCTTCGCCGGTATCGGCGTTGACCCGCTCGAAGCGGATCGGACGCTTGTCGCGCGCATCGAGCATGCGGAAATGCAGATCGACGCGGCGCTCGCCGGACATCAGCGCCACCGGCACGTTGAGCAGGCCGAAGGACAGGGTGCCGGTCCAGATCGGGCGCGCCATCAGTGCGCCTCCACGCGCAGCGCCGGCGCCGGCAGATGATCCAGCGCCTGCCACGCATCCTCGATCACCGGCCGCGCCTGACGCCAGTCCAGTGCGTCGTGCGGATGCGGACCTGGAGCGTCGTCAGGACCTTGCGGCGGCATGGCCGGCAACGGATCCAGGTGGGCATTGAACAACAGCGGATCGGGGCGGGCGCTGGGGCACATGGCGGAAGCTCCGGGCGGCATCGGCGGCATGGGGATGGGCAGCAGTAGCGCCGGTGCCGTTAGGCGTTGGTGACAGTCGTGTGGACGCATTGCGATTCGCAGCGGCTTCACCGGCATCGCGCTGCACTGTCCGCACGTTCCCCAACCCCAACCGGAGGAATCAGCCATGTCCACACCCACCGACCCGCTGCGTCGCAACGACCCGGTTCCCGGCGAACAACGCGGCAAGCGTGACGGCCAGGACCGCGAGGACCGCGGCGCCGGCGACAGTCCCGAGACCATCGTCGAACACGAGCCGCGCACCGGCGCGGACCGGCCTACGCCCGACGCCGCCGCGGCCGATAGCGCCAACGAGGACCACGCGCACAAGCAGCATGCCGATGCCAATCAGGACGAGGCGCTGGAAGAGACCTTCCCGGCCAGCGATCCGGTGTCGCCGTTGGTGCCGTCCAAGGCGCCGTAGGACTGTCGGCCATCGGCACCCTGTAGGAGCGGCTTCAGCCGCGACAGGCTGCATGAATCAACGAGCCTGTCGCGGCTGAAGCCGCTTCTACAAGAGGGGTGCGTTCCGCTACACCTTCCCCGCCGCCTGCAACGCCGCGTACTCGGCGTCGCCGAACAGCCGCGAGCGCACCAGGAAACGCACGCCCTCGCCGTTCTCCAGCGAGAACATGCCGCCGCGGCCGGGCACCACGTCGATGACCAGTTGCGTGTGCTTCCAGTAGGCGAACTGCGGCGCGCTGATGTAGAACGGCGCGCCGCCGATCTCGCCCAGTTGCACGTCGCGGTCGCCGACGATGAAGTCGTCCTGCGGATAGCACATCGGCGAGGACCCGTCGCAACAGCCGCCGGACTGGTGGAACAGCAGCGGCCCGTGCCGCGCGCGCAGCGTGTCGATCAGCTGCAGCGCCGGCACTGTCGCCAGCACCTGCAGCGGCACACCGGCGGCGGGCGCGGCGGCGTCCATCAGGCGGCCATGTCCAGCACGATGCGGCCTTCGATCTGGCCGGCGCGCATGCGGGCGAACACGGCGTTGATGTTCTCCAGCCTGGCGGTGGCCACGGTCGCGGCGACCTTGCCCTGCTCGGCGAAGTCCAGCGATTCCTGCAGGTCCAGGCGGGTGCCGACGATGGAGCCGCGCACGGTCACGCCGTTGAGCACCATGCCGAAGATGTCCAGCGGGAACTGGCCCGGCGGCAGTCCGTTCAACGACACCGTGCCGCCGCGGCGGACCATGCCGATCGCCTGCTCGAACGCCTTCGGCGACACCGCGGTGACCAGCGCGCCGTGCGCGCCGCCGATCTCCTTCTTCAGGTAGGCCACCGGGTCGGTGGTCAGCGCATTCACCGTCACCGTGGCGCCCAGGTGCCTGGCCAGCGCCAGTTTGGCGTCGTCCACGTCCACCGCGGCCACGTTCAGCCCCATCGCCTTGGCGTACTGCACGGCCATGTGGCCAAGCCCGCCGATGCCGGAGATCACCACCCAGTTGCCGGGCTTGGTGTCGGTGACCTTCAGGCCCTTGTACACGGTGACGCCGGCGCACAGGATCGGCGCGATCTCGACGAAGCCGATGTTGTTCGGCAGATGGCCGATGTAGTTGGCATTGGCTAGCGCGTACTCCGCGAAACCGCCGTTGACCGAGTAGCCGGAATTCTGCTGCGCCTCGCACAGCGTCTCCCAGCCGCCCAGGCAATGTTCGCAATGCCCGCAGGCCGAATACAGCCACGGAATGCCAACCCGGTCGCCTTCCTTGACGTGGTGTACGCCAGCGCCGACCGCGACCACGTGGCCCACGCCCTCGTGGCCGGGAATGAACGGCGGATTCGGCTTTACCGGCCAGTCGCCCTCGGCCGCGTGCAGGTCGGTATGGCACACGCCGCAGGCTTCGATCTTGACCAGGATGTCGCCGGCCTGCGGCCGCGGCACCTCCACTTCCTCGATCGTCAGCGGCTTGCCGAATGCGCGCACCACGGCGGCCTTCATTGTCTTGTTCATGCAGCACTCCTTGGGAGAACGGGTGACAGCACCATCGCTGATCCGGCGATGGTGCGCTTTGATCCAAATCAGGAAGCGGCGTCGGCTGCAATGCCCTGGCGCGGCCGCGTGTCGGGCTGGACGCACGGGCCGCGACCGGGGCGACAGGCGCGCACGGCACTGGGGTGCGTCACCATGCGCCGACAGCGCCACGCCCGGCGTGAGCACGCGCGACGCGCTCAGAAGAAACCCAACGCCTTCGGCGAGTAGCTGACCAGCAGGTTCTTGGTCTGCTGGTAATGGTCGAGCATCATCTTGTGGTTCTCGCGGCCGATGCCCGACTGCTTGTAGCCGCCGAACGCGGCATGCGCCGGATAGGCGTGGTAGCAGTTGGTCCACACCCGCCCGGCCTGGATCGCGCGGCCCATGCGGTACAGCCGCGACGCATCGCGGCTCCACACGCCGGCGCCCAATCCGTACAAGGTGTCGTTGGCGATCGCCAGCGCCTCGGCCTCGTCCTTGAACGTGGTCACCGACACCACCGGCCCGAAGATTTCCTCCTGGAACACGCGCATCTTGTTGTGGCCCTTGAACACGGTCGGCTTGACGTAGAAGCCGCCGGCCAGCTCGCCGTCGAGGGCGTTGCGCTCGCCGCCGATCAGCACCTCGGCGCCTTCCTGCCTACCGATGTCGATGTAGGACAGGATCTTCTCCAGTTGCTCGCTGGAAGCCTGCGCGCCGACCATGGTGTTGGGATCCAGCGGATTGCCCTGCTTGATCGCGGCCACGCGCTTGAGCGCCTTTTCCATGAACCTGTCGTAGATCGACTCCTGGATCAGCGCGCGCGACGGGCAGGTGCATACCTCGCCCTGGTTGAAGGCGAACAGCACGAAGCCTTCGATCGCCTTGTCGAGGAAATCGTCGTCCTCGGCCATCACGTCGGCGAAGAAGATGTTCGGCGACTTGCCGCCCAGCTCCAGCGTCACCGGGATCAGGTTCTGACTGGCGTACTGCATGATCAGCCGGCCGGTGGTGGTCTCGCCGGTGAAGGCGATCTTGGCGATGCGCGGGCTGCTGGCCAGCGGCTTGCCCGCTTCCAGGCCGAAGCCATTGACCACGTTGAGCACGCCGGCGGGGAGCAGGTCGCCGATCACTTCCATCAATACCAGGATCGAGGCCGGAGTCTGCTCGGCCGGCTTCATCACCACGCAGTTACCGGCGGCGATCGCAGGCGCCAGCTTCCAGCACGCCATCAGCAGCGGGAAGTTCCACGGGATGATCTGCCCGACCACGCCCAGCGGCTCGTGGAAGTGGTAGGCGATGGTGTCGCTGTCGATCTCGGAGATGCCGCCTTCCTGCGCGCGGATGGCGCCGGCGAAATAGCGGAAGTGGTCGGCGCACAGCGGCACGTCGGCGTTGAGCGTTTCGCGCAGCGGCTTGCCGTTGTCCCAGGTTTCGGCATAGGCCAGCAGCTCGAGATTTTGCTCGATGCGGTCGGCGATCTTCAGCAGGGCGTTGCTGCGCTCGGTCGCCGAAGTCTTGCCCCAGGCGTCCTTTGCCGCGTGCGCGGCGTCCAGCGCGGCCTCGATGTCCTGTGCGTCGGAGCGCGCCACCGAGGTGAACACCTTGCCGGTGATCGGCGTGCTGTTGTCGAAGTAGCGGCCGCTCCCGGGTTCCACCCAGCGCCCGCCGATGAAATTGCCGTAGCGCGACTTGAAGATGGACCGCGGATCGGTGGCATGCGGCTTGGCGGTGGTGACGGCGTTCATCGGTGTCTCCTGCGGCGGTGGGAAAGAAATGGGACACGCCCATCCAAGTAAGTAGTCAACGCAAGAGCGATGCCAGGTTTTCGCTGTTGCGCCGCGTCATGGGCGTGCGCCGCGGCCAATGGGCGCGCAGGCTGCATTCCTGCTGCAGCGCGTCACGCCTGCCGATTGCGCGCCGGCGATGGATGTGGTGTTTATCAGAACACCCGTCCCAACACCTGTCGCAATCTGCGACAGCGGAGCCGCCATGGCGCACCCGCAAACGCAGCACCAGCTCGGCCACGCCCGCCGGATCTTCTTCGAGCGCGGCGGCGCCCCGGTCGGCCAGGTGCCGGACACCATCCTGCAGTCGTGGCAGCGCTGCCAGCGCCTGGGTCTGCCGGCGCTGGGTACGCCGCCGATCGAGCCGGTCAGCGCGCCGCGCCTGCGCGAATTGCGCGCGGCGCACGAACGCCTGTGGCGGCTGGCCCGCGCCGAACTGGAAGGCCTGGCCGGCGATGCCGCCGCCACCGGCCGCATCGTGCTGCTGACCGACGCGGCCGGCTGGATCCTCGACGCCGAAGGTAGCCCGGGCTTCCTGGACAAGGCCGGGCGCGTGGCGCTGATGCCGGGCGCGTGCTGGAGCGAGACCCAGGTCGGCACCAACGCGATCGGCACCGCCATCGTCGAGAGCCGCTCGGTGGAAGTGCGCGGCGGCGAGCATTACTTGGCGCCGCACCAGATCCTCAGCTGCGCCGCAGTGCCGATCTTCGATCCCTACGGCCAGCTGGCCGGCGTGCTGGACATTTCCGGCAATGCCAGCGTGCAGCACATGCACGCGCTGGGCCTGGCGCGCAGGGCGGTGGCCAGCATCGAGCACCGCTATTTCGACGACGCCATCGCCGAGTGCGAACTGCTGCGCGTGCACCACGATCCGGCGCTGCTCGGCACCGCGCACGAAGGCCTGCTCGCGTTCCGCAACGGCACGCTGGTCGCCGCCAACCAGGCCGGCCTGCGCCTGTTCGGGCTGCAGCGGCACGACCTCGGCCGCGTGCCCTACGCGGTCCTGTTCGAACAGCCGCTATCGCGGTTGCGCCAGCACGGCAGCGTGTTCGACCTGCAGGGTCGCGCGCTGCACGGGCGCGTGGACAGCGCGGGCGAGGCGTTGCCGCGGCGGCGTTCGCCGCCGCCGATCAGCGTGTCCACGGCCACGCGCGCGCAGCCGCATGCCGATGCGCCGCTGTTCGATGCCGCGCTGGAACGGGCGCTGGAACGCGCACGGCGTGTACTCGACGCGCAGTTGCCGGTGCTGGTGCAGGGCGAGACCGGCACCGGCAAGGAAGTATTCGCGCGCGAACTGCAGCGGCGCAGCGCGCGCGCCGGCAAACCGTTCGTCGCGGTCAATTGCGCGGCGCTGCCGGAAGGCCTGATCGAGGCCGAACTGTTCGGCTACGAGGATGGCGCGTTCACCGGCGCGCGCAAGCACGGCAGCCCCGGCCTGCTGCGCCAGGCCGAGGGCGGGGTGCTTTTCCTGGACGAAATCGGCGACATGCCGCTGGCGCTGCAGCCGCGCCTGCTGCGCGTCTTGCAGGAACGCGAGCTACTGCCGTTGGGCGGCGGCAAACCGGTGAAGCTGGATTTCGCGCTGATCTGCGCCACCCATCGCGACCTGGACGAGGCGATGGCCGAATGCCGTTTCCGCCCCGACTTGTATTACCGCATCGCCCAGCACGGCGTGCAGATTCCGGCGCTGCGCGTGCATCCGGATCGGCGTGCCGTGGTGCAGGAACTGTGGGCGCGGGTGGGGCAGGGCCGGCGTCTGACCGCGGCGGCGCTGGCGGCGCTGAGCGCCTATCCGTGGCCCGGCAATCTGCGCCAGCTGGTGGCCTGCCTGCGCACCCTGGTCGCGCTGAGCGACGCCGGTGCCGTGGTGGATGCCGATGCGCTGCCGGCCTATCTGCCTGGCCCCGCGCGCGGCCTGCACGCGGCCGGCGGCGGCGTGACGCCAGGGCAGGGCGGATTGCACGGCGAACGGCATGCGATGCGCGCGAATGCGCCACTTCCCCGAACCGACCTGGACAGCCTCGCCCTGGCGGCGATGCGCCAGGCGCTGGAGGCCTGCGGCGGCAACGTCGCCGGCGCCGCGCGCCAGCTCGGGGTCAGCCGCAGCACGCTGTACCGCCGGCTCGGCCTCGGCATGCGCTGAGCGCACGCAGCACCGAGCGCTGGCGGATGCCGGACCTGGCAAGCGTGTCCATCGCGGCGCGCATCTTCGCTGCGATCAGCCGCCAGGCAGCATCGGGCGCTTTGCTCGACGCAGCGGGTACGCAGGCCACAGCGTCACTCCGGCCCATTCTCGATCGGCGGCTCACCGCGCGGCAGGAATGGCGTCAGGAAGTCCCGGCGGGAAACACCTGCGTCCGCGGATGGCGCTGGCGGCACCTGCATGGGAGCGAAGATGCGCTGCAACTCGGCCGGTTCGATCGTGGACAGGAAATACGGGCGCCACAGCGTCAATTCGTGGTTATCCGCCAGATTGATCATGCTCGCCGGCTGGTCGGTCGCGGTGACGAACTGCGCGAAGCGATCGCCGCTGGCGGTGCCGGCGCCCTCGGCATCCGCATCGCTGTCGTGCTCCCAATGCGGATGATGCATGAACAACGGCGTGGACTGGATCGGATCCAGCTCGCGGACGAACTGGCGCAGCGAGAATCGCAATGCGCTGTGCTCCGATTTCAGGGTATCCACATAGAGCGTCTCGATGCCCGCTTGCCCCAGGCGTGGCGGGTTGAAGGCATATACGCTGACCTTGCCGCTGGCCCCGGCCGCACGCAGGAAGTGCGCGATATCGAAGCCGGCGACCGTGGCCACTGCCGCGCCCAGGCTATGCCCGGTCAATGACACCGACAGTGCCTTGCCGCTGCCGCGCGCGCGGTCCGCGTAGCGTGTCAGCACGTCCTTCATGACGACTCCGTCGGTGCGCGGCAACTGCGCTTCGGACTGCCACCATTCCTGCCAGCCCACTCCCAGCTTGCCCAACGTCGGCAGGCGCTCGTCCAGCATGTTGACGTGCGGCTGGGCGATCTGGCTCTTCATGACGCACAACAGATCGTTCGCAGCATCCGGGCGCGTGCCGGAAAAGCCCAGCACCACGACGATCGTCTCGTCCGTCGCGCCCTCCCACAGTTTCAACCGCGGCGTGGACATCGACGCATCCAGATGCAGCCCGCCGATAGCGGCGACCGCCGCCAGATCGGCCGTATAGGATTCGCCGGCGCAGGCGCGCATGCATTCAAGCACCACGCGGCAGCGCAGCTCCCCTTGCGGATCCTGTCCGGGCGACTGGGCCGATGCGTCGTCCACGTGGGCAAGCGCACTGGCCAGATCGGCGGTGTGCGCATCGATCTGCAGCAGGCGCGGGCCACATGACGGTGTCGCGTTTGCCGCGACCGAACGCGGCGCCGTGCGCACGCGCCTGACCGGGGCAGCGCCGAGACCGGCGAACGCCCCCGCGCGGTCGCGCGCGTGGCCGGCCGTGGCGGCAACGCAGACAGGTGCGCTGGCATCGGCACCGCGCAACGGCGCGGGCGGCAGACGTGGCAAAGATATCGGAACGGTTCGCATCCGACAGCTTCCGAATGAGTCCGCCGGGAGCTTAGCCGCACCCCTGCCTGGCGAGCGGCCCGGAGCGAAATAACGTATGAAAAACGGTAGCCGGCCAGGCGAGGGCGGTCGCGCGGCGCAGGCAGGCTGCGCTCAGTGCGCGAACTCCCATTGCAGCCCGACCGTATAGCCGCGATCCGGCCCCGGCTCGTAGTAGCGGCCGTTGCCGTCGTTGACGATGACCGAGCCGATGTAGGCGTGATCGAGCGCGTTGTCGATGCGCGCGAAGCTGCGCAGCGCGCCATGCGCGGTATTCCAGCGGCGCGAGGCCTCCAGGTTCAACAGCGCATAGCCGGGGGCGGTCGCGCTGGCCAGGTCGTTGGCCACGGTATCGCCGGCGGCCACCGCTTCGACCGCGAACTGCCAGGCACGCGGCTGCCACTGCCAGCGCGCGAAGACCTGCTGGCGCGGCACCCCGGGCAGGCGCGAACCAGCCGCCACCGGCGCGGTGGGCGTGGCGCAGCCGCTGCTGGCGCAGGTCAGGTAGCCCTGGCGCACGGTCGCCTGCAGCCAGGTGTAGGACAGCTGCAGCTGCGCGGTGTCGCCCAGCGGCAGCAGGTAGCTGGCCTCGGCGCCCTGGCGGCGGGTGCGGCCGATGTTGCGGTAGGTGCTGCGGCCATTGGTGTTGCTGGCCACCGCCAGTTCGTCGTCGGTCGTGGCGCGGAACAGCGCCGCTTCCCAGGCCGCGCCGGCCTGGTTCCGCCATTTCGCGCCCAGTTCCAGGTTCTCGCTGCTGGCCGCGGACAGGTCCAGCGCCAGCCCGGCGCCGCCGTCGTTGCGGTAGCCCAGCTCGTTGAAGGTCGGGGTCTCGAAGCCGCGCCCGGCCGAGGCGTAGAAGCGCAGGTCGTCGCTGGCGCGGAACACCACCCCGGCCACCGGCGTGGTCGCCGCATAGTCGGTGCGGCCGCTGTCGTCCGGGTTGCGGCCGACGATGTAGGCATCGTCCGACCGGAACCGCACCTGGCTGTGGCGCACGCCGGCCAGCAGCGACCAGCGCGCGCCGAACTGCCACCAGGCCTGGGCGAACTGATCCACGTTCTGCACCTGATCCTCCTGGTCGCGGCGCAGCCGCCCCTTCACTCCCAGCGTGCTGCCGACGAAGTTCTCGTAGCCGGTGCGGTGCTGCTGCTGGCGGTCGGCATTGGCGCCGACGGTGAACTGGAACGGCCGCCCGCCCAGCTCGCCCTGCCAGGCCCAGCGCGCATCCACGCCACCGTAGTCGCCGTCCAGATCGATCAGCCCGCCGGCATGCAGCGGATTGGGCGGATTGGCCTGCACCGCCATCGGCACCGCCAGGTATTGCTGCACGTCGCGGCGCCCGGCGTAGCCCATCAGCCGCCAGGTCTGCTGGTCCACCTGCTGGGTGAAGATCGCCCCGGCCTGCGCCTGGCGCGTGGACTTGCGCGTATCGAACTGGGTCGCCACGGCGGTGGCCTGCTGCGGATCGGCATGGAACTGGGCGCGGGTCAGGCCCAGCGG
The DNA here is from genome assembly GCF_017301775.1 of Xanthomonas translucens pv. undulosa. Classification (NCBI taxonomy): domain Bacteria; kingdom Pseudomonadati; phylum Pseudomonadota; class Gammaproteobacteria; order Lysobacterales; family Lysobacteraceae; genus Xanthomonas; species Xanthomonas translucens. The sequence continues at coordinate 2,374,348 of NZ_CP063993.1, forward strand.
ATCCTGCGCCCACGGCGCATCCAGGTCGTTCAGCACCAGGTCCAGGCGCCGGCCGGGGGCCAGGTCGAAACCGAACTTGGCGTTGACCGATTCGCGCCGCGCCTGGCTGTGGTCGCGGTAGCCGTCGGTGCGGAAGTGGGTGGCGGCCACGTTGTAGTGCACGTCGCCTTGCTGGCCCTGCAGCTGCGCCCCGGCGCTGTAGGTGCCATTGCTGCCGACGGTGCTGCGCAGCCGCCACGGTTCGCCGGGCGCGCCGTCGGCGCTCCACAGCTGCACCACGCCGCCGGAGGAGTTGCCGTACAGCGCCGAGAACGGGCCGCGCAACACCTCGATGCGTTCGGCGCCCAACAGGTTGAAGTGCGACAGCTGGCCCTGGCCGTCCGGCATCGTCGCCGGGATGCCATCCAGCAGCAGGCGCACGCCGCGCACGCCGAACGCCGAACGCGCGCCGAAGCCGCGGATCGACAGCTGGGTATCCTGCGCGTAGTTCTGGCGGTCGCGGGCCAGCAGCCCAGGCACGCCGGACAAGGCCTCGGCGACCTGCACGCCGGTGCGGTTGCTGTCGCCGACGGTAATCGCAGTCAGCGAGGCCGGCAAATCGAAATCGTCCACCCCGCTGACCCGCACGGCCTGCACCTGCACGACCGGCAGGGTGGCGGGATCGGCACCGGCCTCAGCGGCGCAGACGACGGGCGACAGCCCCGCGGCGCAAAGGCCGCAGAGCAGGGCGAGGGGATGGCGATTGGGCATGCGCGCATCATCGCGCAAGCGCCGCCCGGCCGCACGCGGCGTAGCGCAAAGCCCCGCCACGCAAGGCCTGCGTTTGCTAGGATGGGGCGTTTGACCGCGCCGGCTCCGGTCCCTCCCGGCCCCCACCTTTCGCCACCAAACGAGTACCGCCGTGTCCTTCTTTGCAAACGTGGAACAGGTCCCAGGCGACCCGATCCTGGGCCTGACCGAAGCCTACAATGCCGATTCCCGACCGACCAAGGTCAACCTGGGCGTAGGCATCTATTACGACGAGAGCGGCCGCATTCCGCTGCTGCGCGCCGTGCAGCAGATCGAACGGCAGCTGGCGCAGGACGCCAAACCGCGCGGCTACCTGCCGATCGACGGCCTGCCGGCGTACGACCTGGCCACGCAGAAGCTGCTGTTCGGCGCCGAGTCGCCATTGCTGGCCGCAGGCCGCGTCGCCACCTCGCAGACCATCGGCGGCAGCGGCGCGCTGCGCGTGGGCGCGGACCTGCTGAAGAAGCTGCTGTCCACCTCGACCATCGCCATCAGCAACCCGAGCTGGGAGAACCACCGCGCGGTGTTCTCGGCCGCCGGCTTCGACGTGGTCGACTACACCTATTTCGATGCGGCCACGCACGGCCTGAACTTCGACGGCATGCTCGCCGATCTCAACAAGCTCGCGCCGGGCACCGTGGTGCTGCTGCACGCCTGCTGCCACAACCCGACCGGCGCCGACCTGACCCAGGAACAGTGGCGCACCGTCGCCGCGCTGCTGAAGGAACGCGACCTGTTCCCGTTCGTCGACATCGCCTACCAGGGCTTCGACAAGAGCATCGACGAAGACGCCTACGCGGTGCGCCTGCTGGCCGAAGCCGGCGTGGACAGCTACGTGGTCGCCAGTTCGTACTCCAAGTCGTTCTCGCTGTACGGCGAGCGCGTCGGCGCGCTGTCGGTGGTCTCGGCCACCGCGGCCGAGAGCAAGGCGGTGCAGTCGCAGGTCAAGCGTATCATCCGCACCCTCTACTCCAGCCCATCCACGCACGGCGCCGCACTGGTGGCCGGCGTGCTCAACAGCCCCGAGCTGCGCGCGATGTGGGCGCAGGAACTGACCGAGATGCGCGAGCGCATCCACGCATTGCGCGCCGGCATGGTGCAGAAGCTGGCCGCCCTCGGCGCGCCGGAGTTCGGCTTCATCCAGCAGCAGGCCGGCATGTTCTCCTACTCGGGCCTGAGCAAGGCGCAGGTGGACCGGCTGCGCGAAGAGTTCGGCATCTACGCCGTCGGCACCGGCCGCATCTGCGTGGCCGCGCTGAGCCAGGCCAACCTGGACTACGTGACCCAGGCCGTGGCAACCGTGCACAAGAGCTGATCGCGCGGTACTGCAACACGAAGCCGGAAGCGCGTGCGCTTCCGGCTTTTTTGTGCGTGCCATTGCCCGCCTGTTGTGGGAGGGGCTTCAGCCCCGACGCATACCACTCTCGGAACGCACCAACCTTCCATCGGCCATGGCGCTGCGGTGCCGCTGCACGCCCTCGCTCGCCCGCTAATCGAAATCTCATGCAACAGCCGCGACAATAGGCACACTTCCCCCACCAAAGGCTGCCTGCGCCCATGTCGCGAACCTCGCTGACCCGCTTCCTGATCGAAGAACAGCACGCCGGCCGCATCGGCCCGGAGCTGCGCCAGCTCATCACCATCGTGACCCGCGCCTGCAAGCGCATCTCCATCGCGGTCAGCAAGGGCGCCCTGGGCGGCGTGCTCGGCGACGCCGGCACCGGCAACGTGCAGGGCGAGGCGCAGAAGAAACTGGACGTGCTCAGCAACGACATCCTGCTCGAAGCCAACGCCTGGGGCGGGCATCTGGCCGCCTGCGCATCGGAAGAGATGGACCACTGCCAGCCGGTGCCGGACAAGTATCCCAGCGGCGATTTCCTGCTGCTGTTCGATCCGCTGGACGGCAGCTCCAACATCGACGTCAACGTCTCCGTCGGCACCATCTTCTCGGTGCTGCGCGCACCGCCAGGCACCGACACGCCCGGCGACGAACACTTCCTGCAGCCCGGCACCGCCCAGGTCGCCGCCGGCTACTGCATCTACGGCCCCAGCACGATGCTGGTGCTGACCCTGGGCCACGGCACCCACGCCTTCACCCTGGAACGCGAGGAAGGCAGCTTCCTGCTGACCCAGGCCGACATGCGCATCCCCGAGGACACCGCCGAGTTCGCGATCAACATGTCCAACCAGCGCCACTGGGAAGCGCCGATGCAGCACTACGTCGCCGACCTGCTGGCCGGCAGCGAAGGCGCGCGCGGCAAGAACTTCAACATGCGCTGGATCGCCAGCATGGTCGCCGACGTGCACCGCATCCTGACCCGCGGCGGCATCTTCATCTACCCGTGGGACAAGAAGGACCCGGGCAAGGCCGGCAAGCTGCGCCTGATGTACGAAGCCAACCCGATGGGCCTGCTGGTCGAACAGGCCGGCGGCGCCGCCAGCACCGGCCGCGAGCGCATCCTCGGCCTGCACCCCGAGCAACTGCACCAGCGCGTGCCGGTGTTCCTGGGTTCCAAGAACGAGGTGGCCGAGGCAGTGCGGTATCACATGGAGCATGACGGGGCAGGGGGCTGAGTCTTCGCTTCAAGCCGCTCGACAATCCGGATATGTCCATAGCACCCGCTTTCCAGCGGGTGTAATGGTTAGGCCGGCGGAAAAGCCGCATAGCGGTATCTTTCGCTTGAGTCTGTAGGTGGCCGCAGAAGAACTGGACGGCTACGACATGTGGCGCGATGCCGAGGGCGGTTACTTCTGGCGTCGCCGCCAGTTCCCGCTTCGCTGTCGCAGTGCGCAGGCCTGTAAGCGGCATCCATCGCCGGGGAAATCGTGCGGCGCTACGTGGGCCGACGGACGACGGCACTCCCCGCATGGCGGGCGTACCGCGCCATTGCTACGATGCGCTGCCACGCCCCGCGAGCCGCTGCGCCATGAGCCTGCATGTCTGGTGGATGTTCTTGCTGACGGTGTTCGTGTTGTCGGGCACGCCTGGGCCGAACATGTTGCACGTGATGACGCGCAGCGTGCGTTTCGGCGTACGCCGCAGCCTGCTGGCGATGGCCGGCTGTCTACTGGCGGTGGTGCTGGTGCTGCTGGCGTCGGCGGCGGGCCTGGGCGCGGTGCTGGACGCATCGCCGCGCGTGTTCGAGGTACTGCGCTACGCCGGCGTCGGCTATCTGCTGTGGCTGGGAATCGCCGCCTGGCGTAGCGGCGAGGCGCCGTTGGACCCGCAAGGCGCACCGCCCCTGGCGGCGTCGCTGTCGCCGCTGCAGCTGTTCCGTGGCGGGCTGGCGATCGGATTGAGCAATCCCAAGCTGCTGCTGTTCGCCGCCGCGTTCCTGCCGCAGTTCGCCGCCGCGTTCCTGCCGCAGTTCGTCGACAAGAGCCAGCCGCGGTGGCCGCAATTCGCGATCCTGGTGGCCACCTTCGCCGCGTGCGAGCTGTTCTGGTACGCGCTCTACGGCATCGGCGGCCACGGCATCCGCCGCTACCTGTCTCGGCCCGGCCTGCGTCGGCTGTTCGACCGCGTCGTCGGAACCCTGTTCATCGGCTTCGGCATCGTGCTGTTGCGCTTCCGGCCGCAGTAGCGGGCAGAATCGCGGCGACGGACGGCGATGCCGCCCCCGTGGCCGATTGCCTGGCACGCCACGATCGAGCTGGTCTGGCACGGTTTGGCGGATGCGGATATCCATCTCAAGGATCCAGCCCATGCCGGCGCAGCTGCGATGCCGCAGGATCGCTGGTAAGGTCGCGCGATGTCCGATTCCACTGCCGATTTCATCGAAGTCTTCGACGCCGCCATGTCCCGCGAGGATTGTGCGGCAATCATGCGCCGCCTGCGCGGCAGTGCGCAGTTGCAGCCGGGCGAGGTCGGCAGCGGCGTGTTCCCCGAACTCAAGCATAGCCGCGACCTGCGCATCAGCGGCCTGGAGCCGTGGCGCGACGTGGAACAGCGGCTGCAGCAGGCGGTCTTCGCCGGCCTGCTCGGCTATCTGCGCAAGTATCCGCAGGCGCTGATCTCGCCGCTGATGCTGCAGGTGCCCGGCGCCGACGGCCAGCCGCACCGGCTCGGCGCCGACGATTTCGCGCTGCTCGACGATGCGGCGCTGTCCAGCCTGGCCCGCACCTGCCTGCGCCCGGGCGCGATCAACCTGCAGTGGTACGCCGCGGGCGAGGGCGGCTATCCGTACTGGCACTGCGAGCTGTACCCGCGCGATCCCGGCGCCGAGACCCTGCACCGGCATCTGCTGTGGACGCTGTACCTCAACGACGATTTCCAGGACGGCGAAACCGAGTTCCTGTTCCAGCAGCGCAAGATCGCACCGCGCGCCGGCAGCCTGCTGATCGCGCCCACCGCCTTCACCCACACCCACCGCGGCAACCGCCCGCAGGGCGGCGACAAGTTCATCGCCACCAGCTGGATCCTGTTCCAGTCGGCGCAGGCGTTGTACGGCCGGGAGTAGGGAATGGGGAAAAGCCGGCTAGCGGAGACAGCGTCGCGCGCGCTTGCGAGTCCCCAATCCCCGCCTCAAAACAACTCGCCCTGCGGCGATGGCGCGCGCGGCGGCAGCGGCCTGACGAAGCGGCTGCAGTCCAGCGCCGGGCGCGTGCGTTCGGCATAGCCCAGGCGTTTGTGCGCCAGCGCGAAACGCCGCGCCAGCAGGTCGGCATAGACGCCTTCGCCGCGCATGCGCTTGCCGAAGGCGCTGTCGTAGTCCTTGCCGCCGCGCAGCTGCTGCACCGTGCTCATCACGTGCGCGGCGCGGTCGGGATGATGCGCCTGCAGCCAGTCGCGGAACAGCGGCGCGACCTCATGCGGCAGGCGCAGCAGCACGTAGCCGGCCGAGTCGGCGCCGGCGGCATGCGCCGCCTCCAGCACCGCTTCCAGTGCGTGGTCGTTGATCCACGGGATCACCGGCGCCACCATCACCCCCACCGGCACCCCGGCCTGGTGCAGCGTGCGCATTGCGCGCAGCCGCGCATGCGGTGCCGAGGCGCGCGGCTCCAGCCGTGCCGACAGGCGCGGATCCAGCGAAGTCACCGAGAAATGCACGCTGACCAGGTTCTCGCGCGCCAGCGGCACCAGCAGGTCCAGGTCGCGCTCGACCAGGGCGTTCTTGGTGATCAGCGAGAACGGATGGCGGGTTTCCCACAGCACCTCGATCAACTGACGGGTCAACTGCAGCTTGCGCTCGATCGGCTGGTAGGCGTCGGTGTTGATGCCCAGCGCGATCGGGCTGGGCACGTAGCCGGGCTTGGCCAGTTCGCGGCGCAGCAGGTCCGCCGCGTTGGTTTTGGCGAACAGGCGGGTCTCGAAATCCAGTCCGGGCGACAGGTTCAGGTAAGCATGGCTGGGGCGCGCGAAACAGTAGCTGCAGCCATGCTCGCAACCGCGGTAAGGATTGACCGACTGCGAGAAACCCACGTCCGGCGACTGGTTGCGGCTGATGATGCTGCGCGCGGTCTCCTCGCGCACTTGCGTGCGCAGCCGCGGCGCGGCGAATTCCTCGCTGTCGTCGGGATGCCAGCCGTCGTCCTCGGCCTGGCTGATGCTGCGTTCGAAGCGGCCCGGCAGATGGCTGCCGGCGCCGCGTCCCTTGATGGTGGTGGTCATCGGCACAGGCTACGCCGCCGCCGTCGCGGCCGCTGCGACGGCGACGCAGCGGGGCCGAATCTTTCAGCGCCACGCGCAGGAGCCGCGCCGGCCCCGTAGAATTCGCCGATGTTCGTATTCGCAACCTTGCAAAACACCTGGGACTGGCTGACCGGCATCCCGCATTTCGGTGCCTATGTCACCGTCGCCTATCTGCTGTACATCCTGTGGCTGAGCGGCTGGATCGTGCTGCAGAAGCGCGAGCCGGCGGCGACGCTGAGCTGGGTGCTGTCGCTGGCCGCGCTGCCGTATCTGGGCTTCGTCATCTACTACCTGCTCGGGCCGCAGAAGGTGAAGCGGCAACGCCTGCGCCGCGGCCGCGCGCGCTCGGGCATGGAGCACTACAGCAGCGTCTGCCCGCCCGACGCCGACTGCACCGAGCTGGCCAAGATCGCCCAGGCCACCACCGGCCTGGCACCGAGTTCGGCGACCACCGCGCAATGGCTGGTGGACGGCGCCGCCACCTACGACGCGATCGTGCGCGACATCGCCGCCGCGCAGCACCACGTGCACCTGGAGTACTACATCTTCAACCCCGACCGCAGCGGCACGCGCATCCGCGACGCACTGGTCGAGCGCGCCCGCGCCGGGGTCAAGGTGCGCCTGCTGCTGGACGCGGTGGGTTCATCGCAGGTGCACAAGCGCTTCCTGCAGCCGCTGCTGGACGCTGGCGGTGAGACGGCCTGGTTCCACCCCACCCAGTTGCTGCGCCCGTTCAAGTTCAAGCGGCCCTGGGTGAACCTGCGCACCCACCGCAAGATCGTGGTGATCGACGGGCGCATCGGCTTCACTGGCGGCATCAACGTCACCGACGAGGAGAACGAGGCGCTGCGCCCCGACGCCTACCGCGACCTGCACGTGCGCTGCGAGGGCCACGTGGTGCGCAGCCTGCAGCTGGTGTTCGTCGAGGACTGGCTGTACGCCACCCGCCAGGGCCGCGACGCCTTCGACATGGCGCAGATCTGGCCGCACGACATGCCCGGCCGCGACGACGGGGCGATCAAGGCGCAGGTGCTGGTGTCCGGCCCGGATTCGTCGTGGGAGAGCATCCACCGCATGCAGGTGGCGGCGATCTACGAAGCACAGCGGCGGGTGTGGCTGGTGACGCCGTATTTCGTCCCGGGCGAGGCCGCGCGCATGGCGCTGACATCGGCCGCGCTGGGCGGGCTCGACGTGCGCCTGCTGGTGCCCAAGCGCAGCGATTCGCGCTTGGTGACGCTGGCCGCGCGCTCGTATTTCGACGAATTGCTGCAGTCCGGGATCAAGATCTACGAGTACGGCCCGCGCATGCTGCACAGCAAGGCGCTGATCGTCGACGACGCGCTGTGCATCGTCGGCAGCGCCAATTTCGACAACCGCAGTTTCCGCCTCAACTTCGAGGTCTCGGCGATGTTCCGCGACCGCCAGCTGACGCAGGAGCTGGCCACGCTGATCGGCCGCGAACTCGGCGCCGGGGTACAGGTGCGCGACGACCGCAAGCGCTCGCTGTGGCGCCACCGGCTGCCCGAGGCGATGGCACGGCTGACCTCGCCGCTGCTGTAGCGCTTGCTGCGCGGCGGCCGTCCGCGCAGTTCGTCGTGGAACCGGCCACCCGCGCGGCGCTACACTGCGTCCATTCTTGGGGAGATCGTCATGTACTGGCTGTTTCTGCTGCTCGCGCTCGCTGCCTTCGTCCTGGCGTTCTCCACGCCGCATATGTCGTTGCTGGTACTGGCCTTGCTGGCGGCACTGGGATTCCTGCTGGCCTGGGCGCGCGGTTGGTACGTGGCCAAAATCGGCGACGCCAGCCAGCGCGATGCGGCGCCGATGATCGATCCGGCCGAGCTGCGCCGGCTGCGCGAACAGGCCGAAGCGCGGCGCGCCGCGGCGGCCGCGGCCAGCGACGACGCACTCTCCTCGTAGGCCTCGCCCGCCGATGACCCGACTCAGCGTCAACGTCAACAAGATCGCGGTGCTGCGCAATTCCCGTGGCGGCGAGTTGCCGCGCGTGCTCGATGCGGCGCGTGCCTGCGTGGACGCCGGCGCGCACGGCATCACCGTGCACCCGCGCCCGGACAGGCGCCACATCCATGCAGAAGACGTGCTGGCGCTGGCCGAGCTGACCGGCGCGCGCGGCGTGGAATTCAACATCGAAGGCAATCCGTTCGCGCCGCCGCGGCCCGGCTATCCCGGGCTGATCCCGCTGTGCACGCAGGTGCGCCCGGCACAGGTCACCCTGGTCCCGGATGGCGACGGCCAGCTGACCTCCGACCATGGCTTCGACTTCGGCCGCGACAGCGAACGCCTGCGCCCGTTGATCGCCGAACTGAAGGCACTGGGTTGCCGGGTCAGCCTGTTCGTGGATGCCGGCAATCCCGATCTGGCACGCGCCGCCGACGTCGCCGCCGACCGCGTCGAGCTATACACCGGGCCGTATGCCGCAGCGTTCGACCGCGGCGACGACGCCACCGCGGCCGCCGTCTTCGCCGCGGCCGCGCGCCGCGCGCAGGCCGCCGGACTCGGCGTCAATGCCGGCCACGACCTGGCCCAGGCCAACCTCGGCGCGTTCCTGGACGCAGTGCCGCAGGTGCTGGAAGTGTCGATCGGCCATGCGCTGATCGGCGAAGCGCTGTATGCCGGGTTGGATGCCACGGTGAAGGCGTATCTGGGAATTCTGGATGCTGCGCGGTAGCGCGCATTCGCGTCAGGCGGTCATCGGCGCTCATGCGCGAGCGGTAGCGGTTTTTCGCTTTCGCGATCGGCCGCGACCGAGGAAGTCGAAGGAAAAGTGTCGCGGCTGAAGCCGCTCCTACAAAATCCGGCGGGGCGTTACCGAACCTGGAGGCGATTGCAGGCTGGCTTCGGGGCCAAAAAAAACGCCACCGTTGCCGGTGGCGTTTGCAGTCGCGTCATGACTGAGGTGTTGCGGTAGAGCTTATTGCTGCACGAAGCCGATCTTTTTCATTTCCGAATTCTTGGCGGCGGCCAGCACCTTGGCCATCACTTCATACTCGGAATCCGGATTGGCATCGATGCGCAGTTCCGGCTGGTTGGTCGGATCGCGCTGTACTTCGTTTTCCATCATTTGCGGAAGCGCCGTCACAGCCACCGGGCTGTTGTTCCAGAAGAGCTGGTTCGACGCATCGATACGCAGATCGATCGGCGGCGGCGGGTCGCGCAACTGCGGCGGCGGGTTGATCACTCGCTGCGGCAGGTCCACGTCGATCGGATACGTCATGATCGGCGCGGTCACGATGAAGATGATCAACAGCACCAGCATCACGTCGACCAGCGGCGTGACGTTGATGTCGGCCATGGGACCACGGCCGCCTCCTGAACTGAATGCCATGGCTCAGTTCCCCTTCTCTTTGGTCGCAACGAAACCGACGTCCAGCATGCCCTGACCCTGCGCGATCTTGGTGATCTCGTTGATCGTACGCATCTTGGTCGTGCGGTCGCCACGCAGGTTGAGCGGCGGCTGCGGGGTCTGCTGGGCGGCGGTGGAGAAGCGCGATTCCAGGGCTTCCTTGGAAACCGGCTCGTCGTTCCAGTACAGCGACCCGTCTTCCTTGACCGACAGCGTGATCGGATTGGAACGTTTCTCGTCCTTGTCCGGATCCTGCTTCAGGTTGGCTTGGGGCAGCTCCACCTTGACCTTGTGGGACATCAGCGGTGCCGTGATGATGAAGATGATCAGCAGCACCAACATCACGTCCACAAGGGGCGTGACGTTGATGTCGGCCATGGGGCCGCCGCTGTTACCACTACTGAAAGCCATAACGGGCTCCGTTAATCGTTGCGTGGACGACTCGACCGCGGATCAGCGAACGCGCGAACCAGTGGCGAAGAAGTCATGCAGGTCGTGGGCGAACGTATCGAACTTGGCGATCGTCGAGCTGTTGACCTTGCTGAAGAAGTTGAACGCGAACACGGCCGGGATCGCGACGAACAGACCGATCGCGGTCATGATCAGCGCTTCACCCACCGGGCCGGCAACGGCGTCGATCGAGGCGGAGCCGGTGGCACCGATCTTGATCAGCGCGCCATAGATGCCCCACACCGTACCCAGCAGACCGACGAACGGCGCGGTCGCACCGACGGTGGCCAGCAGGGTCATGCCCGACTGCAGCTTGGTGCTTTCGCGGGTCACGGCCTGACGCAGGGCGCGGTCGACGAACTCCGAACGGCTCAGGGTTTCGCCCAGGCCATTGCCGGCGCCGGCTTCGGCACGCTGGTGGTGCGCAGCGGCCTGTGCGGCGTCGAGCGCGATCTTCGAGAACGGCTCGCTGGCCGGCTGCTCTTCCATCGCACGGATGGCGTCCTGCGCGTTCGGCGTATCCCAGAACAGGCTGGTGACGCGGTCGGCCTGGCCCTTCAGACGGGTGGCGCGGAAGATGTTGATGACGGTCCAGTACCAGGACGACGCCGACATGATGATGAGGGTGATGAGCACTACCCAGGAGACGGCGAAGTCACCCGGCTTGGAGGTCATCTCGGTGATCAGGTGCTCGAAGCCCATCTGCGACAGGGCGTTCGATGCGTTGTTGCCCCCCGCAGCAGCGGCGATGAAAATTTCCTGCAGCATGACGCTTACCTTTGTTGTGTGTGGTGATGAGGGTGGTGCAAAGAGTAGACAGGGCGGACAGACCGGCGGGTGCGCCAGCCTGCTGCCTTTGTATCAGTTCAGCGCGAAGTTGACCGGTACGCGGACGCGGCCGGCGGTCTTCTGTCCATTGACGACAGCGGAATTGAACCGCCACTTGCGCGCTGCTTCCATGGCGGCGCGGTCCAGATCGCGATTGCGGCTGGATTTCTCGACGGCGACGTTGGTGACGTTACCGTTTGCATCGACGTCGATGATCAGGATCACCTCGCCTTCCGCGCCCGACCGGAATGCGGAAGGCGGGTACTTCGGCGGGTTCATGTTCTTCGACGAAATATCGACGCTGGCGCCGATGTCGGTCGCGGCCGCAGGCGGCGCAGGCGGCGACGGCGGCGTGGCGATGTCCGTGTCGCGCGGCGTGGGCACATCGATCACCGGGGCTTGCGGCGGCGGCGGCAACGGGGTCGGCTTCGGCGGCGCCAGGTTCTTGACCGGCGGCGGCGGCGTCTCCGGCGGCTTCGGCGGCGGCGGCGGCGGCGGCGGCGGCGGCGGCGGGGCGTCGACCAGGGTGACGACGATGTTGCGTTCCTTCTCCGCTGCGGCCTTCGGCGCAACGGCTGGAATCAGCAACAACATCAGCGCTGCCAGATGCAGCGCGATTACGAAGGCAATACCGATGATGCGCGGCCAGCTGAGGCCGGAAGCTTCATCTCTGTCGTAATGCCGATTGATGACCAATTGTTCCGTCATGCGCCAATGACTCGATTTAGGGGGGCCGGGATTCGTGAAGAATCTGAATCCCAGTTCAGGCGGTTTGATACCGCAGGAACCTCCAAGCTTATACCAATCCCTGTGACCTGCACTACTTTAAGCACTGGTTTTCGGGGGCTTTTTTTGCGTTTTACTTCAGGTTGATAATTTTCTTGGCGTCTTCCGGCTTTTTGACGCCCTTGGCGAGCGCCTGTTTCGCCGCCTGCTTGGCTTCCGGAATGCGGCCTTCCTGGTGCAACACCTTGGCCAGGTTCAGATAGGTCTCGCCGTCCTTGGACAACGGCGCGGCCTTCTGCCAGTTCTCGATCGCCTGCGGCACCTGGTCGGTGTAGTAGTACGACTGCGCCAGCGCCAGATAGGTCTGGTAGTCGGGCTTGAGGATGCCCTTCTGCAGGCCTTCGGTGATGACCGCGATGACGTCCTTTTCCTTCTTGTCGGTGTTGGCGTAGATCGAGTACAGCTGCTTGTACTCTTTCTCGTCGGTCAACTGCCCGGCCGCGCGCAGCTTGTCCATCACCGCGGCGGCCTTGTCCATCTGGTCGGCCTGCATGTACATGCTGGCCAGGTTGAGCTGGGCCTTCTTGTCGTTCGGCGTCTTCGCCGCCAGCGTTTCGGCGGCCTTGACCGCTTCGCCGGTCTGGCCGGCGGCGGCGTAGGTCGCCATCAGCAGCTGGTTCCAGCTGTCCTTGGGCTCTGGCGAGGCAGCGATGGCCTGCTTCAACACCGGGATCGCCTCCTGGTAGCGCTCGGTCTGGTACAGCGCCTGGCCCTTGAGGATCAGGTCTTCCGGACGGGTCGACTTGGATTCGGCAAGAAACTTGTCCAACGTCGCCAGGCCTGGGGCGGTCTCGTCGTCCTGCAGCTGCAGCTGCGCCAGCATCAGCATCGACTGGAAGTGGCCGTTGTTGTCCAGGCCGTTGAACTGGATCGCCTGCTGCAGGTACTGCTTGGCCGCCTTGCTGTCGTCCAGGTTGTAGGCGGCCTGCGCGGCGAGCTGCGCGGCGATCGACTTGTCGTATTCGTTGGCCGCGCTATTGGCCAGGATCTCATCGGCCTGGCTGCGCACGCCGGGGTAGTCCTCGCCCTTGTTGTAGGTGTCGATCAGCTTCTGCAGCTTGCTGCCGAGCTTGGCCGACGGCTTGCCGGCCGGCTCCTGGCGGGTGGCGTTGGGAAACATCACCGCAGCCTTTTCGTTCTTGGATTTGCGCGAGGAGCGCTGCTCGGAGCGATCGGACTGCGCGACAGCGTCGGCCACCACCGCGCCGCCCAGGGCAGCAGTGATCAGCAGGGACAACAACGCTTGCTTGCGAATACTGAATTTCATGGATCACCTCGGTGGAACCGCCCTGAGCGGCACGGAAGACGGAGCGGCCATCCTGGGCCGAGCCAGCAAAACTAACAGAAACCTATACGCCGTGAAAACGTTTCTAGGACGCATGGTCATGCACGGCGCACGCCCATGCGCGACGCCACCGATGCGCTCAACCGCACTTCGGCGTCCGTCCGGCACTGCTCGCCTGCGCATACACGGGCTCAAGCGTAGCGACATCGCGTTGCAGTTCGCCGATGCGGGCGCTGGGATCGGGGTGGGTGGACAGCCATTGCGGCGGGCGCTGGCCGCCGGCGGCCATCATGTTCTTCCACAGGTCCACCGCCTGCGCCGGGTCGAAACCGGCCTGCGCCATCAGCCGCTGGCCGACCACGTCGGCCTCGCTCTCCTGGGTGCGCGAGCCCGGCAGCAGGAACGCGGCCTGCGCGGTCATGCCGCCGACCTGGCCGACCGTATCGGCGGCGGCGCTGCCGTAGCGCGCGCCGGCCAGCGCGCCAAGCACGCTGAGCCCGGCCTGGGTGCCCATCTGGCGGGTGATGCGTTCCTCGTGGTGACGCGAGATCACGTGGCCGATCTCGTGGCCGAGGACCGCCGCCAGCTGATCCTGGTTCTTGGCCACGCTGAAGATGCCGCTGTTGACGCCGACCTTGCCGCCGGGCAGCGCGAACGCGTTGGGTTCCTTGTCGTCGAACAGCGCGGTTTCCCACGCCGTGCCGCGCCATTGCGCAGGCAACTGCGCGACCAGCGCACCGACCACGCAGCGCACGTAAGCGTTGCGCTTGGGATCGGCGTCGATCGGCTGCTTGGCCTTGGCTTCGGCGAATGCCTTCAGCCCGAGCTGGTCCAGCTCCTGCTGCGACACGCCGCCCACGACCTGGGTGCGCCCGGTCGGCGATGTGGTCGTTGCGCACGCTGCCAGCAGCAACGCGATCGATGCCCCCAGTACAACACTCTTCATACGGGTTCCCCTATGACACGCATCTCAGTGTGGTGGCCCTTGTCTTAACATTTCGTCAAACAAATCTTCAAGTTGTGCCAAACCAAGACAGCGCGGCGACGGCGACGGCGTTGTTCAGGCCGTGTGCGGCAATCGGCGCCCACAACGTGCCGGTGCGCTTGTACAGCCATGCGAACGCGGCGCCCATGCTGCCGTAGACCAGCCACAGCTGCAGGGTCTCGGCCATGCCGTTGCCGGTGGTGCCGGGCAACTCGTGCACCAGCGCGAACGCAACGCCGCTAAGCGCCATGCCCAGCCGCGGCCGCCCGGCATCCCACAGACGCCCGAACAGCACCCGGCGGAACAGCAGTTCCTCGTAGGCCGGGGCGATCAGCACCGCGAACACGACCAGGAACAGCGGCATCTGCGCCATCGCCTCGCGCATCAGCGGCAGGTTGGTCGGCACCGGCTTGATCCCCAGCTGCGCGCCGAGGTTGGACAGCAGGGTGCTGCCCACGAACACCGCCCCCGCCACCAGCAACACCCAGCCCCAGGTGGCCGGCACGCGCGCGGCCTGCCAGGAGGCGCGGCGCTCGGCCGCGCTGGCCGGGCGGCGCAGGAAGTACAGCAGCAAGGCCGCGGACAGGGTGCTGACCAGGGCGATCAGCAGCTGCGCCAGCGCGCCGGGCTGGCCGAGCCGGGAGGCGACGGCCGTGGCCAGCCGATCGGCGGGAATGCCCTGCGCACGCAGTTCCATGCTGATCTGGAAGCCGCGCACCACGCCCCAGACCAGGCCGCACAGGACGCTGACCGCCAGCAGCACGACGGCGGCCAGCAGCAGGTCGAGGACGAACCAGAGCACTGGCTTGCCCGCGCCGGACGACGGTGACGCGGCATGGGGCAGCGGGGGCGGGGCTGGCATGTGCGACGGCAGCGAGGTCATCGCGATCCTGGGCGAGAGCAGGCTAGGGGAACGCAACGCTGCCGGCCCCTGGCGCGCGCCGGGGGGCGGCGATGCCGCGTCAGATGTCGAGGTTGGCGACCTTCAGCGCGTTTTCCTCGATGAAATCGCGGCGCGGTTCGACCACGTCGCCCATCAAGGTGCTGAATATCTGGTCGGCGGCCACCGCGTCCTCGATGCGCACCTGCAGCAGGCGGCGCGTGTCCGGGTTCACCGTGGTTTCCCACAGCTGCTCGGCGTTCATTTCGCCCAGGCCCTTGAAGCGCTGGATCTGCCGGCCCTTCTTGGCCTCGTCGAACAGCCAGGCATGCGCCTGGGCGAAGCTGCTGATCGACTGGGTCTTGTTGCCGCGCACGATCTGCGCGCCTGCGCGGACCAACCCGTTCAACGCCAGCGCGACTTCGCGCAGCGGGCGCAGTTCGCCGCTCTCGAACACCGCCATCGGCAGCACCTGGGTCAGTTCTTCGCCCATGTGGCGGCGCACCGCGATCAGCGTCGCCGGCCGCTGTTCGGTAGCCGGCTCGAAGCGCAGCTGGTAGCGGGCGGTACCCAGGCTGCCCCGGTTGAGCACGGCCTGCAGCGAGGTCAGGCTCGGGTGCTGGTCGCCTTCGGCCTCCAGCTGCGCCACGTCCAGCGGCGGCAGGTCGATCAGCGCGGTCAGCAGCGCCGGATCGTAGCGGTGCGCGTTGCGCGCCACCGCGTCGTTGGCGCTGGCGAACAGCAGCAGCAGCTTCTCCAGCGCGCTGCCGGTGATCGGCGGCTCGTCGGTGGCCGGGATCAGCGCCGCCCCTTCGACCGCGCTGTTGGCCAGGTAGGCGTTGAGCGCGTTGTCGTCCTTCAGGTACAGCTCCTGCTTGCCCTGCTTGAGCCGGTACAGCGGCGGCAGGCCGATGTAGATATAGCCGCGCTCGATCAGTTCCGGCATCTGCCGGTAGAAGAACGTCAGCAGCAGGGTGCGGATGTGCGCACCGTCCACGTCGGCGTCGGTCATGATGATGATGCGGTGGTAACGCAGCTTGTCCGGGTTGTACTCGTCGCGACCGATGCCGGTACCCAGCGCGGTGATCAGCGTGCCGACCTGGTCGGAGGCCAGCATGCGGTCGAAGCGTGCGCGTTCCACGTTGAGGATCTTGCCGCGCAGCGGCAGCACCGCCTGGTTCTTGCGGTTGCGGCCCTGCTTGGCCGAGCCGCCGGCCGAGTCGCCCTCGACGATGAACAGTTCCGACAGCGCCGGATCCTTTTCCTGGCAGTCGGCCAGCTTGCCGGGCAGGCCGGCGATGTCCAGCGCGCCCTTGCGCCGGGTCAGGTCGCGCGCCTTGCGCGCAGCCTCGCGGGCGCGCGCGGCATCGACGATCTTGCCGGCGATAGCCTTGGCCTCGCTGGGGTTTTCCTGCAGGAATTCCTGCAAACGGGCGCCGAACGTGTTCTCAACGGCCGGCTTAACCTCGGAACTGACCAGTTTCTCCTTGGTCTGCGACGAGAAGCTCGGATCCGGCACCTTCACCGACAGCACCGCTATCATACCTTCGCGCATGTCGTCGCCGGACAGGGTGATTTTGGCCTGCTTGGCGATGCCGTTCTGTTCGATGTAATTGGTCAGGGTGCGGGTCAGCGCGGCGCGGAAGCCGGCCAGATGGGTGCCGCCGTCCTTCTGCGGGATGTTGTTGGTGAAGCAGAAC
Source organism: Xanthomonas translucens pv. undulosa (assembly GCF_017301775.1). Classification (NCBI taxonomy): domain Bacteria; kingdom Pseudomonadati; phylum Pseudomonadota; class Gammaproteobacteria; order Lysobacterales; family Lysobacteraceae; genus Xanthomonas; species Xanthomonas translucens. The sequence goes on from NZ_CP063993.1 coordinate 2,391,047, forward strand.
ATCGTTTCCTGATAGGCGTCGGTCCACTGCAGGGCCACGTCCACGACGATGCCGTTCTGCTCGCCGGTCACCGAGATCACGTTCGGGTGCAGCGGGGTCTTCAGCTGCGCCAGGTGCTCGACGAAGCTGCGGATGCCGCCTTCGTACTCGAACACGTCCTGGCGGCCATCGCCGCGCTCGTCCTGCAGGGTGATCTTGACCCCGGAGTTGAGGAAGGACAGTTCGCGCAGGCGCCGCGCCAGGATGTCGTAGTGGAACTCGACGTCGCTGAAGATCTCCACCGCCGGCTTGAAGCGCAGCATGGTGCCGCGCTTGTCGGAGGGCTCGAGCTGCTTGAGCGGGTATTGCGGCTCGCCCAGCTTGTATTCCTGCTGGTAGTGATGGCCATCGCGCCACACGTCCAGCCACAGGTGCTCGGACAGGGCGTTGACCACCGACACACCGACGCCGTGCAGGCCGCCGGACACCTTGTAACTGTTGTCGTCGAACTTGCCGCCGGCATGCAGCACGGTGAGGATCACCTCGGCCGCGGAGACGCCTTCTTCCTTGTGAATATCCACCGGGATGCCGCGGCCGTTGTCGGATACCTGCACCGAGCCATCCAGCATGATCTTGACCAGCACGTTGTCGGCGTGGCCGGCCAGCGCTTCGTCGATCGAGTTGTCGACGACCTCGAACACCATGTGGTGCAGGCCGGTACCGTCGTGCACGTCGCCGATGTACATGCCGGGACGCTTGCGGACTGCTTCCAGCCCGCGCAGCACGGTGATCTTGCTGGAGTCGTAGGTGGTGTTGGCGGGCGAGGTTGGCGGATTCTGTTGTTCGGTCATGCGCGTGCCGTAGGCTCCACGAGTCGGACGACGGCGAGCAGGAGCCCGGTCGCGCCGATGGATAGGGGATTGAGGCCAATTATAGCAGCCCCGGCCCTGCCCCCCCCGCGGCGGTCAGGAACGGGCCACGGCCTGCCCATGTTCCACGTGGAACCGGGCAATCGGCAGGGCGCTATCGGCCAGCGCCTGCGGGGTCTCGGTCGCGGTGACGAAGACCTGCGCCGGGCCGGCCTTCAGGCGCTGCAGCACACGCCGCTGGTGATGCTGGTCCAGTTCCGAGGCCAGGTCGTCCAGGGCGATCACCGGCCACTCGCCGCGTTGCTCGGCATAGTCTTCGGCCTGGGCCAGCAGGCAGGCCAATGCGGTGAGCTTGGCCTGGCCGCGCGACAGCGCGTCGCGGCCGGGGATGGTCGCGAATGCCAGGCTCCAGTCGGCACGGTGCGGTCCGACCGAGGTATAGCCGTACTGGCGGTCGCGTTCGCGGTTGAGCAACAGCGCATCGGCCAGCGGCACCTCGTGGCGGCGCCAGCCAGGCGCGAACTGCAGGTGCTGGATGCCCAGCGCTGGCGCTAGTTCCGGCCCCAGCGCCAGCAGGCGCTGCAGCAGCCGTTCCAGATACTGCTCGCGGCGCGAGGTCAGCGGTTCGCCGGCCTCGGCCAGCTCGTGGTCCCAGGCGTCCAGGGCTGCGCCGCCGCCACCGCTCTTGAGCAGTGCATTGCGCTGGCGCAGCGCCCGCGCATAGCGGCGCCACAGGGACAGGAAGTCAGGTTCCACGTGGAACAAGCCCCAATCGACGAAGCGCCGGCGCGGTTCGCCGCCGCCACTCACCAGTACATGGCTCCCGGGTTCGAAGGTGACCACCGCTAGCGCGGCGCACAGCGTGCCCAGGTAGGCCACATCTTCGCCATCCAGGCGGCCACGCCAGTCCTGGCCACTATGGCGCAGTCCGGCGCGGCGCCGCCGCGGCTGTTGCGGCTCGGCGCCGCGCTCCTGCCATTCGACGAACACCTCGAGCGCGTCCTGGCCCTGGCTGACCAAGCCGTCGCGGACCCGACCGCGAAAGCTGCGGCCATAGGCCATCAAGTGCATGGCCTCGAGGATCGTAGTCTTGCCGGCACCGTTGTCGCCCGTGATCAGGTTCAGCCCGGGCGCAGGCGCAAGTTCGAGCGCGGTGAAGCGGCGCAGGTGATGGAGGTCGAGGCGGGAGACGTGCATGCGGGGCAATCGGGGCGAGGGCGCTCGCACCGGGCGCACGCGGGTCGGCTCATAGGGGTAGGGCGGCAGCATACCCAAAGCGGGTGCGAACGTCGTGTGGGGAGGGGGGCTGGACGCTTGCTGCTGCGTCAGTGCTTGGTCGCGCAGGCACTGCGGCCGGCTTTATGAGGCGATCAGGACCACGATGATGCATGGCAGAAGACATCAAACCGCGGCGGTAAAGCCCGTCGCGACTGAAGTCGCTCCCACAGGGAGCATGCAAGGCGTCGAGATCGCCTGCCGAATCGCGGGCAAAAGAAACCCGGCGCTTAGGCCGGGTTTCTTTGTGTGTTCCACGTGGAACACGGGATGTCGAACGACGGTCAGAGGCGCAGCGGCATCACCACGTGGCGCGAGCGGGCGCTGCTGGCCTCGCGCACCAGGGCCGAGGAGTTGGCATCGCGCAGCTGGATCACGATGAACTCCTCGCGCAGCGCCGACAGCGCGTCGAGCAGGTAGTTCACGTTGAAACCGATCGCCAGATCGCTGACCTTGGTGTCGGCCTCGATCTCTTCCTGCGCCTCTTCCTGCTCGGGATTGTGCGCACTGATCTTCAGCTGGCCCGGCGAGACTTCCACACGCACGCCGCGGTACTTCTCGTTGGACAGGATCGCGGCACGCTGCAGTGCGGCGCGCAGCGCTTCGCGATCCAGTTTGACCTCGCGGTCGGCGCCGATCGGGATCACCGCTTCGTAATCGGGGAAACGGCCATCGATCAGCTTCGAGGTGAAGGTGACATCGTCGCGCTTGACCCGCACGTGGCTGCGCCCGACTTCCAACTCGACCTCGCGATCGCCGCCTTCCAGCAGCCGCTGCAGCTCGGTCACCCCCTTGCGCGGCACGATGATCTGGCGCTTGGCGCCGCTGGCGTTCTCCAGCGCGGTCTCGCACAGCGCCAGGCGGTGGCCGTCGGTGGCCACGCAGCGCAAGGTCTGGTCGTGGAGGTCGAACAGCAGGCCGTTGAGGTAGTAGCGCACGTCCTGCTGCGCCATCGCGAACGCGGTGCGCTCGATCAGCTCCTTCAGCGCCGCTTCCGGCACCAGCACCCGTTCGGTGGCTTCGACCTCGTCCACCGACGGGAAATCGTTGGCCGGCAGCGTGGCCAGGGTGAAGCGGCTGCGCCCGGCCTGCACGGTGATCTTGTCGCCGTTCTGGGTCACGGTGATCTTGCTGCCGTCAGGCAGCGCCCGAATGATCTCGAACAGCTTGCGTGCCGGGATGGTGGTTTCGCCGTCCTGCGCATCGTCGACCACGATGCGCGACACCATTTCCACTTCCAGGTCGGTACCGGTCAGCGACAGTTGCCCGTCGTGCACCTGCACCAGGAAGTTGGCCAGAACCGGCAAGGTCTGGCGGCGTTCGACCACATTGACGACTTGCGCCAATGGCTTGAGGAAGGCTTCGCGCTGCAGTGTGAAACGCATGTGGTTCCGTGCCCCTATGCTTTAAAAAGATATGGAATAAATCAAAAGCTTGGTGGTGATGGTAGAGCGATTTTCGGTGCAAAGGTAGCTTAACTCTCTGGAATCAAACGGGTTTTTAGCCCCTCAATCCCGGGTATTACTGCCCCTGTAGGGGTGGGGAAACCTGTGGATAGTTTTCCCGGCGCCGCCGCGCTGCACGTTATCCACAGTTTCTACCGGATTTGTCGCGAAGTCATGCACCGTTTTATCAAAGCGTCGTCGGCAGGTGCCGTGGAGGGGCGCCACGCCTCCCCTCCGCGCCTTGCCGGGCGCCCGCCTACCGGGCTACTCGCTCAACTTGCGGATCAGCTTGTCCCAGTCCTCGCGCAGCTTGCCGTCGGTTTCCATCAGGTGCTTGATCTGGCGGCAGGCGTGCAGCACGGTGGTGTGGTCGCGGCCGGCGAACGCATCGCCGATCTCCGGCAGGCTGTGTTCGGTCAGCTCCTTGGTCAGCGCCATCGCCACCTGCCGCGGCCGCGCCAGCGAGCGCGTACGGCGCTTGGACAGCAGGTCCTTGATCTGCAGGCCGTAGTAGTCGGCCACGGTCTTCTGGATGTTGGGGATGCCGATCGCCTGCTGCTGCGCGCGCAGCAGGTCGCGCAGCGTCTCCTGGGCGAACTCGGTGGTGATCGCGCGGCCGGTGAAGTTGGCGCGGGCGGCCAGCGTGTTGAGCGCCCCTTCCAGGTCGCGCACGTTGGAGCGCATCTTCTTGGCGATCAGGAACGCCACGTCGTCGGGGATGTCGGCGCCGCGCTCGCGCGCCTTGGCCAGCACGATCGCCGCACGGGTCTCGAAGTCGGGCGGGTCGATCGCCACCGACAGGCCCCAGGCCAGGCGCGACTTCAGCCGTGGCTCCAGGCCTTCGACCTCGCGCGGGTAGCGGTCGCAGGTCAGGATGATCTGCTGGCGGCCGTCGAACAGCGCGTTGAAGGTGTGGAAGAACTCTTCCTGGGTGCGGTCCTTGCCGGCGAAGAACTGGATGTCGTCGATCAACAGCGCATCCACCTGCTGGAACTGGCGCTTGAACTGGTCCATGGTCTTGTCCTGCAGCGCGCGGATCATCGCGCTGAAGAACTGTTCCGAGCGCAGGTACATGACCCGCGCGTTGGGGTTCTGCTCGCGCATCGCGTTGCCGGCGGCGAACATCAGGTGGGTCTTGCCCAGGCCGGTGCTGCCGTACAGCAGCAGCGGGTTGTGCGCGCGGTCGCCGGGTTTTTGCGCCGCCTGCGTGGCCGCGGCCAGGCCGAGCTGGTTGCTGCGGCCTTCGACGAAGTTGGCGAAGGTGTAGTGCGCGTCGAGGTTGCCGGCGAATGGCTCCAGCAGCGCCGGCGGCGGCGTGCGCGCGGCGGCCGCATCGTTCGTGGCCGCGAGCACCGGCTCCGGCGCGCGCGGACGCGAGCCGACCTGCAATGCCACCTCGCCGCTGCCGGCGAAATAGGTCATCAGCTCGCGGATCCGCGCCAGGTAGCGCTCGCGCACCTGTTCGACGATGAAGGCGTTCGGGGCGTACAGGACCATGCTGTTGTCATGGCGCTGTTCGGCTTGCAGCGGTTTCAACCAGGTGTGAACGTCCTCGGCTGGAAATTCAGCTTCCAGACGTTCCAGGCAACGGGGCCAAGCATCCATCAGATGTAATTCATTGAGAGACCAGGCGTGAGGCGCGAAACATCGCGGCGCACTCGGCCGGTGAAAAGAGGAAAGCAGATGGGCCAGACTACCATCGGCACGCGGGGTCGGGAATGGTTTTCCCGCATCTATTCACAGATTCATCCACAGGCTGCGCGTGGCGCCCCTCTCAGCGCCGGTGAAAGAGCAGTTGACCGCACCCCGGTTGGTTCTATAGAATTTCCGGTTCTTTCCGCCTCATTCAGACAGAGCGCCCCGATGGCCACCAAGCGCACATTCCAGCCCAGCAACCTCAAGCGCAAGCGCGACCACGGCTTCCGTGCCCGCATGGCCACCGCCGACGGCCGCAAGATCCTGGCCCGTCGCCGCGCCAAGGGCCGCAAGCGCCTTAGCGCTTGATTGCGTCGCCGCCCCAGGCGGCGCCTGCAATCCGGACCGTGAATCATCCCGACCCGCGTAGGCGATTTCCTCGCTCTGCGCGGGTTCGCACTTCTGCGGAATACCGCGTCGTGTTCGATGCCGCACGCCGCTGCTCCGAACCGCTGATGAGCCTGCACTGGTGCAGCGCGGACCACCCCGCGCGGCTCGGCTTGGCCGTGTCGCGCAAGGTCGACAAGCGCGCCGTGGTCCGCAATCGCATCAAACGCGTCCTGCGCGACGCCACGCGGCATCTGCTGCCGTGGCTGGCGCCCGGCGACTATGTGGTGGTGGCGCGCAGCGCCGCCGCCCAGGCCAGCGGCGAACAGCTGCGTCAGGCCTATCTGCGCCTGCTGCGTCGCGCTGGTGCATTGCCGGCCCCGGCTGCGGACGGCACAATGCCGCCGCCCCTGCTTCCTTCTTCCCCCACTTCCAAGTCAGAACCCGTTTCTGGCTGAGCCGAGCTTGCCTGTCCGATGAACCAGACCCGCCTTTTCCTGATCTTTGCCTGGCTGATGGTCGCGGCCCTGTTGTGGATGGAGTGGAACAAGGAGCACGCCGCGCCTGCGGCCGATGCGACCGCCATTGCGACCACGGCCGCGGTACCGCCCGCGCAGGACGCCGATGCCGGCGCCAGCGGCACCCAGGCCGTGCCGCGCGCCACCGAACCGGGCGCTGCGACCGTGCCCGGCGTGGGCAGCGAGACCGCTGCGCCAGCCGCCGCCAGCGCCGCGCCGCGGGTCACCATCACCACCGACGTGCTGCACCTGACCCTGGACGGGCGCAGCGTGTTCGATGCGGATCTGCTGCTGTTCCCGCAGACCAAGCAGCCCGGCAGCCCGCCGGTGGCGCTGCTCACCGAAGACCCGGTGCATCCGTACACCGCCACCAGCGGCTGGGTCGGCGAAAACAACGCGCCGTCGCCAGGCCCAGGCGGCTTCCGCCCCGAGCAGCCGGGCAAGGACTACGTGCTGGCCAAGGGCCAGGACGCGCTGCAGGTGCCGTTCGTGTGGAACGGCCCGGACGGCATCAGCATCCGCCGCGTCTACACCGTGCAGCGCGGCCACTACGCGGTGCAGATCAAGGACGAGATCGTCAACCAGGGCAGCAAGCCCTGGCAGGGCTACGTGTTCCGCAAGCTGAGCCGGGTGCCGACCATCGTCAGCCGCGGCATGACCAACCCGGATTCCTTCAGCTTCAATGGCGCTACCTGGTTCAGTGCGCAGGACGGCTACCAGCGCCGCGCGTTCAAGGATTTCCTGGAAGACGGTCCGGTCAACCAGACCATCAAGGGCGGCTGGATCGCGCTGCTCCAGCACCATTTCTTCACCGGCTGGATCCCGCAGGCCGACCAGGATGCGCTGTACGTGCTGTCCAACGACGGCCCGCGGCATGTGATCGAAGCGCGTGGCCCGGGCTTCACCGTGGCCCCCGGCGCGCGCGCCAGCAGCGAAGCGCGGCTGTGGATCGGGCCGAAGCTGGTCAACCAGATCGCCAAGGAAAACGTGCGCGGGCTGGACCGCGTGGTCGACTACAGCCGTTTCTCGCTGATGGCGATCCTGGGCCAGGGCCTGTTCTGGGTGCTCAGCCACCTGCACACCCTGCTCGGCAACTGGGGCTGGTCGATCGTGGGCCTGGTGATCCTATTGAAGCTGATGCTGTATCCACTGTCGGCCGCGCAGTACAAGAGCATGGCCAAGATGCGCAAGTTCCAGCCGCGCATCCAGCAGCTCAAGGAACGCTACGGCGACGACAAGCAGAAGTTCCAGACGGCGATGATGGAGCTGTACAAGAAGGAGAAGATCAACCCGATGGGCGGCTGCTTGCCGGTGCTGGTGCAGATGCCGATCTTCTTCGCGCTGTACTGGGTGCTGGTGGAATCGGTGGAGCTGCGCCAGGCGCCGTGGTTCGCCTGGATCCAGGACCTGACCGCGCGCGATCCGTACTTCATTCTGCCGGTGATCAACGTGGCGGTGATGTGGCTGACGCAGAAGTTGACGCCGTCGCCGGGCATGGACCCGATGCAGGCGCGGATGATGCAGTTCATGCCGCTGGTGTTCGGCGTGATGATGGCCTTCGTGCCGTCGGGCCTGGTGCTGTACTGGGTCACCAACGGTTCGCTGGGTCTGTTGCAGCAGTGGTGGATGACCAAGCGTCACGGCGAGGCGGCCACTGTTGGCGCCGGCGCCAAACCGCCGGCCAAGACCAAGAAGTAGATTCAACACCGCCCGCCGCCAGGCGGGCGTTGCGGATGCGGCCGCGGCACTGTGCGCTGGCCTGTCCTGCCACCTCTCTGGAACTGCAACCGAGCGATGCCTCGGCGGCTTATGCGCGCCGCCAGCTGCAGACGTTGTAGCCTGCAGCGTCGCCAGGACGTTCTTCGCCATGCCGCACACCGCCGATACCATCGCCGCCATCGCCACCGCCCCGGGTGCGGGCGGCGTCGGCGTGGTGCGCGTGTCCGGGCGCCTGGCCGCGGCGATCGGCACCGGCCTCGGCCTGGGCGCGCTGCCGCCGCGCACGGCGCGCTACGCGCGGTTTCGCGATGCGCATGGGCAAACGGTCGACGACGGCATCGCGCTGTGGTTCCCGGCGCCGCGCAGCTTCACCGGCGAGGACGTGCTGGAACTGCAGGCGCACGGCAGCCCGGTGCTGCTGCGGCAACTGGTGGCGCGCTGCTGCGAGCTTGGCGCGCGGCCGGCGCGGCCGGGCGAGTTCAGCGCGCGCGCGTTCCTCAACCGCAAGCTGGACTTGGCCCAGGCCGAGGCCATCGCCGACCTGATCGCCGCCGGCGACCTGCGCGCGGCGCGCGCGGCGCGCAGGTCGCTGGACGGCGTGTTCTCGCGCCGGGTCGAGGCCCTGGCCGAGCACCTGTTGCGGCTGCGCATCCACACCGAGGCGGCGATCGATTTCGCCGACGAATCGCTGGACACGCTCGGTGGCGACCAGGTCCGCGCCGGTCTGGCGCAGGCGCACGCGGACCTGGCGCAACTGCTGCTGGACGCCGAGCGCGGCCGGCGCCTGCGCGACGGCCTGCATGCGGTGCTGGTGGGGCCGCCGAACGCCGGCAAGAGTTCGCTGCTCAACGCGCTGGCCGGCAGCGAGCGCGCCATCGTCACCGACATCGCCGGCACTACCCGCGACACCTTGCGCGAGACCGTGCGCCTGGACGGCGTCGAACTGACCCTGGTCGACACTGCCGGCCTGCGCGATGGCGGCGATGCGATCGAGCGCGAAGGCATGCGCCGCGCGCGACTGGAGCTGCAGCGCGCCGACCTGGCGCTGATCGTGCTCGACGCGCGCGCTACCGACGCCGGCCGCGCGGCGATCGCCGAGGCCATCGCCGACGTGCCGCAGCGGCTGTGGATCCACAACAAGAGCGACCTGCTCGACGCGGTGCCCGAGTCCACAGCCGACAGCGTGTACGTTTCCGCCAGCACCGGCAGCGGTCTCGAACGGCTGCACGCATGCCTGCGTGCGATCGCCGGGCAGGCCGCCGGCGACGGCAGTGATGGTGAATTCTCCGCGCGCGCGCGCCACGTGGAGGCCTTGCAGCGCGCCGCAGAGCACGCCGCTGCCGCGGCCGCCGAACTGGGCTACGAGCGGCTCGAACTGGCTGCCGAGGAACTGCGCCTGGCGCACGCCGCGCTGGGCGAGATCGTCGGCCATCTCAGCGCCGACGATGTGCTGGGGCGGATCTTCTCCAGCTTCTGCATCGGGAAGTGAGGCGCGGCGCGGGCGTTCGCCCTGCCACGTCATGCGTTTGCCGCTGGGCCGACCACGCGGGCGTTCTCGGCATCACCGCGTACGCGTTCGTCGCGGTGGGTCGCCGTCGTCGTTCATTCCGACCATAGACCGGCATCGGCCAAACGGCGCAGCAGGGCCGCACGTTTGGCATGGGGAGCGAGAAAGCGCCGCAGATCCCGGTCGAAGGCGTCGCGGCTGCAGAGCATTGCATAACCTTCGGCAAGCTCGGCCAGCGCAGACACCGCTTGCGCGTAGCCCGACGCACCGCCACGCGTGGCGTGGGCGTGGGCCGCTTTCCAGAGTTTTCCCGGATCGGTCATCAACTGGCGTAGCTTGGCTTCGCGCTGCTTGCGGCGCTGGGCTTCGTGCTTCGCGTGTGCTTTGGCCTCTCGCTCCCGGCGGACCGAGGCCAACGACCCGGCCAGTTCGCACAACTCGGCCACGCGGCGTCTGGGAGAACCCGAGGATGCCGGACGCCGTGCCTTCAGCCAGGCAGCATAGTGTGATTTCACCTGCCGCTCTGCGTCCTGCCCCTGTCCCAGCACGATGCGCCTGAGTACGTCCTTCATCGCATCGGGCTGCCATCGATCCAACCAGGCAGCGATGCGCTGCGCTTCGTCCCCAGGCGATGGCGCGGACGCAGGACGACCGCTGCCCGCAGCTTCCAACAGATCCGGATCGACCTCCAGGAATTCGGCCAACGCCTGCTGTGCGGGCGACAGTTCCGCCATCCCACGCGGAAGTTCCGGCTCCAGTGCGTCTTCCCGCAGCGTGTCGATACCGGCTAGCCAGCCTAGGTAAAGCGGTCGCATGTCGCCACGCAACAACTCATCGCGCAGCGGAATCAGTCGCCGCATCCAGCCGTGGCCATCGTCCATGGCAAAACGGTCGTCGTCTTCGCTTTCGGCGAGCGTCCAGTGCAGCACCCAATGCGTGTTGCTGGACTGGATCGAGAGTGTCGCGCGGTTGCCGAAGGGCTGCAACTCGGTCTTGCGGAACGCGGCTTTCGGCAATCGCAGCGACAGCCGACAGGTGTGCCAGTTGGCCCAATAGACGAAGGCATCGAAGTAGCGCCGCATCCATTCGGCGGGGTCGGCCTTGAGGTCGCCCCAGTCGTAGTGGTTGGTGAAGCCGCTGGGCGTGATGACGGCGCGGGTGGACAGCGCGCGCAGCTCGGCCATTTCGGTACGGGTTAATGGCCGGTCGATGGCCGCAAATTCGTAGTACTGGTATTCGCTCATGATGTTGGTGTCTGGTTTGGTTCGCCACGCATCTCCGTGCCGCTCGAACCAGGCCCGCGGCTACCGCCATGATGCTCATCGGCAAGGCTAGCGCGTGTTGTGCCGCTCAGGGCACCAGGGCGGCGATCGATGTCGCGCAGCGCATGCGCCCAGACCCTGCGCGACCTGCAGCGCGAAGGCCTGGTCGCGCACGCGTTGCTGCCGCTGGTGGCGCCCGTTCGCCGCGCAAGACCGGCGCAGCGCGGTGGTGGAATTCCCGCGGCTACGTCGCCGAGATCCATCGCCCGCTGGCGCCTTGAGCGGGGGTGGGTCCGCGCTGCCGTTGCAGGCCTGTCCGCCCACGATTCACTCCGGCTCGGCCACGCTCGCGCTATAGCTCACGCCGTCGCGGCGCACCCGCACCGGGCCGCCGAACACCGCCGACAACGGCGCATCGGCCAGCAGTTCCTCGCGCTTGCCATCGGCATACACGTGGCCGCCGCGCAGCAGGATCACCCGCTCGATCTCCGGCACGATCTCTTCGATGTGGTGGGTCACCAGCACCAGGGTGATGCCCTGGCTGGCGAGGCCGCGCATCGTCGCCAGCAGGTGCTGGCGCGCGATCAGGTCCAGCCCGGTGCCGGGTTCGTCCAGCAGCAGCGCCTGCGGCCGGTTGACCAGCGCGCGCGCGATCAGTACGCGCCGGGTCTCGCCGGCCGACAGCTCCGCGTACGGCCGCTGCAGCAACGGCAACGCATGCGCCAGCTGCAGCGCCGCGCGCGCGCGGTCGCGCATGGTCTGGGTCACCTCGCGATGCGGCGGCACCACGTAGCTGGCGAAGAAGCCTGACAGCACCGCGCTCTCTACGTCCAGCCCGGGCATGTCGGCGAGATTGACGCTGAGGTCGCCGCTGACGATGCCCAACTGGCTGCGCAGTCGGTCCACCTGCCAGCGGCTCTGGCCCAGCACTCGCACCGGCGGGGCTTCGCCGGCGCGTGCGAGCGGATACAGCTCGCGTGTGATCAGCTTGATGAACGAGGACTTGCCGCAGCCGTTCGGGCCGAGGATCGCGGTGTGCTGGCCGAGCGCGATGCGCAGGCTCAGTTCGTGCAGTACGCGCACCTGGCCGCGCACCACGCTGGCGCGGTCCAGTTCGATCAGCGGCGCGGCGGCCGGCACGAGAGTTGCATCGGAAATGGCGACGGACATGGAAGTGACACCGTTCTGAGATCAAGAGCGCGCAGCGGCTGAATACCGTACGCAGGCGATGGGTGAAGTTTGCCGCCACTGCCCCCATCATGTCTTCCATATCAACCTGGCGCATGCCTTCATCGGCCTGGAGTTCTGGCAATGTCCGACGCGATCTTCGACTTCCTCAGCACCGGCCTGCTCGACGTCGGCTGGTGGGGCATGCTGGCGGTGCTGCTGGTGTTCACCCAGCTGACCATCTTCGCGGTGACCTTGTACCTGCACCGCAGCCAGGCGCATCGCGGCGTCGATTTCCATCCGCTGCTGTCGCACTTCTTCCGCTTCTGGACCTGGTTCACCACCTCGATGATCACCAAGGAGTGGGTGGCGATCCATCGCAAGCACCACGCCAAGGTCGAGACCGACGAGGATCCGCACAGCCCGCAGACCAAGGGCATCGGCCGCGTGTTCTGGCGCGGCGTGGAGCTGTACCGCGAAGCGCGCGCCATGCGCGGCGACATTGAGCAGTACGGCAAGGGCGCCCCGGACGACTGGATCGAGCGCCGCCTGTATACCCCGCGCGCGAACTTGGGTCCGGTGGCGTTGCTGGCAGTCAACTTCCTGCTGTTCGGCCTGCCCGGCATCGCGCTGTGGGCATTGCAGATGGCCTGGATCCCGTTCTGGGCGGCCGGCGTGGTCAATGGCCTCGGCCATTGGTGGGGCTACCGCAACTTCGAATCGGCCGACACCTCGACCAACCTCACCCCATGGGCGCTGTGGATCGGCGGCGAAGAACTGCACAACAACCACCACGCGTTCCCGAGTTCGGCGCGCTTCTCGATGCGGCGCTGGGAACTGGACATCGGCTGGGTCGCGATCCGCGCGCTGGCCGCGCTGCGTCTGGCCAGGATCCTGCGCGTGGCGCCGACCCTGGACGTGCGCCCGAACATCTCCGTGCCCGATGCCGATACCCTGCGCGCATTGCTCTCGCACCGCTTCCAGGCGATGACCGACTACCAGCGCAACGTGTTCACCCCGGCGCTGAAGGAAGAGGCCGCGCAGGCCGGCGCCAAGCTGCGTCAGCTGCTGCCGGGGCGCCTGCGTAAGGGCCTGGTCGACGACGGCCGCTGGCTCAAGCCCGATGCGCGCGAACAGCTGCAGCTCTGGGTCGCGCAGCGCCCGCGCATGCGCACCCTGGTCGAACACCGCGCGCGCCTGGCGGCCCTGCTGGAAGCGCGCAGCCACGACGCCAACGAACGCCTGAAGCAACTGCAGGCCTGGTGCCACGACGCCGAGTCCAGCGGCATCGCCGCCCTGCAGGCGTACGCCGCGCGCTTGAAGGGTTACGCCCTGGCATGACCCGAGGCGGCGCAATGACCTGCAGGCTCCCGCAGCCGCTTCGCGAACGCCGCCTCGTGCGGCGTTCGTCGTTCACGGCGCTGCTGGTCCTGCTGGCCGCGCTGAGCGGCGCGATCGCCGCCGCCAGCGCGCAGGTCGTCGATACCACCGGAAACTATTTGCAACGGATGGACCGCGACGGCGACGGCCGCGTCAGCCTGGACGAATACCTGGCCTGGATGAGCTACGCCTTCGACGCCCGCGACACCGACCACGACGGCGTGCTCAGCCCGGCCGAACTTCCCGGCGGGCGCGGCAAGCCGATCAGCCGAGTCCAGCACCAGGCCATACTGACTGCGCGCTTTCGCAAGCAGGACAGCAATGGCGATGGCTACCTCAGCGCAAGAGAGTTGGCGGCGCCGCCGCAGTAAAAAACGCAAAACCACGCTTGACCAAGCGTGGCTGGCTGCCGCCCACATCCGGTGTCCAATAGCGCTGTGCGTTGTGGCGACAATGTCGGATTGCGCCAGCTAAGCTTGTCAATCGCACGCCACGGCAGTCCAGCCCCCATGCCCGAACTCCCCGAAGTAGAAACAACCCGGCGCGGCCTGGAGCCGCATCTGCTGGGGCGGCGCATCCACGGCGTGATCCTGCGGCGGTCGGACCTGCGCTGGCCGATCCCGCCGGAGGTGGCGCAGCAGCTGCCGGGGCAGCGCATCGATGGCATCCGCCGCCGCGCCAAATACCTGCTGATGGACACCGCCGCCGGCAGCGCGCTGCTGCACCTGGGCATGTCGGGCAGCCTGCGGGTGTTGCCCGGGGACACGCCGCCGCGGGCGCACGATCATGTCGATATCAGCCTGGAAGACGGGCGCGTGCTGCGCTTCAACGATCCGCGCCGGTTCGGCTGTCTGCTGTGGCAGGCGCCGGGCCAGACCCACCCGCTGCTGGAGGCGCTGGGGCCGGAGCCGCTGTCGGACGATTTCGACGGCGATTATCTGTTCCAGCGCAGCCGTGGTCGCAGTGCGCCGGTCAAGACGTTCTTGATGGACCAACGCGTCGTGGTCGGGGTCGGGAACATCTATGCCGCCGAAAGCCTGTTCCAGGCAGGAATCAGTCCGCTGCGCGAGGCCGGGGAGGTCTCGCGGGCACGCTATGCGCGCCTGGCCGAGGCGGCCAAGGCGATCCTCGGCTATGCCATCGGCCGCGGCGGCACCACCTTGCGCGACTTCATCAGTCCGGACGGGGCACCCGGCTATTTCGAGCAGGAACTGGCGGTCTACGGCCGCGAGGGCGAGGCCTGCAAGCGCTGTGGGCGGCCGCTGCGCCACGCCAGCATCGGCCAGCGCGCCAGCGTCTGGTGCGGGAGCTGCCAGCGCTGACGGACGGCAGCCGCTGGCCGCCGACGCGCGCTATAGACCGCGCGACTCCCGGCCGGAGGAAAGACCGCCGTGGTAGAGACCGCCCCCGAGATCACCGTGTGGCTGGATGCCGCGCGCGGCGGCGACCGCGCGGCGCTGGATCGCGTGTTCAGCACGCTCTACCAGGAACTGCACAGCATCGCCCGGCGCCAGTTGGCCGGGCAGCGGGCGCAGACCCTGGATGCGGCCTCGCTGGTCCACGAGTCCTATCTGAAGCTGCTCGGCGCGCACGGCACGGCCCGCTTCGACGGCCGCGCGCACTTCTTCGCCTACGCCGCCTCGGCAATGCGCAGCGTGGTGGTGGATTACGCGCGCAATCGCCTGACCCGCACGCGCGGCGACGATCTCAAACGCCTTGCCGAGATCCCAGAGGACAGCGGCGGGGTGCGCCTGGACAAGGATTTGCTGGCGCTGGACGTGGCGCTGGACCGGCTGCAGGCGATCGATGCGCGCCTGGCCAAAGTGGTGGAGCTGCGCTATTTCGCCGGCCTGTCCGAACAGGAGATCGCCGAGCTGATGCAGCGCTCCGAACGCAGCATCCGCCGCGACTGGCAGAAGGCGCGCATCTTCCTGCTGGCGCCGATGCAGGATCACTAGGACCGACCGGAGCACCGCATGGACGCGCTGCAGTGGCAACGCCTGTCGTTGTTGCTCGACGAATTGCTGGAGCTGACCGCGGAGGCGCGCGCGGCGCCGCTGGCGCAGTTGCGCGCGCAGGATCCGGCCAGCGCCGACGACCTGGTGCAGATGCTGGCGCTGGGCGCGGCCGGATCGGACCTGCTCAGCGCGCTGCTGCTGGCACACCTCAACGGAGTGCCTGTGCGCCGGTAGCCGGACCGGGCCGTATGCGCTGGAGCGGCTGCTCGGCGAAGGCGGCATGGGCCAGGTCTGGCTGGCGCAGCGCGTCGACGGCCTGTACCAGCGCCAGGTCGCGTTGAAACTGCTGCGTCCCGGCTACGCCGACGCCGCGCTGCGCCAGCGCTTCACCCGCGAGCGCGAGATCCTGGCGCGGCTGGAGCACCCGCACCTGGCGCTGGCCTATGTCGAAGGCGAGCCGCTCACCGATCATTGCCAGCGCCTGCAGCTGGCGGTGAGCGCGCGGCTGCGGCTGTTCCTGCAGGTATGCGAGGTGGTCAGTCACGCCCACGCCAACCTGATCGTACATCGCGACCTGAAGCCGTCCAACATCCTGGTCAACGCCGCAGGCGAGGTGCGCCGGCTCGACTTCGGCATCGCCAAGCTGCTCGCTATCGAGGCCGGCACCGCAGCCGATCCGCATCCGCGCACCGAAGTGCGCGCGTTCACCCTGCACTACGCCGCGCCGGAGCAGGTGCGCGGCGAACCGATCACCACGCTGACCGATGTGTATTCGCTGGGCGTGGTGCTGTATGAACTGCTCACCGACCAGAAGCCCTACACCCTGCGCCGCAGCAGCGACGCCGAGTGGGAGCGCGCGATCCTGGCGGTGGAGGCGCCGCGGCCGTCGGCGGCAGTGACGCGCGCCGCGCAGCAGGGGCAGCGCGATCCGGCCGAGGCGCTGGCCCAGGACTTGCGCCGCTATCTGCAGTGGCGGACGGTGCAGGCGCGCCCGCAGGGCCTGATCTACTGCCTGCAGAAATACCTGCAGCGACACCGCTGGAGCGCGGTGTTCGGCAGCGTGACCGCGGCCGCGCTGCTCGGTGCCGCGGGCGTGGCGCTGTGGCAGGTGCGCGAGGCGCAGCGCGAGACCGTGCGCGCGCAGGCCATGCAGGATTTCGTGATCGGCCTGTTCGATCGCGCCGGCAATGCGCAACGCGGCGACGGCTTCGACCTGCGCGGTCTGCTCGCCAGCGGCGAGCAGCGCGGCGAACGCGAGCTGCTGCGGCAGCCCTTGGCGCGTGCCGAACTGCAGGGCGTGATCGCGCGCCTGCGCATCGGCCTGGGCGACTATCGCGAAGCCTTGCTGCTGCTGGAGCGGCAGCGCGCGCTGCTGGCCACGCAGCACGATGTGCCGCGGCGGCGCCGGCCGCAGCGATTTCGCGGCTTGCACCGGCTCATTGTCGTCACGGCCGTGCAGTCGCCACAATCGGGTTCCCTTCCTCGATCGCAGGTCCGTCATGCGTACCGACAAGCAGAATGTGCGGTGGCAATCGTGCGCGCTCTTGCTCGCGCTGGCGGGCGCAGACACGACCGGCAGGGCCGCGACACGGGCAATGTCCACCAATGCCGACGCGAACGCGCCGTGGGTCATGGACAACGGCGTGGTCCGGCTCACGGTCACCCCGACCCTGGGCGGGCGCGTGCTAGGCTTCCAGCGCAGCGGTGGGCCGAACCTGATCAAGGTCGGCGACGCGGTGCAGCGCCAGCGGCTGCCGACGGTCAGCGCGGCGGCCGACGACATTCCGTATTTCGGCCACGATGTCTGGGTCGGGCCGCAGAGCGCGTGGTGGCAGCACCAGCACGCCAATCCGGCGCGGCGCGCGGCGCATGCGAACTGGCCGCCGGATCCGTACCTGAGCTTCGCCACCACCACCGTCACCGCGCGCGCGCCGCAGCGCCTGCAGCTGCGCGGCGTGGACAGCCCGGTCAGCGGCGTGCGGCTGCGCAAGACCTTCGCGGTGTCGCCGCAGCGTGCCGATAGCGTGCGGCTGCAGGTGCAGGCGCAGAACGTGCGCAAGACCGCGGTGGCCTGGGACCTGTGGTTCAACACCCGGGTGAGCGCGGCCACGCGGGTGCTGGTGCCGGTCGCGGCGGCTGCCGACATCCGCGTGCAGCCCAGCGATGGCGCCGGCTACGCGCCGCCGCAGTACGTGCTGCAGGACGGGCTGATGGCGCTGGCGGCCGCGCCGCCGGGCAGCGCCGGACAACGCGGCAAGTTGCTGCTGCAGCCGTCGGCGGGCTGGATCGCCGCCTTTTCCGGCGGCCAGGCCTGGGTGATCCGCTTCGCCCACCAGCCGCTTGCGCGCATCCAACCCGAGCAGGGTCAGGTCGAGTTCTATCTGGATGCGCCGGCCTCCGCTCCGGGCGGCGGCCTGCTGGAAATGGAAGTGCACGCGCCATACCGGACCCTGGCGCCAGGCCAGAACATGCAGGCCGAAGAGCAATGGACGTTGCTGGACTACGCCGGCGGCGACGACCCGGCGCAGCAGCGCAGCTTCCTGTGCCGGCACGCTGCGGCGCTGGTGTTGGACGGCGCGTGTGCCGCGCCGTAGCTCTCGCGTTTAACGCCGCTTGTTTATGATGGAGGCCCTTTCCCCTTCGATCCGGCCCATGCAACGACGCGATTTCCTCAAGAACGCCGCCGCGGCCTTCGCCGCCATGGGCTTGCCCGCGATGCCGATGCTCGGCCAGGCCGCCCCCGCGGTCGGCCTGCGCCGGCTGGGCAAGCCGCAGCCCTTCGATTACGCCTGGCTCAAGGGCCATGCCCGGGCCATGGCCCAGGCGCCCTACCAGAGCCACAAGCGGGTGCTGCCGGGACCGCTGGAATCGTTGAACTGGGACCAATACCAGTCGATCCGCTACCGCCAGGATCACGCCTTGTGGGCGGTGGACAACGCTTCGAAGTTCCAGGCCAAGTTCTTCCACCTGGGCCTGTACTTCAAGTCGCCGGTGCACATGTTCGACCTGGTCGACGGGCAGGCGCAGGAACTGGCCTACGACGGCGCCGCGTTCGATTACGGCAAGAGCGGCCTGCAGGGCAAGCACCTGCCCCAGGAGCTGGGCTTCGCCGGCTTCCGCCTCAACACCAAGCAGGACACCGACCGCGACTTCGCCGCGTTCCTCGGCGCCAGCTATTTCCGCGCGGTGGGCAAGGAAGGCCAGTACGGCCAGTCCGCGCGCGGCCTGGCGATCGATACCGGCACCGGCGGGCCGGAGGAATTCCCGGACTTCATCGCCTACTGGCTGGAGCAGCCCAAGGCCGGTTCGGACACCGTGGTGGTGTACGCGCTGCTGGACTCGCCGAGCGTGGCCGGCGCCTACCGCTTCGCGATCACCAACGGCGACGTGCTGCTGATGGACATCGACAGCGCGCTGTATCCGCGCAAGACCATCGAGCGGCTGGGCCTGGGGCCGTGCACCAGCATGTACCAGGTCGGCGAGAACGACCGCCGCATGGACTGGGACTGGCGCCCGGAGATCCACGATACCGACGGCCTGGCGATGTGGACCGGCGGCGGCGAATGGATCTGGCGGCCGCTGTGCAACCCACCGCAGCTGCGCTTCAACATGTTCGTCGACGAGAACCCGCGCGGCTTCGGCCTGTTGCAGCGCGACCGCAACTTCGACCACTACCACGACGACGGCGTGTACTACGAGAAGCGCCCGTGCCTGTGGGTGGAACCGAAGCAGGGCTGGGGCAAGGGCTCGGTGCAGCTGGTGGAGATCCCCACCGTCGACGAGACCTTCGACAACATCGTCGCGTTCTGGAATCCGCAGGACAAGCCGCAGCCTGGGCAGGAACTGCTGTTCGGCTATCGCCTGTACTGGGGCGCGCAGCCGCCGGCGTCCTCGCCGCTGGCGCAGTGCGTGGCCACGCGCACCGGCCTGGGCGGCGTGGTCGGGCAGAAGCGCAGCCATTTCTCCTGGCGCTTCGCGGTGGACTTCGTCGGCGGCGAGCTGGCCAGGCTCGGCAAGGACAAGGACGCCAAGGTCGAGGCGGTGCTGCAGCTGAGCCGCGGCAGCACCGAGATCGTCTCGGCGCGGCCGCTGCACGAACTCTCCGGCTACCGCGCGATGTTCGACGTTGTGCCGCCGGACGAGGGCACCCAGCAGATCGACATCCGCTTGTTCCTGCGCGCCGGCGGCAAGCCGCTGACCGAAACCTGGCTGTACCAGTGGACGCCGCCGCCGGCGGCCGAGCGCAAGCTGTATTGAGTTGCAGCCGGGCGTTGCCGCGGCATGCGCGGCAGCGCCTCGCTGCTTGCAGTACCTGACTTGGTTGGTCGCGGCTGAAGCCGCTCCCACAAGAGGTGCGCGGCCGAGGTGCTGGGTGCACTGTAGGAGGGACTTCAGTCCCGACGCTTTCGCGGAATTGCACAGTGACCGGCTTCGTTCGTCGCGGCTGAAGCCGCTCCTACAGAGGTGCGCGGTCAACGCGCTGGGTGCGCTGTGGGAGGGACTTCAGTCCCGACGCTTTCCTCGATGCTGCGCGCAGACCGGCTTCGCGCATTGCGGCGGCATCAGGGCTTGGCCGGTTGCTGCGGCTTCGGCGCGGTGTCCTGGGTGATGTCGTCGACATCGCCGATATCCACGCGGCCCGGCGTGCGCCCCTCCCAGACCCGGTCCTGCAGCTTCCAGTACGCCGCCGGTTCCCAGAATTGCTTTGCGTAGAACACTTCCGGATCGATGCTGCCGCCGCGCGGGCCGTTGATCTGCACGCTGGAAGCGCCGGAGTGGCCGAGCATGCTGCCGGTGCTGCGCGCCGCTTCGCGCCGCAACATCGCTTCCTGGCGCGGCTTGGCCGCCTGGTCGCCGTACTCGGCCAGCATCTTCTTGTCCTGCTTGATCGCGCGCTGCCGCTCTTCGGGGGTCAGCTGGTTCCAGTACTCCATCTTGCGCGTAGTGAAGGCGTCGTAGCCGCGCTCGGAGGCCAGCGCCATCCACAGGAACCCCAGCGCGCGATCCTGCGCCACGCCCTGGCCTTCCCAATACATTTCGCCCAGCCGCGCCTGCGACGGCTTGTCGGCATAGCGCGCGGCGAGCAGATAGTGCTTCTTTGCCTCGGCGAACTCGCCCTTCTTGTCGGCGCGGATACCGGCGCGGCGATAGAACAGGTCCAGGTGCGCTTCGAGAAACCCGTCGGTCATCACCTGCGCCGGAATGTCGTCGAACGTACGGGCGTTGTGGGCGGCGGCGGCCGGGCCGGACAGTGCCAGCGCAACCGCAATGACCAGCGCCGCGCAGCCGGCGGTGGCATATCCCTTGAATTGATGCATGTCTCTCTTTCCATGAGTACGATCGCCGCAGAGTGTAGCCGCGCGCTATGGCGGCGATCCACAGACGAATGGCCTATGCGGCGGACGCCGTGCAGGCGCCGTCAATCGCCATTCATGGTCGGCGCATCCGCGCCCTGTCGCCGTGCGGACGCGGCGGTTGTACGCACCAGATCAGTGCATCGCGCTCGCGGCGGTTCTCGCCTACGCATGCGGCCAAGGCCAAGGCCAAGGCCAAGGCCTTGGCCTTGGCCTTGGCCAACGCGGACCGGGCGATCCTTGCGTACGCCAGCCCGACTCCGCGCTGCGCTACCGCGGCAGCGCGATCTGCAACGGGTCGATGCGGCCTTCGCCGCGCATGATCTTCTTGAACTCGGCGCGGCTCACCGACACGTAGCGCTCGTTGCCGCCGATCTCCACCTGCGGACCGTCCTGCATGGCGTGGCCGTCGGCGTCCACGCGCACGGTCATCGTCGCCTTGCTGCCGGTGTGGCAGATGGTCTTGATTTCCTGCAGTTCTTCGGCCCAGGCCAGCAGATACTGGCTGCCCTCGAACAGCTCGCCGCGGAAATCGGTGCGCAGGCCGTAGCACAGCACCGGGATACGCAGCCGGTCGACCACCTCGCTGAGCTGCCAGACCTGCGCGCGGCTGAGGAACTGCGCCTCGTCCACCAACACGCAATGCAGCGCGCCGTCGCGGGCGATGGCGTCCTGCAGCAGCGCCAGCAGGTCGGTGTCCGATACGAACGTGTTGCCATCGGCGCGCAGGCCGATGCGCGAGGCGACCACGCCGCTGCCGGCGCGGTGGTCCAGCTGCGGGGTCAGGATCGCGGTGCGCATGCCGCGCTCGCGATAGTTGTGCGCCGACTGCAGCAGCGTCGTGGTCTTGCCGGCGTTCATCGCCGAATAGTAGAAATACAGTTTCGCCATGGCCCGATTCTAGCGCGGCGGCCAGCCCCGTCGCAGGCCGGATACGCCAGGGAAAACCCGTTCAGCGCCCGCGCGGCGGCGCCGTCCTCGGCGCCGGCCGGCGCCCGTTACAATGCGCGGCCCAGGGAAGTCTTCATGCACGGTCTCAATCCCCCCCAACGCGCCGCGGTGCTGCATTGCGAAGGCCCGCTGCTGGTGCTGGCCGGCGCCGGCAGCGGCAAGACCCGCGTGATCGTGGAAAAGATCGCGCACCTGATCGCCACCGGCCGCTACCCGGCCAAGCGCATCGCCGCGATCACCTTCACCAACAAGTCGGCCAAGGAAATGCGCGAGCGCGTGGCCAAGCGCATCCGGGGCGATGCCGCCGACGGCCTGACCATCTGCACCTTCCACGCGCTGGGGCTGAAATTCCTGCAGATCGAGCACGCCGCGGTCGGGCTGAAGCGCGGCTTCTCGATCTTCGACGCCGACGATGCCGCCGCGCAGATCAAGGACCTGATGCAAGGCGCCAAGCCCGATGCGATCGACGACGCCAAGAACCTGATCTCGCGCGCCAAGAACGCCGGGCTGTCGCCGGAGCAGGCGATGGCCGCCGCGCGCAGCAACCGCGAGCAGGAAGCGGCCAGCCTGTACGAGCGCTACCAGGCGCGGCTGAGCACGTTCAACGCAGTGGACTTCGACGACCTGATCCGCCTGCCGGTGCAGGTGCTGGAGGAGAACGAGGACATCGTGATGGCCTGGCGCGAGCGCATCGGTTACCTGCTGGTGGACGAAAGCCAGGACACCAACGACGCGCAGTACCGGCTGCTGACGATGCTGGCCGGCCCGCGCGGCAACTTCACCTGCGTGGGCGACGACGACCAGAGCATCTACGCCTGGCGCGGCGCCAACCCAGAAAACCTGATGCAGATGGGGCGCGACTATCCGGCGCTGCAGATCGTCAAGCTGGAGCAGAACTACCGCTGTTCCAACCGCGTGCTGCGCGCAGCCAATGCGTTGATCGCGCACAACCCGCACGAACACCTGAAGACCCTGTGGAGCGACCAGGCCGACGGCGAGCGCATCCGCGTGTGGGAATGCCGCGACAGCGAGCACGAGGCGGAGAAGGTCGCCGCCGAGATCGCCTACCTGGGTACCGCCAAGCAGGTGCCGTGGAGCGATTTCTGCATCCTGTTCCGCGGCAACTTCCAGTCGCGGCCGCTGGAAAAAGCCTTGCAGATCGCAGGCGTGCCGTACCACATCACCGGCGGCACCGCGTTCCTGGAACGGCAGGAAGTGAAAGACGTGCTGTCGTGGCTGCGGCTGCTGGTCAATCCCGACGACGATGCCGCGTTCCTGCGCGCGGTGCAGGCGCCCAAGCGCGAGGTCGGCGCGAGCTCGCTGGCCAAGCTGGCGGAACTGGCCTCGGCCAAGCATCTGCCGATGTCGCGCGCGGCCGAGTCGATGGGCGCGCTGCAGCAGTTGCCGCCGCGCGCGGCCAACGGCCTGAGCGATTTCGTCGATACGCTGCAGGAGTTGCGCACCGCGGCGTTGACCCTGTCCTCGGCCGACGTGGTGCGCCAGCTCGCCGAGCAGTCGGGGCTGATCCGCGAACTGCGCAGCCAGTGCAAGGACGAAACCACGTTCCAGCGCCGCCGCAGCAACCTGGAAGAACTGGCCAAGTGGTTCGAGGGCGGCCCGCGCGGCGCCACCGTCGGCGATCTGGCGGCGCAGCTGGCGCTGCTGTCGCGCAACGACAAGGACGACGGCGGTAACCAGGTGCGCATGATGACGATGCACGCGTCCAAGGGCCTGGAGTTCCGCTACGTGTTCATCGTCGGCTGCGAGGACGGCGTGCTGCCACACGAGGTCAGCCTGGAGGAGGGCAACCTGCAGGAAGAGCGGCGCCTGCTGTACGTGGGCATCACCCGCGCCAAGGAGCAGCTGTGGATGAGCTACAGCAAGCTGACCCGCAAGTTCGGCGAACACATCCGGCTCAAGCCCAGCCGCTTCTTCGACGAGATCCCGGCCGAGGAGATGCAGCGCGACGGCGCCGATCCGGTGGCCGACGCCGAGCGCAAGAAGGAACGCGCCAATGCCGGGCTGGCAGCGATCCAGGCGTTGTTTGATTGAGGCGGGGAGTGGGGAGTGGGAATTCGTAGCGGCGGTTGTGCGCATGCGGTGCGTGGCAGGCCTGAGTGAAGCGCGTGCTTGCATTTCCCTTCTCCCACCGGGACCACGGCCCCCTTTTCGGGGGAGGCTGCGGCTTTTTCAAGTGCAGCCGATTGGCTGGCACTCGCCGATAGCCGGCCAGGTGCACTGTGGGAGGGACTTCAGTCCCGATACTTTCACTTGGCTGCGGGATCGCTGGCTTCGTTCGTCGCGACCGATGGCCCAAGGCCAGCCAGAGTCGCTCCCACAGAAAAAGCAGGGGCTGCTTTCGCAGCCTCTACATGCATTCATCCGCCGCGCGGCTTACGACGACAGATGCTCGATCGCGGCGACGCTGCCGAGGCGGTCGCCCAGGCGCTTGAGCAGCGCCAGGCGATTGCCGCGGATCCCCGGGTCCTCGACGTTGACCATCACCCCGTCGAAGAACGCGTCCACCTGCGGCCGCAGCCGCGCCAGGAAGTTCAGCACGGTGACGTAGTCGTGCTGGCGCAGCGCGCCGTCGGTTTCCACGATCGCCGCTTCCACCGCTTCGGCCAGGGCGCTTTCGGCCGGCTCGCGCAGCAGGGTCGGGTCGATCTGCGCCGGGATGGCGCCTTCGGCCTTGCGCAGGATGTTGCGGATGCGCTTGTTGGCCGCAGCCAGCGCCTCGGCCTCGGGCAGCGTGGCGAAGAGGCCGATCGCCTCGATGCGGCGGTCGAAGTCGTAGAGCGATCCGTGGGTGGCGGTCGCGGCTGAAGCCGCTCCTACAGAAACCGCCGCGCTCCCTGTAGGAGCGGCTTCAGCCGCGACTGAGAACAGCGCCGCCACGGCATTGAAATGCGTCGCCGGCACGCCCTTGTCGGCGTAGTAGCCGCGCAGGCGGTCGAGAATGAAATCGAAGATTTCGTGAAGCTCGGCAAGCGTGGTGCCACCTACGTTCGGAACAGCATTGGCATCCGCGCCCGAAGCGCGTGCTGTTGCGGCAGCGGTTTCAGCCTGCTTGTCCTTTTGTCGGCTCTTTGCAAACGCGACAGCATCCAATGCCTGGTCAAGCAACCCGCGCACATCCACATCAAACCCACTCTCAATCACCGTCCGCGCCAACCCCAGCGCATTGCGCCGCAGCGCGAACGGGTCTTTGTTGCCGGTCGGCTTCAACCCCGCGGCGAAGCCGCCGGCCAGCGTGTCCAGACG
The DNA here is from genome assembly GCF_017301775.1 of Xanthomonas translucens pv. undulosa. Lineage (NCBI taxonomy): Bacteria > Pseudomonadati > Pseudomonadota > Gammaproteobacteria > Lysobacterales > Lysobacteraceae > Xanthomonas > Xanthomonas translucens. Next base: position 2,415,717 of record NZ_CP063993.1, read on the forward strand.
CTCGGCGATCGCCAGCACCTTGCCCAGCGGCGACAGCGCGATGTCGTCGCCGGCGAAGCGCGGCTGGTAGGCCTCGTCGATCGCCAGCGCGATCTCGCCCGCCTCGCCGGCGGCCTTGGCGTAGTGGCGCCCGGCGATGCCCTGCAGTTCGGGGAACTCGTTGACCATGCGCGACTGCAGGTCGTTCTTGCTCAACTCAGCGGCGCGGCGTGCTTGCGCGGCATCCACGCCGACCGGCGGCGCGATCGCTTCGGCCAGCGCGGCCACGCGCTGCACCTTGTCGGCGATGCTGCCTAGCCTGGCCTGGTAGGTCACGCTGGCCAGGCCTTCGCCCATCGCGACCAGGCCCTGCTTGAGGTCCTCGTCGAAGAAGAACTTGGCGTCGGCGAAACGCGGGCGGATCACCCGCTCGTAGCCCTTGGCCACTTCGGCTACGTCGCGCGAGACGATGTTGGCGATACCGATGAAGTGCTCGGTCAGCTTGCCGCCATCGTCGAGCACCGGGAAGAACTTCTGGTTGCTCTCCATCGTTTCGATCAGCGCTTCCTGCGGCACCGCAAGGAACGCCGGCTCGAAATGGCACAGCACCGCCGACGGCCATTCGACCAGGTTCACCACCTGCTCCAGGTTGTCGTCGGAGATGCGCGCGCTGCCGCCGGCCTGGCGCGCGGCCTGTTCGACCTCGGCGACGATGCGCGCGCGGCGCGCATCCGGGTCCACCAGCACCTGCGCCGCCTGCAGCGCGGCCACGTAGTCGCCCGGCTGGGCCAGTGCGACCGGCGCGTCGTGCAGGAAGCGGTGGCCGCGGCTGATGCGGTCGGCCTGCACGCCGAACAGCTGCACCGGCACCACGTCGCTGCCGAACAGCAGCACCAGCCAATGCACCGGCCGCGCGAAGCCATAATCGTGGTCGCCCCAGCGCATCGGCTTGGGGATCGGCATCGCCGCGATCGCCTCGCGCAGGATCTCCGGCAGCAGCGCGGCGGTCTGCGCGCCCGCGGTCACGGCACGGTGCACGAAGCGCTCGCCCTTGGCGTCGCTGGTGCGCTCCAGCGCGGTCCAGTCGATGCCGGCCTTGGCGGCGAAACCGGCCAGCGCCTTGGTCGGCTGGCCGTCGCCGTCCAGGGCGATGTTGAGATACGGGCCAAGCACTTCCGAGCGCTGCTCCGGCTGCTCCGCGACCACGCCCGGCAGCAGCACCGCCAGCCGGCGCGGGGTGGACAGCGGCTTGGCGTCGCCGCGCTCGACCGCGATGCCGCGCTTCTCCAGCCCGGCGATCACGCCATCGAACAAGGCCTGCGCCAGGCCCGGCAGCGCCTTGACCGGCAGTTCCTCGGTACCCAGTTCGATCAGCAGGGGATGCATGCTCATATCACGTCCTTACGGGTCGCCAGCAGGTCGCCGCGCCCAATCGATTTGTCTTTCGACTTGCCGCGGCCATCGCGGTCGTCGCCATTGATCGCCAGCAGCCATAACCCAGCCACCGGCAGCAAAAGGAATCCGAACAGGAACCAGCCCACCGCGCTGCGTCCGTGCTGCTGCGCCCACCAGGCGCAGAAATAGCCGAACGCCAGCGGCGCCGACCACAGCCACCCCAGCACCAGGAACAGTTCGCTGTTTGGCCGCATCGGCCGCAGCCTCAGCGCTTCACGCCGGGGAAGCCCAGCTTCTCGCGTTGCGCGTGGTAGGCCTTGGCCACCGCCTGCGCCAGCGCGCGCACGCGCAGGATGTAGCGCTGGCGTTCGGTCACCGAGATCGCGCGGCGCGCGTCGAGCAGGTTGAAGGCGTGGCTGGCCTTGGTCACCTGCTCGTAGGCTGGCAACGGCAGGCCGAGTTCGACCAGTCGCTGCGCCTCGCGCTCGCAGGCGTCGAAGCGGTGGAACAGCTCAGCCACGTCGGCATGCTCGAAGTTGTACGCGCTCTGCTCCACCTCGTTCTGGTGATAGACGTCGCCGTAGGTCACCGGCGCGCCGTCCGGGCCATAGGTCCACACCAGGTCGTAGACGTTGTCGCAGTTCTGCAGGTACATGCACAACCGCTCCAGGCCGTAGGTGATCTCGCCCAGCACCGGCTTGCATTCCAGCCCGCCGGCCTGCTGGAAGTAGGTGAACTGGGTGACCTCCATGCCGTTGAGCCACACTTCCCAACCCAGGCCCCAGGCGCCGAGCGTGGGCGATTCCCAGTTGTCCTCGACGAAGCGCAGGTCGTGCACCAGCGGGTCGATGCCCAGCGCCTGCAACGAGTCCAGGTACAGCTGCTGGATGTTGTCCGGGTTCGGCTTCATCGCTACCTGGTACTGGTAGTAGCGCTGCAGGCGGTTCGGGTTCTCGCCGTAGCGGCCGTCGGTGGGACGGCGGCACGGCTGCACGTAGGCCGCGTTCCACGGCTCCGGGCCGAGCGCGCGCAGGAACGTGGCCGGGTGGAAGGTGCCGGCGCCCACTTCCAGGTCCAGCGGTTGGATCAGCACGCAGCCGTGCTGCGCCCAGAACTGGTTGAGGGTCTGGATCAGACCCTGGAACGTGATCGGAACGGACCGGGAGACGGGCATGCAGCAAAGGCCGGCAAAGGGGGTGCGCTAGTATAGCGACCGACTTGCGGGGACTTCCGCGCACCGGACCTGACCATGGATTCGCGACCTGCCGCGCAGCCGCCCGCCGTGCCTGTACCCGCCACGGTGTCGCTGCCGCCCGGGCGGCTGAGTTTCGAGCGCGTGGCCGCGGCGCTGCTCGCCGACGGCCTGGTCGCGCCGGCCGAGCGCAGCCGCATGCAGTTCTCGGCGCAGTCCGTGCGCACCGTCAGCGACGTGCATCCGCTGGTGCTGCTGTCCAACCTGAAACTGGCCGCGACCCGCCCGCCCGGCAGCGAGCTGGGCCTGGAACGGCTGACCGAGTGGCTGGCGCAGCGCTGCGGCCTGCGCTATCTGCGCATCGACCCGACCCGGGTCGACGTGGCCGCGGTCACCGCGGTGGTCTCGCATGCCTATGCTCGCCGCCACCGCATCCTGCCGCTGGCGCTGGACGGCGAACGCCTGCTGGTGGCGACCAGCGAGCCGCTGGCGCTGGACTGGCTGGCCGACGTGCAGCACTTGGCGCGGCGCCGGATCGAGATCGCGGTGGTCAACCCGCTGGACCTGCACCGCTACACGATGGAATTCTTCGGCGTGACCCGCTCGGTGCGCGGCGCCAAGGACGGGCGCAACGAGCAGAGCAGCGGCCTGCCCAGCTTCGAGCAGCTGGTGGAACTGGGCCGCGGCGGCGACGTCAATGCCGACGACCACCACATCGTGCACATCGTCGACTGGCTGCTGCAGTACGCCTACGAGCAGCGCGCCAGCGACATCCACCTGGAGCCGCGGCGCGAGGCTGGGCGCATGCGCTTCCGCATCGACGGCGTGCTGCACAAGGTGCTGGAAGTGCCGCCGGCGGTGATGACCGCCATCGTCAGCCGGATCAAGGTACTCGGGCGCATGGACCTGGCCGAGCGCCGGCGCCCGCAGGACGGGCGCATCAAGACCCGCTCCCCGGGCGGGCGCGAGACCGAGATGCGCCTGTCGACCATGCCCACCGCGTTCGGCGAGAAGTGCGTCATGCGCATCTTCGACCCGGACGCGGCGTTCAAGAGCGTGGACCAGCTCGGCTTCAGCGTGCAGGAGGCGGCCGGCTGGAAGGCGCTGGTCGAACGCCCGCACGGCATCGTGCTGGTCACCGGCCCGACCGGCTCGGGCAAGACCACCACGCTGTACTCCACGCTCAAGCGCCTGGCCACGCCGGACGTGAACGTGTGCAGCGTCGAGGACCCGATCGAAATGATCGCGCCGGAGTTCAACCAGATGCAGGTGCAGACCAACATCGACCTGGACTTCGCCAGCGGCGTGCGCACCCTGCTGCGACAGGACCCGGACATCATCATGATCGGCGAGATCCGCGACCTGGAGACCGCGCAGATGGCGGTGCAGGCCTCGCTGACCGGGCACCTGGTGCTGTCCACCCTGCACACCAACGACGCGCCCTCGGCGATCACCCGCCTGCTCGACCTGGGCGTGCCGCACTACCTGGTCGCCTCCACCCTCAACGGCGTGCTGGCGCAGCGCCTGGTGCGCACGCTGTGCAGCCACTGCAAGCGCCCGCACATGCTCAGCGAGATCGAATGGGACGCGCTGCGCGCGCCGGGCGAAGCGCTGCCGGAGGAGCTGCAGGTGCACGCCCCGGTCGGCTGCCTGGAATGCCGCCGCACCGGCTATCTGGGCCGGGTCGGCCTGTACGAACTGCTGCCGGTGACGCCGCGCCTGCGCACGCTGATCCGCGCCGACATGGACCTGGCCGGCTTCAGCCACGCCGCGCAGGCCGAGGGCGTGCGCAGCCTGCGCCGCGCCGGGCTGGAAAAGGTCGCCGCCGGCCTGACCACCATCGAAGAAGTGCTGTCGGTGCTGCCGCCGCGCGAGTGAGGCGTGCGCGTCTTGCCGCCCCGATGCCGTCGTCGCACCGGGCACGCCAGGCGCCAGCGTGCGGGCCGGTCACGCATGCCGTGTTCGCTGGCCGGCGGCCGCGAACGACTGTCGTGCAGCTGAATTGCGACGCGCGATCGTGGCGCAGTGCGCTGCCGGCTTGGAAAAAGCCGCGAAGGTCTGACTACAATCGGGTTATCCCCAACCGAGTTGCCGCCTGCCGATGACGCCTGCGCCCTTCCTGATCCTCGAAACCGGCGAGCCGGTGGCGACGATGCGGCGCTACGGGCGCTTTCCGCACTGGATCCGTGTCGCCGCCGGCCTGGCCGCACGCGACACGGTGGTGGCCGATGTCGCCGGCGGCGCTGCGTTGCCGGCGTGCGACGGCTTCGCCGGGATCATCGTCACCGGCTCGGCCGCCTTCGTCACAGACCGTGCCGACTGGAGCGAGCGCTCGGCAGACTGGCTGCGCGAGGCCGCCCACGCCGGCACCCCGCTGCTGGGCATCTGCTACGGCCACCAGCTGCTGGCGCATGCGCTGGGCGGGGAGGTTGCCTACAACCCGGCGGGACGCGAATCGGGGACCGTGCACATCGATCTGCACCCGCCGGCGTTCGACGATCCGTTGTTCGCCGGCCTGCCCGAACGCTTCCCGGCCCACGCCACGCACCTGCAGACGGTGCTGCGCGCGCCGGCCGGGGCCACCGTGCTGGCGCGCTCGGCGCAGGACCAGTGCCATGCCTTCCGCTGGGGCGAGGCCGCCTGGGGCGTGCAGTTCCACCCGGAATTCGCCACCCACCACATGCGCGGCTACGTGCACGCCCGCGCCGAGTGTCTACGCAGCGCCGGACGCTGTGCCCGTACCATCGCCCGCGAGGTCAGCGCCGCGCCGTTGGCGCGCAAGCTGTTGCGGCGCTTCGTTCAGCACGCGCGCGGCCAGCAAACCGCCGGCGGCCAGGCAAAACCGCGATAATCTGTACACGCGCCGCCTTGTACGGCGTCCCCCACTTCGGATTGGCAATGATCGAGATTCGCAAGCTGCCGGCTTCGGCCGGCGCGGAATGGCTGTTGAGCGGGATTGCGCTGCTGCGCCGCGCGCCGCTGGGGTTGGGCCTGCTGGGCGTGATCTGGGGCCTGACGGCGTTGCTGGCGTTGCTATTGGGCGCACTGAATCCGAACCTGGGCATGCTCGCGCAATTGCTGCTGGGCCTGGCCGGGCCGTTGTTGTTCGGCGGGCTGGTGTGGGCGGTGCGCGAGGTGGACCAGGGCCGTACCGCGCAGCCGGCGCACCTGCTGCAGGGCCTGCATGACGGCCGCGCGCCGCGCCTGCTGGTGGCGCTGCTGCCGCAGGTGCTGGTCGGCCTGGGGCTGGGCGCGCTGGCGCTGGTGGTGGTCGGCCAGAGCGGCTGGGAGCAGTTGGGCACGGTGATGAACAAGCTCAACGAGCTCGGCCAGTCCAGCGCCCAGCCGGATCCGGCGCAGGTCGAGCAACTGGTGGCCACGCTGCCGGCCATGCGCATCCTGCTGTGGCTGCTGCTGGTGTTCGTCGGCTTCGTGGCGGTGACGCTGACCCTGTTCGTGTTCGCCCCGCAGGTGATGTTCGATGGCCGCAACGGCCTGGCGGCGATGCGCAACAGCCTGCGCGCCTGCCTGCACAACGTGCCGGCGATGCTGGTGTTCTTCGTGCTCGCCTTCATCGCCATGTTCGCGCTGTATTTCGTGCTGGCGCTGGTGGTGCTGCTGGTGCAGGCGCTGGCCGGGGCGAACATCGCCGCCTTGATCGCGCAATTGCTGCTGATGGCGCTGGCGATGCCGACCCTGGCTGGCGCGGTGTACGCGGCGTGGAAGCAGATGTTCGTGCACGGCGGCGATGCCGCGCCGGCGGTGCCGCCGCCGCCTTCGAATGTGTTTGCGGCTTGAGGGCCGGGAATCGGTAACAGCAGGCGGCCCTTCGGGGCCGCTTCTTTTTTGCGTGTGATGTGCGGGCACGATCCTGCGGCTGCTGCGGAAGGGTTTCGGCCCCGACGCATCACGCCGTTCCCATCCCTATTCCCTGGCCTCGATTCCCGGCTTCTTGGTCACCGCACTGGCGGCGATGATGCCGATCTCGTACAGCAGGCACATCGGGATCGCCAGCATCAGCTGCGAGACCACGTCCGGCGGGGTCAGCACCGCGGCCAGCACGAAAATGCCGACCACCGCGTAGCCGCGGCCTTCGCGCAGCTGCTGCGGGGTGACCCAGCCGAGCAGGGCAAGGATCACCAGCGCCACCGGCAGCTCGAAGCTGGCGCCGAAGGCGAAGAAGATCGCCAGCACGAAATCCAGATAGGCGCCGGCGTCTGGGGTGAGCTGGATGATGTCCGGCTTGAACGTGGTCAGGAAGTGGAACACCGCCGGCAGCACCAGGAAATAGGCGAAGGCGCAGCCGACGTAGAACAGCAGCACCGCCGAGGCCAGCAGCGGCAGCGCCAGGCGTTTCTCGCGCTGGTACAGGCCCGGGGCGACGAACGCCCAGGCCTGGTACAGCAGCCACGGCACGGCGATGAACACGCCCACGAAGAAGGTCAGCTTGAGCGGGGCGAACACCGCGCCGGCCGGGTGGGTGGCGATCACGCTCTGCCCGATCGGCAGCTGCGCCAGCATCGGCGCGGCCAGCCAGGTGTAGATGCGCTTGGAGAAGGGCAGCAGCACCAGCACCACCACGCCCAGGCCGAGCAGCGCGCGCACCAGGCGCGCGCGCAATTCGACCAGATGCTCGATCAGGCTGCTTTCGGCTTCCGGATTCATCGCGGCGGCTCAGGATCGGCGTTGGGCGGTGCGGCGCCAAGCGCCGGCGGTGCGGGGGCCGGATGGTGTGCGGCGGGTGACGTTGCGTCCGCTGGTACGTGCGCATGCGTTGCCGGTGCCGGTGCCGGTGCCGGTGCCGGTGCCGCCGCTGCGGCGGCAGGCGCGGCCGCGCCGGGCGGCGGCAACGGTTCCGGCGTTGGTGCTGGTGCAGCCGTCGCCGGCGATTCGATGGCGGCAGGCGCGGCGTCGGCGAGCGGTTCCGGCCCGGTCGGGTCGATCTCGCGGCGCAGCGCGTCGGTGTCGCGCAGTAGCTGCTGGCCGCTGTCGCGCAGCTGCGATTCGGCCTGGCGCAGCGAAGCCTGCACGTCCTGCAGGCTGCGCTTGAGCTCCTCGGCTTCCAGTTCGCGCTCCAGTTCCTGTTTCACCGAATCCCACTGCGCGCGCGCGCGGCGCACCCACAGGCCGGCGAAGCGCGCGGCCTTGGGCAGGCGTTCCGGGCCGAGCACCACCAATGCCACCACTGCGATCAGCAGCAGTTCGCTGAATCCGATATCGAACACGCCGACGGCTTCCTATTCAGCGCGCGTCGCGATCGCGTTCGGCCTGGGTCTGGTGGGACTGTTCGCCGCTGCGCGACTCGTCGCCGAGCTGGCCAGCGGGTTTGTCCTCGTCGCGCATGCCTTTCTTGAATTCCTTGACTGCACTGCCCAGATCCTTGGCGCCGCTGGTCAGCCGCTTGGTGCCGAACACCAGCAGCACGATCACCAGCACCACAAGCCAGTGCCAGATGCTAAAACCGCCCATGATCCGCTCGCAGAGAAGTCGTAAGGAACAAGCAGGATAACGCACCGCGCCGCGGTGCGTTCAGTGCCGCCGATTCTAGTGGTTGCCGTCCAGCGACTCGGTGCGGATCTCGCCTTCGGACACCGGCTGGAAGCCCTGCTGCGGCGGCGTCTGCATGGGCGCGGTGCTGGCACCGTTGGCGGCGGGTTCGGCGACCGCTGGCGCTTCGGCCCGCGCAGCCGCTTGCGGGCGGGGCGTTGGCGTCGGCGCGGCGCTGGTGGTGCGGGCGCCGCCGCTGTCGGTGCCGCGGTTCTGCCGCGCCGCGTAGGTGGCTTCCTCGAGCTTGTCGCGGAACGCGACCACGTCGTTGGACGCCAGGCCGGTGGTGCGGCCTTCGAAGATCATGCGCGGGGTGGTGTTGCTGCCATACACGTTGAGATCGGCGGCATCGTCGATCTGCAGCGCCGCGCCGTCCAGCGCCACGCCGGCGAACAGGCCGCGTGCGCGCGACCACGACCAGATCTCCGCCTTGAGCTGGCCGTCGGTGGCGGCGGAGGCGTTGCGCCCGACCGGGCCGGCGGCGACGCCGGCATCGGCGCCGAGGGTGAACTTGCCGTTGACGATGTTGTCCAGGCTGCGGTCGTTGCGGAACACCAGCACCACGTCGGAGGACTGCACGCCGACCTGGAAGCCGATGCTGCCGCCGGTGAGCTTGACGAACACCGGGTTGGACCAGGTGCCGTCGGGGCGTTTGACCGACATCAGGCCGTGGCCGCGGCGGCCGCCGATGACCAGGCCGGCCTTGAGCGTGTCCGGGATCACCACGATCGCGCGGCCCTCGTCGAGCAGCTTGTCGGGGATGGATTGCTCCGGGATCTGCTGGATGTCGGTCAGCACGCGCAGCGCGTTGCGGGCGCGCTCGTCTTCTTCCGGGCCGGCCACGGCGTGGCCGACGAACAGCGTGGTACTCAACAACAGCGCGAGGCGCGGCAGGCGGGGCATGGCGGGCTTCCGAAATAGGTCCGCAGCAAAATACTGCAAGTCCCCGAACTTAGTCACAGCGCAATGAATCGCCAATGAGCGTGTGCGGCCGTCATGCGCACTGGCGATCGTTGCGATCGACACCATCTCCACGCGCGTGGCGGGCGCCTCTGCCACAATGCACGCATGATCGACGCCCCCGAGACCGCCGTACTGGTGGTGAACCTAGGCACGCCCGAGGCGCCGACCGCGCCTGCGGTCGCCCGCTACCTGGCCGAATTCCTCGGCGACAAACGCGTGGTTGCCATCCCCAAGCTGTTCTGGTGGCCGCTGCTGAACTGGGTGATCCTGCCGCGGCGTTCGCCGCGCTCGGCGGAAAAATACGCGCTGGTGTGGTTGCCGGAAGGCTCGCCGCTGGCGGTGTACACCCGGCGCCTGGCCGAGGGCATGCAGCGCGAACTGCCTGGCCACCGCGTGGCCTGGGCGATGCGGTACGGCACCCCGGCGCTGGCGCCGGCACTGGACGCGTTGCGCGACGCCGGCGTACGCCGGATCGTGGTGCTGCCGCTGTACCCGCAGTATTCGACCACCACCACCGCCTCGATCGAGGACGTGACGCAGGCCTGGCAGGCGCGCAATCCGCAGCTGCCGGTGACCCTGATCGAGGACTATCCCACCGACCCGGCCTGGGTCGAGGCGGTGGCCGACAGCGTGCGTGCGCACTGGGCGCAGCACGGCCGCGGCGAGACCCTGTTCTTCTCCTTCCATGGCCTGCCGCAGCGCGTGGCCAACAACGGCGACCCGTACCCGCAGCGCTGCGAGGCCAGCGCGCAGGCGATCGCCGCGGCGCTGGGCCTGGGTGCCGACGCATGGCGGCTCGGTTACCAGTCGCGCTTCGGCGCCGAGCGCTGGCTGCAGCCGTATGCCGAGCCGAGCCTGTGGCAGCTGGCCGAGCAGGGGATCAAGCGGGTCGATGTGATCTGCCCGGGTTTCGCCACCGATTGCCTGGAAACGCTGGAAGAAGTGGCGATGGGCTTCGTCGAGACCTGCGCCGCGCGTGGCATGCAGGTGCGCTACATCCCCTGCCTCAACGACGCCCCGGCGCACGCGCGCGCGCTGGCGCAACTGGCCGCCCGCGCCGCATGACGCTGCGCACGTTCGCCTGCCCGTCGCGGTGGGCACGCTGGCCGGGCTGCGCAGCGGCGATCCGCACGGCCCCAAGCTGCTGGCGGTGCATGGCTGGCTGGACAACGCCGCCAGCTTCGTGCCGCTGAGCGCGCAGTTGCCGCAGCTGGACCTGGTGATGCTGGACCTGCCCGGCCACGGCCACAGCGTGCCGTTGCCGGCCGGCGCCGACTATCTGCTGACCGGCATGCTGCATCCGCTGCTGGACGCGGCCGACGCGCTGGGCTGGGAGCGCTTCGCGGTGCTCGGCCATTCGCTGGGCGCGGCGATCGCCAGCACCCTGGCCGCGGCGGCGCCGCATCGGGTCGAGAAGCTGGTCGCGATCGAGATGCTCGGCGGCCTCGCCGAGACCGTGGAAGGCACCCTGGAACGCTTGCGCGACAGCGTCGCCGTGACCCGCCGCGGCAACGCCTCGCCGCTGCGCGTCTTCCCCGACCTGGCCGCGCCGGTGCGTGCGCGGATGCGGGCCAACCAGCTCAGCGAGCCGGCGGCGCGGCTGCTGGTGGAACGCGGGGTCGAGGCGGTGGAGGGCGGCTACGTGTGGCGCAGCGACCGGCGCCTGACCCTGCCCACCGCGGTGCGGCTGAGCGAGGCGCAGGTGCAGGCGCTGCTGGCCGGCATCGACTGCCCGACGCGGGTGATCTACGCCGACCCGGCGCCGCCGTACTTCCCCGAGGCGCTGCGCAACGCGCGTGCGGCGCGGCTGCGCCACGGCCGCGTGCACGTGGTGCCGGGCAGCCACCACCTGCACATGGAGCAGCCGGCCGCGGTCGCGGCGCTGTTGCACGACTTCTTCTGAGCCGCCGGCCAGCGCCATGCGGGGCGCGGTCGGGTGGCGGCTGAATGCGGTACATACACAAACTCCGTGAAGCTTGTGTGTAGAAAAAATTTCGCTTAAGTTCCCGCCACGCCTGCCGACAAAACAGGCATAGACGCGATACGTCTTGCGTACGCGGCCCGATCCCGGCGTCCTGACATGCCGGCGTAGCGCCGTTCGGACCGTATCGTTCGCTGGCGCCGGAGGTCGCGCCAGGTGTGAGGTAGGCGGGGAGAGGGGGCCTGCCGGGCGCTGCGCATGGAGTTCTTCTTCCGCAGCGCTGAGGCGAAACCCGCCGCTCGTCCGCCGCGTCGCAGCGCGACTCAGCTCAACAGCCGCCGCAATTGCGCCTTCAGGCGCCGTCCCTGCGCATGGAAATAGTCGCGCTCGGCACGCCAGGCCGGGAACCGCGCTTCCACTTCGTGCCAGAACGCCGGCGAGTGGTTGGCCTGCAGCAGATGGCACAGCTCGTGGACCAGCACGTACTCGAACGCCGACGGCCGCCCCAGCACCAGCGCCAGGTCCAGCGCCATCGAACCATCCGGCGCCAGCGAGCCCCATTGCGAGGACATCACCTTCAGCCGCACCCGCGCCGGCGCGCGCGGCAGCGAGGGCAGGTATTTGGGCAGCCAACGGCCGATGTCTGCGCGCGCCTGCGCTTCGTAGAACTCGCGCAGCGCGCGCGCGATCGCGGCATCGCCGGCGCGCGCCGGCAACTGCAGTTCCGCCCCGTCGGCATCGACCTGCAGCCGCGCGTAGCGGCCCTCGCTCCAGCGCAGCGGCAGGCGTTCGCCGCGCAGCGGCAGCCAGCCTGGCACGCCGCGCTGCAGGCTCGGTTCGTCGTCTTCGGCCTGATAGCGCGCCAGCTGCTCGCCGAGCCAGTGCCGATGCTCGAGCAGGAAACGCTCGCCGGACACCAGGCTGGCACGCAGCGGCAGGGTCAGGCGCGCGCCGCGTTCGTCGACGCTGAGCTTGATCCGCCGTGCGCGCGGGTCGCGCACGCGCAGCACCTCGATCTCGCGCTCGTCCAACTGCAGGCGGACGAGGTCGCGTTCGACGGCCACGGCAGGCGGCGCGAGCAGGCGACGAAGGAAATCGGGCATGCGCACAGCATACCGCTCATGCGCGCGCGCACGGTGACAGCGCGCACCGATCGCGCTGCATGCTTCAGTTGAGTTCCGGTCACAGTCGGCTGCGGATCGTTCGGCAGCGGATCCGGGCAGCGCACGCCATGGCCCCTGTAGGAGCGGCTTCAGCCGCGACGAGCGAAGTGGGAGGGACTTCAGTCCCGGCTCCGGCAGCAGTCGGGACTGAAGTCCCTCCCACAGTGCACCCAGCCAGCATGCTGGTACTCCCTTGTGGGAGCGACTTCAGTCACGGCGAACGGAGTCGGGAAGTTACCCGGCTTCGGGTAGCTGCCGGTCGGGGTTGAAGCCCCTCCTACACTGCACCCGGCCAGCAGGCGCGCGGCTTGTGTAGGAGCGGCTTCAGCCGCGACGAACGCAGCCGGGAAATGGGCCGGCTTCGGTGCCTGTCTGGGCCGATAGATCGAGGCGCGATCCGCCGGGATGTGCCGGCCTCGCCTCAGCTGTCCGCCTTGCTCAGCTTCAACGCCTCTTCCAGCAGCAGGAACAAGCGCCGCACTTCGGCGCTCATCAGCGCGAAGCGGGCGTCCAGTTCGGCGCGTACGCCGTCCTGGTCGGCGTTCTCCAGCTGGTCCAGGGCGCCGTCGAGGAACTTCAGCTTGCGGATCACCAGGTCGTCGCCGAGCACGAAGGAGACGTGGTCGTCCAGGATCAGTGCCAGCTTGGTGACCTGCTTGCCGGCTTCCAGGTGCTTGTCGATCTCGTCGCAGCGCAGTTCCTGGTGCTGGCATTTGACCACCGCGCCGCCTTCGATCGGATCCTTCATCTCGCATTCTTCGCCCAGGCTCAGGCCTTCGGGCAGGGGCTCGCCGGCGATCCAGCCGGTCAGGATCGAGCGCGGCGCCACTTCCGCGTTCAGCGGCAGCGCCGGGAAGCTGCCGAGGACGCCGCGGATCTCGGACATCACGTTCTCGCCGCTCTTGCGGCTGGAGGTGTCCACCGCGACGTAGCCGTGCTGCAGGTCGAGCATCGCGTCGGTGCGCGAGGACTTGACGAAGGCGCGCGGCAGCAATTCGTGGATCAGGTCGTCCTTGAGCCGCTTGCGCGCCTTGCCACCGGGCCGGCGCCCTTCCTTCTCCTCGATCTCGGCGACCTTGCGCTCGAGCAGGTCGTTGACCACCGAGCCGGGCAGGATCTTGTCCTCGCCGCCGACGGTCAGCCACAGGAACTCGGCGATGCGGTGCGACAGCACTTCGCGCTCGTCGCGGCCGAACGGGGAGATGAAGCCGCGCGAGCTCATTTCCAACGGGCCGACCGGCTTGAGCTGCACCTCCGGCAGGAGCTTGTCGATCTCGGCGAAGTCGAGGGTGGTGGGGAAGCGGAACAGGGTCAGGTTGCGAAAGAACATCGAGCATCCAGCAGAAGGAAACGGAACGGCCCGGCGCCGTGCGCAGGGTGGGCTGCGGGCATTGTCGCATCGCTCCTGCCCGGATACCGCAACGCGCGGTTCAGCGGCGCGCGCGCAGCGCCGGCGGCGGCCTCACGCGTCGTTGTCGAGCGGCCAGGCCGTGGTCGGTGCGGCGTCGGCAGCGCCGAGCGTGCGGAAATCGAACAGCGCCGGGTCGGCCAGCTGCGCCGGCTGCACGTTGCCCATGGCGCGCGCGATCTGCTCGATGCGGCCGGGATGCTCGCGGTCCCATTGCTGCAGCATCCGCCCGACCTGGCGCCGCTGCAGGTTGTCCTGGCTGCCGCACAGCGTGCACGGGATCAGCGGGAAGCCGCGCGCCTGCGCGTACTCGGCGATGTCGGCCTCACGCACGTAGGCCAGCGGCCGGATCACCACGTGGCGGCCGTCGTCGCTGCGCAGCTTCGGCGCCATCGCGGCGAGCCTGGCGTGGAAGAACAGGTTCATGAAGAAGGTGGCGACGAGGTCGTCGCGGTGGTGGCCCAGCGCGATCTTGCTGATGCCGTTTTCGGCGGCATAACGGTACAGCGCGCCGCGGCGCAGCCGCGAGCACAGCGAACACATGGTCTTGCCCTCGGGCACCACGCGGCTGACCACCGAATAGGTGTCCTGCTCGATCACGTGCCAGGCCACGCCGAGCGTGCGCAGGTAGTCGGGCAGCACGTCGGCGGGAAAGCCGGGCTGCTTCTGGTCCAGGTTCACCGCGACCAGTTCGAACGGCACCGGCGCCTTGCGCTGCAGCTGCAGCAGGATGTCCAGCAGGGTGTAGCTGTCCTTGCCGCCGGACAGGCACACCATCACCTTGTCGCCGGCTTCGATCATGCCGAAATCGGCAATGGCTTGGCCGACCTGCCGGCACAGGCGCTTGCCCAGCGCCGACGGCGCGCGGCGCGCGCGCGGGGCGGGATCGGCGAGGCGTTGTGGCAGGGGCAGGGGCGTAGGTGTCATTGGCGCGCATTGTAGACAACGTGTGCCGCGGATCGCGTCTCCTGGCGCCGTGCAGCGCCAAGCGCGGGAAGGTGCGCGGCGCGAGTGTGCTGGCGCGCACGCTGTGCGCAGCGATGGCGCAGCGCAGCAAGCGTTTCGCCGATGGGCTGGGTAAAGTCCGCCTGTCCCCCCGCTTGCGAACCGCATCTGATGGCCCCGTCGGCTTTCCTCCGCAGCGATGCTTTTTTAGCGCGGTTTCTGGTAGCGCTACCATCGCGTCGCATATCGTGCGGTGGGCGAGGCGATCGGATTGCCTCGCGCAAAGGTACGTTCGCTCCTGCGCCGCTGTCCAGGACTGCGCCTGCATCACCCGCAGCACCGCTGCGCTGGCCGATCATGGCGATCATGCCGCGCGCGTTCCGGCGCCGGCGCCCCTGCCTCTCTTCGTGCCCGCGTCCCTCCCGCCGATCGCCGCCGCTGCGCCCGCGCGACAGCAACGCGCATCCTCTTCCTCCCACTCGACAGGATTCCCTCTCCCATGAGCAACTCCTTCTACATCGGCGCCAAGGAATACTTCCCGGGCATCGGCCGCATCGCGTTCGAAGGCAAGGCCTCGGACAATCCGCTGGCATTCAAGGTCTACGACGCGCACAAGCGCATCGGCGACAAGACCATGGCCGAGCACCTGCGCTTCGCCGTCGCCTACTGGCACAGCTTCTGCGGCAACGGTGCCGATCCGTTCGGTCCGGGTACGCGCGCCTATCCGTGGGACGCCGGCAGCGATGCGCTGGGCCGCGCCGAGGCCAAGGCCGATGCGGCGTTCGAATTCTTCACCAAGCTCGGCGTGCCGTACTACTGCTTCCACGATATCGATCTGGCGCCGGACGCGGACGATGTGGGCCAGTACGAGAAGAACCTCCGGCATATGGTCGGCATCGCCAAGCAGCGCCAGGCCGACACCGGCATCAAGCTGCTGTGGGGCACCGCCAACCTGTTTTCGCATCCGCGTTACATGAACGGCGCTTCGACCAACCCGGATTTCAACGTGGTCGCGCGCGCGGCGGTGCAGGTCAAGGCCGCGCTGGATGCCACCGTCGAGCTGGGCGGCGAGAACTACGTGTTCTGGGGCGGCCGCGAAGGCTATGCCAGCCTGCACAACACGCAGATGAAGCGCGAGCAGGACAACATGGCGCGCTTCCTCACGATCGCCCGCGACTACGGGCGCAGCATCGGCTTCACCGGCAATTTCCTGATCGAGCCCAAGCCGATGGAGCCGATGAAGCACCAGTACGACTTCGACAGCGCCACGGTGATCGGCTTCCTGCGCCAGCATGGGCTGGACCAGGACTTCAAGCTCAACATCGAGGCCAACCACGCCACGCTGTCGGGTCACAGCTTCGAGCACGACCTGCAGGTGGCGTCCGATGCGGGCCTGCTCGGCAGCATCGACGCCAACCGCGGCAACCCGCAGAACGGCTGGGACACCGACCAGTTCCCGACCGACCTGTACGACACGGTCGGGGCGATGCTGGTGGTGCTGCGGCAGGGCGGGCTGGCGCCGGGCGGGCTGAACTTCGATGCCAAGGTGCGGCGCGAGTCGTCCGATCCGCAGGACCTGTTCCTGGCGCACATCGGCGGCATGGACGCGTTCGCGCGCGGGCTGGAAGTGGCCCATGCGCTGCTGACGTCCTCGCCGCTTGAGCAATGGCGCGCCGAGCGTTACAGCAGCTTCGACAGCGGCGCCGGCGCGGCGTTCGCGGCCGGCCGCAGCACGCTGGCGGACCTGGCGGCGCACGCGGCCAAGGCCGGCGCGCCGGCGCAGGTGAGCGGCCGCCAGGAAGCCTACGAGAACCTGATCAACCAGTATCTGATCCGCTGATGCGCAACCTGCCGCCCGCCGTCGTGTCAGCGCCGTTCGGGGCGCGGGGCGGCCGGTGCGGCGACCGAATCGCGCTTGATCAGCTGATGAGCGAGCACATGATCGATCTTCGTGCGAGCCGTGCATTCCTTGCTGCGGATGCTGCGCAACAGGATGTCGATCGCCGCATCGGCCATGGCCGCGATCGGCTGGCGGATGGTGGTCAGCTCCGGCCACACGGTGGTCGCGGCGGAGGTGTCGTCGAAGCCGACCACCGACAGGTCGCGCGGCACATCCAGGCCGCGCCGATGCGCGACCGAGATCGCGGCGGCGGCCATGTCGTCGTTGCTGGCGATGATGGCGCTGGGCCGATGGCGGCCCGACAGCAGTTTCTCGGCGGCGTCCAGGCCGGAGCGGTAGGTGTAGTCGCCCGGCTGCAGCAGGTGCCGGTCCAGGCGCAGTCCGGCCTCGGCCAGCGCCGCCTGGAAGCCTTCGAAGCGGCGCGCGCTGGCCGACAGGTTGGAGCGGCCGGCGATGTAGCCGATGCGGGTGTGGCCCTGCGCGATCAGGTAGGCGGTGATGTCCTTGCTGGCGTTGAATTCGTTGATGCGCACGCAGGCGACCTGGTCGCTGAAGCGGTCGGAGGCGATCGCCACCACCGGCACCTTGGCGCGGACCAACTCGCGGATCGCTGCATCCGATTCGCACAGCGGCGGCGGCAGGATCACCCCGGCCACGCCGCTCTTGGCCAGCTTGCGCGCGGCCTTGCGTTCGGCTTCGGCGCCGAGGTCGTCCCAGTAGTCCATCACCACCTGGATCGAGGTGCGCGAAGCCGCGCGCAGCACCCCGACCAGCAGTTCGCCCAGGTAGGCGCCGCTGGGATTGCTGTAGATCAGCGCGACCCGGGTGCTCTGCGCGGCGGCCAGCACGCTGGCCGCCAGGTTCGGCGTGTAGCCGAGCGTGTCGACCGCGCGCATGACCTGTTCGCGGGTGCTGTCGCGCACGTTGCCCTGGCCGTTGATCACCCGCGACACGGTCATCGGCGAGACCTTGGCCAGTGCGGCCACCTCGTCGATGGTCACGGCGAGGCTCTTGCGGCGAACCGATTTCCTGACCTTCTCCAAGATGCGCCTCTTCATTGGCTTGCGGGCGTGGATCGCGACCGGGAACGTGCCGCGCCAGCCGCGTCTGCGGCGCCGCCGCGACACGGTGTGGATCCCGCCACGAGTGAGGCCTGCATGGTACCGGGAAGCCGGGTGAGCGGCGACCGCAGGGGGGCGCCGGCATCGTGCCAGCGGGCGCGCGCATGAGCGGCTACCGGCGGTTGCGCGCGCTGCAGCGTCGGCGCCCGCGGCGCGGCGCTTGGCTGCGCAGCGCCTGCCTGTGGCTGGCGCTTCTGGTGCCGATTGCCGTGGCGCAGGCCGAGGACGGCTACGACCTATGGTTGCGCTACCAGCCGCTGGCCGAGGCGCAGGCCGCGCCATGGCGCGCGGCCGCCACGGAGCTGGTGGCCGGCGCCGACACGCCGATGCAGCGCGCCGCGCGCGACGAACTGCGCCGTGGCCTGGGCGGCCTGCTCGGCGCCGCGCCGCCGCTGGCGGCAAGCGCAGAGCGTGCCGGTGCGATCGTGCTCGGTACCCCGGCCACGCCGGCGATCGCGCGGCTGCGGCTGGACACGCGCGGCCTGGGCGAAGAGGGCTACCTGATCCGCAGCGTGGTGGTCGATGGCCGCCCGCTCACCGCGATCGTCGGCGGTGGCGAGCGCGGCGTGCTGTACGCGGCGTTCCGCTTCTTGCGCCTGCTGCAGACCGGGCAGGCGCCGGCGCCGCTGGCGCTGCGCGATGCGCCGCGGGTGAAGCTGCGCGTGCTCGATCACTGGGACAACCTGGACGGGGTGGTCGAACGCGGCTACGCCGGCGCTTCGCTCTGGGGCTGGCAGAAACTGCCCGATTACATCGACCCACGCTACACCGACTACGCGCGCGCCAACGCCTCGATCGGCATCAACGGCGCGGTGCTGAACAACGTCAACGCCGAGGCCGTGAGCCTGACCGTGGCCTACCTGGACAAGACCGCGGCGCTGGCTGCGGTGCTGCGCCCGTACGGCATCCGCGTGTATCTGAGTGCGCGCTTCAGCGCGCCGATCGAAATCGGCGGACTGCGCAGCGCCGATCCGCTGGACCCGGCGGTGCAACGCTGGTGGCGGGTCAAGGCGGACGAGATCTACGGGCGCATCCCCGATTTCGGCGGCTTCCTGGTCAAGGCCAATTCCGAAGGCCAGCCCGGCCCGCAGGACTACGGGCGCAGCCACGCCGACGGCGCCAACATGCTCGCCGACGCGCTGGCGCCGCATGGCGGGGTGGTGATGTGGCGGGCCTTCGTCTATGCGCACCAGCAGCCGGATGACCGCGCCAAGCAGGCCTATGGCGAGTTCGTGCCGCTGGACGGCAAGTTCCACGACAACGTGGTGGTGCAGGTCAAGAACGGCGCCATCGACTTCCAGCCGCGCGAGCCGTTCCATCCGTTGTTCGGCGCGATGCCGAAGACGCCGCTGATGCTGGAGTTCCAGATCACCAAGGAGTACCTGGGTTTCGCCACGCACCTGGTCTACCTCGGTACGCTGTACCAGGAAACCCTGCAAGCGGACACGCGGCGCGGCAAGCGCGCGACGGTGGCGCGGGTGGTGGAGGGCGCCGTGGACGGGCATGCGCTCAGCGGCATCGCCGGGGTCGCCAACATCGGCGCGGACCGCAACTGGTGCGGCTCGATCTTCGACCAGGCCAACTGGTACGCGTTCGGACGGCTGGCCTGGGATCCGCAGGGCGATGCGCAGGCCATCGCCGAGGATTGGGTGCGGATGACGTTCGGCAACGATCCGGCGCTGGTCGCGCCGGTGGTCGGCATGATGATGGCCTCGCACGAAGCGGCGGTCGACTACATGACCCCGCTTGGCCTGCATCACCTGATGGGCCGCGGCCACCACTACGGCCCGGCGCCGTGGGATGCGGGCAGCGCGCGCCCGGACTGGGACCCGGTGTACTACCACCGCGCCGACCGCAACGGCATCGGTTTCGACCGCAGCGCGACCGGCAGCAACGCGGTGGCGCAGTATGCGCCGCCGCTGGCGCGCCGCTTCGGTGACCTGCGCACGGTGCCGGAAGACTATTTGCTGTGGTTCCACCACGTCCCCTGGGACCATCGCATGGCCTCGGGGCGGCCGTTGTGGGAGGAGCTGATCGGCCGCTACGACCACGGCGTGGCCCAGGTGGCGCGGATGCGCGCCACCTGGGCCGGGCTGGCGCCGTACGTGGACGCGCAACGTTATCGCCAGGTCGCCGATTTCCTGGCGATCCAGCAGCGCGAGGCGCAGTGGTGGCGCGATGCCAGCATTGCCTATTGGCAACAGGTGTCGGGCCGCGCGCTGCCGCCGGGCACCGCGCCGCCGCCGCATCCGCTGGCGTATTACCAATCGCTGTCGTTTCCGTACGCACCGGGAAATCCGAAATGACGCCGCACCGTTACGCTGTCCACATCGCCCGCCGCCTGCTGCTGGCGGCGCTGTGCGTGCCCGCGTTCGCGCATGCCGACGCCGCACCGTTGTTGAATGCCCTGTTCCAGGACCACGCGGTGCTGCAGCGCGATGCGCCGATCCGCGTCTGGGGGCAGGCCGCGGCGGGCGAGACGGTGACCGTGCAGCTGGCGCAGCAGCGCGTGCAGGCGCGCGCCGACCGCCAGGGCCGCTGGCAGGCCCAGCTGGCGCCGCTGCCGGCAGGCGGGCCGTATACCCTGCAGGCCAGCACCGCGCACGGCCGCGTGCAGCGCGCCGCCGACGTGCTGCTCGGCGACGTGTGGCTGTGTTCGGGCCAGTCGAACATGGAACTGCCGGTGCAGCGCACGCTGGATACGCGCAGCGAGATCGCCGATGCGCAGCAGCCAGCGATCCGCATGTTCAAGGTACCGGCGCAGTCCAGCCCGACCCCGCAGGCGCAGTTCGGCGGCGCGACCGCGTGGCAGCCGACCACGCCGGAGACGGTGGGCGCGTTTTCCGCGGCCTGCTATTACTTCGCCCGCGAACTGCGCAAGACCGTGGACGTGCCGATGGGGCTGATCAACGCCTCCTGGGGCGGTTCGCAGATGCAGGCGTGGATCGGCGATGCGGCCCTGCGCAAGGTGGACGGCAACGCGCCGGCGCTGGACGTACTGGCGCGCTACGCCAAAGATCCGCAGCAGGCGGCGCCGCGCTGGGGCCAGCTTTGGGAGACGTGGTGGCGCGCGCACGGCAGCGGCGCGCCGTGGCGGCCGGACGATGCCAGCGGCGACTGGCGCGACGCACCGGCGGCGCTGGGCGCCTGGGACGACTGGGGCGTGCCGCAGCTGGTCAATTTCAACGGCATGGTCTGGTACCGCAGCACGGTCACGCTGAGCGCAGAGCAAGCGAAACAGCCGGCGACGCTGGCGCTGGGGCCGGTGGACGAACTCGACCAGACCTGGGTCAACGGCCAGGCGGTGGGCAGCAGCTACGGCGCCGACCAGCCGCGCAGCTACCGCCTGCCGCGCGGCGTGCTGCACGCGGGCAAGAACACCATGGTGGTCAACGTGTACAACAGCTACCGCCGCGGCGGCCTGCTCGGCGATGCGCAGGCGCAACAGCTGCAACTGGGCGACGGCAGCCGGGTGGCGCTGGCCGGATGGCAGTACCGCATCGTGCCGCCGCAACTGGGTACGCCGCCGCGCGCGCCGTGGTCTTCGGCCGCGGGCCTGACCACGCTGTCCAACGGCATGATCGCGCCGCTGGGCCGGGTCGGCCTGCGCGGCGTGCTGTGGTACCAGGGCGAATCCAACACCGGCGCTGCGGCGGAGTATCCAGCGCTGCTCGACGCTTGGCAGCGCGACTGGCGGCAGCGCTTCGGCGCGCAATTGCCGCTGCTGCTGGTGCAACTGGCCAACTACGGCGCGCCGCCCACCCAGCCCGGCGACAGCGGTTGGGCGCAGCTGCGCGAGGCGCAACGGCGCTTCGTCGCCGCCGATCCGCATGCCGGCCTGGCGGTGGCGATCGACATCGGCGACCGCTACGACATCCATCCGGCCAACAAGCAGGAACTCGGCCGCCGCCTGGCGCGCGCGGCGCGGCACGTGGTCTACGGCGAGGCGCTGGCAGCATCGGGGCCGGTGCCGCGCGCGCTGCGCCGCGACGGCACGGCGCTGGTGGTCGATTTCGACGACGTCGATGGCGCATTGCAGACCTATAGCGCGGATACGCCGATCGGTTTCGAACTATGCGGCGCGGCATCCGGCAGCTGCCGCTATGCGCAGGCCGAACTGCACGGCCGCAGCGTGCGCCTGCCGGTGCCGGCCGGCGCCGCGCCCACCCGCGTGCGCTACTGCTGGGCCGACAGCCCGGTGTGCACCCTGTTCGACCGCGCCGGGCTGCCGGCCGGTCCGTTCGAACGTTCCCTCCCGTCCGCGGCTTCTTCCCCGTGAGCGATTCGCGATGACCCAGACTTCCGATAGCGCTTCTTCCGCCCACGGCTCGGCCCGCGATCGCGAGATCGTCGAGGCGCGGGTCATCGTCAGCTGCCCGGGGCGCAATTTCGTCACCCTCAAAATTGTCACCCGCTCCGGCGTGTACGGCCTGGGCGACGCCACCCTCAACGGCCGCGAACTGGCGGTGGCGTCCTACCTGCAGGACCACGTGGCGCCGAACCTGATCGGCCGCGATGCCGGCCGCATCGAGGACATCTGGCAGTTCTTCTACCGCGGCGCGTACTGGCGGCGCGGCCCGGTGACGATGACCGCGATCGCCGCAGTGGACGTGGCGCTGTGGGACATCCTCGGCAAGATGGCCGGCATGCCGCTGTACCAGCTGCTGGGCGGGCGCTCGCGCGAGGGCGCGCTGGTCTACGGCCACGCCAACGGCCGCGACATCGCCGAGACCAGCGAGGAAGTGGCCCGTTTCCGCGAACTCGGCTTCATCGCCATCCGCGCGCAATGCGGCGTGCCCGGGATCAAGAAGACCTACGGCATCTCCAGCGGCGGCAAGCCCTATGAACCGGCCGAGAGCGCGCTGCCGACCGAGACCGTATGGTCCACCCCGCGCTATCTCAGTGTGGTACCCAAGCTGTTCGAACAGCTGCGCGCCGACCATGGCGACGAGATCGAACTGCTGCACGACGCGCACCACCGGCTGACCCCGATCGAAGCGGCACGGCTGGCGCGCGACCTGGAGCCGTACCGGCTGTTCTGGCTGGAAGACGCCACCCCCGCGGAAAACCAGCGCGCCTTCGAGACCATCCGCCAGCACTCGGTGACACCGCTGGCGGTGGGCGAGGTGTTCAACGCGATCTGGGACTGCAAGCACCTGATCGAACAGCAGCTGATCGACTACATCCGTACCACCATCGTGCATGCCGGCGGCATCACCCATGTGCGCCGGCTGGCCGACTTCGCCGCGCTGCACCAGGTGCGCACCGGCTTCCACGGCGCCACCGACGTGTCGCCGGTGTGCATGGGCGCGGCGCTGCACTTCGACACCTGGGTGCCCAACTTCGGCATCCAGGAATACATGTTCCATTCCGACGAAGCCAACGCGGTGTTCCCGCACGACTACAGCTTCCATGCCGGCCGCCTGCATTGCGGCCAGACGCCCGGGCATGGCGTGGACATCGACGAAGCCCTGGCCGCACGCTATCCGTACGCGCCCAAGCAGCTGCCGGTGGCGCGGCTGGAAGACGGCGCGATGTGGGACTGGTGAGGCGCATGCGCTGGGGACGCGCACTGGTGTTGGCGCTGCTGTGTGTCATGGTGCTGCAGGCGGCATCGGCGCAGCGCGGGCGTGCCGCAAACATCGCCGAATTCGATTGGTTCGAATACCGCGGCGACGATGCGGTGTTCGCCGCGCCGTTGCCGCCCGGCCATTACCGCAATCCGGTGCTGGCTGGCTTCCATCCCGATCCCAGCGTCGTCCGCGCCGGCGACCGCTACTACCTGGTCAATTCCAGCTTCGCCTATTTCCCGGCGCTGCCGGTGTTCGAGAGCCGCGACCTGGTGCACTGGCGGCAGGTCGGCAACGTGGTCGAGCGCGCCGGGCAGCTGGACTACGACGGCCTGCGCGTGTCGCGCGGCATGTTCGCCGCCAGCATCGCGCACCATGATGGCCGCTTCTACGTGGTCGGCACCGCGGTCGACAGCGGCGGCAACTTCATCGCCACGGCGGACGACCCGGCCGGGCCGTGGTCGCCGCTGCACTGGCTGCCGGACATCGACGGCATCGACCCGTCGCTGTTCTTCGACGACGACGGCAGCGCCTACCTGCTCAACAACGGCCCGCCGGACGGCGCGCCGTTGTACGAAGGCCACCGCGCGATCTGGATGCAGCGCTTCGACCTGGCGCGCATGCAGCCCGTCGGCCCGCGCCAGGTGCTGGTCAATGGCGGCACCGACCTGGCCAGCAAGCCGATCTGGATCGAAGGCCCGCACCTGTACAAGCGCGACGGCTGGTACCTGCTGTCCTGCGCCGAAGGCGGCACCGGCCCGCAGCATTCGCAGGTGGCGCTGCGCAGCCGCACGCCGTGGGGCCCGTACCAACCGGCGCCGCACAATCCGATCCTGACCCAGCGCGACCTGCCCGCCGAGCGCGCCAACCCGATCAGCAACGCCGGCCATGCCGACCTGGTCGAAGGCCCCGACGGCACGTGGTGGGCGCTGTTCCTGGCCAGCCGCCCGTACGCACAGGATCGCTACAACACCGGCCGCGAGACCTTCCTGCTGCCGGTCACCTGGCACGACGGCTGGCCGTCGATCCTGCCCGCCGGGCAGCCGATTCCCTACATCGCGCCGGGGCCGGCCGGGCTGCGTGCCGAGGCCGATACCGCGCCCCTGAGCGGCAACTTCACCTGGCGCGACGATTTCGATGCGCCGCGCCGCGATCCGCGCTGGCTGCTGCTGCGCACGCCCAAGCGCGAATGGCTCGACCTGCGCGCCCGCCCGGGCTGGCTGACGCTGCAACCCGATACGCAAGGCCTGGACGGCAGCGGCAATCCGGCATTCCTGGCCTACCGGCAGCAGCACACGCGCTTCGACGCCAGCACCGCCGTGCAGATACCGGCGCAGCCGGGCCTGGTCGCCGGCCTGGCCGCGTTCCAGAATGCCGATGCCTGGTACGCGCTCGGCGTGCGCCGCCGCGGCGCGCGCGCCGAAGTGTTCCTCGACAAGCGCGACGGCAAGCGCACGACCACCGTCGCGCGCAGTACGGTCGATGCCAAGGGCGCGCTGCGCCTGAAGATCGCCGGCGACGGCGGCCGCTATGGCTTCGCTTTCGCCGCCGATGGCCAGGACTGGCAGTGGCTGCGCCGCGACGACGATGCGGCGATGCTCAGCACCGCCGTGGCCGGCGGTTTCACCGGCACCACCCTCGGGCCGTACGCCCGCCGCGAACCGGATCGATCCAGCAAGGAGTAGGCAATGCACACCGAGACTGCGCCGCACCAAGGACATGGCCGCCGCCTAGCGACGCTGGCCCTGCTGTTGGCCATCGCGCCGTGCGCGGCGCCCGCCGCGCAAGCGCCGCCGTACCTGGACACCCAGCGCAGCTTCGAGCAGCGCGCCGCCGACCTCGTCGCGCGGATGACGCTGGAGGAAAAAGCCGCGCAGATGCAGAACGCCGCGCCGGCGATCCCGCGCCTGGGCGTGCCAGCCTACGACTGGTGGAACGAGGCGCTGCACGGCGTGGCCCGCGCCGGCGGCGCCACCGTGTTCCCGCAGGCGATCGGCATGGCGGCGACGTTCGATGTGCCGCTGATGCACGAAGTCTCCACCGCGATCAGCGACGAGGCGCGCGCCAAGCACCACGAGGCCCTGCGCCACGATCAGCACGCGCGCTACCAGGGCCTGACCTTCTGGTCGCCGAACATCAACATCTTCCGCGACCCGCGCTGGGGCCGCGGCCAGGAAACCTACGGCGAGGATCCGTTCCTCACCGCGCGCATGGGCGTGACCTTCGTGCAGGGCCTGCAGGGCGAAGGCGCGGATGCGCCGAAGAACGCGCAAGGCGAGACGTACCGCAAGCTCGACGCCACCGCCAAGCACTTCGCCGTGCACAGCGGCCCGGAAGCCGACCGCCACCACTTCGATGCGCACCCCTCGCAGCGCGACCTCTACGAGACCTACCTGCCGGCGTTCGAAGCGATGGTCAAGGAAGGGAAGGTGGACTCGGTGATGGGCGCTTATAACCGCGTATTCGGCGAATCGGCCAGCGCCAGCAAGTTCCTGCTGCGCGACGTGCTGCGCGATCGGTGGGGCTTCGACGGCTATGTGGTGTCCGACTGCTGGGCGATCGTGGATATCTGGAAGAACCACAAGATTGTCGCCACCCGCGAGGAAGCCGCCGCGCTGGCGGTGAAGCACGGCACCGAACTGGAATGCGGCGCGGAGTACTCCACGCTGCCCACCGCCGTGCGCAAGGGCCTGATCAGCGAAGCCGACGTCGACAATGCCTTGCAGAAGCTGATGTATTCGCGCATGCGCCTGGGCATGTTCGATCCGCCGGAAAAACTGGCTTGGGCGCAGATTCCCCTCTCGGCCAACCAGTCGCCCGAACACGACGCACTGGCGCGGCGCACCGCACGCGAATCGCTGGTGCTGCTGAAGAACGACGGTGTGCTGCCGTTGTCGCGAGCGAAGATCAAGCGCATCGCCGTGGTCGGCCCCACCGCCGACGACACCATGGCGCTGCTCGGCAATTACTACGGCACCCCGGCCGCGCCCGTCACTGTGCTGCAGGGCATCCGCGAAGCCGCGCCCGATGCCGAAGTGCTGTACGCGCGCGGCGCCGATCTGGTCGAAGGCCGCGACGATCCCGCCGCCACGCCGCTGATCGAACCGCAGTACCTGCGCCCGTCGGCCGACTCGCCCGAGCGCGGCCTGCGCGGCGAATATTTCCGCAACCGCGACCTGTCCGGCACCCCGGCGCTGGTGCGCACCGATGCGCAGATCGGTTTCAAGTGGGACCGCGGCTCGCCCACCGACACCCTGCTCGCGCGCGGCGAAGCCGGGCCGGACCAGGCCATCCCGGCCGACAACTTCAGCATCCGCTGGAGCGGAACGCTGGTGCCGCCGGCGGCCGGTACCTACCACCTGGAAACAGCGGCCGACGATGGCGTGCGGCTCTACCTGGACGGCAAGCGCCTGATCGACCGCTGGAGCGCCAGCGACCGCCTGCATGTCGACGGCGTCGATGTGCGCCTGGAGGCCGGCCGCGCCTACGACCTGCGCCTGGAGTACTACGAAGGCGAGCGCGACGCCGGCATCCGCCTGGCCTGGCGCCAGCCCGGCGCCAAGCCGCCGCTGCAGGACGCGCTGGACGCCGCGCGCCGCGCCGACGTGGTGGTGTTCGTCGGCGGCCTCACCGGCGACGTGGAAGGCGAGGAGATGAAGGTCAACTATCCCGGCTTCGCCGGCGGCGACCGCACCGACCTGCGCCTGCCCAAGCCGCAGCGCGCGCTGCTCGAAGCGCTGCACGGCACCGGCAAACCGGTGGTGGCGGTGCTGACCACCGGCTCGGCGCTGGCCATCGACTGGGCGCAGCAGCACGTGCCGGCGATCCTGCTGGCCTGGTACCCCGGCCAACGCGGCGGCAGCGCCGTGGCCGACGTGCTGTTCGGCGACGCCAACCCCGGCGGCCGCCTGCCGGTCACGTTCTACAAAGAGAGCGAAACGCTGCCGGCGTTCGACGACTACGCCATGCGCGGCCGCACCTACCGTTACTTCGCCGGCACTCCGCTGTACCCGTTCGGGCACGGCCTGTCGTACACGCAGTTCGCCTATTCCGACCTGCGCCTGGACCGCAGCAAACTGGCGGCCGACGGCCGCCTGCACGCCACGTTGAAGGTGAAGAACACCGGCCAGCGCGCCGGCGACGAAGTGGTGCAACTGTACCTGCAGCCGTTATCGCCGCAGCGCGAACGCGCGAGCAAGGACCTGCGCGGCTTCCAGCGCATCGCCCTGCAGCCCGGCGAAACCCGCGAAGTGCGTTTTGCCATCTCCCCGCAGAGCGACCTGCGCCTCTACGACGAAGCGCGCAAGGGCTACGTGGTGGACCCGGGCGACTACGAACTGCAGGTCGGCGCCTCCAGCAGCGACGTACGCGTACGCCAGCGCTTCAGCGTGCAGCCGCCGCCCGCCGCGGCGGCAACGCCGCGCCAGTAACCGCGATCTGTGGTGCGAGCCGTCACCGCTCGCACCATCGAAGCCGTAGCCGTGGATGGCTGAGGTCAGCGCCAGGCACGTCACCGACCACGCACCCGACCCCCGCGATCCCCTGTAGGAGCGGCTTCAGCCGCGACCGCCTCACCGACCAAACCCCAACTCGCCTCAACTCCCCTGTGGGAGGGCTTCAGTCCCGATGGCTCTACCGACCAAGCCTCAGACAGAAAAAATCCTCCTCCTGGACCTCCCGTGACCGAACCACGCCTCACCGCCGCCGCGCTCCCCAACCTGCCGCCGTCCATCGCCCGCCCAACCTACGCCCTGGACCGCACCCGCATCGGCATCGTCCACCTCGGCGCCGGCGCCTTCCACCGCGCCCACCAGGCCGTCTACATCGACGACCTGCTCGCCAACGAACCGGATTGGGCGATCAGCGCCGTCTCCCTGCACAGCCCGCAGGTGCGCGACGCCCTGCGCCCGCAGGACGGCCTCTACGCCCTCGTCCTGCTCGACGCACACCCCGAGCTGCGCATCATCGGCGCCATCCGCGAAGTGCTCTGCGCGCAGGACGAACAACCCGCCGTCCTCGCCCGCCTGGCCGACCCGGCAGTGCGCCTTGTCACCCTCACCGTCACCGAAAAAGGCTACTGCCTGGCCGGCGGACCACTCGACGTCGCCCATCCGGACATCGTCCACGACCTCGCCGCCGCGCACGCCCCGCGCAGCGCCATCGGCTACCTCGTCGCCGGCCTGCGCGAACGCCTGCGCCTGGGCTTGGCGCCGTACACCGTGCTCAGCTGCAACAACCTGCCCGACAACGGCGGCAAGTTGCGCCGCGCCGTGCTGCAGTTCGCCCACGCCCTCGACCCGGCACTGGCCGCCTGGATCGAAGCCGAAGCCACCTTCCCGCGCTCGATGGTCGACAGCATCACCCCGGCCAGCGACGACGCCCTGCGCGAACGCGTCGCCGCGCAACTGGGGTGCGAAGACGCCTGGCCGATCCAGCGCGAGCGCTACAGCCAATGGGTGATCGAAGACAATTTTTGCAACGGCCGCCCCGCCTTCGAGCGCGCCGGCGTCACCCTGAGCGACGACATCGCCGGCTTCGATCGCGCCAAGCTGCGCCTGCTCAACGGCCCGCACTCCGCGCTGGCCTACCTCGGCTCCCTGCTCGGCCTGGACACCGTCGCCGACGCCATGCGCCACCCGCAACTGGCCGCCTTCGTCGAAACCCTGATGCGCGACGACATCGCACCGACGCTGCAACCGACGCCCGGCTTCGACCCGCAGCACTACACCGGCGCCATCCTCGCCCGCTTCCGCAACCCCGCCATCGCCCACCGGCTGGCGCAGATCGCCTGGGACGGCTCGCAGAAACTCCCGGTGCGCCTGCTCGGCAGCATCGCCGACGCCCTGGCCGCCGGCCGCCGCATCGACCGCCTGTGCCTGCCGATCGCAGCATGGATGCAGTTCGTGCGGCGGCAGGTGCGTGATGGCGTGGCCCTGGTGGACCCGATGAGCGAGGTGCTGAGCGAGATCGGGCCTCGCGCAACTGGCGATGCAGGCCACGATGTAGACGCGTTCCTTGCGCTGGACGCCGTGTTCGCGCCGCTGTCGGGCGATGCGCGCTTCGTGGAGGCATTGCGCAGCGCTTATGCTGCGCTGGGCGACGGAAGTCCCGCGAGCGCACGACAAGCACTCGTGCCGACGTAAATTCCGTGGCTAAACTTCCTCGGCCAACAAAGGGGCCGGAGGATATATGCGTTTGAAATGCATATTCCCTCTGGCCCCTTTATGGTCCTGGTCTGCCGTCCTCATTGGTGTGGTAACCACGAAGATCGCGCCATGCGCGCACTTTTGCAAACTCAACCCGCTGCATATCGTTGATTGATAAGAACTAAAGCTGGGGAAACCTCAGCCTCTGGCCCCTTTATGCCCAATTGTTATACATCAGCGAGCTCATCTAGAATACGAGTGTATCGATCTGGCAACAAAGCATATTCGCCCCAGCCTAAGTGCTCCGCGCAGTAGCCGATGCCGTTTGCTGTTATCGCTGCCCAGAACAGTACATAACGCCCAATCATGTCGCGTCCAATTCCTTTGCTTTCCTGCTCAGCATTGTTTTGCTTCAGATAGAAATCGATTATTCTTGGACCTGAAGAAAGTCGCGTCATGCGAAGGTGGTATGGCTGAGGGTTGTTGCTATTAACAAAGCTGCCCTCAATTTTGCCAAAATACAATCTTGGCTCGTCCCTCTCTCCTTCTATGCCTGTAACCGGGTGAAGTAATTCATAAAGCGGTTGTGGGTGAGGATGACCCGGAAGCTGATAGTAGCGGTGCAAGTTTATGTCAAAACGCCGGCATAACATTTGAATAGAAGAGATGCGCGTGGGTAGCCGAAAGGTTTCCCCCCTGTGCCTTGAGATTGGAACATCAGAGAGAGGGCCGGCCTCGTCCTCAACAGGAGTCTGTTGATACACCCCTCCACCATCTGGCTGCTCTGGCTGATTTCTCATGAACTGGTTTATCAGAACTAGCTCTTCACTATCTAATGCCTGTGCTGCTGTTTCTTCGCTATCAAAACGCATCCCGACTGATTTGGTGGAACGCAGCCCGCATGGCACATCTTTGTACGAAGGCCAATGTACGAAACATGCTTTTCGATTATTCCTGAATCTCTGACGCAGCTTAGGTGACTTACTTACGCTTGTGCAGCATTCAGGGCAGAAGAGGTGTCCGTCCATTTCTTCCGTAACGTCCACGGCAACAACGCTCTGCGCCCTCGCTCGGAGCAGGCTCTGATCTCCGGCATCCACTGCCCAACCAGCATCGTAGTAGGCGAACTTAATTCTCTGAGACTCAGTCATATTGTTCTGACGTATAACACTAGAATTAAGCCGACCCGCGAAGCGGGTTCGGCTTGAATGAATTGTTAGGCAGCGACACGTGCCAAACACTATGCGATGACTTTAGCGTCGGATGGTGGTGGCGAATCATGCCGCGGAGATAAGCAAGACGCATGTGCCCCTCTATCAGTTGATTTGAGTGCATCGGTGTGCCTTTGGGATGCTCTAGCCCAGAGGTATTTGGCGCGACGATTATGGGTGCGGGCGAGGTGCCATTAGCAAGCATGTACTTAGCGAGCCAAGTCTCTTGACGCATCTTGTCACGGAAAAGCTCATCCCCCCAGTAGTCAAGCGTCTTTAGCCATTTGTCGATGTGGCCAATCTGCATAATCTGCGAATTATTTAGTTCCGCTTGCGTAAAAGCAAAGAGCTCAATTGACTTATCAAGCCAAAGGTTCTCGAAGTCCTGCCAATGCCGATATACCCAGTTCTCAATGACGCATTTTGGAAAGTTGCTGAGCTGGTCCGGCCAGCGAGCGTAATAGTCATCGAACGACTCAGTATCGCACTCGCCATAGCCTTTGACCTCAGGAGCAATCATATCGCTGCCTAACTAATATTCGGCGACAGTTTGGCTGATAATCAAGGTGTCTATTCCTGATTTCCTCCGGCTAATCTGCCGCGGCGAACTCATCACACCAACAAATTCACCTTTGGAAGGTGTGTAACTCTTGTGCCTAATCATGGTGTCCTTTCCTAGTAGCTTGCCAATGCGACGGTATCAGCACAATTCCGCGGCCGCAAGCATCCTCGCCCTCGCGCCGGTAGACGTTTGATTCGCTGTCGCCGGGCTTTCTTTTCCAGAAAAATTGCTTGAAATCTGGATGGAAATCCATTGACAGGATTCAATACCAAGCCGCATGATCGAAATGCTGCGGCACATTCCGCAGCCGGGATTGACAGCCTGAAACCACAAGGCGCACCAGCGCCCATTGCTCGATGTCGGCGCTTTTCTTTTGTCCGGCTTTCGCGATGGGGCGCGTGCTCGCCCTATGGCGGGCGGTGTGCGGAGGCCGAAAGGTCTGCCGGTTCCTTGTGGCCGGTCTGTCAACCGCGCACCGTCCGCCACCTCGGTTGACAGCGAGTCGGTGGATTCCTCAGCACACAAGGAGTCCGACATGCACCGTTTCAACAGCACCAACTTCACTCCCCCCAAGGCTGCGTCCGCGTCGCGTACACCCAAGCGCCGTGCTCGATCAGCCGACACGCAGGCCGCTGAGCACCCGGCGACCGCCGATGCTTCCCCCTTCATCGCACCCGCCGCGTCGCGCCTGCGCTTCCGCGTGCCCGAGCGCTGCACGATGGGTTACCAGCATTACGACGTGCGCCGCGCCGAGGATGTCGTCGGCTGCGCCGTGCCCAAGCTGCGTCTGTCCGGGCGCTGGCTGGAGCAGTACGGTTTTGCGGTGGGCGATGCGTTGCGGGTGACGGTGGGGCGTGGGGTGTTGTTGATCAGCCGCGTGCCGGCTGCGGTCGTGCCATCGGCGCGGGCTGTGGGCAAGAAGAAGTCGCGGGCAGCGCGCGCCGCTCCAAATCCGCTGCGCTCCAAAGTCTGACGCCATTGGTGGGCGCACGCGCGTGTTGCGTGCGCCGCCGGGGCCACGCCAGCGTCGCGTTAGGCGGCGCCTGGCGTGGTGGTGGTGGTCGGTTTATTGCTGCGATGGCGCCGGCCTCGATCCCGAGAGTCACTCGGCATTTCCAAGACCGAAACATCGCCCTGTTCCCTGGGCATCGTTGGATTGCAGTGCGTCCACGGCGGATGCCTGCCGTGAACGCAGCAGCCTGACGCGTCGTGCGAATGTCTCGGTCGGACGTACCCTCACCCGGCGCTGTGCGCCACCTTCTCCCGGGGGGAGAAGGGAGCGGTATTGTCGGCGTCTTGCCGCGATTGATGGTCTGGGGCCACTCAGCCCCCTTCCTGCAGAAACATCGCCGCCGCTACGGCGCAAACCCCAACCCCGTCGCCTTCACCCGCACCCGCGCCAGGATCGTGTGCGAGGTCATGTACAGGGTGCGGCCGTCGTCGCCGAAGGCGCAGTTGGCGACGGGGCCGCCGGTTTCGATGCGGCCCAGGCGGCGGCCGTCGGGCGCGAACACCAGCACGCCGCCGGGGCCGGTGGCGAACAGGCGCCCGTCGCTGGCCACGGCCATGCCGTCCGGCAGGCCGGGGTGGGTGTCGCCGACGATGTCGGAGGCGTCGGCGAAGATGCGCTTGCTGGTGACCGCGCCGCGCGCGTCGAGCGTGTAGGCGGTCCAGATCGGCCGCGCCGGGTCGGAGTTGGCCACGTACAGGGTGCGTTCGTCGGGCGACAGGGCGATGCCGTTGGGCAGGCTCAGGCTGTCGTCGAGCAGGTGCACGCTGCCGTCGGGGTCCAGCCGGTACACGCCGTTGAAGCGCAGTTCCTTGACCGGGGAGGTGTCGCCGCCCTTCAGGCCGTACGGCGGGTCGGTGAAGAACACCACGCCGTCGCTACGCCGCACCAGATCGTTGGGGCTGTTGAAACGGCGGCCGTCGTAGGCGCTGGCCAGCGGGGTCTTGCGCCGCGTGGCGGGATCGAGCCGGGCGATGCTGCGGTTGCCCGAATCGGCGAGCAGCACGCTGCCGGACGGTTCGGCCTGCAGGCCGTTGGCACCGGCCTCGCGCAAGGCCTCCAGCGGCGGACCGGCGTAGCCGGACGGCTTGAGGAACACCGACAGGCCGTCGCGCTCGGACCAGCGGTACATGGTGTTCTGCGGCACGTCGTTGAACAGCAGGTAGCCGCCGTCGCGCACCCAGGCCGGGCTTTCGGACCAGGTGAAGCCTTCGGCGATGCGCTCGATGCGCGCGTCCGCGGCCACCGTGTCGCTGAACGCGGGATCGAACGCGGTGACATGGCCGATCACGGGAAAGCGCGGTGCGGGCGGCTGGCTCTTCGCGCAGCAGGCGAACAACGCCAGGACGGCGGCGGCGAGCAGGGCCCGGGTCGGAAATCGCATCGGAGCATTCCTGGGTGGTGTGGGCCGATGATGCCATCTGCCGGGCGCGTGCTCTTCACCTGCGCGCGCACGCGCGACTGGGTATGCTCGCGGCCACGGTGGCGTCTGCCAGTTGCAAATCCCGGCCACTGCCTAAGGAGATGGGTGATGGCGAACGACGATGAGTTGAAGAAGACGGTGGACACGTTCGACGCGACCGACGCGAAGCGGGGCCAGGCGCAGCGGCAGACGCTGGACAACACGCCCGAGCGCGAGGCGCGGCCGGCGCAGGAAACCTACCAGCAGTTGCAGGAGTACACGGCACAGCAACAGGCCACGCAGGCGCAGACCCAGGCTCAGTCGCCGCAGGTGCCGACGCGCTGAGTCGGCAGCGGCGTGTCGGCCCTCGCAGCAGTGCGGCCAGCTGCCTGACAAATGCCAGGGCGGGCCGTGGCGGTGGAGGCTGCTGCGGCTGCGCCAACGGACGCGCTATTGCGCCTGCGCCGGCACCGCCAGCACCGCGTCGAACGCAGGCTTGGGCTTGCGCTGGCGGTCGAACAGCAGCGGATAGTTGCGGCGGCCTGGCACCGGGTAGTCGTTCTTCCACGACATGCCGTCGTCCACGCCCCACACGCTGACCCGCGCCAGCTTGTCGCGCTTGCGCCAGAACAGTTGAAACAGTTCGGCATAGCGATCGCGCAGCCGCGCCTGCACGTCGGCCGGCAGGCCGTCGCGGTACGGATCGAGGAAGCGCTTGAACTCGGGCAGCTGGAACTGCTTGTGCGCCATGCCGGTGCCGATCACCTGGCCTTCCTTGGTCAGCGGCAGTACGTCCACATCCAGCTCGGTGATCATCACCTTGACCCCGAGCGCGGCGTAGGCGTCGATCGCCGCATCGATGTCGTGCAGGCTGGGATAGTCCAGGCCCCAGTGGCCCTGCATGCCGACGCCATCGATGCGGATGCCGGCGCGCTGCAGCATCTTCACCATGCGCACGATGCCGTCGCGCTTTTGCGGGCGCCAGGCATTGAAGTCGTTGTAGTACAGCTGCGCATCCGGCGCGGATTGTGCGGCGAAGCGGAACGCCTGCCGCACCAGCTCGTCGCCGTCGCCGACCCGCTCCACCCACTTGGTGTTGCGGTAGCTGCCGTCCTCGTCGATCACTTCGTTGACCACGTCCCAGGCCTGCACCTTGCCGACGTAGCGCCCCGCCACGGCCTTGATATGTGCGCGCATGCGTTCGAGTTGCGCGTCGCGGCCGTTGGGCTTGCCCTGCGCATCGACGAAGAACCAGTCGGGGGTCTGGTTGTGCCAGACCAGGGTGTGGCCGACCACGAACATGCCGTGGCGGCGGCCATACGCGACGAAGGCATCGGCGGCGGCGAAGTCGAAGACGCCGGGACGCGGATTGACCACCTCGGCCTTCATCGCATTCTCGGCGGTGATCGCGTTGAACTGCCGCGGCACCAGCGCGGCGCAGGCCGCGTCCTTGCCGGAGACGATGTCGGCGTTGACCGCGGTGCCGATCAGGAACGCGCCGGCGTAGGCGTCCTTGAGGCCGCGGGTGGTCGCCGCCGCCGGCGTGCCTGCAGCGGTGGCGGCAGCATCGGCGGCCTGCGCTGGCGCAATGCCGCACAGCAGCAGGCCGATCAGGGTCTTGCGCAGTGCGGGCATGGAGGCGGTCATCTTTCGAGCGTGGCGCTCAAGCGCAGTGCGCTCACAGCCGGTATGCCCGCTTCGGCAACCGGTAGGCCAAGTCGATCGCCACCTCGGCGGCCTCGTCCTCGTCGAGGCCATGTTCGGCGACCAATTTGGCCAGGAACGCTCCAATCGCTTGCGCGGATCGCGGCATGCTGCTGCAGCGGATCCAGCGGCGATTCGGTGGTGGCGATCACCTCGATGCCGAAACGATCGAACAGCGCGCGCGGCCGGAACGCCGGGGTCTGCAGCGCCTCGCCGATGCGGTCGTAGTACAGGTCGGCGCTGGCCGCATCCAGCCGCACGCGCAGGCCGAACACCTCGTGGAACACATGGTTCAACCACAGCGCCGAGGGCGTACCGCGCAGCAAGTGGAAACGCTCGGCGAACACGCGCCAGGCCGCGCGCGGGTCCACCGCGGTACGGCTGCCGTCGGCGTGCGGGATGCCCAGCGCGTCCAGGTCCACGCCCTGGCTGTAGAGCATGCGGAACACGTAGTGGTCGGCCACCAGCAGCAGTTCGGTGGCGTTGGCGAACGGCGCATCCCCGGCGAACCAGGCCGGGTCGGTGTGGCCGTGCGGGCTGACGATGGGCAGCGCGGCGACCTGTGCGTACAGGCGCCGCGCGATCGCCCGCATCCCCGGTTCCGGCGGCAGTAGGCGGTCGGGGTGCAGGGACAGGGCGGGTGAGGACATGATGGAGTGCAGGTCCGGGAAATGGAGAAGCCTGACGCGCCGCGTTACGGCCTGCTCGCCACATAGCTGCGCAGCCAGGTCATTGCCGGGCGCTCGCTGTTATTGTCGCGTTCCAGGTAGGCGCCTTCCTTGTCGCGCCACAGGCCGCGGCGGAAGCCCCACATGGTCACGCCGCGCACGCTCGGGTGCTCCCAGAACAGCGGGAACACGCGCTGGTAGTTGGCCAACTGCTGGGCGTCGTTCGGCCCGTCCAGGTCGAATTCGGTGACGTAGATCGGCAGGCCGGTCGTGGCCAGCAGGTCCAGGTTGGCGCGATGCACCGGAATCGGCGCGTACGGTTCCGTCTCGAAGGCGTGTTCCTGCAGGCCGATCGCATCGATCAGGTGTTCCTGCTGCAGCAGCTGGATGGTGTGCAGGTACTGGCGCGTGGCGTTGTTATCGCTGGTGATGCCGAAATCGTTGATCATCAGCTTGGTTCTCGGGAAATACTGCCTTGCCAGACGGAACGCCTGCAGCACCCAGTCGACGCCGGTGCTGCCGGTGCCGCCCAGCGCCTGGATGTAGTTGCCGCTGTCGCTCTTCCTGTTGTCGGGCTGATTGTGGCCCGGCAGCGTTTCGTTGGCCACCTCCAGCAGGTCGATGTTCGGATAACGCTGCGCCACCGCGGCGAACCAGTGCTCGATGGCCGCGCGCTGCTCTGTCGGCGACAGGGTCCGCATCCATAGCGGCTGTTGGCTGCCCCAGACCATCACGTGCATCTGGAACGGCATGTTGTTGCGCTTGGCCAGGTTGTAGGCTTCATCGAGCGCGCCCCAGTCCATGCGCCCGCGCACGGCTTCCACGCTGCCCCATTTGCCGGCGTTCTCGGGGGTGACCTTGTTCCAGTCCTTGGTGAAATCCTGTGCCTGCGGCGGACTGTAGGCACAGCCCAGGAAGCGCTGCTTGCCGGCCGCGATGGGCGCGGCGCCGGCTACAGCGGAACAGGCCAGCAACAGCATAAACAAAAGCGAAGTCAGTGTTTTCATCATGGCACCTTGATGGCTGGGGGGGTGGGTGGGGGTGGGGGAGACGATCTAGGCATGTGCTTGCAGCCGCGCCGGCTGCAACGGCGGCGCCAGCCATTGCAACAGCGCCAGCAGATAGGCCGAGCCGGCCATCAGGAACACCGGCACATAACTGACGGGCTGCCGGCACCTCAGCATCGAGATGCGCCGCGCAGTGCGCGCACGGCTGTCGGATACTGCATGCAGCATGCGGTCTGCGCTGTGTCCGGCTCGGTGCATTCGCTTCGATCCTGCAGGGCGCGGCGGTCGCCGCAGTGTGATAGCGCTAACACTAAAAATGCCGGCTCAGACGATCCATCGTGTCCAGCAACACGAAACACGGTGGCGAGATGCGAAGCGTGACGTGTATCTAACGAAACTGAGCGTATATTTCAGTAATGTATCGATTTTGTCCGGCATTATGTTGCCGTGCAGCGTGACTACCATCTTGGTAGCGCTACCATCCGCGGCCACGGCCCATGACACGGGTATCCGAAGTCGCTGCACATTTTTCCATCGCTCGGGCAATTCGTCGGCTGGCTGCTCCGCGTGGCATCGTAGGGCCGCAGGTCACCTGTTTTGGGGAGAATCACGGTGAAGAACAGTTACGCGCGCACCACGTTGTCTCATGCATTGGCCGCTGCATTGCTGGGCATGGCCGCTGGCAGCGCCTGGGCGCAGGCACCCACGGCGCCGCAGGCGGCACCTGCGCCGGCACCGGCCGGCGACGATGCGGTCAAGCAGCTGGATACGGTCAATGTCTCCGGTTACCGCCGCAGTATCCAGTTCTCCACCGATGCCAAGCGCGATTCGGTGACCTTCAGCGATACCGTGTTCGCCGAGGACATCGGCAAGTTCCCGGACATGAACATCGCCGAGTCGCTCAACCGCATCCCCGGCGTGCAACTCGCGCGCGACGTCAACGGCGAAGGGCTGAATATCGCCATCCGCGGCCTGGGCACCAGCTTCACCAAGACCACGCTCAACGGCGCCAGCATCGCCACCGCCTCGATCGGCATCAACGCGCAGAACCAGAACCGCGAAGTGGACCTGAATCTGTTCCCGACCGAGTTCTTCACCCAGCTGACGGTGAGCAAGACGCCCACCGCGAGCATGCTCGAAGGCGGCGTGTCCGGCGTGGTGGACATGCGCAGCGCGCGGCCGTTCGATCGGCCCGGCACGCATCTGACCTACCAACTGCAAGGCGATTGGAACAGCACCAGCGAAAAGACCACGCCGCGCGGCGCGCTGATGGGCAGCTGGACCAACGAGGCAGGTACCTTCGGCGCGCTGTTCGGCGTGGCCTCGGTGCGCAGCAAGCTCGGCGTGGAAGGCTTCGAGACCATCGGCTGGACCAACCCCGGCCTGACCTATGCGCAATGCGGGCTGACGCCGCCGGCCGGCACCCCCTCGAGCAACCAGCCGGCCGCGTGCAACGCCACTGGCGGTGGCAACTGGCGCATTCCCGATACGGTGCCGGTCACCGCCGGTGCCGGACTCACGCCCGGGCAGAGCATCGATGCGGCCTGGCTGCTGGCGCATAACCCCGGCCTGAGCATCGCGCAGATCAGCGACGCGCTGATCCCGCGCCTGGGCCGCCGCGTGCAGATGCAGGGCGATCGCGACCGCGACGCGTCGGTGATGTCGCTGGAATGGCGGCCCAGCGACACCGCGCATTTCTACCTGGACACGCTGTTCTCCAAGGCCAAGCGCACCACCGAGCGCACCAGCATGAATCTGATCGGGCGCAACGGCAACATGCTCCCGTTGGACATGCAGCTGGACGACAACAACGTCGTCACCGATGCCACCTTGACCAATGCGCAGTACTTCCTGGAAGCGCGGCCGTACCGCGAACAGGTCAAGTTCTGGAGCGTCAATCCCGGCGCCGAGCTGCTGTTCGGCGCGGACCAGGACATCAAGCTCAACGTGCAGGCCAATGCCACCCGCAGCTGGCTGTACCGGCAGTCGCCGAGCGTGCTGGTGACCTCGCCGTTCACTACCGTGGACTACCGCAACAGCGGTGGCGACCAGCCGTCGATCACCAGCCCGTTGGACCTCGCCGATCCGAACCTGGGCTGGAGCTGGACCGGCGGCCGCCTCAACATCAGCAACGAAAAGCGCGAGACCGAAACCCGCGGCGCGCGCGCCGACCTGCAGTTCGGCGAGGACAAGCGCAATATCAAGGTCGGCGTCGCCTACGACCAGGCCGAGCGCCGCATCCGCGGCTTCGATAACAGCACCGCATGGGAAACCCAGGTCTGTCGCGGCGCGGCCACCACCTGCACCGGCGGCGCCGGTTCGCTGATCCCGCAGTCGGCGCTGGCGTCCTACCTCAAGCCCGGCCCGGGCGGCTTCATCACCGTGGACTTCGACCGCTTCCTGCGCGACAGCGGTTACTACGGCCTGAGCGCCAGTGCGCCGGAGACCAACGCCGCCAACACCGGCGCCTCCACCGGCGGCATCCTGGAAAAGAACTGGGGCTTCTACGTCGAGACCAACGCCGAGACCGACGTGTGGAACCGTTCGCTGCGCTTCAATGCCGGCGTGCGCTACGTGACCACCGACCAGACCATCAGCGGCCCGGTCACCATCGGCGGGGTACGCCGCTACCAGGTGCTGAACTCGAGCTACAACGAACTGCTGCCCTCGTTCAACCTGGCCTGGGACGTGGCCGACAGCGTGGTGCTTCGCCTGTCCGGCTCGCGCACGCTGACCCGGCCCGATCCCAGCGCGATGCTGCCCAACACCAACTTCAGCGATCCCTCCGCGCAGACCGCCACCCAGGGCAATTCGAACCTGGCGCCGTACCGCTCCACCAACGTGGACATCGGCGGCGAGTGGTACACCGGCGGCGAGGGCTTCGTCGGCCTGACCCTGTTCGACAAGCGCATCGACGGCTTCACCGTCAACGGCGTGCGCCGCATCCCGTTCCTGGACCTGGGCGTGGACTACAGCAACCTGAGCGCGACCCAGCAGGCCGCGCTCGATCAGCGCGGCGGGCCGAACGCGGCCACCGTGGACGTGCAGACCCAGGTCAACGCCGACGGCACGCTCAACATCCGCGGCCTGGAAGCGATCTGGGTGCAGCCGCTGGACCGCCTGTTCGATGGCCTAGGCTTCAGTCTCAACTTCACCCACGTCAAGCAGGCGTCCGAGGGCGACGGCATCCAGGCGGTGGCGGTGGCGGTGGCGCCGAACCTGTGGAATGGCACCGTGTACTGGGAGAAGAACAACGCCTCGGTGCGCCTGTCCTACGCCTGGAACGACGACATGATCATCTCCGGCGCCAACCAGAACGGCATTCCCGACGCGCGGCTGATGGCCGATGCGCGCGGGCAGCTGGATCTGTCGGCCAGCTACACGCTGGCGTGGATCCGCTCGGCGCCGCAGATCACCCTCAACGTCACCAACCTCACCGACGAACCGCTGCGCACCACCTTCCAGTATCCGAACGCCACCTACGACCTGTACCGGCCCGGCCGCACCATCATGCTCGGCATCCGCGGTTCGTTCTGATCCTGCGTGCCGGCGGCGTGGTCTCCTCGGGGCCGCGCCGACCGGCGTGCAGATTCGCCGTACCCTCGTCCTCCAGCCCCTTTCCCGGCGCAGAGGGCGGCAAATCCCCCCCCGCGATTTCCAGGCCCATGACCAGCACGCACCGCCTCCCGCTCAGCGAAAAGATCGGTTACAGCCTGGGCGACCTGGCCGCCAACCTGATCTTCCAGACCCTGATCACGTTCCTGGCGTTCTTCTACACCGACATCTACCGCATCCCCGCAGGCACCGCGGCCACGCTGATCTCGGTGGTCGGCCTGTTCGGCGCCTTGGTGTTCACCCCGCTGGTGGGCATCCTCGCCGACCGCACGCGCACGCGCTGGGGCAAGTTCCGGCCGTGGATCCTGTGGACTGCGCTGCCGTTCGGCGCGATCTCGCTGCTCGCCTTCAGCACCCCGGCGCTGAGCGAGCAGGGCAAGGTGGTCTACGCGTTCGTGACCTACACCTTGCTGGTGCTGATCTACGTCGCCAACAACCTGCCGTACTCGGCGCTCAGCGGCGTGCTCACCGGCAGCATGGAGCAGCGCAACAGCCTGTCGGCGTACCGCTTCTTCGCGGTCACCATCGCCCAGTTCGTGATCCAGGTGCTGCTGCTGCCGCTGGTGCTGATCCTGGGCAACGGCGACAAGGCGCAGGGCTTCCAGCGCACCATGGCGCTGTTCGCGGTGGTCGGCACGCTGTGCTTCCTGATCACCTTCCTCAGCACCCGCGAGCGGGTGCTGCCGATCGCCGCGCAGCGCTCCAGCGTGCGCAAGGACCTGGGCGACCTGGTCGGCAACAAGCCGTGGCTGGTGATGCTGGCGCTGACCATCCTGGTGTTCGTCAACCTGGCGATGAAGGGCGGCATGTATGTCTACTACTTCAAGTACTACCTGGATGCGGCGGCGCTGACCCGCTTCCTCGACCAGGCCGGGTTCAACGGCTTCATCGCCGGCATCAACGGCTTGCTCGCCAGCGCCGGGCTGACCGCGCTGCACTGGCCGCAGGATGCGCCGACCTCTGCCTTCAGCGTGTTCAGCGCCGGCGGCATCCTGGCGATGATCGTCGGCATCGGCTGCTCCAAGCGCCTGGCCGACCGCTACGGCAAGCGCAACGTGTTCGGTGCGGCGCTGCTGGTGTCCACGCTGTTCCTGCTGGCGTTCGCGGTCTATCCGCCGCAGGCGATCAGCCTGGTGTTCGGCTCCTACGTGCTGCACGGGTTCTTCTACGGCATCACCATCCCGCTGCTGTGGGCGATGATCGCCGACGTGGCCGACTATTCGGAGTGGAAGAACCACCGCCGCGCCACCGCGATCATCTTCTCGGCAATGCTGTGCGGGCTGAAGGTCGGCCTGAGCGTCGGCGGTGCGCTGGTCGCCGGCCTGCTCGCGTTCTACGGCTACGACGCCGCGCTGCCGCAGCAGAGCGCGGCGGTGACCGGCGGCATCCGCCTGGCGGTCAGCGTGTACTGCGCGATCCCGTTCCTGCTCGGGGTGGCGCTGCTGTTCCTGTACGAGATCGACAAGGCGCTGGAATCGCGCATCGAACGCGAACTGGACGCGCGCCGCCTGCAGGCCGCCGCGCTCGGCAACTGACGTTTCTTCCCATCACGCTAGGTACGCAATGTCCGCCGACACCGATGCCGCCGACCTGCATGCGCTGGCCTGCAAGGCCATCTCGCAGCCCCTGGTCACCCACATGTACACCGCCGACCCGTCCGCGCACGTGTTCGAGGGTGCGCTGTACATCTATCCCTCGCACGACATCGATGCCGGCATCGCCTTCAACGACGACGGCGGCCATTTCGACATGGAGGACTACCACGTGTTCCGCATGGACAGCGCCGACGGCCCGGCGGTGGACTGCGGCGTGGCGCTGCACGTCAGGGACGTGCCGTGGGCCGAGCGGCAGATGTGGGCGCCGGATGCGGCGTGCAAGGACGGCCGCTACTACCTCTACTTCCCTGCCAAGCGCGCCGACGGCATCTTCCAGATCGGCGTGGCCATCGGTGCGCGCCCGGAAGGGCCGTTCACTGCCGAGCCGCAGGCCATGGAGGGCAGCTATTCGATCGATCCGGCCGCGTTCGCCGACGACGACGGCGCGCATTACCTGTACTTCGGCGGGATCTGGGGCGGGCAGCTGCAGAAGTACCGCGACAACGTGTATGCGCAGGCGCACGAGGAACCGGGCGATGCCGCGCCGGCGCTGGGCCCGCGCGTGGCACGGCTGCGTGCGGACATGACCCAGTTCGCCGAGCCGCCGCGCGAGGTCAGCATCGTCGACGAACACGGCCAGCCGCTGCGGGCCGGCGACCATGCGCGCCGCTTCTTCGAAGCGCCGTGGCTGCACAAGTACGGCGGCCGCTACTACCTGTCGTACTCCACCGGCAACACCCACCTGCTGTGCTACGCGATCGGCGATTCGCCCTACGGCCCGTTCACCTACCAGGGGCCGATCATGAGCCCGGTGGTCGGTTGGACCACGCATCACTCGATCTGCGAATTCCAGGGCACCTGGTACCTGTTCTATCACGACGCGATGCTGTCCGGCGGCGTCACCCACCTGCGTTCGATGAAGCTCACCGAACTGCAGCACGATGCGCAGGGGCGCATCGCGCTGGTCCATCCCTACGGGCAGTGAGGCCGCTGCAGGGCCGGTGCGCCGACCCGTACCGCACGCGCAGCGCCGACGGCCGCTGCCCGTGCGCAGGCGCTGCGCGGCTTACGGCATCCAGACCAGATTCTGGGTCTGCGGATCGGCGGTGACCTTGTCGATCTTGCCGGCAGCGTCGAAGGACACCTGGAACTCGCCGAAGCTGGTCAGCCAGTAGCGCCACAGCTTAGCGTCCAGGTTCGGGTTCTCGCTGCTGATCGGGTAGCCCAGCGCTATCAGCGTCTGTTCGCGGGTCATGCCCTTGGTGACGCGGGCTGCTCGCGGCTGTAGTCGTTGCCGATCGATTGCTTGTGGCCGTCGATCAGCAGGTTGACCCGGTAGCGGCCGTAGTCGGTGACCTTGACCGGGGTGCCGGCCGGGATCACCCGCTTGCCGTTCTCGGCGGACCAAGAGGGAAGGGCGCAAACGCATGGAGACTCGTTTCCCGGCGGCGATCCGGCCGCCGGTGATACGGACAAAGGGAATGGCGCCGCCTCCGCCGCGGCGCCGGAGACAGTGTGCCGCCAGCGCGGCGTGCCGACAAAGTCGCCGTCGCCGCCTACGGTGACGGCAGACCCGTTGCCTGTGTATGCTCGGAGCTCGTGGAAGACATGACGCCCGCCGAGATCTCCCTGCGCATCGACGCCCTGCGTCGCGAGCACCGTGCGCTCGACGAACAGATCCAGCGCACCCCGGCCAACCTCGACGACGAGCTGCAGGCCAAGCGGCTGAAGAAGCGCAAGCTACAGCTCAAGGATTGCATCATGCGCCTGGAAAACCTGCTGATTCCCGACGAACCGGCGTGAGCGCGGCGACGTTCTTCAGCGTCGGCCATTCCACCCGTCCGCTGCAAGCATTCCTGGACATCCTGCACGGCGCGCAGGTCGCCCAGCTGGCCGATGTGCGGGCATTCCCGTGGTCGCGGCGCTTCCCGCAGTTCGACGGCCGCGCGCTGGCGCGCAGCCTGGCCGCCGCCGGCATCGGCTACCGGCACTTCCGCGCGTTGGGCGGGCGCCGCGGCAAGCAGCCCGGCATCGACCCGCAGCGCAACGGCCACTGGCACAGTGCCGGCTTCCACCACTACGCGGACTACGCACTGGGCGCCGACTTCGGCGCGGCGCTGGCCGAGCTGCGCGCGCTCGGCAGCGTCGGCGCCTGCGCGGTGATGTGCGCCGAAGCCGACTGGCGCCAATGCCACCGCCAGATCGTCTGCGATCACCTGCTGCACCACGGCCACCCGGTGATCCACCTGATCGACGGCAAGCGCCGCGAGCCGGCCGTCCTCAACCCTGCCGCGCGCAGCGATGCGCACGGGCAATTGGTCTATCCAGCGGACGTCGCGCCTGCCGGGCCGGTCACTGGCGATCTGTTCGGCGGCTGAAGCCGCTCCTGCAGGTCTGCCGCTAGCGGCGAGAAAAGCACCATGCGGCCGCCTCAATCCTGCGGTACCGGAGTCTCTTCCGGCTTCGCCGCCTCCGGGCTGACCCGTTCGATCGTATGGCGCAACTCGCGGCCAAGAATGAACTTGGCGTCCTTGGCCCACGCATCCAAACGCTCGTCGAACATCAGCTTGCTGTTCGCGTCCGGCCACACCAGTTTCAGTTCGCGCAGCTTCTGGATGAAGCCGCGGAACAGGGTCTTGTCGAAGAACTCCGGCGCGGCCGGGGCGTACAGCAGGCTCAGGCGTTGCGCGGCCTGCTGGCACAGGCTTTCCAGTTCGCCGGCGCCGAGCTTGCCTGGGCCGTTCTTGACCAGCACCGAAATGGCGATGTAGTAGCGCTCGAACGCCTGCTGCAGCGAATGCCCGATCGCGCGCAGGCGGAACACTTCGTCGGTCTGCCCGGTGTTGCGCGCCAGCATCCCGCCGTCGTCGTCGTTGACCTGCAGCAGCAGGCCTTCGCGCGCGAACACCTCGATGGTGCGCTCGATG
The DNA here is from genome assembly GCF_017301775.1 of Xanthomonas translucens pv. undulosa. NCBI lineage: Bacteria > Pseudomonadati > Pseudomonadota > Gammaproteobacteria > Lysobacterales > Lysobacteraceae > Xanthomonas > Xanthomonas translucens. The sequence continues at coordinate 2,460,667 of NZ_CP063993.1, forward strand.
CGTTCGGCGAACTGGTCCTCGCTCCACGGCAGGAACAGCTCGGCCTGCAGGAACGGGTATACGGTGCGGCCCAGCCGCAGCAGCCCGGAGCGGCTCATGCGGCGGTTGTTCTGGAAGCAGCACGCCACCCACGAGGACGCGGTGAACAGGTGCAGCACGTTGTTGCGGAAGTAGCTCAGCAGCACCGCGTTGTCGCCGTTGACGCTGAGCACGTCGCCGAGCGGATGCGGCGTGCGGGTCAGCACGTTGATCTCCTCGGCGTGGGCGATGATGCGCTCGGGCGAATGCGGGGTGACGGTGACCCGGTCCGAGTACGGCAGTTCGGCCAGCAGTTTCTTGCACAGTTCGATCTGCGCGATCAGGTCGGCCTCGCCCATCGCGTGCTTGGGCGTGGACAGCAGCGCCAGCGCCAGCAGGTTGACCGGATTGACGTCGGCGGCGGCGTTGATGTGCACCTGGATCTGCTGCGCCAGCGCATCGACGGTGCCGTTCAACCAGTTCGGTTTCTCGTCCTCGCCCAGCGGCTGGCCGTCCCAGTCCGGCGCGCGCTGCGCCAGCACCTGACTCAGCGCGATCGGCTCGCCGAAGTTCACCACCACCTGGCCGTAGTTCTGCTTGAGCACCTTGGGGATGCTCCACAGCAGGCCCCAGATCGATTCCTTCTCCTTGGGCCGGCCGCTGAGTTCGTCGAGATAGCTGTTGCCTTCCATCAGCTTCTCGTAGCCGACGTAGATCGGCTGGAACAGCACCGGCTTGCGCGGCTGGCGCAGGAAAGCGCGCAGGGTCATCGCGATCATGCCGCCCTTGGGCTGCAGCAGGCGGCCGGTGCGCGAACGCCCGCCTTCGACGAAGTATTCGATCGAATAGCCGCCTGCCACCAGCTGCGCCACGTATTCGCTGAGCACCGCCGAGTACAGCGCGTTGCCGCGGATCGAGCGGCGGATGAAGAACGCGCCGCCCTTGCGCAGCAGGGTGCCGACCACCGGCAGGTTGAGGTTGATGCCGGCCACGATGTGCGGCGGCACGATGCCGCGTTCGTACAGCAGGTAGGACAGCAGCAGGTAGTCCATGTGGCTGCGGTGGCTGGGCACGTAGATCACTTCGTGCCCGGGTGCGGCTTCTTTCAGCTTGTCCAGGTGGTGCACCAGCACGCCAGCGTAGATGCGGTTCCACACGTGGGTGAGCAGGAAGCTGGCCGAACGCACCACCGGGCTGGAGTAGTCGGCGGCGATCTCCCAGGCATAGGCGTGGGCCTTGCGCCAGGCATCCATCGGCTTGCTGGTGTCGCGCTTGGCCTGCGCGGCGATCGCCTCGCGCACTGGCTCGGCGGCCAGCACCTGGTCCACCAGCAGCCGCCGGGTCGACAGGTCCGGCCCGATCACCGCCTCGCGGATGCGCCGGAAATGGGTGCGCAGCACGCGCTGCAGCTTGCGCACGGTGCGCTCCGGCGGCAGCCCTTCCTCGATGGTCAACCGCATCGACACCGGCGGGGCGAAGCGCACGATGGTGCTGCGGCCGTTGAGCAGCACGCCGAGCAGGCGGCGGAAGCTGCCGACCAGCGCCCAGTTTTCCGAGAACAGCACCGCGAACCAGCCGCTCTGCTTGTCCGGGGCGCGGCCGACGAAGATCGACACCGGCACCAGGTGGATGTCCAGGTCCGGGCGTTCGCGGTGCGCCTGCAGCAGCTTGGCCAGCGAATCGGAATGGGTCTTGGCGCCGCGCTGCTCGGGGATCAGCGCGTTGCTGCTGCTGCGCCGCGACAGCGCCAGGTAGGCGCGCTTGCGCCCCAGCGGGTCGCCGGGCAGCGGCACCAGCGGCGATGGCAGGCCGGCCTCGCGGCAGGCCTTGTCCAGAATCAGCGCGTTGGACAGGCCGTAGTCCTCCAGCACGTAGACCACCGGGCGGCCGTCGTCGTACTGGCTGGGTTCGGCCGGTTCGATGTTCAGGCCCAGCCACGGATCGGCCACGCGCCCGAGCAGGCGCGCCCACAGCGGCCGCTTGGCGGCGCGCGCGGCCAGCGCCTGGCTTGGCAGCGCGGCAGCGCCGGTGGCCGGCGGCACGCTGCCCGCGGCATCGCCACTGGCAGCGGGGGCGGGCGCGGACGCCGGGTCCGAGGTGCGCGCAGCCGCGGCGGCGTCGGGGAAGGGGAGGGGGTTTTGTTCTGGCATCGACGGCATTATCGCTTAGCCGGCGCTGCGTGGTCGGCGGCCGGCGCCGCCGGGGGGGCGGCAGGGGCGGCGGGTGCCGCGGCGGCCAGCAGCGCGTCCACCGCGTGCAGGGTATCGCGCAGATACCAGTGCCCCCGGCGGCGGACCAGCAAGGCGGTGGTGTCGATCTGCGCGCTGCCCAGCGGGTACTGGATGCGCACCACGGCCTGGTCGCCTTGCTGGCTGACCAGCCCGGTGCGCAGTTCGCGCGCGCTGGTGTCCAGGTCCAGGCCGTAGCCGGCCAGCACCGTCTTCAGCTCTCCCAGGAACGGGCCGAGCCGCTGCAGGCTCTGCTCCATGCCCTGGCTGCGCAGGTCGGCGTCGCTGCGCAGGCCGGTGCGGCGTGCGGCGGCGCTGAGCTGCGCGATCGCCGCCTGCGCGCGCTTGCGCTCGGCCAGCGGCGCGTGTTCGGCCCAGCCGCTCAGCCCCTGCACCAGCTGCACGTAGTGGCCGCGCTGCTCCGGCGTGTAGTCGCCCTGGTTGCGCAAATACTGCACGCCGAACAGGCCCAGCGAGTGCGCGGCCTGGCGCAGGCTCGCGGTCTGTCCGCCGAACTGCGCGTCGAAGGCGCGCTGCAGCTGTCGCTCGGCGTCCGCCGCGGCCAGGGTGTCGAGCACTTCGGGCAGGCGCTCGGCCAGCGGCAGCTGGGTCAGTGGCCAGCGGCTGCGGTCCTCGCTCCAGGCCTGCTGCAGGCGTTGGTACTGCTCGGACGGGACCGCGGCACGGGCATAGCCGGCCAGGTCGTTGCGCTGCAGCGTGCGCGCCAGCTCGCGCACGGCCGCGGCCGGTTCGGCGCTGGCGCCGGGCAGCTCGGCGGGGCTGCGCTTGCAGCCGGACAGAGCCAGCGCGGCCAGCAGCAGCGCTGGGACGACATGCAAGGGCGTGAGCCAGGTCGGGCGTGGCGGCGACATACTCTATTCGGCTCGTTCCCCAAAACGTTCAGCATCTTGCTGCGCGCGCGCGATTCCGGCAAGCCGCGCGCCTGTGCGGTGCCGTCGCGGCGGCTGCGGGACGCGATGTCGATGTCGCTGCAGGACAATGCTTGGCCCGATCGTCCTGGCCGAGACAACGATAGCGGCGCGACGTCGGCGTATCGCACGGTGTGCCGCCCCATTGCGCAATGTTGCGGCGCATCATGTCACCGCTTGCAGTTGCTGTTACCGTCCGCCAACCTCATCTTGGGGTGGTACTGGACGGGGGTCCCAGTGCGATACATGTTCGAAATCTTCCGAGAGCTGCATCACACTGATATCGCCCGCTGCGGCGTGGCGCTGGGCAAGCCGTTGCGGGCCCCGTAGGCACGCTGGTGAATCCGCGCATCGCACACCCGCCCGCGCAGCGCGCGAGCATCACCATCAAGGATGTGGCGCGCCTGGCCAACGTCTCGGTGGCGACCGTATCGCGCACCATGAACGGCCACCAGCACGTGGCCGAACCGGTGCGAGCGCGCGTGCTGGAAGCCGCGCGCACCCTGCACTACGTGCCGCACCACGCCGCGCGCAGTCTCAGCAGCCGCCGCACCCACACCATCGGCGTGGTCCTGCCCGACCTGCACGGCGAGTTCTTCTCCGAACTGATCCGCGGCATCGACATGATCGCCCGCGAGCGCGGCCTGCATTTGCTGGTGTCCAGCTACCACGGCGAGCCGGAAGAGCAGCGGCTGGCGGTGCGGCGCCTGCCCGGACGCGTGGACGGGCTGCTGCTCATGTCGCCCTATCTTGGCACCGCTACCGAGGACGCCGCGGACATGCTGCCCGGTGCGCTGCCGGCGGTGCTGATGAACTGTGCCGAGCGCATCGCCAATGCGCAGGTGCTCAACGTGGACAACTACGGCGGCGCGCGCGCGATGACCCGCCACCTGCTCGACAGCGGCCACCGCCGCATCGCCTTCATCGCCGGGCCGGACGCCAACTTCGATGCACGCGAACGCCTGCGCGGCTACCGCGACGAGTTGCGCGAGCGTTGCCCGCAGGTGCCGCCGCGGGTGTTGCCGGGCGATTTCGACGAAGCTTCCGGCTACCGGGCCGGGCAGGCGCTGCTGCAGGGCCTGCGTCCGGACGTGGTGTTCGCGGCCAACGACATGATGGCGCTCGGTTGCCTGTTCGCTTTCACCCACGCCGGCCTGCGCGTGCCCGACGACATCGCCCTGGCCGGTTTCGACGACGTGCCGATGGCGCGCTACGTGCATCCGGCGCTGACCACGATGCGCGTGGACATCGCCGGCTTCGGCGCGCGCGCGATGCAACTGCTGATCGCCGCGCTGGAACCGCAAGCCGCCGCACCGGCCGCGGAAGCTCTGCTCGACACCGATCTCGTTCCGCAATTGATCGTCCGCGCGTCCAGCGGCCAGCGAGGGACCGCCATGGACTGACAGCGCCCATCGCGTTTTTGCCGTCACTGCCTGTATCCAATTAGAAAAACAACGGATAAACCCGTTTACTGCCCTGGGAGGGGTTTCTGTCATGAAGAGAAAGCGTTCCGCGTCCACTCTGCCCGCACGCAGCCTGCTGTGCTGCGCCTTGGCCACCAGCCTGTTCGCGACGATGCCGGCGATGGCGCAGACCAGCACCGCGATCCTGCGCGGCCATGCCCAGGCCGGCGCCGAAGTGGTCGTGACCAATACCGCCACCGGTTCGGTGCGACGCACGCCGGCGGGGGCCAATGGCAACTACACCGTGATCGGCCTGCCGCCGGGCAGCTATACGGTCGAGGCCAACGGCATCAAGCGCAATGTGACGCTGCAGGTCGCCTCCTCGTCCACGGTCGATCTAGACGCCAGCACGGCCGCCGCGCCGGGTGGCGACGCCACCACGCTGAGCACGGTCAACGTCACCGCGCCGCCGTCGATGAAGGACGTCAAGACCTCGGAAGTGGGCAACGTGGTGTCGCTGCACCAGATCCAGCAGCTGCCGCAGGCCACGCGCAACTTCCTCGAGTTCGCCGACACCGTGCCGGGCATGGTGTTCCAGATCGATGGCAACGGAAATACCAAGCTGCGCGGCGGCGCCTCCAACGCCAGCGCCAGCAACCTGTACATCGATGGCGTCGGCCAGAAGAGCTATGTCAAGGGCGGCGGCATCGCCGGCCAGAGCGACACCCAGGGCAATCCGTTCCCGCAGCTGGCGATCGGCGAATACAAGGTCATCACCTCCAACTACAAGGCCGAATACGGCCAGATCAGCGGCGCGGCGATCACCGCGGCGACCAAGTCCGGCACCAACGAGTTCCACGGCGAGGCGTTCTACCGCTATACCGACCAGGATCTGCGCGACAAGCGTCCGGACGAGCAGAAAAACGGCAAGATCGATTCGCAGACCAAGGAATACGGCTTCGCCTTGGGCGGCCCGATCATCCAGGACCGCATGCACTTCTTCGTTGCCTACGAGGGCAAGGACAACATCGCGCCCAAGAGCATCCAGGCCGATGCCAACGCTGGTTCCTACACGGGCTTTCTGCCCTCCAACCTGAGTAGCCAGTATGGCGCGGCGAACATGCCGTTCTCGGAAGACCTGTATTTCGGCAAGATCGATTTCGAGCCGACCGATCGCGACCGCATCGAGCTGAGCGGCCAGTACCGCGACGAAACCCAGGTCGCCAACGTCGGCGGTACCAGTGCCACCGACCACGGCACCAACAAGATCAACAAGGACAAGCGCGCCAGCCTGCGCTGGCAGCACAGCGCCGACAACTGGTTCAACGAGCTGATCGTCGGCACCGAGAACTCGGAGAACAACCCCACGCCGATGAGCATCGGCAACGGTATCGCGTACAAGTATCTCAACTACAACGACCCGAACATCGGCGAGTACACCTTCCTGGAAACCGGTTCGGCTGGCGGCTTGAACGTGCAGCGCAAGAGCCAGAAGGGTTGGTCCCTGCAGAACGACCTGACTTTCACCAGCTTCCAGTGGCACGGCGAACACACCATCAAAATGGGCGTGAGCTACAAGGACATCAAGCTGACCTCGCAGGACGCGGCCGCGTTGAATCCGCAGTTCAGCTACTCGGTCGATGCCAATGGCATCGCCGCCATCCCGTACCGCGTGGATTTCGTCGCGCCGTACGCCACGCCGGGGCAGAAGGCGACGGTGGAATCGCCGTCCAAGCAGTACGGTATCTACATCCAGGACGATTGGGCCGCGACCGACAAGCTGATGATTAACGTCGGCGTGCGTTGGGACTACGAAAAGAACCCGGCCTACACCGACTTCGTCACCTCGCAGGACTTCGTCAACGCACTGTACTCCGACGATCCGGCCAACCCGGGCCAGCCCTGGGCCAACCGCCTGCTGCCCAGCGGCATCAATGTCGCCGATTACATCAGCACCGGCAACAACCGCAAGAACTTCAAGGATGGCTGGGCGCCGCGCCTGGGCTTCTCCTACGATTTCTTCGGCGACGAGCGCGCGGTACTGCACGGCGGCGCGGGCCGTTCCTACGACCGCAACCTGTTCGAGCAGCTGGCGCTGGAAACCAGCAAGGCCGCGTTGTCGCCGGTGGTGGTCTACTTCAAGGACCCAACCGCCAGCGCGTGCTACAAGGCCGACCGCGCTTGCGCCGATTGGGATCCCCGGTACCTGCAGGGCGTGGACCAGCTGAACACCATTCCTGGCGTCAGCGGCAGCGCCGAACTGTTCATGTTCAACAACAAGATCAAGACTCCGTACAGCGACCAGTACAGCATCGGTATCAGCAACCAGGTCGGCGACTGGCTCACCGATGTGACCTTCCAGCGCATCCTCAGCTATGACGGCTTCGCGATGTCGCTGATCAACCGCTACCCGGATGGGTCTTACTTCGATGCCACCGGCAGCGCACCTTGGGGTGAGCCGGTCCCCGGCTACCAGAACACGATTCTGGGCAGTAACGGCCTGGAACAGCGCAGCAGCCAGGTGCTGTTGTCGGCGGAGAAGCCGTATACCAAGGAATCGGGCTGGGGCCTGACCCTGTCCTACACCCACACCAGCGCGCGCCAGAACCGCAACATCGACGAGCCGTACGGGTTCGACAAGGCGACCATCCACGATTACCCGTTCGTGAAGTCCGATGCCGCGGCATCGCACCGCTTCGTCGCGTCCGGTTCGATCGACGGACCGTGGGGCATCACCTTCGGCGCCAAGGTCGTGTTGGCCACCCCGGAACCGGTCAATACCATCGCCTGCTTCGGCCACACCGATGCCGACGGCGCCACCTGCCAGCAAATCGGCTTCGTGCCGCCGGGCAGCGGCAAGTTCCTGGTCGGTGGCAAGATCTGGGGCTACCGCGACGCCCCCCCGTCCTGAGTAGCAGCGGGGTTTAGAGTCCGGGGTTGATGATATCGGTGTTGGCCAGGTGTTTGGCGTAGTCGGCGGGTGTCATGCCGTCGATGGCCTTCTTTGGACGCTCCTCGTTGTATTCCCGGCGCCAACGTTCGATCTCGGTGCGCGCGTGCAGCAGCGTCGGGAACCAATGTTCGTTGAGGCACTCATCGCGCAGGCGGCCATTGAACGACTCCACGTAGGCGTTCTGGTTCGGCTTGCCAGGCTGGATCAGTCGAAGCTGCACGCCACGCCCGTGCGCCCAGCTCACCATCGTCTTGCCGCAGAACTCCTTGCCGTTGTCGGTACGGATCACCTGCGGCAGGCCGCGACTGATCGCCAGGCGGTCCAGGACGCGGCTGACACCATGGCCGCAGATCGCACGTTCCACCTCGATCGCGACCGCTTCATGTGTGGCGTCGTCCACGATCACCAGCGATTTGATCACCCGCCCATCGGCAGTGCGGTCGAACACGAAGTCCATCGACCATACCTGGTTGGCTCGTGCTGGCCGCAGCAGCGGCTGGCGTTCGCCCACCGGCACCTTCTTGCGCTTGCGGCGCCTGACCTGCAACTGCTGTTCCTGATACAGCCGCTCCACCCGCTTGTAGTTCACGACATGCCCTTCCTGCCGCAGTTTCAGGTAGATCATTCCGACGCCATACCGCTTGTGCCGATGCGCCAGCGCCAGGATCCGCTGGCGCAGGTCGACATTGCGGTCATCGCGCGGGACATAGCGCAGTGCACTGGCACTCATACCGATCATTGCCAGAGCGCGACGCTCGCTGGCGCCACGTCCGATCCACTCGCGCACCAGCGCACGACGCGCCGGTGCGCTCACCACTTTTTTCGCAGCGCATCCTTGATCAAGTCGTTCTCGAACAACTGCTCGGCCAGCAACTTCTTCAGGCGGGCGTTCTCCGCCTCCAGATCTTTGAGCCGCTTGGCATCGGGCACGCTCATCCCACCGAACTTGCTACGCCACAGGTAGTACGAGGCCTCGCTGAAACCATGGCGGCGGCAGAGGTCCTTGATCGCCATGCCAGCTTCGGCCTCGCGCAGGAAGCCAATGATCTGTTCTTCGGAAAAACGCTTCTTCACGTCCAATCTCCTTGGGTTAGGGAATTGGACTCCAAATCTGACTGCTACTCAAAGGTGGGGGGGCGTCGACCGCACGGTGGACTTCCAGGCTACCAAGGACTTCACCGTGTACAACGACTTCAAGCTGTCGGCGCGCATCAATCTGCTCAACGCCTTCAACTTCAAGAACTACTCGAGTTACATCTACGGTGGCCCGGATGAATCGGGCAACTACTTCGGCACCGGCGGACGGTTGGACACCAGCTATGTGGGCTTGAACACCACCGGCGACATCAACTACGTCCCGCGCACCGTGACCTTCGAAATCGGCGCCAAGTTCTGATCCACCGCATCGCCCGCGCGCGCGCCCGACCGGCGCGCGTGGGGTTTTTCCGGACGGGGCCGCTTGGCCCCGTTCGCGTATCGGATACTCCCTTCTTTCCGTACAGGACCGCGCACGCATGATCGCCGCCCCTCTCCGCAATCTGGTCGTCGTCGGCGGCGGCACCGCCGGCTGGATGGCCGCCGCCGCGCTGGCGCGCGTGCTGGGCCCGGACTACCGCATCACCCTGATCGAGTCGGAACAGATCGGCATCGTCGGCGTCGGCGAGGCCACCGTGCCGCACATCAAGGCCTTCAACAACCTGCTCGGCATCAACGAAGCCGAGTTCGTGCGTCAGACCCAGGGCAGCTTCAAGCTTGGCATCGAGTTCGTCGACTGGCAGCGGCCGGGCACCACCTACATCCATGGCTTCGGCACCGAGATCGGGCATTCGCTCGGGCTGCTGCCGTTCCAGCAGTACTGGTTCAAGCAGGCGCTGGCCGGCAAGGCCAAGCCGCTGGGCGCCTACACGCTCAACACCGTAGCCGCCAGGCGCGGCAAGTTCATGACCTCGGCCAGCGATGCGCCGCCCAATTCGCCGCTGGGCAACATCGCCTACGCCTACCATTTCGACGCCTCGCTGTACGCGGCGTTCCTGCGCCGTTTTTCCGAGCAGCGTGGGGTGACCCGGCGCGAAGGCATCGTCGAGCAGGTGCAACTGCATCCGGAATCGGGCCATGTGCTCTCGGTGCGGCTGGCCTCGGGCGACACGATCGCCGGCGACCTGTTCATCGACTGCTCCGGGTTTCGCGGCCTGCTGATCGAGCAGGCGCTGCACACCGGCTACCACGATTTCACCCACTGGCTGCCGTGCGACCGCGCGCTGGCGGTGCCGTGCGCCAAGGTCGGCCCGCCGACGCCGTACACCCGCGCCACCGCGCGCGCGGCCGGCTGGCAATGGCGCATCCCGCTGCAGCACCGCACCGGCAACGGCTACGTGTATTCCAGCGCGCACATCAGCGACGACGAAGCTGCGGCCACGCTGCTGGCCAATTTGGACGGCGCGGCGCTGGCCGATCCGCGCCCGCTGCGCTTCGTCACCGGCCGCCGCAAGCAGGTATGGAACCGCAACGTGGTCGCGCTGGGCCTGGCCAGCGGCTTCATGGAGCCGCTGGAATCCACCAGCATCCACCTGATCCAGTCCGGCATCTCCAAGCTGCTGGAGCTGTTCCCTCGCGAGGGCATCAGCCCGGTGCTGGTGCAGCGCTACAACGACCGCATCGCCTTCGAGTTCGACCGCATCCGCGATTTCCTGGTGCTGCACTACACCGCCACCGAGCGCGACGACAGCGACTTCTGGCGGCAGTGCCGCGCCATGGCGATCACGCCCGAACTGCAGGCGACGCTGGACCTGTTCGGCGACAGCGGCCGTTTCTACCGCAATGGCGATGAGATGTTCGCCGAGATCAGCTGGGTGCAGGTGATGGTCGGGCAGGGCATCCTGCCGCGCGCCTACCACCCGCTGGTGGACCAGGTGCCGGCCGCGGACATCGAACGCTTCGTCGCCAGCATCGAGCAGACCATCGGCCATTGCGTGGACGCGATGCCGCCGCACCAGGCCTTCATCGACCGCTATTGCGCGGCCGCGCCGCGCTGAGCGGGCCGCCCGACCGCGCGCCGGACAAAAAAAGAGGCCACGCGCACCAAGGCGCGGGCCTCTTCAAAATCCGACCGAAGCCGGAGAACGGTTTGTGGCGCATCTCCGGCAAAGCCGGACGCTGCGCATGCTACCGGCAGTCCGCAGCTAATGCAATGGTTTAAGTTTTATTGGCTAAGTTATTGATATTTATTGATCGATCAGTGCGCTGGCGTATTTGCCAGGGTGGCGGCGATCTCGCGCTGGATCGCTTCGGCCGCGGCGCGCGGGTCGGCGGCCTGGCGGATCGGGCGGCCGACCACGATCGCATCGGCGCCATCGGCGAAGGCCTGGGCCACGCCGACGGTGCGCTGCTGGTCGTCGCCGACCGGGCCGCCGGGGCGGATGCCCGGGCACACGATCGAGAAGCCGGCGCCGGTGGCACGGCGGATCGGCGCCGCTTCCTGACCGGAGGCGATCACCCCGTCGATGCCGGCGGCCTGCGCGGCCAGGGCGCGCTCCACCACCACCTCCTGCGGTGCGCGGTCGATGCCCATCGATGCCAGGTCGGCGCGGCCCATCGAGGTCAGCACGGTCACCGCCAGCAGGCGCATGTCGCCGCCGTTGGCTGCGGCCGCGGCCTGCATCATCGCCGGGTGCCAGCCGTGGATCGTGCAGTAGTCCACCGGCCACTGCGACAGGCGCCGGATCACCCCGCCGACGGTGGCCGGGATGTCGAAGAACTTCAGGTCCACGAACACGCGCTTGCCGCGTGCGGCCAGCGTCTCCAGCACGTCGAAGTATTCGCCGGAGGCCAGCAGCTCCATGCCGATCTTGTAGAACGCCACCGAATCGTCGAGCCGCTCGATCCACTCGATCGCCTCGGTGCGGCTTGGCACGTCAAGGGCGAAGATCAGCCGTTCGCGCGCCTCCAGCGCCAGCGGCGCGCGGCTCACTGCGCCAGCTCCAGCGCGTCGCGCTTGGCCTGGTGGCGCGCGGCGCGCGGCTGCGCGAAGTCGTTGTTGAACAGCGCCGGTTCCCAGGACCCGTAGCTGGGGTTGGGCAGCATCCACCAGCGCTCGCCGAACCAGGCGTGGTATTGCTGCAGCAGCTGCGCGCGGCCGTCGGGAGTGTTGGCCACGACCTGCACGAAATCGCCGAGCTGGTCGCCGAACTGCATCAGCACGCGGTACTGCTGGCCGACCAGCTTGCGCCGGCAGTTCTTCTCCGCGCCGTTCTGCTCGCAGCCCTTGACCACGGTGCCCAGGCCCAGCAGCACGCTGTTGTCGGCCACCGGCAGGCCGGCGCTGCGTAGGTTGGCCAGGGTCGCGTCGGTGAGGTGCACCGCGCGGTTGGACACGTACAGCACGGTGATGCCCTTGGCGCTGGCCGCCTTGGCGAAATCGACCACGCCGGGGATCGGCTTGGCCTTCTTCTCGGCCACCCACTGGTCCCAGCTGACCTCGTCGTATTCCTTGCCGTTGCGGATCAGCCGCGCCTGGTACGGCGCGTTGTCCAGCACGGTTTCGTCCACGTCCATCACCACCGCCGGCTTCAGCCCGGCCGTGGCGTTGCCGCGCTCCTCCGGCACCAGCGCGTCCCAGTTCGGCTCCTTCAGCGCCGCGTCCAGGCGGTCGGCGGCGGCGCGGTAGGTCTGCTCGGCGACGGCCCGGTACTCGGCCGAGCGCTGCATCCACAGCACCGCGTTGAGGTTGTCGTCGTCGGCCACGGCGGCGTCGGCGCTCTTGGCGGTGGGCGGTGTCGCGGCATCGGTGGCCGGCGCCTGCGGCGTGCAGGCGGACAGGGCGAGCACGGCGCAGGCCAGTGCGGTGCGGGCGATCGGGGTCATCGGGCGCGGGAACCTAGGCGGGCAATCGACCGATTTTAGCGGGTTGGGGCCGTTGGCGTGGCGGGACGGACACGCCCACGCGGCGTTCGGCCAACACGCCAACGCCCCGCCACGCGTGTACACAATCGTAGACAAATGCAGAATTGTTTGATGATGTTCCGAATAAAAAGAATTATGCGTCACGCAATGCTGCAGGTGTTAGGGGATCTCCCGACATCCTGTCAGGGAGACCCGGATTTTCCAGTCATGTGGCGTGCACCACAGTGCGTCCCGCATGCACGGGAGGCGCAGCGCCAGTCGGAAGGATGCGATCGACGCCTTGCGCAGGCAGGGAGATGCCGGATGCGTAACAGGGGAACTACCGTGGTGTCGTTGAGAAAGGGAACCGTCCTTGCCGCTTTGGCGGTGTGCGCCTGCGCAGGCCGCGCGTTGCCGGCACTGGCTCAGGAGCAGCCGACCACGCTCGACCGGCAGGAGCAGCTGCGCCAGGCCGAAGAGGTGCAGCGCAAGCAGGAGCAGGACCGCCAGGCGCCGTTCGCCGGCCCGCGCGAGCCGGCGGCGCCGGCCGACATGCGCAGCCTTGCGCTGCCTACCGAAACCCTGTGCTTCCCGATCCAGCGCATCCAGCTGGGCGGCGCCGGTGCCGATGGCGCGCGCTTTGCCTGGCTGTGGCTGTACCTGCGCCAGTACCAGGGCCGCTGCATCGGCCGCGAGGGCATCGACCTGATCCGCCGCCGCGCGCTCGATCAACTGGTCGCGCGCGGCCTGGTCACCACCCGCATCGGCGTGCCCGAGCAGGCGCTGTCCAGCGGCCAGCTGCGTTTCGAACTGATGCCCGGCCGGCTGCGCCAGGTGCGCGTGCAAGCGGCCGACGGCCGTGCGTTCTGGCGCAACGCATTGCCGCTGCGGCCGGGCGACCTGGTCGATCTGCGCGCGATCGAGCAGGCCGTGGAGCAGTTCAAGCGGGTGCCGTCGCAGGACGCCAAGATCGACATCGCGCCTGGCGAGCAGCCCGGCGAATCGGACCTGGTGATCACCCTGCAGCAGGGCCGGCGCTGGCGCAGCGTGCTCAACGCCGACGACTCCGGCGTGCGCGCCACCGGCCGCGCGCAGGGCGGCATCGATGTCGCGCTGGACGCGCCGCTGGGCATCAACGACCTGCTGTCGATCGGCTACAACCACGACCTGGTGGATCGCGGCGCCGAGCGCGGCACGCGCGGCAACAGCCTCAGCTACAGCGTGCCGTGGGGCTGGTGGACGTTCGCGCTATCGCTGTCGTCTTACCGCTACCACCAGCGCGTGGACGGCTATCTGCAGAGTTTCCAGTCCAGTGGCGCGTCCAACAGCGCCCAGCTCGACCTGCAGCGGGTCATCCATCGCAACGGCAGCAGCAAGACCACCGCCGGCGTGGTCGTGGCCAAACGCGAGGCGCGCAGTTACCTGGACGGTGTCGAGATCGGCATCCAGCGCCGCCACACCACCAGCGCCGAGGCCTATCTGAGCCACCGCCGCTACCTGGGACCGATGCAGCTGGATCTGCGCCTGGCGCACCGCCGCGGCACGCCCTGGTTCGACGGGCAATGGAGCGGTTACGACCCGGCAGTGGGTTTCCCCAGCTTCCGTTACGGCGTCACCACCCTGGATGTGAGCACCGGGCTGCCGTTCAAGCTCGGCAGCGTGGCCGCCAGCTGGGACAGCAGCCTGCACGCGCAGACCGCCTCGCAGCTGCTGCTCGGCTCGGAATTCATCAGCATCGGCGGGCGCTACAGCGTGCGCGGCTTCGATGGCGAACGCACCCTCGGTGCCGAACGCGGCGCGTACTGGCGCAACACGCTCAACCTGCCGGTACAGCGCCTGGGCATCGTCCCGTACCTGGGCGTGGATGCCGGCCGCATCGGCGGCCCCAGCGCCAGCGCACAGCGCGGACGCAGCCTGGTCGGCGCCTTCGTCGGTGTGCGTGGCGCGCGCGGCGGACTCAGCTGGGACGGTTTCGCCGGCTGGGATCTGCACGCGCCGCGCGACTTCGAGACCGCGCAGCCGGCCTACGGCGTGCGTGTGACCTATCAGTTCTGATCCCCGGGCCGCCGTCGGGCGGACCGGGTTTTGTTTTTTGAGCGCCAGTGGCGCGATGAGAGAGATGGCGATGGAAAAGGATTCCGCTGGCATGGGCACCACGATGGCCGAGCGCTGCAAGCGCGCACTGGCGATGCTGCTGTGCTGCACCGTCACCTGGACCTCGCTGCCGCTCTACGCCCAGGTCGTGCCGGTCGCCAATCCCGGCGGGCAACAACCCGGCCAGCAGGCCGCGGCCAACGGTGTGCCGGTGGTCGATATCGTCGCCCCCAACGCGCGCGGCGTCTCGCACAACCGCTATTCGCGCTTCGACGTCGGCAGCAACGGCCTGATCCTCAACAACAGCGGCAACATCTCCAAGACCGAACTCGGCGGCTATATCGCCGGCAACGACAACCTGAAGAACAGCGGCGCGGCCACGCTGATCCTCAACGAAGTCACCTCCAGCGCCAGCCGCCTGCAGGGCTATACAGAAATCGCCGGGGCCAGGGCGCAACTGGTGATCGCCAATCCGAACGGCATCAGCTGCGACGGCTGCGGCTTCCTCAACGCCTCGCGGGTCACCCTGGCCACCGGCACGCCGCAACTCGGCAGCGACGGTGCGTTGAACGGTTTCAGCATCACCGGCGGCGCACTGAGCATCGGCAGCAACGGCCTGGACGCGTACAACGTCGATCGCCTGGACCTGCTGTCGCGCCAGCTCAGCGTGGGCGGCCCGGTGTGGGCCAAGGACCTGCTCGCCAGTACCGGCACGCAGCGCATCGGCTACGACGGCATGCTGCTGGAACTGCTGCCGGGCAGCGACGGTGCGGCGCCGTCGATCGGCATCGACGTGGCCTACCTCGGCGGCATGTACGCCGACCGCATCCGCCTGATCGCCACCGAAGCCGGCGTCGGCGTGGTCAGCCGCGGCACCCTGGCCGCGCAGAGCGGCAGCCTGCAGATCGACAGCGCCGGCCAGCTCAGCCTGAGCGGCAACACGGTCGCCCGCGACGACGTGGACCTGCGCGCCGCAGGCACGTTGACCCAGCAGGGCACGCTCGGCTCGCAGCAGGCCGGCATACGCCTGCGCGCCGCGCAAGTGAGCCTGAGCGGCCTGCTCGACGCGCGCGCCAGCGGCAGCGTCGACCATCGCGGGCGCAGCAGCGCCGGCGCGATCAGCCTGTTCGGCTCCGAACTCGACGCCGGCGGCACGCTGTACAGCAGCGGCACGCTGCGCCTGGACGCGAGCGGCAGCCTGCGCAGTAGCGGCGTGGCCTACGCCGGCGGTGCAGTGGCGCTGCATGCTGGCGGCAGCTGGCAGCAGAACGCCGGGACGCTGCAGAGCGGGGCGGCGATGAGCGTGCACGCGGCGCGGATCGATGCGGCGGGAACGCTCGATGCCGGCACCGGCCTGGGCTTGCGCAGCGATGGCGACATGCGCCTGTCCGGGTTGGTGCAGTCCTGGCAGGACGCCACGCTGCAGGCAGGCGGCCGCCTCGACAACGCCGGCCAGCTCAGCGCCGGCGGCCGCGTGGACATCACCGCGGCGGCGATCGGCAACGGCGCCAAAGCCGTGCTGTCCGCCAGCGGCGACCTCGCCCTGGCGACCACCGGTACGCTGGACAACGCCGGCACCGTGTACGCCGGGCGCGACCTGCGCATCGCCGCGGCAGCCTTCGCCAACGCCGGCAGCAGCTATGCCGGCCGCAACGCGGACATCGCCAGCAGCGGCACCACCCGCAGCGGCGGCAGCCTGGTCGCCGGCGACGCATTGCGCGTGGACGCGGCGCAATTCGCCAGCAGCGGCGAACTCGGCAGCCAGCGCGGCGCCACCAGCCTGCGCAGCCGCGGCGATCTCATGCTGGACGGCGCGGTGGCGGCGAAGGGCGCGCTGACCGCGCAGGCCGCAGGCGATCTGCACCAGTCCGGCACGCTCAATGCAACCAGCGCGCAGCTGCAGGCCGGCGGCGACGCGCTGCTGGATGGCACATTGAAGACCGACGGCGCCTTGCAGTTGAGCGCCGACGGGCAACTGCGCAGCACCGCGACCATCGTCGCCGGCGGCGACGCCGATCTGCGGGCGCAGGGCGCGCTGCTGCAGGCCGGGCAAGTCCAGGCGGGCGGCGCGCTGCGCCTGCAAGGTGCGGACATCGACCAATCCGGCGTGCTCGACGCGGGTACCACGCTGTCCCTGCGCAGCGGCAACGGCATGCGCCTGGCCGGCACGTTGCAGGCGCGCGGCGACGTGTCGCTGGACAGCGCCGCGGCGCTGCAGAACCAGGCGCAGGTCGTGGCTGGGGGCAACCTGGCGCTGGCCGCCGGCAGCCTGGACAACGCCAGTGGCGCGGCATTGTCGGCGAGCGGCGATGCCACCATCGCCAGTGTCTCCGCGCTGCGCAACGCCGGCAGCGTGTATGCCGATGGCGCTGCGCCTGAGCGCCGGCAGCTTCGACCAGACCGAGACCGGCAAGGCCTACGGCGGCGCAAGCCTCGACCTCGCCGCGACCGACGCGGTGGACAACCGCGGCGACCTGGTCGGTGGCGGCGACGTGCACATCGCTGCCGGCAGCATCGCCAGCGGCGGCCAGCTGGGCAGCCAGCGCGGCGAACTCGCGCTCGACAGCCGCGGCGACCTGACCCTGGACGGCGTCGTAGTCGCGGCCGGCGCCCTGCGCGCCGCCGCGCTCGGCGACCTGCAGCAGCGTGGCAGTCTGCAGGCGCAATCGGCGCAGTTGCAGGCGGGCCGCGATCTGACCCTGGCCGGCACGCTGCGCAGTGCGACGACGCTGCAGCTGCAGGCGCAGCGCGCGCTGCGCGTGGACGGCCAGGCCGTCGCCGGCGGCGATCTGGGCATGCGCGGCGACAGCGTCGCGCTCGGCCAGGACGCCGTGGTGCAGACCGCCACGGCGCTGCAGCTGGACGCGGGCACCATCGACAGCCGCGGCGCGCTGGATGCCGGCACCGATCTGACCCTGCGCAGCCGCGGCGCCCTCTCGCTGTCGGGCATCGCCCAGGGCGGGCGCGATGTCGCGCTGCAGGCAGATCAGAATTTGGACAACCAGGCCCGCGTCTTCGCCGGCCGCACTCTGAGCCTGAGCGCGGCCAGTGCGACCAATCGCGCGCAGGGCGAACTCTCGGCGCAGGCGGCGCTCGACGCCCACGTGCAAGGCGCACTCGACAACGCCGGCACGCTGCAGGCCGGACAGGCGCTGAGCCTGAGCGCAGGCAGTCTGCAGCAGAGCGGCCGCGCCTACGCTGGCGACACGCTGACCGTGCAGGTCGCTGGCGCACTCGACAACCGCGGCGACCTGATCGCCAGGCACGACGTGCGCGTGGAAGCCGGCAGCGTCGCCAGCAGCGGCCAGCTCGGCAGCCAGGACGCACAGCTGCTGGTCGATAGCCGTGGCGACGTACAGCTGGACGGCAGCCAGATCGCCGCCACCGCGCTGCGCGTGCAGGCAGTGGGCGATCTGCAGCAGCGCGGCACCACCAAGGCGCAGTCGCTGCAGTTGAGCGCCGGGCGCGACCTGAGCGTCGCCGGTTCGCTGCAAAGCGCCGCGACGCTGCAATTGCAGGCGCAGCGCGCGCTGAGTCTGGATGGCCAGGCCGTGGCCGGCGGCGCTGCGCAACTGAGTGCGGCGAGCATCGGCACCGGCAGCAACGCCGTGCTGCAGAGCGCTGCGGCGATCACGCTCGACGGCGCAAGCATCGACAGCCGCGGCGCACTCGATGCCGGCACCGATCTGAGCCTGCGCAGCCAGGGCCAGCTGATCCTGGCCGGCATCGCCCAAGGCGGCGGCGATGTCGTGCTGGAGGCCGGCGCGGCGTTGGACAACAGCGCCCAGGTCGTCGCCGGTCGCGACCTGCAGGTGAGCGCTGCCAGTGCGGTCAACCGTGCCAGCGGCACCCTGGCTGCGGCGGACACCCTCGACCTGCGCGTCGCCGGCCTGCTCGACAACGCCGGCCGCCTGCGCGGCCAGACATCCCTGCTGCTGCAGGCCGGCAGCTTCCAACACAGCGGCGAGCTGTACGCGGGCCAGACGCTGGATCTGCACAGCGCCGGCGCGCTGGACAACCGCGGCACGCTGATCGCTGGCGGCGACCTGCGCATCGCCGCCGGCAGCCTCGGCAACAGCGGCCAGATCGGCAGCGAGACCGGCAAGGTGACGTTGAGCAGCCAGGGCGACATGCAACTGGGCGGCAGCGTGATCGCCGCGCAGGCGCTGAGCGCCAGCGCGCTGGGCGATCTGCAGGTGGATGGCGCGCTCAAGGCGCAGTCGGCCACGCTCGCCGCCGGCCGCGACCTGAGCGTCGCCGGCGGCGCGCAGACCGCCGCCGCGCTGGAGTTGCAGGCACAGCGCGCGCTGCGTGTCGATGGCCAGGTCCTGGCCGGCGGCGATCTGCGCCTGAGCGGCCCCAGCATCGCCACCGGTACGGCCGCAGTGCTGCAAGGCGCCGCGGCCGTGACCCTGCAAGGCGGCGCGATCGACAGCCGCGGCACGCTCGCTGCCGGCACCGACCTCACCTTGCGCAGCGACGGCGCGCTGGCGATCGCCGGCGTGGCGCAGGCCACGCGCGACATCGCGCTCGATGCCGGCGCGGCGCTGAGCAATGCGGGCCAGATCGTGGCCGGTCGCGACCTGAGCGTCGCCGCGCACAGCATCGACAACGCCGCCAGCGGCACGCTGGCCGCGCAGGGCGCGGTGCAACTCTCCACCCCGGGGACCCTCAACAATGCCGGCAGCCTGCAGGCGGGCCAGGCCATGAGCCTGGACGTCGGCACGCTGCAACACAGCGGCCGGGCCTACGCGGGCGATCGCCTCACGCTGCGCGCCAGCGGCGCAGTGGACAACCAGGGCGAACTGATCGCCAGACATGATCTGCAGGTGGACGCCGCCAGCATCGCCAGCAGCGGCCAGCTCGGCAGCGAAACCGGCCAGGTCGCGCTGACCAGCCAGGGCGACCTGCGCCTGGGCGGCACCGTGGCCGCGGCCACGCAACTGCAGGCGCAGGCGCAAGGCGACCTGCTGCAGTCGGGCAGCCTCAGTGCGCAGGCGTTGGATCTGCACGGTCGCGACGTCACCCTGGCCGGCCAGGTCACGGCCGCGCAGGCGTTGCAGGTCCAGGCGCAGCGCGACCTGCGCCTGGACGGGCAAGCCAGCGGCCAGGCCGCGTCGCTGAGCGCGGGCGCGACATTGAGCACCGGCAGCCAGGCCGTGCTGCACAGTGCCGGCGCGATCGCGCTGACCGGCGCACGCATCGACAGCCAGGGCGCGCTGGATGCCGGCACCACGCTGGCGCTGACCAGCAGCGGCGATCTCGCGCTCGCCGGCATCGTCCAGGCAGCCACGACGTTGAAGCTGAGCGCCGGCGGCGCACTGAGCAACGCCGCCCAGGTCGTGGCCGGCACCGACCTGACGCTGACCGCGGCCAGCGTCCACAACGCCGCCAACAGCCTGCTCGCCGCGCAGGGCGATGCCACCCTGACCGTGGGCGGCGCGCTGGACAACGCCGGTGCGCTGCGTGCGCGCCAGCGCCTGCAACTGGATGTCGGTTCGCTGCAGCAGACCGGGCGCAGCTACGGCCTGCAGCGCCTGGGCCTGACCGCCAGCGGCGCCGTCGACAACCGCGGCGACCTGATCGCCGGCAGCGCGCTGCGCGTGGAAGCGGCCAGCGTCGCCAGCAGCGGCCAGCTCGGCAGCGAAAGCGGCGACGTCGCCCTGGTCAGCCACGGCGATCTTGCGCTGGGCGGCACGCTGGCCGCGGCCGGTGCGTTCAGCGCCCAAGCCGGCGGCGCGCTGTCGCAGAGCGGCACGCTCAGCGCGGCGACCACGCTGCAACTACAGGCGCACGGCGACCTGACCGTGGCCGGCAGCCTGTCGGCCAACCAGCTCACGCTGACCAGCGATGCCGCGCTGCTCCAGCGCGGCATCGTCAACGGCAGCAACATCGCCCTGCAGGCGCAGCGCATCGACAACGCCGGGCAGACCCTGTCCAGCGGCAACCTGAGCCTGCATGCCGGCGACATCGCCATCGGCGGCGTCGCCGCCGCCGGCGTGCGCAGCGACGGCAGCCTCGGCAGCAGCGGTGCGCTGGACCTGCGTGCCGACCGCATCCTGAGCGCCAGCGGCAAGCTGATCGCCGCCGGCAACCTCACCGCGCAGGCCACCCAGCTCACCCTGGCCGGCAGCACCACCCGCGTCGGCGGCGATGCCAGCCTGACCGCGAGCAACGGCCTGGATCACCGCGGCGCCGATCTGCTCGCCGGCGGCGCGCTGACCGTGCGCGCCGGCGGCAGCCTCGACAACGGCACGCTCAACGGCGTCGGCGGGCAACTGCAGGCCGCGCGCCTGGACCTGGGCGCAGCGTCGTTGCGCAACACCGGCGGCACCCTGGTGCAAAGCGGCAGCGGGCAGACCCGCATCGCCATCACCGGCGCGTTCGACAACGGCAACGGCAAGCTGGCCACCAACGGCCAGGACCTCACCCTCAGCGCCGCGTCGCTGAACAACGCCCAGGGGCGCATCGAACACGCCGGCACCGGCACCGCGACCCTGAGCATCGGCGGCGCCGTCGCCAATGCCGGCGGCCGCATCCTGAGCCAGGGCCAGCTGCAACTCGGCGCCAATGCCGGCATCGACAACCAGAACGGCGCGATCGCCGCGGCCGGCGACGCCACGTTGACCGCGGCCAGTCTGAGCAACGTCGGTGGCAGTGTGTCGGCCCGCGGCGTGAACGCCCAGCTCGGTGGCGCGCTCGACAACCGCAGCGGCGTGCTGCAGGCCGCCGGCGGCACCCTGACCGTGCGCGCCGACAGCCTCGACAACCGCAGCGGCACGCTGCAGGCGGTTGCCAATGGCGGCAGCGGCGGCGATCTGCGTGCCGATATCGCGCACACGCTCAACAACGATGGCGGCCTGCTCGGCGCCAGCAACGACGCCACCGTCGGCGCCGAAAACCTCAGCAACAGCGCCGGCACCATTCAGGCCGGGCGCGACCTGGCGCTGACCGCGCGCGGCCAGCTCGACAACCACCAGAGCGGGCGCATCGGTAGCGGCCGCGATCTCACGGTCGCGGTCACCGGCGCGCTGCTCAACAGCGGCGGCCAGCTCGACAGCGGCAACGCGATGACCGTCTCCGGCAGCCGCATCGACAACAGCCAGGGCAGCATCGCCAACAACGGCGGCGGCCTGACCCAGCTCAGCACCGGCGGCGAACTGCGCAACGCCGGCGGCAGCCTGGGCGGCCGCGGCCGCGTCGTGCTCAACGCCGCCAGCGTGGTCAACAGCGATGGCCAACTGGTGGCGGGCGGCGACCTGGTCGCCAACAGCAACAGCTTCGACAACCAGCGCGGCAACGTCTACGCGGGCAATACGTTCCAGCTGCAGCGCGCCGGCGCCACGCTCGACAACCGCAGCGGCACCATCAAGGCCGAGCAGGCGGTGCGCCTGAGCCTGCAGAGCCTGAGCAACAGCGGCGGCCGCATCGGCGCCGGCAGCAGCGCCGGCGGCGCCGGCGACGTGGTCATCGACACCGTCGGCTTCGACGGCGGCGGCAACATCCTCGCGCAGAACCTGCTCGACCTGACCGTGCGCAGCGACTACACCCACAACGCCGGCGCCGACATCACCAGCAACGGCGATTTCCGCCTCAACGTCGGCGGCAACCTTGTCAACGCCTCCGCGCTCAAGGCCGCCCGCAGCCTCAGCGTGACCGCCAACAACATCAGCAACCGCGCCGGCGCCACGATGCAGGCGGCCAATACCCAGTTGACGACCGGCGGAACCATCGACAACGCCGGCGACATTTCCGCCAGCAACAATCTGCAGCTCACGGCCGGCAGCATCTACAACACCGGCAGCCTGGTCGGCGGCAACGTACTGGTGGACACCGGCACCCTGGTCAACGGCGCCGACCTGGGCAGCGCCACCGACAACGCCGCCTACGGCTCGGCGCTGATCGGCGCCACCAACGGCATGACCCTGCTGGTCCGCGACAAACTGCTCAACCGCGACGCCAAGATCTTCAGCCTCGGCAACATCGCCATCGGCGGCGCGCGCGACGGCAGCGGCACGATCACTTCACGCACCGGCGTGGTCAACAACCTATCCGGCAGCATCGAGGCCGACGGCAGCATCTCGATTGCGGCCAATCAACTCAATAACCAACGGCGGGTGCTAAGCACCAAGACAGGGCCGCTATCCGATGCCGAGAGGGCCGAAGCGAATGCGGGGATGCCCAGCGAACTCATCGAAGGTCGAGGTATCACCTATCCCAACGTGGCTTACTACATTCGCGTTCCATACAAAGGCAAAAGCCCGGGCGTTTATCGAGAATATTCGGTCGCAGAACGCGAGAGCCTGATGGCCGCCAGCGCCGAGGGCCGTATCGCCGCAGGTGGCAACATCGCCCTGTCCGGGAGCGTGACCAATAATGCATCGACAATCGCTGCCGCAGGTGGATTGTGGATCAATCAACGGGGCGTTGCCGGGCTTTCCGATGCAATGATCAACAACGGCGAGGTTGTATCGAACCAAGCGTTGGCACTGAATCAGAAAGTGATCCAGCACGATGTCGAACACAAGGTGATCGCTTACATCGATGACTGTGCCGCCACCACCGTCTCAGGTCTGAACGCACGCAAGAAGCCGATATGCGGGTATGAGAATGAAACCAATATTCTCTCCAGTACCACGGTAGATTCCAGCTACATCGCCCTTGCCGCCAACATGACCGGTGGGCAAGGCGTGTCGATCAACGGTGCCACCATCAACAACGGCGCCGTCGGCAGCGATGGCCGCAGCATCGGCGGCGCCGCATTCAACGCCACGCAAGGTAAAGCGCTGAACCGCCGCAGCGCACAGAGCGCCAGCGGTGTCGGCAATAAAGCCGTGCAGGCGCAGACCGGCAAGGCCTCAGGCGGTGCAACCGTCAGCAACCGCATCGTCAGTGCCAGCATCGGCCCGATCACCACCGAGGACGAAAAGGGCTCGTTGTTGAAAAGCGTCGAGACATCCGCGGTCGATGTTAAGGCGCAAGGCGTACAGGGAGCGCTCACCGGCAGCGGCGATGCCACCCGCCGCCAGGTCCAGGCCGGCGGCGCACAGACCGTGCTGGCCGGCAGCAACGTCGCCGGCCAGCGCCAGCAGATCGACGCGGGCACTGGCACCGTGCCGCAAGTGGTCGGCGGCATCGGCGCCCCGCTGGGCAACATCACCTTGCCGATCGGCGGCCTGTACCGCCTGGTCGGCGCCAACGGCGCCAGCGTCAACGCCCTGGGCCGCGCCGCCAACGGCCTGGGCGGCATCAATGCCAACCGCAACACGCGCCCGGGCCGTCGCTACCTGATCGAGACCGATCCACGCTTCGTCAATTACGACACCTTCATCAGCAGCGACTACCTGCTCGACAAGCTCGGCGTGGATCCGCAGTGGACCCAGACCCGCCTGGGCGACGGCTTCTACGAACAGCGCCTGGTGCTGGACCAGATCACCCAGCTGACCGGCCGCCGCTACCTGGGCAACTACGCCGACGGCGTGGCGCAGTACCGCGCCTTGCTGGACGGCGGCGTGGCCGAAGCCGGCGCGCTGCATCTGGATGTCGGCGTGGCCTTGACCGCCGGCCAGGTCGCCGCGCTGACCCACGACATCGTGTGGATGGTCGAACAGGAGGTGCAGGGCCAGAAGGTGCTGGTGCCGGTGGTCTACCTGTCGTCCAGCACTGCGCTGACCCTGCGCAGCGACGGCGCCCTGATCGCCAGCGACAACGGCGACGTGTCGCTCAACGCCACTGCCGGCCTGAGCAACCGCGGCACGATCAGCGGCGTCAACGTCAGCGCCACCGCCGGCACCTTGTTGAACCAGGGCCGCATCGCCGGCACCGGCACGGTGGCATTGCAGGCGAAGCAGGACCTGCTCAACCTCGGCGGCCAGATTGCCGGCCGCAACGTGCTGCTGAGCGCCGGCAACGACCTGCTCAGCACCACCCGCGACGCGTTGGCCGGTGGCGATATCCGTTCCGGCATCAGCGCCGACAACACCTTGCTGATGAATACCGGCCACGACCTGACCCTCACCGGCACCGCCGTGCAGGCCGGCGGCAGCGCCGCGCTGCAGGCCGGCAACAACCTGGTGCTGCAGCCCACCGCGCTGCGCACCGAAAGCGGCCTGACCCGCGGCGGCGACGCCACCAGCCTGACGGTGGGCCAGGACCTGTCGCTGCTCGCCGGCAACGACCTGCAACTGCACGGCGTAGCGATCACCGCTGGCGGCGACGCCGCCCTGCAGGCCGGTCACGACCTGTCGCTGACCCCGGTCACCGATGCCAACGGCAAGGCCACGGTGCGCACCAGCATCGTCACCGACGGCAGCCTGCAACTGGCCGCCGGCCACGACGTCACCATCCGCCAGGCCGAAGTAAAGGCCGGCGGCGACCTGATCGCCGCGGCCGGCCACGACTTGAACGTGACCTCGGTGCTCGGCGAGAGCACCACCACGACTGACCACAGCCGCCAAGGCAAGACCAAGGTCACCACGACCACCACGACCCAGGACATCGACCAGCAGGCGCTCACTGCCGGCGGCAACCTGATCCTCAGCGCCGGCAACGACGTCAACCTGGTGGCCGCCAAGCTGGACGCGGGCAAGGGCCTGGCCGTGGTCGCCGGCCACGACCTCAACAGCACCACGCTGACCACAGTGGACAGCAGCGACACGCTGGAAACAAGGAAGCGCTTCAAGCAGACCACCAGCACCCGCGACGAGACCGTCCACGGCACGGACTTCACTGCGGGCAGCGACATCGCCCTGCAGGCCGGCCACGATGTGAACCTCACCGCGGCCAAGGTCTACACCGACACCGGCAGCGTGTCCGTAGCCGCCGGCCACGACGTCAACCTGCTCGCCGCGCAGGAGCAGCACGACGCCGAACAGGACATGCAGAAGAAGAAAAAGGGCTTCCTGTCCAGCAAGACCACCACCACGCACGACGAGTGGCATGACAGCACGGCAGTGGCGACCACGCTCAGCGGCGACAGCGTGCAGATTGCGGCCGGCAACAACCTGCTGTCGCAAGGCGCGCAGGTCGCCGGCACCGGCGACGTGGTGCTGGCGGCCGGCAACAACCTGACCCTGGAGACCGTACAGAACGCGCACAGCGAAGAGCACGACAAGCAGGTCAAGAAGACCGGCCTATACAGCGGCGGCGGCTTCAGCGTGACGCTGGGCGCGAGCAAGAAGACCGACACGCTCGACGCCACCGAAATCACCAACAGCGGCAGCCTGGTCGGCAGCACCGACGGCTCGGTGACGATGACCGCGGGCAACGCGGTATCGATCACCGGCAGCGACGTGCTGAGCAAGACCGGCACGGCCATCGTCGGCAAGGAAGTGACCATCGCCGCGGCCGAGAACCGCGTGGACACGGTGCAGACGTCCAAGCAGCAGAGTGCGGGTATCTCGCTGGGCTTGACCGGTGGTTTGGTCGATGCGGTACAAACCGCCTATGGTGCGGTCAAGCGTGGCTCCGAGGTCGAAGACGATCGGCTCAAGGCGCTGTACGCGGCCAAAGCGGGTTACTCGATCAGCGATGCCGCCGGTTTGGCCAGCAATGGCCTGAAGGGTTACAACGGCGAAGCCGTTGCTGGAAATACAACGAAGACCGGTACGGCGTCAGCAGACGGTGCTCAGGGAGCAGCCAATGCCACCGGCGTGAGCTTGCGTATCGGTATCGGTGCCAGCAGTTCGTCGAGCAAGACCACGACGCACGAGGAAACCACCGGCGGCAGTCGCATCCTCAGCGACGGCAATGTCACCATCGCGGCCACTGGTGGGGATCTCAACGTCATTGGCAGCAAGATCGCCGGCGAAAACGTGGCGCTGGCGGCGGCCAACAACCTCAACCTGCTGAGCCAGCAGGAAAACAACACGACGAAGTCGGAGAACAAGAACGCCGGCGGCGAGATCGGCTTCAGCGTCGGTGCAACGACGGGCTATTACCTGACTGTCTCGGCCGGCAAGGGCAGCGCCAAGGGCAACAGCGACCTGCATACCGAGAGCGTGGTCACCGCGAACGACAAACTGACCCTGGCCAGCGGCAACGACACCACGATCAAGGGCGCACAGGCGGTTGGCGACAAGGTCCTGGTCAAGGTCGGCGGCAATCTGTTGATCCAGAGCGAACAGGACGAGAACGAGTACAAGAGCAAGCAACAGCAGGCGAGCGTGACGCTTGCCACCGGCTCGGGCAGCAGCGCCAGCTACAGCCAGCAAAAGGTCAACAGCAACTACACCAGCGTCGCCGAACAGAGTGGCATCCAGGCAGGGAACGGCGGGTTCGATGTCACTGTGGGCGGCAACACTCACCTGATCGGTGGCGCCATCGCCAGCACGGCGGATGCATTGCGCAACCATCTGTCTACCGACAGCCTGACCGTCGAGGACTTGAAGAACGAGTCCGACTACAAGAGCAGCGGCGTGTCGGTGGCAGGTGGTTCGGGTAGCAGCATGGTCAGCGTTGCCGCTGGCACCGCGTTGAGCATGCTGGGCAATAGCAGCGGCAACAGCAGCAGTACGACGAAGAGCGATATTGCTGCGGGAACGGTCGATGTTCGCAACGGCGATCAGACCGCGCTGGCTGGACTGGATCGCACTGCAAGCGAACTGCAGCAATCGGGTCTGAAGGACATCTTCGATCAGAAGAAGCTGGCTGAGCAAAAGGAACTGGCGGCAGTCGCGGGCGAGGTGGGTTTTCGAGTAGCAGGCGACGTGGCGTCCGTCATGCAGCGCAAAGCGCAGGCGGACGTATTGAATGCGCCGGACGAAGAGACGAGGAAAGAAGCACAGTCGCGTCTGGAAGCCTGGAGTGACGGCGGCACGAACAAGGTCCTGCTGCATGGCCTGACGGGTGCCGCCATCGCGGCGCTGGGCGGTGAGAGCGCGCTACAAGGAATGGCCGCTGCCGCTGGTGCCGAAGCGGCCAAGGGTGCGATGTCGGATTACCTCGTTGCACACGGGATAACGGACAAAGAGACATACAACGCATTGATGGAGCTGGGCAGCGCAGCCATCGGCGGCCTACTGGGCGGGCAGGCCGGGGCGACGACAGCGTTGTCGGGCGATCAATTCAATCGCCAGCTGCATCCGGACGAAGTGACCTGGATCCGCCAGAATGCTCCATCGTTTGCGTTGCAGGAAGGAATCAGCGAGGAGGAAGCGAAGCGTCGCCTAACCGTGGAAGCGGCCGCGCGAGTCGATGCAGTGATCAATGGGCTCATTGGCAACACCAACGTTGATGAGAGTGCGCAGAAATTCCTTAGTACCAACACCAACCAGTACGCCTGGGGCCGCGCTTTCCAGGCGACGGATGCTGAATACAACGACTTCCACTTGTACGGAAAGGATTTGGCTTCCAGTTCGGACAATTCGACGCCCCCCCGTCCTGAGTAGCAGCGGGGTTTAGAGTCCGGGGTTGATGATATCGGTGTTGGCCAGGTGTTTGGCGTAGTCGGCGGGTGTCATGCCGTCGATGGCCTTCTTTGGACGCTCCTCGTTGTATTCCCGGCGCCAACGTTCGATCTCGGTGCGCGCGTGCAGCAGCGTCGGGAACCAATGTTCGTTGAGGCACTCATCGCGCAGGCGGCCATTGAACGACTCCACGTAGGCGTTCTGGTTCGGCTTGCCAGGCTGGATCAGTCGAAGCTGCACGCCACGCCCGTGCGCCCAGCTCACCATCGTCTTGCCGCAGAACTCCTTGCCGTTGTCGGTACGGATCACCTGCGGCAGGCCGCGACTGATCGCCAGGCGGTCCAGGACGCGGCTGACACCATGGCCGCAGATCGCACGTTCCACCTCGATCGCGACCGCTTCATGTGTGGCGTCGTCCACGATCACCAGCGATTTGATCACCCGCCCATCGGCAGTGCGGTCGAACACGAAGTCCATCGACCATACCTGGTTGGCTCGTGCTGGCCGCAGCAGCGGCTGGCGTTCGCCCACCGGCACCTTCTTGCGCTTGCGGCGCCTGACCTGCAACTGCTGTTCCTGATACAGCCGCTCCACCCGCTTGTAGTTCACGACATGCCCTTCCTGCCGCAGTTTCAGGTAGATCATTCCGACGCCATACCGCTTGTGCCGATGCGCCAGCGCCAGGATCCGCTGGCGCAGGTCGACATTGCGGTCATCGCGCGGGACATAGCGCAGTGCACTGGCACTCATACCGATCATTGCCAGAGCGCGACGCTCGCTGGCGCCACGTCCGATCCACTCGCGCACCAGCGCACGACGCGCCGGTGCGCTCACCACTTTTTTCGCAGCGCATCCTTGATCAAGTCGTTCTCGAACAACTGCTCGGCCAGCAACTTCTTCAGGCGGGCGTTCTCCGCCTCCAGATCTTTGAGCCGCTTGGCATCGGGCACGCTCATCCCACCGAACTTGCTACGCCACAGGTAGTACGAGGCCTCGCTGAAACCATGGCGGCGGCAGAGGTCCTTGATCGCCATGCCAGCTTCGGCCTCGCGCAGGAAGCCAATGATCTGTTCTTCGGAAAAACGCTTCTTCACGTCCAATCTCCTTGGGTTAGGGAATTGGACTCCAAATCTGACTGCTACTCAAAGGTGGGGGGGCGTCGAATTTCCTTGCCGTTTACAACAGCCTTTATCAGTCGGGCGTTCGCAAGGACACGTTGCAGTCGGACTACAGCGCGGAATTGCTGACGTTTGCGGGAACGCAGATAGGGTCGTCTGGTCGGGGTGTGCTTGCAGTCCCGGCTACAGGAATTGTGCTTGGTGGTGGAGCTGCGGTGGTGGTAGCGACTCCCATTGTGATCACTGCGTGTCTCAGCAATCCAGTTGCGTGCAACGGGGTGGGGATTGGTGCAATAGATATTGTTGCTGGTGATGCTATGGGGGGGCATAGTCTCAGCGGCGCTGCGGAGAAGAAGGCTGCGCAGGTTATTGAAGAGGTAACCGAAAAAACTGCACTTAAAACAGCAGCGACGTCTAGTTCTGGAAGATTCAAGGTTGGTATAAAAGCGAATGAGATTGAATCCATAAACGCATCTTTTGGTGGTTCAACATCTTTTCGTGAGATTGATACAGTTTTAGCAAATTCCTCCAATTATGATGGATTTTATAACAAAACAGGATCTATAATTAGAGATATTGCTGGCGGACACCTATTTGACAATGGAAATAAAAGAACTGCTGTTGAAGTTACGGAACAATTGATTGCCAGAAACGGGGTCGACGGTCCTCCTAAGGAAATCATATGGAGTGTGGTTGACAGGGTGGCTACTGGTGAATTGACGAAAGTTGAAGACATTGCGAAAGCATTAAGAGGCTTGAAATGATTTCTGATCGTGAGCGTGCCAATAAATATGCTGAGTATCTAGGGTTGCTGCCAATTGAAGAGTTGGCCATTGATGACTTCCTTTTGGTGATGAAATCAATTTCCTTGAAATACAAAGGATTTTTTATTATAAAAATTGATGGAGAGAGGGGTGATAAACAATATACATTCGTACTAAATATAATTCAGATGCGGAATATTTCTTTAAGAAAAGATGTGGAGAATATATTGGAGGGAATTGAATTTATATTTTCACAACTAGAAAATAATGGCATAACGATTTTTTAGCTGGACAGACTTAACTCTTTATCACAACATCAATGGTTGTGAAGAGACCCCAGGCGAGCTGACCTTGCCTCTTCACCGCCAAGTGGAGTTGCAGACGGTCATTGGCCGCCTAGCAGGCTGCTGAAGAACCTCATCCTCGCTAGACTTAGCTGAGCAGATGACGAGTCCATTCGATGCGCGGAAGCGATGAGTTCATGGAGCAGTTGTTACGGTGAAGCGGCTTGAGGATTTCGTGCCGGCCGATCATCCACTGCGTCCGGTCCGGTTGATGGTCAATGAAGCGTTGGTGCGATTGGACAGCCTGTTCGCCGGCATGTACGCCTCCAGCGCCAAGTGCGGCCGCCCCAGCATCGCACCGGAGAAGTTGCTGCGAGCGATGCTGCTGCAGGTGTTCTACAGCATCCGTTCGGAACGGCAATTGATGGAGCAGGTGCAGTACAACCTGCTGTATCGCTGGTTCATCGGCCTGTCGATGGACGATGCGGTGTGGGTGCCGACGGTGTTCAGCAAGAACCGGGAACGTCTGATCGAACAAGATGCGGTGATTGCACTGTTCCATGAAGTGGTGGAGATCGCGGATGGACGCGGCTGGCTGTCGGGCGAGCATTTCAGCGTGGATAGGACGTTGTCCAGGCCTGGGCCGGGCACAAGAGCTTCAAGCGCAAGGACGGCGATGACGAGGACGGCGACGATTTCCGTGGACAGTCCCGCAGCAATGACACGCACGTTTCCACCAGCGATGCGGATGCGCGGCTGTATCGTAAGGGCAATACGGCCAGCGAACTGCGCTACATCGGGCATACGCTGAGCGACAACCGCCATGGGTTGATCGCCAATGCACGGGCGACGCGAGCGGATGGTTACGCCGAACGCGAAGCGGCCAAGGCGATGATCGCCGATGCCCGGCAGGCGGCAGCGCCGGAGGCGGTGCTGACCCTGGGAGCGGACAAAGGATATGACGCGGCCGAGTTCATCCAGGTGCTGGAGGAGCTGAAGGTCGTGCCTCACGTGGCACAAAATACCTCGGGTCGGCGTTCGGCGGTGGCAGATGCGGTGGCGGCCAGCGAGGGGTATGCGATCTCCCAGCGCAAGCGCAAGTTGATCGAGCAGGGATTTGGCTGGGCCAAGGCAGTGGGCCGTATCCGGCAGGCGATGGTGCGTGGTCTGGAGAAGGTGGACCAGATGTTCGTGCTGAACATGGCGGCCTACAACCTCGTGCGAATGCGCACGCTGGGACAGTTGCGCCTGCCAACCGGGGCAAGGGCATGAATCGGGGTATACGCGGCGCTTGGATGCGGTATTGCTGGGGGAAAGGTGCTCTTTCGGGCTAACCTGCCGGATCAGCAGCGGTCACAGGAATCGGAAACGCTCCGGTCAGCGGTAGATGGGCTTTGGTATTTCAGCAGCCTGCTAGCACTCGCGTTAAGGCTGGCGATTCAATCCTCGTCGGCCACGGTTACTTCCAGTTCGTGGTCGCGCACGGTGATGCGCAGCGTGCAACCGATGGCGAAGCCCAGCTGTTCCAGCCAGCGGCCACGCAGGCGCAGCATGGGTACGTGCTGATTGCTGGCAGGGTAATGGCCGTACCCGGCGGTGCACTGTTGCGGTGTGCGTGGGTGCCTGGGCGCGCGTGACGCGCGGGCAAGATCGGCAGAGTCTGCAGCGGCCACCTCTTCGGCTGTGAGTATGGGGCTGAGCGTTGGTTCGACGATCGTCCATTCTCTGTAGGGTGGCGAGGACTTGAAGAATGAGTCCGAATACAAGAGCAGCGGCGTGTCGGTGGCAGGTGGTTCGGGTAGCAGCATGGTCAGCGTTGCCGCTGGCACCGCGTTGAGCATGTGACCTGCCCCCACCGTCACCGGCCACCTGCGCCAGGGCAAGATCCAGGTCACCACCACGACCACCACCCATGACATCGACCAGCAGGCCCTGAGCGCCGGCGGCAACCTAATCCTCAGCGCCGGCAACGACGTCAACCTGGTCGCGGCCAAGCTCGACGCGGGCAAGGGCCTGGCCGTGGTCGCCGGCCACGACCTCAACAGCACCACGCTGACCACGGTGGACAGCAGCGACACGCTGGAAACAAGGAAGCGCTTCAAGGCAGGCAATAGCGCGGCAACGTTCAATAGTACCGCGATCAGCCAACCTCTCTACCTGGCGCTCGACAGCGGCCGCGTCGGCAGCAAGCTCAAAGCCAGGCGCAGATCCGCCGTGCTGCCACCAAGCTGCATCGCCAAGCGGGCGCTGTCGGGGTCATAGGCCGCCGTCAGCGACAGTAGCGGCAATGCGTCGCGCGGGGCGTAGGTGCTGCCGATCACATGGCCCGCTTCGCCGTTGCGCGAGCGTGCTTTGTCGAAGGCGACGTCGCTGCCGACGAATTCGGCATGGGGCTTGTCGCCGCGGAGGTAGGGCAGCAGCCATTGCACGCTATGCGCGAGCGATGCGCCGTTGCGCGCTTGCCAGTGATACAGGTCTTCGCCACGCTCGGAGAAGGCCAAGGCGAGCGTCACCAGGGGCCGCAGGTCATAGACATGGTAGGACAGCGCATCGCGCTCGATGAAGTCGATGCTGCGGCCGTCCGGTCGCAGGTTGTCGCCGATCTGTTGCTTGAATCCATCCCTGGCATAGGCGATCAATGCGTCGTCGTCCAGCGCGATGCCGATCAGGCCGACACTCTTCAGGCGATGGCTGTGCCAGTTGTTGGTGGCGGTCTTGCGCTTGGGATCGCGCGATGCGATCTCGGCGTGCGCGATGCGCCGCATCCAGTCGTCGATGTCGTGGCGGATGCCGGTGGGGAGTTCGTTCCGGACGATACGGTAGGCAAAGATCGCCGGCTCCAGGCCGGTCTCGTCGATGGGTTCACCGCTAGGCTGGTTCACTGCGGCCCATCGGCTGAGATAGTCGCCGGCCTTGGTCGCAGAGCGCCCCTCGCCGGTCAGGGCATAGGCCACGGCCAGTGCCTGGATCTTGCGCATGTCGCCCAGGCTCGTTTCGGTGTCTGCCTTGGCGGGGTCGCCTTTCAGTCGGCCGGCGGTGCTGAGCACGGCGATGGGGTGCGCGGTATCGTGCAGTGCCGCGTCGGCCAGGCGCAGTTGCACGGTAGCCGCGTCGCTGTCGGTCCCGAGTTGACGCCATTGCTGCTCAGTCGGCCAAAGGCGCTGCATTGCGGCAGCCGGTGCGCATGGAGAAAGCGCGAGGACAGCGATGGCGAGGCTGGCTCGCAACCCGGCGAAAGACATGGGAGGCACTCCTTGCGGCTATGGCGGCTTGCGACGTGGGCGAATCTATGCCGCGCGGCATGAACCGGGCATGGCTTCAGGCAAGAGGATGGGAGGCAGCGACCGTCACGGCATCTGCCAGGCAGGGCGCTGCAATTTGACGGCAAGGTGGTGTTGCAAACCATGCCTGCATGGAAGGGTGACAGGAAAATCCCAGCTGTTGCCGCATGCCGGGCTATCCTAGCCACCCCTGCCGCTCTGGTATCCCATGATGACGACCGATGCGCCGCCGCCTCCCGTTCTCTCCGCCGTCGAGGCCCGCGCGCTCGGTTGCCTGATCGAAAAAGAGGCCACCACGCCGGATGCGTATCCGCTCACGGTCAATGCGACGGTGGTGGCGGCCAACCAGAAGACTTCGCGCGAGCCGGTGCTGTCGCTGAGTCCGGGCGATGTGCAGCATGCGCTGCGCCAGTTGGAAGGGTATGGGCTTGCGCGCCAGCAGTTCTCTTCGCGCGCGGTGCGCTACGAGCATCGCCTGGCGGCGGCGCTGGATCTGACCCAGCAGCAGGTGATCCTGATCGGGTTGCTGTTGCTGCGCGGTCCGCAGACGGCGAACGAGCTGCTGGCGCGGGCCGAGCGCATGGCGCGGTTCGCCGATGCCGAGGACGTGCGGCACCAGCTGGAGCGTCTGGCGCAGCGGCAGTTGGCGGTGCAGTTGCCGCGCGCCAGCGGCCAGCGCGAGGAACGCTACATGCACCTGCTCGGCGGGCCGATCGATGCGGAGGCGCTGGCGGCGTCGTTCAAGGCGCGCCCGGCGGCGTCCGGCAACGACGAGCTGGAAGCGCGGGTGCAGGCGCTGGAGGCCGAGGTGGCGGAGCTGCGCGAGATCGTTGCCGGATTGCAGGCGCAGAGCGGTACGGCGTAGCGCCTTCGTGACGCAGGAGGCGGCTGCAGCAGGGGGCTGGCGTCGTCGCTAGCGTGTCTTGGGCTTCTGCATCATGGCCGCGCGCATCGACTCGCCGAAGCCGATGCGGCGAGTTTTCTGCCAACCGCTCGGGGACGCTGGGCGCGCGGATCTTGCTGTCTCCCACCATCGTTAGCGCGTATTGCTGTCGCGCCGCCGGCAGCATCGATCCTCATTCGACTTCCATCTGCGCAATCAACATCAGCAGATCGGTCGCGCCCACTTCCGCGCCGGCCTGGCTGAGCAGGGTGGTGGCCTGGCCGCGGTGGTGGGTCTGGTGATTGAAGAAATGCAGCAGCACATCGCCGAAGCGCCGACGATGGGCGTCGCCGCGGGTGTTGCGGTAGTGCAGCGTGATGTCCAGGTCCGCGGCGCTCACCTGCGTCATCCAGGTGGCGATGGTGGCGTCCAGCGTCTGGCGCTGGGTCAATAGCGCAGCCAGGGTCGTGGCCTGCAGTGCATCCAGCGCGGCGGGAATCGGAGCGGCGGCGATTGCGCTCAATGCCGGATACTGCGTCGGGTGCTTGGCGAAGCGCTGCAGCCAGATCGTGTCGGCCACCACCAGGTGGTTGAGTGTGCCCAGTAACGAGCCGAAGAACGCACCGCGCGGCTGCGCGACCGCCTGCTCCGGCAGGGTCGCCGCGGCGGCATACAGCCGCTCGTTCATACACTGGTTGTAGCGCGCCAGCAACTGCAGCGATTCCAGAGCGTCCATGGCTCACGCCCCCGGTCGTTCGTTCGAGGCGGACAGGTCGCGTGCGTACAGCGCGACCTCATGCGCATCGGCCGCGACCCGCATGCGGCCTTGCGCGGCGAAGCCGAGCGCCTGCAGCAGCCGGATCGAGCGCGCGTTGTCCGGCACCACGATCGCGCGCAGGCGCGTCAGCGCCAGGGTGTCTCGCGCGTACGCCAGGACAGCGCGTGCGGCCTCGCCTGCAACGCCATGGCCTTGGGACGGCTGCAACAGCGCCTAGCAGGCTGCTGAAAAACCAAAGCCCATCTACCGCTGACCGGAGCGTTTCCGATTCCTGTGACCGCTG
This sequence comes from Xanthomonas translucens pv. undulosa, assembly GCF_017301775.1. NCBI lineage: Bacteria > Pseudomonadati > Pseudomonadota > Gammaproteobacteria > Lysobacterales > Lysobacteraceae > Xanthomonas > Xanthomonas translucens. Next base: position 2,495,967 of record NZ_CP063993.1, read on the forward strand.
CTGATCCGGCAGGTTAGCCCGAAAGAGCACCTTTCCCCCAGCAATACCGCATCCAAGCGCCGCGTATACCCCGATTCATGCCCTTGCCCCGGTTGGCAGGCGCAACTGTCCCAGCGTGCGCATTCGCACGAGGTTGTAGGCCGCCATGTTCAGCACGAACATCTGGTCCACCTTCTCCAGACCACGCACCATCGCCTGCCGGATACGGCCCACTGCCTTGGCCCAGCCAAATCCCTGCTCGATCAACTTGCGCTTGCGCTGGGAGATCGCATACCCCTCGCTGGCCGCCACCGCATCTGCCACCGCCGAACGCCGACCCGAGGTATTTTGTGCCACGTGAGGCACGACCTTCAGCTCCTCCAGCACCTGGATGAACTCGGCCGCGTCATATCCTTTGTCCGCTCCCAGGGTCAGCACCGCCTCCGGCGCTGCCGCCTGCCGGGCATCGGCGATCATCGCCTTGGCCGCTTCGCGTTCGGCGTAACCATCCGCTCGCGTCGCCCGTGCATTGGCGATCAACCCATGGCGGTTGTCGCTCAGCGTATGCCCGATGTAGCGCAGTTCGCTGGCCGTATTGCCCTTACGATACAGCCGCGCATCCGCATCGCTGGTGGAAACGTGCGTGTCATTGCTGCGGGACTGTCCACGGAAATCGTCGCCGTCCTCGTCATCGCCGTCCTTGCGCTTGAAGCTCTTGTGCCCGGCCCAGGCCTGGATCAACGTCCCATCCACGCTGAAATGCTCGCCCGACAGCCAGCCGCGTCCATCCGCGATCTCCACCACTTCATGGAACAGTGCAATCACCGCATCGTGTTCGATCAGACGTTCCCGGTTCTTGCTGAACACCGTCGGCACCCACACTGCATCGTCCATCGACAGGCCGATGAACCAGCGATACAGCAGGTTGTACTGCACCTGCTCCATCAATTGCCGTTCCGAACGGATGCTATAGAACACCTGCAGCAGCATCGCTCGCAGCAACTTCTCCGGTGCGATGCTGGGGCGGCCGCCCTTGGCGCTGGAGGCGTACATGCCGGCGAACAGGCTGTCCAATCGCACCAACGCTTCATTGACCATCAACCGGACCGGACGCAGTGGATGATCGGCCGGCACGAAATCCTCAAGCCGCTTCACCGTAAACAACTGCTCCATGAACTCATCGCTTCCGCGCATCGAATGGACTCGTCATCTGCTCAGCTAAGTCTAGCGAGGATGAGGTTCTTCAGCAGCCTGCTAGCCCAGGTCCGGGCAAGGCAGGGTGCGGCGCAGCACCAGGCCGGCCATGCCGAGCCAGGCGCCATCGTCGCGGCGCTCTAGGGCATACAGGCCGAAGCCGTTCTGGGTGTAGCTGCGTACCGTGCCGTCAGCGAGGTAGTTGCGCGCCTGGGCTGCGTCGCGCACGCCGCGGTCGCCGATCTGGGCCAGGAAGCCGGGGTCGTTGAGCAGCGCCAGCGTCGCCGCGGCGTCGCGCTCGGGTTCCAGCAGGCGCAGACGCAAGCGCGCGGTTTCGATCACGGCCGACACGGGTCTTCCTGGCAGGGACGACGAGGTCCTCAGCGTGTCGTGGCCGCCACGGCTTGGCAAGCGGGCGCGGGCCTGCGCGCCAGTGCTGTCTGCCGCATGCCGCATCGCATGGACGTCCGCCATGCCCGATTGGCTGCGCAGACGCATCACGATCGCACAGGTGTGGGCTTGCCGTCCGCTGAAGCGGCTCCGGTGCTCATGGCGTCGGCGCCGTCGCGGCGGCCCGGGCCGGCGTGTATCGGCTGGGCGCGGCGACGGCGCGTCCAGCGGCGACGTCACCCGGCAGCAGCCGAACCGCGGGCCAGCGACCACAGGCCACGCCAGGCCAGGCATGGCCTGCAGCGGTCAGCGCCTGGTTCGGTCCGGGGAGGGAGACCATGTGTGGATTTCCGCCATGACGCGTTCGCGATCGGCCTGCGCCTCCGGGCCGCCATCTCCATAGGGCTCGATCTCGGGGCTTTGAATGCGGTCGTGCCGAGGCGACATATGAAGCGAGTACGGCAGCGGTTGCGGGTCGAGTTGTTGCGCATGCGAGTGGTCGCTCCGTGCTGGCGATGTCGTGCTCGATGCTGCATCGCTTGGGCGCTTGCCGCGCGGAGAAGGCGGGCCGAACTGCGACGACCGCGCGATGGCCTGGCGCCCGATCGCCTGGGTACCGTCCAGCTGCAAGCGTTGCTGCAGCGCGCGACCGCCCGCTTCCAGCACTTCGGCGCCCTGCAGCTGGTCATAGAGACCATAACGGAACTGGATTTCCGCTTCGAACAGCTGGTGTGAGGTGCCGGCATTGGTGGACAGGTTCACAAGCGGCAACCCTACCTGGTGACCGACCATGTTGGAGTCCGTATTGTGCACGGCGATCGCGGCGAGGCGGTACAGGTCCGGGGCGTTGCGGGTCTTGTCGAGTACGCTGCGCCAGTCCATCCCGGACGCTGTGGTTGAGATTCCCAGCATGTCGGTACCCTCTTCCTGCGCCTTGGCAGCAAGCGCGTCGTTGATGACGGTCATGGCCTGCGGCCTCATCTCGAAGACGAAGCGAACCTGGTTGATGTAGGGAATATCCTTGAAACGGCGCAACACGTCGTCCAGGCCGTTGATCTGCCGGCGCACCTCGGCAAGGTCGCCCATCTTCGAACCCAGCCCCGAATGACCGAGCGCATGGGTCACCACCTTGTCCAGCGATTCCCGCCCGAACATGTTCAGTTCCACGCGTGCGCCTGGAATCAGCCGGGCTCGGTGGCGTGCGGCAAGCGATTCTTCCTGCCGCAGCTCGTGCAGCAGCTGCAACACGATTGCACGCTTGATTCCCGAGCGCGAATGCCACAACGAACCGGCCGCCTCGCGCGTGGCGGCTCGCGCCTGTGCACTCTGCAGTCGCAACGGCGCGCCCTCCAGCGCTCCTTGCGCTTCGATGGTGCGGGCACCTTCGCCCTGGACGCGGTCTATCACGTGTTCGAGAAAGGCGATGCGTTCGCTGGGCAGTAAGGGATAGTCCAGCGAATCCAGTTCGGCGGCGCCTTCAGGAAACGTCGTGCGCAGAAGGTCGGCCATGTGCTGCCAACTGGCAGGTGTGATCGGACTTGCCGCTTTGGCATCCAGCGTTCGCTTGTAGCTGGCAGTGCCGAGCACTGGCCCGTCGGGCGCGTCACTCAATGCGGCGTCCAGCGGCAGCTGTACATCGCCGCACGCCACGCGAACGCTGCCCAGCTGCAGGCTGCCGACATTGGTTAAAGCAGTGATCAGGTTACGGAAGACGGCACCGAACGCGCTGGAAATTTGACCGCCGGCGCTCAGGCTGAGATTGCCCTCCATGCTGAAATCGGCGCGTCCCTGGAACTCCAGGCCGATGATATCGGTCCAGGCGTGATCCAGATGCAGCTCCATTTCACTCCAGTGCATGCCCGCTCGCCAAGTGGCGCCGGTGGAGAGGTTCCCGGAGAGGGAACTGCGCCCATTGGCTGCGCTCGTTGCCGGCGGATGCGCGGGATCGGCGGCAGGCTTCTGCGCGCCATACTGGCGGCTATCACTGAGGCCCGCTTCCGGCATGCCCAGTGCAGTGCTGGCGTTGAAGTTGGTCTCGAACAGGTCCAGGCCGATCGCGCCTTCGTTCACGCCAGCGCGCAACAGTTTGCTGGTGTCCGGGTCATGCTGGTCGAACAGCAGCCGTGCGAATTCGGGGATCGTGGATGGAGAAAGGATGACTGCCGCGCCCACGCCATGCTGGTAGGCACCGCCCAGGCTGAGGCTGGCGGAACTGCCCCAGCCGAGCGACGACTTTGTTCCCGATGCTTTGTTTTCGTACAGCGGCAGGCTCACCAGCAAGGGATCGAGTTTGATCTTGACGCTGGAGGTAGCGGAGAGGTTGCCTTTGGCGTGGCGAACGAAGAATGCGACCAGTCCAGCGTCGCCGTCCTTCGAATCGCCGATGCGTTCGACCCCCAAGGCATGGATGGCTTCGCCGCCGGCGCCTACGTTGATCGGATTGATCTGGGCCCAGATCGGATACCCCAATGCGCCGCGCAACTCCGCCGCTTTCGAAGCGACGGAGAAGAAGGTGCTGCGGTTGAACAGATCCTGCAGCAGGTCGGTCATGCGCGAGGCCATCTCGTCAGGAGCCGCATCGGCTGGCAATCCCAGGCTCTTCAGCAATTGCAGCCGGCGCGCCGTGCCCGGCGTAGCAATTTGTTCGCGGAACGTGGCTACGACATCGTCGAAGGCTTCCAGTTCCTGCCAGGACGACAGGCCTAGCTTGGACAGGCTGCGCAGCGCGGACGCCTTCTGTCGCTCCTCGGCTTGCTGCAGCGACGGCACGGTATCGGTGCGCAACAGCGCGTCGTACTCGACCAGGCTGCCGAGTAAGCAAGCGCTACGCAGCGCGTGGCGTGCCCCGCCGGTGCCGGTGGCCGGGTCCGGTTGAATCGCCGGTAGGCAGACACCGGCGGCCTTCAACTGGCCGCTGATCTCGCGCACTTTGAGCAAGAGTTCGGCCTCATGCGCGGACAGCGTCTCGGGCTGGTCCGCCGCCACCGCCGCCAGTGCCGCCAGGCTGCGATCCAGGGCCGGCAGCAGGTCGTCGCTGTGGCGCAAGCCGGCACGCTTGGCCGTGGTGGAGACGGCGGTCCGCGCGCTGCGCCAGCGTTCGGCGAGGCGATAGCTGGCGTTGGACGCCGTCGCTGCTGCACTGCGGTCCTTCAACGCGGAGAAGTCGGGCGCAATCACGCGCTCGCGGATGCCGATCTTGCGCAGCTCGCGCAGCAAGGTGCCGAGTTCGGCCTCGCGCATGCGCAGCAGCTGATCGCGCTGCGCTGGCGAGAATGCGCAGTGTTCCGGCTGCACCGGCCCCACCGCGGCGGCGATGCGCGCCTCTGCCAAGTCCGGCAGTTGCTCGAACAGTTCGGTCGCACGGTTGGTCACCTGCTGGGCATCTCCACGAAACCGGCTCAGGCGCACCTGCTGGGCGGTTCGCGGCAGCGCGATACCCACCGACCGCGCCGTGGCGCGACCGGTGGCCACGGCGGCATCGCCCAGCATTCTGGCCATGCTGCTGGCCTGCGCCTTGGCCGTGTCGGCAAACACGCGCACGGTGGAGCGCGCGGTCAGCGGATCGCTGGAGGTGGTACCCAGCAAGGTGCTGGTCACGGCGGCATCGTGATGCCGTGTGCTGATGCGGGTGGGCTGCCGTGCATTCAAGATGGCGTTGGTCCCGGACTGGGTGCCGTCGGCGGCGGGTTCCTCCGGCGCCGGTTCGGGCGCCACGCGCGACGCCTGGCGGGTGCCGTCGGCGGCCGTCATCGACGGCAGCAGTGCATGCCAGCGCTCGCCGATGCGCAGCTGTAGCTGCCCGGTTCGCGTGCTGCGCAGCGATGTCGGCGGCTCTTCCGATGGCAGGATCAACGCCACTTCGTGCCAAGTGTGATCGGCCACATGCCGCTTCAGCTGTGGGCCGACACCGTCGACGTGGTCGAGCACGTGCAGGTGGCCATCCAGTCCGATCGCGATCGCCATCGGAAGCTGCAGCCCTTTCAGTTCAAGCGCGGGCTGTCCCGGCGGAATGAGATGCAAGGTATTGTTTTCGGACAGGACCGCCAATGTCTGGTCGATGTCCACCGCCAGCTGCTGCACCGGCTCATCGAAGTCCGCCAGATGCAGCGTGTCGACATGCACGCGATCGGGAACGACCGCCAGTGGTCCGCCGGAGGGCGTGCTGGGTGCGGGATGTGCGGGCAACCAAGTGGTGCGCCCGTTCAGTTTCAGTTCGACCAGTTGCCGTTTCCCTTTCAGCAGTGCAAAGGCCGAACGCCGGTCTATGAAACCGAAGGGACTGGTCTGCAGGACATCCAAGTCGGTCAACGGTGCGCCGCCGTCCCCGGTCGGCCGCGTCCACGGTTGCCCGGGCGCAGCCTGATAGTGCAGAACGCCATCGATATGGCCCAGGCGCGCGTGGCCATCGAGCAGGACCGGCTCGCTCACCTCGCTGTCCGCCGGCGCGTGCAGACCGTCGGCGCGGATCAGCAGCATCGGCTGGTCGAGCAGGTACGCCGGGGAGAAGACGTCCTGCCCTGGCGGGCGCTGCAGCACCGCACGGCGCCCTTGTTCGTTTTCCAGCAACAAATGCACGGTGTCGTCGGCGGCCAGCCCCATGCGGGTGACCACCCAACCGTCCTGGTGCTGCCTGCCTTTGGGCAACTCCAGCCGCTGTGCCTGGATGGAACCGCTACCGCTCAGATCGGCGTGGTAGACACGCCCCTTGTCATCCAGGATCAGCGCCTCGTCACCGATCCCACCGGGCAGCGGCAGCAGATCGACCGGCATCGCCGGGCTGGGTTCGAATCCTGGGCCTGCGGCCCTGGGTCGCCACAGTTCCACTGTGCGACTGGGCGTGTTCGTGGCATGCGATGTCAGACAGCCATCGTGCAACTCCTGCGCCGCGCCATTGGCATCGACGCGGACCACGCTGCCAGGAGGGATCTGCGCAATCGGCGCCGCCGATGCCATTGTCGCGTGCGCGCGCCATAGCTGCCGGCCGTCGTGCACGTAAACGGCGCCGTCGGCTTGCCGGCCGATCATTTGCAGCGTCGGCGCATTGCGCATGACTAACGCACGCAGAGGCGTCCAGCGGCCATCCGCGCCGGCCAGGTGCAGATGGCCGGCGCGTTCGATGAAGGCGCTGCCGTCCGCGTCCTGCCAGATGTCGGTCAGCATGCCGATCGGCGGCGCCGCGAGCTGGGCGGCGACGCGCTCGGCGCTCGGCGGCCCGCCGGCCTGCGCCTCGAGCTGCGGATCCACCGTCAGCGCGGCGACCAGCAGGCCAGGATGCGACATGAAAAACGCTTCGTTGCGTGGCGCCGAAGGTTTCTGCGGATCGGCGGCATAACGCAGCAGCATGCCGCCGTTGCCCAGGCTGGATTCGCCTTGGACAGGCGGACGACGCTCCATCCACTCATCCATCGCAAGCGCAACCTGCTGCGTGTCGGGGCTGCCGGCGCACACGCGTGCGCGTCGGCCGCCGGGCGTGGACTGGGTGCGCACGTACAAAGGCGGCTGGCCGGCGCGCACGGGCGATGTGCGGCTGGGCCGGGCCGTGAGCAGGGCCGCAGGCAGGGATTCGGCCGGAGCGCTCGGTCCAGCGCCGTCGTCACTGGCTGCCTGCGGCGCCTCCTTAACAGGAGACGGGGGAGCAGACGAGCTTCCGAGAAGGATTTTTAATGTAGTCATTTCTCAACACCGCGTCATGAAACCGGACAAGCAACCAGATCACATGCCTGGCGAACCTTGGTGTTCATCGCATGGATGCCAAGGGGCGAATGGGGCAGGTCCGGCCACGAAATGGAACACCATTGACGGAACGCGCATTGGGTGGAGGTGCTCATGAGCCGGCGTGTTCTTTCGCGCGGCATCGGCCACGGCGCACTGTGCTGGCGCGTCAAAGCTTGCAGACACCGGCGAAAGGCCTGTGGCGATCCCACCGTCGATGCCGCGCTGCGACTGCCGAACGCATCGCGCAGGAACGCGCTCCTCAAGCAATGGCTTTTACGGACGTCGCCGCGGCTGTAGCCCAATCCGATGAATGCGCTTGCCGATGCGGCCTAGTTCAAATGGTGGCGCGATCGGCGCTTCCAGAGCTGGTGCGATACGCCTGCCTTGACTGGCGATGCGCCAATGTCGGCCGATCGGCAGGGCAAGCGTTTTTTGCAGGATTCGTCTGCCTCGCATACCGTCCGCCTTGAGTATCTAGAATGCGTTTTTCATGATATGCGCCCAATCATAAAACTTGATTGGACATGAAGAGCATTAAATCTGGTGCGAATGAATTTCCAGATCAGGGGTAAACTTTATTGCATTGAAATGACAACGCATGGAGATTAGGCGAAAATGTGCGGCTGTGGACGAACCTATCGGGATCGGGAGACGCCACAAAATGGTTTCAGGAAAAACGATCGGACATTCATTGCTGGCGCCATACAGCGCATTCGCACCATGCAGCCTATGGCTTCGGGAGTCGCGGGTAGCCAGTCTCCGGTACGGTGAATACGTCCGCTGGCCCAGGCAGGCGCCGCACACGCGGCGTATCCATTGGCCAGCGCCGCGCCGGCGGTCTCACCATGGCAGGGCGCCCACCTTGCCGCCGGGCAAGCAGGATGCAGCGGCAGGCCGGTCGCCCCGTGCCCAGCGACGAGGTCGCATGGCACAACGCGTCAGTGTCGCGATCCGGCGCGGACAAGCCTGGGCGTGCAGTCTCGGTCACGGTGGACAAGGTTGTCGATGCACGGATGCCGAGCGCATCGGCATGGCGGGCGCTGTCCGCTTGGGATGAAGGCGCTACCGCCGCGTTCCTGACCCGGTCTGGCTTCGTTCGCCGCGGCGCGGTAGCGCAGCAGCGCGAACGCCGCTCGGCCATGCGCTGCGTGGGCCAACGACATGCCGGACGGCCCGGGACATGATCAGCAGATGCGGCGCTGGATCGCCGTTGCGGACGCTCAGTTAACAGCTTCACGCCATGTGTCGGTATTCTGGCGCCCATGCGATCGATCCTCCGCCTCTCCCTTCTCGTGTCCTTGCTGTCATTGGTCGGCCTTGCCCAGGCCAGCGGCACCATCGAAAAAGTCCAGATACAAGGCCTGGACAAGGACGACGATGCGGCGATGATCGAGAACATCCAGGTCTCGCTGTCGCTGTACCAGGCCATCGGCAAGGTGCAGGGCGAGTCGCGCCTGGAGTACCTGCTGAGCCAGGCCGAGCGGCAGACCCGGCAGGCGCTGGAGCCGTTTGGCTACTACACCCCGACCATCACCGTCGAAGCGCCGCGCAAGGACGACACGCTCACCGTGACCGTGCACGTGGACAAGGGCGAGCCGGTGCGGGTGCGCACCTTCCACGTCGGCATCACCGGGCCTGCTGAGGACGATCGCTACCTGGGCGACGACCTGCGCAACTTCCGTCCCAAGACCGGCGGGGTCTTCGACCACACCACCTACGAGACCAGCAAGGTCACCATCACCCGGCGCCTGGCCGAGCGCGGCTATTTCGATGCCGACTTCACCCAGCGCAAGGTCGAGGTCACCCGTGCCGAGCATGCCGCCGACATCGACCTGAGCTGGGATAGCGGCCGCCGCTACAACATGGGCGCGATCCGCTTCCACCAGGACTATTTCAACCAGGACCTGTTCGATCCGCTGGTGTATTGGGACGAAGGCAGCTACTACCACGAAGGCAAGCTCGACCGGCTGCGCGAGTCGCTGGTCAAGCTCGACTATTTCAGTGCCGTCGACATCCAGCCCAAGCCCGAGGAGGCCGACGCTGACGGCAACGTGCCGGTGGACGTGAACCTGACCCGCGCCAAGCGCAGCATCTACACCAGCGGCATCAGCTACGGCAGCGAAAGCGGCGCCGGCGTGCGCCTGGGCGTGGACCGGCGCTACGTCAATGCGCGCGGGCACAAGCTCAGCACCCAGCTGGACTACGCGCAGAAGCGCAAGAGCCTGATCACCAGCTACCGGGTGCCGGCGTTCCGCTGGCTCGACGGCTGGTACACCGCCTCGTTGCGCGCCTACGACGAGCAGACCGACTACATCGACCTGCGCAACCTCAAGCTCACCGGCAGCCGCAGCGGCGAGATCAACGAGCACTGGACCGCGATCGCCTCGCTCAACGCGCTGCGCGAGCGCTGGCGCTACGCCACCGACGAGGTGTTCGACGACGCGCTGTACCAGTACTCCACGCTGGTCTATCCGCAGATCGAAGCCGACTACGTGGGCGTGGACGACAAGGTGTTCCCGCGCAAGGGCTTCAGCGGCAACCTCAGTCTGCGTGCCGGCGCCAAAGGGCTGGGCTCGGACGCCAGCTTCACCCAGGCGCACATGCGCCTGAGCTGGTTCCAGGGACTGGGCGACAACAGCCGCCTGCTCCTGCGCGGCGAAGCCGGCAGCACCTGGACCAACGCGCTGGTGGCGATGCCGCCGAGTCTGCGGTTCTTCGCCGGCGGCGACAACAGCATCCGCGGCTATGCGTTCCGCGAGGTCGGCCCGCGCACCGCCAAGCCGGACCGCTTCGCGCTCGGCGCCAAGCACGTGCTCACCGGCAGCGCCGAATACGAGCACTACTTCAAGGGCGGGCCGTGGGGCGGTGCGGTCTTCGTCGATAGCGGCAGCGCCTTCGACGATACCCCCGACTGGCATACCGGCGTCGGCGTCGGTGTGCGCTGGCGTTCGCCGGTGGGGCCGGTGCGGGTGGACATCGCGCATGGCCTGAACGATCCGGACTCGCAGTTCCAGCTCTATCTCAACATCGGAGCCAACCTGTGAGCGCGACCGGCCCGGCCACGCCCACGCCGCGGCGCCCGCGCTTCTACCGGCGCAAGCGCTTCTGGTGGGGTTCGGCCCTGACCGTCGCCGGGCTCGGTCTGCTGACCTTGCTGGCGCTGTACTGGCTGCTGCAGACCGTGGCCGGGCGCGACGTGCTGCTGGCGCAGATCGTGGCGCGGCTGCCGGCCGGCTCCTCGCTGACCTGGGAGCGCGCCGAAGGTCCCCTGGCCGGCCCGTTGACCCTGTACAACCTGGATTTCCGCTACGACCAGATCCACTTCACCGCCGAGCGCGCCTACCTGGATCCGGACATCCGCCCGCTGCTCGGGCGCAAGCTGCAACTCGACACGCTGCAGCTGCAGAACGCCACGCTCAACCTGGCCAAGAGCGACGAACCGTTCGAACTGCCGAGCTGGCCGCAGTCGCTGCCGCAGATCGAAGTGCCGCTGGCGCTGCAGGCCGATCGCATCCTGATCGATGGCCTGCGCATCACCCAGGCGCAGCAGCCGATGATCGCTATCCACACGCTGCGTGGCGGCATCGAAGTGGCCAATGGCGAATTCCGTTCGAAGCAGTTGGTGGTGACCAGCGACCGTGGCGATTTCCGCGTCGATGGCCACTACGTGCCGGCGCAGGACTACAAGACCGATCTCACCGCCACTGCGGTGTTGCCGGCCGCGCGCGGACGCACCCCGGCGCGGCTGGGCCTGGTCGCGCGCGGCAACCTGGACAAGATGGAAGTGGCGATCGCCGGCGATGCGCCGGCACCGCTGCGCGCCACGCTGGTGTTCACCGGGCGTACCGATCCCACCTGGCAATTCGCCGCCAGCAGCAAGGCGCTGGACCCGTCCTTGTTCGTGCCGCCCGGCGATGCCGCGGCGACCACCAGCGAACCGATTGCGTTCGGCCTGAGCGCCTCCGGCAAGGGCGGCGACGCCAAGTTGCAGGGCCAGCTCGCGTACGGCGCGCAGAAGTTGACCCTGGACCCGTCCAACGTGCATCTGGACAATCAGGTACTCACCGTCGCGCCGCTGCAGTTGCGCGCTTTCGACGGCCAGGCGCGGTTGCGCGGCACGGCCGACTTCCGCGATCCGGTCAACGCCACGTTCCGCTTCTCGGTCAACGCCAGTGGCCTGAATTTCGCCACCGCCCCGGATCCGTCCACCCCGCACGCGCCGGTCGTGCCGATCAAACTGGTCGAGGCCAACCTCGGCCTGGCCGGGACGCTGAAACAGTGGGCCACCTATGGCGAAGCCACGGTGTCGCGCGGCAAGGACAGCGCCAAACTGCATCTCGACGTACGCGGCAACGACCAACGCGCGCAGCTGGCGCAGGTGCAGGCGAAGATGCCCACCGGCACGCTCGACCTCGGCGGCGAAGTGGCGTGGGTGCCGGAGCTGAGCTGGGATCTGAACGCCAAGCTGGCCGGCTTCGATCCCGGCTATTTCGCGCCGGGCTGGGACGGCAACCTGTCCGGCCAGTTCGCCTCCAAGGGCAAGCAGCTGCCGGCGCATGCCGACGGCAGCGCCGCCGGCTACCAGGCCAGCCTCGACGTGCCGCACTTGAACGGCAAGCTGCGCAGCCGCCCGCTCGATGCCACAGGCAAGTTGGCGCTGCAGGGCACGCAGGGCGAAGGCAAGCTGCAACTGGCGCTGGGCGACAGCCGCGTGCAGGCACAGGGCAAGGTCGGCGACCAGCTCGACATCGATGCGCAACTGCAGCCGCTGCAACTGGCCGACCTGCTGCCCGGCGCCACCGGCAGCCTGCGCGGCAGCGTGCAGGTCAAGGGCCGCCGCGATGCGCCCGACATCACCACCGACCTCACCGGCAACGGCCTGAAGTGGGACAGCTACGGCGCCGACAGCGTCAGCCTGCGCGGGCGCCTGCCGTGGCGCGGCAGCGGCGGCGCACTGGCGCTGCGCGGCAGCGCGATCAGTGTCGGCGTGGTGCTCGAGACCTTGCGCGTGGATGCGCGCGGCGCGGTGGAAAACCTGCAGCTCGATGCCGACACCCACAACGCCATGGGCGCGCTCGCCTTCGCCGGCCAGCTGCGCCGCGACGGCGCGCGCTGGCAGGGCGGCCTGAACACGCTGCGGGTGGCGCCGGCCAAGGGCGAGCCGTGGCAACTGCGGCAACCGGCCACGTTCGCCATCGCCGGCAGCGCCTTTACGCTTTCCGACACCTGCCTCGGCGCGACCGGCGGCGGCGCGCTGTGCGTGGCCGCGAACTGGCCCAAGCAGGGCCTGACCGTGCGCGGCGACGCGCTGCCGCTGTCGCTGGTGCAACCGTGGCTGCCGCCCAACAGCGGCCGCAAGATGTACTTGCGCGGAGAACTCACCCTCGACGGCAGCTTCAAGCCGGCCGGCAACGCCTGGCAGGGATCGTTGCGGCTGGCCTCGCGCGAAGGCGGCCTGCGCCTGGGCGACAACGCGCGCGGCGAACTGGTGCGCTACGACCAGTTCAGTTTCGTCACAGATTTCACCGCCCAGCACATCCACTCCAAGCTCGGCGTCGGCTTCCAGGGCGACGGCTTCATCGACGCCACCGTGGACACCGGCTGGGACGCGTACGCGCCGCTCACCGGCGGGATCTACATGAACATGGCGCGGCTGTACTGGATGGAGCTGTTCTCGCCGGATCTGGTGCGGCCCAAGGGCCTGGTCGAAGGCCACGTCAGCCTGCGCGGCACGCGCTCGCAACCGTCGATGGGCGGCGACGCCACGCTCACCGGCTTCACCGGCGAACTGCCGGCGCTGGGCCTGACCCTGCGCGAAGGCAAGGGCCGCTTCGACGCGCAGCCGGATGGCTCGGCGCGCATCGTGGCCTCGGTCAAATCCGGCGAAGGCACGCTCAACGTCGACGGCGGCCTGTCCTGGTACGGCGACACCACGCCGCTGCAATTGAATATCCGCGGCACCAATGTACTGGTGTCCAATACCGCCGAACTGCGCGCGGTGGCCAACCCCGACCTGCAGTTCGGCATCGCCAACAAGACGATGACATTGAACGGCCAGGTCACCGTGCCATCGGCGGACATCGATCTGGAGCGGCTGGACCGCGGCACCTCGGTGTCCGAGGACGTGGTGGTGCTGGACCCGGCCGACCCGGAAGAAGCGCCGAGCTCGCCGCTGGAAATGGACCTGCGCGTGGTGCTCGGCGACCAGGTCAAGATGGCCGGCTTCGGCCTGAAGGGCGCCCTGACCGGCGCCATGCAGGTGCGCTCGCGCCAGGGCCGCGAGATGACCGCCACCGGTGGGCTGGACGTCAGCGGCCAGTACAAGGCCTACGGCCAGGACCTGACTATCACCCGCGGCCAGCTGACCTGGAGCAACAACATCGTCTCCGACCCGCGCATCAACATCCGCGCGCAACGCCAGGTCGGCGACGTCACCGCCGGCATCGACGTCACCGGCCGCGCCACCGCCCCGCGCGCCGACGTGTGGTCGGACCCGTCGATGTCGCAATCCGAAGCGATGTCGTACCTGGTGCTGGGCCGCAGCCTCAGCAACGCCAGCAGCGACGAGGCCGACCAGGTCACCGCCGCGGCCAGCGCGCTATCGGCCGGCAGCGGCCTCCTCGCCTCGCAACTCGGCGCCAGGCTCGGCTTCGACGACGCCGGCGTCAGCCAATCGCGCACCCTCGGCGGCTCGGTGGTCGGCTTCGGCAAATATCTGTCGCCGAAACTCTACGTCAGCTACGGGGTGTCGTTGGTTGGCAGCGGCTCGGTGCTGACCCTCAAATACCTGCTCGGTCGCGGCTTCGACGCGGAGGTGGAATCGAGCACGGTGGAGAATCGTGGGTCGCTTAATTGGCGGAAGGAGAAGTAAGTAGTTGTCCCTGCAGAATCCCCGTCAGGAGATGACCGCCGCAACGACTGCGGTGGATTTCGCCATCGGCGCGAGCACGCTGGTCCGGAGCCAAGCACGCAAAAACGCGATCCAACGCATCAGCCAGCGCAGGTTGTAGCCGGTAGCCGCATCGATGGCGTTCAGCGCATCGCCTTGCGCGCCCTTGAGCCAGCAGCGGTCCAGCCGGTGCTCCTGCTTCAGATGCCCGAGCACTGGTTCCACCGCCTGGCGGCGCTTGATCCAGCGCCACTACCTGCGTGTGAGCGACTTGGCCTTGCCTCGGTGCAGTATCCGTACGCCAGCCACCTCCCGACCCCGGTCGCCCAGGTCCACGATGGCCACCTGCGGTCTTGCGGCCACGTCCTGCATCAGCGCGCTCGCCTGCTCGAGCTGCTCGGACAGCGTGTCGCCGTCGTAGGGATGACCCGGGAAGCGACGTGCGCCCACGATCAAGCCTTTCTTCGCCGTCACCGCAATGCCGACCTTCACTCCGAACTCATACGGCCTGCGTGCCTTGCCCTTGCCGATGCACTCCACTTCCGGCGTCTTCATCGCCCTGGCCGCGTTGATCGTCTGCGCCAGCAGTTCCTCCATCCCGGCCTCGCCCAGGCGCTGGCGGCAGCGCCAGTCCTCGAGCGAGGCATTGTCAAAGCGGCACACCGGCTCGATCAGGGATAATCAGGAGGGAGTCGTGTTGCACTTGGAACTTGAGGCGACCAAGCCTCCCCCCGCTCTCGAAGGCGGCGTCAGGACGTGCGGCGGCGTTTGGACTGGGGAGCCGGCACGGGGTGATCGCCGGCCGATCCGGTGGAGGCTGACGGATCGGCGCACAAGGGGGCCAGGCAATCTGAGCGCCATTTGCCGAGATCCTTGGTTTGGACATTTTCAAGGAGTGGCCCATGTCTTTTCCGACGCTCTCCCAGGCGCATACCTAGCGCTGTCTCATAGGCTCCCGTGATGGCTGCACGGTCCTCTGGTGGAATCTGAAGTGCCTCTTTGAGCTGATAGGCTGATCCCGCGCCTTCGGATAGCACCAATACTCCGGGATTTTTGGGATCCTGCGCGGCAACGTACTCCTTGGACACCAAATTCATGCCGTCCGCTTTGGACGTAATGACGCCGACACGACTCATTCGATAGATCTCCGGCAAGGCGTTGCGGTTGACCGAATGGTCGATGTACATGATCGGTGACCACGACTTTGTCCCGTACCTTCGATTGATATTGTCCACGAGGGTTCGGGTGTCACGGGCCAACTTTGCATAGGCCGGCACATTCTGCCGTGACGGTGCAGCAATCTGCACGAATGTCACCTTGTTCCTCAAATCGGAACGTTTTTCCAGCATATCGCCAAGCGCGGCTAAGCGATCCGGTATTCCCTTGGCGTAATCCAGCCGCTCTACCCCGATCATCAACGTGCGGCCTTGCTTCCTTTCCTTCTTGAGATGATTGACAAGTTCCGCCGAGTCCTCGCCGGCTTGGAGGGCTTCCAGGCTTGGTATATCTATGCCAATGGGGAAATGCTGAACATTGGTCTTCTGACCAAAGGCTTCGATGCTTCGATCATCGATATTCTTTCCGACCTTCTCATTCGCAACATAATCGCGAAAATTCTGCACATCCCTGGGGATCTGCATGCCCACTAGGTCGTAGGCAAAGAATGCCTTCATCAACTCCTTATGCTGTGGGATTTCCTTGAATACATCCGGCGTCGGAAACGGCGTATGGTTAAAGAATCCAATGCGCTGCTTGCAGCCCAATTTCCGCAGCTCCTCCGCCAAGGGGATAAGGTGGTAATCATGGATCCAGAGGACGTCATCCTGCTTCAGCATGGGGGCCAGCTTCGATGCGAACATCTTGTTGACCTGTCGGTAGCTTCCATAAAATTCTGGATTGAAATCGGCCCATTGCGCACTGTTATGCATGACCGGCCACAGTGCGGAATTGCAGAATCCAGAATAATAGTTGTCGAACTGCTTGCGTGTCAGGTCGATGCCAGCGAGTTTTGATTTTCCAAAAGACTCGGTTTTAACCTCCTGGGTGCCGAGCCGTCCGCCGACTTTCCCGCTCCAGCCCAGCCATAGGTCTTCGTTGTCGCGCATCGTTTCCTCCAAGGCAACGGCGACACCGCCGGCAGCAGGCTTCTTGGGGTCGATCATGCGATTTGATACAACAACCAGACGGCCTTGCATATTGGGTTTTGACGTTTGCCGGGGCGCCTTCCCAATTGCGGGTCTGGGCCTTGAAGACAGTCCTTCGAATTGTTGAAACTTAGGTTGGGAGGAGCCTGCGGGCTCTGGAGTTTCTGCCTTGGTCTGCTCAGTGTAGTGCTGCGTTGATGGAGTGTTTTGTAATACTGCCGATGAGCGCATGTTGCATTTCCCTTTCTGAATTGGTAATGAGTTCACTAATAACCCATTTCAAAATATAATCTTTGGGCAATTAAGATTTTCCTGGACAGGGCGCTGGCGAGTGGTCTCGCCAGTATGTTTTGCTGCTGGCCAAGTTGCGTGCCCTCGATCGCATAGATTTTTATCGGGTCATCATCGACTCTTCATCAATTTATTTGGTAAATTTTTCTATTATCTTCGGTTCATGGTCAGTTCCACATGACTGCGCCGAAGAAATGCGCAAAAAACCGAAGTTGCTCGTCCGGCCGATGGGCATATGGTCTACGATCAGGTTCGCGCGATCAGAGGCGGACTGAAGCAGTACCGGAAAGCGAGCCCGTAGCCTCATCGCCGAACACTAATGGCCGAGCTGGAGCACAATCCCCTATGGGGGCAGCTTGAGCGGTAACGGACCGCGCGACTCGATCGCGATCGCCCAAATGCCGCGAAAGACGCGTCAAACAGCGCCGACGCGCGCACCGCCAGGCGTGGCATCCAGCTGCGCGATGGCATCCGCCACCATTGCATCGAACGGCGCATCCACGGCCACCGAAAGTACGTCCGGCTCCTCCAGTGGCAGTTCCAGCGTGTCGATCTGGCTCTGCAGCAGGGCAGGCGGCATGAAGTGGCCGCTGCGTCGCGCCAGGCGTTCGGCGATCACATGTGCGGCGCCATGCAGGAACACGAAACGCATCGGCACGCCGCTGTCGCGCAGCTGCTGCCGGTGCGCGCGGCGCAGCCCGGAGAAGGCCAGCACCACGCTGCGGCCGGCGTCGATCGACTGGCGCAGGCGCAGCGCCAGCGCCGCCACCCACGGCACGCGTTGCGCATCGGTGAGCGGCACGCCGCGCGCCATCTGCGCCTTGGCCTCGGCGCTGTGGACGTCGTCCGCATCCAGGAACGCGAGGCCGTAGTGCGCGGCCAGCGCCTGCGCGACGCTGGTCTTGCCGCTGCCGGCAATGCCCATCACGACGAGGGCTGCGCTGCGTTGCGGCAGGGAATTCTGGGATGTCGCGTCCATCACGAGCGGTTATACCTTGCTGGGGGTTTGGCATGATGCACGCGCCGACGTTGGCGATGCGCGCAGCGTGGTGTAGCGTCGGCACGCCACGATCAGCGCAACCTGCCTGCCGCCGTTCCATCATCGCATGACCACCCGACAGGATCGCCGATGCCCATACCGCCGCAACGCGCCGATGCCCCGCTGCGCTGGACCGAGAAGGTCGGCTATGGCATCGGCGACATGGGTTTCAATTTCTACTGGGCCAACATCTCCGCGTTCCTGCTGATCTTCTACACCGACACCATGGGCTTGCCGGCGGCGGCCGTAGGCACGATGATCCTGCTGACCAAGGTGGTCGATGCGGTCACCGATCCGCTGATGGGGGCGCTCGCCGATCGCACCCGCTCGCGCTGGGGCAAGTTCCGGCCGTATCTGTTGTTCGCGGCGCTGCCGATGGCCGCCAGCGGCGTGCTGGCCTATACCACGCCGGATCTGGGCCCCGCCGGGCGGCTGGTCTGGGCTTACGTCACCTTCGGCGTGATGATGCTGATGTACACGGTGGTCAGCATCCCGTATTCGGCGCTGTCCGGGGTGATCACCGCCGACAGCCAGCAGCGCACTACGCTGATCAGCTTCCGCTTCATCGCCGCCTTCGCCGGCACCACGCTGGTCAACTACGCCACGCTGGACATGGTGCGCTGGTTCGGCAACGGCGACGATGCGCAGGGTTGGCAACGCACCATGCTGGTCTACGGAATCGCCGCGGCGGCGCTGTTCGCGATCGTGTTTGCGACCACGCGCGAGCGTGTGCAGCCGCTGCCGCAACCGCGCACGCCGGTGCTGCAGGACGTGGCCGACCTGCTGCGCAATCCGCCGTGGCGGGTGCTGTTCGTGCTGGCGCTGATCATCATGATCACCATCGTCATGCGTGCCGGTGCCGGCGTGTACTACTTCAAGTATTACGTCGGACGCCCGGAGCTGACCGGCTGGTTCCTGGGCAGCTATTCGGTGGCGCTGGCGGTGGGCGCGGCGGCCACGCCGCTGCTGACCCGGCTGTGCGACAAGCGCCGGCTGATGATGTGGCTGATGGGGGTGGTGGGCGCGCTCAGTTGCGCGATGTTCTTCATCCCGCGCGAGGCGATCTGGGCGCTGTTCGCGATCAACCTGCTGATCGGCCTGGCGCTGGGGCCGAAATCGCCGCTGGCGTTCTCGATGTATGCCGACACCGCCGACTACACCGAATGGAAGACCGGGCGCCGCGCCACCGCAATGACGTTCTCGGCGGCGACGTTCTCGCAGAAGCTCGGTGGCGCGCTGGCCTCGGCCTGCATCGCGTGGATGCTGGCGGGGATAGGCTATGTGGCCAACCAGGCGCAGAGCGATGCCTCGCAGTTGGGGATCGTGCTGCTGCTGACGGTGATCCCGGGCGCGATCGCGCTGCTGGCGGCGTGGACGATGCGCTTCTATCCGCTCGACGACGCGGCGTTGTTGCGTATCCAGCAGGAACTGGCCGCGCGCAAGCGCGCCGCAGCGGAGGCGCGCGCATGAGCGTCGAACCTGAGACGCGCGATGTGCTGGCGCCCAGCGCCGACGGCGAGCGCTACGAGCTGCATAGCGCGACGGCCCTGCCCAATGCCGGCGGCTTCCTGTGGAACCGGCGGATGATGATCCAGGCCACCTGCCGCGGCTACGCCACCGCGCAGTTCATGCAGCCGGAGCCGGCCAAGTACGCGCATGCGCCGAACCTGGAGGCCAGGACCTTCATGCAGCCGGAGCAGCCGTACTACGCGCACCATCCGGGGCGCTTCTTCTATCTCAAGGACGAGGACAGCGGCGCGCTGTACTCGGTGCCATACGAGCCCGTGCGGGCGACGCCGCAGGCGTTCCGCTTCTCGGTCGGCAAGCGCGACATCGTCTGGTGCGTGCGCTACGCCGAGATCGAGGTGGAGGTGCGCCTGCAGTTGCCGGTCGAGGACACGGTCGAGCTGTGGCAGTGCCAGGTGCGCAATCTGGACGGGCGCGCGCGGCGGATCGCGCTGTATGCGTATTTCCCGGTCGGCTACATGTCGTGGATGCAGCAGAGCGGCGAGTACCGCGCCGACCTGGGCGGCATCGTGTGCCGCAGCGTCACGCCGTATCAGAAGGTCGAGGACTATTTCCGCAACCGCGACTTCAAGGACTGCACGTTCCTGCTGCACGAACAACTGCCCGATGCCTGGGATGCGCGGCAATCGGCGTTCGAGGGCGAGGGGGGACTGCACGCGCCGAGCGCGGTGCTGCAGCCGCGGCTGGGCGGCAGCGATGCGCGCTACGAGACGCCGACCGCGGCCCTGCAGTATTGCCTGACGCTGCAGCCGCAGCAGGAACACGCGTTGCGCTTCCTGTTCGGTCCGGCACGCGACGATGCGGAGATCGCGGCGCTGCGGCAGCGCTATCTATCTGCGCCCGGCTTCGCCGAGGCGGCGGCCGCGTACCGCGATTATCTGGCCGAGGCGGCCGGCTGCCTGCACATCGCCACGCCCGATCCGTGCCTGGACAACCTGGTCAACCATTGGCTGCCGCGGCAGGTGTTCTATCACGGCGACGTCAACCGCCTGACCACCGATCCGCAGACCCGCAATTTCCTGCAGGACCACATGGGCATGAGCTTCCTGCGCCCGCAGACGGCGCGCGCGGCATTGCTGCATGCGCTGTCGCAGCAGGACGCCAGCGGTGCGATGCCGGACGGCATCCTGCTGATCGAAGGCGCGGCGCTGAAATACATCAACCAGGTGCCGCATACCGACCATTGCGTCTGGCTGCCGGTGTTTCTGTCTGCGTATCTGGACGAGACCGGCGATGCGGCGCTGCTCGACGAGATCGTGGTAGATGCCAACGGGCATGGCGCCAGCGTCGCCGCGCGGCTGTATGCGGCGATGCGCTGGCTGCTTGGCGCGCGCGACGCGCGCGGGCTGAGCTATATCGCGCAGGGCGACTGGTGCGACCCGATGAACATGGTCGGTTACCAGGGCCGCGGTGTGTCTGGCTGGTTGTCGGTGGCCACCGCCTACGCGCTGCAGCTGTGGGCGACGCTCTGCGAACGGCATGGTCGCAGTGCGCAGGCGGCGGCGTGCCGCGCCGGCGCGGCCGAGGTCAATGCCGCGGTCAATCGCGAATTGTGGGACGGCGACTGGTACGCACGCGGCATCACCGACGACGGCGTGCGTTTCGGCATCAAGGACGATGCGGAAGGCCGCATCTACCTCAATCCGCAGAGCTGGGCGCTGCTCGCCGGCACCGCCGATGCGGATCGGCGCGCGCGCCTGCTGCAGGCGGTCGATGCGCAGCTGGACACGCCGTACGGGCCGACGATGCTGGCGCCGCCGTATACCGCGATGCGCGAAGATGTTGGCCGGCTGACGCAGAAGCATCCGGGTTCGGCAGAGAACGGTTCGGTCTACAACCACGCCGCCGCGTTCTACCTGCATGCGCTGTACGCGATCGGCGACGCCGACCGCGCCTGGCGCGTGCTGCGCGCGATGATCCCGGGACCGGACCTGGCCGACTACCTGCAGCGCGGGCAGTTGCCGGTGTTCGTGCCGAACTATTACCGTGGCGCCTGGCGCGAGTTGCCGCGTACCGCCGGCCGTTCCAGCCAGTTGTTCAACACCGGTACCGCGGCGTGGCTGTATCGCTGTCTGATCGAGGGTCTGTTCGGGCTGAAAGGCGAGGGCGAGGCGCTGTGCGTACGCCCGCAGCTGCCGTCGCACTGGAGGCAGGCGACGGTGCAGCGCCGGTTTCGCGGTGCGGTGTTCGAGGTGCGCATGCAGCGCGCGGCGGGCTGTGTTGCGCAGCAGGTCAGCGTGGACGGGCAGCTGCTGGACGTGGCGCGGATCGAGGGCATCGAGAGCGGCCGCCGTTATCGGGTCGAGGTGATGTTGCCGGAGGGGTGAAGGCGGCTCGGGCGATCGGGTTGCGGAGGGTGTCTGGTCGCGGCTGAAGCCGCTCCTACAGGGGCAGGCATGCACCCGACGGGCGCACTGTAGGAGCGGCTTCAGCCGCGACCAGCAGCCCGCTATGCGCGCACTGCATCCGCCGTTTCGATCAGGTCGTCCCATTGCAGCCGGGTGTTGGCCGCATCGTCGCCATCGACCCCGCGCGCCGGGGCGACGATGTCGATCTCGTCGACGAACACGATGCACGGCGCCTGCGCGCGGGCGCGTTCGAACGCGGCCTGTACGCGCTGGCCGGACTGGCCCAGGTAGGCCGCCTTGAGGTCGGCGCCGGTCAGGGCGATGAAGGCCAGGCCCGACTGGCTGGCCAGGATCCGCGCCAGCTGGGTCTTGCCGGTACCGGGCGGGCCGTACATCAGGATCCCGCGCGGCACCGGCACGCCCAGCGTGGCCAGGGTCTCGGCGTTGCGCAGTTCCTTGCCCAGGCCGACGAATTCCTCGATCACCGGCGCCGGCAGCACGATGTCGTTCCAGTCCAGCGGCGTCACCCGGGTGGACCCCTTGCCGCGCAGCAAGCGCAATTGCGCCAGCAGCGCGTCGCCGTCGAGTTCGCCGTCCATGCACTCGGCGGCGACCCGCGCCACCAGGGTGTGCAGGTCGCGGCCGGAAAGGCCGCTGCTGTCGGCGACCACGCGAGGGTCCAGCGCCAGCGCGAAGCCGGCGCGTTGCAGTTCGCCGCCAAGGATGCGCGCACGCGCGGCCGCATCGGGCAGGCCGATGCCGATGCTGGCGGTGAAGCGCGACATCACCGCGTCGTCGAGCAGTTCCGGGCGGTTGGTCGCGCCGATCACCAGCACCTGGCTGCGGGCTTCGTGGAAACCGTCCCATTCGGCGAGGAAGGTCTGCACCAGCTCGGCGCCGAAGCTGTCGCTGTCCACGCCGCCGCGGCGCGCGAACACGCTTTCGCATTCGTCGATGAACAGGATCGCCGGCGCCTTGGCGCGGCAGCGCTGCCAGAGCGCCTGCACCTTGGGGCCGGTATGGCCGACGTGCGCGGCTTTCAGGTCAGCCACGCCCAGCGCTTCGAAATGGCAGCCGGCATGGCGCGCCAGCTTGCGCGCGATCAGGGTCTTGCCGGTGCCCGGCGGGCCGTGCAGCAGCATGCCCTTCGGCGCCGGCGTGCGCCCGGACACGAACAGGTCCACCAGCTTCAGGATCTGGTCCAGGGTGCTGTCGGGCAGCGCCACGTCGGCCCAGTGGCGGTGGATGGCGTCCATGCTCTGCAGCCGCTGCAGCAGCATGCGCTGCTGGCTGCGCGCTTCCATCCAGGCATCCACGTGCCGGTGCAGCTCGGCGATCGGTTGCGACGCGGCTGCCGCGGCCGTCGCCACCGCCAGCGCCAGGGCGTGCAGTTGCGCCTGCGCGTCGGCGGCGAGTTCGGCGGCGATCGGGATCAGCGCCGCAGCGTGAGTCGCGTCGGGCAGCACCAGCAGCGCCTGCACCTGCGGCTCCGGTTCGGCGCCGTCGTGCAGCGCCAGCATGCGCGCGCCGAACAGGTCGCCGTGCGCCGCGGCGAGCTGCCAGCGGCCCTGCAGCTCGCGCAGCGGCCATGGCGCACGGGTGACGCGGTACGGATAGGCGGCGTCGTGGCGGCTGTCGCTGGCGAATTGCAGCAGCGCCAGCGGCCGTTGCGCGAAACCGCGCAGCAGCGCGCGTTCGTCCTGGCTGACGTGCCTGGCCAGCAGTTGCGCGCCGCCGATCACCAGCAGCGCATACACCAGCAGCGACGGCAGCGCGCGCTGCAGCAGCTGCAGCGTGTCGCGCTGCACGCCGAGCTGCCGCCACCAGTCCAGATAGTCGCGTGCATCGCCGAGCCAGTGCGCGCTCATCCACGGCAGCGCCAGCAGCAGGAAGGCCAGCAGCGCCAGCCGCCAGCGCCAGTCCGGCAGCAGCGGGCGCAGCAACAGCGCCGGCCACCACGCGCGGCGGCGTTCGCGGCGCAGCACCGCGCGCGCGGCCTGCGCGGCCTGGGCGACGAAGTCGCGGTGGATCGTGGCCACGGCCTGTTCCACCGCCGGCAGATGCCGTTCCACCTCGGCCTCGGCGGCGGCCTGCCGCGCCTGCGCCTACTGCAACTGCGTCTGCAGCCGCAGCCGTTGTTGCTGCAGATAGCTGGCCCGCGACTCGGCTGGGACGGAAGACATCAACGTGGGCGGGCGGGGACGTTCATTGCGCGAATCTTAGCGTGTCGCCTGCCATGCGCTGCGCCGCTTGCGCCACGTTGCGGACGAAACGGGCGCTGACGCGGGCTGCATGCCGGCTGGCGCGGCGAACGCGCGCGTCCAGTGCGACGGGTCGCTGCCGTCGCGCAGCACCGCGCCTTGCGCGCGCCTGCTGCGGCGCGGCGCCTTGCTGTGGGCGGCGCGCTAGACTGCAGCGAACGCACCGGGGACGTCGCTCTTGGTTTCCAGTTGGATCCTGCTGTTGGTGTCGGTCGGCTACGCGGCGCTGCTGTTCACGGTGGCGTGGTGGGGCGATCGGCGGCCGCTGTACCCGGAGCGGCCGTGGCTGCGCCCGGCGGTGTACAGCCTGGCGGTGGCGGTGTACTGCTCGTCGTGGACGTTCTACGGCGCGGTCGGCAGCGCGGTGCGCAATGGCGCCGGCTACCTGCCGATCTACCTGGGGCCGTTGCTGCTGCTGCTGTTCGGCTGGCACATCATCGAACGCCTGGCGCTGATCGCGCGCAGCGAGAACACGGTGTCCATCGCCGATTTCATCTCCTCGCGCTACGGCCGTTCGCGGCGCCTGGCGGCACTGGTGGCGGTGATCGCGCTGGTCGGCGTGGTGCCGTACCTGGCGCTGCAGTACAAGGCGGTGGCGATGAGCCTGCAGGTGCTCAGCGGCCAGTCCAGCGCCGGGGCGCCGTTCTACGCCGATCCGGCGCTGTACGTGGCGCTGCTGATGGCGCTGTTCGCGACCCTGTTCGGCACCCGCCAGGTGGATGCCACCGAACACCACCACGGCATGATGCTGGCGATCGCGCTGGAATCGGTGGTCAAGCTGCTGGCGGTGGTCGCGGTCGGCGTGTTCGCCTACGTGTGGCTGAGCGGGCGCGACGGCCAGGTGCTGCAGTCGGCGCGCACCCTGTTCCAGAACACGCCGCCAGTCGGTTTCATCTCGCAGACCCTGCTCAGCTTCCTGGCCATCGTGTGCCTGCCGCGGCAGTTCCACGTGGCGGTGGTGGAGTGCAGCGACATCGGCGACATCCGCAAGGCGCGCTGGCTGTTCGGGCTGTACCTGGTGGTGATCTCGGCGATGGTGGTGCCGATCGCCGCGGCCGGCATCGCCCTGTTCGGCCAGTCCGGCGAGGTGGCCCACGACAGCATCGTGCTGGCGTTGCCGCTGGCCGAGGGCCGCACCGCGCTAGCGCTGGTCGCCTACGTGGGCGGGTTCTCCGCCGCCACCGGCATGGTCATCGTCTCCAGCATCGCGCTGGCGACGATGATCAGCAACGATCTGGTGATGCCAGTGTTGCTGCGCCGGCGCGGGCACCGGGCGGCCGGCGCCGACGTCGCCTCGCGGGTGTTGTGGATCCGCCGCCTG
Source organism: Xanthomonas translucens pv. undulosa (assembly GCF_017301775.1). Lineage (NCBI taxonomy): Bacteria > Pseudomonadati > Pseudomonadota > Gammaproteobacteria > Lysobacterales > Lysobacteraceae > Xanthomonas > Xanthomonas translucens. The sequence goes on from NZ_CP063993.1 coordinate 2,521,065, forward strand.
GCGATCCTGCTGCTGGCGCTGATCGCCTACGGCTACGACCGCAGCAGCAGCGACGACAGCTCGCTGGCCTCCTACGGGCTGATGGCCTTCGCCGCGGTGGCGCAGTTCGCGCCGGGCGTGATCGGCGGGCTGTATTGGCGCGGCGCCAGCCGCAAGGGCGTGGAGACCGGCATGGTGCTGGGCTTCGGCACCTGGATCTACACCTTGCTGCTGCCGGCGCTGACCCAGTCCGGCTGGCTGGCCCCGGACTGGCTGCACGACGGGCCGTTCGGCGTCTCCTGGCTGCAACCGCAGCAGCTGTTCGGGATGAGCGGCTGGGACCCGCTGGCGCATGGCACGTTCTGGTCGCTGCTGGTCAATGTCGGCACGATGATGCTGGTGTCGGCGCGCTGGCGCCCGGGCCTGGACGAGCGGTTGCGCGCGGCACCGTTCCTGGAGCCGTATTCGCAGCGGCCGGCGGTGGCTGGCGACTGGCTCGGGCACGTGCACGTGATCGACCTGCAGGCCCTGGCCGAACGCATGGTCGGCGAGCGCCACGCGCGCCGCGCCTTCGCCGAACAGGCGCAACTGCTCGGCCGCGAGCCGCAGCCCAGCGCGGTGGCGGACCGGGTCTGGGTGCAGTTCACCGAACGCCTGCTCGCCGCCTCGATCGGCGCGGCCTCGGCGCGGCTGGTGCTGACCAGCCTGCTGCGCGGTTCGGGCATGGACCTGGGCGAAGTGGTGGCGGTGCTCGACGAGGCCGGGCAGGAGCTGCGCTTCAACCGCGAAATCCTGTCCACCACGCTGGAGAACATCAGCGCCGGGGTCAGCGTGGTCGATCCGGCGATGCGCCTGACCGCATGGAACCGGCGCTACCAACAGATGTTCGGCTATCCCGACGGCATGCTCTACGTCGGCCGCCCGGTCGCCGACCTGATCCGCTACAACGCCGAGCGCGGCGAACTGGGCGAGGGCCGGATCGAGGACCAGATAAGCCGTCGCATCGCGCATCTGCGCGCCGGCACCTCGCATGTGTTCGAGCGCACCCGCAGCGACGGCAAGGTGATCGAGATGCGTGGCCAGCCGCTGCCCGGCGGCGGCTACGTGACCAGCTACAACGACATCACCGACTACAAGCGCGCCGAGCAGGCGCTGCTGGAAGCCAACGAGACGCTGGAGCAACGCGTGGCCGAGCGCTCGCGCGAGGCCGAACTGGCGCAGCAGTCCAAGACCCGCTTCCTGGCCGCGATCAGCCACGACGTGCTGCAGCCGCTCAACGCGGCGCGGCTGTTTGCCTCCGCGCTGCGCGAAGCGCACCAGAACGAGGAGCAGCGGCACCTGGCCGAGCGCGTGGACGCCTCGCTGCGCGCGGCCGAGGAGCTGCTCGACGGCCTGCTCGACGTGTCGCGGCTGGACGCCGGCGGCATGCTCCCGACCATCGAGGACTTCGATGCCAGCGTGCTGCTGCGCGAACTGGCCGCGCAGTACACCCCGGTCGCCGCCGGCCGCGGCCTGCGCATGCAGGTGTACGCGCGGCCGATCTGGGTGCGCAGCGACCGCCGCCTGCTGCGCCGCGTGTTGCAGAACTTTCTCGCCAATGCGCTGCGCTACACCCGCCAGGGCCGCATCGTGCTGGGCATGCGCGGCCGTGGCGCGGCGCTGGAGTTGCAGGTGTGGGACACCGGCCCGGGCATTCCCAAACATCACATGCAGCAGATCTTCGAGGAGTTCCAGCGCTACCAGCAGCCGTTCGACTGGGGCGAGCAGGGATTGGGGCTGGGCCTGTCGATCTGCCAGCGCATCTCGCGCCTGCTCGGCCACGACCTGGATGCGCGCAGCGCGGTCGGCCACGGCAGCATGTTCTCGATCGCCGTGCCGCGGGTGGCACCGGTCCCGCAGAAGCAGCAACGCCAGCAGCGCAGCGTCGCCGCCAGCGATTCGCTGGCCGGGTTGCGCGTGCTGTGCGTGGACAACGACCAGGAAATCCTTGACGGCATGCGCGCGCTGCTCGGGCGCTGGCAGGTGGAGGTGATCTGCGCCAGCACCGTGGACGAGGCGCTGCCGCTGGCGGCGCGCGCGCCCAATGTGATGCTGGTCGACTATCACCTGCACGACCGCCTGGACGGACTGGATACGCTGGATGCGCTGCGGGAGGCGATGGTCGGCCCGGTCGCCGGCGCGCTGCTCACCGCCGATGGGCGCGACGAACTGAAACTGCTGGCGCGCGAACGCGGTTACCGGCTGCTGACCAAGCCGGTCAAGCCGGCCTCGTTGCGCGCCTTCCTCACCGCGTACCACGATCCGATCAAGGGCGATTAGCGCGCTGCAGGCCACTGCGCAGATAGTGGTGTATCGGCAATGTACCTGCACGCCGCGCAGCGGCGACAAGTACATCCTCTACACCTATCTGGAATTCACCGCCAGGCCGGCTCCGCCGCAGGGCTGCGCCGGCAGTGGCGGGGCGTGCGCGGATCAGCCCGCGCCGTGAAGGTGCTCGAACAGGATGGTGCTGCCGATTGCGATCAGCAGCACGCCGCCGCCGATCTCCGCGCGCTTGCCGGCCAGGGTGCCGAGCACGCGGCCGAGCATGATGCCCAGGGTCACCATGGTCAGCGTGCACAGGCCGATGACCACCGCGACCTCGGCGATGTTCACGTTGAGGAAAGCCAGGCCGACGCCGACCGCCATCGCATCGATGCTGGTGGCCAGGCCGGTCGCGGCCAGGTTCCAGAAGCCGTGGCGCTTGGGCGCTGCGGCGGCGTCCTCGGGTGCTTCGGGCTTGAGCCCGGCGAGGATCATGTGCACGCCAAGCGCGCCGAGCAGGCCGAACGCGATCCAGTGGTCGAACGCGATCACGTACTTGGCTGCGGCCTGACCCAGCAGCCAGCCCAGCACGGGGGTCAGCGCCTCGATGCAGCCGAAGATCAGGCCGGCGCGCAGCGCGTCGCGCCACAGGGGTTTGCGCATGGCTGCGCCCTTGCCGACCGCCGCGGCGAAGGCGTCGGTGGACATGGCGATACCGAGCAACAGAATCGAAAGAAACGACATGGGGGGACCGCGCCGGGGCAGGAGACGAACGACGAGCGCGCGCGCCCGGCTTTCGCCACGCAAGCTCGCCGCTGGTCTCGCCAACCGAGATGGCTGCCCGCACCACGGCGCAACGGCCGAGTGTGTTGATGCGGGCGCTGTCCGGTGCTGCCGGACAGCAGGCTACTCCCCAAGGGACGCGCAGTCTAACAGCGGCAAATGCCGGCGAATACGCTTCGAACGCGCGCGAACCTGCAGCTGATTTTCTTAGCAACAGCTATATGCGCGGCGTATCGATGGTAGTGCGGCATCGGTGCGCCGAAGGCGATGCGGCAAGCCGATTCGGTGCGCATCAGCAATCGCTAGGTATGCAGGCGATGGCCTGCGGTGCGCGAACAGCGGTCGCGGCTGAAGCCGCTCCTACAAGGGCGCAGGCTCGACGCCATCCCACTGTAGGAGCGACCAGGCCGCGCCACGCTGCGGTGAACCCTGGCGCACGCATCCGCCAGGACGCAGCGCGCTCAATCCTCTTCCAGCGGCAGCACGATGGCGTCGCTGTCGATGGCCAGCTTGCCGGCCATCAGCACCGCCTGGGTGCGGTTGGTGACGCCGAGCTTGCGCAGGATCGCGGTGACGTGGGCCTTGATGGTGGCTTCGGACACGTCGAGGTCGTAGGCGATCTGCTTGTTGAGGCGGCCGGCGCCGAGCATCTGCAGCACGCGGAACTGCTGCGGGGTCAGTTCGCGCAGGCGCTGCCCGACCTCGCGTTCGGCGCGGTCGGTGGGTGGCACGTTGTGCGCTTCCGGCGGCGCCCAGCGCTCGCCGTCCAGCACCGTGCTCAGGGCCAGGCCGATGGTGTCCGAGTCGGCCGACTTGGGAATGAAGCCGAACGCGCCGTGGTCCAGCGCGCGGCGCATCACCGTCGGCTCCTCGCGCGCGGACACCACCACCACCGGCAGCTGCGGATGCAGCGCGCGCATGTGCACCAGCGCGCTGAAGCCCTGTGCGCCGGGCATGTTGAGGTCCATCAGCAACAGGTCGGCATCGGCGTGATGGTCGGCCAGCGCATACAGCGCCTCGACGCTGTCGGCCTCGTACAGCTGCACCCCCGGCATCACCCGCTGCACCGCCCCGCGCAGCGCCTCGCGGAACAGGGGATGGTCGTCGGCGATCAGCAGGGTGGGCATGGGCGGGGCCGGGAATCGGGAAGGGGGAATGGCAACGGCAAAAGCAGGATGTCGGGCGTCCTGGGTGATGAAGCGATCGGGAAATACCGTTTCCCATTCCCCATTCTCGATTCCCCATTGCCGACGCGCGTCAGCGCGTCAGTCGCTCGTTCACCAGCGAATCGACCACCGACGGATCGGCCAGGGTCGAGGTATCGCCGAGCTGGTCGGGCGCGTTTTCGGCGATCTTGCGCAGGATGCGGCGCATGATCTTGCCCGAGCGGGTCTTGGGCAGGCCAGGTGCCCATTGCAGATGGTCGGGCGCGGCGATCGGGCCGATCTCCTTGCGGACCCAGGCCACCAGTTCCTTGTGCAGGGCCTCGCTCGGGGTCTCCTCGGCGATCAGGGTCACGTAGGCGTAGATGCCCTGGCCCTTGATGTCGTGCGGGAAACCGACCACCGCGGCCTCGGCCACCTTCGGGTGCGAGACCAGCGCGCTCTCCACCTCGGCGGTGCCGATGCGGTGGCCGGAGACGTTGATGACGTCGTCCACGCGGCCGGTGATCCAGTAGTAGCCGTCTTCGTCGCGGCGGCAGCCGTCGCCGGTGAAGTAGCTGCCCGGGTAGGTGCGGAAGTAGGTGTCGATGAAGCGCTGGTGGTCGCCGTAGACGGTGCGCATCTGCCCCGGCCACGAATCGCGCAGCACCAGGTTGCCTTCGGTGGCGCCTTCCAGAATCTCGCCGTCGGCGTTGACCAGGGCCGGTTGCACGCCGAAGAACGGCAGCGTCGCCGAGCCGGGCTTGAGGTCGATCGCGCCGGCCAGCGGGGTGATCAGGATGCCGCCGGTCTCGGTCTGCCACCAGGTGTCCACGATCGGGCAGCGGCTGTCGCCGACCACATCGAAGTACCAGCGCCAGGCTTCGGGATTGATCGGCTCGCCGACGCTGCCGAGCAGGCGCAGCGATGCGCGCGAGGTGCGCTTGACCGGCGCCTCGCCCTCGCGCATCAGCGCGCGGATCGCGGTCGGTGCGGTGTAGAAGATCGTCACCTGGTGCTTGTCGATGACCTCCCAGAAGCGCGACACGTTCGGGTAGTTGGGCACGCCTTCGAACATCAGCGCGGTGGCGCCGTTGGCCAGCGGCCCGTAGACGATGTAGCTGTGGCCGGTGACCCAGCCGACGTCGGCGGTGCACCAGTAGATGTCGTCCTCGCGCAAGTCGAATACGGTCTCGTGGGTGTAGGCCGCGTACAGCAGGTAGCCGGCGGTGGTGTGCAGCACGCCCTTGGGTTTGCCGGTGGAACCGGAGGTGTAGAGGATGAACAGCGGATCCTCGGCATTCATGCGCTCGGGCTCGCATTCGGCCGGCTGGCTGTCGACCACGTTGTGGAACCAGCGGTCGCGCGGGGCCTGCATGTCCACCGCGCCGCCGGTGTGGCGCACCACCAGCACGGTTTCCACGCTGGTGGTGCCGGGCAGCTTCAGCGCCGCATCGACGTTGCCCTTGAGCGGGATCTTCTTGCCGCCGCGCAGGCCTTCGTCGGCAGTGATGATCAGCTTGCTGCCGCAGTCGATCACCCGGTCGGCGATCGAGTTGGGCGCGAAGCCGCCGAACACCACCGAGTGGATCGCGCCGATGCGCGCGCAGGCCAGCATCGCCACCGCCGCGTCGGGAATCATCGGCAGGTAGATGGTGACGCGGTCGCCCTTCTTGACGCCGAGCGCGCGCAGCGCGTTGCCCAGGCGGCACACCCGCTCGTACAGCTCGCGGTAGCTGACGGTGTAGGACGGCGCGTCCGGGCTGTCCGGCTCGAACAGCAGCGCGGTTTTGTCGCCGCGGGTGGCCAGCTGGCGGTCCAGGCAGTTGACGCTGGCATTGAGCTCGCCGTCGTCGAACCAGCGGATATGGAAATCGTCCAGGGCGAAGTTCACGTCCTTGATCCGGGTCGGCTTCTTGAACCAGTCCAGGCGCTCGGCGGCCTGGCCCCAGAACGCCTCCGGCTGTTCCACCGATTGCCGGTACAGGGTCTGGTACTGGGTCTTGTCGACCCGTGCCCGGGCGGCGAACTGCGGATCGACGGGGTAGATATCGGCCATGGTGCCCTCTGCAATGAACGGGGCGCCGCATGCGGCGGCGCGTCATGGCGCAGTTTGCCGCATTCACTGTTAAGCGCGCACGCGCCGGGCTTTAGACGATGGTCGTAAACCCCGCCCCGTTCGACTAATGGCCAATAGGCGCGACCGACCGCGGCGCGCACTGTGCACACAGCCGTGCCTGCGCGCGGCGGACATCCATTATTCGGGAGGGAGTAATGAGCTACCGCATCGCATCCTTGGCACGGCGCCCGTTGGCCGCCGCGCTGTTCGTCGCGCTGATCGCCCCGGGCGCGGCCTTCGCCCAGAGCGGCAAGACCCCATCGGCGCGCGAACAGGCGCTGGAAGCCCGCGTGGCCGAGCTGGAGCGACAGGTCCAGCTGCTGCTGTCCTCGCAGCAACAGCAGCAGGGCCAGATCGCGCAGGCCCAGAGCGAGGTCGCCGCCGTGAAGTCGAGCCAGGCCGCGCCAGCGGCGCTGCCGGCCGGCAAGGCGCCGATCCAGGTGACCACGATTACCCCCGGCGCCGCCCCCGGCACCACGTTCAAGGTCGGCGGCTTCATCAAGGCCGATTTCCTGGCCACCCGCACCGGCGACGGCCAGCTCGCCGACGACGCCACCGGGCGCGCGCTGTACCTGCCCGGGCAGACCCCGGTCGGCGGCGGCAAGTCCGGTACCGACTACAACGCGCATGCCAAGTTCTCGCGGATCAACGTGGGCGTGGACAGCGTCAGCGACGCCGGCAACAAGGCCGGCGCGCTGGTGGAACTGGATTTCTTCGGCAATGCGCTGGGTACCCAGACCGCCACCAATACCTACGGCGCCACCCTGCGCCACGCCTACATGTACTGGAACCACTGGCTGGCCGGCCAGACCTGGTCCAACTTCATGGACCCGGCGGCGCTGCCGGAGGCGGCCGACTTCATCGGTCCCACCGACGGGGTGATCTTCGTGCGCCAGGCGCAGCTGCGCTACACCAACGGCGGCTTCAGCGTCGCCCTGGAGAACCCGGAGACCACCGTCTACAACCGCAGCGCGACCGGCGTGATCACCAGTGCCAGCTCCGACCGCGGCGCGTTGCCGGATCTGACCATGCGCTACGGCTGGAAGGGCGACTGGGGCAGCTTCGGCATCGGTGGCCTGCTCGGCCAGCTGAAGGTGGACAACCGCGCCACCGGCGCAAACGCCAGCAAGGCCGCCGGCGGCCTGACCCTGGGCGGCAAGTGGGTGGCGGGGGACAGCGACAGCCTGTTCTACCAGCTCAGCGGCGGCGAAGGCATCGGCCGCTACGTCGGCCTGGGCATCGCCCAGGACGCGGTCTACGACGCGGCCGACCGCGACCTGGACATGGTCGGCGTGGTCGCTGGCTACATCGGCTGGCGTCATGCGTTCTCGCCGAAGTTGCGCACCAACCTGATCTACGCGCGCAGCGACTACGACAACGACACTGCGCTGACCGGGCTGGGCGTGACCAAGAACGTGCAGAGCCTGCGCGGCAACATCTTCTACACGCCGCTGCCCAAGGTCGATGTCGGTGCCGAATTGATGGTCGGCAAGCGCGAGATCGAAAGCGGCGCCAAGGGCGACATCACCCGCCTGCAGTTCACCACCAAGTACAGCTTCTGAGGCCACGGCGGCGCGGCGCCCGGGAGGGCGCGCCGCGCCGCTGCGGACTCGCCATGCACCCGCGACGGATCGCGCCACCCGATCACCTCATCGCCACACCACCCGCTTTGGAGGGGAAGTTTCCTATGTCCAGTACCGCCATCAACCCGTCGGGCAAGCCCCTGACCCAAGGTCACAAGAAGGTGATCTTCGCCTCCAGTCTGGGTACGGTCTTCGAGTGGTACGACTTCTATCTGTACGGCTCGCTCGCCGCGATCATCGCCAAGCAGTTCTTCAGCGGGGTCAACGAGACCACCGGCTTCATCTTCGCGCTGCTGGCCTTCGCCGCCGGTTTCGCGGTGCGCCCGTTCGGTGCCGCGTTCTTCGGCAGTCTGGGCGATCGCATCGGCCGCAAATACACCTTCCTGGTCACCATCGTGCTGATGGGCCTGTCCACCTTCATCGTCGGCATCCTGCCCAACTACGCCAGCATCGGCATGGCCGCGCCGATCATCCTGATCGTGCTGCGTCTGGTGCAGGGCCTGGCGCTGGGCGGCGAATACGGCGGCGCGGCGACCTACGTGGCCGAGCACGCGCCGCCGGGCAAGCGCGGCCTGTACACCAGCTTCATCCAGACCACCGCCACGCTGGGCCTGTTCCTGTCGCTGCTGGTGATCCTGGGTACGCGCATGACCCTGGGCACCGAAGTGTTCGAAGACTGGGGCTGGCGCATTCCGTTCATGGTTTCGATCGTGCTGCTCGGCGTGTCGGTGTGGATCCGCATGCAGTTGAGCGAATCGCCGCTGTTCCAGCAGATGAAGTCCGAGGGCAAGGGCTCCAAGCAGCCGTTCCGCGACAGCCTCAAGGACGGCAATTTCCGCCTGATGCTGCTGGTGCTGCTCGGCGCCACCGCCGGCCAGGCCGTGGTGTGGTACGGCGGCCAGTTCTATTCGCTGTTCTTCCTGACCCAGACGCTGAAGGTCGACGGCACTACCGCCAACCTGCTGATCGCGGCGGCGCTGGCGCTGGCTACGCCGTTCTTCGTGATCTTCGGCTGGCTGTCGGACAAGATCGGGCGCAAGAAGATCATCCTCGCCGGCTGCCTGCTGGCGGCGCTGACCTATTTCCCGATCTTCAAGGGCCTGACCCACTTCGCCAACCCGGCGGTCGAGGAAGCCCGGCAGAGCGCGCCGGCCACGGTGGTCGCCGATCCGGCGACCTGCAGCTTCCAGTTCGATCCGATCGGCAAGGCCAAGTTCACCAACTCCTGCGACGTCGCTGCCGCGGCGCTGGCCAAGGCCGGCGTGCCTTACGCGATCAAGCCGGCGGCGGCGGGGTCGCTGGCGCAGGTCAGCATCGGCGGCACCCAGGTGCCCGCATACGAGGCCGCCGGGCTGGGCAAGGACGAGGCCAAAGCCAAATCCGATGCGTTCGGCAAGCAGCTGAAGGGCGCGCTGATTGCGGCCGGATATCCGGAGAAGGCCGATCCGGCGCGCATCAACAAGCCGATGACGCTGCTGCTGCTGTGGATCCTGGTGATCTACGTGACCATGGTCTACGGCCCGATCGCCGCCTACCTGGTCGAGCTGTTCCCGACCCGGATCCGCTATACCTCGATGTCGCTGCCTTACCACATCGGCAACGGTTGGTTCGGCGGCTTCCTGCCGACCATCTCCTTCGCCCTGGTCGCGGCGACCGGCAACATGTACTACGGCCTGTGGTACCCGATCGGCATCGCATTGATGACCTTCGTCATCGGCCTGTTCTTCCTGCGCGAGACCAAGGACGTGGACATCACCAAGTAAGCGCTGCCCCTTGCGCCGGGATGCTCCTGGCAGGGCGACGCCGGCGTTGCGCCGGCGTCGTCGTGTGCGGCATGCGCCGCGCGCGCAGGGGCTGAGGGTCGGCGGCCTGCGCACTTGCTGGCTCGACGCGCACGGCCTGGTCGTGCCGCATGACGCAGTGGCGACGCTGCAGCGCGTCCTGTAGGAGCGGCTTCAGCCGCGACACACAGGTCGGCGCAGGCCATGCCTGCTGGCACCGCCGCGCATCGCGCCATACACCGCCATCGTATAGTGCGTGCATGGTCATTTCCGCCCCCACTTCCGGCGCCACCGACACGCCGCTCGCCGCATTGCCGGTCACCTTGCAGCGGCTGCGCGCCGCCTGGCAGGCCGCCAAGCCCGACCAGGCGCAGCGCCGCGACGACCTGCTGCGCCTGCGCGCGGCGCTGAAGCGGCGCCTGCCGGAGATGGCCGACGCCATCGCCGCCGATTTCGGCCATCGCTCACGCCACGAATCGCTGCTCGCCGACGGCATGACCGTGCTCGGCGAGATCGATCACTTGCTGCGCCACCTCAAGCGCTGGATGCAGCCGCAGCGCGTCGGCGCCGGCTGGCGGCTGTGGCCGGCGCGTGCGGAAGTGCGGCCGGTGCCGGTCGGCGTGGTCGGGGTGATCGCGCCGTGGAACTACCCGGTCAACCTGGCGCTGATCCCGCTGGCCACCGCGATCGCCGCCGGCAACCATGTCTACCTGAAGCCGTCCGAGCACACCCCGCGCACCGCGCAGTTCCTGCAGTCGCTGCTGGCCGAGGTGTTCCCGCCGCAGCGGGTGGCGCTGGCGCTGGGCGCGGCCGAGGTGGCCGGCGCCTTCGCCGCGCTGCCGCTGGACCATCTGGTGTTCACCGGCTCCACCGCGGTCGGGCGCAAGGTGATGGCCGCCGCGGCGCCGAACCTGACCCCGCTGACCCTGGAGCTGGGCGGCAAGTCGCCGGCCATCGTCTGCGCCGACTACCCGCTCGCGCAGGCCGCCGCGCGCCTGGCCACCGGCAAGTGGTTCAACGCCGGGCAGACCTGCATCGCCCCGGACTACGTGCTGATCGACGCCGGCCGCAGCGCGGCGCTGGTGCAGGCGCTGCGCGCGCAGGTGCTGGCGCGCTACGGCGACTTCGCCGCGGCCGACGACTACACCCGCATCGTCAACGAAGGCCAGTACCGGCGCCTGCGCGGCTATCTGGACGACGCGCGCGCGCGCGGGCTGGAGGTCATCGAACTGGCCAGCGTCGAACCCGGGCGCGCCGAACGCGAACGCCTGATCGTGCCGACCGTGGTGCTGCAGCCCGGCGACGACGCGCTGCTGATGCAGGAGGAGATCTTCGGCCCGATCCTGCCGCTGCGCAGCTACCGCACGCTGGACGAGGCGATCGCGATGGTCAACGGCCGCGACCGGCCGCTGGCGCTGTACCCCTTCAGCCACGACCGCGCGCAGGTGGAGGCGATCCTGCACGCCACCGTCGCCGGCGGCGTCACCGTCAACGACAGCCTGTTGCACTTCGCCGCCAACGCGCTGCCGTTCGGCGGCATCGGCCCCAGCGGCATGGGCGCCTACCACGGCCGCGCCGGCTTCGACGCCTTCAGCAAGGCGCTGCCGATCCTGTGGCAGTCGCGCCGGGCCGCCAGCGATTGGCTGAACCCGCCGTACGCCAGAATTGCGCGGCTGGTCGATCTGCTGCTGCGCTGATCGCGCAGAGCCGGGCAGGGAGCGGCGGCCGCGGCCGCCGCGGCACACTCCGCCGGGCGGGCGCTGGCGTGGCGGGATTGGCTGTCGCGGCGGGCAAGGGTCAAAATACCTGCCGACCGCCCGCTACGGATTTCCCCTTGAAGATCGCCTCCTGGAACGTCAACTCGCTCAACGTGCGCCTGCCGCACCTGCAACAGTGGTTGGAGGCGTTCGCGCCGGACGTGGTCGGCATCCAGGAAACCAAGCTGGAAGACCACAAGTTCCCGGACGCGGCGCTGGCCGCGGCCGGCTACCGCAGCGTGTTCGCCGGGCAGAAGACCTACAACGGCGTGGCGATGCTGTCGCGCGCGCCGCTCAGCGACGTGCAGATCGGCGTGCCCGGGCTGGACGACGCGCAGCAGCGGGTCATCGCCGCCACTGTCGGCGAGCTGCGCATCGTCAACCTGTACGTGGTCAACGGCCAGGACGTGGGCACCGACAAGTACGCCTACAAGCTGCGCTGGCTCGAAGCGGTGCACGCCTGGCTCGCCGCCGAACTGCAGCGCTACCCGCGCATGGTGGTGCTGGGCGATTTCAACATCGCCCCGGACGCGCGCGACGTGCACGATCCGCAGGTGTGGAGCGACAACCACATCCTCACCTCCACCGCCGAGCGCGGCGCGCTGCACAGGCTGCAGGCGCTGGGCCTGCACGACGGCTTCCGCCTGCATCACGAAGACGGCGGTATCTTCAGCTGGTGGGACTACCGCCAGGCCGGCTTCCGCCGCGACCTCGGCCTGCGCATCGACCTGACCCTGGTCTCCGACGCGCTGAAGGCGCACACGCGCGCGGCCGGCATCGACCGCGAACCGCGAACCTGGGAGCGCCCCAGCGACCATGCGCCGGCCTGGATCGAGCTGGACATCGAAGGATCCGGCGCATGAGCGAACGCCAGCCGCGCCGCTGCATCGACAAGGTCGGCGACACCGTCATCGCGCCGCTGCACCGGCTCAGCTGCCACTGCGGCGCGGTGCAGATCGACCTGGAACTGCCGCACGGCATCGTCGATCCGCGCCGCTGCAACTGCTCGCTGTGCCGCCGCCGCGGCGCGATCGTCGCCTCGGTGCCGTTGGCCGCACTGCACGTGCGCGAGGGCGCCGACGCACTGCGCCTGTACCGCTTCAACACCCATACCGCGCAACATCATTTCTGCGGCGTGTGCGGGATCTACACGCATCACCAGCGCCGCTCCGATCCCGGCGAATACGGCTACAACGTCGGTTGCCTGCACGGCGTGGATCCGTATGCGCTGGCCATCGCGGTGCCGGTCAACGACGGCGTGCAGCATCCGTCCGACCGCGCCGCCTCGTGAACGGCGCCGCAAACGCAAACGCCCGGCGGGCCGGGCGTTTGCGTACACCTGCAGTGGCGTTTGCGCTTAGCGCGCGCGGCCGCGGGTGAACAGGTTGACGATGGCCAGCAGGATCACCGCGCCGATCAACGAGTACAGGAACGTCCACAGCGTGATCGCCTGGTTGATGCCGCCGCCGAACAACCAGCCGGCGATCAGCGCGCCGACGATGCCGACGACGATATTCAGGATGATGCCCTGCTGTGCGTCACGGCGCATGATGATGCTGGCCAGCCAGCCCACGATGCCGCCGACGATCAACCAGATGATGATGCCCATGGGTAACACTCCTAGATTCTGCCCGCACCGGAAGCGGTGTGGTGTGCGCCATTTAAGGAGCGCTGCCGTGAAGCGCCCGTGTACCCGGGCAGGCCTGTCGCAGCGGCCATTGTGGTTTGTGGGCGCCGCGTGAAGGAGTCTGCCGAAGCGCCGCTGCATCCGGACCCGCCGCAATGGCGGTACGGCCCGGTCGCGCTGTGGCTGCGCCCGCATCCGCCGCGCACGCCGGGCGAGGCGCAGGCGCGGCGCCTGCTGTCCGCCGAGCTGGCCACGCCGGAGGCGCAACTGCCGCTGCGCCGCGACGAACGCGGCCGGCCGTGGCTGCATGCGCCGCTGGCGCATGTCGGTACCGGCTGGAGCCACAGCGGCGACTATCTATTGGTGGCGATCGGCGCGCACGCGCGGCTGGGTGTGGACATCGAACACCAGCGCGCGCGGCCGCGGCTGCTGGAACTGGCGCAGCGCTTCTTCCATGCCGGCGAAGTTGCCGCGTTGCAAGCGCTGGCCGAACCGGCGCGCGAGGCGCTGTTCTTCCGCCTCTGGTGCGCCAAGGAAGCGCTGCTGAAGGCGCACGGGCACGGGCTGTCGTTCGGGCTGCATCGGCTGCGCTTCGGCGAAGACGCCGCCGGTGTGCTGCAGCTCGCCTGGTGCGACCCGGCGTTGGGCATGGCCGCGCGCTGGCAGGTGCACGAGTGGGTGCCGGCGCCGGACTATCGCGCCGCCCTGGCCTGGTATCCGCTCGACTCGGCGTAGCGCCGCCCGGCCTGATGGCGGTCTGCTTTGAGTAAGCGCGGGAACTGCTCCCGTTCGGGGATCTGCCGTGCCGGTTTCTCCCGGCGTGGGGCGCCCTCATCTATCCGGCGCGTGCCGTGCATCGCATGGCCGCTGTGGCGCCGCGCTCGGTTTGCTTGAGCGCATACGCGATTTGCTCTTCGGTGAAACGGAACTTCTTCATCGCCTGAATCCTCTTTTTGCCACGGGATCCATACGGTGCGGAGTCTCTACTTTAGAATGGAACGGTTATAGTTACCTGTATACAGGTTGGACTCAGCGCTTAGAGCGTGTTTCGAACTTTGAAGGATGGCGGCAGCGTTGCTGAGCATGAGGACCGTGAAGACGACGAAATGCAGGCCAGCCAGGGTTTCCGGCAAGCGCTCGTAGTCGCGTGCAAGCCGACGGAAGCGGTTGACCCAGCCGAAGCTGCGTTCGACGACCCAGCGTCGAGGAAGCAACACGAACCCTTTCTTGGCTTCGGGAAGTTTCACCACGTGCAGATCGATTCCTTCTTCCTGAGCCGCTTGCGCCGGCTCCTGGCCGGTATAGCCTTGATCCACGAATGCCACCGTCACGGTGTCACCGGTGACGTGTTGTACCTCCTGCGCCAGCGAGCGCACGTGAGCACGCTCTTGTTCGTTGGCAGGCGTGACTTGCACTGCAAGCAAATGCCCGAGCGTATCCACTGCCATATGCACCTTGCTGCCTTTCTTCCGCTTATAGCCGTCGTAACCGGCGCGCGGGCCGCTCTCACAGGTGGATTGCAGTGTCCGCCCGTCCAGGATGATGGCGCTGGGTTGGCCTTGCTTCCCCTGGGCGACACGCAGGATGGAACGCAGGTCACTGACCATGGCTTCAAAGCAGCCCGCCTGCAGCCAGCGCTGCGTCTGCTGGTAAACCGCTTCCCATGGCGGGAAGTCGTTGGGGAGCAGGCGCCACGGCGCTCCGGCACGCGCCATCCAGCGCAGCGCATTGAACATCGCCCGCAATGCGTACTTGCGCTGCGGAGCGTGCTCCGTCATCAGGCTCAGGTAAGGCGCCGCAAACGCCCACTCTTCGTCGGAAATGTCGGTCGGATATGCGCGTTTGCTCTGCATCCCGCTACGATAGCTGCATCGCCGAAAAGTTCATAACACGCTCTAGGCGTCTTCCAGTCGAGTGTCCTGCGAGGGCGAGTGTTCATCAGCAACGCGATGTGATTGAGGTATTGCTGGCTGACGGTGGACAAGTCCGCTCCCATGGGCGGGAGTTGGCGAAGTAAAAGGTTGGTGTTCTCGTTGCTTCAGAGCTGCCACGTTGCATGCGGATCGGCAAATGACAGGTTGATGTTCAACAGTTCCATCAGCTCGGCATAGCGCGTTATCTCGGTCCAGCGATCATAGGTCAAGCTGCTTCGCATCCGTGCGGGAAGCTTCTTCATCTGACGGGTAAATTCTTCCAGTGCATCTGTGGCGGTACAGTCATTCATCCGGCACAGCACGACAAAACGGGCCTTGTGCTCCGCCAGCGTGCCGACGCAGGAACGATTGAACGCTCCTTTTGTCAAGTCGCCTTCCCAATGCCCTGGAACCAAGCGCTGCTGCACATCGGCGGCACCTGCGATAATCGGGCGATGAACGATGCCTCCCTTCCCGACTCCGTCCGTGCAGCGCTCGACCAGGGCCTGCGCGCGCAAACCCTGGATGCCGCCGCGCTGGCGCCGCCGCTGCTGGCCTACCTGGCGCTGCTGGCGCGCTGGAACCGCACCTACAACCTCACCGCGGTGCGCGACCCGCACGAGATGGTGACCCGGCACCTGCTCGATTCGCTGGCGATGCAGCCGTTCGTGGAAGCAGGCACGCTGGCCGACCTGGGTACCGGCCCGGGGCTGCCCGGCATCCCGCTGGCGATCGCGCGGCCGCAGCTGCGGGTGACCCTGGTCGAGAGCAACGGCAAGAAGGCGCGGTTCCTGCGCGAGGCGGTGCGCCAGCTGCGCCTGGACAACGCGCGCGTGGCCGAAGCGCGCGCCGAGGCGGTGGACGAACCCGGCGCCTACGATGTCCTGACCGCGCGCGCGCTGGACACGCTGGCCGGCATCGTCGCCGTCGGAGGCCACCTGCTGCGCCCGGGCGGGCGGCTGCTGGCGATGAAGGGCGTGCGCCCGGATGAGGAGATCGCCGCGCTGCCGCCGGGCTGGGTGGCGCAGGCGGTGCACCGGCTGCAGGTGCCGGGGCTGGGCGCGGACCGCCACCTGGTGGTGGTCGAGCGCGGCTGAGCCGCCGGGGGCGCCGACGCCGATTTCCGCCCCGGGGGGGTGTGACCGCATAATGCCCGGTCCCACCCATCGCCGACGAGGCTCCCGCATGGCCCGCATCATCGCCATCGCCAACCAGAAAGGCGGCGTCGGCAAGACCACCACGGCGGTCAACCTGGCAGCGGCGCTCGCGCGCCAGCCGCAGCGCGTGCTGCTGGTGGACCTGGATTCGCAAGGCAACGCGACGATGGGCAGCGGCATCGACAAGCGCGAGGTGGCCGCGTCCACCTGCGACGTGCTGTTGGGCGAAAGCAGCGCCGCGCAGATCCGGGTGACCGCGCCGGAAGGCTTCGACCTGCTGCCCGGCAACATCGACCTGACCGCCGCCGAGATTCAGCTGATGGACCAGCCGGCGCGCGAGCAGCGGCTGAAGACCGCACTGGCGCCGCTGCGCGCCGAGTACGACTTCATCCTGATCGACTGCCCGCCGGCGCTGTCGCTGCTGACCCTGAACGCGCTGACCGCCGCCGACTCGATCATCGTGCCGATGCAGTGCGAGTACTACGCGCTGGAAGGGCTGACCGCGCTGCTGGAGACCATCGAGGCACTGCGCGCCGACCTCAATCCGACGCTGGAGATCGAAGGCGTGCTGCGCACCATGTTCGACGTGCGCAACAACCTGGCCAACGCGGTGTCGGCGGAGCTGACCAACCATTTCGGCGACAAGGTGTTCCGCACCATCGTGCCGCGCAACGTGCGCCTGGCCGAGGCGCCCAGCCACGGCCAGAGCATCGTCGGCTACGACCGCACCTCGCGCGGCGGCGTGGCCTACCTGGGCCTGGCCGGCGAGATCGTGCGCCGTCGCGACGAACGCAACCGGCCCGTCCCGGCCGTGGAGAGTTACTGATGAGCGCCAAGCCCCCCGCCCTCGGAGCGAAGAAGCGTGGCCTGGGCCGTGGCCTGGAAGCGTTGCTGGGACCGAAGGGCGGCGCGGCCGCGCCGGCGCCCAACGACGCAGCGCAGCCCGGCGAGAGCCTGCGCCAGCTGCCGGTCGGGCAGCTGCAGCCGGGCAAGTACCAGCCGCGCCAGGAAATGGACGAGGGCAAGCTGCAGGAGCTGGCCGAGTCGATCAAGGCGCAGGGCGTGATCCAGCCGATCGTCGCCCGCGAACTGGCGCCGGGCAGGTTCGAGATCGTCGCCGGCGAACGCCGCTGGCGCGCCTCGCAGCTGGCCGGGCTGAGCGAGGTGCCGGTGGTGGTGCGCGAGCTCGACGACCGCACCGTCATCGCCATGGCGCTGATCGAGAACATCCAGCGCGAGGACCTCAACCCGCTGGAGGAAGCGCAGGCGTTGCAGCGGCTGATCGACGAATTCGCGCTGACCCATGCCGAGGCGGCCGAAGCGGTGGGCCGCTCGCGCGCCTCGGTGTCCAACCTGCTGCGCCTGCTCGAGCTGCCGCCGGCGATCCGCGCGCTGCTCGAGGCCGGGCGCCTGGAAATGGGCCATGCGCGCGCGCTGCTGACGCTGTCGCCGGACCTGGCCAGCCGCCTGGCCTCCGACGCCGCCGACCAGGGCTGGTCGGTGCGCGAGGTCGAGCACCGCGCGCAGCAGTTCGCCGCCGGCAAGGTGCCCAGCAACCGCAAGGCCAAGCCTGGCCGCGTCGCCCCGCAGGCCGACATCGCCTCGCTGGAGACCGAACTGTCCGAATCGCTGGGCACCAAGGTCGCCATCGCCCACGGCCGCGGCGGCAAGGGCAAGCTGGTGATCCACTACACCGACCTGGACACGCTCGACGGCGTGCTGGAGCGGCTGCGCGGCAAGGTCGGCTGAGCGCCGCCGCTGATTTGCGCATGACCTCTGCCCTCGTTCCCGCTCTCGCACAAGGCGCGCGCCGATGACGGTCCTGGTCACCGGCGCGGCCGGCTTCGTGGGCGCCTACACCTGCCGTGCGCTGGCCGCGCGCGGCGAGACGGTGGTGGGGCTGGACAACTACAACGACTACTACGACCCGCAGCTCAAGCGCGACCGCGTCGCCGCGCTGTGCCCGCAGGCCGATATCCGCCGGCTCGACCTCACCGACCGCGACAGCCTCACCGCACTGTTCGACGAGATCCGTCCTGCGCGCGTGGTGCACCTGGCCGCGCAGGCGGGGGTGCGCTATTCGCTGCAGAACCCGTACGCCTACGTCGACAGCAACCTGGTCGGCTTCGTCAACGTGCTGGAACTGTGCCGGCACCGCGGCGTGCAGCACCTGGCCTATGCGTCGAGCAGCTCGGTGTACGGTGATTCGGCGACGCCGCCGTTCTCCGAGGACCAGCGCATCGACCAGCCGCGCTCGCTGTACGCGGCGACCAAGGCCGCCAACGAACTGATGGCCTACACCTATGCGCAGCTTTACGGCCTGCGCGCCACCGGCCTGCGCTTCTTCACCGTGTACGGCCCGTGGGGCCGGCCGGACATGGCGCCGCTGCTGTTCAGCCGCGCGGTGTTGGCCGGGCGGCCGATCGAGGTGTTCAACCATGGCCGCATGCGCCGCGACTTCACCTTCGTCGCCGACATCGTCGCCGGCGTGCTCGGCGCGCTCGACCACCCGTCCACGGACGCCGTGCCGCATCGCGTGTTCAACCTGGGCAACCACACCCCGGTTGAACTGGAGCGCTTCATCGGCGTGATCGAGGCCGCCGCCGGCCGCGCCGCGGAGAAGGTGTACACGCCGATGCAGCCCGGCGACATGGTCGAGACGATGGCCGATACTGCGCGCGCCCATGCCGCGTTCGGCTTCGATCCGAGCACTCCGATCGAGGTCGGGTTGCCGCAGGTGGTGCAGTGGTGCCGCGATTATTTCGGTGCCGCGGTCTGACACTGTAGCCCCGGGCCACCGGCCCAGGGCAAAATGCGCGGTCTTTTTGCGTCGTTGCCGCCGTTTCCCGCATTTTTCCATTGCGTTGCCGTCGAGCCTAATCGAGCCATGAACCAGCCTTCCCTTTCCGTCGTCGTCCCGGTGTTCAACGAGCGCGACAACGTGCCGCCGCTGGTGGCGGAGATCGTCGCCGCGCTGCGCGGCGTGACCGATTTCGAGATCGTTTACGTCGACGACGATTCGCGCGACGACACCCTGGCGGTGCTGGAGGGGCTGAAGGCGAGCACGCCGGAGCTGCGGGTGCTGCACCACGTCAGCCAGAGCGGGCAGAGCACTGCGGTGCGCAACGGGGTCAAGGCCGCGCGCGGCGCGTGGATCGCCACCCTCGACGGCGACGGCCAGAACGATCCGGCCGACATCCCCAAGCTGCTCGCCGCGCGCGCCGCGGCGGACGCGCAGGTCAAGCTGTTCGCCGGCTGGCGCGTGTCGCGGCAGGACTCGGGCAGCAAGCGCTGGGCCTCCAAGTGGGCCAACGCGATCCGCGCGCGCATGCTGCGCGACGACACCCCCGACACCGGCTGCGGCATCAAGCTGTTCGAGCGCGCCGCGTTCCTGGACCTGCCGTACTTCGACCACATGCACCGCTACCTGCCGGCGCTGATGCAGCGCGCCGGCTGGCAGACCCTGAGCGTGCCGGTGCACCATCGCCACCGCACCTCGGGCGTGTCCAAGTACAACAACCTCAACCGCGCCCTGGTCGGCATCCGCGACCTGCGCGGCGTGGCCTGGCTGATCGCGCGCAGCCGCCGCACCGTGGTGCAGGAGCGCTGAGATGGACGCGCATTTCCTCAACGAACCGATCCAGGCGCTGTACTGGACCGGCCTGCACGTCACCGGCTGGAAGCTGATCGGCTATGTCGGCGCGCTGATGTTCGGCGGCCGCTGGCTGGTGCAGTTCGTCGCCTCCAAGCGCGCCGGCAAGCCGGTGATCCCGCGCCTGTTCTGGTACATGAGCGTGGTCGGCAGCCTGATGACGCTGAGCTACTTCCTGTTCTCGGCCAAGCAGGATTCGGTCGGCGTGCTGCAGAACCTGTTCCCGGCCTTCACCGCGTTCTACAGCCTGTACCTGGACATCAAGCACCGCGGCTGGCACCGGGATCGTGCGGCGCATTGAGCCGGCGGGAGTGTTTCCCAGTTCCGGCGGGAATCTTGTCGCGGCTTCAGCCGCGACCGCTTTTGCTCTCCCCATGCGCAGACAACCAGATCGCATCCCAATACGGATAATCGCCCAAGCGACGGACCAGGCCAGCGCGCAATGGATTGGCCACGATATAGCGTGCCGCGGTCAGCATGTCGTCCTCGCGCCGCAGCGCGCGATCATGGAAGCCGGGCGACCACACCCTGCCGCCGCGGCCGCGTGCGCGATTCACCGCATGTGCGCATCGGCCCTTGGCGTGTTGCATCGCGTCGGACAGCGTCGCGCGCGGACCCAGTTCGATCAGGCCGTGCCAGTGATCGGGCATCAATACCCAGCACAGCAGTTGCACCTGCGGCCAGCTGGCGGGCGCGGAAAGGCAGGCCGCCGCTGCACGTGCGCAACGCCAGTCCGAGAACAGCGCTGCGCGTTGGAAGGTCACCACCGTCAGTAGATAGGTGCGCCCGGCCTCATCGTGGCGGCCGCGGCGCAATGCGGCATGTCCTGGGAAATGGGCGAGCGGAGGCATGGCGTGCAGCGTGCCTGCAGCAGTGAGCGGCGCCTATCGGCCGAAGTCTGTGCGCCGTGTCGGGAAATGCCACGCGTTGCACGGACGGATGCCTGGCATTGCGCGTTGGGTAGAAGCAGGACGTCCGGCCCACCCCCACGCTGCGCCCGGGATGCGATCATCGGGCTCTCGTTCCCATTACCAATTGTCGCCCATGCCGATCGCCAAGACCCCGCTGGCCGCTTCCCTGTTGCTTGCGCTCGCACTCGCCACGCCGGCGCTGGCCGCCGCGCCGGCCGTCCCGCCGGCGGCGGCCACCGCCTCCGCTGCCGATGCCCGCTTCCAGGCCATCTACGAAAAGGAGTGGACGTGGCGGCAGGCGCAGGTCGGGCAGGCCGACGAGGACAGCGACAGCAGCGGCGACAACCAGCAGCTGCCCGACGTCGGCGCGGTGGCGCAGGCGGCGCGGCTCAAGCTGTGGGACGACGTGCTGCGCCAGCTGGATGCGATCGGCCCGGCGCAGCTGTCGGCCGACAACCAGGTCAACCTGGCGGTGTACCGTCCGCAGATCGAGAACCTCGCCGCCGCGGTGCGCTTGCGCGCCTACGAAATGCCGTTCAATTCCGACAGCGCGTTCTGGTCCGACCTGGGCTTCATGGCACGGCGCACGCTGCGCACCCCGGCCGAGTACCGCGCCTACATCGCGCGGCTCGACGATGTGCCGCGCTACTTCGCACAGCAGACCGACAACATGCGCGCCGGCCTCAAGCGCGGCTTCAGCGTGCCGCGCGCGGTGCTGGAAGGGCGCGACGGTTCGATCGCCAACGTCGCCGAACTCAAGGATCCGACCGCGGCCGCGCTGTACGCGCCGTTCAAGCAGCTGCCGGCGCAGATCCCGGCCGCCGAGCAGCAGGCGCTGCGCGAGCAGGCGCAGGCGGCGATCCGCGACAAGGTGATCCCGGCGTACGCGCAGCTGCTGCGCTTCTATCGCGAAGAATACGTGCCGCAGGCGCGCACCACGCTCGCCGCCGAGGCGCTGCCCGACGGCAAGGCCTACTACCAGCAGCAGATCCGCGAATACACCACGCTGGAAATGCGCCCGGAGCAGATCCACCAACTGGGCCTGCAGGAAGTGGCGCGGATCCAGAAGGAGATGGACGCGATCATCCAACAGGTCGGCTTCAAGCCGCCGGCCGGTCAGCAGACGTTCCCGGCATTCCTGCAGTTCCTGCGCAGCGACCCGCAGTTCTACGTCAAGACGCCGCAGGAACTGCTCGACCGCGCGGCGTGGATCGCCAAGCGCGTGGATGGCGAAGTCGGCAAGTTCATCGGTACGCTGCCGCGCGGGCGCTTCACCATCGTGCCGGTGCCGCCGGAGATCGCGCCGTTCTGGACCGCCGGCCGCGGCGGCGTCGGCACCTACTGGCTCAACACCTACAACCTGCCGGCGCGCCCGCTGTACAACCTGCCGGCGCTGACCCTGCACGAATCCTCGCCCGGCCACTCGTTGCAGGGCGCGTTGGCCGAAGAGCAGGGCGCGCAGCCGGCGTTCCGTCGCGAGAACTACATCTCCGCCTACGGCGAAGGCTGGGCGCTGTACACAGAAAAGCTGGGCAAGGAGATGGGCATCTACGAAACCCCGTACGAAGATTTCGGCCGCCTCAGTTACGAAATGTGGCGCGCCTGCCGGCTGGTGATCGACACCGGCGTGCATCACAAGGGCTGGAGCCGCGAGCAGGCGCTGGCCTACCTGCGCGAGCACACCGCGCTCAGCGAGCACGAAGTCACCACCGAGGTCGATCGCTACATCTCCTGGCCGGGGCAGGCGCTGAGCTACAAGCTCGGCGAGATCGCCATCGTCAAGCTGCGCGCCGAGGCCGAACGCGAACTGGGCATGGACTTCGATATCAAGGCCTTCCACGACGCGGTACTGAAACAGGGCTCGGTGCCGCTGCCGGTCTTGCAACAGCAGGTACGCGCCTTCATCGCCGAGAGCAAACAGCGGCACCAGGCGGCCGCCCAGAAGCCCAACGCCCCCCAATAACGGCCACCCGCTCGTGCTTTTCCTTCTTCCCCGGGAGAAGGTGGCGCGCAGCGCCGGATGAGGGTGCGACCACTAGCGCGGCATGGGGAGGATAGCCGCAATGCCGGATCGAGGTGCGGCCTCCAGGGTGCGACCACATCGGCACCGGCGCGCTGGCGCTGGTGCTGCTGTGCGGCGTGCTGGCCACGCGGCTGGGCAGCGAGTTCATTCCCAACCTCGACGAAGGCGACATCGCCCTGCATGCGCTGCGCATTCCGGGCACCAGCCTGGACCAGGCGATCGCCATGCAGTCCACGCTGGAACGGCGGATCAAGCGGTTCCCGGAAGTGGCGCACGTGTTCGGCAAGCTCGGCACCGCCGAGGTCGCCACCGATCCGATGCCGCCGTCGGTGGCCGACACCTTCCTGATCATGAAACCACGCGCGCAGTGGCCCGATCCGCGCAAGCCCAAGGCGCAGTTGCTGGCCGAGATCGAGGCGGCGGTGCAGCAGCTGCCCGGCAACAACTACGAGTTCACTCAGCCGATCCAGATGCGCATGAACGAGCTGATCTCCGGCGTGCGCGCGGACGTGGCGATCAAGCTCTACGGCGACGATCTGGACACGCTGCTGGAGGTTGGCCGGCGCATCGAGGAGGTGGCCCGCAACGTGCCCGGCGCGGCCGACGTCAAGCTCGAGCAGGCCACCGGCCTGCCGATGCTGACGGTGGTCCCGGACCGCACCGCGCTGGCCGGCTATGGACTCCATCCCGGCGTAGTGCAGGACACCGTCGCCGCCGCGGTCGGTGGGCAGTGCGCCGGGCAGCTGTTCGAAGGCGACCGCCGCTTCGCCATCGTGGTGCGTCTGCCCGAAGCGTTGCGTCAGGATCCGGCGGCGCTGGCCGAGCTGCCGATCCCGCTGCGCGGCGACTGCGAGCGCGGCGACGCCGACGAGTCCAGCCGCGCGCCCGGCTGGCGCAGCGGCGCGCCGATCAGCGTGCCGCTGCGCGAGGTGGCGAACGTGGAAACGGTGCTGGGGCCGAACCAGATCAACCGCGAGGACGGCAAGCGCCGCATCGTGGTCACCGCCAACGTGCGCGACCGCGACCTCGGCGGTTTCGTCGCCGAACTGCAGCGCCGCGTGCAGGCCGACGTGGAACTGCCCAGCGGCGACTGGATCGGCTACGGCGGCACCTTCGAACAGCTGATCTCGGCCGGGCAGCGCCTGGCCTGGGTGGTGCCGGCCACGCTGCTGCTGATCTTCGCGCTGCTGTACTGGTCGTTCGGCTCGCTGCGCGATGCGGCGATCGTGTTCAGCGGCGTGCCGCTGGCGCTGACCGGCGGGGTGATCGCGCTGGCGTTGCGCGGGATCCCGCTGTCGATCTCTGCCGGGGTCGGCTTCATCGCGCTGTCCGGGGTGGCGGGGCTCAACGGGCGGGTGATGATCGCCTTCGTGCGCAAGCTGCGCGAGGACGGCCTGGCGCTGGAGCAGGCGTTGCGCGAGGGCGCGCTGGCGCGGTTGCGGCCGGCGCGGAAGTGCAGCGGCCGCTGGCCACGGTGGTGATCGGTGGCATCGTCTTGTCCACGCTGCACTTGGGTGTCGGGCCGCGAGGTAGGCGCGCCACCTTGGACAATGCGTTGCATGGTTGCGGGGCATTCGGCCTGTTCCCCGCACGTGCCGCGCAACTGATCGGCGCAATCGTAGCGGTGACCCGGACGTGGCGGCAGGTCTTCGAAGAACTGCAAGTGCCGATGCAGGACTGTGCTGCGGTGGCGACGGCCTTCAGGCGCGCATCCGATGTCGGCATGCGCGAGGTCGAGCGCCATCTTGCCTGAGCAGGCCCGACTTCACTCGCAACGGTGCGCGGACACCCCAATGGGGGCGGTAAGTGCTTGCGGCACAAAGGAAAGCCATGCATAATGCGTGTCTCGCTGTGCCCGGCTGTTGTCGGGCCGGCGGCCGGAAACGCGATCTCCGGTCGGCCTCTCCCAGCGTAACTGCTTGATTTCCCACGTCGCGTGGTGGCCCGCAAGGCTGCCGGGGCCGCCGTCTCCCAGGCTATGGGCGACTCAAAATTTTTATCGAGGTGCGTAATGTCCCGCGTATGCCAAGTGTCCGGCAAGCGTGTGCAGACGGGTAACAACGTCTCCCACGCCAACAACAGAACCCGTCGCCGCTTCCTGCCCAACCTGCACGAGCGCCGCTTCTGGGTCGCCAGCGAGAACCGCTGGATCAAGCTCCGTGTCTCCGCGCATGCGTTGCGCACCATCGACAAGAACGGGATCGATGCCGTTCTGAAAGAGCTGCGCGCGCGCGGCGAAAAGGTCTGAGGAGTAAACAATCATGGCAGGCAAGCGTGACAAGATCCGTATGATTTCCTCGGCCGCCACCGGCCACTTCTACACCACGGACAAGAACAAGAAGAACACTCCGGGGAAGATGGAAATGATGAAGTACGACCCGGTCGTGCGTAAGCACGTGATGTACAAGGAAGGCAAGATCAAGTGATCGACTGATCGCTGGGTCGCTGTTCCGGTCGACACGAAACCCGCCGCAAGGCGGGTTTCGTGCGTCTGGGGCCTGCACACTCCGAACCGGCGGTCTGCGCCGTCGCTGTTGCAGTCGCGACGTAGTTGGATCTCGCGTGCGCCGGCCTGGCCAGCGGCGGCAACGCATGCAATGGTTGCGTTTGCCGCCGCAGCCCGCAGAATCGGGCGACTTGGCTTGCGAAGGGTCGCGATGCTGCCGTTCTGGTTGGAAGGCACCTGGCTGTTGGCGCTGGACTGGCTGATCCGGCTGGTGGCGTTGTTGTGGATCCCCGCGCGCACCACGCCCGGCGCGGCGCGCAGCTGGCTGCTGCTGGTGGGCTTCGTGCCGGTGCTGGGCCTGCCGCTGTACCTGCTGCTCGGCCATCCGTGGCTGTCGCGCGAGCGCATCCAGCGCCAGGCGCAGGCTTCGCAGGTGATCCGCGAGCAGCAAGTGCCGATGACCGCGCTGCGCTGGACCCCGCCCGCCGACACCACGATCGCCGAAGTGGTGCCGCTGATCGAGCGCCAGGGCGATTTCATGCCGACCCATGGCAATACGGTGGAGTTGCTCGACCGCTATGCGGATTCGCTGCAGGCGTTGATCGACGACATCGAGGCGGCGGTCGAACGCGTGCACCTGCTGTACTACCTGATGTTCGACGATGCGGTCGGCGACGCGGTCGTGGCCGCGCTGCTGCGTGCCGCCGCGCGCGGCGTGCGTTGCCGCCTGCTGCTCGATGCGCGTGGCGGCAAGCGCGGCCTGCGCCGCTACCGCAAGCGTTTGCGCGCTGCAGGCGTCGAGGTGCAGGCGCTGCTGCCGGGCGGGCTGCGCTGGCGCCGCAGCGGGCGCATGGACCTGCGCAACCACCGCAAGATCGCGGTGATCGACAACCGCGTCGGCTACACCGGTTCGCAGAACCTGGCCGCGGCCGAATTCGTGCGCGGCCATCCTAACCGCGAACTGGTGGTGCGCCTGCAGGGGCCGGTGGTCGGGCACCTTGAGGCGGTGTTCGCCAGCGATTGGTTCATCGAGACCGGGCAGCGCCTGCGTGTGGCCGACGGCACCGCGGTGCACGGCGCCGATACCGCCACGCAACTGCTGCCCAGCGGCCCGGCGTATCCGTTCGAGAACGCGCGCGATGCGGTCAACGCGCTGATCCACCTGGCGCGGCGGCGGATCGTGATGGTCACGCCGTACTTCGTGCCCGACGAGGCCACGCTCAGCGCGCTGCGCATCGCCGCGCTGTCCGGGGTGGACGTGCAGCTGATCCTGTCGGAGAGCAGCAACCAACGGCTCACCGCCTGGGCGCAGGAGGCCTACTACGACGAACTGCTGCGCAGCGGGGTCAAGATCGCGCTGTACCGGCCGTGCTTCCTGCACGCCAAGCACCTGAGCGTGGACGAGGGCATCGCCCTGGTCGGCTCGATCAATCTGGACATCCGTTCCTTCGCGCTGAACGCGGAGATCGGCGTGCTGTGCTACTGCACGGAGGTGGTGCAGCGGCTGCGCGCGGTGGAGGCCGACTACCTGGCCGATGCGCGCGCGCTGTCGCTGCAGGAATGGCGCAAGCGACCGACCTGGCGGCGCAGCCGCGAAGGTATCGCCCGCCTGGCCGATGCGCTGATGTGAAGGCGCACGCACATGACAGCATGATGTCGCCGCCATGCGCGATCTTCACCGCGACATGCGCGATGGTTCTTAGCCGCGGGCGGAGCCGGCGAGGGCATCCCTTACAATCGCCGGCATGAGCGAACTCTTGCCCACCGCATCCGATGGCGACGGCGACTGCGATATCGCCATCGTCGGCGGCGGCGCGGCCGGCACGCTGGTCGCGTTGCAGTTGCTGCGGCAGGCCACGCATGCCCTGCGGCTGCAGCTGATCGAACCGCAGGCCGCGCTGGCGCAGGGCGTGGCCTATGCGACGCCGTGCGCGGAGCACCTGCTGAACGTACCGGCCGGGCGCATGAGCGCCTTCGCCGAGCTGCCCGACGATTTCCTCGACTGGCTGCAGCAGCAAGCCTTGTATCCGGTGCTGCCGCGTGCTGCGCTGGCGCAGGCCTATGTGCAGCGCCGCCACTACGGCGACTACCTGCGCGCACGGCTGGCCCAGGCGCAGGCCGCAAGCCCGGCGCAGCTGCAGTGGCGGCAGCAGCGGGTGCTGGCGCTGGATCGCGATGCGCATGGACAGGCGCTGCAACTGCAAGATGGCGCTACGCTGCGCGCGCAGGCGACGGTGCTGGCGTTGGGCAACAGCCTGCGTCCGCTGCCGGCGCGCGGCGCGGCCAGCCTGCCCGCGCACGTGCGCGTGGACGCCTGGAATTACGCACAGCTGCGCGCGATCCCGCGCGAGTCCACGGTGTGCATCGTCGGTGCCGGCTTGAGCATGGTGGACAGCGTGCTGACCCTGCTCGCCAATGCGCACCGCGGCCCGGTGCACGTGATCTCGCGGCATGCGGTACTGCCGCTGCCGCATGCCGAGCATGCCGGCCACGCCGCGGCCGACTTCGACCCGCAGCCGTTGCTGGCGCTACCGTTGCGCCAGCGCCTGCGCGCGCTGCGCCGGCACGCCGCCGTGGCACAGGCGCGCGGCCTGCCCTGGCAGAGCGTGATGGAGCGGCTGCGGCCGCTGGGCCAGGCGCTGTGGCAGTCGCTGTCGGCCACCGAACAGCGCCGCTTCCTGCGCCATGCGCTGCGCTACTGGGACGTGCACCGGCACCGCATCGCCGCGCCGGTGTTCGCGCAACTGCAGGCGATGCGCCGGGTCGGCCAGCTGCGCGTGCACCGCGCGCGGCTGGACACGGTGTTCCCGGTCGGCGCCTGCGTGCAGGTCAACGCGGTCGGCCCCGACGGGCTGGCGCTGCAGCTGGACGCGCACTACCTGGTCAACGCTACCGGC
Organism: Xanthomonas translucens pv. undulosa; assembly: GCF_017301775.1. Lineage (NCBI taxonomy): Bacteria > Pseudomonadati > Pseudomonadota > Gammaproteobacteria > Lysobacterales > Lysobacteraceae > Xanthomonas > Xanthomonas translucens. The sequence continues at coordinate 2,549,139 of NZ_CP063993.1, forward strand.
GTGGAGCTGCGCGCACAGACCATGCGCAACCCGCTGCTGCACCAACTGCTGGGCTGCGGCCATGCCGCGTCCGGCGCGCACGGCATCGGCGTGGCCACCGCTGCCGACGGCGCGCTGCTCGACGCCGACGGCCATGCCGATCCGCGCATCCGCGTACTCGGCAGCCTGCGCATCGGCAGCCTGTGGGAAAGCCTGGCGATCCCGGAGTTGCGGGTGCAGGGGCAACAGCAGGCGCAGGCATTGCTGGCGTTGTAGGGGACGCAGGGCCGGTCCCGGCTCCCGCACATGGCGTAAAATGCGCGGGTGGATGTCTCCCATTTGCTCGATGATCTGAACCCCGCCCAGCGCGAGGCCGTCTCCGCACCGTCCGGCCATTACCTGGTCCTGGCCGGCGCCGGATCCGGCAAGACGCGCGTGCTCACCCACCGCATCGCCTGGCTCAACGAAGTCCACGGCGTGCCGGTGCACGGCATCTTTGCGGTCACCTTCACCAACAAGGCGGCCGGCGAGATGCGCCACCGCACCGACCTGCAACTGCGCAACGGCAGCCGCGGCATGTGGATCGGCACCTTCCACGGTCTGGCGCACCGCCTGCTGCGCCTGCACTGGCCCGACGCGAAGTTGCCGGAAAGCTTCCAGGTGCTGGATTCGGACGACCAGCTGCGCCTGGTCAAGCGCGTGGTGCAGCAGCTGGAACTGGACGAGGGCAAGTTCCCGCCCAAGCAGATCATGTGGTGGATCAATCAGCAGAAGGACGAGGGCCGTCGCGCGCAGCACATCCAGCCCGAGCCGCGCGACGAGTGGACCACCACCTTGCGCAGCGCCTACGCGCTGTACCAGGAGCGTTGCGACCGCGCCGGCCTGGTCGATTTCGCCGAGCTGCTGCTGCGCGCGCACGAACTGTTGCGCGACAACCCGGCATTGCTGGCGCATTACCGCAGCCGTTTCAGCGAGATCCTGGTGGACGAGTTCCAGGACACCAACGCGATCCAGTACGCGTTCGTGCGCGTGCTCGCCGGCGATAGCGGCCGCGTGTTCGTGGTCGGCGACGACGACCAGGCGATCTACGGCTGGCGCGGCGCCAAGGTCGAGAACGTGCAGCGCTTCCTGAAGGATTTTCCGAACGCGCAGACCATCCGCCTGGAGCAGAACTACCGCTCCAGCGCCAACATCCTCAACGCCGCCAACGCGGTGATCGCGCACAACCCGGACCGCATCGGCAAGCAGCTGTGGACCGATTCGGGCGACGGCGACCCGATCGATCTGTACGCGTCCTACAACGAGATCGACGAGGCGCGCTACGTGGTCGAGCGCGTGCGCCAATGGGTGCGCGATGGCGGCAGCTACAGCGAGGCGGCGGTGCTCTACCGCAGCAACGCGCAGTCGCGCGCGTTCGAAGAATCGCTGATCGCCGAGCAGGTGCCGTACCGCGTCTACGGCGGCATGCGCTTCTTCGAGCGCGCCGAAATCAAGGACACCCTGGCCTATCTGCGCATGGTCGCCAACCGCGCCGACGATGCGGCGTTCGAGCGCGCGGTGAACACGCCCACGCGCGGCATCGGCGACCGCACCCTGGACGAAGTACGGCGCCTGGCGCGCGCGCAGTCGCTGTCGCTATGGGCGGCCGCGCAACAGGCCGCGCAGCAGGGCGGCGACCTGGCCGCGCGCGCGCGCAACGCACTGGCCCAGTTCCTGGGGCTGATCGAACAACTGTCCGCCGAAGTGGCCGGCCTGCCGCTGCCCGAGCAGATCGACCAGGTGCTGGCGCGCTCGGCGCTGCGCGAGCACTGGAGCAAGGAAAGCCGCGGCGGCCTGGATTCGGAATCGCGTACCGACAATCTCGACGAACTGGTCTCGGTCGCCTCGCGCTTCGTGCGCGCCGACAACGACGAGGACGCCGACGAGGGCCGTCAGGTGATGACCGAGCTGGTCGGTTTCCTGGCCTACGCCTCGCTGGAGGCCGGCGAAGGCCAGGCCCAGGCCGGCGAAGAGGGCGTGCAGCTGATGACGCTGCATTCGGCCAAGGGCCTGGAGTTCCCGCTGGTGTTCCTGGTCGGCATGGAAGATGGCCTGTTCCCCAGCGCGCGCTCGCTGGAAGAGAGCGGGCGCCTGGAGGAAGAGCGGCGCCTGGCCTACGTCGGCATCACCCGCGCCCGCCACAAGCTGGTGCTCAGCTACGCCGAGTCGCGGCGCATCCACGGCCAGGACAACTACAACGTGCCGTCGCGCTTCTTGCGCGAAATCCCGCGCGAGCTGCTGCACGAAGTGCGGCCGAAGGTGCAGGTGTCGCGCAGCGTCTCGCTGGGCGCGCCGCGCAACCTCGGCCACAGCGCCATCGACGCGCCGGCGATCCGGCTCGGCACCAACGTGCAGCATCCCAAGTTCGGTGGCGGCGTGGTCATCGACTACGAAGGCAACGGCGCGCATGCGCGCGTGCAGGTGCAGTTCGACGAGGTCGGCGCGAAGTGGCTGGTGATGGCGTACGCGAATCTGACGGTGCTCTGACGCGCTGGGTGCTGTGACGCCTTGTGTGGGCGCCAGAGTGGCGACTGCCGAGCACGCCGAGCGCATGGCGCCGGTGACGTGCGGTATCGCGTGGCGAACGCAGCCACGCAGCCATCCGGCTTCGGAAGCAGTAGGGACTGAAGTCCCTCCCACAGTGCATCCAGCCCGCCCGCCGCAAGCCCTTTGTGGGAGCGGCTTCAGCCGTGGCGAACGCAGCCATCAGACCGCTCGGCGTCGGAAGATGCCGCCAATACCGATGACGCCCTGCATTGCAACTTCCGGGAACCGATGGGTGGCGAAGGCGCATGGCATGCGCCTTCGCGCAGAGCGCACGAACGCGCGCCACGACCTGATGCCGGCGCGATGCCCGGTCCGGGACGCCGAATACGGCCGCCTCAGCGGCGTGGTGGCGCCGCTGGCGACGGTACGCGGGTGAAATAGTTGGTGCGCATCGTCGGGCTACCGTCCGGCGCGAACGCGGCGACGGTTTCGGTCATCGAGCGGCCATCCGTGGCGACGGTATAGATGCGGGTCGAGGCCACGCTTCTGTCCTTGGCCAGCATCATCACCAGCACGCTGGGCGCAGGCGTCTGCAGGGCGAAGGTGTCGGCTTCGAAATTGTTCTTCACCGGGGTGGCCCGGCCATCGAGGGCGGCGACGCCTTCGGCATGCATCTTCCCTCCGCCCTGCTCGACGATGTCGACCTTGGCGGACCACTTGCCGTTGCCTGCCTCGCCGAACGTCAGGGTGACGCTCTTCGGCCGTTCCTGCGGCGGTTTCGGCAAACGCGACACGTCCACCGCCCAGCTGCCGAGCAAGGGCGAGGGTTTCGGCGAATCGGCATGCACGGACGCGCACGGCGTCAGGACCGTGGCGAACACAGCTGCAAACAGCATTTTCATACGACCTCCCGGAGATAGTGCGGCTGCAGCGGACGAAGAAGCCAGCGGCGATTCGGCGACAGCACGCTGCGCACACAGGGCGGCAGCGCCGCATCCGCCATGTGCGAGCGCGCCATCGAGCCGGCGCGTTAAACCTGAAGAGGCGCGATCCCTGCATGCGTTCACGGCGTCCTCCCTTGGTTGCGCGCGCTGCGACGCTACCATTCCCAGCCGCCTGCCAACAAGCGCGGCCCGGTCAGGGGAGGGCGTTCATTCCCAGAAGCTGCACTTGCGCGCCAGCTCTTCGCCGCCGGCGAAATGCCCAGCCAGTTCCCCGAAACCCACCGCGCCGACGACGCTGGAGGCGGGGCCTGCTGCGCCAAGGCAATGTGCACCTGGTCGGCGGCCATCCGCACCTGGCCGATCGACGGCGCACCGGCCCTGCCGTCGGCGCACTGCACGCGGCGGACGGTGTCCACGCCCGGGCGCGCGAGGCGCGGCCGCTTCACGGAGGCGGGGTCAGGCAGGTTCTGCCATGGCCGCCTGTCCACGCGCTGGCGGCCGGTGCGGAACCGGCCGCCGGCGGCGTCAACGGCGCGCGGCGATGATCTGGCTCAAGCTGTCCGGCGTGCCGTCCACCCGCACCAGGTGCGGGTATTGCAGGCCGTCGTGGTAATTCACCTCCACGCTGCGCACGCCGCCCTGGAACTTCAGCATCAGCACGATCGGCGCGGTGCCGCCCCTGGCCTCGGCAATGGCCTGCTTGAGCGCATCGTGCGTGTACTCCTGGCCGTTGACCGCTAGCAGCGTGGCGCCGCTGCTGATGCCGGCCTTGAACGCGGGGCCGTCCCAGACCACGTCGTTGATGCTGGCATCGTCGTTCATCACCAGGCCCAGCGACCAGGCGAAGTTGTAGCGGTGGCGCGCCGACTGGTGGCGGCTGTCGTACTGCTTCTCGAACGCGCTGGGCTGGTCGGTATAGACCAGCTTCCAGCCGCTGGCCTGCAGCCCTTCCAGCAGCGGCGGGCTCACCGCATCCACGCGCGGCGCGAGGTAGCCGGCCCAGTCGAACGCGGCCACGCCATTGAGCGCGGCCACCACGTCGTCGAAGGTGTAGGTCCTGACCGTGTGGCTGCCATCGTCCACGCCGAAGAAGGCCTTGGCGAAATCGTCCAGCGACTTGCGGCCGTGGCTGAGCGCGCGTAGCTTGGCATCCACCGCCAGCCACAGCATCTGCCCGCCGCTGTAGTAGTCCTCGCTCATCTGCCAGCTGCGGTACGGCAGCGGCGCGCGATGCGCGGCGGTGGGATCGTTGGTGGTGTCTTCCAGCGAACGCCACTGGAAGCCTTCGCGGTTGCGGTCGTAGTTGGCCGCGGTCATCGCCAGCGCATCGCGGAACTGCTCCGGCGTCCACATCCCGGCGCGCGCGGTGAGCACATAGCCCCAATACTGGGTCTGCCCCTCGTAGACCCACAGCAGCGAATCGCCCATCGGCACGTTGAAGGTGGGCGTCCACAGATCGGCCGGACGCCGGAACTTGCCGTTCCAGGAATGCGTGTACTCGTGCGCCAGCAGATCGCGGTCGGGCGCGTTGTCGGCCCAGGCGCTGAAGTAGTCCGCCTCCAGCCCGTTCTCGCTGGACTGGTGGTGCTCCAGGCCGTTGCCGCCGAGCACGTCGGACAGCGAGAACAGGAAATCGTAGTGGTCGTAGTGGTGCGCGCCGAACAGCTTCAGCGCCTGCACCGCCAGGTTGCGGTGCGCCTGCAGCTGCGCAGGGGTGATCTCCAGCGACGCCTGGGTATCGGCAATGACGTCCAGATGCACCGGCGCGCCGCCCGGTGGGGTGAGATCCACGCGCTTGAAATAGCGCCCGGCGTAGATCGGCGAATCGACCAGCGTCTCGAAATCCACCGGCTTGAAGGTGGTGCTGGCGCCGGACTGCGTTGCGGTCTCCAGCGCGGTGCCGAACTGCCATCCCGCCGGCAGGGTCACGCTGGGCAGCACGCTGATGCCGTGCGTGTAGTGCCCGGCCGGATACAGCGCCAGCTTGTTCCATTCCAGCTGCAGCATCCTGTCGGTCATCTCGAAGCCGTCGTCGCGCGGCGACAGGTACTGGAAACGGGCCTCGATCGCGGACACGCCCGGCGGCACGTCCACATGGAAGGTGTAGACATCGAAGGTGTCGCGGCGCCACGCCAGCGGCGCGCCGTTGGCGGTGAGCGTCAGCCCGGCCAGCATCGCCACCGGCCCGCTCGGCGAATGGTCGCCGGGGATCCACTGCGGATACTGCAGCGTCAGCCGCCCGGGCGCGACCGGGATGGTTTCGCGCACCCGGTAGATGCCCTGGCGCACGTCGCCGGCATCCACCTGCAGCGCGATGCTGCCGGGGTAGGGCGTGTCCTGCGGCGCCGGCACCTCCGGCATGCGCAGGATCTGCGCGCCGGCCGTGCCTGCGATTGCCAGGCAAACGCCCAGGGCCAGGGCCGAGCAGGCGCGGCGGGGAGTAGGAATGGCGGCGACGTACATGCGGGCGCTCCGGCGGCTTGGAAGTGGGAAGGGCGAGCGCGCGACGTTAGCACTTGCGGGGCGCGCTTGGTGCGGCTGCCGGGAGTGCGGTTGCACCGTGGTCACGTCTTTGCGTGGTCTGGGGGATGGCGCGCCCGGGCGATGCACCGGTCGCGACGTTGCGCGGCGCTGCGTCGAAGTCGTGGTCGCGCGGCATGACGATCAGCGCACACCGACACGCCGCGCCGCACAGGGTCCGGCTTATCGTCATCCTGTTGGGCCCGTCACGCCGCGATGCGATGATCCCCGTCCACATCGCCTGGGAGGGCAGGATGCGTAGCGAGAAAGACAAGATGCTGGTCGGTGAGCCGTATCGCCCCGGCGATGCGCAGTTGCAGGCCGATCACGCCGCGGCCAAGGCGTGGATGCTGCGCTACAACGCGGCATCGGCCGAGCCGCCGGCGCGGCGGCGCGACTTGCTGGCCGAGCGCTTGGGCGCGGTCGGGCATGGGGCGGTGGTGCGGCCGCCGTTCCATTGCGACTACGGCTACAACATTTTTCTTGGCGAGGACGTGTTCCTCAACTTCAATTGCGTGATCCTGGATGTCTGCAAGGTCAGCATCGGCGACGGCACGCAGATCGGGCCGGCGGTGCAGCTGTATGCGGCCGACCATCCACGCGATGCGGCGCAGCGTGCGGCCGGGCTGGAATTCGGCCGGCCGCTGACGATCGGCCGCAATGTCTGGATCGGCGGCGGAGCGATCGTGCTGCCGGGGGTGACGATTGGCGACGATGCGGTGATCGGCGCGGGCAGTGTGGTCACCCGCGACGTACCCGCCGGCGCACGCGTGGCCGGCAATCCGGCCCGGCCGCTGGCGTCGCGTCCGTCCGCACATTGATCCGGGTCAAGGCGCGGCGTTTACGCCGGGTGTGCAATGGTGTCCGTGCCGCCGCAGGCGGCGTTACCGGAGTACGCACATGTACCAGCGCATCCTGATTGCCACCGACGGTTCCGAGTTGTCCGACAAGGGTTTGCAGCAGGGGCTGGCGCTGGCCGCCAGGCTCGGCGCGAACGTGGACATCGTCACCGTCTCCGAGCCCTGGGCGATGGGCATGTACGACGCGATGGGCTGGAGTGTGGGCTACGAGGCCACGCCCGAGTACCGGCAGGACCGCGAGGACGGGGCGCAGAAGATCCTGGCACCGGCGCTCGCCGCGGCTGCCGCGGCCGGCGTCACCGCGCATGGCTGCCACGTGCTCGACCGTTACGCGGCCGAGGGCATCATCGACATCGCCACCGCGCACCAGTGCGACCTGATCGTGATGACCTCGCATGGTCGCCGCGGCATGAGCCGGGTGCTGCTCGGCAGCCAGACCGCCGAGGTGCTGGCGCACAGCCACGTGCCGGTGCTGGTGATTCGTTGAGGCAGCGGGTTTCTGGACACTGCGTCCTGTCCTGTAGGAGCGGCTTCAGCCGCGACAGAAATCCACACGTCAGCGGCAGATCGGCAGATCTGTCGCGGCTGAAGCCGCTCCTACAGGGAGTGGCCGCGGCGCCGGCTGCACCGGAGTGCGCACAACGCCACATCGGGATGTAAAGGCCGTGGCGTTGGCATGGCGCCGCGCGGCACGCCTTGCGCCATTGCGCCTGGACATGCCGAAACAGGCCTGGACGCTGCGCTGGCGTTGCCGCTTCGAGGCCAAGCCCATTGCGTACAGCAGCCAGGCCAGGCTGCACTGCGGCTGCAGCGCAGTAGCGCGGACCCCACACGAACGCTCGGCTGCGCGCCGTCGCGTGCGCATGCGCCATGCGCCAGCCGTCGCTGAGGCCAGCGGCGGTCTTCGGCCCCGCGGCAGCGAAGAATCAGGTTTGCACCGATGGTCCGGCATGCGCCCTGCGCCGACGCTGGCTGCCAAGGACGCCACCCGCCGCTGGTACACCGCCGGCAGCGCACGCCTCCAGACATCGCGCCGCCGCATCCGGCGATCGGCGCCCGCCACAACCTGCGAGGAGATCGTGCATGAACGTCAATACGGAAGGCTCACGTCGCCAACGGCAAATGGAAATCCGGTGCGACGGCGCGGTCAGCGGCGACGGCAAGCAGCAGCATTCGGAAATCGGCGTCTACAACGCGCTTGGGGCGAAAGCGGCGGCCGGGCCGTTGCTGATCGTGCAGGATGCGTTTCCCTGCGCGGTCTGCGATGCCGCCTTCACCAAGCAGCGGCTGCCGCTGCTGGTCAAGGTCACCGCGAACAACGGCGCCTATCCGGCCGACCACGGCCTGGGCCAGAAACCGGCGGCGAGCATCTATGCGTACTCTCTGTGGTACCACAACCGGGTCAAGCCCGCCGGTACGGTCACGGCACCGGCGGGCTTCCCGGCGATCCCGGCCTTCGCCGCGATCACGCTCTAGTCTGCGCGGCGGCCTCTTCATATCCGGCAGACCCGGATCGTTGCGCTTGCGTCAGCTCCGCGTCCCGGGTGGCGCCGGCTGCAGACGCGGCCGGCTACCAGCTATACAGCTTCCAGTACACCGGCGACACGTTGTCCTTGTTGCCGTCCATGTGCCCGTCGCCGTTCTGGTCGTACAGGTAGTAGGCCGGGGCATTGACCGGGGTCACCTTGACCGCGCGCAGCTGGCCGGAGACCCGGTATTCGTCCACGCTGTCGCCGTTGCCCATCGTGCGGTGGGTGACGTCCGCGCCGCGGACATCCACCGGCGGGCTGTCGGGGCCGATCCCGGTCGAGGCGCAGCCGGCCAGCAGCAACAGCGGAACCAGCATCAGGGCTTTCATCGCAGCATTCTCCACAGCCTAAAGGCGTCGCCCCCGATTATGCGCCGCGCCGCCGCATTCGGCGCGCGATGGACGGCGACGCGTACCCTTCTCCCACCGGGACCATGGCCCTCTTTTCGGGGGGCGGTCGCCCGCAGGGGCGGATGAGGGTCCGGGCGAAGCCTCGTGCATTGAACTCAGCGAGACGCTTCCGCGCCGCACCCTCACCCCAGCCCCTCTCCAGGGGGAGAGGGGCTCAGGCGCTCCCGAGCCCCGAGGCCGGCGCAGCGTAGAATTGCCCGATGAGCCGATTAGTCCTGATCGACGGGTCCAGTTACCTGTATCGCGCGTTCCACGCGCTTCCCCCGCTGACCAACCCCGCCGGCGAGCCCACCGGCGCGCTGTTCGGCGTGGTCAACATGCTGCGCGCCACCTTGAAGGAGCGCCCGGAGTACGTCGCCTTCGTGGTCGATGCGCCGGGCAAGACCTTCCGCGACGACCTTTACGCGCAGTACAAGGCCAACCGCCCGCCGATGCCCGACGAACTGCGTGCGCAGGTCGAGCCGATGTGCCAGATCGTGCATGCGCTGGGCATCAGCATCCTGCGCGAGGGCGGGGTGGAGGCCGATGACGTGATCGGCACGCTGGCCCTGCAGGGCGCCGGCGACGGCCTGGACGTGACCATCTCCACCGGCGACAAGGACTTTGCCCAGCTGGTGCGCCCCGGCGTGCAGCTGGTCAACACCATGAGCGGTAGCCGCATGGACTCCGACGCGGCGGTGATGGAGAAGTTCGGCGTGTGGCCGAGCCAGATCGTCGATCTGCTGGCGCTGATGGGCGACGCCATCGACAACGTGCCCGGCGTGGACAAGTGCGGGCCCAAGACCGCGGCCAAGTGGCTGGCCGAATACGGCTCGCTGGACGGGGTCATGGCCAATGCCGATGCGATCAAAGGCAAGATCGGCGAGAACCTGCGCGCGGCGCTGGCGCGGCTGCCGCTGAACCGCGAACTGGTCACGATCAAGACCGACGTGGCCCTGCCTGGCGGCCCGCGCACGCTGGGCCTGCGCGAGCAGGACCCGGAGCAGCTGCGCGGCCTGTACCAGCGCTACGGCTTCACCCAGGCGCTGCGCGACCTGGACGGCGGGGTGGCGGCCCCGGCCGGCGCCGCCGAGGTCACCCCCAGCCTGCGCGGCACCGCCGCCGGCTATGCCCGCGCTGCCGCGCCGATCGACGCCACATTGGACCCGGCGTTGGCCGCCAAGGGCGAATACACCGCGATCATGACCCCGGCGCAGCTCGAGGACTTGCTCGCGCGCCTGCGCGCGGCCGACGGCTTCGCCTTCGATACCGAGACCGACGCGCTGGACGCGATGCGCGCCAACCTGGTCGGGCTCAGCTTCGCGATCGAACCGGGCCGTGCCGACTACCTGCCGCTGGGCCACGACTACCCCGGCGCGCCGGCGCAGCTGGACCGGACCCTCGCGCTGGCGGCGCTGAAACCGCTGCTGGAGGACGCGGCCAAGCCCAAGATCGGCCAGCACGGCAAGTACGACCTGCACGTGCTGCGCCGCCACGGCGTGGACGTGCGCGGCTATGCCGACGACACCATGCTGGAGAGCTTCGTGCTCAATTCCACCGCCAGCCGCCACGACATGGATTCGCTGGCGCGGCGCTACCTGGGCTACGAGACGGTCAAATACGAGGACGTGGCCGGCAAGGGCGCCAAGCAGATCGCGTTCTCGCAGGTGGCCATCGACGACGCCACCGGCTACGCCGCCGAGGACGCCGACATCACCCTGCGCCTGCACCGCGCGCTGTCCGCGCAGCTGGATGCCGAACCGGCGCTGGCCAGCGTCTACCGCGACATCGAGATGCCGCTGGTGCCGGTGTTGACCCGCATCGAGGCCAATGGCGTGTGCGTGGACATGGCCGAACTGCGCAGGCAGAGCCAGGACCTGAGCCAGCGCATGCTCGCCGCGCAGCAGAAGGCCACTGCGCTGGCCGGGCGCACCTTCAACCTGGACTCGCCCAAGCAGCTGCAGGCGGTGCTGTTCGACGAACTGAAACTGCCGGCGCTGATGAAGACCCCCAAAGGCCAGCCCAGCACCAACGAAGAGGCGCTGGAGGCGATCGCCGAGCAGCACGAACTGCCGCGGGTGATCCTGGACTACCGCGGCCTGGCCAAGCTGCGCAGCACCTACACCGACAAGCTGCCGGACATGATCAATCCCGACACTGGCCGCGTGCACACCAGTTACCACCAGGCCGGCGCGGCCACCGGGCGGTTGTCCTCGGCCGATCCGAACCTGCAGAACATCCCGATCCGCACCGACGACGGCCGCCGCATCCGCCGCGCCTTCGTCGCCCCGCCCGGGCGCAAGCTGATCGCCTGCGACTACTCGCAGATCGAACTGCGGATCATGGCCCACCTGTCCGAGGACTCGGGCCTGCTGCGCGCCTTCGGCGCCGGCGTGGACGTGCACCGCGCCACCGCCGCCGAAGTGTTCGGGCGCAAGCTGGAAGACGTCACGAGCAACGAACGCCGCGCCGCCAAGGCGATCAATTTCGGCCTGATGTACGGCATGAGCGCGTTCGGCCTGGCCCGCAACCTGGGCATCGGCCGCGGCGAGGCGCAGGACTATGTGGCGCTGTACTTCAGCCGCTACCCGGCGGTGCGCGACTTCATGGAGCGCATGCGCGAACAGGCGCGCAGCCAGGGTTACGTGGAGACCCTGTTCGGCCGCCGCCTGTACCTGAACGACATCAACGCCAAGCAGCAGGGGCTGCGCGCCGGCGCCGAGCGCGCCGCGATCAACGCGCCGATGCAGGGCACCGCCGCGGACATCATCAAGCGCGCGATGGTAACCGTGGACGCCTGGCTGGAGCAGCACCGCGAACGCGCGCTGATGATCCTGCAGGTGCACGACGAACTGGTGTTCGAGGCCGACGCCGACTTCGTCGACACCTTGCTGCCGGAAGTGACCCGGCGGATGGCCGCCGCCGCCGAACTGAAGGTGCCGCTGGTGGTGGATAGCGGCGTCGGCGACAACTGGGACGAGGCACACTAGTCTTTACTCGGGACTCGGGACTCGGGACTCGGGACTCGGGACGGCGGGCAGGTGCCGCGAACGGCACAGCCGGGTGGTTGGGCCGCGCGCCTGAACGTCTTTATGCGTTGCCAGGCATGCCCCCGGCGCAAGAATCGCCCGCGGCGAAGGGACGACCGCCGCGCCGGCGTCCACGCCTGGATCGCCGGCGTCGCTCGAATGCGGATCGGGACCGGATCGATGCTGGAGCATTGACGCACCAAAAGGCGAGCAGCGCGCGGTTTCGGGATTCACTCCGCATCGCAAACCAGCGGCTGCCGCGTCCTTGTGCACCGATCCGTCCTATAAAAAGCAGTTGTTCCTGGAACCCTGCGTTGCCTGGAATTTTGCGAATGAATCGGTCCTTAATTCGATGAATTTTTAACTGAAATCTTCACGAACTAGCAAGGTGCAAAATGTTTTTATATTCCTCGACAGGCGCAATACCTGTCGCGGATCTCCTCCCATCCCCTGGAGCAGATCCAGGAACGGCGACTCCTCCCCAAGTCTCCGTTCCCTGGCCCCGCCGACCTCCCCCTGGTCCGCGGGGCTTTTTATTGGGTCCTGGAAAATCCAGTGCACTGCCATCGCCAGCGGCGTAAGGTCGCGGCTCCACCCAATCCTGCGAGCCGTGCGATGCCCGATCTTTTTCATCTGTCGATGCCATGGTGGGAATTCATTTTCCGCGCGGTGGTGGTATATGCGGCGGTGCTGACCATGGTGCGGGTGTCGGGCAAGCGCGCGATGGGGCAATTGACGCCGTTCGACATGCTGCTGATCGTGCTGCTCGGCAATGCGGTGCAGAACGCGCTGCTGGGCCAGGACACCTCGCTCGGCGGCGGCCTGTTGCTGGCGGCGACGCTGATTACGCTGAACTTCGGGGTCGGCCTGATCACCTCGCGCAGCGATCGCGCCGAACGCCTGATCGAAGGCGAGCCGGTGGTGCTGGCGCGCGACGGCCACGTGTTCCGCCAGGTGCTGCGCCGCGAACTGGTCAGCAACGCCGACTTCGAGGCGGCGATGCGCCAGCAGGGCTGCCCGGGCCTGGACAACGTGCGCCTGGCGCTGCTGGAGACCAACGGCCACATCACCATCCTGACCACCAAGGACGGTTGAGCGGGCAGCGCCCCGGCGCTTGGCGGCACTGCCTGTAGGAGCGGCTTCAGCCGCGACCGGGCGTTACCGGGAAAGCTCCGGTCGCGGCTGAAGCCGCTCCTACAGGAAGCGGCGTCACCGCGGCTAGCGGCGCGGCTCGGTCGGTTGCTCCAACTGGTAGAGCGCGTCGTCCAGCGCCTCCCACTGGGTGGTCAACTGCGCACGCGCGTCCTGCAAGCCGCGGTTGTAGAAGTGCGCGCCGATGCGCTCGGCGACGAAATCGAGCAGGAATTGCGCCTCGAAGCCGCCGATCTCCTGCTGCAGCTCCTCGCGCAGATAGCGTTGCAGCTGCTCGGCGATGCGTGCCTTGTCCTCGCGCCCCAGGACGCTCGCCAGCAACGGCGCGCTCATGCCAGCCAGTCGCGCGGCACCAGGTACTCGGCCAGGCGCGCCTCGGCGCTGCCGGGTTCGGGCTGGAAGCCGTATTCCCAGCGCACCCGCGGTGGCAGGCTCATCAGGATGCTCTCGCTGCGGCCGCCGCTCTGCAGGCCGAACAGGGTGCCGCGGTCGTAGACCAGGTTGAACTCGACGTAGCGTCCGCGCCGGTACAGCTGGAACTCGCGTTCGCGCTCGCCCCACGGCAGCGCGCGGCGGCGCTCGAGGATCGGCAGGTAGGCGTCCAGGAAGCCGTCGCCGACCGCGCGCTGGTAGGCGAAGTCGCGTTCGAAGTCGGCGTGCAGGTCGTCGAAGAACAACCCGCCCACGCCGCGGGTCTCGTTGCGGTGCTTGAGGAAGAAGTATTCGTCGCACCAGCGCTTGTGCGCGGCATAGCGGTCCTCGCCGAACGGCGCGCACAGCGCCTGCGCGGTGCGGTGCCAATGGCGCACGTCCTCGTCGAACGGGTAGTACGGGGTCAGGTCGAAGCCGCCGCCGAACCACCAGGCCACGGTCTGGCCGTCGCGCTCGGCGCGGAAGAAGCGCACGTTGGTGTGGGTGGTGGGCAGGTAGGGGCTGTGCGGGTGGAACACCAGCGACACGCCGGTGGCGCGCCACGAGGCGCCGGCCAGTTCCGGCCGGTTGGCGCTGGCCGAAGGCGGCAGGCGCGTGCCGGACACGTCGGAGAAGCCGATCCCGGCCTGCTCGAACAGCGCGCCGTCGCGCAGGATGCGGGTGCGTCCGCCGCCGCCCTCCGCCCGCTGCCACAGGTCTTCGGCGAAACGGGCGCGGCCGTCGGCGGCCTCGATGGCGGCGCAGATGCGGTCCTGCAATCCGGTGAGATAGTCGCGGACTCTGTCGAAATCGTGCATGGGCGCATTCTAAGCGGTCGCCGCCGTGGCGTCTGCACGCCGTGATGCTGTGCATGGGCGGCCGCGCCGGACGCGACCATCACGCTGCCGCACCGCGGCATGCGCGCAGCGCGGCCATGCCTAATGCCTTGGAGAACGTGTCCAGCAGCACCGGGCGCCGGCCGGCGCGCACGGGTCCTCCACGTCGTCCACGGAGGCTTCGTCCACGACCAAGCTCGCGCCATGGCGCGGCGCAGTTGCTTTTCGGATAGCGCCCGGAATGGGCTTCCAGTTCCTGTTGCAACAGTGTGGTGATGCCGGGGGCGGACCGTAGGACGATTCGTTCAGATGCAGGCGCAGCAGCTGCTCGCCTGCGGCGAAGCCGCCGTTGTCGTCGACCAAGCGGCCGGTGGGCGACACCATGGGGCAATCCTGTTGGGGAGGTGCTTGGCGGTCAGGCAGGGGCGGCGTTCAGTGCCGGTATCACCTGTTCTCCGAACAGGCGGTAGGAGGTCTGTACCGCGTCGCGGTCTTGGCGATGGCCGGCGAAGAAGCCGACGATGTTGCCGGCACCGGTGGCGTGCAGCTGGGCGCGGATCTGCTCGCCGACGTCGTCGGGGCTGCCGGAGATGATGTCCTCGTCCAGGATCGACGGCATCTGCGCCTGTGCGGCCTTCGCGTGCGCCAGGGCATGTGCGCGGCTGTCGGCGACGAAGATGCAGCGGCGGATCGCCAGCTGCTCGCGGCTTTCCGCTCGCCCGGCCCGTTCCGCCGCCTGCCGGTAGGCATCGAACAGCTGTACGATCTGCGCGGTGGGCAGGAAGCCGGTGCAGACCTTGTGGCCGCGGCGGGCCGCCTCTGCCGCCGCGTCAGGGCTGCGCACCGTGGCCCAGATGGGGGGCGCCGGCTGTTGCAGCGGGCGTGGCACGATGAGCAGGTTGTCGAACGACCAGTACCGCCCCCGATGCGACAGGCCTGGGCTGTGCAGCGCTTGCTCGATGATATCCAGGGCTTCGCAGTACATCGGCGCGATATCGTCCTCGCCGATGCCGACCGCAACTGCCTCGCGCGGATTGGAGCCGCGGGCCACTCCGATCTCCAAACGGCCCTGGCTGAGTTGGTCGAGGACGCCGATTTCCTCGAGCAAACGCCATGGGTGCCACATCGGCAATACCCAGCCCAGTACGCCGATGCGCAGGCGACGGGTGCGCGCCGCGACGCTGGCCGCCAGCAGTCCCGGCGCTGGGCAGGCGCGCGCGCCGCTGAAGTGGTGTTCGCTGAAGAAGATGCCGTGGAAGCCTTGCGATTCGGCCTGTGTCCACGTCTCGCTGCGCCATGCGTATTCGTCGCTGCATAACGAGGCATCGAAATGCAGGGGGTTCTCGTCGGAAGCGATGTTCAGTTGTTCGAAAATCCATGACTTGATCATGCAGGCCTTTACGGAGGGAAGGAGAACGGTCATGAAGACCGCACGCACGATTGCCCCTTGCCGCGTGGCGAAGGCTTGCGGCTGCCAAAACTCTCCGAGGGGACGAAGCGCCAGCGGGCGAGGGGAGCGCGGCGCGTTTTCAATGCAGCCGTTACTTTTGCACGCGGCGCGGCGCACGCGGGGCGCTATAAGTCACACATAGCTCGCGCAGTCGGATTTGTCTCGCTATTACGACGGCGCTGCATGCGCCAGCGGCTGCTGCGCGCGCTCGCCGTGGCGTATCGACACAGCGCTTTGGCCAATCGGGGCTGGTCGCCAGGAGCGCACGCAATCTGCAGGAAGATGCGCCATGCAGGGTCGAGCTGCGTGGGATCGGCAAGCGGACTCATGCCGCCGTCGAACGTAGCCGATTGCCCGCGATCAGGCGCAAATCCGTTGCAGCATCACCGCGGACTCGATGCTGCCTGCCGTGGCGGTGGCGTGCGCTCAGCGGCGGAATTCGGCGCGGATCGTTGGCCGGTACAACTGGTAGACGATCCAGCCGTGCAGCGCGGCGAAGACCAGGGAGGTCGCCGTGGCAGTGGCCATGCTGATCATGCGTCCGGTCTGCAGCTGGCCAAGCAACTGCGCGCCGTCGGCGCGATGCCGCATCGCGTCGGGCAGCATCTGCTGCATCGCGCCGAAGAATTGCCATAGCAGCGGCAGGCTGGCGAAGTTAGCCAGGGCGGTGACGACCAGGAAGGCGACGAAGCTCAGCCGTGCCCATTCGCGCCGTTGCTGCAGTCCCCACGCGGAGGCGCTGAACAGCAGCGCCAACAGCGCCGATAGCAGCGACAGGGCCAGCATGTGGTCCAGGCACCATTGCAGCAGCGCCGGCAGGGGGATGCCGATGCGCAGCACCACCGCTTGCAGCGCGCCATCGGGCAGCAGCGCCAGTACCGCCAACTGGACCAGCGCGTACAGCAGCCAGGCCACGCCGACCAGCAGCGAGATCTTCGCCATCGTGTCGATCATCGGGTTGCGGGCGGTGGGCAGGGGCGGTGGCGGCATCAGCGGTCCTTCGGTGGAGTGACGCAGCGGGGGCGCCGCAAAGCGTTCGGCAAGGATAGGGCGGGTTGCTGCCGGCGCAAGCGAGCTGCGTCCCTACCGGGAAGCCGGCGTGTCGCTTGTCGCGGCTGAAGCCGCTCCTACAAGAGCCTCCGGGTTGCGCAGGCAGCCTGTGTAGGAGCGGCTTCAGCCGCGACCGCTCGCCAGGCAGCCCTACTTCAACTGCTGCTCGAATAGCTTCAGCACCCGCTTGTATTCGTCCAGCCACGAATCGGCGCGGGTGAAGCCGTGCCGTTCCAGCGGGTACGGGGCGATCTCCCAGTTGTCCTTGTGCAGCTCGATCAGCTTCTGGCTCATGCTCACCGAATCGCGGAAGAACACGTTGTCGTCGATCATGCCGTGGGCGATCAGCAGGTGGCCGCGCAGGCCGGCGGCGTATTCGATCGGCGAGGAGGCGCGGTAGGCCTGCGGGTCCAGCTCCGGGGTGTTGAGGATGTTGGCGGTGTACTCGTGGTTGTACTGGGTCCAGTCGCCGACCGGGCGCAGCGCGGCGCCGGCCTTGAACGTGCCGGGGCTGCGGAACAGCGCCATGTAGGTCAGGAAGCCGCCGTAGGAGCCGCCGTAGATGCCGGCGCGGTCGCGGTCGCCCTGCTTGTCGGCGACCAGCCAGTCCAGGCCGTCCAGGTAATCGTCCAGTTCCGGATGGCCCATGTTGCGGTAGATCGCGGTGCGCCAGTCGCGGCCGTAGCCGGCGCTGGCTCGGTAGTCCAGGTCGAGCACCACGTAGCCCTTCTGCACCAGCAGGTTGTGGAACATCTGCTCGCGGAAGTACGGGGTGTAGCGCGCCGACACGTTCTGCAGGTAACCGGCGCCGTGCACGAACATCACGATCGGGTAGCGCTTGCCGGGTTCGGGATGCTGCGGGCCGTAGTACTTGCCCCAGACCACGCCGGCGCCGTGCCTGGACGGCACCTGCACGTACTGCGGCTGCATCCAGGCGCGCGCCTTGAACGCAGCGCTGCGCGTGTCGGTGAGGGTGCGCGCGCTGCCGCCGGCCACCGGCACTACCGCCAGCTGCGGCGGCAGGTAGCTGCCCGAATAGCGCACCAGCAACTGCTGGCCGTCCGGCGACAGCGCGAAGTCTTCCACGCCGTCGAGCGCGGTCAGCTCGCTGATGCGGTCGTCGCGCAGGTCGAGCTTGCAGATCTCGTAGTCACCCGGCCATTTGCGGTTGCACAGGAACAGAAAGCCCTGGCCGTCGGCGGTCACCACCGGCGCGGAGACTTCCCACTTGCCCGAAGTGCGCTGCCGCGGCGTGTCGGTGCCGCGCTGGGTGTACAGGTGCGCATAGCCGGATTGCTCGGACAGCAGCCACAGCGTCTGGTTGTCGGGCAGCCAGCCGAAGTCGTTGAAGCTCCAGCCGATCCAGGCCGCGTCGGTGAGGCGGTGGCGGTTGCGCAGGGTGGCCTTGTCCAGATCGACGCTGGCGATCCAGCGGTCCTTGTTGTCGACCGCGCGCAGCATCACCGCGACATTGCGGCCGTCGGCGCTCCAGTGCAGCGCCGGACCGGCGCCGTCGTCGTCGGTCTCCACGCGGATCGCGCGCGGCCCTTTCAGCGGTTCCTGTTTGGCCGCCTTGCGCAATGCCGCCAGCGGATCGGCGTCGATGCCAGGCAGGCCAGCCACGTCGAGCTTGCGCGCGCTGCCGGCGACCACGTCCACCAGCCACAGGGTCTGCGCCAGCGGCGGATTGCGGCCGACGCGGGTGCGCGCTTCCTGGAATTCCTCGTAGCCCGATTCGGTCACGTACCTTGGCATCTTGCCGTCGCGGCCTTCGTCGCCGTCCTTGGCGTGGGTGACCACCAGCAGGTGGCGGCCGTCCGGCGACAGCGCACTGTCGTCGATGGCCACGTCCTCGTCCAGGTACACCGGCGCCGGCGCGCGGCTGCCGTCGGCGCGGCGCCAGGCCTGCTCCTGCTGCCGCGCCAGTTCGCGCTGCGCGCGATCGCGGGCCAGGGTTTCCAGGGTGCGCAGTTGCTGCTCGCGCAGCGCATCGGGCTTGGGCGCGGCGTCGGGATCGCGCTCGGCCTTGAGCACCGCCGCCTGCTGCGTGCCGCCGCCGGCGCTCCAGCGGTACCAGTCGTTGCCGACCCGCCACAGCGCGCCGCCGTCGGTACTGAACTGCGGGCGCGCCGCGGCCTCGTTGCTGCGGGTCAGCTGGGTCAGTGCGCCGCTGCGCAGGTCGCGCAGGAACACGTCGCCGTTGCGCACGAACAGCATGCGTTCGCGGCGCGCGTCGTAGACAGGATCGGCCGCATCCAGCGTGCTGCGCTGGGTGTCCTCGACACGCTGCGCGGCGGCGCCATCGACGCTCTGCCGGTAGGTGTCGCGCACCGGGCTGCCGGCGCGCTTGAGCTGGTACTGCACCTGGCGCCCGTCCCAGGCCCACCAGGCCGCTTCGACCGGCGGCCCGATCCAGTCCGGATCGGCCATCGCCTGCTCGATCGTCAATGGGGTAGCGGCGTCCTGCGCGACGGCCAGCGGCGCCAGGCAGGACAGGGACAGCAACACAAGGCACAAGCGGACGCGACGCATCTGGATTCCGGACGAACGGGAAGCGGCGAGGGTAGCAGCCGCGGCGCGGCGGCGACTGCGCCGTTGGTCATGGGGTCGCGACCGGGGACCCGGGGGTGTGCGCGAGGGCGCTGCATTCTTGCTTTGCTTCAGGAAAGAAGCTGCTTCGAGCCGCTTGACCATGCTTCCTGCTCCGGCACGGTCCCCGGTCCCCGCCACCCCTGCGACAACCCGTCACACGCAATTTCACGACCGGGGGCTAACAATGGCGCTCAGTTACGGTTTCCCGAGCGAACGTGCCATGGACGCAGTGCTGCTCTCGCGTATCCAGTTCGGATTCGTCATCAGTTTCCACGTGTTGTTTCCTGCCTTCACCATCGGCCTGTCGAGCTGGCTGGCGTTCCTGGAATGGCGCTGGCTGCGCACCCGCGACACGCTGTGGCGCGATCTGTATTTCTTCTGGCTGAAGATCTTCGCGGTGTCGTTCGGCATGGGCGTGGTCAGCGGCATCGTGATGAGCTTCCAGTTCGGCACCAACTGGTCGGTGCTCAGCGAGCGCGCCGGCAATATCCTCGGCCCGCTGCTCAGCTACGAGGTGCTGACCGCGTTCTTCCTGGAGGCCTCGTTCCTGGGGGTGATGCTGTTCGGCTGGCGCAAGGTGCCGGAGAAATTGCATTTCCTGGCCACCTGCCTGGTCGCGCTGGGGACGCTGATCTCCACGTTCTGGATCCTGTCGGCCAATAGCTGGCTGCACACGCCGGCCGGCTACGCCATCGTCGATGGCGTGTTCCAGCCAGCGCACTGGCGCGAGGTGATCTTCAATCCGTCGTTCCCGTACCGGCTGACGCACATGGTGCTGGCCGCGTTCATCACCACCTGCTTCGTGATCGGCGGGGTCAGCGGCTGGTACATGCGCCGCGGCGTGCATGTGGACGTGGCGGGGCGGATGCTGAAGCTGGCGGTGGCGTTCGCCGCGATCGCGGTGCCGCTGCAGATCGCCGCCGGCGACGCGCACGGCCTGAACACGCTCGAGCACCAGCCGATGAAGGTGGCGGCGATGGAGGCGCACTGGCATGGCGAGGCGCCCGGTGCCGGCGTGCCGCTGGTGCTGTTCGCGGTGCCCAACGAGCAGGCCGCGCGCAACGACTACGAGGTCAAGATTCCGCGCGTGGGCAGCCTGATCCTGACCCATACCCTGGATGGCGAGATCGCGCCGCTGACCTCGGTGCCGGTCGACGAGCGGCCGCCGGTGACGCCGTTGTTCTACGCGTTCCGGATCATGGTCGGGCTGGGCATGGCCATGCTCCTGCTGGCGTTCGTGTCGCTGTGGTTCTGGTGGCGCGGCACGCTGTTGCGGCGGCGCTGGCTGCACGTGGCCTGGAACGCGATGCTGCCGGCCGGGTTCGTGGCCTTGCTGGCCGGCTGGTTCGTCACCGAGATCGGGCGCCAGCCGTACGTGATCTACGGCCTGCTGCGCACCCGCGATGCGGTCAGCGCGATCAGCCCGGCGATGGTGTGGGTGTCGCTGGGCGTCTACGTGGCCGCGTATGCCTTCGTGTTCGGCTTCGGCGGCTGGTACATCGTGAAGATGCTGCGCAAGGGGCCGCTGCCGCACGAGCCCGAGCCGCACCTGCACGATGGCGACAAGACGCCGGCGCGGCCGATTTCGGCGGCCGACGATGACCTCGAGGAGACGCGCTGATGGACATGGCCACCGTGCTGCCGGTGATCTGGTTCGGAGTGATCGGCTTCGGCGTGCTGATGTACGTGCTGCTGGACGGCTTCGTGCTCGGCCTGGGCATCCTCGCCCCGTTCGCTGAGGACGAGGCGCAGCTCGACCTGATGATGAACACCGCCGCGCCGATCTGGGACGGCAACGAGACCTGGCTGGTGCTCGGCGGCGCCGGCCTGCTGGCGGCGTTCCCCAAGGCCTATGCGTTGATCCTGTCGGCGCTGTACCTGCCGGTGCTGCTGATGCTGATCGCGCTGGTGTTCCGCGGCGTGGCGTTCGAGTTCCGCTTCAAGGCGCACCGTTCCAAGTACCTGTGGGGGTGGGCGTTCGCGCTGGGCTCGCTGTGCGCGGCGTTCTGGCAGGGCGTGATCCTCGGCGCGCTGGTCGAGGGCATGCCGCTGCAGGGCGGCAAGTACCTGGGCGGCGTGCTCGGCTGGTTCAGCCCGTTCTCGATGCTGACCGGCGCGGCGGTGGTGTTCGGCTATGCGCTGCTCGGCGGCAGCTGGCTGATCCTGAAGACCGAGGGGCCGATGCAGCGCGTGGCGCGTTCGCTGACCCGGCCGCTGGTGCTGGTGGTGGTGGTGTTCATGGGCCTGGTCAGCGCCTGGCTGCCGTTCCTGGATTCGCGGATCATGGCGCGCTGGTTCCACGGCGGCAATTTCTGGTGGCTGTCGCCGGTGCCGCTGCTGGTGCTGGTCAACGCGTTCGCGCTGTGGCGCGCGGCGATGGCGCAGGGGCGTGATGCGCGCCCGTTCGTGCTGACGCTGTGCTTTTTCGTGCTCGGTTTCTTCGGCCTGGTGCTGGGCATCTGGCCGAACATCGTGCCGCCGGGGCTGACCATCTGGGAAGCGGCCTCGCCGCCGTCCTCGCAGGGCTTCGTGCTGGCTGGGCTGGCGGTGCTGCTGCCGGTGATCCTGGGCTATACCGCCTGGTCGTACCGGGTGTTCCGCGGCAAGATCACCGCCGACAGCGGCTATCACCACTGAGTGCCGTAGCGTCGGCGCGGCGCTTGCCGCGAGCGCGTGAGCGGCACGCCCTGCTTGCCAGCGGCGGCGGCGGCGGCCAAGCTACGGACTCGCGCCGCCCGTTGCGGGCCAGTCGCCCACCGAGCCGTCGCCACGCATGCCTGCCGCCTCTTCTGCCGTTTCCACGCCACTGCTGCATCCGCTTGCGGTCGGCGACCTGCACCGTCCGCTCGCCTACGCTGGCGGCCAGCACATCGACCTGGCCACGTTCCTCGGCCATGTGCGCGGGCTGGCCGCGGTGCTGCCACCGGGCCGGCATGCGCTGAACCTGTGCGAGGACCGCTACCGGTTCATGGTCGCGTTCTGCGCGGTGGCGCTGCGCGGGCAAACCTCGCTCTTGCCGTCCTCGCGCGCGCCGGCGGTGGTGGTCGAGGTGCAGCGCAGCCACGCCGACAGCTATTGCCTGGGCGACCTACTGTTGCCCGAACCGCCGCCGCGCTACTGGCAGCTGCCCGAACCGTTGCCGAGCCTGGACGGCGCCATGCCGCAGCTGGCGGACGACGCGCTGGTCGCGATCGGCTTCACCTCCGGCAGCACCGGCGCGCCGAAACCCAATCCCAAGACCTGGGGCAACTTCCTGACCAGCACCCGCCAGGATCTGTTGGCGCTGGTCGGACTGTGGGACGCGGACGCGGTGCCGCAGGTGGTGGCCACGGTGCCGCCGCAGCACATGTACGGCATGGAGCTGTCGGTGCTGATGCCGCTGGTGACGCCGCTGGCGGTGCACGCCGGGCGGCCGTTCTTCCCCGATGACGTGGCGCGCGCGCTGGCGCAGGTGCCGGCGCCGCGGCTGCTGGTGACCACCCCGGTGCACCTGCGCGCGCTGGTCGATTCCGGCGTCGTCTTGCCGCCGTTGGCCGGCATCGTCTCGGCCACCGCGCCGTTGGCGCAGGAACTGGCCGCCGCCGCCGAGACCCGCTTCGGCGGCGAAGTGCGCGAGATGTTCGGTTCCACCGAGACCTGCGTGTTCGCCAGCCGCCGCACCGCCTGCGAAGCGCCGTGGACGCCGCTGCCCGGCGTGCGCGTGGCGCCGCAGCCCGACGGCACGCTGGTGCACGCGCCGCACCTGCCGCAGCCGGTGCTGCTCGCCGACCTGATGGAAGTGGACGCCGACGGCCGCTTCCAGGTCCGCGGACGCCAGGCCGACCTGCTGGAGATCGCCGGCAAGCGCGCCTCGCTGGCCGACCTGACCCGGCGCTTGCTGGCCGTGCCGGGCGTGGTCGACGGCGCGATGCTGCAGTTGGAGCCCGAACCCGGCCAGGCGGTCGGCCGCATCGCGGCCGTTGTGGTCGCGCCGACCCTGGACGAAGCCGCGATCCTGGACATATTGCGCCGCGAACTGGATCCGGTGTTCCTGCCGCGCCGCCTGCGCAAGCTCGACGCCTTGCCGCGCAACGAAACCGGAAAGCTGCCGCGCGATCGGTTACTGGCGCTGTTGGTGGGCGAGCGCGAGGGCTGAGCTGCGGGCCGGCGCTGCGCCGATCACGCGGCGCTGATTTCTTATCGTGTCCGTGTCAGGGCGGGTTATGAATAAAGACCAATCCCGGACTGGAGTTCAGCTTCGATCCGGTCGTTCCAGGTTCTTCGCCCGATATGACAGACGTCTGCCATACCTTCGCCACGAGGCGCTCCAGGTCCACCGGCACGCGCGCATCCATCGCGACCACGCTCCCCAGTCCCACCGGTCCGGCGTACTGCGCAAGCATGTCCTGCGGCAGTTCTTTCAACGGATGCGCAGCATGATGGGCGCCGGCCGCCGCGTGATCCCGAAAGCGTCTGGCGGTTTCGTCGGCGCCGCAGTGGCAGTGAACCTCGACGATGACGGCGTCCAGACCGGCCAGTTTGTCGCGTTCGTACGCGCTGCGAGGCAGGAAGTTGGCTTCCAGCACCGCTGTGCGGCGCATGGCGCGCCAGCCACCAGAGAGGTTCCATCGCCGCGCCGCCAATCCGGCGCGACGCGGCGAGATCGCCGCCGCCATCGCCGAGGGCGTCGGTCAGCGTTTCCTTGATGAAATCCTTGCAGAACAGCGGAAATCCGAGCCGCGTGGCGAGCGGCACCGCCAAGGTGGTGTTTCCTGCG
Source organism: Xanthomonas translucens pv. undulosa (assembly GCF_017301775.1). Taxonomy (NCBI): domain Bacteria; kingdom Pseudomonadati; phylum Pseudomonadota; class Gammaproteobacteria; order Lysobacterales; family Lysobacteraceae; genus Xanthomonas; species Xanthomonas translucens. The sequence goes on from NZ_CP063993.1 coordinate 2,573,162, forward strand.
CCTGGTGCGCCGGACACGAGCACGATCTTGCGGCGACTGTCGGACATGGCATGCCAGTGCAAGGGATTGGAGCGGACGCCGCCGATCACCTGGCGACGCTGTTGGGAAGTCGGTGTGCGCACCGGCAAGTGGCGAACCACTTCAACAGTCGTGGCTGAACGTCCTGCATCGCTCGATGTCTGTTCGAGCAGGCCGCATCGGCCGTCGCGGCTAGTGCGAGTTGGCGCCTTCAGCCGTGCGCACGCTCACCCATGCACGCCGTCGATCTCCACCGCCAGTTCGTTGCGGCAGATCACCGCGTGCAGCAGCAGGCGCGGCACGCGCTTGCCGAAGCGGGCGTCGAGGGCGGAGGCGACCAGCGGCAGGTTGGCGGCTTCGCGCACGTAGACTTTGAGCCGGGTGCCGTCGCCGAACTGGGCCGGCAGGTCTGGGCGGTGGCCGCGGGCGGCGGCCAGCAGCGCGTCGAAGTTGGCGAAGGTTTCCTCCAGCTGCGCCAGCAGCTGGCCGGTATGCATCGAGGCGTGGCCAACCACGCTGGCGGTGCCGGACAGCAGCAGCGGCATGTCGCTGCCGGCCGGCGGCAGCATCGCGCGGGCGAAGCTCGGCGATTGCGGGCCGTACTGGCGCGGGTAGCGGTAGGCGCTGACCTGGCGCGGGTTCTCCAGCGGCGTGCCTGCCTGGGCGGCGGCCAGCCAGTAGATCTGCATCACCCGCGCGTCGTCGCAGCGGCCGACCGCGGTGGCGGCCGGCAGCTGGCTGGCGTCGAAATCGCCCAGCCCGCGCGCGCGGCCGACGCAGAACTGGCGGTAGCGCTCGCGGTCGCCATGGCCCAGGGTGATCGCGTCGAGGTAGTTCCAGATGCGCAGCATGCGCGGCGTGGCGCTGCCGGCGACGAAGGCGGTGATCTGCGCGTAGGCCAGGGCCGAGGCTTCTTCGATCGCCAGCGCCTGCTCGTCGATCTCGATCACGCCGAACTGCAGGTGCCCGTCGCTGGCCCAGGCGATGTCGCCGTCGCGGCCGCTGCTGACCGGCGCGTCGGTGCGCCACACTTCGAGCATGCGCGGGCCGTGCGGTTGCAGCGGTACGCGCAGGTAGCGGGGGGCGTGGTGGCGCGGGGCGTCGTTGCCGAAGCCGAACACCGCCAACACCCGTTCGTCGCGCAGCAGGTCGCCCAGGTCGGTTTCGGCGACGTAGTCCACTTGCAGCCGCGGATGCCGCTGCTCGTGGTGCGGGAACTGCGGGTGCGGCCGGCTCATGATTTGTCTCCATGCAAGGTGTCGCCGTGGAACTGTTCGCGTGCCTGGCGGCGACGATGGCGCCATGCGCGCCATGCGCGCGGCAGCATCGCCAGCGCGGACATGGCATAGATCGCGCGGAACACGCGCAGCCGGCGCAGCACCGCGCGGTTGTCGAACACGTCGCCGGCCAGCATCGCTACCACTGCCTGTTCCACCTGCAGCACATTGCGCGGCTGCGCGAACAGCTCGCGCATGGTGGGCGAGGTGAAGCGGTAGATGAACCATTTGAATTCGTTCAGGCCGCGCCGCAGGTGCCGCTCCAGGCCCCGCTGCAGGCGCGCTTCGCTGGCCGGATCGCGCAACGCGGCATCCACCATCGCCGCGCCGCGCTCGGCACTGTGCATGGCCAGGTACACGCCGGAGGAGAACATCGGATCGACGAAGGCGTAGGCGTCGCCGAGCATCAGCCAGCGCGGCCCGCTCATGCGCGTGCACTCGTAGGCGTAGTTGCCGGTGGCATGCACCGGCGCGATGCGTTGCGCGCCTTGCATGCGCGCGGCCACGTCGGGATTGAGCGCCAGGGTGCGCAGCAGGAACGCCTCGCTGTCGCCCTGGCGGGTCTTCATGTATTCCGGATCGCACACCGCGCCGACGCTCATCACGTCGTCGGGCAGCGGGATCAGCCACATCCAGCCGTGCGCATGGCGGTAGATGCTGATGTTGCCGGCGTCCTCGCCGGGGCGCCGCGCCACTCCGCGGAAATGGCTGAACAGCGCCGCCGACTGGTGCCGCGGGTTGGCGCGCTTGAGTTTGAGCGTGTTGCCGAGGAAGGTGTCGCGGCCGCTGGCGTCGATCAGGTAGCGTGGGCGGAACTGGCGCAGCCCGTCGGCGTCGCGCGCCTGCACCAGCGGCTGCGCGCCGTCCAGCTGCACGCTCTCGACCTTGATGCCTTCCCGCAGGTCGGCGCCGGCGCCGCGGGCGTGGGCGAACAGGACCCGGTCGAAGTCGGCGCGCGGCACCTGGAACGCGTACTCGGATTGCGCGCCCAGCGCCTGCGCGAAGCGGAAGGTGTTGTAGCCGCCGCTGTCGTTGGGGAAGTCGGCGCCGAGCTTGAGCACGCCGATCGCGCGCACCTGCTCCAGCACGCCCAGCCGCTGCAGGATCGGGATGTTCATCGGCAGGAGCGATTCGCCGATGTGGAAGCGCGGGTGGTGGCCCTTCTCCAGCAGCGTCACCTGCCAGCCCTGTTGCGCCAGCAGGATCGCCGCGGCGCAGCCGGCCGGGCCGCCACCGATCACCAGCACGTCCGGCGTTTCCGCCGCGGGCGCCTGCGGCGTGGCAGGGGAGGGCGCGGGCGCGCGGGCGTGAGCGGTGGAATTCATCCTTAAAAACCTGCGGTAGACATGTCAGACAAATGCCATGATAGCTTGCCTGCAAGGGGCGGACAGTTGCGTCGCTGCGCGCGATGCACCATCTTGTCGCTCCTGCCCTCATCGCCTGGAAGCCCCTGGATGTCTTCGCAAACCGCCGCCGAACGTGAATTGGCCGAGCTGCTGGTCGAGAGCCTGAACCTGGAGGACGTGCAGCCCGGCGACATCGATCCAGAAGCGCCGCTGTTCAATACCGGGCTGGGCCTGGACTCGATCGACGCGCTGGAGCTGGCGCTGGCGATCAGCAAGCGCTACGGCTTCCAGTTGCGCTCGGACAACGACGAGAACCGCCGCATCTTCGCCTCGCTGCGCGCATTGTCGGCGCATGTCGAAGCCAACAAGACCAGCTGATCCGCCGGCTGCCGCCGCGCCGTGGGCGCTGGCGCTGGGGGTGTTGCTGGCGCTGGCGTATTCGCCGCTGGCGCACTGGGCAAACGCCGCGCACCGTTCCGACCTGGCCGTGCTGGCCGGCGCGGCGCTGGTGCTGATGCTGCTGGTGGAGCCGATGGCGCGGCTGCGGCCGTGGGCCTGGGCGCTGGCGCTGCTGGCGCTGGCCGCGTTGCTGCCGCTGTGGCGCTCGCCATACGCGCTGCTGTTGCTGGCCGCGCCGCCGGTGCTGTTCACCGCCTGGGTGGCCTGGTTCTTCGGGCGCAGCCTGCAGCGCGGGCGCACGCCGCTGATCTCGCGCATCGTCGAGGCGCTGTACCGCCAGGCCGGGTTGCCGCTGACCCCTGCGCAGCTGCGCTATACGCGCCGGCTGACCCTGGCGTGGAGCCTGCTGCTGGCCGCGATGACCTTGCTGAACCTGGTGGTGGCGCTGTGCGCGGTGCCCAGCGGGGTGCTGGCGCAGCTGGGGCGTGCCTCGCCGTTGCCGATCGGCGACGCGCATGCCTCGCTGATCGCCAATCTGCTGGGCTACGGGGTCATCGGCGGCTTCTTCGTCGGCGAGTATTTCCTGCGCGGGCGCTGGTTTCCGCAGCGTCCCTACCGTAATCTGCCCGACTTCCTGCACCAGCTGGCGCGGCTGGGGCCGGGTTTTTGGCGCGATCTATTACGCTGACGCGCGCATCGGGGGATGCAGAGGCTTGTGCAGATCATCAAGGACAAACTGAAGATGTCGCAGGCAGGGATGCCGTCGCGCATGGCCTGGGCCGTGTGGAATGCCTTGCAGCTGCTGTTCACCCTGAGCTTCACCGGGGTCGGCATCGTCGTGGCGCTGGGCCTGTTGCTGCTGTTCGGGCCGCGGCTGCCGCTGCGCATGGGCGCGCGGGTGTGGGCGCCGGTGCTGTTCTTCGGCGCCGGCGTGCGTTTCCACGTGGAAGGTCAGGAGCGGGTGGACTGGTCGCGCAACCACTTGTTCGTCAGCAACCACCAGTCGATCATCGACATCTGCGCGCTGTTCGCGGCGCTGCCGGTGCCGCTGCGCTTCCTGCTCAAGGACGAAATGCTGCAGGTGCCGTTCGTGAGCTGGTATGCGCGCGCCACCGGCATGCTGTTCCTGGACCGCGACAGCCGCCGCGCCGGGGCCATGGTCCGGCGTCAGGCCGCTGCGCTGCTGCGCCAGGGCCAGGACCTGTGCCTGTTCCCGGAAGGCACCCGCAGCCGCAACGGCGAACTGGCCGAATTCAAGGCCGGGCTGTTGCAGGCCGCTATCGATGCTGGCGTGGATGTGGTGCCGGTGGCGTTGGACGGGGCGGGCAAAGTGCTGCCGTCGACCAGCCTGTTCCGGGTCCGGCCCGGGGTGATCCGGGTGCGGATCGGCACGCCGATCAACGTGAACGGCGCCGATGGCCCGCTGGACCGGCAACAGCTGACCCTGCGCGCACACCAGGCCGTCCGTGCCATGCTCGAACCCAGAATCTGAGTCGCCAAGCCTTATGGATTTCGTCGTACCGCATGATCATCCCAGCCTGCCAGGGCATTTCCCGGGCCATCCGGTGGTGCCCGGCGTGGTGGTGCTGGACCACGTGCTGCAGGCCGTGGAGGCCGTGCACGGCGCCTGCGGGCCGCTGCGCCTGCCGCAGGTGAAGTTCCTGCAGCCGCTGCTGCCCGGGCAACCGGCGCGGGTGGAACTGGACGGCGCCGCGCCGCGCTGGCGGTTCCGCGTGCGTCGCGGCGAGGACCTGCTGGTCAGCGGCGAGCTGGTCGCCGAGGCGGCGCCATGAGCGCCAGCTGGAAACACCGCCCCGAGGGCGGCGGCCGCGTCGCGCTGTGGCTGATCCGCAGCATCGCCCGCTACGGCGGCCGCGCGCTCGGGCGCCTACTGCTGTATCCGATCACCCTGTATTTCCTGCTGGTGCGCGGCCCGGAGCGGCGCGATTCGCGCCACTACCTGGGGCGCGTGCTGGACCGCCCGGCTACGCTGCTGGACGTGGCCCGGCACATCCACACCTTCGCCTCCACCATCCTGGACCGGGTGTTCATGCTGTGCGGGCAGATGCAGCGCTTCCAGGTCGACATCCAGGGCCTGGAACAGCTGCATGCGCAGATGGACCGCGGCCAAGGCGTGCTGATCTTCGGCTCGCACCTGGGCAGTTTCGACGCGCTGCGGGTGCTGGCCACCGAGCGCCCGGACGTGCAGGTCAAGGTGGTGCTGGACAAGGCTCACAACCCGGCGATGACCGAACTGCTGGGCGCGCTGAACCCGCAGCTGGCGGCCAATATCATCGACGCCGGCATGGACAGCACCTCGATCGTCATGGCGATCAAGCAGGCCACCGACGAAGGCGCGCTGGTCGCGCTGCTGGTCGATCGCCCGCGCCCGGAAGACCCGGCGCTGCCGGCCGCGTTCATCGGCCAGGGTGCGCTGTTCCCGACCTCGCCGTGGCTGATCGCCGCGGCGCTGAAGGTGCCGGTGGTGCTGGCGTTCGGCCTGTACCGCGGCGGCAATCGCTACCAGCTGGTGTTCGAGACCTTCAGCGAAGGCCTGGACCTGCCGCGCCGGCAGCGTGCGCCGGCATTGGCCGCGCTCATCCGCGATTACGCCGCCAGGCTGGAACATTACACGCGCTCCGCGCCGTACAACTGGTTCAACTTCTACGATTTCTGGAACAACCGCCATGCCGATGCGCCGCACCTTGCCGTGGATGCTGATACTGCTGTGCAGCGCCGCACCGCTGTGCGCCGCGTCGCCTGAGCCGCTCGACCCCGGCTGGATCCTGCAGAAGCTGGCGCGGCCGGTCCCGGTCAGCACCGAGTTCGTCGAACTGCGCGGCTCGGCGCTGCTGAAGGCGCCGTTGCGCGTGCAGGGCCAGTACCGGCGCCCGGACACCGACACGCTGGTGCGTGAAGTCACCGCGCCGTACCGCGAAATCACCACCTTGCGCGGCGGCGAAGCGACGCTGGAGCGTGCCGGCAAGGCGCCGCGGCGTTTCTCGCTGGCCCGGGTGCCGGAACTGGCCGGCCTGCAGAACGGTTTCGGCGCACTGCTGTCCGGCGACCGCGCGCAGCTGCAGCAGCACTACACGCTGAGCAGCAGCGGCACCCGCGAACACTGGCAGCTGCAACTGCAGCCCAAGGACCCGGCGCTGGCCGCGCAGGTGCGCAGCCTGCGCCTGTACGGCCGCGGCGCCGAACTGCGCTGCATCGAGACCACCCCGGCCAAGGGCGACGTGCAGCGCACCCTGCTGGCCGGCGCCGCGCGCGGCGCGGCCAGTCTGGCCGAGACCGAGGCGCTGACCGCGCTGTGCCACGGCGACGCGCGCTGATGCCGGCGCGCGTTAGTTGCAGGCGGGCCGCGCTGTGCGCGGCCCCGGGGAAGAACGTGCTGGCACTTGCGTGGTCGCAGCGATGAAACGCGAACTGAGTTCGAAGGCGCGCATCTCGCTGGCGCTGCTATGGCTGGCGCTGCTGACCGTGGCCGGTATCTGGCTGGGCAACGTGCTGCAGGTGTCCGGTGACTTGCGCAAATTCATGCCGGAAGCCCAGACCCCCGCGCAGAAACTGCTGCTCGACGAACTCGGCGAAGGCCCGGGCTCGCGGCTGCTGCTGTTCTCGCTGTCCGGCGCCGACCCGGCGACGCTGGCGCGGCAGTCGCAGGCGATACGCGCGCAACTGACCACGCAGCGCGACACCTTCGAACTGGTCGCCAATGGCGCCGATGCCGGCCTGGACGCGATCCCCGAGCGCCTGCTGGCCTACCGCTACCTGCTCAGCGACAGCTTCGACGCCCACCCGCTGGATGCGGCGACGCTGGCCGACGCGCTGCAGGCGCGCTTGCAGGACCTGGGCTCGCCGGCCGCGGCGATGGTCGAGCCGCTGCTGCCGCGCGATCCGACCCTGGAAGTGCTGCATCTGGCCGAGAGCCTGCAGCCGGCCGGCGGCCCGCAGCAGCGCGACGGGGTCTGGTTCGACCGTGCCGGCAAGGACGCGCTGCTGGTCGCGCAGACCCGCGCCGCCGGGTTCGATCCGACCGGGCAACAGCAGGCGGTGGACGCGATCCATGCCGCCTTCGCCAAGGCCAGCGCCGGCAGTGGCAGCCGCCTGACCCTGACCGGGCCGGGTGCGTTCTCGGTGGAGATCGGCGGGCGCACCCAGAACGAGGCGCAGTGGATCGGCATGCTGGATACGCTGGGCCTGATCGTGCTGCTGCTGGTCGCCTACCGCAGCTGGAAGATCCCGGTGCTCGGCGTGCTGCCGCTGGCCAGCGCCGGTCTGGCCGGGCTGGCCGCGGTGGCGCTGCTGTTCGACGGCGTGCACGGCATCACCGTGGCGTTCGGCTTCACCCTGATCGGCGTGGTCCAGGACTATCCGATCCACCTGTTCAGCCATCAGCGTCCGGGCCTGGATCCGCGCGCCAACGCGCGCCACCTGTGGCCGACCCTGGCCACCGGCGTGGTCTCCACCTGCATCGCCTACGTCACCTTCCTGTTCTCCGGAGTGGACGGCCTGCGCCAGCTGGCGGTGTTCACCATCGCCGGGCTGCTGGTGGCGGCGCTGACCACCCGCCTGCTGCTGCCGGCGCTGATCGATCCTTCGCCGCGCGACCATGCCGATTCGCCCGCGCTGGCGCGGCTGTGGCGCGGCATCGCACGGTTGCCGCGGCCGCGCTGGTCGCTGCTGCCGCTGGCGCTGGTCGCCGCGGCGGCGATCGCCTTCGCGCCGGGGCCGTTCTGGCAGAACGACCTGTCCAAGCTGACCCCGGTGCCGGCCGACGGCCTGGCCCGCGACGCGCATCTGCGCAAGGAACTGGGCGCGCCGGACGTGCGCTATGTGCTGGCCGTGCCGGCGGCCTCCGCCGATGCCGCGCTGGCCGCCTCGGAGCGGCTGCGCCCGCGGCTGGACGCGCTGGTCGCACGCGGCGAGCTGGCCGGTTACGACATGGCCGCGCGCTACCTGCCCAGCGCGGCGACCCAGCAGCGGCGCCAGGCGGTGTTGCCGGATGCGGCGCAGGCGCGCGCGCTGACCGCTAGCGCGGTGGCGGCCACGCCGTTCCGTGCCGACGCCTTCGCCCCGTTCCTGGCCGACCTGGAGCGCGCCCGCCGCGCGCCGCCGCTGACCGCGCGCGACCTGCACGGCACGCCGCTGGCGACCACCGTCGATGGCCTGCTGCTGGACCGTGCCGATCACGCCACCGCGCTGGTATCGCTGACCGGCCTGCGCGACCCGGCACTGCTGGCCGCCGCGGTACAGGGCAGCGGCGCGCAATTGATGGATCTGAAGGAGGCCTCCGAATCGCTGGTGGCCGCCTACCGCGGGCGCGTGCTCGGCGCGCTCGGCATCGCCGCGCTGCTGCTGGCGTTGACCGTGGCGATCGCGCTGCGTACGCCGCGCCGGATCGTGCGCGTGCTGCTGCCGATGGCGCTGACCACGCTGCTGATTCTGGCGCTCCTGCGCGGCTGCGGGGTCGAACTGAACCTGTTCCATCTGATCGCGCTGATCCTGGCCGCCGGCCTGGGCCTGGACTACGCGCTGTTCTTCGACCACGCCGGCGACGACCGCGCCGACCAGCTGCGTACCCTGCACGCCCTGATCGTATGCAGCCTGATGACGCTGCTGGTGTTCGCGCTGCTGGCCGCCTCCAGCATCCCGGTGCTGCGCGCGATCGGCAGCACGGTGGCGCTGGGCGTGCTGTTCAACTTCGTGCTGGCGTTGCTGATTTCGCGTGAGACGGTCAGCGACACGCTGGCGACCGCGGCGCATTAGGAGACATGGCATGACCGAGCTTCCGCGCGGACGCGATGCGATCGCGGCGCTGGTGCCGCACCAGGGCCTGATGTGCCTGTGGGAACAGGTGATCGCCTGGGACGCGCAGCGCATCGTGCTGCGCAGCCAGACCCATCGCGCCGTCGAGCATCCGCTGCGCAGCGGCGGCCGCCTGCGCGCGCTGCACCTGTGCGAATACGGCGCGCAGGCGATGGCCGTGCACGGCGGTCTGCTCGCTCGCGCCAGCGGCGAGGCGGTGCACGGCGACCTGCTCGACCGCGCCAGCGGCACACCGGCGCGCCTGGGCATGCTGGTCGCGCTGCGTGGCGTGCACTTGCATGTGGCCGATCTGCAGGATCTGCCGGATGCGATCGAGTGCGAGGCCGAGGTGCTGCTGCAGGCCGAGGACAGCCAGCAATACAGCTTCCGCCTGGTGCACCGCGCGCAACTGCTGGCCGAAGGCCGCGCCACGGTGATGCTGCGCGCTGCCTAGCTTTTTTGTATGAGCGGCTTCAGCCGCGACAATGTCCGAAGCCGCAAGGCCCACCGCTGCGTTCGTCGCCACTGAAGTCGCTCCCACAGGGCTTCCACCGGCGTCATGGAGCGGCGAGGCCTCTTGTGGGAGGGACTTCAGTCCCGACGGCATGCCCGTTCGGAACATTCACCACTGCGCTCGTCGCGGCTGAAGACCGTTGCGTCTACAAAAGCAGGCACGCGCTTTGGCGCAACGCCTGCGAATCGTTAGGATGGCGACCCGCCTCCATTCCGCCCGAGGAACTCCAGATGTCACAGCCTTCTTCCCCACGCCGCGCCCTGGTCACCGGCGGTAGCGGCGATCTCGGCGGTGCGATCTGCCGGCAGCTGGCCGCGCAGGGACTGCATGTGATCGTCCACGCCAACAGCAACGTGGCGCGCGCCGCCGCGGTGGTGCAGGACATCGCGGCGGCCGGCGGTAGCGCTGAGGCGGTGGCGTTCGACGTGGCCGATGCCGATGCCAGCACCGCGGCGCTGGCGACGCTGCTGGAGGTCGGGCCGATCCAGGTGGTGGTCAACAACGCCGGCATCCACGACGACGCGCCGATGGCCGGGATGAGCGCGGCGCAATGGCACCGCGTCATCGACGTGTCGCTGCACGGTTTCTTCAACGTGACCCAGCCGCTGCTGCTGCCGATGGCGCGCACGCGCTGGGGCCGCATCGTCAGCGTGTCGTCGGTGTCGGGGGTGCTCGGCAACCGCGGGCAGACCAACTACGCCGCGGCCAAGGCCGCGCTGCACGGCGCCAGCAAGTCGCTGGCGCGGGAGATGGCCAGCCGCGGGATCAGCGTCAACGTGGTGGCGCCCGGGGTGATCGAAGGCGCGATGGCCAGCGAGGCGTTCGCGCCGGAGGCGATCAAGCAGATGGTGCCGGCCGGCCGCCCCGGCAAGGCGGATGAGGTCGCCGCGCTGGTCGGATTCCTGTGCTCGGACGCGGCCGGCTACATCAACGGCCAGGTGATCGGCATCAACGGCGGCATGGGCTGAGGCTCGCGCTGCTGCCTGCGCTCACGCGGCGCGCGCGTACCAGGTGTCGGCCAGCGAGTTCTCGCCTTGCCGCGTGTCGGCGAGCAGCGCGTCCAGGCCGTGGTCGGCGATCTGCGGATGCTGCGCGCGCGCCTGGTCCAGCACTTCGCGTGCCAGCCAGCTCATCCGCGCGACGTTGCCGCGCAGGCGCGCGACGAAGGCCGCGTCGTCCAGCACGTCGCGCAACGCCCCGTTGAGCTCGTGGAACCAGCCGATCAGGTATTGGTCGAGCAGCCGCGCATCGGTTTCGGGACGGCCCTGCGCGTCGTTGTGGCGGCCCCAGTCGCGCAGCAGCGCCTGCATGCCCAGGTTGAGTTCGCGCGCGCGGGTGAATTCCGGCCGCAGCCGGCTCAGCGTGGGTAGGTCGGCGATGCGTTCGGAGAAATACAGCGGCGCCAGCAACGACCAGTAGTAGGTGTAGTCCCAGATCACCTTGATCGGCATCACTTGCGCATCGCCGAACAGCGGGTACTGATCCTGGTACAGGGTCAGGGTGTTCTCGTAGAACGACAAGTACAGCTGCTGGTATAGCTCGGCATAGGGCGCGATGTCGCGCCCGGCGCGGTCGCGTCCGATCAGTTCGCAGATGTAGGTGTTGGAGATGGCGATGAAGTCGCTTCCCGGCGAATAGAACGGATCCAGGAACACGCCGGCCTCGCCGGTCAGCGCCCAGCGCTGCGCCGAGAACACCTGCTTGCAGCCATAGGAGAATTTGCGCAAGAACATGAAGTCCTGCAGCACATGCTGGCTGTGCGCGAGCGTGCGCGCGACCTGCGGCTGGTGCTGGTGCAGCCAGGCCATCGCTTTTTCGTGCGTGTTCATCGTCTCCAGCGGGTGCATCGCCGCGTCGCAGACGATGCCCAGCGAATGCGCGCCCGAGGACAACGGGATCAGCCAGAACCAGTAGCCAGGGCCGCACATGTGGTTGGTCGAGCGCCAGCGGTCCGGCGGCGTGCAGCGCTGCAGCCAGCCGCTGTCCTGCGACCAGGCATTGGGATCCACCACCCCGTCCACCCGCCACCACACCGCATTGGCGTGGTGCGCGTTGTCCTGGGCCAGGTCCAGCTTGCGCTTGAGCAGGCCGGCGCGGCCGCTGGCGTCCACCACCCAGCGCGCGCGCAGCGTCGCCGCTGCGCCGTCGCGCTCGTAGCGCACCTGATGGTCGGCATCGTCGGCGGCCAGGTCGATGCCGCGCACCGTGCAGCCGTCGATGAATGCGATGTCCAGCGCGCGCGCGCGTTCGCCGAGGAAATTCTCGAAACGGCCGCGGTCGATCTGCCACGACGGCGTCGGCAGCAGCTGGCTCACGCCCAGTTCGGTGCAGCGGTCGATGTCCTCGCGTCCGTCGGAGAAGAAGAAGCGGAAGCCGAACTTGCGGATCTGTTCGCTGTCCAGATGCTCGCGCAGGCCGAGCACCTCGGCGAAATAGTGCGCACCGATCTCTACCGAGGATTCGCCGACCTTGAATGCGGCCTCGCGCACCGGGTGCGCGCGCCGTTCCAGCACGCTGATGCGCAGGTGCGGATCTTGCTGGCGCAACTGCAAGGCCAGGGTCAGCCCGGCCAGGCCGCCGCCGGTGATCACCACATCCGCATGCCGTTCGTTCATATCGTCTCTTGCTTGTCGAAAGGGGTGAGCCGCACCTCCCACTCGCCGGCGCTGTCGTCGATCAGCACCGGGTTGGCGCGGGCGCGGCGGTATTCGCGCAGCACATGGCCGTATTGCCAGACCTGCGCGATCACGTGCGAGGTGATTTTCCACAGATCGCGCACCAGGCGGAAATGGCTCTTGCGGAAACTGCCGGGCGTCTGGTTGGCGTAGCGCGTCTGGATCGGTACCGCGACCACGCGCGCGCCGGCCTGACGCGCGGCGGAGATCAGCAGCTGCGCCTCGAACACGAAGCCTTCGCCGGGCACGTCGGGCAGGGTGTACACCGCCTGCGGATACAGGCGCTGCCCGCTCTGGCTGTCGATCAGGCGGAAGCCGCAGGCCCAGGCGATGCCCCAGTCGCCGAAGTCGTTACCGATGCGGCGGATGGTCGGCTGGCTGGCGCGCTTGCGCAGGCGTGCGCCGACGATCACGCAGCCGGGGTGGCGATTGGCCGCGGCCAGCAGGCGAGGAAAATCGGCGGCGCTGTGTTGGCCGTCGCCGTCCATGGTCATCACCGCGCGCGCGTCCTGGCGCTGCGCCTCGGCGAAGCCGCTGCGCAGCGCGGCGCCCTTGCCGCGCCGCTGCGGATGGCGGATCAGGGTCACCGGCAGGTCGGCGATGCAGTCGCTGGTGCCGTCGTCGGAGCCGTCGTCGACCACGATCACCCGCGGGCAGTGCGCCAGCGCGTCGCTGACCACCTCGCGGATGCGCAGCGATTCGTTCAGCGCCGGGATCAGGATCGCGGCATCGGCGGCGTTCAGCGCGATCCGGCTCATGTCTGCAACTCCACGTGCAGGCAGCGGCCGCCACCGGCATCCAGAGTGCAGCCGGCGGCGCCGGCGGCCAGTGCGTCGAACAGCACCAGCATCGGCGCCATTGCGTTGCCGGCGGCATGCCGCGCCAGCGCGCCGTCGCCGGCGGCCGCGTCGCCGTCGGCCAGGCGCACGCGCAGGCGCGGCTTGCCGGGCAGCGCCGCGGCGCCGAGCACCAGCGCGGCGCCGAGCAGGCTGTCGCTTTGCGAAACGCGTGCGAGCGGACCGGTCGAGCGGCTGTCGTAGGCGGCCAGCAGCACCGCCGCCTCGCCGGCGGCCAGTTGCGACAGCGCTTCCAGCAGGCCCTGCGCGAAGCTGGCGCGGTGCGCGCTGATCGCGGTCGCCGCGGCGGTGGCGCCGGCGCCGATGGTCCAGTAGCCGGCGGCGGCGTTGTGCACCGAGTTGTGGAACTTGGTCGGCGAGATGGCCAGCGGATCGCTGGCCAGGGTGGTGCACATGTAGTCGGTGATCGCCACGTCGCCGTGGGTGGAGGTGAAGATGGAGGGCAGCGTGGCCGGATCGCGGCCGGCGTCCTGGCACGCGGCCAGCGCCACTTCCAGCGACACCGCCACCGTGTCCGGCGCGCGCCGCCGCTCGTTGGGCGCCAGCAGTTGCGAGGCCGGCCGCGGCGGGGTGTCCACGATGCCGCCGCGGCCGGTGGCGAAGGCGTGCGCGGCGGCCCAAGTGGGCAGGCCGGCGGCCCAGAAACCGATGCCTTCGATGGTCGCGGTCAACATCGGCGTGCTCATGCGCGGCCGAACAGCAGCGAGCAATTGTTGCCGCCGAAGCCGAAGGAATTGTTCATCGCGTAACGGACCTGTGCGTGGGCAGTGGCGAAGCGGATCTGCGGGCCGCATTCGGGATCGGGTTGTTCGCTGTTGAGGGTGCCGGGGAGCAGGCCGTCGCGCAGCGCCAGCAGCGCGAACACCGAATCGACGATGCCTGCCGCACCAAGCGTATGCCCGGTCCAGGCCTTGGTCGAACTGGCATGCAGGGTGGCCGGGAACAGTGCGGCGACCGCGCCGGCCTCGACGCTGTCGTTGGCCGGGGTGGCGGTGCCGTGCAGGTTCAGGTAGCCGACCTCGGCAGCGTCCACGCCCGCGCGCCGCAACGCCCCGCCCATCGCCAGGCGCGCACCCAGGCCCTGCGGGTGCGGTGTGGACATGTGGTGCGCGTCGCTGGATTCGCCGTAGCCGCACAGCAGGGCCAGCGCCGGCGGCGCGGCGTCCACATCGGCGCGCTCCAGCAGCGCGTAGCCGCCGGCTTCGCCCAGCGACAACCCGATCCGGCGCACGTCGAACGGCCGGCACGGCTCCGGCGAGACCACTTGCAGCGAATTGAAGCCGAACAGCACGCTGCCGCACAGCGTGTCCACGCCGCCGACCAGGGCCGCATCCACCACCCCGGCGGCGATCAACCGCGCCGCCTGCGCGAACACCTTGGCGCTGGACGAGCAGGCGGTGGCGACGGTGACGCACGGGCCGCGCAGGCCGGTGGCACGGCGCACGAAATAGCCCGGCGAATGCGGCGTATGCACGATCGGACGGTTCAGGTCGGCAGGAAAACGCATGCCCTCGGCGTGTTGTTCGAGCCGGGCATAGGCTTCTTCGCTGGCGCCGATGCTGGCGGTGGACGTGCCGATCACCACCGCCACGCGCTCGGCGCCGTGGCGCTGCGCGGCAGCGGCCACCGCCGCGACCATGCCGTCCTGCTGCAGCGCCAGCCAGGCCAGGCGGTTGTTGCGGCATTCCCACGCGGCCAGCGCCGGCGGCAGCGGCAACGTCTCCAGCGCGTCCACGCGGCCGATCCAGCAGGACAGCGGCTGCGCGCCGAAGTCGTTGCGGCGCAGGCCGCTGCGGTTGTCGCGCAAGGCCGTGGCCTGCGCCTGCAATCCGCTGCCAAGCGCGGTGGTCGCGGTATACGCACGAATTGCGACGGGGGCCATGCGGGGCGACGGGGACGCTGCGGTCACGCGATATTCCGGAAAGGATCGGTCGCAGGAGTATATCGATGCGCTCCGCACTACCGTGAAGCGCGCGCCCACGCTGAACGTGAACAGGCACGGCGCGTACATTTGTAAATGCCGTGCAGCGCGCGCGCTTTCGCCGCTGGCGCATTTCCTCCACAATCGCTTGCCTTTCCACGCCAGGCGCACGCCACGCGCATGCAAGCCTACGTCTACAAAAGCCAACGCAAGCCTGACACCTATCTGTACCTCGCTGCGCGCGACGACTTCGCCTGTCTGCCGCAGCCGTTGCTGGCGTCGTTGCAGCCGCTGGTGTTCGTGCTGGACGTGGCGTTGACCGCCGAGCGCACCCTGGCCCGGACCGACCCTGCGGCGGTCCGCGCGAACCTGGCCGGCTGCGGCTTCCATCTGCAATTGCCGCCGCTGCCCGATGGCCGGACCGATCGACACGATGACTGAATCCCCCTTCCGCGCGCGCGCTCCCTGGATCGCCGCGGCGCTGGGCGTGCTGCTGGCGCTGCTCGCCGGGTTCGGTCCGCTGGCCGCCGCGCTGGGCGCGTGGCTGGCGCAACCGGCGTTCGCGCTGGCGCTGTCCTGGTCCCGCGGCCGCCGGCCGCGGCCGGCCAGCGTGCAGGCCCTGGGCCGCGACCTGCTGGCGCTGCTGGCGCTGTGGGCCGGCGGACTGGGCTTGGTTGCGCTGCTGGTGGCGTGGCCGCTGGCGGCGCTGCACGACAGCGGCAGCCTGGCCGCGGCGCTGGCGTTGAGCGTGGCCGCCAGCGCGGCGCTGCTCGGGCTGTGGCGGACCTGGCCGTTGTGGCACGGCGGCGAATGCGAGGGCGGCGCGCTGGGCGCGCGCTGGCAGGCGCTGGCGCAGCAGGACGTGCAGGCCTGGCGCGGCCTGGCAGTGGCGGCGCTGGTGTTGCTGCTGGCCGGGGTCGGCGTGCTGCTGGCCTGGCCCGGGCTGTTGGCCGCCGCGGCGCGCTGGCCGCTGGCGCTGGCCTATGCGCTGCTGTCGCCGTTGTTGCATGCGCTGCTGCAGCGCGTGGCGCCGCCGCAGGCGCTGCCGCTGCCCGTGCGGGCCACCTCGGCGGACCTGTTCGCCGAACTGAGCGCTGCCTCCGCGCCGCGCGCGGACGAAGCGCCGCTGGCGGCGGACGAACTGCATGCGGCGCTGTACGCCGCCGCACGCGGCGGCCGCGTCGATCGCGCCCTGCAACTGCTGCAGTCCGGCGCCGACCCGCACGCGCTGCCGGCGCCGGACTGGCGCGACCAGCGCAGCCTGCCGGTGCTGGCTGCGGTGCTGCCGGACCTGCGCCTGCTGCGCGAACTGATCGTGCGCGGGGTGGACGTCAACCAGCCGCACCTGGGCATGACCCCGCTGCTGGCCGCCACCCGCGACAGCTGGCACGGCCGTCCCGAGGCGGTGATGACCCTGCTCGCCAACGGCGCCGATCCGCGCGCCAGCGACACCGACGGCAACACGCCGCTGCACCACGCCGCGCGCAGTTCCGATCCGGGCGTGGCGGCCTTGCTGCGCGATGCCGCCGCCGAGCTGGACGCATTGAACCGCGACGGCCTGACCCCGCTGGCGGTGGCCTGCCACGTCGGCAACTGGCGTATGGGCAAGTTCCTGCTTGAGCGCGGCGCCAAACCGGAACCGGCCGAGGGCAGCCCGGTGCTGCTGGCCGCGGCCGGCACCGAGGAAGACGATCCGGCTGGCGTGCAGATGCTGCTCAAGCACAAGGCGCGGGTCGATGCGCGCGATCGCCAGCGCCGCAGCGCGCTGCACGAGGCGGCGCAGGCCGGGCATGTGGAGATCGTCGATGCGCTGCTCGGCGCCGGCGCCAACCTGGAAGCGCGCGATGCCTTGGGCCGCACGCCGTGGTTGGAAGCCGCGCGGCATGGCCGCGTCGCGGTGCTCGAACACCTGCTGCCGCACAAGCCCGATCTCACCGCCGTCGATGGCGACGGCCGCAACGCGGTGCTGCTGGCCTGCACCGCCGACCAGGTCTCGCCGGGTCTGATCCGGCGCCTGCTGGAACTGGGTATCGCCGCCGCGCAGCCGGACCAGAGCGGACGCCGCGCGGTCGATCTGGCCGCCGAGGCCGGGCGCTGGGCGATCGTGTCCGCGCTGGACCCGGACTATCCGTTGCCGGCCGCGGTCAGCGACGGCCAGGGCGAGGTCGGCAGCGCCAGCCTGCCGGATCGGCCGCCGCTGGAACTGCTGCGCGAAGGCCTGCAACTGGGCCAGCGCGATGGCCTGGCGGCGTTGGCGCGGCTGTGCGCGGCCGAGGAACTGGGCGCGCTGCTGCACGATCCGCCTCTGGCGCTCAACCCGCAGGCGGTGGAATGGCTGCTGGCGCATGGCGCCGCGCCGGAAGTGCTCGACGCCTGCGGCGATACGCCGATGTTCGCGCTGTTGTCGCGTGGCGTGGAAGCGGTGCCCAGCCTGCAGGCGATGCTGCGCCAGGGCGTATCGCCGGCCGGGCGCGGCGGCCTGACCCGGCTGCTCGCCGCCTGCGCGCAGCACGACCACGCCTCGCGCGCGCTGGAACAGTTCGCGCTGGAACTGCTTGAACGCGGCGCCGACCCGTTCGCACCGTCGTCGGCCGGCGATCCGCCGTTGTCGCTGGCGGTGCGCCTGGGCTGGCTGCGCCTGCAACTGCAATTGCTGGAACGCGGCGCCGACCGCGAGGCGCGCGACAGCCACGGCATGACCGCGCTGCATCTGGCCGCCGCGCTGGGCCGCGAGGCCTCGCTGAAGCTGCTGATCCAGCAGGGCGCCTCGCCGGAGGCGCGCGCCGCCGACGGGCAGACCCCGCTGGGCGTGGCCCTGGCCAGCGGCCGCCGCGATCTGGCCGACTGGCTGGACTGGCGGATCTGGCCGCTGCCGCGGCGCCCACTGCGCGAGACCGACCTGCCGGCTGCGGCGATGGTCGGCGACGCCGACGCGATCCGCCGCCTGATCGATCTGGGCCTGGCGGTGGACGCGATCGATGCGCAGGGCTGCACCGCGCTGCTGCGCGCCGCCGGCGGCGGTCATGCCGCGGCGGTGGACCTGTTGCTGGCGCGCGGCGCCAATCTGCAGCACGCCGCGGCCAGCGGCGCCACGCCGTTGTCGGCGGCGGTGAGCATGCGCCAGACCGACATCGTTGCCGCGCTGTTGGCCGCCGGCGCGCAGATCGAGCACCGCCTGCCCGGCGGCGTCACCGTGCTGATGCTGGCCTGCGCGCTGGGCCTGCCGGACATCGCCGCGCGCCTGCTGGCCGCCGGCGCCGATGTGCATGCCGGCGACGCGCAGCAGCTGGCACCGCTGCACTGCGCCGCGCTGTACGGTTTCACCGCGCGCGACAAGTCGCGCCTGCTGGCGCTGCTGGACACCTTGCTGCTGGCTGGCGCCGAGGCCGACCGCAGCGCCGCCGGCGGGGTGACCCCGCTGCTGTTGCTGCTCGGCGCGCGCGCCGAGCCGGGCACCGCCTGCGAAGAGCCGGTGGTGCTGGCCGGGGTGGAGCGCCTGCTCGACGAGGACGTGAGCGTGGACGTGCAGGACCCGCGCGGCTTCGGCCCGCTGCACCTGGCCGCGCTGCACGGTCTGCCGTTGCTGGTGCAGCGCCTGCTGCGCGCCGGTGCCGACCCGGACCTGCGCGACACCTTGAACCGCCCGCCGCGCGAGATCGCGGTGATGCGCGGCTTCGTCGATGTCGCTGGCCAGTTCCAGCCGGCGCTACCGGGGGTGTCGTCGATGGCCCGGTTCCTGCGCGAAGGCCGCTAACGGCGGCCGCCTGCGCATTGCCGCGATCGCGCTGCATCGCTCGCTTTTGCCGCGCCGTCCAAAAAACAGCCCGCCGTATGGCGGGCCGGTCGATCCTCACGAAAACGGGCGCGGGAGGATTTCCCTCCCGCGCCCGCCGGCGCGGCGGCGAACGGCGCCGCCGCTTGCCTTACTGCCGCACCACCAGGGTCAGACCGCCGTAACTGCCGGACATGCGCAGGTAATACGTGCCTGCGCTGGACGGGGTGATGCGGATCGTCTGGGTGGTGCCGGCCCGCACCGAGCGCGCGTCGTAGCTGCTGCTGGTCGGCGCCTTGCCGGCCGCGGCGTAGAGCGCGACGTTGCCGGTGCCGCCGAAGGTCATGAAGGTCACCGGCTTGCCGGCTTCGGCCTGGAAGCTGTACAGCCCGTCGCCGCCCTGGCTGCCGAGGCCGCGCAGTTCGGACTTGTTGCTAAGGGTCTTGGTCGGCGGTACGCAACTGGTGTCCGATGGGTTGCATGGCGGTGTCGTCGCCATCTGCAGCAGCATGTCGATGTCCAGGATGCCGGCGCCGATCGGCGTGCTGGTCGGGATCGCCACCGGGAACGGACGTGCGCTGGCGCGCAGCAGGTCGCGCATGCTGCTCCAGGTGAGCGGCGTCTTGACCACGCTCTGCACCATCGCCACCGCCGCGGCCACGTGCGGCGAGGCCATCGAGGTGCCGGCCATGCCGCCGATCTTCCAGTCGCCGGTCGGACCTTGCGTACTGCCATTGACCACCTGGAAGATGTAGCCGTTCGGATTGCCGTCGACGCTTTCGCCGCCACCGGGCGCGGCGATGTCCACGCGCGTGCCGTAGCTGGAGTAGCTGGCGCGGCCGCCGTTGATGCGCGTGGCGCCGACGCTGATCACGCCGTTGCAGGACGCCATGGTGTAGGTGCTGGCGTCGGCGTTGGAATTGCCGGCAGCGACCACGATGATGCTGCCGGCGGCGTTGATCTTGTCGATCGCGTCCTGGTACAGCTGCGGGCAGCTCACCGGTCCGTCGCTGCCGAGGCTCATGTTGATCACTTCGGCCGGATTCGGGTTGGTCGGCAGGCCGTCCACCGGCAACCCTGCCGCCCACAGCATGCCGTCGGCGATGTCGCTGCTGAAGCCGCCGCACGCGCCGAGCACGCGCACCGGCAGGATCTTGGCGTCGTGGGCCAGGCCGGCGGTGGCCAGGTTGTTGTTGGTGACCTGGGCAATGGTGCCGGAGACATGGCTGCCGTGCCAGGAGCTGGCATGTGCCGGATTGCCTGACCCACCCTGCAGGGGCTTGCAGTAGTCGACGTCGACCCAGTCGCCCAGGTCGAAACCGCCCGCTGCGCGTCCGTCCTTGTCGCGGCGCGAGATGCGATGGTCGCTGATCATGTCGTAGCCGGGCAGCACATTGGCGGCCAGGTCCGGGTTGTCCTTGGCCACGCCGGTATCGACTACCGCCACCACCACGCCCTTACCGGTGGAGCGGGTCCAGGCCTGCTCGGCATTCACCCCGCCGACCGGATCGTGGAAATTCCACTGCAACTTGGCGTAGGCCGGATCGTTCGGCGCTGTCGCGGCCCCCGTCGCGGTCGCTGCTGCGCGCGGCAGGGCCACGCTGGGTTCGTCCAGGCGTTGGTATAGCCGGTCGACCTGCACCGAAACCACGGAAGGATCGGCCTTGAGTTCGGCGACGAATGCATCACGTTCGCTCTCGTTGAGGGGACGCGAGGTCTGCACCACGTGCCAGCCCGGCACCGCCATTTCGCGCAGCACCTTGGCACTGACCGCAGCTTGCGCCGGCATGTCGTTGCTGGCCGCTTTGGCCTGCTGCAGGCTGCTGCGCGACATGGCGCTGGACAGGGTGCCGTCGAGCAGGCGCCGGGCCTGGTTGCCGGTGGCGACGGTCTTGACGATGAAGCGCTGGCCCGGGTTCGCGGTCTGTGTGGATTGCGCAACCGCGTCGTGCACGCCACCCAGGCCGATGGTCGGCGTGGCGGCGTGGGCGCTGCCGACGGCGAGGGCGGCGGCGAGGGCGGCGGCGAGTTTGTCGGAGGAAATCATCTGCAGATCCTTAGAGAAACGAGAAGTAAGAGAAGAAACGTACGGCGGGTTGCGCCCCGTGTGCGATCACAGGTCCACGCCCACGCCGATGCCGGCAGAGGAATCGCTGCCGCTGAACGAGCCGCCCAGGCTGAACGAGGCGCGCGTGCCGAGCTTCTTGGCGTAGCCGATCGACAGCGCCTGCTCGCCGCCCTGGAAGCCGGCGCCGAGCGACACGCGCCCGCGCGCGCTCTGCGTGCCGGCGGCGTTGATCGCCATGTTGAGCATCGCCGCGCTCATCGCGCCCAGCCGATCCATGCGCCGGTCCATGCCGTCCAGGCGGTGCTCGGTATCGGTCCGCAGCTGGTTGAAGCTGTCGTCGAGCGCGGTGACGCGGGTGTTGGTGTAGGCGTTGGCGCTGCTCAACGTGGCGCTGTCGCCGGAACGCATCTGCGCCACGTTGGCCGCGTCGGTGCCGGCGCTGCCGGCGGCGACGTTGGCGATCTGGCGCTCGTTGCCGCCGCTGCCGACCGAGACCGTGTTGGCGCGGTCGGCGACCGAGCCCTGGCCCAGGGCGACCGCATTGCTGGCGGTGACCGACGCGCCCTGGCCGAGCGCGGTGCCGGACGCGGTGCTGACGCTGGCGCCTTCGCCTAGCGCGACCGCATTGGTGGCGACCGCGGCGATGCGGGCATTGGCGCCGACCGCGGTGCTGCCGTCGGCGTTGACCTTGGCGTTGGCGCCGATCGCGGTGTCGTTGGGGCCGTAGGCCAGCGATTTGGCGCCCATCGCCAGACCGTTGTGGCCATTGGCGGTGGCGCCGGAGCCGACGGCCACCGCGTTGGTGCCGGTGCCGGCGCTGGAGGGCGTGACGTCGCCGCCGCCGATGCTGACCCCTTGGCCAGAGCCAGCATTGGCGATGGCGTTGATGCGGGTGCCGAAGCCGGTCAGTGCCGTGTCGAACGCGCCCATCGCCGAGCCCAGGTCGTGATAGCGCGTGCCCTGTACCAGATAGCTGCCGCCGATCAGCTTGCCGTTGGCGTCCACCGTGCTGCCGCCACCGAACGCGCTGGCCACGCCGCGCAGCTGCGCCAGGTTGACCGCATCGGTATCCGCGGTGCCGGCGGCCAGGTTGGTGAGTTGGCGCTCGGCGCCGGCGTGGCCGATGGACACGGTGTTGTCGCGCTCGGCGACCGAGCCGGAACCCAGCGCCACACTGTTGTTGGTGATCAACTGCGCATTGTTGACGAAGGCGGAGTTGCCTACCCGCGCACCGGCGCCGATCGCGATCGACTGATCGCCATGGACATCCGCACCGGTGCCCATGGCGATGCCGTCGTTGAAGAGGATCGGGGTGTCGCCAAAGAAATCGCCGTTCCAGACCATCGCCTTGCCGATCGCGATGCTGCGGGTGCCGCCGGCCCAGGAGCCGCTGCCGATGGCGGCAGAGTCCTGCCCCAGCGCAAATGCGGCCTGCCCGACGGCGGTGGCGTTTTCCCCCTGTGCTAAGGCCTGCGGGCCGACGGCCACGCCGCGATCGCTCAGCGCCCGCGCGCCATTGCCCACGGCGAGGGCCCATTCGCCGGTCGCCTGCGTCTGCGCGCCCAGGGCGACCGCAGCATAGTGGTTGGCGGTGGCACCCTGGCCGACCGCGAGGGTGCGTTCGGAACTGGCCTCGGCCTGCGTGCCGATCGCGGTGGAACTGTAGGCGCTGGCCATCGCACCGCTGCCGACCGCGGTGGACAGCGGGCCGGTGGCCTGGGTGGCCTTCAACTGTATCCCTGCCGCGCTTAAGCTGTCTTCGCCCACGTCGACGATGCCGCCGATGGCGACGCTGGAGCGATCGCTGGCGATCGCGCCGGCACCGGCGGCCACGTTGTACTTGCCGCTGGCCTGGGCGCCGGCACCCAGCGCGGTCGCGGCCATGCCCGAGGCGGACGTCTGCTGCAGGATGACCGCCCCGGAGGGCTGGGAGGAGAAGTCCAGGTCGAGCATGCCGCCGACGGCGGTGGTGGAGACTTCGTTGGCCAGGCTGTTGTGGCCCACGGCCAGCGCCTGTTTGCCATAGCTGACCGCGCCTGCGCCAAACGCGACGGTGCCGGTGCCGACCGCCGAGGCGGCCTCGCCGGCGGCCAGCGTCTCCTCGCCGTCGGCGTAGGCGCCAGCGTTGCTGCTGTCGCTGCCGGTGGCCTTGAAGTAAAGGGCGGTGTCGGCGCTCGCATCCGCTGGCACCGCGTTCGCGTCGGTCGGCACTGCATCGGCGGTCGTTGCCGGCGTGGTGGCCGAGACCGCTGCCGGGGCAGTGGCGGCCTGCGCCAGCGACGATGTGGCCAGGCACAGCGCGCAGGCAAGCGCCAGCGCGCTACGGGTGCCGGTGCGCGAAACGGCGGGCGCGGCATGGCGGATCGGGCGATAGGCGGCGGTGCCGCGTATGGGCGTGCATGCGTTCATGGCGATCTCTCAGTGCAGAGGCGAATGGAAAGGAGGCAAGGAGGCGACGTCAGCGGCGCGCAAGCGCGCCGCTTCGGTATCGGTGGTCTTGGGATGCGCCGCTGACCCCGGGCGCGCTCCGTGCAGCGAACTTATGCGCCGCGTCATTTGCTTGTCACCCGCAACTTCTCGCACGATCATCACCGGGTTCTCACCGAGCGAGGTGGGATGGGGAGCGCAGTCGAATGGTGAGGGCGTTATTGAATTGGTTCGATCGGGCGCCGGTCGTGGACGAGGTGGACCGGCGCAACGTGCGCGTGATCCAGCTGTTGTTGCTGTTCCTGGCGATCACCATCCCGGCCACGTTCGCGGTCGCGGTGACGCTCGCCTGGCCGCAGCTGCGGGGCCGTGCGGTGCCGCCGGGCCTGGTGGTGTCGCTGGCGATGAGCCTGCTGATCGCGGTGTGCGCCACCATCGGCTTCGTGCGCGTGCGCCGCGGCGCGCTGCGCGGGGGCGTCGGCTTGCTGTTGGCCGCGATGCTGGCGTCGCTGCTGGTCAATGCCGCGGTCAACGGCCTGCAGCGGCAGTTGCCGGATCAGCTGGCGCAGATGCTGGTGTTGATCCTGGCCGGGCTGGTGCTCGGGCGCCGCGCGCTGTGGATCACCTTCGGCGCGCTGCTGCTGATGCTGGGCCTGGGCGTGGGCCACGATGCGCTGCTGGAATTCGTCGACGAGCCGGCGCGTGCGTTCTACAACCTGCCGTCGGTGCTGTTCAGCTATCTGCTGGTGACCCTGCTGCTGGATCGCACCACCGAAGCATTACGCGAGAGCCTGCGCGAATCCAATGCGCGCGGCCATCGCCTGCAGCAGGAAATGCTGGCGCGCGAACGCGCGCAGGCGCAGCTGATCCATGCGCAGAAGCGCGAGATCGTCGAGCGCATGGCTGGCGGCCTGGCGCACGATTTCAACAACGTGCTGGCGGTGATCGTCGGCTTCTCCGCCACGCGCCACGACGACGACGCCGGCAGCGACGGCGCGCGCATCGCGCTGCTGGAAGACAGCCTGGCGTCGGTGGAGGAATCGGCGCGGCGCGGCATGGCCATCATTCGCCGGCTGCTGCGCTTCAGCCGCCGCGATGGCGAGCAGGCCGAGGATTTCGACGCCGCGGCCGCCATCGAGGCGCTGCAGCCGATGCTGCGGCAACTGCTGGAAGCACGCATCGTGCTGCGCTGCGCCTTGCCGGCGACGCCGGCGCCGATCCACCTGGATCGCAGCCAGTTCGAACTGATGCTGCTCAACCTGGCCAGCAACAGCCGCGACGCCATCGCCGAGCGCGGTCATCTCGACATCGCCGTGCGCAGCGACGCGCCGTGGACCATCATCGAGATCGCCGACGACGGCCAGGGCATGCACGCGGACGTGATGGCGCGCGTGTTCGAGCCGTTCTACAGCACCAAGCCCGCCGACAGCGGCACCGGGCTCGGCCTGGCGGTGGTGCACGACCTGGTGGTGCGCGCCGGCGGCCGCATCCAGGTGCACAGCGAACCGGGCGTGGGTACGCGCTTCCGCATCGCCTTGCCGTGCGCGGCCGCGGCGGCCGGCGTTGCGGGCGTGGCCGCCGCTCAGCCGGACGGATCGAAGATGTAGCCCTTGCCGTGCACCGCCGTCAGCGGCAGGGCGACGTCGCAGCGGCGCTGCGCCTTGCTGCGCAGCCGGTGCACCATCGAGTCGAGGCGGTGCGCGTCGAAGTCGTACACGCGATCGGTCAGCGCCGCGATCAGCGCCTCGCGCGCGACCAGCAGGCCGGGCTGGTCGAGCAGCCGTTGGCACAGGCGGCGCTCGCTCGCGGTCAGCGCGGCGGCCACGCCGGACGGGGCCAGCAGGCACCAGCCGTCTTCGCTGAGCTGCCAGCGTCCGCGGACCGGTTGCGCTGCCGCGCCGCCCAGGCGCCGGGTCAGGCTGTGCAGGGTCGCCGCCAGCAGGTCGATCTCCACCGGCTTGGCCAGGTAGGCATCGGCACCGCCGGTGAGTCCGCGCACCCGGTCCTCGGTCTGGCCCAGGCTGGTCAGCATGACGATGCCGATGCCGGAATACCGTTGGCGCAAGTCGCGGGCCACGGTGAAGCCGTCGGTATCGGGCAGGCCGACGTCGAGCACCACGATGTCGGCGGGATCGGCCCGCAGTTGCGCCTGCAGTTCGGCGCCGCAGCCGCAGCCGTGGGGGTCGAAGCCGAAACGGCGCAGGCCGGGAATCAGGATGCGCTCGCGCAGCATCGGATCGTCTTCCAGGACCAGGACGCGCAGGGCGGCAGCAGCGGGATGGGCATTCATACGCCGGGGCAGTGTAGCCGGCGCCGACGCGCCTGCGCGTGCCGGCGCCGGCCGGCGGCACTTACGGGAAGCAAACACAGGCGCTGGCAGACTCGCGTTTTGATCGAACGGCAGACGTGATGGCAGCACGCATCGAGGATTACGCCATGCTCGGCAACTGCCGCAGCGCGGCGTTGGTGGACAAGCACGGCTCGATCGACTGGCTATGCCTGCCGCGCTTCGATTCCGACGCGCTGTTCGCCGCGCTGCTGGGCACCCCGGAGCACGGCCGCTGGTCGATCGCGCCGCTCGGCGACTTCCGCAGCACGCGCCATTACCGCGACGGCAGCCTGGTGCTGGAAACCGAGTTCGAGACCGACGACGGCGCCGTGGCGGTGCTGGACTTCATGGTCGCCAGCCAAGACGACGACGTGCACAACCACGTGGTGCGCATCGTGCGCGGGCTGCGCGGGCTGCGCGGGCGCGTGCCGCTGCGCATGCAACTGCAGCTGCGTTTCAACTACGGCCGCACCATCCCCTGGGTGTCGCAGATCGACGGCGGCCTGCAGGCGATCGCCGGCCCGGACCAGATCGCGCTGCGCAGCCCGCAGCCGATGCATGGCCACGGCTTCGCCACCGAAGCGGACTTCACCCTGGAGGCGGGCGAGAGCACCTGGTTCGTGCTCAGCCACGGCGCCTCGCACCTGGAGCTGCCGCCGCCGCTGGCGCCGGAACAGGCGCTGGCGCAGACCGAGGCGTTCTGGCATGGCTGGTCGCACCGCTGCGTGCAGGCCGGCCCGTGGACCGAGGCGGTGCGGCGCTCGCTGGTGGTGCTGAAGGGTTTGAGCTACCTGCCCACCGGCGCGATCGTCGCCTCGCCCACCACCTCGCTGCCGGAACGGCTCGGCGGCGAGCGCAACTGGGACTACCGCTTCTGCTGGCTGCGCGATGCGGTGTTCACCCTGACCGCGCTGCACGCCGCCGGTTATTCCGACGAAGCGGCCGCGTTCCACGGCTGGCTGCAGCGCACCGTGGCAGGCTCGCCCGACCAGTTGCAGGCGCTGTACGGCATCGGCGGCGAGCGGCGCATGCCCGAATGGGAAGTGGACTGGCTGCCCGGCTACGAAGGCGCGCTGCCGGTGCGCGTGGGCAATGCCGCCGCCGGCCAGTTCCAACTGGACGTGTACGGCGAGGTGATCGCCGCGTTCCATCGCGGCCACCACGAAGGCATGGCCACCGCGGCGCATGGCCGCTCGCTGGCGCGGCAGCTGCTGGAAGTGCTGGAGCAGCGCTGGCGCGAGCCGGACGAAGGCATCTGGGAAATCCGCGACCAGCGCCGCCATTTCGTGCATTCCAAGGTGATGGCGTGGCTGGCGTTCGACTGCGGCGCGCGCGACGGGGTCACCGACGCCGACGCCGCGCAACGCGCGCACTGGCGCGCGCTGGCCGACGAAGTGCGTGCGCAGGTGCTGGAGCAGGGCGTGCACCCGGACGGCTATTTCGTGCAGAGCTACGGCAGCGATCGGCTGGACGCGGCGACGCTGCTGATCCCGCTGGTCGGCTTCCTGCCGGCGGACGATCCGCGCGTGGCGGCCACCGCCGATGCGATCGCCCAACGGCTGAGCATCGACGGCCTGGTCGAGCGCTACCGCGCCGACGACGACAGCGGCGACGGCCTGCCGGCCGGCGAGGGCATCTTCATCGCCTGCAGCTTCTGGCTGGTGGAGAACTACGCGCTGCTCGGGCGCATGGCGCAGGCGCGCACGCTGTTCGAGCGCCTGCTCGGCCTGTGCAACGACGTCGGCCTGCTGGCCGAAGAATACGCTCCGCGCAGCGGCCGCATGCTCGGCAATTTTCCGCAGGGGTACTCGCACGTGGCCCTGGTCCACGCCGCGTTGCGCCTGCATGGCTTACTCGGCGAACAGGAACCCCATTCATGAGCGATGCGACACCAGCCACTCCGCCCTGCCTGATCGTGGTGTTCGGCGCGCGCGGCGACCTGACCCGGCGCCTGGTGCTGCCGGCGCTGTACAACCTGCGCCGCAGCGGCGCATTGCCCGAACAGTTCGCGGTGATCGGCGTGGACCACGGCGACATCAGCGAGAACAGCTGGCGGCGCATGCTCGGCAACGCACTGCACGGGCTGATGGCCGACCGCGACGCCGAGTTCAAGGCCGACGGCCTGGACGAAGACGTGTGGACCTGGCTGCGCACGCGCCTGCATTACCTGCGCGGCGATTTCGCCGATGCGGCGACCTATCGCGCGCTGGGCGAGGTGATCGAAAAATACGACGCGCAGTACCAGACCTGCGGCAACGTGCTGTTCTACCTGGCCACCGCGGCACGCTTCTTCGCCCCGGCGATCGAGCATCTGGGCGCGGCCGGGCTGGTCAAGCAGACCGCCGGCGGCGGCTGGCGCCGGGTGATCGTGGAGAAGCCGTTCGGTCACGACCTGCAAAGCGCCAAGGAGCTCAACGTCATCGTTGGCCGCGTGCTCGACGAGGACCAGGTGTTCCGCATCGACCATTTCCTGGGCAAGGAAACGGTGCAGAACATCCTCGCCTTCCGCTTCGCCAACGGCCTGTTCGAGCCGGTGTGGAACCGCGACCGCATCGACCACGTGCAAATCACCGCCGCCGAGACCATCGGCGTGGAAGGGCGCGGCGGTTTCTACGATCCCACCGGTTGCCTGCGCGACATGGTGCCCAACCACCTGTTCCAGTTGCTGGCGATGATCGCGATGGAACCGCCGGCGGCGTTCACTCCGGCCTCAATGCTGCGCCGGCGCGCCGAGGTGATCGAGGCGGTGCGGCCGCTGGCCGCGTCCGATGTGGTGCGCGGCCAGTACGCGGCCGGCGCGATCGGGCGCAACGCGGTGCCCGGCTACCGCGAGGAAGACACGGTGCCGGCTGATTCCAACACCGAGACCTATGTGGCGATGAAGCTGCAGGTGGATACCTGGCGCTGGGCCGGCGTGCCGTTCTACTTGCGCACCGGCAAGCGCCTGCGCGAGCGCACCACCGAGATCGCGATCCGCTTCAAGCCGGCGCCGCTGGCGCCGCTGCGCAGCGCCGAGATCGGCGGCTACGGTCCCGACTGGCTGGTGCTGCACATCCAGCCCGACGAAGGCATCTCGCTGCAGTTCGACGTCAAGCGCCCGGGCGCGCGGGTCAGCCTGGCGCCGGTGCGCATGGACTTCCGCTACCGCGACTGGTTCCCGAAGGAATACTCGGTCGGCTACGAGCGCTTGCTGCAGGACTGCATGCATGGCGAGGCCGGTCTGTTCCAGGATGCGACGATGGTCGAAGCCGCCTGGCGCATCGTGCAGCCGATCCTGGATGCCTGGCAGGCCTCGGCCGACGAAGTGGCGCAATACCCGGCCGGCAGCGCCGGCCCGGCCGCCGCAGACGCACTGCTCGCGCTCAACGGCGGCCACAGCTGGCGCACCCTGACCGCCGGCCGCCGGCCGCCGCCGCGGCGCCCAGCGGAAGGCAGTGCCGACGCCAAGCCCGCCGCGCCGGCGAAGCGTTCGGCGGCGGCCAAGCCTGCCGTGTCCAAGGCCAGGCCTGC
Source organism: Xanthomonas translucens pv. undulosa (assembly GCF_017301775.1). Taxonomy (NCBI): domain Bacteria; kingdom Pseudomonadati; phylum Pseudomonadota; class Gammaproteobacteria; order Lysobacterales; family Lysobacteraceae; genus Xanthomonas; species Xanthomonas translucens. The sequence goes on from NZ_CP063993.1 coordinate 2,602,086, forward strand.
CGCTTCCAAGGCCAAGGCGGCCGCCGCCGGCAAGTCCAGCCAGGCCGCTTCGCCGAGCAAAGCGGTCGCATCGGCGAAGAAGACAGCGGGCAGGAAGGCGGCCGCACCCAGCAAGGCCGCCACGTCGAGTGCCGCGAAAGCGAGCAAGCCGGTGGCGAAGAAGGCGCCGGCGGCCGCGACCAGGCGCGCCGGGGCGAAGCGCTGACCGGCGCTGCGCCGAGCGACGCGGGTGGCCTTGGGCCATCCGTGGCGATCAGTGCTGGCTGCAGTCGGGACTGACGTCCCTTCCACAAAAGAGCTCGTAGCGCGACTGCGCTGCGGACGCCCTTGTGGGAGCGACTTCAGCCGCGACGAGCGTAGTGGCGGGCCTTCCGGCTTCGGAAGGTGTCGCGGCTGAAGCCGCTCCTACAGTGCACCCAACCGGCTATCTGCACGCCGTTGTAGGAGCGACTTCCGTCGCGACGAGCGTAGCGGCGCCGATGGCAGGTTTCAGTGTCCGTCGGGACTGAAGAAGCCCCCGCTACAAGAAGGGCAGCAGCCACCCGCGAAATCCCTGCGATAGGCCAAGGAAGCAGCGTGGGCGTGGCTTCACCCCCGACGCGTGGACGCCGCAATCTACTGCCCTTGCCGCATCCGCCGAGGCCGGAACATGGCTGGTCGCCACGCGTGCGCATGCCCCGATCATCCCCACGCCAGCATCACCCGTGTACCGTTGGCGCACCGCTTGCCCCCCGCGCCCGCCATGAGCACCTACCACCTGCAGTCCGTGTTCCGCCCCGCTTCGGTCGCCATCGTCGGCGGCAGTCCGCGCGAGCGCTCGGCCGGGCGCGCGGTGGTGCGCAACCTGCGCGCCGCCGGCTTTCCCGGGCAGATCGGTTGGGTCAGCCCGCGCTACCGCGAGATCGATGGCGTGCCCACCGTGCGCCGGCTCACCGATCTGCCGTGGGTGCCGGACCTGGTGGTCATCACCGCGCCGGCGCGGATCGTGCCGCGCATCGTCGCCATCGCCGCGCGGCGCGGCGTCGCCGCGGCGATCATCCTCACCGCCGGCCTGGGCGAAGGCCCGGGCTCGGCCGCGGCGCGGGTCGAAGCGGCGGCCCGCGCCAAGGGCCTGCGCATCCTCGGCCCGCATTGCCTGGGCGTGATCGCCCCGCACGCCAAGCTCAACGCCAGCATCGCTGCGCACTGCCCACAGCCGGGCGACCTGGCGCTGATCTCCGAATCCAGCGCCATCGCCGCCGCCCTGGTGGAATGGGGCGTGGCGCGCTCGGTCGGTTTCTCCGCGGTGGTGTCGCTGGGCGATGCGCTGGACGTGGACTTCGGCGACCTGCTCGACTATTTCGCCACCGACTACCGCACCCGCGCGATCCTGCTGTACGTCGAACACATCCACGACGCACGCAAGTTCATGTCCGCCGCGCGGGCCGCGGCGCGCGCCAAACCGGTGGTGGTGGTGAAGTCCGGCCGCCAGCTGCGCATCGACCCCAATGCCGACACCCACGTGCAGGCGCTGGCCAGTTCCGATGCGGTCTACGGTGCCGCCTTCGCCCGCGCCGGCCTGCTGCGCGTGCGTGCGCTGGACGAACTGTTCGCCGCGGCCGAGACCCTGGGCCGGCTCAGCACCTTCCCCGGCCGGCGCCTGGCGATCCTCAGCAACGGCGGCGGCGTCGGCCGCCTGGCGGTGGACAAGCTGGCCGACCTCGGCGGCACCCTGGCCGCGTTGTCGCCGCAGACCCTGCAACGCCTGGAGCAGGCGCTGCCGCAGGCGTGGTCGCACGCCAACCCGGTGGACATCGTGGTCGATGCCGACGGCGAGCGTTACGCCGCCGCGGCCGAAGCGCTGCTGGCCGATCCGGAAAACGATGCGGTGCTGGTGGTCAACGTGCCGACCGCCTTCACCTCCTCCGCCGACGCGGCGCAGGCGCTGACCCGCACCCTGGGCCTGCGCCCGCGCCATCATCGCGACAAGCCGGTGTTCGCGGTGTGGCTCGGCAACGACGAAAGCGCCACCGCCGCGCTCAACACCGCGCACATTCCCACCTACGCCACCGAGGCCGACGCAGTACGCGGCTTCATGCACCTGGTGCGCTACCGCGAAGCACAGGCGGCGCTGATGGAGACCCCGCCCAGCCTGCCCGAGGATTTCGTGTTCGACGCGTCTACCGCGCGCGGCATCGTCGACGCCGCGCTGGCCGCCGGCCAGACCTGGCTGGACCCGCTGGTCACCACCCGCCTGCTCGCCGCCTACGGCATTCCCACCGCGCCGGTGGTGCACGCGGCCAGCGCCGCCGACGCCGCGCTGGCTGCGGCGCCGATGCTGGCCGAGGGGCTGGCCGTCGCGGTGAAGATCCATTCGGCCGACATCCCGCACAAGTCCGACGTGGACGGCGTGCGTTTGAATCTGGTCAGCGCGCATGCGGTGCAGGATGCCGCCGAAGGCATCCTCGCCCGCGCGCGCGCCGCGCGTCCCGACGCACGCATCGACGGCGTGCTGGTGCAGCCCACGCTGCTGCGGCCGAAGGCGCGCGAACTGATCGCCGGCATCGCCGACGACCCCACCTTCGGCCCGGTGATCGTGTTCGGCCGCGGCGGTACCGCAGTGGAAGTGATCGACGACAAGGCGCTGGCGCTGCCGCCGCTGGACCTGCGCCTGGCCCACGAACTGATCGGCCGCACCCGCGTCAGCCGCATCCTCAAGGCCTACCGCGACGTGCCTGCGGCCGACGAGCGCGCGGTGGCGATGGTGCTGGTCAAGCTCGCGCAGCTGGCGGCCGACCTGCCGGAGATCCGCGAGCTGGACATCAACCCGCTGCTGGCCGACCGCGACGGCGTGATCGCAGTGGACGCGCGCGTGGCGGTGGCGCCGTCGCGGCGCCTGCACAAGGGCCGCGGCCACCCGCGCTTCGCGATCTTCCCGTATCCGAAGGAATGGGAGCGGCGCATCGCGCTCAACGACGGCGGCACCGCCCTGGTGCGCCCGGTGCGCCCGGAAGACGACGCGCTGTTCCGCAGCTTCTTCGCCCGCGTCACCGACGAAGACCTGCGCCTGCGCTTCTTCCAGGCGGTGAAGCACTTCAGCCATGAATTCATCGCCCGCCTGACCCAGCTCGACTACGCCCGCTCGATCGCCCTGGTGGCGATCGAACCCAAGACCGGCGACATGCTCGGCGCGGTGCGCCTGCACGCCGACGCCGACTACGACCGCGGCGAATACGGCATCCTGATCCGCTCCGACCTCAAGGGCCACGGCATCGGCTGGCAGCTGATGCGGATCATGATCGAATACGCCGGCTGGCTCGGCCTCAACGTCGTCGAAGGCCAGGTGCTGCGCGAGAACCGCACCATGCTCGCCATGTGCGAACACCTGGGCTTCAAGGCCACCCCGGACCCGGAAGATGCGACGCTGATGGATGTGGTGTTGCCAGTGGGGAAGGGGTGAGGGGGGCTGAGTCGCGTGTTCGGTTTTTGCGCGCAGCGGTGATGTGCAAAAGAAGCGACGGTGCGGATTGGCTGGACGTCGCCAATCCATCCCAGGGAAGTTGGCGTCCAGCGAAGACGCCAAAATTAAAGGAGAATCGCGCAGTGCTTATGTGGATGACGATCGTGTTCCTTCCTTTTGCTGCATTGGCAGCGGCATATATCGCAAGCACACTCAAGCCAGCGAAACGCAGGCCGCTGATCTTCATTGTCGGCGGCTCTTTCATATCGGTCTTGGGCGCATTGGGGGGCTATGCACTTCGCCCCGCGCTCCAGTCTGGTGATGTCCGCTTCAATAGCAGGTACGCCGGAGATATCCACGCCGTCTTGGCGCAAGATCCCTTGCAATACTGGGCGATCGTGCTTGTGCTCTATGCCATGTTCGTGCTTCTGGCTGGCTTTGGATTGGCAATGATTGGGCTATGCTTTCGCAAAGGGGCCAGTAACTAACGGGGCCAGGGGAACTATCCGTTTTAAGCAGATACTTCCTCACGCTCCTGGCATTGAGCAAACCGCCGCACGCCAGGCGGGGCAAGACACCCCGCCCGGCATGCACTCCATGGCGCTGCAACGATGTCGAGCGCACAGCAAACGCGCCGGCGTGGCGGGCAGCATCGGGGGAGAATGCTGCGGTGCGGGCGATGATGCTGCCGCGCGGGGCCAGCCAAGGCGTCGTACGCGGATGCGCGTCCATCGTGCGATCCGTCGTGCGATCCGTCGTGCGATCCGTCGTGTTGCTCGACCATTTCGACTCTAGCCGATTGTTCCGAGGCAATGAGTAGACAGTTGTAGCGCCGCGGTGCCGGTGCCGGTGCTGTGCCCCGCCACCGTTCGCCGGCGATGGGGCAGTACCGGCGATGCCGGGAATCAACGCCGCGGTCGTCGGCTTGCTGGAACGAGGAGCGCGGTTTCGGCTTCGTGCGCTCGGCGTGCGGCGATGTCGAGGTATTCGTGCACATCGCGGCGTTCCCACGCGACGGCGTACGCCCGCGGCTCGGCGAGTTGATTTCGTTCGATCTGGAAAAGGACGTGGAAGGACGGCTGTGCGCGGTACGGGTGATGCGCCCCGGGCGCGCTCCGACCACGCCAGCGCGCCGCGCCGCGGCTGACGCACCTTCCGGCAGCGCGTTCGGCCGCGTGCTCGCGGTGCTGCTGGTGATCGGCATTGGCGCCTGTGCGTATTTGCTGATTGCACCGCGCTTCGCGGCCACGCCGACGCGGACGCCGAGCGTAGCCGTGCCGAAGACATCGAGTGCGGCCACTGCACCCACTTCCATTGCACCGGCCACACCGACAGCAACAGCGCAGGCCATACCCGCGGCAGCGGCACCCGCTTAGCACTTCCAGTGCGACGGACGCACCCACTGCGCACAGATGACCTCATGCGAGGAAGCGACCTATTTCCTGCGCAACTGCCCTGGCGTGCAGATGGATGGCAACCACGACGGCGTGCCGTGCGAGCGGCAGTGGTGTCATTAGCCGCCCTTCCATTGCGTAGTGCGGAGGCGGCGTTGAGAAAGCAACTTCTCGGTGGTGTCGGATCTTCAGTTGCGGCAGCTTGCTGCAACCGTACCGGCGGGAGGTGGCGATGTTTGACGGAGGTCGCGGCTGAAGCCGCTCCTACAGTGCACATAGCCCGCGACCGCACGTTCTGTAGGAGCGGCTTCAGCCGCGACGAACGCAGCGATGGAGCGGACGACGCCGGTCAGCGTCGCGGCCTTTGGTTCGAGGCTGGCTGTCGCGCATGACAAGGGCAAAGCGCCTTGGATGGTCGTTGTTCGCAGCGCAGTGGCGCTTGCACGAGCGAACCGCTCACACCCGAATCGAAGCGCATTCGGCACATGGATCGGCAGCGGCATCCCCTCGGCGATGCTCCGAAGCGAGCTCAGTCCTCGTCGCGGGTGAATGGCGCCAAGCGCAATTTGACCCGATGCTCGACCCCAGCCGGACACTGCCCTGGCGCCGGCCCGCGGAAGTAGCTGCGCTGCCAGCCTTCGCGTTTGGCCTCTGGATCGTCTTGTTCCAGGTCCTGCAGGAACTGGCCGCGGCTGCGCATCCAGGCCTGATAGTCGCGCTCCAGTTCCGGCGTCTGCGACAGCGGCTGCCAGCGCGGTTCGGTCTCGGCCAGCACCCGCCGCTGCACCGGGAAGAAGTGGCAGAACGGTTCGCCAGCGTCGAAGCGCACGCGTCCCGGACGGGTGAACTGCCAGTTCATGGTGAAGGTGTACGGACTCCAGTCGGTCTCGATCAGGCCGGTCAGCCCGGCGATGCCGTCCTTGGGCCGGTTGACTGGCGCGGTCACGTACAGGTCCATGCCCGGTTCTGTGCGGAACAGGCAGGGCACGTGGAAGGTGAGCACGCCGTAGCCGAAATGGCTGACCGCGGGCGCGTGGCTGCCGGCGTCGGGGTGCAGGCGGATGGCGTCGAGCGCGTTGCCGCCGCTCCATTCGGCCTCGAACCCGCTCTGGCACAGTAGTTCCCAGCCGTGCGCGTTGGCGATGTCCAGCGGCAGGCAGCGGTAGGCGTAGCGCTGGTCGGTACGGTCCATCCACGGCCGCTCGCGCGGCGCCGGGCGCACGTCGAGGGTATGGCCGTCGAGAACGTGGGCAGTGAGTTTCATGGCGGCGGGCTTGGCTGCGGGCGTGCGCCGAGTGTGACGCGTCGGCGCCGGTATGGCGACCGCGCACGGCGGCCGCCGTGCGCTCGCTGCGGTGTCGCGGCCGTTCGCGGTTGCGCACCGCAGTGCGATCGTGCGCGGTCGATTGCTGCCAAGCAGAAGGTGCTTGCCTTGTGCGCGCGCGCCGCGGCGTGCGGACCCGTGCTCAGTCCTCCTCGAACTCCAGCAGCGCCACGCCGTCGCCGACCAGCTCGCCCTCGCGCACACGGTAGCCGTGCACCACGCCGTCGGTGGGGGCCTGCAGGGTGTGCTCCATCTTCATCGCCTCCAGCACCAGCAACGGCGTGCCGCGCGCCACGCGGGTGCCGGGCGCGACCAGCAGCGCGACGACGCGGCCGGGCATCGGCGCGGTCAGCCCGCCGGCCTCGGCGATCGGCTGGTCGGCCTCGGCGACCGGATCGTGCAGGTCGAACAGATGCGCCTGGCCAGCGACGAACAGATGCAGGCGGCTGCCGGCGAACACCGCGTCGGCGTGCACGCGGTGCACATCGAGCTGTGCGAGCAAGCGCCCGTCCTGCAGGCTACCGGTGGCGAGGAGCACGGCGTCGGTGGCGTTGTCGTGGATGCGCCAGCCCGCGTCGGTCGCCGACGCGCGCAGCGTGCGGCGCGCATCGCCCTGTTGCAGGATCAGGCTGCGCGGCGCGGGTTCGCCCAGGCGCCAGCCGTCGCGCAGGTCCCAGGGCGAATGCGGGTCGCTGAGCTGCGCGGCCTCGGTGCGCTCGTGCAGCAGCCAGGCCAGCGCGGCCAGGCGCCAGGTCGGCTCGGCGGTGGCGGGCGCGGTTTCGAACAGCGCCGCATGCTCGCGCTCGATCAGCGCGGTGTCCAGATCGGCGCCGGCGAACGCAGCGGTACCGATCAGGCGCTGCAGGAACGCGGCATTGGTGGCCACGCCGACCACCTGGCACGCGGCCAGCGCCGCCTGCATGCGCCGCAGCGCGCGCGCGCGGGTTTCGTCCCAGACGATCAGCTTGGCGATCATCGGGTCGTAGTGCGGGCCGATGACATCGCCCTGCTCAACGCCGGCATCGACGCGGGTGTGCGCATCCGCCGCCGGCAGGCGCAGATGCTGCAGCGTGCCGGTCGAGGGCAGGAAGCCGCGCGCCGGATCCTCGGCATACAGCCGTGCTTCCAGCGCATGGCCGCGGATCGCCAGCTCATGCTGGCGTTTGGGCAGTGGCTGGCCGGCGGCCACGCGCAGCTGCCACTCGACCAGATCGGTGCCGGTGATGCACTCGGTGACCGGATGCTCCACCTGCAGCCGCGTGTTCATTTCCATGAAGTAGAACGCGCCGTCGGGCGCGACGATGAACTCCACCGTGCCGGCGCCGACATAGCTCACCGCGCGCGCCGCTTCCACCGCGGCCTTACCCATTGCGGCGCGGCGTTCGGCACTCATGCCCGGCGCCGGGGCCTCTTCCAGCACCTTCTGGTGGCGGCGTTGCACCGAGCAATCGCGTTCGAACAGGTAGGCCAGTTCGCCATGCGTATCGCCGAACACCTGGATCTCGATATGCCGCGGGCGCAGCACGTATTTCTCGACCAGCACGTGCGCGTTGCCGAACGCGGCCTGCGCTTCGCGCTGGCAGGCGGCCAGCGCGGCGACGAAGTCCTCGCGGCGATCGACCCGGCGCATGCCCTTGCCGCCGCCGCCGGCGCTGGCCTTGATCAGCACCGGATAGCCGATGGCGTCTGCCTGTTCGCGCAGGAACTCCGGCTCCTGGCGCTTGCCGTGGTAGCCCGGGGTCAGCGGCACGCCGGCGGCGTGCATCAGCGCCTTGGCCGCGCTCTTGTCGCCCATGGCGCGGATCGCTGCCGGCGGCGGGCCGATGAACACGATGCCGCGTACGGCGCAGGCTTCGGCGAAGTCGGCGTTCTCCGAGAGGAACCCGTACCCGGGATGGATCGCCTGGGCGCCGCTGGCCTGGGCGGCGTCGAGGATGCGTTCGCCGCGCAGGTAGCTGTCGCGCGCGGGGGCGGGGCCGATGTGGATGGCTTCGTCGGCCAGGCGCACGTGGCGGGCGTCGCGGTCGGCATCGGAGTACACAGCGACGCTGGCGATGCCGAGTATGCGGCAGGTGGCGATCACGCGGCAGGCGATCTCGCCGCGATTGGCGATCAGGATCTTGTCGAACATCGGCAGGTCGGGCGTGGCCATGGTCAGTTGCCTGAAAAAGGGGTGTCGTGTCTTGCGGTTGCAGTTGCGGTTGCAGTTGCGGTTGCGGTTGCTGTTGCAGTTGCTGTTGCTTTGGCTGTTGCTGTTGCCATTGCTTTTGACTTACTGGGTTCCCTTCCGCAGCGGCGGCCATGGCGGGGAAAAACCCCGAAGGGGCGGCGCACATGGATGTGCGCCGTTCGCGGCAGGGGCAGGATGCCCCTTCCGTGAATCCCCGGCATGGACGCGGACCCGGAGCGCGCAGCGCGGAGGGCGCGAGGCAGGGCGCGCTTTCTTTTGGTTACTTTTCTTTGCGCGAGCAAAGAAAAGTGACTCGCCGTAAGGCGAAAGCTTTTTGCCTTTGAGGTTGCCGTTATCTTGCTTCTGGCATTGGTGTTTTGAAGCTTTGAAGCTTTGAAGCTTTGAAGCAAGAGCAAGAGCTTCCGCTGGCGCGGGTCACTTTTCTTTGCTTGTGCAAAGAAAAGTAACCAAAAGAAAGCACACCCCGCAGCGCGCCCTCCGCGCTACGCGCTCCGGGTCCGCAGCCCCAACGGGCATTTTTCGATGGCACATCCATGTGCCAACGAAAAACGTCGCGCATCCTGCGCGCCGCCCTTCGGGTATTCGCCCGCCGGGTCTGCCGCGCTGAGGGGACCCCGTAGATCAAAAGCAAAGCAAAGGCCACAGCAACAGCAGAAGCAACAGCAGAAGCAACAGCAGAAGCAACAGCAACAGCATAGGCAGAGGCAACGGCAGAGCTGGCGGCCACGGCCTGTGGGACGGCCGCCGACCGCCGTGACTGCACAGCAGGGCGGTCGTGCCCGCTCACATCCGGAACACCCCGAACCGGGTCGGTTCCGCCGGCGCGTTCAACGCCGCCGACAGTCCCAATCCCAGCACCCGCCGCGTCTGCGCCGGATCGATGATGCCGTCGTCCCACAGCCGCGCGCTGGCGTAGTAGGGATGACCCTGTTGTTCGAACTGCTCGCGGATCGGCGTCTTGAAGGCAACTTCGTCCTCGGCCGACCAGGCGCCGCCCTTGCTCTCGATGCCGTCGCGGCGCACCGTCGCCAGCACGCTCGCCGCCTGTTCGCCGCCCATCACCCCGATGCGTGCGTTCGGCCACATCCACAGGAAATTCGGCGAATACGCGCGGCCGCACATGCCGTAATTGCCTGCGCCGAACGAGCCGCCGATCACCACCGTGAACTTGGGCACCTTCGCGCAGGCCACCGCCATCACCAGCTTGGCGCCGTCCTTGGCGATGCCGCCGTGTTCGTACTTGCGTCCGACCATGAAGCCGGTGATGTTCTGCAGGAACACCAGCGGGATGCCGCGCTGTGCGCACAGTTCGATGAAGTGCGCGCCTTTCAATGCCGACTCGGAGAACAGGATGCCGTTGTTGGCAATGATGCCCACCGGATAACCGTGCAGATGGGCGAAGCCGGTGACCAACGTGGTGCCGTAGCGCGCCTTGAATTCGTCCAGGCGCGAGCCGTCGACCACGCGTGCGATCACCTCGCGCACGTCGAACGGCTTGCGCGGGTCGGCCGGGATCACGCCGTACAGTTCCTCGGCCGGATACAGCGGCGGCTCCGGCGCGCGCAACGCCAACGCTGGGGTGGGCTTGCGCCAGTTGAGCTGGGCCACGATCGCGCGCACCCGCGCCAGCGCCTGCAGGTCGTTGTCGGCGAAATGGTCGGCCACGCCGGAGATGCGCGTGTGCACGTCGGCGCCGCCCAGTTCCTCGGCGCTGACCTCCTCGCCGGTGGCCGCCTTCACCAGCGGCGGGCCGCCGAGGAAGATGGTGCCCTGCTCGCGCACGATCACCGTCTCGTCGCTCATCGCCGGCACATAGGCGCCGCCGGCGGTGCACGAACCCATCACGCAGGCGATCTGGGCGATGCCCTGCGCCGACAGGTTGGCCTGGTTGTAGAAGATACGGCCGAAATGGTCGCGATCCGGGAACACCTCGTCCTGCAGCGGCAGGAACGCGCCGCCGGAATCGACCAGGTAGATGCACGGCAGCCGGTTCTGCTGCGCGATCTCCTGCGCGCGCAGATGCTTCTTCACCGTCATCGGGTAATAGGTACCGCCCTTGACCGTGGCGTCGTTGGCGACGATTACGCATTCCACTCCGGACACCCGGCCGATGCCGGCCACCACGCCGGCGCACGGTACCTCGTCGGCGTACAGGCCCAGCGCGGCGAGCGGGGCGATTTCCAGGAAGGCGCTGCCCGGATCGAGCAGCGCGTCGATGCGCGCGCGCGCCAGCAGTTTGCCGCGCGCCTGGTGCTTGGCGCGCGCGGCGGCGCTGCCGCCCTGTGCGATGCGCGCCTGGGTCTGCTGCAGGTCGTCGACCACCGCGCGCAGCGCCGTGGCGTTGTCGGCGAAAGCATCGCTGCCGGGTTGCAACTGGGTCTGGATCACGCTCATGGCAGGGCTATCGAAAGGAGGAAAAGAGACTCCGTGTAGGAGCGGCTTCAGCCGCGACACTGTAGCGGGAGCGTGTCGCGGCTAAAGCCGCTCCTGCACGAAGCGCATCACATCACTGCGCATCGCATCACTTGGTCCGCTCGAACAGCTCGCGGCCGATCAGCATGCGGCGGATCTCCGAGGTGCCGGCACCGATCTCGTACAGCTTGGCGTCGCGCCACAGGCGTCCGGTCGGGTAGTCGTTGATGTAGCCGTTGCCGCCGAGCACCTGGATCGCTTGGCCGGTCAGCCAGGTCGCCTTCTCGGCCGCGTACAGGATCGCGCCGGCGGCGTCCTGGCGGGTGGTGCGGCCGGCGTCGCAGGCGCGCGCCACCGCGTACACATAGGCGCGGCAGGCGTTGAGGCCCACGTACATGTCGGCCAGCTTGCCCTGGATCAGCTGGAAGTTGCCGATCGCCTCGCCGAACTGGCGGCGCGCGTGCACGTACGGCATCACTACGTCCATCGCCGCGGCCATCAGCCCGAGCGGGCCACCGGACAGCACCAGCCGCTCGTAGTCCAGGCCCGACATCAGCACGCGCACGCCGCCACCGACGCTGCCGAGCACGTTCTCCACCGGCACGGTGCAATCCTGGAACACCAGCTCGCTGGTGTTGGAGCCGCGCATGCCGAGCTTGTCCAGCTTCTGCGCGGTGCTGAAACCGGGCATGCCCTTCTCAACCAGGAACGCGGTGATGCCGCGCGCGCCGCCGGCCGGGTCGGTCTTGGCATAGACCACCAGCACGTCGGCGTCGGGACCGTTGGTGATCCACATCTTGTTGCCGTTGAGCACGTAGTGGTCGCCACGCAGTTCGGCGCGCAGCTTCATCGAAACCACGTCCGAACCGGCGCCCGGCTCGCTCATCGCCAGCGCACCGACGTGCTCGCCGCTGCACAGCCGCGGCAGGTAGCGCGCCTTCTGCGCGGCGCTGCCGTTCTTGCGCAGCTGGTTCACGCACAGGTTCGAATGCGCGCCGTAGGACAGGCCGATGGCGCCGGAGGCGCGCGAGATCTCCTCCATCGCCACCACATGCGCCAGGTAGCCCATCGCGCTGCCGCCGTACTCCTCCTCCACGGTCAGGCCGAGCAGGCCTTGCTCGCCGAGCTTGCGCCATAGCGGCGCCGGGAACGCGTTGTCGCGGTCGGCCTGCTCGGCCAGTGGCGAGATCTCACGCGCGGCGAAGGCGGCCACCGTGTCGCGCAACAGGTCGATGTCCTCGCCCAATTCGAAATTCAACGACGGCATCAGCATGGCGGGCTCCGGAGGCAGGCGTGCGGCGGACGGGACGCCTAGAATCCAGGCGGCGCCGGGGAATGGACCCCAGCGTAGCCGGGAACGGCGAAGAAGTGAACAATAATTCATTAATTGAACCTGGAATCACCCCATGGCCTACAAACGCTCCGCGCTGATGGAAGAACGCCTTGCCGGCAACCGCCAGCGGATCCTGCTGGCGGCGCGGCGGCTGGTCGCCGCCGGCGGTTTCCGCGGTGCGCCGGTGACCGCGGTGGCGGCCGAGGCGGGGGTGTCCACCGGGCTGATCTACCGCCACTTCCCGTCCAAGGCCGAGCTGTTCGTGGAAGTGCTGACCGCGGCGGTGGACCACGAGCTGGCGATCCTGCGCGGCATCGCCGCCGAACCGGCACCGGCGGCGCAGCGCCTGCGCGCGGCGATCGCCTCGTTCGTGCGCCGCGCGCTGGCCGGGCCTGGGCTGGCCTACGCCTTCATCGCCGAGCCGGTGGAGCCGGAAGTGGACGCCGAGCGCATCCGCTGCCGGCGCCTGTTCGGCGATCTGTTCAAGGGCATCCTGGCCGAGGGCGTGGCCGCGGGCGAATTCCCGGCGCAGGACCTGGACGCGGCCGCCGCCTGCCTGGTCGGCGCCTACACCGAAGCCCTGGTCGGGCCGACCGCGCCCAGCCGTGACGGCCCGCGCGACAGCCACCGCCTGGTCGAGGCGGTATGCGGCTTCTGCCTGCGCGCGGTCGGCAGCGCGCAGGCGGGATAGGGCGCGCTTGCGCAGCGCCGTGTCGGCGCCGCCCCGGCCGCGTGCAGGACGACGCGGTCGCGGTTCGCGGCTGCGCTGCCAGCAGCGCATGGAAACAGCCATATTGCCGATGGCGTCTCCCGGCGCGACGCAAAACTGCTGCGATGCAGCAAGCAACGTCTGCGATTCGACGCCTCGCCGGACTGCCGTGCGCGGCAAACGCTGGCTATACTCGGCTGCGTAGCGGTGGTTCGGTCACCACGTGCCAAAGGGGTGTGATGTGCGGAATTACGACCTCGAATTCCTCAAGCGGTTCTCGTTGGTGCTCGGCCTGTTGGCCATCATCACGCTCGGGCTGATCGCGTTCGCTGCGTATTTGCACGGATCGATTCCGCCGGAGGTCTCGCCGGTGGCGCTCAAGCGCACCGAGGAACGCATCGCCCCGGCGGGCGCGGTCTATGCCGGCAGCACCGGCGCCGCGGCGCAGGCCGCCGCGCAGGCGGCGGCGCTGGCCAAGGCCTCGGCGCAGGTCGCCTACGGCGGCACCACCGACGGCAAGGTGATCTTCAACAACCTGTGCACCGCCTGCCACACCACCGGCGTCGGCAAGGCGCCGACCCTGGATCATTCGCATTGGGATGCGCGCATCGCGCAAGGCAAGGACACGCTGTACAAGCACGCGATCGAGGGCTACACCGGCCCCGATGGCGGGAGAATGCCGCCCAAGGGCGGCAATCCGGCGCTCAGCGAAGCGCAGGTCCACGCCACGGTGGACTGGATGCTGTCGAACCTGAAGTAACCTGCGCATCGCTGAGTCCGGCGCTGGCGCCGCAGCTGCGCGGCGCGGCCGAATGGCACGTCAACGCGGATTCGCCCGACACCGACGGCTACCGCGAACGCAATCTGCCCGGCCCGTGGCGCAGCTCCGATCACGCCCCATTGCTGCTGGGCTTTGAACTCTGAGAGTCGGCATGCGGGATGCGTTGCAGCGGAGCGGCGCGAGCTGCGGCGATCGGGTGGGGGGCGCTGCCTCGAATCCAGGAATCGCGCAGAGCTGCGTGGGTAGCTGATTCACCGAAGAAAGAAGCGTACGCGTCCCCGCTTTTGCCAATCCGCAATCCCCTAGCAGGGCCGATGCCCATTGCGCCGCCAGTTCCACAGGTGCGCACTCGCCAGTAGCAGGCTGCCGGCCACGGTGGCCGGGGTCTCGGCCTGCGCGCTGGGGAATCCGGTCGCGCCGGCCAGCAATCCGCACAGGCCCAGCCCGGCCATCGTCCACAGCGGCCACGGCAGCGGACCCTGCCGCTGTGCGCGCCATAGCGCCAGCCCGGCCAGCGGCAGCGCGATCGCCACGAACAACCCATGCACCCACTCGGCCTGCGCCCACACGCCGAACAGCGGCAGGGCGGCAGCCAGCAAGGGCAGGGCCAGGCAGTGCGCCAGGCACAGCGCAGACAGCAGCACCGCGGAGGCGTCGAAAAAGGGGTGGGGCAGGGATTTCATGGGCGGCGACTCCGGCGCAATAGCGTTATATAATAACATTGCGCTGCGGGCCGCAAACGCGTCGCATCGCGCTTGCTGGATGCACCGCTGCCGTTGCAGGCGACAGCGGTGTCGATGGCGCGATCATGACGCCCAAGCGGGGAGGTGGGGGCGCGATGGCCGGGATGCTGGACGACCTGAAATAGCCTTCGCTGCCTGTGTCCAGGCTTGGCATCTCACTGCCATGCCGACCGGCGTTCATTGCATTTCGCCGCGACGCGAGCAGGCGTCCCATCCGGCTCGGATTAGTAGTAGTAGCCCTGAGCGTTTGCCTCATCCTCCTCGGCATAGTCTTTTTCACGCATCTGCACCCGTTCCTCGGGGGTCGTCGGAATGCTATCCATGAGCCGTCGCGCGCCCATGCGCTCCAACTGATCGTCGGTGTCCTGAACGATCTTTTCCAGCTTCACAAGATTGTCGTAGCCCTGCATCATGCGTTCGAGAAGTCGCACATCTTTGTGGGGCGCGCCGCTATCGCGCAAGGACTGCAGACGGCGCTCGGCGCGCGCGTAATGGCGCGCGAACTTCGCCGGCTGCAGTCCTTGTGCCTGGGCAGCACGCAATTTGTTCGCATTGAACTGCATGACATCTTGCTGGACGCTGGCCACACGGCTGGTGGTGGTCCTTGGCGCAGAGATCGTCTCCAGTGGCCCGAGCGCGCGCAGCATGTCAGCGAGTTGGCGATCGCGCGCCTGGTTGCGCGTCTTGATCAGCGCAGTGCGGCTGTCGAGCACATGCTGCTCCTGCGGCGTCGGCTCGCGATTTTCTTCCAACAGTTTGCTCGATATCGCGTATTTCGCCTTGTCCAGTGCAGCCAATTCCGCATTCAGGGCGCGGATCGAAGGTTCTCGACGGGTACGCTGCGCGATTGGCTTTTCGGCCTGGGCCTGGGCCTGGGCATGTGCGTGGTCGGGTCTGTGCGTCGGTACGCTCAATTCAGCCTTCAGCTCATTGAGCAAGTGCTGCTCCAATGGGGTCGGATCGCGTTCCTCATGCAGCATGTTGATCAATGCATCGTGTTTGCCATAGTGCGTTGAGGGCTTGGGGTGCGCGCGCGATGGCATGCCCTCCATCGCCTGGGCATGGGCAGCGCGGCGCATCGGCGCGGCCTGTGGCGCGGGTCGGGTCGGAGCGGCTGCAGCAGGTGGACGGGTGCTGCGTTGTGGCGCGTTTCCGGACGCTTGCGTGGCATGGCGTTGCTGTTTACTGAAGGCCGTTGCCGTTGCCGTTGCCGTTGGCCGGCGACCAGCGACATTTGCCGGTCCCGACGCTTCGCGCGATGGCCGTGGCGAGGTTGCAGTCTGCTGCTGGGATATTTTCCTTTGCAGCGAAAGCAGCGATTTTTGTGCCGAATTCAATGATTTCTGCATCGCGCTGAGCAGATCCTTCGGCCTCCCTGCATCCCCCCCCGAATGGGAACGAGGGGCGCGGCCCAACGGCTGCGGGATGCTCGCCGCGCCATCGGTCTTGGCAGCGCCATGCACGTGATTGCCAGCAGGCGTGGCGGTTGGCTCAGGAGCGACCCTTGATTTGTTGAAAAACGATAGCTTCATGGCCAACTTCCGACGATCGATTATCAAACAACGCTACGTGATCGCGCGCCTCCAGGTGCAAGGAATGCGAAGTTGTTTCGTCTGAAGCGAGGGGTTGGCGTGCAGCAACGTGATGCATCAACGGTTGCGCATACCGCGGATGCTCGGCGACGCAGTCACCGACATCCGCCGACGATGCCATCCGAACCGGATGGACAGGGGCGTTTTATAGAGGCTTCAAGCCCGGGGTGAGGGAGCGCATTGGTGCGCGATCCGACCGGGATTGACATGTTATACAGTAACATGTGAAGGTGACATCCAAAGCCGCTTGCCAACGTTCGCCATGCCCTCGACCGCCGTGCTCGACCGCCGCCTTCCCGTCACCGTCCTGTCCGGCTTCCTCGGCGCCGGCAAGACCACCTTGCTCAACCGCGTGCTGCGCAACCGCGACGGCCGCCGCGTGGCGGTGATCGTCAACGACATGAGCGAGATCAACATCGATGCCGCGCTGATCCGCGACGGCGGCGCCGCGCTCAGCCGCACCGAAGAGACCCTGGTCGAGTTCAGCAACGGCTGCATCTGTTGCACGCTGCGCGAGGACCTGCGCCAGGAGGTGCAGCGTCTGGCCGATAGCGGCCGCTACGACTACCTGCTGATCGAATCCACCGGCATTTCCGAGCCGATGCCGGTCGCCGCCACCTTCGCGGTGCGCGACGAACACGGCTTCAGCCTGGCGGATGTGGCGCGGCTGGACACCATGCTCACGGTGGTCGATGCGGTGAGCTTCCTGCGCGATTTCGGCTCGACCGAGCGCCTGGCCGAGCGCGGCCTGCAGGCTGGCGCCGACGACGAACGCGGCCTGGTCAACCTGCTGGTGGAGCAGATCGAATTTGCCGACGTGATCGTGATCGGCAAGTGCGACCTGGCCAGCGCGGACACGGTGGCGCGCACCCGCGCGGTGCTGCGCGCGCTGAACCGCGATGCGCGCATTGTCGAGGCCCGCGACGGCGACGTGCCATTGGACCTGGTGCTGGACACCGGCCGTTTCGATTTCGTGCGCGCACAGCTGGCGCCGGGCTGGATGCAGGCGCTGCGCGGCGAGCACACGCCGGAGACCGAGCAGTTCGGCATCGGCAGCTTCGTCTACCGCGCGCAGCGTCCGTTCCATCCGTTGCGCTTCGCGCGCCTGGCGCAGCGCGGCCTGCACGACGTGATCCGCAGCAAGGGCTTCTTCTGGCTGGCCAGTCGCATGGATTGGGTCGGCGAACTGTCCATCGTCGGCGCGGCCACGCAGACCCAGGCGGCCGGCTTCTGGTACGCGGCGCGCGAACGCGTGGAGCAGGGCCTGCTGGACACCCCGCTGCCGTTGCCGCCGCAACCGCTGCCTTACACCGAGCTGGGTTGGCAGCGGCAGCACAGCGCGTGCTGGAGCGCGCCGCCGCCGCAGGTCGAAGAGGTGGGCGACGCGCGCGAATACGCAGCCTTGCGCGCGTTGTGGCATCCGCTGTGGGGCGACCGCCGCCAGGAGCTGGCGCTGATCGGTGTCGGCCTGGACGAAGCGCGGGTGCGCGCCGAACTCGACGCCTGCCTGCTCAACGACACCGAACTGGGGCGCGGGCCATTGGCCTGGCAGGCGCTGGCCGATCCGTTCCCGGTGTGGCGGCGCTGAGTTTGTTGCCGATGGCTTCGACGTTTCGGGCTTGGCGTGTGGGCCGCATTGGTCCAGACACCGGCCCTGCATGGATGGCTCCGCGCTGCGTTCGTCGCGGCTGAAGCCGCTCCTTGTATCTGGACATAGGGCCCCTACGGCGTTATGTCTTCCGACTGATCATCGGAGGAGGTGCCGGAAGTCCAGTCGCTCCTGAAGCTTCGAGCTTGTGCTGTAGATCGGCTCCCGCCCTCCGTTTGCTGGCCCACGATGTCCGTACGGTATCCAGAGTCCGCCGCTGGCGTGAACTCGCATCCACAAGGCAGGACCGGGCGCAGCGATGATCGTGTTCACCCCACGATGGAGGAATCGCTCATGTCCCCAGTCGTCGGCATCGACGTCGCCAAACGCAGTTTCGACCTGGCTATCGACCTGGCCAACAGCAAGTACCGCACCAAGGCCAAGCTCCCCAACGATCCGAAGGGCTTTCAGATCCTGCAGACGTGGCTGCAAACCCATGCGCAGGCGGACAGCTGGATCGTGATGGAAGCCACCGGCACCTACCACGAGGCCCTGGCCGAGTTCGTGTATGGGTTGGGATACCGCGTGTGCGTGCTCAATCCGGCGCAGATGGCGCTGTATGCACGCAGCCAGCTAACCCGGGTCAAGACCGACCGCAGCGATGCCAAGCTGATCGCCAGCTACGGCCAGCGCCATGCGGCCCAGCTGCGGCCCTGGCAGCCCGATCCGCCGGCGCTCAAGCGGCTCAAGGCGCTGGTGCGGCGCCGGGACGACCTGTTGCAGATGCTGCAGATGGAGCGCAACCGCTTAGACGTCGCAGCACTGGTGGTGCGCGACTCGCTCCTGGAGAACATCGGCCAGTTGCAGGCGCGCATCGCGCAGATCGAACGGGCCATCGACGACCAGATCGATCAGGACCCCACCTTGCGTGGGCAGCGCGAACTGCTGGTGAGCATCGACGGGATCGCCGGCACCAGCGCGGCGTTGATGCTGGCGGAACTGGGCAATGTGGAGCGCTTCGCCCATGCCTCGGCAGTGACCGCCTTTGCCGGGCTCAACCCCCGGCTGCAGGAGTCCGGCAAGCGTCAGGGCCAGGTCTGCATCTCCCGCACCGGCTCCCCGCGCCTGCGCGCCGGCCTGTTCCTGCCGGCCTTGGTCGCCATGACCCACAACCCAGTCGTCCGTGCGCTGAAGCAGCGCATGCGCGAGCGTGGCAAGGCCAACAAGCAGATCATCTGCGCCGCCATGCGCAAGCTGCTGCACATCGCCTACGGCGTGCTCAAATCACGCACGCCCTTCGATCCTCAAAAGACCCTTGTCTGTTAGGGAGGAAGACGGTATCTACAGTGCACCCAGCAGGCGATCCGCAGGCCGTGTAGGAGCGGCTTCAGCCGCGACAGAACCCGTGGCGCACGCACCACCGCTAACCGCGCGCACCGACCGCGATCAGCACGATCGCCAGCAGCGCCGCCAACAGACCCGCGCGGTTGCAGGCGCTGGTCTTCTCGCCGAAAATCAGCACGCCTAGCAGCACGCCGAGCACGATCACGCCCAGGTTCATCGCCGCGAACACCACCGCCGGGCTGTCCGGCAGCGCCTGGTGCGCACGCACGTAGAACGCGATGTTGCCGAAGTTGAGCGTGCCCAGCAGCAGCCCGGCGCCGACGTTGCGCCAGGCCAGCGGCGCGGTGCCGCGCAGATGCCGCCACAGCAGCACGCCGAGCAGCAACACGAAGGCGATCGCGAAGGCGACCAGCAGCGAGGCGGCGAACGGCGTGCCGGCCTGGGCGATGCGTTTGAGCGACACGTCGATCAGGGCGAAGCCGGCCCACACCAGCAGCAGCCATGGCGCGGCGCGCGCTGCGCCGGCCGGCACCGGTTCGGGCCGGTGCACGATGCCGGCGATGGCCAGCAGGCCCAGCATCAGCCCGGCCAGCTTGTCGCCGTTGGCGCGCTCGCCGAACAGCGCGAACGCGGCCGCCAGCGACAGCAGCAGCGACAACCGTTGCGCCGCGTCGGTGCGCACGATGCCGGCCAGCGCCACCGCGCGGCCCAGCACCAGGAACAGCGCCGGCAGCAGCACGGCCAGGCCCAGCAGCGCGATCCACGGCGTCTGCGCGCTACGTAATGTGGCCAGTGGCGGTTGCAGCAGCGCCGCGCACAGCAACGCGGCGGCCAGATAGTTCCAGGTCACCGCCTGGGCCAGGTCGATGCGCCGGCGCGGCGCCAGCTTCAGCAGCGCCGAGACCAGCACGCTGCACACCACACTCAGAAGAACGAACGCCACGCGCAGGGGATCCGGTCGGGGAAGGGAACGCTGCGTGCGCGTGGCCTGCATGTGGCCTGCACCCAGCCCCGCTATTATGAGCGCATGACCTCTCCCGCTTTCCCTACTCAATCCGGCGCGTTGACGCTGGACGGTCCCGTCGGCCCGCTCGAGGCCGCGGTCGATCTGCCCGATGCCGCGGTGTCCGCCTTGCCGGTCACTGCGATCGTCTGCCACCCGCTGTCCACCGAGGGCGGCACCATGCACAACAAGGTGGTGACGATGGTCGCCCGCGCGCTGCGCGAACTCGGCGTGCATGTGGTGCGCTTCAACTTCCGGAGCGTCGGCGCCTCGGCCGGCAGTTTCGACCATGGCGACGGCGAGCAGCAGGACCTGGCCGCAGTGGCGGCCTGGGTGCGCGCGCAGCGCCCGCACGACGCGCTGTGGCTGGCCGGCTTCAGTTTCGGCGCCTATGTGTCCCTGCGCGCTAGCGCCGCGCTGCAGCCACAGGCGTTGGTCTCGATCGCGCCGCCCGCCGGGCGCTGGGATTTCACCGGGGTGGAACCGCCGCCGCAGTGGCTGGTGATCCAGGGCGACGCCGACGAGATCGTCGAGCCGCAGGCCGTGTACGACTGGCTGGAGACGCTGCCGCAGCAGCCCGAGTTGGTGCGCATGCCCGACACCAGCCATTTCTTCCACCGCAAGCTGATCGACCTGCGCGGCGCCTTGCAGCACGGGGTCAAGGCATGGCTGCCGGCGAAACAGGCGTGAGCGCGTTGCGTGGACAGGCGGCCGCAGGGTCACAGGCAGGGCGCTGCGCGGACACGCGCCGATGAGCGCCGCGGCCACGCCTTCGCAGCGCTACGCCGCCGGCGTGGCGCGCGGCGATTGGCGCGACGACCCGGCGCAGCACGCCGCGCTGGCCGCGCTGGACCGCATCCACGACGCGATCGTGGACAGCGACCAGGACGGCTGGCTGGATCGCCTGGCCGCGTTCTGGAAAAAGCCCAAGCCGGTGCGCGGCCTGTACTTCTGGGGCGGTGTAGGCCGCGGCAAGACCTTCCTGGTCGATCTGTTCTACGACGGCCTGCCGATCGAGCAGAAGTACCGCACCCACTTCCACCGTTTCATGCGCGGCGTGCACGAGCGCCTGCGCGAGCACGCCGGGCAGAGCGATCCGTTGGCCAGGATCGCGCAGGAATGGCGCACCCGGTTGCGCGTGCTGGTACTGGACGAATTCTTCGTCACCGACATCGGCGATGCGATGCTGCTGGCGCGGCTGCTGGAGCGCCTGTTCGCCGAGGGCGTGACCCTGGTCACCACCTCCAACACCGCGCCGCAGCACCTGTACCTCAACGGCCTGCAGCGCGAGAGCTTCCTGCCGGCGATCGCGCTGCTGCAGAAGTACTGCGTGGAGCTGTACGCCGAGGGCACCGAGGACTACCGCATGCGCGCGCTGACCCGCTCGCCGGTGTACTGCGCGCCGCTGGATGCGCAGTCCGATGCATGGTTGGGCGGGCGCTGGGGCGAACTCAGCGGCAATGAAGCCGCGCGCAGCGGCAACATCGTCATCGAGGCGCGCAAGATCCCGGTGCGCGGCCGCGGCAAGAGCATCGCCTGGTTCGATTTCGCCGCGCTGTGCGAAGGCCCGCGCGGGCCGGCCGACTACATCGAGATCGCGCGCGAGTTCAACACCGTGCTGCTCGGCGGCATCCCGCACTTCGACCGCATGAACGAGGACGCGGCACGGCGCTTCGTCAACCTGATCGACGAACTGTACGACCGCCAGGTCAACCTGGTCTGCACCGCGCAGGACCCGCCACCGCAGCTGTACAGCGGCGAGCGCCTGGCCGGCGCCTTCGAGCGCACCGCCTCGCGCCTGATCGAGATGCAGAGCGCCGAGTACCTGGCCACCGCGCACCGCGCCTGAGAGGGGTGTGCGGGCCGCGCAATGCCCTGGTTAGTGTCGAATTGCGCTGTGCCGCGGCGCAGCGGCCGGCACGTGTCGTGTACACGCAACGCTTGCCGCTTGCGTTCGTCGCGGCAGACGTTGCATTCCTGTCTGGGCCGACGGCGTACCTGCCGATCGGTGCAGGCTGGAAGAAATTGCTTGCAATTAAATAGCGCACTATATAAATTGCCCTCCATGACGAAGCAGCGCACCCCCGCCGAGATCCCCAGCCGCGACGCGGCGCTGCAGTTGGACCAGCAGTTGTGCTTCGCGCTGTACTCGGCCAACCTGGCCATGCACAAGCTCTACCGCGGCCTGCTGAAGACGCTGGACCTGACCTATCCGCAGTACCTGGTGATGCTGGTGCTGTGGGAAGGGGGGGCGTGCACGGTCGGGGCGATCGGCGAGCGCCTGTTCCTGGATTCGGCCACGCTGACGCCGCTGCTGAAGCGCCTGCAGGCCGGTGGCCTGGTCACACGCGAACGCTCGGCCGACGACGAGCGTCAGGTCGTGGTGCGTCTGACCAGGGCCGGCCGCGCGTTGCGCAACAAGGCCGGCGCGGTGCCCGAGCAGGTGTTCTGCGCGGCGGCGTGCTCGCTGCAGGAACTGCGCCAGCTCAAGCAGCAACTGGAAACCTTGCGTGGCAACCTGGGCGGCGGCTGATGTCGTTGCCACGCCGCCGCCACCGGCCCATGACGTTCCGTTAATTAAGTAGTGTGCTATTCAATAGCTGTCAATCAACCGGCGCGACGCGCCTCACCTCACCAGGAGCAACCACCATGGCCTCACCCGAAAAGATCCTCTACACCGCCCACGCCACCGCGACCGGCGGCCGCGAAGGCCGCGCCGTGTCCTCCGACAAGGCGCTGGACGTGAAGCTGTCCACCCCGCGCGAACTGGGCGGTGCGGGCGGCGACGGCACCAATCCGGAGCAGCTGTTCGCGGCCGGCTATTCGGCCTGCTTCATCGGCGCGATGAAGGCGGTGGCCGCGCAGGACAAGCAAAAGCTGCCGGGCGAGATCAGCATCGAAGGCAGCGTCGGTATCGGCCAGATCCCGGGCGGCTTCGGCATCGCGGTGGAACTGCGCATCGCGGTGCCGGGCATGCCGCGCGAAGAGCTGCAGGCGCTGGTCGACAAGGCGCACCAGGTCTGCCCGTATTCCAACGCGACCCGCGGCAACATCGACGTGAATCTGGTCGTCCTCGACTGATCGATGCGGCGTGTCCGAAGCCCCCGTCGCGCGTCCTGCGCGGCGGGGTTTTTTGTTGTCTGTCATACGGCAATAGCCCTAGCCATCATGGCGCACGCGCTGCGACGCCATCGAGAGCGAGGGCGGCAGTTGGTCGGCCGAGAACAGACGACTGTCATGACGCTGATCTGCGAACAATTCGAACAACGAGGCCTTCCTTACTGCGCGAGCGCGCGATTTTGCGATGATGTCAGCATCGATCCGGTGCAGACGTGGCGGTTGCTGGGAATTGGGTTGTCGGCAGCGCTGAACGGGCCGGCGACGATCCGGTTCGGATCATTCCGGATGTGAGCGAGCGTGATCGCTTTGCTTTGTACGCGCTGCGGTTATTGGCATCCCACCGACCGTGGCTGCCAGCTCCGCTGTTACTTCTGCTGTTGCTTCTGCTGTTGCCGTTGCTGCCGCCTTTGCTTTTGCTTTTGATCTACCGGGTCCCCTCGGTGCGGCAGACCCGGCGGGCGAATACCTGAAGGGCGGCGCGCAGGATGCGCGACGTTTTTCGCTGGCACATGGGTGAGCCGGATAAAGGCGAAGCACTGCTTCGCCCCGGCGAACGGGCAGGCGCCGTGAGGCACCTGCCCCGGGCTTGGCCGCGTAGCGGACATGTGCCATCGAAAAATGCCCGTTGGGGCTGCGGACCCGGAGCGCGCCCTCCGCGCTGCGCGCTCAGGGTCCGCGTCCATACCGGGGATTCGCGGAAGGGGCATCCTGCCCCTGCCGCGAACGGCGCACATCCTTGTGCGCCGCCCCTTCGGGGTTTTTCCCCGCCATGACCGCCGCTTCGGAAAGGAACCGGTAAGTCAAAGACAACAGCCGGAGCAACAGCAACAGCCACAGCTCACGCGATGACGCTGACAACAGCGCCGACGGCGGCGGGCCGCCTGTCATGGCGGCAGCGACCGCATCGCCCTTGTACCGAACCCTTTGCCGTACCGACAGCCGCGGCGGCATTGCTGTGGCGCAAATTTAGGTGGAACTGGGTCAATGCAATAGTGCGAATCTCATCACTTTCGTTCGCGCCATGCTCAGTTCCGCCTACGATGCCGAGACCGTCGCCGCTTGCATCCAGGGCGCGCGCCGCGTGCTGGTCCTCACCGGCGCGGGTATGTCCGCCGAGAGTGGCGTGCCGACCTTCCGTGGTCAGGACGCAGCCTGTAGGCGCGCTTCGATCCGCCGCAACTCGCTACCGAGGACGCCTGGCGGGCGGACCCGGTGCTGGTGTGGGGTTGGTACCGCTGGCGCATGGCCATCGTCGCGCAGGCCAAGCCGCATGCCGGGCGCCACGCGCGTGGTCGGCCTCAATCCCGAGCCCAGCGGCCTGTCTTCGCGCGCCGACGTGCACTGGCGCGATAGCGCCGCGGCGGCACTGCCGCTGTTGCTGCAGCGCTGGCCGGCGCGCTGACGCCGGCGCAAGCGCCGCGCCGCGGCAATCGCGACACACCGCCAGTGCCGCCGCGGCGGCCCTTGCCGCGTCTGCGATACGGCCCGCTCCAGGCGCGATCCGGCGCCCGCTCGCAGGGTTTTGCCGCCCGCAGCGGCAAACTCTTGCCCCGCTTGGGTTTTCAGTTTTATGACTACATTTAGCGTTGACGACGCCCGGGGACCACACTATCTTGTGGTGGTCGGTTCCAGCGGCCACCAGGCTGCGGGATCAAAAGGGAAGCCGGTGCGGCGCGCGAGCGCTCAGGCCGGCGCTGCCCCGCAGCGGTAATTGGGAACGAACCCGTCACCCGCACTGAGGCGCCTGCCTTGGGAAGCGATGGGCTAGGAACCGGCCATCGGCCGTCGCCCATAAGCCCGAAGACCTGCCGACAGCCGCGCGATGCACACAGCGCGGCGCCGACCGTTGCATCTCCGGGGGGAGAAGGTCGGTGAAGCGTTGACCGCCCGTAGGCCTCGCGCCTGCGCCATTGCGGTCTCTGCGACACCGCGCTCCACCCTTGCTGATCCGGTCGGAGCGTTGCCTGCGAGGGTCAGGCAGCCAGGTGCACCATGCTTGGAGACCTTCATGAGCCAGACCCACAGCCTGCCGGCCGCAGCCCCCCTCGACACCGCCGACGTCGATCCCACGCCTGCCGCCGCCGCCGCGGCGCAGCCCGACGCGGCCGCCAGCGAGCCGAGCAACGACCAGCGCGCCGTGACCTGGATCGTCAAGGACGGCGGCAACCGCCGCATGGCCTTCGACCGCTCGCGCCTGCAGCGCACCCTGGACCGGATCCATGCCGAGTTCCCGCAGCTGGACGTGGCCGACTACGAGCGCAAGGCGTTCGCCTTCGTCGAGAAGAAGGAAAGCCTGTCGGCCGACGAGATGGTCGACTACCTGATCCGCGAGGCCGAGTCGCGCGTGGACATCGCCACGCCGGAGTGGGAGTACTTCGCCGCGCGCCTGTACCTGCATCGCCTGTACAAGCGCGCCAGCAAGAACCGTTTCTACGATGCCGGCGAAAAGTACGGCTCCTACGTCGGCCTGCAGGAAAGCCTGGCCGACCGCGGCGTGTACTCGATCGACATCCTCAAGAACTACTCCAAGGACGAACTCGCCGAAGCCGGCAAGATGATCGACCCGGAGCGCGACAAGCTGTTCGCCTACAACGGCCTGTATCTGCTGGCCACGCGCTATCTTGCCACCGACAACTCGCGCAAGGTCTACGAACTGCCGCAGGAGCGCTGGCTGACCATCGCGCTGTACCTGATGCAGGACGAGAAGCCTCGCGAACGCCGCATGCAGTTGGTCGGCGAGGCGTACTGGGCGCTGTCCAACCTGTACATGACCGTGGCCACGCCAACCCTGGCCAATGCCGGCAAGATCGGCGGGCAGCTGTCGAGCTGCTTCATCGACACCGTCGACGACAGCCTGCAGGGCATCTACGACTCCAACACCGACGTGGCGCGCGTGTCCAAGCACGGCGGCGGCGTCGGCGCCTACCTGGGCTACGTGCGTTCGTCCGGCTCGGCGATCCGCGGGGTCAAGAATTCCAGCGGCGGCGTGGTGCCGTGGATCAAGCAGCTCAACAACACCGCGGTGTCGGTGGACCAGCTCGGCCAGCGCAAGGGCGCCATCGCCGTGTACCTGGACATCTGGCACCGCGACATCGAGGCGTTCCTGGACCTGCGCCTGAACAATGGCGACCAGCGCCTGCGCGCGCACGATGTGTTCACCGCGGTGTGCGTGCCGGACATCTTCATGGAAGCGGTGGAGCGCCGCGGCGAGTGGTACCTGTTCGACCCGCACGAGGTGAAGGAGGTCAAGGGCTGGTATCTGCAGGACTTCTTCGACGAGAAGCGCGGCGAAGGCACGTTCCGCGCCAGGTACGAGGAAGTGGTCGCCGACGAGCGCATCGGCCGCAAAGTGGTCAAGGCCATCGACATGCTCAAGCGGATCATGGTCAGCCAGCTGGAGACCGGCAACCCGTTCATGTTCTATCGCGACGAAGTCAATCGCATGAACCCGAACAAGCACCAGGGCATGGTCTATTCCAGCAACCTGTGCACCGAAATCCTGCAGAACATGAGCCCGACCCGGGTCATCCAGGAGATGATCAGCGGCGACCAGATCGTGACCACCAAGCAGGCCGGCGACTTCGTGGTGTGCAACCTGTCCTCGGTGAACCTGGGCCGCGCGGTCACCGCGCAGCCGGACCTGCTGTCGCCGGACGTGCTGGAACGGCTGATCCGGGTGCAGGTGCGCATGCTCGACAACGTCATCGATCTCAACGATCTGCCGGTGCCGCAGGCCACCATCACCAACCAGAAGTACCGCGCGATCGGCCTGGGCACCTTCGGCTGGCACCACCTGCTGGCGCAGAAGGGCATCGAGTGGAATTCCAGGCAGGCCGAGGACTACTGCGACGAACTGTACGAGCGCATCAACTACCTGACCATCCAGGCGAGCCTGGCGCTGGCCAAGGAGAAGGGCGCGTACAAGGTGTTCAAGGGCAGCGACTGGCAGAACGGCGAGTACTTCAGCAAGCGCGGTTACGACAGCGCGCAGTGGCAGGAACTGGCTGCGCAGGTCAGCATCAACGGCGTGCGCAACGCGTGGATGATCGCGGTGGCGCCGAACATGAGCACCGCGCAGATTGCCGGCTCCACCGCCTCGATCGACCCGATCTACAGCGCGTTCTACTACGAAGAGAAGAAGGACTTCCGCCGCCCGGTGGTGGCGCCGGGCCTGAACGTGGACACCTATCCGTACTACGAGAAGGGCGCCTACCGGGTCGACCAGTTCGCCAGCGTGCGCCAGAACGCGCGCCGCCAGCGCCACGTCGACCAGTCGATCAGCTTCAACTTCTACGTGCCCAGCACGATCCGCGCCAGCACCCTGCTCGACCTGCACATGACCGCGTGGAAGGAAGGCCTGAAGACCACCTACTACGTTCGCTCCAACGACATCGACATCAGCGAATGCGAGTGGTGCTCGAGCTGATCGCCACCCCGTAGCGGCGCCGGCGCGCGCATGGCGTTCCCGCGGGAACCCATGCGCCCGCCGCGTCGTCCCGCATCGCCGCGCCGCTTGCCGGCGCCGTTCAACAGACTACCGAATCCGACCCATGGCTATTGCGCTCGACCGCATCAAGATCCTCGAACCGATGCATCCCAACCGTTCCACCGGGATCATCAACGGCACCACCAGCGGCATCCTCAACTGGAACGACATCCCGTACCCGTCGTTCTATCGCGCGTACAAGGAGCTGTCGACCAACTTCTGGATCCCCGACGAGGTGGACATGAAGGGCGACGCCAAGCAGTACGGCGAACTGTCGGCGCGCGAGAAGAACGCCTACGACTCGATCATCGGCCTGCTGGCCACGCTGGATTCGCCGCAGACGCGCTTCATCTACAACGTCGCCGAATACATCACCGACCCGGCTGCGCACGCCAACGCGGCGATCATCGGCCAGCAGGAAGTGATCCACAACGAGAGCTACTCGTACGTGCTGGCGTCCATCGCCGGGCTGGCCGACCAGAACCGCGTGTTCGAGATCGCGCGCACGCACCCGACCATCATCGCGCGCAACCAGCCGATCATGCAGGCCTACGACGACTTCATGCGCGACAAGACCGCAGAGACCTTGCTGCGTTCGCTGATCCAGTCCTCGATCCTGGAAGGCATCAACTTCTATTCCGGCTTCGCGTATTTCTACAACCTGGTGCGGCAGAACCGCATGACCGGCACCGGCAAGATCATCAGCTTCATCAACCGCGACGAGCTGGCCCACACCAAGTTCATCAGCGAGCTGATCCGCGCCATCATCGGCGAGAACGCCGAGCTGCAGAGCAACGAGCTGACCGACTACGTGCACCAGGCGTTCGAGCATGCGATCCGGCTGGAGACCGAGTGGTCCGCCGAGGTGCTGGACGGCATCGAGGGCATCGACGTGGACGAGATGATCCAGTACGTGAAGTACCGCGCCAACAAGATGTCCGGCATGCTCGGTATCGAGAAGCTGTACACCGACGCCAGCGACAACGTGATGCCGTGGATCAAGGCCTACGCGGACAACTTCACCGAGACCAAGACCGACTTCTTCGAGATGCGCAACGCCAGCTACAAAAAGACCAACTCGGACAACGGCTTCGACGATCTGTGAGGGGTTGGGGATTCGGGATTCGGGATTCCTAACAGCAACGTCGAACCCCGCCTTTCCGGCTTTCCCACAGTCCAACGGCTGGTCATTCCCAATCCCGCCTTCCGAATCCCCGCCTCATGCACATCCTGCTCGCCTACGCTTCGCTCAGCGGCAACACCCGCGACGTCGCCCGCCGCGTGCAGGCGCAGTGCGAGGCCGCGGGTCATCAGGTGACCTTGATCCATACCGACGTGCAGACCCTGCACGGCGTGCTTGGCGACGCCGCGCATGCGGCCGGCTTCGACCTGCACCTGCTCGGCAGCTGGAGCGACAACGCCGGGCGCACCCCGGCGGAGATGAAGCGCTACATCGCCGAACTGGTGGAGGCGGCTGGCAAGAGGATCGAGGTCGCCGCGTTCGGCACCGGCGAGACGCAGTGGGGGCTGGAGTACTACTGCGGCGCGGTCAAGCGCATCGCCCGTTTTTTCGACAGCGCCTATCCGTTGCTGGAGATCGAGCAGATGCCGCATGGCGACCGCGACACCGCCGCGATCGACACCTGGTGCGCGCAGGTGCTGGCGCTGCGTGCCGCGCGTGCGCTGCCGGCCGGCGCCGCGCCTGCGGCCGAGGTGGCCGCTGCCGAATCCACGTCCGCCAGTGCGGCCGGATTCGTCGCGCTGGCGTTGCCGCCGCACGGCAGCGGCTGAGGCTGCATTCGTCCGTCCGTTTTTCCTGTCATCGCCGGCGTCGCACCTTCCCGCGCCGGGCTTCTTCCGACATCAGACAAGGTCCCGCTCCATGTTCACCACCATCACCGTCGCCACCGCCGAGCAGTTCGCCGACGCCATTGCCGCGCATCCGCGCGTGCTGGCCGATTTCAACAAGGACAACTGCCCCGGCTGCCGCATGCTCGACAAGTCGCTGGAGCGCTTCGCCGAGAGCGACAGCGCGCAGGGCGTGACCTTGCTGAAGGTGAAGATGGAGGATGTGGGCGAGGACTTCTTCCGCGCCCAGGGCCTGCGCCAGACGCCGACACTGATGCTGTTCCGCCAGGGCGAGGAAGTGGCGCGGGTGCCGGGCTTCGTGCCGCCTGCGAAGATCGACGAAGCGGTGCGCGCGCATCTGGGCTGAGCGCTCGCGGCAAGGCTCTCCTGTAGGAGCGGCTTCAGCCGCGACAGGTTCTACCCGGAGGTCCTGTCGCGGCTGAAGCCGCTCCTACAGGAGCACGTCCGCGCGAACATCCCACACGCTACGCGCCGTACTTGACCTCAACTACGCTTGAGGTCGTCCAATGGAGGCTCCAGCATAAGGAGCCTTCATGCGCATTGTTCAACTGAGCCTGCCTGCCAGCGATCCCGCGGCCAGCGCCGCCTTCTATCGCGACGTCCTGCAACTCCCGGTCGCGGCCACACAGGTGCGCATCGGCTGGAGCCTGCTCGATCTGGTGGCCGCCAATGTCGAGGTCGGCAGCGTGCATCTGGCGTTCAATCTTCCGCACGCGCGCTTCGACGCCGCCTGCGCCTGGCTGTCCTGGCGCGTGCCGTTGTTGCACGATCCGCTCGGTGAATCCCGCTTCGTCCTCGATGCCGCGTGGCAATCGCAGTCGCTGTATTTCGCCGGGCCCGACGGCGCGGTGCTGGAGCTGATCGCACGCAAGCCGTTGCCGGTGCACGCCACTGCCGCCGGCGCGTTCTCCGCGGCCGAATTGCTATGCATCAGCGAGATCGGGCTGCCCAGCGCGCAGGTGCCGGCGGTCGTCGCCGCGGCCCAGCAGCGGCTGGGGCTGCCGCCGTTCGTGCCGGTATCCGACGTATTCGCGCCGCTCGGCGATCACGAGGGCCTGTTGATCGTGGTCGATGGCCAGCGGCGCTGGTTCCCCGAGCAGCGACAGCTGCCGTTCGCGCACGGCGTGCGGGTGGTTGTCGAAGGCATGCGCGGCGGGCAGCTGTTGTGCGACGCGGCGGGATGGGAGGTGGTGTCGCAGTGAGGTAGTGCGCCCACGCGTCACTGTAGGAGCGGCTTCAGCCGCGACAGGTTCTACCCGGAGGTCCTGTCGCGGCTGAAGCCGCTCCTACAGGTGGAGCGGAGCCCAGCGGCCGATCCGCAGCTACCCGCGCTTCCCCGCCGCATGCGCCTGCGCCAGCTGCCACAGGTGGCGCACCACCGGCAGCGCCTGCGCGGTGGCCGGCAGCGCCGCCAACGCCAGCCGCGCCATCGGCACGCGGCCTTCGATGTCCAGGTAGCGCACGCCGGGCAACTGCACCTGGGTGGTGGAGGCCGGCACCACCGAGACGCCGAGTTCGGCGGCGACCAGATTCACGATCGACGACATCTGCGGCGCTTCCTGCTTGATCTGCAAGTCGAAGCCGGACTGGCGACAGGCTTCCAGAATCTCGTCGTACAGGCTGGTGCCGAAGCTGCGCGGGAACAGGATGAACGGTTCGCCGGCCAGCGCCGACAGCGGCGCGCGCCGGCGCTTGGCCAGGCGGTGCGCTGCCGGGACCGCGATCTTCATCGGCTCGTCGGGAAATTTCAGCAGCTGCAGTTCGGGCGGGGTAGCCACGCTGTAGCGGATGAAGGCCGCATCCAGTCGCCCCTGCACCAGCGCGGCGAGCAGGCCGGCGGTGTTGGTTTCTTCCAGCGCCAGCGCCACCGCCGGCCAGGCGCGACGGAAGTTGCGCACCAGCGTCGGCACGATGGGATTGAACGCGGCCGAGGCGGTGAAGCCCAGCCGCAGCACGCCGCTCTCGCCGCGCGCGGCACGGCGGGCGGCGTCGCCGGCGCGTTCCAGGTCGGCGAGCACGCGCTTGGCCTCGACCCGGAACGCGCGGCCGGCCTCGGTGAGGTCCGCGCCGCGCGGGGTGC
The DNA here is from genome assembly GCF_017301775.1 of Xanthomonas translucens pv. undulosa. NCBI lineage: Bacteria > Pseudomonadati > Pseudomonadota > Gammaproteobacteria > Lysobacterales > Lysobacteraceae > Xanthomonas > Xanthomonas translucens. Next base: position 2,633,494 of record NZ_CP063993.1, read on the forward strand.
GCACGAACAGCGGCGTGCCCAGTTCCTGTTCCAGCGCACGGATCTGCTGGCTCAACGGCGGTTGCTGGATGCCCAGCTGCGCCGCGGCGCGGGTGAAGTGGCCGGCCTCGGCGACGGCCAGGAAATAGCGCAGGTGGCGCAGTTCCATGTCATATCCAGAAGATATGGAGAATGCCAGGATCATATATTGGACACCGGATCGGCGCAGGCAAATACTGGCCGCCCTCGTTCGTTGCCGTGTCGCCGTGACCCCTTCCAGCCAATGCCTGCCGCTGCGGGCCGTGGCGGATGCGCCGTTGTTGCGCATCCGGCTGGCGCTGTTCCTGGCCGGCTTCGCCACCTTCTCGTTGCTGTACAGCGTGCAGCCGTTGCTGCCGGCGTTCGCGCGCGAATTCGGAGTCGACGCGGCGACCAGTTCGCTGCCGCTGTCGCTGGCCACCGGCGGCCTGGCGATCGCGATCTTCTGCGCCGGCGCGGTGTCGGAGAACCTCGGCAGGCGCGGGCTGATGTTCGTGTCGATCGCGTTGGCGGCGCTGCTCAATCTGGTCGCCGCGTGCCTGCCGCACTGGGGCGCGCTGGTCGTGGTGCGCGCGCTGTCCGGCATCGCCCTGGGCGGGGTGCCGGCGGTGGCGATGGTGTACCTGGCCGAGGAAGTGCCGGCGTCCAAGCTCGGCGCGGCCACCGGTCTGTACGTGGCCGGCAATGCATTCGGCGGCATGGCCGGGCGTATCGGCATGAGCGTGCTCACCGATCACTTCGACTGGCGCACCGCGCTGGCGACGGTCTCGGCCATCGACCTGCTGGCCGCGGTCGGCTTCGTGCTGCTGTTGCCGCCGTCGCGGCATTTCGTGCGCCGCCGCGGCATCAATCTGCGCTTCCACCTGCAGGCCTGGGGCGGGCATCTGCGCGACCGCTACCTGCCGTGGCTGTTCGCGATCCCGTTCCTGGCGATGGGCGTGTTCGTCAGCGTCTACAACTATGCCGGCTTCCGCCTGGGCGGGCCGGAGTTCGGCCTCAGCCAGAGCCAGCTGGGGATGATCTTCAGCGCCTACGTGTTCGGCATCGTGTCCTCGTCGGTGGCCGGCGCCGCGTCGGACCGCTTCGGCCGCGGCCCGGTGGTGCTGGCCGGCATCGCGGTGGCGGCGTTCGGCGTGGCGCTGACCCTGGCGCATGTGCTGGCGCTGGTCATCGCCGGCATCGTGCTGCTGACCATCGGCTTCTTCATCGCGCATTCGGCGGCCAGCGCCTGGGTCGGCCGCCTCGGCGGGCGCAACAAGGGCCATGCCGCGTCGCTGTACCTGCTGGCCTATTACAGCGGTGCCAGCCTGATCGGTTCGCTCAGCGGCGCGGCCTGGCAGCACGGCGGCTGGAACGCGCTGGCCGCTTGCTGCCTGCTGTTGCTGGGCATCGCCCTGGTGGCCGCGCAGGTCTTGCGCCGCGGCGCCGACGACAGCCGTCCGTATGGCCGCTTCGGCCCGCATCCGCCGCGCGGCGAATAGCGGATGGGGAAATGGGGGAGTGGGAAACGGGACGTGGGTTAGACAGAGCAAAGGCGATTGCCCGTGCTTTCGATTCCCGATTCCCGTTCCTCCACTCCCGGCTTCACCGGCGTGTCACTGCACCGAGTAGCTCACCGACAGGGTCACGTTGGCATAGCCGCCATTGCCGCCGAGCGTGCGGATGAAGTAGCTGCCGCTCGCCGGCAGCGCCGTCTGCACGTTCTGCGTGGTGCCATTGCGCACCGAGGCGAGGTCGGCATCGCTGCCGTCCGCACTGGGCGCGCGCGTGGAGCGCACGTAGAGCTTGAGCTGGCCGCTGCCGCCCAACGTGCGGATCTGCAGGTTGCGCGCGTTGAGCGGCAGGTCCAGGCGGTACAACTGGCCCTGGCCGGCCGCGGCGGACAGCTTGCCCAGCGTGCCGCGGTCGACCTTGATGGCCTTGCTTTCCTCGCCGCCGCCATCGGCGCCGGCGGCACGCGCCGCGGCCTTGGCTGCGTTGAGGATGCCGACACCAATGGGCAGCACCGGCTTGACCGGGAACTGATTGGAGGTCTGAGTCAGGATGTCGCGCATCTGCGTCGGCGACGGCACCGGGCGATTGGCGTTGAGCGCGGCGCTGATCGCCAGCGCGACCACGCCGGCGACGTGCGGCGACGCCATCGAGGTACCGGCATAGCCGGCATAGATCGATTGATCGGGGCCATGCTTGCCGTTGTTGAGGGTGGACCAGATCAGGCCGGTGCGGACCGAGCCGGAGCCGCTGGCCGCGTCGTTGGCATAGATGCCGCCGCCCGGTGCCGACAGGGTGATGCTGTTGCCGTAGTTGGAATAGGAGGCACGGCCGCCGGTGATGCCGGTGGCGGCCACGTTGATCACGCCCGGGCAACTGGCCGGGCTGAATCCGGCGGCGTCGGCGTTGCTGTTGCCGGAGGCCACGACCACCACGCTGCCGCGCCCGATCGCGCTGGCGATGGCTTTGGCGGTGACCGCATCCTGCTCGCAGGTTCCGCCGCCGCCCAGGCTCATGTTGATGACCTCGGCCGGGTTCGCGTTGTCTGGCACGCCGTCGATGTGGCCGCCCGATGCCCAGACGATGGCGTCGGCGATGTCGGCGGTGGAGCCGCCGCAGTGGCCGAGCGCGCGGATCGGCAGGATCCTGGCGTCCGGGGCGATGCCGACCATGCCCACGCCGTTGTTGGTGCGCATGGCGATGGTGCCCGCCACGTGGGTGCCGTGCCAGGTGCTGTCGGTCTGCTCGCCCGGCTGCGCGCAGCCGCCGTTGGCCGCCAGGTACTTGTCGTCGGTGGTCCAGTCGCCGGTGTCCCAGCCGCCGGCCGCGCGCCCGTCGCTTGCCCGGCCCGACACCAGTGCGTTGCTGATGAAGTCGTAGCCGGCGTTGGCCAGCGAAGTGTCCAGATCCGGATGCGCAGTGATGCCGGTGTCGATCACCGCCACCACCACGCCCTTGCCGGTCCCGTACTGCCACGCCGGCAGCAGGTCGATGCCGCCGTGGTTGGCGTAGCCGGTGGTCTCCGGCGCCAGCGTCTCCATGTGGCCGTCCGGCGTGCGCAGGTGCCACTGCACCACGTAGCCTGGATCGTTGGGCGCGGCGACCGCCGTGGCGCTGGCCTGCGCGGTGCTGCGCACCGGCTTGAGCAGCAGGTTCGGCTCCACGTACAGCACCGCCGGATCGGCCTTGAGGCTGGCCATCAGCGTCTCCAGCTGCGACTGGCTCAGGCGGCGGTTGGGCCGGACCAGATCGGCGCCGATCCCGAGCCGGCGCACCTGGCTCAGCGCCGGCGCGCCCTGCCGGTAGGTGCTCGACCACATGTTGGCGGCGCTCGGCGCGGCCATGATCTGCTTCAGCTTGGCGGCGGCGGCGTTCGCATCGCGGCGCTCGCTGCTGCCGTCGCGGTAGGTGACGATCAGGCCGTCGTAGAGCTTGGATTGGCCGGGCGCGGCGTTCTCCAGGACGGAGAAGCGCGGGGCGGACTGCGCGTGCGCGCTGGAGGCCAGCGCCACGCCAAGCGACAGCGCCAGCAGAGTGCGGGGAAACGAAGAAATGTCGGTCATGTCTGGATCTCTACGGAAGGTCGGAAGGATGCGGCGGCAGTGCGGTGAGGCGTGGCATCACCAGCTGAAGCCGGCACCGGCGGAGACGCTCTTCTCGTTGCCGGAGAAGGCGCCGCCGAGCGAGACGCTGGCGCGGTTGCCGATCGCGCGCTGGTAGCCCACCGCCAGCGCGTTCTCGCCGCCTTGCGAACCGACGCCGACGCCGACCCGGTTGGCGCCGGCCAGGCCGGAGGTGTTCGTCGCCATGCCGGCATAGGCCGCGCTGACCGCGCCCATCCGGTCGATGCGTCGGTCCATGTCCTGGAAGCGATGGTCGGTGTCGCTGCGCAGCTTGGTCAGGTTGTCGTCCCAGCCGGCCATGCGGCTGTCGGTGTAGGCATTGGCGCTGCGCAGCGTGGCGCTGTCGCCAGCCTGCATCTGGCCGACATTGGCCGCATCGGTGGCGGCACTGCCGGCCGCCACGTTGCTGATCTGGCGCTCGTTGCCGGCGCTGCCCACCGAGACCGTATTGGCGCGGGTGGCGCTGGAGCTGCGGCCCAGCGCCACTGCATTGTCGGCCGAGACCGAAGCGCCCTGGCCCAGCGCGGTGCCGGCGGCGGCGGTGACGGTGGCGCTTTCGCCGACCGCCACCGCGTTGGTGGCGTTGGCGCTGATGCTGGCGTTGGCGCCGACTGCGGTGCTGCCGTCGGCATTGACCCGGGCATTGCCGCCAAGTGCGGTGTCGTTGGGGCCGTAGGCCAGCGCATTGGCGCCCATCGCGGTACCGTTTTGGCCGTTGGCGGTGGCCTTGGCGCCGACCGCCACGGCATTGGTGCCGGCGCCGCCGCTGGGGGCGCCGCCGCTGCCGCTGCCGATGGCCACGCCGCCGCCGCCGGTCTGGGCAAGGTTGCCGACGCGGGTGTCCAGCGTCGACAGCGCACCGTCCAGCGCCGACAGCGCGGTACCGACGCTGCCGTAGGTCTTGCCCTGGATCAGGTAGGCGCTGCCGCTGAGCGTGCCGTCTTTGCCGACCACGCTGCCGGCACCGAGCGCGGTGGCGATGCTGCGCAGCTGCAGCACGTTGACCGCATCGGTGTCGGCGGTGCCGGCGGCGACATAGGTCAGCTGGCGCAGCGCGCCATCGCTGCCGAAGGCCACCGTGTTGTCGCGGTCGGCGATCGCGCCGGCGCCGATCGCCACGCTGTTGGCGCCGCTCGCGGCACTGTTGTAGCCCAGCGCGACGCTGCCGGCGGTCAGGGCGGTGGCGCCGCTGCCGAGCGCGGTCGCGCCGGCTGCGTTTGCGCTGGCGATGGCGCCGAGGGCGCTGGCGTCCTCGCCATAGGCGAAGGCCTGCGCGCCGACCGCGGCGGCATTGTTGCTGGTGGCCACCGATTGGGCGCCCAGCGCCAGGCTGTGGGTCGCGTCGGCATGGCTGTCGAAGCCCAGCGCGGTGCCGTAGTCGGACAGCGCCCAGCTGCCGGCGCCGATGGTCACCGCGCCCAGGCCATTGGACTGGGACGGGATGCCGGAGTTGCTGGCGCCGATCGCCACGCTCTGCTGGCCGGACGAGGAAGCGTTGTCGCCGATGGCGATGCTGCCGGCACCGGTGGCCATGGCGCTGTAGCCCATGGCGACCCCGAAGAAGCCGGAGGCCACGCTGTAGCCACCGTTGGCGATCGCACCGACGCCGCTGGCTTTGGCGGCATAGCCGAAGGCGCTGGCCTGCTGGGCCTCGGCCACCGCGGAGCTGCCGGCGGCAGTGGTGAAGTCGGCGGTGGCCGCGGACGTGGCGCCGATCGCCGTGGCGCTGGCGCCGCTGGCGCTGGTGTTCCAGCCCAGCGCACTGGCGTTGGCGGCGGTGGCGGTGGCGGCGGTGCCGAGCGCCAGCGCACCGAAGCCGGTGCTCTGCGCGCCGGCCGAATCGCCGTTGGTGCTGCCGAAGAAGCTGCCGCCGATCGCGATCGCCGACGTGCCGCTGGCCACCGCACCGTCGCCCATCGCGATGGCGGCGGCGTCGGAGGCCACGGTGTGGTGGCCGATGGCGATTGCGAAGGCGCCGGACGCGTCGGCGCGTGCGCCCATCGCCACGGCACGCAGGCCGGCGGCGGTGGCGAAGTCGCTGCCGTCGTTCAGGCCCTCGGCCATGAAGTAATCCTCGGTGTTCTGGCTGCCGGGCTGAATCGGCGCGGAGGGATTCGCATCGTCGGTGGGCTGCGCATCGCCGCTGTTTGTCGCTGTCGTGGTCGTGGCTGGCTGCGCGGCAGGCGTGGCGGCTGCGGGCGCATCGGCCGCGCTGGCGGCCAGCGGCGCCGCCGCCAGCAGCAACGCGACCGTCAGCAGGCTGTAAGGAACCTGCGACAGAGTGGACGAAGGACGTGGGCGGCGCGAACGGAAGAGCGTGTGCTTAACGGGCATGAGCGATTCCATGGAAGCGCTGAGACGATGATCCCAGCAATGGGTTTAGTCCCGATTAAGGCGGCAAGCACCTACCGCCTTCAATGCTGGTAAATTCACGTCAATCTCACGGTAGACTCACCGACATGGGAGTCTGGGTGGGACGCATGCCACAAAATCTGCTGGTCCGACTGTGGCGCCGGCATTGGACATGGCTGCGGCGCGTCCCGATTACCGATCCGGTCGACCGCGGCAATGCGCCTGCGCTGCAGGTGCTGTTCCTGTTCCTCGGCAGCGAGATCCCGCTCAACAAGCTCTACCACCTGCTGACCGCTCCGCAGATCCAGATGACTGCCGGGCAGCTGGCGGTGGACGTGGGTACCGACGCGGCGATGTCGGTGGCCGCCTGGACCGGGGTGTGGATGATCCGCCGCGGTCTGCTGCAACAGGCCGCCGCCGCGTTCATCGCGGTGGTGCTGTGCTCGGCGGTGGCGGCCAACCTGGCCTTCGGCTACCAGGTGCAGGCCTTCGATCCCTACCCGATGATGATGTTGACCCTGGCCGCACTGATGATCGGGCGGCGCGCGCTGTGGGTGGTGTACCTGTGCATCACGCTGATCTTCTGGGTAGGCATGGAGAGTCCGTGGGGGCGCGATCCGCGCGGCACGCGCAGCCCGTTCCAGAACCTGCCGTCGCTGGCGCTGAGCTACCTGATGATCACCCTGGTGCTCGATCGCACCGTGGCCGCGTTGCGCGAGAGCCTGTGGCGCGCGCGGCGCAGCGCCGCGCGGCTGCGGGTGGAGATGCGCGAGCGCGCGCAGGCGCAACAGCGGTTGCTGCACCTGCAGAAAATCGAACTGGTCGGGCAACTGGCCAGCGGCGTGTCGCACGACTTCAACAACGTCCTCAGCGCGATCCTCGGCTATGCCGAGCAGCGGCATTGCGTGCACGAACTGGATTTCGATCCGCCGCGCGATGCGCTGGCGCTGGCCGACGCACTGGACGGCGTGGCGCTGGCCGCGCAGCGCGGCGTGGCGATCAGCCGCAAACTGCTGAGCTTCAGCCGCCGCGAAGTGAGCGTGCCCGAGCGCTTCGATGCCGGCGAGGCGCTGCACGGCATCCAGCCGATGCTGCGGCAACTGTTCGGGCCGACCGTGCGCCTGCATCTGGACGTGGCGCCGGAACCGCTGCCGCTGTTCCTGGACCGCAGCCGGCTCGACCTGACGCTGCTCAATTTCGGCGCCAATGCACGCGATGCCATGCCCGACGGCGGCAGTTTCTCGATCTGCCTGCGCCGCGATGGCGCCTGCGCCCGCATCGAGATCGCCGATACCGGCGTGGGCATGAGCGCGGACGTGCAGCGGCAGGCGTTCGAGCCGTTCTTCACCACCAAGCCGGCCGGTCAAGGTACCGGGTTGGGGCTGGCGGTCGCATTCGAAATGGCGCAGGAGGCGCAAGGCAGCCTGGAGGTGCGCAGCACGCCGGGCGCGGGCACCTGCTTCGTGCTGCGCCTGCCGCTGGCGGCGCTCAACGTTCCTGCGGCATGAGCAGGTAACCCTCGCCACGCACCGCCTTCAGCGGCAGCGCGACGCCGGTACGCTCCTGCACCTTGAGCCGCAGCCGGTGCAGCAGCGCGTCCAGGCGATGCGGGTCGACCTCCAGGCCGAGGTTGCCGCCGAGCATGCCGATCAACGCGTCGCGGGTGACCAGCCGTCCGCGCGCGCTCCACAGGCTCTGCACCACCTTGCGCTCGGAGCCGGTCAACGGCACCGCCTGTCCCTCGGGCGAGAACAGGCACCAGCCGTCGTCCTGCAGCTGCCATTCCTCCGCCGCGTTGGGTGCCGAGGACGGCGGACGCGACATGCGCCGCGCCACGCTGAACAGCGTGGCGGCCAGGATCTCGATCTGCACCGGTTTGATCAGGTAGGAGTCCGCGCCCTGGGTCAGGCCACGCACCAGATCCGGCTGTTCGCCGCGCCCGCTCAGGATGATGATGCCCAGCCCCGGGCGCTGCGCCTGCAACTGCTCGGTCAGGGTGAAGCCGTCGCTGTCCGGCAGGCCGATATCGAGCACGATCAGGTCGAAACGGCGGTCGTTCAGCGCCGCCCACAGCGCCTGCGCGGTGCGCAGCGGCATGACCTCGAAACCGTGCCGTTGCAACCCGGGCACCAGGACCCGGTCGCGCAGCACGTCGTCGTCCTCCAGCAGCGCCACCCGCAGCGGGGCGGTGGCGGTGGCGGCGATCGGCTGGCCTATCGGATCGGAAAATCTGCTCACGACGCGGAATCGGGGATGGACGGCATTCCTGCCTGAGGCATCGTGCGGCAGCGAGGCTGCGCGCAGCCGATGCATCTTGCCGGTGTTCGACAGTAGCCAGTTTCAGCAGCGCTTTCAATGCGCGGTGTGCTGCGGCTGCACGCGGATTCGGCGCCGCCTGCGTCGTCTTCACGCGGCAGATGGCGCAGTGCGAAACCGGCACGCTTGCGTGCGGGCGCTTGCGTTGCCGCGCGGCGGACCCAAGATTGCATCCATCGTGTCGCTGGCGCAGCGGGCGTCCACGCCGCACCAAAGCAACCGCCCAAGGACACCGTACGATGCACCCGACATTGCCGGATCACGCCCTGCCCATGCCTGCGCCGGCCGCCGCGGACGCAGCGCTGCAAGCGTTCGTCGCGCGCCACCGGCGCCTGTTCGTGCTGACCGGCGCCGGTTGCAGCACCGATTCGGGCATTCCCGACTACCGCGATGCCGCCGGCGACTGGAAGCGCGCGCAGCCGGTCACCTATCAGGCCTTCATGGGCGAGTTGGCGACGCGGCAGCGCTACTGGGCGCGCAGCCTGGTCGGCTGGCCGCGCTTCGGCTACGCCCGGCCCAACGCTACGCATGCGGCGCTGGCGCAGCTGGAAGCGCGCGGCCAGGTCGAACTGCTGCTGACCCAGAACGTGGACCGCCTGCACCAGGCCGCCGGCAGCGCAGCGGTGATCGACCTGCACGGGCGGCTGGACGTGGTGCGCTGCATGGAGTGCGAACGTCGCCTGCCGCGCGAGGACTTCCAGCAACAGCTGCTGCAGCGCAATCCGCACTGGGCGACGCTGCAGGCCGGGCAGGCGCCCGATGGCGACGCCGACCTGGAAGACGTGGACTTCGCCGTCTTCGCGGTGCCGGCCTGCACGCAATGCGGCGGCGTGCTGAAACCGGACGTGGTGTTCTTCGGCGAGAACGTGCCGCGCGAGCGGGTGGCCGCCGCCTTCGCGCATCTGCAGCAGGCCGACGCGATGCTGGTGCTGGGCTCGTCGCTGATGGTGTATTCCGGCTTCCGCTTCGTGCAGGCCGCGGCCAAGGCCTGCATGCCGATCGCCGCGGTCAACCTGGGCCGCACCCGCGGCGACGACCTGCTGAGCCTGAAGCTGGCCCAGCCCTGCGCGCAGGCGCTGGAGTTCCTGCTGCCGCCGGTGGCCGCGTAGCGCCCCGCGGCGCAGCGCGTTCCGAATCCGCGTACGAACTGATCCATCCGCAGTGGTTGATCGGCAGCGGTGGCAGGAGTGAAATGGCAACCTGCCCGCACTGTGGCGGGCGCCCCCACGGAACGCCACCTTGAGCCATCTGTTCTCGCCCCTCGCGCTGGGGCCGCTGTCGTTGTCCAATCGCATCGTCATCGCGCCGATGTGCCAGTACTCCGCCGAGCACGGCCAGGCCAGCGACTGGCACACCATCCACCTCGGCCAGCTGGCGCAGTCCGGCGCCGGCCTGCTGATCCTGGAAGCCACCGCGGTGGAGCCGCGCGGGCGCATCAGCTACGCCGACCTGGGTCTGTGGGACGACGCCACCGAAGCGGCGCTGCGCGGCGTGCTGGCCTCGGTGCGGCGCTGGTCGCCGATGCCGCTGGGCATCCAGCTCGCGCATGCCGGGCGCAAGGCATCCACGCACAAGCCGTGGGACGGCGGCGGCGCGATCGCGCCGGGGGAGCCGAACGGCTGGCAGACCGTGGCGCCGTCGGCGCTGGCCTTCGCCGACAACGGCACGCCGCCGCAGGCGCTGGACCTGGCCGGCATCGACGCCATCGTCGCCGCCTTCGTCGCCTCGGCGCAGCGCGCCGAACGGCTGGGCTTCGAACTGATCGAGCTGCATGCCGCGCACGGCTATCTGCTGCACCAGTTCCTGTCGCCGCTGAGCAACCAGCGCGACGATGCCTACGGCGGCAGCCTGGAGAACCGCATGCGCCTGCTGCTGCGCGTGCAGGCGGCGGTGCGCGCGGCGGTGTCGGCGTCGGTCGCGGTCGGCGTGCGCATTTCCGCCACCGATTGGGTCGAGGGCGGCTGGGACGTGGCGCAGAGCGTCGCGCTGGCGCAGGCGCTGCAGGCGCAGGGCTGCGACTACCTGCACGTGTCCAGCGGCGGCCTCGACCGCCGCCAGCAGATTGCGCTGGCGGCCGGCTACCAGGTGCCGCAGGCCGAGGCGATCCATCGCGCAGTGCGCATGCCGGTGATCGCGGTCGGCCTGATCACCGAGCCGCAGCACGCCGAGGCGATCCTGGCCGAGGATCAGGCCGACGCGATCGCGCTGGCCCGCGGCATCCTCTACGACCCGCGCTGGCCGTGGCACGCTGCCGCCGCGCTGGGCGCCAGACTGACCCCGTCGCCGCACTACCTGCGCTGCGAGCCGCGTTCGGCGCGCGGCCTGTTCGACGCGTGATGCGCACGCGCTGCGCCGCACAGGACGCGGCATCCACCCCGAGTTGGGCAAGGAGTTTGCAATGAGCATCGGATTTCTCGGCCTGGGCACGATGGGCCAGCCCATCGCCCACAACCTGCTGCGCGCCGGACATGCGCTGACCGTGTGGAACCGCAGCGCGGCCGCGGCGCAGCCGCTGCTCGAGGCCGGCGCGCAACTGGCCGCGCAGCCGGCCGACGCGGTGCGCGGCCCGGTGCTGTTCTCGATGCTGGCCGACGACGCGGCGGTGCGCGAGACCCTACTCGAGCGCGGCGCGCTCGACGCGCTGCCGGCCGGCAGCGTGCACGTCAACATGGCCACGATCTCGGTGTCGCTGGCGCGCGAGCTGAGCGCCCTGCATGCCGAGCGCGGCGTGGTCTACCTGGCGATCCCGGTGCTGGGCCGCAGCGACGTGGCCGCGGCCGGCCAGCTCAACCTGCTCGCCGCCGGCGACGCCGCCGCGCTGGCGCGGGTGCAGCCGCTGCTGGAGGTGATCGGGCGCAAGACCTGGTATTTCGGCGATGCGCCGGAGCAGGCCAACGCGGTCAAGCTGGCGGCCAACCTGTGCCTGGCCAGCGCCATCGGCACCATGGCCGAAGCCTCGGCGCTGGTGCGCGGGCATGGCGTGGACGTGGCCGATTTCCTGGGCATGCTCGGCAGTACCGTGTTCGCCGCACCGGCGTACCAGAACTATGGCGGCATGATCGCCGAGCAGCGCTACAGCCCGGCCGGCTTCAAGACCACGCTGGGGCTCAAGGACGTGCGCCTGGCCTTGAACGCCGGCGAGAGCCGGCACGTGCCGATGCCGCTGGCGGCGGTGCTGCGCGACCAGTTCATCGACGCGATCGCGCACGGCGACGGCGCGCTGGACTGGTCGGCGCTGGCCAAGGTCGCCGCACGCCGCGCCGGGCAGGGCTGAGCACGCGATCGGGCCATGCCGCCGCGCGCGCTTCAAGCATCCTTGTCGCGGCATAGTGCAGACTAGGGCGCCGCGCTTGAGCTGACCGTGTCCTTGCCGCTAAGGTGCGGCGGCCTGCAGGCGCATCAGCAGGAGGATGCCATGAGCCCGAATTCCTCCGATCCCGGCGCCATGACGCCCATCCAGCCGCCGCGCGACGCCGTGCTCGGCCCCGAGCATCCGGATCACCCCGACCACCTGCTGTACGCGCTGATCCGCGAAGGCGTGCACGCGCTGGATGCCGCCTGCGGGCGTGCGCCGGATGCGATGCGAGCGCATGGTGGCGCGGCTGCTGCCGCTGACCAAGGAGTACGGCTTCGACCAGGTCGACCACGTGGTGCTGAGCCGCGAGCTGGGTGAGGTGGAGCAGGGCGAGAACGTGTTCCTGGTGCGTGGCGATCTGGACGACCCGGCGCATCTGCGCACGCACATCACCACCCACGAAGCGGTCGGCATGTCGGTGGAAGAGTCGCTGGCGCGGCTGGAGAAGGTCAACCGGCGCCTGGCGCTGCGCTTGCGTGCGGAGTGAGCGCGGCCTGGCGCGCGGGCGAGGCCGCCTGCGGCCAGCACGCCGATGCTGCAGCGTATTGCAGCGACGTCAGCCGCGACGATCGAAGCGGCGCACTTTCCGGCGTCGGAAAGCGTCGGGACTGAAGTCTCTCCCACAGTGCACCGGTTGGCCTGCAGCAAGCCCCTTTAGGAGCGGCTTCAGCCGCGATCGGGCTCTACCGGTAGGGTTCGGTCGCGGCTGAAGCCGCTCCTACATTCGGCAAACATCTGGCAATACCCCCGCGGCATCCCACCCCCGATGCCCTGTCAACATCCGTGGCCGACCATCCCATCCCGAATCCCGAATCCCGAATCCCAAGTCCCGAGTCCCGAGTCCCGAGTCCCGAGTCCCGAGTCCCGAATTCTCCTCTATCATTGTCAGGATGCGCCCCGACTACATCCTGACCCTGTCCTGCCCTGACCGTACCGGCATCGTCTACCGCGTCAGCGGCCTGCTGTTCGAACACGGTTGCAACATCCTCGACGCGCAGCAGTTCGGCGACGAGGAGAGCGGCCGTTTCTTCCTGCGCGTGCACTTCGACGTGCCTGCCGACGGCAGCGTCGCCGCGGTGCAGGCGCAGCTGGCGCCGCTCGCCGCCGACTACGCGATGGACTGGCAACTGCACGATGCGCGGCGCCGCGCGCGCCTGCTGGTGCTGGTCAGCAAGCAGGGCCATTGCCTCAACGATCTGCTGTTCCGCGCCCACAGCCGGCAACTGCGCGTGGACATCGCCGCGGTGTCGTCCAACCACGACGATTTCGCCGGGTTGGCGCGCTCCTATGCGGTGCCGTTCCACCATCTGCCGGTCGGCGCCGACAACCGCGCCGAGCAGGAAGCGCAGCTGCTGGCGCTGGTGGAACGCGAACGCATCGACCTGGTGGTGCTGGCGCGCTACATGCAGATCCTGTCGCCGACGCTGTGCGCCGCGCTGGCCGGGCGCGCGATCAACATTCACCACAGCTTCCTGCCCAGCTTCAAGGGCGCGCAGCCGTATCACCAGGCGCACGCGCGCGGGGTCAAGATCATCGGTGCCACCGCGCACTACGTCACCAGCGACCTCGACGAAGGCCCGATCATCGAACAGGACGTGGCCCGCGTGGACCACGCGATGACCCCGCGCGAGCTGGTGCGCCTGGGCAGCGACACCGAATCGCTGGTGCTGGCGCGCGCGGTGCGCCGCCACGTCGAGCATCGCATCCTGCTCAACGGCCATCGGACGGTCGTTTTTCGGTGAGGCCGGGATGACCCGCCGAATGGCCGGTCATCCCGGTCGCTCAGCGCGCCGCGTTGGCGTTCATCGTCGCGTTGCGGCTGGCGTCCAGGTATTGCGCCGGATCGCGCATCCCGGTGGTGTGGCATTGGCCGGTGGTGTGGCCGCGGTTGACCCCGCCCGGTAGCTGCGCGTTGACCTTCTCGACCACGCCGTCCTCCGGGTCGTCCAGCACCAGGTCCGAGGCTAATCGTTTTTGTACCAGCGGGTCTTGGCGAAGGAGGTCGTGTAGTAGTTGACCAGCGCCCGCGCCGAGCTCGGGATGCCGGCCAGCCAGGCCTTGGCGCCGTCATAGGTCATGTCGCTGTTGCTGCCGCAGCCCACGCCGAACCACGACCCCATCGTGGCCAGGATGCCGGACAGGTTGGTGCCCTGGTACGGCGTGCCCACCGACTGCATGACAAGGCCGCCGCTGGCATTGTCCAGGCCGCTCCAGTAGTAGCTGTACAGGTGCAGCGCGGCCATGCCGCCCTGGCTGTGCGCCACCGTGCCGAACGAATTCCACTGGCTGCCGAACTGTGCCAGCAATTGTGCGAACTGGTCGTTGCTGCGCTTCTGGTTGACGTCCAGGAAGCTGGAGGCGTTGCTGAACTGCGCCTCCGGCCAGACCCCGCCCGAGCAATAGCCATGCACCAGTATCAGGCGTGAGCCGGCCGCTTGTGTTTGCGCATCGGTCGCCGCGCGCTGCAGCGTCGCCGGGCGCTCGCCCATGCACATGCTGGCGTCGATCGTGCCGCCGCGCGCCATGCTGCTGCGGGAGAGTAGCTTTTTTAGCGTCGGCGCATGAACCAGAAGTTGCGCGGCGATGCTCGCGCACGGACATGCCGTACATGCTGCTGTTGCGATGCCCGGCGTGCAGCACGCCGGGCATCGTCGGCTCATCGCCGACTTACGCCGCTTGCGCCTGTTGCGCGCGCAGCTGCCGCGCCGCGGCCACCATCGCTTCCAGCGCGTTGCGCGTTTCCGGCCAGCCGCGGGTCTTCAACCCGCAATCCGGATTGACCCACAGCTGCTGCGGATCCAGCACTGCGCGCGCCTTGTCCAGCAACTGCACCATCTCCTGCGTGCTGGGCACGCGCGGCGAGTGGATGTCGTACACGCCCGGGCCGATCGCATTGGGATAGCGGAAGCGCACGAACGCATCGAGCAGTTCCATCCGCGAGCGCGAGGTCTCGATCGAGATCACGTCCGCGTCCATCGCCGCCACCGCCTCGATGATGTCGTTGAACTCCGAGTAGCACATGTGGGTATGGATCTGAGTGGCGTCGCGCACCCCGGCTGCGGCGATGCGGAAGCATTGCACGGCCCAGTCCAGGTACGCCTGCCAGTCGGCGCGGCGCAACGGCAGGCCCTCGCGGATCGCCGGCTCGTCGATCTGGATCACGCCGATGCCGGCCGCCTCCAGGTCGCGCACCTCGTCGCGCAGCGCCAGCGCGATCTGCCGGCAGGTCTGCGCGCGTTCCTGATCGTCGCGCACGAACGACCACTGCAGCACCGTCACTGGCCCGGTCAGCATGCCTTTCATCGGCTTGTCGGTCAGCGACTGCGCGTACTGGGTCCAGCGCAGCGTCATCGGCGCCGGCCGCTGCACGTCGCCGTAGATGATCGGTGGCTTCACGCAGCGCGAGCCGTAGCTCTGCACCCAGCCATGCTTGGTGAAGGCGAAACCGTCGAGCTGCTCGCCGAAGTATTCGACCATGTCGTTGCGCTCGAACTCGCCGTGCACCAGCACGTCCAGCCCGATCTGCTCCTGCGCGCGCACGCAGCGCTCGGTTTCGGCGGCCAGGAACGCGTCGTACTCGGCATCGCCGAGCTTGCCGGCCTTGTGCTGCGCGCGCGCCTGCCGCACCTGCGCGGTCTGCGGGAACGAGCCGATGGTGGTGGTCGGGTAGGCCGGCAGCTGCAGCGCCGCCTGTTGCGCGTCGCGCCGCTGCGGATACGGCGACTGGCGGCGTCCGGCGTCCTCGCTCAACGCCGCCACCCGGCGTGCGACCTCGGGGCGATGCACGCGCGCCGAGGAACGCCGCGTGGCCAAGGCCTCGCGCGCCTCGTCCAACTCGGCCTGCGCATGCGGCAACTCCTGCAGCGCGTCGGCCAGCGTGCGCAACTCCTGCAGTTTCTGTTTGGCGAAGGCCAGCCAGGCGTGCAGTTCGCGGTCCAGCGCCTTTTCCTGTTCCAGGTCCACCGGCACGTGCAGCAGCGAGCACGACGGCGCCAGCCACAGGCGCTCGCGGCCGACGTGCCCGGCCGCGTAGCGCGCCAGGGTCAGCGCATTCTCCAGCGGCGTGCGCCACACGTTGCGGCCGTTGACCAGCCCCGCCGACAGCACGCGCCCGGCCGGCAACGCCTGCAGCACCGCGTCCAGCTGCGCCACGCCGCGCACCAGATCCACGTGCAGGCCGTCCACCGGCAGCGCCGCGGCCAGCTCCAGGTTGTCGCCCAGTTCGCCGAAATACGTGGTCAGCAGCAGCTTCGGTCGCGGCGCCTTGGCCAGGAACGCATAGGCGCGGCGATAAGCCTCGCGCGCGGCCTCGTCCAGGTCCAGCACCAGGGCCGGCTCGTCGATCTGCACCCAGTTGGCGCCGGCCGCGTCGAGTTGCTGCAGCAGTTCGGCGTAGACCGGCAGCAGGCTGTCCAGCAGCGCCCAGCGATCGCTGCCGTCCACGGTCTTGGACAGCAGCAGGAAGGTCACCGGCCCGATCAGCACCGGCCGCGTGGTGATGCCCAGCGCCTTGGCTTCCAGGAATTCGGCCAGCGGCTTGTCGCCGCGCAGGCGGAAGTGCTGGCGCCGCGCCAGTTCCGGCACCAGGTAGTGGTAGTTGGTGTCGAACCACTTGGTCATTTCCAGCGCGTGCAGGTCCAGCCCGCCTTCCTGCGTGCCGCGCGCCATCGCGAAGTAGCCGGCCAGCGGATCGGCATCGGCCAGTGCGCGGTAGCGCTGCGGGATCGCGTCGACCAGGAACGCGGTGTCGAGCATCGCGTCGTACAGGCTGAAGTCGTTGCTGGGCGGCAGCTCCACCCCGGCCTCGACCTGCAGTTGCCAGTGACGCTGGCGCAGCTGCCGCGCCGTGTCGTGCAGACTTGCCTCATCGGTTTCGCGGCGCCAGTAGCTTTCCAGCGCACGTTTGAGCTCGCGCCGTGCACCGATGCGCGGGAAGCCCAGGTTGGTCACGATCGTCATTTGCGTTTCCTCATTGCGGTCATAGGCATTGAGGAACGAAGGAACCGCGCGCCGTCCGCCCGTTCGCACGGGACGCCCGCCACGCCAGCGACCTTCGCCCCCGCGGGCGAACCGGCGCCACGCGGGCAGGCGGAAGAGCGCGGCGCGGCGCAGGGCCACGGCACGGCTTCCGGCCGCCTCCCCGCGGAGGTGCCAGGTCGAATCGGAGGACGCACAGGTCCTCCGGCCGGGGCCGGTATTCGGGCTGATGGACGAGCGCACCGTGCCGGCTGCGCGCCTACTGTCCGCCGCTTCCCAGGCCGGCATGCGCCGGCCCAGTGCCATTGACGGAGGTCGTTTCCATTCACCGCTGCGGGGCAGCTCCGGAATGGGCAGGCGCTTGCGGCGCCGGCCTTCACCGGATTCCCGTTTAAATCCATCCCTTCATCCGAATGAAGCGATGGATACCTTCGGCGAGCGCACGATAGGCTGGATGCGGCTGCGGGTCAAGCGCCAAGTGAATTCGCCGGCGTTCCCCGGCAACGTTCACGGCGAACGTGTAAGCTATTGATCCCAAAGCCAATGATCTGACGCTTCCGCCAGCAGGCGACAGCGCAGCACCGCCGCGCCCGATGACGCTTCCGCTCCCGACCTCCGACCTGTCCGCGCGCTACGCCGCCTCCCTGCGCCTGTCCGTTGCGCCGATGATGGACTGGACCGACCGCCATTGCCGCGTGTTCCACCGGCTGCTGGCGCCGTCGGCGCGGCTGTATACCGAGATGGTGCACGCCAATGCCGTGGTGCTGGGCGATCGCGCGCGCTTGCTGGGCTTCGATGCGGTCGAGCATCCGCTGGCGCTGCAGCTCGGCGGCAGCGATCCGGCGCTGCTGGCGCAGGCGGCGCGGATCGGCCAGGGGTGGGGCTACGACGAGATCAATCTCAATTGCGGTTGCCCATCCGACCGGGTCCAGGCCGGGCGTTTCGGCGCCTGTTTGATGCGCGAGCCGGCGCTGGTCGCCGACTGCGTGGCGACGATGGTGCAGGCGGTAGACATTCCGGTCACGGTGAAGTGCCGTCTGGGCGTGGACCAGGACGACGACTACGAGGTCTTCCTTGCTTTCGTCGATCAGGTCGCCGCGGCCGGCTGCGGGCTGTTTGTGGTGCATGCGCGCAACGCATGGCTGCAGGGCCTGTCGCCGAAGGAGAACCGCGAGGTGCCGCCGTTGCGCTACGACTGGGCCTACCGGCTCAAGCGCGAGCGGCCGCAGTTGCAGGTCGTGCTCAACGGCGGGCTGGCCGACGTGGACACGGCACGCGCGCAACTGGACGCCGTGGATGGGGTGATGCTGGGCCGCGCGGCCTATCACGATCCCTATGTGCTGCACCGGCTGGACGCGGCCCTGACCGGCGCCACGCCGCGGCCGCGCGCCGCGCTGCTGCGCGCGCTGCGGCCCTATGTCGAGACGCGTCTGGCCGACGGCGTCGCCCTCAAGCACATCGCCCGCCACCTGCTCGGCCTGTTCCACGGTCAGCCGGGCGGCCGTGCATTCCGCCAGGTGCTCAGCGAAGGCGCGCACCGGCTGGGCGCGGACTGGGCGCTGTTGGAACAGGCGTTGCTTGTGACCGAGGGGACGCCCCGCGTCGCGGCGTAGCGAGGTGGGCAAGCGCGGCGGTTCGCGCGCGCCACTGCCCAACGCAAGCTGTCCAGACGAATGCCGCGCTTCCCTTTCGGTCCCCCGTTCAGTTAATTTGTTCAGCTTGCCGCGGCAGTCCGCACCGCTGCGGCAGCGGCGGCAGAGCCTTGCCGAGGCGGGGCCGGGCACCGGCAGGGACGGCTCGCGGGCCTGGAATCGGAAGTTCATTTCACTGAACGCCGCCGGCCGCTGGGGGAAAAGTTCAGATCGGATTCACCCCGAAAAATCAAGAATTTGGCTCCATTTTGCGAAATCGCGGTGCCGCTGCCCGGCATCCGGTTTCACAACTTTTGAACGTTTCCGATCAGTCCGTTAGGATGCACGCTCGTGACCTCGCCCACTCTCCGCCGCTACCGCACCGCCGCCGTGATCGCATTCGCGCTCATGGCCGTTGCCGACGGCTGGGCGCAGCAGCCGGGTCCGCCTGGCGTGTCGCCCATGGTGCCGCCCGGCGAGGCGGCCCGGCCGCGCGACTACAACGGCAGTTCGCTGTCCGACGCGGTGCGCCGGGTGCAGCGGTCCACCGGTGGACAGATCCTCGGTGCCGAGCGCGTGCCGTTCGACGGGCGCGACATCAACCGCGTCAAATACATGGATGGTCGTGGCCGCGTGCGCTACATGGACGATCCGCAGCCCGGCCGTATGGCGCCGCCGCGCGTGCCGCGCCCCAGCGACGTGCAGGAACCACCACGCGACGATAACCCCTGACCTGGATAGTCTGGTTCAGCTTGTCACACACTGCCCCGGCCGCCGGCCACCTGTAAGTCATTAGGGAGAGTTCATGCGTATCCTTCTGGTCGAAGACGAAGCCCCGCTGCGAGAAACCCTGGCTGCTCGCCTGAAGCGCGAGGGGTTTGCGGTGGATGCGGCGCAGGACGGCGAGGAAGGCCTGTACATGGGCCGCGAAGTGCCGTTCGACGTGGGCATCATCGATCTTGGCCTGCCGAAGATGTCGGGCATGGAGTTGATCAAGGCGCTGCGCGACGAAGGCAAAAAGTTCCCGGTGCTGATCCTCACCGCGCGTTCCAGCTGGCAGGACAAGGTCGAGGGTCTGAAGCAGGGCGCCGACGACTATCTGGTCAAGCCGTTCCACGTCGAGGAATTGCTGGCGCGGGTCAACGCGCTGCTGCGCCGCGCTGCGGGCTGGAGCAAGCCGACCCTGGAATGCGGGCCGGTGGCGCTGGATCTGGCCGCGCAGACAGTCAGCGTCAGCGGCAGCAACGTGGATCTGACCAGCTACGAGTACAAGGTGCTTGAGTACCTGATGATGCATGCCGGCGAACTGGTCTCCAAGGCCGACCTCACCGAGCACATCTACCAGCAGGATTTTGATCGCGATTCCAACGTGCTGGAAGTGTTCATCGGCCGCCTGCGCAAGAAGCTGGATCCGGACGGCGAGCTGAAGCCGATCGAGACCGTGCGCGGCCGCGGTTACCGCTTCGCCATCCCGCGCACCGAAGGCTGATCCCACGCGCCTGCGACAAGCAAGCGAAGGACGCGACGGCGTGGTGGCACGGCCCAAGTGGTACAAGCGCTGGCGCCCGCGTTCGTTGCAGGCGCGCCAGCTGCTGGCCGCCAGCCTGAGCCTGGTGGCGTTCCTGGCCGCGGCCGGCTATGCGCTGGACCAGGCCTTCGCCGACACCGCGCTGAGCAACCTGCGCGAGCGCCTGAAGAGCTACGCCACCGCCTACGCCAACAATGTCGACGTGGCGCGCGACGGCTCGCTGTACATCAACTACGACAAGCCGCCGCCGGACCCGCACTTCGACCGGCCGGGCAGCGGCCTGTACGCGCAGATCGTGATGCCCAACGAACGCTGGATCTCGATGTCCAGCGAGGGTCCGCTGCCGCCCAAGGGCGGCATGCTTGAACCGCGCCAGGAGACCTTCGACGGTCCCTGGCCGATGACCCAGATCGACGGCAGCGAAGGCGAGGTCTACCGCTACGGCATCGGCCTGGCCTATGTGCGCCGCGACAAGGAAACCCCGGTCACCATCTACATCATGGAAGACACCCGCGCGCTGGGCGCGCAGCTGCGCGTATTCCGCGGCCGGGTGTGGTTCAACCTCGGCGGCGCCGGGCTGATCCTGCTGCTGCTGCAGGCCTTCATTCTGCAATGGAGCCTGCGCCCGCTGCGGCGGGTGATCAACGAACTGACCAAGGTGCAGCGCGGCGAAGCGGTGCGCATGGGCGATCGCCATCCGCGCGAGCTGGAGCCGCTGACCGACAGCATCAACGCCTTCATCGAGAGCGAGCGCGAGAACCTGGACCGCCAGCGCAACACCCTGGCCGACCTGGCGCACAGCCTGAAGACGCCGCTGGCGGTGCTGCGCACCCAGCTCGACAGCGGCACCCAGGGCCTGGAGCTGCGCGAGGAACTGGACGCGCAGCTGCGGCGCATGAACAACCTGGTGACCTACCAGCTCAGCCGCGCCGCTTCCAGCGGCCACAAGCTGTTCTCCGCGCCGCTGCCGATCGAACCCAACGCCGAGGAGATCGTGCGCGGCCTGGAGAAGGTGTACGCGGCCAAGGGCGTGCTGTGCGAGTTCGACATCGAGCCGAGCGCGCGTTTCCACGGCGAACCCGGCGACTTGCAGGAACTGCTCGGCAACCTGCTCGAGAACGCCTTCAAATGGGCGCGGCGGCGGGTGCTGCTGAGCGTGCGTCCGGCCCCGGCCGCCGGCAGCCGCCGCGCCGGCCTGGTGATGTCGGTGGAAGACGACGGCCCCGGCATCGCGCCGGACGAGGTCGCGCACATCCTGCAGCGCGGCGTGCGCGGCGACGAACGCGTGCATGGCCACGGCATCGGCCTGGCGATCGTGCAGGATCTGGTCAAGGGCTATCGCGGCGAGCTGCAGGTCAGCCGCTCCGAGGAACTGGGCGGCGCGCGCTTCCTGGTGACCATGCCGCCTGGCCTATAACAGCTGGTTCGTGCGCTTCAGGTGAATCCCGCGCAAACGCCGGCTGGGCTTCCGACATTCGCTTAACCCCTGGCGTACACAGACGCGGATACTGCATTGGTTGTGACACCCGGTCTTTCCGTCCAAGGAGCGCCGCATGCCCGAGCCCCTGCATCGTCCTGTAGTGCGTCTGCGCGTGCATGGACTGCGTGCGTTGCGCACCGCGCAGCGGCTGCTGCTGGCGCTATTGCTGGTGTTGTTCACCGTGGCCGCCATCGCCGGCAGCCAGAAGGTGCTCGAGCGCGACGATGCGCGCTGGCTGCAATCGATGACCACCGGCCTGGACAGCGCCAGCGGGTCGCAACTGCAGCACGATGGGCGCAAGCGCTTCCTGAACGATCCGCTGCAGGCCACCCGCGGCGACGCGGCCGCGCCTGCGCCGGTGCGCGCGCCGCTCGATAGTTACGAGGCGGTGCATATGCCGTTACAGAAGCTGCTCAAGGAGCTGTAGACGCGCCAGCCGTAAATCGGCGATACCCGGCGGCGATGCCAAAAAAGCGCGCCGATGCGCTGCTGGCGCAACCACTTCAGCGTGTTCGCCGACAAGGGCTGCCTGCACTGGACCGTCGCCGACTACACCGACAACGCGATCCGCCCGCACGCGCTGGGCAAGTTCTCCGAGTCAACGAGAACTACGCGCGCGAACTGATGGAACTGCACACGCTGGGCGTGGACAGCGGCTACAGCCAGCACGATGTGCAGCAACTGGCGCTGATCCTCACCGGCGTCGGCATCGCCCCGCCCAACCGCGATGCGCCGCCGAAGCTGTCGCCGCCGCAGCAGGCGCAATACCTGCGCCGCGGCGCGTTCGAATTCAATCCGGCGCGGCACCAGCCCGGCGACAAGACCCTGCTCGGCCAGCGCATCGCCGGCGGCGGTTTCGACGAGGTCGAGCGCGCGGTGCAGCTGATCGTGCGCCAGCCGGCATGCGCGCATTTCGTGTCGCGGCGCCTGGCCGAGTATTTCGTCGCCGACGATCCGCCGCCGGCGCTGGTGGAGAAGATGGCGCGCACCTTCCAGCACAGCGATGGCGACATCGCCGCCGTGCTGCAGGTGCTGTTCACCGCGCCGGAAATGGCCGCCGGGGCGCCGCACAAGTTCAAGGATCCGTACCGCTTCCTGGTGTCGTCGCTGCGTCTGGCCTACGACGGGCAGACCATCGTCAATCCGCAGCCGCTGCTGGGCTGGCTGAGCCAGATGGGCGAGCCGAGCTATGGCCGCATCACCCCCGACGGCTGGCCGCTGCAGTCCAGCGCCTGGAACAGTTCCGGACAGATGGCGCAGCGTTTCGAGATCGCGCGCGCGATCGGCGGCGGCAACACCCAGTTGTTCACCAGCGACGGCCAGCAGGGCGGCGGTTTCCCGCAACTGACCACGCCGTTGTACTACCAGGCGATTGCACCGCAGCTCGGCGATGCCACCCGCAAGGCGCTGGCGCAGGCGCGCTCGCAGCAGGAGTGGAATGCGTTCCTGCTGGCGTCGCCCGACTTCAATTACCGCTGATCCGGTTCATCGCGCTGGGCGCCGCGATCGGCGCCGCGTCCAGCGATCACGGAGGTCCCTGCCATGCACCGTCGCCATTTCCTGTTCGCCTCCGCTGCCGCGGCGGCCAGCCTGCCGTTCGCCGGGCGCCTGTTCGCCGCGCCGTCGCCGTCGCCGCGGTTGCTGGTGGTGTTCCTGCGTGGCGGCTACGACAGCAACAACCTGCTGATTCCTTACGCTAGCGATTTCTACTACGCGTCGCGGCCAACCCTGGCGATCGCGCTGCCGGATCCGGCCAACCCCAACAGCGCCATCGCGCTCGACGCGCAGTGGGGGCTGAACCCGCGGTTGCGCGACACCTTGCAGCCGATGTGGAACGACAAGCAGTTGGCGTTCGTGCCGTTCGCCGGCACCGACGACCTGTCGCGCAGCCACTTCGAAACCCAGGACAGCATCGAGGCCGGGCAGCCGGCCGGGCAGCGCAGCGATTACCGCTCCGGGTTCCTGGCGCGGCTGTCGCAGGTGGCCACCGGCACCCCGGCGATCGCGTTCACCGATTCGCTGCCGCTGAGCTTCCAGGGCGGCGGCGACATTCCCAACCTGTCGCTCAAGCGCAATGCCACGCCGGCCTTCGACCAGCGCCAGGCCGCCATCCTGGCGCAGATGTATCAAGGCACGAGCCTGGCCAGCGCCGCGCACGAGGGCCTGGCGTTGCGCCAGCAGGTGTCGCAGGCGTTGCAGGACGAAATGCAGCAGGCCAACCGCGGCGCCGCCAGCGCCCGCACCTTCGCCGACGAGACTCGGCGCATCGCCACGCTGATGCGCGAGCGCTACCGGCTCGGCTTCGTGGATGTCGGCGGCTGGGACACGCACGTCAACCAGGGCAGCACCGATGGTCCGCTGGCGACCAATCTGGGCAACCTGTCCGAGGGCCTGGCCGCCTATGCCGAGGCGCTGGGACCGGAATGGCGAAACACCGTAGTGGTGGTGCTGTCCGAGTTCGGCCGCACATTCCGCGAGAACGGCGACAAGGGCACCGACCACGGCCACGGCACCACGTATTGGGTGATGGGTGGCGCGGTCAACGGCGGCCGCATCGCCGGCGAGCAGGTCGCAGTGAGCAAGGACACGCTGTTCCAGGATCGCGACTACCCGGTGCTGACTAACTACCGCGACCTGTTCGCCGGCTTGCTGAGCCGCATGTGGGGCCTGTCGCCGGCGCAATTGCAGCATGTGTTCCCGCAGGCGCATGCGCGGGATCTGCAACTGGTGTGAGAGGCGCGGTATGACATCGCACGACAACGGCGCGCCGGCTGGGTGCGGGAGGGAGGGGCTTCATCCATCTGTCACGATCGCTTCCGAAGCCTGGCAACTGGATGGCTCCGCGCGTCGCGACTGAAGTCGTTCCCACAATGACTTGCGGCGAGCCGGCTGGGTGCATTGTGGGAGGGACTTCAGTCCCGACAGCATCCGAAGCCGGATAGCTGGATGGCTCCGCTCGTCGCGGCTGAAGCCGCTCCTACACAAGCGCGCAGCTCTCCTGTAGATACCGTCTTCCTCCCTAACAGACAAGGGTCTTTTGAGGATCGAAGGGCGTGCGTGATTTGAGCACGCCGTAGGCGATGTGCAGCAGCTTGCGCATGGCGGCGCAGATGATCTGCTTGTTGGCCTTGCCACGCTCGCGCATGCGCTGCTTCAGCGCACGGACGACTGGGTTGTGGGTCATGGCGACCAAGGCCGGCAGGAACAGGCCGGCGCGCAGGCGCGGGGAGCCGGTGCGGGAGATGCAGACCTGGCCCTGACGCTTGCCGGACTCCTGCAGCCGGGGGTTGAGCCCGGCAAAGGCGGTCACTGCCGAGGCATGGGCGAAGCGCTCCACATTGCCCAGTTCCGCCAGCATCAACGCCGCGCTGGTGCCGGCGATCCCGTCGATGCTCACCAGCAGTTCGCGCTGCCCACGCAAGGTGGGGTCCTGATCGATCTGGTCGTCGATGGCCCGTTCGATCTGCGCGATGCGCGCCTGCAACTGGCCGATGTTCTCCAGGAGCGAGTCGCGCACCACCAGTGCTGCGACGTCTAAGCGGTTGCGCTCCATCTGCAGCATCTGCAACAGGTCGTCCCGGCGCCGCACCAGCGCCTTGAGCCGCTTGAGCGCCGGCGGATCGGGCTGCCAGGGCCGCAGCTGGGCCGCATGGCGCTGGCCGTAGCTGGCGATCAGCTTGGCATCGCTGCGGTCGGTCTTGACCCGGGTTAGCTGGCTGCGTGCATACAGCGCCATCTGCGCCGGATTGAGCACGCACACGCGGTATCCCAACCCATACACGAACTCGGCCAGGGCCTCGTGGTAGGTGCCGGTGGCTTCCATCACGATCCAGCTGTCCGCCTGCGCATGGGTTTGCAGCCACGTCTGCAGGATCTGAAAGCCCTTCGGATCGTTGGGGAGCTTGGCCTTGGTGCGGTACTTGCTGTTGGCCAGGTCGATAGCCAAGTCGAAACTGCGTTTGGCGACGTCGATGCCGACGACTGGGGACATGAGCGATTCCTCCATCGTGGGGTGAACACGATCATCGCTGCGCCCGGTCCTGCCTTGTGGATGCGAGTTCACGCCAGCGGCGGACTCTGGATACCGTACGGACATCGTGGGCCAGCAAACGGAGGGCGGGAGCCGATCTACAGCACAAGCTCGAAGCTTCAGGAGCGACTGGACTTCCGGCACCTCCTCCGATGATCAGTCGGAAGACATAACGCCGTAGGGGCCCTATGAACCTGCCCCCTGAGAACGGACGCCAAGAAGCAGGGGGTTAAGCGGCTTGCTTCAGTGTCTTGGCATAGTCGTTGGGGGACAGGTATCCAAGCGCCGAGTGCAAGCGCGTGGGATTGTAGAAGCCATGGATGTAGCTGGCGATGGCGGCGTGGGCAGCGGCCCGGGTCTCGTAGACGCCGGTGGCCTCTTCGTTCTTGAGCGTGGCGAAGAAGCTCTCGGCGACGGCGTTGTCCCAGCAGTTGCCCTTGCGGCTCATGCTCGGCACGAAGCCGTGCGCGGCCAGCGTCTTGCCGAAGTCGCCGCTTGCGTACTGGCTGCCGCGGTCGGAGTGGAACAGCACGCCGGCACCGACCGGCGAGGCCGACCAGGCATTGAGGAACGCTTGCCGTACCAGATCGTCGGGCATCCGCTCGGACAGGCTGTAGCCGAGCACCTGCCGAGTCCGCAGATCGAGCACGGTGGCCAGATACAACCAGCCCTCGCGGGTCGGGACGTAGGTGATGTCACCGGCCCAGGCCGGCACCGTGCTATCCACAGCGAACTGACGATCCAGACGGTTCTCGGCCACCGGCCGGCCATGCCGACTGTCCGTCGTGCGCGGCGTGAAGCGGCCCTTGGTCTTGCCACGCAGCCCCTCCTCCCGCATCAGCCGGGCCACGCGCTTGTGGCCCACGGCGTGCGCGCATGCGCGCAGCGCACGGACCATGCGCGGGCGTCCGTAGGTGCCACGGCTGCCGGCGTGGAGCGTGCGCAGGTCGGCGCGCAGGGCCGCCTCCGGGTCCGGGCGATCGCGGCGGTGCAGGTACCCATGGAAGCCGGAGACCGACACCGCCAGCACGCGGCACAACATCCGGATCGGATAGTGAGTCCGTTCACGCGCGACGAAGGCGTACCTCACTTGGACTCCCTGGCGAAGAACGCCGTCGCTTTTTTTAGGATTTCGCGCTCCATTTTGAGCGTGGCGTTCTCGGCCCGTAGCTGAGCCAGCTCGCTCTCCATCTCACTCACCGGCTTGCGGCTGGGAGAACTGCACGGGCGGCCGGCACGCGCAGCATCCACCCAATTGCCCAACGTCTTGACCGACATGTCCAACTGACGGGCCGCCTTGGCGCGACCAACCGACTCTGCCAAGGCGGTCGCCTGGGCCTTGAAATCGTCCGTGTAGCGACGACGGGTAATGCGTTGCATGGAAACCTCCAGGTTGCGGTGAAAGTATCGCTTCCTGGCGTCCGTTTCAGTGGGACAGGTTCACTATGTCCAGATACAAGGAGCGGCTTCAGCCGCGACAGGCCGCCAAAGCCAATACGATCCCCGACCTTTTCCTGGTCCATCTGTCACGATCGCTTCCGAAGCCCGGCAACTGGATGGCTTCGCGCGTCGCGACTGAAGTCGCTCCCACAATGACTTGCAGCGAGCCGGCTGGGTGCACTGTGGGAGGGACTTCAGTCCCGACAGCATCCGAAGCCGGATAGCTGGATGGCTCCGCTCGTCGCGGCTGAAGCCGCTCCTACAGGAAGCAAGCGGCCGACTTGCCGGGTGCACTGTAGGAGCGGCTTCAGCCGCGACAGGCCGCCAAAGCCAATACGATCCCCGACCTTTTCCTGGTCCATCTGTCACGATCGCTTCCGAAGCCCGGCAACTGGATGGCTTCGCGCGTCGCGACTGAAGTCGCTCCCACAATGACTTGCAGCGAGCCGGCCGGGTGCACTGTGGGAGGGACTTCAGTCCCGACAGCATCCGAAGCCGGAGGGATTCTCGCTGCACTTGTCGCGGTTGAAACCGCTCCTGCCGGGTATCCGCCCTGCGGTGATCGCCGCCTGCGCGCTTCATGTCGCGCGCTTACGCTGCGGCGAACGGAGAACGCCCGTAGAACTGCGCCAGGTGTGCAGCCACTTCCGGCATCTCGCGCTGCAGCCGCGCCGGCGCGGAGAAGTGGTATTCGCTGACCACCGCGAAGAATTCTTCCGGCGCCTCGGCGGCGTAGGCGTCGATCTCGCTGGCGCGGCCGCGGTCCACGCGCTTGCACAATGCGTCGTAGCTGCGCTGGAAATCCGCGGCCCAGCGCCGCTGCCAGTCGCGCGGCAGCGGCGGCGTGCCGTCCAGCGCGCCGTCGAGCACGTCGAGCTTGTGCGCCATCTCGTGCACCGCCACGCAGTAGCCGGCGCGTGGGTCGTCCAGGTCGGCCTGCACGTCGGCCCAGGACAGGATCAGCGGGCCGCTGTCCCAGGATTCGCCGATCAGCTCGTCTTCCCATTCGTGCAGCACGCCGGCCGCATCGACGTGGCTGCGCTGCACGCGGAACGCGTCCGGATACACCAGCAGTTGCGACCAGCCGCGCAGGCCCTCGGCCCCGAATTCCAGCAACGGCAGGCAGCACAACGCGGCCAGCACGGTGCGCTGCGCCGCGTCCAGGGTCAGCCCGTCCAGCGGCGAGATGGTCTTGCGTTGCAGGAAGTGCGTGGCCAGCGTGCGCAACGTGTCCTCTCGCTGCGCATCAAGGGCCGCCACCCACGCGCAGCGCTGCCGCACCAGGTGCCAGGTCGCATCGTCGATCGCCACCGGCGCCGGCCGCAGCCAGCGCAACCAGCGTGGGATCAGCGGAACATCCCCGGCAGGAAGCTGTGCCACTTGGGCATGCGCAGGCGCGGCACCAGGTCGCTGTCGTTGCCGCCGCCGCTGGGCGCTGCCGGCTTGGCCGCAGCGGAGGACGGGCGCGCCTGCACGGCGTCCGCGTCGGTCGCGTCGGTATAGACGCAGTCGTTGCGCTGCTTGCTCGCCAGTGCTTCGGACGCCTGGGCGGCGGCCAGCGGGAGCAACAGCAGGATCAGGCACGGCAGGAAGCGGCGCATCGTCGGCATCCAGGGCGAGCGGCGGTGAATCGCGATTCTAACGCGGTTTTCACCCGCTGCGGGGCCGGCGCTGGGCGCAGGGCCGGCGCTTCCCGCATACTTTTGCGTTCCGAATCACGTCTTCAGGGGCGTGTGGATTGAAACGAGGCGATGGAACCGGCGTGGACGAGCGCGAACTACTGGCCCGGCTCAGCCAGGGCCGCCTTTCCGGCGACGCCCTGGCGCGTTCGTTCGGGCTGACCCGGGCCGCGGTGTGGAAGTGCATCCAGGGCCTGCGCGCGGCCGGGGTGGAGATCGACGGCCGCGCCGGCGAGGGCTATGGGCTGGCACGGCCACTGGAATTGCTCGAGGCCGAGCGTATCCGCGCCGCGCTGGCGCCGGCGGCGCGCGACGAGCTGGCCGGGCTGGAAATCGCCTGGAGCCTGGCCTCCAGCAACAGCACGCTGCTGGCGCGGCCAGCCCCGCCGCGCGGCAGCCAGGTGCTGCTGGCCGAGCGCCAGACTGGCGGCCGCGGCCGCCGTGGCCGGGTCTGGGCCTCGCCGCTGGCGGCGCATCTGTACCTGTCGGTAGCGCGCGGCTTCGACGGCGGGCTGGGGCGGCTGGGCGGGCTGAGTCTGGCCGCCGGCGTCGCCGTGGCCGAGGCCCTGCACGCGGCCGGCTTCGCCACGGTCGGGCTGAAATGGCCGAACGACCTGCTCGCCGACGGGCACAAACTCGGCGGCTTGCTGGTCGAAGGCGGCGGCGAGTTCGCCGGGCCGGCGCGCGCGGTGATCGGCCTGGGTCTCAATGTGCGCATGCCGGCGGCCAGCGCCGCGAGCATCGACCAGCCGTGGACCGACCTGGCCACGCTGGCCGGCACCGGCGCCGAGGTCTCGCGCAACGCGATCGCGGCCACAGTGCTGTCGCACCTGTTGCCGGCGCTGGCGCTGTTCGACGCGCAGGGCCTGGCGCCGTTCCTGCCGCGCTACGCCGCACTGGACCTGCTCGCCGGGCGCGCGATCCGCATCGACGAGGGCGGCGTCGCCCGCGAGGGTGTGGCGCTAGGGCTGGCCGACGACGGCGCATTGCGGGTGGCCTTCGCCGATGGCGAGCGCGCCCTGCATGCCGGCGAAGTCAGCGTGAGGCCGGCATGAGCGACTGGTTGTTCGACCTGGGCAATTCGCGTTTCAAGTTCGCTGCGCTGGAGCGTGGGCATCCCGGTGCCGTGCAGGCCTGGCCGCATGGCGCCGAAGCGATGGACGCGGCGGCGGTGGCGGCGCTGCCGCGCGGCGACACCGCCTATGTCGCCAGCGTCGCCGCGCCGGCCTTGACCGCGACGGTGCTGGACGCCTTGCGCAGCCGCTTCGCCCAGGTGCAGGTGGCGCGTACCGAGGCGGTCTGCGCCGGCGTGCGCATCGCCTATGCGCAGCCGCACAAGTTCGGTGTGGACCGCTTCCTGGCGCTGCTCGCCGCGCACGGCGGCGGCGATGTGCTGGTGGTCGGGGTCGGCACCGCGCTGACCCTGGACCTGCTCGATCGCGACGGCTTGCACCACGGCGGGCGCATCGCACCGTCGCCGACCACGATGCGCCAGGCCCTGCAACAGCGTGCGGCGCAACTGCCGGCCGAGGGCGGCGACTATCGCGAGTTCGCCGCCGATACCGCCGATGCGCTGGCCTCCGGTTGCGACGGCGCGGCGCTGGCGCTGGTCGAACGCAGCCTGCAGCAGGGCGAGGCGCTGCTGACGCGGCGGCCGCGGCTGCTGCTGCACGGGGGCGGCGCACCGCCGTTGCTGCACGCGTTGCCGGCCGCCGAGCAGCGGCCATCGCTGGTGCTGGACGGGCTGGCGCTGTGGGCGCAGGCGCACGCCGCGGCCGGGCGTGCCGGGTAGAATCGGCGCATGCTCGTCCGCGCCCTGCTCGTCGTCCTGACCATCCTCAATCTCGGCGTCGCGCTGTGGTGGGCGACGCAGCCGCAGACCCCGGCGCCGGCACCGCTGCCGGCGCTGCCGGCAGGGGTGGCGACGCTGCAACTGGTGCCGGCGTCCGTGGCCGCGCCACCGGCCGCTTCCACTGCGCCGCCGCCCCCTACCGCCCACGCCGCGCCCGCGCCGGCCGCCGACGTTCCGGCCGCCAGCGCTCTCGCAGCGGACGCACCTGCGGCCACCGCAGTGCCGGCGACCGCAGCGCCAGCCCCCGCAGCCGCCGCGCCACAGCCGCCCAAGGCACCCAGCGTCGCAGCGGCCGCTGCCGCCGCCCCGGTGTGCCTGAGCCTGGGCCCGTATTCGGACCGCGCGGCGGCCGAGACCGCGGCCGCCGCACTCGGCACCGTCGTGCCGCGTCCGCGCCTGCGCGAGGTCGGTGACGGCGACGCCAGCAGTTTCCGCGTGTTGCTGCCGACCATCGGCGGCGAGGACGGGGTCAAGGCCGCGGTCGATCGCATCGTCGCCGCCGGCATCCGCGACTATTACCCGATCCGTGAGGGCGATGCCGGCAACGCCATCGCCCTGGGCCAGTACCGCAGCCGCGAAGGCGCCGAACGCCGCAAGGCCGAACTGGCTCGCGCCGGCTTCAACGTCGACCTGATTCCCAGCGGCGGCAGCGGCCAGTCGCGCTGGTGGCTGGACCTGCGCGCCGACTCCGCGGCGCAGGCCGCGGCGCTGCGCCGGCGCCTCGGCGCGCCGCGGCAACGCGCGCTGGACTGCGCCACGCTGCGCTAGAATACTGCGCTGCGGGCCTGCGCAGATCGCGGTCCGGCCGCCGCGCCGCGCTGTGTCGCAGCGGCCTGCCAACAGGTAGACTGCGACGGCCCGCAGCGCGCGGGTTGCCACGGTTTCCGTGCCGCTTTAGCTCAGTCGGTAGAGCAACTGATTTGTAATCAGTAGGTCGTCCGTTCGATTCGGACAAGCGGCACCACTTTTTTGCATCGCACAGGCATGTGCCAGGCTGCTTCAGCCGATTGCCTGCATGCACGCGCAGGCGCGGCACCTCTCGTGTGTTTCCGGCATCCAACGCACACCGTCTGCGCTCGCCTGCTGCGCCGCGGCGGGTCGCGCCGCGGACGGCTCGCTAGACTGGCGCACATTATTTCGCTGGAGCGCGTCATTTCGCTGGAGCGCGTCCGCATGACTTCCTCTTTTTTGCCAGTGTCCCTGATCGGCGTTCCCACCGATATCGGCGCCGGCCACCGTGACGCGCGCATGGGGCCGGAGGCGCTGCGCATCGCAGGTCTGCACGAGGCGCTGGCCGGGCGAGGCATCGAGGTGCGCGATCTGGGCAACCTCGACGGTCCGCGCAATCCGTGGCAATCCCCGGTCGGCGGCTACTGGCATCTGGACGAGGTGGTGGCCTGGAACCGTGCGCTGATGGAGGCCAACTACGCCGAGCTGTGCGCCGGGCGCATGCCGATCATGCTCGGCGGCGATCATTGCCTGGGCATCGGCTCGATCACCGCGGTGGCGCGGTATTGCCTGCGAGCAGGGGCGCACGCTGCGGGTGCTGTGGCTGGATGCGCATTCGGACTTCAACACGAGCGAGGTGACCCCGTCGGGCAATGTGCACGGCATGCCGGTGGCCTGCCTGTGCGGGCTGGGGCCGCAGGCGCTGACCGAACTGGGCGGCGCCGCGCCGGCGCTGCGCCCGGACCAGGTTCGCCAGATCGGCATCCGCTCGGTGGATCCGGACGAGAAGCGGCTTCAAGCAGCACCGCATCGACGTGTACGACATGCGCTACATCGACGAGATGGGCATGAAACGGACCATGGAGGCGGCGCTGGACGGGATCGATGCCGACACCCACCTGCACGTCAGCTTCGACGTGGATTTCCTCGACCCCAGCATTGCCCCGGGCGTCGGCACCACCGTGCCCGGCGGCCCCAACTACCGCGAAGCGCAGCTGGTGATGGAGATGATCGCCGACAGCGGGCGCATGGGCTCGCTGGACATCGTCGAACTCAATCCGGTGCTGGACCACCGCAATCTGACCGCCGAACTGGCGGTGGACCTGGTCGAGAGCCAGTTCGGCAAGTCCACGCTGATGCGCGATTGACGTGGCTTTTCGGCACAAAGCTGAATGCCGTGACGCTCCATTCACGTGACATCCACAGTCGTGAAGTCAGATTCAGCGCCAGACGATAGCTCGGCAACGGCTATCGCCGCTGTCCCAGACCCGATCCACTGCGAGGAATCCCCAATGAAGCGACTGTTCACCTTGACGATGCTGACCCTGTTTTGTGCAGGCATGCTGACCGGCTGCAACACCATGGCCGGCGCCGGTAAGGACATGCAGAAGGCCGGCGATAAGGTGGAAACCAAGGCCGACGACTGTAAAGACGGCAAGTGCTGATCGATCGTCCGCAGTGGTTCGGCTTGTTTGATACATCCAATGCGTAACCCCGCGCGGCCACCTGCCGCGTTCCCATGACCAAGTAAGGAGTAAGACCTATGAAGCGTACTTTCGCGTGGATGCTGCTGGCGATGTTCTCGGTGGGCCTGCTGTCGGGCTGCAACACGGTTGCCGGTGCCGGCAAGGACGTGAAGAGCGCCGGCGAGAAGGTCGAAGACGCCGCCAAGAACTGAGCCCAGCGCTCGGTGACGAAAGACGGGTCGGCTTGCCGGCCCGTTTTTTTTTGCGCTTTTCGCCATCGCCGCCTGTGTTCGCGCCGAAAAACAGGTGCGCACGTTCCAGGACGGGCTGGGCAAGGAAGACCGCGACTGAGGCGCACCCTGCGCCTGGCGTGGAAACGGGCCGCGCTGCGGCCCGTTGCGTTTGGCGCGTTGCTGCAGGCTCAGTACGCCGGCGGGTCCGCTACGAAGTCGCCGGGGAAGGCCTGCGGCACGTCGGCCACGCGCGGGTACCGCGGCCGCGGGATCACGCCGCGCGCAACCAGCCGCGCATGGCTGTCGTAGCGCAGTTGCAGGCGCTGCTGCGGCAGGTCGCTGGCCCGTTCGAATTCGGTGACGCTGGAGGGCGACCATTCGCGCTCGCCGTGGCCGGTGCCCAGGCGCTGCATCTTGCCCTGCGCCGCATCACTTTCCTGCGCGCGTGCGGCTGCAGCGGGCGCGGCTGCGACCGGCGCGGCCGCTCGCTCGCTGTATCGCTCCTCGCTGTCCTGCTCGACGCTCGCCTGCGGCACGATGGTCGGCGCCTCGTCGAACACGGCCATGCCGATCACGCCGACGTTGTCGGGGCGGCCGGTGCGTGCGGCATAGCTGTCGGCGAGATCGGTGAACACGAACTGCGCGATCTCGCGCTGCGACTTGCGCCAGCCGGCGATCTCTGTGCTCTGCCATGGCGCCAGCACATAGCCGCGCTGGTCGCTGGACGCGGTTTGCCCGCTGACCGCATTGACCCCGTCCACCGACAGCACCACCAGCACGCGGCGGTCGCTGCGGTTGGTCAGGCGCAGCGCATAGCGGTGGCCGTGCGTGGCGGCGATCCAGCGCTCGCCGCGCTGCGCGTATTGCGGCAGGTTGGCGTCATCGGCATCGCGGTCGATCACGCGCAACGCGACCGGTGCCGCGGACGCGGGCGGTGGCGCGTAGGGGCGGAAACCGCACAACAGGCCGATGCACAGCAAGGCGATCGAGAGCGGGCCGAGCGGGCGGGTCGAAAAAAACAGGCGGGCGGGCTTGCGCATCACGGCGACTCCACGGAAGGGACCTGCTGTTGAACGCGCCATGCGCCGGAACGGGGTTGCCGCGCAGCGGTTAAACTCGCCGGGTTTTCTTCTGGCCGTCGATTCCCCGCATGACCACCCGCGTCCTTACCGGCATCACCACCTCCGGCACCCCGCACTTGGGCAATTACGTCGGCGCGATCCGCCCGGCGCTACAGGCCAGCCTGCGCCCCGGTATCGAGAGCTTCTATTTCCTGGCCGATCTGCACAGCCTGATCAAGGCGCAGGACCCGGCGCGCACCCTGCGCTCGACCCTGGAGATCGCCGCCTCGTGGCTGGCGGCCGGGCTGGATCCGTCGAAGGTGTGGTTCTACCGCCAGTCGGACGTGCCGGAAACCAACGAGCTGACCTGGTTCCTGACCTGCGTCGCCGGCAAGGGCATCCTCAACCGCGCCCACGCCTACAAGGCGGCCGTGGACAAGAACCGCGCCGACGGCGAGGACGACGATGCCGGGGTCAGCGCCGGATTGTTCATGTATCCGGTGCTGATGGCCGCCGACATCTTGCTGTTCAAGGCGCAGCAGGTGCCGGTGGGCCGCGACCAGATCCAGCACATCGAGATGGCGCGCGATTTCGGCCAGCGTTTCAACCACGTCTACGGCCGCGACTATTTCACTCTGCCCGAAGCGTTGATCGACGAGAACGTGGCCACCTTGCCCGGGCTGGACGGGCGCAAGATGAGCAAGAGCTACGACAACACGATTCCGTTGTTCGCCCCGCGCGAGGAATTGAAGAAGCGCGTGTTCTCCATCGTCACCGATTCGCGCGCGCCGGGCGCGCCGAAGGACACCGAGGGCTCGGCGCTGTTCCAGCTGTACCAGGCCTTCGCCACTGCCGAGGAAACCGCTGCGTTCGCGCAGGCCTTCGCCGCCGGTATCGGCTGGGGCGAGGCCAAGCAGCAGCTATTCGCGCGTATCGATGCGGAGATCGCGCCGATGCGCGAGCGCTACGAGGCGCTGATGGCGCGGCCGGGCGACATCGAGGCGATCCTGCGCGACAACGCGCAGCGCCTGCGCGCGCGCTATGCCACGCCGTTCCTGGCAGAACTGCGGCATGCGGTGGGCCTGCGCGATCTGTCGCTGCGCGAGCAGGCTGCGCCCAACGCTAATGCTGCGACACGAGCACGGGAAGAGGCGCTGTCGTTGGTGTTCAAAGGTCCGTATCCAGACAAGGCCAATGGTACTTGGCTATTCCGGGTGGAGGATGCCCATAGCAAGGAAACGCTGTTGCATAGCATTGCGTTACCTGCGCGCGAGGCTATCGGCGGAATTTTCAAGCGTTTGCGCCAGGGGCAACTGAATCATGATTTCCGGCTCGAACTCAGGCCGCGTAGCGCAGGCAATGAAAGTAAGGAAATCGTACTGCTGGATGGAGACCAAATCGTATGCTACGGACAAGGTTTCCATGACGAAGTCGAGGTTGTAAAAGCCAAGGACCTCCTGCACGCAGCCCTTCTGCGTCTGGCCGAATAATTTCCGATCATGTAGTTACTTTTCCGAGTCCCGAGTCCCGAGTCCCGCAACCCGATCCGGCCATGTCACGCGATCCCAGCATCCATCTCATCGACACCGGCTTCCAGCGCGCGCAGTTCGATGCGGCCTACCTGATCGTGGAGCACGGGCGTGGCGCGTTCGTCGATTGCGGCACCAGTCACTCGCTGCCGGCCATGCTGGCCGCGCTCGACGGCGCCGGCCTGGCGCCGGGCGACGTGGACTGGCTGATCCTGACGCACGTGCACCTGGACCATGCCGGCGGCGCCGGTGCGCTGCTGCAGCACCTGCCGAATGCGCGCCTGCTGGTGCATCCGCGCGGCGCGCCGCACATGATCAATCCGGCGCGGCTGATCGCCGGCGCCACCGCGGTGTATGGCGAGGCCGAGATCGCGCGCAGCTACGGCACGATCGTGCCGGTGCCGGCCGAGCGCGTCGTCGCCGCCGAGGACGGCCATCGGCTGTGGCTGGGCGAGCGCGAGCTGTTGTGCATCGATACGCCCGGCCACGCGCGCCATCATCTGTGCGTGTGGGACGCGCGCAGCCGCAGCTGGTTCAGCGGCGACACCTTCGGCCTGTCGTATCGCGAACTGGACAGTGCGCAGGGCGCATTCGTGATCCCGACATCCTCGCCGGTGCAGTTCGATCCGGAGGCGATGCGCGCCTCGATCCAGCGCATGCTGGGCCATGCGCCGGAGACGCTGTATCTGACCCACTACGGCCCGGTCGGCGCGGCGGACACGCTGGCGGCGGCTCTGTTCGAGCAACTCGATGCGATGGTGGCGATCGCGCGCAGTTGCGACGGGCGTTCCGATCGCCATCGCTGCCTGGTCGCCGCGCTCGGCGCGCTGTACCTGGAGCGCGCGCGGCTGCATGGCTGCCCGCTCGACGATGCCGGCGTGGAGCGGGTGCTGCAGATGGATATCGAGCTCAATGCGCAGGGCCTGGCGTGCTGGCTTGAGCGTTGAGGGGCCGGGAAGAGCGAATCGGGAATGGGAACAGCGTGTGCCTGCGCTTCTCGCGTCTGGATCCGCCTCATTCCTGCTTCATCATAGCGTCACGTTTTACACTGTGCGGCCAGGTTTTTTCAGGTCGTTGCCGTGAATCCGATGCGCATGTTGCTGCTGTCCGCCTGCCTGTTCATGGGAGGCGCCGCACAAGCGGCCAACGAGGTGCTGCCCGGCGGCGGCATCGATGCCGAAGCGCTGGAGCGGCATGTGCGCACGCTGGCGTCCGATGCATTCGAGGGCCGCGCGCCGGCCACGCCGGGCGAGGACAAGACCATCGCCTATCTCAGCGAGCAGTTCCGCCTGGCCGGCGTGCAACCGGCGGGCGACGACGGCGGCTGGACCCAGGCGGTGCCGCTGGTGCGCGCGCAGGTGGACGGACCGGTGACGGCGACGCTGCGCGTGGCCGGCGCGGCGCAGGCGCTGGTCAATGGCGAGGACGTGGTGCTGCAGAGCCTGCACCCCGGTAGCAAGGTGGTGCTGAAGGACGCGCCGCTGGTGTTCGTGGGCTACGGCATCCATGCGCCCGAGCGCGGCTGGGACGACTACAAGGGCGTGGACCTGAAGGGCAAGATCGCGGTGATGCTGATCAACGACGCCGACTTCGAGACGCCGCAGCCCGGCGCCTTCGACGGCCGTGCGGTCACCTACTACGGGCGCTGGACCTACAAGTACGAGGAAGCCGCGCGGCAGGGCGCGGCCGGCGTGCTGATCGTGCACGAGACCGCGCCGGCGGCGTACGGCTGGGCCACGGTGAAGAGTTCCGGGCTGTCGCCGCTGTTGGACATCGAGCGCAGCGACGCACAGGCGCGCGCGCAGCACGTGCCGGTGCACGGCTGGATGCAGCGCGCGCTGGCGGTGTCGCTGTTCCAGCGCGCCGGGCTGGATTTCGAGGCGGAAAAAAAGCGTGCGCAGCGCGCCGACTTCCGCCCGCAGGCGCTGGGCGATGCGGCGCTGTCGGTGCGCTTGGCGCTCAAGCGCGAGCGCGTGGTCACCCACAACGTGGTGGCCAAGCTGGAAGGCGCCACGCATCCGCACGAGACCGTCATTTATTCGGCGCATTGGGATGCGTTCGGCATCGGCGCGGCCGACGCCAGCGGCGATCGCATCCGCCGCGGCGCGGTCGACAACGCCACCGGCGTGGCCAGCGTGCTGGAGCTGGCGCGGGTATTCGCGGCCGGGCCGCGGCCGCAGCGCACGCTGTACTTCCTCGCGCTCACCGCCGAGGAAAAGGGCCTGCTCGGCGCGACCTATTACGCCGCGCATCCGCTGGCGCCGCTGGCGACCACCGTGGCGGTGATCAACAGCGAGATGTTCAGCCCCGACGGCGCCACCCGCGACATCGCCTCGTGGGGCCGCGGGCGGGTGTCGCTGGAGCGCGACCTGGCCGCCGCAGCGCAGGCGCGCGGCCGCGCCTATGCGCCGGATCCGAACCTGGAGGCGGGGTTCTTCTATCGCGCCGACCACTTCGCCTTCGCCCGCGCCGGGGTGCCGGCGATCACGGTGGGGCCGGGGCTGGACAAGCTGGACGGCGGCGTGGCCGCCGGCAAGGCGATCCGCGACCGCTATTTCGCCGGCTGCTACCACCAGCCCTGCGATCGCTGGAGCGCGTCGTGGGATCCGGCCGGGCATGCCGCCGACACGCTGCTGCTGTACGACCTGGGCCAGCGCCTGGCCGACAGCCGCGAATGGCCGCGCTGGGACGACGGTTCCGAATTCAAGCCGGCGCGCGATGCGAGCGAGGCGGCGCGTCGCTGAGGGTAGCGTGGGTGCGGCGCGGGCGTTGCTTTACCGGGGAACTGTACGAGAAGCTCCGTAGCACCGACAGCGTCCGAAGCCGGTGCAGTTTCTCACTCCGCTCGTCGCGACTGAAGTCGCTCCCACAAGGGGTTTGCGGCATGTTGGCTGGGTGCACTGTAGGAGGGACTTCAGTCCCGACGGAGAGTGTCCGAGGGCGGTGAGTTTCCCGACTTCGCGCGTCGCGGCTGAAGCCGCTCCTACAAAGAGCTTGCGGCCTGCGTGCCGGGTGCACTGTGGGAGGGACTTCAGTCCCGACGCGGACCAGCCTGCCGGCGCGGCGGGCGGCATCGATGGGTCGACATGGCCAGGACTGCTCCTGTGCGAAAAGCGTGTGCGCTGCTACGGTCGCAGATCGCGCATGCATCGTCGATGCGTCGCGCACAGGGCGCGTGCGCCGCATGCACAACAGCGTGCCGCGCGTGTCGTGTTGCGGTGCTGTCGCTGGGCGCCGCCGCTGGCCTAGAATCCATCTTCACACCGCACGGTCCTTCTGCGCATGTCGTCCCCGCCTTCTCCCGTCGCCGCCGTGCCCGCGCGTGGCGGTTGCGTCGTCCTTGCGCTGCTGCTGGTCTACGTGGTTTGGGGCTCGACCTATCTGGCGATCCGCTTCGCGCTGGAAGGTGGTATTCCGCCGCTGAGCATGGTCTCGGGGCTGCGCTTCGTGGTCGCCGGTTCGCTGCTGTACGCGGCGCTGCGCTGGCGCGGCGTGGCCGCGCCGACCCGCGCGCAATGGGGGGCGCTGACGGTGCTCGGCGTGTTGCTGCTGTTGTGCGGCAACGGCATGGTGGTGCTGGCCGAGCGCCAGGTGTCCTCGGGCCTGGCCGCGGTCGCGGTGGCCTCGGTGCCGTTGTGGATGGCATTGTTCGGCGCATTGCGCGGGCAGCACGCCAGCCGCGGCGAATGGCTGGGCATCGTGGTCGGGTTCGCCGGTGTGCTGTGGCTCAACGCCGGCGGCAGCCTCAGCGCCAGTCCCAAGGGCCTGGTGCTGCTGTTGATCGGGCCGATCGGCTGGGCGTTGGGCTCGGTGTGGTCGCGCGGACGCGATCTGCCGATGCCGTTCATGGCCGCGGCCGGGCAGATGCTGTGCGGCGGCGTGCTGCTGGTCGCCACCGGCCTGCTGAGCGGCGAACGCACGCACGCCTAGCCGACGCCGCACGCGTTGATGGCGGTCGCTTACCTGTGCGTGTTCGGTTCGATCGTGGCATTCACCGCCTACGTGTGGTTGCTGCAGAACGTGCGGCCGGTGCTGGCCGGCAGCCATGCCTACGTCAATCCGGTGATCGCGGTGGCGCTGGGCAGCTGGCTCGGCGGTGAGCGCTTCAGCGCCAGCGACCTGGGCGCGATGGCGGTGATCCTGGCCGGCGTGGGGGTCATCACCGTGGCGCGGACGCGGCGATGACCGCTGCCGAACAGGACACGCGGCGCGGGCTGCTGATCACCTCATTGACCTTCGCGCTGTGGGGCGTGGTGCCGGTGTATTGGCATCTGCTCAAGGCGGTGCCGTCGGTGCACATCATCGTCCATCGCATCGTCTGGAGCACGCTGCTGGTGGTGGGCTGGCTGTTGTACCGCACGCGCCTGCAGTGGTGGCGCAGCATCGCCGCGCAGCCGCGCGCGCTGCGCATCCTGGCGTTGAGCAGCGTGGCGATCGCGTCCAACTGGAGCCTGTATATCTGGGCGATCAACGCCGGCCACGTGATCGAGGCCAGCCTGGGCTATTTCATCAATCCGCTGGTCAACGTGCTGCTCGGCGTGCTGGTGCTGAAGGAGCGGTTGCGCCCGTTGCAGTGGCTGGCGGTGGCGTGCGCGACGCTGGGCGTGGCCTGGCTCACTGTCGATGCCGGTGCGCTGCCGTGGATCGCGCTGAGCCTGGCCGCCTCGTTCGGGCTGTACGGCCTGCTGCGCAAGCTGGTGCAGGTGGATGCGGTGGCCGGGCTGGGCGTGGAGAGCCTGTACCTGTTGCTGCCGGCGCTGGGCTTCGTGCTGTGGGGCGAGAGCGGCCACGGCGGCGGTTTCGCCGACGGCTGGGGCTGGCGCAACGATCTGCTGCTGGTGTTCGGCGGGGTGGTCACCGCGGTACCGTTGATCGGTTTCGCCTACGGCGTGCGGCGCATTCCATTGTCCCTGGTCGGTTTGCTGCAGTACATCGCGCCGAGCCTGCAGTTGCTGCTCGGGGTGTGGTTCTTCCGCGAGCCGTTCGACAGCGGCAAGGCGATCGGCTTCGGCGCGATCTGGATCGGCCTGCTGCTGTTCGCGGGCGAGAGCCTGTGGCGCTCGGGCTGGGGGCGGCGCCGCGGTGGCGGGTAATCGCGGCCGCGCAGTGTGCGTTTGACCTGTAGGAGCGGCTTCAGCCGCGACGGGCACCTTTGGTCAGTTCCGGTCGCGGCTGAAGCCGCTCCTGCACGGTGGCGTTGTGCGGTGCGCTCAGCTGCGGCTGGCGTCCGCGGCCGGGGTGCCGGTCAGCTGCTGCTCGGCATCCACGCGTGGCGCCAGCGGCGCCGGGCAGTGGCCGTCGTGGCGCTGTGCCGGCAGTTCGGCGAACCAGTCCTCCACGGTCGGCGCCAGCAGGTCCAGCCGCATCGGTAGGCTCAGGTGGTTCTCGCCGGGCATCTCCAGGTAGTGCGCGCGCGGCGCGTCCAGCGCCAGCAGGCGGCCGTGCGCGACCGGGATGTGCTGGTCGGCGCTGCCGTGCAGCAGCAGCAGGCAGGCCGGCGCGGTGCGCGCGGCGGCGGTCACGTCGACCTGGTCCAGGTTCAGCGCCAGGCGCTGGTTGGCGTTGGCGATGACCGCATCCAGGTTCTGCCCGCCGTAGCGCCAGCGCGCCAGGTCCATCGCCGCGCTGGCCACCAGGCCCTGCGGACGGCTGGCGAGCATGTGCGGGATCATGTCGCGGATGCCGCGGCCGGCGTTGGCGAAGGACTCCATCGCGACCACCCCATCGACCTCGCCGCCCAGCTTCTGCGCGGTGAACAGCGCGGTGGCGGCACCGTAGGACACG
This sequence comes from Xanthomonas translucens pv. undulosa, assembly GCF_017301775.1. NCBI lineage: Bacteria > Pseudomonadati > Pseudomonadota > Gammaproteobacteria > Lysobacterales > Lysobacteraceae > Xanthomonas > Xanthomonas translucens. Next base: position 2,674,787 of record NZ_CP063993.1, read on the forward strand.
CCGAACAGGTACAGCGGACCCTGCACCTCGCCGCGCGCGCGCAGCGCGCGGATCACCGCGACCACGTCATCGGACTCGCGGGTGCCGTAGCCGGCCGGGCCGCCGCCGGAGCGGCCGTGGTTGCGCAGGTCGATGCTGATGCTGCGGTAGCCGGCCTGGGCCAAGTCCAGCGACCACGGCAGCAGCGAATCGCCGTCCATCATCCAGCCGTGCAGCAGGATCACCGTGCCGCGCGGGGCGGCGTGGCTACCGGGCTGCGGCGCGGCCACGTCCATCGCGAAATCGGCGCGCTCGCGGCCGCTGGCGTCGCGGCCGGCGTGCTCGTAGCGGTAGCGCATGCGGTAGTCGCCCGGATCGATCGCACGCCAGAAGATCGGGATGCCGGCCGGGGTGAGCACGTGTCCGCTGCGGTTGGGCAGCGTCGCCAGCAGGCCCTGGATGCGTTCCTCGTCCATCAGCGGCGACACGCCGCCCGGCGCGACCAGGCGGTCGCTGAGCGAGGTGGCGGAGCGCGCAGCCAGACAGCCGGCGGCCAGGCACAGGCTGGTGCAGAGAACGAGCAGCAGGCGGAGGCGCGACGGCATGGCGATAGGCGGTGGATGAACGGCCGGGCAGGCTAGCGCCTTCGTCGGCGCGGCTCTACCGCAATTGGATGACGAAACGATGACGCGGCGCGGGTGCGGAGCGCCGAAGCGCGGTCGCCGGCCAGGTTTTCCCGGCGGCGCCTTGCGCGGCGGTGCATGCGCGGCGCCCGTGTGCGCCGCGCCGGGCCTATCTGGCGCTCGGTCGGTGCTGCGTGGCGCAGCCTGGCGTTCAGGTCGGCGCGGCACTAGCGGCTTGCGCCCCGCCGGGCGGGACCCGCAAGGCGGTGCTTGCGCACGTCAGCGGCTCTGCCCGACCTCGCGGTCGCCGCGCCGGGCAGGCATGGCGCCTGCCCAGGCACGGAGCCCAGCCGCTACAGCGCGCGCAGGGCGGTGGTGATCGGCAGCCGTGCCGCGCGCAGCGCCGGGAACAGCCCGCCGACCAGGCCGATGCCCAGCGCCCACTTCAGGCCGTTCCACAGCAGCGCCGGCGAGACCTTGAACTGGAACACCACCTGGCTGAAGTTGCTGCCCAGCGTGGACACGCTGTAGCTGTTGAACACGGCCCACGCGATCAGCCCGCCGAGCAGTCCGCCGAGCAGCGCCAGCAGCATCGTCTCCAGCATCACCGCGGTCACCACCGGCGTGCCGCGGAAGCCGAGCGCGCGCATCGTGGCGATCTCGCGGGCGCGGGTGGCCACCGCTGCGTACATGGTGTTGAGCGCGCCGAACACCGCGCCGACCGCCATGATCGCGCCGATCACGGTGCCGAGGATGCTGAGCAGCTTGCTGAGGTTGCCGCCCTGCTTTGCGTAGTAGGCACGGGTGGTCTGCACGTCGAGCTTGAGCCGCGGGTCGGCGGCCATCGCCGCCTTGAACTGGGCATAGTCGTCCTTGCCGGCGGTGCGCACGCTGATCGACTGGTAGGCGCTGCGGTTGTAGGTGGAGGCCAGGGTCTGCGCGTCGGCCCACAGCTCCGAGTCGTGCGCGTCGCCGGAGGCGAACACGCCGACCACGGTCCACTGCTCGCGGCCCAGGCTCAGGGTCTTGCCCATGTCCAGCCCGCGGAACTGCGCCTTGGCGTCCTGGCCGACCACGATCTCGCGCAGACCGGCGCCAAAGCGGCGGCCTTCGACGATCCTGAGTTTGTCGTGCACCGCCCAGCCGGCGTCGCCGACGCCGCGGAACTGCACGTTGGTGTTGGTGCCGTCGACCTTGTTCGGCAGGTTGATCACCTGCGACAGCTCCGCCGAGAGCAGCGGCCTGCCGTCGGCGCCCTTGGCCACGCCGGCCAGGCTGGCGATCAGCGGCACCTGGTCGCGGGTGATCACCGAGTTGATCTCGGCGCCGGAACCGCCGCGCAGCACGATCGCGGTGCTGTCGTCTCCGGTGCTGTTGAGCGTGGCCTGGAAGCCTTCGCCCATCGCCAGCATCGCCACCAGCACGCCGACTACGCCAGCGATGCCGGCCACGATCACCGATGAGGCGCCCCAGCGCTGCGGCAGGCTGGCCACGCCGATGCGGGTGGCGGCCAGCGCCAGCGGGCCGCCGCGGGTCAGCAGCAGCCACAGCGCCACACCCGCGGCCAGCGCCAGCACGCCGTACCAGGGCAAGGCGAACCACAGCGCCAGCCCGACGCCGAGCAGCAACAGCGAGAGCAGATTTCCCAGCCAGAGTTTGAGGTTCATCAGTGTGTCTTCCGAAAATGCGATAGGGAGCGATGCGACGGCGGGCTCAGCGGCCGGCCAGTGCGTCCACGATCTTCAGGCGCTGCGCGCGCAATGCCGGCAGCAGCCCGACCACGACGCCGATGGCGACCATCAGCCCCAGCGCCACCCCCCAGGTCTGCACCGGCACGCCACGCATCGGTATCATGTTGCCGCTGGCAGCGGCCACGCCGGGGATGATCAGCGCCGCCAGGCCCATGCCGATCAAGCCGCCAAGCACGATCAGCAGCACCGACTCCACCATCACCAGGGTCAGCACGGTGCCGTCGCGGAAGCCGAGCGTCTTCAGTACCGCCAGTTCCGGGATGCGCTCGCGCACCGCCTGCGCCATGGTGTTGCCGGTGAGCAGCAGCAGGGTGAAGAACACCGCGGCCATGATCGCGGTGACGATCAGGCCGACGTCGGCGAACTGTTTGGCGAAGGCCTGCGAGAACGTGGCCTCGGTCTGGCTCTTGGTCTCGTGGTCGGAGTTGAGCGACAGCGCATCGATCGCCTGCGCCACCCGCGAGGCCTGCTCGGTGCTGCCCAGCTGCACGGTGTACCAGCTGACCTGGTTCTTGATGTAGTCGTTGGACTCGTCGTTCCAGTTCATCATCAACTGGTTCTCGGCCTGCGCGTTCCTGGCGTCCTTGACCTTGAAGATGGTGGTCAGGGTCAGCGGCCAGTCGTTGCTGCCGCCGCGCGGGAAGATGGTGGCCTGCAGCGGAATGGTGTCGCCGATCTTCCAGTCATGCTTCTTGGCCAACGCGGCGCCCACTGCCGCGGCGGTGCGGGTTTCGCGGAATGCCTTGAGCTGCGCCGGTGACACGTCATACTCGCTGTACACGTCGAAGAAATTCGGCGCCACCGAAAAGTTGGGGAAGAAGTTCTTCCGGTCGCGGTAGATGCCGCCGAACCACATCGCGTAGGTCACCCTCTTCACGCCCGGCACCGATTCGATCTGCGACTGCAGACTGACCGGTAGCGACTGGGCGATCGACAGCCGCGAGGCCACGATGAGGCGATTGGCGCCCTCGACGCTGCCGCCGGAGTTGAACACCACGCGCACCGAGTCGAGCATGCCGAACAGCAGGAACGCGGCGACCACCGACAGCAGGGTCAGTAGGGTGCGGGTCTTGCTGCGGAACAGCTGCGCCCAGATCAACGAAAAGTATTTCATGTTCGATCCTCCATGGGACGGGATGCCTGGGCGCGGATGTCGCGCGGCGGCAGCGGCCGGTTCAATGCGCCACGAGCGGCGCGTCGGCCAGCTCGCCCTTGTCCAGGTGCACGGTGTGGCTGGCGTACTCGGCGGCTTTGGGGTCGTGGGTGACCATGATGATGGTCTTGCCGTGTTCGCGGTTGAGTTGCTGCAGCAGGTGCAGGATCTCCTCGGCGGCGGTGCGGTCCAGGTCGCCGGTGGGTTCGTCGCAGATCAGGAAAGTGGGGTCGGAGACGATGGCGCGGGCGATCGCCACGCGCTGCTGCTGGCCGCCGGACAGTTCGTTGGGGCGGTGGCTGCGCCGGTCGGCCAGGTTGACCAGGGTCAGCGCGATCTCGGCGTTGCGCTTGCGCTGGGTGGCGTTGAGGTTGGTCAGCAGCAGCGGCAATTCCACGTTCTTCTGTGCGGTGAGCATGGGCATGAGGTTGTAGAACTGGAACACGAAGCCGACGAGCTGGCTGCGCCAGGTGGAGAGCTGGCCGCCGCTCATGCGGTCGATGCGTTCGCCTTCGATCTCGATCTCGCCGCCGCTGGGGGTATCCAGGCCGCCGATCAGGTTGAGCAGGGTGGTCTTGCCGGAGCCGGAGGGTCCCATCAGGGCGACGAAGTCGCCGCGTGCGATGTCCAGATCGATGCCGTGCAGGACTTGTACGTTCTCGGGTCCGCGCTGGTAGGTCTTGGTGACGTTGCGCAGTTTGACGAGGGTGGACATGGTGGTGTTCCTGGCAGTGGACGGGTAGTGGATGTACCGATTGCGGTAAGGCGGTTCGCGAATGCTTGTGTCAGTTGCAGTTGCTTTGAACCTGTCCCACTGAAACGGACGCCAGGAAGCGATACTTTCACCGCAACCTGGAGGTTTCCATGCAACGCATTACCCGTCGTCGCTACACGGACGATTTCAAGGCCCAGGCGACCGCCTTGGCGGAGTCGGTTGGTCGCGCCAAGGCGGCCCGTCAGTTGGACATGTCGGTCAAGACGTTGGGCAATTGGGTGGACGCTGCGCGTGCCGGCCGCCCGTGCAGTTCTCCCAGCCGCAAGCCGGTGAGTGAGATGGAGAGCGAGCTGGCTCAGCTACGGGCCGAGAACGCCACGCTCAAAATGGAGCGCGAAATCCTAAAAAAAGCGACGGCGTTCTTCGCCAGGGAGTCCAAGTGAGGTACGCCTTCGTCGCGCGTGAGCGGACTCACTATCCGATCCGGATGTTGTGCCGCGTGCTGGCGGTGTCGGTCTCCGGCTTCCATGGGTACCTGCACCGCCGCGATCGCCCGGACCCGGAGGCGGCCCTGCGCGCCGACCTGCGCACGCTCCACGCCGGCAGCCGTGGCACCTACGGACGCCCGCGCATGGTCCGTGCGCTGCGCGCATGCGCGCACGCCGTGGGCCACACGCGCGTGGCCCGGCTGATGCGGGAGGAGGGGCTGCGTGGCAAGACCAAGGGGCGCTTCACGCCGCGCACGACGGACAGTCGGCATGGCCGGCCGGTGGCCGAAAACCGTCTGGATCGTCAGTTCGCTGTGGACAGCACGGTGCCGGCCTGGGCCGGTGACATCACCTACGCCCCGACCCGCGAGGGCTGGTTGTATCTGGCCACCGTGCTCGATCTGCGGACTCGGCAGGTGCTCGGCTACAGCCTGTCCGAGCGGATGCCCGACGATCTGGTACGGCAAGCGTTCCTCAATGCCTGGTCGGCCTCGCCGGTCGGTGCCGGCGTGCTGTTCCACTCCGACCGCGGCAGCCAGTACGCAAGCGGCGACTTCGGCAAGACGCTGGCCGCGCACGGCTTCGTGCCGAGCATGAGCCGCAAGGGCAACTGCTGGGACAACGCCGTCGCCGAGAGCTTCTTCGCCACGCTCAAGAACGAAGAGGCCACCGGCGTCTACGAGACCCGGGCCGCTGCCCACGCCGCCATCGCCAGCTACATCCATGGCTTCTACAATCCCACGCGCTTGCACTCGGCGCTTGGATACCTGTCCCCCAACGACTATGCCAAGACACTGAAGCAAGCCGCTTAACCCCCTGCTTCTTGGCGTCCGTTCTCAGGGGGCAGGTTCAATTGCCGATCCGCGTGGTCATCGTCACCACCTTCGCCCGTCCCGGCTTCCTGCGCCGCGCGCTGGACGCCGGCGTCGGCGGTTATCTGTTGAAGGACGCGCCGCCCGCGCGCCTGGTCGATGCGATCCGCCAGGTGCACCGCGGCGGCCGCGCCATCGATCCGGAGCTGGCGCTGGAAGCCTGGTCCGAAGCCGACCCGCTCAACGACCGCGAGCGCCAGGTGCTGCGCCTGGCCGGCGAGGGCGCCTCGGCCGGCGACATCGCCGTGCAACTCGGGCTGTCGCACGGCACCGTGTGCAATTATCTGTCCGAAGCGATCGGCAAGCTCGGCGTCGGCAACCGCATCGAGGCGGCGCGATTGGCACGGCAGAAGGGCTGGCTGTAGCGCTGCCGAAAACGCGAATGCTGGCGGACGCTTGCCACCGGCATTCGTTTGAAGCCAGGCCCATCCAGCGCATCGCGCCGGACGCAGTGGCGGATCAGGACGACCCGGTGAAACTCAGCGCGCCGCTGCGCGGTTCGCCCAGGCGCCAGCGGCACCGCCGCCCGCTCTCGTAGGAGCGGCTTCAGCCGCGACAGGAACCGAACTTCGCCAAGCAATCCGCCGCCGCCGAAGCCCTTCCTGCAAGCGGCACTCGACCCGCATGCCACCCGCCTGTTTGTGGGAGCGACTTCAGTCGCGACGGGCGTTACCGACCCCGCCCATCGCGACCGATGCGCCAAGTCCACCTAACCTCGTTCCGGTTGCCTGCACACAGCACAGAACACCCCCTTCAGCGCTGTTCTCGCGGGGTTGCCTGGTCCACCACCACCGGCGCCGCCCCACCCCGCGCCATGCTCGAAAACACCCCGTCGCGGCGCACCCAGGCATGGAACAGCGCCGCGCACAGATGCGCCAGCACCGTGGCGAACAGCACATATGCGAGCCAGCCATGCGCGCTGCGCAGCCAGGCGTACAGCGCCGGGCTGTGCGGCGCGATCGGCGGCAACTGTGCGCCTGGCCACAACACGATCGGATAACCGCCGGCCGACAGCATCGACCAGCCGAGCAGCGGCATCGCCAGCATCAGCGCGTACAACAGCCAGTGCGAGGCCAGCGCCGCCGTCTTCTGCCACCACGGCAGGTCGCCCGGCAGCGGCGGCGGCCGCTGGCGCAGGCGGTTGCCCAGGCGCACGATCGCCAATAGCAAGATGGCGATGCCCAACGGGCGATGCAGCTCCAGCAGCCACGGCCGCTGCGACACCGAGGCGACCATGCCCACGCCGACGAACAGCATGGTCAGGAGCATTGCCGCCATCAGCCAGTGCAGCAGGCGCGCGGTCAGGTTGAAATGCCCGGAGGCGTTGGCGCGGCTCATTGCGCACCCCCGTGCGCCTGGCCGGTCGCCTCCGGTGCCTGGCCGCGTGCGATCTCGCGCTCGCGGCGGTTGAACGAATGCGAGTACACCGCCGAGCGCGCGGCCAGGATCGGATCGTCGGAACCGGCGATGCCGCGCGGCAGGATCAGCGGGTCGTAGTTGAGGTCGCGGCACGGGCCGGTGGCCTGCGGCTCGGCGTGATCCAGTACCAGGGTGCCGGCGACGACCTGTTGCCGGTCCTGCGGCCAGGGCTGCGAGGAATCGTTCACCGGGTCGCCGGGCGCGGCCACGGTCAGCACCAGGTCCCAGCGCAGCGGGCCTTGCGCGAGCCGTGCTTGCAGGTCCTCGCCGAGGAAGTCGGCATCGGCCTGCGCGCGCTGCGCGGCCGACAGTTCCTTGAACGCGGTCTGCGGCCGCATCGACCAGCGCACGAAGCGGCTGCTGCCGTCGGCGCCGATGAAGCGGAAGCTGTTGACCCCGTTGTACTGGGTGTTGGCCCAGCTGTCTGACCATGGCGCGGTCTTGGCCCACTCCTGGAATTTCTTCGCCTCCGGATAGCGTTGCGCGAACGCGGCCAGCTTCGCCGGATCCGGCTTGCCGGTGGCCGGGTCCGGCTGCGCGGCCAGGGTCTGCGCCATGAAGCCTTCCGGCGTGGCCACCACGAAGAACGGAAAGCTGTTCATCGCCGTACGCCACTGCTGGCCGTCGTCGCTGCGTAGCAGCAGCGCCATGCTGCGCACCCGCGCCGTGGCGTCGGCGCCGTGTGGATCGCCGCCGCCGATCGACATGCGCCCCAGCACCGGCACCGATGCCTGGGTGAACACCCGGGCCGAGGACAGCGCGCGCGCCTGGCCGTTGCCTTCGAAATGGCCGCTCACGCACATGCCCTTGCTGTGCGCGCGGCGGAAGCCCGGGTGCGGCGGGCCGCCGGCCTCGATGGCGTCGGTCATGCGCTGCGCGGTCAGCCGCTGCGGCCCGCCCAGCCAGCCCGCGCTCCAGGCGAAGGCGGCGGCGAGCAGGGCGGCGATCGCGGCGATGGCCACCAGCGGTCGCCAGGGCCGCGGGCGCGGCTGCGGGGTGGGCGGCGTGGGATCGGGATGGGACATGGGGCGACTCCTGTGGCGGCGGCGATGGGGAGTGGGACATCCGGCGCCACGTTCCATTCCCGGCGCAGGCGCTTGTTGGAGACATGCGTGGAACTGCTTCGCCGCCGGCAGCGGTTCCTTGGCGGCCGGCAGGCTGCACAATCGCGTGGGTGTCGCCGCACAAGCGGGCGGCTCGCCCAGGCCAGGGAATCATCCGCCTTGCCGTGCGTCGTGCCTGTGATTGCCGCTTCCCGAGCGCTGCCGCACGATCCCTGCCATGGACGACCTCGACGAGGCGACTCCCGGCGTACGCTAATGCCCCGGCTGTGGCGCTTCGCCCGGTCGCTGAGCGGCCCGGACCTGCAGGCGCAGGGCTCCGCGCTGCGCGGGAAGGGCTGAGCCAGCAGCAAGGCGTCGGGACTGAAGTCCCTCCCACAGTGCACCCGGCGGGCGTCCCGCAAGTCCCTGTAGGAGCGGCTTCAGCCGCGACAGCGCTTTACTGATGGTGTCTGTCGCGGCTGAAGCCGCTCCTACAGTGCACCGTGCGAGCAAGCCGCAAGCTCCTTGTGGGAGCGACTTCAGTCGCGACGAGCGAAGCGGTGGAGGTGCCGCGACCGGGCAGCGTCGGGACTGAAGTCCCTCCCACAGTGCACCCGGCGGGCGTCCCGCAAGTCCCTGTAGGAGCGGCTTCAGCCGCGACGAAGGAAGTCAGGAAGCCTGGCGGTTTCGGTTGTCTGTCCGGGCTGAAGCCCGGCGACAGGGAGCTGATGCATTCCGGCACCCTCAGCCGCGCCGCCTCGGCTACGCCACCCCGCCAAACCCTAGCCCGCGTAGCGTGCCTTCAGCATCGCGTAGGCCGAGCGCAGCGCCAGCGCTTCGCCGCCGGCGGGGCGGCCGGGGCGGTCGCTGTCGTTCCAGGCGTACACGTCCAGGTGCGCCCACGGCTGCCGCGCCGGCACGAAGCGCTCCAGGTACAGCGCCGCGGTCACCGCGCCGGCCATGCGCGAGCCGGCGTTGGCCAGGTCGGCGATGGGGCTGGTCAGATAGCGCAGGTAGGGGCGCCACAGCGGCATGCGCCACACCGGGTCGCGGCTGCGTTCGCCGGCGGCGATCCAGGCCTGCGCCAGCGCGTCGTCGTTGCAGAACAGCGCCGGCAGGTCCGGGCCCAGCGCGACCCGCGCCGCGCCGGTCAGCGTGGCGAAATCCAGGATCGCGTCCGGCGCCTGCTCGCTGGCGTAGGCCAGCGCGTCGCACAGCACCAGCCGGCCTTCAGCGTCGGTGTTGTCGATCTCCACGCTGATGCCCTGGCGGGTGGCGATGACGTCGCCGGGGCGGAACGCGTGCGGGCCGACCGCGTTCTCCACCGCCGCCAGCAGCACGGTCAGTCGCAGCGGCAGCCGTTGCGCCATCACCAGCCCGGCCAGCGCCAGCGCATGCGCCGCGCCGCCCATGTCCTTCTTCATGTGGCGCATGCCGTCGGCCGGCTTCAGGTCCAGGCCGCCGGTGTCGAAGCACACGCCCTTGCCGACCAGCGCCACGTGCGGGTGCGTGTCCTCGCCCCAGCGCAGCACGATCAGCCGCGGCGCGCGGTGCGAGGCGCGGCCGACCGCGTGGATCGCCGGGAAATGGCGACTCAGCAGGTCCTCGCCGACGATGCTTTCGCACTGCGCGCCGTGCGCTTCGGCGATCGCGCGCGCCGCGGCTTCCAGCTGTTCCGGCCCCATGTCCTCGGCCGGCGTGTTGACCCAGTCGCGCACGCGCAGGCAGGCTTGCAGCTGGTCGCATACTTCCGCGCTCGGCGTGGCCAGCAACTGCGCCGGCAAGCGCATGGGCTGCTTGTAGCGGGTAAAGCGGTAGCTGCCCAGGCCCCAGCCCAGGTGCAGGGCGGCCTGCTCCTCCTCGCTCAGCGCGCTGGCCAGTTGCCAACTGCTGCCGGCCGGCAGCGCCAGCGGTGCGTGCGCGTAGGCATAGGCATCGCCGCGGTCGCCGACGCCCAGCACCGCCGCGGCCACGCCGTCCGCGCCGGGCAGCAACAACGCGGTGCCGGGGGCGGCCACGAACTGTTGCGCATCCAGCCACGCCACCCAGGCCGGCGCCTGCGCGGCGCGCCATTCGGCCAGGCGTTCGCGGTCCAGCACATGCAGCGGCAGCGCGCGCGGGGCGGCATCGGTGAAGCCGGAAGGCAGGGACATCAGCGGGTCCTTGTGAGTCGGGCGCGGCCGGCGCGACGCGCGGCCAGGGCGAAGAGGCGGCAGCGGGCAGCGCTCACGCGCGCGCGCCGATGGCCGGCTCGGTGGCGTCCAGCCAGTCGGCCAGGCCGGTGAGGGTGGCGAAGTGCAGGTCCGGAGGGGTCGGCGGATGCCAGGCCTGCGCGTCGCGGTTGATCCAGCAGCCGCGCAGCCCGGCCCGCATCGCGCCGAGCACGTCGATCTCGATGTGGTCGCCGACGTGCAGCACCTGCGCGCAGGGCAGGCCCAGGCGCGCGCAGGCGGCGTGGAAGATGCCCGGGTCCGGCTTGGCCGCGCCGTGTTCGCGCGCGCTGAGCTGGAACGCGAAATGCGGCGCCAGGCCGATCATGGCCAGGTCGGCGTTGCCGTTGCTCAGCGCCACCACCGGCACCCGCGCGGCGATCCGCTGCAATGCCGGGATGCTGTCCGGATAGCACTCCACCTGGTTGCGCGCGGCATAGAACACCGCGAACGCCGGCTCCACCAGCGCCTCGTCGGCGCCGCTGTCGCGCAGCGCGCGGCGCAGGGTCAGGCGCCGCATCTCGCTCATGTCGTGGACCAGGTGCGGATGCGCGGCGAACACCTCATCGCGCAGCTGCCGCATCGCCGCGATCGGGAAGCGCTCGGCGGTGCGCGGACTGTGCTGCAGCAGCCAGTCGTGCAGCACCTGTTCGATGCGCGCGCCGATCGGCGCGAACGGCCACAGCGTGTCGTCCAGGTCCAGCGTGATCGCGCGAACGGGGAAGGAAGGCAAGTAAGTCACTCGCACCATTTTACGCGAACCGGCCGTAGCCACCGTCGCCCCAGGTAGACACGCGCGCCGCGCCGACCGCTTTTTCGAGTCCGCAGTCCCGAGTCCCTGCTCTCATTCCAACAATCTGGCCCAGCGCTGCATGCCTTCCACCCGCGCCAGCACCATCTTGATGCACACCAGCAGCGGCACTGCCAGCAGCAGCCCGATCATGCCCCACAGCCAGCCGAACAGCATCAGCGCCAGGATCAGCATCAGCGGCGAGATCGCCATGCGCCGGCCGAGCACGATCGGCGTCACCACCTGGCCTTCGAGCATGTGCAGCGCCAGGTACAGGATCGCCGGCAGCGCCGCGCTCAGCGGATCGCGGAACTCCACGAAGCCCATCAGCAGCATCAGGATCGCGCCGATCAGCGGCCCCACGTACGGAGCGAAGTTCAGCAACGCCACCACCGTGCCCCACAGCAGCGCTTCCTGCAGCGGAATCTTCAGCAGCACCAGGATGCCGGCCAAGATCAGCCCGACCAGGGTGTTGATGACGCTGATGGTCAGCACGTAGCGCGACACCTCGCGCTCGATCGAACGCAGGATGTCGGTGGTGAATTTCTGCTGCTGGCGATTGGGCAGCAGCGCGATCGCATGCCGCTGCAGGTTCTCGCCGAAGACCATGAAGAAGAACGTCAGCAGCACCACCGCCAGCGCCGAGGCGGCCAGCCGCGGGGTGCGCACCAGCGCCTTGTACGGATCGTCCAGCTGGGTGCGGATCACCTGCACGCGGCGGCCGTTGTCGCCGCCGGCGGCGCGCGCGAAATTCTCCGCCGCTTGGTTGGCCTGCTGCATCGGCTTGGTCAGGTCGCGCACCTGGCTGGCGATGTGGCGCATCTGCCCGGGCGCCTGCTGCACCCATTCGGCGGCCGGCCCAGACAGCTGCATGGCCAGCGTGGTCGCCACCGCCATGCCCGACAGCAGCACCAGCAGCGCGCCGAGGAAGCGCGGCACATACAGCTGCCGCAGCCCGCGCAGGATCGGGTTACCGACCAGGGCGAAGAACGCGGCCAGCAGGATCGGCAGGATCACCTCCTGCGCCGCCCACAGGGTATAGCCCACCGCCAGCGTCGCCAGCACCACCAGCGACATCGGTCCGCGCGGGCGTGGCGCGGGCGGTGGCGGGAGGGCGTCTTCGGGTGGCGGTGCCACGTCGCCGGCGTCGGCCACGGATTCGGAGAGAGTGCTCATCGGACCTGCGCTGCGTACGGTGGCCCCGGCGCGGGTCCTGCGGACACGCACCGTTCGGCGCAAAAAAGGGGGAGGCAGAGTGTAGGCCGATCCTGGCCTGCGCGGTATGAAGGCCGCGTGGCGACTGCAGCGCAGCTCAGCGTTCGGACATGTCCGTGGCCGCTTCGGCCGCGCGCGGCGCTACCTGCGGCGTTGGGTCGAACGGCGCGGCGGCCGGCGCGGAGTGCTGTCCTGGCACGCCGGCAGCGGCCGGGGCCGGCGTCTCGGCCGGGTCGACCGCGTCCTGCGCCGTATCCGCCGCGCGTTCGGCTTGGTCCGACGCTTGCTTGACCTGGGTCGCGGTCAGCAGACTGGAGACCGCGCTGAGCATCTGCAGCCAGCGCGCGCCGCCGATCTTGCCGATCGCCGCCGCCGGTTCCGCGCGTCCGGCCAGGAAGCCGGCGCCCAATCCCACCGCGACGATGCGCAGCGGCGTCCAGCCTTCGCGCCAGACCCGTTGCAGCGTGGTCCATTGCGTCTGCATCTGCTGCTGGCGGCCTTCCAGCACCGTTTCGGCGCGGGCGATGCGGTGCTGCAATTGCTGGAGTTTCATCGGCCGGTCTCGGCTGCCGCGGCGGCGTGGCCGTCGGCGTTGTCATCATCCTCGCCGCCGATCCCCAGCTTCGCCAACTGGCGGCGGGTGGCGTCGAGCTTGCTCATCTCGAAATGGCGCAGCGCCTGCCAGGCGCCCAGGGCGGTGACCACCAGGCTGAACGCGGCGGTCGCCGAGATCGACGCCAGCCACGACCAGCCCAGACGCTGCAGCACCGCGATCAACGCGCCCATCAGCAGCATCCACGCCGAAGCGCCGAATGCCACCGAGACGGTCAACCACACCAGCGCGCGGGCCATCGCCGCGCGCGCCAGCGCCAGGTCCGCCACCAGCAGCTTGCGCAGCGCGCGGCCGGCTTCCAGCGTGGCGTTCAGGCCCTCGCGGCCGGCCGTGCCGAATTCGCGGAACGAGGTTTCCAGCGACGGCCGCTCGGCCACCGCCGGGTCGGGCGCTGCGGCGCCGTCGCGGACCTGCTCGTCGCTCACGTCGCTTACTTGTCGCTGCTGCGCGCCAGCTTGGCGATGATCCAGCCGGTGGCGAAGGCCACGCCGAACGAGGCCAGCGGGCGCTCGCGGATCAGCTCGGCGGCGCTGTCGATCAGGTCGCGGCCCTTGTCCAGCAGCACATCGACCTGCTCCTTCGCCGCGGCACCGCCGAACTCGGCAGCGGCCAGGCCGGACAGCGCGCTATCGGACAGCTCGGCTTTGACATTGGCCTTGCCCAGCTTCAGCTCGTCGCCTGCCGCGCCGGCGGCGCCCTTGATCGCTTCGCCGGCGTAGCTGGCGGCCGACTTCAGGTGCGAACTGGCTTCGCTGAGGTTGTCCTTGAGGTTTTCGGTATTGGTGGGGCTGGCATTCATCGCGTATCTCCTGACGGGGGTGGGGGCATACCTGCGCGCGGCAGGCGGTTCGCGGATCGCGATCGAGACAAATAGCATCGACGCGGTGTAGAGCTTGTTAGGTTGGCGCTGCGCGTGTGCCTCCTGGCCGACCGGCATTCATTTGCTTCCTGTAGGAGCGGCTTCATCCGCGACAGAACGACGCCGCAAGCCTGACCGGCCGCGCCATCCATCGGTGCCGCGCCGCCCCACCTCATTGCATCAACAAATCCGCCTGCGCCCCGCCCCGCACCACGCGCAGCACCAGCTGCGCCGGCTTGCGCGCGAAGTTGGCGCGGAAGCTGGCCAAGTCGGCGAATTCGCCGGTGGAGGCGGCCATCACGATGTCCCCGTTGGCCAGGCCGTTGCGCGCCGCACGGCTGCCGCGCGCCACGCTGCCGACCAGCACCCCGCTGATGCCGGACTGGCGCAGCGACTCGGGCAGGTCGGTGAAGCTGGCGCCGCCCAGCCGCGGGTCCAGCGATTCGCCGCTCACCGCGCGCGGCTGCTCCTTCAGCGTGGCCTTGATCTGCAGCGGCTTGCCGTCGCGGCGCACGTCCAGCGTCACCGTGCTGCCCACCGGCTGCAGGCCTTCGTAGTTGTGCAACGCCTCGGCGCTGTCCAGGCGCTCGCCGTTGGCGCCGACCACCACGTCGCCGGGCTGCAGCCCCGCGCCGGCCGCCGCCGAACCGCTCAGCACCCGCGTCACCAGCGCGCCGCGCGGCGCGTCCAGGCCCAGGCCCTGCGCCATCTGCGCGGTCAGGTTCTGGGTCTCGACGCCAAAGGTGCCGCGGATCATCACCCCGTTGTTCTTCAGCAACTGCTCGACCACCGCCCGCGCCAGGTTCGACGGAATCGCCAGGCCCAGGCCGATGTTGCCGGCCATGCTGCCCTGCGGGTTGAAGCTGGCGGTGTTGATGCCGACCAGCTCGCCATGCAGATCGACCAGCGCGCCGCCGGAGTTGCCCGGGTTGATCGAGGCGTCGGTCTGGATGAAGTTCTGGTAGCCCAGGCCGCGGATGCCGTTGCGGCCCATCGCCGAGACGATGCCCGAGGTCACCGTCTGGGTGAAGCCGAACGGGTTGCCGATCGCCACCACGAAATCGCCCACGCGCAGCTTGCTGCTGTCGCCCAGGCGGATCTCGGTGAGCTTGTCGGCCTTGATCCGGATCAGCGCCACGTCGGTGTCCGCGTCCGAGCCCATGAACTCGGCCTTGAAGCTGCGTCCGTCGGCCAGGGTCACCTGCACGTCGTCGGCGTTCTCCACCACGTGGTGGTTGGTCAGTACATAGCCGTTCTTGGCGTCGATGATCACGCCCGACCCCAGCGACTCGTTGATCCGCTCCTGCGGGATGTCCGGGAACAGGCGGCGGAAGAACGGGTCGTTGAAGTACGGATTGCGCACCCGCACCACCTGCTTGGTGTTGATGCTGACCACCGCCGGCATGGTCTGCTGCAGCATCGGCGCCAGCGACGGCAGCGGCTGGCCGGTGACCGAGGCCGGCAAGGCGGCGCTGCCGGCCACGGTCTGCGCCACCGGCGCGGGCGCGGCCTCGGCGCGGTTGTCCAGGTGCGCGTTGATCGCGGTGGCGGTGAAACCGCCGAAGGCAGCGGCGGCGGTCAGGGTCAGCAGCGTGGGCAGCGGTCGCATGGGTCGGGTTTCCGGATGGCGCGGCGGGAGACGCAAGACAGATGGGCGCCGGGGCGCATAAATCAAGATGAACGCGCGGCATTTAACCGCCAGTGAAAGCGCGGCGCGGGCGACATCCGCAGCGGCGTACGGAGCCGCCGTACGCCGCCGTTTGGGCGTTGACAGCAGGCCCGCCCAGGGTTAGCGTGGACACTTCGTTTTGCCACTACATGTAGCGGTAAAACGTCAAAGCAACCCAACTACTGGGGTTTTCGCTGGGGTCCACGCCCTAGGGGGGCGCACGCAGTGACGCATGGCGTGAACGTGAGACGGGCGATCGAACGCCCTATGCATTCCCATTCGACCGAAGGGCGGCGCCGCGCGCGCTGCCGCGGCTGTCGTCGTCGCGCAGCGCAAACCGCATACACAGATAGAGACACGGCGGACGGTCCACCCCATCCGCCCCATCGGGACAGGTTCGAGGAGAACAGAAAAGAATGAGCACGGTGCGCCTGGACGTCGTCCAGACCGAGTCCAAGCAGACCCCCATCCCGATGCAGCCGGCGTCGCAGGATATCTGGGACAAGAAATACCGCCTGAAGACCAAGCAGGGCGAGCCGCTGGATGCCGACATCGACGGCACCTACCAGCGCGTGGCGCGCGCGCTGGCCGATGCCGAAGCCACCGAGGAAAAGCGCGCCTACTGGTTCGAGCGCTTCGCCTGGGCGCTGCGCCGCGGCGCGATCCCGGCCGGACGCATCACCTCCAACGCCGGCGCGCTGGAACACAAGCCGGCCACCAGCACCATCAACTGCACCGTGTCGGGCACCGTCACCGACTCGATGGACGGCATCCTGGAGAAGGTCCACGAAGCCGGCCTGACCCTCAAGGCCGGCTGCGGCATCGGCTACGAATTCAGCACGCTGCGCCCGCGCGGCGCGTTCGTGGCCGGCGCCGGCGCCTACACCTCCGGGCCGATGTCGTTCATGGATATCTTCGACAAGATGTGCTTCACCGTGTCCTCGGCCGGCGGCCGCCGCGGCGCGCAGATGGGCACCTTCGACGTGGCGCACCCGGACGTGAAGGATTTCATCCGCGCCAAGCGCGAGGACGGACGCCTGCGCCAGTTCAACCTGTCGCTGCTGATCACCGACGGCTTCATGCAGGCGGTGGAGACCGACGCCGACTGGCCGCTGGTGTTCCCGGTGAATCGCAACGAAGAGGCCGACATCGACCTCACCAGCGCCACCGACGTGGTCTGGCGCGACTGGCCCACCCACAGCAACTACATCGTGCGCGACGACGGCCTGGTCGCATGCAAGGTGTACGGGCAGATCCGCGCCCGCCACCTGTGGGACATGATCATGGTCTCCACCTACGACTACGCCGAGCCGGGCTTCATCCTGATCGACCGCGTCAACGAGATGAACAACAACTGGTGGTGCGAGAACATCCGCGCTACGAATCCTTGTGGCGAGCAACCACTTCCGCCGTACGGCGCATGCCTGCTCGGCTCGATCAACCTCACCCACTTCGTGCGCGACCCGTTCACCGCGCAGGCGCGCTTCGATTGGGAGGAATACAAGGACGTGGTGCGCGTGTTCACCCGCATGCTCGACAACGTGGTCGAGGTCAACGGCCTGCCGCTGCAGCAGCAGCGCGACGAGATCCTGCGCAAGCGCCGCCACGGCATGGGCTTCCTGGGCCTGGGCTCGACCATGACCATGCTGCAGATGAAGTACGGCAGCGCCGCCTCCTGCGCATTCACCGAAGCCATCGCCCGCGAGATGGCCGTGGCCGGCTGGGAAACCGCGCTGACCCTGGCCAAGGAAAAAGGCCCGGCGCCGATCATGCGGGAGAGCTTCGCCGTCACCGCCGCGATGCTGCGCCAGCGCCCGGAAATGGCCAAAGACGGCTGGCGCGTGGGCCAGCAGATCGAAGGCAGGCTGCTGCACGCCAAGTACAGCCGCTACATGCAGCGCATCGCCGACGTGGCGCCGGAACTGGTGGACGCACTGGCCGAAGTGGGCGCGCGCTTCACCCACCACAGCTCCATCGCCCCCACCGGCACCATCTCGCTGAGCCTGGCCAACAACGCCTCCAACGGCATCGAACCCAGCTTCGCCCACCACTACAGCCGCAACGTGATCCGCGAAGGCAAGAAGTCCAAGGAGAAGGTGGACGTGTTCTCCTTCGAACTGCTGGCCTACCGCCACCTGGTCAACGCCAAGGCGATGCCGTACGCCGAGGCCGCCGACGCGCAGCTGCCGGACTACTTCATCTCCGCCGACGACATCCACCCCAAGGAACACGTGGACGTGCAGGCCGCCGCGCAGAAGTGGGTGGACAGCTCCATCTCCAAGACCGCCAACGTCCCCACCGACTACCCCTACGCGCAGTTCAAGGACATCTACCGCTACGCCCACCAGCAGGGCTTGAAGGGCTGCACCACGTTCCGCTTCAACCCGGCCGCCTTCCAGGGCGTGCTGGTCAAGGAAGCGGACCTGGAGAACACCACCTACCGCTTCGAACTGGAAGACGGCAGCGTGGTGGACGTGAAGGGTAACGAGCAGATCGAATACGACGGCGAAATGCACAGTGCCGCCAACCTGTTCGACGCGCTGAAAGAAGGGTATTACGGCAAGTTCTGACGGCGGCGTGTTGCGCCCTCCGCAGCGGTGGGGGGACAGGGCGGCGGCGGGAAAACAGGGAGCGCGGCACGCCGTGCTTCCCCAACGTTCGCCTACCGCCTGTCGTTTGTCGCCACATCCGGTTCCACGCTTTGCTTCAATCGGTATAGCATCGCCCGCGTACATAAACACTGACACCCTGAGGAGGGTTTTTTATGAGCAACGGTAATGGTGTGACGGCGACGCTGACGCAAGTCGCCGAAAACGTGAAAGAGACCGCCAGCCACATGGGCGACGCGATCGCTGCCACCGCCAGCGACGCCGTCGCCAGCGTCAAGCAGACCGCCGAGAACGTGCAAAAGCGCGTGCAGGACCAGGTCACCAAGACCCGCAAGGTGGTCAAGAAGGCCGAAAAGGCCGTGGCCAAGCGCGCGGAGAAGGCCGGCAAGTCGGTGAAGAAGACCGTCGCCAACGCGCGCAAGAAACTGGAAGCGGCCAAGGTCAGCGCCCAGTCCGAAGCCGCCGCGCTGAAGAAGGCCACCAAGAAGACCGCCAAGAAGGCGGCAGCGAAGAAGGCCCCGGCCAAGAAAGCCGCCGCCAAGAAGACCGCGACCAAGAAAGCCGCAGTGAAGAAGGCGCCGGCCAAGAAGGCCGCACCGAAGAAGGCGGTCAAGAAGGTCGCCGCGAAGAAGGCCGTGGCCAAGAAGAGCGTCGGCGCCAGGAAGGCCGTCGCCAAGAAGGCAGTGAAGAAGGTCGCCAATGCCGTCAAGAAGAGCACCGCCAAGGTCGCCAAGAAGACCGCTGCGGTGAAGAAGACCGCCGTGCGCAAGAGCGCCGGCAAGCAGGCCGCGGCCACCCGCGCCAGGAAGTAAGCCGTCCCACGCTGCACCCTCTCTCCCGTGCGCGGGAGAGGGGCAGGGCGAGGGGACGCGCGCGCCAACACGACACGCACATCAGGAACGCATCATGGCCGTCAAGATCGACAAGAAAATCAAGGGCTACGCCGTCGTCACCGCCGAAGACAAGGCGCGCGACGCCGCACCGCCGGTGCCCGCCGCGTCGATCGACCGCGCCACCGCCCAGGCCGACGTGCCGGTGGACAACATCATCCACATGCACGAGCGCATCGAGCGCCCGGACGTGCTGATCGGCAGCACCTACAAGATCAAATCGCCGTTGGTGGAACACGCCATGTACGTGACCCTCAACGACATCGTGCTCAACGCCGGCACCGAGCACGAACTGCGCCGCCCGTTCGAGATCTTCGTCAACTCCAAGTCCATGGAACACTTTCAGTGGATCGTGGCGCTGACCCGCATCATGTCCGCCGTGTTCCGCAAGGGCGGCGACGTCACCTTCCTGGTCGACGAAATGAAGGCCGTGTTCGACCCCAAGGGCGGCTACTTCAAGGCCGGCGGCGTGTACATGCCCTCGCTGGTGGCCGAACTGGGCTACATCGTCGAAGAGCACATGAAGTCCATCGGCCTGCTGCACGACCCGGAGATGAGCGACCACCAGCGCGCGCTGATCAACGAAAAGCGCAAGCAGTACGAAGACCGCTCAAAAAAAAACAGTGAAGTGAAGCCCGCTGTTCCTTCGCCTGCGGGAGAAGGTGCCCGCAGGGCGGAGGAGGGGACGGTGGTCGCGAACTCCACCGCCGACCATGAAGAAGACATCGCCGTCACCGGCGATGGCGCGAGCTTCCCGCCCTCGGCCACGATGTGCCACAAGTGCAACACCAAGGCCCTGGTCATCATGGACGGGTGTGCTACTTGTTTGAATTGTGGGTATTCTAAGTGCGGGTAATGTTGTTGGCGTATAAGGAGGTGTTATGGACGTGCCTGGGACAGGAGCGAGATTTCCCTTAAACATATTCCTTATACGGCAGGGGCATGAGCTGCAGCTCGATACTGCTAACTTCTCTAGGAGCATGGACATTGACGTCGGGGCTGAGGCTCCTGTGCGTCTCTACTACGGGCATACTTTGGGAAGACCTCCTTGGCTTATAAAACTGTCGAGATTTTCAATCTCGCCCGCATTTCAACTCCCTGAGGTGGGTTCTGTATCCGGCCTATTTCATGTGAGAATAAAAGATCGCGATTTAGTTCTCACATTTGGGCATGCTTGGCAGAAGATGCGTAGCAAACCAATAGAACCTAATTTTGGGATACGGTGTGTATTAAATTTAGCGGAAGAGAATGCATTAAGGGCGATACGGCGTGATCGGGTTGCTGATGAAACCCTTCAGGCTATTGAGCAAATTCCCGGTAGTGATGGGATTGAAAGATTTGGCCTTGATGTTGAAAAGGATATATTAAGAGGCGTTAAGGCAAGTGTTTCGGAGCAATTTGGATTTGGGGCATGGATTGCTGGAAGTGATTCATTCAAAGCGTCTGTCGATTTAAGTGCGGAAAGCATTTTTTCTTTTCTGCTACGAGTTTTGGATGTATGGGCTGCTGATAAATATAAGAAAAATTTCGACTGGATTGACAACATTTCTCCAGTGAGGGATGAGCACGACATATCTACTCTAAATACTGCCTTGGTAGAAGAGCTGCTAGAGAATCCTGATAAATTCTCTCTTTGCTCCCCAGAGTTGCTCTCTTGGGATGATTTTGATTTCTTTTCCTTTGAGAGAAAAAAGACTGGACAAGCGCCATGCGCCAATCATATGGATATATCCCATTGGCTTTCTTGTTTAAGATATAAATATGGTCAGGTGACATCAAAAGAAATATCCGAAAGCCAAATATTTGCCTATAGCGCGGATGGTATTCGGAAAGACCAATGGCCAGCACTTAGCTGCGTCAATGGCGTCTTGTTTTTAGACGCAGAGACATACCTGACGCATGCGGGGAATTGGTACCGCGTCAGCGAGGATTTTGTTGAAAGGATTGATAGACGCGTTGAAAGCATTGAAGTTTCCAATGTGCGTCTCCCTTCAGTAGAGCTAAGAGAGAAAGAGGGTGACTATAACTCGAGAGTGGCAGCGATAGAAGGTTCGCCGCTCTTGTTGATGGATAAGAAATTGATCAACTATGGAGGGGGGAGGAGTAAGCTGGAGGTTTGTGATCTTTTCACGGATGACGGTCACCTGATATGTGTAAAGCCTTGGGGAAATGCTTCCGAATCTTTAAGTCACTTATTCCTCCAGGCAAGGCACACTGTGACTTTGATTAATAATGATGAGGCTTACCGGGGGCGGGTAAAGGAATACATTGCCGGGCTTGACGCCGGTTACGCCATTATTTGGGATTGTATATGTGACGACACCAAAGACGCCGAACTGGTTTTGGCAGTTCTCCGTGGCTGTCCCAAAGAAAAGCTTCCCTTTTTTGCAAAGTTGTCACTAGTTGGATGCGTTGACGAACTGAGAAAAATGCGGTTCAAATGCACGTATATTTCAGTTCCTGTCGCGCAGCATTGACGATAATGATTTTCCAAAAAGGGGGCGAAATGCACCTATGCATTAACAAATGCTTGAGAAATGCCGCGGTCAGGGTGAACTTTTATTGGTGCCTAGCCTGAATTTCTGTCTGCAAAGCTAGTTGACGCGGGGCTTGCCAAAGAGCAAGATTGAATCGCCGCGTTAAATCACGCAGCCGGGATTGGTCTCCCGCTATCGAGGCGCACCAGCGCCCATCGTCCGATGCTCGGCGCTTTCTTATTGCCTGCATTGTGCGAGGCGCGTGCTCGCCAGTTCATGGCGGGCGGTACGCGGGGGGCTTCGGCCCCGCCGGTCCTCGGTCCGGTAGACCAACCCGTACCGTCCGCCACCTCGATTGGTCTCGGCGTGGCGGATTCCCTTTCTACCGAGGAATCCACTATGTTCTGCAAAGCAACCACATCCGTAAGCGCCCAAGTTCCCCGTCGCCGCACCCGCAAGCCAGTAGCGCCGGAGGCGGCGCACGCCACCACCTCGCCCATGCTGGGGCTCTCGCTCGGCGACATGGCGCGCACCACGCTGTTCCATCCCATTCCGACGGAGGACGAACTGCCGCGCAAGCGCGCGTCGCGTCCGCGCCAACCCGCGCAGTGCACCATTGGCTCCACCTGCCACGACGTGATGGTGGACGGCCGCTGGCAGAGCCAGGAAATTCCCACCTTGCGCCTGAGCGGCCAGTGGCTGGCCGCACTTGGATTCGTGCCGGGCAGCAAGCCGCAGATCGCTGTCGTCGATGGCGCGCTAGTCATCACGGCCGCGCCGCAAGAGTAGGCGCCGCGCAATCGCGCCGATCGACGTGTCCCGTCGATCGGCGCTGGTTGTGGATGCCGTCCCCCGCGCCGCACCGGATCATCCGTTCCGCTATAAACGATTTGGCCTACAACTGTTCAAAACTTTCGCTCTATGCTGCGCCATGCAGCAACAGATCAACCAGAACCCGAGCCAGGAAGAGCAGGTTTGTAGCGGGTCGCGGATGGCATGATCTGATGATCGCCATCAACGTGGCTCTCTACTAGGTGAGGTGATGAAAAAGCATGTCGCTCTGTGCATGAGTGCACTTTCCATCGTGCTTGCCGCGTGTGGAACACCAGACAAACCGAAAGCTGGCAGCGCTTCGGTGACACCACCGTCGCAGGTGGCCGTTTCCCCGGCCGACGCAAGCGAACAGCGTTCCGCCGCCAATCCAGCCGATCACGAACGTACCCAGGCGTCGGCGCAGCACCAGGATGCCAGCCAGTATCTTTGCCAGGGCGACGCCGATGCCTGCAAGGTCAGAGGGCCGCTGGTGGCCGATTCCGAGGCAGAAGCGCAGTGGCTGCTGGCGCATGGCTACCCGACGCAGGCCGAACTGGCGCGCCTGGAGCCAATGAGCCTGGTGCAGTTGAAAGCGCAGGCGCAAGCCGGCAACAAACCCGCAGCCGTGCTCTATGGCAAGAAGACCGCGATCGAGGGTGGGCGCTTCCAGGAAGGCCTGGGCATTCTTCGGCAGGCGGCAACGGCGGGGAACCTGTATGCGTACTACGGGCTGTCCGCCGTGTATGGCGCCGAGACGAAAAACAAGAACCTGATCGAGAGTGCAGCTTACCTGCGGCTGGCTTACTTGTTGGGTGACGCACAGGCGTCGGCCGGCCCGGCGTTGCAGGGCTTGAGCGTCGTTGAACGTGTTGCTGCGGATGAGCGTGCGGCTTTGCTCTACAGGACAGTCGCAACGTATCGCAGCGCGTCGCCCAGGCCGATTGAGTGAATATTTAATAATCCGCAGACGTTGGGGAGTGTGCTTGAGCTTTTGCGATGTTGATCCAACGTGGGCAAGGCGGCCGGCGGCGCCATCGCCCACCATCGGTGAATCATCTCAGTTCTTTAGCTGGTTTTTTGCGTGGTCTCGACCAGGACGTGTCAGTCCACGCATGTCATCGCCGAAAACCCGATAAGTTCCTGAAAATTTATCGTTTTATTCATATCATTCATATCATTAATTTTGTTCATATTGTTCATATTGTTCATGATATTCAGGTTATTCGATCGCGGCCTTCAAATTAATTTACATGGAATGAATTATCACCCCGGATGCAGGCGCGTTATTTCGCTTCGGCACCGGGACATTCGCAGACCGATTGCACCCGCTGTGCCGGCAGCGTCAGCATTGTTGCGTCACAGCATTTTTTGGTTTCTGGTATGCGCATACAGCAAAAACACAGTTCTGCCGGCCAGCTCGCTTCCGCGCTCCCTGAAACGCCCGCCGCACCGAAAGACCTGCACGTCGCCGGCGGGTGGCCGTTTGGGCTTGCGGCGCTGAAGAAGAAACCGACGCTGGCCCGGCTGGACGTCGCCCACGCGTCGCTGGATGCCGTCCACACGTCCCTGTGGCAATGCGGCGAGGACATCGTCGCCGATATCCAGGAGGCCGAGGCGGCCTACGACGTCTTCGTGGTCGCCAAATACCTTGCCGATCCCTTGCACGGCACGGCTGACAATACGGCCGAACTGGTCAACGAGGTGCCCCCCTCAGGCGACCCTGAGTCTGCCCCGAAAGCCGAGCAGCCCGCTCCTCACGAACACGCCCACGTCGACCACGCGCCAGCGCCGGCAGACGATCACGCTCGGCCGGCTGCCGATGCCGGGCTCCAGCAGGCGCCGCACCCGATCGAAGCGCAGACAAGCGGGAGCATCATGCACACGCTGGCCGAACATGGCGCACCGGACGGCACCTTCGAGCTGGCGCTGAATTTGAGCATCAGCAGTGCGATGCTGCCGCTGTCGGGCCTGGCGATCTACGCCGCCTATAAGGAAACACGCGAGGTCTCCGAACAGCGCAGCGCGTTGCGACAGCGCAGCCAGCAGCTGCAATCGGAGCGGGCCTTGCTGCAACCGGCAGTGGCGAGCGGCCCCCTTGCGGCGGCGGCAGGCCCCCAGATCCATGCCCTGAACGATGCGATCGAAACGCTCGCTTATCACCAACAACGCAACACCCGCGATGGCCACATTGCGCTGACCTCCATGGCGTCGGCCAGCGTGATCTCCGCCAAGGCGACGGAAGGGCTCGCACTGCAGGGCGGGCTGGCGATCGGCGCCAAAAGCACCACGGCCACAGGCTTGATCGGTCACAGCGCGGCGGCGGCAGGCGCGGCCTCCGCGGCGAGTATTTCCAGCACCTTCGTGCTCGCCCCGTTGGCCAGCGTTGCGGCCGTGGGGCTGGGCGGCGCGTTCCTGCACCAGTCGCGCAAGGAGAAAACGCGCATCGTTGCGGATGTGGCACGTGTCGAACGCTTTCTGCAACAACTGGAACCCAGCGAGCTCAGCCCTGACGCGCAACGCTACCAGCACTTCCTGAGCACCAAGCTGGAGCAGCGCAGCAGCTTTGCCGGCAGCTTCAACGCCTGGAACAAGGGGTTCGTCGCCGGCGGCGCCACCTACACCGCCAGCACGCTCGCCAAAACCGGGCTCAGTGCTGCGGTGCTGTTCGGCGGCGCCACCGTGACCGGGCCGGTGGGCACCGGGTTGATCGTCGGTGCCGGCCTGCTGGGCGCGGCCACGATGGGCGTCGGCGGACACCAATTCCTGCTGGCGCATGGCAGGCAGAAACGCTATCGCAATTACGAGACATCGGACACGCCGGGTGCGGACCGGGCATTGTTGGCCGTGGCCGATCTGTTGCCTGCCGCAGAGACGGCGGCAGCCGCCACGCAAGATCCCGCACTGCTTCGCAGTGCATCGCCCGCGCGTGATCCCGATCGGGGCAAGGCAGCGGAGACGGGGGTAAAGGGCAGCGCCGGCGACGGACGCAAACAGGATCGCACGCTGTCCGCTTCCATCGGCGCACCCATGGCAACCGCGCAAGCCGCGGGGGCGGATCAGGCATTGACTGCCGTGGCCGATGCGCTGCCTGCGCCCGAGGCCATGCGGGCTGCCCCGCAGCATGGATTCGAGCTGCGCAGCGCGCTGCATGCCTGCGCCGACGGCCAGGAGAAAGCGCGGGAAACGTTGCTGCAGCGCTGTGCCGAGGATCGGAAACAGCGCTACCGTGCGGTGCCGCGTTCCACCGACGCGCACACCGCACTCGCTCAGCCGGCGCACAAGCCCTCGCTCAGGCAACGGGCCAAGGCCGCGCTTTTTGCAGGTGCCACCTACGGACGCGCCGTGTTGAGCGGCAAGCACCGCCAGGCCGGCGAGAAAGCCGCGCGCAGCTATGCCAAGCACGCCGACACGTTGACCGAAACCGCACTGGCGCAGTGGCTGCAAACCCCGGACTCGGTCAAGCCGCAGATCGCCTACATGCAATGTTGCCTGGAGTTACAGAAGAAGTACCTTCAAACCAAACTGAGCGCACGCGTGACGCTGCCGCCGCTGGATGCCGGCACCGATCCGGCCGGTGAAGCGGAGCGCGAGCGCACGCCCGCGCAGCAGGCGCAAACGCGCCTGGCAACGCAATTGCGTGAAGCGCAGGAGCGCGACGAAGTCCAACTGCGCAGCGTGAGCCTGATGCTCGAAGAGCTTGGCATGGCGGAGACAGAGCAGGCAAGTCCAGACGCAAGACAGCGTGCGCGTGCGCAAAACAGGCTGCCGGGGCTGCAACAGCGCCTGGTTGGCGCGCTGACCGCGAACGAAATCGCGCCGCAGCCGGGTGCCGCGGGCTTTGCGCATTTCTGCATGAAGCAGGCCCGTGAGGACACCACCGATTTGCGTGGCACTTTGCTGTCCATCGAAATGCAGGCGGCCCGCATCCGTGAAGAAGCGGCGGCTGGCGCAGCAGCGCCGCCCGCGCCCGCTGCCTGAGCGGCTGACGCGTGCATGCGCAGTGCCCACTGTGATCGAGGTTGGGCATGGCCCGGTTCGGGGGGCGCGATGCCGGGCGATGCAAGCGGACCGCGCCGCGGCGCGGCAGGGCGCGGTTCGGCATCCGCCCAGCCGCGGCGTGCGTGCCGCTTGCGCCACCAGCGGTGAACGCCGCCGGCATCGCGATGCGCCGCACCCAGCGCCGGCGCACGCCGTGGCCTAGTCGCGGTAGGACAGGGTGAAGCTCGCCGTGCGCGGCATGTCCGGCCACACTTCGAAGGTGCTGAAGGCGTGGGTGTAGCCGCGTTTGTCGGCCACGTTGTCGATGCGCAGCCCCAGTGTGAGCTGGCGGCTCATCGCGTAGTCCATCGACAGGTCGGTGCGCCAGTACGCCGGCAAGTCGAAGCTGCCGTCCACGTCGCCGGTGCGGGTGCCGATGTAGGTGGACGACGCGCCGAGGCGCAGGCCGCTGAGGCCGCCGTCGTTGAAGCGGTAACCGGTCTGCAGCGCGAAACTGTGCCTGGGGACGTTGCGGATGGGCACGCCGACCAATGCGGCATTGGTGTCCTCGGTGGTCTTGGCGCGCGTGTAGGCGTAGCCGGTCTGCACGTCCCAGCCGTGCATGCCCAGGCGGGCGGAAACGTCCATGCCTTCCGAGCGCTGTTGGCCGATGGCGGCGAGCGAACTTGGGTTGTCGCGATCGGAGACCGCCACGTTCTGCCGCTCCAGCCGGAACAGCGCGCCTGTCGCCAGCAGCCGCCCGTTCCAGAACGAGGACTTGGCGCCGACTTCGTACTGCACGCCGGTTTCCGGCTGCAGCGGCGTGCCGCGCGCGGTCAGGCCGGAGACCGGCAGGAACGAGGTAGTGCGGTTGGCGAACAGCGCGAGGTCCTCGCGCGGCGTGTACAGCAGGCCCAGTTGGCTCGTCCACGCGTCCTGCTTCTGCTGGAAGTCGCCGCTCACGCCTGCGCCCGACAGCGAGGCGCTGTCCTGCCGGTAGGTGGACCAGCGCGCGCCGACCACTGCCCGCAGCCGTTCGGTCAGGCCGATCCGATCCTGCGCGAACAGGCCGAGGGTGCGGAACGCTTCGTCGCCAGTTCTGCTGCGCGAGGGGATCGGGGTCACCTCGGGCCTGCGGTCGAACTGGTAGACCGGCGCATACAGGTCCAGGCTGCTGGCCAGCCCGGTGCTGCTGGTGGTGCGGCGGTTGAACCGGGTGTAATCGCTGCCGGCCACCAACGCGTGGGTGATGGCGCCGGTGCTGGTCTGCCATGCCAGGTCGTTGTGCGCCGACCACGCTTCGCCGCGCGCGTGTCCATCGAGCACCGCGCGGGTCAGCGTGCGCTGCGGCTCGTCCCAGCCGAGCACGCCGAAAATGTTTTCTTCGTCCACCTCTTCCCGCGTCCAGGAAATGGCCGCGCGGTAGCGGACGCTGTCGCTGAAGCGATGCTCCAGGCGCGCGCTGACGTCGGTGTTGCTGCGCACGGAAGGAGCGAAGGTGGGGTCGACCAGGCTGAGCGCGCGCGGCAGCGGGCCGTTCGCGTTTGCAAGCACCGTGCCTTCGGCCGGCAGGCCGTTGAAGAACCCTTCGATGCGGTTGCGGGTGTAGAACGTTTCCAGCGTCAACGTGGTGCGCTCGCCCAGGTCGATGGCGATCGACGGCGCGATGAACTGGTGTTCCCGGCTCCAGAAATCCACGAACGATGTGCTGTCGTCGACGGCGCCGGCCAGGCGGAATCGCACCGCGCCGTCGGCGGCCAGCGGGCCGGTCAGATCCAGGGTGCCGCGCCAGTCGTCGAAGCGTGCGTACTTCACGGCGCCTTCGAAGCCCCACACGCTCTCCGGCTGTTTGGTGACGATGTTGACGAGGGCGCCCGGCTGCAGCTGCCCGTACAGGACCGAGGCCGGTCCCTTGAGCACCTCGATGCGCTCGATGGCGACCGCATCGCGCGCCTGGCGCAGGGGATTGGCGGTCATGCCGTTGACCGTCTGATTCGCCGCGAATCCGCGGATCAGGTAGGTGTCGCCGAACGCATCGAGGGTGGAGCCATCGCGCGACGCGCCCGGGATGAAGCGCAATGCATCGCCCACGGTCTCGCTTCCGGTCGCCTCGATCATCGCCCGATCAATCACGTCCACCGTCTGCGGTATGTGCAGCGTCGTCTCGTTGGTCACGCGCCCATAGACGGAGATCTGGTCCAGCGTGACCGCATCGCTCCGCGCGTCCTGCGCGGCGGCCGACTGGCCGGTCACGCTCAAGGCAAAGGCCACGGCCAAGGGCAGGCGGTTGCGACGGGGACGCAGGTGCATGGTCGAATCCGGAATGAGAGTTAGTCGCATATGGTAGCTGAATGGGGGGTTCAGCATGCGCCCGGATGTGGGGTGGCCCGGCGCAGCGGGCCGGGACGGCCAGGACCGCCGTAGCGACCGCCGGGCTTGCCCGGTGTCTTGCCCGCTTATCTGCGCGACGCTGCCGTCAGCGGTGGCCGGCGCAGGCCCGGTGTCCGTTCACCATGGCGGCGAGCGCCCCGCCGCATAGCGCACGGTCGTGCCAGGGCGGCGACCGCAGAGGAGGTCTGCCGCACTGGCCGATGGCCTGCGAGATGGAGGAAAATTCCACTTCCTTGCCGAGTCTGGAAACCGCCATGTCAGGACGATGGAACTGGACGGTGTTGTTGCTGTGCACTGCGAGCTGCGCTGCTGCCGCGGCCGCGCCGGCGCCCAGCGAGTACGGCACCAAGGATGGCTGGGGCAGCCTGCAGCTCAGGGGGCAGGGCGACGTGCGTGAGTTCGCGATCGACGCGGTGGGTGCCAATGGCCATAGCTGCGGGCTGTCCGGCACGCTGCGCGGCGAGATCGCCGAGGTCACCGAGGGCAGCGACACGCCGTGCCGCGTGTCGTTCACGCGCACGCCGGGTGGGTTCGCGGTGAAGGCGCTGACCGCGGAGAGCTGCCGCGCCTATTGCGGCGCGCGCGCCAGCTTCGAGGGCGAGTACCTTGCGTTGCCGGCCGGCTGCACCGCTGCGGCGAGCACACGGCGGCGCGCGGCGTACCTGGCCGACTATCGCGGCAAGCGCTATGCGGCGGCGCTGGCGGGGATGGACGCGTTCGACAAGGAATGCGGCACCTTCTTCAACTGGCTGGAGCGCGACCGCTTCGCCAACGACCGCGCCATCGCCCTGCTGTGCCTGGGCCGTCCGAAGGAGTGCCTGGCGGTGCTGGACACCACCATCGCCGCCGGCAGCCGCGACGAGGACGCGCTGCAGCAGGAACTGGACAAGAATGGCAGCATGCTGCCGCCGAGCGATTGGGACAGCTACCTGCCGATCGCCAAGTCCACCTGGTTCAATCGCAAGCTGTGCGAGGCGGCGAAGCCGTAGCGGCGAGTGGGGGAGCCGCGTTGGCCGCGACGAGCGCAGCGGTGGGTGTTCCAGCTTCGGATGCGGTCGGGGCTGAAGCTCCTCCCACCGTGCACCCGGCCAACCTGCCGCAAGCTCCCTGTAGGAGCGGCTTCAGCCGCGACGAACGCAGCCGGGAAATGCACTGGCTCCGGACACTGTCTGTCGGGGCTGAAGCCCCTCCTACAGTGCACCCGGCCAGCCTGCTGCAAGCTCCCTGCAGGAGCGGCTTCAGCCGCGACGAGCGGAGCCATCCAGCTATCCGGCTTCGGAAACAGTCGGGACTGAAGTCCCTCCCACAATGCAGCCAGCCTTGCCGCAATGCATTGTGGGAGCGACTTCAGTCGCGACGCGCGAAGCCGTCCAGCTGCCGGGCTTCGGAAGCGATCGTGACAGATGGACAAGGAAAAGGCCCGGGATCGCAGCGGCTTTGGCGGCCTGTCGCGGCTGAAGCCGCTCCTACAGTGCAACCGGCAAGTCGGCCGCTTGCTTCCTGTAGGAGCGGCTTCAGCCGCGACGAACGCAGCCGGGAAATGCACTGGCTCCGGACACTAGTCTGTCGGGGCTGAAGCCGCTCCTACAGTGCACCCGGCCAGCCTGCTGCAAGCTCCCTGCAGGAGCGGCTTCAGCCGCGACGAGCGGAGCCATCCAGCTATCCGGCTTCGGAAACAGTCGGGACTGAAGTCCCTCCCACAATGCAGCCAGCCTTGCCGCAATGCATTGTGGGAGCGACTTCAGTCGCGACGCGCGAAGCCGTCCAGCTGCCGGGCTTCGGAAGCGATCGTGACAGATGGACAAGGAAAAGGCCCGGGATCGCAGCGGCTTTGGCGGCCTGTCGCGGCTGAAGCCGCTCCTACAGTGCAACCGGCAAGTCGGCCGCTTGCTTCCTGTAGGAGCGGCTTCAGCCGCGACGAACGCAGCCGGGAAATGCACCGGCTCCGGACACTAGTCTGTCGGGGCTGAAGCCCCTCCTACAGTGCACCCAGTCAACCTGCGCAGCCGAGCCTGCCGAGGATTTCCCGGGTCACCTTGTTCGGTTTTTCGATGTCGTTGCCGACGCCGACCGGCATCGCGATGGTGACGGCGTGCGGGGACCGGAACGACGAGACGGCCCTCGCGCTTTTCATTTGCGTTCTCCATGAACGGTCGCGATGGATCTGCGCGGACGCCGCCCCGTGTCCGGGCGCGCAGCATGGCAGGCAGGCAAGCGCGCCAGCGACCCGTGCGGGTCGCAAGACGCCGCACCGGTCGCTGCTGCCTGCCGATCACAACGCAGGCAGTGCTGCGCAGCGGCCACGACCCGGACCGCCACGGGCACCGTCAGTGCGCCACTACGACTTCCGGCAGGGGAGCGCCGGCTGCGCCGGGCGTAGCATCGGCGGATGACGCGCAAGGATCGCTTCCCCTCGCCTGCACCTGTCCGCTCCGGAACCCCCCACGCCATGCCTTCCCCGCTTCTTGCCCCACGCGCGCTCGGCGCCGTCCTCCTTGCCATGCTGCTGCCGGCCGCCGCCGCCGCCGCCGCCGCGCCGGCGCCGGCGCCGGCCGTCACCGCCGCCGACTATGCGCGGGCCGAGCGCGCGCTCGGGCACCTGACGCAACCGCTGCTGGACCATGCGGTCGAACGCGTGGACTGGCTCGACGCCACCCATTTCGCCTATGTCGACCACGACGCCAACGGCGATCACTTCATGCGCATGGACGCGGTCAGCGGCCAGCGCGCGCCGCTGTTCGACCAGGCCGCGCTGGCCGCGGCGCTCAACAGCTTGCTGGCGCTCAGCGAGCGGCCGCTGGCCGCGGCCGACTTGCCGATCAAGTCGCTGCGCCTGGCCGCCGATGGCCGCTACCGTTTCAGCGTGCGCAACACCCAGGTGTTCTGCGACCCCGACGCGCATTGCAGCAAGGTCTACGCCACGGACAAGCCCGAGCCGGGCGTCCTGTCGCCGGACAAGAAGACCGAGGCGTTCGTCCGCGACTGGAACCTGTGGTTGCGCGACCTGGCCTCCGGCAAGGAAACCCAGCTCACCACCGATGGCGTGCAGGACTTCGGCTACGCCACCGACAACGCCGGCTGGAAGCACAGCGACACGGCGATCCTGGAGTGGTCGCCGGATGCGCGCAAGATCGCCACGTTCCAGCAGGATCAGCGCAAGAGCGGGGACATGTACCTGGTCAGGAGCAAGCTGGGGCATCCGGAGTTGTTGCAGTGGAAGTACCCGATGCCCGGCGACAAGGAGGTGACCATGATCGAACGGGTGATCGTGGACGTGCCCACGCGCATGGTGGTGCGGCTGCAGATGCCGCCGGACCAGCACCGCTCGACCCTGTGCGACGACGTCAGCTGCGGCGCGGACGGCGGCTGGGACGATGTGAAGTGGGCGCCGGACAGCAAGACCCTGGCGTTCGTCTCCACCTCGCGCTACCACAAGGACGCCTGGTTCCGCATCGCCGACGCGGCCACCGGCGCGGTCCGCACCGCGTTCCGCGAAACCGCAAAGACCTACTATGAAAGCGGTCAGGTCGCGGCGAACTGGGCCTACCTGCCGGCGCGCAACGAAGCGGTGTGGTTTTCCGAACGCAGCAACTGGGGCCAGCTGTACCTGTACGACCTGACCACCGGCAAGCCCAAGCGTGCCATCACCACCGGCGAGGGCAACGTCACCGAATTGCTGAAGGTCGATGCCCAGACCCGCACCGCCTGGTTCCGCGCGGTTGGCCGCAGCCGCGGGCTGGATCCGTACGACCAGCAGCTGTGGAAGGTGAGCCTGGACGGCGGCGCGCCGCGGCTGCTGACGCCGGAGCCGGCCGACCACAGCATCGCCCTGTCGCCGGACAGCCAGCGCTTCGTCGACAGCTACTCCACCACCACGCAGCCGCCGGTGACGCTGCTGCGCCAGGCCGGCGATGGCCGCACCCTCGCCACCGTGGCCAAGGCCGACATCGACCGCCTGCAGGCCGCCGGCTGGGTCCCGCCGGTGCCGATCACGGTGCGCGCGCGCGACGGCAAGACCGTGCTGTACGGGGTGATGTTCAAGCCCTCGCGGTTCGACCCGGCCAGGAAGTACCCGATCATCGACTACATCTATCCCGGCCCGCAGACCGGCTCGGTGCGCGGGCGCAGTTTTCTGGCCAGCCATGGCGACAATCAGGCGCTGGCCGAACTGGGCTTCATCGTCGTGGCCATCGACGGCATGGGCACGCCGTGGCGCTCCAAGGCCTTCCATGACACCTGGTACGCCGACATGGGCGACAACACCTTGCCCGACCAGGTGGCCGGGTTGAAGGAGCTGGGGCAGCGCTACCCGTGGATCGACCTGCAGCGCGTGGGCATCTGGGGCCACTCCGGCGGCGGCAACGCCTCCACCGACGCGATGCTGCGCTACCCGGACTTCTTCAAGGTGGCCTGGTCGGAGAGCGGCAATCACGACAACCGCAACTACGAGGACGACTGGGGCGAGAAGTATCAGGGCCGGCTCAGCGTGGACAAGGAGGGCAAGGACAGCTACGACAACCAGGCCAATCCGCTGCTCGCCGCCAACCTCAAGGGCCGGCTGATGCTGGTGCACGGCAGCCTGGACGACAACGTCCCGCCCTACGAATCGCTGTTGATGGCCGACGCGCTGATCAAAGCCAACAAGACCTTCGACATGTTGGTATTGCCCAACGCCAAGCATGCCTATGGCGACGACGACACCCCGTATGTGACCCGCCGCCGCTGGGACTACTTCGTGCAATACCTGCTCGGCGCGACGCCGCCGGACAACTACCGGATGCAGCCGCTGCCCACGCATTGACCCGACGCCGCGGCGCGCGCAGGCCCGGCCGCGCGGTGGCCTAGGCCGGTGGGCCGTCGCTGCGGGGTGCAGGCAGCGCCGCTGCCACGATCGCGTGCAGCCGCTGCGCTACGACCTTGCGGTCGGCGCCGTGGTCGAGGGCGATCGGCGCGTGGAAGGTCACCCGCACCACGGCGCCGGACATGCCCAAGAAGCGCATGACATGGGCGCCGGCCTGCATCGTGCCGTAGAACGCGTAGGCGTCGCGCTCGCCGCCCTGCGCCAGCGGTCGGCCATCGACGGACAGCACCTGCAAAGTGAACGCTTGCAGCGTCCATGGCCGGGCGTGGGCGTCGCCGCCCAGGAACAGCGAGAACAGGCTCGACTTGAACGCAGCGACGCGCTCGCCGGAGGAGGTGGTGCCTTCGGCGAACAGCACCACGTCGTGGTCGGGGCGGATCTGCGCGGCGACAGCCGCCGCCACGTTGGCCGCGTCGATCCGGCGGCGGCTGATGAACAGGGTCTGCGCCAGTGCGCCGAAGCGGCGCATCCCCGGCCAGCGTTCCATGTCGTTCTTGGCGATGAAGCGCGCGCGCAGCAGGCTGCCCAACACCACGATGTCGAAATGCGAGAGGTGGTTGCCGACGAACAGGGTGCCGCCGCCGCTGCGCGGCACGCCGACGCACTCAACGCGGATGCCCATCAGCCTGCGCACGCAGGCGAACCACAGGCGCGGCAGCACGAAGGCGCCGCGGCCGCGGGTGCAGCGCATCAGCAGCCATTGCAGCGGCAGCAACGGCACGCTGATCAGGGCCAAGGCGGCGAGCTTGGCGCTCACGCGCAGGGTGGCGAGAACAGTGCTTGCTGCGAGGCGAGACGAGGCGGCGTGGTTCATGGATGACGAAGGGGCGGTCGTGTGCGCAGCGCAACGGGCGCCGGCGTGGGGACGCCGCCGGCGCCGCCGATGGTAGCCGACGCTGTCGCGTCCGGCATCTACGGGCAAGGCCGCGGCGGGATGCGCGCACCCGCAACGGTGCCTGGCGCCACCCGCGCTTGCCGCGCATGCGGCGGCGGCAGCGATAGATCAGGTATTGCCGGATGGGCAGCGCAGGCGTTGCTTCGCATAGTCCCAGACGCGGCCTGTGTGCGGTGCACATCGGCAGCAATCGCTCCATCCGTCCTCAAGGAGTCATCCATGTATCCCTCGATCAGAGTCGCGCTGCTTGCCGTCTTCGCCCTGTCGGCTGCGCAGGCGCAGGCACAGAAAGCCCCGCCGGGCTGCGGCGCGCTGCCCACCTATGTGCGCGAAGCCATGCGCGATGTGTCCGCCTGCATCACCATGCCCAATCCGATCGTCGCCTGCGGTGCCGGCGCCGTCGATGTGCAGGTCTTCGGCAACGGCGAGCGGCGCCTGCCCCAGGCCGGCCGCGGCCAGACCTACTACGAGGGCAAGGCGCGGCGCGATCCCGGCGGCCCGGCCGGCACCTATCGGTTGGTGTACCTGGTTACCGACGGCGCCAAGAAGTCGGTCATCGACAAGCGCTACTATTCCGCCGACCACTACCTCAGCTTCTGCACGATTCCCTGAGCAGTCGCGCGCAGCGTGTCCGCTACCGGCGGACACGCTGCGCCTGTGGCGTCGTCGGTGGGTGGCAGGCAGCGCTTGCAGCGCGCGCGGTGCACTCGTCGCGGCGGCGGCGCTCGGCTAGACGTTGCCCACTTGACGACGCGCAAGCCGTGTTCCAGCGCCAGCCCCAGTCGTGAGAATCCGCACAGGCCGCCTGCCTGTGTCTCACTGCATCCAGGGGGTTTTCCATGTCCGCTTTCCATCCTCGCGCCGCTGCCGTGCGTTTGAGCGCGCTGTCCGCCGGCCTGTGCATCGCGCTGTCGGCCGCGGCACAGCCTGACGCCGCCGCCGATCCGACCACGCTGGATGCGATCAACGTCAAGGCCGAGCGCGCGCGCGGGTATACGGTCGAACAGACCGCGGCGGCGACGCGCCTGGCGCTGACCCCGCAGCAGACGCCGCAGTCGCTCAGCATCGTCACCGCGCAGCGGATCGAGGACCAGCACCTGACCTCGGTGCGCGATGTGCTCGACAACGTCACCGGGGTGTCCTCCAACGCCTACGATACCGAGCGGGTGTTGTTCTATGCGCGCGGCTTGCTGGTCGAGAACATGGCCTACGACGGCGTGCCGGTCGCGCCGGGGATCAACGCCGGGTCCGCCGATGCCAGCCTGGATACGGCCATCTACGAACGCATCGAGGTGCTGCGCGGGGCCAGCGGCCTGCTCAGCGGCGCCGGCAGCTGGTCGGCGCCTACGAGCAGGGCGATTCCTACCTGGACCGCTACAGCAAGCAGAAGACCGTGCTGTACGGCGTGGTCGATGCCGATCTCGGCGCCGCCACCACGCTGAGCGTGGGCTACGACTATCAGAAGAACCGGCCCAAGGGCGTGACCTGGGGTAGCTACCCGGTGTTCTACGACGACGGCAGCTTCCTGGAATGGCCGCGCGGCTTCAGCAGCGCCGCGGACTGGAGCTACTGGAACACCACCACCGCCACCGCCTTCGCCGATCTCAAGCACCCATTCGGCAACGGCTGGCTGCTGCGGGCGCTGGCCAGCCACCGCGCCACCGACGGCGACATGGCGCTGTTCTACGTCTATGGCTTCCCGAACCGGGCCACCGGCGAAACGCTGGTTCCCTCCGCCTACCGCAGCCGCGACCGCGGCCGCCAGAACATGCTCGATGTGTATGCGTCCGGCCCGTTCCAGGCCTGGGGCCGCGCGCACGAACTGGTGCTGGGCCTGAGCGGTTCGCGGTACGCCAGGCGCGCGTGGCTCAACGCCACCGAGGCGCTGGCGCCGATCGGCGATTTCCTGCAATGGGATGGTCGCTATCCGTACCCGCAGTTCGCGGCCGAGGCCGACAAGGTCACCGACCTGCGCACCGACCAGCAGGGCGCGTACGCCGCCGCGCGCCTGTCGCTGGCCGAGCCGTTGACGCTGGTCGTGGGCGCCCGCTACAGCCGCTGGAAGAACGACACCGACGACCTGTACAGCGGCGTGTTCCGCCACGACCACCGCAAGACCGTGCCCTACGCCGGGCTGATCTACGCGATCACGCCGGTGTATTCGGCGTTCGTCAGCTATACCGAGATCTTCGACCCGCAGGACAACCGCCGCCGCGACGGCAGCTTCCTCGATCCGGTGCTCGGCAGCAGCCGCGAGATCGGCCTCAAGGGCCGCCATCTCGACGGCCGCCTCAACACCGCGCTGGTGCTGTTCGACACCCGCCAGGACCACGTGGCCGAGGCCGACATCGGCAAGACCCTGCCCGACGGCCTGACCCAGGCCTACGTGGCGGTGGACGGCACGCGCTCGCGCGGCATCGAATTGGACGCGTCGGGCGAGCTGAGCGAAGACTGGAGCGCGTCGTTCGGCTGGTCGCATTTCGAACTGGAAGGCCCGGACGGCGCCGACCTGCGTACCGCGCTGCCGCGCACGCTGGTGCGCGTGTTCAGCACCTACCGGCTGCCCGGCGCCTGGAACCGGCTCAGCGTGGGCGGCGGCGCCAACTGGCAGTCCGCCAGCCATGCCGCGGTGGATGGCCCCAATGGCCCGCAGCGCGTGGACCAGGCCTCGGTGACCCTGCTCGGCGCGATGGCGCGCTACGCGTTCAATGCGCAGGCGGCGCTGCAGCTCAACGCCAACAACCTGCTGGACCGCAAGTATTTCGTGCTCGACGCGTACAGCAACCTGGATTACGCCCCCGGACGCACTGCGACGCTGAGCTTCAGCTACCGGTTCTGAGCGGCCCTGCGCTGCGTCGTTGGCGCAGCGCGCGTCGCTTGCCGGCCGTTCGCGCGCCTATGTTTTCAATTCCAGCACCGGCACGAAGCCGCCATAGATCATGCGCTTGCCGTGACGTGCCTGGCGCAGTGGCGTCCTTCTATCGAACGCGCGAAGCCGGGCCGACCGACCACGCACGCTGCGGCGATGGATGCGCTTCGCCCCGCGGGGCCGTTTAGATGGCGGGCGGTGGCGATGCGCGGATGGGGGACCGGACTGGAACCACGATGGGCGCACTCGTGCATGCGTTGCATGCCAGGCCCGCGATCGATCCGGCCAGGGCGATCCCGATCCGCAGGACGCCATTTGTGGGAGCGACTGCAGTCGCTCCCACAAGGACATTGCCGCTGGGTGCGTTGCGGGAGGCGCTTTGGGATCGGCCTGGACACTTCGACGCACGCGGCGGTTCCGCTGCTCCGACGGTCGCGGTTGAAACCGCCCCTACAGGGGGCGAACGGCCGATGGAAACGCGCTGATCCGCACCCGGGCCGCCCTCTGCGCGCAGGCGGCAGCTCAGCCCTGGCCGGCGCCACCCGGGCACGCGGCGGTCAGCTTCAGGCTGTAGGACTGCAGGTCCCAGCGGTGCTGCGGGCTTTCGTCCGGCACGTAGTGCCACGACTGCAGGTAACCCTGCGCGCACGATGCGATGGCAATGCTGTCGCCGGGCGCACCGGTCGCAGGCAAGGGCAGCGGCTGCGGTACCGTGCGGGTGGTGGCCGGCCTGGTCGCGCTGTAGGCCAGCGTCACCGCGCCCAGTTGGGCGGGATCGCCCACGCGCTTTCCTTGCATCGTCGCCGGATGCTGGACCAGCCAATCGCGGAGTTGGCGCCATTCCGGTGTTCCCAGCGCATACGTAGTGCTGGTCGCGACTTGCAGCGCGTCCTGCTGCGCGCTCGCGCTGCCGGCCAGTAAGGCCAGCGCTAGCACGGTGCTGCGCGCCAGCCGCGTCGGCCGCTGGCCAACGCCCGCCGCATGATCGGTGTCCTTGTTCGACTGCATGCGTCCGCTCCTCGCCGATGGGCGTTGGCTCGGAAGATACCACCGGTCCGGGCTGGCGGCACGCTGCCCGCATGATCAGGCCTGCGGGTTGTCTACGGGGCAGGCGCGTGCGCAAATCGTCGCTGCGTGGCGCACCTGGCCGACTACGGCGTGCAGTTGCACGGCGAGGTCGGCATCGACATCGCGTGGGCGATGCCGCGGGCGCACGCCATCAAGAAATGTAGGAGCTTCAGCCGCGACCGCGTCTACGGATAGACCCTGTCGCGGCTGAAGCCGCTCCTACAGTGAGGCCGATCGCTTTCGTTGCCGAAGGTGCGGCTGGAAGCGCTTAGCGCAGCATCTCGGTGAAGGCGCGGTCGGCCTCGATCACGTCCGGCAGCGCGGCGAACAGCGCGTCCAGGTCCACGTCGTCCAGCAACGGGCCGCCGACCGCCTGCCGCGCTTCCGGGGTGGCGCCGCCATGGTGCTCCAGCGCATCGGCGACCAGCGCCGCCTGCGCCACCACGCGCGGCATCGGCTGGCCGTCCGGCGCCTGCAGCGGCCTTGCCTGGAAGGCGATCGCGGTCTGGATCACCTGCGGCAGCTGCCAGCGCCGCGCCAGTTCGGCGCCCACTTCCGGGTAGCCGAAGCCCAACTGCACGGTCTCGTCGGCGGCGCGGCCGCTGGAGGATGCGCCCGGATGCAGCTGCGCCGCATAGTCCGGCGCGCCGGTCTGGATCAGCAGCTCGCCGATGTTGTGCATCATCCCGCAGGTGAACGCGGTTTCCGGATCCAGGCACTTCTGCCGGGCCAGCAGCCGGCAGATGCCGGCGACCTCGAAGCTGTGCAGCCAGAACGCGCGCAGGTCGAAATGCGCCGGCGCGTGGAACGCGTCAGTCATCGACGAGGCCAGCACCAGGGTGCGCAAGGTGTTGAAGCCCAGGCGCAGCGCCGCGTCCTCGACGCTGGTCGAGTCGCGTGCGCCGCGGAACCGCGTCGAGTTGGCCAGGCGCAGCACCTTGGCCGCGATCACCGGGTCGCGCTCGATGCTGCGCGCCACGCTGTCCAGGCTGGTGGTGGGATTGTCGAATTGCAGGATCAGTTCCTGTGCCACCTTGGGAATGGTCGGCAGGGTGTGCAACTGGTCGAACAGCACCTCTAGTTTCATGGGGACCTCAAAACGGAACGGGAAGGGACACCGCCGGCGCAGGAAATGGGCGGCGCCCGCCATGGGGGCGAACCCCACGCATCGTAGACCGAATCGCGTCAAGCGGCGTGCACGCCTGGGGGCGCGGTTTCGCACAGGTTGCCGGACGTCTGCAGCGCCGTGCCGTGGCTAGGAGGCACCATTCGCGTGCGTATGCGCGCAGGCGCAGCGATCTGCAGGCCGGTTGGCGAAGACAGCGCAGCAACAGCGCGAACAGGTCAATGCGTGGCGGTGCAAGTACGCGGGCCAGCAAGCCAGGCCGCCGCAGACCGCTGCGGCGGCCGCTGGCGCGGCGGCGGGCGATGCCAGCGCAAGCGCGGATTCGCCCGACAGGCAGCGCCGAGCCGGTGCGGCCAGGCCGTGGCGGCTCACGTCTGGCGCATGTCATCCCGCCGTCACCGGATTGACCCACACTTGCCGAACTGGGGAGCCGGTCCTGGCGACCGCGCGGCCTTTCTTCTCTGCCAAGGCGACAGGATCCAACGATGAAAGACTTAGTGCTGGCGCTGGCATGTGTCCTGGCGGCACCGGTGGCGTTGGCGCAGTCGGGCTATGTGCAGATCGAGCGCCGCTTGAGTGCCGAGCAGCTGCGCGAGGTCGGACTGACCCCCGCCCAGCTGGCCACGCTCAATCGCCTGCTGCGCGATGCCGAGACGCGCGAGGCGTCGCAGGCCCCGGCGCGGCCCGCCGCGACGCCGGCGGTCGCGGGCGCCGCAGTGGGCGACCCCCAGGCCGAGCAGGGCATGCTGATCGGCCTGGACGACGGCCCGATCAGCGCCCGCGTGCAGGGCGAGGTCGCCGGCTGGGCGCCGGGCACTGTGTTCGTGCTGGACAACGGCCAGCAGTGGAAGGTGCTCAAGGGCAGCATGACCCTGCACACCGCACTGGCTTCGCCGGCGATCAAGGTGGTGCCCGGCATCGCCGGACGCTGGTTCCTACAGGTGGACGAAGACCTGCCGAAGGCGCGGGTCTACCGGATCCGCTGAGCGCCTGCGTCTATCGCGCATCCTGTAGAAGCGGTTTCAACCGCGACGCAAGGCCCGGGCAAGATCACGGCTTCCGCTGCGGGGTAGATGGCCAGACGGCCACCCCGTGCCGCTCCTGCAGGAACAAGCTGGCCCCGTGTGCGCACCAGGCACGCCGCCTCACCCCGCCGCGCGCAGCCGCAGGGTCAGCCCCTTGAGGAAGTTGCGCAGCAGCTGGTCGCCGCACAGGCGGAAGTTCTTGTGCCCCGGTTGGCGGAACAGCGCCGACAGCTCCGGCTTGGACACCGGGAAGCCGGCCTCGGCGAAGATCTGGTGCATGTCCACGTCCTTCAGCTGGAACGCCACGCGCAGCTTCTTCAGCACCACGTTGTTGGTGATCCGGGTTTCCACCGGGCGCGCCGGCAGGCTGTCGTCGCGGCCGCGGTAGTGGAACACCAGCCCGTCGAGGAAATGCGCCAACACCCGGTCGCTGCATTCGACGAAGCCATCCTCGTCCTCCTTCTTCAGGTAGGCCGGCACCTCGCTCCTGTCGATCGGGAAGGCCGGATCGGCGAGGTGCACCGTGTCCACGATCATCTGGTCGCTGAGGTCGAGCATGTAGCGGATGGAGCGCAGTACGTCGTTGTTGATCATGGCCGGTCCGGTGCTGCCGGTGGCGTCCGGCGGGGTGCGTAGTCTAGGCCGTGTCGTCGATGGCCGGGTAGGCGCGTGGCGCGGCGCAACGACGGCCGCGGCTGCATCGATGCGATGTGCGCGATTGCGATCGCCGCGGCCGCCGGCGTTTGCATCGGCCCGCGCATGCGCCATCATCGGCGCATGGACAACACGATCCCGAAACCGAGCGCGGTGCCTGCGCTCAATCCGCGCCAGGAGCAACTGGTCGCGCTGGTGCGGCAACAGGGCTATGCCGAAGTGGAAGGGCTGGCCACGCGTTTCGACGTGACCCCGCAGACCATCCGCCGCGACCTGACGCTGCTGTGCGAGGCCGGCGTGCTGCGCCGCTACCACGGCGGGGTCAGCCTGCCGTCGAGCGTGGAGAACCTGGCCTACACCGCGCGCAAGGCGCTGCAGGCGCGGGAGAAGCGGCGCATCGCCACGCTGCTGGCGCAGCACATCCCCGACGACGCGTCGCTGTTCATCAACATCGGCACCACCAACGAGGACGTGGCGCGCGCCTTGATGGGGCATAGCGGGCTGCGGGTGATCACCAACAACCTCAACGTGGCGGTGATGATGAGCGCCAATCCGAGCTTCGAGGTGATGGTCGCCGGCGGCCGCGTGCGCGGCCGCGACCAGGGCGTCACCGGCGAGGCCACGATCGAGCTGATCCGCCAGTTCAAGGTGGATTTCGGCGTGATCGGCATTTCCGGCATCGACCCGGACGGCACCTTGCTGGATTTCGATTTCCATGAGGTGCGGGTGGCGCAGGCCATCATCGAGCACTCGCGGCAGGTGTTCCTGGCCGCCGACCACAGCAAGCTCGGCCGCAACGCCATGGTCCGGCTCGGGCCGATCGCGCGGGTCCAGGCCTGGTTCACCGACCGCGCGCCGCCGCCGGAGCTGGCCGTGGTGCTGGAAGAGGCCGGGACCCGCGTGTTCGTCGCCGAGGGCGAGGCCGAGGCGGAAAGCGGGGCCGGCGATCAGGCCGATCTGGACTGAGCCGCGCCGCCCGCCGGCGTGCGGCGGATGCCGGGTCACCGCGGGGACCGACCGCGGACATGGCAACCCCGCATTTCGTGTGCGTTTATGTTCGTATTATTTCTTTATTGTGACGTTAAATTCTGCCGGAAGTCGCTATCGGCGGCCGCTCGGCTGCCGGAAATGAAGCGGTCGCCCTATGTCCTCGTCCCCAGCCGCGAGGCTTTGCGCTGACGCGACGCTGCACTGCAGCGTGCTATGTTCGAAAATGTTCGTTTACGATCTTTTCGTCCCGCGTCGTCGCCCCCGGCTTTTCGCCGCGGACACGACGCTTCCGGAGTCAGGCAATGCGCGAGATCTACGATGTGCTGGTGGTCGGTGGTGGCATCAACGGCGTGGGCATCGCCCGCGATGCGGTGGGCCGTGGCCTGTCGGTATGCCTGTGCGAGCGCGACGACCTCGCCTCGCATACCTCCAGCGCCAGCACCAAGCTGATCCACGGCGGGCTGCGCTACCTGGAGCAGTACGAGTTCGCGCTGGTCGGCAAGGCGCTGGCCGAGCGCGAAGTGCTGCTGCGCCTGGCCCCGCACATCATCTGGCCGCTGCGCTT
Organism: Xanthomonas translucens pv. undulosa; assembly: GCF_017301775.1. Classification (NCBI taxonomy): domain Bacteria; kingdom Pseudomonadati; phylum Pseudomonadota; class Gammaproteobacteria; order Lysobacterales; family Lysobacteraceae; genus Xanthomonas; species Xanthomonas translucens. The sequence continues at coordinate 2,717,397 of NZ_CP063993.1, forward strand.
CCTGCTGCCGCATCAGCCGCACCTGCGCCCGGCGTGGATGATCCGCACCGGCCTGTTCCTGTACGACCATCTCGGCCGCGGCCGCCGCACCCTGCCGGGGTCCAGGCGCATGGCGCTGCGCTCGGATCCGGTCGGCGCTCCGTTGCGCGAGGAATTCCGCACCGGCTTCGTCTATTCCGACGCCTGGGTGCAGGACGCGCGGCTGGTGGTGCTCAATGCGATGGATGCAGCGCAACGCGGCGCGCGGATCCTGACCCGCACCCGCTGCGTGGCCGCGCGCCGCGTCGGCGGCGTCTGGCAGGTGCAGCTGGAGCATGCCGACGGCCGCCGCCAGGACCTGCAGGCGCGTGCGCTAGTCAATGCCGCCGGGCCGTGGGCGGTGCAGTTCCTGGACGACGTGGCCAAGGTCGGCCACGACCACGCGCTGCGCCTGGTCAAGGGCAGCCACATCGTGGTGCCGCGGCTGTTCGAGCACGACCATGCCTACATCTTCCAGCAGCCGGACCGGCGCATCGTGTTTGCCATTCCCTACGAGCACGACTTCACCTTGATCGGCACCACCGACGTGGACTACCGCGCCGATCCGTCCGCGCCGAAGATCGATGCCGAGGAGACGCGCTACCTGTGCGAGGCGGCCAACCGCTACTTCCTCAAGCAGATCGCGCCCGACGACGTGGTGTGGAGCTATAGCGGCGTGCGCCCGCTGCTCGACGACGAGGAGGACAACGCCGCCGAGGTCACCCGCGACTACCTGCTGGAACTGGACACGGACGGCAGCGCGGCGCTGCTCAACGTGTTCGGCGGCAAGCTCACCACCTACCGCAAGCTGGCCGAGGAGGCGGTGGACCGGCTGGTCGCGCACGCTGGGCGCAAGGCGTCGGCGTGGACCGCGCGCGGTGCGCCGCTGCCCGGCGGCGAGCGCCGCGACATCGGCGTGCTGGCGCAGGAACTGCGTGCGGCGCGGCCGTGGCTGAGCGAGGCGACCGCGACGCGGCTGGCGCGCAACTACGGCACCCGTGCGGTGCAGTTGCTGGGCGCCGCGGCCTCGCTGCAGCACCTGGGCGAACACTTCGGCGCCGACCTGTACCAGGCGGAAGTGGACTACCTGCGTGCGCACGAATGGGTGACCCAGGCCGACGACCTGCTGTGGCGCCGCAGCAAGCTCGGCTTGCGCATCGACGCCGCCGGCCGCCAGCGCCTGATCGACTATCTGCAGCAGGCGCCGGCCGCGCTGGCCGCCGCGCCCGCATGAGGCAAGCACCGCGGCCGGCTTGCCCCGTTGTGGGCGCCGGCCGCGCGTGCGCAATCGCCGCGCGCATCGGCAACCGCCGCCGCGCGCGAACCTGGGAACGACCGTGGAGGGTGGCAGGCATGTACAAGACGACGACCGGGATGACCGGCAAGACGACGACCGCAACGCAGGAGCAGCGCGCATGAACCGGCAACTGCTTGGCGAACTGATTTCCGAGGCGGTGGCGATGGTGATCATCATCGCCTTCGGCTGTTCGGTGGCGTGCATGTACGTGCTGTACGACCCCAGTCCGTACCAGAACGCTTACTGGGGCGTGTGCATCGCCTGGGGCCTGGCGGTGACGATCGCCATCTACGCCACCGGCTCGGTCTCCGGCACCCATGCCAATCCGGCGGTGACCCTGGCGTTGGCGCTGTTTCGGGGGTTCGCCTGGAACAAGGTGCTGCCGTACTGGGTGGCGCAGGTGGTCGGCGGGTTCCTCGGTGCGGGCATCGTCTACCTGCTGTTCGCGCCGGTGATCGACCACTACAACCAGGCCCATCAGCTGACCCGCGAAGCGGGCGGCGCGGCCGGCGTGTTCTTCACCGCACCGGGCCTGGCGATCACCCCGATGCATGCGCTGCGCGACCAGGCGATCCTGACCGCGTTCCTGATCTTCGGCATCTTCGCCATCACCGAGCGCTATAACGAGGCCGCGCCCACCGCCAATTCCGGTGCGCTGATCATCGGCCTGCTGGTGGCGACCATCGGCGCCTCGATGGGCTACCTGGAAGCCTGGGCGATCAATCCGGCGCGCGATTTCGGGCCGCGCATGTTCGCCTACTTCGCCGGCTGGGGCTCCTCGGCGCTGCCGTCGGCCAACAGCTACTGGTGGATTCCGATCGTCGGCCCGCTGATCGGCGGGGTGATCGGCGGCGGCGCCTATCAACTGCTGATCTATCCGTTCCTGCCGGCGCGGGTGAAGGCGCTCGAGGAAGCAGCGGCGTCGCGCCGGGCCTGAGCCTGCGCGCGATACCCGGTGCCGGCACCGCCGGCACGTCCCCAATCATTCCGGGCGCCGCCGCGGCGCGCGCCTCACGACCCCGCAGGAGTCACCGATGGAAAAGAAATTCATCCTGGCCATCGACCAGGGCACCACCAGTTCGCGCGCGATCCTGTTCGACCGCAAGGGCCACATCGCCGGCATGGCGCAGCGCGAGTTCGGGCAGATCTTCCCGCAACCGGGCTGGGTGGAACACAACCCGCGCGAGATCATGACCAGCGTCTACACCACGATCACCGAGCTGCTGAACAACCAGCAGGTGGACGCGAGCGCGATCGCCGGCATCGGCATCACCAACCAGCGCGAGACCACGGTGGTGTGGGACCGCGCCACCGGGCAACCGATCTACAACGCCATCGTCTGGCAGTCGCGGCAGACCAAGGACATCTGCGAACAGCTCAAGGCCGCCGGCCACGAGGACATGGTGCGGGCCAAGACCGGGCTGCTGATCGATGCGTATTTCTCCGGCACCAAGGTCAAGTGGATCCTCGACCATGTGGAGGGCGCGCGCGAACGCGCGCAGCGCGGCGAACTGGCGTTCGGCACCATCGACAGCTGGCTGATCTGGAACCTCACCGCCGGCAAGGTCCACGTTACCGACTACACCAACGCCTCGCGCACGCTGCTGTACAACATCCACGAGCTGCGCTGGGACGAGGAGCTGCTGCAGATGCTCGACATCCCGGCCTCGATGCTGCCCGAGGTGCGGTCCTCCAGCGAGATCTACGGTACCACCCAGGGCCAGTATTTCTACGGCCACGAAGTGCCGATCGCCGGCATCGCCGGCGACCAGCAGGCGGCGCTGTTCGGCCAGGCCTGTTTCGAGCCGGGCATGGCCAAGAACACCTACGGCACCGGCTGTTTCATGCTGATGAACACCGGCGAGAAGGCGGTGGAATCCAAGAACGGCCTGCTCACCACCATCGCCTGGGGCGTGGACGGCAAGGTCGAATACGCGCTGGAAGGGGCGATCTTCGTCGCCGGTTCGGTGGTGCAGTGGCTGCGCGACGGCCTGCGCATGTTCGGCAAGGCCAGCGACTCGCAGTCCTACGCCGAACGCGCCGGCGACAACGACGGCGTGTACTTCGTGCCGGCCTTCGTCGGCCTGGGCGCGCCTTACTGGCGCAGCGATATCCGCGGCGCGGTGTTCGGCCTGACCCGCGGCACCACCAAGGAACATTTCATCCGCGCCGCGATCGAATCGATGGCCTACCAGACCCGCGACGTGCTGACCGCGATGCAGGTCGATTCGGGCATCGAACTGAAGGAACTGCGCGCCGATGGCGGCGCGATCAGCAACGACTTCATGGCCCAGTTCCAGAGCGACATCCTCGACGTGCCGGTGCTGCGTCCGGAAGTGGCGGAAACCACCGCGCTGGGGGCCGCCTATCTGGCCGGCCTGGCGACGGGCTTCTGGAAGGATCGCGCCGAGATCGCGCAGCAGTGGGCGGTGGACCGCCGTTTCGAGCCGAGCATGCCGGCCGAACGCCGCGAGGAACTGTATGCCGGCTGGCAACAGGCGGTGGAGGCGACGATGGGCTTCCGCATTCGCTAGCCGCTGCCAGCGCGTTCTGTGCTTCCTGTAGGAGCGACTGTCTTCAGCCGCGACGAGCGCAGTGGTGAATGTTCCGAACGGGCATGCAGTCGGGACTGTAGTCCCTCCCACAAGAGGCATTGCCGCTCCGCGGCGCCAGTGGAGTCCTTGTGGGAGCGACTTCCGTCGCGACGAGCGCAGCGGCGGGCCTTCCGGCTTCGGACGTTGTCGCGGCTGAAGCCGCTCCTACAGGTGTCTCGCTGCCGACGCGTTGAGTGCACTGTAGGAGCGGCTTCAGCCGCGACAGGTTGCCGAAACTGCCGCATTACCCAGCCCTTTTCTCAGTCCATCTGTCTCTGCCACGGTCGCTTCTGAAGCCCGGCAGCTGGACAGCGCCGCGCGTGGCGACTGAAGCCGCTCCTACAGGGGTTTTCGCGGCAGGACGCTACACGTACTGCGTCGGCCCACGCCGCCCTGGCACCGGAGCATCGACGTCGCCGACCGGATCGCTGATCGGCGGGATGGTCGGATCGATCGGCTGGTTGGGGATCGGATCCACCGGCCGGTCCGGGGTCGGGTCCACGCCGGGATTGGGGATCTGTCCCGGCACCGCGTTCGGTGGCTGCTGCGGATCCTGGCCGGGGTTGGGAGTGTGCATCTGCATGTGTACCTCGCGCTTCGGGAACCAGGCTGCACCGTGCGCGCCGCGCCGAACGCAGCGCGTGAAGCCGGAGGCAAGGGCGCATGAAGGCGCGCAAGCGACAACGCGTGATTCCCCACCCGCATCGTCACCCGGCCGCAGAAACCGCGCGCTGGGCGTTGCCATGGCGAGCGTTGGACAGCGTTGCGCAACGGCATGCGCGCCGCCGCGCTGGCGGCGCGGCCGCTGCTGCGGCATGCTGCCGTCGCATGCGCCGCTACGATCTGGTCATCTTCGATTTCGACGGCACCCTGGCCGATTCCTTCCCCTGGTTCCTCGATACCATCAACGACGTCGCCGACGCGTTCGGCTTCCGCCGCTTCGAGCCGGAGCGGCTGCAGGAAATCCGCAGCCTGAGCGCGCGCGAGCTGATGGCGCGCAGCGGCATCCGCTGGTGGCGGGTGCCGGCGGTGGCGCGGCGCATGCGCGCGCTGATGGCCGCACAGATCGAGCGCATCGCCCTGTTCGACGGGGTGGCCGAGTTGCTGGATGCGCTCGCGCGGGACGGCGTGCAGCTGGCGCTGGTGACCTCCAACAGCCGCGACAACGTCGAGCGCGTGCTCGGCGCCGAACTGACCGCACGCTTCCGCCACATCGGCTGCGGTGCCGCGGTGCTGGGCAAGCGCCGCAAGCTGCGCGCCGCGCGCAAAGCGTGCCGGGTGCCGACCACGCGCGCGCTATGCGTGGGCGACGAGATCCGCGACGCCGACGCCGCACGCCAGGCCGGCATCGCCTTCGCCGGCGTCGGTTGGGGCTACACCCTGCCGGCGGCACTGCAGCCGCACACGCCGCTGCCGCTGCTGCAACACCCGGCCGACCTGTGGGACCTGCTGGGCCTGCCAAGCCCGGCCTGAGCGCGGCCCGGGTCGCCTCAGTGAACGATGCGCCCAAGCATTCCCCATTCCCGCCCAATGCTGCACCGCAACGTGCTGTTCACTTATGATTGATATATTCATATACGAACAGTTGGCAGGCAGCGTCCGCAATGGCGGCGTCGCGTGCCGGCATCATCCGATCTAGCCCACGTGGGCGGAGGCGTGCCATGCGCAACCCCAGCAGCAACTGGTCCCGGAGCGCGCGCGGGCCGTGCGCGGCGGCCATCGGCGCGAACGCCGGCAGGTGCCGTTGAACGCCGTCAGCGCCGCCGCCGAACCCGGCGCGATCGCGCAGCTCCCGCTGGGCCGCAGCGGCGTGCGCATCGCCACGCTGGGCTTCGGTGCCGCGCCGATCGGCAATCTGTACGCGGAAGTGGACGACGCGGTGGCGTTGGCCGCGGTCGCCGACGCCCATGCCGCCGGCATCCGCCATTTCGACACCGCACCGTATTACGGCTACGGGCTGAGCGAACGCCGGCTCGGGCAGGGCCTGCGCGGGTTGCCGCGTGCGAGCTACACGCTGTCGACCAAGGTTGGGCGCCGCGTCTATGACCAGGCCGATGCCGCGCCGGGACGCGACGGCTTCGCCGTGGCCGGGCGTGGCGCCGCGTTCGACTACAGCCGCGACGGCGTGCTGCGCGAATTCGAAGCCAGCCTGCAGCGGCTGGGCACCGACCACGTGGACGTGCTGCTGCTGCACGATATCGGCCGCCTCACCCATGGCGAACGGCACCCGGCGATGCTGCGCCAGGCGCTGGACGAGGCCTTGCCGGCGATGGCCGAGCTCAAGGCCAGCGGCGCCTGCCGCGCGATCGGCATCGGCGTCAACGAGGAAGACATCGCGCTGGAACTGATGCCGCTGTTCCCGCTGGACTGCGTGATGCTGGCCGGCCGCTACACCTTGCTCGAACAGCACGCGGCGCAGCGGATCATGGCGCAGGCGCTGCAGCACCAGGTCGGCATTCTGGTCGCCGGCCCGTACAGCTCGGGCCTGCTCAGCGATGCGCGCGGACCGGGCGCCACCTACAACTACGCGCCGGTGGATCCGGACACGCTGGCGCATGCGCAGCGCCTGTTCGCGGTCTGCGCGGCGCATGGCGTGGACGTGGGCGCGGCGGCCTTGCAGTTCCCGCTCGCGCACCCGGCGGTCGCTGCGGTGGTCGCCGGCATGCGCACGCCGGCGGAAGTGGCCAGCGCCGCCGCGCGGCTGCACGCGCCGATCCCGCCGCTGCTGTGGCAGCAGCTGCGCGACCAAGGCTTGTTACAGGCGCAGGTGCCGACGCCGTGAACGTGGTCGATGCGCACGTGCATTTCTGGCAGATGGCGCGCGGCGACTACGACTGGCTGACGCCTGAACTCGCCGCGCTGTATCGCGACTTCGTGCCCGACGACCTGACCGCCGCGCTCGATGCGCACGGGGTGGATGCGATCGTCGCGGTGCAGGCGGCGCAGACCGAAGCGGAGAGCCGCTACCTGCTGCAGCTGGCGCGCGCGCAACCGCGCATCGCCGGCGTGATCGGCTGGATCGATTTCGAGGCCGGCGACGCGGCCGCGCGCATCGCCGCGCTGTGCGCCGAGGGCGATGGCCTGCTCAAGGGCCTGCGACCGATGGTGCAGGACCTGGCCGATCCGCAGTGGCTGGCGCGGCCTCAGCTGGACCCCGCGTTCGACGCGATGCTGCGCCACGACCTGGCGTTCGACGCGCTGGTCAAGCCGCTGCATCTGCCCGCGCTGCAGGCGCGCTTGCAGCACCATCCGGCGTTGCGCGTGGTGCTCGACCACGCCGCCAAGCCGGCGATCGGTGCCGACGGTTTCGCCGCCTGGGCCGACGGTCTGGCGCGGTTGGCACGGCACCCGAACGTGCTGTGCAAGCTGTCTGGCCTGCTCACCGAACTGCCCGCCGACGCCGACCTCGCCGCGATCGAGCCGTACGTGGCGCAGGTGTTCGCCTGCTTCGGTGCGCAGCGGGTGATGTGGGGCAGCGACTGGCCGGTGTTGACCCAACGTGCCGGCTACCGTGACTGGTTCGCGCTGGCGCAGTCACTGGTCGCGCGCCATGCCGCCGGCCACGCCGCCGACGTGTTCGCCGGCACCGCACGCCGCTTCTACCGTCTGCCCGAATCTCCTTCCCCCCGACCGGAACTTCCACGATGAACACGTCTGCATTCCACCCCCGGAGCCGCGCATGAGCGGCCGGTTGCAAGGCAAGCGCTGCCTGATCACCGCCGCCGGCGCCGGCATCGGCCGCGAGAGCGCGCTGGCCTGCGCGCGCGCAGGCGCGCAGGTGCTGGCCACCGATATCGATGACGCGGCGTTGCAGGCGCTGGCCGCCGACTCCGCTGCGATCGTCACCCAGACCCTGGACGTCACCGACGCCGCTGCGATCCAGGCGCTGGTCGCGGCGAACGCGCCGTTCGACGTGCTGTTCAACTGCGCCGGCTACGTGCACCAGGGCAGCATCCTGGACTGCGACGAGCCGGCATGGCGGCGTTCGTTCGCGATCAACGTCGATGCGATGTACTACCTGTGCCAGGCGGTGTTGCCGGGCATGCTGGAACAGGGCCGCGGCAGCATCGTCAACATGTCCTCGGTGGCGTCGAGCATCAAGGGCGTGCCGAACCGCTTCGCCTACGGTGTGACCAAGGCCGCAGTGATCGGGCTGAGCAAGGCCATCGCCGCCGACTACGTGGCCAAGGGCATCCGCTGCAACGCGATCTGCCCGGGCACGATCAAGACGCCGTCGTTGGGCCAGCGGGTCAAGGCGTTGGGCGGCGACGAGCAGGCGGTGTGGAAGAGCTTCACCGACCGCCAGCCGATGGGCCGCCTCGGCGACCCGCGCGAGATCGCGCAGCTGGTGGTGTACCTGGCCTCGGACGAATCCTCGTTCACCACCGGGCAGACCCACATCATCGACGGCGGCTGGTCGAACTGACCGCGCCTGCCTTCCACTTCCAACAAGAGGACATTCCATGAAACTGCTGCGCTACGGCGAACCCGGCCACGAACGTCCCGCCCTGCTCGACGCCGACGGCCACCTGCGCGACCTGTCCGCGGTCATCGACGATGTCGCCGGCGAGCACCTCACCGCCGCCGGCCTGGACAAACTGCGTGCGCTCGATCCGGCCACGCTGCCCAAGGTGGAAGGCGAAGTGCGTTACGGACCGGCCGTGGGCCGCGTCGGCAAGTTCATCTGCGTCGGCCTGAACTACGCCGACCACGCCGCCGAGTCGGGCATGGCGGTGCCGGAAATGCCGGTGCTGTTCATGAAGGCCACCACTGCGATCAGCGGCCCCAACGACACCGTCGTGATCCCGCGCGGCTCGAAGAAGAGCGACTGGGAAGTGGAGCTGGGCGTGGTGATCGGCGACATCGCCCGCGACGTGTCGTTGGAAGACGCGCTCAAGCACGTGGCCGGCTATGCGGTGATCAACGATCTGTCCGAGCGCGAATTCCAGCTCGAGCACGGCGGGCAATGGGTCAAGGGCAAGAGCTGCGACGGCTTCGGCCCGCTCGGCCCGTGGCTGGTCACCGCCGACGAAGTGGCCGACCCGCAGAACCTGTCGATGTGGCTGGAGGTCAACGGCCACCGCTACCAGAACGGCAACACGCGCACGATGGTATTCGGCGTGGCCGAGCTGGTCAGCCACATCAGCCGCTACATGACGCTGATGCCGGGCGACGTGATCAGCACCGGCACGCCGCCAGGCGTGGGCTTGGGGCAGAAACCGCCGATCTACCTGAAGCCGGGCGACGTGATGGCGCTGGGCATCGAAGGCCTGGGCGAGCAGCGCCAGGCCGTCGTCGCCCACCCGCGCGGCGCAAGCTAAAGCCGTAAAGCCCCCTCTCTCCCCGGCGACCGAAGGAAGTCCCGTGGCAGAGAGGGGCTCTTCACTGCATTTTCTTTTTCTCTTCGCGCTTCACCCATCAGGATCCCCATGAGCAAAATCGTCGCCCTCGAGACCTTCGACGTGCGTTTCCCCACTTCGCGCGAACTGGACGGTTCCGATGCGATGAATCCGGATCCGGACTACTCGGCTGCCTACCTGCGGCTGCGCACCGATACCGACGACGGCCTCGCCGGCTACGGCCTGGTGTTCACCATCGGCCGTGGCAACGACGTGCAGAGCGCGGCGATCGCGGCGCTGTCGCACCATGTGGTCGGGCGCGACGTGGACGCGGTGATCGGCGACCTGGGCGGCTTTGCGCGCAGCCTCACCGACGATTCGCAGCTGCGCTGGCTGGGCCCGGAGAAGGGGGTGATGCACATGGCCATCGGCGGTGTCATCAACGCCGCCTGGGACATGGCCGCGCGCAGCGCTGGCAAGCCGCTGTGGCGCTACATCGCCGAGCTGTCGCCGGAACAGCTGGTGGCGACCATCGACTTCCGTTATCTCAGCGATGCGCTGACCCCGGACGAAGCGCTGGCGCTGCTGCGCGCCGCCGAACCGCTGCGCGCCGAACGCCTGCGGACGCTGCTCGAACAGGGCTATCCGGCCTATACCACCTCGCCCGGCTGGCTCGGCTACTCCGACGAGAAGCTGGTGCGCCTGGCCAAGGAGGCGGTGGCCGACGGCTTCCGCACGATCAAGCTCAAGGTCGGCGCGAATGTGCAGGACGACATCCGCCGTTGCCGCCTGGCGCGCGCAGCGATCGGCCCGGACATCGCGATGGCGGTGGACGCCAATCAGCGCTGGGACGTGGGTCCGGCGATCGCCTGGATGCGCCAGCTGGCCGAATTCGACATCGCCTGGATCGAGGAGCCGACCAGCCCCGACGACGTGCTCGGCCACGCCGCGATCCGCCAGGGCATCGCGCCGGTGCCGGTGTCCACCGGCGAGCACACGCAGAACCGGGTGGTGTTCAAGCAGCTGCTGCAGGCCGGCGCGGTGGACCTGATCCAGATCGACGCCGCGCGCGTGGGCGGGGTCAACGAGAACCTGGCGATCCTGCTGCTGGCGGCGAAGTTCGGCGTGCGCGTGTTCCCGCATGCCGGCGGCGTCGGCCTGTGCGAACTGGTGCAGCATCTGGCGATGGCCGATTTCGTCGCCATCACCGGCAAGATGGAAGACCGTGCGATCGAATTCGTCGATCACCTGCACCAGCACTTCGTCGATCCGGTGCGGATCGCACACGGCCGCTATCTGGCGCCGACGCTGCCGGGCTTCTCGGCCGAGATGCACGCCAACTCGGTCACCCAGTTCCTGTATCCGGACGGCCCGTTCTGGAGCGCGGACCTGGCCGCACAGCAGGTATAACGCGACAAGCGCGCGGGCCAGGGCCACGCGCGCCCATGTAGGAGCGGCTTCAGCCGCGACGAACCATGCCAGGAACCTTGGCGGTTTTGCTTGTCTGTCGCGGCTGAAGCCGCTCCTACAATGCACCTTGCGAGCAAGCCGCAAGTCTCCCGTGGGAGCGGCTTCAGCCGCGACGAACGCAGTGGTGGCCCTGATGGCTTCGCAAGCTATCGGGACCGAAGTGCTTTCGCAGTGTCACTGCCTGCACCGCGCACGAATCCTGTAGGAGCGGCTTCAGCCGCGACGCGCTCTACCGATGCAATCTGTCGCGGCTGAAGCCGCTCCTACAGGATGGTTCAGCAGCGCGGGGGAACCGCTTGCCTCAGTCGCGCTGCTGCTTCCGCGCCTGCTCCGCTACCGCCGCCTGCAACGAAAAGATCTGCAGCGCCTCGCGCCATTTCTCGCCCGGGGCCGAACCCGGCAGCGGTTTCTGGAAGCGCCACATCAGTGCCTCCCAGGCCTGCACGCGCGGGTCGGCCGCATCCGCGGCGGCCTTGGCCGCGGGCGAATAGTCGTGGTCCACTTCCATCAACATCACCAGGCGGTCGCCGCAGCGGTGGATGTCCAGTTCGCGGATGCCAGCGTTGCGCAACGAGGCGACGATCTCCGGCCATACCGTGTCGGGGCGATGCCAGCGTTCGTACTCGGCGATCAGCGCCGGGTCGTCGTGCAGGTCGAGCAGATAGCAATGGCGCGGCATTTCAGGCTCCCGCAACGCTGGCGCGCGTCGCGGTCGCGCGCGCGCAGGACGCGAACACCAGAATCACCGCGAAGCACAGCGCCGGCACCGTCATCGCCCAGTGGATGCCGGCACGGTCGGACAGTGCGCCCATCAGCGCGGTCAACGCCGCGCCGCCGATGATCGCCATCACGATCAGCGAGGAGCCGAGCTTGCGCGCGTCGTCGTCCAGCCCGTCCAGGCCCAGCGCGAAGATGGTCGGGAACATCACCGACATGAACACGCTGCTGGCGACCAGCGCGTACAGCCCGGTCCAGCCCGGCAAGGCGATCGCCACGCCGCACAGCAGCAGGTTGAGCAGCGCGAACGCGCCCAGCAGCACCGCTGGCGACACGAAGCGCAACAAGGCGGTGCCGATGAAGCGGCCGGCCATGAACAGCACCAGCGACACGGTCAGGAAGCCGGCCGCGGTCTTCTCCGGCGTGCCCGGCACCGCGTCCTGCAGGTAGCGGATCAGGAAGCTCCAGATGCCGACCTGCGCGCCGACGTAGAAGAACTGCGCGACCACCGCAAACACGAAGCGGCGGTTGCGCAGCAACGGGCCGAAATAGGCCTTGCCGGCGCTGGCCGCGGTGCCGCTGTCGCGGGTGACCGGGAAGCGGGCCAGCCCGATCAGCAGCGCCCACAGCACCACTACCGCGCCGATGATCAGGTACGGGGTCTGCACCGCCGCCGATTCGGCGGCGAAGAAGCTGGCGCGTGCGGCCGGTGCCATCGCCGCCAGTTGCTGCGGCGTGTGCTCCACGCCGGAGAGGATGAAGTGCTGGCCGATCAGCACGCCGGTGATCGAGCCCAGCGGATTGAACGCCTGCGCCAGGTTCAGCCGCCGCGCCGCGCCCTCGGCCGGGCCGAGCACGGTGACCAGCGGATTGGCGGTGGTTTCCAGGAACGCCAGGCCGCTGGCGATCACGAACAGCGCCAGCAGGAAAAAGCCGTAGGTGTGCTCCTGCGCGGCCGGGTAGAACAGCAACGCGCCCGTGGCGTACAGCAGCAAGCCGAGCACCACCGCCGCCTTGTAGCTGAAGCGGCGCATGAACATCGCCGCCGGGATCGCGAACACGAAGTAGCCCAGGTAGAACGCGCTCTGCACCAGCCCGGCCTGCAGGTCGGACAGCTCGAAGGCCTTCTTGAACTGCTTGATCAGGATGTCGTTGAGGTTGTTCGCCATGCCCCAGAGAAAGAACAGGCTGACGATCAGCACCAGGGGCACGATGGCGGTACGCGCCAGGCTGCCGGGCGCCGCTGTTGCGGTGTCGCTGCTGTAATGCATGCCGCCTACCCCTCCCAGGATGTGCCGCGTCGCGTTGATTGTGGCCGGAGCGTACTGCGCCCGCTGTCGTCATGCAAATATAAAATTCGTGTTTATATTTGGATGGCGCGATCGGGCGAGGGTCGTGCCCGAGCACGGGCGCGGGCTGGCGTCGCAAGCGGCTGCGTCGGCGTCCGCGCGTCGGACCTGGCAGGCGCTTTGGACATCCGTGCCGCAGGCGCGGGCCGGGTGCGTCGCGCCTCTGCGCACGGACATTCCCTGTACCCTAGCGCCCTTCCACTCCCCCTGCCTGGCCTCGACGGAATGACCACGCCCCCGCCAAAGTACCGTGCTCCCGCCCTGGACAAGGGCCTGGACATCCTGGAACTGCTGGCGCGCGACGCGCGGCCGATGACGATGAGCGAGATCTCGCAGGGCATCGGTCGCTCGCGCGGGGAGATCTTCCGCATGCTGCAGGTGCTGGAAGAGCGCGGCTACCTGACCAAGGGGCCGGGCGAGGGCGGCTACGTGCTGACCAACCGCCTGTTCATGCTCGGCATGCAGCAACCGCAGGTGCAGAACGTCACCGAGGCGGCGCTGCCGGTGATGCGCCGGCTGGCCGATGCGATCCGCCAGCCCTGCCACCTGGTGGCGCCGTCGGACGACCAGATCGTGGTCATCGCGCAGATGGACGTGCCCAGCGACCTGGGCCTGATGGTGCGCCCAGGTCACCGCCGCCCGCTCGCGCATTCCACCTCCGGCCTGGTGTGGTTCGCGTTCCAGCACGAAGACGCGCAGGCGCGGTTGCTGCAGCGCCTGGACGCCGGCGACGTGGCCTACGACCGTGCCGCGTTCCTCGCCGCCGCCGCGCAGGTGCGCGCGCTGGGCTACAGCATCCACCCCAGCGAAGCGGTGGTGGGCGTGATCGACCTGACCGCGCCGATCCTGCAGCACGGCAGCGCCATCTACACGCTCACCGTGCCCTTCATCGAACGCCGCCCGCAGGAGATCGACGCGCAGGCGGCGATGCAGGCGGTGTGCGCGGCGGCGGCGGAGATCAGTGCGGTGTTGGGTGGTTAGCCTCATGGGCCGTCATCATGGACGCACAAACTAAAGCGAACATCGAAGCGCGTTGCCTTCAATGAAGACAGTGCTGTGTTGATTTGGGTCGGTTGTTGCCTACAACCCATCCGCCCTTATTACGAGCTGACTTTGCTCGTAAAGCCATTGATCTGGCGATCGAGCACCATTCCTCAATCATCGGCCTAGTGATGCATCAGCACTACGCTTCCGCTGGTGCTCTCCTGAGGCCGCTATTGGAGGCAGCTGCCTGCGCCTTCTGGTTCATGTACTACGTCGGGACAAAGAGCGGCGACAGCGTTTCTTGCGTTAGGAGAGCGCCTGTTGCAGCGCAGCGTGCATTGGTCACGGTTTGATAATTATATCGTAATTACAATTTCGGCCGGCCCCGCCGCCAGGCGCTGCCGCCCTCCATTCGCCGACGGAAAGCCTTATGCCTCAGGACTGGAACACGCTCGCCGACAACCGCCGGCAACGCCTTCAGCGCGCCGCCGGGCTGGCGCGCGGGCGCCTGGTGGAGGCCAAGGACGCGGTGGCGCTGCTGGAGGCGGTGATCGAGCCGGGCGACCGCGTGTGCGTGGAAGGCAACAACCAGAAACAGGCCGATTTCCTCTCGCAGTGCCTCACCGAAGTCGATCCGGCGCGGGTGCACGGGTTGCACCTGCTGCAGTCGGTGCTGGCGTTGCCTTCGCACCTGGACGTGTTCGAACGCGGCATCGCCCAGCGCCTGGATTTCTCCTTCTCCGGGCCGCAGGCGCTGCGCCTGGCGCGGCTGGTCGCCGACAAGCGCATCGAGATCGGCGCGATCCACACCTACCTGGAACTGTTCGGCCGCTACTTCGTCGATCTGACCCCGCGCGTGGCGCTGGTCGCCGCGCAGGCCGCCGACCGCCACGGCAATCTCTACACCGGGCCGAACACCGAGGATACGCCGGTGATCGCCGAGGCCACCGCGTTCAAGGGCGGCATCGTCATCGCCCAGGTCAACGCGATCGTGGACACGCTGCCGCGCGTGGACATCCCCGCCGACTGGGTCGGCTACGTGGTGCAGGCGCCGCGCCCGCACTACATCGAACCGCTGTTCACCCGCGATCCGGCGCAGATCTCCGAGATCCAGGTGCTGATGGCGATGATGGCGATCAAGGGCATCTACGCCGAGTACGGCGTGGACCGGCTCAACCACGGCATCGGGTTCGACACCGCGGCGATCGAACTGCTGCTGCCAACCTATGCCGAGTCGCTCGGCCTGCGCGGCAAGATCTGCCGGCATTGGGCGCTGAATCCGCATCCGGCGCTGATCCCGGCGATCGAGTCGGGCTTCGTCAAATCGGTGCACTCGTTCGGTTCGGAACTGGGCATGGAGCAGTACATCGCGGCGCGCGCCGACGTGTTCTTCGCCGGCCCGGACGGCTCGATGCGGTCCAACCGCGCGTTCGCGCAGACCGCGGGCCTGTACGCCTGCGACATGTTCATCGGCTCCACGCTGCAGATCGATCTGCAGGGCAACAGTTCCACTGCCACCCGCGACCGCATCGCCGGCTTCGGCGGCGCGCCGAACATGGGCTCGGATGCGCGCGGCCGCCGCCACGGCAGCGACGCCTGGCTCAAGGCCGGGCGCGAGGCCGCGCGCCCGGGCGAGATGCCGCGCGGGCGCAAACTGGTGGTGCAGATGGTGGAAACGTTCCGCGAGCACATGGCGCCGGCCTTCGTCGAGCGGCTCGATGCCTGGGAACTGGCCGAGCGCGCCAACATGCCGCTGCCGCCTGTGATGATCTATGGCGACGACGTCAGCCACGTGCTGACCGAAGAGGGCATCGCCAACCTGCTGCTGTGCCGCACGCCGGAGGAGCGCGAACAGGCGATCCGCGCTGTGGCCGGCTACACCGCGGTGGGCCTGGGCCGCGACAGGCGCGTGGTCGAGAACCTGCGCGACCGCGGCGTGATCCGCCGCCCCGACGACCTGGGCATCCGCCTGCGCGATGCCAGCCGCGATCTGCTGGCCGCGCGCAGCGTCAAGGATCTGGTGCGCTGGTCCGGCGGCCTGTACGCGCCGCCGCAACGTTTCCGCAACTGGTAAGGGATGTCGATCGATGGAAACCCTTCGCTATCGCTACGACGGGCGCCTGGCGCCGAACGGCCGGCGCGACCACGTGCTGGTCGGCGTGGTGGCTTCCGGCAATCTGGAAGTGCTGATCGAACCGCAGGACCTGGGCGGGGCGATGCAGATCGAGATCGTCACCGCCGCCGACGGCTTCGGCGCGATCTGGCAGGCGGTGCTGGACGATTTCGCCGCGCGCCATCCGCTGCGCGACGTGCGCATCTCGATCAACGATGTCGGCGCCACGCCGGCGGTGGTCGGCTTGCGCCTGGATCAGGCGGTGGAAGCCTTGCAGGAGGAGGCGTGATGCGTTCCATCCGGACATCCGCACTCGCCGTGCTCCCTGTAGGAGCGGCTTCAGCCGCGACAGTGTCCGCAGCCGGCGATAGTTCGGCTCCGTTGGTCGCGGCTGAAGCCCTACAGGGGATGCCGTGCCTGCGAAGCGTTGTGTGGGAGGGCCTTCAGCCCCGACGCGATCCTCCGGCAGCGTCTGGATGGCTGCGGCCGCGATCCAGGCGCCTGATGCAATGAACGAGCGTCCCGAACTACTCATCCGGCGAGTATGCCGCCCACACCGGAGCTGCGCATGAGTGCGATCCCGAACAACCGCCGCCCGCGCAGCTTCTACGAGGCCAACGCGCGCGAACGCATCGCCGGGCTGCTCGATCCCGGCGCGTTCCGCGAGTTCGTCGGCCCGCGCCAGCGCGCGATGAGTCCGCATCTGGCGCAGCTGGACCAGCCCGGCGCGTTCGACGACGGCATCGTGGTCGGCGAGGGCCGGCTCGACGGGCGCACGGTGCTGATCGCCGCGCAGCAAGGCCAGTTCATGGGCGGTGCGGTCGGCGAGGTGCATGGCGCCAAACTTACCGGCTTGCTGCAGCGCGCCGTGGCCACCAGGCCGGCGGCGGTGCTGCTGCTGCCCGACACCGGCGGCGTGCGCCTGCACGAGGCCAACGCCGGGCTGATCGCGATCTCCGAGATCATGCGCGCCACCCTCGACGCGCGCGCCGCCGGCGTGCCGGTGCTGGCACTGATCGGCAGCGGCACCGGTTGCTTCGGCGGCATGGGCATCGTCAGCCGTTGCTGCTCGCGCATCGTGATGTCCGAGGAAGGGCGGCTGGGCCTGTCGGGTCCGGAAGTGATCGAGACCGTGCGCGGAGTGGAGGAATTCGACGCGCGCGATCGCGCGCTGGTGTGGCGCGTGACCGGCGGCAAGCACCGCTATCTGCTCGGCGAGGCGCAGGCGTTGGTTGCCGATGCCATCGAGGCCTTCCGCGTCGCGGCGATTGCCGCGCTGGCGGCGGCGCCGGCCGAAGACGATGACGGCCTGGCGCGCATCGCCGCCGAGCACGCCGCGCTGCGCCAGCGCCTGGACGCCTATGGCGACTGCCGCGACGGCGTGGAGATCTGGCGCCGCCAGGGCATCGCCGATCCGGACGCGCTGCCGCTGCTGGACACCGCCGCCTTCCTTGCCGCCGTCGCCGACCGGAGCCCGTGATGGAACTGACTCCTCTATTGCAGCAACTGTTCCCGCTTGGCCACCGGGTCGAGGTGCGCGACGGCGTGATCGGCGGCAGCGCCAGCACCGCGCTGGGCGAAGTCAGCGTGATCGGCAGTGCCGACAAGCTGGAAGTGGGCGTGGAGCACGCGCTGGCGCTGGCCGCCGCGGTGCTGGACAGCACCCGCACGCAGCCGCAGCGGCCGATCGTGATGCTGGTCGATACCGCCGGCCAGCGGCCGTCGCGCAAGGACGAACTGCTCGGCATCAATGGCTACTTCGGCCACCTGGCGCAATGTCTGGACCTGGCACGGCGGCGTGGCGCGCGGCTGCTGACGCTGGTCTACGGCGAATCGGTCAGCGGCGGTTTTCTCGCCTTCGGGCTGATGGCCGACGCGATCTACGCGCTGCCCGAGGCGCAGGTGCGGGTGATGGACCTGCGTGCGATGGCGCGGGTCACCAAACAGCCGCTGGAGAAGTTGCAGGCCTTGAGCAAGAATTCCCCGGTGTTCGCGCCGGGCGTGGAGAACTATGTGGCGATGGGCGCGGTGGAGGCGCTGTGGCAAGGCGATCTGGCGCACGCGCTGGTCGCCGCGCTGCAGGCGCCGCTGCAGCGCGATGTGCGCGCGCAACGCGGCGCCGAGCGCAACGGCCGCTTGCTGGCCGCACCGATCGCGGCGGAGGTTGCCGCCGGCCATGCATGAACCGCTCGCCCGGCACGACCTGGTCTGGCTGGCGGCCGATGCGCCATGGCAGGCACGCACACCGGGCGCGCAGGCGCGCCTGCGCGACTGGTTCGCTGCCGGCCACCCGGCGATCGTCGCGCGCGGCGACCGCAGCGACGACGCGCAGCTGCTGCGCCTGGGCGTGCCGTTGCCGCCGGCCGAGGGCAAGCAGCGCCTGTCGTTGTCGGTAGAACGTGGCGCGGTACGGCAGCAGCGCGCGCCGCTGACGCTGGGCGAGGTCTGCGCGCAGGTGCCGGCAGTGCACGATTGGGAATTGCCGCTGCGCGAACTGCAGGCATTGGCCGCCACGCATGGGCTGATCCCGCGCGTGTTCGGCGCCTTCGCCTGGCAGGCGCTGACCGGCTTGCCCTACGTGCAGGCCGGTTCGGACATCGATCTGCTGTGGCCGGTGCCATCGCCGGCGCAGGCCCGCGCGCTGCTTGCCGACCTGGCGCGCTGGGAGCAGCGCCAGGGGCATCGCGTGGATGGCGAAGTGCTGCTGCCCGACGGCGACGCGCTGAGCTGGCGCGAACTGGCCGGCGACAGCGCGCAGCTGCTGGTCAAGGCGCTGCGCGACTGCCGGCTGCAGCCGCGTGCGGAACTGCTGCAGGCGTGGGGGGCGTGATGGATCTGCAGGCGCTGCGCGGCATGGAGGACGGCTGCTTCTTGCAGGTGCCCGCAGCCGTGGACGGGTCGGCGCCAGAAGCGGTCGGGGCTGAAGCCCCTCCTACAGTGGCCCCAGCGGATCATTCGCTGGCTCCTGTAGGGGCGGCTTCAGCCGCGACGAATGCAGCGAGGTGCTTTCCGGCATCGGAATCGGTCCAGACCGATGCGTCTCTTGCAGTGCAATGCGCAAGCAACCCGCGATCGGCACCCGCAGCCGCGAAGGCCACGGCGATCCTTCCCAATGCCGTCGCCACCCCACACCGCCTCGGCCGTCTCGCCGTCGCCAGCCTGCATGCCGAGTTGGCCTGCGCGCCGAAGCCCGGTCTGGTCACGCCGTTCGATCGCGGCAGCCACGACGACATGGACGCCTCCACGTTCCTGCGCAGCCTGTTCGCGTTGCGCGGCTACTTCGTTGCGATCGCCGCTGCCGGCATGGCGGATGCGCCGTTCGCCACGTTGCGCCAGCGCGGCATCGAGGCCGAGCGCGCCATGCTGCGCGCCACCGGCGGCGTCAACACCCACCGCGGCGCGATCTTCAGCCTGGGCCTGCTGGTCGCAGCGGCGGCGCGGTTGCGCAGCCAGCAGCATGCGATGCCGGACGGCGTGGCGGTCTGCAATGCCGTCGGCCACTGGCACGATGCGTTGCTGGACGCGCCACTGGATCCGCATAGCCACGGCCAGCGCATGCGCCGCCGGCATGGCGTCGCCGGCGTGCGCGAACAGGCCGCAGAAGGCTTTCCGCTGCTGCGGGAGGTGGCGCTGCCGACACTGCGCCGCGCGCTGCGTGCAGGCGTTGCGCACGATGCCGCCATGGCGCAGACCCTGCTGCAGCTGATCGCGCAAACCGACGATCTGAACCTGCTGCAGCGCGGCGGCCGCGATGGCCTGCGCTTCGCGCAATGCAGCGCGCGGGCGTTCCTCGAGGCCGGCGGTGTGGCGCAGCCGGACTGGCGCCAGCACCTGGCGTGCATCGGCGACGCCTTCGTCGCGCGCCGATTGAGTCCGGGCGGCAGCGCCGATCTGCTTGCCTGCGCCTGTTTCCTGCAGCGCCAGGAGGCCGCATGAGCCTGGCACTGCTATGCCCGGGGCAGGGCGCGCAACATCCGGCGATGTTCGACTACAGCGCCGGCGCGCCGGCGGCCGAGGCGGTGTTGGCCGCGGCCGCGCAGGTGCTCGGCGCCGATCCGCGCGCGCTGGTCGGCGCCGACGCGCGCTACGACAACGCGCTCGCGCAGCCGCTGGTGTGCGCGGCGGCGCTGGCCAATGCCGCCGCGCTGCTGCCGCAACTGCCGCCGCCGGCGTTGCTGCTCGGCTACAGCATCGGCGAACTGGCCGCGCATGCGTTGGCCGGCGGCATGGAGGCGTTCGCCTGCCTGGCGCTGGCGCAGCGGCGCGCGCAGCGCATGGATGCGGCCAGCCGCAAGGGCGACGGCCTGATCGCGGTGCAGGGCCTGTTGCGCGATGCGGCCGAGACGCTGTGCGCGCAGACCGGCCTGCACATCGCCATCGTCAATGGCGACGATCACCTGATTCTTGGCGGCCATGCCGATGTGCTGGCGCAGGGCGAGCGCCAGGCGCGTGCGCAACGCGCGCGGGTCACGCGGCTGCCGGTCGCGGTGGCAGCGCATACGCCGTTGCTGGCCAGCGCGGCGCAGGCGTTCGCCGCCGACCTGCGCGCCGCGCCGCTGGCCGCGCCGCGTGCCGCACTGCTGGCCGGTATCGACGGACACCGCATCGGCGATCGCGACGACGCCATCGGCGCGCTGTCGGCACAGCTGGCGACGACGCTGGATTGGGCAGGAACGCTGCGCCAGGCCGCCGAGCGCGGTGCGCGCGTGTTCCTGGAGCTGGGGCCGGGCGGGGCGCTGGCGCGCATCGCGCGCGAGCTGCTGCCGCAGTGCCAGGCGCGTTCGGTGGAAGAGTTCGGCAGCCTGGCCGCGGCGGCGGCATGGGCGCGGCAGGCGCAGCAACGCCTGCAGTAAGGCGGCTGCGGCGGCGAGGGGGACGGCGATGGCCGCCGTCGCGCCGCAACGGCGGTTGGCAGTGGGCGATCGACCCAGAATGGCGGGCGGCCATTCGCGTCAGTGGGACGGATCCAGCAAGCTCGGGAGGGCGCATGAGTCCACAAATCGCGACGATCATCGGCTTGATCGTCATGTTCATCGTGGCCACGGCGTTGCCGGTCAACATGGGTGCCGTCGCGTTCGCGTTGGCCTTCATCATCGGTGGCGTCTGGGTCGGCATGGACGGGAAGGAGGTCCTGTCCGGGTTTCCCGGCGACCTGTTCCTGACCCTGGTCGGCATCACCTATCTGTTCGCGATCGCGCGCAACAATGGCACCATCGATCTGTTGGTGCATTGGGCGGTGTGCGCGGTCCGCGGCAAGATCGTGGCGATCCCGTGGGTGATGTTCGTGGTCACCGCGGTACTGACCGCCTTCGGCGCGCTCGGCCCGGCGGCGGTGGCGATCATCGGCCCGGTCGCGCTGCGCTTCGCCAGGCAGTACCGGATCAGTCCGTTGCTGATGGGCTTGCTGGTGATCCATGGCGCGCAGGCTGGCGGTTTCTCGCCGATCAGCGTGTACGGCGGCATCACCAACAAGGTGGTGGAGAAGGCCGGGCTGGATGTGACCGAGATGGCGGTGTTCCTGACCAGCCTCGGCTTCAACCTGCTGATGGCGCTGATCTGCTTCTTCGCCTTCGGCGGCCTGGCGCTGCTGCGGCGCGAACCGACGCCGTCGCTGGCCACCGCCGCGTCCGTGCCGGTGGGCGATCAGTCCTCGCACCGCCAGTTCGCGATCGAAGGCCATGGCGCGCTGTTGTCGGCCGGCGGCGGCACCTTGTCCACCGACCCGGCGGCGCTGGAGGCGATGAGCCTGAATCGCGATCGGGTGCTGACCCTGTGCGGCCTGCTCGGCCTGGGCATCGCCTCGCTGCTCTACAACCTCAACGTCGGCCTGGTGTCGATGACCGTGGCGGTGGTGCTGGCGCTGCTGTCGCCGAAGGCGCAGAAGGGCGCGGTGGACGGCATCAGCTGGTCCACGGTGCTGCTGATCAGCGGCGTGGTTACCTACGTGGCGGTGCTGCAGGAGAGCGGGGCGGTGGACTACATCGGCAACGGCGTGTCCGATATCGGCATCCCGATGCTCGGCGCGCTGCTGGTGTGCTACGTCGGCGGCATCGTCTCCGCGTTCGCCTCTTCGGCGGCGGTGCTGGGCGCGACCATCCCGCTGGCGGTGCCGTTCCTGCTGCAGGGCCACCTCGGCGCGGCCGGGGTGATCTGCGCGTTGGCGATTTCGTCCACGGTGGTGGACGTGAGCCCGTTCTCGACCAACGGCGCGCTGGTGGTGGCCTCGGCCGCCCCGGACGAGCGCGAGTCGCTGTACAAGCGCTTCCTGATCTACAGCGGCCTGGTGGTGCTGTTCGGCCCGCTGCTGGCGTGGTTGCTGCTGGTGGTGCCGGGCTGGCTGTGAGGGACGCGGACCGGGGAGCGGCGACCGCCGATCGCCGTTCCCGGCCCGCAACGCATCGAACAAAAAAAGCGCCGTCCCTCGGGGCGGCGCTTTTGTGTGTGTGGCTCTCCGCGAGTGCCTTGCAGCGGCAAAACCGAACGCGCCGCTTTTTACGAGTCCCGCATCCCGGGTCCCGCGTCCCGCCCACCAGGCAACGGCGCCGGCACATTCAACTTGCCGCCGGCGGCCACGTACATCGCCAGGGCGTTGCCCTGGCTTTGCAGGTGCCGGTTCATGGTGCGCTCGGCGCCTTCGGCGTCGCCGCGGCGGAAGCAGTCCATCAGTTCGCGGTGTTCGCACAGCGATTGCTGCATGCGCCCGGGCGCCAGCAGCTGGCGGCCGCGGTGCATCTTGAGGATGCGGTGCAGGTCGTGGGTGACGCGGATCAGCCACGGGTTGCCGGCGAATTCCTGCACCGATTCGTGGATCAGATAGTTCTGCCGGAAGTACTCGGCCAGGTCGCCTGCGTCGGCCGCCTGCTCCATGCGCGCGTGCAGCGCTTCCAGCCGCGCCAGACCGGCGGCATCGACCTTGCGTACCGCCTCGTAGGCGCAGCGGCCTTCCAGCAGCGCCATCACCGGGAACAGCTCGTTGAGGTCTTCCAGGTTCAGTCGGGTCACGCGCGCGCCGCGGCCGGGTTCGATCTGCACCAGGCCTTCGGCGGCGAGCAGCTTCAGGCTCTCGCGCAACGGGGTGCGGCTGATGCCCAGTTCGGCGACCAGCGCCGGCTCGTCGATCCACTCGCCCGGCGGCAGCACGTAGTCGTAGATCTTCTGCCGCAGCCGCTCGGCCACGTCTTCGTACAGCGCCACGCGCTTGCGCGGCGCGGGGGTGTCGGGCGCGAGGGTCATCGGCGGATCGGAACGCTCTGGAGCCGTGCTGGCGATGCCGTCATTCTAGCGGCCGGCGCAGGCGATTCACGCGGGTTTGCGCCGCGCCTGGGCAAGGTAGGCACTGGCAAACCAGGAGCATCCCATGACCCCGAGGCTGATCACGACCCGGCTTTCGATTCTCGCGGCGCTGGCCGCCGTGGCACTGAGCGGCTGCGGCAAGCCGGGCGAGCAGACCTCGCGCACCGCACCGGCGACCTCGCCGGCACCGACCGCGGCCCCGGTCGGCGGCGAAAGCGGGCGCGCGCCGATCGCCGGCGACGCCTCGGCCAAGGCGATGCTGCAGGTGCTGGAGGGCAACGCGGTGGCGCTGTCGCAGCAGGCGCTGTCGCGCAACGTCAGCGCCAGCGTCGCCGACTTCGCCCGCGAAGTGGTCGCCGCGCATCAGGGCGCCGCGGCTGCGGACGCCGGCAAGGGCGGTCCCGGCGATGCGCAGAAGATCGCCGCGCAAGTGGCCAAGGGCAAGGCGCAACTGCAGGCGCTGGACCAGGAGAAGGACGATTCGGCGTACATGAACGCCTACATGGCGACGATGGTGCGCAGCTATTCCGATGCGTTGACGGTGATCGATGCCGAGCTGGTGCCGGCGGCGCAACAGGACGCGACCAGGCAGGAGCTGCAGCAGGCGCGCAAGCGCATCGCCGAGCAACTGGAGCGCGCGCAGGCGCTGGCCTCGGCGCGCTATTGATGTAGCCCCTCTCCCGCCGGGAGAGGGGTTGGGGTGAGGGTCCGGCGCGAAAGCGACGCGCTGATTCGAGTACGCGAAGCCAGCATGGCGCGCTACGTTTCCACACGCGCTAACCGTTCGCGATCTCCGGGGTTGCCGCGGTTGCCGCGTGCGCTGCCGGCCGCTCCTCGCGCCCATCCGGGTGTCGCGCGAAGCGGGCCGGATGGCTGCCGTGCACCGGCGCCTCGTCGTTCCATGGCCAGCCGCCGAACTGGGTGCGGCGGTAGTCGGCCATGGTCTGGGCGATCTCGGCCTGGGTGTTCATCACGAACGGGCCGTGCTGGGCCACAGGTTCGGCGATCGGCCGGCCCTGCAGCACCAGGAACTCGCTCACGTCCAGATCGCCGTTGACCAGTTCCACCGCCTGGTCGGCACGCAATTCGATGGCGGCGTGGCGTTGCACCTCGCGTCCGCCCACGGTCACCGCTGCGCCCTTGAAGAAGTACAGGCTGCGGCGCGTGCCGCGACCTTGCGCGGCGGGCAGCGTCCAGCGTGCGCCGGGCGCCATGCGGATCGTCCAGATCGCCACATCGGCATCGTCCTGCGCCGCCCACGAATCCGGCGGCGGCGCCAGCGGGCCGCCGGCCGCGCCGGGCGCGGCGTCGACCGGGCCGATGCGGCCGGCCACGCAGGCCACCTCGGTGCTGCGGCCGGCGGCGTCGGTGGCGCTGAAGCGCGGCAGGTCGTGCGCCCAGAACATGGTGAAGTGCGGCGCCACCATCTTGCTGCGCGCCGGCAGGTTGAGCCAGATCTGGAACAGTTCCAGCGGGTTGGGCGTCTCGGTCTCGAGCAGCGGGAACATCTCCGAATGGACGATGCCGGCACCGGCCGTCAACCACTGCACGTCGCCGGCGCCGAAGCGCGCCACTGCGCCGAGCGAGTCGGCATGGTCGATCAGCCCCTGGCGCACGATGGTCACGGTCTCGAAGCCGCGGTGCGGGTGGCCGGGAAAGCCGGGGATCTGCTCGCCGTGGTACATGCTCCAGCCGTCCTTGCGGCTGAAGTCCTGGCCGATCGCGCGGCCCGCGAGCGACGCCGCCGGACCCATCGCGCCGTTGCCGGCGGGATAGGCGTCGTCGTGATAGACGCAGAACAGAAACGGGTCGATCGTTTCCCATGGAAAGCCGAGCGGCTTGATCTGGACGACGGGGTCGGTCATGACGATGTCCTTGGTGCGAACGCCGGCGCAAAGGCCGCAATCCCTTGAACATGGAGCGGGTCCGGCGCAACGGAAGGCCGCTGCGAAGGACATCCTATCCCGCATGTGGAACGCCGCCCGCTGCCGCCCCGGCCATCGGCCACGTTACATCCGCCGATCGAGCGCACCAGGCCGACCCCCGGCGCGCAACTGCATGCCGGCTGGGGCGCGGCCCCGCATCCGTGTCCGCGCGGCCCCTGCGTCATCGGACTGTCATCCGCCGCGACCAGCATCGCAGGCCTTTCCGATCCTGCGAGCGCCTGGTGCGTCCCGAACCTTTGCCGGCCCTGTCGCGGCTGTTCCTGCAATGGCGGCCGTCGCTGAGCCGCTATTTCCGGCGTCGCCGCGCCGCGGCCTGGGACGCAGAGGACCTGGTGCAGGAAGTGTGGCTGCGCCTGCAACGCAGCGAGGCGCATGCCCCGGAGATCGCCAATCCGGAGGCCTACCTGTTCACCATCGCCGCCAACCTGATGCGCGAGCACGCGCTGCTCAACCAGCGCAGCACGCAGCGCGACACCTGCCTGGACGAAGTGCTGGAGCGGCTGGCGGTGCCGTGCGAGGCGGATGCGCAGATGCACCGCGAGCAGCGCCGGCGGCGCCTGGCCGAACTGATGGCGCGGCTGCCGCCGAAATGCCGCGCGGCGATGGTGCTGCGCTACCGCGACGAACTCGGCTACCAGGACATCGCCGAGCGGCTGCAGATCTCCAGCCACATGGTCAAGAAATACATCATCAAGGGCCTGGCGGTGTGTCGGCAGGGCATGGCGCGCTATGCGTGAGTCGCCGATCGCCGCGGCGGCCGCGGCCTGGTACCTGGCACAGCGCGAGGCGCCGCTGGCGCCGGTGCAGCACGCCGAATTCCTGGCGTGGCTGCGGCAATCGCCGGCGCACGTGGCCGAATACCTGGGCATCGCCCACCTGCACCAGGACCTGCAGGCCGCGGCGCACTCGCAGCAGGCCAGCAGCGAGCAGTTGTGTGCGCATGCGCGCCACAGCGGCGCGGTGGTGGTGCCGTTGCTGCCCGAACTCAGCCGCAGTGCCGCGCCGCTTGCGCGCGCAGCGGCGCCCGCGCGCAAGCGCAGCCGGCGCCGGGCGTTGGGCTTGGCCGCGGCGCTCGCGCTGGCCGCAGTGGGCGTGGCCACGCAGCTGGCGGCGCCGAAGACGGTGCCGGCGACAGTCTACGCCGCCGCCGCCGATGCCGGGCGTGAGGTCGCGCTGGCCGACGGCAGCGTGGTGCGCCTGGACCGCGGCAGCGCCATCGCCGTGCGCTACGGTGCGCAGCGCCGCGACATCGCACTGCTGCGCGGCAAGGCGCTGTTCGACCTCGGCCGCGATCCGGCGCGGCCGCTGCGGGTCAGCGTCGGCACGCTGGTGCTGCGCGACATCGGCACCGTGTTCGGCGTCGACCACCACGACGGCGCCACCCGCGTCACCGTGTTGCAGGGACGCGTGCACGTGCTGCGCGGCGCGCATCCGTGGTGGTGGCCCAACGCGTTGCCCAGCGAGGGCGCGCAGCTGGCGGACCTGGGCGGCGGCCAGCAGGCGCGGCTGGATGCGCGCGGCCAGTTGCTGGGACTGGACGCGCATGCCGACATCGCCGGCGCCACCGCCTGGTTGCCGGCGCAGATCGGCGTGCACGACCGCAGCGTGGGCGAGGTGGCGCGGCTGTTCAACGCCTACACCACGCAGCCGCTGCGCATCGCCGACCCGGCGCTGGCCGCGCGGCGGATCAGCGGCGTGTTCCACCTGCGCGATCCGGACGCCTTCGTCGCCTATCTGGCCAGCCTGCCGAACGTGCAGGTGCACCGCGACGCCCACGCGGTGACGATCCGCAGCGCGCCGGCGCCGATGTAAGAAAAAATTCATGCAACTACCGGTAGCCGCGCGGCGCTGTGCGGCACTCCTAGGTAGGCATGGCCGTCGCGCTGGATGCGCACGGCCGCCTTCCTCTCCCCTCCGGTAGCACGTCCCATGCGCAACACGCTCGTCGTTTCCATCGCCCTGCTGCTCGGCAGCACCGCTTCGCTGCCGGCCTGGTCGGCCCCCGTCGCCGCCACCGCGCCGGCGATCGCGCCGATGCCGCTGGACCAGGCGCTGGAGCTGTTCGCCCGCAACAGCGGCCTGCAACTGATGTACGACCCGGCACTGGCGGCCGGGCAACGCAGCAGCGGCGCGCCGGCCGGC
This sequence comes from Xanthomonas translucens pv. undulosa, assembly GCF_017301775.1. Taxonomy (NCBI): domain Bacteria; kingdom Pseudomonadati; phylum Pseudomonadota; class Gammaproteobacteria; order Lysobacterales; family Lysobacteraceae; genus Xanthomonas; species Xanthomonas translucens. The sequence goes on from NZ_CP063993.1 coordinate 2,744,659, forward strand.
CTGGCGCCGGCACAGCAGCTGCAGAAACTGTTGGCCGGCACCGGCCTGGACTACCGCATGCCGACCCCGAGTACGGTCAGCATCGTGCGCGGTGCCGCGGCCGCGCCCCGCAGCGCCGCCGCTCCGCGCGCGGCGCCCGCCGCGGCCACGCCGGCCGCCGATCCCGGAGACCGCGACGATGGCCCGCGCGAACTGGCGCCGATCAACGTCACCGCCAACAGCGTCGACACGCTCGCGCCCAGCGCCGCGCCGCTGGAGGCGAGCCAGCCGACCTCGGTGATCGACGAACGCTTCATCCGCGACGGCCTGCGCCTGAACGCGAACTACGACGACATCATCAAGTACGCGCCGAGCGTGGTCACCACCTCGCCGGAAGGCCCGGGCCTGGGCAAGAACGAAGGCATCAGCATCCGCGGCTTCCAGGACGGCCAGTTCAACATCACCTTCGACGGCATCCCGTTCGGCGACGCCAGCGACCTGCACCACACCACGTCCGCTTACTTCAACAACCACGTACTCGGCCAGGCCGAGATCGACCGCGGCCCCGGCGGCGGCGCCACCATCGGCAACGCCACCTTCGGCGGCACGCTGGCGCTGCGCACGCGCAACCCCAGCGCGGTGGACGGGGTCACCGCCTACGTCACCGGTGGCAGCTGGGACACCTGGTCCACCGGCGTCAGCGCCGACGAGCACATCGGCAACACCCGCGTGTTCGCCGACCTGTCCAAGGAAACCAGCGACACCTACCTGAAAGGCACCGACGACCGCCGCGAGCACGCCTTCGTCAAGACCGTCACCGAACTGGGCGAGGCGACCACGCTGAGCTTCGTCAGCAGCTACAACCAGGAGCACCAGAACACCATGCAGGGCGCCACCCGCGCGCAGATCGCACAGCACGGCTGGCGCTACGGCCTGGGCAACGATCCGACCCTGCAGAACTACACCGGCTACAACAGCGCCGCGTACTATTCCAGTTTCAGCTACCTGGGCCTGAGCACGCGCCTGGGCGACTGGGACCTCGACAACAAGGTCTACTACAACAGCTTCGACCACACCGCCGCCAAGAGCAGCATCCCCACCAGCGAGAGCGCCGCGGACAACGGCGTGACCTTCTACTCCAGCACCGGCAAGAAGCTGTCCAAGGCGGCCAAGGACGTGCCCGGCAAGCTGTCGGACAACGATTTCCACGCCTTTGGCGATGTGCTGCGCCTGGCGCGCGAGCTGGGCCCGGGCCAGTTGCAGACCGGCGTGTGGGCAGAGCGTAATCTGGACGAACGCAACCAGCTGCCGGTGGACATGAGCACCGGCGCGGCCAGCGGCACCAAGTACGGCTATCTGTACAACTACCAGCTGCACGACCGCACCGACACGCTGCAGCCCTACGTGCAGTACGACTGGAAGCTGAGCGACACGCTGACCCTCAGCCCCGGCGTGCGCTATTCGCGGGTCGAGCGCCAGCTCGACGCGCAGCTCAACAAGCGCACGCCGCCGGCGCCGGCCTACAGCAGCGCCAGCTACGACGCGACGCTGCCGTCGCTGAGCCTGCACGACGCCTTCAGCGAGCACTGGAGCGGCTACGTACAGGCCGCGCGCGGCTTCCTGGCGCCGCCGATCGACGTGATCGAACTCAACGGCGCGCGTGGCCTGCAGCCGGAGCTGACCAGCAACTACCAGCTCGGCACCAGCTACGCCGCGCGTGGCCTGACCTTCGGCGCCGACGTCTACTACATCGACTTCAGCAACTACATCAGCCAGACCCTGATCGCCACCGACAGCGGCAGCGAGAGCGCCTACGTCAACGGCGGCGGCGCGGTGTACCGCGGTGCCGAGGCCGAGGCAACGTATGCGCTCACGCCAACGCTGAGCCTGTACGCCAACGCCAGCTACAACGAGGCCACCTACAAGCACAGCAGCACCCAGGTCGCCGGCACCCCGCACGTGACCGGCGCATTGGGCCTGCTCTACAACAGCGGCAGCGGCTATTTCGGCTCGTTGATGGAAAAAGTGGTCGGCGCGCAGTACGGCGTGGACAACAGCACCGACGCCAGCGGCGCCACCGTGTTCGGCAACGACCAGCGCCTGGGCGGCTACGCCAGCCTGGATGCGGCGCTGGGCTATCGCAGCACGCATGGCCCCTACGGCCTGAAGGGCTATTCGATCAGCATGGACGTCAACAACCTGCTCGATCGGCATGCCTTGATCGGCTATGCCGGCGCGCGCTCTTCCGATAACCAGCCGCTGTACTTCGGCCTGGCCGGACGCGGCGTGTTCCTCGACCTGTCGTTGAAGTTCTGAGGCCGGCGGCATGCACGTCTCCATTGAGGTACCCAGGACCGCCACGCTTGCGCGGCGCCGCCTGCATCGCGTGGCGGCGCTGTTGTTGCTGGCCGCGGCGGCGTTGCCGGCCGCGGCCGCCCGCGTGCCGACCGGCACCGCAGTTCGCGCCGGCGCAAACCCGCCAGCGCAAGTGCGCCTGAGCATCGTGGTGATGCGCCACGGCGTGCGCGCGCCGACCAAGGATCCGCAAGCGCTGGCCAGGTACGCGGCGCAGCCATGGCCGCAATGGCCGGTGGCGCCGGGCATGCTCACCGCGCACGGCACGGCGGGGATGCAGGCGCTGGGCGCACGCTACCGGCAGCGCTGGCTGGGCGAAGGTCTGCTGGCACCTGGCTGCGATGCCGCGCAGGTGGTGCTGATCGCCGACAGCACGCCGCGCAACCACGCCAGCGCCGCGGCCTTCGGCGAGGGCCTGCAGCCGGGCTGCCATGCCCACTATCTGGCACTGCCGACCACGCAGAACAATCCGCTGTTCCACTACGCGGCCGGCGAGGACAAGAGCGACGACAAAGGCGGCGATGCGGTGGCCGCACCGCTGCATCCGGATGCGGCCGCGCGCGCGCGGCTGCGCGCACTGCAACGGGTCCTGTCCGGCTGCCAGGGTGCTGCCTGCCCCGCGCAAGTGCCGGGCCAGGACACGCCGCGGCTGGACGATCCGCAACGCCTGGACGATCCCGCGCAGGCGGCCAAGCTGCTGAAGACCGCCGGCAGCCTGGCCGAAAACCTGATGCTGGAATACGCGCAGGGCCTGCCGCTGGCGCAGGTGGCATGGGGCCGTGCCGATGCGGCCGCCCTGCAACGCCTGATCGGCCTGCACAACGCCGCCTTCGACCACAGCAAGCGCGCCCTGCCGGCGGCGCGTGCCGGTGGCTCCAACCTGCTCGCGCATCTGCTGGCGACGCTGCAGGCCGCGGCCGGGCAGACCCCGGCAGTGGCGCCACTGGCACCGGCGCAGACCCGCGCGCTGCTGTTGCTCGGCCACGACACCAACCTGGCGCATCTGGCCGGCCTGCTCGACGTGCCGTGCGCGGTGCCTGAGCAGCCGGATGCCTATCCGCCGGGCGGCGCGCTGCTGCTGGAGCTGGTGCGGCAGGGCGGCCGCGACTACCTGCAACTGCGCAGCGTGGTGCCGACCTTGCAGGCGCTGCGCGACAACCGCTTCGACGGCGCCGCACTGCGCGAGCGACGCTGGCCGTTGCCGGGTTGCGGCGGTCGCCTGCGCTGCCCGCTGGCGGTGGCATTGCCGGCCTTGCAGGCGCGTCTGGATGCGCAGCAGGTGCAGGCCGAAGTGCCGACAATGCGCGCGTGGCCGGTGCAGGCGGCCGGGGGCGGCGACTAGCGCGGATGTCCACCGCGCTGTGCCCCCTGTAGGAGCGGCTTCAGCCGCGACCGGGCGTTACCGGTAACGCCCGGTCGCGGCTGAAGCCGCTCCTACACTGGCTCCGCAGTATCTGTCCCATTTCCAGACGAAACGCTGCGCGCGCCATCACGGATCGCAGCGCGGCGAAGGCCGATCATCGCGGTTCCCCCGCGCTTCGCGCCTGCCTGGCGCCGCGCCTTGCCCAGGTTCCCCGCCATGTCCCCCACCTCCGCCGCCGCACTCCCCGATTCGATGACCGCGATCGAGATCCGCCACCCCGGCGAGCCGGAGGTGCTGGTGCCGGTGCACCTGCCGCTGCCGCATCCGCACCGCGGCGAACTGCTGGTGCGGGTGGCGGCGGCCGGGGTCAACCGCCCGGACGTGATGCAGCGCCGCGGCAGCTATCCGCCGCCGCCGGGCGCCTCGCCGCTGCCCGGGCTGGAGTTCGCCGGCGAGGTAGTGGCGCTGGGAGAGGGCGTGGAGCGCTACCGGCTCGGCGATGCGGTGTGCGCGCTGGTCGCCGGCGGCGGCTATGCCGAATACGCGGTGGTGCACGAACGCAACGCGCTGCCGGTGCCGACGCCGCTGAGCCTGGCCGAGGCCGCGGCGCTGCCAGAGACCTTCTTCACCGTGTGGGCCAACGTGTTCCAGCGCGGCCGCCTGCAGGCCGGCGAGACCATGCTGGTGCACGGCGGCACCTCCGGCATCGGCAGCGTCGCCACCTTGCTCGGCATCGCGTTCGGCGCGCGCGTGATCAGCACCGTCGGCTCGGCCGACAAGCGCGCCGCCAGCCTGGCGCTGGGTGCGGAGGCGGCGATCCTGTACCGCGACGAGGACTTCGTTGCCGAGACGCTGCGCCTGACCGGCGGCCGCGGCGCCGACGTGATCGTGGACCTGCTCGGCGGCGACTACCTGCCGCGCAACTACCAGGCGGCGGCGCTGGACGGGCGCATCGTGCAGATCGGCATCCAGCAGGGCAAGGTCCGCGACCTGGACCTGATGCCGCTGCTGGCCAAGCGCCTGACCCATACCGGCTCGACCCTGCGCGCGCGCTCGGTGATGGAGAAGGCGGCGATCGCGCGCGAACTGGAGCAGCAGGTCTGGCCGCTGCTCGAACAGGGCCGGATCAAGCCGCAGCTGGACCGCTGCTTCCCGCTGGCCGAGGCGGCGCAGGCGCATGCGCGGATGGAGTCCAGCGCGCATATCGGCAAGATCGTGCTGCTGACCGAGGCGGGGGCAGTGGCGAAGCAGTGAGCAGGATGCTGTGGAGTGCCTGTCGCGGCTGAAGCCGCTCCTACAGGAGCGCTCTTGTAGGAGCGGCTTCAGCCCCGACAGGCACCTACCGGCCGCACGCCGCTGGCCCTGTTCAAGCCCCACGCCGTATATTGCGCCGCACGCGCGGTGGTCCGCGCTTCACTGCCGGTCCCCCGCGTGCGCCTGCCTTCCCGTTCTGCCGTGCTGCTGCCATTGCTGCGCCGTTCGCTGCTGCTGCTGTTCCTGTACCTGAGTGCGGCGGCGACCGCGCAGCCGCAGGACGAGCCACAGGCGCCCGATCCGCAGGCCTTGCTGAGCGGCGCCGAGCAGACGCTGCAGGACGCGCGGCGCGGCATGGACAACGCCGACGACCAGGAGGTGCTGCGCAAGCTGATCGGGCAGGTGGCCGATGCGCAGCGCGATGCCGAAGCCGCGGTCGCGGCGCTGACACCGCAGCTGGCCCAGGTCGATGCGCGGCTGAAGCAACTGGGTGAGCCTGCCGCGGGCGAGGCGAGCGACATCGTCGCGCAGCGCAAGGATCTGGCCAAGCAGCGCGCGCCGCTGGATTCGGGGATCAAGCGCGGCAAGTTGCTGGTGCTGGACGCCAAGCAGCTCGGCGAGCAGATCGAGGCCTTGCAGGCCGAGCATTTCAGCCAGGAGCTGTCGATGCGCTCGGACTCGCCGCTGTCGCCGACGCTGTGGCGGCAGATCGCCAGCGATTTCCCCGACGACCGCGATCGCTTGCTCGCGTTGTACCAGTTGGCGGCGCAGGCGCTGGACGCCGCCATCGCCGAGAACGGCACCGGCGCGCTCGGCATCGGCCTGAGCATCGCGTTCGTACTGCTGTTCCCGCTGCGCTACCTGCTGCGCTGGCTGGGCAAGCGTTACGCGATGTCGCGCGCGCCGGGCAGCCGCCTGCGCCGTTCCGGCCTGGCGTTGTGGTTTCTGCTGCTGGGCACGTTGACCTCGGGTCTGGCCGCGCTGGTGCTGGCCGAGAGCCTGCGCAGCATCGGTGCGGTGCCGGCGCGGCTGGAAAGCGTGCTGCGTGGCTTCGTCGTGGTCAGTTTCGCGGCCGCGTTCATGGGCTCGCTGGGCGCCAGCGTGCTGCTGCCGAACCAGCCATCGTGGCGGCTGTTCCCGATCGACGACGCCACCGCGCGGCGCCTGCGCAAGTACACTTGGGCCACCGCGACGCTGGCCTGGGTCAGCAGCATGCTGCTGGTGATCAACCGCGCCAGCCATACCAGCGCCTCGGCGACGGTGGCCGCCGACGGGCTGATCGCGCTGGCCTACGCGGTGCTGATCCTGGCCATCCTGACCAGCCTGTCGCGGCTGCGCCGGCGCCAGTACGCCGAGGCCGCCGCGCAGGCGCTGGAGAACGGCCAGCCGCCACCGCCGGGCCAGCACGGCGGCGCGCTGGCGCTGGTCGGGGTGCTGGTGCGGGTGGCGGTGGTGGTGGCGCTGCTGGCCGCGCTGCTGGGCTATCTGTACCTGGGCCTGTTCATCACCCGGCAGATCATCTGGATCACCATGGTGGTCGGCGCGATCCGCCTGCTGATGACCTTCGCCGACGATTTCGCGCTATGGCTGTTCGCCAGCGAAGGCCGTCTCGGTCGCGCCGCCAACGGGGCGTTCGGGGTGCGCGCCAGCCGCCTGGAGCAGGCCGGCGTGCTGACCTCGGCGGTGGTGCGGGTGGCGCTGCTGCTGATCGGCCTGGGCGCGCTGCTGATGCCGTTCGGCACCAACACGTCGACCGTCGCCGACTGGTTCTCGGTGCTGTCGCAGGGTATCCCGATTGGCAAGGATAACCATCTCTATCCGGTCGCGGTGCTGAAGGCGGTGCTGGTGCTGGGCCTGAGCCTGCTGGCGGTGCAGTACATCCACGGCTGGCTGACCCAGACTTACCTGCCCAAGACCGAACTAGACGATGGGTCGCGCAATTCGATCAGCACCGTGGCGCGCTACGTCGGCATCCTGTTGGCCGTGCTGTGTGCGCTGGCGTGGTCGGGGATCGACGTGGCGCAGATCGCGCTGGTGGTCAGCGCGCTGTCGGTCGGCATCGGTTTCGGCCTGCAGTCGATCATCCAGAACTTCGTGTCCGGGCTGATCCTGCTGGCCGAGCGCCCGGTCAAGATCGGCGACTGGGTCAAGATCGGCGACCAGGAAGGCGACGTGCGCAAGATCAGCGTGCGTTCCACCGAGATCCAGGTCGGCGACCGCTCCACCCTGATCGTGCCCAACTCCGAACTGATCACCAAGACCTTGCGCAACATGACCCTGGCCGGGCCGCTGGGCCGGGTGCAGATCCAGTTCGCGGTGTCGCTGGGCACCGACGTGGTCAAGCTGCGCACGCTGCTGCTGGAACTCTACGCCGCGCACCCGGGCGTGCTGCAGGATCCGGAGCCGTCGGTGTTCATCGACTCCATCGCCAGCGGCCACGTCACCCTCAACAGCTTCGCCTACGTCGGCAATCCGCGGCTCGTCTACGGCATCCGCAGCGATCTGTTCTTCAGCCTGCTGCAGCGCCTGGCCGAAGAGGGCATCGCCCTGGAATCGCCGCAGGAAGTGCGGCTGCTGCGCAAGGACCCGTAAGCGCGAATGGCGCAAGGCCTCGGCGCTCCTGTGGCCGCGCGTGCCGGGCCATCGGCGCCGGCGCCGTCCGTCCGCAGCGCTCAGCGCCGCCGCTTCGTTCATCGCGGCTGAAGCCGCTCCTTGTATCTGGACATAGGGCCCCTACGGCGTTATGTCTTCCGACTGATCATCGGAGGAGGTGCCGGAAGTCCAGTCGCTCCTGAAGCTTCGAGCTTGTGCTGTAGATCGGCTCCCGCCCTCCGTTTGCTGGCCCACGATGTCCGTACGGTATCCAGAGTCCGCCGCTGGCGTGAACTCGCATCCACAAGGCAGGACCGGGCGCAGCGATGATCGTGTTCACCCCACGATGGAGGAATCGCTCATGTCCCCAGTCGTCGGCATCGACGTCGCCAAACGCAGTTTCGACCTGGCTATCGACCTGGCCAACAGCAAGTACCGCACCAAGGCCAAGCTCCCCAACGATCCGAAGGGCTTTCAGATCCTGCAGACGTGGCTGCAAACCCATGCGCAGGCGGACAGCTGGATCGTGATGGAAGCCACCGGCACCTACCACGAGGCCCTGGCCGAGTTCGTGTATGGGTTGGGATACCGCGTGTGCGTGCTCAATCCGGCGCAGATGGCGCTGTATGCACGCAGCCAGCTAACCCGGGTCAAGACCGACCGCAGCGATGCCAAGCTGATCGCCAGCTACGGCCAGCGCCATGCGGCCCAGCTGCGGCCCTGGCAGCCCGATCCGCCGGCGCTCAAGCGGCTCAAGGCGCTGGTGCGGCGCCGGGACGACCTGTTGCAGATGCTGCAGATGGAGCGCAACCGCTTAGACGTCGCAGCACTGGTGGTGCGCGACTCGCTCCTGGAGAACATCGGCCAGTTGCAGGCGCGCATCGCGCAGATCGAACGGGCCATCGACGACCAGATCGATCAGGACCCCACCTTGCGTGGGCAGCGCGAACTGCTGGTGAGCATCGACGGGATCGCCGGCACCAGCGCGGCGTTGATGCTGGCGGAACTGGGCAATGTGGAGCGCTTCGCCCATGCCTCGGCAGTGACCGCCTTTGCCGGGCTCAACCCCCGGCTGCAGGAGTCCGGCAAGCGTCAGGGCCAGGTCTGCATCTCCCGCACCGGCTCCCCGCGCCTGCGCGCCGGCCTGTTCCTGCCGGCCTTGGTCGCCATGACCCACAACCCAGTCGTCCGTGCGCTGAAGCAGCGCATGCGCGAGCGTGGCAAGGCCAACAAGCAGATCATCTGCGCCGCCATGCGCAAGCTGCTGCACATCGCCTACGGCGTGCTCAAATCACGCACGCCCTTCGATCCTCAAAAGACCCTTGTCTGTTAGGGAGGAAGACGGTATCTACAGAAGAGCGCCGCGCCTCCATTGCGCACAGGCCAATGGCGCTGCCACGCTTTCCCGAGTCCCGAGTCCCGAGTCCCGAGTCCCGCCGTAACAACGCCTAACGCCGTCCACGCTCCTCCCGCGCATGCGCACGGCGGTCGAACAGCACCGCGCTGGCGACGATGCCCAGGCCCAGCGCCACGCCGAGCAGGAACAGCACCATCGCGATGGCCGGATAGCCGAACAGCTTGGCGCCGGTGTCGATGCGCATCATCTGCGTGGAGGCCAGGATCAGCGCGGCGGTGACGATGCCGGCGGCGACGCGGTTGGCGATCTTCTGCAGGCTCTCCATCAGCCGCGATTCTTCCAGCCCGGCCACGCGCACCTGGAGGCGGTTGTCGGCGGCAAGCGACAGGATGTCCGACAGCTTGCGCGGACCTTCGCGCAGCAGCGCCTGCAGTTCCATCGCCTCGCTGGCCAGGTTCGCCGCCGACAGCGATTTCTTCAGCTGCGCGCGCATCACGTGCTGCAGCTGTTCCTCGACCACGCTGCGCCTATCCAGGTGCGGCGACAGCGCGCGGCACACCGCTTCCAGGTTCAGCAGGGTCTTGCCGAGCAGGCGCAGTTCCGGTGGCGTGCGCAGCCCGTAGGCGGTGGCGATGCGCACCATGTCCAGCACCACGCGGCCTTCGGAGGTGGCGTCGTGCGCGGCGTAGCGCGCGATCATCTGCCCGGTCTCGCGCTGGTAGCGGTCCTCGTCGAAGTCTTCCAGGCGCGTGCTCAGCGCGAAGGTTTCCTCGGCCACTTCCTCGCCGCGGCCATCGACCGCGGCGAACAGCAGCTTGAGCAGGCGCTCGCGCAGCTTCGGTTTCGTAGTTCAGCTCGGCCAGCAGCGCCTTGCCGAACTCGGCCAGCCAGTCGGCGAAGCGGATGCGCCGGCCCAGCCCGGTCAGTTTGTCGGCGGCGTTTGCGAAACTCTTCAGCACCTCCAGGTCCGAACGCACCTGCGCGGCCACTTCGGGCTTTTGCACCTTGATCGCCACCGGCGTACCGTCGCGCAGCGCGGCGCGGTGCACCTGCGCCAGCGAGGGGGTACCCAGCGGCGTGTCGTCGAACGCGGAGAAGGCCTTGTTGACCGCCACGCCGAGTTCGGACTCGACGATCTCGCGGATCCACCGGGAAAGGTTCGGCTCCGGAAATGGCGGGGATTACGGCGACCAGTCTGGCCAGGACCGGGTCGTCGTATGGTGAACCCCCGGTGGCCCGTGGCGCGCAGCGCACGGCGCGGATGGGCGGGCTGCTCTAGACTCCCTCGCTCAGGCACATTCGCCGACATCCAGGACATTCCATGCGATCGTTCTCTGCGCTTCTCCCCATGCGCGCCGCGTGGCGTTGCGGTTTCCTCCTGCTGGGCACGCTGTCGCTGGCCGCCACGGCGTCGGCCCAGTCGCGGCGCAGCGCCGACGCTGGTTTCGATGCGCAGGCCTTCGCCCACAGCCAGCACCGTACCTACGAAGTGCAGGATTTTTCCGACCGCTACCGGGCGACGCTGGAGATCGAGGACAACCGCGAGGAGTTCCGCCCCGGCATCGTGCGCGTGTTCGCGCGCGGCAGCGCCAAGCCGCTGATCGAGGTGGCTTCGCCCGAACTGGTGCTGGACCCCGACGCCCAGGGCGGCAAGGCCAAGGGCGAGCTGCACGAACTGCCGTACGCCAGGCAGAGCGTCATGATCTATGCCGACTTCAACTTCGACGGGATCAAGGACCTGGCGCTGATGGACGGGCAGAACAGTTGCTACCACGGCCCGTCCTATCAGGTGTATGTCGGTACCGCCAATGGCTTCGCGCCGAGTCCGGCATTCACCCAGTTGGCGCAGAAAAATTGCGGCATGTTCAAGGTGGATGCGCAGGCGCGCGAACTGCAGACCATGAGCAAGGACGGCTGCTGCTGGCATCGTTCCGCGGTGTACACGGTGCGCGACGGCGAGCCGTTGCTGCAGCGCGAATTGGTCGAGGACGCCAGCAGCGCGCCGGGCCTGGCCCAGGAGACGCGCTACCGCGACCAGGGCGGCAAGCGCGTGGCGCAGACGCATTACCTGTGGGACGAGCACGGCAGCACGGCGATGGTGCCGCACAAGATCCTGCTGGAATTCCGCCTGGCCCCTGCCGGCAAGCGCATCGTCGTGTTCGCCAGCGAGCAGAACGGTCAGTTCGGTAAGCCGTACTACGCGGCGATCGGCGCGCAGCAGCAGGTGGAGTTGCTGTACCCGGATGGCAAAGGGGAAAGCTTCGCCTACGACGCTGCGCGGCATACGTTGAGCTTCGTGCGCGGCGCCACCACCTACCGCATCGTCGGCGACGCCCAGGGCGTGCCGCAGCGCATGGACGTGGTGGCGCGCGGCAAGACCCAGCCGCTGGCGCTGCAACCCGGCTCGGCGCACGGCTCGCTGCAGGCGGTGGCGCAGGCGCTGCGCGCTGCGCAGGCGGCCGTGGCGCAGTAAGTAGCAGCATGCCTCGCTGTCCCCTGTAGGAGCGGCTTCAGCCGCGACAGGCATCCTCGGTAACGCCCGTCGCGGCTGAAGCCGCTCCTACAACGGGCTTGCGGCGTGCGTGCGGGGTGCACTGTGGGAGGGACTTCAGTCCCGACTGTGTCCGACGCCATGCAACTGGCCGGCGCCGTTGGTCGCGGCCGAAACCGCTGCTACAGGTCCGCGCCTGTCTGCCGCGGCGCAGTGTCGGCGTTCATCCACGCCACGCCGCGAACGCACGCGCCACCGCGTCGGCGCCCGGATCGGCCACGCCGCGCAGCGCGTCCGCCGGTACCGCGGCCGCGCGGCCGGCGCGGGCCTGGGTCAGCTGCGCGGTGGCATCGGCGCCGGCACGCGCCGCGCGTGCCGCGTCGTCGGCGCTGCCGCCGCGCGCCAGCGCGTGCAACGCCGGCAGCAGCGCGTCGAGCATGGTCCGGTCGCCCAGTTGCGCGCCGCCGTAATGCTGCATCCGCGCCACGCCGGCCTGCAGCGCCGGCACCCACCCATGCCCGGCCTCCAGTTCGGTGGCCGCGGTGGTGAACAGGATCGACAGCAGCACGCCGCTGGAACCGCCCATGCTGCGTTCGATCGTCGCCGCCAGGCCGTGCGCCAACGGCGCGGCCGCGCCGGTCGCCATCGCGTCTTGCTGCAGCGCCTGCTGCAGCGCGCGCGCGCCGGCGGCGAAGGTGCTGCCGGCATCGCCGTCGCCGGTCTGCGCGTCGAGTGCGTCCAGCTCCGCCTGCGCGGCGATCAGCGCCTGCGCGACCCGGGCCAGCGCCGCAGCGCGCTGCGCATCGCGCACGCCGTGCCGGAACGCATTGCTGCGCGACAGCGCGGGGGTGAAGTGCACGGGCGCGTGCGGCACGCGCACGCCCGGCCAGCCCACGGTCTGCACAGGCGATCGCAATGCGGCGAGCACGTCGGCGTCGGCCGGCGCCAGGGTGATCGAGAAGCCGTGCATGTCCATCGAAGTCATCAGCGCGGCCGGCAGCGTCATCAAGGCGATCCGCTCGCTGCCGATGCGTTGCAATGCCAACCGGGTCAGCACGCCCAGTTCCTGGGTGGAGCAGCCGCCCAGGTCGTTGAGCAGCAGCACCAGCGGCGCGTCGGCGCCGTAGCGCGCATCGGCCTGCGCCAGCAGCGGATCCAGTACCAGCGCCAGCGCGTCCTCGATCGAGGCCGGCTGCACCTTGCGCGTACCCGGCTCGTTGTGAATGCCCAGGCCCAGTTCCGGCGCGCGGCGGCCGGTGTGCCGGCCCGGCACGGTGCAGCTGGACAACGCCATGCCCAGCGACAGCAGGCGTTCGGCGAAGGCCTGGCCGCGCTGCGCCAGCTCGGCCAGGGCTACGCCTTCGCGCGCCAGATGGCCGACATACTTGTGCACCAGCACCGTGCCGGCGATGCCGCGCGGCTGCGCGGCGTCGGGCAGGGCGATGTCGTCGGCGACCAGCACGCTGGCCACGTCGATGCCTTCGGCGCGCGCGCGCTCGGCGGCCAGGCCGAAATTGAGCCGGTCGCCGGTGTAGTTCTTGATCACCAACAGCACCCCGGGCGCGTCGGCGCAGGCGCGGATCGCGGCCAGCACCGCGTCCACCCCCGGCGAGGCGAACAGGTCGCCGGCGATGGCGCCGCTGAGCATGCCGGGGCCGACGAAGCCGGCATGCGCCGGTTCGTGGCCGGCGCCGCCGCCGGACAGCACCGCCACCTGCGCCGGGTCGCGCGCGGCCTGCAGCACGATGCGGGTGCCGCTGGCGGGGTCCGAGCGCAGCAGCGGTTGCAGCGCGGCGACGGCGTCGAGCACGTCGTCGACGATCGCGCGCGGGGCGGTGAGGAACTGGTCCATGTAGATCCTTCGCAGGCGGCATTGGTCTGCCGCGCACGGTAGCCGAGCCGGCGTTATGCGCGGTTGAGGCGGTGCGCGCCGCTCACGCAGCGGGCGCGCGGAATCGGCGAGAATCCGCGCTCATCCCCCCGAATGGAATCCCCGCATGGCCGGCGCCAGCCTGTTCACCCTGCTCGACGATATCGCCTCGCTGCTCGACGACGTGTCGATCCTGACCAAGGTGGCGGCGAAGAAGACCGCCGGCGTGCTCGGCGACGACCTGGCGCTGAACGCGCAGCAGGTCACCGGGGTCAACGCCGACCGCGAGCTGCCGGTGGTGTGGGCGGTGGCCAAGGGCTCGCTGCTCAACAAGGCGATCCTGGTGCCGGCGGCGCTGGCGATCAGCGCCTGGCTGCCGTGGGCGATCACCCCGCTGATGATGATCGGCGGCGCGTTCCTGTGCTTCGAGGGCGTGGAGAAGCTGGCGCACCGCTTCCTGCATTCCAGGGACGAGGACGCGCAGCGCCATGCGCAAACGCTGCAGGCGCTGGCCGACGAAAAGGTGGACGTGGTCGCGTTGGAGAAGGACAAGGTCAAGGGCGCGATCCGCACCGATTTCATCCTGTCCGCGGAGATCATCGTGCTGTCGCTGGGTGTGGTCGCCGGGGTGCCGTTCTCCCAGCAAATCATGGTGCTGGTGGCGATCGCGCTGGCGATGACGGTCGGCGTGTACGGCTTGGTCGCCGGCATCGTCAAGCTCGACGACCTGGGCCTGTACCTGACCCGCAAGGGCGCCGCCGCGGCAGCGGTCGGCCGCGGCATCCTGTGGCTGGCGCCGTGGTTGATGCGGGTGCTGTCGATCGCCGGCACCGCGGCGATGTTCCTGGTCGGCGGCGGCATCCTGGTGCACAGCATCGGCCCGCTGCACCACGCCCTCGAAGGCCTCGCGCCGCAGGGCGCCTGGGGCAGCGTGGTGCTCAACCTGGGCAATGCGCTGGTCGGCATGATCGCCGGGGCGCTGGTGCTGGAGGCGGTGATGCTGTTCCAGAAAGTTCGGGACTCTGGACGCGGGACGCGGGACGCGTAACAACGGGCGCAGTGGGTGCGGATGGATTGCGACTGCGCGTTGCGTTGCGCCGTCGCCGGGATCACGCTCTGCGAGTCCCGCGTCCCGCGTCCCGCGTCCCGCGTCCCGAGTCCCGAGTCCCGGCCATCAATCCGCTGAAATCACCCGGTTCTTGCCCGCCTTCTTGGCCTCGTACATGGCACGGTCGGCGCGCTTGACCAGCACGTCCTGGGTCTCGCCGGCGCGGCGCATCGCCACTCCGGCGCTGAAGCTGATGAACACGCGCTGGTCCTCGTGCACCAGCGCGCGCTGGGCCAGGGCGCGCTGCACCCGGGTCACCGCTGCGGCCGCTTCGAAGATGGTGCAGTCGGGCATCAGCAGCAGGAATTCCTCGCCGCCGAAGCGCGCGATCGCGTCGCTGCCGCGCAAGGTGGTGCGCGCCACCTCGACCACGTGGCGTAGCGCGGCGTCGCCGCCGGGATGGCCGTAGATCTCGTTGAGCGTGCGGAAATCGTCCAGGTCCAGCATCGCCACGCACAGCGGCTGGGTGCTGCGCTCGGTGCGCACCAGTTCGCGCGCGAACAGCTCGTCCAGCCCGCGCCGGTTGAGGCTGCCGGTGAGCTGGTCCACCCGCACCAGCCCGCTGACGTCCTGCAGCTCCTGTTCCAGGCGCAGGATGCGCTGCTCCGCCGCGTCCACTTCCTGGCGCGCGGCGGTCAGGTGGTCGCGCGCGCGCAGCGCCTGCTGCTGCACGTGGCCGGTGTCCTGCAGCACTTCCTGCAGCAGGCGGTTGAGGTCGCCGATGCTGCGCGCGTCGCGGATGGTCTGCGAATAGTCGGCGATGCGGTCGTGGAATTCGCTGGTGCTGATCGCCATGCCATCCAGGTTCTCGACGAAGGACACCATCATGTCCTTCATCGCCTCCTTGGATTCGGCGATGCCCTGCTTCAGCAGGCCCTGCTTGTAGATCACCTCGCGCAAGCTGCCGCGCGCTTCCTCGATCGAATAGCGGTCCAGCGGGCCGCTGATCATGTCGCGCACCACCGCGATCTGGCCCTGCAGCCAGCTGGTGTCGTCGAGCAGTTCGCCGACGTTTTCCAGCAGCAGGTCGAACAGACCCAGCAGCAGGGTCTGCTGCTCCTGGCTATCGCTGGCGCGCAGCGACACCTGGTGGCACAGCTCGCGCACGCGCTGCGCCACCGGCTCCAGCGGCAGGCCCGGGCGCCATTGGCGCAGCGCCTCGCCGGTAGCCTCCGATGCGTTGGCCAGTTCCGGCAGGGTGTGCAGCAGCGAGGCCAGCGCGCCGGCGATGGCCTGGCGCAGCAGGTCGCGCAGGCGTTCGGTGTCGCTGGGCCCGGCCAGCGGATCGCCGACGTCGATGGTGCGGATGTACTTGTCGATCAGCTGGCGCAGCGCGCGGCCGTAGCTGGGCCAGTCGCTGCTGCTGGCGGCCGATTGCAAGCGCCGGCCCATGTCGCCCAGTTCGCCGTGCAGGCCGGCCATGCCGTCGGCGAAGGCATGGAGCAGGTCCAGCGGCGTGTGGGCGTGGTTGAACAGGCGGATCAGCGCCGCGGTCACCGCGGCCGGATCGGTATGGTCGCCCGGCGCCGCATGCGCATGCGCATGCGGCGCCAACGTCGCGGCTGCCGGCGTTGCCGGTTCGCGACGGCGCGGCGACAGCAGCTTGCGCAGGCCGCCGGCGGGTGGCTCGTCGCGTTGATCCGGCATGTGGGCTGTACCTCCCCAGTAAACGCGCCGCCTTGCCGCAAACGCGGCGTACATGGCGACACTCAGGAACAGGATATCGGCGTTCGCAGCGCGGGCTTGAGCCGGCAGCCGCCAGCCAGCACCGTGCCACGCAGGCTGGTGGCGCGACAACAGGGCGGCCTATTCGGGAATGGAGCGCACGCTCTACAGCGCGGCGCGGACCTCGTCCAGGCTGGGCGGGTTGGCGCCGGCGCGGGTGCAGTTGATCGCCGCCGCGGCCACGCAGAAGTTCAGCAATTGCTGCAGCGCCGCTGCCGACTGGCCCAGCGCGGCGAGCGCGGCCAGGTCGGGCAACTGGTGCAGCAGCGCCGCCTGGAAGCTGTCGCCGGCGCCGACCGTATCGGCCACCTGCACCGAGCGCCCGGCCACGCGCGCCTCGGCCTCGCCGCGCCAGGCCACCGCGCCGTCGCTGCCCAGGGTCATCACCACCAGCGATGGGCCCTGCTGCAGCCAGCTGCGCGCGATCGCGAACGGATCCTGCTGCGGGTATAGCAATTCGATGTCCTCCTGGCTGACCTTGACCACGTGCGCCAGCGCGATCCAGCGCGCCAGCCGCGCGCGCCACACCGCCATGTCCGGCTCCACCGTCGGCCGCACGTTCGGATCCAGCGAGATCAGCCGCTGCGCGCGTTCGCGCTCGGCCAGGGCCTGGAAGGTGCTGGCGGTGGTCTCGGCGACCAGGGTGTAGGAGCCGAAATGCAGGCCGCCGACCGTGGCGTCGAGCGCCGGCAGGTCGGTGGCGGTCAGTGCGCGGTCGGCGCAGCCGGTGCCGTAGAACGAATAGTTGGGCACGCGCTGCGCGTCCAGCGCGACCATCACCAGGGTGGTCGCCTCGCGCTTGTCGATGCAGTGCTGCAGCGCCACGCCCTCGTGTTCGAGGGTGCTGCGCAGCTGGCGGCCGAGCGGATCGGTGGACAGCCCGGTGAACAGCGCCGACGGCGTACCCAGGCGGGCCAGGCCGATCGCCACGTTGAACGGCGAACCGCCCTGGCGCGCGGTCATGCCGACCGCGGTACCGGCGTAGCCGTCGATGAAGATGTCGTACAGGGCCTCTCCACACACCACGAACATCGAACGGCTCCTCGGTTGGCTGCAGCGGCGCCGGGCGGCGCGATGGGCGGCTATTGTGGCGTACAAGCCGCAGCGCGGCGACCATGCGCGGCGGTGTGGAATCGTGGTGGCTGCCTGGGTGTGGGGTGCGAGGCTGCGCCCGTACCCTCATCCGCCCCTGCGGAGCACCTTCCCCGAGAAGGGGGGGCATGGTCCCGACGGGAGAAGGAACAGTCGGGACCATGGCCCCTCTCCCGTCGGGACAGAGGGTGTGAGGGTCGTGGGTACAGGCGCCAGGCGGACGCGCATGCAGGCATCAGCTTGCGATCGGGATCGCCAGGTCGGCGGCGTGGCGCCCAGGTGACCGTAGCGCCGCTGCGGTCCCGCGCCGTCGCGCCCGCGCAGGCCGCGCCCGCGTGGCGCCGCGCCGCGTCGCCATCGATGCGACGCGACGCGGCGCGCGGCGATCAGAAGTTCATGCTGACGCGCAGGCCGCCGACCACGCCGTTGTTGTCCTTGATCCCGTTGGCGTTGCGGATGTACTGCAGGTTCGGCATCAGCGACAGCGCCGGGGTGATGGCGTACTGGTAGTTCAGTTCCAGCGGATATTCGTAGCCCTGCACGCCCACCGCCGCCGCCCCGGCCGGCAGCGCGACGTTGTAGCGGCGCTGCGCATCGCCGAGGCGTTCGCTGACGCGGGTACGGCCGGCCGCAAAGCCGATGCGGTCGTCCGGGCGGGAGGCGAACGGCGCATCCAGCCACGCGCCCAGCTGCAGCATCTGGTCGATGCGATCGGTGTCCTTGTCGGCCTGCACCCAGTTGCCGAACAGGCGCAGCGTGCTGCCGCCGGGTCCGCGCCACAGCACCTGCTCGGCGGTGGCGTAGTAGCCGCTTTCGCTGTCCATCGTCGTGGTGGCGGCGTCGCTGACGTCCGACGGCAGGCCGCTGACGGTGACGGTGTTGCGGTAGTCGGCGCTGTTGCGCCAGCCGCCGACGCGATAATGGCCTTGCAGGCCGTCGCCGAAGGTGGGCAGGTACTCGATCTCGGCCACCACCAGCGTGCCCTGGCTGTCGCCGTCGGTGCGCAGTTTCAGGCCCTGGTCGCGGTCCAGGTTGTTCGGGTTGACGTCGTAGGCGCCGAGCTTGAAGCGCCAGGCGTCGTTGGGCTTGAACGCGACCACCGCGCCGTACTGGCTGATCGGATCGACGTACCAGCCGTTGCTGACGTAGCCGGGCAGGCCGCCGCAGACGCTCAGGTTCTGGAACTTGCAGGAGAACGAGAAGAAATCGCCGTTGGCGTAGAGCCGGCCGAGCTTGATGCTGAGGCGCTTGTCGAACAGTTCCTGGGTCAGCGAGAACTGGCTCAGGCGCGTCACCGGAGCGCGGCCGTGGATCTCCTGCACCGACAGCAGGGTCGGAAAGCCGGCCGTGTCGTTGAGCGAGTCGCCGTTGCGGTTGGCCACTTCGACCTTGAAGGTGGCGCCACGCCAGGCCCACAGCTTGTCCAGGTCGAAGGTACCGGCCAGGAAGAACTGGTCGGCATAGGCGTAGGTGTCGTCGCGGCTGCCGCCGACGTTGTTGTGCGCGAACTCGCCGGTGTAGGACAGGCGCAGATCCACGCCGCTGTCGACCAGGCGGGTGCGGGTGCCGCCCCAGTCGCCGGTCAGGGTCTTGGCCGGATCGACATCCTGTGCGGCGGCCTGCGCGCAGCACAGCGCTGCCGACAGCGCCGCCAGGGCGATGCATCGGGTCTTTTTCATGGGCGACTCGCTTGGTACGGGGCCGGCATGGGGGCGCGGCCGGTCATGGAAAGGACGCCGGCGTGGCGGTTGCCGGCGCTTGGGGGCAGGTGGCGGTGGCGGCGTGTGCAAGGTGCGGAGCGAAACAGGCGCTGCGGCCCGCGCCGCTGACCCGGCAGCGGGAAGCGGTACGGCGGACGGCGGCTGTGCATGGATGGAACACATGGCCTCCCGGTTGCCCATCGCGCTGCGCTGGACTGGATGAATGCGAATGCAACCCCTGTGGCCGGAGCATATCGTCGCCACGCTCGTTTCATGTTCGTTATTTTTCGAATTAGATCTTTCTTGTTTTTCTTTGTTCAGGATGAGTGGGCAATGTCGCCCGCAGTGCGTGCTCCGCGGCACCCGTGGCGCCTTGTGCGGCAGGGGTCTTGAGGTTCGAGCAGGCCGCGCTGCGGGCGTTGATCATCGCTGCTACCGCTACCCGGCGCAGCGGTGGAACCGCGACCTTTGCTGCGTCGCAGCGTCCGGAACAGGCGCAGGCGCCGCTGCGGTGGCGCCGCGCACCGACGATTGGTCAAACCGCAGTGCGGGGCCGTGTTCTGGCACCATGGCGGCCCGCCGCGCACGCAGGCGGCCAGCGCGACGGCCTGTGCCGCCAGCGGCCGCGGCCGCGCGTGCCCGGCCACCGCGTTCCCTCTTTCCAGGATCCTCCCCGCAGTGAAGAAGACCTACCAGCTCCGTATCGAAGGCAAGCACCCCGACCGCCTGCTCGACGCCAGCAAGCACGACATCCGCAAGTACATCCGCCGCGAACGCCGCAAGACCTTGCCGGCCGGTGCCGACTACTGGGATTTCGACACGCTGTTCGGCGCCGAAGAGGCCAACGCCGCGGTGGTGCCGCCGGCCGAGCTGCTGCGTTCGATCGACGCGCTGGTCGCCACGGGCGGCACCCAGTTCTACGTGGAAATCCGTAGCAAGCCGGGCAAGCGCACGCCGCGGCCGCAGGGCGATGCCGCCGTGGCCGATCCGTTCGACGATTGAGGGCGGTTCGCGCATCTGCCTGCGGGAGCGGATCCGGGTGGCCTGCGGGCCATCGGCCGCGATGATCGAGGCGGGGACGTTGCGGCTGCGGTCGCGGCTGAAGCCGCTCCTACAAGAGCGTGCTGCCCTCCCTGTAGGAGCGGCTTCAGCCGCGACCGACAGGATCGGCGCACGCAATGCATCGGATCGCTGGCGACCGCCGCGCTGCGCAATAGCGCGGGCATCTCTCGCCATGGCCGCGAACGCGGTCAATCCTTCGCAGGCAGCCCGCCAGCGCCCGTCGCACTCGCCGCGCGCAGCTTGTCCTTCTTGCTCGGGCGCTTGCCCTTGATGCCTCCCGCCTGCGGCGCCGCTTCGGCGGCGGTCACGGCCGCCGAAGCCGGTTCGAAACCGGCGATGCGCTCGCGCGGCACGCGCAGCTGCTGGCGCTTTTCGATCAGGCGCAGGTGCGTGGCGCTGGTCGCATCGACGAAGCTCACCGCCAGGCCGTCGGCGCCGGCGCGCCCGGTGCGGCCGATGCGGTGGGTGTAGTCGGCGGTGGCGCGCGGCAGGTCGTAGTTGACCACCACCGGCAGTTGCGCGATGTCCAGCCCGCGCGCGGCCACGTCGGTGGCGACCAGCACCTGCAGCTGGCCGCTCCTGAAGCCGGCCAGCGCCTGGTTGCGGCGGCCCTGGCTCAGTTCGCCGTGGAACGGCTGCGCCGACACGCCGGCCTTGTGCAGTTTCTCGGCCAGGTTGTCGGCGCCGCGCTGGCTGGCCACGAACACCAGCGCCTGCGGCCAGGCCTCGCTGCGCAGCAGGTGCCGCAGCAGCGCGGTGCGCTGCGTGCTGTCCACTTCGATCGCACGCTGGCGGATCGTCGCCGGGACCGCGGCGGCGGCGTCTTCGCCGATGCGCCGCGGTCCGCGCAGCAGGCGTTGCGCCAGCCCTTCCACCGCGGCCGGGAAGGTGGCCGAGAACAGCAGTGTCTGCCGGCGCCGCGGCAGCAGCGCCAGGATCCGGCCCAGTTCGGCTTCGAAGCCCAGCGCCAGCAGGCGGTCGGCCTCGTCCAGCACCAGCGTGCGCACTGCGCCCAGGTCGAGTGCGTTGTGTGCGGCCAGGTCGAGCAGGCGACCCGGCGTGGCCACGACGATGTCGGCACCGCCGCGCAGCTTCAGCATCTGCGGATTGATCGAGGCGCCGCCGGCGACCGCGGCCACCTTGATGCGGCGCGGTAGGTAGCGTCCCAGTGCCTGCAGAGTGTCGCCAACCTGCGTGGCCAATTCGCGGGTCGGCACCAGCACCAGGCCGTGCACGCGGCGGCCAGGCGGCAGCAGCGCCGCCTGCTGCAGCAGCGGCAGCGCGAACGCGGCGGTCTTGCCCGAGCCGGTCGCGGCGCAGGCCAGCAGGTCGTCGCCGCGCAGGATCGGCGCGACCGCCTGCGCCTGGATCGGCGTGGGCGCGGTGTAGCCGGCAGCGTCGAGCGCGCGGGAAAACGCGGGCAGCAGCTCGGGGGCGAGGCCCAGCGTGGCGAATGGCATGCAGCGAGGTCCGGAAGGTAGGGCGGCGAAACCAATGCCGCCGCGATGCTCCGCGACGGACGTAGCCGCGCAGCCTACCCGCAGCTGGACGTCTATGCGAGGCGTGCGCGCCTGTGAGTGTCGATTGTCGCCGATCGAGAGATGGTCGGTCAGTTGGTCAGGGGCGGCGGACAGCTGCGGCATGCCCTGGCGTCGTGTGGGAAACGGTCGCCGCAGCCGCCGCTCGCAGGCAAGGCGGCGCGGCGTACGGAAAACTTGGCGTCGTGCTGGGCTCGGTGCAGAGCCGATCGTGCGTGGCAGCGACGTGCGCAGGCGCCTTGCCATGCGCAACCAAGTCTGTTTGGACGCGCAGACTCGCTACAGCTTTATGCATAGACGAGTAATGCTGCAGACGCCGAGCGTTCATAGCAACAATGATTGGTTACTGCATGGGCTGAGACGTCCTAGCAGAGGCGTGGCCTCGAACAACTGTCAGACGCTATATCCACAGAATGCAAATGAAAATTTAATGGCTTTGCGGGTAGCCTCTAGTCGACGTACCCCAGCCCTGAGTAGCGGTCAGGTTTAGAGTCCTCCTGATTAGCCCTGACCCTCAGCCAATAGTCGCAGGATCTGCGCCATGCTGGGTAGAGGCTGGCGCCACCTGAAAGCCGACGAGGTGGCGTGATGAGCATCAATGCCGTGCAGTTCCAGCCTGGATTGTCGATGTCCCAGTTCATCGCATGGTACGGCACCGAGGCCAAGTGTTATCGTACTTTGTACAAGTGACGTTGGCCGCAGGGTTTCCGTTGTCCGTCCTGTGCCGGACGGACTCGGTCGCGTTTCAAGCGCGGCGCGGCGATCTACTACCAGTGCTGCGCCTGCCACCATCAAACCACCTTGATGGCCGGCACGATGTTCGAAGGAACCAAGCTGCCGCTGCGCACCTGGATGCTGGCCTTGCACCTGTTGACGGCAACCAAGACCAATCTGGCGGCGCTGGAGTTGATGCGCCATCTGGGCGTCAACTACAAGACCGCCTGGCGGATGAAGCACAAGATCATGCAGGCCATGGCCGAGCGCGAGGCCACGCGCACACTCAGCGGGTTCGTGCAGATCGACGATGCTTACCTGGGCGGGGAGCGCAACGGCGGCAAAGCCGGACGCGGATCGGAGAACAAACAGCCGTTCCTGATTGCCGTGCAGACCGATGCCACCTTCGCTGCGCCGAGTTTTGCGGTGATCGAGCCGGTGCGCAGTTTCGACAACGCCTCGCTGCAGGATTGGACCGCGCGTCGCCTGGCGCCGGAGTGCGAGGTCTACACCGATGGACTGGCCTGCTTCCGTCGGCTGGAAGACGCCGGGCACGCGCATACGACACTGGACACCGGCGGAGGGCGGGCGGCGACTGAAGCGCCTGGCGCGCGCTGGGTCAACGTCGTGCTGGGCAACCTCAAACGCGCAATCAGCGGCGTGTATCACGCCATCGCGCAGAGCAA
The DNA here is from genome assembly GCF_017301775.1 of Xanthomonas translucens pv. undulosa. Lineage (NCBI taxonomy): Bacteria > Pseudomonadati > Pseudomonadota > Gammaproteobacteria > Lysobacterales > Lysobacteraceae > Xanthomonas > Xanthomonas translucens. Next base: position 2,767,545 of record NZ_CP063993.1, read on the forward strand.
ATACGCAAGGCGCTACCTGGCCGAAGCCGCCTATCGTTTTAACCGCCGATTCCGCTTGCGCGAGATGCTGCCGCGACTCGCAACTTCCATGATGCGTTGCAAGCCTTGCCCAGAGCCGGTTCTGCGTGCAGCAAGCAATTTTCATGGCTGAGGGTCAGGGCTAATCAGGAGAGTCCTTGACTTATAATGTGAGGTGCTAGATGAAGAATAATAAGAGAATTGTATTGATCACGCTAATGATCTTGGCGTTATTGGTAAGCATTGCGGCCACGGCTTCGTCGGCAAAAATTAATGCTGGTGTCTTGTCGACTTACTTTGGCCAGTCAGCGGGTGACTATATTGTTCCCGGAAAGCCCCTGGTTCAGCAGTTTGGAGAAGCTCTGAGTGGTCCGCCAAACAAAGACGGCGACGCTGGGAATGGCTTAACATTGATAGCAGGCTGCCGATACAAAAGCTGCATCGAGAAAGGTGCGGTTGCGATTAGGAGCGATAACACGGTCGAAGCCGCTGGACTCATACACTTTAGTTGCAGGGCCGACACTAAAAAGTCGGGCGCCTCCTGCTCAAAAGATCCTACCTTCACGTTGTTCGTGCCGAGGATTAATAAGAACCTAGATGCAGAGATATCAGTCCTGAGGTGGGCGCATGAATACGCACCAGATGCTACTTTTGAAAAAGTAACTTTAGAGAAATGACGGAAGCATGCCAAAAATAAGGGCGGACAGAGCTATCATTGTCTTGACCTGATTTGAATTCGCTATCCCTATCTCCGTGTGACGCCGCTTCACACGGGGGTATTATTTATTTTACTGGGGGGTAATTGAGATTGCTGTTTAAAAAGAAAAGAAAACGAAATAGTGATTTTCTAATCCAAGTATTGCATGGAGCGCAGTGGTGAGAGAGCTGACGAACGAAGAGCTGTTCCTAGTAGCAGGTGCAGCGGCCGCTGCGGATGTCGATCCAAGTGAGCCATCCACTGATTTTCCACCAGTCGTAGTTAACCCACCTCCAAGTCCACCTCTGTCGACTCCCCGCAATTCAGTGCCAGCCAAAACGAGAGGTCTGCGGTTGATGTTGATCACGGAACTCGGCGGGCGTTAGCCCGCCCAGGCTGTCGTGCGGGATCTGGTGGTTGTAGTCGGCCAGCCAGTGTTCGGTCTGTTCGCGAACCTCGCTCAGCGTGCGGAAGAGATGCATGTCCAGCACGCCGCGCCGGTAGCTGCCGTTGAAGCGTTCGATGAAACCGTTTTGCATCGGCCGTCCCGGCTCGATGAAGTCCAAGGCGATGCCTTTGCGCTCGGCCCACTCAGCCAAGGCTAAAGCGACAAACTCCGGGCCATTGTCCAAGCGAAGTTTGGCGGGATAGCCGCGCCAGGCTGCGATGCGCTCCAAGGTGCGGATGACGCGGGCGGCCGGAAGATTCAAGTCCACTTCGATCGCCAAGGCTTCCCGGCTGAAGTCGTCGATGACAGTGAACGCGCGGAAACGTCGACCATCCCACAGCGCATCGGACATAAAGTCGATCGACCATCCAGCATTGGGGCGTGCTCCGCATGTCAGCGGTTGTGGGTGACGGGTCCGGACCCGGCGCCTGCTGCGACGCCGGTGATTGAGCTACATCAGGCAATACACGCGCCACACCCTTTTGTGATTCCACACATGTCCGCGACGGCGGATGATCTGAAAGAGCTTTCCAAAACCACGCTCGGGGAAGCGCTCGGCCAATTCGGACAACAGCGCAACGACCTCCTCATCCCGGTCGGGACGACGCCGATAGCGCTGTCGAGCGAGCCACGCCAACGACCGTACAGGCACGGCGCTCGCTCCAGCCATGCTGCTCGATGAGCCAGGCAAGAAGCGGGCGTTTGTGCGCCGGGTCTACAGCTTTTTTGCGATGACATCCTTGAGTGCATGGTTTTCCATGGCGAGCTCGGCGTACATGCGTTTGAGCTTGCTGTGCTCGGTCTCCAGGTCGCGAAGGCGCTGCACGTCAGCAGCCTCCATGCCGCCGTACTTGGACTTCCAGACGGAGTACGTCGCGTCGGAAATACCAGCTCACGGCGCACATCCTTGACATGGCGGCCGCCCTCAACCTGCTTCAGCGTGGCGACGATCTGGCTCTCGGTGAATTTGCTCTTGCGCATCGTTGGTCTCCTCGGTGGCTAGTGTGCCCGGAGACCTCTAGTTATGGATGGATCAATTTTACGGGGAGTCGACAGTCGACACACGCAAGCCACGATTCGGCATTGGCGAAGATGGCAAAAAACCGCATGTTTTACGCTGGATTACGCACAATGCGGGCGTTTGATTGCGATACTTTTCTGGGCTGTAGAAAAGCGCCGGCGATGCCTGCGCGAGATACATGGAGTTAATCGTAGACGTGGGCGATCCAAAACGCGCGGCAAGTCACCGTTGCGGACATTGCCGATTGCCGCCGCGCAGAGCGGATTGCTATATAGCTGTCGCCTCGGTGCGCTGTTGTTGCCCGCCGAGTCTCCCTCCTCCTTTTGGAATCGCAACCGTATGCGCGGTTCGCCACTGTGGCCGATGTCGGCTGCGCTCGCTGCGGCGATGCGCGGATGCTGGCGGTGTGCGCCCGTGCTGGCCGTACGGCAGCGCGTGCGCCATCCCACCGCATACCGCGTGCTCGGCATGGCGCTGGTCGCGGTGGTGCTGGTCCCGCCGTCGCTTTCGGCGCAGGTGGCGGATATCGGCGCGTTACGGCAGGCGGCGACCGGCGCGCGCTTCAGCTACGGACATTCCACCTATCGCCTGATTCCCGGTGCGGTGGTGCGCCTGCACGCCGAACAACGCCTGCGCGGGCCGCATCCGGCCGATGCCGGGGACCGCGTTGCGGCACGGGTCGGCCCGTATGCGATCGTGCTGGGGCGCGAGGCCCGCGACGCGGCGCATGCGCCGCCGGATCCGTCCGCGCCGGACGAACGCCTGGTCGCGGCGATCAACGAACTGACCGCGCAGACCGTGCTGGTCGCGCCCAAGCTCAAGTTGTTCGGCACCACCCCGGCGGTGGCCGACGCGCTGGCGCGAAGGACCGGCGGCACCACGGTCTATGCCTCGGCGATGGATGGCAGCGCGGCGATCCGCTACGGCTCGGTCGAGGCAGCGCATGCGGCGCTGGTGCAACTGCAGAAGGCCAGGGGCGTGACCGAGGTGGCGCTGCAGGTCATCCAGAGCGTCGACGAGCGCAACTAATGGATCGCCACGCCGCCGCCGTAGTGTTAGGCGGCGGCGCGCAGTTCAGCCGGCCAATGCCAGCTCATCGAGCATCGCGCGCAGGAAGCGCGCCGCCTCGCCGCCGGTGCAGGCGCGATGGTCGAAGCTCAGCGACAGCGGCAGCAGCTTGTGCGTTTCCACGCCGCCCAGCACTGGCACCAGTTGGTGGCGGGCGCGGCCGGCGGCGACGATCGCCACGCACGGCGGCACCACGATCGGGGTGGCGTAGCGGCCGGCGAACATGCCGAAGTTGGACAGCGAGATGGTGTAGCCGCTCAGTTCCGTGGCGGCGATGCTGCGCGCCTCCACCTGCTGGCGCAGGCGGTTGACGCCCTCGCGGATGCCGCGCGCATCGAGCATGTCGGCGTTGCGCAGCGCCGGCACGAACAGGCCATCGTCGGTGTCCACGGCGATGCCGATATCCACGTGCGCGTGCAGGGTGCGGGTCAGCGCCTCGCCGTCGAACCAGGCATTGAGCGCCGGCACCGCGTGGCAGGCGGCGACGATCGCGCGCACCAGCCGCGCGGTCATGTCGTTGCCGGGTGCCCAGGCGTGCAGGTCGGCATCGTCGTTGAGCGTGGTCAACACCACCTCGCGTTGCGCCTGCGCCATCACCCGCGCCATGTTGCGGCGCACGCCCTTGAGCGGCTCCGGCTGGCCGTGCGCGGCGGGGCCGGGCGGTTGCGTGCGCATGGGCTTGCCGGTGGCGGACAGTGGCGTGCGTGAGGATGCTGCAGTTTTTGCAGGAGCGGCTTCAGCCGCGACCTGCGGCGGCGGTGCGGTCGCGGCTGATGGCCCGAGGCCACCCTGAGCCGCTCCTACAACGGCCGAACCGTCGGCGGCAGCCTGCTTCACGTCGGTCAGGGTCACTGCGCCGTCGCCGCCGCTGGCGCGTACCCGGGTCAGGTCCACGCCCAGTTTCTTTGCCAGCGCGCGCACCGCCGGCATCGCGCGGACCCCGCCGACCGAGACCGTGCGCTCGCTGTGTACGGCGTTGGAGCTCTGCATCGCACCGACCACGGTGCCGGCGTCGTTGCGTGCGCCATCGCCCGGCGCCGCGTCGGCATCGCGCAGTTCGCCGCCGGTGTCGGAGGCGATCACGCGGTCGTTGTCGCCCGGCGCATCGGCACCGGCGCCCTTGCCGGAGCTGGCCGGCGCCGCGCCGCCGTGGTGGTGGCCGGTGTCCTGGCCTTCGGCACGCTGCGGCATGCTGGCGTCGGGCGCGAACTGCGCCAGCATGCTGCCGGTGACGATGATGTCACCCGGCGCGCCGGCCAGTTTCAGCACCTTGCCCGAGACGGGCGAGGGTACTTCGACTACCGCCTTGGCGGTTTCCATCGACACCAGCGGCTCGTCGAGCTGGATGGTGTCGCCTTCCTTGACGAACCATTCGACGATGGTGGCGTCGGGCAGGCCCTCGCCCAGGTCGGGCAGGTTGAAGTTCTTGGTTTGGCTCATGTGGTCTCTTCCAGCAGTTCCAGGTCGCGCGCCGGCAGCCAGCCCTGCACGCCATCGGCGCGCTCGGCCCACCACCAGTCGCCGTATTCGTGATGCAGGGTCACGGTGTCGCCCTGCACGGCATCCAGTTCGCGCGCGTCGTAGTCGCGCAGCGCTTCGGCGCGGCCGTCGCCGGTGGCGCGCAGCCAGGCCAGTGGCGCCCAGCCGGCGTTGCCGGCCGCGGTCGTGGTCCAGACGAACGCAGGCCATTCCTCGTCGCGCACGCCCAGCAGCACGCGCTCGCCGGCGGCGAAGCGGATCGGGTGCGGGTAGGCGGCGCGGTAGTCGCTGAGCAGGCGCGCCCGCATGTCAGCCTGCGGCGACGGCACGCTTGGCCGCCGCGACGATCTTGTCCACGCTCGGCAGGTATTTCATCTCCAGCCGGAACAAGGGAATGTGGGTGTCGTAGCCGGTCACGCGCTGCACCGGCGCGACCAGGTCGTACATCGACTGCTCGGCCAGGCGCGCGGCGATCTCGGCGCCGAAGCCGGCGCTGCGCGGTGCCTCCTGCACGATCACGCAACGGCCGGTGCGCGCCACCGATTCGGCGATGGTGTCGAAGTCCAGCGGGCGCAGCGTGGCCACGTCGATGACCTCGGCGCTGATGCCGTCGGCGGCCAGTGTGTCGGCCGCTTCCAATGCTTCCTTGACCTGTGCGCCCCAGGCGACCAGGGTCACGTCGCTGCCCTCGCGCAGCACGAAGCACACGTCCAGCGGCAGCGCCTCGCCGTCGTCGGCGACCACTTCCTTGTACTGGCGGTAGATGCGCTTGGGCTCCATGTAGATCACCGGATCCGGCTCGCGAATCGCCGCCAGCAGCAGGCCGTAGGCGCGCTGCGGCGAGGACGGCAGTACCACGCGCAGGCCCGGCACGTTGGTGAAGATGGCCTCGTTGGCCTCGCTGTGGTGCTCCGGTGCGCGGATGCCGCCGCCCCACGGCACGCGCAGCACCATCGGGCAATGCAAGCGGCCGCGGGTGCGGTTGCGCAGGCGCGCGGCGTGGCAGATCAGCTGATCGACCATCGGATAGACGAAGCCGTCGAACTGCGCCTCGGCTACCGGCTTCATGCCCTGCGCGGCCAGGCCGACGCTGAGGCCGGCGATGGTGGTTTCGTCCAGCGGCGTGTCCAGCACGCGCTGCGTGCCGAAGCGCTGCTGCAGGCCGGCAGTGGCGCGGAACACGCCGCCGTTGACGCCCACGTCCTCGCCCAGCACCAGCACCGACGGGTCGTGCTGCAGTTCCCAGGCCAGGGCCTGGGTGACGGCTTCGATCAGGGTAATGGGGGGGCTGGTCATGGGGCTGTCTCCGCGCGCTGTGGCCGCGCTGTGGGCGGTGCCGGCCGCGTGTGCGGCGGCCGTGTCGGCGAGACGAGGGCTGAACTCATCCATGGCGCTGCTCCAGGGCGATGGCGTCGGCGCGCTGTGCGAGCAGGTCCGGCGGCGGATCGGCATACAGATAATCGAACATCGCTTCCACCGGCTGCACCGGGGTGGCCAGGTAGGCATCGACCTCGATGTCGACCAGGCGCGCGCATTCCTGCTTCCACGCCGCTTCCTCGGCCTCGTTCCACAGGCCCTGCGCGGTCAGCCAGGTGCGCAGGCGGGTCAGCGGCTCGCGCTCCCAGGCGTGCTTGACCTCGTCGGCGTCGCGGTAGCGGCGCGCGTCGTCGGCGGTGGTGTGGTCGGACAGGCGGTAGGTCATGAATTCGATGACCATGGCGCCCTGGCCACACAGCGCGCGCTCGCGTGCCTGGCGCATCGCTTCCAGCACCGCGATCAGGTCGTTGCCGTCCACCTGCAGGCAGTGCAGGCCGCCGGCCAGGCCCTTCTGCGCCAGGGTCTGCGCGCCGGTCTGCGCCGCGCGCGGCACCGAGATCGCCCAGCCGTTGTTGATCACGCACAGGATCAACGGCAGCTGGTAGGCGCCGGCGGAATTGAGTGCGGCATAGAAATCGGTCTTGGAGGAGCCGCCGTCGCCGCAGGTGGCGACCGCGACATGGCCTTCGTTGCGCAGTTTGAACGCCAGCGCGGCGCCGGCGGCATGCAGGCATTGGGTGGAGATCGGTACGCAGATCGGGAAATCGCGGGCCGCGTCGGAATCGCGCAGGAAGTCGCTGCCGCGTTCGTCGCCGCCCCAGTACAGCAGCACCTCGCGCGGGCGCACGCCGCGCATGAACATGACGCCGTACTCGCGGTAGCTGGGCGCCAGCACGTCGCCGCTGCGCATCGCCGCGCCGATGCCGATGTGGGTGGCCTCGTGGCCCAGGCACGAGGCGTAGGTGCCGAGTTTGCCGGTGCGCTGCAGGGCGACCGCCTTGCTGTCGAAGGTGCGCACGTAGAGCATCTGCTTGAATAGCGACAGCAGGGTCTGCGGGTTGGCCGAGTCGGCCGGGAGAGCGCCGCGAGCCGGCTGGCCGTCCGCGTCGAGGTACTGCAGGTACTGGATTTCGAACTGGGCGGCGATGGTCATGACAGCGGCACTCTCGACAACAAGTTTCAAATGATATGACCGCCATGTTAAGGACGGCGTGCACAAAAGCTGTCCTGCACCGCAGCACGGGATCTTGCTGGATTGCAGCAAAAACGCGCGGTGGGTTGGCTGTGCGCATTGCTGGCGTTCACATGGGCGATTGCTGCGTTGCGGTGGGTGGTCGTGCAGCGTGTGTGGATGTCCAGCGATGGACGCGTGGGGCTGGGCGTGATGGCGGGCTGCCGTGGTGTTCGGGCGATTGCGCAAATGCAATTGCTTGAGCAAGAGAAGAGCTTTCGCGCCTGCCGGCGCGAGTCACTTTTGTCTTGGCAAAAGTAACCAAAACCGCTCCCGCCCGACACGAGCCGGTGCGATACAGCCGCACCGGTCCCCTGCGCTCCTCGCGGCGAGCGGCACGGCGCCCAAACTCGCTTCGCTCAAACAAGGGCGCCTCTTCGGCCGCTCACCGCTGCGGTGCTCGGCTCGCTTTAAGGCGGACCCTCACCCCAATCCCTCTCCCGAGGGGAGAGGGGCTTCGATAGCGGAGGCTTCAAGGGCTACTGCTGCTTCTGGAGCGACGGCAAAAGAAAAGGCGCGGCTTTGTGGCCGCGCCCTTGTTCTGCCCGAAGACAGTTGCGCTCAGCGGCCGATGCGGGTGCTGAAGCGTGCGGTGTCGTCGGATGGGTCGGCATCGGCCGAGGCCGAGTTGGCGCTGGCTTCGATCACGATGCTGCGGTCGGCCGGTAGCGGGCGGGTCGCGGTGGTCAGGGTGAACGCGGTGCTGGCGCCCGGTGCCAGATCGGCGCGGGTGCTGCACTTGTACTGCGCGCTGCGCAGGCCGTGGGTCTGGCGCACGCACTGCCAGCCGCGCGGCGGAAGCAGTAGCGGCAGCACCGACAGTGTGTTGCCGCTGACGCTCAGGCTGGCGCGCTTGACCGGCGCATTGCCATGGTTGACCAGGGCGAGGCGGTAGTTGGCGCTGAACGCGGTCAGCGGCAGCGTCGCCGGGCCGTCGATGCGCAGCGCCAGGTTGCCGGCAGGCGCGGCCTGCACCGCCACTTCGGCGTTGGCGCCATTGTTGCCGCCATTCGGGTCCTTGGTCTGCGAGGCGACCGAGGCGGCCAGGGTCAGCGTGCGCCCGATCAGTTCGGCGCCGGCCGGCACCGCGACCTCGAAGCGCTGCGCCGCACCGGCGGCGAAGTGCGCCGTGGTGCAGGTCACCACGGTCTGCGCGGCCACGTCCGGCGCGGCGAAGTCCCAGCCCGGAGCGGCGGTCACGGGCGGGGTCACCGCCGCGTCCAGGGCGAAGGCGACCGCGGCGAAGCGGGCCGCATTCGGGCCGGCGTTGCCGAGCGCGACGCTGTAGCGGATGGTGTCGCCGGCGTAGACCGCGGCATTGGCCGCATTCGCGGTCACGCTCAGGTCGGCGCGCTGCAGCAGCTTGAGCGTGAGCAGCACTACCGCCGGCTCGTGGTCGGACAGCCGCGCCGGCGAGTTGGCGTCGTTGCGCGCGGTGGCCGGGAAGTCGGCGTTGAGCCGCGCATGGCTCTCGCTCAGCGTCGCGACCTGCGCCGAGTTCATCAGCGCGCGGTTGGCCAGGATGTGGTCCAGCGACTGCACGTTGCCGTCGTAGGCGTAGGCGTAGGCGTAGCTTTGGTCCGGCGTGGACAGCAGGGTCAGGTTGTACAGATCCGGCGTGACCAGATCCGCGCCGTCGCCATCGACCACGGTCTGCGCGTCGGCCGAGGGCAGGCCGGTCACCGTGCCCATCGCATCGACGTAGCCGTCGTTGAACTCGAAGGCGTTGAAGTCGCCCATTACCAGCAGCTGCTCGCCGGGATCGGCCACTTGCCGCGCCTGCAGCAGGTCGGCCAGGAATACCGCCTGCGCCTGGCGCTTGGCGCGGATGCGCAGGCCGCTGGCGTCGTCGGTCTCGGCACCGTTGAGCGAACGCTGGTGCACCTCGACCATGGTTAGCGGCAGCGTGCGGCCGTCGGCGAAATGCACGATCGCCTTCAGCAGCAGCGGCGGGCGGTCGTTGAGCAGGCTGCTGCCTCCGGCCGGCTCGGTCCAGGTGGTGGCCTTGCCTTGCTGGCTGACAGAGCGCACTTCCACGCGGGCGATGCCGGCGCCGACCGCCGCGGTCTTGACCAGGAAGCCGACGTCGATGCCGCCCACGTCGTTACCTTCCTGCAGATAGGCCACGTACTGCGGATCGGGCTGGCCGGCGGCGAGCGCATCGGCGTTGACGCGCGCGGCCAGGGTCTGCAGCACGCTCAGGCTTTCCACTTCCACCGTGCCCAGGATGTCGGGCGTGTTGAGGTAGTTGCGGATCGCCAGCGATGCCTTGTTGAGCCGGCCCTGGTAGGCGGCCGCGGTCAGCATCGGTTCGCCGATCGCCGGGTCGTTCTGGTCGTCGAAGAAGCGCTCCATGTTGTAGGTGGCGACGTTGACGTCGTCGGCCTGCGGCGCGGGCGCAGGCTTGGGCTGGTCGGCGCCGTTGCACTGCACGCTGGGCGCGGTTTCCGGTTAGATCGTGTAGCGGCGGAAGCTGTAGTCCAGCGGGCCGCTGACGCCGAGCACCACGCAGCCGCCGGCCACGTCGATGCGCTCGCCGCCGAGGCCGGCGCTGCCCACTGCGATCACCTGCGGGTTGGTGTTCCAGCGCGGCACGTCGGCCGGTGAGCCGGCCGGCAGCGGGTCGGGCTGCTGCACGCTGGCGCTGCGCCAGGCGCGCGGCAGGCCGGTGACCACCGCATGGAACACGCCGTTGCTGCTGGCGGTGGCGTTGGTTTCGTTGACGCTGCCGCCGGTGGGTGCATTGACGGTCAGGCTGGGCACGTTGACGCGCATGCCTTCCAGGCGCTCGAGCTGGTCGTAGGCGCCGTTCGGGTCGGGGAAGCGGGTGGTCAGCGTCACCGCGGCCGGCAGCGGGTTGCCCGTTGACTGCAGCAGCACGGTCGGTGTGCCCAGTGCGGTCAGCGGCGGCTGGGTCGGGTCGGCGCTCGGCACGTATTCGAGCACGGTGGCCTGCACCCGCACCGCATTGCCCACCGCGGCCTCGGCCGGCGGCGCGCTGCCGGTGTAGACGTAGATGCCTTCGGAGGTCTGCGGATCGGCATCGGCCTGGGCGTCGGGCGCCTGCAGGAAGAAGCCGGCGCTGCGCCGCGCGGTGACGATACCGCTGGTGGCGACGATCTGCCCGACCAGCGGCGAATGCGCGCCGCTGCCCTGGATGCTGTGGATCGGCACCAGGTTGAAGTCGTCGTTGAGGATCACCGCGCTGGCGGTCAGCGCGGCCGGCAGCGCGCCGCTGATGCCGCTGATGTCGAGGGAGAAGGTTTCGTCGGGTTCGTTGGCGGTGTCGCCGTTGACCAGCACGCTGACCTGCGCGCTGCTCTCGCCGGCGGCGATGCTCACATCGGTCGCGGCCAGGGCCTGGTAGTCGCTGCCGGCGCTGGCGCTGCCGTCGCGGGTGGCGACGCTGAAGCTGACCCCGCCGCTGCCGGCAGGCTGGCTCAGAGCGATGGTGAACACGAATGCGCTGCTGCCGCTGTCGCCTTCGCCCCGGCTGAGGTTGGCCACGCTAGCCACCGGCTGGTTGCCGCCGCCGCACAGGTTGGCGGTCGCGGCGCTGTTGCGCGGTGTCGGCGCGGCGGTGGCGAAGTCGGCGTTGTTGTTGTCGCTGTCGCTGCCGCCGCCGCTGCCGCGCAGCACCGCCAGGGTGTTGCTCGGCGCGGCGCTCGGCGCGGTGCCTTCGGCGCAGCTGGCGCTGCTGCCGTAGCCGACGAAATCGACATTGCCGGCGGGGCAGGCGCCGCTCAGCGCGGTCGTCGCGTTGCTGAGCGCGAGCTTGCCGGCGGTGCCGCTCATCGCGGTGGTGCCGGTGGCGTCCGGCGCCGGCAGCGCGGCACTGCCGCCGCTGCCGTCGGCCTGCTTGACCAGGTAGTAGCCGGCGGCGGCGATGCTGCCGGCCAGCGTGGTGACCTGCCAGCTGCTGCCAGCTGCTGCCGGCGGCCGAGGCGTACTGCAGCGACCAGCCGGCCAGGCTCACCGCCTGGTTGCCGTTGTGGTGCAGTTCGACGAAATCGCTCTTGTAGGTGGCGCCGCTGTTGCCGCCGCCGCCATAGACCTGGCTGATGACGACCTGGGCCTGGCCGGTCCCGGCACAGGCAAGCGCGCACGACAACGCTGCAGCACGAAGCAGCATGGTTCGCATGACGAAGACTCTCCCCAATCCTGGAAGAAGCAGGTAACGGCGATGACCAACGGCGCTCCCCGAAGCGCCGGCTCGATTCTGCCCGAGTTTGCCGTGCGCCGCTGACCGGGATGTGACACGCGTCGCTGCGGTACCCTTGCCGGCCCCGGATCGCCGTCCCTGCCCATGCCCGTCGAACAGAACCAGCGCCCGCTCGAAGCCGGCATCCACACCGACCTGGAAGGGCGCCTGAGTTACGGCGGCTATCTGCGGCTGGACCAGCTGCTGTCCGCGCAGCAACCGCTGTCCGATCCGCCGCACCACGACGAGATGCTGTTCATCATCCAGCACCAGACCTCCGAGCTGTGGCTGAAGCTGCTGGCGCACGAGCTGCGCGCGGCGATCATGCACCTGCAACGCGACGAGGTCTGGCAATGCCGCAAGGTGCTGGCGCGCAGCAAGCAGGTGCTGCGCCAGCTCACCGAGCAGTGGTCGGTGCTGGAGACGCTGACCCCGTCCGAATACATGGGCTTCCGCGACGTGCTCGGCCCGGCCTCGGGCTTCCAGTCGCTGCAGTACCGCACCATCGAGTTCCTGCTCGGCAACAAGAACGCACAGATGCTGCGCGTGTTCGGCCACGACCCGCACGGCCAGGCGGCGCTGCAGGCGGTGCTGGAAGCGCCCAGCCTGTACGAGGAATTCCTGCGTTACCTGACCCGCTTCGGGCATGCGATTCCCGCGCAGTACCGGGCGCGCGACTGGCGCCAGCCGCACGTCAGCGATCCGCTGCTGCGGCCGGTGTTCGAGCGCATCTACGAGAACACCGACCGCTACTGGCGCGAATATGCGCTATGCGAGGACCTGGTGGACCTGGAGACCCAGTTCCAGCTGTGGCGCTTCCGCCACATGCGCACGGTGATGCGGGTGATCGGCTTCAAGCGCGGCACCGGCGGCTCCAGCGGCGTGGGCTTCCTGCAGCAGGCGCTGGCGCTGACTTTCTTTCCGGAGTTGTTCGAGGTGCGCACCTCGGTGGGGTTGCCGGACGGGCGCGACCTTGTGCCGGGACTCGGGACTCGGGACCCGGGACCCGGTGGCGCGCCGCAGCCGTCTTAGTACGCGCTTGGGTGCCGCTTTCAAACGGTGTGCTCAGGTCGAGGGACGTCTACGAGTCCCGGGTCCCCAGTCCCGACCCAATTTGACGCCAGCGCCAACTGTCGGTGATGCTCGCCCGTTGCCCGGCCTGGCCGGGAATCGCCCCAGCCCATACTGAATACGCAAGGGAACACCGCATGAGCGTTGACGACGTCGCGTCGCACCCCCCAGCCTCACCGCCGCAGCCGCCAGCGCAACCGCCCGAATTCAAGACCCTGCTGGGCCATCCGCGGCCATTGTGGCTGTTGTTCATGACAGAATTCTGGGAGCGCTTCGCGTTTTACGGGATTCGCTGGGCGCTGACCCTGTACATCGTGGCCGAGTTCTTCCAGGGCTCCGGCGCCGGCGAGGCCCCGGCCAACCGGCTGTACGGCGCCTACCTGGCGCTGGTCTACGCTTCGGCGCTGTTCGGCGGCTTCGTCGCCGACCGGCTGATCGGCTACCAGCGCTCGCTGCTGATCGGCGCGGTGGTCATGTCGGTGGGCCTGTTCCTGATCGCGATGCCGAACCAAGAGGTGTTCAAGATCGGCCTGGCCACGATCATCGCCGGCAACGGCCTGTTCAAGCCGAACGTGTCCACCATGGTCGGCAAGCTGTATCCGCTCAACGATCCGCGCCGCGATTCGGGCTTCACCATCTTCTACATGGGCATCAATGCCGGCGGTTTAGTCGCGCCGATTCTCACCGGCCTGCTGGCCGACAAGCTGTTCGGCAGCGAAGCGATGCCGGCTTACAAGTACGTGTTCATCGCCTCCGGCATCGGCATGCTGATCAGCCTGGTGTGGTTCTGGATCGGCCGCCACCAACTCGGCGCAGTCGGTCGGCCGCCGGCCGGCGGCGAGGGCATGGGCCGCACGATCGGGGTGCTGCTGGCGACGCTGGTGGTGATCCCGGTGGCCTACGGCCTGCTGCTGATCGATGCCGGCATCCTCGGCTGGATCCTCACCGCGCTGTTCGTGGCGCTGTGCGCGCTGATCCTGGTCGAAGGCATCCGCGAGGGCCGCGTGCCGCGCGACCGTTCGATCGCGATGCTGATCGTGTTCGTGTTCAACGTGATGTTCTTCATGTTCTTCGAGCAGGCCGGCAGTTCGTTCAATTTCCTCGCGCAGAACATCGTCGAGCGCGACCTGGGCGGCTGGATATTCCCGGTCGGCTGGTTCCAGTCGGTCAACACGCTGGCGATCCTGGTGTTGGGGCCGGTGTTCGTGTGGCTGTGGGTGGCGCTGAAGTCGTCCAACCCGTCGATCCCGCGCAAGTTCGGTCTGGGCCTGATCTTTAACGGCCTGGCCTTCGCGCTGCTGATGTACGCCTTGTCCTCGCTGGTCGACGGCGCCGGCAAGATCCCGTTCTGGACCCTGTTCATGGTCTACGTGATCCAGACCGTGGGCGAGCTGTGCCTGTCGCCGATCGGCCTGTCGATGACCACCAAGCTGGCGCCGACCAAGGTGGTGGGCTTCGCGATGGGCGGCTGGTTCCTGTCCACCGCGATCGGCAACAACCTGTCCGGCATCTTCGCTGCAGGCGTCAGCGGCGAAACCGGGATGACCGTGGACTCGGCGCTGAAGGGCTACACTTTCGGTTTCTGGGCCCTGCTCGGCTCGGGTGTGTTGTTGTTCCTGATTGCACCGTTGATCAACAAGTTGATGCACGGTGTCAAATGACGTGAGGTAGATCGCAATGGCGAACAAGACGATCAAGACGATAGGCAGCGCGGCGGCGCTGATGCTGGCCCTGGGCGGTTGCAACAAGGCGCCTGCGCCGGAACCGGAACAGGCGCCGGCCAAGCCGCTGGACACCTCGGTGCAGAAGCAGTCGGTGGCCGATCCGAACCAGCCGGTGGCCTCGGGCAACACGCCCGCCGCCGCCGACGTGGCCGCAGCGGCGGCGTTGGGCGCGCAGTTCGATCCGAACCGCGATCCGGCCAACGACCTGGAAACGGCCGAGGTGGAAGCCAAGCGCGGCGGCAAGCGCATCCTGCTTGACGTGGGCGGCGAGTGGTGCCCGTGGTGCCACGCCCTCGACAACTTGATCGAGAGCGACGCCGAGGTGCGCAGTTTCCGCGACGCCAACTACGTGTGGGTCAAGGTCAACTACAGCGACGCCAACAAGAACGAACCGTTCCTGGCCCAGTACCCGAAGATCGAGGCCTATCCGCACCTGCTGGTGCTCGATGCCGACGGCAAGCTGCTGCACTCGCAGTTGACCGGCGAGCTGGAGAAGGCCGAGGGCTACGACCGCAAGAAGTTCTTCGACTTCCTCAAGCAGTGGGCGCCGCCGAAGACCTGAGCGCGGCGGCCGACTGCTGAACGTCGCTCGAATCCTGTAGGAGCGGCTTCAGCCGCGACGGGCCTTACCGACGATGCCTGTCGCCGCTGAAGCCGCTCCTACAGGAACGTGTGGCAGCGCCTGCTTCAGGCGCTGCGCCTCACTTGCCAGTCATGCTCGGCAACCCCTCGGCCGCCAGCCGGTCGATCAACCGGTTCAGCACGCGCTGCTCTTCCTCGCTGAACGGCGCCAGCAGGCGGCGCTCGCATTCCAGCACCATCGGCGCGACCACATGGTAGACCTCTACCCCCGCCTCCGACAGGTGCAGCACCGAGCGGCGGCGGTCGTCGCCATGGGTCTCGCGCTGGATGAAGCCGCGCTCGAGCAGGCGCGCCACCGCGCGGCTCACCGCCACCTTGTCCATCGCTGTGCGCTCGGACACCTCGCCGGCCGACAGCCCCGGGTACAGCGCCAGCACCGCCATCACCCGCCATTCGGTCACTGCCATGCCGTAGCGCTCGCCGTAGACGCGGGCGATGTTGCTGCTGATCCGGTTGGACAGCACGCTGATGCGGTAAGGCAGGAACTGCTCCAGGTCGAGCGAAGGCTGCTCGGGGGCGGGCGGGGCGGCGGAAGCGATCGAAGTCATGCTGCATTGCACCTTGCTGGTGGTTTCATTTGTAACTATAACGAGGGGGGCGGTTGTCCATTCTCGCGAGTCTGGCGTCCGTCCGCATCCGAAATTTCGGCCGGGCGCTGCCCGCGTCCTCCAGGAGACGAGCCATGAGCGCACAACCGCAGTATCCGTCCCAGCCGGCCAACCTGGGCATGCAGGTCACCACCTTCGAGAACCCGATGGGCATCGACGGCTTCGAGTTCGTCGAGTTCGCCGCGCCGGCCGGGCAGGGTGAACAGTTGCACGCCTATTTCCGCAGCATGGGCTTCAGCGCAGTGCTGCGCCATCGCCGCCGCGCGATCACCGTGTACCGGCAGGGCGGGGTGAACTTCCTTGTCAATGAAGACCCGGATTCGTTCGCCGCCGATTTCGCCGCCGCGCATGGTCCCTGCGCCTGCGGCTTCGCGATCCGCTTCCGGCATCCGGCCGACACCGTGTTCGCCAAGGTGCTGGAGAACGGCGGCGAAGCCATCGCCGACAAGGCCAACACCCGCGCGGTGCCGGCGCCGGTGGTCAAGGGCATCGGCGACTGCATGCTGTACCTGGTCGACCGCTATGGCGAAAAGGGTTCGGTCTACGCCGAGTTCGAGCCGGTGCCAGGCGCCGAGCCGCATCCGGCCGGCTTCGGCCTGACCTTCATCGACCATCTGACCCATAACCTCTACTTCGGCAACATGCAGCGCTGGTCGGACTACTACGAGCGCCTGTTCAACTTCCGCGAGATCCGCTACTTCGACATCAAGGGCGCCAAGACCGGGCTGACCTCCAAGGCGATGACCGCACCGGACGGCGTGGTGCGCATCCCGCTCAACGAGTCCTCCGACCCGAAGAGTCAGATCAACGAATACCTGGACGCCTACCACGGCGAAGGCATCCAGCACATCGCCTGCTTCACCGACGACATCTACGCGACCGTGGAGCGGATGCGCGCGGCCGGCGTGGAATTCCTGGACACCCCGGACGCCTACTTCGAGGTGATCGATCAGCGCATCCCCGACCACGGCGAAGACGTGGCGCGGCTGGCCAGGAACAAGATCCTGATCGATGCCGATCAGGAGACCAAGCAGCGCAAACTGCTGCAGATCTTCACCCAGAACTGCATCGGCCCGATCTTCTTCGAGATCATCCAGCGCAAGGGCAACGAAGGCTTCGGCGAGGGAAACTTCCAGGCGCTGTTCGAGAGCATCGAGCGCGACCAGATGAAGCGCGGGGTGCTTTGATTGGCGGGACCGGGGACTCGGGACTCGGTAAAGCAGTCCCGGGTGGGGTACATCCTTGTGCCCGTCGGCGCCATGCGGCAAGCGTTTCGTTCGTTAAGCTTTTCCGAGTCCCGAGTCCCGAGTCCCGAGTCCCGACCTCCCGAGTCCAGCCATGCACAACGACACGTTCCACTACCAATCCGGCTTCGGCAACGAATTCGCCACCGAGGCTGTGCCCGGCGCGTTACCTGTCGGGCAGAACTCGCCGCAGCGCGTGGCCCATGGGCTGTACGCCGAGCAGCTGTCGGGCACCGCCTTCACCGCGCCGCGCGGCGTCAACCGGCGCAGCTGGCTGTACCGGATCCGCCCGGCCGCCTTGCACGGCACGTTCGCCGCGTACACCCAGGCCGGCAGTTTCCATAACGACTTCAATGCCGGGCCGGTGTCGCCGGACCAACTGCGCTGGAGTCCGCTGCCGTTGCCGCAGTCCCCGGTGGATTTCGTCGATGGCCTGTACACGATGGCCGGCAACGGCTCGGCCGCCGCACAGCACGGCGTGGCGGTGCATCTGTACACGGCCAACGCGTCGATGCAGGGCCGTTTCTTCTACGACGCCGATGCCGAACTGCTGATCGTGCCGCAACTCGGGCGGCTGCAGCTGTGCACCGAACTGGGCACGCTTGAGGTCGAACCGCAGGAGATCGCGGTGATCCCGCGCGGCGTGCGCTTCCGCGTCGTGCTGCTCGACGCGGAAGCGCGCGGCTACGTGTGCGAGAACTTCGGCGCGCTGCTGCGCCTGCCCGAGCTGGGGCCGATCGGCGCCAACGGCCTGGCCAATCCGCGCGATTTCCTGGCCCCGGTGGCCGCCTATGAGGAAGACGAAGGCGATTTCGCGCTGATCGCCAAGTTCCAGGGCCACCTGTGGCAGGCGCCGATCGCGCATTCGCCGCTGGACGTGGTCGCCTGGCACGGCAATTACGCGCCGTACAAATACGACCTGCGCCGCTTCAACACCATCGGCTCGATCAGTTTCGACCATCCCGATCCGAGCATCTTCACCGTGCTCACCGCGCCCAGCGACACGCCAGGCACCGCCAACCTAGACGTGGCGATCTTCCCGCCGCGCTGGCTGGTGGCGCAGCATACGTTCCGGCCACCGTGGTTCCACCGCAACGTGGCCAGCGAGTTCATGGGCCTGGTGCACGGCGTGTACGACGCCAAGGCCGAAGGCTTCGCGCCGGGCGGCGCCTCGCTGCACAACGGCATGAGCGGACATGGGCCGGATGCGGCGACCTTCGACAAGGCTTCGCAGGCGGACCTGTCGCGGCCGGACGTGATCGCCGACACCATGGCCTTCATGTTCGAGACCCGCGCCGTGCTGCGCCCGACCGCGCAGGCGCTGGCCGCCGCGCATCGCCAACGCGACTACCAGCAGTGCTGGCAGGGCCTGCGCCGCAACTTCCGCGCGCCCTGAGCGCGCGCTTCGCTCAGGCGCCTTGCAGCGAGGCGTGCAGCGGCGCCGGCAGCACTTCCAGCACGCGCTCGCGGATGCGTTGCGCATAACGCTCGGAGGTCATTTCCGGCATCGCGCGCAAGGCGTGCGCGATCGCTTGCAGCGTGTCGGCGTCCTCGCGCGCGTCGCGCAGCAGTTGCTGCAAGGTGCGTGAGGCGGGATGGCGCTGCAGTTGCAGCAGGTCGATCAGGTACATGCGCGCATTGAGCAGCGCGCGGCGCGGATTCGCCGGCACAACGGTTGGTGGTGTCGGTGCCGCGGGCGCGGCGGTGCTTGCGCGGCCATCGTCCAGATAGCCCTGCTGCAGCAGGGCCTGCACGATCGCCGCGGCATTGCTGCCGCCCAGTGCGGCCAGTTCGTCCACGCTGCGCTGGCCGTCGGCCAGGATCAACACACGCCGCTGGCGCATGTCCAACGGCGCGGCATGGGATTTCAGTGCGGCGAGGGCGAGGGCGGTCTTGCGCGGATGCATGGCAGCGGTACCGGAAGGTGCGAAGCTTGGCCGCCGGCGGTGAAACATTGATGACAGGCGCTGAGGCGTCGCGGCGGCGAGGCAATGGCGCGTACGTGAGCGCGGCCAGGCGCCACGCTTGGTCGGGGCTGCGATAGCGAGGCCGTGCCCTGCGCACTGTGTGGCGCGTGGGGATGCGCGGATGGGGGGCTTGTGGGGCGGTTTCCGCCGAAGCCGAAGCAGCTTCTTGCCCTGACGCCGTGCTGCGTCGCGCAGGTAGCGGGAGCGGACCCCGCTGCGCGATTCCGCAACGCCAGGCAGTGCATGCGCCCGGCACGCGCGCTAGCCTATGCGCTGCTCTTGCGAGGAACTGCGATGAAGCCGACCCTGCCCGCCGCCGCATTGCTGCTGCTCGCGCTGAGCGCCTGCGACAAAGCGCCGCCTCCACCGCCGCCTGCACCGCCCGCGCCCGCCACCGCGAACGATGCCGCCTTGCCGCCGCCGGCGCTGGACCAGCCCGATAGCGACGTCCCCCCGGCGCAGGCCCCGGCCGCGGCGATGCCGCCGCAGATGGCGCAGGCCGAGGGTCAGCTCGCCCGCGACGACGGCTATGGCGACCTGCGCCTGGGCATGAGCGCGGCGCAGGCGCGCGCGGCCTGGGGCGGCGAACTCGACGGCCAGCCCGGCGCGGCCGGCGGTTGCCATGTGCTCAAGCCGCGCTGGGCCAAGGGCAGTGCCGACTTCGGCCTGATGTTCGAAGCCGACAAGCTGGTGCGTTACGACGTGCGCACCGCCAAGGAAACCGCGCCGGGCGGCGGCAAGGTCGGCATGGACCTGGCGCAATTGCGCGCGCTGTACGCCGGGCGCGTGCAGGAGCAGCCGCACAAGTACATCGAAGGCGGCAAGGTCCTGCGTATCGCCGGCCCCAATGCCCAGTCCGGCGTGCTGGTGTTCGAGACCGACGCCGCAGGCAAGGCGACCGCCTGGCGCGTGGGTCTGCCGCCGCAGGTGGACTACGTGGAAGCTTGCGGCTAGGAAAAGCCACTGCGCGCACCTCCCGCAGTTCGCCCATGCATCCCGTCGCAAGTCTCTGTAGGAGCGGCTTTAGCCGCGACATGTTGCCGAAGTCCTTGCAGTCCTTGCTCCGTTCGTCGCGGCTGAAGCCGCTCCTACAGGAAGCTTGCTACCGACGCGCCGGGTGCACTGTAGGAGCAGCTTCAGCCGCGACGAACGCAGCGGCGACCTCGACGGTTTCGGGCAGCTTCCGCAGCCGATGGCCGCAAGCCTCCCGAAGCTGCACCCATCCAGCGCTAGCCGTCATCCGTGCAGGAACAACTGCGGGCGGCCTGCGACCATCGAGCTACGGCCGACACCGCCGGCGCCCGGCGTCAACGAATCCGCCTGGCCATCCGCCCCATGTCACCGCCACGATGACGGCCGCATCATCCGCGCTGCGCATAGAATCGCGCATCGGAATGGCGAGAGGATGGGCGAT
The DNA here is from genome assembly GCF_017301775.1 of Xanthomonas translucens pv. undulosa. Taxonomy (NCBI): domain Bacteria; kingdom Pseudomonadati; phylum Pseudomonadota; class Gammaproteobacteria; order Lysobacterales; family Lysobacteraceae; genus Xanthomonas; species Xanthomonas translucens. The sequence continues at coordinate 2,787,695 of NZ_CP063993.1, forward strand.
GGCGAGCGCGATCGGCTTGGTGCTGGTGGGACTGCTGTTGCTGGCCTTGGGCGGCGATTCGATCGTCAAGGCGGCCTCGGGCCTGGCGCAGCGCTGCGGCGCCTCGCCGTTCGTGGCCGGCCTGCTGCTGGTGGCGTTCGGGACCTCGTTGCCGGAACTGGCGGTCAATGCGCGCGCCTATGCGGTCGGCGCGCAGGACCTGGCGCTGGGCAACGCGGTCGGCAGCAACATCGCCAACCTCGGCCTGACCCTGGCGCTGGCCGCGCTGGCGGCACCGCTGCTGGTGCGCACGCGGATGCTGGCGCCGTTGCTGCTGGTGCTGGCGGTGGCGACGCTGGCGCTGATCGGGTTCGGACTGGACGGGGCGATCTCGCGCCTGGAAGGCGTGCTGCTGTTGCTGGGCTTCGTCGGCGTGGTGGTGTTCCTACTGCGCCGCGCGCGCAGCGAGGACGCCGCGCGCCAGCTCGGCCTGTCCGGCTATGCGGTAACCCGCACCGCGCTCGGCCTGAACCTGCTGCGGCTGCTGATCGCGGTCGTGCTGCTGTATGTCGGCGCCAAGCTCGTGGTCGATGCGGCGCCGCGGCTCGGCGCTGCCTGGGGCTTGTCGCCGCTGCTGGTGGGCCTGTTGCCGGTGGCGATCGGCACCGCGCTGCCGGAAGCCGCCGCGGCGATCGCCGCCGCGCGCCGCGGCCAGGGCGACATGGTGGTCGGGCATGTGCTCGGCTCCAGCCTGTTCAACCTGCTGGTGGTGATCGGCGGCATGGCGGCGCTGCGCCCGTTGCCGCTGCCGGCCTCGTTCGTGCGTCTTGAATTGCCGGCGGCGGTGGCGCTGAGCGTGGTGCTGTATCCGATGCTGCGCGGCGACATGCGCATCAGCCGCGGCGAAGGCGCGGTGTTGCTGGTCGCGTTCCTGGCCTGGATCGGGCTGGAAGTGGTGCTGGTGGGGTAATGCGGGACTCGGGAAAGCGGGGAACCGGTTGCCGGCGGTGCTCCCATGCAGACGATGCCACCTGTAGGAGCGGCTTCAGCCGCGACAGAATCTACCCGTAGAGCCTGTCGCGGCTTAAGCCGCTCCTGCAGGGCTGCGCCAGCGCGGCTAGCGCGCGTCGTCCGGCTGCGCCGGCGGCGGCAAGCCTTCCTTGTCGGCATGGTCGCCGCTGTTGGGTACCTGTGGCCGCTGCTCCATCATCAGCGACAGCGCCGCCTTGGCCATCATGTGCGCGCTGATCGGCGCGGTGATGAACAGGAACGCGGTGATCAGCAGTTCGCGCGGTTGCGGGTCCTGGCCCAGGAACAGGTGGTAGCCGACCGAGGCCAGCAGCACGCAGCCCACGCCCAGGGTGCTGGCCTTGGTCGGCGCATGCAGGCGCTTGAAGAAGTCCGACAGCTTCACCAGCCCCAGCGCGCCGAGCAGGATGAAGCCGCAGCCGACGATCAGCAGCAGCGACAGCCCGACCTGCAGCAGCGTGATCATTCGACGATGTTCCGGCGCAAGACGAACTTGCTGAGCACCACGGTGCTGCCGAAGCCGAGCATGGCGATGACCAGCGCGGCCTCGAAATACACCGGCGAATCCAGGTACATGCCGAACAGCATCAGCTCGGCGATCGCGGTCACCGACAGCGTATCCAGCGCCAGGATGCGGTCGGGCACGGTCGGTCCGCGCAGCAGCCGCCACAGCGCCAGCAACATCGCCAATGCCACCACGTGCATGCACACGGCGATGGTGCCATCGATGAACATGTGGCCGGTCATGGGAAGATCTCCATCAGGGGCGCTTCGTAGCGCGTCTTGATCTGCCGGATCACGGTCTCGGCGTCGTCCAGGTGCAGCACGTGCACCAACAGGTATTTGCGGTCGTCCGACAGCGCCGCCGACACCGTGCCCGGGGTCAGCGTGATCATGCTGGTCAGCGCGGCGATGCCGTGGATGTTGGCGATGTCCAGCGGCACCCAGATGAAGCCGGGGTGGATCCGCGATTCCGGACCCAGCACCTGCAGCGCCACCACCACGTTGGAGCGCACGATGTCCCAGGCGACCACGCACAGCATCTTCGGCACCGAGCGCAGCGAGCCGATGCGCGCGAACTCGCGGTCCAGGCGTGCGGCGAACAGCGGCACCGCCACGCCCAGCAGCGCGCCCAGCAGCGCTTGAGCGAGGCTGAAGCTGTCGCTCATCAACAGCCAGAACACGCTGACGGTGACGCTCAGCGGCCAGGACGGAAACAGGCGGCGCAACCACGGACGGCGCATGTCAGGGATCCCGCAGCGCCGGCGCGGTCGCGCGCAGCTCGGTGGCGTAGTCGGCCGGGCGCAGCAACTGCGCGGCGGCGGCCTCGGTATAGCGCAGCATCGGCCCGGCGGCGACGGTCATCGCCACGCCGTAGCCGAGCAGCAGCAGCGTCGCGGCGGTTTCCAGCGGCCGCGCGCGCGCCTTGCGTGGCTGCGGCTGCGGCAGCTGTTCGATGCCGTCGTCATCGACGTGCTGGTCGCCCGGCACCCGCCAGAACAGGCGCACGCCGGCGCGGGTCAGGCCCATGATCACCATCAGGCTGCTGAGCAGCACCGCGGCCCACACCGGGCCGACGTTGCCCGCCGGCGTGGCGCTGAGGATCGCGAGTTTGGCCAGGAATCCGGACAGCGGCGGCAATCCGGCCACCGAGATTGCGGCGATCAGGAACAGCACGCCGGGCACGGTCTTGCCCGGCAGCGGCGCGATCACTTCCTTGCGGTCGCTGGCGTCGCCGCGGCGGCGCCGGATCAGGTCGGCGACCAGGAACAGCGCCGCGGCGACGAAGCTGCTGTGCGCCAGGTAGTACAGGCCGGCGCCGAGCGTGCCCGGCGCATCCAGCGCGAAGGCGATGAACAGCGTCGCCGCCGACACGATCACTAGGTAGCCGACCAGCACCCGCAGGCGCACCGCGGCCAGCACCCCGAGCGCGGCCAGCAGCAGCGTGCCGATGCCCAGCCACAGCAGCCAGGCGCGGCCGTAGCCGTCCAGCGCCTGCGCCTGGTTGCCCAGGATCAGCGTGCTCACCCGCAGCACCGCGTACAGCCCGACCTTGGTCATCACCACGAACAACGCCGCCACCGGCGCCGGCGCGCGCGCATAGGTTTCCGGCAGCCACAGGTACAGCGGCAGCAGCGCGGCCTTGGCGCAGAACACCAGCAGCAACAGGCCGAAGCTGGCCTTGATCAGGCGCAGGCTCTCCGGCGGCGCCTGCGCGATGCGCTGCGACAGCTCGGCCATGTTCAACGAGCCGAGCAGCGCGTACAGCAGGCCCAGCGCGATCAGGAACACGGTGGAGGAGGTGACGTTGAACACCACGTAGTGGAAGCCCACGCGCAGGCGCAGGCCCCGCCCGCCGCTGAGTAGCAGGCCGTAGGAGGCGATCAGCATCACCTCGAAGAACACGAACAGATTGAACACGTCGCCGGTCAGGAACGCGCCGTTGAGGCCGACCAGCTGGAACTGGAACAGCGCGTGGAAATGCGGCGCGCGCCGGTCCCAGCCGGCGCAGGCGTGCAGCAGGCAGGCCGCGGCGAGCAGGGTGGTGGTCAGCAGCATCCACGCCGACAGGCGGTCGGCCATCAGCGCGATGCCCAGCCGCGACGGCCAGTCGCCGAGCAGATACACCTGCACCTGGCCGTCGCCGGCGCGCACGAACAGCGCGATCACCGCCGCCGCCAGCGCCGCCATCGCGGTCCAGGCCACGGCGCGGCGCACGTGGCGCCCGTAACGGCGATGCTCGACGAACAGCGACAGCGCCGCGCCGAGCAGCGGGATCAGGATCGGCAGGATCAGCAGATGGTTCATGGTGCGCTGTCGCCATCGGGATCGACGCGCGCATCGACGTGGTCGCTGCGGTTGTCGCCGCGGCTGCGCATCGCCAACACGATGCTGACCGCGGTCATCGCGAAAGCGATCACGATCGCGGTCAGCACCAGCGCCTGCGGTAGCGGGTCGGCGTGCTCGGCCAGGGTCGGCGCGACGCCGTCGCGCAGCACCGGCGCCTTGCCCTGCACCAGCCGCCCGCCGGCGAAGATCAGCAGGTTGGTGGCGTAGGACAGCACGGTCATGCCCAGGATCACGTCGAAGCTGCGCGCGCGCAGCAGCAGATATACGCCGACCGCGGCCAGCACGCCGATCGCGCTCGCCAGGGCCAGTTCCATCAGTGCATCTCCCCGGTGCGGGCGGAGCGCTGCGCCGGATCGATCTCGCCGCGCTGCGAGGCGCGCGTGCGCGACGGTTTGATCGTACCCATCATCGACAGGGTCAGCATGGTGCCGCCGAACACCACCAGGTACACGCCGGTATCGAAGCCCAGCGCGCTGGCCAGCGGGATGTCGCCGATCAGCGGCATGTAGAGGTCGTAGTGGCCGCTGGTCAGGAACGGCACGCCGAACAGCAGCGAGGCCATGCCGCTGAGCGCGGCCAGCAGCAGGCCCAGGCCGATGCAGCGGATGTAGTCGAAACCGAAGCGCGATTCCACCGAGGCCGCGCCCTGGATCACGTACTGGATCAGCAGCGGCACCGCCAGCACCAGGCCGGCGATGAAGCCGCCGCCGGGCGCGTTGTGGCCGCGCAGGAACAGGAAGATCGACACGGTGAGGGTCAGCGGGAACATCAGCTGCGCCAGGTCGGCCGGCACCGGCAGCTTGATCGGCGGCCCCGGCATCACTTTTTCCGGCGCCATCCGCGCGCGCCGCAGCAGCGCGTGCACCACCAGCGCGGCGATGCCGAACACGGTGATCTCGCCGAAGGTGTCGAAGCCGCGGAAATCGACCAGGATCACGTTGACCACGTTGCGCCCATAGGCTTCCGGCAACGCGCGTTGCAGCAGCTCGCCGGCCATCGTCGCCGCCGGCCGGGTCATCACCGAATACGCCAGCAAGGCCATGCCGGTGCCGGCGGCGATCGCCAGCATCGCATCGCGCAACTTGCGCCAGCGCCGCGGCTCCACCGGCGAGGCCTTGGGCAGGTAGTTCATCGCCAGCAGCATCAGCACCAGCGTCACCATCTCCACCAGCAGCTGGGTCAGCGCCAGGTCCGGCGCCGACAGGAACACGAACACCAGGCTCACGCCCAGGCCGCTGCCGCCGATCACCAGCACCGCCAGCAGCCGCTGCCGGTACAGGAACAAGGTGGCCAGCGCGCAGCTGACGATCAGCAGCCACAGCGCCCAGCCCAGCAACGGCATCGGCTGTGGGGCCGGCCACTGGCTCCACAGCGGCGGCGCGGCGACGAACGGCGCTGCCGCGACCACCACCGCGCTCAGCAGCAGCCAGCGCAGGCTGCGTTGCAGGCTGCCGTTGCTCAACACGCGGGTGAAGCGCGCGGCGATGCCGAACAGCGCGTCCACCTGCCAGTGGAACACGCGCTTGCCCAGCGAGCGGCGCACTTCGGTGTACAGCACGGTCAGCCGGCGCAGGCCGAAGTACAGCGCCACGCCGCCGACCATGCCGGCGATGCTCATCGCCAGCGGCGCGTTCCAGCCGTGCCAGACCGCCAGGCTGTAGTCGGGCAGCGCGTCGCCGAGGATCGCCCCGGCCGCGCTGTGCAACACCGGCGCCACGGTCAGCGCCGGGAAGATGCCGACCGCCACACACAGCAGCACCAGGATCTCCACCGGGATCTTCATCCAGCGCGGCGGCTCGTGCGGCAGCGCCTCCAGTTGCCGCGGCCCGCTGCCGAAGAAGGTCTCGTAGACGAAACGCAGGCTGTAGGCGACGCCGAACACGCCGGCCAGCAACGCCGCGGTGGCGGTGAACACGCGCATCGCCACCGGGCCATCGGCGTCCAGCGCCTGCGCGAAGAACATCTCCTTGGACAGGAAGCCGTTGAGCAGCGGAATGCCGGCCATCGACAGCGAGGCGATGATCGCCAGCGCGCTGGTGAACGGCATCCAGCGGCGCAAGTTGCCGAGCCGGCGCATGTCGCGGGTATGCGTCTCGTGGTCGATGATGCCGGCGGCCATGAACAGCGAGGCCTTGAACACCGCATGGTTGAGGATATGGAACACGCCGGCCACCACTGCCAGCGGCGTGGACAGGCCGAACAGCATGGTGATCAGGCCCAGGTGCGAGATCGTCGAATACGCCAGCAGGCCCTTCAGGTCGTGCTGGAAGATTGCGTACCAGGCGCCGACCAGCAGGGTGACCGCGCCGACGCCGCTGACCGTGTAGAAGAACAGATCGCTGCCGGCCAGCGCCGGGTGCAGCCGCGCCAGCAGGAACACGCCGGCCTTGACCATCGTCGCCGAGTGCAGATACGCCGACACCGGGGTCGGCGCGGCCATCGCATGCGGCAACCAGAAATGGAACGGGAACTGCGCGCTCTTGGTGAAGATGCCGAGCAGGATCAGCCCCAGCGCCCACGGATACAGCGCGCTGGCGCGGATCGCATCGCCGGCGGCGAGCACCGCATCGAGCTGGTAACTGCCAACGATGCGCCCGAGCAGCAGCACCCCGCCGAGCAGGGCCAGGCCGCCGCCGCCAGTGATCACCAGCGCCATGCGCGCGCCGTCGCGCGCGTCCTTGCGATGCGACCAGAACCCGATCAGCAGGAACGAGCTGATGCTGGTCAGTTCCCAGAACACCATCAGCAACAGCAGATTGCCGGCGATCACCATGCCCAGCATCGCGCCCATGAACAGCAGCAGGTAGCCGTAGAAGCGCGCCGCGTTCTCGCGCGCGCTGAGATAGTAATGCGCGTACATCACCACCAGCGCGCCGATCGCCAGCACCAGCCCGGCGAACATCCAGGCCAGCCCGTCCAGACGTAGCGAGAACTGCAGTCCGATCTGCGGTAGCCAGGCGTGGTCGGCGCGCACGATGCCGCCGCCGAGCACGGTCGGGGTCAGCATGCCGAGCAGGATCAGACCGGCCAACGGCGCCGCCGCGGCGACCCAGGCCAGCGTGGCGCGCGAACGATGGCGCAGGGCGATGAGGACCGCCGCCATCAGGAACGGCAAGGCCAGCAGGATATCCAGAACCGGGATCATGCAGGGAATACGAGATTCGCGCGCAGGAGCCAGAGTGTAACAGGCGCTTCCCGGCGCTGGCCTGCGATGGTGGTCGGCGCATGCAAGGTCATTTTTTCACCATAGCGCAGGCCGGGTGATGCGCATGCGAGCACGCAGGCATTGGGCGCAGCGGCGCGCGCTCGCTATGCTTGCGCGATGACCGACCTGCCCATCACTACCGCTTCCGCCGCCACGCTTGCCGGCGAGGCACGAGCGCGCGTGGCGCTGCTGTTCGGCGGCAGCGGCCAGATCGGCGAGCGCCTGTTGCAGGGCTTGCTGGCCACGGGCTGGCAGGTACATGCGTTCTCGCGCACGCCGCAGCCGCCGCGCGACGGCCTGCACTGGCATGTAGGCGAATTGAGCCAGTTGCAGGCGCCGCCGGTGCAGGCCGAGGCGATCTTCAGCTGCGGCCCGCTGGATGCGTTCGCCGACTGGTACCGGCGCACGCCGCTGCCTGCGCGGCGCGTGGTCGCGTTCGGCTCCACCAGCCTGGAGGTCAAGCGCGATTCGCTGGATGCCGCCGAACGCGACGTCGCGCGGCGCCTGCGCGAGGCCGAGGTCGCGCTGTTCGCCAGCGCAGCCGAGCGCGGCGCCGCGGCCACCGTGCTGCGCCCGACCCTGGTCTACGGCGCCGGCCGCGACCGCACGCTGAGCGCGATCGCCGCGCTGGCCCAACGCAGCGGCTGGTTCGTGCTGCCGCACAGCGCGCGCGGCCTGCGCCAGCCGGTGCACGTGCACGACCTGGCCGATGCGGCGCTGGCCGTACTGGGGCATCCGGCAACGCATGGCCGCAGCTATGCGCTGGGCGGTGGCGAAGTGCTCAGCTATCGCGAGATGGTGCAGCGGGTGCTGGCCGCGCTGCAGCCGCCGGCGCGGCTGCTGTTGCTGCCGCATGCCGTGTTCGCGGTGGCCCTGCGCATCGCCCATGCCGGCGGCCGCCTGCGCGGCATGAACCGCGCCGCGCTGCAGCGCATGGGCGATGACCTGGTCTTCGATCTGGCGCCGGCGCAGCGCGATTTCGGCTATGCGCCGCGCGCGTTCGCGCCGGATGCGGCGATGCTGGGCGTGGAACTGTGAGGCGCAGCGCCCGTCAGTAGCGCCAGTCCATGCGCCGATAGAGCTTGGACAGTACCCAGGCCGGCCCGATCAGCAGGTACACCAGATCGGTCAGGAAGCTGGGCCTGTGGCCTTCCAGTGCATGCCCGACGAACTGCGCGATCCAGGCCACCACGAACACGCCTACCGCCAGCCACAGCAGGCCGTGCAGGCCGAGCCGCGCCTCCAGCAACCGGCACAGGCAGCCACAGAAGAAGAACGCGGCGAGCATGCCGTAGCCCAGCGGCCGCGACAGCCGGTTGTAGAACATCCACGCCGCGAACATGCCCAGCGCCGCCCACAGCCCGCTCTGGAACCAGCTGCCGCCGACCGGGATGCACCACAGCAGCGCCACCACCGACCACAGGATCGCCGGCACCGCCAGCACATGGATGCGCTGGTTGGCGACATGGCGGTGATCGTCGGAATAGCTGGCGAAATAGCGGTCGATCGGGCGCGCGTAGGCGGTGGTATCCATCGTCCCTCCCAGGAGTCGGGCCAGGATAGCGCCATCCGGGCCGCGGCGCGGAGACAGCGTTGGCCGCCGTTTTTCCTGCCGTTTCAGCGGTGACGGCCGGGCTCGATCTGCAGCGGTGTCAGAAGCGCATGCCTTGCGTCTGCGCGATGGTCGCGCAAGCGTCGGCGTTGCAGCCCGCAAGCGCGATGCGGGAAGCGGCGCGCGCCACGCTTCAGCGACGCTTGGCGCGCGCGCCGCATCGCGCTCAGTCGATCGAAATCCCCGCCAGCCGCTGCAGCGCTTCGGCGTACTTGGCACGGGTGCGGTCGATCACGTCTTGCGGCAGGCTGGGGCCGGGTGCGGTCTTGCCCCAGTCCAGCGTCTCCAGGTAGTCGCGCACGAACTGCTTGTCGTAGCTCGGCGGGCTGGTGCCCACTTCGTATTGGTCGGCCGGCCAGTAGCGCGAGGAATCCGGGGTCAGCATCTCGTCCATGATGTACAGGCGGCCGTCGGCGTCGGTGCCGAATTCGAACTTGGTGTCGGCCAGCAGGATGCCGCGCTCGGCGGCGAAGTCGGCGGCGAAGCGGTAGATGCGCAGGGTGGCGTCGCGCACGCGCTCGGCCAGCTCGGCGCCGACGGTCTTGACCATCGCGTCGAAGTCGATGTTCTCGTCGTGGTCGCCGACCGCGGCCTTGGTGGAGGGAGTGAAGATCGGTTCGGCCAGCTTCTCGGCCTGGTGCAGGCCGTCGGGCAGCTCGATGCCGCTGACCTTGCCGGTGCGCTGGTAGTCCTTCCAGCCGCTGCCGATCAGGTAGCCGCGGGCGATCGCTTCCACCGGCACCGGCTTGAGCTTCTTGGTCACCACCGCGCGCCGCGCGTACAGCGCCGCGTCCACGCCGGCGGGCAGCACCGCGGCCACGTCGATGCCGGTCAGGTGGTTGGGCATCAGGTGCTCGGTCTTCTTGAACCAGAAGTTGGAGACCTGGCACAGCATCTCGCCCTTGCCCGGGATCGGGTCGGGCAGCACCACGTCGAAGGCGGACAGGCGGTCGCTGGCGACCATCAGCAAGTAGTCTCCGGGTGGGGCGTCGGCAGGCAGGCGGTCGCGGGGGATATCGAATACGTCGCGGACCTTGCCCCGGTGACGCAAAGGCAGGCCGGGCAGATCGGATTGCAACAGCGTGGTGGACACAGGCACTCCTACGGACTTCGCAATGGCGGCTGTCCCGGGACCCGGCGGGCCCGCGGCTCGACAGCGGGCCGCGTAGTGTACGGCCGGAAAGCTCCGCTGTGCCGTAAAATGCGAGGCCTTGTCCGCCGAGCCCGCCCTCGCCCATGCACTGGTACGGAAAACTGCTCGGCGCCATCGTCGGGGCGCTGCTGTTCCGGCCCAATCCGGTGGTCGGCGCGGTGCTCGGGCTGCTGGTCGGGCACGCCTTCGATGCTGACTGGTTCAAGTTCGGCCAGCGCGACGATCCCTACCGCGAGCTGGGCGTGACCCGCGACGCCACCGATGCCGAGATCGAACTGGCCTATCGGCGGCTGATCTCCCAGTACCACCCCGACAAGGTTGTCGGCGGCAGCCCGGAGCTGCGCGCGCGGGCCGAGAAGAAGGCCAGCCAGCTCAATACCGCCTACGACCGTATCCGCACCCTGCGCAAGCGCTGAGACCTCGCCATGTCCGATTGCATCATCTCCCCGTCCATCCTGTCCGCCGATTTCGCCCGCCTCGGCGAGGAAGTGGACAACGTGCTCAAGGCCGGCGCCGACTGGATCCATTTCGACGTGATGGACAACCATTACGTGCCGAACCTGACCATCGGCCCGATGGTGTGCCAGGCGCTGCGCAAGCACGGCGTCGCCGCGCCGATCGACGTGCACCTGATGGTCGAGCCGGTGGACCGGCTGATACCGGATTTCGCCGAGGCCGGCGCCAGCCTCATCAGCTTCCACCCCGAGGCCAGCCGCCACGTGCATCGCACGATTCAGCTGATCAAGTCGCATGGCTGCAAGGCCGGGCTGGTGCTCAATCCGGCTACGCCGGTAGACATCCTCGACTGGGTGCTCGACGACCTGGACCTGGTGCTGGTGATGTCGGTCAATCCGGGCTTCGGCGGCCAGGCCTTCATCCCCTCGGCGCTGGACAAGCTGCGCGCGATCCGCAGCAGGATCGACGCCAGCGGCAAGCCGATCCGGCTGGAGATTGACGGCGGGGTCAAGCCCGACAACATCGCCGCGATCGCCGCGGCCGGCGCCGACACCTTCGTCGCCGGCTCGGCCATCTTTAACGCGCTCGACTATGCCGCGGTGATCGCGCAGATGCGCGCCGCGGTGGCGGCGCGCTGAGATGGCCGCGCTGCACATCCGTCCGGCCACCGCCGACGATGCCGCGCTGATCCTGCGCCTGATCCGCGACCTGGCCCGCTACGAGCGCGCCGAGGACGCGGTGCAGACCGACGAGGCTGGCCTGCGCGCCAGCCTGTTCGGCCCCGGCGCCAGCGCCCACGGGCTGATCTGCGAGGCCGACGCGCAGCCGGTCGGCTACGCGGTGTACTTCTACAACTACTCGACCTGGCTCGGCCGCAACGGCCTGTACCTTGAAGACCTGTACGTGGCCCCGGAACACCGCGGCAGCGGCGCCGGCAAGGCTTTGCTGCGGCACCTGGCCAGGCAGGCGCTGGCCGAGGGCTGCGGCCGCTTCGAATGGTCGGTGCTGGACTGGAACCAGCCGGCGATCGAGTTCTACCAGGCCGCTGGCGCGCAGGCGCAGGACGAATGGACCGTGTACCGCCTGCAGGGCGAAGCGCTGGCCCGGTTCGCGGCCGGCTGAGCCGCGCCACCGGCGCAAAAAAAGAACCGCACTGTCGCCAGTGCGGCCCCTGGGAGAAATCGGAGGCTGATCCTGCCTCCATCCGTCGTCCTTGCTATGGCCTTCCATGTTCCGGGCGATCGGTGACGCAGGGATGACATTGCGGCGAACATCGGGTTGCGCACCGGCGGCCCCACCCGAAGCGCAGGCATGCCTGCCGATCGCGCGCCTTGCCGCGTGCGGGGCGCGGCGCCCGAGGCCCGCTGGCACGCACGCCGCGCATTCACGATGCCCGCATCCGGCGCCGGCTAGGCTGCAGGCCTGATCTCGGGAAGGTCCGCATGGCAGCAGCGCACTGGCGTCTGATCCTCAATGGCAAGTCGGCGGGCGACGAGCCACTGCGCGCCGCCGTGTCCGCGCTGCGCGCGCGCGGCATCCAGTTGCAGGTGCGGGTGACCTGGGAGGAGGGCGATGCCGAGCGCTACGTGGCCGAGGCGGTCGCCGACGGCGCCGACTGCATCGTCGCCGCCGGTGGCGACGGCACCCTGAGCGAAGTCGCCAGCGCGCTCGCGCACCATGACGCCGATGCCGCGGCGCTGCCGGCGCTGGGCCTGGTGCCGCTGGGCACGGCCAACGATTTCGCCACCGCTGCCGGCATTCCCGACACCGCGCTGGCGGCGCTGGAACTGATCGCGCAGGCGCCGGCGGTGGCCATCGACCTGCTGCGCATCGAAGCCGAGCATGGGCCGCACTGGTGCGCCAACGTCGCCAGCGGCGGCTTCGGCACCCAGGTCACGGTGGACACCGACGAGGGGTTGAAGAAGATGCTCGGCGGCCTGGCCTACCTGATCACCGGGATGGGCAAGCTGGGCCAGATCGATCCGATCCAGGCGCGCTTCGAAGGGCCGGAGTTCGCCTGGGAAGGCGAGTTCATTGCGCTCGGCCTGGGCAACGGGCGCCAGGCCGGCGGCGGCCAGGCGCTGTGCCCGGACGCCTTGCTCGACGACGGCCTGCTCGACCTGACCATCGTCCCGGAGATGAACGGCGAACTCGCCGCGACCCTGGGCACGCTGCTCACCTCTGGCAAGCAGGCCGCGCTGGAGCGGGTCGCGGTACGCGCGCAACTGCCGTGGCTGTGCATCGACGCGGCCATGCCGCTGACCTTGAACCTGGACGGCGAACCGGAGACCTCGCGGCACTTCCGCATCGATTGCGTTGCCGGCCGCCTGCGCATGCACCTGCCGGCCGACTCGGCGTTGCTGCGCGGCCGGGTGGGGTAGCCACGCGGCGGTCGCTGGTCTGAAGAGTGGGTCGCGTCGCGACTGAAGTCGCTCCCACAATTGGACTTGCGGTGCGCCGGATGGGTGCACTGTGGGAGGGACTTCAGTCCCGACTGCATCCAGCCCAGGCAGTCCTGGCGCTTTCCAGGCTGTAACAGCCAGCGCAGCGCCGATGGTCCCTTTTGCAACCGTTGCCAGTCGCCGCAGTTGCGGTAAAGTAGCCGCCGTGTCCAGCCTGACGACCCCGCGTTCCTTCACTTCCGCTCGCCGTGCGTGGCGATGGTGGCCTGCAGCCGTCGTCCGCCCCGCCACCGAGTCCCGGAAGGAAAGTCGTCTTGATCACCCGCGAGCTGTTCCAGCGCTACGCCGCTGAAGGCCATACCCGCATCCCCGTCGTCCGCGAAGTGCTGTCCGACCTGGACACGCCGCTGTCGGTCTATCTCAAGCTCGCCGACGCCCCGCATACCTATCTGTTCGAATCGGTGGAAGGCGGCGAACGCTTCGGCCGCTACTCGATCATCGGCCTGCCGGTGCGCCGCGTGTACACCTTCAGCGGGCATACGCTGGAAGTGCGCGATCACGGCGAGTTGATCGAGCGCCGCGAGGTCGCCGATCCGTTCGCCGAGGTCGAGGCGCTGCGCTCGGCGCATTCGGTGCCCAGGCTCGACGGCGTGCCCGGCTTCACCGGCGGCCTGGTCGGCTGGTTCGGCTTCGAATGCATCGGCTACATCGAGCCGCGCCTGGCCAGCGGCGACAAGCGCAACGAGCTGGACACGCCCGACATCCTGCTGATGCTGTCCGAAGAGGTCGCGGTCTTCGACAACCTCAAGGGCCGCCTGTACCTGATCGTGCACGCCGATCCGCGCGACGCCGACGCCTGGGACCGGGCGCAGGCGCGGCTGGACGCGCTGACCGCCACGCTGCGCCAGCCCGGCGCCGGCTACCCGGTGCCGCTGGCGCGCGACGTGCTCGACGAAAGCGACTTCGTGTCCGGCTTCACCCGCGACGGCTTCATCGCCGCGGTGGAGAAATCCAAGGACTACATCCGCGCCGGCGACATCTTCCAGGTGGTGCTGAGCCAGCGCCTTAGCGTGCCGTTCAGCGCCCGGCCGGTGGACGTGTACCGCGCGCTGCGCGCACTGAACCCGTCGCCGTACATGTATTTCCTCGACGTCGGCGACACCCAGGTGGTCGGTTCCTCGCCGGAGATCCTGGTGCGGCTGGAAGCCGGCCAGGTCACCGTGCGCCCGATCGCCGGCACCCGCCCGCGCGGCAAGACCGTGGAAGAGGACCTGGCGCTGGAAGCGGAGCTGCTGGCCGATCCGAAGGAGCGCGCCGAGCATCTGATGTTGATCGACCTGGGCCGCAACGACGCCGGCCGGGTGTCGCAGGCCGGCACCGTCGCGGTCGGCGAGCGCTTCGTGATCGAGCGCTACAGCCACGTGATGCACATCGTCAGCGAAGTCACCGGCACCTTGCTGCCCGGGCTCAGCTACGCCGACGTGCTGCGCGCCACGTTCCCGGCCGGCACCGTCAGCGGCGCGCCGAAGATCCGCGCGCTGGAAGTGATCCGCGAGCTGGAGCCGATCAAGCGCAACGTCTATGCCGGCAGCATCGGCTACCTCGGCTGGCACGGCGACGCCGACACCGCCATCGCCATCCGCACCGCGGTGATCAAGCACGGCCGCCTGCACGTGCAGGCCGGCGCCGGCATCGTCTACGACTCCGATCCGCAGAAAGAGTGGGACGAGACCATGAACAAGGGCCGCGCGCTGTTCCGCGCGGTGGCCGAGGCGGCGAAGGGGCTGTGAGCGTGCCCGCAGCGACCGCGCGGATCGGCTTCCGCAACGACTACAGCGAAGGCGCGCATCCGCGCCTGTTCGCCGCCCTGGCCGCGGCCAGGGCCGAGCAGAACGGCGGCTACGGCCTGGACCGGCACAGTGCACGCGCCGCGCAACTGATCCGCCGCGAATGCGCCTGCGACGATGCTGACGTGCACCTGCTGGTCGGCGGCACCCAGACCAACCTGGCCGCGATCGGCGCCTTCCTGCGCCCGCACCAGGCGGTGATCGCTGCCGCCTGCGGGCATATCGCCACCCACGAGACCGGCGCCATCGAGGCCACCGGGCACAAGGTGTTGACCGTGGACGCGGCCGATGGCCGGCTCAGTCCCGAACGGATCGCGCCGCTGCTGGCCGAACACGGCAACGAGCACATGGTGCAGCCGCGGCTGCTGTACGTGTCCAACACCACCGAACTCGGCACCATCTATCGCAAGCGTGAACTGCAGGCCTTGCGCGCGTTCTGCGATGCGCACGGGCTGTGGCTGTTTCTGGATGGCGCGCGCATCGGCAGCGCGTTGACCGCCGAGGGCAACGATCTGAGCCTGGCCGACATCGCCGCGCTGACCGACGCGTTCTACATCGGCGGCACCAAGAACGGCGCCTTGCTCGGCGAAGCGCTGGTGATCGTCAACCCCGCGTTGCAGGCTGATTTCCGCTACCTGCTCAAGCAGCGCGGCGCGCTGCTGGCCAAGGGCATGGTGCTGGGCGCGCAGTTCGCCGCGCTGTTCGAGGATGGGCTGTTCTACGAACTGGCCGCGCACGCCAACCGCATGGCCGCGCGCCTGCGCGAGGGCCTGGCCGCGGCCGGCGCGCAGTTCGCGTCGGACTCGCCGACCAACCAGCTGTTCGTGACGCTGCCGGCCGACGCCGTCGAAGCGCTGGCGCAGCGCTACGACTTCGAGCGCTGGCAGCTGTTGGCCGACGGCCGCAGCGTGATCCGTTTCGTGACCTCGTGGGCCACGCAGGCCGCGGCGGTGGACGCGCTGTGCCGCGATTTCGCTGCGCTTTCGTACCCCGGCGCGCAGCGCGCGGCCGGCTGACATTCTTTCCGAAAACGTCCATGCGGTCTTCCTGATCGCGCAATGAGTCCTTCGCCATGCTGCTGATGCTCGACAACTACGACAGCTTCACCTACAACCTCGTGCAGTACCTGCAGGCGCTCGGCGCCGAGGTCAAGGTGCTGCGCAACGACGCGCTCAGTGTGGAGGAGATCGAGCGGCTGGCGCCGGAGCGCATCGTGATCTCGCCCGGCCCGTGCACGCCGAACCAGGCCGGGGTGTCGCTGCAGCTGATCGAGCGGCTCGGCCAGCGCACGCCGATCCTGGGCGTGTGCCTGGGCCACCAGAGCATCGGCCAGGCCTACGGCGGCGAGGTGGTGCGCGCCGGCACCATCATGCACGGCAAGACCTCGCGCATCCGTCACGAAGGGCGCGGCGTGTTCGCCGGCCTGCCGGACCGCTACGAGGCCACTCGCTATCACTCGCTGGTGGTGGAGAAGACCACGTTGCCGGAGTGCCTGGAAGTGACCGCCTGGACCGAAAACGAAGACGGCACGATGGAAGAGATCATGGGCCTGCGCCATCGCCAGTTCCCGGTCGAGGGCGTGCAGTTCCATCCCGAGTCCATCCTCACCGAGCACGGCCACGCGCTGCTGAAGAACTTCCTGGAGCGATGAGCATGCGCCTGCTCTACTCCCCGATGCGCGACGGCGACTGCGTGCTGGTGGGCCAGGAAAGCCTCGCGCACGCCCGCCTCTGATCCTTCCAGGAACTGCCATGACGCTGACCCCCCAGCAAGCCCTGCAACGCACCATCGAGCACCGCGAGATCTTCCACGACGAGATGGTCGGGCTGATGCGGCAGATCATGCGCGGCGAAGTGTCGCCGATGATGACCGCGGCGATCCTCACCGGGCTGCGGGTGAAGAAGGAGACGATCGGCGAGATCGCCGGCGCGGCCGCGGTGATGCGCGAATTCTCGCGCACCGTCGAAGTGGCCGACCGCACCCATATGGTCGATATCGTCGGCACCGGCGGCGACGGCTCGCAGACCTTCAACATCTCCACCTGCGCGATGTTCGTGGCCGCCGCGGCCGGGGCCAAGGTGGCCAAGCACGGCAACCGCAGCGTGTCCTCCAAGTCCGGCAGCGCCGACGCGCTGGAAGCGCTGGGCGCGGCGATCGAGCTGCAGCCCGAGCAGGTGGCGCAGGCACTGGCCGTCACCGGCATCGGCTTCATGTACGCGCCGGTGCACCACCCGGCGATGAAGGTGGTGGCGCCGGTGCGGCGCGAGATGGGGGTGCGCACCATCTTCAACATCCTCGGCCCGCTGACCAACCCGGCCGGTGCGCCGAACATCCTGATGGGCGTGTTCCATCCCGACCTGGTCGGCATCCAGGCGCGTGTGCTGCACGAGCTGGGCGCCGAGCGCGCCTTGGTGGTGTGGGGCCGCGACGGCATGGACGAACTCTCGCTCGGCGCCGGCACCCTGGTCGGCGAACTGCGCGACGGCCAGGTGCGCGAGTACGAAGTGCATCCGGAGGATTTCGGCATCGCCATGTCGGCCAGCCGCAACCTCAAGGTGGCCGATGCCGCCGAATCGATGGCGATGCTGCTGGGCGTGCTCGATAACGTACCCGGCCCGGCGCTGGACATCGTCGCCTTCAACGCCGGCGCGGCGCTGTACGTGGCCGGCGTGGCGGCCGACATCGGCGCAGGCATCGTCCTGGCGCGTGCCGCGATCGCCGACGGCCGCGCGCGGGCAAAGCTGGATGCGTACGTGGCGTGCACGCGGCAGTTGGCGGCAGTCCGCGATGCAGCGCGCTTCCCCGCCTGAGCGCGGCGGATCGGCAAGGCCGCCGGCGCTGCTCCTGCTCTTTGCCGATGGTGTTAGCGGCATCACGCATTGTGTGTACGCTCGCCTTCATGATCTTGGCCGATAATGCCCGGCCGCCCTCACCGGACACTGTGCACATGAGCGATATTCTCCGCACCATCCTCGCCCACAAGGCCGAAGAGGTGGCCACGCGCAGCGCGCGCGTGCCGCTGGCCGACTTGGTCGAGCGCGCCAAGGCCGCGCCGCCGGTACGTGGCTTCGCCCGCGCGCTGAAGGCCGCGGTCGCCAACGGCGATCCGGCGGTGATCGCCGAGGTCAAGAAGGCCAGCCCGTCCAAGGGCGTGATCCGGCCCGACTTCCATCCGGCCGACATCGCGGTCAGCTACGAATTCGGCGGCGCCGCCTGCCTGTCGGTGCTGACCGACGAGAAATTCTTCCAGGGCCATGACCGCTACCTGCAGGAAGCGCGCGAGGCGTGCACGCTGCCGGTGCTGCGCAAGGACTTCATCAGCGACCCGTACCAGGTCTACGAGGCGCGCGTGCTCGGCGCCGACTGCATCTTGCTGATCGTCGCCGCGCTGGACGACCTGCAGCTGTCCGAACTGTCCGAACTGGCGCTGCAGCTGGGCATGGACGTGCTGGTCGAAGTGCACGACATCGACGAGCTGGAGCGTGCGCTCCAGGTGCCGGTGCCGCTGATCGGCATCAACAACCGCAACCTGCGCACCTTCGAGGTCTCGCTGCAGACTACGCTGTCGATGCGCGACGCGGTGCCGCGCGACCGCCTGCTGGTCACCGAAAGCGGCATCCTCGGCGCGGCCGATGTGGCGATGATGCGCGCCGCAGGCGTGCACGCGTTCCTGGTAGGCGAGGCCTTCATGCGTGCAGAGGAGCCCGGCGAGGCGCTGCGCCAGCTGTTCTTCGAGTCATGACCGGTGGCTATCCAGCGCCGCGCGCCGATGCGCCGCTGGTGGTGTTCGATTTCGACCACACGCTGTACGACGGCGACTCGGGTAGCCACCTGTTCGCCTGGCTGATCCGGCGCAATCCGCTGCGCCTGGCCGCCGCGCTGCTGGTCACGCCGCTGCTGGGGCCGCTGGTGGCGATGCTGCCGACCCGGCGCACCGGCATTTCCGGCTACGTGTGGATCGCCAGCTTCGGCCTGCACCGCGCGCGCGAATTCAACCGGGTGATCGACCAGTACGTGCTGCGGCACGAGGCGCGAATCCGCCAGCGCCTGCTGCCGCACGCGCTGGAGGTGTTCGCCCGGCACCGCGCCGCCGGCGACCGGGTGGTGGTCGCCACCGGCGCGCCGCCGGAACTTGCGCGTGCCATCCTCGGCTTCGTCGCGCACCAGGACGTGCCGGTGGTCGGCAGCCTGATCGGCCCGCGGCTGGGCGCGGTTACCGCCACCCGCCACTGCCACAACGAAGAGAAGATGCGCATGCTGCGCGAGCTGGGCTATGGCGAGATCGCCACCGCCTATTCCGACAGCACCGCCGATCTGCCGTTGCTGCAGGCTGCCGCGGTGCCGGTGGTGGTCAATCCCAAGGCCTCGGCGGTGGCGCGCTTCCGCCGCGAACTGCCGTCCGGCACGCCGATCCTGAACTGGGGTTGCCGCGACCGCGCTGGCGATCAGGGTGTTTCGCCTGTCGCCCCGAGTGGGGGACGGCGCCTGGAATAAGCACCATCGCGCGACACCAGCGCCCGGTGCAGCGGTTCGATCCAATGTCCCTGGCCGATGTCGTAGGCGCCGAAGCTGCCCTCGAATTGCCAGTACGCCCACGCGAAATGGCGTTTCTCGGCCGCATTGACCACCGCGGTGGTCAATGCCAGGCGTCGGCATGCGCCAGCGGTGTCGGCATCGCCATGGCCAACGGCATGGCGATCGTCGGAAGTCCGCGGTTGCGCTGCATCGCGATCTCGCAAGCGGGGAGCAGGGAACAGCATGCCGACCGAATGGCGGCGTGCGCCGGCGGCCGGGTTCGCTGCGCATCATCGCGCCTGTGGGCGCCGCCAATGCGAACCTCCAATCACCAAGGCAGCGGCCGATGCGTCCGCAACGCTCCGTGGCGGCCGGGTGCTGGATTTTCCGCAGCGCGATCTTTCGGCGGTTCTCCGGCGCCGCCCGCCCGCCTGCTGTTGCGCGCGTGCGCTTGCACTGCCTTGGCCGGCTAGGCCAGCCAGCGCGCCAGGGTGCTGCCGATCTGGTACAGGCTGATCCCGAACACCAGCATGCCCACCGCCACCAGCACCCAGCGTTCGCGCACGCGCTTGACCAGCAGCGCCGCCAGCGGCGCGGCCAGCATGCCGCCGACCAGCAGGCCGAGCACGATCTGCAGGTGCTGGATGCCCATGGTCAGCAGGAAGGTCAGCGAGATCGACAGCGTCACCAGGAATTCGGCGGCATTGACCGTGCCGATCGTGGTACGCGCCTGGCCGCCGCGCGCCAGGAGGGTTGAGGTCGCCACCGGCCCCCAGCCGCCGCCGCCGCTGGCGTCGAGCAGACCGGCGACGAAGCCCAGCAGCGGCACCCGCTGCACCTGCTGCCGCGGCAGCGCGCGGCCGGCGGCGCGCAACAGGATCAGCACCGCCAGGCCGAGCAGATACAGATGCACGAACGGGCGGATGAACTCGCCCGGCAGCTGGGTCAGCCCATAGGCGCCGAGGACGCCGCCGGCCATGCCCGGCAGCGCCAGGCGCAGGAACAGGCGGTTGTCGACATTGCCCAGCGCCAGGTGCGACAGGCCCGAGGCGCCGGTGGTGAACACTTCGGCGCTGTGCACGCTGGCGCTGACCGCCGCTGGCGGCAGGCCCATACTCAGCAGTACCGACGAGGACACCAGGCCGAAGGCCATGCCCAGCGCGCCATCGACCAGCTGCGCCGCCAGGCCGACCAGCACGAACCAATAGAACGTCTCGCTCAGCACCATTGCGGTGGACCGCCGCCGCCAGCGCGGCGCGCGGTCACGGCCTTGCGCTCAGCGCGCGCCGTACAGCACCACGGTCTTGCCGCGGGCGTGCAGGATGCCGTCCACTTGCAGCTTCTTCAGCACGCGGCCGGCCATCTCGCGCGAGCAGCCGACCAGCCGCGCCAGCTCCTGCCGCGACACGCGCAACTGCATGCCCTGCGGGTGGCTCATCGCTTCCGGTTCCTGCGCCAGGTCGTGCAGGGTACGCACGATACGGTCGGTGACGTCCAGGAACGCCAGGCGGCTGGCCTTGCGCGAGGTGTCGAGCAGGCGCTTGGACAACTGCACACCGATCGCGTACAGCACCCGCGGCGCATCGGCCGACAGCGAGCCCAGGAACAGCTGGTGCAAGCGTTCGTAGCTGATCTCGGCCAGCTCGCACGGGGTGCGGGTGCGCAGGATCACCTCGCGCTGGTCCGATTCGATGAACAGGCCCATTTCGCCGACGAACTCGCCGCTGCCGAAATAGCCCAGCACCAGCTCGCGGTCGTCATCTTCCTCGGCGATGATGCTGACCGAGCCGCTGACGACGTAATACAGAGTGCCGGCCGGATCGCCGGGTCTGAACACGTCGGTACGCGCCGGATAGCGTCGCCGATGGCTATGCGCCAGAAAGCGATCCATGGTGGCGGTATCCAACGTCAGAGGACTTGGAGCGATGCGCACAGGTGTTGCTGTGGAGGTGTTTCCGGGACTCATGTCGGCTTCGCTACTACGTGAGGCCCGAAGCTTAACGGGACGCGTTCTCTGCGGCAAACGAGTGCCAGTCCCCACGTTTCGCTACGCGCGCGTTTGTCGCATAATTGCTGCCCTTTATACCCCGTCCATCTTTTTAGAGGATTCACGCCCGTGGTCAAGCCGTTGCCTCGTCTGAGGCTGCAAGGTTTCAACAACCTCACCAAGGCGTTGAGCTTCAACATCTACGACGTCTGCTACGCGGTTTCCGAAGAGGAGCGCCAGCGCTACATCGAGTACATTGACGAGCAGTACGACGCCGACCGGCTGACCGAGATCCTCACCGATGTGGCCGAGATCATCGGCGCCAACATCCTCAACATCGCGCGCCAGGACTACGATCCGCAGGGCGCCTCGGTGACCATCCTGATCTCCGAAGAGCCGGTCATCGACAAGAAGCTGGCTGGCAAGGAGATCATCTCAGACGCGGTGGTCGCGCACATGGACAAGAGCCACATCACCGTCCATACCTACCCGGAAACCCATCCGCAGCACGGCATCGCGACCTTCCGCGCGGATATCGACGTCGCCACCTGCGGGGTGATCTCGCCGCTGAAAGCGCTCAACTACCTGATCGAGCGGCTGGAATCGGACATCGTGATCATGGATTACCGCATCCGCGGATTCACCCGCGACGTGAAGGGCAAGAAGCACTACATCGACCACAAGATCAATTCGATCCAGAATTTCCTGGCCAAGAACATCAAGGCGCGCTACGAGATGTTCGACGTCAACGTCTATCAGGAGAACATCTTCCACACCAAGATGCACCTGAAGGACTTCGACCTGGACCAGTACCTGTTCGAGGAAAAGGCCAAGAACCTGTCGTTCAAGGAGCGCATGCGCATCGAGGCGCTGCTCAAGCGCGAAATCGAGGAACTGTTCCACGGTCGCAATCTGGCTGAGTAGCGGGTCACATTTGGCGGGACGGTCCGCCCCGCGGCGTTTTGCGCGGCGACCCCTGCTGACGGCGGCCCGATGTGCAGACATCGGGCCTTTTTTTGTCCCTATTTGTCTACGGAGACAGACAATGCCATGGATCTATCTGCTGCTCGCCGGCCTGTTCGAAATCGGCTTTGCGCTCGGCCTCAAATACAGCGAAGGCTTCACCCGTCTGTGGCCGACGCTGGGCACGCTGGCCGGTGCCGGCATCAGCCTGTGGCTGCTGACCCAGGCGCTGAAACACATACCGCTGGGGACCGCATATGCGATCTGGACCGGGATCGGCGCGTTGGGCACCGCCGCGCTGGGCATCGCGCTGTTCGGCGACAGCGCTTCGCCGGCGAGGCTGGCCTGCATCGGCCTGATCGTGGCCGGGGTGATCGGCCTGAAGCTGGTCCAGTCCTGAGCGTTGCAGGCGGCGCCAGGTGAGAACAGGCCGAATGCGATAGCGCCGCGGTCGCCGCGCTGCCTCAGCTCCGCGGAACGTGCCCGGGCGCTCAGGCGACGGCGGCGCGGCGCGTGCCGAGCACGCGTCCGATCAGCAACTGGTGTGCGGCCGCGGCCAGCAGCGCGGTGATCGACAGCGCGATCGCCAGCCGGGTCAGCACGCTGCCGAGGTTGCCGGCGTGCTGCAATTGGTCGAGGCGGCCGAAGCGCGACGGGTCGGCGTTGGCGTAGGCGATCTCCACCGTGGCGCCATCGAGCAGCAGCGGCGCGGCTTCGGCGCCGCTGGCCTCGAACGTGCCGCGGTGCAGCCGGCCCTTGCTCTCGAAGACATAGTGAAAGTGGTAATGCACCAGCGGTTCGGCATGCACGCCGAAGGCGCCGTCGGCGATCACCGGCACCGTCGCCACCGAGTGGTCGTGCAGGATCGCGCTGGCATGGCGATAGGCGCCGAGCAGGTGGTACAGCAGCGCGCCGCCGCCGAGCACGAACAGGCTGGCGAACAGCAGGCGCGAGAGCCAGCGGGTCCGTGGCGAGGGGAGATGGATGTGGATGGAGCGTGCGGGCATGTCGGTCGGAAAGGCGCGTGCAAGCGGCATGGCTCGGCGCAGTGGTGCATCGGGAGGCGGTGTCGGCATGGAACCGCCGGTCGCTGGAACAGGGTGGGCTGGCGTAGAATCAGTCAGCTTTCGTTCACTTTAACCCGGATGCGCTGGCAATGCCAGTGCGCTGTCCCGCGATAGGCGCGCCGCGCTGTGCTCAAAGCCGGTAGGCGACCGCTTTCATCAGCCGCGAGGCCGCCGCCATCAGGCGCGGGATCGGCGCCGGCAAGCGCCGCGCGCCGGCCTGTTCGGCGTGTTCGGCATGGCGCGCCTCGTCGGCTTTCATTACCTTAAGTATGTCGCGGCTGCGCAGGTCGGCCGGCGGCAGCGTTTGCAGGTGCTCGTCCAGGTGCGCCTCGACCTGGCGTTCGGTCTCCACCACGAAACCGAGGTTCCAGCCGTCGCCGCGCAGCCCGGCCAGGGTTCCGATCGCATAGCTGCCTGCATACCAGACCGGATTGAACAGGCTAGGGCGGCTGTCCAGTTCGCGCAGCCGCGCCGCGCACCAGGCCAGGTGGTCGGTCTCTTCCTGCGCGGCCTCCAGCAGGTGCGCGCGGGTCGCCGGATCGTGCGCGACCGCGGCCTGGCCGAAGTACAGGCCCTGCGCGCAGACCTCGCCGACATGATTGATACGCATCAGCCCGGCAGCGTGGCGGCGTTCGTCCGGTGCCAGCACCACATCGGCGCTTGCCGCGGCGGGGTAGGCGCGCTGTGCCGGCGGATTGCCGAACACCGTCTCCAGCGCGCGCTGGGCTTCGACCAGGGCGCGGTCGAGCGGGGTATGCAGGCGGGGAGCCGTCATCGCGAGGGGCCTGGGAACGGTGGGGATTCGATTTTCGCCGCGGGGCGCCGCGATGCCAAGCGCCGGCCGGCGCTGGCGTCCCGCATAGGGGCGTACTTGCGCGTGCCGCTGCCGGCGCGTAGAATTTCGCCTCTTGCGTTTTTGCAAGTCACAACGCGTGGCAAAGTTCAGGCAGCGTGCTGCCGGAATCCGCCCGACCAACCGAGTCATTCATTAATGAGCACCTTCACCGCTAAGTCCGAGACCGTCCAGCGCGACTGGTATCTCGTCGACGCCGCCGGCAAAACGCTGGGCCGGCTTTCCACCGAACTGGCCCGCCGTCTGCGCGGCAAGCACAAGCCGGTCTATACCCCGCACGTCGATACCGGCGATTACCTGGTGGTGATCAACGCCGAGAAGATCACGGTCACCGGCAACAAGCTCAACGACAAGAAGTACCACCGCTTCACCGGCTACATCGGCAACCTGAAGACCGAGACCTTGGCGCAGGCGCTGGAGCGTCACCCCGAGCGCGTCATCGAGATCGCGGTCAAGGGCATGCTGCCGAAGGGTCCGCTGGGTCGCGCCATGTACCGCAAGCTCAAGGTCTACAAGGGCTCCGAGCATCCGCATACCGCCCAGCAGCCGCAAGTTCTGGATATCTAATCATGGCGATCACGCAAAACTACGGCACCGGCCGCCGCAAGTCCTCCACCGCTCGCGTGTTCCTGCGCAAGGGCACCGGCAACATCACCGTCAACAACCGTCCGCTGGACGAGTTCTTCGGCCGTGAGACCGCGCGCATGATCGTGCGCCAGCCGCTGGAGCTGACCAAGAACACCGAGAGCTTCGACATCTTCGTCACCGCCGCCGGCGGCGGCACCACCGGCCAGGCCGGTGCGATCCGCCTGGGCATCGCCCGCGCGCTGGTCGAGTACGACGAAACCCTGAAGTCCGAGCTGCGCAAGGCCGGCTTCATGACCCGCGACGCCCGCGAAGTCGAGCGCAAGAAGGTCGGTCTGCACAAGGCCCGCCGCGCCACCCAGTTCTCCAAGCGCTGATCCACCGCGCCTGGCGCGGAATCCTCCGGGATTCCCCTGGGAAGACGCAAAAGCCCGGTCCCGGCCGGGCTTTTGTCGTTTCGGGGCTCGGGTCTGTGCCGCGGTGGCCGGCAGGCCATCGCAATGGCCACTGCTGCTGATCGTGCGCGTTCGATCGCAATGCGACATTCAATAGCATCGGCAGTCGAGCGCGGTCCGCCTGCAGATCAATGCTTACCTCCAGCCTGCATCAAAGTGTCTGGTGAAAAGCCCCCTTGGAGTCCAAGGGGGGGGGGCGACAGGCGCGGGGATGGTGGGAGCGGAAGGGCTGGGGCCCGCACCTTGCGCAGCAAGGTGTGGGGCGTAGGCGCGCCACGCCTACGCAAACCCCGCGCCAAACAAAAAAAGAAGGCCGATCAAAGATCGGCCTTCTTTTTTTGTTTGGCTGCCCCGGATGGATTCGAACCACCGATGCCTGAGTCAGAGTCAGGTGCCTTACCGCTTGGCGACGGGGCAATGTCGCAGATCGCAATTATCGCACGCTTGCTGCGTGGACACCATGGTGGCTATGGGTGGACTCGAACCACCGACCCCAGCATTATGAGTGCTGTGCTCTAACCGGCTGAGCTACATAGCCTTGGTGAACCGTCAATTCTTATAGCAAATCGGGCGGCTGTCAACGGGTTTTTGCCGCGCTTGTGGGCCGGCCGCCGCCATGGCAGAGTCGGAGCCAGTAGATTTTTCAGGAGTCCGCATCGTGATCGATCCGGACGGTTATCGACCGAACGTGGGCATCGTGCTGATGCGGCCGGACGGTCAGGTGTTCTGGGCACGTCGCGTGCGCCGGGATGGCTGGCAGTTCCCGCAAGGCGGCATGAATACCGACGAGACCCCGGTCGAGGCCATGTACCGCGAGTTGCGTGAAGAGACCGGGCTGTTGCCCGAGCACGTCGAAGTGCTCGGGGCGACGCCTGGCTGGCTGCGCTATCGGCTGCCCAGCCGCGCCATCCGCCGCAACGAACGCCAGGTGTGCATCGGCCAGAAACAGGTCTGGTTCCTGCTGCAGATGCGCTGCGACGAAAGCGAGTTGAATCTGGAACTGACCGAGACTCCGGAGTTCGACCATTGGCGCTGGGTCGACTTCTGGTATCCGGTGGAGCACGTGGTGCTGTTCAAGCGCGGCGTCTACGCGCGCGCGCTGCGCCATCTGGCGCCGTTGGCGCAGACCATCGCCGGGCCGGGCATCCGCGCCATGCCGAGCCTGGCCCAGGAAGCGTGGATGCCGGGCAACAACGCCGGCCACGAGCGTCCGCGCAAGCGGGCGCGCAAGCACGGCGGGCCTTGGGTCGCCCGGATTAATAACGATTAACGCCCGGAATTGACAACCATTCTCACTTTGGGTTGAATGGCGACAGGCGCAGTCCGCGCCGTTCGCCGCCAACGCCATCGTGTACGTCTGCATCTGCAATGGGGTCACCGATCGTCAGATCCGCGAAGCCGCCGACGCCGGCTGCCGCAGCGTGTCCGAACTGACCATGCGCACCGGTTGCGGTGCCACCTGCGGCTCCTGCCTGGACATGGCCGGCGACCTGCTGGAACGCGCACTGCGGCGCGAGCTGCCGCTGCCCGTGCTGGGCGGCCTGGCGCGCGCAGCCTGAGGCTGCGCGCGCCCGCCGGCGCATGCGCCGCGGGATGATCACGATTCGCGTTCCTTCACCGCGGCGTCCGATTCGCTAGAGTCTGCGCTTTCCAAGACTAGCGAGTGGTGCGATGAAGGGCGACAGCAAGGTCATCGAGTTCCTCAACAAGGTCCTCTACAACGAGCTGACCGCGATCAACCAGTACTTCCTGCACGCCAAGATGCTGAAGAACTGGGGGCTGAAGGAATTGGCCGAACACGAGTACAAGGCATCGATCGACGAGATGAAGCACGCCGACAAGTTGGCGGATCGCATCCTGTTCCTCGAGGGGCTGCCCAACTTCCAGGCGCTGGGCAAGCTGCGCATCGGCGAGAACCCGAAGGAAATCCTCCAGTGCGACCTGGCCCTGGAGCAGGACGGCACCACCACCTTGCGCGACGGCATCGCCTACGCCGAGTCGATCCAGGACTACGTCAGCCGCCAGTTGCTGGCCGACATCCTGGAGTCGGAGGAAGAGCACATCGACTGGCTGGAAACCCAGCTCGATCTGATCGGCCGCATCGGCGAGCCGAATTATCTGCTAACCAAGCTTGAGGACTGAGCGGCGCGTCTGCCGGCGCCTGCTGGTACGCGCCGCGCAATGCCGCCTGGCGGTGCGTCGAGCACACTCGGCCGCATGGATGCTGGCGCCCGTGTAGGAGCGGCTTCAGCCGCGACAGGACCTCCGGTTAGAACCTGTCGCGGCTGAAGCCGCTCCTACAGGGGGCTCCGGCAGGGGGCCGTGGGCCGTTTATGGCGCGGCGCTTTCCGCGGCGTCGCGCAAGGTGTTGCGGTAGCCCTTCAGGGCCAGCCGCGCACGCGCGAATTCGGCGATGACCAGCGCCACCGCGACCGCCGGGCGCTCCAATTGATGGGCGCGCACGCCGGCCTCAATGCGCGCGGCCGCAGCCGACAGCGCCAGCGCGCCGACATTGGCCGCCGAGGACTTCAGCGTATGCGCCGCGTCGCGCAACGGGTCCAGCTGCGGGATCGCAGAGGCCTGCTCCATGCGTTGGATCAGCTGCGGCGCATCGCCCAGGAACAGTTCGACGATCTGCGCGGTGGTCGCGTTGCCGGCGAGTTCGCGCAATTCGTCGAGCACCGCGATGTCCAGCACCGGTAACGGTGTCGGCGGCAGCATCGGTGCCGGTTCGACGGCGCCGCCCGCAGACACCGGCGCGGTGCTGGATGACGGCGTCGGCGCGGCCGCAGTTGCCGACGTAGTCATCTCCGTCTCCACATCGGTCGCCAGCGTCACCGCCGCCGGCGCGGCATGTGCGGCACGGTGCGGCAGCCAGCGGTGCAGGCATGCCGTCAGCAATTCACGGTTGACCGGCTTGGACAGGTAGTCGTCCATGCCGGACTCCAGGCAGCGCTGGCGGTCGCCGGCCATGGCATTGGCGGTCATCGCCACGATCGGCATCCGCGTCCGTCCTGCCGCCGCTTCGGACTGGCGCCACTGGCGGGTGGCGGCGTAGCCGTCCAGCACCGGCATCTGGCAGTCCATCAGCACCAGGTCGTAGGGCTGCGCCTCCAAGTGCGCCAGTGCGGCGGCGCCGTCGGCGGCGCTGTCGCTGCGGTAGCCGAGCATGTCGAGCAGCTTCTGCGCGACCAGCAGGTTGACCGGGTTGTCCTCGACCAGCAGCAGGCGGTAGTCGGCCGCCGGCGAGGCCGGGCCGGTACTGGCGTCCGGGTCCGGCGCGAGGGTCGGACCCGCTGTCGGCACTGTCTCGGCGCCATCCGCGGGATCCAGTTCCGCGATGGAATCGGGCGGCAGCAATCCTGCAACGGAAGGGGCGGCCGCCGCAGGCGCCAGCGCGAGCATGCCGCGCAGGTCCAGGTCCGCTGCCTGCCGCGACAGCAGCGTGCCGTGCGCGCGGATTTCATCGGGAATCTCCACGTCCCCGTACAGCCAGGTCAGGCGCACCGCGTGCGACGGCGGCAAGCGCGCCACCGCGCGCTGCAACGCGCGCCCGCTCTGGCGCAGGCCGTCGAAGTCGCCGATCACCAGGTCGTAGGGCGGGCGCCCGGGGCCGCCGGCGCGCAGCCGCTCCAGCGCTTCCTGGGTCGAGTCGACCTCGCTCAGTTGCACGCCCCAGTTCGGCAGCAGGCCTTTCAGGCGCTGGTACAAGCGCAGGTCGGCGCCGACCAGCAGCGCGTGCAGCCGCGGCAGGGCCCCCTGGAGTTGCGGCAGGTCGCCGATCACCTTCAGCAGCGGGATCTCGAACCAGAACGTGGCGCCGCGGTCGCTGACCGATTCCACGCCGATGCGCCCGCCCATCAGGTCGACGATGCGCTTGCAGATCGCCAGCCCCAGGCCGGTGCCGCCGTACAGGCGGGTGGTGGAGGCATCGGCCTGGGTGAAGGAGCGGAACAGCCGTTGCTGCTGTTCGGCGCTGATGCCGATACCGGTGTCGCGCACCTCCAGGCGCAGCAGGTGCTGCGCCGGGGTCTCGCCGAGACGGCGCACGCGCAGCTCCACGCTGCCGCGCGCGGTGAACTTGATCGCGTTGCCGATCAGGTTGCTCAGCACCTGGCGCAGCCGCACCGGGTCGCCGCGCACCGGCAGGCGCACCGACGGGTCCAGCTGCAGGCTCACGCGCAGGCCCTTGGCTTCGGCCGAGCGCTGCATCAGTTGCAGCACGCCGTCGAGCAGTTCGCGCAGGTTGAAGCTGGTGATCTCCAGTTCCAGCCGGTTCGCCTCCAGCTTGGAGTAGTCAAGGATGTCGTCGACGATATGCAGCAGTTGCAGCGAGGAGTCGGTGGCGGCGCGCAGCATCTCGCGTTGCTCGGTGCCGAGCTGGCCGCGCGCGATCAGTTCCAGCATCGGGATGATGCCGTTGAGCGGGGTGCGGATCTCGTGGCTCATGGTGGCTAGGAATTCGCCCTTGGCCATCGCGGCGGCCTCGGCCGCCTGCTTGGCCTGCACCAGTTCCCGTTCCAGGCGCTCGCGCAGGTGCACGTCGCGCTGCAGCGCGTCGCGTTCGGACTCGGCCAGCGCGGCGCGCGCCAGCGCCGCATCCAGCGCGCCGGCCTGCTGCCGCGCGCGCCAACCGGCGAGCAGGGCCAGCAGTGCGGCGGCACCGATGCAGGCCGGCGCCAGCAGTTGCCACGGCGCCGGTGGCGCCAGTGCCGGCGCCGCCAGCAGCGCGCCGACGGCGGCGCTCGCCGCGCTGGCCGCGGCCAGCCACGGCAGGGGCCGGCGCCGGCGTGCGGGCATCGTTACAGCACCGCGCTCTGGAAATCGAAGTTCAGTTCGTCGCCGACCGACTGCACCAGGTTGCCCTGGATGAAATCGACCCCGCTTATCCACATCGCCGCGGCGGCCTGCGCTTCCTCGATCTGCTGGCCGATGATCAGCAGCCCGGCGCGGTGCGCCAGGTCGATCGCGGCGCGCAACTGGTCGCGCAGTGCGGCATCGGCATGCGCGTTGGCGAAGCGCGCGGACAGGCGCAGGTAGCCCAGCGGCAACTGGTTGAGCAGCGCCTCGGCTTCAGCGCCGGGTTCGAACTGGCTGAGGCAGAATTGCACGCCCAGCGGCATCAGCCGGGCGCAGAACTGCTGCAGCGTCACCGTGTGGATCAGCGCGTCTTCCAGGCGCAGATCGATCACCAGCGAGGTGCCGGTGACGCCGCGGCGATCGATCGCCTCGACTAGCCAGTCGGCGAAGGCGCCGCGCGCCAGCGTGCGCGAGGACTGCGAGACGAACAGGCGCAGCGGCGGCGTGGCGTGCTGGTACAGGTGCAGCAGGCCGAGCGCGTGGTCCAGCACCTGCTGGTCGAGGTCGGCGATGCGCCCGCCGGCTTCGGCCGCGGGCAGGACCTGCCCGGCCGACAGCAGGGTGCCGTCGCGCTGGCGCAGGCGCAGCAGCACTTGGTATTGCGCGGTGTCGCCACCGGCGACGGCGACGATCGGCTGGTAGGCCGGTTCCAGCTGGCCTTCGAACATGGCGATGCGGCCCAGGTCCTCTTCCTCGCGCGGCGGCGCATACAGGGCCACGCCCTGCGGGTGCAGGCGCGCCTGCAGCGCGGTGCGCTCGACCGCCTCCAGCACGCTGCCGGCGTCTTCGAAGCCCTGCGCCAGGTCGGCGTAGCCGATCGCGCAGCGCAGGTGCACCGCCTCGTCGTCGCGTAGCGGGAACGCGTGGCTGGCCAGGGCTTCGCGCAAGGTCTGGGCACGCTGCCGCAGCGCGTCCAGGTCGCTGTCCTGGATCAGCAGCAGGAAGCTGTTGTCGTTGAGCCGGGCCAGCGGCTGCGGCGCGGTGACGCTGGCCAGACGGCGCCCGGCCTGGGTCATCAGGCGTTCGAATGCGGCATAGCCGTAGCGTTCGCGCAGGCCCAGCGCGCTGGCGATCTCGATGAAGAACAGGCCGCCGCGGGCATCCGTGCGCAGCGCATCGCCGAGCAGCTGCAGCACGTGGGTGCGGGTCGGCAGGCCGGTCTCGGGATTGTTCTGCGGCACGCTGGCGCTGGCGCTCTGCTGGCGCGCGCGGCGGATACGGTTGGAGACCGCAGCGATCAGGTGCCGCGGGCGGATCGGCTTGGTCAGGAAATCGTCGGCGCCGCTGTCTAGCACTTCGTATTGCAGCTCCGGATCCGGGTCGCCGGTCAGGAACACGATCGGCAGCAGCTGCTGCTGCGGTTGCTGGCGGATCAGCGCGGTCAGGCGCATGCCGTCCAGGCCGGGCATGTGCAGGTCCATCAGGATCAGGTCTGGCCGGTATTCGGCGATCGCCTGCTGCACGCCTTCGGCCTGCATCTCCACCTGCGCCTGCATGCCGGCGCCGTGCAGCACGCTCTGCGCGAACAAGGCCTGCGAGCGGTCGTCCTCGACGATTAGGATGCGGTATGGCGCGTCCAGCGGCTGCGCCGGCGCGGCGCCGTCGCTGGACGCAAGCGACGCGGCGGCGGGCACTTGATCCGCACCGGCGGCGGAGGCAATGCCGTCCTGCGTGCTCGCCGCCAGGTCGGGCGCCGGCGCAGGGGCGTCGGGTACGGCGTCGGCGGCCCAGCGCCGCCAGTAGTGCGGCGGCGGGATCTCGACACGGATGTTGCGCGAGCGCAGTTCGTCGCGGCTTGAAAGTGGTGCGGTGTCTGTTGCGGCCATCGGTCTTTAGGGATCCTGAGTGCACACCAATTATGCGATGAAGCTCACGAAGACGGGGGGCCATCCTGGCTCGGCCGGGCGACGGCGGCGTCCGCGGGTGGCGCCAGCAGGCGGCGCACGCCGCGCCACAGCGTGCGCCACACCCACCACACCAGCAGCGCACCCAGCACGCTCACCCCAAGTGCTACGGTCAGCGCCAGCCACGGATGCACCAGGGCCAGCGCCAGCGTGGCGAGCACCACCGAATCCTCGGTCAGCGAGGCGATCCAGTTGCTGGCCGGTTCCGGCGAGGTGTTCAGCAAGGCGCGCGAACCGGCCTTCAAGACATGGCTGGTGAGCGCGACGCCGGCACCCGTGGCCAGCGCGCCGGCACCCAGCTGGCCGTCCTGGGACAGCGTGGCGGCGGCCAGGAAGGCCCCGGCCGGGATCCGGGTCAGGGTCTGCAGCAGGTCCCAGGCCGAATCCACGCCGGGAATCTTGTCGGCGAAGAACTCGGCCAGGGCCAGCGCACCGGAGGTGCCGAGCACCCACCACGACTCGGTCGCCTGCAGCGCCGGCGGCAACTGCAACCAGCCGCACAGGCCGGCCAGGCCGATCCCGAAGACGGTCAGATAGACGCGGATGCCGGCCAGCCAAGCCAGCAGGATGCCGATGACAAAGAGGTGGGCGTCGGTCATGCCGAGGCGCTCCTGCAGATACGCGAGTGGCGGCCACTATCGGCCAAGCGTGCAGCGAAGGCCAGCGCAGGGAGAGTGGCGGCTGGACGCGGCATGGCCGCGGCGGCGCTGTCCGGCGCCGGTCAAACGCGTGGCTTACACTAGCCGGCCGGCCGACCCCCCGCGAGGATCGACGCCGCTGCCGCCTCGGTGGCACGGCTTTGACGATGAACCGACCCGTCCCCCGTTTCCAGATCGTGCCCAACGGCGCCGCGCCGCCGCGCGGACGCGCCCTGTGGCTGCTGATCGCCATCGTCTGGCTGCTGTCGCTGGCCGGGACCCGGTGGCTGGCCAGCCGCCAGGCCGCGCCGCAGCTGGGCGCGGTGAAGACGCAACTGGGCGCGGCCGAACGCAAGCTGCAGGCGCAGCAGCGGCAGATCGACACGCTCAACCAGCGCCAGGCCACGCTGGCCCGCTCGGACCAGATCAGCCGCGCCGCCAACAACGAGGTGCAGAGTTCGCTGGCCGAGCGCGACGAGGAGATCGCCGGGCTGCGCGCCGACGTGGCCTTCTACGAGCGCCTGGTCGGCGCGACCAGCCAGCGCAAGGGCCTGACCGTGCACTCGGCCGAGTTCTCTGCCGAGGCCGGCGGCACCTGGCACTACAACGTGGTGCTGACCCAGAACCTCAACCGCGGCGCGATCAGCCAGGGGCAGATGCGCCTGGCGGTGGAGGGCGTGCGCGGCGGCAAGCTGACCAGCGTGGGCTGGGACGAACTGCACCAGAAGAGCGGCGTGCCCGGGCAGGACTATTCGTTCCGCTATTTCCAGCAGTTGGACGGCAGCGTGATCCTGCCCAAGGATTTCACCCCGCAACGGGTGCGAGTATCGCTGTCCGGCGGCGGGGCGCCGGTCACCCAGAGTTTCGATTGGATACTGGCCGGCAACGGCAAAGGGGAGTAGGCAGCTTATGTTCGGAAGCAACAAGAACGGCCGCAGCAGCGGCCAGACCGTGGTGGATACCCTGATCGGCGCGCAGGTGGTGATCCGGGGCGATTTGGTGTTCAGCGGCGGCCTGTACGTGGAAGGACGCATCCTCGGCAAGGTGCTGGCCGAGGACGGCGCGCCGGCGACGCTGACCCTGTCCGAGCACGGCAGCATCGAGGGCGAGGTGCGTGCGCCGATCGTGATCATCAACGGCCAGCTGACCGGCGACGTGCATGCCGCCGAGCGCGTGGAACTGGCGCCGAAGGCGCGTGTGCAGGGCAACGTGCACTACCAGGTAGTGGAGATGAACGCCGGCGCGCAGCTGACCGGGCGGCTGATCCATGTCGGCAGCATGGCCGCGCTGGCCCCGCCGGAGCGTCTGGACGAGGACGCGGCGGACGCGCCGGCGCAGCGCGCGCTGAGCTCGGCCGAGGCTTGATTCGGCCGCCGGCCGCCCCCATCCTGCTCCCATGAGCACCCTCGTTTCCCTGCCCAGCGCCGCGCCCGCCCCCGACTACCAGTCGCTGGAGCGTCCGCTGAACTTCACCCAGGCGGCCGCGGCCAAGGTGCGCGAGCTGATCCGCGAGGAAGGCAACGATGCGCTGGCGTTGCGCGTGTACATCCAGGGCGGTGGCTGTTCCGGTTTCCAGTACGGCTTCGAGTTCGACGAGAACCGCGCCGAGGACGATCTGTCGGTGCGCACCGACGATGTCACCCTGCTGGTCGATCCATTGAGCCTGCAGTACCTGATGGGCGCTGAAGTGGATTACAGCGAAGGTCTGCACGGCGCGCAGTTCGTGATCCGCAATCCCAACGCCAAGACCACCTGCGGCTGCGGCAGCAGCTTCAGCGTGTAGACACGCTGCGGCTTGCAGGATGCGCGGTTTGCCTGCACCCTGCGGCGCATGCTCGAGCTGACGCCTGCTTGCTTCGCCTTCGCCAACGCGGTCATCGACCGCGCCGATGCGCTGCGCAACGATCCCGATGCGCTGCGCAGCGTCTGGCCCGCGGCGCAGCTGCTGCTGCTCGATGCCGACGGCAACGCCTACGCCGATGCGCATGGTCAGCCGCTGGCGCTGACCGGCGCGGCGCTGGGCGAGGTCGTCGAACAGGCGATCTTCCTCGGCCTGCGCGACGGCGCCGCCTGGTTCGCGCTGGCCGCCGCCGCGCTCGAAGTGGACATCGACCCGCCGCAACGCATCGAGCTGCGCCGCGCCGCGACCGAATGGCCGGCGTTCGCCTCGGGCCTGTTCGCCTATGCCCGCGGCATGTTGCATTGGCAGTCGCGCACCCGCTTCTGCGGCGTCTGCGGCGGCGCCATCGGATTTCGCCGCGGCGGCTTCCTCGGCGTGTGCACGCACTGCGCCAGCGAACACTATCCGCGCGTGGATCCGGCGGTGATTGTGGCGGTCAGCGACGGTACGCGGCTGCTGCTGGGGCGCCAGGCGAGGTGGCCGGCGCGGCGCTATTCGGTGATCGCCGGCTTCGTCGAGCCGGGCGAGTCGCTGGAGCAGACCGTGGCGCGCGAAGTGGTAGAGGAGACCCAGGTGCGGGTCCGGCCCGGCAGCTGCCGCTATTACGGCGCGCAGCCATGGCCGTTCCCCGGGGCGCTGATGCTCGGCTTCAGCGCGTTGGCCGAACCCGATGCGCCGCAGGTGGATGGCGAGCTGGAGGACGCGCGCTGGTTCGAGCGCGACGAGATCGGCGGCGCCCTGCAACGCGCGGCGGCGCACGGCGACAGCGCCGACGATGGACACGGCCTGCGCCTGCCGCCGCGGATCTCCATCGCGCGCGCGCTGGTCGAGGACTGGTACCGCCGCGGCGGCGACCACGCCGCCTAGGCCACACTGCCGTGCCGGCTCTCCGCCGCGGCACCCGCTTCAGAACGGTCCCGGAGGACCTGCATGTTCACTACCCTCGTCGCTGTGATCGTCGCCCTGGTGCTGGGCCATGTCGCGCCCGGCATGGTGGCCTCGCTGCGCCGCTTCGACGCCTATGGCGACTGGTTGTCGTGGCTGGATGCGCATGCCGGCGAAGGCAGCGGCTGGCGCGGCCGCTACGGCATCGCGCTGGCGCTGCTGCTGGTCGGCCTGTTGCAGTGGCTGCTCGCCGCGCCGCACCTGGGCCTGCTGGCATTGCTGTTCGGGGTGCTGGTGCTGGCCTTCAGCTGGGGGCCGCGCGACCTGGATACAGATGTGGAAGCGGTGATCGAGGCCGACGATGTCGCCGCGCGGCGTGTGGCGGTCGCGCACCTGCACGCCGACGGCGGGCCGCTACGCGAGGACCCGGCCGGGCTGATCGAGGCGGTGGCGGTCAGCGCGTTGCGGCGCTGGTTCGCGGTGCTGTTCTGGTTCCTGTTGCTGGGGCCGTTCGGCGCGCTCGGCTATCGCCTGCTGGCGCTGGCCGCGGTCGGCCCGTACGCGTCGCGGTTGCCGTTGGCCACCGCGCTGGGCGCACGCACCGCGCTGGCGGCGATGGAATGGCCGGTGGCGCAGCTGATGACCTTCTCGCTGGCGCTGGTCGGCAATTTCGAGACCGTGTTCGGCGCCTGGCGCGCGGCCGGCGGCAATCGCTGGCAGCTGGACAGCGGCTTCCTCGGCCTGGTGGCCTGCGCCAGCGTGCGCGGCGAACTGGACGCAGAGGCGCACGATTACAGCGATGCCGGCATGGTGGTGCCGGCGCTGCGGCGCTTGCCGGAATTGCGCGATGCGATGAGCCAGGTCTGGCGGGTATTGCTGCTGTGGCTGGTGGTGCTGGCGTTGCTGGTGATCGCCGGCTGGGTCAGCTGAGGCGCCCTAACCCGGCGCGAGCAGGGTGAACGGGAACCACGGCAAGTTGCGCAGCACCGCGTAGCCGAGCAGCAGCCACAACCACAGGCGCGGATCGGCCAGGATCTTCAACAGAGGTGCCAGCGGGCGCATGCGCAGTCCGGCGGCATTGAGCGCCATGACCGCCAGCAGCGGCAGCGCCCCCACCAGCAGCGGATTGCTCGCCAGTGCGTGGGCCAGATCCAGGTGCACCAGCGCGTGCAGGCAGCGGGTGCTGCCGCAGCCGGGGCAGTACAGACCGGTGAGTGCGTAGAACGGACAGGCCGGCAACGGATTGCCCGGCACATTGGGATCGACCCGGCGCAGCACCAGCGTCGCCACCACGGCGGCACCGCTCAGTGCGGCCAGCGGCAGCCAATGGGGCAGCGGGCGTCCGCGCAGGAACATCGGCAACGGCATCGTCGGCAACGGAATCGTAGAGCGATCGAACAAGGCCGCCGCTGCGCGTGGCAGCGGCGGCCCGCGGCGTCGATCAGGACATCGACGACTGCTGCATCATGCCCAGACCGCCCAGGGCGAAGAGGAAGATCAGGTACAGGACGACCAGCACCACCCAGGCGATGACCGAGTAGATCGCCCACTTCTTGGCCTTGTCGGCCGATTCGCGGGCGCCGCTGACATCGCCGGCAGTGAGCTTGGTGTTGACCTGGGCGGCGAACACGATCGAGACGATGCCCAGCGGCAGGCAGCAGAACAGCGTGCTCAGGATCGCCCAGACCAGATTGTTGGACACTTGCGGTGCGGTGGTATTCATCCGTGTTACTCCGGTTGCGTGGTGGAACGAAGAAAAAAGAGAGGGCGGGCGCGCTCAGTGCTCCAGCACGCTGCCCAGGATCGCGAGGCCGCCGAACAGCAGAAACCACATGGCAATCAGGATCGGCGCGGCCAACGCGGACCACATCGCCCACAGGCCGGCCTTGCGCGAGGCGTCGCGTGCGCCGGCCACATCGCCGACGGCGCGCTTGCCGTCCACCTGCGAGGCATAGACGATCGACACCACGCCTAGCGGCAGGCAGCAGAACAGGGTGGACAGGATCGCCCACACCAGATTGTTGGGGACGTAGATGCCAGTGCCTGTGGGCGGTGGTGGCGGCAAAACCTGACTCACTGATCGATCCCTGAAATGGACACCGCTGCGGCCAGTGGCTGCAGTGCGCGGTCGCGCAGGCGTCTCCCCGGCACCTAATCTACCTGAAGTGGCGTTTCCCGGCACAGTGACTGGTGGCAGCGGCGGGCGCGGTAGCGCCAGCGCCGCTACCGCGGGATCAAGGGCAAGGGCCGCGTCGCGATCGCTTCGCTGGCGTACCAGCCGCTTCGTGTACGCTGGCCGGCGACGCTGGCGCCGGCGCCATCATGCCCCCATGAAAATGTCTTCTCCCCATGCCACGGGCGATGCGGCGGCGGCCCATTGCCGGACAGATCAGTACGCGTGCGGCGCAGCGGCCGAGTCCCTGCACGAGGTGGCCGACATGGCGGCGTCGCCGCACCCGCATGCGCCGCCTGATGGCGCCCTGCGCGAGTTGGGACGGCAGGGCCGGCTCGGCTCGGGCCGCGTGTCGCGGCCGCCGCGTTATACCGCGCAGGCGGGGCTGCAGCGGGCCTTGTTCGGCGCGTTCTGGACCAGCGGCCAGGAGCGCATGCTCACCGCCGAGGAGCGGACCCTGCTGCATCAGCTGAGGCCGTCTTCGCCGGCCGCCGCGCAGGACTGCATCCTGTTCAGCGATCCGAACAAGGACCCGGACGACGTGGTGTCGTTCGTGATGGCCAAGCAACTGGAGATGCTGGGCCTGGCCCGCGTCGGCCATGTCGTTACCACTTTGGGGCCGCAGGCGGTGCGCGCCGAGCGGGCGATGCTGGCCAAGGGCGTGTTCGGCGCGCTGGGCATGCCCGGGGTCGGGGTCGCCATCGGGCGCGATTACGAGATCGGCGCGCGCCAGGCCGATCACGGCAGTTTCCTGTCGCGCGGCACGCCGCTGTGCGCCGAGCACGCCGGTGTCGGCCAGGACAGTCTTGCCGGCATGCGCCAAAGCCTGCGCGATGCGTCCGGCAAGGTGACCCTGATCGCGATCGCCGGCATGACCGACGCCAATGCGTTGCTGTTGATGGAACCGGGTCTGGTCAGGCAGAAAGTCGGGCGGGTCGTGGTGATGGGCGGCATCGCCCGCGACAAGGACGATCAGGGCCTGGTATGCCCGGACGATCGCGCCTACAACAACCATACCGATCTGGCGGCCGCGCGCAGCT
This sequence comes from Xanthomonas translucens pv. undulosa, assembly GCF_017301775.1. Classification (NCBI taxonomy): domain Bacteria; kingdom Pseudomonadati; phylum Pseudomonadota; class Gammaproteobacteria; order Lysobacterales; family Lysobacteraceae; genus Xanthomonas; species Xanthomonas translucens. Next base: position 2,826,053 of record NZ_CP063993.1, read on the forward strand.
TCTATCGCCTTGCCCAGCAGTATGGGATTCCGTTGCGCGTGGTCTGCAAGGAGGCCGCCTACAAGGCGGCGGTATCGCCGCGCTTCTACGATGCGCTGGCCGCATCGGGGCATCCGGTCGGCGGATACTTGCGCGACATCCAGAAGGAATCGCTGAAGACCCTGTGGGACCGGATCGGCAAGCGCGAAATCGGCAAACTGGATGAGCGCTGGTTCTACAGCACGTTCATCGCGCGCGGCGGCGACGCCACCGGCTTCGAGCAATGGCACGCGCAACGGCCGCCGTTCGAGCAGATATGGGGCCAGGTGGAACGCTTGAATCTGTACGATCCGCTGACCTTGCTGGCCGCGCTGGACGCGCCTTCGCAGATGCTGTTCAAACCGCTGGGCGCGCACGCTCCGGACAAGCCGCCGGTCGAGGTGATCGGCGCCGAAGAAGTGACCAGCCCGGACGCCGCAAGAACCCTGATGGCGGCCCTGTCAAAGCTGGCGCTGGCGACCGAGATCGGCTACGGGGCGCGGTAAGCGCGGCCTTGCATCGGCCTGGTGTTCGCGCGCGGCCGGAGACGGCACTTGCCGGTTCACGCGGCATCCCCGCGCAACTGCCGCACCTGCGCTTCCAGCCGCTCGGCGCTGGCCTCGGCGGCCGCCACCGGCGCGCCGGCGATCACCTCCACGTGCGCGCGGAAGCGCCGCGGCACGCGCATGCGCCGCAGCCGCGAGTCGCGCTTGCTCCACATGCTGGTCCACATGTTGCGCAGCGCCATCGGCAGCACCGGCACCGCGCGGCGCTCGAGGATCTTCTCCACGCCCGACTTGAACTTGGCGATGGCGCCGTCCTTGGTCAACGCGCCCTCGGGGAAGATGCACACCAGCTCGCCCTCGGCCAGCGCCGCGTCGATGGCGTCGAACGCGCGCTGCATCAGCGCCGGGTCCTCGCGCGCGCCGGCGATCGGGATCGCCTTGGCGGTGCGGAAGATCCAGCGCATCACCGGGATGTTGAAGATGCGGTAGTACATGACGAAACGCACCGGACGCGGGATCGACGCGGCCAGCACCAGCGCGTCCATGTAGCTGACGTGGTTGCACACGATCAGCGCCGCGCCCTCGTCGGGCACGTGCCGCGCGATGCCATGCAGGCGCAGCCGGTACAGCGCCCGCACCATCACCCAGCTGAGGAAGCGCATCAGGAATTCGGGGACGATGCTGAAGATCCAGATCGCCACCACCGCGTTGGCGATGGCCAGCGCCAGGAACACCTGCGGGATGCTCAGCCCGGGCATCGGCACGCGTACGCCGAACAACGTCAGCTGTTGCATCTGCAGCGCGATGCCGACCATCGCGGCGATGACGATGAACATCGAGTTCTGGATGTTGAGCCCGGCGATGACCCGCGACAGCTCGGCCTTGGGCGTGCGGCTCTGGATCAGCGCGAACAGCGGCACCACGAACAGGCCGGTGCACAGGCCGATGCCGACCAAGTCGAGCATGATCCGCCAGCTGCCGGCCTGGTGCACGAACTGGCCGATGCCCAGCCCGGCCTGCAGCGCGCCGCCGGGGCGGGCGAAGTACAGGTCGAGCATGAACGCGCTGATGCCGAACGCGCCCAGCGGCACCAGGCCGATCTCCACGGTACGCCCGGACAGTTTCTCGCACAGCAGCGAGCCGGTGCCGGTGCCGATCGAGAACAGCGCCAGGGCGAAGATGTACAGGTCCTGCGCGCCACCCAGGTTGAGTTCGGCGTAGGTCGGCAACTGCGCGGTCAGCACCGTGCCGACGAACCAGAACCAGGACACGCCGAGTACCGCGTTGCGCACCGCCAGCTGGCGCCGGGTCAGGCGCATGATCGCCAGCGACTCGGGCAGCGGATTCCAGTTGATCTTCAGCTCCGGCGCGCCGGCGTCGACCTTCGGGATCAGTCGCGCTACCAGGTTGCCGGTGACCGCCAGCGCGATCACCGCGGTGGCCGCGGCGACCGGGCCGTGGCTGCCGGCGATCTGGAAGATCAGCCCGCCCAGGATCATGCCGCACAGGATCGAGATCGAGGTGCCCATCTCGACCAGACCGTTGCCGCCAGTGAGTTCCTCCGGCTTCAGCACCGACGGCAGGATCGAATATTTCACCGGGCCGAACAGGGTGGATTGCAGGCCGGTGCAGAACAGCGCGACCAGCAGCACTGCCATGTTCTCGGTCAGGAAGCCGACCGCGGCCAGCGACATGATCGCGATCTCCAGCGTGGTGGTGATCACCACCAGCCGCGATTTCTCCAGCTTTTCGGCGATCTGCCCGGCCAGCGCGGAGAACAGGAAGTACGGCAGGATGAACAGCGCCGGCGCCAGGTTGGTGTACAGCGTGCGTTGCTCGGGGGTGACGCCCAGATAGAACAGCAGGCCGATGATCGCCTGCCGGTAGACATTGTCGTTGAACGCGCCCAGCCCCTGGACCACGAAGAACGGCAGGAAGCGGCGCTGTTTCAGCAGGGCGAACTGGCTATGGCCGGACATGCAGGCTCCTTTGCGAACGCGCGCAGCCTAGCAGGTTCGCTGCGCGGCGAATGCGGAGCCGTGGAGCGGGGTGCCGCGGTACGGGCTGTTCCGATGGTGGGGTCTGCGGGGGTTGCGCGTGTTGCTGTTTTTGCAGGCGCGCGAGGGTGGCGTGGTCCGTGCGTCGCGGCTGAAGCCGCTCCTACAGGGGGGGCGGTGCGGCTAGCCGGTTTCGGCCGCGCCTGTCTGCTGCCGCAGCAGCGCGATCAGCGCGCGTGCGGCCGGGGTCGGGTCCGCGCGCCAGGTGGCGTAGGTCAGGAAGCGGAAGCGCTCGCGCAGCGCGACCACCGTTACGCCGCGCATCGCCGCGGCCATGGTCCGCGGCACGATCGCCACGCCGAGGTCTTCCACCACCAGCTGGCGCAGCAGGTCGGCGTGGGTGACTTCGTACTGCAGCCGCTGGCGCAGCCCGGCCTCGGCGAAGGCGCGGTCGATGATGCCGCGCACGCCGGCGCCGGCGATCAGCCCGGCCATCGGCGCGTCCTCCAGTTCGTGCAGGGACACGTCGGCGCGCGCGGCGAAGCGGTTGCCGGGCGCGGCGATCAGCGCCAGCGGTTCCTCGTGCAGCAGCAGGCGTTGCGCGGGCAGGACGATATGCGGGCCGACCCCGACCAGGGCCACGTCCAGCCGGCCTTCGCCCAGGTCCAGCAGCAGCGCATCGCTCATGCCGGTGCGCAGGTGCACGTCCACCGCGCGGTGCGCCTGGCCGAAGCGGCGCAGCAGGGCCGGCAGCTGCACCGTGTTGAGCGAGGAGATCTGGCCGATGTGCAGGCGCCCGCGCACCGTGCCCAGGGCCTGCGCCATCTCCTCGTGCAGGCGTTCGGCCGCACGCAGCGTGGCGCGGGCGTTGTGCAGGAACACCTCGCCGGCGGCGGTCGGCCGTACCTGCCGCGCGCCGCGCTCGAACAGGCGCGCGCCCAGCGCTTCCTCGATCTTGGCGATCTGGTGGCTCAGCGCCGACTGCACCGTGTGGCAGCGCCGCGCGGCGGCGGTGAAGCTGCCTTCCTCGGCCACAGCGACCGCGAATTCGAGTTGGCGCAGGGTCAGCATGGCATCTAAAAACAAGATGGATCGAGTGAAAACAATACATTGGAAAGATCGATGGCGCTTGCCCAGACTGGCGCCATTCCTTCCGCACCCTTGGATTCCGCTCATGGACACGTCCCCGCATCCCCCCATGCCGCGCGGCCTGGTGCTGTTGATGGCTGCCGCCACCGGCCTGGCGGTGGCCAGCAACTACTACGCGCAGCCGTTGCTGGAGGTATTGGCGCAAACCTTCGCGATCGACGTGCGCAGCGCCGGCGCGGTGGTCACCACCGCGCAGCTGGCCTACGCCGCCGGCCTGCTGTTGCTGGTGCCGCTGGGCGACCGCTTCGAGCGCCGCAGCCTGATCGTCGGGCTGTATGCGCTCAGTGCGGTGGGCCTGCTGATCAGCGCAGCCTCGACCAGCTTCGCGCTGCTGCTGCTCGGCACCCTGGTCACCGGGCTCAGCTCGGTGGCCGCGCAGATCCTGGTGCCGTTCGCCGCCACCCTGGCCGCGCCGCACGAGCGCGGGCGGGTGGTCGGCACGGTGATGAGCGGCCTGCTGCTCGGCATCCTGCTGGCGCGCACCGTGTCCGGGCTGCTGGCTGGCGCCGGCGGCTGGCATACCGTGTACTGGCTGGCCGCGGCGCTGATCCTGCTGGTGGGGGCGCTGCTGTGGCGCGCGCTGCCGCGGCATCCTGGCAATCCGCAGCTGTCCTATCCGCAGCTGATCGGTTCGGTGCTGGCGTTGCTGCGCGACGCGCCGGTGTTGCGTTCGCGGGCGATCCTGGGCGGGCTGATCTTCGCCGGCTTCAGCATGTTCTGGACCACGCTGGCGTTCCTGCTGTCCGGTCCCGACTACCGCTACGGCACTGCCACGATCGGGCTGTTCGGCCTGATCGGCGCTGCCGGCGCGTTCGCCGCCAACCTGTCGGGCAAGCTCGCCGACCGCGGCGCCGGGCAGTGGGTGGGCTGGGGCGGGCTGGCCATGCTGCTGCTGTCGTGGCTGCTGTTGGCCGCCGCGCCGCACTCGCTGTGGCTGCTGATCGCCGGGGTGCTGCTGCTGGACGTGGCGGTGCAGGGGGTGCACATCGGCAACCAGCACGTGATCTACCAATTGGATCCGAAGGCGCGCAATCGCATCACCTCGGCCTACGTCACCTGCTACTTCATCGGTGGCGCGATCGGTTCCAGCCTCGGCACCGCCGCCTACGCCTACGCCGGTTGGCACGGGGTGGTGGTTGGCGGCGCGGCGCTGGCGCTGGCCGCGCTGCTGTGGATGGGCCTCAGCGTGCGGCCGGCCGCGCCGCCGGCGGTGCCGGCGCCGCTGCCGGAGCGGTGACCGCATGCGCGGCGGCGCGCAGCTTGGGCAGCAGGCCCAGGGTCAGCGCCAGCTGGTTGCGCACCAGCCGGCGCTTGGCGTCGTCGATCCCGTCCTCGTCTTCCAGCGCATCGGCCATGCCCCGCTCGGCCGCTTCGTCGACCGGCGGTAGCGCCTGGCGCTGCGCCAGCGCGTCGGCGATCGCGCCCAGGGTGTCCTGCAGGTAGCCGCCGGCGTGGTCGATGGCCGGGTCGGCCTCGCCGGCCAGCGCGGCGCGGTGCACACCCAGCGCCGACAGATAGCCGAGCAAGGTGTTGGACAGCGCCAGGAAGCGGAAGCCGGCATCCAGGTTGCGGCGGTAGTGGCCGGGTTCGCGCAGCATGTTGGACAGCGCCACCGACAGCGCCGCGTCGGCGTTGTGCATGTCGCGGCGGGCGATGCGGTAGGGCAGGTCGTCGCGCATGCCGCTGCGGTATTGCTCCAGCACCTGCGCCAGGTAGCGCGCGCAGCTGGCCAGCACCGTCGCCATCACCTGGTTGAGGCGCCGGCCCTGCCAGTCGGGCAGGATCAGGAACGCCGCCGCCGCGGCGATCGCGCAGCCGATCAGGGTATCGACCAGGCGCGGCCAGATCAGCACGAAGCCGTCGCCGAGCAGGTTGAAGCAGAACAGCGCCATCACCGTGATCGCGGCGGTGGCCAGCATGTAGCGGTCGGTGCGGGTGACGAAGAACAGCAGCGCGCCGAACAGCGCGAACAGCAGCTGCAGTTCGGTGCCGGGGAACAGCTGCATCAGCGCCCAGGTCGCGATCAGGCCGATCAGCGTGCCGGCGATGCGCTGCGCCAGGCGCAGCCGTGTGGCGCCGTAGTTGGGCCGGCACACGAAGGCGGTGGTGAGCAGGATCCAGTAGCCGTTGCTGGCGTGGATCGACTGCATGATGGCGTAGCCGACCACCAGTGCGATCGCCATGCGCAGCCCGTGCCGGAACAGCACCGAACCCGGGGTGAGCTGCTGGCCGACGCGCACCAGCATTTCGCGCAGGGTGTGCGGCGCCGAGTCGCGCAGGCGGGTGTCGAGATTGTCGCTGGTGGTGTCCGATTGCGCGGCCTCGGACAGCCGCCGCTCGATGCTCTGCAGGTTGGTGACCAGCAGTTCCAGCGAGCCGAGCAGCCGCGCGTGGCGCGGATCGGCCTGCGTGTGCAGGAAGTCCAGCGACTGGCGCAGGTCGGCGGTGGCCTGCTGGGTCTGTTCGCCGTATGCGAACGGATGGCGCAGCCGGATCGCCTCGCCCAGCGCGGTGCAGGCCTTGCCCTGCAGTGCCAGCAGGCGCTGGCAGCGGTACAGCACGTCGCTGTGAAAGAACGCGTCGGTCAGCGCTTCGTAGGGGTAGTGCGAGGAGCTGGCGCGCTCGTGGAAATCCTGCGCCATGTAGTACAGCCGGAAGTACAGGCCGGACTGCACGCCTGGCCGGCCGGAGCGGCCGAAGCGGCTCATGATCGCGGTCTTGGCCGCGTTCAGCGCCGCCACCACGTGCGCGTTCTGCTCGGCCAGCGCCAGCCGCCGCGCATGCAGGTCGCTCTGCCGTACCGGCTCGAACAGCGCGGCCTTCAGCCGCAGGTAGCGGCTGAGTTCGAGGAACAGCCGCGACAGCCGTTCGCGCACCGGGCGGTTGGCGAACAGCACGGTCCACAGAATCGACAGCAACCCATACCAGGCCGCGCCGAGCATCAACAGCGCGATGCCATGCCAGGCGCTGCCGCCGACGTGGCCGGCGCGGCCGCCATGGTCGATGCCGATCATCGCGTAGATCGCCAGCGCCACGGTGGCCTGGGCGATGGAGGCGTAGCGTTCCCCGAGCGCGCCGAGCAGGGTCAGGGCAAAGGTGGACAGTGCCATGCCGGCGACGAACGCCAGCGGATACGGGAACAACAGCACCACCGCGGCGGCGGCGGCGGCGAAGCACAGCAGCGACAGCAGCACCGACTTGATCCGGCCCAGCCAGTTGTCGTCGGTCTCGGCGATGGCGCTGGCGATGGCGCCGAGGAAGATCGCCGGCAGCGCGGTCAGTTGCTGCTGCTGCCAGCACACGCCCATCGCCACGCCCAGGGCGATGAACACGCGCAGCCCGTAGCTGGCCTTTTCATGGGCCCACAGGCGGCTGAGGCGGGTTTCGATCGAGGATTTCGGCACGGCGACACGATAACGCAAGGCTGGCGCGCAGTATCGCAGCCGCTGGCGGATCGGTGCACCGCGGTGCTGTCCTGCTCCGATTTCCAGTTGCCGCAGGCACGCGTCGCGCAGCGCCGGGAAACGTTTGAATCAGGTCTGGTTGAGCGGCGAGGGGGGCGCCAGCGGAGACAGCCTGAAGCGTCGCGTCGCGCCGGTCTCGGTGTGCAGGCCGGCCTCCATGTGCGCGCTGAAGCGCTATGTGCTGGCCCAGAACGCGTTCTTTGCGGACACCGCCGTGGCGATGCCGTCGGTGCGCGCGGCCAGTGCGCAGAATTGCGCGCGGAGGTCGGGATCCGGCGGCATGGAATGGCCTCGAATACCGATGGTGTCGCCTGTAGGAGCGGCTGCTGGGTGCACTGTAGGCGCGGCTTCAGCCGCGACAACGTCCGAAGCTGGAAGGCCCGCCGTTGCGCTCGTCGCGACGGAAATCGCTCCCACAAGGGCTACTCCGGCACCGCGGAACTGCGAGGCCTCTTGTGGGAGGGACTTCAGTCCCGACTGCATGCCGCTTCGGAAAATGCACCACTCCGCTCGTCGCGGCTGAAGCCGCTCCTACACGGGGGTGGGGTGCGGCCTATTCGCCGCGTTCGCGCGCGATCGCGCGCCAGCCGATGTCGCTGCGATGGAATTCGCTGGGCCACCGGATCTGCGCCACGCCAGCATACGCGTTGCGCTGCGCGTCCGACACGCTGTCGCCCAGCGCGGCCACGCACAGCACGCGGCCGCCGGCGCTGAGCACGCGGCCCTGGCCGTCCAGCGCGGTGCCGGCATGGAACACCTTGGTGCTGGCCGGCACCTGGTCCAGGCCGGAAATCGCTTCGCCTGTGACCGGCGTTTCCGGATACGGCGCCGCCGCCAGTACCACGCCCAGCGACGGGCGCGGATCCCACTGCGCTTCGGTCGTGTGCAGGCGGCCATCGATCGCCGCCTCGATCAGCTCCACCAGATCCGACTGCAGGCGCAGCATCACCGGCTGCGTTTCCGGGTCGCCGAAGCGCACGTTGAACTCGATCACCTTCGGCGCACCGCTGGCGTCGATCATCAGCCCGGCATACAGGAAACCGGTGAACGGCACGCCATCGGCGATCATGCCCTGCACGGTCGGCTCCACCACCTCGCGCATCACCCGCGCGTGCACCTGCGGCGTGACCACAGGCGCTGGCGAATACGCGCCCATGCCGCCGGTGTTGGGGCCGCTGTCGCCGTCGCCGACGCGCTTGTGGTCCTGGCTGGTGGCCATCGGCAGCGCGGTGGCGCCATCGACCATGGAGATGAAGCTGGCTTCCTCGCCGTCGAGGAATTCCTCGATCACCACGCGCGCGCCGGCATCGCCGAAGGCATTGCCGGAGAGCATGTCGCGCACCGCGGCCTCGGCCTCGTCCAGGGTCATCGCCACGATCACGCCCTTGCCCGCGGCCAGGCCGTCGGCCTTGACCACGATCGGCGCGCCTTTGTCGCGCACGTAGGCCAGCGCCGCGTCCACCTCGGTATGTACTTCATAGAACGCAGTGGGGATGCCGTGGCGGGCGAGGAATGTTTTGGCGAAGGCCTTGCTGCCTTCCAGCTGCGCGGCCTTGGCGCTGGGGCCGAAGATGCGCAGGCCGGCGGCGCGGAAACGGTCCACCACGCCCAGCACCAGCGGCACTTCCGGGCCGACCACGGTCAGCGCGACGCCTTCGGCCTGGGCCAGTGTGAGCAGGCCGTCCAGGTCGTCCACCTTGACCGCCACGTTGCGGCACTTGGCTTCAGTGGCGGTGCCGGCATTGCCCGGGGCGACCAGCACTTCGCTGACCCGCGGGGATTGGGCGAGTTTCCAGGACAGGGCGTGTTCGCGGCCGCCGGAGCCGATGACGAGCAGTTTCATTGGAGTGCCGGGAATGGGAAGTGGGGAATAGGGAATGGGAAAAGCGACGGCAAGGCAGCAGCGGGCGCGTGGCTAGGGCCGGTGGCAGGGAGCGGTCAGGGAATCCGCTTTTGCGACTCCCCATTCCCCACTCCCGAATCCCGGCACCTCAGTGCCTGAAATGCCGCACGCCAGTGAACACCATCGCGATGCCGTGTTCGTCGGCGGCGCCGATCACCTCGCCGTCGCGCATCGAGCCACCGGGCTGGATCACCGCCTTGATGCCGGCCGCCGCCGCCGCGTCGATGCCGTCGCGGAACGGGAAGAACGCATCGGAGGCCATCACCGAGCCTTGCACCACCAGTTCCGCGTCGGCCGCCTTGATGCCGGCGATGCGCGCCGAATACACCCGGCTCATCTGCCCGGCGCCGACGCCGATGGTGCGGTGGTCCTTGGCATAGACGATAGCGTTGGACTTGACGTACTTGGCCACCTTCCACGCGAACAGCAGGTCGGCGAACTGCGCTTCGGTCGGCGCCAGGCGGGTGACCACCTTCAGTTCGTCGCGGCTCACCACGCGGTCGTCGGCGGTCTGCATCAACAGGCCCGAGCCGATGCGCTTGGTATCGATGAAACCGCGGGAGGCCGGCGCCAGCGGGATGCGCAGCACGCGCACGTTGGCCTTCTTTTTCGCGTATTCCAGCGCGCCCTCTTCGTAGTCCGGTGCGATCAGCACCTCGACGAACTGGCGGTCGAGGATGACCTTGGCGGTGGCCGCGTCCAGCGTGCGGTTGAAGGCGAGGATGCCGCCGAAGGCGCTGGTCGGATCGGTCGCATACGCCAGTTCGTAGGCATCGCCGCAGGCCGCGCCCACGGCCACCCCGCACGGGTTGGCGTGCTTGACGATGACGCAGGCCGGCGCGTCGAACTGGCGCACGCATTCCCAGGCCGCATCGCTGTCGGCGATATTGTTGTAGCTCAGTTCCTTGCCCTGCAGCTGCCGGAACGTGGCCAGCGACCCCGGCGCCGGATGCAGGTCGCGATAGAACGCGGCCTGCTGGTGCGGGTTCTCGCCGTAGCGCAGGTCCATCACCTTGACGAAGCTGCCGTTGCTCTGCGCCGGGAACGCGCTGCGGCACACGCCGGCCTCGTTGTGCTCGACCACCGCCGAGAGGTAATTGCTGATCGCCGCGTCGTACTGCGCCACGCGGTTGAACGCGGCCACCGACAGCGCGAAGCGCTTGGCCGCCGACAGCTGGCCCTCGTGCGCCTCCAGGTCGGCGAGCAGGTCGGCGTATTGCCCTGGATCGGTGGCCACCGCCACGCGCGCGAAGTTCTTCGCCGCCGAGCGCAGCATCGCCGGGCCGCCGATGTCGATGTTCTCCACCGCCTCGGCGAGCGTGCAGTCGGCCTTGGCGGTGACCGCCTCGAACGGATATAGGTTCAGCACCAGCAGGTCGATCGGGGCGATGCCGTGTTCGGCCATCACCGCATCGTCGCTGCCGGCGCGGCCGAGCAGGCCGCCGTGCACCAGTGGGTGCAGGGTCTTGACCCGGCCGTCCATCATTTCCGGGAAGCCGGTCAGCTCGGCCACGTCCTTGACCGCCAGCCCGGCCTCGCGCAGCGCCTTGGCGGTGCCGCCGGTGGACAGCAGCTCCACATTGCGCGCGGCCAGCGCGCGGGCCAGGTCGATCAGGCCGGTCTTGTCGGAAACGGACAGCAATGCCCGGCGCACGGGCAGGAAATCGGAGGACATGGGGGCAGGGCACACATCGGAGCGGGGAGCCGATATTGTAGGCTGCGCCGCTCCGGCATGGACCCTCAGGACCCCGCAATGGTGTCGATCTACGCATTGAAAGGACGCTTCCAGGACCTGCTGCGGCCCGGGGTGCGCGGCCTGTACCGGCTCGGTGCGACCGCCAACCAGGTCACCGTGGGCGCGGCCGCGGTGTCGCTGCTGCTCGCCGCCTGGGTGTTCTGGCGCGGGCCGGCGCAGCCGCTGTGGTACGCGCTGCTGCCGGCGTGGATGCTGCTGCGCATGGCCTTGAACGCGGTCGACGGCATGCTGGCGCGCGAGTTCGGCCAGCAGTCCAGGCTTGGCGCCTACCTCAACGAATTGAGCGACGTGATCGCCGATGCGGCGCTGTACCTGAGCCTGGTCAGCGTACCCGGCGCGGCTGCCGGCTGGCTGTGGGCGCTGGCGCTGGCGGCGGCATTGACCGAGTATGCCGGGGTGTTGGGGCTGATGGTCGGCGCCGGACGGCGCTACGACGGCCCGATGGGCAAGAGCGATCGCGCCTTCGCCATCGGCCTGCTCGGGCTGTTGCTGGCCGGTGGCTGGGGTGGGGCGAAGACGGTGGACGGGTTCGCGATCGTGCTGGCGCTGCTGTGCGCGGCGACGGTGCTGCGGCGCGTTGCCGCCGGCCTGCGCGAGGGCGCGCCGCGCTGAGACGCGCGGCGCAGGCCGCGGCCACGGCACGGAAGCGGTAGCGGCACTTACCGCAACGGCAAGTACCACGACAGGGAATCGGCAACGGATGCGGCAGGTCAGCGAAAGCGCGTTTTGCAGTTTCGACGGAACACGGTTGTCCTACCGGCACTGGTCAGCCGCGGCGCCAGCGGCGCCGCCGCGCGCGGTGGTGCTGCTGCACCGCGGCCACGAGCATGCGGGGCGGGTCGTGCACCTGGCCGACGAACTGGGCCTGGACGACTGCGCGATGTTCGCCTGGAATGCGCGCGGCAACGGCCGCTCGCCCGGCGTGCGCGGCGATGCGCAGGCGCTCACCGTGCCGGTGCAGTTGCTGGCGTCCGGCGACGATGTCGTCGTGCAGCGCGGCCCGCAGGACCGCTTCAGCAGCTTGAACGTGGAGCGTGGGCACTGCTGGCGCCGTGCATATGAAGGAGCGTAAGCAATGACCACAGCGACCGGTTCGAGCCTGCTGCGCTACGCCGACGATCCGCAACGGGCACTGTGGGAGCGGCTGCAGGCCTATCGCTTCGGCGAGGACGACGCTGCGCTGCCGGCATTCGTGCGCCGCGTGGCGAAAGAGGTCGACATTCCACCGGCGTTGGCGGCGCAAGCGGTCGAAGAATACCGGCGCTTCTGCTTCCTGGCCTGCACCGCGCAGGAGCAGGCCACGCCCAGCCCGTTGCTGGACCAGGTCTGGCATACCCATCTCACCGATACCCGCGAGTACTGGCAGCGGTTCTGTCCGCAGGTGCTGCGGATCACGCTGCACCATCAGCCCGGCCGCGGCGATGCTGCCGACGCGGTGCGCCATCGCGAACAGTACCGCGCGACCCTGGAGCGCTATTGGCGCCATTTCGGCGAACCGCCCGCAAGCTGCTGGCCGCCAGCGATGGCGGCCCATGCGCAGGTCTACACCGTAGGCCCGCGCGAGCGCTGCTGGCGCATGCCGCGCGAAGGCGGCAAGGCGGTGTGGATCTGGGCGCTGATCACGCTGTTGCTCGGCATGTGCCTGGCGCCGTTCAACGATGCGGCTTCGCCGCTGCATTGGCGCGGCGGTTCCTTTCTGCTGCTGTTCTTCGCATCGATCGGCCTGGCCTGCACAGCGGCGGCACGCGTACGTCGCATGGTGCGCGGCATCGGCCAGCATCGTGCGGTCATGCAGGTCGATAGCGCCGAGCTGGCCTATCTGGCCGGCGGCAGCGAGCGCGTGGCGGAGATGCAACTGGGATTGTTGCTGGCATGCGGCGCGGTGCGTTTGCATGCGCCGCGAAGGACGCGGCGCCGCGCTGGCGCCGACCTGCAGGACACCGGCGTCGAAGCGCCGGCGTCGCTGCAGCGCGCCCTGCTGCTGGTCCGCGCCAACCCGCAGCTGACGCAGGCGCTGCAGGCGTTGCGCGACGATGCCAGGCCATTGCGTGATGCGCTGATCGGCAAGCGCCTGTGGCTCGGGCGCGGCCAGGCGTGGTGCGCGCGCCTGGCCGGCGCTGCGCCGCTGCTGACGCTGTGGCTCGTCGGTCTGCGCAAGATCCAGATCGGCCTGCAGCTGCAGCGCCCGGTCGGCTTCCTGGTGGCGGCGATGGTGGTGGTGACGCTTGTCGCGCTCGGTTTTCTGCTGACCCCGCCGCGGCGCAACCTCGCCGGCGAGCGGCTGCTCGCCGAGCGCGATGTGGCATTGCTGACCGACGCCGGGCCGCGGCATACGGCACAGGCGCTGGATCTGGCGCAGCCGCTGGCCTTGGCCGGAACCGGCATGCTGCTGGGAACGCCGTGGGCGGACTACCATTCGTTGCGTGCACCGATCGCCAGCGGCAGCGGTGGCAGCGGCTGTTCCAGTTCCGGCTGCGGTGGCAGCGGCTGCGGCGGCTGCGGAGCAGGTAGCTGATGGCACGATCGACCCTGGCACAACGCCGCGCGCAACTGCGCGCGCGCCTGGCGACGGCGCTGCGCGCGCGTGGCGCCACGCCCAACGGCCTGTCCTGGACCGCCACCGGCTTCGCCGCGCTGGCGGCGCTGATGTTCTATTGCGCCTGGCGCGAGCCGCCGCGCGATGCCGCCGGCTTGCTGCTGCTGGCTGCGCTTGCCCTGCAGGGCCGGCTGCTGTGCAACCGCCTTGACGGGCTGATGGCGCGGCAGGCGCAAATGGTCGGCCGCGCCGGCGAGGTCTACAACGAGGCACCGGACCGGCTGTCCGACACTCTGGTGTGTCTCGGCGTGGGCTACGGCCTGCAGCACGTGCTGAGCTGGGGCGCCGACTTGGGCTGGGCCGCGGCCTTGCTGTGCGTGGGCACCGCCTATGTGCGCATGCTCGGCCTGGCCTGCGGCGTCAGCGAGCCGCTGCAGGGGCCGATGGCGCGCGTGCAGCGCATGCGCTGGCTGTCGCTGGCGGCGTTGCTGGCGGCCGTCGCGCTGCTGCTGCAGCGCAGTGCTATCGCCGAAACCATTCTGGTCTCAACCATGGCGCTGCTGATCGGCGGCGCGGCCTTGACCATCGTGATGCGTCTGCGCGCCATCGTGCGCGAACTGGAGTGGACATGATCGAGCGTCTGATCGCCCGCGGCTGCAGTGCCGCGATCCGCATCCTGACCGGCGCGCGTGCGTTCTGGCGCGGCTGCATTCCCTCCAGCGAGCGCCGCGTGTACTACGGCAACCACGCCAGCCACGGCGACTTCGTGCTGATCTGGTCGTCGTTGCCGGCGGCGCTGCGGCGCGAGGTGCGGCCGGTGGCCGCGGCCGAGTACTGGCAGCGCGACGCGCTGCGCCGCTACCTGATCCACTCGGTGTTCAACGGCGTGCTGATCGAGCGCGAGGCCGCGCAGCGCCGCCGCGATCCGATCGAGTGCCTGTGCGAGGCGGTCGATGGCGGCGGCTCGCTGATCCTGTTTCCGGAAGGCACGCGCAATACCGAGGAAGGCGTGCTGCCGTTCAAGAGCGGCATCTACCACCTGGCGCGGAATCGGCCGGAGCTGGAGTTCGTGCCGGTGTGGATCGACAACCTGAAGCGGGTCATGCCCAAGGGCAAGTGGCTGCCGCTGCCGTTGCTGTGCACCACCACCTTCGGCGAACCGTTGCGGCTGGGCGCCGGCGAGGACAAGCAGGCGTTCCTGGAGCGCACGCGTGCGGCGCTGCTGGCGCTGTCGCCGGAACAGATGGAGGCCGCACGATGAACGCGATCGCCTTCAGCGACCACCTGCAGCAGTCCTCGCTGCGGCAGCAGACCATCTGGCTGTTCCTCGGCATCGCCGCGGTGCTGCTGCTGGCCACGCTGATGTCCGAAACGCTGCGCTGGCGCGCGCGCGGGCGCCCCAGCGCGGTGCTCGACAACCTGGTGGCGCGAATCCGCGCGTGGTGGGTGATGGCTGCGGTGGTGGCGCTGGCGTTCGTGTTCGGGCGCATCGGCGTGATCGCGCTGTTCGCGCTGGTGTCGCTGTTCGCGCTGCGCGAGTTCATCACCCTGGCGCCGACCCGGCGCGGCGATTACTACGCGCTGCTGGTGGCGTTCTACATCGTGCTGCCGTGGCAGTACTGGCTGGTGTGGAGCGGCTGGTACGGGTTGTACACGCTGCTGATCCCGGTCTATGCGTTCCTGGTGCTGCCGATCCTGGCCACCATCGGCGGCGACACCACGCGCTACCTGGAGCGCACCGCCAAAGTGCAGTGGGGGCTGATGATCTGCGTGTTCTGCATCTCGCACGTGCCGGCGCTGCTGAACCTGGAGATTCCCGGCTACGCAGGCCGCAACCTGCTGCTGTTCGCGTTCCTGGTGATCGTGGTGCAGTCCTCGGACGTGCTGCAGTACGTGTGGGGCAAGTTGATCGGCAAGCACTTGATCGCGCCGAAGCTGTCGCCGTCCAAGACCGTGGAAGGCTTCGTCGGCGGCATCCTGTCGGCGAGCCTGCTTGGCGCGGCCCTGTGGTGGATCACCCCGTTCTCACCGCTGCAGGCGTTCGCGCTGGCGCTGGTGGCCAACCTGATGGGCTTCTTCGGCGGCCTGGTGATGTCGGCGATCAAGCGCGACCGCGGGATCAAGGACTGGGGCCACATGATCGAAGGCCACGGCGGCGTGCTCGACCGGCTGGACTCGGTGTGCTTCGCTGCGCCGGTGTTCTTCCACCTGATCCGGTATGGGTGGGTGTGAGGGGCCGGGATTGGGGATTGGGGATTCGCGCGAGCGACCGCTTTCTGTAGGAGCGGCTTTAGCCGCGACGCATTACCGGTAACGCGTCGCGGCTAAAGCCGCTCCTACAGAAGAGCGCACAGATTGAAATGAAAAAGCCGCTTTTTCTGCAGAAAAGGCGGCTTTTTTATCAGTGGTTTGACAACGATTTGCACGCAGGCGCAATCCTGCAGTCCGAATCCAGAATCCCGGGCTTTTCCACAGCCGCATGGCTGGTCATCCCGAATCTCAAGCCAACCCGTATTCCTTCAGCTTCTTGCGCAGCGTGGCGCGATGGATGCCCAGCATCGCCGCGGCGCGGCTCTGGTTGCCTTCGCAGTGGTTGAGCACTTCCACGAACAACGGGATCTCCATCTCGCGCAGCACGATCTCGTACACGTCGTCGGCGTCGCAGCCATCGAGGTCGCGCAGGTAGCGGCGCACGGACTGCGCCACGTGTTCGCGCAGCGGCGGCTTCGGCGCGCCGCGACTGGAGTCAGGACGAGTGGTGGCAGCGTTCAAGTTCGGCGGGTCCCCGGATGACGGCGGCGCCGGAAGGCTGAAGGGCCGGCGCGGGGGACGAGTCTAGCGCGTGGCCTGCCTCGCTGCCATGGCGGATCGTGGTGTCACAGTGTTTCAGTGGAAGTCGAAACTGAATGCAGCGGTTCCCGCGGCCGGTTCGCGCACCTGGAATGTCACCTGCGCGCTTTGCCCGGGCGCCAGCGTCGCCGCCTCGGGGCGGGTGCGGCCCAGGTACTCCTCCGGGCGCAGCACGCGGCTGCCGATGGTGCGGCCGTCGGCATCGGCCAGCGACAGTTGCAGCAGCGGCCAGGCCTGCGCCCAGCGCGCGTCGTTGCGGAAGGTGGCCTGGATCTGCAGGGTGCCGGCACGGCCGGGCAGCGGCCGCACTTCGCGGCTGAGCATGGTGAACGCGCTCGGCTCGCGCCACGGCGGCAGGCTGCAGCGCAACGCCTGGCACACCCCGGCCACCCACGGCCGCCAGCGCGCGTCGGCGCCCAGCCGTTGCCGGTCGGCGATCAGAATCTGCAAGGCCAGCAGCAGGCCCAGCCCGGTCAGTGCGATCCACTGCCACGGCGCGGCGCGTAGCACCGGCTGCCGCGGCGCGCGGCGCTGCATGAAGCTGGGCGCGGCGGTGGCGGATGCGGCGCTGGCTTGCGGCGCGGGTGCTGGTTCTGGCTCCAGCGCCGCTTCCGATGCCAGTTCGGATTCGGATTCGCATGCGTCAGCGCGGGATGCCAGCGACGCGTCGGCCTTGGAAGCAAGCGGGGGCGAGGGAGCCGTGGCGGCGAGCGCAGCGTCTGGGGCCTGGCTGGGCGTGGCCGGCGCCGCCTGCGCTGGCGTGGGCATTGCATCAGCGTGCTGCGCAGCGCTGGCGCCAAGCGCCTGGGCCGGGCTGGCCGCCGCGCCCGGCTCGGCATCCGCCGGCGCGGTGGCATCGGCCTGTTCCGGCGCGGGCCGCTCGGGCTGACGCAGCAGGGTCGCGAGGCTGGGGCGGGGCGGGTTGGGATCGGGCATGCGGGGGCGACGGCGGCAATGAGAACGCTATTCAAGCACGCGCGGCAGCGGGCTGCAGCGCGGTCGTGGCCTAGTGTAGGAGCGGCTTCAGCCGCGACAGATCCTTGCCGAAGGTGCCTGTCGCGGCTGAAGCCGCTCCTACAGGGACGTCGTGCGTGGCGCCATGGCGCCGCTCAGCGCCGGTGCTTGCCGGTGCCGATCAGGTCCAGCAGGCCGGCGCGCTGGCGCGGGCTCAGCGTCTCGAAGCCGTCGAGCAGACGTGCCTGCTGGTCGGACAGGTGCCGGTAGTGCAGGGGGTCCTCGGCCACCGACAGCGGCTCGCCGAACACGCGCTCGCCGCGGCCGGTGGCCAGGTATTCGAAGGTCAGCCCGCTGCGGCGGGCCAGGGCGCTCAGGTGTTCCACCGCCGGCGCGGTGCCGTCGGCCATTTCCCACTGCGCCACGGCGCTGCGGGTCACTGCCAGGTCCAGCGCGAGCGCTTCCTGGGTGAGACCGGTCAGCTTGCGCGCTTCGCGCACCCGTTCGTACAGCTTGCTGCTCACACTCACCTCCGCGTGGGAGGCGAGATATAGCCGTGCCGGCTGGAAAAGTTGGTTCGTACGACTTTCAATGACGGCTTTGTTGTTGATACTGTCGTCGGCGATGGCTGAGTGCAGGGAAGACGCCGCATCGTTCGCGCCGTCTCTGCCGCCGCCATCGACCGACCCGCTGCCATGGACCAGGACGCGCCGATGCACACACAGGATGCCCCACCGCAGGACACTGACCGCCCCCGTTTCGCGCCCGCGCCGCCGCCCGCGTCGCGCCGTCCGTGGCCGCCGCCGGGGATCGGCGCGCACCGCTACCGGATCTGGGCCGACGCCGGTGACGGCCGCTGCGCGGTCAGGCAGGGCTGGTCGTGGCGGGTGTTCGCGCTGCCGTATCCGCCTGTGCCGCTGCCGCCCGCGCTATGGCTCCTGCTGCACGCCGCGGCCTGGGTGGTGCTGCTGCAGGCGCTGGGCGTGGCCGCGGCGTTCGGATTGGCGTTGGAACTGGCCTGGCGGCTGCCGCGGGCGCGGCGCGGCCATCGCTGGCACGAGCGCCGCTTGCGCGCGCAAGGCTGGCGGCCGTGCACGCGGGTGCTGGCGATCCATGCCGAGGCGGCGCTGCTGACCGCGGCGATCCGCAGTCTGGCCGCCGGGCGGCATTGAGCGCCGGCCGCGCTGGCGTCCGGCGCGGGCCGGCCTCAGCCGCGGCGCACGCCGTCGATGCGCATCCAGTCGCCGTCCTGCTCGGTGCGCAATTGTTCGAACCAGGGGGCGTAGCGCTGCAGCAGTTCCTGTTCCTGGCCGTGCAGGATGCCGGACAGGGCGATGCGCCCGCCCGGCGCGACCCGTTCGGCCAGGGTCGGCGCCAGCGCGTCCAGCGCCGAGGCCAGGATGTTGGCGACCACCACCGGATAGGTGGCCACCGGCGCGTCGGCCGGCAGGTGCACCGCCAGGCTCACGCCGACGTCATTGCGCTCGGCGTTGTCGTGCGTGGCCAGCAGCGCCTGCGGGTCGTTGTCCACGCCCACCGCCGCCGCCGCGCCCAGCTTCAGCGCAGCCAGCGCCAGGATCCCGGAGCCGCACCCGAAATCGAGCACGCGCGCCTGCGCCAGCGCGCCGTCGGCGGCCAGGGCGTCGAGCCAGCGCAGGCACAGCGCGGTGGTCGGGTGGGTACCGGAACCGAACGCCAGGCCAGGGTCCAGCCGCACCACCGCGGCATCGGCGCCGCGCGCGTCTTCCGGCAACGCGTGGTTCCACGGCACGATGAAAGTACGGGTGCCGAAGCGCATCGGCTGGAACTGGTCCAGCCAGGCGCGTTCCCAGTCCTGGTCGGCGACCTTGCGGAACGCGGCCTGGCGCCAGTCCAGGCCGGGATCGAACGCCTCCAGCGCGGCCAGCAGTAGCAAGGCGTCCTGTTCGGCGGGGAACAGCGCGCTGAGCACCAGCGTGCCCCACAGCGGGGTCTCGCCGACGCCCGGTTCCAGGATCGCGCGCTCGTTGCTGGTGTCGGCCTCGGCGTCGAGCAGGGTGACCGCCAGCGCGCCGACGTCCTCCAGCGCGTTCTCGTAGCGGGGCTGGGTGGCATCGGTGCAGCGCACAGTCAGTTCGAGGAACGGCATCGGTCAGGCACACGGAGGAATGACCGCGCATCTTAGACGACCGCCGCGGCGGCCCGGACCGGCGCTGGCTGCGCGCCCGCCGTGACCGCGGCCGCCACTGCCTGGCGTGGCCCACCAGCGGCTGGGCTAGACTGCGGCATTCGGCGTCCGCCGGTTGCAGCCGGCCCGGCCGCTCTCGTCGCCCGTTGCCCAGATCGCCTACGCGCATGCCCTTCGCCGTGTCCCGCAAAACCTGGCTGTTGCTGGCGCCCGCTGCGCTGCTACTGGGCGTGGTCGGGTATCGCGCGGTGCTGCTGGCGGCCGCGCCGGCGCTGCCGCCGGTGGCCGCCGCCGCCGCCCCGGTTGCGATGGACGTGCCGGACCAGGACCAGCGTCGGCGCAGCTCGGTGCAGGTATTGCCGGCGGCGTCGCCCGACCGCCGCGCCGCGCTGGAGCGCAGTCTCGACCTGTATCGCACCGCGCAGCAGCTGTCCGCCGCCGCCGCGCAGGGCGATGCCGACGCGTCCTGGCTGCTCAGCCGCATCTACGACTACTGCGCCGGCTATGCGATGGACCCGGCCGGCTATGCCGCCGACACCCGCGCGATCGATGCGGCGCAGTTGCCCATGTCGGCGCGGATGGCGGTTGCGCGCGCGCGGGTCGGTCGCCGCTGCGCCGGCTTCGTACCCGGCGACGGCCTGACCCGCCAGGCCATCGTCGCCCAGCGCGTGCGGGCCGCGCGCGGCGGCAACCTGGCCGCGGAGGCGGCGCTGCTGGCGCTGGGGCAGCCGTTGCAGTCCTCGGCCGGCTACAAGCGCCACCTGGTCGAACGGGTCCGCGCCTCCGGCGATCCGGATGCGTACCTGGCGCTGGCGCCGGCGATGGGCCTGGCCGCCAACGGCGACGACAGCCTGGACGAGCGCATCGCAGGCACCGCCTTCACCGAACTGGCCTGGCAGCTGGCCGCCTGCCGGCTGGGGCTGGATTGCGGCCCGAACAGCGAGCTGATGACCCGCTATTGCGCCAACGGCGGAATCTGCTCGCAGGACCCGGCCCAGGATTTCAGCAGTTTTGTTTACGCCGCCGCGGTGCCGCGGCAAGGCACGGACACGATGAACGAGATGGTCAACCGGTTGATGGATACGACAGCGACAGGAGCGGGCTCATGAATTACCGGCGATGGCTGCACGGCGCCAAGTTCTGGTTCTGGGTGCTGGCCCTGGTCGCCTATTCGGCGGCGGCGGCCGGCTTGCTGCTGATCGACACGGCCGAACAGCGCTACCGCGGCCTGTCCAAGGTCGAACTGACCACCGCACACGCCGCCCCGGACCTGCGCCGCGCCGGCGCCGCGCAGGTGGCGGCGATCTACCGCGCGCGCAGCGGCATGCCGTTCTCCACCCTGAGCCCTGGCAGCACCTTCCAGATCGTGTGGCCGGACGGTTCCACCGAGACGGTGATGATCGTCAGCCCGACTTCGACCCTGGGCGCCGAACCGGTGCCGGGGACGCAGGCGAAGTAGCTGGGAATGGGGAATGGGGAATCGCAACGGCGGATTTCCATTTCCGATTTGCCGTCTGCGATTCGGTGGGGTCAGCGCCTCACGGCCAGGCGCTGCACCTGTAGGAGGGGCTTCAGCCCCGACGGGGAGGCCGATGGCCTGCCCTGCGGTCGCGGCCTCTCTCATAGCGGAATCGTTCCGAATCCGGCTGTTCCGAATTCCGAACCTCGGCTCTCGGGCAAGATGAGCCGCCAGGCGGTCGGTCGCGGCTGAAGCCGCTCCTACAAGGGCGAGCCGGCCGGGTGAGGCGTCGCAATGGCGGGCGACAGGGCCATCAGTCCGGACAGCTGCCGCACTCCCCATTGAGATCGCAGCCTCTCATCGCCAGGAATCCATCAGGAACCGGCTCTGGCGATTCCCGATTCCCCACTCCCGGCCTCACACCAACGCAATCGACTTGTTCTTGCGCTCGGCCAGGCGCTTTTCCAGGTAGTGGATGTTCTGCCCGCCGGCCTGGAAGCCCTTGTCGCGCATGATCCGCTGCTGCAGCGGGATGTTGGTCTTGATCCCGTCCACCACCATCTCGCTCAGCGCCACGCGCATGCGCGCGATCGCGGTGTCGCGGTCGGGGCCGTGCACGATCAGCTTGCCGATCATCGAGTCGTAGTTCGGCGGCACCTTGTAGCCGCTGTAGATGTGCGTGTCCACGCGCACGCCGGGGCCGCCGGGCGGATGGAAGGCGGTGATCAGGCCCGGGTTGGGCATGAAGGTTTCCGGATCCTCGGCGTTGATCCGGCATTCGATGGCGTGGCCGCGCAGCACGATGTCGCTCTGCTTGATGCTCAGCTTGTGGCCGGCGGCGATGCGCAGCTGTTCGCAGACCAGGTCGATGCCGGTGATGCGCTCGGTGACCGGGTGCTCGACCTGGATGCGCGTGTTCATTTCGATGAAGTAGAAACGGCCGCCCTCGAACAGGAATTCAAAGGTGCCGGCGCCGCGGTAGCCGATGCGCACGCAGGCATCCACGCAGACCTTGCCGATCTCGCTGCGCAGCTGCTCGGTGATGCCCGGCGCGGGCGCTTCTTCGACCACCTTCTGGTGGCGGCGCTGCATCGAGCAGTCGCGCTCGCCCAGGTGAATGGCGTTGCCCTGGCCATCGGCCAGCACCTGGATCTCCACATGGCGCGGATTCTCCAGGAACTTCTCCATGTACACCTGGTCGTTGCTGAAAGCGGCCTTGGCCTCGGACTTGGTGGTCTCGATCGCCGCCTTCAGCGCCGCCTCCGAATGCACCACGCGCATGCCGCGGCCGCCGCCGCCGCCGGCGGCCTTGATAATCACCGGGTAGCCGATTTCGCGCGCGACCTTGGTGTTGGCGACGATGTCGTCGCCCAGCGGGCCGCCCGAGCCGGGCACGCACGGCACGCCGGCGGCCTTCATCGCGCGGATCGCCTCGACCTTGTCGCCCATCAGGCGGATGGTGTCGGCCTTGGGCCCGATGAAGATGAAACCGGACTGCTCCACGCGCTCGGCGAAGTCGGCGTTCTCCGACAGGAAGCCGTAGCCGGGATGGATGGCCTGCGCGTCGGTGACCTCGGCCGCGGCGATCAGCGCCGGGATGTTGAGGTAACTCTCGGCCGAGGCCGCCGGGCCGATGCACACCGACTCGTCGGCCATGGCCACGTGCTTGAGGTTGCGATCGACGGTGGAATGCACCGCGACCGTGCGGATGCCGAGCGTATGGCACGCGCGCAGGATGCGCAGCGCGATTTCGCCGCGATTGGCGATGACGACTTTATCTAGCATGGGATGGGGTTCCGAACACGGGGTGTTCGGGACTCGGGACCCGGGACCCGGGACTCTGAAGAGCATCGGGCATGTCGCGCCCGCTTTTGCTCCCGCGAGTCCCGAGTCCCGAGTCCCGAGTCCCGGCGCTTAGCCAATCACGAACAACGGCTGATCGAACTCCACCGGCACGCCGCTCTCGCTGAGGATGGCGACGATGGTGCCGGAGACGTCGGCTTCGATCGGGTTAAACATCTTCATCGCCTCGATGATCGCCAGCGTCTCGCCGGCCTTGACTGCCTGGCCGACCGTGACGAAGGCTGGTTTGTCCGGCGACGGCGAGGTGTAGAAGGTGCCGACCATCGGCGCGCGCAGCACGTGGCCTTCGGGCAGGGCGTTGCCGGGCTTGGCGGTGCCGCCGGTGGAGGCCTCGGTGGGCGAGTTCATCGGCATCGGCGCGGCCGCAGGCGGCGCGGCGGCGGGAGCCGGGGCGGGTGCGTACTGCGGGGCGCTGGCAATCATGCCCTTCGGCGTGCGCGCCAGGCGCACGCTTTCCTCGCCTTCCTTGATCTCGATCTCGGCGAGATTGGACTCTTCCAGCAGGTCGATCAGCTTCTTGATTTTACGGAGATCCATAACGGCCTCTTGAGGTGAATCGGGAAATGACCGGGCACGCGGCCCGGCGAACGCGGAGAGGGTGGCGCAGCGCCGCGCGACGCGCGCTGAAGCCAGGGTTGTCGTTCATGCACTGGCTCCCAGCCGGGCCAGCGCCGCGTCCAGCGCGTAGCGGTAGCTGTCGTCGCCGAAGCCGCAGATCACCCCGAGCGCGTGGTCGCTGAAATAGCTGTGGTGGCGGAACGGTTCGCGGCTGTGCGGGTTGGACAGGTGGATCTCGATGAACGGGATCGCCACCGCCGCCAACGCGTCGCGCAGCGCCACCGAGGTATGGGTGAACGCGGCCGGGTTGATCAGGATGAAAGCGGTGCCGTCGCCGCGTGCGGCCTGCACCCGTTCCACCAGCACGTGCTCGGCATTGGACTGCAGGCTGTCCAGCTGGTGCCCGGCGGCCGTGGCCTGCGCGAGCAGCGCCGCATCGATCTGCGCCAGCGTCGTGTGCCCATACACGTCCGGCTCGCGGGTGCCGAGCAGGTTGAGGTTGGGGCCATGCAACAGCAGCAGTCGCGCCATGGAAGACAAAGCAGCGGAAAGGGCGGCAGTCTGCGCGAAGCCGGGATTACTGTCCAGTTCGGCGAAGTTGCGGCTGTTTTAAACGAGCGTTTGGTTGCCGCGCGACGACCGCACCGGCGCCGGGTCAGGACGAAGCTACACGTTCGTCCATGAATCGCCTGTGCGTGTGCGCTTCGGTCGCATCGGCCAACGCGCCGGCAACGTGGCCGATCGGTTGGATCCCGGGGCGCAGGCGATCGGTGCAGACGGGGTTGGCCGGAGCGGTTCTTCGCTGACTCGGCCGCGTGCCTGCGTGGCGGTGCCGTCATGCGTGGCCGATGCCGGCCCGGATCGAGACCGATCAGCCGCCGCTCATGCGCCAGGCGCATCTGCTGATGCCCGATCGGCATGCGCCATGTGGCGCGCATTAACCGGCGATTTACACCCGCAGCCGGCATCCCGGGCACAAAGGACGCTCCGACCGGCCACGAGTGTCAGCCATGCGAATTGCGATCATCGGCGCAGGATTCTGCGGCAACCTGCTGGCCGCGGCCCTGGCCAGGCAGGCAACGGCCAGCCGGCTGACGTTGATCGGCGTGGCCGATACCTTCGGCCGCGGCATCGCCTATGGCGCGGCGCGGCCCGAGCATCTGTTGAACGTGCGCGCCAAGGACCTGGGCGTGGACCCGCAGGATCCGGGCGGGTTCGCCGACGCCTTGCAGCTCGACGCCGGGCAGCGCCTGGATTTCCTGCCGCGGCTGCGCTACGGCCGTTACCTGGAGCAGCACCTGGACGCGGCGCTGGCGGCCTCGGCGGTGGAAGTGGCGCGGGTGAGCGAAGAGGCGGTGGCGGTGGAGCGTGGTCCCGCCGGTTTCCGCATCTTCCTGGCCAATGGCGAGGACCTGGTCAGCGACGTGGTGGTGCTGGCGATCGGCGCGCTGCCGCCGGCGGCGCTGCCCGGCATCGGGCCGCGCCTGGCGGTGCACCGGCGCTACATCGGCTGGCCGTGGCAGGACGGGGTGCTGGACGAGGTGCCGCCGCAGGCGCGGCTGTTGCTGGTCGGCACCGGCCTGACCATGGCCGATGTCGCGCTGACCCTGCGCCGCCGCGGCCATCGCGGTCCGATCACCGCCTTGTCGCGGCGTGGCCTGGCGCCGCAGGCCCATCTGGCCGAGCCGGGCGCGCTGGTGACGCTGCCGCCGAGCGTGGCGCAGGCGCTGCGCAACCACGACCTCACCGGCCTGGTGCGCAGCCTGCGCCAGCTGACCACGGTGGTGGAGGACTGGCGCTGCGTGGTCGATGCGCTGCGTCCGCATCTGCAGCCGTTCTGGAAAGGCCTGGCGCCGGCGGCGCGCTCGCGGTTCCTGCGCCATCTGCGCCCGTACTGGGAAGCGGCGCGGCATCGGCTGGCGCCGGCCGCGGCCAGCGCGCTGGCGCAGATGCAGCAGCAGGGCCAGTTGCGCATCCGCGCCGGGCGCCTGCTGCGCGCGCGGCTGGGCGAACGTGCGGTGGAGGCGGTGATCCGCGAGCGCGCCAGCCACAGCGCGCGCACCGAAGACTTCGACGTGCTGATCCGCGCCACCGGGCTGGACACCGACGTCGCCCGCACCAGCCATCCGCTGATCGCCACGATGCGCGATGCGGGCCTGCTGCAGGCCGATCCGCTGGGCCTGGGCCTGGTGGTGGACGCGCGGTTGCAGGTACGCGACGGCAGCGGCCATCCGGTGACGGGGCTGTACTGCCTGGGACCGCTGCTGCGTGGCGGCCTGTGGGAAATCACCGCGGTGCCGGAATTGCGCGCCGGC
This sequence comes from Xanthomonas translucens pv. undulosa, assembly GCF_017301775.1. Lineage (NCBI taxonomy): Bacteria > Pseudomonadati > Pseudomonadota > Gammaproteobacteria > Lysobacterales > Lysobacteraceae > Xanthomonas > Xanthomonas translucens. The sequence goes on from NZ_CP063993.1 coordinate 2,851,548, forward strand.
GTGCAGCACTTGGCCGCGGAACTGGCGGCGTTGGGGCAGGCGCGGGGTACAGGCGGCGGCGCCGAGGCGCAGCGGCAGGCGGTGTAGCGCATCCCGATCCAGACAACGATCCCGATCCCCTGTAGCAGCGGCTTCAGCCGCGACAGGCATGATCAGTAAAGCCCGTCGCGGCTGAAGCCCCTACGGGGGCGAGTGGGCAAACGGGTACAGGGGCGATTGCGCAAACGAGCGGTTATGGCAACTGCGCCCAGCGCTCCGCTTCGCCCGGCGCGAACGGCCCCAGCTTCTGCCGCACGATGCGGCCGTTGGCGTCGATCAGAACGCTGTACGGCAGCAGGCCCTGGGTGTCGCCCAGGCGCACGCTGGCGTCGGCCGGGCCGGGGGGTTCCAGCGCGATCGGGTAGGCGATCGGGATCCGCTGCAGGAACGCGCGCACGTCCTCGGGACGGTCCAGGGCGATGCCCAGCACCTGCAGGCCATCGGCAGGTTGCGCGCGCGCCAGCCGATCGAGCTCCGGCATCTCGCGCACGCACGGTTCGCACCAGCTGGCCCAGACGTTGACCAGCAAGGGGCGGCCGCGGAACTGGGCCAGGGTCAGGGTGCCGCCGTCGAGCGTGGGCAGGCGCAGCGCCGGTGCCGGGTCGCCGCGGCGGGCCGCGACGACGCCTGTGGGCGCCGCGCTGCCGCTGGCCGGCGTGTGCGCCGGCGTGCGCCACCACACTTGCGCGGCGAGCAGGCCCAGCGCCGCCGCGATCGCCGCCACCGCGAGCAGGCGCGGCGGCGTGGCCTTCATCGCGAGGCGCGCAGCAGCGCGTCCTCGACCACCGCCTGGCTCAGCACCGGCGGCAGCACGGTCGGCGGCGCGCCCGGGCCGTAGACCACGTACAGCGGCACGCCCACCGCCTTGTGTTCGGCGAGGAAGGCGCTGATGCGCTCGTCCTCGTTGGTCCAGTCGCCCTTCATGTACACCGCATCCACGCGCTTGAGCGTGTCGCGGAAGGCGTCGCTGCTGAACACATTGCGCTCGTTGGCCTTGCAGGTCACGCACCAGTCGGCGGTCATGTTGACGAACACCACGCGGTTGTCGGTGCGCAGCCGGTCCAGCATCTGCGGCGAATACGCCACCGTGTTGCGCTCCACCGTGGCGCCGGGCGGCGCCAGCCGGGTCACGCCCCAGGCCGGCACCAGGGCCAGCAGCAGCAACACGCTGGCCAGGCGCATGCCCGTTTTGTGGCCGCGCCAGCGCGCGCGCTCGAACCACCACAGGCCCAGCGCCAGCAGGGTGGCGCCGACCAGCAGCAGCGCCACCGCGTCCACCCCGCGCTGCTTGCCCAGTACCCACAGCAGCCAGATCGCGGTCAGGTACATCGGGAACGCCAGCACCTGCTTGAGCGTTTCCATCCACGCGCCGGGCTTGGGAAGGCGCCTGGCCAGCGACGGCACGAAGCCGATCAGCAGGAACGGCAGCGCCAGGCCCAGGCCCAGGGTCAGGAACACCAGCATCGCCATCGCCGGCGGCGCGGTCAGCGCATAGCCCAGCGCCGGGCCCATGAACGGGCCGATGCAGGCGCTGGACACCACGCAGGCCAGTACGCCGGTGAAGAAGTCGCCGACCGGGCCGCTGCGCGAGGACAGCGACTGGCCCAGCCCGCCGAGATTGGCGCTGAGGGTGAACACGCCCGACAGGCTCAGGCCGACCACGAACATCAGGTACACCAGCACTGCCACGAAGCCCGGGCGCTGCAGCTGGAAGCCCCACAGCAGGCGCGCGGCGACGGCGATGCCGCCGACCACGGCGAAGGACACCAGCACGCCCAGCGTGTACCACAGCGCATGGCTGCGCGCGCGGCTGCGGCTCTCGCCGCTCTGCGCCACGCCCAGCACCTTCAGCGACAGGATCGGCAGCACGCACGGCAGCAGGTTCAGCACCAGGCCGCCGCCCAGCGCCAGCAGCAGCATCCACAACAGGCTTTGCGGTTCCGCCACCGGCGCAGTGCTGCGCGCGGCGTTGTGCGCCGAGGCATCGGGCGCGCTCGCCGCGTCGGGCGCGGTCGCCGGCGCCGCCGTGTCGGCCGCCGCGACGTTGGCGTCGGCCTGGCTGCTGTTCAGCGGCGTGACCAGCAACGGCGCCACCTCGGCCTGGTCGGCGGGGCTGAGCTTGCCCTTGGGCAGCGACAGCTTCACCCGCCGGGTCATCGGCGGATAGCAGATGCCTTCGGTCTGGCAGCCCTGGAAGGTGGCGACCAGGGTCGCTTCGGAGGCATCGGCGCGCTGGCGCTGCAGCGGTACGCTGACCTCGGTCTGGTCGAAATACACCACCACGTTGCCGAAGTGCTCGTCCTGGTGCGTGCGGCCCTGCGGCCAGCGAGGCAGGCCGGTGCGGATGCCGGTCGCGCCTTCCAGCGCCAGCGCGGTGCGGTCGCGATACAGGTAGTAGCCCGGCGCGGGGGTGAAGCGCAGCAGCAGGGTGTTGCCGTCGCCGACGATGGCTTCGAAGCCGAACGCCTGGTCCGACGGCAACGGCAGGCCTTGCATGGCGCCGGCGCCGCCGCCGAACAACGGCTTGGCGGCGGGGCCGGCAGCGCCCTGGGCGCTGCCCGGCAGCGGCGAGGACGCGGCCGCCGGCAGCGCTACCTTGAGCACGCGCTTCTGCGGTGGATAGCACACCCCGGCGTCGGCGCAGCCCTGGTAGCGCACCTCCACCTGCACGCTGGTCGTGGCGGGATCGGCGACGCCGCTCTGCACCGCGTTCAACGCGCCGCGATAGGTTTCCACCTCGCCGAAGTACGGGTCGGTCTTCTTGTGCCCGGCCGGCAGCTGCAGGGTTGGGTTGGGCTTGAAGCCGCCCAGCACCCGCACTGCGATCCGGTGCCGGTACAGGTAGTAGCCCTCGGCGATCTTCCAGTGCAGCTCGATGCGGCCGCGCTCGGGCGCCTGCGCGGTGAGTACGAAGGCCTGATCGACCGGCAGCAGATCCTTTTCGTCGACCGCCAGGGCGGGAAAGGCGGCCAGGGCCAGCAGGCATAGGGCAGCGATACGGTGCAACACGGTCATCGGCTTACGGTTCCTCACGGGTTTGGGCATCCACCCACTGCAGGTAGGCGGGCAGGCCGCCGGCGACCTCGACCTCGATCAGTTCGGGGACGTCGAAGGGGTGCAGTTCGCTCAGCCGCCGCTGCAACGCTGCAACGCGGTCGGCGGCGGTCTTGATCAGCAGCAGCACTTCCTCGGCCTGCTCCACGGCGTCCTGCCAGCGATAGGTGGCGTGCACGCCGGGCAGGCGGCTCACGCACGCGGCCAACCGTTCTTCGACCAAGACCTGGGCGATCCGCGCGGCGCTGGCCGGATCGGGGCAGGTGCTGAACAGCAAACGGAGTGGGGGCGAAGACATGCGGCCGACAGTATAGGGACGCCGGCAGGGCTTTGCCGGGCCTGGTTCGGACATGAGTACAGGTCTGCGGGCGCCTGGTTGCAGGTCGGTGCGCGATGGCCGCGAGCGCGTGGCCAGGCCTGGTGCCGGGCCGTGCGGCGGCGAACCGATCCGCAGCGGGAAACTCCCTGCGGCCTGGGGACTGCGCACGGCAGCAGCGGCCCGCCGGCCGTCCGCCGCCGAGCCTTCAATGCGGCGCGAGCGCCTGCGGATCGCCCAAGGCCACCCGCGGTGCCTGCGGCACCCGGCGCGCCGCAGTCGGCGCGTCGGAGATCCGGCTCAGTTGAGCAGCTGGCAGCTGGCCGGTTTGGCCGAGGTGAACAGCGAGGAGGTCGCCCACTCCGGATGGTCGATGAACGGGTTGCGGTTGCCCTGGAGGCTGTACACCACCTTGCCGCTGCCGTCGACCAGCGCCAGGCCGTCGTTGGGGCCGTTCTGCACGCCGTTGCTGGCATAGCCGACGGTGGCGATACGCACCTGCCCGCCGCAGTTGACCAGGCTGCCGGCCGGCACCCCGGTGGTGGCATAGACGGCGGCGCTGCCGGGGGGGGGGGCTGCCGTTGTACAGGTGGATTTTGTAGCCGCTTAGACTCTCGCCGGCGGTGGCGACGATCTCCACGCCCTCGCCGGTATCGCCGGCGGCGGTGGCATCGTCGTCGTGCAATTCGTTGATCAATACGGCGGTCTGTGTGTGGTCGGCCAGGGCCAGCAGACAGGCGAGAGGTGCGCAACGGCGGATCGCTTCATCGACAAATCCTTTTGGATGGTCCCCCCTGGGTCTGCGAGCCCAGCCTGCCGCTGTGACGGCGTTGCGCAATCCGGGGAGCCGCTCCGCGGCCGGACGACCGATGGCGGAAACGAAATTTTTTGCCGCCAGCCCTTGAAAGCGCGCCGGCCAGCACCACATCTTGCGCATCCCGGCGTACCGGGTTTTTTCGCGAGCGTTGCTGGCAGTCGTCACATGCGAGTGCTAACATCGCCAGCCTTTCCTCGACCAATCAATCACTTAAGAGGGTCTTTCTCAATGAGCATCAAGCCGCTTCACGACCGCGTCGTAGTCAAGCCGATCGAAGCCGATGAAATTTCCGCCGGCGGCATCGTGATCCCGGATTCGGCCAAGGAAAAGTCCACCAAGGGCGAGATCGTTGCCATCGGCAGCGGCAAGCCGCTGGACAACGGCAGCGTCCGCGCCCCGGCGGTCAAGGTCGGCGACAAGGTCATCTACGGCCAGTACGCCGGCTCCAGCTACAAGGCTGAAGGCGTCGAGTACAAGGTGCTGCGCGAAGACGACATCCTGGCGATCGTCGGCTAAAACGCTGCCGATCGCGGGATCGGGAGCGGGGATGAGCAGCCACATACGGCTGCGGAAAAGCCGGGATTCTCGCTGCGCTCGCCGCGGCGCGATCCCGGATCTCCCCCGAATCCCGCTCTTGGCCAATCCCTAATCCCCAATCACGAATTCCGGAGTTACACACATGGCTGCCAAAGATATCCGTTTCGGTGAAGACGCTCGTTCGCGCATGGTGCGCGGCGTCAACATTCTCGCCAATGCCGTCAAGGCCACCCTGGGCCCGAAGGGCCGCAACGTCGTGCTCGAGAAGAGCTTCGGCGCGCCCACCATCACCAAGGACGGCGTCTCCGTCGCCAAGGAAATCGAACTGGCCGACAAGTTCGAGAACATGGGCGCGCAGATGGTGAAGGAAGTCGCGTCCAAGACCTCCGACAACGCCGGCGACGGCACCACCACCGCCACCGTGCTGGCGCAGGCGCTGATCCGCGAAGGGTCCAAGGCGGTCGCCGCCGGCATGAACCCGATGGACCTCAAGCGCGGCATCGACCATGCGGTCAAGGCCGCCGTGGCCGAGCTGAAGAAGATCAGCAAGCCCACCGCCGACGATAAGGCGATCGCCCAGGTCGGCACCATCTCGGCCAATTCCGACGAGTCGATCGGCAACATCATCGCCGACGCGATGAAGAAGGTCGGCAAGGAAGGCGTGATCACCGTTGAAGAAGGCTCGGGCCTGGACAACGAGCTGGACGTGGTCGAGGGCATGCAGTTCGACCGCGGCTACCTGTCGCCGTACTTCATCAACAACCAGCAGAGCCAGTCGGCCGACCTGGACGACCCGTACATCCTGCTGCACGACAAGAAGATCTCCAACGTGCGCGACCTGCTGCCGGTGCTGGAAGGCGTGGCCAAGTCGGGCAAGCCGCTGCTGATCGTGGCTGAGGAAGTCGAAGGCGAAGCGCTGGCGACACTGGTGGTCAACACCATCCGCGGCATCGTCAAGGTCGTGGCGGTCAAGGCGCCGGGCTTCGGCGATCGTCGCAAGGCGATGCTGGAAGACATGGCCACCCTGACCGGCGGCACCGTGATCTCCGAGGAAGTGGGTCTGGCGCTGGAGAAGGCGACCATCAAGGACCTGGGCCGCGCCAAGAAGGTGCAGGTCTCCAAGGAGAACACCACCATCATCGACGGCGCTGGCGACAGCTCGGCGATCGAGTCGCGCATCAAGCAGATCAAGGCGCAGATCGAAGAGACCTCGTCGGACTACGACCGCGAGAAGCTGCAGGAGCGCGTGGCCAAGCTGGCCGGCGGCGTGGCGGTGATCAAGGTCGGTGCTTCGACCGAGATAGAGATGAAGGAAAAGAAGGCGCGCGTCGAAGACGCCCTGCACGCGACCCGTGCGGCCGTGGAAGAAGGCGTGGTCCCGGGCGGCGGTGTGGCCCTGGTACGCGCGCTGACCGCGATCGGCGATCTGAAGGGCGCCAACGAAGATCAGACCCACGGCATCCAGATCGCGCTGCGCGCGATGGAAGCGCCGCTGCGCGAGATCGTCACCAACGCCGGTGAAGAGCCGTCGGTGATCCTGAACCGGGTCAAGGAAGGCACTGGCAACTTCGGCTACAACGCCGCCAACGGCGAGTTCGGCGACATGGTCGCGTTCGGCATCCTGGATCCGACCAAGGTGACCCGTTCGGCGCTGCAGAACGCCGCGTCGATCGCCGGCTTGATGATCACCACCGAAGCGATGGTGGCCGACGCGCCGAAGAAGGACGAGCCGGCCGGCGGCGCTGGCGGCATGGGCGGCGGCATGGGTGGCATGGGCGGTATGGATTTCTGATCCGCACCGGCGCAAGCCGACCTGCAGTCCGCAGTGAAAAGGGCCCCGCAGCGATGCGGGGCTTTTTTTATGCGCGTTTGCGGGGTGGGGGGCATGCACACGACGCGAGCGGGCGTTGAGTCGGGACGCGGGACCCGGAAGAGCCGAGAGCCGACCTGCGCGCGCTAACCTGCCTTGCGAGTCGCGAGTCGCGAGTCGCGAGTCCCGTAGCCAAAGTTGCACCAGCAACTGTGGCACTCGCAAAAATCCTGTGCTATCAATGCATCCCATGAACGCCAACCGCCGCTTTTATTTTTGGTACTACGGTTTTCCGATGCCGCTGGCGGAGGAAGGAGTGCGTTCACCCTGAAGGAAACTTCAGCCGCATCCCCGAAAGCCGCCAGCGAACCTGGCGGCTTTTTTCATACCGCCGGACCTGGCCCCCACCCAGAACCCGACCGAGAGATTCCCCATGGCCCCGCATACCGACGATCTGCGCATCCGCAAGATCGAACCGCTGACCCCGCCCGCCCAGCTGCTGTCGCTGCTGCCCTGCGACGAGCAGGCCTCGCAGACCGTCGCCGCCTCGCGCGCGGCGCTGCACGCCATCCTGCACGGCCGCGACGACCGCCTGGCGGTGGTGATCGGCCCGTGCTCGATTCACGATCCGGTGGCGGCGATGGAGTACGCGCAGCGCCTGCGCCCGCTGCGCGACAGCTACGGCGATGCGCTGGAGATCGTGATGCGGGTGTACTTCGAGAAGCCGCGCACCACGGTCGGCTGGAAGGGCCTGATCAACGATCCCAATCTCGACGGCAGCTTCGACATCAACAAGGGCCTGCGCCTGGCGCGCGGCCTGCTGCGCGACATCAACCGCCTCGGCCTGCCGGCCGGCGTGGAATTCCTCGACATCATCTCGCCGCAGTACATCGCCGACCTGGTGGCCTGGGGCGCGATCGGCGCGCGCACCACCGAAAGCCAGGTGCACCGCGAACTGGCCTCGGGCCTGTCGTGTCCGGTCGGGTTCAAGAACGGCACCAGCGGCGACGTCAAGATCGCGGTCGATGCGGTCGGCGCGGCCTCCCATCCGCACCATTTCCTGGCGGTGACCAAGGACGGGCAGACCGCGGTCGCCACCACCACCGGCAATCCCGATTGCCACGTGATCCTGCGCGGCGGCAAGCTGCCCAACTACGACGCGGCCAGCGTCGTTGCCGCCGGCCAGGTGCTGGAGAAGGCGGGGCTGCCGGCACGGCTGATGGTCGATGCCAGCCACGCCAACAGCGGCAAGAATCCGGACAACCAGCCGAAGGTGATCGAGGACATCGCCACGCAGCTGGAGGCCGGACAGACCCGCATCGTCGGCGCGATGGTGGAGAGCCATCTGGTCGGCGGCCGCCAGGAACTGCTCGACGGCCAGCCGCTGGTCTATGGGCAGAGCATCACCGACGGCTGCATCGATTGGGACAGCTCGGTGCAGGTGTTGGAGCGGCTGGCGCAGGCGGTGCGTGCGCGGCGCCAGGCGCGGTTGTCGCAAGCGGCCTGAGCGTGGCGGAGCGCGGATGCGCAGCGAGCTGAGCGCCCGTTGCGTGCCGCCCAAAACCCGGCCGTGCCGTCGAATCCAAAGGGAGAGAGCCGCTTCATCGACGGCATCCGGCCGGTGAGTAGCGTTATGCGCCCGTGCCGTGGCTGCGGTGTGCCGGCGTGTGGCAGCGACTGGCAAGGTGTTCGGGTTGCGTTAAAGCCGGTTGCGTGGCGGTTCAGCGCGGTGCCGCCGCCGCCGCATCGGTTTTCCGGACGCAGAGCGCTGTGGCGCGGCACAGGCTGGCGCAAATCACGCGCCGGGCGATAATGCGTGCATGGCCGACGCCCCGCCCTGGTTCCTGTACCTGCTCGAATGCCGCAACGGCAGTTACTACGCGGGCATCACCCTCGACATCGAAGCACGCTACCAGGCGCATCTGCGCGGCACCGGCGCCAAGTACACCCGTGCCAACCCGCCGCTGCGGCTGCTGGCCAGTCGCGCCTACCCGGACCGCGCCGCCGCCTCGCGCGCCGAATGGGCGCTCAAGCAATTGCCGCGCGCGCGCAAGCTGGCGTTTCTGAGCGAACCCGACCTGGTGTCTTAGTCCATCGATGCATGACAGCGCTGTGGAGGTTGGCCCCGATTGCATCCGGAGTCGATAGACATCCCCGCTTCGCTCGTCGCGGCTGAAGCCGCTCCTACAGGGAGCTTGCGGTGAGCTTGCCGGGTGCACTGTAGGAGCGGCTTCAGCCGCGACCGATCAGCGAAACGGCCGCGGGCCGGACTTCGCTTGTCGCGGCTGAAGCCGCTCCTACAAAAAAGCGCGGGAGCCGCGGTGCTGGCGCTGCGCAGCACGCTGGATGGGTCAACCCGCCGCGTGCATGCTGCCGGTGTCCAGCCAGCGTTGGTGCCAGGACAGCGCCTCGGGCAGTAGGTGCGGGGTGTGCTTGCCGTAGCTGTCGTGCAGCGCGCGGTCGAAATAATCCTCCAGCTGCGCGCGGTAGCTCGGGTCCACGCAGTGGTTGATAAGCTGCCGCGCGCGGTGCCGCGGCGGCAGCCCGCGCAGGTCAGCCAGGCCGTGTTCGGTGACGATGATGGAGACGTCGTGCTCGGTGTGGTCCACATGGCTGACCATCGGCACGATCGCCGAGATGCTGCCGTGCTTGGCGGTGCTGGGGCTCAGGAAGATCGACAGGAAACTGTTGCGAGCGAAGTCGCCGGAACCGCCGATGCCGTTCATGATGCGGCTACCCATCACGTGGGTGGAATTGACGTTGCCGTACAGGTCGGCCTCGATCATGCCGTTCATCGCAATGCAGCCCAGCCGCCGCACCAGTTCCGGATGATTGGAGATCTCCTGCGTGCGCAGGATGATGCGCTGGCGATAGAACGCGATGTTGCGCTTGAACTCCTCGTTCGCCTCCGGGCTCAGCGCAAACCCCGTGCACGAGGCTACCTTCAGCACGCCGCTGCGCAGCAGGTCGAGCATGCCGTCCTGGATCACCTCGGTGAAGGCGCTCAGGTCGCGAAAGCCGCTGCTGGCCAGGCCGGCCAGCACCGCGTTGGGAATGTTGCCCACGCCCGATTGCAACGGCAGCAGGTTGGCCGGCAGCCGGCCCTTGCTCACTTCGTGCTGGAGGAAGGCGATCAGGTGCGCGGCGATGCGCTCGCTGCTGGCGTCGGCCGCGGTGAACGGGCTGTTGCGGTCGGGGCCATGGGTGCGCACCACCGCCACGATCTTGTCCGGGTCGCAGCGCAGCGACGGCTCCCCGATGCGGTCGTCGGCGTGCAGCAGCGGGATCGGCTTGCGCTGCGGCGGCAGCGCGGTGCCGTAGTACACGTCGTGCATGCCGTCGATGCCGGCCGGTTGCCAGTCGTTGACCTCGACGATCACCTTCCTGGCCAGGTCCAGCCAGGTCTTGTTGTTGCCGATCGAAGTGGACGGGATCAGGCTGCCGTCCTCGCGGATGCCGGCCACTTCCACCACTGCGGTGTCGATCTCGCCGTAGAAGCCGAACCACACGTGCTGGGCGACGTGGCTGAGATGGATGTCGATGTAGTCCAGGGTGCCGGCGTTGATCCGCTGGCGCGCGTCGGGGTCGGTCTGGAACGGCATGCGCAGGGCGATGCCTTCGGCCTTGGCCAGCGCGCCATCCAGTTCCGGCGCGGTGGAGGCACCGGTCATCAGCCGGATCTTGAAGGCCTGGCCCTGCAGGTGCGCGGCCTCGATCCGCTGCGCCAGCGCGATCGGCACCGCCTTGGGATAACCGGAACCGGTGAAGCCGCTCATCGCCACCGTCTCGCCCGGCTGGATCAGTGCGGCGGCGGCCTCGGCGCTGACGATGCGCTCGCGCAGGCGCGGGTGGAGGATGCGTTCGGCGGACATGGGGCGGCGACCTTGGCGGGAAGGAGAGGAGCGATTATCGCGGATCGCGCCGCGGCTGCAGTGGCGGCACGGCTTTCACGCGGCCCACGCCGCGGCGCGGCGATAGTGCCATGGTGCCGCCCTTCAGCCGCCTCTCGCCCAACGCCGCCCTCGACCGCTACCGGCGCTGGCCGCGTCCGTGGCGTTTGTTGCTGCGCGGGCTGCTGATCGCCTATTTGCTGTACCTGCTGCTGGGCAACGTGTTCCTCAACACGCCGCTGTTCGACCTGGCGACCAACCGCACGCCGGAAAAATTCCGCATGCACACCGGGCCTGCGCTGACCGTGCTGCCGGGCTTCGTCACGGCGTGGGACCTGCGCATGCGCGGCCACGTGCAGCGCAATGTATGGACCTTGCGCGCCGATCGCGCCAGTGCGCGTATCGCCTTGCTGCCGCTGCTGCACCGCGAAGTGCGCCTGCCATGGATGGAGGCGGTGAACGTGATCGGCGCGATCGACCGTGTCGCCGACGCGATTCCGCCGCCGCCGCAGAGCGACCAGGGCTGGACCCTGCGCTTCGACGCGATCCACAGCGGCACGCTGCGCCGCGCCCGCTTCGGCGACCTGGCGATCGAAGGCAAGGGCCACGGCACGGTGGGCTTCCTCAAACAACTCAAGGGCGGGCCGGCGCAACTGTTTCCGTCGCAGATCGTGTTCGACGACGCCAGCGTGCGCGACGGCAAGCGCCAGATCGCCGACCAGGCGCATGTGGACGCGCGCTTTTCGTTCCCGCGCCACTACCGCGCGCAGGCGCCGGGCCTGCGCAAGCTCGGCATCGCCGACCTGGCGTTGCAGCTGCACGGACGCAGCGTGGCGCTGCGCATCGACACGGCCGGGGCGCAGACGCGCTTGAGCACCGAACCCGGGCTCGGCCACGTCGAGGCGAACCTGCGCCTGCTGCGCGGCGAACTGCAGCCCGGCAGCAAGCTCAACTGGCGGGTGCCGCTGCATGCCGGCGTCGGCGCCACCGATCGCGGCGTGCTGGCGTTGCTGCTCGACGTCGATCGTGACATCCGGCTGCGCGCACGCCTGCCTGGGCAGATCGATCCGCGCAGCATGCTCGACGCCGACCTGCGCATCGCTGGACGTACGCTGCCCTTCGACGCCCCCAGCGCGCTGTTGCCGCGGCTGTCCGGCACGCTGCTAGGGCGCTGGCATTTCGAATCGCTGAACTGGATCAGCGACCTGTTGGTGCGCAAGCCGTGGTTCCGGCTCGACGGCGGCGGCGATGTGGCGGCCGATCTGCGCCTGGCGCAGGGCGCGCTGCAGCCGGGCAGCCGCATCGACGTGCCCGAGGTCCAGGCCACGGCCGATGTGCTGCGGGTGCGCATCCACGGCAAGGCACAGGCTGCCGGACGCATCGTCGGCAGCACCGCGCAGCCGCGCACCGAGGTCGCTGTGCGCATGCACAGCTTCGCGCTGGCGCCGCTGGCCGAACCCAAGGCGATCTTTGTGCAGGGCGAGAACCTGCGCCTGGACCTGGACGGCGCTGGCACCCTGGCGACGATGCACGACTCGCTGCAGGCGCGGCTGCGCTTCGACGATGCGCGCGTGCCCGACCTGCGCGCCTACAACCGCTACCTGCCGGCAGCGCAGGTACGCGTGCTCGGCGGCAGCGGATCGCTCAGCGGCGATGTGCATCTGGACGCGGCTGGGCAAGTGGGCGAAGGCCATGTGCGCGTGCGCGGCCGCCAGGCGCGGCTGCAGGCGGCCGGATTGGCGCTGGCCGGCGACCTCGATCTCGACGCGCGGCTGCGGCGCGCGGAACTGCACGACAAGCGTTTCGACCTCAGCGGCAGCACGCTGCGCGTGCAGGGCGTGCGCTACGGCGACGGCGGCAAACAGCGCGATTGGTGGGCCACGCTGCGCGTGCCGCAGGGGCGCATCGCTGCGGCGCCGGCCACGCAGGCCGATGCGCAGGTGCAGATGCAGTTGCGCGATGCCGGCCCGGTGCTGGCGGTATTCGCGCAGCGCAGCGATGCGCCGGCCTGGCTGCTGAAGCTGGTCGATGCCGGGCAACTGGATGCGCGTGGTCAGTTGCGATGGAGCAAGGACGCACTGTGGCTGGACCGTCTGCACGCGGAAAACCAGCGCGTCTCGCTGCGCGCGCGCCTGCGCGTCGGCGATGCCGGCACCCAGGGCGATCTGTATGCGCGCTGGGGCGTGCTCGGCGTCGGCGTGGCGCTGCGCGGCGAACAGCGGCAATGGCATCTGCTCAACGCGCGCGAATGGTACGAGCGGCAGCCGGCGTGGTTGCCGGAACCGCCGCCGGCGTCTGCACCGGCCAAGTCGGCACCCTGACCAGGCAGGCCACTGCAGCGTCGCGCATTGCGGTCATGCACGTTCGGAGCGGGATGCAGCGCACACACCTGCGCAGCCGATGGCAGGCTGCAGGAGCAGCGTCAGTCGCCGCCGATAGCCAGGTCCTGGGCGGCTGACGATGCGACGAGTGCACACGCCACAGCGCGACTGCGGCCACGGCGCTTGCGCGGCGACGCTTTGGGGGCTGCCCATACTGCGCCGCAGCAGAATGTACCGCCCGGTTTCGTTTTGCAGTGCAGCGTGCAATGGGTGAAAAAAGCGTCCAAGATCAACCTGCATCCCGACGTGGGGGAGGGAGCAAAGCCCGCTGGCAGTTCGCTGCCAGCGGGCTTTTTTTTGCCTGGCGATCGTCGATTCTGCCACGCCGTGGTTGCTGCGGGCAGGCGGCGTCCCGCCCTTTCCCGGAGCATGCGAACCACGCTCGCCGCCCGCCGCCATGTTCGCGCGCCGCTGTCTGCGGACAGGCCGGGATGCCAGAATCGGCCAATGCCAACCCCGTCCTCGATTGTTCCCGACGCCTTGCAGCCCTTGCTCGAACGCAGCCTGGCGCGCTTGCGCCAGAGCCTGGCCGCGCCGCCATGGCCCGCCGCGCCGGGATTCGACGCGCCGCTGCGCCGCGCGCTGCTCGCCAGCGATTTCCTGCTCGACACCTTGTGCCGGCAACCGACGCTGCTCGCGCACCTGGCGCAGCCCGACCCACCGCCGTTGCCGGTGCCGCAGCTGGATCCGGCGCAGCCGGCGGCGTGGCCGGCGCAGTTGCGCCGCTATCGCGCCGCCGCCTCGGCGCGGCTGGTATGGCGCGACGTGCTGGGCCTGGACGACGTCGACGCGACCCTGGCCGGCAGCACGCAGTTGGCAGAGACCTGCCTGGGCATCGCGCTACAGGCGCTGGAAGGCGAATTCGCCACGCGCCACGGCGTGGTCCGCGGCGCCGACGGCAGCGTGCAGCGGCTGGTGGTGTTCGGCCTGGGCAAGCTCGGCGGCGGCGAACTGAACTTCTCCTCGGACGTGGACCTGGTCTACGCCTATGCGCAAGGCGGCGAATCTGACGGCGCGCGCGTGCTCGCCGCCGAGGAATATTTCGCCCGCCTCGGCCAGCGCCTGGCGCGGCTGCTGGACGAGACCACCGCCGATGGCTTTTCGCACCGGGTGGACCTGCGCCTGCGTCCGTTCGGCAGCGCCGGGCGGGTGGCGCTGTCGTTCGCCGCGATGGACCACTACTTCCAGCGCGAGGGCCGCGACTGGGAGCGCTATGCATGGCTGAAGGCGCGTGCGGTGGCCGGCGACAGCGCTGCCGGCGAGGACTGGCTGCAGACGCTGCGCCCGTTCGTGTACCGGCGCTACCTCGACTTCACCGCGCTCGACGGACTGCGCGAGATGAAGGCGGCGATCACCGCCGAAGTCGCGCGCCACGACCGCCTGGACGACATCAAGCGCGGTCCCGGCGGGATCCGCGAGATCGAGTTCCTGGTGCAGTCGCTGCAACTGATCCGCGCTGGCCGCGAACCGGCGCTGCGCGAGCGCCGCTTGCTGCCCGCGCTGCAGGCGCTGGTCGCCGGCGGCCAGGTCGCGGCCGCGGACGGCGCGGCGCTGGCGCAGGCGTACCGCTTCCTGCGCCGGATCGAGAACCGCCTGCAGATGCTGCGCGACGCGCAGACCCATGCGCTGCCGGAAGAAGCGCTGGACCGCGCGCGCATCGCGTTCGGCCTGGGCTACGCGGATTGGGCGCAGTTGTATGCCGCGTTGCAGGCCCAGCGCGACCGCGTCGCCGCCGAATTCGCCGAGTTGCTGGCGCCGCGGGTGCAGGCGGTGGCACCGGATGCGCTGGCCAGTTACTGGCGCGGCCTGCCGCAGCAGCCCGGCGCGCAGGCGCTGGCCGCGGCCGGCTTCGCCGATGCCGACGGTGCCGATCAGGCGCTGCGCGGCTTCGTGCAGTCGCTGGGCGTGCGCACGCTGTCGGACGCGGCGCGCGCACGCCTGGACCGGGTGCTGCCGGCGTTGCTGCACGCCGCCGCGCGCGCGCCGCAGGCCGATGCCGCGTTGCACCGCGTGCTCGGCCTGCTGCAGGCGATCCTGCGCCGCGCCAGTTATCTGGCCTTGCTCGACGAACAGCCCAGCGCGCTGGCGCGGCTGGTCGATGTGCTGGCGCGCAGCGCGTTCCTGTCCGAACGGCTGGTGGCGCATCCGCTGTTGCTCGACGAACTGCTCGACAGCCGCGTCGCCGGGCCGATGCCGGACCGGGCGGCGCTGCAGCGGCTGTGCGATAGCGCGGTTGCCGCCGCCAGCGACGATCCGGAAGCCGCCCTGCGCGGCCTCAACGAAGCACGCCAGGCGCTGAGCTTCCGCATCGCCCTGGCCGCGCTGGACCGGCGCCAGCCGGCGGTACACAGCGCCCGCCAACTGGCGGAACTGGCCGAAGGCGTGGTGCTGAGCGTGCTGCGCCTGGCCCGCGCCGAGCTGGCCGCCGCGTATGGCGAGGTGCCTGGCGGCAGCTTCGCGATCATCGGCTACGGCAGCCTCGGCGGCATCGAACTGGGCATCGGCTCGGACCTGGACCTGGTGTTCCTGTACGACCATGCCGCCGGTGTGGAGGCTTCGGACGGGGCGCGGCCGCTGGAGAGCGGGCGCTGGTTCGCGCGGCTGGCGCAGAAGGTGATCGCGCTGCTCGGCGCGGTCACCGGCGGCGGCCGCCTGTACGACATCGATGTGCGCCTGCGCCCGGACGGCGGCAAGGGCGCACTGGTGTCGTCGCTGGCCAGCTATAGCGACTATCAGCGCGAGCGCGCCTGGACCTGGGAACACCAGGCGCTGGTGCGCGCGCGCGGCGTGGCCGGCGATGCCGCGCTGCTGCAGCGCTTCGAGCAGGTCCGCGCGCAGACCCTGGCGCGCCCGCGCGACGCGGTGCAGTTACGCGAGGAAGTATTGAAAATGCGCGCCCGCATGCGCGCCGAACTGGACCGCAGCGATGCGGTGCGCTTCGACCTGAAGCAGGGCGCCGGCGGCCTGGTCGATCTGGAATTCCTGCTGCAGGCCGGGGTGCTGCTCGGCGCCGCCCAGCATCCCGAGCTGAGCGTGCCGCGCGACACATCGGCACTGATCGACGCATTGGCGGCCACCGGCTGGCTGGGCGTGGGCACCGCGCAAGGCCTGCATGCCGCGCACGCCACGCTGGTGGACGCCGGGCTTGCCTGCACCCTGGACCGGCGCCCACGGCTGACCACCCGCAGCGCGGAGATCGACGTAGCGCGGGCGGCGATTGGCGATGCCGCCGCCGCGCTGCAGCTCGCGTTCGTCGGCCGGCGCGACACCCAGGCCGCGCCGCGATGAGCACCGCCGCCACTCACACGCTGCCGTACTGCGACCGGAACCAGACCGCATCGGCGCCGGTCGCCGCCAGCATGTCCGGGTTCACGCCGAATAGCGCCACACAGGCAGGTTTGCCACGGCCGGCTTTCCCGGCGCTGAGGGCGCAGCCCTGTGCATGCAACGTGGCGGTGTCGAACACGCGCACGCTGTCCAGCGTCTGCCCGGGGGAGGCCTCGAACGGATAGGTCTGCGTCCCGGCCAGGGTGAAGCCGGCGTGGGCCGGTGCCGGCCTTGCGCGATCAGCGCGGCGGCGCGGTGCGCCACAGCAGCGCCCGGAACGGCGCCAGCAGGCATACGCCGATGCCGAGTTTCACCGCCAGATCGCCGGCGGCCCAGCTGACCCACGGCAGCGCCGAACCGGCGAAGGCGACCGACCAGAAGAGCATCGTGTCCAGCGTCGCGCTGCAGGTGGTGGACACGATCGGCGCGCGCCACCAGCGGCCGCGGCGCAGGCGGTCGAACACCGCGATATCCAGCAATTGCGCGGCGATGAACGCCAGGCACGAGGCGGCGGCGATGCGCGCGGTGGCGATCCAGATCGACAGCAGCACCCCCAGCGCGAAGCCGCACCAGGCCACGCGCCGCGCGGCGCGCGGGCCGAAGCGGCGATTGATCAGGTTGCTGACCAGGAACGCCAGCGGATAGCTGAAGGCGCCCCAGGTCAGCCAGTCGTTGATCGGGAACTGCACCAGCACGTTCGACAGCAGCACCACCGCGCCCATCGCCAGCACCGCCAGCAGCAGCGCGCGCGGGGTCAGCGCGGCGAACGCGGGCGATGGCGTGGAGAGCGGAGGCATTGGGCGGTTGCGCGGCAGGCGAGGCGAAGCGGCGCATTATCGCGATGCGGCGCCGCCGCGGCCAGCGCGGCATGCCGGCGGACCGCGGGTGCTCCCTATAGGAGCGGCTTCAGCCGCGACCGGGCTTCACCAGGAAGATCCGGTCGCGGCTGAAGTCGCTCCCACAATCTGGCTGGTGGACCCTGGAGAACGCGCTAGCGCTAGCGCGGCACCGCCGTCCCATCCACCGCCGCACGCCCCAGCGCCGGGTCGTCGGTGAAGAAGGCATCCACGCCCGCGGCAATGAACGCGTGCATCTCGGCGATGCTGCCTGCGGCATTCACCGCGGCCGGGCCGCGCGCATCCTGCAGGTGCTTGGGCAGGAAATAGTTCTCCGGGCGGAACGTGTACGGCACAACCTGCAGTCCGGCCGCATGCGCATCGGCGATGAAAGCGCTGGGCGCGGCCAGCGCGCCATCGGCATCGACCGGGATGATGGTGCGTAGGCTGGGACTGACCAGCTGCGCATACTTGGCGATCGCACGCAGGCCCTGCGCACTGCCCATCTGCGCATAGGTCGGGCCGTCGCGCAGCTGGTCGCCGGGGCGTTCCTTCGGGTCGCCCAGCAACTGCACCAGGCGCACGTTCGGATGGCTATCGCCGAGCTTGCGGTGCAGATAGTGCAGATTGCCGATCTCGAACGACTGCACGATCACCGGCGCGCTGCGCGTGTACGCATGCGCGTCCAGCGTGGCCAGCACCTTGTCTTCCATCGCCAGGCCCAGCGACTGGAAATAGGTGCCGTGCTTGATCTCCGGGATCAGCCCGATCGGGCGCCCGCGCGTGGCCGACTCGGCCGCGGCGAAATCGATGATCTCGTCGAAGGTGAGCAGCTGGAACTGGCCGTCGAAGGCGGTGCTGCGCAGTTGCGGCAGGCGCTCGCGCGCGCGCAGCGTCTTCAGCTCGGCCAGGGTGAAGTCTTCGCTGAACCAGCCTTCCACGCGCCGCCCATCGATCTGCTTGACCGTCTTGCGCGCGGCGAACTCCGGGTGCGCGGCGACGTCGGTGGTGGCGCCGATCTCGTTCTCGTGGCGCGCCAGCAGCGCACCGTCCTTGGTCGAGACCAGGTCCGGCTCGATGAAATCGGCGCCGTCGGCGATGGCCTTGGCATACGACGCCAGCGTGTGCTCGGGGCGCAGCGCGCTGGCGCCGCGGTGACCGATCACCAGCGGCTTGCGCGTACCCGGTGCCGCGGCCTCGGCCGCGGCGGTCAGCGACGACAACGCCATCGAACATCCCAGCACCCAGACCAGGGGTTTCATCATCGCATGCGCTCCGGAGCGGGGTTGGGCCAGGATGCGCGCGTTCAGAAGCGCGCGTCCAGGGTCAGGAACACCTGCCGCGGCGCGCTGGCATGGAACGCCAGCGAACGCCCGTTCGGATCGCTGTTGCCGAACGCGGAGAGGTTGGAGGCGTAGCGCTTGTCGGTGAGGTTGGTCACGTTGAGCGACAGCTTCAGGTCCTGCAGGAACGACACCGCGCCGAAGTCGTAACCGGTGCCGGCGTCGAATGCGGTGTAGCCGCCGAAGCCCTGGTCGTTGGTGTAGGTGTAATAGCGCTGGCCGGTGTACTTGCCGCGCAGGTTCGCGTTCCAGCCGTTGTAGTTCCAGCTGATCTCGCTGGTGAGCATGCGCTTGGGCGTGTCCACCGTGTACTTGCCGGCGGTGGGAATGGTCACGCCGTTCTGCACGTAGTTGTCGTCGTAGGTGGAGCGGTTGATCGAGGCCGAGTTGTACCACTGCAGGTGCGCGGTCGGCTTCCAGATGACGGTCAGCTCGCCACCGCGGCTGCTGACCGAGCCGACGTTGAAGAAGCGCGTGGTGCATGCCGGCGTGGTGCCCTGCTGGATGCTCGCGCAGGGATTGAGCGAGAGCAGGCGGTTGTCGAAGGTCACGTCATAGCCGACCAGCGAGGCCTCGAACTGATCGCGCACCAGCCGGTAGCCGGCCTCGAAGGTCTTGGACTTCTCCGGTTCCAGCGCGCCGACGCTGGCATCGAACGAAGCCTGGGTGACCAGCAGCGGGCCGCCGGCGCCGCCGCCCTGGAACGCGGCGATGTTCTCGGCGTAGGAGGCGAACACTTCCTGCCCTTCGGCCAAGCGATAGCGCACGCCCGCCTGCGGCAGCAGCGCTTCGCTGGCCTTGAGCGTGCCGTTGGCCACCGGCGATTCCACCGCGATCCCGGGCGTCTCGCGCGCGGTCATCGTGGTGTGCGGGCTCTTCACGCCCACGTCCAGGGTCAGGCGCTCGTCGAGCAGCTTGAAAGTGCCCTGCACGTACGCCTGCTTGGTGGTGATCGTGTAGTCCTGCGAGAACAGCCTGCGGTCCGGGCCGCTGAGGAACAGGTCGTCGTCGATCGGGCCGTCGATCCAGTAGAAGTTGCGCTCCACGTGGTGCTTGTTGCGCTCGTACCACACGCCGGCTTCCAGGTGGTGCGGGCCCAGGTCCCAGCCGAGCGAGGCGATGCCGCCGCTGCGGTTGATGGTGTAGTTGGTGCTGCGGATCGAGATCGGCAGCGCCTGCGGCGTGCCCGGATTCGAGGCCTGGCCCGGCGACCACCAATGGCCCTGGCCTTCGTTCTCGTGGTGGTAGACCTGGGTGTGCACGCTCACCGCGTCCGACGGCTGGAAATCGCCGGCCAGGTAATACAGGTCGTCGTTGCGCAGCGCGCGGCTCTGGTAGTACGCGTCGTCGGTGTTGTCCACGCCGCCGCTGTAGGCGCAGCGGCTGGCATTGCGGGTGGCCGGCGCGCAGTAGGCGGCCGCCAGCGCGCGCTGCCAGTCCGGCGCGTACAGGTTCCAGTCCCAGCCCAGGCCGCGGTGCAGGCCGCTCTTGGACAGGTAGGCGTAGTCGGCCTGCGAGGTGCGCGAGGTATCGACGAAGGCGGTGATCTTGCCGCCGTCGAACTGATACACGCCCTTGCCGTTGAACTGCGCGGTGTGGGTCGGCGACTTCGGGTCGGCCCACATGTCGGCGCTGGCGTGGATACCGGACAGATACGCCGAGAAGCCGTTGTGCTCGCCGGTGTCCAGGCGCAGGTAGGTGCGACGGTTCTGGTCCGAGCCGACCGTCTGCGACAGGCGCACGCCGGTTTCGGTGGACGGATCGTCCGAGAAGTACTGCACGGTGCCGCCGAGGTTGCTGGTGGAGGCGGTGCCCAGGCTGCCGATGCCCGAGGCCAGTTCCACGCCGCCGAAGTTCTCGGCGATCAGCGCGCGGCTGATGTTCAGTCCGTTGTAATTGCCGTAGGCGTTGTCGCCCAGCGGCAGTCCGTCGAGCGTATAGCCCAGGCGCGTGCCGTTGAAGCCGCGCAGGCTTACCGTCTGCGATTCTTCGTTGGCGCCGAACGCGTCGTTGGACTGCACGTTGACGCCGGGAATACGGTTGAGCAGCTTCTGGATGCTGGTGCCTGGCGGCAGCACCGCCACGTCCTGGCGGGCGATGCGTTGCACCTGGCGGGTCTCGCCCTGGCCGATCACCGACACCGTATCGAGTTGGCGGGCCTCACCGGTGGCGCTGTCGGCCGGGGCGTCCGCCGCGTGCGCCGCCAGCGGCGATAGCAACGTGGCGAGGATCGCGGCACTCAGCAAATGATGGGTAGGCATGCGTGAAAAATTCGCTAAAGGAGGTCGGGCGAAGATGCGACAGCGAGGTTTCAGGATCGCGTCACCCATGTTGCGGTTGTCATGCAATGCACACACGGTCGATACATTTGCCCGGCCGGCCACGGTGCGCCTGATGCGGTCCAGTGCTGCGGGGGCGCGGCTCCCATGAAACTAAACGGCCGCAAAACAGGAAGTTTGATTATTTACGGATGAATATTTGAATGTCGCCGTTTCCCGCTGAAAAATGCGCATCGCCGCCACATTTTTCACAAGCGCACATGGATTTCGACGGTGCCCATGAAACATTGCCGATGCATTCTTTGCAGGATCGAAAATTCGCTACAGCGTCAAAGTTTTCGATGCGTGGCACCGTGAATGATGGCGGCCCACCTGATGATCTGGTTTTGCACGCGTGACCCTGCGCATTTTTGTTCCCACGTGACGCCGCCAGCAGTTGCCTGCAGGCGACGCCCTATCGTCCCACCCACGGAGAGAGATATGATCGATCGTCGTCGCCGCCGCCAGCCGTTGCTGGCCGCCGTGTTGTCCGGGTGCGCGCTCGTGTTCGGCAATGCCCATGCCGCACAGGACGCCACGCTCGCGGCCATGTCCGCCACGTTGCGTGCCGCACCCGTCACCTTCGACGTGCATCTGCCGTTGCGTGACCAGGCAGGCCTGGACGCCTTGCTGGCCGACATCCAGGATCCGGTGTCGCCGCAGTACCATCATTGGCTGTCGCGCGCCGAGTTCGATCGCCGCTTCGCGCCGTTGCCTGCGCAGGTCGAACGCGTGCGCTCGGCGTTGCAGGCCGCGCGCATGACCGTCACCCAGCAGGGCGCAACCCTGCACGTGAACGCCAGCGCCGACAATGTCGAGCGGCTGTTCTCCGCGCCGTTGGCGGTGGATCTGCACGAAGGCGCCAACGCCAAGCTCGCCGTGGCAGGTCCGCTGCAACTGCCGGCGGCCTTGCGCGACAGCGGTGCCGTGGTCACCGGCCTGACCGGCGGATTGCCGCTCTACCAGGTGCAGTCGCAACGTCTGCCCCAGGTCGATCCGGACAACCGCAGGGGTCCCAACGGCACTTATGCGTACAACGATCTCAAGCAGGCCTACGGCTATCCGTCCTACCAGAGCATGATCGGCTCGCCCGGCCAGCAGCGCCGCCTCGACGGGACCGGCACCACGATCGCCATCCTGATCTCCAGCGACGTGCTGGATTCGGACGTGGACGCGATGTTCAACAAAGAGAACTTCAGCCGCTATGGCGCCGGTCACGTCAACCCGAAACTGTACGCCCGCCGCTACGTGGCGGGCGCCAAGCCGGGGATCAACGAGGCGGGCGGGGCGGGAGGCGAAGCGGCGCTGGACGTGGAGATGGCGCTGGCCGGCGCGCCGGGCGCGCACGTGCTGCTGTATGTGATCCCCAACCTGAGCGAGGAATCTCTGATCGCAGGCTACCGGCAGATCGTGCAGGACAACGAGGCGGACGTGGTCAGCTCCTCGTTCGGCGGCTGCGAGCTTTACCGCACCAAGGCCTACCAAGGCGGCCAGGATCTCACCTCGACCTTCCGCACCATGAATGCGATCTTCAAGCAGGGCAACGCGCAAGGCATCACCTTCATCGCCTCCAGCGGCGACAACGCCGGCCTCAGCTGTGCGGATACGCACTATGCGGTGGACGGCAAGGACGGCAACTTCGTCGCCGGCGTCGTGCATCCGGCGGTGGATGCGAATGTGACCGCGGTCGGCGGCGGCAATCTGTCCACCAATTACCAGAAGGGATCGCTGGATTCCAGCTACCGGTCCGAGAGCGCCTATGCCGATCCGCTGGTGACCATGGACTACTACGGCGTAGGCGCACAGCTGGCCGGCGGCTACTGGGGGGCTGGCGGCGGGGTGAGTACCTTGATCCAGCGGCCGGCCTATCAGTTGCGTGCGCTGGGCGGCACCCGCGCGTCGATGCGTGCGTTGCCCGATATCGGCATGCTGGTCGGCGGTTGCCCCGGGAAAAGGGCAAAACAGCCGTGCGGGGAAGGCAGGGCGCCTTTCGCCAGTTCGGTGTTGTCGGTGTACAAGGGCAAGTTCTATTCGACGATCGGCACCAGCGTCGCCGCGCCCGAGTTTGCAAGCGTTGCCGCGCTGCTGGTGGAAAAGCAGGGGCGCCAGGGCAATCTCAACGACTACCTGTATCGGTTGGCGGCCAATTCTCCGCAGGCGTTCCATCGCGATATCCCGGGCAACAACGGCGTGGTCGGCAACGACGTGCCGCTCAACGGCAAGTACAACTACACGACCGGTCTCGGCACGCCGATCGTGCGTTTGCTGATCGGCGCGCTGGACGCGGCGCCGGCCGGGATACCGCGGTCTCCCAGCAACCCTTGATCTAGCGGGAAGGCAAGCACGGGGCCGTATGCGCGCCAATGCCGGCGCGCCTGCGGCCCCGTTGCGTTTGCGCAGGTGCCGCCGCCCGCAGGCGGCCTTGCGTCAGTGGCTGGCGTCCAGCGGCAGGCGCGCGCGGATGCGTGTGGCGATGCGTGCGGTTTCGCGCAGCGGTTCGATCGTGTGCATAGCGGCGCCATGCACGTCCGTTGCATCGGCGAGGCGGCCACGCGCGTGCAGCGCCGCATGGAAGTCGCACGCGCGGCCGCGCGCCGTCAGCGGCATCGCCACCGACACCGGCACCCGCGTGGCGCAGGCTTCCGACAGCAGGTTCACCGAATCGGGCGTGCACACGATGCGCTCGGCCCAGCCGAGCAGGCCGGCGTAGGGATTCGGACCATCGCGTTCGCCGCACCAGACCACGCCTGGTACAGCAGCGAATGCGCTGCGCAATGCGGCCGCCACCGCCGGCGGCGTCCTCCGCGAGGTACTGGCGAGCACGCTGCCGCCGCCGGCGTGCAGCTGCGCCGCCAGTTGCTGGAACAGCGCCGCCGCCGCCCCGGCGGTCCACGGCGCCAGCGTGGCGGGGCCGCCGACCAGCAGCGCGGTACGCGGCGACGGCAGCGTGCCGAACTGCGGGAACGCCGCGCGCGCAGCGGCCAGCCAGGCATCGTCGATCGGATGCAGGCTGCCGAGCAGGGTGAGCACGTTGTCGCCACGCAGCCGATCGTGCTCGGGCACCACGACCACGTCCCAGTGCCGCGGCGACAGGCGTGGATCCAGCAACTGCACCACCGTGCTGCCGCGCGCGCGCAGCAGCCGCGTCGCCAGCGCCGCCTGGCGGCCGCAGCCGATCGCCAGTGCCGGCGGGCGACGCAGCAGTTCGGCGAAGCCGGCGCCATAGGCCTGCGCCGCGCCGGGCAACCGCCGCGGCGCCAGCCAGCGCCAGGGCATGTGCGGTTGCAGCACCAGTGCCGCAGCGGGCGACGCTGCAGGTGCGGACAGCGCCGCGGCCAGCGCTTCTGCCTGGCGCGCGTTGCCGGCGTTGCCGTCGCTAATCGCCCACGGCGCGCCCGATCGTTTCACGTTTGGTAGTAATCCGTTGCATTGCGGCTGGGTGTTGCGGCTATCGTGCCACTCTACACTGGCCGCCTTGCGCCGAAACCGCCACCCACGGGTGGCACCGGTCTTTCCCTGACGACAAAAGGTACTTCCGCATGTCTGACGCCTTGCACGCCGCCGCCCTCGATCAGTTGTTCCGGAACGCCCGCACCCAGAACGCCTTCCGCGACACCCCGGTCGGCGAAGACACCGTGCGCGCCCTGTACGAATTGCTGAAGTGGGGCCCGACCGCGGCCAACGGCAGCCCGGCGCGCTTCGTGTTCGTGACCTCGGCCGCGGGCAAGGAGAAGCTCAAGCCGGCGCTGTCCGAAGGCAACCTGGCCAAGACCCTGGCCGCGCCGCTGACGGTCATCGTCGCCCACGACGAGGACTTCCACGAGAAGCTGCCGTACCTGTTCCCGCATGCCGATGCCAAGAGCTGGTTCGACGGCCCGCGCGAAGGCCGCAGCGAATCGGCGTTCCGCAACGGCAGCTTGCAGGGCGCCTACCTGATCCTGGCCGCGCGTGCGCTGGGCCTGGATGCCGGTCCGATGTCCGGCTTCGACAACGCCAAGGTCGATGCGGCCTTCTTCGCCGGCACCGCGGTCAAGTCCAACTTCCTGGTCAACCTGGGCTACGGCGATCCTGCCGGCCTGTTCCCGCGCTTGCCGCGGCTGAGTTTCGACGAGGCCGCGCGCATCGAGTGAGTCTCGTCGCGTCTGGTCCGCCCGTGTCCCCCTGCATGCCGGCGTCTGCCGCTGGCGTGTCCAACCGCCGCATCACCCGGAGTTCCCGCTCATGACCAAGACCCGCAAACTGCTGCTCCCGCTCGCCCTGGCCCTGACCGTCGTCGTCGCCCAGCCCGCCACCAGCGCCTTCGCCGCGCCGGCCGCCGCTGCCGCCGCGGTCAAGGGCACCACCGGCACCTACACGCTGGACCCGTCGCACACCGACGTGCTGGTGCAGTGGAGCCATTTCGGCTTCTCCAACCCCAGCGCGCACTTCGGCAACGTCGACGGCACCCTGGTCTACAACGCCGAGAACGTGGCCAAGTCCAGCGTCCAGGTGACCCTGCCGCTGTCGGGCCTCAACAGCTTCACCGCCGAGTTCGACGAGCACCTGAAGAGCGCCGACTTCTTCGATGCCGTCACGTTCCCGACCGCCACCTTCAAGAGCACCAAGGTGACTGCGGCCGGCGCCAACAAACTGAGCGTGGCCGGCGACCTGACCATCAAGGGCACGACCAAGCCTGTGGTGCTGGCGGTGACCCTCAACGGCGCCGGTCCGCACCCGATGAAGAAGGTGCCGGCGCTGGGCTTCGACGCCACCACCACGATCAAGCGCAGCGACTTCGGCCTGGGCGCCTACGTGCCGAACGTCAGCGACGAAGTCAGGATCCGCATCACCACCGAGGCGCTGCAGGGCGCGAAATAAGCCTGCGCACTGCGGTGCGGGCGGTGGCCTGAAATGGGTCGCTGCCTTCGATGGAAACGCCCGCCTTTCGGCGGGCGTTTTCGTTTGCGGCCGGGTGGAGGGAGCTACCGGCGTCGCTGACGGGAATCCGCGTCGACGCGCGCAGCCGCGGGCGTTTCGGCGGGCTGCAGTCGGGACTGAACTCCCTCCCACACTCGGCCAAGCCTTTTGCGGGAATGACTCAGGCTTTTTGTGGGAGGGACTTCAGTCCCGACGCATGACCCCGCGGCCTCCGCGCGCTTTCACGCAGGCGGGCAGCCGCGCCGAGTTCAAGATCAGCCGCCGTCGCCGTCCTCCAGCACCCGCCGTTGCATCTCGTCCAGGTAGTCGTCCAGTTCCTGCACCGAGGTGAAGATCTCGTTCAACGGCACCGCCTTGACCACGTCGAACACCTTGCGGATCTGCGGCTGCGGGTTGACCACCAGCACCCGGCCGTCGCGCGTGGCCAGTACCTTGCGCGCCTTGAAGATCGAGCGGATGCCGGCGCTGCTGATGTAGTCCAGCTGCGACAGGTCCAGCACCAGGGTGGTGATCTGGGTGGCCAGCAGCGGCGCCAGGGCCTCGTCCAGGGCCTGGTAGGTATGCGTGTCCAGGCGCCCGCTGAGCGTGATGCGCTGGCGCCGGTCCTGCGTGGGGTCGATCTGCAGGCTCAACGTGGTCATGCGGGGAACTCCTGGGGGATGGGGTCGAAGGGCGGCAGCAGGGTAATGCGCACGATGTTGCGGCCGGCATGGTGCCGGTAATCGATGTGGTCGGCGAGCTGCCGCACCAGGTGCAGGCCGAGGCCGCCGATCGGGCGCTGCGCGATGTCCGCGTCCAGGTCCGGCGCCGGCGCCGCGCGCAGATCAAAGGCCGGGCCGCTGTCGTGGAATTCCAGCACCAGCGCGCCGCTGTCCACCTGCAACAGCACTTCCACCGGCGGCTGTTCGCTGCGCAGGTGGCCGTGCTCGAGCGTGTTGCAGGCCAGTTCCTCCACGATCAGCCGCGCCCGGTTCACGTGGTCCAGGGCCACGCCGTAGCGCAGCAGCGCGGCCTCCAGCGTGTCGCTCAGCTGCGCCAGCGTGTCCAGCCCCGGCACCATCTGCAGCCGCAGTTTCATGTGCTTCCCTCCCGCGTCGGATCCTGGCGCAACCGGATCGCCAGCAAGGTAATGTCGTCGGACTGCGGTGCGGCGGCGGTGAACGCATGGACCTCGGCCAGCACCCGCGCGCACTGCGCCTGGGCGTCGATGCCGGCTTCCAGCGCGGCCAGCAGCCGCTCGGGGCCGTAGGCCTGCGCGTGCGCGTCCATGGCCTCGGTGATGCCGTCGGTATAGCCCAACAGCGTGGCGCCGGCGGCCAGGCGCCCGCGCACCACGGGGTAGCGCGTCTGCGGCTCGATCCCCAGCGGCGGCCCCGATTCCACCGCCAGCAATTGCACGTGGCCGTCGGCGCCGAGCAGCACCGGCGGCTCGTGGCCGGCGCTGGACAGCCAGTAGTCGCCGCTGTGCACGTCGATCAGGCCGCACAGCACGGTGGCGAACATGCAGGTGTCGTTGCCCTCGGCCATGCGCTGCGAGGCCGCGATCAGGATCGCATCCGGCTGGGTGTGGCGGCGTGCGGCCACTTCCAGCACGGTCATCGCCCGCGCCATGAACAGCGCCGCCGGCACGCCCTTGTCGGACACGTCGCCGACCACGAACCACAGCAACCCCGGCTCGGTCTCGAAGAACTGGTAGAAATCGCCGCCGACCATCGTCGCCGGTTCCAGCAGCGCGTAGGTTTCCAGGTGCTTGTGCGCGCTGTCGAAGGTGCGCCCGCCGGGCAGCATCGCCTGCTGGATGTCGCGCGCGATCGACAGCTCGCTCTGCATGCGCTGCCGCGCCTGCGCCAGCGCGGCGATCTCCTCCAGCTGCAGCTTGATCGAGCCGCGCGCGCGCTCGAAGGCGCGCGCCATCACCCCCACCTCGTCCTGCCGCTCCACATGCCGCAGCGGGTAGTCGAACTCGCCCTGGCTGAAATGCCCGGCCGAGTTGGTCAGGTCCTCGATCGGCCGCGCCAGCCGCGCGGTGTAGCGATGCAGCAACCACAGCCATAGCAGCAGCGCGGCGCCGCCGCCCAGTCCCACCCACAGCGCGATGCGGTTGAGCCCGGCCACGATGTAGCGTTCGGACACGCTCAGCGCGAAGGTCCAGCCGGTGTCGCCGACCGCCGCACTCTGGGTCAGGTAGCGCTCGCCGTCCGGTGCGGTATGGGCAAAGCGCACCGGCATGTGCGTGACCACCGCCGCGGCCAGCGGCGACAGGTCCGGCCGCGCGTGCGCCACGTGCGTTTCCAGGGTGCGGCGCAAGCGCAGTGCCGGATCCGGGTGCAGCACGAACAGCCCGTCCGGCGACAGCAGCATCGCCTGCAGCCCGGCGTTGGCCGGCAGCTCGGCGACGATCGCCTGCAACCGCTTCACCGGCACGTCCACGCTGACCATGCCGATCGCGCGCGCCTGCGTGCCGTCGCCGGGCAGGCGCAGCGGCAGGTTGTAGGCGGTGAGATAGTCGCCGCCGGTGGAGGCGTCGCTATACGGCTCGGACCACCACGGCGCCGGCGCCGCCAGCGTGCGCCGGTACCCGGGCATGGTCCGGTAGTCGTCGCCCAGCGCATCGGCCGGTTGCTCGGTCACGGCGCCGTTGGCCCGCCGCAGGTGCCAGGCGAAGCCGCGGTCGTCGCCCTTCAGCGTACCCGGCTCGATCACCAGCAGCGCTCCGGCGATGTCCGGATCGCCCTCCAGGGTGGCGTGCAGCAGGCTGCGCAGATTGAACGGCTGGCGCCCGACCGCCGAGGCGCCGGCGGCCAGCGTGCGCCCGCTCACCTGCACCGAGCCCAGCGTCGCATCCAGGCTGCGCGCGGTCTGCTGGGCCAGCCCGGCCACCTCGTCGCGCGCATTGCGCAGCACCACCTGGCGCGCGCCCAGATAGAACAGCAGCGCCAGGCCCAGCAGCAGCGCCACCTGGATCAGGCTGCCCCACAGCACCAGCCGCGTGCGCAGGCTGTGCCGCCAGGCCACTGCGGAAGCGTCCTGCACTGACGATAAAGCGGCGATGGCGGCGCTCCGCGGGAGACGGCCCCGATCATAAGCGCAGCCGCGCCCCGCTGCGCATCCGGCGCGCGCGGTCCCGGGCCATAATGAAAGTCCGCTCCATACGCTGGCGTACGAGGTCCGGCGGGGGCGGTTGCGCTACACTTGGGGGCTACAAAAAACACAAGCAATCGCGCGCGTGCGTGCGACCTACGGGAGCGCTATGAACTGGTTGAACGAGGTGCTGCAGAACGATCCGAACCCCACTGAGACCCAGGAGTGGATCGAATCGCTCAAGGCCGTCATCGATGTCGCGGGCCCCGAACGCGCGCATCAGCTGCTGGAGGACATGGTCGAACTGACCCGCCGCTCCGGCGCCTACCTGCCGTTCTCGCCGACCACCGAGTACGTCAACACCATCGCGCCCGCCAACGAGGCCAAGAGCCCGGGCGATGCGGCCATCGAGTGGAAGATCCGCTCGATCATCCGCTGGAACGCCATGGCCACCGTGGTCCGCGCCAACCGCAAGCCCGGCGACCTGGGCGGCCACATCGCCTCCTTCGCCTCGGCCGCCACCCTGTACGACGTGGGCTTCAACCACTTCTGGCGCGCCCCGTCCGACAAGCACCCCGGCGACCTGCTCTACATCCAGGGCCACAGTGCCCCGGGCATCTACGCCCGCGCCTTCCTCGAAGGCCGCATCAACGAGACCCAGCTCGACCATTTCCGCATGGAAGTGGACGGCCAGGGCATCTCCTCCTACCCGCACCCGTGGCTGATGCCGGATTTCTGGCAGACCCCCACCGTGTCGATGGGCCTGGGCCCGCTCAGCGCCATCTACCAGGCGCAGTTCATGAAGTACCTGGAGCACCGCGGCCTGATCGAGAAGTCCGACCGCAAGGTGTGGTGCTTCATCGGCGACGGCGAGAGCGACGAGCCGGAAACCCTGGGCGCCATCGCCCTGGCCGGCCGCGAAGGCCTGGATAACCTCATCTTCGTGGTGAACTGCAACCTGCAGCGCCTGGACGGCCCGGTGCGCGGCAACGGCAAGATCATCCAGGAGCTGGAAGGCGTGTTCCGCGGCGGCGGCTGGAACGTCATCAAGCTGCTGTGGGGCGGCTACTGGGACGCGCTGCTGGCGCGCGACACCGACGGCGTGCTGCGCAAGCTGATGATGGAAACCGTCGACGGCGAATACCAGAACTGCAAGGCCTTCGGCGGCGCCTACACCCGCGCCAACTTCTTCGGCAAATACCCGGAGACCGCGGCCATGGTCGCCGGCCTGTCCGACGACGACATCTGGCGCCTGAACCGCGGCGGCCACGACCCGCACAAGGTCTACGCCGCCTACCACCAGGCGGTGAACACCAAGGGCATGCCCACCGTGATCCTGGCCAAGACGGTCAAGGGCTACGGCATGGGCTCCTCGGGCGAATCGCTCAACCCCACCCACCAGACCAAGAAGCTGGACGACGACGCTGTGCGCGCGTTCCGCGACCGCTTCAACATCCCGCTCAGCGACAAGCAGCTGGCCGACGCCGAGCAGGTGCCGTTCTACCACCCCGGCCCGGACTCGCCGGAAGTGCAGTACCTGCAGGAGCGCCGCGCCGCGCTCGGCGGCTACCTGCCGCAACGCCGCCGCAAGGCCGACCAGTCGTTCACCGTGCCGGGCCTGGACAAGTACGACCGCCTGCTCAAGTCCAGCGGCGAGCGCAGCTACTCCACCACCATGGCCTTCGTGCAGAGCCTCAACATCGCCCTGCGCGACAAGGACCTGGGCCCGCGCATCGTGCCCATCGTGGCCGACGAAGCGCGCACCTTCGGCATGGAAGGCATGTTCCGCCAGATCGGCATCTACGCCCCGTTCGGCCAGAAATACAAGCCGGTGGACGCGGACCAGCTGATGTTCTACCGCGAGGACCAGTCCGGCCAGGTGCTGCAGCAGGGCATCAGCGAACCGGGCGCCATCTCCTCGTGGCTGGCCGCCGGCACCAGCTACTCGGTCAGCAACGTGCCGATGCTGCCGTTCTACATCTACTACTCCATGTTCGGCTTCCAGCGCGTGGGCGACATCGCCTGGCAGGCGGCGGACATGCGCACCCGCGGCTTCCTGCTCGGCGGCACCGCCGGCCGCACCACGTTGAATGGTGAAGGCCTGCAGCACGAAGACGGCTTCAGCCAGGTCATCGCCGGCTCCATCCCCAACGTGCGCAGCTACGACCCCACCTTCGGCTACGAAGTCACCGTGGTCATGCAGTACGGCATGAAGCGGATGATGCAAGAGCAGGTGGACGAGTACTACTACATCACCCTGATGAACGAAAACTACACCCACCCGGAAATGCCGGCCGGTGCAGAAGAGGGCATCATCAAGGGCATGTACCTGCTGACCGACGCCGGCAAGCCCAAGAAGGGCGAACTGCGCGTGCAGCTGCTGGGCTCGGGCACCATCCTGCGCGAAGCCATCGCTGCCGCCGAACTGCTGGACAAGGACTTCGGCGTCACCGCCGACATCTGGTCCTGCCCCAGCTTCAACGAACTGCGCCGCGACGGCTTCGACGCCGAGCGCTGGAACCGCCTGCATCCGGAAGGCGAGCAGCGCAAGCCGTATGTGACCCAACTGCTGGAAGGACGCCAGGGCCCGGTGATCGCCGCAACGGACTATGTGCGTGCCTTCGCCGACCAGATCCGCGCCTTCGTGCCGACGCATTACACCGTGCTGGGCACCGATGGCTTCGGCCGCTCCGACACCCGCGCCAACCTGCGTCGCTTCTTCGAGGTTGACCGGTACTACATCGCGCATGCCGCGATTGCGGCGCTGGCGAAGGATGGGAAGATGACCGGCAAGGATGTGGCTCGGGCGATCAAGCAGTACAAGATCGATCCGGAGAAGTCGAATCCGGTTGGCGTCTAACCGACCCGCCAGGCAATAACGCTCAGCCCCTCTCCCGCCACGCGGGAGAGGGGGCCGCAGCGGAAGAGGGCGCTCTTCCCCTGGCCGGCCCGCATTCGCAAGGACCGCGAACATGCCCCCGAAAATCCGCGACGTGCTGCAACAACTCAAGGACGCAGGCTGGCAGCAAGTCGGCCAGACCGGCAGCCACCGCCAGTTCAAGCATCCTGTCTACCCAGGCCGCGTGACAGTGGCCGGCAAGCCGAGCGATGATGTGGCTCCCGGCACCATGAACAGTATCCTGAAGCAAGCCGGCCTGAAGAGGTAATCGCCATGCGCTACGCCGTCGTCATTGAGCAAGCGGGCAACAACTACTCCGCCTACGTGCCGGATCTGGCGGGGTGTGTGGCGACGGGCGCGACGACCGCGGAGGTGGCAGGATTGATCCGCGAGGCGATTGAGCTGCATCTGGCTGGCATGCGTGAGGATGGGGAAGTGATTCCGCTGCCGTCGAGTCAGGTTGAGTATGTGGATGTGGCGGCTTGATGGGCCAGACTCTGCCGCTGAGGCTGCTGGTGATAGGAATGCCGAGCATTGTATGCTCGACTCGAAAACTGGCTAAAAGCGTGAAAGCCGAACTTCTGGATAAATTTATTTGCCGAAGTTAGTTGACACCTCGAATTCGTTGCATCATCATGCGGGCACACCACCAAGCGCTTAGGCGTTTGGCCGCAGGGCTCCCATAGTGGAGCCCTTGCCTTTTGGGGGAAAGGGACTTGCGTACATTTGTCTATGTCGATGGATTCAACCTTTATAACTCCGGATTGAAGCAGGATCGCTCACTGCGCTGGCTTGATATCAGAGCAATGTGTGGAGCTGTTCTCAAGCCCGAAAATAAGATCGAGGGTCTACGTTATTTCACGGCGCGGATCAGCGCCGAACCAGATGACCCGTCTGGTCCTAATCGACAAGATGTATATATTCGTGCTTTGCAGGCTCACATCTCCGAGTTGATTGTACACCTCGGGCAATTTCAGTCAAACAATAGGCGTCGTCCTCTGGCATATCCAGAGGCAGGTAGGCCGCGGACGGTAGAAATTGTTGAGCGTTGCGAAAAAGGCTCAGATGTTAATCTGGCGGTCAATCTTTTGAATGATGCGTGGGAGGATAGGTTTGATTGCGCGGTTGTTTTATCTAATGATTCTGACTTGGCAGAAGCGCTAATGCTTGTGCGTAAGCTTAAGAAGTGTATTGGGTTGATGACAACTGCAACTCGCCCTACCGCTTCACTTCAGGCTCATGCGCATTTCTTTCGCCATTTGACGAATACACACTTTAGGAATTCGCAGCTTCCCGACGAAATTACTGATGGCGCTGGTCGAGTGATTCATCGTCCCGTGCGATGGGTATAGTAGCATTGGTGGCAACAAGGATGGTGTGAATATAATGCTATTTGCTAAAGGGTGGTCCCAGTCACTTTATTTGTTCCCTGAATAATAATTTTCTCGACTTCACTAGATAACAGGAATGTTTGGCACGCATTTATAATTTCGTGCTCACTGAGCTTTCCGGTGCCTTTAAGGCTGCATTCCCATACGATTGCAATCCGCCACCCCTGCTCTAACAGGGCTGCAGCGGCTCTCTCGTCCCGAGTACGGTTCGATGCGATCTTGGATTTCCAGAATTCTCTGCGAGTTCCGGGGAGTTTGAATAAAGAGCAATCGTGGCCGTGCCAGAAGCAGCCATTTACAAAAATTACGGCCCGGTGTCGTGGAAAAACCAGATCCGGCCGACCGGGAAGCGCGCGGTCCTGAAGCCGATAGCGGAAGCCGCATGCATGCAGAGCACGCCGGATTATCATCTCCGGTTTGGTATCACGTCCACGGATCCGGCTCATATTGAACCGGCGCTGCGCTGGTGTCAGTACGTCGACCATTACGGTGCTCCGCTTGCATCCGCGACGATCGTTCGAAGCAAATTGCGTAGCTCTTCGCTGTTCATGCCTGGGCGTAAAGTCACAGCACCAAACCGGAACTTCTCCCGATACTGTGGATGGAAAAGCCGCCCGGGAACCGGCGTTCTTCTGAAATCCTTTTCCAGAAGTGGGACGTGTGGTGTCAAGAGATAAGCGGCTGTGACTATGCCTGCAATCTCTCCGCTTTCTGCTTCCTGTACCAAGGCATCGCGATAAGTATGAATCGAGCTGAGGGCATCGTTCAGCCCCTCATCGATGCGGTATTTCGCATCCAGTACAATCACCTGTTTTTCCATGCTGCCAAGGCCGGCCCCGGCAAAGACTAGGTCGGGTACCATGGTTCGGCTAAAGCTGCCTTCGCCGCTGGGCTCAAGCCAGTATTCGCGATATTGACGTTGAAAGCACAATGTCCTGCCGGCTCCTACTGACACGGTGACAGATCCTGCAGAAATGGTCACGCCACCTGCTGCGTCTGTCGTGAACAATTCGCTGAGATCAACATCGGTTTGTCCAAACTCATCGATGGCCGCGCGCAGAAGGCGAAGGAAACACCAGAGTTCATACAGCTCATACGTTCTCGCCAGGGGCATTTGCAGAAAATCACCGAACAGAGCGGCAAGTCCGAGGTTCATGTCCTGCCACAGCCTATAAAAGCGGCTATATGCGGTATCATTCCTGAACAATGACGACAGCTGCAACATCGCGGGGCCAACACTCACGTCTGACATAAAGCCCGAATTGGTTGCATCTTTGAGCTTTCTTGCGATATGTTTGATGCGAATTGCCCAACTCCCGGCAGTTGTAAAGTTCTCCGCGTCGCTTCCCCTATCTGTTCTATTCAATACATCAGCCACGCCGGATAGCCATGTCGCCCAAGATCTAAGGCATGCTTTGATCTGCCGATGCTCCGGGATATCCACACTGTTACGCCGCTGCCGCATCGTAATCTGTGCAGGCAGGCGACCATTGAGTGCTGTGGGAAGCCGAGAGGGGCCACTTGCTTCAGTCCGGATAAGCCCGGTTTTGAGGGATTTAATAATCTCCGGTCCGGTGGCGCGTCTGGCGCGATGAAAGGGTAAGGTTACTGACTCTGCCCGCAGAAAATGTCTGGGTGAACGATTGATTGCCGAGATAGCTTTTGTGATCTCATTTGCGCGTGAGCGAAGGAACTCCAGCCTAGCTATCGGCGGAGCTCGGTTTCCAGGCTGACGTGCAATGCCCTTGCGAAAAGAACTGAGCGAGAAAAGCGCGAACGTATCTTCCAGGACTTCGCGAACCATAGTGTCAAAGTCGTCACGTGTAAGCTTCCGCTGATCCGGATCAGTGGTTATCTCGAAGCGGTGTATACCTTGGCCGGGAAGCTTGAGTGTCGCTTCTACTGAGCCGGCGTGGAAGCCTGGTGTCCAGCGCCAGCGCGCATTCCTGAGCTGCCGCGAGCGCAGTGCTTCCACTGGAATATCGTCAATCAGTAGATCTGCAGCGATTGCATCGTCACTGTCCTTAAGTTCAAACAGGTAAGACGAAGCCTCCCTGATTGCTCCTGCAGGGATCACATCCTGTGAAGGCCAGACCTGCCAAGCAGGCCCTCCACCTTCGCTGTGTATGTGGAGCGTGCTCATAATTACCGCATTGCCTGGAATGAGCCGAATTCATCCAGGTCATCCATCAGTCTGCGGACGTAAGCGCGGGCGCTAGGAAGACCTTCGCAAGCTTTTTCCAGTGCGGTGAGTAGAGGGCGCTGGCGCTCAGATCCCCGAAGCTTCACCAGGACCTTCTGTACGAGTAACTGGTCGGTAACGCTGTCAGCAGAGTTCTGAATGTGCCGAGCATCGAACGCGTGGTATCGGACAAACTCTTCGATCACACGATAGCCAAAGCCGAGATTGTGTCGATCAAGTAATCCGTGTATCTCAGTCAGTTTCTGCTCGGATGCGTCACTTGCTGCCTTTAGTTCTGGGTGCCGCCCGGTCAGGGATCTCAGGAAGCCGGTGACATCCACTGCTGACATGTCGATTACTGATGCGCGATCCAGTACCTTATCACTAACCGGGTTAGTGGTTTCATCAATGTTGATTGTGCCGATTATATATAGATTGGACGGCAAAGGAATTTCCGCTCGCACAGCGGCGCCAGTAGTGCCTTCCAGCGGAACGCCGTTTGAGTGAAGCTGCAGAGCTCCACCAGACTCGATACTGGAAAGTACATCTGAAAGGTAGTACTCAATGCGCGCGAGGTTCATTTCATCGAGTATCACAAACACCGGGGACTCACGATGTGCTGTGGCTACCAGCACCGCTTCCAGGAAGGTTGGCACTACGTATCGGTTTGTCAATACATCGTAGTAGCCGGTCAGGCCTGTGGGATCAGTCCACTCCGGGCGAACAGGGCATTCGAAGAGCAGAGGATCCTGTACCGTGTTTGATGTCAGGCCGTGGACCGCACGGGCGTACTTCAGAGCCAACTGGGTTTTACCTGTTCCCGACAGCCCGGAGAGAATGACGAAGTGCTTGTGATCCAGGAAGTTCAGGGCAGCATGAAAGCGTCTGACCTCACTATTGGGATAGTAGCCGCCCAAAGATTCTATGGCTGACTCGAGATCATTGACTGCAATAGTTGATGGCATGCGGAGCATGCCTGGGCCGAGCATTGCGGCATCTGTCCAAACGGGAATTTCGTGAATCTTTTCTCTACCAACCAAGCTACCCAGCCAGCCGATGAATTCTCGTGCAAGCAGGCTACGCCTTGCCGAGGCTGTCGGCGGATACAGTGCGACTACGATCTGGTCAGGTTCAGTAGAAGGGCCGAAAGGAGCGAGGTCAAAAGCCAGGCTGTCCCAGAACTTGGCATTGCGCAGCCACAGGCGACCATCGCCAGCCAGATAGATCGGCACCAGATTGTTCCTGGCGCTGTACTTGATGCTGGTTCCTGGAGCTTCCGAATCCTCGCTGTCACTAGCAGCTTCCAGCGCAAAATCCGCGTCGTCGCCGGCATTCTTTGCCGCTATGCCTAAACGTTTCATTTCGGCAAGGCGCGATAGAAAGTTTTCCTTATCTTTGCGGACCAGGACGGCGAAATAGACTTCGTCCTCTGGTGGAAATCTGAGAACACAGCCGAAGATCAGGGCCTCAACGTCATTCTTGACATTCTCCAGGTTGACCACGCCAAGCTGAATGCCTCCGTCAACGATTTTGGCGCTGTTCGAGACGCCAAACAGTTCGCGTGGGCGGACGGCTTTGGAGGTGCCGAAGTGCTTCTGCGCCGCTTCAAGAAATTGTCGCTGCCGCTCGACGAGGCTCATCTGCTGCTTCCTTTTGAATGATTGCTTGTCTGATGGTCTGCATCATATGAATGGCCAGCGCTTTAGCCATCAGGGGAGGGACTGCATTACCAATCTGCTTAAACGCCGGATTCATGGTGCCACTAAAACGAAACCCGTCTGGAAATGACTGCAAGCGCGCAGCTTCACGCACCGAAATAGTCCTGGCTTGCTTACTATCGTAATGTATATGACTGTAACTATCCTTACCCAGGTGTGCCATAAGCGTGCGTGCTGGCTGATCACGCCACATCTTGCGCCACTTGTTCGGGAACTTGCTGGCGTCATAGGGTGGGACGATCGAATCCCATAACGCTTTGTAACTTGATGAATCTTTGGCAAGCTTTTCGCCTCGTATGCGAGCGGCAGCAAGCTTTTCTTGGAACATTTCCACAGCATGTGCATGCGCTTGGGGATACTGGTCGCCTGGATTCATGCGGGCAAAGAGCTCGTAGTCCCGCGGCAAGTAACGTATGACATGGTCGGTCAGTCCTGCTTCGGGGGCTTCGTGCCCGGGCCAAGTACGCATCAGCTCCGCATAGGCAGAGGGCTTTTTACGGCTATATCTGATCGGGGTATCAAACCGTCGTGCTCCGCGGGCGATCTTCCCTGCTGCTAAAAGCTCCCGTGCATTGATCGCAGGAAGGTCTGCTAATGCGTCTTCGGCAGTTACTGCTGGAGGGAGATCCCGTGTGGCTACAGGTGGCGTGACATAGGAATGAGCCTGATCAGCAAGATTGCTGAGTGTCTTGAGGGCGACAGAACGCGACCCGCCGTACCCGGGCGGAAGCACAAGCCAGTGGGTAGGAGAGGGAAATGACACTGCGGCGCCGAGCTCATGTCTGTATGCAATCAGAAACATACGTTCTCGCATCTGCGGCACACCATAAAATGCGGCATTAAGCAGTGTGTATCTACAAACGTAGCCCTTGGCAGCGAGAACCTCGCAGGTCTCCTCCGCAATGTTCTGCCCACCATGATTCAGAATGTCGGGTACGTTCTCCATGAGAACAGCCAGCGGCTGAAACGTATCAACGTATTCAAGATACTTCTTGTAAAGCTGGGCCCGGGGGTCATGGATAAAGGCCTCTGGATGCTCCTCGATCTCACGCAGCTTAGAGCGGCCTACGCGAGCGAATGCTTGGCAGGGAGGCCCGCCTACGACGATATCAAAAGCGTCCGAAGTACTGCCCAGTGTCAGCTGGCCGCATAGATCTGCTGGCGATGTCTTTGTGATATCAATAGGTTGGCTATGTGCCTCAGCTCCGTTATGAAAGTTTACGCCGTGGGAACGTGCCGCGTCGGGATCGAACTCGACAGAAGCTCGCATCTCGAAGCCTGCGGCCTCGAAGCCCAGAGAAATTCCACCGCAGCCGGCGAACAGATCCAGCACGCGAGGCTTCGCGCCGGATTGCAGCCGGTTGAGCTTGCGGAGGATGGCATCGTTACTCATGAATCGAATCCTTGTCACGCGAAACGCGGAATGGCAGCTCAAGCTGCCCTTGGTACTCGTCCAGAAAGCGCTGCACCGCCATTCGGATCACCCAGGCGGACGAGACGTGATTGGAATCCGCCAATGCCTGTATCTGTGAGTGCACTTCTTCGGGCAACATGACGGAAGTCCTGACGGTCTTCCGATCAGATGCGATGGGTTGGCGGGCCATGGACTGGGGCCGGAGATGAAAGTGGTGCTATTGTGCACCATAGTGCATATGCTTGCACCAAGATGGCGCGGGCTGCTGGGGAGATGTCGGCTTGGCGGGGCTCGCATGACTTGCAAGCTAACAGTGGAGCGTCGCAGGGCTTCAGATCAGTGCCCTGGCAAGTGGCGCTAGCACCGCCCTTACCGCCACTATCACCAAGTTGTGACGTTGGCCGGCAGCCAAGAGCTTTGGGCAGGAACGTCTCGTTCCGATCACGTGAGCTCGCTCGATATAGCTATCGAGAGCCCGGGCGCGGAGTGCATAGCCTGCGGTCGTGAATGAGTGCCCCGGCACAGCTATGCCGCTTGCTCAAGGAGGCGCCTATTTTTTTCGTTGAGCGGCATCCGTAATCGGTGCGCAGGCGTGCTTCCGGGATGTAGATATAATGCCCATTCGAGGGCAGCTTGAGTTGTCGGAAATTTGCACTACTTTGTGTAAGACGTTCCCAATTTTAGGGGTAGGAGTTAACCGAATTTGCTTCATCTTGGCATATTGGTTAGGTCCATCAAAAATCGAATCAGGTCCACCTATCGTCGACTGTCTACCCGCTTTTTTACTTTAGCGGTTGACTTTCTGTGCAACGAATAGCAATCTCTATCCAAGGAGCGTCGAAACTCCGTACATAGCGGTACCCACCTCCGACAAACCGGTGGGTTTTTTGTGCCCAAAGCTCGGGCACAAGCCGATGCGATGCCTGCGTCGGGAGGGCGGCTAATACAACACCCCTCGGGGAAATATGCCCGCCGACTATGTACGGTTTCGAACCTCCCGACTTCCCGTCCGCCCTGCGTGGCGGGCGGACCTTTCATGGACCGAGGAGGCAACGATGGCGTACGACCGTTTGGACGATGAAGACATGCCCGGCTATTTCCTGCCGGAGGAGAGCCAGTTCCGGCTGGCCAAGCTGCGCGATCACGTGCGGTTCCTGGTCCGGCTGGCGCAGCCGCGCACGCCGGACGAGGAGCGCGCCGCCGAGCCCAAGGTGCGCATGGGCGAGCTGGCGGTCTGTCTGGAGCTGTTGGCCGACCAGGTGGAGCTGGTGCTGGACGCGCTGTCCTATCCTGCGCAGCGGACCGACACGACGCGCGACGCCCGGCCCGCTGCCACCGTCGCCGTGGCGCCGGACGTGGGCGGCGGCGCCTTCCGCGTCACGCTGGCGCAACTCGACCGGCTCACCCTGCTGGCCGAGACTGTCTCGGCCCATGCCCGGGTGGTGGCGGACGGCGACGCAACCGCGCGTGCCGGCCAGGCATTGCCAGCGGTGGGCGACACGCTCTGCGAGGCAGCGAACGCGATGCGGGCGCTGCTGCTGCAGATCGAGTGCCAGCCGCTGCGCGAACCCACGCCCAACGGCGTAGGCGAGGAGCGGGCGGTCTATGCGGTGGAGGGGAGCGCGCCGCCTGCGGGAGGCGGGCGGCTGCATTGATCGCGGCCTAGGTGGCATGAGGCCGGGATGCGTCGCTGGAGCGGGCTGGCCTCGTGGTGCGGGGCCGGCCCTGGGTGACCTGCCCCCACTGAGTCATACCATCTGAAGCTGTAAAGTCCGTCAAGCCAAGAGGACGGACATGAAGAAGAGCAGATTCAGCACCGAGCAGATCATCGGGTTCATCAAGCAGGCCGACGCGGGCATGGCCGTGGCGGAGTTGTGCCGCCAACATGGCTTCAGCCCAGCCAGTTTTTATCAGTGGCGGGCCAAGTACGGGGGCATGGAGGCCGACGAGGCCAAGCGGCTGAAAGAACTGGAGGTCGAGAACAATCGGCTGAAGAAGTTGCTGGCCGAAGCGCACCTAGACATCGAAGCGCTGAAGATCGGCTTCGGGGTAAAACGCTAGCCCCGCAACGCAAGCGCGAGGCAATCCGACGAATGCTCGAACACACCGCGTTGAGCGAGCGCCGGGCTTGCCGCCTTGCGGGGCTGTCCCGCGATGCTTTCCGCCACGAACCCGTGCCGACGCCAGCCACGCAGGCGCTGTCCGCGCGGCTGGTCGAGCTGGCCCAGGCCCACCGCCGCTTCGGCTATCGCCGACTGCATGATTTGTTGCGCCCGGAGTTTCCGTCCGTGAACCACAAGAAGATTTATCGCCTGTATGAGGAAGCCGAGCTGAAGGTGCGCAAGCGGCGCAAGGCCAAGCGTCCGCTAGGCGAGCGCCAGAAACTGCTGGCGGCCTCCATGCCGAACGACACCTGGAGCATGGACTTCGTGTTCGATACGTTGGCCAACGCACGCCGCATCAAGTGCCTGACCGTGGTCGACGACTTCACTCGCGAGAGTGTGGACATTGCCGTGGATCACGGCATCAGCGGCGCTTACGTGGTGCGGCTGCTCGATCAGGCGGCGTGCTTCCGTGGCTATCCACGCGCGGTCCGTACCGACAATGGCCCGGAGTTCACCAGTCGCGCCTTCATTAGCCTGGACACAGCGACATGGCATCGAGCACATCCTGATCGAGCCGGGTGCCCCCACGCAGAACGCCTACATCGAAAGCTTCAACGGCAAGTTCCGCGACGAGTGCCTCAACGAGCACTGGTTCACCTCGTTGGCACAAGCGCGGGACGTGATCGCAGACTGGCGACGCCACTACAACGAGATCAGGCCGCATAGCAGTTGTGGTCGCATCCCGCCGGCACAGTTCGCCGCCAACTACCGTACACAACAAACCAACGACGCAGTAACCTTCGACCCAGGGCTTTATCAGTAATCACTGGTACGGACGGTGGGGGCAGGTCAATGGACATGAACGACCTGGGCTTGCTCGCGGTGACCGATCCGACGTTCTAGGGACGGTTGACCGCACGGTATGCCGCGGGTTTCAGAACCGCGACGCGTCGCTGTCTTAGAGTGGCTAACAAAACTCTGGAAGTCGCCGCAGGCAGATGACGCAACAGGCCATGGACAACAGAGCCAGGTGGATATCGATCCGGCGTTCGAAGCGGGTCCGCAGTTTTCCCATGCCGGCAAACCAGGCATGCGTGCGTTCAACTACCCAGCGGTATCGGCCCAGGCGATCGTTGCGTTCCACGCCCTTGCGGGCGATACGTGGGGTGATCCCTCGTCGCTTCAGGTGGTTCCAGCACCGTTCCATGTCGTAGGCCTTGTCGGCATGCAGCTTGTCCGGCCAGCGTCGTGGCCGTCCAGGTTTGCCGGCAATGGAGGGCAATGCATCGACCCGTTCCTCGAACACGACCGAATCGTGCCGGTTGGCCCCGGTCACGCAGAACGCCAGGGGGACGCCGTGCCGATCCGTGATCACATGCCGCTTGCTGCCGCGTTTGCCGCGGTCGGTCTGGTTCGGCCCCGTATGGGGGAGGCCACGCTGGCCGCGTCCAGGCTGGCACGGCTGAAATCGAGCCGGTCGGCGCGGCGCAGCTGATCCTGCGCGAGAGCCTATCGGGCATCCTGAAGTCGGCGCAGGTGTAGTCCTGCAGCAGCACCTGGCGCCCATTGGGGACAACGCGCTCCCTAGAAGTTGCATGGTACGCGCGTTCAGTCTTCTTCCGACGACGTAGACGTCTCGTTTGGCGCGCGGGTTCTCGCTGCCAGCAGCAGCCGGTTGACCAGCTTGGGCGCATCGTCGCCAACGCCACTGGCCGCGTTCCAGAGTTCCGCAGGCAAGCGCGAACGCTCTGCGGTGATGAGATTCATCAGATCCTTGGCCAGGGCCGTCTGCTCGCCCAGGCTCAGGTGAGAGCCAGGACCATCGTCCTCGGGCATGGTCACCATCTCGACCGCCTCATCCAGGCAAGCTTCGGTTGTCCCCAATTCCCTTGCCCGCTCGGCTTTTTGCACACGGATGTGCACCGGGGTTTGCGCCTGTTGTATGTACCGGGAGGCGACAGACTCGATTGCCTTAAAGCCACCGAATGCCACCGCTGCACCCACCGCTATAGTGCCTTTGCTCCGAGCAAGGTCATGGTAATGCTGCGAACCCATCGATACCATGCCATTGCTACGAGCAAGCTCCTGATAATACGGGTCATCCATGAAATTGCCTCGTGTCTTGTTGGAGAAACTTTCCGATACGGTAGCGCCAAACACCACGCCGGAGCCCCAGGCGAGGATATTTGCCGTGCTACGTACAAAATTGGCCGCACGCACGCCAGCAGTCGGTTCCTGAGGCTGAGCAGCCCCGAGCCGCGCCGCGCGTACCGGTCGCCGTTGCAGGCTTTGGAGTTGCGTGTTGGCATGCGGGTCCTGCGTGCGTGCAGAGGAGCTGGCCTCGGGTTCGTTGGCCACATCGTCCTGCGTGTGCCTCGCTACTCGGCGCGTTACAGACGTTAGTGTCACAGGACGCATACATCGCCTCACACGTTGAATGGAGCGCCATTCTTTCGTCGCTCCATCACCACAGCGCGCAACTGGCCGAATAACCGTGGCCTGTGGCGAAACGGACACCGCCGCGCCCGAGGCATCGGGCGGCCTATCCACGCATGGCCGTGGTTCCACCTTCGGCACCTTGTCAACGACTGCCTG
This sequence comes from Xanthomonas translucens pv. undulosa, assembly GCF_017301775.1. NCBI lineage: Bacteria > Pseudomonadati > Pseudomonadota > Gammaproteobacteria > Lysobacterales > Lysobacteraceae > Xanthomonas > Xanthomonas translucens. Next base: position 2,894,518 of record NZ_CP063993.1, read on the forward strand.
CACGTGCGCCGGATGTCACTGGCCAAGCGCCCGGCCGATGTGCGCGTTGTGGGCTTCATCGGCGGCCTGCTCGAAGATCGACATCAAGCGTACCTGCGCTGCGGCTGCGCAAGGGCTATGTGCCGTACATGCTCAACATGCTGGATTATGTCGAGGCGCAATCGCAGCGCTGTTCGGCCGCCGCATCGCGCAGGTGTGGTTGATGCATGCCAACGCGTTGAACGCCGTGGCGTTCCCGGAGCTGATCGCCGCCACCCGCCGCCGCGGCTATGCGTTCGTCAGCCTGGACGAAGCGCTGCGCGATCCGGCCTACCGGCACGCCGAGGGCTATCCCGGCGGCGGTGGCATCAGCTGGCTGCACCGCTGGGCGATGGCCGAGCACACGCCCAAGGACGTCTATGCCGGCGAGCTGGCGGTGCCGGGGTGGGTGTTGGCGCTGGCGGGGATCGATGCGGAATAGGGCCTCGCAGGTCGGGACAGCCTGGGCGCATCGGTGCGCTGGTGTCGTTCACTCGTTCGCGCACCGCATCGCGTCACGATGGGCGCCTGCCTTGCCTGCAGCCATGCCCATGCCCGCCTCCAAGCCCCCACCCTGGAAGAAGCCCAAGCCGCGCGGCCAGCGTGCGCAGCCGTTGTCGCCTGCGCAGAAGGCCGCGGCGCGGCAGCGTGCGGAAGACAACGGCCGCCCGTATCCGAACCTGATCGACAACATGTGGGCAGTGCGGCAGCCGCGCGCCGACGGCGTGGCGGACGCAGCCGGGGAGGAATAGGCATCGAGGTGCGCATGCGCTTTCAGGGCATGGGGTGAGTTCCTGTGCGGGAGGTGGTGCCGCCGCCTTTTGATTTGGGCCATCGGTTGCGGCAGGCCCTGTCGGTAAGGCCCGTCGCGGCTGAAGTCGCTCCCGCTACGTGGACGAATGCCGTGGCTCCGGCGCTCAGCGCGGTGCTGCGTTCGCTCTCGACGCGGCCGTCGAAGCGGTAGACGCGGCCATTGGCGGAGGTGGTCACGAAGGCGAGCGCATCGCCGTTGCGGGTGCCATGCACCTGGTTGGCGTCCAGCCGTCCTTATTGCTTGCCGCCCCGACGCCGACGCGGCTGCGGCCAATGCCTGCGCGAGTCGCCATTGCCTGCCTCGCCACTGCATCGTGGTTCCCGTTGCGGGCCTTTTTGACGACATGTCTCGTCATGGGCGTGGCGGGCGGAAATGCCGGAAGTCATGCGGTCGTGGAGCGGGAGACCGCTGGCGATGGCCTCCGCTGCAGCAGCCGATCCGGTCACTTTAATGAATGTCGGCGCACCAGGCCGCAAGGGTAGCCCTTGGCGCCGGCCGGTCCGCGCCCATGCTGTGCCTGCCGGCATTGGGCCGGTCCCCTTCCAGGTACTGGTATGACCCCGCAAGAACAACAGCTACTCGAAGATTTCCTGGCCCGCGTGCGCAGTGCCGGCGGCGTGGCGATCGATCCGCAGGCCGACGCCCTGATCCGCGAGCGCCTGGCCGGTCAGCCCGATGCGGCCTATCTGCTGGTGCAGCGGGCCTTGCTGCTCGAACATGCGCTGGAGAGCGCCAAGGCGCAGATCGCGCAGTTGCAGCAGGCCGCGCCGTCGCCAGCCACCAGTTTTCTGGGCCAGGGATTCAATGCAGGACCGCCGCCGTTGCCACCGGCGCCCGCACCGCAGGCCGCGCCGGGTTGGCGCGAGCGGCTGTTCGGCGGTGGCGCTGGCGTGCCGGAGCAGGCGCCGGTCGCGGCGCCGGCCGCACGTGGGCCGAGTTTTCTCGGCACTGCAGCCACCACGGCGGCGGGCGTGGCCGGCGGCATGTTCCTGTTCGAAGGCGTGGAGAGCCTGCTTGGCGGTCACCACGGCGGGTTCCTGGGCGGCGGGTCGTCGCCGCCCACCGTGGTCGAGAACGTCACCAACAATTATTACGACGAGGCGCCGCTGCAGGATGCCGGTCAGGACTTTGCGGACGACAGCGGCCTGGATGGCGACAACTGGACCTAGGAAGAAGGTTGCGCCCGCTCGGCAGGCCCCATGCCGGGCTGCCGAGTCGGCGGCGCATGGCCGTTGCGCCTGCGATTTCCGGCCGTCGGCATTCCTGCTCCTTTCCTGAAAAGCTGATGCCGCCCATCCGCACTGCCGTGTCGGCCGGTGGACACGGCCTTCTGGCTGGTGCCGGGGTGGGTCCGCCGCGACGGATCGACTCCGGCACCAGCGATCAACCATGAATCCAGTCTCTATTTATTCATATTTTTTCGATTTCTTCTGGATGATAAAGTGAAGCGGCTGATAACTAAGTCGATCGATAGTCGTGGTTTCTTGACTATCTATTCATAAGCCAGCCGACCGTGTCGCGCCTGTTGCAGGGGATGCTGCAGCCGGCCGACACGATCGCGCAGGCGCAGCGCCTGCTGGCGTCTCCGCGCCTTGCCGAAGCCGCCTTGCGTGGCGAAGACGTCGGTTCCTCGGTAGGCGGCGAACAGCCGAAATTCGCTGCAACATTGCAGCACGACTGCCGCTCCCCTCAAGTTCAGCGGGCGCGCCGGCATGCCTGCTGCGCAGCGATGGGCGGATTTGCTGCATTGCGAACAGCTTGCCGGGCAGGTGCTGCGCGCGCAGGGCCTGGCCGCCGCCGAGAGCGAAATCGTCGAAGCCGACGGCCGCATGTTCCTGCAATCCATGCGCTTTGACCGCACGCCGGATCTGGGGCGTCGCGGATTCGTCTCGTTGGCTGCACTGGACGCGGCCTACGACGCGCATGGTCGCATCGACTGGTGGCTGTTTTCCCGGCAATTACAGCGCGACGGTTGGCTCGATCGCGACGATGCGCGGCGGCTCGGCGTGTATGGCTGGTTCGGCGCGCTGATCGGCAATAACGACATGCCTCTGGGCAATGCGGGCATGATGCTCGCCGATATGCGTCCGCTTGCGCTGGCGCCGGCATACGACATGCTGCCGATGACGTTTCGTCCCGCTGTGAGCGGCGAGGTGGTGGAGCGCGTCTACACGCCCGCCTTGCCCGCGCCGGACTACCAGGACGACTGGCGTGTCGCTGCGAGCATGGCGCTGGAGTTCTGCAAGCGCGTGGCGCAGGCAGATGCCATTCCCGCAGGCTTCCGCAGCCTGGCGCTGGCCGCACTGCAGCAGCTCGGCCGGGCCGTGCAAGGCATCGGTTGATAGCGGCGCAGCGTGGCATCTGCGCCGACGCAGCTGCCTGTGCATGTCGCCAGGCAGATAGAAAACGAGCGCGTATCCATCTGCACGCAGAAGGCCGCGCTCACACGAACACTGCGATGCGTGGAGGTTGCGGCACGGTCGCGACGCGCAGCATGCGTGGTCGGACGCATCTGCGGCCCGTCGGGCCGCAGATCCTCCCTGCATCGTGCGCTGTGGCGAACGGACGATCAGTCCGGGCGCGGCAACGCAAACGCTCAGTTGCTGATGAACGTCGCCACGCTCTGCGGATCTACATAGAACGCGGTCCGGCCGTTGCTGATCTGGTACCTGCCGCCATAGCCGACATTGACGCTGGCCGAGGTACTGTACTTGGTGAAGCTGGTCGCGCTGCCGCTGGGCAGGGTGACCTTCAGTTCGCGGTACTGGGTGCCGGTATTGACCGCGACCAGCACGATCTTGTTGTCGGCGCGCTTGTAGGCGGTGACCGCGACATCGCTGTACGGCGCGGCGGTGGCGTCGATCCGTTTGGCGCCGGGGCGCACGAAGCGCGCGTATTGCGCCATCGCGTAGCCGCGCTTGCTGACTGTGCCGCCCTCGGTGATCAGGCCGTAGCTGCGCCGGATGTACCACCAGATGTAGGCGCTGTAGTTGGCTGCCATGCTCTTGTGCAGCTCGCTCGCCACGCCGAGCGCGGACGGCCAGGCGTTACCGTCGGTGTTGTCGGTGTAGTGCTCAGTCATCCACAGAGACTTGCCCTTGCTGCGTGCCAGAGGATCGTCCTTCGGCGTCGCCCCGTACAGATGCCCGCCGATGATGTCCACGTGCTGGCTGCCGCTGCTGTTGAGGACGGCATCGTTCAGGGTGGCATTGAAGTTCAACGACTCGCCGGCGAGCACTTTCAGGTTGCCGAATCCACCGCCCTGGGCGCTGAGGAAGTTGGCGAAGTCGCTGGCGTTCCATTCTGCCGACTCGTAGCCCGGGTGCCAGTCCGGCTCGTTCTGCATGGACAGCGCATACAGCGGGGCGCCCTTGCCCGACATGTAGCTGGCGAAATCCAGCAGGTGCTTGGCGTAGGCGCCGTAATACTGCGGCAGCAGCTTGCCGCCGTTGTTGAGGCTGTTGTTCGACTTCATGTACGCAGGCGGCGACCATGGCGTGGCCAGCAATACCGCGCCATGCGCGCGTGCGCGCACCGCGGCCGGGACTTGCACGTTCCAGTCTGAGCTAGAAGGTGCGATGCGCATGCGCATGATCGACAGGCCGATCTGGCCATTGTCGCTGCCGAAGGCCAGATCGACCTGGGCTGGCGTGAGGTCGGCGATCCAGCCGGCGCCGTTCATGCCGCCGAATCCCTGGATGGTCTGATAGGTCTGGCTTGGGGTGACGGTGACGTTCTGCGCCAGGGCGGGCGCAGTGGAAAGGATTGCTGTGGTCATCGCCAGCAGGGTGGCTAGGATCCGTGGTGGTGTCATGCTTGTATCCGGGAAAGGGGAAAGGGGGGGCGTGTGCCAGGGCGCGACGCTACCCGGTCAACATGACATCGACAATCGGTGCATGCGCCAGCGGCGGCAAATGAGGCGAAACGCCTAGGGAGGCAAGGATTGCATTCGCGAAGGGGCAGGACCGTCGCGAGCATGTCCTGAGACAGGTGGATGCCGACCGACAGCGTGCTGGATGGGCGCGTGTGCCTGGCCAGCGCGTGCATGATACCCGGTGCTGCGCTGCTCAATCCGTTGCCGCGCGACGCCGTATTGCCCGCGTTGTGCATAGTTGCGCATCCAGGTTCGGCAAGTTGCGCAAGTGCGCGCCTGGCGCAGGCGTGCACAATGGGCGTTGGCGGCTGAGCGGATCCACCGGCTGCCGTTCCTTCCATCGCCGAGTCCGCCTATGTCATCGCCCTCCTGGTTCCCGCAGCGCGCGATCGCGCTGGTGTGCGCCGCCTTGTTCGCCCTGACCGCGGCAGTGCCCGATGCCCGCGCGCAGGCCACGCGCTATGCGGATGCCGCGCCGTTGCTGTTGGGCGTGGCCTGGTATCCGGAGCAGTGGCCGGAGGCGCAGTGGGAGCGCGACCTGACGCTGATGCAGGCGGCACACGTGCGCGTGGTGCGGATCGGCGAGTTCGCGTGGAGCCGCATGGGGCCGCGCGAGGGCCAGTACGACTTCGCGTGGCTGGACCGCGCCATCGCCGCGGCCGCGCGCCATCACATTGTGGTGGTGCTCGGCACGCCGACCGCGGCGCCGCCGGCGTGGTTGACCCAGGCCTATCCGGACACGCTGCGCGTCGGCCAGGACGGCGTGCGCGACGAACACGGCAACCGCCAGCAGTTCTCCTTCGCCAGCGCGCGCTACCGCCGTTTCGCCCATGCCATCGCCGAACAGATGGCGCAGCGCTATGGGCGCAATCGGCATGTGGTCGGCTGGCAGCTGGACAACGAATACGCACAGGCCTCGTTCGATCCGGAAGCCAAGGTGCAGTTCCATGCCTGGCTGCAGCGCAAGTACGGCAGCATCGAGGCATTGAACCGGCGCTGGGCGACCGCGTACTGGAGCCAGACCTACAACGACTTCGCGCAGATCCCGGTGCGCGAGGACGAGGAGAATCCGGCGTTGCTGCTGGAATGGAAGCGCTTCGTCAGCGCTACCTGGACGGATTACTCGCGCAACCAGATCGCGGCCATCCGCCCGCACGCCGATCCGCGCCAGTTCATCACCACCAACACCATGGGCTGGTTCGCCGGCTTCGACGCCTACACCGTGCACGATGTGCTCGACATCGCCGCGTGGGACGACTACGTCGCCGGCGAACGCTACGACTGGGTGGACAACGCGGCGCGGCACGACCTCACCCGCGGCTACAAGCAGCGCAACTACTGGGTGATGGAAACCCAGCCGGGCTTCGTCAACTGGCGCGCGACCAACGTGGCGCTGCGCAAGGGCCAGGTGCGGGCGATGGCCTGGCAGGCGGTGGCGCACGGCGCCGATGCGGTCTCTTACTGGCAGTGGCGCGCCGCGCCGAACGGGCAGGAGGAATACCACGGCACCCTGGTCGGCGCCGATGGCGAGCCGGTGCCGGTGTATGCGGAGATCCAGCAGGTCGGCGCGGAGTTCGCCAAGGCCGGCGCGGCGCTGGCGGGCACCACGCCGCACGCCGAGGTGGCGCTGATCAACGACTTCGACAGCCGCTGGGCGCTGGGTTTCCAGAAGCACTCGGCCGACTTCGATCCGGTCGTGCAGATGAAGTCGTTCTACCGGCCGCTGCGGCAGCAGGCACAGGTGGTCGATGTGGTCTCGGCGCTGGCGCCGCTGGACGGCTACAAGCTGGTGGTCGCGCCGTCGCTCAATGTGCTCAGCGAGGTGCAGGCGCAGCGGCTGACGGCCTATGTCGAACGCGGCGGGCATCTGGTGCTGGGCCCGCGCAGCGCGATGAAAAACGCCGACAACGGTTTGCAGCCGCAGCGCCAGCCCGGCCCGCTGGGCGAACTGCTGGGCGGCCGCGTGCAGCAGTTCTATGCGCTGGACAAGCCGATCCCGGTCGCCGGTGCGGCCGGCCAGGGCAGCGCGAAGATCTGGGCCGAGCAGTTGCAGGCGCGCGCGGCGCAGACCGAGGTGCCGTTGCGCTACGGCCAGGCCAACGGCTGGCTGGATGGCGCGCCGGCGGTGCTGACCCGGCGGGTCGGCAAGGGCCGCATCAGCTATGTCGGCGCCTGGCTGGACGATGCCACGCTCGATCGCCTCACCGGCGACTGGCTGCGCGATGCGCAGGTGCGCGTACCGCTGGCGGACGTGCCGCAGGACGTGGAAGTCGGCGTGCGCAGCGACGGCCGCCGCCGCGTGCTGGTGCTGATCAACCACGGCAGCGATGCGCAGCAGGTGCGCCTGCCGGCGCCGATGCGCTCGTTGCTGGCCACGGGGGCGGCCAGCGATATGGTGCAGCTGGCGCCGGAAGACGTGGCGGTGCTGGACGCGCGTCGCTGAGTGCGGTGGCGATGCGCGGCTGACGCCGTGCAGCCGGCTCCGCACGTGCAGCACGTGCGGATCGGCGCAAGCAACGGCCATGGTGGACGCCACCCGCGTGCGGACGCATTGCGCGCAGCGGGCGTCGCCGCCGCCATCGCGTGGGTGGACAAGCCGAAGTCGCGCCGCCCGTTTGACCTGTCTGCCGGTGTTACTTGCCCATGCAGCGGCGCCAGCGTTCGGCGACGCGCTGGGCGAACCAGGCGGTGGTGAGGGTGCGGGTGATCTTCGGGCTTTGCAGGGTGATGCCGGGCAGGATCGCGCGCGGCAGCGGCTTGCCGGCGCTGCGTTCGGCCAGCGCGAAGACCTTGCGGTAGAGCGCGGTGTCGCCGAAATCGGCGGCGTTGCCGCGTTGCAGGGCGCGGCGGATCTCCTTGTCGTCCAGTGCCAGCCGCGTGCCCAGGCTGCGCGCAACGCGCTCGGTGGCGCCGGGCTGGTCGATGTCGCTGCCGGGAATCAACAGGTCGCCGTCCAGCGCCAGTGTGGTGCCGCTGGCCTTCGCCAATGCCGCCTGGAACGCCGCATTGCGGCTGGCGTACCAGCCGGCGTTGAAGTCGGCGAAGCGGTACAGCAGCGCGTCGTCCTCGCTCGGGTAGCCGAGCAGATGGCGGGTGCCGAACCACACGCCACCGCGGCGGCCGAACACCTCGTGGCGCACCGTGTCTTGCAACGGGTACGGATAGCCGTCGCGATGGGCCTCGGCAAAGGCGATGCTCACCTGCATCGGCCCGCCGGTGTGCACCGGGTTGAGGTCGCCGAACAGGCGCTGGCCCAGCGGCACGCTGCCGGCGAGGTCCTCGAAGATGGCGCTCAGCTCCTGCTCGGTGCGTGCGGCGGCGATGCGTTCGCCGTAACTGCGGCCATTCGCTGAGGTCACCGCCAGCGCGGCGTCGAGCATGAACGCGGGCACATGCAATGCGGACGCGCGGCGGCCGAGTTCGGCGCGCGCGATCTTGCCCAGGCCGGGTACCGGCGGATTGGCCTGGTAGGTGGATTCCTGTTCGATCACCGCCAGCACCGCGCAGATGTTGTCGGCGCTGGTGGCCAGTTGCTGCGAAGACAGCGCCACGTACACGTCGTTGGCCCAGCCGCTGCGGTCGGGGATGGCGGCCGGGATGCGCCGTGCGATGTCGGCCTTGATCTCGGTCGGCGTGCGCTCGGGCGCGCGCGGTGGCTGCGTGGCGCAGGCACCGAGCAGCACGGTGGCGCACAGGGCGAGCAGGCGGGCGAACGCAGGGGCGGTGACGTGCGGCATGGTTCCGATGGCAAGCGCGGCGCATTCGCCGCAGGCGCCATCCTACCGTCCAACGCTGCGCTTGATGTCTCACGGATCCGGTGGTCGTGCGCGGGCGATGCCGCTGCAGCGTTATCTTCCTCGCAGCCCATCACATGCGCCGCAAACCCGACCTGGCCCTGGGCGATCTGCGGCTGCAGCGTCAGCTCCGGGATGGCATAGTCGCCGCCGTTCTGCTTGCGGAACGCGATCGGCGCTGTGCTGCACAACGTGACCCGTGCGGCCGAGCGCCTGCATCTGTCGCAGTCCTCGGTCAGCGTGCACCTGGCCAAGCTGCGCGCCGCGCTGGACGATCCGCTGCTGCTGCGGCGGCTGCCGGGACCGCGCGGCATGCGCCCGACCGCGCGTGCCGAGGCCTTGCGCGCGCGGCTGCGGCAGGCGCTGGAGGCGTTGCAGCGCGCGGTGGCGGCGAAAGCGCCGTTCGTGCCGGCGCAGGCCGGCAACCGTTGGCGTGTGGCCGCGACCGACTATGGCGAATCGACCATCCTGCTGCCGGCGCTGGCCGCGCTGCGCAGCGCGGCGCCGGGTACGCGGCTGCCGGTGCTGGAAATGGCGCCGTTGCAGATCGCGCGCCAGGCCGAGCGGGGCCAGATCGACCTTGTCCTGAATACCCGCGACGGCGCACCGCCAAACCTGCGCCAACGCACGCTGTTCGCCGAACGCTGCTCTGGCACGAGCGCGTGCACCGCGATCCGGCGCATCGCTGGTTGCGCGAGCATATCGCTGCTTCGGTGTGAAGGCAGCGTTGCAGCCTTTTCCAGTGTTTTACATGGTGCGGAAGCGGCTGCGGATGGCGTTGGGTCAGCGGTCGCGATGGGCTGCCTGTCGCGGCTGAAGCAGCTCCTACAAGGGCGTGCGGCAAGCCGGTTGAATCCACTGTAGGCGGGGCTTCAGCCCCGACGCTTTTTTCCGATGTCGTTGGCCCACCGTTGCCGGTGGCTCGAGGCGACGCGGCGCGGCTCCTGCAAGGACTACGATCGAATCGAGACAGCCTAGCGACGCGTCGCCAACACTCCATCCAGCGCCAGTTCCGCGCGGAAGCCGGCCTTCTCCAGGCGCTTGGCCACTTCGCGCGGCACGTCGCGGCCGCTGGTCAGTTTGTTCGGGCTGCCGGTGTAGTGGAACAGCCGCCCGCCGCGGCGCAGCACCCGCGCCAGCTGGTCGTAGAACGCCTGCGAATACAGTTCGCCGGCGATGCCGAAGCGCGGTGGGTCGTGCAGCAGCGCATCCACCGAATCGCTGGCGATGGCGCCGATGGCCTGGCCGACGTCGGCATGCGCCAGCTGCAGGCGCCCGTCGCTGGCGGCCGGATCCGGCGACCACGGGTTGAGCGTGCGCAGCCACAGCACGTCGGCGTTCTTCTCGAACGACTGCAGCTGCGCCACGCCGGCCTCCAGCGCGCAGGCGGCGAAATAGCCCAGCCCGCCGCAGGTGTCGAGCACCCGCTTGCCGCGCGGTTCGATCAGCGCGACCTTGCGCCGCGCGTCCTCGAACGGCGACAGCTGCGCGCTGGGTAGCATCTTGATGCCGTCGATCTCGAAGGTCGGCGCGCCCCATTCGGTCGGCACCAGCTTGATCAGCGCGCCGCCGAAGCGCGACACAGGCGCGAATTCCTCGCCGTCCCAGTAGTAGATCGTGCGCTCCTTGAGCTTGGGCGGATACGGATACGCCTGCCCGCGCCACTGCCAGCGGTCCGCGGCGAGCAGCGCCTGGTCTTCGCTGCGCTGCAGATCCAGCGACCCGGTCCAGGTGGCGGCGCCGCCAGCACGTGCGGCAAGCAGCGCGTCGGCGAGCGGGCGGGTCAGCAGGGGGCCGGAGGAATGGGTCACGTCGAGGGAGGCGATGCGCCAGCGCGCGCTGCGCGAGGCCGGGTCGTCGATACGGGGGGAGGGCATCGTAACCGAGGCTCGCTGCGACGTCCTGCGCTGGCGCTGCCGCGGCGTGCCAGGCATGCGGTCGTCGGCATGCGTCGCACGGGACTCATCGGCGACGGCGGCGCAGAACCGTCATGGTGGCCGTGGCGATGGCGACGCATAATGGCGCCGTCTTCTCCCTTCAATGGCCGACGCCGCGCGCGGCGCCAGCTGCCAGGATCCGCGATGCTCAAAGGTGTGCTGCTCGGTTTCGCCTGCTATGCCGCCTATTCGATCAGCGATGCGTTCGTGAAGGGCTTGGAGGGCACGCTGCCGGCCTACGAGGTGGTGTTCTTCGGCGCCTTGCTGATGCTCGCGGCCCTGCCGTTCCTGAAGAAGCGCGGCGACCGCTGGCGCGAGGTGGTGGTGGCGCAGCGTCCCAGCATCTGGCTGCTGCGCGCGTTCACCGGGGCGGTCGGCAATCTGTCGGCGGTCACCGCGTTCACCCTGTTGCCGATGGCCGAGGCGTTCGCGCTGATCTTCCTGATGCCGATCTTCGTCACCGTGCTGTCGGTGTTGCTGCTCAAGGAGGAAGTGCGCTGGCGGCGCTGGCTGGCGGTGATCGTCGGCTTCGTCGGCGTGCTGATCGTGTTGCGGCCGGGCTTTCGGCATCTGAGCGAAGGTCATGTCGCGGCCATCGTCTGCGGCCTGGTCGGGGCGGTGTCGGTGATCAGCCTGCGCATGGCCGGGCCGGGCGAGAAGCGCCTGACCCTGTACGGCGCCGGCGTGCTCGGCCCGTTGCTGATGGGGGCGTTGCTGATGCTACCCAGCTTCGTGTGGCCGACCTGGCAGCAATGGGTGCTGCTGGCCGGCTATGGCCTGCTCGCCGGCCTGGCGGCGATCTTGCTGATGTATGCCTCGCGGCTGGCGCCGGTCAGCGCGGTGGCGCCGACCCAGTACAGTCAGATGCTCTGGGCGATCGGTTTCGGCTATTGGCTGTTCCACGATCATCTGGACTGGCCGATGCTGGTCGGCATCGCGCTGATCCTGGGCGCAGGGCTGTTCACCCTGGTGCGCGAGGAAAAAGTCACGCAGTGGTGGCGGCGCACCAAGATCGTCTGAAGCGCCGGCGCCCGGGCGTGGCGCGCCTTGTGCCGATTTCCGCGCGCAAAGCGGGCGCAGCGCTCTGGCGCGTGCGCGTCGCATCTTCTACGTTGTCGGATCGTCCCCGCCGATGGCCGCGCCCATGTCCGACCCGTCCGCCCAGCCCGACCATCTCAAGCGCAGCTTGTCCAACCGCCACCTGCAATTGATCGCGATCGGCGGCGCCATCGGCACCGGCCTGTTCATGGGCTCGGGCAAGACCATCAGCCTGGCCGGCCCGTCGATCCTGTTCGTGTACCTGATCATCGGCGCGATGCTGTTCTTCGTGATGCGGGCGATGGGCGAGTTGCTGCTGTCGAACCTGGAGTACAAGTCGTTCATCGACTTCTCCACCGATCTGCTGGGTCCCTGGGCCGGGTTCTTCTGCGGCTGGACCTACTGGTTCTGCTGGATCATCACCGCCATCGCCGACGTGATCGCGATCGCGGCCTACGCGCAGTTCTGGTTTCCCGGCCTGGCGCCGTGGATCCCGGCGCTGCTGTGCGTGCTGTTGCTGCTGAGCCTGAACCTGGTGACGGTGAAGCTGTTCGGCGAAATGGAGTTCTGGTTCGCGCTGATCAAGATCATCGCCATCTGCGCGTTGATCCTGACCGGTGCCGGGTTGGTGGCCTGGGGCTTCCAGTCGCCGTCCGGGCACGTGGCGGCGCTGGCCAATCTGTGGAACGACGGCGGCCTGTTCCCGATGGGCATCGGCGGTTTCTTCGCCGGCTTCCAGATCGCGGTGTTCGCCTTCGTCGGCATCGAGCTGGTCGGCACCACCGCCGCCGAGACCGCCGACCCGCGGCGCAACCTGCCCAAGGCGATCAATTCGATTCCGGTGCGGATCCTGGTGTTCTACGTGCTGGCGCTGATCGCGATCATGGCGGTGACGCCGTGGCGCGAGGTGGTGCCGGGCAAGAGCCCGTTCGTGGAGCTGTTCGTGCTGGCCGGGGTGCCGGCCGCGGCCAGCCTGATCAACTTCGTGGTGCTGACCTCGGCCACCTCCTCGGCCAACAGCGGCATCTTCTCCACCAGCCGCATGCTCTACGGCCTGGCCGAAGAGCGGCACGCGCCGCGCGGCTTCGCCCGCCTGTCGCGCGCGGCGGTGCCGGCGCGCGGGCTGCTGTTCTCCTGCGTCTGCCTGCTCGGCGGCACGCTGCTGGTGTACCTGATCCCGAACCTGGTCACCGCGTTCACCCTGGTCACCACGCTGGCCGCGGTGTTGTTCATGTTCGTCTGGTCGCTGATCCTGTGCGCGTACATCGCCTACCGGCGCAAGCGCCCGCAGCTGCATGCGGCCTCGGCGTTCAAGATGCCCGGCGGCGTGCGCATGTGCTACGTGTGCCTGGCGTTCTTCGCCTTCGTGCTGGCGTTGCTGACGCTGCAGGACGACACCCGGCAGGCGTTGCTGGCCAGTCCGGCCTGGTTCCTGCTGCTGGGCATTGGCTATGCGTTGAAGCGCCGCGGTGGCGCGCGCGCCTGAAGCAGCGGCCGCGTGGCGCGGGTGGGGCCATAGCGCGGCGATGGCGCTGTTCGGCGCGGTGGCGCGGCGTTGGCGGCCGCGGCCCTTGCCTGCGCCGTTGACGTTCGCTTCAGCCGCGGCGGAGGATGCTCGCGCCCTCCCGCCATCGAGCCGATCCCGATGATCACGATCCACCGCATTGCCGGAACGTCCGCGCCACCGTTCTGCTGGGTGGATCTGTGCCAGCCCAGCCGCGAGGAACTCGCCGAGGCCGACCAGCAGGTGGGGTTCGCCTTGCCCACGCGGGCGGCGATCGGCGAGATCGAGTTCAGCAGCCGGGTGCGCATCGAGGGCGACGTGCTGTTCCTCAACGTGCCGCGCTTCCAGGACGAGGACGGCCCGACCGCGCCGCTGGGCTTCGCGCTGTCGCCGCGGGTGCTGGTGACCCAGCGCGAGCAGCGCATGGGGTCGTTGCAAGCGGTGGCCGCGCACTTGGAGAAGAACCCGTGCCGGAGCAGCGACGATCTGCTGCTGCGCCTGCTCGATCAGCTGGTCGGGCAACTGGCGGATCGGCTGGAAGCGCTGGAAGCGGAGATCACCGAGACCACCCGCATGGCCTTCGACCAACCGCATACCTCGCGGGACCTGGAGCGCATGCTGCACGCGGTCGGCGGCATGGGCCGGCGGCTCGGCGGCATGCACAACGCCGGCCACGGCCTGTTGCGCCTGGCCACCTACCTGGACGGCGCCGCGCCGGACTGGTTCGGCGACGATGCGGCCAAGCGCATCGGCCTGCTGCACAAGGACCTGGTCACCCTGAGCGAATTCGAGCAGCACCTGGACGACCGCGTCGAGTTCCTGCTCGACAGCGTGCTGGGCATGATCAACATCGACCAGAACAACGTGATGAAGGTGATGGCGGTGGCGTCGGTGGTGGGCATTCCGCCGACGGTGCTGGTCGGCATCTGGGGCATGAACTTCGCGCACATGCCCGAACTCAAGTGGCACGACGCCTATTACTGGGCGCTGGGCGTGATCGCGCTGAGCGTGGTGCTGCCGCTGGCGTGGTTCCGCCGCCGCGGCTGGGTGTAAGCGCGCCGGTCGCCGTCGGCGGCCGCTGTTCCTAAGCCGCGAGACTGTCGGCTTCGGCTTCCGCCTCGTTGCCGCCGCGCTCTTCGCCGCTGACGTGCTGCACCGGCGCGATGTCCCAGGACACCGTATCTGGATCGATCAGCGCATGGATCGCGGCGCCTTGCAGGTCGCGCATCAGCCGCCGTGCCGAGGCGGTGCCGTGGGCCACGCTGTCCCACAGCAGCATGTCGACCACGGTGCCATCGCGGCGCCGCGCGATGCGCCGCGAGCGGAAGCCGGGCTGGCGCTGCAACCAGGCATCGACCTCGGCGTTGGCGCGCAGGAAGGTGCGCCAGGTGCAGTCCTGCAGGCGGAAGGTGGTGATTTCCAGGGCTTCGGTATGCGCTTGCATCGGCTCAGCCCTGCGCGTTGCGCGGCGCGGTGCAGTGGTGGGAAAGGGCGCGGCAGGGCGCGGCGGCGGCGATCGGCATGCAGGTGAGCGAGGCGGGAAGCAGCAGGGGCATGGGAGCACTCCGGTAGACGCGACGGGGGATCCGGCCTGCACAGGATGCGAGCGCGGCGCCGCGGCGCGTTATCGCGATCCCGCGGAATTCTTGTCCGATCCTGCAAACCGTGCCATGGCGGCGACCGCGCCGTCGCAGCATCGGGCAAGCTGTAGGTCCCTCGATTGCCCGCCGCTGCGCCCGACGCCGATGAACGCGCTTGCCGACCGCTATCAAGAAATCGCCGCACTCATTGCCCGATTGGCCGTCCCCGACGGCGACGGCGATACCGCCATCGACGGCCTGTTCTGTTCGCACCGCACCGCGCCCTCGCCAAAGGCACACACCGCGCAATGGCCTTGCTTCGCCCTGGTGGTGCAGGGCGAGAAGTGCCTGAGCCTGGGCACCGAAGAATACCGCTACGCGGCCGGCACCTATCTGCTGGTGGCGCTGGACCTGCCGGTGGTGTCGCGGATCACCCAGGCCAGCCCGGAGCGGCCGTTGCTGGGCGTGGGCATGGCGATCCGATCGGACCGGCTGCGCGACCTGCTCGAACGCATTCCGCTGCCGGTGCAGGCCAGCGCCGATTGTGTGCGCGGCGTGTCGGTCAATACCGCCAGCGCTGCGCTGCTGGATGCGACGCTGCGCATGCTCAGGCTGCTCGAACAGCCCGACGATATCGCCGCGATGGCGCCGCTGATCGAGCAGGAAATCCTATATCGCCTGCTGACCGGTCCGTGCGGCCCGAACCTGCTGCGCATCGCGCAGGAGGACAGCCCCAGCAACCGCATCGCCAAGGCGATCGCGTGGCTGCGCCAGCATTACGCCGAGCCGCTGCGGATCGAAGACCTGGCGCGGCAGGTGAACATGAGCGCTTCGTCGCTGCATCACCATTTCAATGCGGTGACCGCGATGACCCCGCTGCAATACCAGAAGCAGTTGCGCCTGCGCGAGGCGCGGCGGCTGATGGTGGTGGAGCGGATGGACGTGGGTGCGGCCGGCTACCGCGTCGGCTACCAGAGCCCGTCGCAGTTCAGTCGCGAATACAGCCGCCTGTACGGCCGCTCGCCGCGCAACGACCTGGCCGAACAGCTCGGCCAGGCTGGCTGACCGCACGCCGCCGTTCGCCGATTGCTACGGCATCATGGTCGATGCGCATGACGCGCCGTACATCGCCGATCCCGGCAACCGTGCGATCCGCAACGCTTCCCGGCAAGCTACTCGGCCGCCTCCCCCAGCCACGGCACCTGTGCCTTGCGGTACTCGCCGCTGGCCTTGCTCAGGTGCAGCCACTGGTCCACGTAGGCCTTCCAGGCCATGTCGTGGCGCGGCAGCAGGAAGGCCTTTTCGCTGTACTGCAGCGGCTGCTGCGGGTTCACCGCACACAGGCCGGGCACGCGGCGCTGCTGGAAGCGCGCTTCGGAGGCGTCGGTGATCATCACGTCGGCGTGGCCTTCGCGTAGTTCGCGGAAGATCGCGGTGTTGTCGTCGGACAGGGTCAGCTGCGCCTGCGGCAGCGCGCGGCGGGCGAAGGCGTCGTTGGTGCCGCCGCGCGGTTCGATCACCCGCACCTCGGCGCGATTGATCTGCGCGATGTCGCGATAGCGCTGCTGGTCGGCGCAGCGTACCAGCGGGATCTTGCCGTCCACGTCGAGCACCGCGCTGAACCAGGCGTGGCGCTGCCGCGGCAGCGACACCGAGATGCCG
The DNA here is from genome assembly GCF_017301775.1 of Xanthomonas translucens pv. undulosa. Taxonomy (NCBI): domain Bacteria; kingdom Pseudomonadati; phylum Pseudomonadota; class Gammaproteobacteria; order Lysobacterales; family Lysobacteraceae; genus Xanthomonas; species Xanthomonas translucens. Next base: position 2,910,739 of record NZ_CP063993.1, read on the forward strand.
CCGTCGGCGATGTCGCAGCGATCGGCGAGCAGGTCCGGCAGCAGTGTCGCCCAGCGCGTGGCTACCCAGGTCACCGGCACCTCCAGGCTGGCCGCGAGCGATTGCGCCAGGGCGATGTCGATGCCCTCGTAGCCGCCGTCCGCGGCAGCAGGCTGTACGGCAGGTAGTCGCCGGTGGTGCACACGCGCAGCGTGCCGCGCTGCGCGATGCTGTCCAGGTGCGAGGGCGCCGCGGTGGCCGGCAGCGGCGCGGCGGCGCTCAGCAGGCAGGCGCCGAGCCATCGGATCATGTGCTTCTCCACAACAGGCGCGTTCTCCAGAACGGGGGATATCGGCGCCGACGACGCGCGCTGGCTGTACGCCGGCTGTCGCCGTATCGGCGCCGGCCACCTTAGCCGGTTTCCTTGCGGCATGGCGCAGCGTCAAGCGTGGCAGGGGTTTTGCACCTGCAGTCCGGCGGCGCATGGCCGTGCACGACGGCAGCCGGTGCCGACCGGCACGGTGTGGCACAGGAACTCACGGCACCATAGCGCAGTCCGGAAACACTCCTCCGGTGGACGCATGCCTCGCTATGGAATCTCGATCGTCGTGACGTCTGCACCTGCGCAAGACCGGCTGCTGCACCTGGGTGCGGCAGCCACCACCGTGCTGATCCTGCTGCTGCTGGGCCGCCTGCTGTTGATCGCGCCGGCGGCGGCGCCGGCGCGTGCCCACGACGCGATGCGGCTGGTCTTCGTGCCGCGCTCGGTAGCGCCCGCCGCGCCGCCGCCATCGCAGGCCGCCCAGTCCGCGCCGCATGCTGCGGCACGGCGCGCGCCGGCGGCCTCGCGCGCGGCGCAAGCGCCGCTGCCGCCACCGACCCGCACTGCCGCCGCTGTGGCCACGCCTGCCGCGTCGATGCGCGCCACGCTGTACACCCGCGATGGCAGCGCGCGGCTGCCGGACGGCGTGGCGGTGGACCCGTTCGCCGAGGCGCCGGGCACCCCGCCGGGCACCACCAACCCGCGCGACCTGGCCAAGGCCAAGCGCCTGCTCGAGCGTCCGAACCCGATCGACTACCGGCCCACCCGCTTCGACAAGGACTGGGCCAGCGACGGCACCCTGGGCGACGTGGCGATGCAGGGCATCGGCGATGCAGTGAAGAAGATGCTGCCCAAGAACAGCCACCAGCCGGCGGTGGCGCGGCCGCCGCCGGACGTGCGCTTCAATCCGGCGCTGCACGATCGCCCGGGCGATCTCGGCAGCGAGGCGACCGGCGATGCCTACAAGGCCGCGCCGATTGCGTTGGAAAAGGCGCCCGGCCTGGACGGCGAGGCCAGCCGCCGCATCCGCAAGGCGATCGGCGAACTGGAGCAGCGCCGTGCGGCCTGCCCGGCGGCGCAGCGCAGCCGCCTGCTGCAGCCGGTGCTGGACAACCTGGGCGACCTGCAGCGGGTGGAAAACGCCATGGCCCGCGGTGCCGACCCGCTCCTGGCGCAGCAGACCCTGCCGCGCGCCGCCGACAGCGCCTACGACCTGGCGCGGCGCGCGCTGTGGTACGCCGACCAGAAATTGGCGGCGTGCGCGCCGTAACGGTGGCGTTTTCCGGGCTGCTTGCGGTTGTAGGAGCGGCTTCAGTCGCGACGAGCGGAGCCATCCAGCTATCGGGCCTCGGAAACAGTCGGGATTGAAGCCCTCCCACAGTGCACCCGGCCGGCTCGCTGCAAGTCTCCTGCGGGAGCGGCTTCGCGACGCGCGGAGCCGTCCAGTTGCCGGGCTTCGGAAGCGATCGTGACGGATGGACCAAGCAAAGGCCGGGGATCGCCGCGGCGTTGGCAACCTGTCGCGGCTGAAGCCGCTCCTACAGTGCACACGGCGAGTCGGTAGCAAGCTTCCTGTAGGAGCGGCTTCAGCCGCGACGCGCGGCGCCGTCCAGCCGCCGGGCTTCAGAAGCGATCATGACAGATGGACCAAGCAAAGGCCGGGGATCGCCGCGGCGTTGGCAATCTGTCGCGGCTGAAGCCGCTCCTACAACGGCGCGGGTCAAAACGAGCGTCCTGGCCGGTCCTCACCCGCGCCGACGCCCGGTGCGCGATGATGCGCGCCCACCGTCGCCGGTTCCATCTCCCGCCCCATGCGCTGTGCCCGAATGCTGCTGAGCCTGCTGCTGTGCTGCTGTGCTGCTGTGTCGTCGCTGCGGCGCAGGCGCGTACCGTCTACCGCTGCGTGCGTGACGGCACGGTCAGCCTGGCGACCGCGCCGGAGCCGGGGTCGCGGTGCACGCCGAAGGAACTGGACGATGCCGCGATTGCCAAGCCCAACCTGTGGGGCAGCATGGGCGTGTTCAGCGGCACCTTGTACGAGCGCGACCAGGATGGGCGCCTGGTGTATTCCACGCGCAATCTGCCCGGCTCGCGCCCATACCTGCGCTTCACCGCGGTGACCCCGCCCGGCGAGGCGGCGCATCCTGGCCTGGGCAAGGTCGGCGTGCCGCAGTGGAACAGGCACGCCAGGCAGTTCCACGCCGCGGCGCGCGCCACCGGGGTGGACGATCCGTGGCTGCGCGCGATCGCGCATGCCGAAAGCGGCTTCGACGCCGCGGCGGTGTCGCCGAAGGGCGCGCAGGGCGTGATGCAGCTGATGCCCGAGGTGGCGAAGGAATACGGCGTGGCCGATCCGTTCGCCGCCGATCAGTCGATCGCCGGCGGTGCGCGCTACATGCAGTCGCTGCTGCGCCGCTACCAGGGCGACCGCACCCTGGCCGCGGCCGCCTACAACGCCGGCATCGGCACCGTGGCGCGCTATCGCGGCGTGCCGCCGTATGCGGAAACCCGCGACTACATCGACAAGGTGATGGCGCTGTACCAGCGCTACCGCGAGGCGATGGGGATCAGGACGGAAATGCCGGCGCAGTAGCGCGCGACGGTGAACAGCGGGCCGCGCTGCGCGTTCACCGGTAGCGTCAGCGGTTCGTAAGGCGAGGGGATGGCGACGATGCCGTGGCCGCACACCCGCCGGCCGTCGCCTCAGGGCGTGGCCGGCTCCGGCTGTGCGTGGCGCTGCGCCGCCGCTGCGGGCGGCGCGGCGACGGCCGGTTTCGCGTACAGGTCCAGCAACAGCAGGGTCACGCCGTTGGTCCAGCCGAAGCCGTCCTGCAACGCGTATTCGCCGCCGCCGCCGCCCTGGGCCTTGGCGTCGACGCCGTACTTCTCCACCAGCTTGTGCTGCTGCGCGAACAGCGCCTGCACCCGCGCCAGGAAGCGGCTGCCGATGCGCTGCGCCAGCGCGTCCTGGCCGTAGCGGCGCAGGCCGTCCACCGCGATCCATTGCAGCGGCGCCCAGCCGTTGGGTTCGTCCCATTGCTGACCGGTATGCAGGCGGGTGGTGGCCAGGCCGCCGGGACGCAGCAGCTGCGCCTGCACAGTGTCGGCGCTGCGCTTGGCGCGCGCCGGCGAGGCGATGCCGACGAACAGCGGATACAGCGCCGCGGCGGTGACCTGTTCGCGCAGCCGGCGCTGTTGCCAGTCGTAGTCGGCGTAGTAGCCGGCATCGCTCCAAAGGTGCTTGTCCATCGCGGTCTTGCGCGCGCTGGCCAGGGCCGCGTAGTCGGTGTCGCAGCCCGAAGCGCCCGGGTTCTTTTTGCAGGCCACGGCCAGGGTGGTTTCGAGGTGGTAGAGCAGGCTGTTGAGATCGACCGGGACGATGGCGGTGGTGCGGATGGTGGCCAGGGTCTTGCGGTCGCCGAGCCAGCGGCTGGAATAGTCCCAGCCGCTCTCGGCGCCGGCGCGCAGGTCGCGGTAGACGTCAGCGGCGGGGCGGTCCTTGGCCTCGGCGGCGGTGCGCACGTCGTGCAGCCAGGCTTCCGGGCGCGGCGTGTCGCGCGCGTCCCAGTAGCGGTTGAGCAGGCTGCCGTCGGCCAGCCGCACCACGTGCGCCTGCGCGCTGCCCGGCGCCAACGCCTGCGCGCCCTGCATCCAGTACGCGTATTCCTTCTGCAACTGCGGCAGGTAGCGCGCATAGGCGGCGTCGCCTTCCACCTTGGCCTGCAGCTGCACCATGTGCGAGAAGAACGGCGGCTGCGAGCGGCTCAGGTAGTAGCTGCGGTTGCCGTTGGGGATGTGCCCGTAGGTGTCGATCAGGTAGGCAAAGTTGTCCAGCATCTGCCGGCTGCGCTCCTGCTCGCCGCTCTCGACCAGGCCGAGCATGGTGAAGTACGAATCCCAGTAGTAGACCTCGCGGAAGCGCCCGCCCGGCACCACATAGGGCTGCGGCAGCGACAGCAGGCTGCTGTGCGCCGGCACGTCCACCTGGCGCCGCACCAGCAGCGGCCACAGCGCGTCGATGTGCTCGCGCAGGCCGGTGTCCTGGCGGATCGCCTCGGTCTGCACCGGGCCGGATTCCTCAAAGTTGGCGGCGACGAAGCGGGGCAGGTCGAAGCCCGGCTGCTGGCGCTGCGCCAGGTAGTCGGCGTTGATCAGCGCCGGGTCGCGCAGCGGCAGCGCATCGACGAAGTGCTTCTGGTCGTCGAACAGTTCCTGTCGCTGTACAGCCTGGAACAGTTCGGGATAGGCCAGGTCCGGGGTCAGCGGCGCCGGCGCCCGCGCGGTCTGCATCGCGCGCGGCGTGGGCTGCGCCGAGGCGGTGTCGTAGTTGCCCAGCAGCAGGCCCAGCGACAGGCTCAGCAGCGGCGTGCAACAGGGGGGAGCGGCATGGCTCATCTCGAGTCCAGAGCAGGATGCGTGCGGCATGGTAAACGACCGAAGGAGGAGGCGGGTGACTGGCGGCTGTGGCGGTCGCTTGCCGAGGAACAGGCGTGCATGCGCCGCGATCCTGGCAGCGCGTGGCGCGGTTAGCCGATCTGCTGATAGCGGCCGCGTTACGATCGGCTTGAACGGAGGCATGGCCGGGGGCATATCGCAAGCGATGCAAAAGCGGCGCCAATCGGCGGGTCGCGGTGGTCGCGACACCTGGCAGGAGCACCGGTCTGCCCATCGCCCAGCCGATCAGCGTGCCGAGGGGCGATGCTTGCAGTGCTCTGGGTGGACGGCCTGCGGTGTTGCTTACAGATGACGCTCCACTTCGCGCATGCCCACATCGGCGGCACGCCGGAAGGCGGTGTTCACCAGAGCGCAGTCCCTGTCCGACACGCCCGCTTGCTCGAACACCGCGCTACTCGCGCATGGCGGCGACAACCAAGAAATTCGCTGCCGGTCGGACAGCGATGGGAGCGCACGAGTCAAAACGATCTGGGGCAGATGGCCGGCGGTCGGCAGGGGCCGCAAGCCAGGTGGGACGCATCGGTGCCGAGTTCAAGCACGGCGCCTTCGAGCAGGCGCGACAAGCCGGCGTCGGCTGCGCCCAGTGGTCGGGATTCGGGAATCCGGCGTTACCGACACGATCGAGTCAGTCCCGACACGGGAACTGGGCTGGCCGACAGGATCAAGCACTCTCCACGGCTGTGCAGGACGATGCAGCGGGGCAGGGTGTGGACCATTGCACAGGGGTGTGGTACTGCCGAGACGTCCAGCGTCGCGGGCGATCCGCCCGCACGCCGCGTTGCAACGCATGGCCGGCAGTTCCCGGCCATGTGGGTGTCGCGTTACTGCTTGGCGGTGGCCTTGGCCTTCGCCTTGACCGGCTGGCCGTCGCTGTCCAGCACCTGCACCTGGCCCAGCTTCAGCGCGCGCACCGGCGCCTCGATCTGCTTGAGGTCGCCGACGATGACCCAGGTCATCGCCTGCGGCGCGACGATCGCCTTGATCGCCGCCTGCGCGGCTGCCTGGTCGATGCCTTCCATGTGCGTCTTCAGGGTCTGCACGTAGTCGTCCGGGCGCCCGTACTGGACGATCCTTTCGACCATGCCCAGCACCGCGTCGGTGGTTTCGAAGCTGCCCGGCAGGGCGCGGATGCGCTGGGTCTTGCTGTTGGCGATCTCCTCGGCGGTCAGCGGCTTGTCGCCGACCACGGCCTTGGCTTCCTTCAGGATCTCGGCAGCCGACTCGGCGGTCTTGTCGGTCTGCACCGGGGCTGAGAACAGGAACGGGCGCTGGCCCTGCGTATCCAGCATGAAGGTGTAGGCTCCGTAGGACCAGCGCTTGTCCTCGCGCAGGTTCATGTTCAGCCGCGAGGTAAAGTCGCCGCCGAAAGCGCCGTTGGCCACGCCGATGACGATGTTGTTCGGCGCCTTGTTCGACGGCGCCAGCAGGCCGGCCAGGATCAGCGACTGCGGCGCGTCGGCGCGGTTGATCAGAAACACGCGCGGTTTGGGCTGCGCGGCGACCTGCGCCAGGGTCTTGCTCGGGCGCGTGGCTGCCGGCGGCTGCCAGTCGCCGAACGCCGCGTCCAGCTGCGGGATGATCTGCCCCAGGGTGGTGTCGCCGGCGACCAGGATGCGCAGGTTGTCCGGGCGCAGCCAGGTGTTCTGGAACGCGGCCAGGTCGCTGGCGCTCAGGCTCTTGATCGCCGCCTCGGTACCGCTGCCGGTGAGCGGCACGCCGTAGGGATGCTGCGGGCCGTACAGCAGCGGCGGCAGGATGCGCAGCGCCAGGTCCTGCGGTTCGGTCTTCTCCTGCGCGATGGAAGCCAGCCACTGGCCGCGGATGCGCTCGATGTCCTCGGCCTTGAACGCCGGGTTACGCACGATGTCGGCAAACAGCGCCAGCGACGGCGCCAGCTGGTCGTTGAGCGCGTCGAGCGAGGCGGCGCAGCTGTCCAGCTCGCACGCCACGCTGGTGATCGCGCCCAGGCGCTGGCGGCGCTGCGCCACTTCCACCGAATCCAGGCTGCGGGTGCTCTCGTTCATCAGCGCGGCGGTGAAGTTGGCGGTGCCGAGCTTGCCGCCCTGGTCGGCCGCGTAGCCGGCGTCGAACAGCAGTTCGACCTGGGTCACCGGGATGGTGTGGCGTTCGGCCAGCACCACTTCGATGCCGTTCTTGAGCTTGCCGCGCTGCAGCTGCGGGAAGCTCAGGCTCGGAAACTGGCTAGTCTCCGGGATGCCGGCGGCGCGGTTGACCTGGTTCTTGCCGACGCTGTAGCTGGCCTTGGTCAGCAGCTTGGGTGCGGGCTTGCCGGCGGCCACGGGCAGCGGCTTGACCGCCTTGTCCTCGGCCGCCGGGTCGAAGCCGTCGCCGGCCGGCAGCACGGTCAGCAGGTAGTCGCCCTTGCCGAACCAGGTGTCGGCGGCCTTGCGCACGCTGGCCACAGTGGCGGCCTGGGCGCGCTGCAGGTCGTGCTGGTAGGCGCCCGGATCGTTGCGGTAGACCTGGCCCTCGGCCAGGATCGCGGCCTTGCCGGTGAAGCCGCCGACCTTCTCCAGGCCGCGCACGAAGCCGGCGCGGGACGCGACCTGCGCGCGCTGCAGTTCGTCGGCGCTCGGGCCTTCGGCCAGGAATTTCTTCAGCTCGTCGGCGATGGCGGCCTCGACCTTGGCCGGGTCCGCGCCGTCCCTCACGTCGGCGACGATCTGCAACTGGCTGGCCAGCGCGAACGGCTGGATGCTGGCCGAGACATCGTCCACCAGGTTGTCGCGGTACACCAGGCGCTGGTACAGGCGGCTGGTCTTGCCGCCGCCGAGCACGTTGCTGGCCAGGTCCAGCTGCACCGCGTCGTCGCTGCCCAGTTGCGGCGCCACCCAGGTGCGGTAGATGCGCGGCTGCGCGACATGGTCGTGCTGCACGCCGCGGGTCTGCCTGGCCAGCGGGGTGATCCACGGCTGCTGGCGCGGCACCGGCTTGCCGGCGGGGATGTCGCCGAAGTACTGCGCGGCCTTGGCCTGGGCCTGGGCCACGGTGATGTCGCCGGCCAGCACCAGGGTGGTGTTGGCGGCGCCGTAGTTGTCGTGGAACCACTGCTTGACGTCGTCCAGCGACGCCGCGTCGAGGTCGGCCATCGAGCCGATGGTCGTGTGCTGGTACGGATGGTTGGCCGGGAAGATGTTGGCCAGGATGTTCTCGTCCACGCGCCCGTAGGGGGCGTTCTCGCCCTGGCGCTTCTCGTTCTGCACCACGCCGCGCTGCGTATCCAGTTCCTTCTGCCCGATCGCGCCGAGCAGGTGGCCCATGCGGTCCGATTCCATCCACAGCGCCAGGTCCAGGGCGGTGGTCGGCACGGTCTCGAAGTAGTTGGTGCGGTCGGACCCGGTGGTGCCGTTCATGTCGTTAGCGCCGACTTTCTCGAACGGCTGGAAATAGCTGCCCTTGTGGTTTTCCGAGCCGGAGAACATCAGGTGTTCGAACAGGTGGGCGAAGCCGGTCTTGCCGGCCGGCTCGTCGCCGGAGCCGATGTGGTACCAGATGCTCACCGCCACCACCGGCGCCTTGTGGTCCTCGTGCACCACCACGGTCAGGCCGTTGGGCAGGGTGAAGCGGGTGTAGGCGATCTCCGGCACGGTGGCCTTGGCGGCCAGCACCGGCAGCGCGGCGCTGGCTGGGGCGATGGCGGCACCGACGCCAAGGGTGAGGATGCTGGAGATCAACAACGACAAGGGTCGGAGCATGGACCGTGCCTGATGAGGATGATCGAACAGCATAGTGGCCGCGTGCCGGACCCGGAAGGTGACTTATGGCAGGGCACCGATGCCTGGCCGCGGGGGCTGTGCCGAGCCGCAGACGCCGTGGCGGCCGCTGCCGAGGAGAAGCCCGTCGTCCGATGTCCGATGTGTCGCGCAGGACGGATCCGCGCACGCAACGATCGTCATCCGCGCCGCCGCTCATGGTGCTGGCCCGAAACGCGACCGGCAGCGCCGTGAGCGCTGCCGGTCGTTGCCATCGCCGCGCAGGACGCGCGATGACGGTGTCGCTGCAGGCGCTCAGCGCGCGGCGCAGAAGCCGAATTCGGCGCTGGCGCCGGGGGCCAGGGTCTTGTTCCAGCCTACGCCGGCAGCGTTGAGCGTGCTGCCGGACTGCGTCCACGTCGCATTCCACAGGTTGTTGACGGCGCCGCCGATCGACAGGCTGACCGCCCAGTTGCCGCTGGCCTTGCCGGTGTTGGTCACCTGCACGCGGTGGCAATAGCCGGCATTCCAGTCGCTGTCCACCACGGTCTTGGTGCTGAAGCTGGCGCCGCCCTGGGTGGATGTGAGCGCAGGACTGAGGGCAGCAGTGGGCGTCGGTGTCGAACTGCTGGAATCGCCCCACAGTTTCTTCAGCAGGGTGACCTTGTCGGTACGTACCGACTTCCAGTCGTCGTTGAGGATGCCGCCGGTGTCGTTGCTGTTCGGATTCCACGACCAGTAGAAGCCGCTGTGGATGCCCTTGCCGATCAGGTAGTTGACCAGCGCGTTGTGCCACTGCACGTCCAGCGCATTGCCCTGGCCGTACTTGCCGCCGAACTCGCCCAGCAGCAAGGCATGCCCGGATTTGGCGAACTGGCCGAAATGCCGCTCCCAGATCGTCGGCATATTGGCCGGGAAATTGGAGGCGCTGAAATAGGACTGCATGAACACGTCCGGACCGTATACATGCGGTGCCAGCAGCAGGCGGTTGGCCGGGATCTTCAGCGCGGTGCAGGCCAGCGGCTCCAGGTTGCCGCCCCAGAAGTGGCCGCCACTGCTGGAGCAGTTAGCGCTATCACTTATGCCCTCGACAACGATCAGCCATTTCGGCGCCACCTTCAGCACCGCCGCCGAAGCGCGTTCGGCGGCCTTGTTCCAGTCGGTGCTTGCATTGCCGCTGCCCCAGGTGGCCGCGCCATGCGGCTCGTTCTTCAGGTCCAGGCCGATCACGCCCGGCACGTTTGCGTAGCGCTTGGCGACGAAGCTCAGGTCCTTGAGCCACTGCTGCTCGCTATAGGAGGAGGTGTACCACAGCTCGGAAATCGCATTGCAGTCCGGCGTGTGGTGGTCGAGCAGCACGTACATGCCGCGGCGGCTGAGTTCGTTGATCACCTTGCCCATCACCTGCAGCGCGCTCAGGCCCTGCAGGTCGGGATTGAGGCCGTAGTCGATACTGCTCGGCGTGGTGCCGTTCAAGGTCTGCGGGCAGAACGGCAGGCGCACCGCGTTGAAGCCCAGGCCCTGCATCTGCGTGATCATGTCCTTCCAGTTGCGCGCCCACAGGCCGTGCACGGTGTGCACGTTGGTATCCAAACCGAACCAGTTGACGCCGCGCAGCTGCACGGCGTTGCCCTTGTCGTCCACGACCTTGCCGCCGTTGATGGCGTAGCTCCATGCCGAACCGCTTGCCGCCAGCAACGCTGCGGCCAGCACGCAGCGGCTGATGCGGGATTTTCTCGACATCGACATCATCTCTGTTCACTCCGAAAGCGGCCGGTCCAAGACGGAGCGGCCAAGGTGGGGGCGCAGGCTGGCGGATGGCGGGCATCATCGAGAGCGGATGAGGCGGGTGCCGTGATTGACCGCACAGAAAACGGTGTTGTCCACGGACCCTGCGGGGCGATTCGCGAGCGCGGCGATTAGAACACGCGCCGATGGAAATTTGTGATATAAATCATGTTTTCCTGGGCGGCGCCGGCAGCGCGTGCTCGCCCGCCGCCGGCGTCGCTACATTCGAACGCATCCGCCAACTCCAAGGGGCAAGAGTGAAGCGACCGATCATGGGCATGCTGGCGCTGGCGGTTGCCGGCGCATTGATGGCGGCGCCGCCGTCCGTACCGCGTTTCGACACCCAGCGCATTTCCGCCGACGTCAAGACGCTGGCCTCCGACGCGTACGCCGGCCGCGCGCCGGCCACGCCGGGCGAGGACAAGACCGTGGCTACCTGAGCGCGCAGTTCCAGGCCGCCGGGCTGCAGCCGGGCCGGCGACCTGCGCGCCGGCAAGCGCCTGTGGACGCAGACGGTGCCGCTGCGCCGTGCCGAGATCGTCGGCAGCCCGCAGCTGGCGATCGAGAACGGCGGCCAGCCTCAGGCGCTGACCCAGGGCAAGCAGAAGGCTGGATCCCGCGCGACCTGGCCGTGGACCTGTTCAAGCGCGCCGGGCTGGATTTCGAGGCCTTGGAAGAAGCAGGCGCAAGCGCGCGACTTCACGCCGGTGGACTCGGGACTCGGGACTCGGGACCGGAAGACCGGAAGAACGGAAGAACGGAAGAACGGAAGTTGGTAGAGCTTCAGGTTGCGACGCCACGCTCTTCCGAGTCCCGAGTCCCGAGTCCCGAGTCCCGAGTCCCGAGTCCCGAACCAGCACCAGCCTCAGCCTCAGCCGGCGCTGGCCTGCTGCAACGACGGCGTGCGCCAGCCGGCGCGCACGCCCCAGAAGTAGAAGCCCAGCGCGACCACGCCGACCACGATCAGGTCCGGTCCATAGGACAGGTAGCCATGCCCGCCGAAGGTGGTACTGCCGGCCCACGACAGCAGCGCGATGGTCGGCAGGTAGGCGATCAACCAGCTGGCGCCACGCAGGTGCCGGCCGAAATCCTCCCAGCCCTGGCGATGCTGGTAATACGCGTACACCGGCAGCGCCACCAGCATCAGCACGATGATCTCGCCGGTCAGCGGCCAGCGCGCCCAGTACAGCAGTTCGGTGGCCAGCACGAACGCGGCGGCGGCCAGCACCGGCAGGCCGAAGATGCGCAACGGGCGGTGCATCTCCGGCGCGTGGCGGCGCAGCGCCATCGCGCTGATCGGGCCGGTCAGGTAGGAGATGATCGTGGCCACCGAGATCACCGCGGCTAGCGTGCCCCAGCCGCGGAAGAAGAACAGGAACAGGTAGGACACCGCCAGGTTGAATAACATCGCCGGGCGCGGCACGCCCCAGTGCGGATGCAGCTTGCCCAGTACCGCCGGCAGCGTGCCGTTGCGCTCCATGCCGTAGATCATCCGCGCGGTGGTGGCGGTGTAGGTGATGCCGGTGCCGCTGGGGCTGACGAAGGCGTCCACGTACAGCAGCATCGCCAGCCAGTGCAGGTTGACGATGATCGCCAGCTGCGCGAACGGCGAGCGGAAATCGATGCCGTGCCAGCCGGCCTTGGCCAGCAGCTCCGGCGGCACCGCGCCGATGTAGGCCACCTGCAGGATCACGTAGATCACCGTGGCCAGCGCGATCGAACCGAGCACCGCGAACGGAATGCTGCGCCCGGGATCGCGCGCTTCGCCGGCCAGATTCACCGGACTCTGGAAGCCGTTGAAGCTGAACACGATGCCGGCGGTGGCCACCGCGGTCAGCACCGCCGCGAAATCGATCGTATGCGTGCCGCCATGCAGGCCGACGCTGAAATTCTCGCTGTGGAAACCGCTGGCGACCAGCGCGATGCCGGTCAGCGCCGGCACCACCAGCTTGAACACGGTGATCAGGCTGTTGGAGCGCGCGAACAGCTTCACGCTCCAGAAGTTCAGCAGGAAATACACCAGCACCAGCGCCGCGGCGATGTACAGGCCCGGCACCGATAGCTCGCCTGCGCCACCGGGCTGCTGCACGTACAGATCCTGCGCCCACTGCCACGGCCACGACGCCATGTACTGCACCGACGCCTCGGCTTCGACCGGGATCACCGACACGATCGCGATCCAGTTGGCCCAGCCGGCGATGAAGCCGACCAGCGAGCCGTGCGAGTAGTGGCTGTAGCGGACCATGCCGCCGGACTCGGGGAACATCGCGCCCAGTTCGGCGTAAGCCAGGGCGATGGTGGTAACGATCGCCGCGCCCAGCAGCCAGGCCCAGATCGCGCCGGGGCCGGCCAGCCCGGCGGCGCGCCAGGCGCCGAACAGCCAGCCGGAGCCGATGATCGAGCCCAGGCCGGTGAGCATCAGGGCGAATGGGCCGACATCGCGGCGCAAGGCAGTCTGGGTCATGGGAGGTTCCTGGCAGCGTCGGCAGCGGGAAACCGGGAATGATCGCAGATGCGGCCGGGGATCGCACGGCTTTGGGCGCGCGACTTGGGACTCGGGACTGGAAGAACGGAAGTCGGTAATGCCCCAGTTCGCGGCGTTACGCTTTTCCGAGTCCCGAGTCCCGAGTCCCGAAACTTCTTACGCAAGCTTTACGCCCCAACCGCATAGCGCAATAGCGCGCTTACGCGGCACGGGCCTACAGTCCGCAGCGTCCTTTCCGTTGGATGTGTTCCATGTCGATTCTGGTGATCCAAGGCCCGCACCGCGATGCGCCGGCCATTGCCGTTGCGCGGCGCCTGGCCGGGGCGTCCGGCGCCCAGCTGGTGCCGGTGGCCTGCGCCGATGCGGCGCAGATCGTGGCGCGGCTGCAGCAGGGCGCACGCGACGACACCGAACTGGTGCTGCTGGACTCCGGTGAGCTGCCGGCCGCGGACCTGGCCGATCACGGCGCGCACCTGCGCGAGGCGCTCGATGCGCTCGGTCATCCGTACATCGAAGTGCACGACGCCAGCGCACAGGCGCTGGAGCCGCTGCTGCATCCGCGCCACGCGCCGCTGCTGACCGTGATCGCCAATGGCGCGCTCGCCGACAGCTACGCGATCGCATTGGGCGTGGCGGCGCGCCACCTCGGCGCGCGCGCCGCGCTGGCCGGTTGAGGGCGCCGCCATGTCGATCCTGTTGTTGCGCGGCCCGGACAGTGTGGCCGGCCATCGCGGCCGCCCGGCGCGTATCGCGCCGCGGATGATGCGGCAATTGCTCGAACACGCCGGCCGCGCCGGCAAGACCCTGGCGGTGCGCGGCTGCGCAAGCGAGGCCGAACTGCTGCAGGCGCTGACCCAGGCCGACGCGGCGCGGGTGGAGATGCTGCTGCTGGATCCGGGCGCCTGCTCGGACAGCGCCGCCGCCGCCGCCGCGGTGGCGCGGCTGGGCCGGCCGTATGTGGAAGTGCACGACGATGCCTGCGACCAGCGCGAACCCTGCCTGTGCGCGGCCTCGCGGCAGCGCGTGGGGCAGGTCGGCGGCTACTGTGCGCAGAGTTATGCGCTGGCCTTGTCGATCGCGCTGGAACACCTGGGCTGCAACGGCTATGAAGGCGATGTCCACGTCGGCACCTGAGCGCGCGCGCCACTACCTGGCCGACTACGACGCCTACAGCTACGGTCAGCGCGTGGCCTGGGGCACGCTGGCGCACAGCTGGGACGCCACCGCGCCGCTGGACCCGCAACGCCTGCTGCAGCAGCTGCGCGCGCAGGCGGCGCAGCGGCACGGCGTGGACAGCGAGGAGATCCGCATCCGCAGCGTCAGCCGGCTGTAGCGCGCACGCGTGCAGCACGCATGTCGGCCGGTCGCGGAGCGACCGCAAGGCGACCGCATGCTGGCCACGCGCGGCGCCCACGGATCGATGCGATGGGCGCCCAGCCGTGGCAAGCGAGCCAGCGCGCTGCGGCGCGTAGGCGGCGTATCCGTCGACCGACGGGCTGCAGCTTCTGCGAACCGAAGCCGCGGCCGTCACGGCGTGGCTGGCATGCGGCGCGTCATGGCGCAGTTACGCGAACAGCGCAGCCAGCCGCGCCACCGCCGCCTCGGAGGCGGCGCGGTCCGGGGTGGCATCGGGATTGCCGAAATCGCCGTCGGCCTGCGCCTGCACCAGGATGCCGTCGGGGCGCGGCACCACGTTGAAGTTGTGGCCGCGGTAGACCAGCCCGTAAGTGACTTCCGGCTGCGGCACCAGCCGCGCGGTCTGTCCGCGCACCGGCACCAGGCTGTCGTCGCCGAGCAGGGCGCGCGCGCCATAGCCGGTGGCGTTGACCAGGGTCTTCTCGCGCAGGTCGGCGAACTGGCGCGGGCTTGCGAACTCGCGCGTCTCGATCTCGCCGCCGGCGGCGAGGAAGTCGTCCAGCAGCAGCCGCGCATAGGCGCTGATGTTGAATACCAGTTGCGTATAGCGGCGCACATGCGCCACCCGGAACGGATGCTGGCCTGCCGCCAGCGGCTGCGAGTGCGGGCCGAGGTCGGCCAGATACTGCGCCTCCAGCGGCGGGTAGTCGGGTTCGCCGTTGCCGCCATGGCCGCTGGGCTGGTCGAATGGCACATCCGACAGCACGTAGCCGTCGCGCCACTCGATCGGATCGCCGGGCAGGCCGAGCAGGTTCTGGTACATGTCGAACGAGGTGCGCGCCATCCGTTCCCAGCGCCGCCCGAACTCGGGCGTGGCGTAGGCGCTGCTGCACACCCGCGAATCCGGCGACCACACCCCGGTGGCGAAGGAGGAGCGCACTTCCGGCGGCCGCTCCCTGGCGGAGATGCGCACGCGCAGCCCGGCGCGCTGCGCGACCAGCGCGGTGGTCAGGCCGATCGCGCCGCAGCCGATCACCGCCAGCTGGGTCTGGCCGGTGGCGCGCGCCAGCTGCGTGGCGATCGCCGCCGACCCCCACGACAGCGACCAACCGCTGCCGCCATGGCCGTAATTGTGGATCACGGTCTTGCGGCCGATGCGCTCGGCCTCGATGCGCGGCCCCTGCGCGCGGAACGGACGCGTGCATGCGTGCAGCGCGACGATGCGGTCGGCGCTGGCGCGGATCGGCGCCAGCGGCGCAGGCGTCGCAAAGGCGGCGCTGAAAGCGGGCGTTGCGGGGAGGATCGGCCGGATCGGCGCTGGCTGCGGCAGCGCGGCATCGCGCCGCGGCTGCGCCAGTAGAGGACCGGTACCGAAGGCGGCGGCGGCCACTGCGCCGCTGCGCAGGAAATGTCGTCGGTGCATGCCGGGCTCCTGATCATGACGGCTGAAGTCTAAGCGAGCGTGTGCGCCCGCGTCGCTGCGGCATGCCCGCGGCAGGCGCACGGGCAGACTCGCGGCCGAACCGTCGCCGGCACCGAGGTTTGGCTCTGCCGATCCGAGCTTCCGTCCGCGCTCGCACGGTTTTGTCGCAAGGGGACTGGCGGCCTGCGCTGCCGCGGCTATTCTCGCGGCCATGTCACCGATCCCCGCCGCCATGTTTTCCAGCGTGTCCCTGATCCTCCGCCTGCTGTGCGCCTGGGTGGCGGCGGTGGTCGTCGCCGGCTTCGTCTGGAGCGGCCTGTTCTACGGCATGGAAAACCGGCCTGGCTGGTTCTTCGGCCTGCTGGCGATGCTGCTGATACTGTCGGCGCTGGCCGCCGGCATCACCCATCTGCGCCGGGTCTGGTTGATCGCCGGGCGGCTGGACAATGCCACCCTGTCCAGCCGCCAACGCCGCCAGATCGAGATCCCGCTGGGCACCCGCGAGGCGTTCGCGCTGGTCGCTGCGGCGGTGTGCGAACTGCCGCGCGTGGAGGAGATCGAGAGCACCGCCGACAGCCTGCAGGTGCGCGCCAAGGTGCGCCGCATCGACCCGTACAACGGCCGCACGCCGTCGCGCTGGAACCTGGCCGCGCGCTTGGCGGTGAAGCGCAACCAGGTGCTGGCGACGCTGACCCCCGGCGCCGGCACCAGCAGCCTGACCCTGCTGCTGGAACCGGACGCCAGCGCCTGGATCGACCTGTTCGCGGTCGACGAGGGCAGCAACTACGAGAACGCCGAGGCGCTGAGCCGCGCGGTGGCGCGCCGCGTGGCCGAGTCACGCCGCGACGAGCAGGCCGCCGCCAAGCAGGCGGCCACCGATCAGGAGCTGACCGTGGCCCGGCTGAATCTGCTGCACGCGCAGGTCGAGCCGCACTTCCTGTACAACACGCTGGCCAGCGCGCAGGTCCTGGCGCGCACCGATCCGCCGCGCGCCGACCTGATGCTCGGCTATTTGATCCAGTACCTGCGCCGCTCGCTGCCCAGCGCCGAGGACGCATTGAGTTCGCTCGGCGAAGAGCTGGAACGCACCCAGGCCTACCTGGAGATCCTCAAGATCCGCATGGGCGCGCGGCTGCAGCTGGAGTTGCAGGTGCCTGAGGCGATGAAGCCCCTGGCGCTGCCGTCGATGATGCTGCAGACCCTGGTCGAGAACGCGATCAAGCATGGCCTGGAACCCAAGCCCGGCGGCGGTACGGTCTGGATCCTGGCGCGCGCGTTCGACGACCACGTCACCCTCACCGTCGCCGACGACGGCCTGGGCTTCAACAGCCAGTCCAGCGGCACCGGCATCGGCCTGAAGAACCTGCGCGAACGCCTGCGCCTGACCTACGCCGGCGCGGCCACGTTCGCGATCGTGGCCAATTTCCCCAGCGGCGTGGCCGCGACGATCACCTTGCCGTGTCCGCCGTCGTCGCCTTCGCCGCCACTGCCGCTGCCGACTGGAGCCGGTCATGGTTGACGCCGTCATCGCCGAAGACGAGGAACTGCTGCGCAGCGCGCTGGTCGCCCTGCTCGGCGAGGTGTGGCCGCAGCTGCACATCGTCGCCGAGTGCGAAGACGGCGCCAGCGCGCTGGAGCGCCTGGCCGAGCACCAGCCGGACGTGGCCTTCCTGGATATCCGCATGCCCGGCCTGAGCGGCATCGAGGTGGCGCGCGCGCTGGGCGAACTGAGCCCGCGCACCCAGGTGGTGTTCGTCACCGCCTACGACCAGTACGCGATCGATGCGTTCGAGCAGGGCGCGGTGGACTATCTGCTCAAGCCGATCGTGCGCGAACGCCTGCAGGCGACCGTGCAGCGGCTGCAGGCGCGCGCCGCGCAAGGGCCGGACGTGGCGGTGCTGGATGCGCTGCTGCACCGCCTGGGGCAGCGCCCGGCAGCGCCCGCCGCGGCGCCGCCGCTGGCCTGGATCACCGCCAACAGCGGCCGCGAGACGCGGCTGATCCTGCTCGACGACGTGGTCTATTTCCAGGCCGACAACAAGTACACCACGGTGCTGACCCGCGATGGCGAGGCGCTGCTGCGCACGCCGCTGCGCGAACTGCTGGACGTGCTCGACCCGGCCGCGTTCCGGCAGATTCACCGTTCCACCATCGTCAACCTGAAAGCGGTGGCCTCGGTAGTGCGCGACGACACTGGCAAGGGCCGGATGAAGCTGCGCCACCGCGACGAAATGCTGACCGTCAGCCAGCCGTACATGAGTCTGTTCCGCGGCATGTAAGCGCCGCCTCCGCATCTGCGCACTGGAACAAGGAATCCGCCATGCGTCTGCTCTCCGCGCTGTGGTCGTGCCTGCTCAGCCTCGCCGGCTGTCAGGGCCACGCCACCCTCGACCTGTCCACCGACGCCCACCGCCAGACCGTGGTGCATGCCAGCGAGCGCGGCGTGGCGGTGATCTTCAGCCGCACCAGCTACCGCGGCGGGTTGGCCACGTTCCGCTGCGTGGACAGCCGCAGCGGGCGCTGCCACTACCAGGTCTACGCCGCCTGCGCGGCGCCGGTCGCGCCCGCCGGCAGCACTGCTGCGTGCGTGCCGCACCTGCTGCAGGAGTTCGACCTGCAGGTCGGCCAACGCCGTGAGGTCGGCGGCCTGCCGCGCGACTTCGGCCAGTGCGTCGCACCCGAGACCCCGGTCGCGGCGCAGCCGTGCATGCAGGGCTGAGGGAGGCTGGCGTCGAGGGATTGGGACCCCGCTACTGATACCGTCGCGGATCACAGTGCGCTCATCAGTCCGACTGCGTCCGAAGCCGGATAGCAGGATGGCTTCGTTCGTCGCGGCTGAAGCCGCTCCTACAGGTGTCTCGCTGCCGACGCGTTGAGTGCACTGTAGGAGCAACTGTCTTCTCATCCGATCACCTCACGCCATGGTGTGCGATCTCGTGCCATGGCGTTGAGTCGGATAAGCAGTACGCGCATGCATGCGGTGATGGCGACCTTGGCGGGCTTGCCGCGTGCCCGTAACTGTTGATAACGCTCCTTGAAGGAGGCTTGGGTGCGCACAACGCTCCAACAGGCCATGTACAGCACTCGTCGGATCGTGGCACGCCCGCCGCGGATGCGGCGTTTGCCGCAGTGCTGCCCGCTGTCCACGTTGTAGGGAGCCAGGCCGACCAGGGCCGCGATCTGGCGACGATCCAGCGTCCCCAGTTCGGGCAGATAGGCCATCAGGCTGGCGGTGGTGACCTCGCCGATGCCCGGGACCGTGCCCAGGGCGTGCGCCAGCGCATCGTCGAGCTGGCACCGCACCTGCTTGATCGCCTGGTTCATCCGCTGGATACGGCGGCGCAAGTCGCCGATCTGCTCGATCAGGCATGCGCGCACCATGGCCAGGGTCGCCTGATGCAACCGACGGCGCTCGTCGTCACGTTGCTGGACCAGTTGCTCGCGGCGCTGGACCAGCATGCGCAGTTGCTCACGCAAGGGATCGGGAACCGGCGCGGGCGCTTGCACCAGTTGAGCCATGCGCGCCAGCAAGGCCGCATCCAGCGGATCGGTCTTGGCGGTTGTGCCCAGGCCGTGGCGAAAGCGCGTGCCCGGCGCGGATTGATCCGGGTCACCGGGATCCCTGCCGTGGCCAGTGCCGTCATCACCGCCCGTTCGTAGCCGCCGGTGGCCTCCAGCAGCGCGTTGCCGACGCAGTGCCCGGCAAGGTGGTCGCACAGGCGCTGGTGGCCCTGGGCGGTATTGGGAAAGGACAGCAACTGGTCCAGGGGAAGCACGTGGACGGCCAAGGTGTCCTTGGCCACATCGATACCGATCCAAAGAGGCATAAGCGTTAGGTAGACTAAGGGACAGGAGAGAGCCACCTCGTCGCTGCCCACGCTTGTGAAGTTCGAGCGAACGCTCGTTCAACTGTTCGGGCTAGGCAACGAGGTCGATGTGCGGCCGCCCTGGCTCCTACACGTGCTGGAACACTGCGGCCTGTCGGCGTGCCGCACATCGCTCTCCACTCAAACTGTAAAGCAACCTCTAGACACAAGCGGCTTCAGCCGCGACATATCGCCGGGGCCGCTGAACTTCCTGCCAAGTGCAGCACGCACTCAGTAGCTCAGTAATCCACGCCTACCGAGAACAGCAGCGTGCGCGGGTCGCCCAGCGCCACCGCGCGCTGCAGGCCGCCGCTGTAGTAATCGTGGTCGAATACGTTCTTCAGGTTCAGCGCGTAGCGCCAGTGGCCCTGGCGATAGGTCAGGCCGGCATCGAACACCATATAGCCGGGAATGCGCTGGCCGTAGGCGGTCTTTTCGCCTTCGGCGCGGGCGCCGCCGCTGAAGGTCCAGCCGTCGTCCACGCCATGCGCGGCGTACTGCAGCCACAGCGAGCCGCTGTGCTTGGGCACGTTGTACAGGCGATCGCCGACGGTGGTGAGGCGCTGCGCGCCGTCGTCGGTGACCACCGCGTCGGTGTAAGCGTAGCCGGCGAACAGGCTGACCCCGCTGCCCAGGTCGGCGGCGGCGTTGAGTTCCATGCCGCGGCTGCGCTGCTCGCCGACCGCGATGCTGTAGCCGTCGTTGAACGGGTCGCTCTGCAGCACGTTGCGCCGGCGCAGGTCGTACAGCGCCATGCTCAGGCTGGTGCCTGCGTCCAGTTCCATCTTCAGCCCCAGCTCCACCTGGCGGCCGCGCTCGGGATCGAACTGCGCGCCCTGCGCGTCGGTGCCGACGTTGGGATAGAACGAGGTGGCGACGCTGGCATAAGGATGCAGCCCGCCGCCGGCATCGAACATCAGCGCCGCCGAGCCGGTGCTGGCGCTGGCCGCGTTGCGCGTGTCCACCCCGCTCAGGTCATCCTCGCTGCGGTTGCGGCTACGGTCGTGGCGCACGCCCAGCAGCAGTTGCCAGTCGGGCGTGAACTGGATGCGGTCGCGCAGATACAGGCCGCCGGAGCTCACCACGCTGAGGTTGTCGCGGCTGGGCGTGGACGGGCAGACGATCGCGCCGCCGTAGACCGGCGCGTACACGTTCAGCGTGCCGATCCGGCAGGTGGACTGCAGGTTCCATTCCCAGGTCTTGAACGCGTCCACGCCCGCGGTCAGCGTGTGCTGCCAGGCGCCGCTGGCGAAGCCGCGCTGCAGATAGGTGTCCTGCACCCAGGTGCGTCCGTCGTAATGCTGGTCGGTGGCGGTGCGGCGCAGCGTGCGCAGGTCGGCGGCCAGGCCATTGTTGGCGACGATGAAGCCGTCCAGTCCGAAGGCCTGCCAGCGCGCCGCGTGGTGCAGGGTCCAGCCGTTGTCGAAGCGATGGTCCAGCACGTAGCCGATGCGGCTCTGGTGGCTGTGGTACGGCGGCTGCGTGGGTTCGCCGGTGAACAGCGCGCGATCGATCTTGCCGTTGGGATTGGCCTCGGCGCTGCCTTCCCAGGGCAGGCCCTGCTGGCGGAGGTAGTCGCGTTCCTGGTAGCTGGTGAGGAGCACGAAGTCGGTGCGCGCGCCCAGGTCCAGCGACAGCGACGGAGCGATCCAGCGGCTGCGGAAATACACGTGATCGGTCGGGTCGTCGGCGTTCATCGCCAGGCCGTTGAGCCGCAGCGCGGTCTTGCCGTTGGCCGACAGCGGCTGGTTCAGATCGAAGCTGCCCTGCTGCAGGCCGTCGCTGCCGACGCCCAGTTCGGCGCGGCGCAGCGTGGTCGCTTCGGGGCGCTTGCTGACCAGGTTGACCAGCCCGCCCGGCAGCACCTGGCCGTACAGCAGCGAGGCCGGACCTTTCAGCACTTCCACCTGCTGCATGCCGAACAGCTGCTCGGCGACGCGGTTGTCGGAGGCGGTGCGCAGGCCATCGACAAACAGCGAATGGGAGGCGGTCTGGCCGCGGATGATCAGGTCGTCCCAGCCGCGCCGGCCGTAGGTGTTGGCGACCACGCCGGACACGTTGTGCAAGGCATCGGCCAGGGTCTGCGCCTGCTGGCTGTTCAGCAGCGCGCGCGGCACCACGGTGATCGAGAACGGGGTCTGCGCCAGCGGCGTGTCCGACTTGTCGGACTGCGCCGGGGCGGTGCTGCGGAAGCCATTGTCGGCGGCCTCGGCGCGGACCTGCACCGCCGGCAATGCGGTGGCCTGTGCGGCGTCGGTGGCGTTGGCCGTGCGCGCGGCAGTGGCAGCCGCCATGCCGAGCAGGCAGGCGAGCGGAAGGGGATGCAGGTTCATCGCGACCGTGGGGTGGGGAAGGGGCTAATCGAGAATGATTATATTTCGCGAAGTGGCGATTGCGAAGCCTCGCCCATCGGTGTGGCATGCAGGCGGTCGTCGCCGGGGCATGCCGTCGCTGCCGAACGCCCTGGCAATGCGCTGCACGGGGCCATCCGTGGTTGGCGTCGAACTGGCGCCTTGCGCAAGCCTGAGGCCAGCGCAAGGCCGCCCGTGGTGTGCTCAGGCAGCGGTCATGCGAGACCTTCAGCTGACACTGCGGCTGCGCGTGTACGTTGGCTGTGTACGACTACGTGCCGGCGTACCGGCCGTGCGCCGCCGCGATCGCCGCATTGGCCGGATCGCGCGGGGGCTTTGGCGCAGGCCGCTACTAACCGTGTTCCAGAACCGCCAGCCCGAAGCCGCTGCGGCCATAGTCGTTGCCGTTGTAGAGCATGTAGCGCTCGCCCTCGTGATCGAACACGAAGGGATACTCGATCATCTGCGAATCCCAGCCGCTGGGAGAGGGCGCGATTCCCGCCAGATGATCCAGTCGCTGCCAGCGCACGCCGTCGGCGGACTCGGCGTAGCCGATGCGATAGGCGCTGCCGCGACAGGAGTACCACATGCGCCAGCGGTCGGGGTCGCGGATCACGCAGGGGCGGGAGATGGCGTACTCCGCGGCGTCGGCATAGTCGATCGCGACATCGCCGTTGCGGCGCCAGGCGATACCGTCGTCGGACTCGGCGTACTTGAGATGATAGCGGTGTCGCGGCTTGCCGTCGTGCAGCTCCCAACCGGTGCAGGACAGGTACCACATGCGCCACAGATCCTCGCCCGGCAGCACGCAGCAGCTTGCGCAGAAATGCGGTTCGGTGGCCGAGCGGTCGACGATCGGCCCGGGCAAGTGGCGCGCGAACGGCTGTTCGGCTCCCGCGGCGATCGCCAGGCCGATTGAATTGCGGAAGGGCACGGTCACGCCGAGGTTCCATCCGATGTAATACAGGAACCGCTGCCCGCGATGCGTCGCCAGCCAGGTCGCCATCGCGCCGCTGTCGTCGAACTCGCCCAGAGCGCCCGGCTGCAGGACCGGTGCGGTGGCGGCATCGAGGATGCGCTGGGGGTGGCGGAGATCGATGACGACGTAGGAGGTGAAACTGCGATTTGCCGCGTCGCGGCTGCTGAAATAGATCCGATAGCGGTCGCTGTCGCCGAGGCGCTCGGCGATCGGTACGGCGGCGTAGGCGTGCAGCCAGGAGGTCTGGCCACTCGCGCTGAAGACCAGCCCCAGTTTCTTCCAATACGCCGCCATCGGTACTCCCCGTGTCAGATGCGGCCGCCGCCGCGCGTTGCCGTGCGCGACCAGCGACTCAGCCAAGCGCGCGCGTAAAGACGTCCACCACCCGATCCTGCTGGGCTGCGCTCAGTCCTGTCCACAGCGGCAGCCGCAGCAGGCGCCTGGACTGGCGCTGGGTGATCTCCAGCTGTCCCGCGGCCCGGCCGTAACGCTTGCCCGCGGGCGAGTCGTGCAGCGGCACGTAGTGGAAGACCGATCCGATGCCCTGTGCGCGCAGCGTCTCCAGCACATGTTGCCGATCGGCCTGCGGATGCAGCAGGACGTAGTACATATGCGCGTTGTGCTGGCACTCGTCCGGGATGATCGGGCGGCGGATCGCGCCGCTGTCTTCGAGCGATTGCAGCGCGGCGTGATAACGCTCCCAACTGCGCAACCGATCCTGGGTGATGCGTTCGGCTTCTTCCAACTGCGCCCACAGGAAGGCGGCGGTCAATTCGCCTGGCAGGAACGAAGAGCCGACATCCTGCCAGGTGTACTTGTCCACTTCGCCGCGGAAGTAGCGGCTGCGGTCGGTGCCCTTCTCGCGGATGACCTCCGCGCGTTGCGCCAGCGCGGTATCGCGCATCAGCAGAGCACCGCCTTCGCCACTGATCACGTTCTTGGTTTCGTGGAAACTGTAGGCCCCGATATCGCCGATCGCGCCAAGCGCGCGGCCCTTGTAGCTGGCCATCACCCCCTGCGCCGCATCTTCGACCACGCTGAGCCCGTGGCGTGCGGCGATGTCCAGGATGCTGTCCATCTCGCAGGCAACACCGGCATAGTGCACCGGCACGATGGCGCGGGTGCGGGCGGTGATGGCGGCTTCGATCAGGCGCTCGTCCAGGTTCAGGGTGTCTTCGCGGATATCGACGAACACCGGGATGCCACCGCGCAGCACAAAGGCGTTGGCGGTGGAAACGAAAGTGTACGAAGGCATGATGATTTCGTCGCCCGGCTGGATGTCCAGCAGCAAGGCGGCCATTTCCAGCGCGGCCGTGCACGAGTGGGTCAGCAGCGCGCGCGCGCCGGTGCGCTTGTGCAGCCAGTCGTGGCAGCGGCGGGTGAACGGGCCATCGCCGGCAAGGCGGCCGTTGAAATGCGACTCGGCGATGTAGGACAGCTCCTTCCCGGTCATGTGCGGCCAGTTGAAGGGGATGGAATCGTTGCTCATGCGATACGTGTCCGCGGTCCGGGAAGAGGCATCTGCGTGAAACGGGTCGGTGTGGCCATGCGCTGTCACCTCGCCGCCGCGCATCGCTGGCGGCTGGCCAGCAACGCGCCGGCCTGCCACCCCTGCAATTGCGCTGGTTCGCCTGTCAGGCGCTGCCTGCAATACAGGTCCAGCCACTGCAGGCGTTGCTCGTTGGCGACGATCGTCACCCCTTCGCTTCGTTGCAGCAGGCGCACGAATCCGCGTCCGGCGCGGTCTTCGTGCCTGGCAACGGAGTTCGGCACCAGCGTGAAGGCGCCCAGTGCGTAAAGCCGATAGCGGGCGTGTGCGTCGGCACCACTCAGCGGCTGGTACACGGCCTCGAAAGGAAAGGTGGCGCCCCACACCACGACAGATCCATGCGGAAGCGATGCGAGATCGCCGCGTGCCTGCGCGTCCGCGCGCCGCGCGGTCTGCCACGCGCCGGCCGCCAGCCAGACGTTGGCCAAGGCCGCCAGTGCCACGATGGCCAGGATCGCAGGACGCTTCCTGGTCTGCAGCGCGGTGCCGAACAGCAACGGCGCGATCGTCAACAAGGCGATCAGCGGGATGTACACGCGCAAGACACCGGGCCGGCCAAGCAGCCCCATCGTGAACACGGCCGAGACGCAAACAAGCCAACTGGCCGCCACCCTGCGCTTGGGGAGCAGCACGCCGAGCAGCAACGCGGCAATCAGCGACGGCAGCAGGTTGGGATGCCAGAGCGCGCGGATGCCTTGCCAGCCGGCGCTCAACCCGTTCTCGCGCAGCGCAAGCGCGCCGGCTTCCGCCAGCATGGCCTTCAACGCGGTCGGATCGGCCAGTTGCGGGTCGGGGAAGAACCAGCGACTCAGCAGGTCGATGTCGTTGGTCGTATAGGCGTGGCGTGCCAGGATGTCGGGACGGGTCTTGAGGTAGTCGCCGGCGCCGAAATCGGTGAATGCGGCCCGGGCCAGATTCAGATCGTTGAAATCCTTCCATTCCGGCGTGGCGTACGCATTGCGGTCCAGCAGCGCAGCGGCAAGCAGCGCGAGACAAAGCGCGGCGGCGGCCCAGCGCGGAGCACGTGCTTGCGTCAGTGCGCGCCAGGGCAGCAGCGGCAGGGCGATCAACAGCACCAGCAGGAATTCATGGCTGCGCACCATGCAACTCAGGAACAGCAGTGTCGTGCCGAGCCACAGCGCCTGGGCGCGTCCTGCGTGGGCGTAGAGGCGCAAACACACGACCGCAGCCACGGCCAATAGCCCGGCGTTAACGGTGAACTGCGGGAGCAGCAGCGGGCGTGCCAGCGTCAGCAGTACGATGCCGGCCGCCAGTGGCCAGCCGTTGCCGAGGCGCCGCAGGCTGTACAGCAAGGTCGTTGCGACCAGAACCAGCACGGCGAATGTCGCCAGCGTATAGCCATCGATGCCACCCGGCGTGGGCAACAGGCGCACGATGTACCCCCAGACGACATTGGAGAACACCAGATTGGGCGAGCCGACGGCGGCCATGCCGTAGCCATGCGCCAACATCGCCATGCCGACATCGTCATTGGTTTCCCAACGCGGCGGACAGGCGGCACAGACCGCCAGCACCGACAGCAAGACCATCAGCGCCACCACAAGCCATCGATACCGCTCGGCGAAGCGTGGGCGGGCCAGCGGCTCAGCCACGGGCGGCAACCACGGTGCCTGCCATGATCAAGGCAACGCCGGCCAGCCGTTGCGGCGTCAGCGGCTCGCTCAGCAACCAGCCGCTGAGCAACAGCACGATGACGAAATTCAGGCTCATGAAAGGGTAGGCGTGGCTGAGTTCGAAGCGGGTCATCGCCGCCATCCATGCCAGCGAGGCCAGGAACGCTGCGGCGAAGCCAGAGAAGATCGCCGGGTCGAACAGCAACGACACCAGGAATTTGAGCTTGTCGAACGCCTCGGCAGGCAGCGGACCCAGCTTGGCGATCCGCCATTTCAGGATCAACTGGCCGTACACGGTGAACACGATCGTGGCGGCGATATACAGATAGTCCAGGGGCCGTGGCGGCATCAGCAAGGCTCCGGCTGTGCGGCAGTCGCTCTGCGCTCGGCCAGGCCGGCGATGCGACCCGGCGCATCCTGTGCAGGCGTGCGTGTCATATCTTTCTCAGCCGTGTGCTGGGGACCGCGGAGCGCTCGGTGGCGGCGCCGATATACAGACCTTCCTGCTCGGCGTCGCCCAGCAGCAGGGCGCCGGCGCCGACCACGGTTTTGGCGCCGATGCGGATGTGGTCGCGCAGCGTCGCGTTCACCCCGATGAAGCATTGCTCGCCGATCTCCACGCCGCCGGACACGACGATGTGCGAAGCGAGGAAGCAGTGGCTGCCGATGTTCGAGTGATGGCCGATATGGTTGCCGCTCCACAGCGTGACGTTGTCGCCGATCTGCACGAACGGCTGGATGGTGTTGTCTTCGAGCAGGAAGCAGTTGTCGCCGATCCGGCCGTCGTTGAGGACGGTGGCATGCGAGCTGACATAGCTGGCGCAACGGTAACCGGCCGCCTTGGCGGCGAGGTACTTCTCCTTGCGTATCGCATTGAGCTTGGAGTAGCTCAGCGCGATGAACATCGCGTTGCGCTCGGGCGGGTAGGCGTCTGCGAGTTGCGCGTAGGCCACCACCGGCAAGCCACAGAAATGGCTGTCGGTGATGTAGTCGGCATCGATGGTGAACGCCACCACTTCGTAGTCCGAGTCGGTGCTGAAGTAATAGTGTGCCAGTTGCGCGATGTCGCCTGCGCCGAAGATGACCAGCGGTTGCTTGCTCATGGTGCTTTTCTCACCAGTATCGTGAATTCGTACAGGCTGTAATCGTGGAGCAGCGCGACATTGCGTGAATAACGCCGCTTGCAAAGATCGAAGGACTGGCAGGGATCGGCGTAGTGGAGATGCGCGCGCATGCGCTCGCGGTCGGAATAGCTGGTCAGGCAGTTGAACGCGAAGCCGGCGCGGCTGGTGCGGTCCAGCACGTCCAGCGTCGCCTCCACGTAGGATTGCCAGCGCGCCGGATCGTGGCCGAGGCGGACATTGAAAATGCCGCTGGCCATGCCGTAGTCGGCAATCCGGTCGGGTTCTGCGGCGACCACGAATCTGGCGTTGGGCTGCGCGGCGTGTCGCGTGGCCGCGGCCGCCACCATGTCGGCGGAGACGTCGAAGCCGGCATAGTCCACGCCGGCGTGGCGCGCGCGCAGGTAGTCGTAGAGCGCGGCATAGCCACAGCCCAGGTCGTTCACCGAAAACGCGCCGTCGCCGCCGATCAGCGTGCACAGCTGGGCGAAGCGCAGGGCCTGGCCGTCCTCGCCGTTCCAATCCACGCCGCGCGCGGTCTGCCCGTGCTGGGCGAGCTTGTCGCTGTAGTAGCCAGCGACATCGGCGAGCAGCTCAGTCGTGTCGTTGTGCATGGATCCGCCTTACGATCGTATAGGGGCGCTGCTTGGTTTCGGAAAAGATCTTCGACAGGTAAATGCCGATGACGCCGATGAAGGAGATGATCATGCCACCCAGCAGCCAGATCGACGCCATCACCGAGGTCCAGCCGCTGAGCGGTCGTTCCAGGAACGCCCAATGCACCATCAGGTAGGCGATATAGACCAGCGCCATCAGCGAAATTGCCACGCCGACATAGAAGATGCTGACCAATGGCGCATTGCTGAAAGAGGTGACCGAGTTCACCAGCAGCGACAGCTTGCGGCGCAGCGTATACGTGGTCTGGCTGGTGCTGTGCTTGGCGACCGCATGCGGCTGCTGCCGGAAGCCGGTGATATGCCATAACCCGGCCATGAACACTTCGCGTTCGCGATGCTGCACCAGCGCCTGTACATAGCGCTGGCGCATCAGGCGTGCGGTGACCACGTTTTCGGGCAATGCCATGCCGGTCAGCAGTTTGAACGCGCGATAGAACCACTGCCCGCTCCAGCGCTCGAACGCGCTGCCTTTGCGTTGCGTCTGCACGCCGTAGACGACATCGGCCGCGTGATCCTGCAGGGCGTGGCTGAACGCTGCCAGCCACTCCGGTTCTTCTTCCAGGTCGCTGTCGATCAGGAACACCCGTTCGCCGGTGGCGTGGGCCAGGCCGGTCATCATCGCCTTGTGGTGACCGAAGTTGCGCGACAGGTCCACCACCACGACATGCGGATCGGCCTCGCTCAAGCCCACCGCCAGCTCCAGGCTCTGATCCGGAGAGCCGTCGTTGACCAGGACGATCTGGTAATCGTCCGCCACCAGACGCTGTGCCGCAAGGCTGGCGCGCCGATGGAACTCCGCCATGTAGGGGGCTGACTGGTACAGGGTGGTGACGATGGACAGTTTCATGGGCGCACGCGTCTCATGTATTTGTGAGCCTCGGCGCCGCAATTGAAGAGCAGGTCGAGGATGCTCACGCCGTGCACGAAGTCGCCCCACAGCTGCGGGTATTCGGGATAACCGGCATAGTCGAACCAGGCCAGCGCGATGCCGTACTGCCGGAACACATCTTCGTCGATGTAGGTTTTTGCCGCCGGCCCGGAAATATAGGTGGTCGCGCCCACTTTCGCGCACAGGTCGGCCAGGCGTTCGGTTTTGCCGTCGAGCAACGCGTAGTCGGACGAACTCCTGAACACGGTCGGTATCTTCAGGTAGCCGCAGATCGCTTCCAGGAAGCGCCGGTTCATCTGCGAAAGATGGGTATGGGGCTGAAGGTAGAGCGGTTGCAGCCAGGCGGCGATCTCATCGAAGTGCGGGGCGCGGCGATAGTTCTGCGCGAGCGCGCGCCAGTGCAGTTCGGCCCATTCGGGTCCGTCCAGTTCGGTGTCGGCAATACGCTGGTGATACTTGCCCTTGCTCAGCACCGGTACGCTCAACCATTGCACGCCCTGCGGGGTCTTGATCTGGTTGCGGTTGCGCCAGTCGCGACGTGTGTACTGCATGTCGTCATAAAGAACGAATTCGTCGACGGCGGCGATCAGGTCGAAATAGCCCTTCCACGGAATATAGTTGGACTGCAGGATGGCGACTTTCTTGGTCACGGATGGGGCCTCGGTGTGCGGCTGAACAGCTCGTATCCGCCCGCGACGGCGAATGCCCGGCGGTAGCCTGCGGCACCGAGCTGCGCTGCGATGACCGCGTGGCGATCGGCATCGGTACGAACCAGGACATGCGCCGGTCCGTTCGCTGCGGCGATCGTGGCGCGGAAGGCATTCTCCGCTTCCGGGGTGGCGGCATTGCGGTACAGGTAGGCTGCGGTGTCCTGCCTTTGCTGGAACGAAATGCGCGCCGGTACGCTGCTCATCATGAGGCCAAGATAGTCTTCGCGCACGACGTACTGCGGAAAGCGCGAGGACAGCAACAGCACGTTGCTGGCGATTTCGACCGGGGCCAGCATCGAACCCGGCGCGGCCCCCTGCACCAGCTGCTGCGCGCAGATCCTGTCCGCCGTGCCGATCTTGTAGCCGGGCAGCGCGAGCGTTGCGCCGTTGTCGTGGCGCAGCACCGAGGTCGGCCCGATCGTCGCCGCGATGCCGGCGGCGACCAGGCACAGACCCGCCCAGATCGGGCCGCGGCGGCCGGCATTGGCGAGCGGCGCCAGCGCCAGCGCGGCGAGCAGCGGAAATGGAAGCAGGTAGAACATGCGCCAATAGATGTTCTCGGTGGTGAGGTGCAGCATGACCAGGTGCGACACCCACGGATTCAGCAGCAGGACGCACAGCGTCGCCACCCAGGTGGCGAAAAAGCGGCGATACGGCGAGAACGCCAGGACCAGCGCCAGGGACGCCACGAACAGTACCGGCGTCAGTGGGTAGTCGGGATTCACGATCAGGCGCAGCTGATCGGCGAACGACGTTGGGAATCCCGCGTTGATCTGGCTTCTCGCCGCGATGTTGTCCACCGCGTAGAAGCGAAACGCGATCGCCATCAGCACCACCGGCGCCAGGCAGGCACCGTAGCGCAGCGCCGCCAGCCATGCCGCGGTCGAGGCAAATGCTCTGGATTCCTGCACGTGGACCGCCAGTGCCAGGGTCAGCGCCAGGAACGGCAGGAACACCATCGCCGTGGGTGTGGCGGCGGCCATGCCCACGCCCACCGCGGTGAGGATCAGCCAGCTGCACGGCTGCGGCTGGCGCAGATAGCGCAGCGAGAAATAGATCCACGCGGGCACGCCCACGGACAGGAACATGTACTTGCCATGGAAGGCGCGCGCGATGCTCAGGTTGCCGTAGGCGCGATGGGTTTCCCCCAGCGCGAGCAGCAACAGCAGGTAGAAGACGCCGCACAGCAGGATCGTGCGCGGCCGCGTCTCGAACGCTCCGATCAGGACGATCGCGGCCGCGCACATCAAAAAGCCGACGATTCCCGGGAATAGCACGTGATATACGGCCAGATACGGAACGCCGCCGAGCCAGGAAAGGGCGGCCTGGGTGAGTTCGTAGTAGGGAAAGACGCCGGAGTTGGGAGTGCGCTCCAGGCCTGCCAGCCAGTTCACGCTGGTGTCGATCGGCGCATCGGGATGTTCGACGTAGTAAACCGCCTTCGGAACGTAGATGGAGTCGTCGATATCCGGGCGATTGATCGACATCGCCAGCCAGCCGCCGGCCAGGGCAAGCGCGATCGCCCCGGCCAGGTGCAAGCGCTGCCCAGGTTGGCGCAGGCGCCGATAGCCGCCAATCACCTGCATCGCCGTCGCCGACAGCGTCGCAACCGCCAAGCCGCCGATCAGCACTGCGACGACGGAGAAGCGCAGCGATAGCCGCTGCGCGAACATCAGCGACGCTACGGACGTGGCCAGGAAAATCGCAAATGACGCAAGGCACGCCGCAAGGATTTCATGACTCTTGTGCATGAAACTGGCACGGTTGTGCTGGTGCTGAGGGGTTGCCACTTCGGCTCGGAGTCCAGGAGAGGGGAGGCGTCGGGGCCGTGCGTTCCTATGTATCCATGCGGCCGTCGGACGTCGTGGCTATGCCGGCCCGCGTCCCCATCACGCATCTTACCGTCATGCAATGGAGTTGTCGGGGAGTTGGCAAATTCAGTTGACGCCGCCGCCGCCGGGCTGGTTCTGGCGGCATGGGCCGTCGCTGCCGGTGCAGTGGGGCGGGGCCGCTCCGCACGGGAGTCGTGCAAGCGCGGAGGCAGGGCGTTGCGCCTGGCGAACGGGACGCTGGCATCGGCCGCGCTGCAATGGCGGTCCGGCGGCGTCGGGCGCAGCGCCGCTGCGGCTGCGCGCCTGCTGGCCGTGCAGCGCTGGACCCGGCATGGCGGTAATCGAGCGCGGCGTCGGTGCCGGCGATGCCGCACGACGCTGCCGTGCGCGTTCATTCCAGCGCTGCTGCATGGCGCAGCGCGGACTGAGCGTTGCTCGCATGTTCCTTGGAACCCGCGGCATCGCCGGGCATCGGCGCCACATGCGCGCCGTCCCCTCGCGGGCGGCGGCATGTGGCAGCCACGTTGTGCCGGCGTAAACGCCGCGCGGGCGCTGCCGGTTCAGCCGGCGACGCGCAGCACGCCGTTCTGGCCGCCGGGGGGCGTGCCTTCGAACTGGGTCAGGGCGGCGACCAGTTCGGCATGCAGGCGGATGCGGCCCATCTCGCGCATGATGCGGATGTCCTCGTGGCGCAGTGCGCGGTTGGCTACCACTTCGCGCTTGTAGTCGAGGATTTCCGGATACTTGCGCGCCATGTTCAGCGCGTCGGCAACGCACTCCACCGTATCGGCGTCGGCGGTCAGCGGCTCGCGGCTGTTGAAGGCGGTGAGCCAGCGTTCGAAGCCGGCGGTGCGGTCGAACATGTTGGCGATGAACCAGATCACGAACAGGATCGCGACCCAGGAACTGACCACGATCACGATGCGCGAGAAGGTCAGGTGATAGTCGTGCTGCCACAGCTGATTGGTGATCACGCCCAGGATGATCAGCGAGATCGCCTGCCAGCCGATGATCGAGGCCACCAGCCATTGCTGCTTGGCCTGGGCCAGCAGATCCACTTCCGAGCGCAGTTGCGCCTCGCTCTTGTGCTGCCAGTGCGCGACTTGTTCGGGGAACGAGCGCTGATGCAGCGCGTTGTCCTCCAGCAATAACCCCAACCCCTTGAACAGAGCGATCATGACAGGCTCCCTGCAGATGCGGTGATGGACGACGAGCGACGCAGCTTCTTTCTAGCACAGTGTGCGCAATTGGCATGTTGCATCCGCACATGGGCCGCTCGCGGCGCGCTCCCGCGCGACGCCATTGCGACGCGCGCGCCTGGCCGTGGCGGCCGCTCGCGGTCCGGTGTCGCCGCCCGCGGTTTGCACGGCGCATGCAGGCCGCTCGCTACGATGGCACGATGACTGCCATGTTGCGTACGCTCACCGCCCCTGCCGTCGCCCGGATCCGCCGCTGGGTGCTGGACGTATTCCCGCGCGGCCAGGGCGGCATCGACTACGACCGGCCGCTGGGCGACGCCGGCCTGTTCGGGCCCGACAGCGTCACCTGGCGCATCCATGCCGAGTTCCCCGGCATGCTCTCCGGCGGGCTGTGCGCGTTGCTGCTGCAGACCCTGCATCCGCTGGCGCTGGCCGGCGTCTACGACCATTCCAATTTTCGCCAGGACCTGGTCGGGCGCCTGCGCCGCACCACCCAGTTCGTCGCCGCCACCAGCTATGCGCCAACGGCCGAGGCGCAGCGCCTGATCGCGCGCGTGCGCAGCATTCACGCGCCGATCCGCGGCCACACGCCCGACGGCCGTGCCTACGCCGCCGCCGATCCGGCGCTGCTGACCTGGGTCCACGTCACCGAGGCCTACGGTTTCCTGCAGGGCTATCGCCGCTACTGCCGCGCGGTGCCGACGGCCATCGCCGATCGCTACTACGCCGAGGGCCGGCGCGTGGCCGAGGCGCTCGGTGCGCAAGCGGTGCCGGGCAGCGAGCGCGAGGTGCTGGACTACTTCGCGCAAGTGCGTCCGCAGCTGCAACTGGATGCACGCTCGCGCGAGGTGCTGGCGGTGCTGGCCGGCCTGCGCCTGCCGGTGCCGGCGGCGGGCCTGTCGCGCGAACTGTTCCTCGGCGCCGGCGCGGCGTTGCTGCCGCCCTGGGCGAGCGCGATGCTGCGCCGCAGCCGCGTGCAACGCGTCCAGGCGGCCACGTCGGCACGGGTGCTGCAGGGGCTGTCGCCGTTGTTCCGCATCGCGCTCCATGACGGCATCGCGCAGCGCGCCTGCCGCCGGGTCGGCGTCGCCCCGCAGCGCCTGACGCAGTGGCCCGATTGAGCAGGCCGCCGGCCGCTGGCGGCGCGTGGGCTTTGTTGCCGCCGCGCCGACAAAGCTGAACGGTATCGGCGCTGCGGCGGACGGCCTGCGTCGCGGCGCCGCCGTCCGGTCAAGATCGCCGCACCTGGGCCGCTCTATGCAGGACCGATGCAGCGCCGTTTCGCCACCGCCGACAAGCTCTACGAGGTCCGCTTCCGGCAGCGCCTGCGGCGTGCGTTGCGCGCGCCGCTGCGCGCGATCCTGGTCTGGGGCCTGGCCTTGGCGCTGCTGCTGGCCTGCGGGCTGGCCTATGTGCTGGTGCAGGATCGCGGCAACCGCCTGGCCGCCGCGCAGCGGCAGAGCCTGGCGCTGGCGACCGGCGCCGACCGCCTGCTGCAGCTGGAGCTGGACAACCTCAGCCAGGCCCTGCGCGGCGAAGGCGTGGGCGCGCAAACGCTGCTGGCCGACGCGCCCGCGCGCGCGCCGGAGCTGATCGAGGCATCGCTGCGCGGGTTGTTGCGGCGCCATCCGGAACTGCACGACGTCGCGCTGCTGGATGCGCAGGGCCAGCGCAGGTTCGGCGGGCCAGGCGATCCGACCCTGCGCGAATGGGCGCTGGGCTCGCGCCGCAATGGCGAGGACGTGTTCGTCGGCCCGTGCCGTCGCCTGGCCGACGGGCAAGCGGTGGTGACGCTTGCGCTGCCGCTGGCATCGGGCGACTGGGTGGTGGCGCATTGGCGGGTCGCGGCGCTGCAACGCATCGTCGGCGGGGTCGATGCCGGGCGCGACGGGGTGGTCGCGCTGACCGATACGCATGGCCTGCTGCTTGCGGCCAGCAGCGCCGCTGCCGGGCCCATCGGCACCCGCGTGCGGCTGCCGTTGGGCCTGGTGCGCGGGCGGCCGCAGGGCAGCGCGATGGGCATGCACCATGCGGTGTTCGGCCAGCAGGCGCGCATGCTGGCAGTGAGCGGTGGAGGCGACTATCCGTTGCTGGCGGTAGCCGGACTGTCGGTGCGCGAGGCGCTGGCGCCGTGGTGGTGGTTCGCCGGCGCGGCGCTGTCGGTCTATCTGCTGTATCTGGCCGGGTTCGGCTACCTGCTGGGCAGCCTGCGCCGCGCCGAGGGTCGCCAGCGGCAGATGCTGGAGCGCTTGCGCCGCGGCGACCAGGAGCTGCGCCTGGCGCACGAGATGGGCGGCATCGGCACCTGGCGGGTCGAGGCCGATCGGGGCCACCTGCTGCTGGCCGAGCCGACTGGCGCCCTGTTCGGGTCGCCGAAGCTGCGCATGAGCCTGCCCGCGTTCCTGGCCCGGGTGCACGACGACGATCGCGCGCGGATCGAGCAGTTGTACGACCAGGCGCTGCAGGGCAAGGGCGAGTACAACGTGGTGTACCGCATGCACACGCCCGATGGCGGCCTGCGCTGGCTGGCCGCGCGCGGTGCGCGGGTGCAGGGCCGCGACGGGCTGTGCATGACCGGTGCGGTGCAGGACGTCAGCGAGCGGCTCGAGGCGCAGGCGCGGCTGTTCGACGCCGAGCGCCAGTTCCGCCTGGTGTTCGAGCGCAACCCGCTGCCGTTCTGGCTGTTCGCGGTGGACAGCCTGCGCTTCCTGGAAGTGAACCAGGCGGCGATCCGTCAGTACGGCTACAGCCGCGAAGAATTCCTCGGCATGACTCTGCTCGACCTGCGCCCGCGCAGCGAGGCCGAACGGCTGCTGCAGGACGTGCGCATGCCGCGCGAAGGCTTCGACGCGCCGAGCGTGTGGACCCACCAGCGCAAGGACGGCAGCCTGCTGTCGGTGCGGACGCACAGCGCGGACCTGGACTTCGGCGGCGTGCCGGCGCGGCTGATCCTGGCCGAGGACGTCAGCCAGCGCATGGCGGACGAGCGCGAGCTGGCGTTCCGCGCCAGCCACGACGTCACCACCGGCCTGCTCAATCCGCGCGCCCTGGCCGAGGCGCTGGACGCGCGCCACCAGGCCGGCTATGCGGTGGCCTACGTGCAGTTGCGCGGGCTGGCGCTGATCGGCGCCACGCTGGGCCAGGCCGCTGGCGATGCGGTGCGCTGCGCGGTGGCGCAGCGGCTGCGCGGGCTGGGCGAACGCTTCGGCCTGACCGCGCACCAGCCGTCGCAGGATTTCGTGCTGGCGGTGCTGGATGCGCAGCAGCTGCCGCAGGCGCTGCAGGCCTTGCTTGAGGCGGTGTCGGCGCCGGTGCAGGGCGGCGCTTTCACCCAGCAGTTGCAGGCGCACGTCGGCGTGGCGCTATGCCCGGACGATGCCGCAGGCGCCGAGGAGACCATCGGCAGCGCCGCGCAGGCCGCGCATGCGGCGCAGGCCGAGGGGCGCAGCGTGGTCCGTTTCGAGCGCAGCATGTCCGCGTGCATCGGCGAACGCCTGCGCCTGGCCGGGCGCATCCATCAGGCGATCGCGCGGCAGGAGTTCGAACTGCATTTCCAGCCGATCATGCACGCCGGCAGCGGTGCGCCGCGCCTGCTCGAGGCGCTGATCCGCTGGCCGCAGGCCGACGGCAGCTATATCGCCCCGGATCATTTCATCCAGCTGTGCGAGGACACCGGGCTGATCCTGCCGCTCGGCCGCTGGGTGATGCAGGCCGCCGCGCAGGCGCGGCGGCAATTGGCGTTGCATGGCTGGGCCGACCTGCCGGTGGCGGTGAACGTGTCGGCGCTGCAGTTCTTCGACGGCGACCTGGTCGCGGACCTGATGCAGGCCTGCGCCGCGGCCGGGCTGGCCGCCGACGGCCTGCACCTGGAACTGACCGAGAGCAGCCTGATGCGGCAGCCGCAGCAGGCGCTGGAAGTGCTGCGGCAGCTGCGTGCGCTGGGGGTGAGCGTGGCGCTGGACGATGTCGGCACCGGGTTCTCAAGCATGGCCTACCTGCGCGATCTGCCGCTGGACACGCTGAAGATCGACCGCAGTTTCATCGCCGACGTGCATCGCGACGCGCGCAACGCCTCGATCTGCGAGGCCTTGCTCACGCTCGGCCGCAGCCTGGGCCTGGACGTGGTGGCCGAAGGCGTGGAAACCGAGGAACAGCTGCAGTGGCTGCGCGCGCACGGCTGCGACCATGTGCAGGGCTATCTGCTGGGCCGGCCGGCGCCGCTGGCGCAGGTGATCGGCGCGCTCGGCCCGCGCGACGCGGTCACAACATGAGGTCGATGCCGTGCTGCGCGCCCGGCGCGGGCAGCGGCTCTCCGTCCCAATAGCGGCGCAAGGGTTCGCGCACCAGATCCAGTGCGGTGCAGGCGCCGCGCACGCCGGGAAAGCGTTGCAGGTTGTGCGACTGCAACGCGAGCATGCGCCGGTCCTGCTCGCCGACCTTGCGCAGCAGCGGCCACACCAGCCAGCGCACCGCCCACGCCGGCGCCCAGCGCCCGTCCACGTGCAAGCTGGCGAACACCTCGGTACTGCGCGGGCCGACCGGGGTGAAGTGCAGGCTGATCCGCACGCGGCCGCTGCGGGCGTAGCGGTATTCGATCTGCGCGGTGCCGGGCGCGGCGAAATGCGCGCGTTCCAGCGTGCGCGGCGATTCGAACAGGCGGTACAGCCAGCCGCTCTGCGCGGCGGCGCCGGCGTAGTCCACGTGGAAGCCCTCGGCCGTGGTGTGCAGGCAGGCGCGCATCGCGCTGCGCGCGCCGCCGTGGCGCACCAGCCCCGGATGCAGCAGGTGGGTATGCAACGGATCGAGGAAGTTCTCCAGCGCATCGACCACGTGCGCTTCCCAGCGCGTGCGCCACAGGAAGCGCCGCGCCGATGGCTGCAATGCCCGCACCAGCGGTGCGGGCTCGGCGTCGCCTTCGGGGTCCGCGCGCAGCCAGATCAGCCCGTCATGCTCGCGCGCGGCGAATGCGCGCACCCGCACCGCCGGCAGCGCCTGCCCGGTCGGCATGCCGGGAATCTCGCGCAGCGCACCGTCGCGGCCGAAGCGCCAGCCATGGTACGGACAGGCCAGGCCGTCGCCGCTGGCGCAGCCGGCCGACAGCGCCGCGTGCCGGTGCGGGCAACGGTCCTCCAGCGCGAGCAGGCTGCCGTCGGCGCAGCGCGCGATCGCCGCATGCCGGTCCATCACCGTCACTGCCAGCGGCCGCTGCCGCACTGCGTCGGCGCGGGCCACGGCGAACCAGTGTCGGTACAAAGAGGGATGCCAGGCGTTCATGGCGGCTAGCGTCGCATGCGCGGCAGGCGGATGTGCGGATGCACGCTCGAACGCGACGCACTACGCGACGACCGTCCCGGTGACTCGGTTGCGTCCGCCGTGCTTGGCCGCATACAGCGCCTGGTCGGCGATGACGACCAGCTTCTGCCACTCGATCTGCGCATGCGTCGAAATGCAGTAGCCGATGCTGACCGTGCAGACCAGCGCGGCGCTGGAGGGAGGCGCGATGTCCTGGCGTTCGACCACGCGCCGCAAGCGTTCGGCGATGTCGCGCACTACCGATTCGTCGCCATGCGGGATCAGCACCATGAATTCCTCGCCGCCGACGCGGGCCAGAAAGTCCGGGCTGCGGATATGCCGCGCAAGCGTATCGGCGATGGCGATCAGCACCTGGTCGCCGACGGTATGGCCCAGGCGGTCGTTGATCGACTTGAAATTGTCTACATCGATCATCAGCACCGCGATCGGCGCGTTCCTGTCGCGCGCGTCCTGCGTGGCCGATTCGCCTTTTTCCCACATGATGCGGCGGTTGGCCACGCCGGTCAGGGAGTCCAGCGTGGCATGGCGAATCAGTTCCGCGTTCATTTTCCGCGCCAGCATCCACAGGAACCCTGGAGTGATGATCGAGGTCAGGATCATGCGCGAGAGCAGGCCGAATTTCGACGTCGGGTCGTAGCGGGTGTCCGCGGACGGGTGGATCGTCCACCAGACGATGCGCAGCAGTAGCATCAAGGCCCACAGGAAGTGGAACGCGGCCGTGAAGCGCGCCGCGGTGCGCATCTCCGCGTCCGCATGGCGCCACAAGGCCATGCCGGTGGCGACGGTCAACAGGCCGCGCAGAGTGCAGCCGAAAATCACCATGATCCTGAGATTCTCGCCTCCACGGTGCACGCAATAGATCTCCGCCGCGCCGATCAGCGCGACCGTGAGCAGGATCCAGGGCTGGATCAGCGTCCGCCGCAGATAGGCGTTCACCGCGCACAACTCCAGCACCGTGGCGGCATCGATCGTCAAGTTGCCGATCAATCCCAGGGCGGCGTCGTGCGCCGGCCACCCCGTCGGTAGCACGAGTGCGGCAAAGCCCGCCGCGAATGCGGCGTAGCTCAGGCCAAGCAGCAGCAATCCGCAGCTGTGCTGGGATTTGCGCCCGGTCAAATGAATGGCGAGGAACACCGCCGACGAGACCGCCGCCAGCAAGGCATTGACGATCAGCAAGGTGCCAGCGTGAGCCAGGTGTGTGATCGAATCCACAGGTCCCCCGGTCCGCGGCGGAAGCGATTTTTAGATGCCGCCCAGTATAGGGCGGGGAGAATATGCGAGCTGCCCGTTTGCAGTGGTTTTCCCGTTGCAAGCGTTTCCAGATGCCGTGCGCGGCAGGCCGCTGTTGCTGCGCACGCCGGCTTGGTTTTGCAGGCGCGGCACAGCTCGACGGCAAGGGGCGATTCGGTGCATCTGGGTTCCTGGCGCTAACGTTTGTGCTTGCCGTGATATCGGCGGTGAGTGCGTGGCCTTTAGTCCATGCCGTTGCGACTTTGCGGGCACCGGCATGCCGGTCGTTCATAATCGATAGCGGCGCATCACCGGCACGCCGATACGCTCGGTCAGCACGCCGAGCGCGGCGATCGGCTGGCGCCGGCGCAATGGCAGGTGGCGCGCATCCACCGCGCTGTACTCGATCACCGGCATGCCGCCGCGCTGGCGCTTGAAGCTGGCCGCGCCGGCGCTCTGATTCAGTCGGCATCCGTACCGCAGCGCATGTTCGAACCCGCAGGCGGTGAGCGTGCGGTACAGCGCCAGCCGTTGCGGTTGCCGCAGGTCGTAGCCGACGATCGGCGCGGTCAGCGTCTGCCCCACGCCGAACAGGCCGGTGATGCAGACCAGCTCGCCGCCCGCGTCGCGAAAGCCGTCGAAGTGCAGCAGCCCGGCGCGGTGCCAGGCGCGCAGTAACGCGGCGCGGTAGGCCGGATTGCAGCGCAAATACTTGTCCAGGTACAGCTGCGCGTACAGCGCGGCGATGCGCGGGTAGTCGGCCTCGCCGATGGCGGCGTTGCCGCAGCGCTGCAGGTCGGTGCGTGCGGTCAGTTTGAGATCGCGGGCCAGGTCGCGGTGCTGCAGCAGCGCCGGCCAGTCGTCGTACAGATACACCTGGCGGCTGCCGATCAGGGTGAAGCCTTGCGCCTGCAGTGCATCCAGCCACTGCGCTGTGTCCACCCGGTTGACCGAGCGGAACCACAGCGCATGGTCGGGCCAGCGCGTGCGCGCCGCGTCCAGCAGGGCGCCCAGGCCTTCGCGCGGCAGCGGCGGATACAGGTTGGTGGATAGCAGCCAGTTGTTGAGGGTGACCGCGCGGTCGATCTGCGCCCAGTCCAGCCAGGCGCCGATGCCGCCGCACACTCCGCGCAGCGGCGCGGCCAGCGCGCGCGGCAACAGGCGCACGGCCTCCTCGGCGGCGTAGTCGGCATAGGTGGTGCGCGGCGAACATACCCATGCGTTGCCCGCGCGCTGCTCGCTGACCGTGACCGGCATCGACAGCGTGCCGGCCTGCAGCATGTCGATGCGTGCGTACAGGTTGCCGGCCACATGCTGCGCGTCGCGGCCGGCATGCAGGTCGGCGAAGCGCTGCGCCTGCACGGTGTAGTCGCTGCCGGCCTCGGCGGCGCCGTTCATGGTGGCGGCAGGGCCTGGCCGTCCCATTCGGTATCGCGGGTGGAGGCTTCGCGCACGCTGCAGCGCTGCGCCAGTGCCAGCCGCGCATGGCTGCCCAGGTCGCACAGCGCGCCGGTCAGCGGGCGCCGATCGCCGCGCGGGGCGAGCACGTCGTCGGCGCGGGCGTAGTCGTGCCGCCATTGCGGCAGGCGGCCATGGCGCAGCGCCGCCGGCAATGCGACGCCGAGCATCAACAGGCCGAGCATCGCCGCGCGCGTCGGCGCAGGGCGCACGATCGCCGCCGGGTCGCGGCAGCTGCCGTCCAGCGCCGCGACCAGCGGATCGGCGGCGGCGAACAAATGCAGGCCGCTGGTCGCGCGCGGATTGCATTCGATCACGCTGTAGCGGCCCTGCGCCGAGACGATCCAGTCGAAGGAGAGGTGTCCGCTGAAGCGCAGCGAGCGCACCAGCTGCGCGGTGAAGCGTTCGATCTGCGGGGCCGGCGCGGCGTCGAAGTAGTAGCTGGAGCTGCGCTGCAGCCGGTAGCGCGGCCGGTACACCGCATGCGCGAGCAGCACGCCGTTGCGCGCCACCGCGTACGAGCAGCGTTCCTCGCCGGCGCAATAGCGCTGGGCGACCCAGTCGCCCTGTTCGGGCAGCGGCGGCGCCGCGGCGGGCAGGCCGTGCGGATGCACGCGCACGTGCACGCCGAAGCGCGAGTATTCCGGTTTCAGGACCAGCGGCGCGCGGCCGGACCAGTCGCGCGCCTGCTCCAGGCTGCGCACGCGCATGCTGTCGGGCACGTCCACGTCGGCATCGATAGCGCGCGCCAGGTGCAGGAAGTGCCATTTGCTGTGCAGCGCGCGCAGCGTGTCGAACGCGTCCACCAGTACGTCCAGCTGCGTCGGCAAGGCATGCCGGTAGCGGGCCAGGTAGAACACTTCCTCGCAGGTCGGCAGCAGCAGCGCGATGCGTTGGCGCGCGACCAGCGCGTTGAGGTCGGCGATGTAGGCGGCCGGCGCGTAGCGTGCCGGGGCGATGCGATGGCGGGCGGCGACCGCGTGCGACCAACCGGAAATGCGGCAGGCCACGCTGTCGGCCAGATGCACGCGCCAGCCCTGCGCGGCGAAGCGGCGCGCCAGGTCCAGCGCCACCGGTGCGCGTGCGCCGGTGATCAGGACGGCCGGTGCGTTAGCCATCGATGCTCGCGGCGGCAGCAGGCCGCCACTGCCGGCAATGCGAGGGCACCATGCGCAGCGTCGGTTCGGCCAGGCGCAAGGCGTGCAGCCGCGCCAGCGTGTCGCGGTAGACGCGGTGTTCGCCGAGCAAGTGGGTGACCAGCGCCGGCGGCAGCGTGCCGTCGGCGATCGCGGCGCTGGACCAGGCTGCATCGGCGACCAGGAACACCGGCCCGTGCGCGTCCTCGAACCACAGCCCGTAGTGGCCGAGAGCGTGCCCGGGCAGCGGCACCAGCAGCACGCTGCCGTCGCCGAACAGGTCGCGCCGCGTGCCGAAGCCGCGCAGCGCCGCCGGTCCCGGGCAGGCCGGCAGTGCTTCGAACCAGTGCATGCGTTCGCGCGCGCCGTGCAGCAGTGCCGGCAGGAAACCTTCGCGCAGTGCCGCCAGCCGCCCGCGCCGCTGCAGATCGTCCCAGGCCTGTTGCGCGCAGGCGATGCGCGCCTGCGCGAAGTCGGCCACGCCGCCGATGTGGTCGCCATGGAAATGCGACAGCACGATCCAGTCGATCGCCGCCGTGTCGATGCCGTCGCCGGCCAGCTGTTCGCGCAACGACTGGCCCGGCGCCAGGTGCACCGGCGTCAACAGGCGGTACAGCCGCTCGGGAAAATGCGCGGTGGCGGCGAGGAAGTGCTGCGAATAGCCGGTGTCGAACAGCAGGTTGCCGTGCACCGGATGCTGCAGCAGCGCCGCCAGCGCCGGGAACTGGCAGGGCGCCAGCGTCGCGTCGCGGCGCGTGGCGCATTCGGGATGGGTGCAGTGGCCGGCTTCGTACAGACGCCAGCGCAGCGTCGCTGCGCTCATGTGCGTTCCCGCCCGGCTGCGCGATGGGTGGGCGATGTTTCGGCCGCGACGCTTTGGCGGGTAAGTCGCGTCAGGACTGAAGTCCCTCCCGCACGTGCAAACACGCGTGCGCCTGCGTAGGCCGGGGGCTGGCCAGGCGCTTGCCGACGTTGGCTCACGTGCGCGCCAGGGCCGCGATCCCGGCCTCGGTGGACAGCACCGGCGCATAGCCGAGTTCGCGCCGGGCGCGGCCGATGTCCAGCGTCTGCGAATAGCCGAGCACGCCGATGCCGTAGCGGCTCAGCCGCGGCTCCGGTTGCCCGCGCCGGCGCAGCGCGATCTGTTCGCCGACGGTGGCCAGCGCCAGGGCCAGGCGGCGCGGCACCGGCAGCAGGCGCACGCGCAGTTGCAATGCCGCGAACAACGCGGTGAGCAGGTCGCGCACCGCGATCGGCGTGCCGTTGCTGATGTTGTAGGCGCGGCCGTCGCCGAGGTGTTCGGCGCGCAGTGCGGCCAGCGCCGCGGCCACCGCGTTCTCCACGCAGCACACGTCGATCATCGCGCGTCCGCCGTGCACCAGCGGGAACCAGCCGCGCTGCGCCACCGCCAGCAGCCGCGGCACGATCGCGTTGTCGCCGGGGCCGAACACCGCGCGCGGGCGCAGCACCAATGCCGGCAGCCCAGCCGCGGCGGCGGCGCGCACTTTTTCCTCCGCCTCCCACTTGGTCTGCGGATAGCCCCCGATCCAGCGCGCCGGCGGGCTGAAGTCCTCAGTCACCTGGTATTGGTCGGCGAAGCGGAAATAGATGCTCGGCGAACTGAAGTGCACGAAGCGGCGCAGCTGCGCGCGCTGCGCGGCGGCGAGCAGGCGCCCGGTGGCGATCACGTTGGCCTGGCGGAACAGCTCGGCGCTGGCCCACGGCGCGGACAGCGCGGCGCAGTGGATCACCGCAGCGCAGCCGTGCAGCAGCGGTGCCAGATCGTCGCGGCACAGGTCGGCGCGGACCACGTCGATGCGCGGATCGCCGGCGAAGGCGGCCAGCGCGGCGGCATTGCGGCCGCTGGCGCGGACCTGCGCGCCGTCTGCGGCGAGCGTGCGGACGATGTGCGCGCCGATGAAGCCGGAGGCGCCAGTAACCAGGATGCGCGCCATGTCAGTACCTGAGCACCGCGCCGCCGAACGCCAGCCCGGCGCCGGAGCCGACCAGGCCGATCAGGTCGCCGCGCACGATGCGGCCGTCGGCGATGGCCTGGTGCAGGGCGCTGGGGATCGAGGCGGCCATCTGGTTGCCGCGTTCGCCGATCACGTTGACCAGCGTGTCCGGCGCCAGCCGCAGCGCGCCCTGCAGATGCCGCAGCGCCTTGGCGCTGGCCTGGTGCGGCACGATCCGCTGCAACTGCGCCAGTTCGACGCCGGCCTTGTCCAGCAGCCGCTGCAGGAACCCCGGCAACTTCGCCGCGGCGAGCCGGTAGGTGGCGCGGCCGTTCATTTCGAACAGCGAGCCGGCGCGCAACGCGTCGATGCCATGTTCCAGACGCAGGCGCGCGCCGCCGGCGCGGACCCGGCAATGCTCGATGCCTTCGGAATAGGTTTCCAGGTAAGCGGCCAGCAGCTGCGAGCCGTTGTCGCCGCTGTCCGCGCCCAGCACCGCCGCCGCGGCGCCGTCGCCGAACAGCGGCGCGGTGTCCATGTCCTCGCCATTGAGGCCGACGCTGGCGATCTTGCTGGACACGATCAGCACCCGCCGGTAGCGGCCGGCGGCGATCGCGCAGGCGGCCAGATCCAGCGCGGCGATGAAGCTCAGGCAGGGGGCGTTGATGTCGAACGCCGGCAACCCGCTGCCCTGCAGGCCGAGCCGCGCGTGCAGTAGCGCGGCGCTGCACGGGATCGCCTGTTCCATCACGCTGCAGGCGGAGATCACGCAATCGACCTGGTCCGGTTCGAGTTGCGCCGCCGCCAGTGCCGCGCGCGCAGCGCGTTCGCCCATCAGCGAGGCCGGTTCGTTGGCGCCGGCGTAGTGGCGCACGCCGACTCCAGCATGGCGCAGGGTCCAGCCGGCGGGCTTGCCCCAACGCCGGTCGAAGCTGTCCGAGGCCACTTGCCGCGCCGGCAGATAGTCGCCCGTGCCGAGGATGCGCACCGCGATGGGCCTGCTGGGGGCGACGGTCATTGCCAAAGCTCGGGCAAAGGAGACGCAGCGTACTGCCAGCGGATCGGCGCCGGCAACCGCGCCGCGGCGGCGCGTCCTGCCCGCGAATGGAGCGCGTGCGCTAGCGGCCGCGGCGCTGCCCGTACCAGAAGCCGAGCGCGTCGCGTGAACGCAGCATGCCGCGGCCGCGGCGCAGCAGCTGCAGCAGCAGGCCCAGGTGCTCGCGCTTGCTGAAGCTGCGCAGTTTGCGGTCGGAGGTGTGCACCGGCTCGCGCAGGATCACGAAGCGCCCGCGCCGTGCCAGCGCGCGGCTCAGCGCCACGTCCTCGCCGGCGTAGTAGCGTTCGTCGAAGCCGCCGGCGGCGTCGAACGCGCTGCGCGTGCAGAACAGGAAGCAGCCCGGGGCGATGCCGGTGCGGCGGAACAGCCAGGCGAACACGGTTTGCGCCATGCGTTCGTGCCAGGCGATGTCGCCGAGCAGCTGCACCTGCGCGCCGCCGCCGACCGCGCCGGTGTGCAGCGCGCGCAGCGCCGCGGCCAGC
Source organism: Xanthomonas translucens pv. undulosa (assembly GCF_017301775.1). Taxonomy (NCBI): domain Bacteria; kingdom Pseudomonadati; phylum Pseudomonadota; class Gammaproteobacteria; order Lysobacterales; family Lysobacteraceae; genus Xanthomonas; species Xanthomonas translucens. The sequence continues at coordinate 2,955,698 of NZ_CP063993.1, forward strand.
AGCGGCGTGTTGACGCGGGTGTCGGCATCGACGAACAGCAGGTAACGGCCACGGCTGGCGGCGGCGCCGGCATTGCGGGTGGCGGCGATATGCCGCAGTTGCACGTCCAGCACCTGCGCGCCGTGGCGGCGCGCGATCTGCGCGGTGTCGTCGTTGCAGGCGTCGGCGACGACGAGCGTCTCGTAGTCCAGCCGCAAGGCGTCGGCGGCGATATGCAGCCACGCCAGGGTGTCGCCGATCAGGGCGGCTTCGTCGTGGGCGGGGACGATGAACGAGATCACGCCCCGCATCATGCGGCGCGGCGGCGGTGCGGGCAAATCCGCCCGCGCCGCCGCCGCGACCGCGCAGCGTGGGTCAGCGCTGCAGCGTTGCCATCATCGCCGGCGGGTAGCGGGTGCCGGCGGCGGCGTCGGCCGGGAAGATCGCCTCGATCTGCGCGCGTTCGGCCGCGCTTAGCGTCACCTGCAGCGCGCCCAGATTCTCTTCCAGGTAGGCCAGGCGCTTGGTGCCCGGGATCGGCACCACGTCCTCGCCCTGCGCCAGCACCCAGGCCAGTGCCAGTTGGCCCGGGGTCACGCCCTTGGCCTGGGCCAGGGTGCGCACCTGTTCCACCAGTTGCAGGTTGCGCGCGAAGTTCTCGCCCTGGAAGCGCGGCGAGTGGCGGCGGTAGTCGTCGGCTTCGAAGTCCTCCGGCGAGCGGATCGCCCCGGTCAGGAAACCGCGGCCCAGCGGCGAATACGGCACGAAGCCGATGCCCAGCTCGCGCACCGTATTCAGCACCTGATCGCTCTCCGGATCGCGCGACCACAGCGAATATTCGCTCTGCAGCGCGGTGATCGGGTGCACCGCATGCGCGCGGCGGATGGTGCCGGCGGCGGCCTCGGACAGGCCCAGGAAGCGCACCTTGCCCTGTTCCACCAACCGTGCCATCGCGCCGACGGTGTCCTCGATCGGCACGTTCGGGTCCACCCGGTGCTGGTAGTACAGGTCGATGTGGTCCACGCCCAGGCGCTGCAGGCTACCCTCGCAGGCGGCCTGCACGTACTCGGGGCGGCCGTCGACGCTGCGCACGCTGGGATGGTCGGGATCGAGCTTGATGCCGAACTTGGTGGCCAGGAACGCCTGGTCGCGGCGCCCGGCCAGCGCCTTGCCGACCAGCACTTCGTTGGTGTGCGGGCCGTACATGTCGGCGGTGTCGATCAGGGTGACGCCGTGGTCGAGCGCGGCATGGATCACCGCGATCGCGGCAGCGTCGTCGCTGCGACCGCCGTAGAACGCGCTCATGCCCATGCAGCCGAGGCCGAGGGCGGACACGCGGGGGCCGTTGCGGCCGAGGGTGCGGGTTTGCATCGGGAAACTCCTGTTGGAAAGCGGGAAGCGACGTGGAAGAAAAGATGCGGCGCGCACGCTGTGGTCGCGGGGTACGGAGGATGCGAGCGCGGCGCGGCGATGCGTTATCGCGATCGCGCAGGATCCTTGTCCGATCCTGCAATCGCGCCGCCGCGCCGCGCCGCGATTGCGCAGGCGCCGACCATGCCATGGCCGACGTTTGCGCAAAGTCAGTGCCGCGTTCCGTCACGCGTCGGCGGCGCGGTTCAGATCGCCGGCGTATGTGGCCGCAGCTGGGTGCCGCCGGGTACCAGTTGCCGCGGCATCGGCAGGCGCACGAACGCGTGCGGGAACGGATGCGCCACCGCGCTGACCGCATCCAGCCGCTGCAGCTGCGCCGCGTCCAGTTGCAGTTCCAGCGCGCCGAGGTTGTCGTCCAGCTGCGCCAGGTTGCGCGCGCCGACGATCGGGATCGCGCCGCCGCCCGGCCGCTGCAGCAGCCAGGCCAGCGCCACCTGCGCCGCCGCCGAACTCGGCGCCTCGGTCTCGGCCCTGTCGCAGAGGGTGCGTGCGCTGGAAGCGCAGCCGGGCGTGCGCCTGCTGCACCGGACCACGCGCCGGGTGGCGCTGAGCGAACATGGCGCGCGCTTCCTGCAACGGGTGACACCGGGCCTGGCGCAGATCGAGGCGGCGTTCCTGGACCTGGATACGGTGCGCGAACGCCCGGCCGGGCACCTGCGCATCACCTTGCCGCGGGTGGTCGCCGACCAACTGGTGATGCCGTGGCTGCCGGCGTTCCTGGCGCGCTATCCGCAGATCGAAGTGGAATTGTGCGTGGATCCGGCGCTGGTGGACGTGGTGGCCGAGGGCTTCGATGCCGGCATCCGCCTGGGCGAATGCCGGGCCCGCGACATGATCGCGGTGCCGCTGGGGCCGCTGCAGCGCCAGGTGATCTGTGCCGCACCGGACTATTTCCGGCGGCATGCGCCGCCGCGCACGCCGGCCGATCTGGTCGACCACGACTGCATCGTGCATCGCCTGAGCAATGGCCGGCGCATGGCCTGGGAGTTCAGCCGCGACGGCCGCGATTTCGAGGTGGAGGTGAGCGGCACCCTGGTGTTCAACGACAGCGGCCTGACCCATGCCGCGGCGCTGGCCGGGCTGGGCCTGGCGCAGGGCTTCGAATCGGTGGTCGCCGCCGATGTCGCCGCTGCGCGTGCTCGACGACTGGCAGCAGCCCTTCGCCGGTTTCCATCTCTACTACCCGGCGCGCGAACACCTGGCGCCGAAACTGCGCGTGTTCATCGACCATCTACGCGCGGCGAACGCGGCGGCGGGGTAGCCACCGCGTCCGTTGGTGTTCGGTGCCGGCACCGGTCGTGCCAACGCGGAACCGGCGTCGCCCGCATGGCGGTGGCGACGCCGTACGCGGCTCAGCCCTTGAGCTTGGCCGCGTATTCGGCAACCCGCTGGCCGAGCAGCCTGGCGGTTTCCAGGTCGCCGGCGCGCGGCGCCTCTTCCGGCGAGGCGTCCGACGGCGAGATCGCCAGCGCGCCGCCGGAGCCGGCGGTCCAGTTCACGTCGTCCGGGCCGTGCGCCTTGGTGTTGGCCGGCAGCAGGCCGGTGCCGACCCAGATCTGGCCGTGCTGCTGCGACAGGGTCCAGAAATATTCGATGGTGGCGAACTTGTCGCCATTGACCGAGGCCGAGTTGGTGAAGCCGGCGGCGATCTTGTCCTTCCACGCCTGCGCGAACCACGGCTTGGAGCTGGCGTCGGCGAACTTCTTGAACTGCCAGGCCGGGCCGCCCATGTAGGTCGGGCTGCCGTAGACGATCGCATCGGCCTGGCCGATCGCTTCCCAGGCGCCGTCCGCCAGGTTGCCGTCCTGGTCGATGCGGTACAGCGTGGCGGCGCCGACGCTGGCGGCACCGGCGTGCACTGCCTCGGCCTGCTTGACGGTATGGCCGTAGCCACTGAAATAGACGATCGCGATCTTGCTCATCGGTGAGCTCCTGAAATGACGGGGGAAACGCGGTTATTGTGCGCATGCGCCGCCGCTTCGATCATCGCCACACGCGGGATGTTGTGTTCGACCGGCCGGCCGCCGCCGTGCGCCTGCCGCTCGCCGTCTCAGGGCGCCGCGGCGCCGTGCATGTCGCGCTCGATGCCGACTTCGACCAGGTAGTCGATGAAGCTGCGCACCTTCGGTGCCAGATGACTGCGGCTGGCATAGACCGCGTAGACGCCGATCGGGCCGAGCCGGTGCTCGGGCAGCACCCGCACCAGGCGGCCGTCCTGCAGCGCGTCCTGGGCGATGAAGTCCGGCTGCAGGACGATGCCCATGCCGGCGATGGCGGCCTCGCGCAGCACGTCGCCGCTGTTGGCGCGCAGCCCGCCCTGCACGCGCACCCTTGTCTCGCCGTCGGGGCCGTGCAGGGCGATCTCGTCCAGCGGCATGTAGCTGTAGGTCAGGAATTCGTGGCCGGCGATGTCGGCAGCCAGGCGCGGCGTGCCGGCGCGTTCCAGGTAGGCCGGCGCGGCGTACAGAGCGGCTTGCACCTCGCCGAGCTTGCGCGCGATCAGGGTGGGGGTGACCTGGCGGGTGATGCGGATCGCCATGTCGTAGCCTTCCTCGACGATGTCCACCATGCGATCGGACAGCGACAGGTCCAGCGCGACCTGCGGATAGCGCGCGCGGTAGCCGGCCAGGCGCGGCCCCAGCCGGGCGATGCTGAAGCTGAAGGGCGCGTTGATGCGCAGCGTGCCGGACGGAGTCAGCGCCTGCTCGCCGACCGCCGCCTCTATGTCGTCGAACTCGGCCAGCAGCACCTGGCAGCGCTGGTAATACGCGGTGCCGACGCTGCTCGGGCTGACCCGGCGGGTGGTGCGGTTGAGCAGGCGCAGGCCCAGCCGCTTCTCCAGCCAGGCCACCTGCCGGGTGACGCTGGCGGTGGACATGCCCAGCGCCTCGGCGGCGCTGTTGAAGCCGTTGCGGTCGACCACGGTGACGAACACGCGCATCGCTTCCAGCGTATCCATTGTTGCCGTTCCTGAAATAGATATCCGGTCGCAGGGTAATTTATCTCCTCTGACGTCGGGAATATCCTGTGGATCCGCTGCCATGGCCGCCGCCAACGCCGCCAACGCCGCCAACGCATGTCGGTGCCGCCGCTCGCGGCAAGGTCCCGGCCGGCGCACGCAGCGCCGCATCCTCCTGGAGAAGCCATCATGCCGCGTCTGCCCTCGCTGTACATCTCGCACGGTTCGCCGATGACCGCGCTGGATCCGGGCCTGGTCGGCGTGCGCCTGGCCGAACTGGCGGCGGCGCTGCCGCGTCCGCGCGCGATCGTGGTGGCGTCGGCGCACTGGCTGGGGCGGCGGCCGCTGGTCGGCGCCGCGGCGCAGCCGCAGACCATCCACGATTTCGGCGGTTTCCCGCGCGCGCTGCACGAGATGCAGTACCCGGCGCCGGGTGCGCCGGCGCTGGCGCGCGAGGTCGCCACGCAGCTCGAACGCGCCGGCCTGCAGCCCTACGTGGACGCGCGCCGCGGCCTGGACCATGGCGTGTGGGTGCCGTTGTCGCTGCTGTACCCACAGGCCGACATCCCGGTCGTGCCGCTGTCGATCCAGCCGGAACTCGGCCCCGCCCACCAGCTGGCGCTGGGCCGCGCGCTGGCGCCGCTGCGCGACAAGGGCGTGCTACTGATCGGCTCGGGCAGCATCACCCACAACCTGCACGACGTCGGCCGCTACGCCGAGGGCAAGGACGCGCCGTACGTGCGCCCGTTCATCGATTGGGTGGAGCAGGCGTTGCGGCGCGAAGACCTGCCGGCCTTGCTCGACTACCGCCGCCAGGCGCCGTTCGCCGAACGCGCGCATCCCACCGACGAGCACTGGTTGCCGATCTACTTCGCGATGGGCGCGGCCGGCGCGGAGGGTCTGGGCGCGCAGCGCATCGATGCCGGCATCGATGCCGGCCTGTTGGCGATGGACCTGTATCGGTTCGATGGCGGGGCGCAGCGCGCCGCGCCTGAGCCAGCCGGGCCGGCGACCGGCTGAGTCGTTCATCGCGGTGAAGGCGATGGCGCATTGCCGTCTCACAGACTGAGACGGTTGCCGGGCATCGTATCCGGGTGAATACCCTCGACAAGCTCGCCGTGCTCGCCGACGCCGCCAAATACGACGCCTCCTGCGCCTCCAGCGGCGCGGATCAGCGCCATTCGCTGCGCAGCGGTGGCATCGGCAGCACCGAAGGCATGGGCATCTGCCATTCGTACACGCCCGATGGCCGCTGCGTATCGCTGCTGAAGATCCTGCTGACCAACTTCTGCGTGTTCGATTGCGCGTACTGCGTCAACCGCGTGTCCAGCAATGTGCGCCGCGCGCGCTTCACGCCGGCCGAGGTGGTCAAGTTGACCATGGATTTCTACAAGCGCAACTACATCGAGGGCCTGTTCCTGTCCAGCGGCATCATCCGCAACAGCGACTACACGATGGAGCAACTGGTGGAAGTGGCGCGGCAGCTGCGCGAGGAGCATCGCTTCGCCGGCTACATCCATCTCAAGACCATTCCCGATGCGGCGCCGGACCTGCTGGCCGCGGCCGGCCGCTACGCCGACCGGCTCAGCATCAATGTCGAGCTGCCGACCGAACAGGGCCTGGCCCAGTTGGCGCCGGAGAAGAGCGTCGGCGGCATCCGCGCGGCGATGGGCGAGCTGCGCTGGCGCATCGAGGAAAGCAAGGCGGCGCGCAAGGCCGAGCGCAAGCTCAGCGCCAAGCCGCCGCGTTTCGCGCCGGCCGGGCAGAGCACGCAGATGATCGTCGGCGCGGATGGGGCCAACGACCGCGCGATCCTGCGCACCAGCCATAATCTCTACGGCAATTACCGGCTGCGCCGGGTCTATTACTCGGCGTTCAGTCCGATTCCCGATGCGTCCTCGAAGCTGCCGTTGCAGGCGCCGCCGTTGCAGCGCGAGCATCGTCTGTACCAGGCCGATTGGCTGTTGCGGTTCTACGACTTCTCGGTGGAGGAGATCGCGCCGGAGGCGGCCAGCGGCATGCTCGATCTGGATGTGGATCCGAAGCTGGCCTGGGCATTGCGGCATCCGGAGCGGTTTCCGGTGGATGTGAATACGGCGGCGCGGGAGATGTTGTTGCGGGTGCCGGGCCTGGGGACGCGCAATGTGGAGCGGTTGTTGTTGGCGCGGCGGCATGCGCGGTTGCGGGTCGAGGATCTGGCGCGGTTGCGGATGCCGATGAAGAAGGTGCTGCCATTCGTCAGTGTGGTGGATCATCATCCGCGGCGGCGCCTGGACGATCCGCAGCGGTTGCGGGCGCAGTTGGCGCCGGCGCCGCGGCAGGGTGGGTTGTTTGATTGACGCTGTGCTGTGGCGAAGTGGGGGCTGGGTTGTTGCGATGGTTGCCGCAACCGCAACCGCAACCGCAACCGCAACCGCAACTGCAACTGCAGAAGCTGAAGCTGAAGCAAGATCAAGAGCAAGATCAAGAGCTTTCGCGCCGGTCGGCGCGAGTCACTTTTGTCTTGGCAAAAGTAACCAAAACCGCTCCCGCCCGACACGAGCCGGTGCGATACAGCCGCACCGGTGCCCTGCGCTCCTCGCGCCGAGCGGCACGGCGCCCAAACTCGCTTCGCTCAAACAAGGGCGCCTCTTCGGCCACTCGCCGCTGCGGTGCTCGGCTCGCTTTAAGGCGGGAAGTTTTAGAAGCGTGAGCAACAGCCACGGCCATAGCCACAGCCACGGCCACAGCCAGAGCAACGGCCACAGCGACGGCCAGAGCACCAACAACCACAGCAACAGCCACCACAACTGCAACTGCGATGGTGGGAGGGGTGCTGTGGTGGGGAGCGGCACTCGCGTTGCCGGTTCTTGTGGCCTGGTTTGGAGGGGTGGGCGTGTTTCGGGCTGAGGTGGTGCCGCCGTGGAGTCTGGAGGCGTGGCGGATTGCGGCGCGGGCGGCGTGGTGTGCGCAGGTGGTGCCGGAGCTGTTGGTCTGGGAAGGGGATACGCAGGCTGGGTTGCTGGCCGGGACCGATGTGGCCATGTTGCCGGCGACGGTGGCGGCGCCTCGGGTGTCCGCCGAGTTCCTGGCGTTGGCGGGGGCGGTGCTGTGCCATCGCGATGCGCAGCGGCATGCCTTGCTGTATCGGTTGCTGTGGCGGATCGCGTCGGGCGAGCGGGCGCTGTTGCAGCGGGTCACCGATGCCGATGTGCATCGGGCGCAGCAGTGGGCGCAGGCGGTGCGCCGCGATAGCCACAAGATGAAGGCGTTCGTGCGCTTTCGCGAGGTGCCTGGCGAAGAGGAGACGTTCGTCGCCTGGTTCGAGCCGGAACATCGCATCGTCGATCGCGTCGCGCCATTCTTCGCGCGCCGTTTCGCCGGCATGCGCTGGGCGATCCTGACCCCGTACCGCAGCGTGCGCTGGGATGGCGCGGCGCTGCAGTTCGGCGCCGGCGCGCAGCGCGCCGATGCGCCGGCCGACGATGCGCAGGATGCCTTCTGGCGCACCTACTACGCCAACATCTTCAATCCGGCGCGGCTCAACCCGGACATGATGCGCCAGGAGATGCCGCAGAAATACTGGAAGAACCTGCCGGAAACGCAGTTGCTGCCGGGCCTGATCCGCGAGGCCGGGCAGCGCGTGCGCGCCATGGCCGAGCGTGCGCCAGAGCCGGTGCGCCGGCGCATTCCCGCACCGCCGGCACCGGCCGTGGTCGCAACCGACGACAGCCTCGAGGCGCTGCGCGCGGCGGCGCGCGAGTGTCGGCGCTGTCCGCTGTGGCAGCCGGCCACGCAGACCGTGTTCGGCGAGGGACCGCACGATGCGGCGGTGATGGTGGTGGGCGAGCAGCCCGGCGACGAGGAGGATCTGAGCGGGCGGCCGTTCGTGGGTCCGGCCGGGCGCCTGTTCGATCGCGCGCTGGACGAACTCGGCATCGCCCGCGCCGGGCTGTACGTGACCAATGCGGTCAAACATTTCCGCTTCGAGCAGCGCGGCAAGGCGCGGCTGCATCGCAATCCCGACCGCGCGCACGTGGAAGCCTGCCGTTTCTGGCTGGCCGGCGAACTGGCACGCGTGCGTCCGAGCATCGTGCTATGCCTGGGTGCCACCGCGGCGCGCGCGGTGCTGGGCAACGGCTTTGCGTTGATGGCGCAGCGCGGGCAGTGGCAACCGCTGACCTACGGTAGCCGTGCGCTGGCCACGGTGCATCCGTCGTGGGTGCTGCGCCAGCGCGGCCGCGAGGCGGCCGAGGCCGCCTATCAAGGCTTCGTGGACGACTTGCGCGTTCTCGCCGGGCAGACGCAGGCGCCGCGCGAGGGCAATGCCGGCGACTGAGCGCGCGCGCCCGTCATTGCAGTGGGCCGGCCGCGCAGGTCCCGACCTGCCAAATGGACGGCGCAAAACGAGGACGGCCGCAGCCGTCCCCGCGATGCCAATGCACCCCCCGAGGTGTGCTTACGGCATCAAAACCTTGTCCACCACATGGATCACGCCATTGCTCTGCATCACGTCGGCGGTGGTGACCTGGGCGGTATGGCCCTTGGCGTCGGTGAGGGTGACCTTGCCGCCGCGGGTCTTGGCGATCAGCGGTTCGCCCTGCACGGTGGTCAGCTTGGCGCTGCCGCCGCCGGCCTTGATCTGCGCCAGCAGCGTCGTCGCATCGAGCTTGCCGGCGACCACGTGATAGGTCAGCACCTGGGTCAGCTTTTCCTTGTTCTCGGGCTTGAGCAGGGTGTCCACCGTGCCCGCCGGCAGTGCGGCGAAGGCGGCGTTGGTCGGTGCGAACACGGTGAACGGGCCGGCGCCCTTCAGCGTGTCCACCAGGCCGGCGGCCTTGACCGCAGCGACCAGGGTCGTGTGATCCTTGGAGTTGACCGCGTTGTCGATGATGTCCTTGGTCGCGTACATCGGGGCGCCGCCGACCATCGGATTCGGTTTGGCCTCGGTCATCGCGGCGTGGTCGTGCATCGCCGCCGGCCTGGTTGCGGCCATGGCGGGCAGCGAGACGAGGCCGGCGAGGGACAGGGCCAACAAGTGGATCTTCATGGGATGACTCCTTGAGGGAATGCCCGGCCAGTTACCGTGCACACGGTTTACGGCGATTGCGCTGGCGCGGTTGCATCACGCCTCCCAGATAATGATGAATGGGCATCGCGCATGAGTAGCGCACCGCGCGGCTATGCGCGTTGCCGGCGCCGCGACCGCGCCGACGCCGCGCAGGCAAGACCGCGTATGGCGACGGACGTGTGCCTGCCGCAGATGCTGCGCGTCGAGCGCCCATGCAGGCGCTGCCACCGGCCGGCGCTGACTGGCGCGGACGTAGACACCACCTGTGGGCTCAGCGGCGCTGCAGCACGTAGCTGTTCTCGAACCCATGCGCGCACCCCAGCACATGGAAGTCGTTGAAGTAACCGGTGGCGCGCAGCAGGTCGACCGCCGGGCCGACTTCCGGCGAGTGCTGGTGGTCGCCGTAGTCGTCGAACACCACGAATCCGCCGGTCACCACGCTGGGCGCATACAACAGGAAATCCAGCAACACATTGCGTCCGGTGTGGCCGCCGTCGACATGCAGCAAGACCACTTCCGGCTTCATGTTGTAGAAGTGCTGGGCGCAGAACTCCGAGTAGCCGCGGATGAACTGTGCATTGGGCAGCAGCAGCTGGCGATAGTGGTTGAACTCTTCGAACTGGTTGGGCAAGGCGAACGGATCCATGCCGATCACCCGGCGCTGGCGATTGCTGATCTCGTTCATCAGCACCAGCGACTTGCCCTTCCACACGCCGATTTCCACCAGGTCGCCGGGGATTCCCTCCAGCAGCAGGCAAAGATACCCCAGCAGCCGCACATGATCGTGGAACGACAGTTCGCGCCGCGCCATCGCCTGGTCGGCCGGCAGGCCGGCCTGGGCCTGCTCGAAATGCGCGCCGATCAGGTTCCAGACCTGCGCGACCTTGTCGCTCACCGCCGGGTCGTCGAGGAAGCGGTTGAGTTCTTGGATGGTAAGCATGGAGTCTCCGACGGCGGCGGCACGCTGGGTTCGGTCTGCGCACAGATCGATGCGATGGTAACGCGTGCCGCGGCGCGGCGCCGGGTCGCGCAGGTTTCGCCGCCATGCCGGCGCATGAATACCGCGCGCAGCTGCCACTGGACATCGCGCCTGCGGTGCGCTTTGCTTGCCGCTTCCCCCATTCATGGTGCGGTGCCGGCGGCGCGGCGCCGCCGTCCGGACGAGCATGCATTCGATCGAAGTGGTGTTGGCGATGTTGCTGGCGGTGGTGGCCAGCGGCTATCTGGTCCGCGTATTGCCGTTTTCGCTGCCGTTGCCGCTGGTGCAGATCGGCCTGGGCGCGGTCATCGCCGGGGTGTTCAAGAAGGGCTACGCGCTGGAGCCGGAGCTGTTCTTCCTGCTGTTCCTGCCGCCGCTGCTGTTCCTGGACGGCTGGCGCATCCCCAAGCAGGGCCTGTTCCGCGACAAGGGCGCCATCCTGGAACTGGCGCTGGGCCTGGTGGTGTTCACCGTGGTCGGCGCCGGCTTCCTGATCCACTGGATGATCCCGGCGATGCCGCTGGCGGTGGCGTTCGCGCTGGCCGCAGTGGTGTCGCCGACCGATCCGATCGCGGTGTCCTCGATCGCGGCACGGGCGCCGATCCCGAAGCGGCTGATGCACATCCTGGAGGGCGAATCGCTGCTCAACGACGCATCCGGCCTGGTCTGCTTCCAGTTTGCGGTGGCCGCGGCGATGACCGGCACGTTCTCGCTGGCCGACGCCTCGCTGACCTTCCTGTGGGTGTCCCTGGTTGGCGTGGCCGCCGGCGTCGGCGTGACCCTGGGCGCGAGCCTGGCGCAACGCTGGATCTGGCGCCAGGTCGGCGAGGAGCCGGGCGCGGCGATCCTGGTCAACCTGCTGCTGCCGTTCGCCGCTTACCTGCTGGCCGAGGCGATCAACGCCTCCGGCATCCTCGCCGCGGTCGCCGCCGGCATCAGCATGAGCTACGTGGAGCTGAGCGGCCGCGCACCGGGCAGCATGCGCGTGCAGCGCTCGGCGGTGTGGGACATGGTCCAGTTCACCCTCAACGGCATCATGTTCGTGCTGCTCGGCGAGCAGTTGCCGGGGATCGTGCAGGGCGCGGTGCACAATATCGACGAGGCCGGGCACCTCAATCCGTGGTGGCTGCTGTGCTACGCGCTGGCGATCTACCTCGGCCTGCTGCTGCTGCGCTTCGTCTGGGTGTGGCTGTCGCTGCGCTGGAATCTGCTCAAGGCGCGGCGCCGCGGCGAGGAACGGCGCAGTCCGCCGTCGCGGATCATCGTGGCCACCTCGCTGGCCGGGGTGCGCGGCGCGATCACCCTGGCCGGCGTGCTGACCCTGCCGCTGTTGCTGCCCACGGGCGCCGCGTTCCCGGCGCGCGACCTGGTGATCTTCCTGGCCAGCGCGGTGATCGTCACCTCGCTGCTGGTCGCCAGCGTGGCGCTGCCGCGGCTGCTGCGCGGCCTTGAACTGCCGGAGGAACCCAGCGACCGCCTCGAGGAAGACCTGGCGCGGCGCGAATCCTCGCGCGCGGCGCTGGTGGCGGTGGAGAAGCTGCGCCAGCGGCTGGTGCATGACAGCGAACACGCCGACCTCTACAACGAGGCGGCGATCCGGGTCAGCGCCCTGTACCAGCGCCACCTCGACCACGGCGAGGCGATGGAGAGCGATCCGGAAGAGGCGCGTCGGCTGGACGACGTGCTGCGCCAGCTGCGCCACGCCGGCCTGCAGGCCGAACGCCAGGAACTGTTCAAACTGACCCGCCAGCGCAAGATCTCCGACGAGATCGCGCGCCGGCTGATCCGGAATCTGGATTTGCTGGAGGCGCGGAGGAAGAGTTGAGGAGCCGGGACTCGGGACCCGGGACTCGGGATTCGTAGGGCATGCGATGACTGATACGGCTCCGGCTGGCGGATGCTTTGCTTCCCATGCTCGCAACCATGCGGCTGCTAGGCTCTTCGAGTCCCGAGTCCCGAGTCCCGCAAAGGAATCCGCGTGTCCCCGATCATCTCCATCCAGCAGCTCACCAAGACCTATGCCGGCGGCTTCCATGCGCTGAAAGGCATCGACCTGGACATCCAGCGCGGCGAGATCTTCGCCCTGCTCGGCCCCAACGGCGCCGGCAAGACCACGCTGATCAGCGTGGTCTGCGGCCTGGTCAATCCCAGCTCCGGCACGGTGCTGGCCGATGGCCACGACATCGTGCGCGACTACCGCGCCGCGCGCGCCAGGATCGGGCTGGTGCCGCAGGAACTGGCCACCGATGCGTTCGAGACGGTGTCGGCGACGCTGCGCTTCAGCCGCGGCCTGTTCGGCAAGCCGAAGAACCCCGCCTACCTGGAGCAGGTGCTGCGCGAGCTGTCGCTGTGGGACAAGCGCGACAGCAAGATCTCCATCCTGTCCGGCGGCATGAAACGGCGCGTGCTGATCGCCAAGGCGCTGGCGCACGAGCCGAGCATCCTGTTCCTGGACGAACCCACTGCCGGCGTGGATGTAGAGCTGCGCCACGACATGTGGCAGATGGTGCGGCGCCTGCGCGAGCAGGGCACCACCATCATCCTGACCACGCACTACATCGAGGAGGCCGAGGACATGGCCGACCGGGTCGGGGTGATCAACCGCGGCGCGCTGGTGCTGGTGGAGGACAAGCGCACGCTGATGCGCAAGCTCGGCAAGAAACAGCTGGCGCTGACCCTGCAGGCGCCGCTGCCGGCATTGCCCGCGGCGCTGGCGGCGCAGCCGCTGGAACTGTCCGCCGACGGCGCGGTGCTGACCTATACCTACGACGTGCAGGCCGAGCAGACCGGCATCGGCAGCCTGTTGCGGCAACTGGAGGAGCACGGCGTAGAGATCAAGGATCTGCATTCCAGCGAAAGCTCGCTGGAGGAAATCTTCGTCAACTTGGTGCGCCCGGTCACTGCCGGCGCGCAGGTGCGCGCATGAACCTGCATGCGATCGCCGCGATCTACCGCTTCGAGATGGCGCGCACCTTCCGCACGCTCACCCAGTCGATCGCCTCGCCGGTGCTGTCGACCTCGCTGTACTTCGTGGTGTTCGGCGCGGCGATCGGCTCGCGCATGGGCGCCATCGACGGGATCAGCTACGGCGCCTACATCATCCCCGGGTTGGTGATGCTGTCGCTGCTCAACGAGAGCGTGTCCAACGCCTCGTTCGGCATCTACATGCCGCGCTGGGCCGGCACCATCTACGAGGTGCTGTCGGCGCCGGTGGCGTGGTGGGAGGTGGTGATCGGTTATGTCGGCGCGGCGGCGAGCAAGTCGGTGCTGCTGGGCCTGCTGATCCTGCTCACCGCGCGCGCGTTCGTGCCGTACGAGATCGCCCATCCGCTGTGGATGTTCGGCTTCCTGGTGCTGACCGCGCTGACCTTCAGCCTGTTCGGTTTCATCATCGGCATCTGGGCCGACGGCTTTGAGAAGCTGCAGGTGATCCCGCTGATGGTGGTGACCCCGCTGACCTTCCTAGGCGGCAGCTTCTACTCGATCAGCATGCTGCCGCCGCTGTGGCAGAAGATCAGCTGGTTCAACCCGGTGGTGTACCTGGTCAGCGGCTTCCGCTGGGCGTTCTTCGGCAAGGCCGACGTGCACATCGCGGTCAGCGCGGGCATGACCGGGGTGTTCCTGGCGCTGTGCCTGAGCGTGGTCTGGGCGATCTTCCGCAGCGGCTACCGGCTCAAGTCCTGAGCCGGCGGCCGCGGGCGGCGCTCAGGCGGTTTTTTCCAGGTAGTACGCCTCGACTTGGCCGTTGATCTTCATCGTCATCGGATTGCCGCGGCGGTCGCGCGCCTTGCCGACCTGCACGCGGATCCAGCCTTCGCTGACCGAATACTCCTCCACGTTGTCGCGCTCCACGCCGTTGAAGCGGATGCCGACGCCGCGCGCCAGCGCCTCGGCGTCGTGAAACGGGCTGTGCGGGCTGATCGCCAGGTGATCGGGAGGGGTATCGGGCATGGTCGTGGGTTCGCTTGGCGGCGAGTGGCGCCGTCTTCCGGAGGCGCAGGATAAACGCCTGCGGCGCCGCTGCCGAGTGTCGCCGCGCTTCCGTCGCCGCGCCCGGCGCGTCACACTGCGCGTTCCGCAGCACAGATCCGCCGCCATGCCCGACAACAGCGCCGACTACGAAGACCCAGACGACCTCAGCGGCGATGCGGACGACGACGATCCGGATACCCAGCAGGGGCTGATCTGGAACCTGCTGCTGCTGATCAATCCCGGCGACGACGAAACCGCGCTGCGCCAGTTCAACGCCTACCGCGAGGTGGCGGGCGAAGTGGAGAGCGACGGCGACGGCTGGCTGTGGACACTGAAGGACGCCATCGACTGGACCTCCGGCTTCTACGTGGACGGCGGCGATACCGTAGCGCTGATCGGTGCGATCGACGAACTGGCCGCGCGCTGGAACCTGCGCATCGACTGGGGCGGCGACCTCGACGACGAGGACTTCCTCGGCGCCCACGACACTGCCTCGCTGCTGGCGGTCGCCTACGACCGCCTGCGCGAGTACGGCTACAGCATCTGGTGCTGGGACACCGGCGGTGACGGCCGCGCCGGCTGGATGGCGCTCAGCCGCGACGACGAGGACATGCAGCGGCTGGCGGCGATCCTGGGCATCGATCTGCGCCCGGGCAGCGATCCGTTCTAGGCGCCGCGTGCGCCGTGCCGGTCCGGGCCGCGCACGGCGGCCCGGACGGCGGCCTGAGCGCTAGCTCTTCTTCGCGGTCTTGACGATCACCGGCGAACTCTGCGTCGCCCTGCCCTTGTTCAGTGCGATGACCAGGAACGCGTAGTAGGTGTTCGGCTTGAGGTCCTTGAACGTGTAGCGCGTGCCGCGGGTGAGTGCGTAGCCGCTCAACGCGCCGCTGGCGTAGTCTTCCGCAATCAGCTCGTACGCGGTCGCGTTGTCCGCCGCGCTCCATTCCAGCGTGCTCGTCGTCGTGGTCGGGCTGGCGTGCACGCCGCGCGCCTGGTTCGGCGGTGGCGTGCTGCTGTCGTGCGCGATGAGCAGGGAGTCGATCAGCAGCGAGGAGGACAGCATCGAGCCGAGCCCGGTCACGTTGTCGTAGCCCTGGCCGGCAGAGAAGCCGGCGACGCCGCCGAACAGCTTGGCGTTGCCATTGCTGCCCTTGAGCACGTCGTGGGTATCGATAGAGACGGTGCCGTCGAGAGTACTGTACAGGAACGGATTGGCGAAGCCGATTCGCCCCAGTCCCGCGTACTGGTGCGCCTGGTCGGCAATGGACATGAAGCTGGCCCAGATCGGCGCCGAGACGCTGGTGCCGCCCATGTTGATCCAGCCACCTTCCAGTTCGGAATAGACTGCGACCGGCGTGCTGGGGCTGGCCACGGCGGCCACGTCCGGGAAATTGCGTTGCGTGGACGAGCCGTGGTTGGGCGCGGCGATCGACGTCTGCTTGCCCTGGGCGTCGGCGATCAGCTGGTAGTCCGGGATCGGCCAGTAGGCACTGATGCCACCGCCTGTGGCGCCTTCGCCCTTGCCGAGCAGGTTCCAGGTTTCTTCGTTCAGGTAGCTGCCGTTCTGCCGGGTGAACAGCGCGGTGCCGCCGACCGAGGTGACCAGCGGCTGGGTGCCGGGATCCTCGCCGTGCAGGCCGCTGCCGGTGCGTCCGTAGGCGCCCTGGTCGCCGGAACTGACATAGACCCCCTGGCCTTGCGCGACCATCTGCGTCAGCACCTGGCCTTCCGCGGCGAGCGCCGCATTGCCCAGGATTTCCTCGTCCACCCCGTAGGAAATGCTCACCGTCTGCGCGGTATTGTCGTCGGCGATGGCGCCCAGTGCCGCCAGCAGCGACACCGGATACGGATCGTCGCCTTCTTCGTAGACCTGGATCTGCTGCAATTGCGGATTCACCGCGATCGCCATGTCGATGTCCAGCGCCGCCTCGCCAGCGACGCTTGTATCGTTGACCGCACCGGCATAGCCGTTGACGTTGCGGACCTTCACCGGCACGTTCGGCAGTCCGAACTTCTTGACGTAGGTGGCGATATCGCTGCTCAGGAAGCCGCCTTGTTCGAACAGCGCAAGGGTCTCCTGCTTGCCCGGTGCCAGTTGCGCGGGAATGGCATAGGCCGTGCGGATGTCCTGCGGACTCAGGCCGCCGTTGGGGCCGTGGCCGGCGGATTCGGTCGCCGCATGCGCATTGCCACTGGTGTGATCGTCGGCCATCGCCGCAGGCCTCGCCGGCGCGCGGATGGCCAGCGGCGCGAAGCGGACGGCGTCGTTGAGTCCGACGATGCCGCCGACGTGGCTGGCGATCTCGCGGGGCAATTGCGGTTGCCGATCGGCCGAAAAGAAGGTCTTGCCGTCGCTGGCCTGGTAGCGCCCGAAGTTCACCCCGAGATGGTGGGCGAAGGTGCTGGCGGGTGCCTTCAAGGTGATCAGCGAGCCGGCGCCGCCGATGCTCTTGACCTGCATTCCATGCGCCTGGGCGAAGGCCGTGACCGCGTCGATGTCGCTCTGCCGCGCGCCGAAGCGCGCCGCGAATTCGCTCGGGGTCAGGTAGTGCCCGTAGAGCGGATCGCCCGATCGCGACACATGCATCGCGTAGTCGTAGGCACCGGCACCGTCCTTCAACGGCAGGGTCATCACCACACTGATCGGCGCACTTGCCGTCAGCGCGCCGAGTTGCTTGGCGCTCTGCAGCTGCGCGGGGAGGTGGGCGATCTCGGGCGTCGCGGTCTGGCCGCTTTGCGCGGCGCTGATCGCAGGCGTGGAAAGCGTGGCCAGGCAGGCCAGGTGCAGAGGCATGCGGCGAAGCAGGGAGGCATCTTTCATGCAGTGGGTACCTTCGATAGGGAGCTGTGAAACGACCACGCCGGAACGACATGCACATGCACGCCGCAACGCTGGCGTGCCAGGATTCGAAACAATTAAAAAATGCGCGATTCAAACACAGCGAGCCTCTGCAGAGGCTCGCTCGAAGCATAGCGCTGTCGTTGGATGTTCCGTAGACAAATGCGGACAAGATTGAGCGCGGCTAAGAAAAGCCTTTGAGCTGGTCTGTTGAACCGCCACTGTGCGCTGTGCACACTTTCAAGGTCATGCCCAAACGGTGGGTCGAGTGCAGTTTTACGCGGCTGCAGAAGAGCCTACTGCTGTGGAAGAACTGCAAACGCAACCTCAACACCAGCTTGCAGTTCATCGCCAGAGGATTCTTGGCACTACTGCTCAGAAGGTCGTAAACAGGCCCTAAGGGGCGCATAGACGTTGTACATGGCCGGGCCGAAAAATTCTTCGGCCCGGCTGTATTGCATTGAGAGCATTATCCCTTGTAGCCGTTGTTCTCTTTGATTTCTTTGTAGGCGGCGTAAAGTTTACGATCTTTCTTTACTTCTTTCTTGGTGTCTTCTCTCTTGGTGTCTTCTTTCTTGGTGTCGATGGGAAGGCCATTAGGATATCTCTTCCAGAGGCTATACGCTTTCTGGCTAATTTGGGTGTCCTCTTGCACGCTAATGTGTGCCTGTCGGCCATCATCATAGCCAGGTACATCATGAGTGGTTTGCTCATCCGAAAAGCGTGCGTTGAATGCGCTTCCGGCAGTGCGGCGGCTAGCGTTCAGGCGCTGCAGCGACCGGAGCCCTGAGGATTGGGCGGGGCTTGGCGATTGATTGTGCGGCGGCGGTGAGCTTTCCGGGCTGCTTGTTTGGTAGGAGTGATAGCTGCTGCTTGATGCGCCACGAATTGGACTAGTCATGAAAAAACTCCAACATCAGACATGTATTGTTATGCGCGAGCCGGGAACGCCTTCGTCAGGCCGGTGCGGCGCCGCAACGCGAATGATCCGCCTAGTCAGTTTCTGGGGATTCTTGCGCAAAGAATCTTGTACGCCAAAAACGAAGGCTTCCGGGTACCTGATTACCCATCAGGGGTATCCCCTGATTCGGAGAGGATCGTGGCGGCGCCTATCCAGGTCCCAAGCCGTTCAATCGGCCTCGCCGCGCGCCTGTGCGCACGCCTGGCGGATCAGCGCCTTCATCAGCGCGCGATCGGTGTGCCGCGACACCGGCAGCGCGCCCAGCCGGATCGCTTCGTCACGCAAGGCGGCGGGCACGTCATAGTGCGCGCCGCTGCGTTTGTTCTGGAAGGCGCGGCGGGGAATGCCCAGCCGCGCCGCCATCGCATGCAGTTCGTCCAGCGTATCGGCGAGCAGGTGTCCCCAGCGCTGGCCGCGCCAGGGATGCACCGCATCGTCGATGTAGACCGCCATCGCCGCGCCGATCAGGCGGGCTTGTGCTTGCTGTCGGCGTCCGCTTCGGCGTCGGCCGCCGGCGCCGAAGCGTCGCTTCCTGCCGCGTCCGCTGCGCCAGCGGCAGCAGCGTCGCCGGCCTCGGCGACGCCATCTTCTTCTTCGGCCGCGGCCTCATCGCCCTCGGCGAACTCGGCGACCAGCGCGTCCAGATATTCGCCCGCGGTCTGGCCTTC
This sequence comes from Xanthomonas translucens pv. undulosa, assembly GCF_017301775.1. Taxonomy (NCBI): domain Bacteria; kingdom Pseudomonadati; phylum Pseudomonadota; class Gammaproteobacteria; order Lysobacterales; family Lysobacteraceae; genus Xanthomonas; species Xanthomonas translucens. Next base: position 2,974,536 of record NZ_CP063993.1, read on the forward strand.
GTCGGCAGCCAGGTCGTCGATCATCTGCTGCAACTGGGTCGAGTAGTCCAGGGTGATGGTGTTGCCTTCCTGCTCCTGCACGTTGGCCAGGTGCTTGAGCATCGCCAGCATCGGCACCGGGTTGTCGGCGTTGCCCATGGTCTGGCCACCGATCGACAGCCGCCATTCGCTGCCCTGCAGCCCGATCGCGGCCAGCACCCGGCCGCTGTCGTCCTGCAGCACGGCATGGTTGGCGATGGGCTGCTCGCGGCCCAAGCGGGCGAAGCCGCGTTTGGGTTGCTGCTTCTTGCGCTTGTCGCGCTTGGCTTTGGATTGCTTGGACACGTTCGTCTCGCTCGTGGAGTGGGCGCCATTGTAGCGGGGCCGGCCGGCATGACCTTCGGCAGGCTTTACTACATGTGTAGTCATCGATAGTTTGGCTACAGGTGTAGTTATCGGTTGCCGACACCGACGCACAGCCCGAACCATCGTCCCGCAGCCGCGGCGGGGGTTCGCCCTGGCAGCGGAATCGGCAGCGCGCTACGCCAGCGCGTGGTCGGTGGCGCTGCCGGCGGCTTCGCGCTGCGCGGATGCCATCGCCTCGTCCATTTCGATCCGCCCACCAGGAGACACCGCATGCTGCACTCGCACCTCATGCTCTGGCGCTGCCGCGCCGCCTTGCTGGTCCTGGCCGCCGTCGCCGTTGCCGCGATCCCGTGCGCGCAGGCAAGCACCCAGGATGCGGCGATGCCGAGCGCCGCCCGCAGCGCCGATGCCGCCCCACCACGTAGCCGGCGCGCAGCGCATGGCGATCCGTTCCAGCGTCACCACTCTGTCCAACGATCGCCGCAACGCGTCGGTGCTGTTCGAACATGGGGACACCAACGTGTACGGCAGCAGCGGCGACCTGCGCGAGGCGCGGCGTGCGCGCCGCGGCGAGGAGACGCTGTGGTGGATCCGCAAGGACGGCAAGCGCTACGTGGTGCGCGATGCGGCCACCATCGGGCAAGTGAAGGCCGCCTATGCGCCGGTCCAGGCGCTGGCACGGCAGCAGGGCGAACTCGGCGCGCAACAGGGGCGGCTGGGTCAGCGCCAGGGTGAGCTCGGCGAGCAGCAGGGCGCCATCGCGCAGCGCCAGGCGGTTGTGGCCGTCGAGCAGGCCAGGGCGGCCAGCGCGCAGGCGCGGCGCGCCGCCAGCGGCGATCAGGCCGCGTCCGCAGCTGCGCCACGCACCGACGCAGCGCAGGCCGATTACCCGCAGCAGATGCAGGCATTGGCCAAGCGCCAGTCGGCGTTGGCCGAACAGCAGGCGGGGTTCGCCAGGCAACAGGCGGTGCTGGCGCAACGCCAGCAGATCGCCAACGCGGCGTTGCAGCGCGACATCGAACGGATCGTGCAGCAGGCGATCGCGCAAGGCGTGGCGCAACCGCTGGCACCGTGAGCGCTGCGGCGCGAGTGCGCAATGCGGTGGACAGGTAGGTGCGCCGCTGGAGCGCTTTTCCGCAGTGGGGCATACCTGTAGGAGCGGCTTCAGCCGCGACAACGTCCGAAGCCAGAAGGCCCGCCGCTGCGTTCGTCGCGACTGAAGTGGCTCCTACAAGGATTCCACCGGCGCCGTGCAGCTGCGAGGCAGCTTGTGGGAGGGACTTCAGTCCCGACTGCATGCCAGCTCGGAAAATTCACCACTCCGCTTGTCGCGGCTGAAGACATTTGCTCCTACACAGGAGGGGGAGCGCGCCGAAACGTCTCAGCGCTGCTCCTCACCCTCGGCGGTCACCGTCACCGTCGCCGGCGACGGCGCCGTACTGCTGCGCGGCTTGCCGCCGGTGACGCTGTTGACCGCACGGATCGCTTCGCGGGCGGCGTCGGCCGCGATCTCCGGAGAGGTGGTGCGCGGCGCCGCGATCGTCACCGTCGCCGGCTTGGCGGCGCTTGCCGCCGGCGCCGCGGCAGGTGCTGCCGGGAGCGGGGCCGGCAGCTTCACCGCGGCGGGCAACGGCGGCGGCGCCGCGCTCGCCGTCGCGCTCAGGTCCGGCACCTTGGTGTCGGCATCGCTCTGCGGCTTGCCCAGCGCCAGCGCATGGTCGCTGCCGGCCAGCGCCGCGTCCTCGGCGTCCTTGGTCATCACCACGATGCTGATGCGGCGGTTGATCGGGTTGTCCGGCGTCTGCTTGTCGAACAGGATCGACGAGGACAGGCCGACCACGCGCGACACCTTGTCTTCGCCCATGCCGCCGACCACCAGCTCGCGCCGCGCGGCATTGGCGCGGTCCGCGCTCAGCTCCCAGTTGCTGTAGCCGTTCTTGCCGCTGTACTGGGTGACGTCGGTGTGGCCGGTGATGCTGATGTGGTTGGGCACTTCGTTGATGAAGCCGGACAGCTCGTGCAGGATGTCGCGGGTATAGGACTTTAGCACCGCGCTGCCGATGTCGAACATCGGCCGGTTCTCCTTGTCCACGATCTGGATGCGCAGGCCGTCCGGGGTCAGGTCCAGCAACAGCTGGTCCTTGAACGGCTCCAGCGCCTGGCTCTTGTCGATCGCTTGCTTCAGGTCCTGCATCAGCGCTTCCAGGCGCTGCTTTTCCTTCTCGCGCTGCGCCGCCTTGCTTTGCGTGTCGCCCTTCAGGCTCTTGCTGCCGAACGGATCCTTGTTGTCGCCGCGCTGCATGTCTGCGCTGCCGCCGAGCTTGATCATCGAGGTGCTGGCGCCGCCGGGACCGGCCATGCCGGGGCTCGGCGCCGGGCTCTTGCCGACCAGCGGGCTGGGATTGCGGAAGTATTCGGAGATCGCCGCGCGCTGTTCCTTGGTGGTCGCCGCGACCAGCCACAGCACCAGGAAGAAGGCCATCATCGCGGTCACGAAGTCGGCGAAGGCCACCTTCCAGGCGCCGCCATGATGGCCGCCGCCCTGGACCTTCTTGACCCGGCGGATGACGACGGTGGCTTTGGTCTCCGGCATGGCGGCGGCGCTACTTGATCGTCTTCAGGTGCGTCTCGAAGTCCGAGAAGCTCGGCCGCACGTTGCTCGGCAGGGTCTTGCGCGCGAACTCCAGCGCAATCTTCGGGTTGTAGCCGCGCAGGCAGGCCAGCAGCGCGGTCTTCACTGATTCGAAGATGCGGCTGTCCTGCTCGGCGCGCGCTTCCATCGCCGCCGACAGCGGCGCGACGAACCCATAGGCCAGCAGGATGCCGAGGAAGGTGCCGACCAGCGCGGCGCCGACGTGTTTGCCGATCTCCTCGATCGGGCCGCCGATCGAACCCATGGTGATGACGATGCCGAGCACCGCGGCGACGATGCCGAAACCGGGCAGGCCATCGGAGACCTTGCTCAGCGCATGCGCCGGCGCCATCGCTTCGTGGTGATGCTTTTCCAGCTCCAGTTCCAGCAGCGGCTCCAGCTCGTGCGGCTCGATGTTGCTGCCGATCATCAGGCGCAGGCAATCGGTGATGAAGTCGAGCAGGTGGTGGTCGCTCAGCACCTTCGGATAGTTGCCGAAGATCGCGCTGTCGGCCGGTTTTTCGACATGGTCTTCCAGGGCCATGAAGCCGTCGCGCCGCGCCTTGTTCAACAGCTCGTAGATCAGGGACAACGTGGCCCGGTAGTCGTCGGACTTGTACCGCGGTCCTTTGAACACGCCGGCAATGTCGATGAAGGTCGCCTTGACGATCTTGGCGGGGGTGCTGACCAGGAACGCGCCCAGCGCTGCGCCGCCGATGATCACCAGTTCGTAGGGCTGCCACAGTGCGCCAAGCTTGCCGTGCGACAGCACATAGCCGCCGACGACACTGATGATGACGATGAGGAAGCCGACAATGATGAGCATGGCGGAAGCAGCCTGCGAGCGGTGAACGGGGATACTTCCATTTCGGCCCGGCGGCGGCTTTCTGAAGTCGGCGCTGCCGCGGCGGCGGCGTGAAGGCGCGCGTGAAGATGGGTGTGACGATGCGCGTGAAAGCGCCGCCGGCGCGGCGGCAACGTACGCTGGCGTGCGTTGCGGTAGCCGTTTCGCTCTAGCGCTGACGCGCACTCAGGCGCAGCGAACTGCCGCAGCGCAGGCATTGCTGACGCGCAGCGACAGTTTCTTCGCTGGCGCGTGCCGCAGCGTGTGTGCGTTGTGCTCAAGATCGCATGCCGCAGCGGGTCGGCGTTATTCTCACGATTGCATGCCGCAGTGGGTCCGCGTTGTTCTCAAGGACGATGGGCAGCGCCGCGTCGCAGCGGCCTGCAGCACGGCGCCGCTCGCCGCTGCGGCGTCGCGGCGCTCAGGCCGGTTCGCTGTCGCCGCCGCCGCGGCGCAACGGATTGGGCAGCGCCTGGCCCTGCTCGGTGAATTGCAGCGACACCGAGTTCAGGCAATGCCGCTCGCCGCTGGGCGGCGGGCCATCCGGGAACACGTGGCCGAGATGGCTGTCACAGCGCGCGCAGACGATCTCGGTGCGGATCATGCCGTGGCTGCTGTCGCGGATCTCGCGCACGTGGTCCGGATGGTAGGGAGCGAAGAAACTGGGCCAGCCGGTGCCCGAATCGAACTTGGCGCTGGAACGGAACAGCGGCAGTCCGCACAGCCGGCAGCTGTAGATGCCTTCCAATTTGTTGTCCAGGAACACACCGCAGAACGGCGCTTCGGTGCCGTGCTGCAGCAGCACCCGGCGCTCCTCGTCGTCGAGCCCGGCGATCAGGCGCTCGCGTTCGGCAGAGGTGGGAGGCGTGAGGTCGAATCGGCTCATGGCGGGGCCTGCGGCGCGGAGGGATGCGCACAAGATGAGGGCGTCGCCGCGGCGATCAAGCCGTATCCGCTGCCGTATCGACGTGTCGCCCCGGTTGCGCTAGCGTTGGTGCATCGACGTTGGTGCAATGGAGCGGTTGTGCATCCTTCCCTGATCCGCGCGCTCGCCATCGCGCTGCTGCTGCCTGCGCTGGCGAGCGCGCAGAGCCTCAATCCGGCCCCGTCGTCGCCGACCGCCAGCCGGCAAGCGACTACGCTGAAGTCGGCGCCGGCCACCAGGGTCGCGCCCGTGTCGTCCAGCCTGGACGACCGGCCGCAGTCGCCCGCGCACAAGCCGGCCAAGACCAAGCCGGCACCCGCCAACGGCGCCAATGCCGCCGCCGACCGCCGTCCGGTCAAACTGTACGACCGTGGCGGCCGCGTCATTCCCGGTGCGCTGCAGGTCGGCCCCAACCGCGTGCTCGACACGCGCAGCGGCCGCTACTACAGCACCGTGCCCAGCGGCGACGGCCAGCGCATCGACGAGTAGGCGCCGATCGTTGGAGTGCATGGCCGTTGCGTGAAAACGGGCCAACGCTCCGTGGTCGCGATCCTCACGAACCGCTTCCTAGACTGGCCCGACCCAGGCGCTCCCGTCGCCTGTGCCGTTCCTTCGCTAGGAGAACCGATGAGCAAGCTTCCCGACAACACCCTGGTCGTCGTCGCCGATCGCATCAGCGCCCGCCTGTTCCGCACCAATCGGGCCGGGCAGACCTCGTTGCTGGAGCAGACCGAAGTGCTGACGCCCACGCCGATCGAAGGCGTCGAGGATGGCGACCGGCCGATGACCATGGACGAGGCCGGTTTCGTCCGCCAGCTGGCCGAGCGCCTGTACCAGAGCGCCTTGCGCAGCGACTTCGAACACCTGGTGCTGGTCGCCGACCCGCAGACCCTGGGCCAGTTGCGGCCGCTGCTGCACAAGGAAGTCCAGAAGCGGGTGGTGTCGGAGCTTGCCAAGAATCACGCGCACACCCCGCGCGACGAGCTGGAAAAGCTGCTCGCGTAAGCGTGTCCGTCGCGCAGGCCGATGCGGCAGGGCACTGCGCATTGCGCCCACTCCCTTGTGCCCTCTACAGTTATTTTCCCGTGGGGAGGAGGTGGCCCGACGGGCCGGATGAGGGTCCGGGTGCAGCCTCGTGCACCCAAACTCCGCGAGACGCTTTCGCGCCGGATCCTCACCCCAACCCCTCTCTCCCACGGGACTTCCTTCGGTCGCCGGCGGGAGAGGGGCTTGCGCTCAGTCGGCGATCGGCAGGCTCAGCGTCTCCTTCACTTCCTCCATCACGATGTAGCTCTTGGACGCGCGCACATGCGGCAGGGTCAGCAGGGTGCTGCCGAGCAGCTTGCGGTACGAGGCCATCTCGCTGATCCGCGCCTTGAGCAGGTAGTCGAAGTCGCCGGAGACCAGGTGGCACTCCAGCACATTGGGCAGCTTCAGCGCGGCGCGGCGGAATTCCTCGAAGATGTCGCCGGACTTGTAGGCCAGGCTGATCTCCACGAACACCAGCAGGCTGGCCTTGAGGTAATGCGGGTCCAGCCGCGCGTAGTAGCCGGTGATGGCGCCATCGCGTTCCAGCCGGCGCACCCGCTCGGTGCACGGGGTGGTCGACAGGCCGACCCGCTCGCCCAGTTCGGTGAAGGAAATACGCCCTTCCTGCTGCAGAATGCGCAGGATCTTGCGGTCGATCTTGTCCAGTTCGCGGGCGCGGGCGGCCATGGCGCAGGTCTCGGTGGGTTGGGGCAGGGCATTGACCTGTCCGATGTTCGAAAATCAGGAGAAAATCCTGAGTTGTGCTTCATATACTGCGCCTAAACCCATCCGTGGCGCCATCCAGCCAGGGATTTGATCCGACAGAGGTGAGTGCATGCGGGTTCTGGTTCTCGGCAGTGGTGTGATCGGCACGGCCACGGCGTGGTATCTGGCGCGCAGCGGCTGCGAGGTGACGGTGGTTGATCGCCAGCCCGCGGCCGCGCTGGAGACCAGCTATGCCAATGCCGGCCAGGTGTCGCCCGGCTACGCCTCGCCGTGGGCCGCGCCGGGGGTGCCGCTGAAGGCGCTGAAATGGCTGTTCCAGCGCCATGCACCGCTGGCCATCACCCCCACTGGCGACATCCACCAGTACCTGTGGCTGGCGCAGATGCTGCGCAACTGCACCGCCGAGCGCTATGCGATCAACAAGGCGCGCATGGTGCGGCTGTCCGAATACAGCCGCGACTGCCTGGACCAGCTGCGCGCCGACACCGGCATCGCTTACGAAGGCCGCCAGCTCGGCACCGCCCAGCTGTTCCGCACCCAGGCGCAGCTGGACGGCGCGGCCAAGGACATCGAGGTGCTGCGCGAGTACGGCGTGCCCTACGAACTGCTGGACCGCGCCGGCATCGCCCGCATCGAACCGGCGCTGGCCAGCGCCCCGGCCACCCTGGTCGGCGCGTTGCGCCTGCCCAACGACCAGACCGGCGATTGCCGCCTGTTCACCCAGCGCCTGGCCGCGCTGGCCGCCGCGGCCGGCGTGCAGTTCCGCTACGGCGAGACGATCGACGGCCTGCACGCCGATGGCGACCGCCTCGACGGCGTGCGCATCGGCGGCCGCCTGGAACGCGCCGACCGCTACGTGGTCGCGCTGGGCAGTTATTCTGCGCAGCTGCTCGCGCCGCTGGGCATCCGCCTGCCGGTGTATCCGTTGAAGGGCTATTCGCTGACGTTGCCGATCCGCGACGCGGCGCTGGCCCCGATGTCCACGATCCTCGACGAAACCTACAAAGTGGCGATCACCCGCTTCGACCAGCGCATCCGCGTCGGCGGCATGGCCGAACTGGCCGGCTTCGACCTGTCGCTGCCGGCACGGCGCCGCGCCACCCTGGAAAACGTAGTGAACGACCTGTACCCGCGCGGCGGCGACCTGGCCCGCGCCGAATTCTGGACCGGGCTGCGCCCGGCCACGCCCGACGGCACCCCGGTGGTCGGCGCCACCGGTTACCGCAACCTGTTCCTCAACACCGGCCACGGCACCCTCGGCTGGACCATGGCCTGCGGCTCCGGTCGCTACCTGGCCGACCTGATCGCCGTGCGCCAGCCGCAGATCAGCGGCGAGGGCCTGGACATCTTCCGTTATTCGCGCGGCGCCTCGGCGCCCGTCGCCGAGGCAAGTGCGTGCGCCCAGCCCGTGCGTTGATCGATCTGCAGGCGCTGCGCCACAACTACCGCCTGGCCCGGCGACTGGGCGGCGGCAAGACGCTGGCGGTGGTCAAGGCCGATGCCTACGGGCACGGCGCGGTAGCCTGCGCGCGCGCGCTGGAGGCAGAGGCCGACGGCTTCGCGGTGGCCTGCATCGAGGAGGCGCTGGAACTGCGCCATGCCGGCATCGCCGCGCCGATCCTGCTGCTGGAAGGGGTCTTCGACGCCGACGAACTGCCGCTGATCGCCGAGCACCGGCTATGGTGTGCGGTGGCCTCGCCATGGCAGGTGGAGGCGATCGCCGCCTATGCCGCGCCGCAGCCGCTGTGCCTGTGGCTGAAGCTGGACAGCGGCATGCACCGGCTGGGCCTGGCGCCGCACGAATTCCGTGCCGCGCATGCGCGGCTGAGCGCGTTGCCGCAGGTCGAACGGCTGGTGCTGATGAGCCATTTCGCGCGCGCCGACGAACTGGACAGCGCGCGCACCCTGGAGCAGGCCGAGGTGTTCCGCCAGGCCACCGCCGGCCTGGCCGGGGAGACCAGCCTGTGCAATTCGCCGGGGCTGCTGGGCTGGCCGCAACTGCATAGCGACTGGGGCCGCCCCGGGCTGATGCTGTACGGCGCCGACCCGTTCGCCGCCGGCGCCGAGCTGCCGGGCGAACTGCGCCCGGTGATGACCCTGCAGTCCAAGGTGATCGCGGTGCGCGAGCTGGCCGTCGGCGAGCCGGTCGGCTATGGCGCGCGCTTCGTCGCGCCGCGCCCGACCCGGGTCGGCGTGGTCGCGATCGGCTACGCCGACGGCTATCCGCAGTTCGCGCCGAACGGCACCCCGGTGCTGATCGACGGCGCGCCCGGCGCGCTGATCGGGCGGGTGTCGATGGACATGCTGACCGTGGACCTGACCGAGCACCCGCAGGCCGGGCTCGGCAGCGAGGTGCAGCTATGGGGCGCGCAGCCGCGTATCGACACCCTGGCCGCACGCTGCGGCTCCAGCGCCTATCGCCTGCTGTGCGGACTCAAGCGCGCGCCACGGCAGTACCTGGGCGGCTGAGCGTCGCAGGCGTTTGCAGGGGCGTCGGCGTGTGGCCTCGGGCCAGCGGCTGCGACCGTCAGGCCGGGAATGCGTGGTCTCGCGCGTCGATCGCCGCCAGCGATGCGCTGGCCGCACCGGGCGTTGCCGGTCGCGCCTGGTCGCGGCTGAAGCCGCTCCTACAAAAGCCGGGGTTGGCTGAAATGCCGGGTCGCACGCGCAGGAGGGTCCGCGGCGCATGCCGTTCCCGATTCCCAGCCCTGCCCGCATCACACCACCCGCTCAGCGTTCGGCCACCGCCGCCTGCTCGCGGAACTGGCGGCGCAGCCAATCGTCGAGCATCCGCTTCTCGTAGCGCAGCGGATCGTTGCTCAGGCCGATCGCGCTGTTCATCAGGTAGCTGCTGTCGAGCAGCTTGCGCTCGCCCTGCTCCAGCACCTGTCCGTCGGCGCCGTACAGGGTGAAGTTCAAGCTGATGCGCGGCGGGTAGATATCGCGCATGACCCGCACGTCGTTCCATTGCGGGCCGTGCCAGGGCTCGTAGTCGCCGGCGCGCTTGATGTCGGTCAACTCCACCTGCAGCCGGTGGCCGGGCGCCAGCTGCTTGCCGGCGCGCTGCTGCAGGTAATCGGCCAGTTGCTTCACCCAGTCGCCGCGCTGCGCTTCCCAGCGATTGCGGCTGTAGCGCAGTTCGCTGAAGGCGGCGGGGTCGGTCCAGCGCACTTGCACCAGGCTGTCGCCCTCGGTGCTGCGCACGGCCTGCGGATCGGTGACGTTGCGGGTCGCGGCAGAGGCGCCACCCGCCAGCAGGCAGGCCAGGGCCAGCGCCGTCCAGGCATATCGGATCTTCATGACGGATCTCCAAGGAAACGGCCCGGCCAGTGTGTGCCTGCGCGGGCGCGGCCGCAATCGCGGCGCCGCCACGTGCGGCGCGCGTTCTTCGCCGGTTCATTGGCGCGGCCAGGTGACACGCGGTTCACGCCGCGTCGCCGCGTGCTTCACGGTGCCGGCGCGACCATGGTGGCAACCAGCGTGATACGGGGATCGCATGAAGATGCCGCTGTTCCACCAGGCCCACGCCGCTTCGGACGTGCGCCTGCAGTTCATCGACTGGGCCAAGCGGCATGGGCATAGCCCGGCGAGCGGCGCGGCCAGCTTCGTCGATCAGCAGGCGGACCTGGACGCGGCGGCGCGTCATCTGCGGCTGAACCCGGGCGAGGACGTGCGCCAGGAACTGCGCCGTTACCTGGCCTCGCTCGGCGAGCAGCAGGACGTGGCGGTGCAGTTCCCGCCGATCTATGCCTACCGCAATCCGCAGGGGCAGGGTTTCCGCTATTCGTTGACCCTGGTGCTGGCCGAGAGCGGGGTCGAGTGGAAGGCGCGGGTCTGGAGCGGTCTTGAGTATCTGGGCCTGATCGTTGGCCGCGGCGCCGGCCAACGCGCCAACTACACGCGGCTTGCGCGGATGGCGGTGGAGCAGGAACTGGCCAGCGACAATCCCCGTTTCACGCTGGGCTAGGCCGGGAGCAGACCGCAATGTCCTGCGCAATCGCGCCAGAAGACGCCGCTGCGCCAGAGCACTGCCGGCAGCAATGCCGCGCGCTGGGGGTGGCGCGGGTCCAGCAGATGCTGGAGCAGTCGCCGCCGCCGTCATGGCGGCAGGAGGCCGAGCGCTGGCTGGAAGACCAGGCGCTGCGCAGCGCGCAGCTGACCCAATGCGGCGTCCTCGCGGGGATTGCGCTGGCATTGGTGGGGATCGTGCTGGTCGTCGTCTTCTTGTGGTGACCTGCCGCCGCCGGGCGGCCGGGCCGGCTTGACGGCAGCGGAGCGGCTTCACAAGATGCGGGGTCCGTCGTGCCATTGCCGGTCCTGTGCATCCGTCATCACGCCGTTGGCGCGGAGCGCGCTGTCGCCTCCGCCGCCGCAGGCCGTTTCCAGAGCAAACTCCGTCATGCATGTCAGCACCGAATCTTCCTCCACGTCGCGCACGCAGGCGTCGGACCTGGACTACCGCGAGATCTTCGACAAGATCGACTCCGGTTTCTGCGTGGTGCAGGTGCTGTTTGACGCGGACCAACGCGCCGTCGATTACGTGTTCCTGGAGGTCAACCAGGCGTTCGAGCGCGAGACCGGCCTGCGCGACGTGATCGGCAAGCGCATCCGCGAACTGTCGCCGACCAACGAGGAGCATTGGTTCCGCATGTACGGCGAGGTGGCGCTGAGCGGGCGCTCGGCAAAGCTCGAGAACTTCGCCGCCGGGTTCGGCCGCTGGTGGGCGGTAGAGGCGTTCCGCATCGGCGCGCCGGAACGGCATCTGGTCGCCGTGCAATTCCTCGACATCACCGAGCGCAAGCGTGTGGAGCGCGACCTGGCCGAGAGCGAGGCGCGTTTCAGCGCGCTCGCCGAGGGCCTGCCGATGCCGGTGTGGGTGCTGGATGCCAGCGGCCAGCTGCGTTTCACCAATACCGCCTACGCCGAATTCTTCGGCATCGACCTGCAGGCCGACGACGCGTGGCCGGGCTGGGGCGACGTGCTGCACCCGGAGGATGCCGGCGTGTTCGCGTTCGAACTGCGCAGCGCGCTGGACGAGCAGCGCAACCTGCGCGCGCTGGTGCGCGCGCGTCGCCACGACGGCGAATGGCGCTGGATCGAGATGACCGCGGTGCCGCGCTATTCGGCCGAGGGCGAATTCATCGGCCTGGCCGGCAGCAGCCCCGATGTCACCGAACGCCGCGACATCGAACTGGCCCGCGAGCAACTGCTGGAATCGGAGCGCAGCGCGCGCAACGCGGCCGAGAGCATGGCACGGCTGAAGGACGAATTCCTGGCCACGCTGTCGCACGAACTGCGCACGCCGCTGACCACCATCCTGGGCTGGAGCGACCTGCTGCTGCAGCGGCTGCCGCCTGGCGACCCGAGCAGCAAGGGGTTGTCGGTGATCGCCAGCAGCGCGCGCGCGCAGCAGCGGCTGATCTCGGACATGCTCGACCTGAGCAGCATGCTGCTGGGCAAGATCCAGCTGGAAGTGGAGGCGCTGGACCTGACCGAGCAGGTGCGCGAAGCGCTGCGCGCGCAGGAGCCGGTGGCCGAGGGCAAGGACCAGGCGCTGAGCCTGCGCGAGCCGTCACATCCGTGCGTGGTGCTGGGCGACGCCACGCGCCTGCAGCAAGTGTTCTGGAACCTGTTGTCCAATGCGATCAAGTTCACCCCGGCGCATGGCCGCATCGAGCTGGCGATCGACGTCGATGCCGATGGCGAACACGCCACGGTGGCGGTACGCGATTCCGGCGACGGCATTCCGCCGGAGTTCCTGCCGCATCTGTTCGGCCGCTTCCGCCAGGCCGACGGCACCACCACCCGCCTGCACGGCGGCCTCGGCCTGGGCCTGGCGATCGTGCAGCAACTGGTGGAAATGCATGGCGGCCAGGTCAGTGCGGCCAGCGAAGGCCGCGGCTGCGGCGCGGTGTTCACCGTGCGTCTGCCGCTGCACCGCGACAAGGCGGGCAAGCGGCCGATGCGCGAGGTGCGTACGTTCGCGGTGGCCGAGCAGGTGGTGGAAGCGTATGCGCTGAAGGGCATGCGCCTGCTGGCGGTGGAAGACCAGCCGGACATGCTCGAATACCTGCGGCGGCTGCTCGAGGAGCAGGGCGCGGAGGTGGTCACCGCCGGTTCCGCCAGCGAGGCCTTGGCGCTGCTCGACGATGGCGGCCACACCCGCATCGATGTGATGGTCACCGACATCGGCATGCCGGGCATGGACGGTTATGGCCTGATCCGCACCATCCGCGACAATATGGGGCTGCAGGCGGCCGAGTTGCCGGCGGTGGCGGTGACCGCGCTGGCGCGTGCCGACGATCGCCGCCGCGCGCTGCAGTCCGGCTTCCAGGAGCACCTGGCCAAGCCGTACAGCGTGGCCCAGCTGGTGTCCGCGGTGCGTTTCGCGCGCCAGCAGTAGCCGCGCTTTCCGGCGTTCAGCGCATTGCCGCTCCGTTGCGCAGGGTCCTTCGCAGGAGCGGCGCATACGCAAGCCCGCCGATGCGGTGCATCCCGATCCCTGCGCCATCGCCGCATTGCAGGCATGGCGGCCGACATGGCCGGACCAGGCGCAGGCGCTGCTGCGCCTGGACGATGGCCGCCAGGTCAGTGGCACGGTCTCGGTGCGGCCCAGCTTGCAGACCTTCCGCGACCCGTAGGAACGCGAGGGCCGCCAAGCGGTGGTGCGGCTGGACGATCTGCTGCATCCCGAGCAACAGCACGACGTCTGGCTGGATCGCATCGGCGAGGTCGCGCCATTGACGCCGACCTCATTAGGCAGGCACGGCGACGCATAACGGTATTTGTGACATCTATTTCACGTTTACCGAGCGCGCGCTGTGCATCATCGGTGGTTCTGTCGTCACCATGGAGAGTTGAGCAGCGATGATGCGACTTCCTACGTCCGCAGCCCGTTGGGCCTTTTGTTTCCTGTCCGCTGCCGCATTGAGTGCCTGTGGCGACACCGCCAAGCATTCCATCGAGGACGGGATGGGGCCCGACCCGGTGCTGCCCGACCCGGTCAAGCGCATGATCCCCACGGTGAAGGTCGCCGAGGTCAAGCGCTGGGCCGAAGGCGCCGCGCCGGTGCCGGCCGAAGGCCTGGCGGTGCAGGCCTTCGCCCGCGACCTGGACCATCCGCGCTGGATGTACGTGCTGCCCAACGGCGACGTGTTGGTGGCCGAGACCGCGGCGCCGCCGGCGCCGGAAAAGGAAGGCAGCGGCCTGCGCGACAAGATCCAGGGCGCGATGATGGCCAAGGCCGGCTCGACCGTGCCCAGCGCCAACCGCATCACCTTGCTGCGCGACGCCGATGGCGACGGCGTGGCGGAGGTGCGCACGCAGTTCCTCAAGGGCCTGTATTCGCCGTTCGGCATCGCCTTGGTCGGCGACCGCCTGTACGTCGCCAATGCCGACGCGCTGGTCAGCTTCCCGTACAAGGAGGGCGACACCCAGATCAGCGCCGCGCCGCGCTTCGTCGCCAACCTGCCCGGCGGCATCAACCATCACTGGACCAAGAGCCTGCTGGCCAGCCGCGACGGCAACAAGCTCTACGTCGGCGTCGGCTCCAACAGCAACGTCGCCGAAAACGGGATGGACGCCGAACTCAACCGCGCCGCGATCCTGGAAGTGGACGCGCACAGCGGCGCCACCCGGGTGTTCGCCAGCGGCCTGCGCAACCCCGTTGGCCTGGCCTGGCAACCGGGTGCGGACACGCTGTGGGTGGTGGTCAACGAGCGCGACGAGATCGGCAGCGATCTGGTGCCCGACTACCTGACCTCGGTGCGCGAAGGCGGCTTCTACGGCTGGCCGTACAGCTACTACGGCCAGCACGTGGACGAACGCGTGCAGCCGCAGAACGCGGAGATGGTGGCCAGCGCGATCAAGCCGGACTATGCGCTCGGCCCGCATACCGCCTCGCTTGGCCTGACCTTCTACGAAGGCGCGCTGTTGCCGCAGGCGTATCGGGGCGGTGCCTTCATCGGCCAGCACGGTTCCTGGAACCGCGATCCGCCGTCCGGCTACAAAGTGATCTATGTGCCCTTCGCCAACGGCAAGCCCAGCGGCAAGGCGCAGGACGTGTTGACCGGCTTCCTCGACGCCGAAGGCAAGGCCCAGGGCCGCCCGGTCGGCGTGGCGGTGGACAAGCCCGGCGCCCTGCTGGTGGCCGACGATGTCGGCAACGTGATCTGGCGGGTGACGCCGAAGGCCGGACCATAGTCGGGGTTGGTTCGCTGTGCCCGGCCTCGTCGTGCGGCCGGGCGATGATCGGTCGGGAAGACCGATTGCCTAAGCCCAACAGCGCGCGGCATTGCTATCGCCATGGCCTTTGTAGGAGCGGCTTCAGCCGCGACCGGGCGTTACCAGTAGTAACGCCCGGTCGCGGCTGAAGCCGCTCCTACAGTGAGTACATACGCATCTGATTGCATCCGAATCGAATGCCTGCTTCGCCCGGGTAGATCCCGGGCAATCAATCCAAAGGCCTAATGCTCCACCGGCGCCGGCTCCACGCCGAAGCGGCGTGCGTAGCCGCGCTCGCTGACCACGCGTTCCACCTCGGTGTCGCCGAGTTCGGGCGCAGCATAGACCGCATACACCACGCTGCCGTCGTCGCGTTCGCCGCGCTGGTGCAGTCGGTAGCGCGGGCGTCCGGTGCCGGTGTTTTCCGGATAGTGCAGCGGCGGTTGGCTGCCTTCCAGATCCACTTCGCTGTTGTCGACGACGCCACCGATGAACACTGCACGCATATGCCTCTCCAATCCGTCCGGGGTGACCTGCAGCCTAGGCGCGGCGATGTTGCCATTGCATCAATGATGCGTTCACTGGGCGCAAAACCGGGCCGGCGCCGGGCTGCCGCTAGAATGCGCGCTCCCTGACCGATTCCGATCCCGATGCCGGCTCTGCAAGACGCTCCCCTCGATACCCTGTTCCTGCCGTTCGCCCAGGGCGCGCTGCGCTGGCCGGCCGGCAAGGTGCTGTTCCTGCGCGCGCGCGACGGCTGGGCGCTGCGCCAGCACGCGCAGCCGGCGCAACTGGTCTGCGAGCAGGGCTACCGCCCGTTCGCCACCGCCCTGCAGCAGGGCGGCTGGCAGGTCCGCGCCGAGGATGCCGACGACCACGACGACGCCGGCGGCTATGCGCTGGTGCTGGTGCTGCCGCCGCGCCAGCGCGACGAGGCGCGGGCGCTGCTGGCGCGCGCGCTGGCGCTGGCCGCGCCGGGCGGCATCGTGGTCGCCTGCCAGTCCAACAACGAAGGCGCGCGTTCCGGCGAGGACGACCTGCAGCAACTGGCCGGCCTGGGCGGCAAGCTGACCAAGCACCACTGCCGCGTGTACTGGACCGCGCCGCTGCACGGCGGCCACGACGCCGCGCTGCAGCAGCGCTGGGCCAGGCTCGACGCGCCGCGGCCGATCCTGGACGGACGCTTCCGCAGCCGTCCCGGGGTCTTCGCCTGGGACCGCATCGATCCGGCCTCGGCGCTGCTGGCCGAGCATCTGCCGGCCGACCTGGCCGGCCGCGGCGCCGATCTCGGCGCCGGCTACGGTTATCTGTCGGCGGAATTGCTGGCGCGTTGCCCGACCATCGCCGCACTGGACCTGTTCGAGGCCGACGCGCGCGCGCTGGCGCTGGCGCGGTCGAACCTAGCGCAGGCGCAGGCCGCGGTGGAGATCGGCTACCACTGGCACGACGTGACCGCGGGGCTGCCGGCGCAGTACGACTTCATCGTTAGCAATCCGCCGTTCCACGCGCCGGGGCGGATGGAGCGCCCGGACATCGGTCGCCGCTTCATCGCCGTGGCCGCGCAGGCGCTCAAGCCCGGCGGCAGGCTGTACCTGGTCGCCAACCGGCACCTGCCGTACGAGGCGGTGCTCGACGCCAGCTTCGGTGACACCAAGGTGGTCGCCAGCCGCGACGGCTTCAAGCTGATCCTGGCGGTCCGCGCCCGCGCCACGGTGCGCCGGTGAAACTGGTCAAGCATCTGGCCAATCTGGGCTACGGCAGCCGCAAGCAGGTCACCCTGATGTTCCGCGAAGGCCGCATCACCGACGCCGACGGCGAGGTGCTGTACGCCGACGACCAGATCGAACATGCCGCGATCCGGGTCGATGGCCAGGCGCTGGATCCGCCGCCGGGGCTGATCCTGGCGCTGCACAAGCCGGTCGGCTACACCTGCTCGACCAAGGACCCGGGGCGCATCGTCTACGACCTGCTGCCGCCGCGCTTCCGCCTGCGCTCGCCGTTGCTGTCCACGGTCGGGCGGCTGGACCGCGATACCAGCGGGCTGTTGCTGATGACCGATGACGGCGCGCTGCTGCATCGCATCGTTTCGCCGAAAGCGCAGCTGGCCAAGGTCTACGAAGCGACCCTGGCCGAGGACCTGCGCGGCGACGAGGCGGCGCAGTTCGCCAGCGGCACGCTGCTGCTGGACGGCGAGACCACGCCGCTGCTGCCGGTGCAGCTGGAGGTGCTGGGCCCGCGCCAGGCGCGCATCACCCTGTACGAAGGCCGCTACCACCAGGCGCGGCGCATGTTCGCCGCGGTCGGCAACCACGTGGTGACCTTGCACCGCAGCCGTATCGGCGGCTTCGCGCTGGACGCGAGCTTGCCGGCCGGGCAGTGGCGCGTGCTGGAAGCGGCGGATCTGGGGCGGGTGTTTGGGTGAGGGTGTATCGGGACTGGGGACTGGGGACTCGGAAAAGCCGGGGTGCTGCTTGGTGCTGTCTGCCCGGATTTTTGTAAAGCGCGGCAGCGTTTGTAGGAGCGGCTTCAGCCGCGACGAGCGTTACCCATAACGTCTGTCGCGGCTGAAGCCGCTCCTACAGGGTCTTGCAGGGAGACACGATCCGGATGCGCTTTGCGCGTTACGCGAACAGCTTTTTCCACCCGTCCAGCCCCAGCTGTTCCAACGTCTGCAGATTGCGCTCCACGATCACGTCCGCGTCCGGGAATGCGGCCACGGCGCGTTCGACGCTGTCCTCGCGCAGCAGGTGCAAGGTGGGGAAGGGCGCGCGGTTGGTGTAGTTGCCGATGTCGTCCCGCGCGGTGCCGGCGAACTGGTAGTGCGGATGGAAGCTGGCCACCTGCAGGATGCCGTGCAGGTTCAGCGCGTCCACCGCGGCGTCGGCGTTGTCGAGAAAATCGTTGTAGTCCAGGAAATCGCCCAGCACCTGCGGATGCACGATCAGCGTGGTGTCGATCTGCGCGGCCGGCGTGTCGCGCAGCAACAGCAGTTCCTCGCTCAACTCCTCCAGCAACGCCTCCGGCGTGGTCGCGTCGCTGAGCACGTAGCGGATCTGCTGCTTGACGTGCACCGCCTTGGCGAACGGGCACAGGTTCAGGCCGATCACCGCGCGCTCCAGCCATAGGCGGGTTGCGGCGATCGGATCTGAGTTGGGGTCGAGGTGGTTCAAGGCGATTCCAGCGGGCGAGGGCGGGCGGCGATCGGGCGAAGCGGACGGCGGGCGTGCCGCCGCGCGCGGCTCAGTCGCGGAAATTCTCGAACTGCAGCGGCAGCTCGAAATCGCTCTTCTTCAGCAGCGCCATCACGTCCTGCAGGTCGTCGCGCTTCTTGCCGCTGATGCGCAGCTTGTCGCCGTTGATCTGCGCTTCCACCTTGAGCTTGGCGTCCTTGATCGCGGCGACGATCTTCTTGGCCAGCTTCTGCTCGATGCCCTGCTTGACCGTGACCTTCTGCCGCGCGCCGGCCAGGTTGGTCTCCACGTCGCCGAATTCCAGACAGCGCACGTCGATGCCGCGCGCGATCAGCCGCGCGCGCAGGATGTCGGTCATCTGCTTGACCTGGAAGTCGCTCGGCGCGGCCTGGTTGATGACCTGGTCGTCGAGTTCGAAGCTGGCCTCCACGCCCTTGAAGTCGAAGCGGGTCGACAGCTCGCGGTTCGCCTGGTCGATGGCATTGGTCAGTTCGTGCTTGTCGATTTCGGAGACGACATCGAAGGAAGGCATGGCAGTTCCTCGGGAAAAGACCGCCTATCCTACCGATCTCGCCGCAGCGCCGCTGCCGGCGCGTTCGCGCCGCTGCGCGCTGCCGCCGATCGCGGCGATAATCCGCGCATGCCCAGCTCCCGTTCCAACGCCGCGGCCGCTGCCTGGATGATCGCGGCGGTCGCCTGCTTCGCGCTGATGGATGCGACGATGAAGCTGCTGACCGCGCACTATCCGGCGCTGCAGGTGGCCACGCTGCGCGGCGGCGCCTCGCTGCCGTTCGTGCTGCTGTGGGTGCTGGCCACCGCCGGCCCGCGGTCGATCCTGCCGGTGCGCTGGGGCCTGCACCTGCTGCGCGGCGTGCTCGGCATCGCGATGATCGGCTGCTTCGCCTGGGCGCTGCGCAGCCTGCCGCTGTCCACCGCCTACACGATCTACTTCGTCGCGCCGCTGCTGGTGACGGCGTTGTCGGTGCCGCTGCTGGGCGAGCAGGTCGGCCCGCGGCGCTGGGCCGCGATCGGCATCGGCCTGGTCGGCGTGCTGGTGGTGCTGCGCCCCGGCGTGGGCGGCTTCGTGTCGTTGCCGGGGGTGATGGTGCTGCTGGCGGCCACCGCCTATGCGCTCGCGGTGGTGCTGGTCAGCCTGCTGGCGCGTACCGAGACGCCGCAGTCGCTGGTGGTCTGGTTCCTGCTGATCATGGCGCTGGGCGCCGGTGCGCTGGCGTGGCCGGCCTGGCTCCCGCTGCGCCTGGCCGATGCTGGCTGGATCGCCACGCTCGGCCTGGCCGGCGCGCTGGCGCAGGTGGCCTTGACCCAGGCGTTCCGCCGCGGCGACGCCTCGCTGATCGCGCCGTTGGAGTACAGCGGCCTGATCTGGGTGATCCCGTGGGACTGGCTGCTGTGGCGCAAGCTGCCCGACGCCTGGACCTGGCTGGGCGCAGCGATCATCGTCGCCAGCGGGCTGTACCTGCTGCACCGCGAGCGGGTCCACGCCACGGTGCGCCCGCCGCCGCTGGCGCATCCCTAGCGGGTGCCGGCGGCGCTCCAGGCGCACGCGTTAGAATCGAATGGAATAACGCCTGCAGGCCTGGCCTGCTAGGCTTTGCGCCCCCTTCCGCTGCCGGTCCCCGCGCGTTGATCCAGTTCGAGCACCTGCACAAGTCCTACTCCGTCGCCGGCCAAGCGGTCGTGGCCTTGCATCCGCTCGACCTGGAGATCCGCGCCGGCGAGGTGTTCGGCATCATCGGCCATTCCGGCGCCGGCAAGTCCACGCTGATCCGCCTGATCAACCGGCTCGAGGAACCCAGCGGCGGGCGCTTGCTGATCGACGGCGAGGACGTCACCGCGCTGGACCGTGCCGGGCTGCGCACGCTGCGCCGGCGCATCGGCATGATCTTCCAGCACTTCAATCTGCTGTCCTCGCGTAGCGTGGCCGGCAATGTCGCCTTCCCGCTGGAACTGGCCGGCACCCAGCGCGCGCAGATCGAGGCGCGGGTGGCCGAGCTGCTGGCCCGGGTCGGCCTGGCCGAGCACGCCAACAAGTATCCGGCGCAGCTGTCGGGTGGGCAGAAGCAGCGCGTCGGCATCGCGCGCGCGCTGGCCACCGGGCCGCAGATCCTGCTGTGCGACGAGGCCACCAGTGCGCTGGATCCGCAGACCACCGCCTCGGTGCTGCGCCTGCTGGCGCAGATCAATCGCGAGCTGGGCCTGACCATCGTGCTGATCACCCACGAGATGGACGTGATCCGCCGCGTCTGCGACCGCGTGGCGGTGCTCGATGCCGGGCATCTGGTCGAGAGCGGGCCGGTCACCGAGGTGTTCCTGCACCCGCGCCATCCAACCACGCGCCGCTTCGTGTCCGAGGCCGAACATGTGGAGGAAGGCGAACTGCATCGCGACTTCGCCGCGGTGGCCGGGCGCATCCTGCGCCTGACCTTCCTCGGCGGCGACACCTACGCCCCGCTGCTCGGGCGCATCGCGCGCGAGACCGCGGTGGACTACAACATCCTGTCCGGGCGCATCGACCGGATCAAGGACACCCCCTACGGCCAGCTGACCGTGGCCCTGGTCGGCGGCGATCTGGACGCGGCGCAGGCCGGGTTCGTCGCCGCCGGCGTGCATGTCGAGGAGCTGCGCCGATGATCCCGTTCGCCACCGCCGCCAGCGGCTTCTTCCGCAATCTCGACGCCGGCAAATGGGCCGAGATCGGCAACGCCACGCTGGACACGCTGCTGATGCTCGGCGGCGCGCTGCCACTGACCCTGCTGATCGGCCTGCCGCTGGGCGTGCTGCTGTTCCTGACCGGGCCGCGTCAGACCCACCAGCGGCCAATGCTGTACGGCGTGCTGGCGCTGGCGATCAACGTGCTGCGCTCGGTGCCCTTCATCATCCTGATGATCGCGATGATTCCGCTGACGCTGTGGGCAATGGGGACTTCGCTGGGCGTGCGCGGCGCGATCCTGCCGCTGGTGGTGGGTGCGGCGCCGTTCTACGCGCGGTTGGTGGAGACCGCGCTGCGCGAAGTGGACCGCGGCGTGGTCGAGGCCAGCCTGGCGATGGGCGCGACCACCTGGCAACTGGTGACGAGGGTGCTGCTGCCCGAAGCGCGGCCGGGGCTGATCGCCGGCGCCACGGTGACCACCATCGCGCTGATCGGCTTCACCGCAATGGGCGGCGCGATCGGCTCCGGCGGCCTCGGCGACCTGGCCTATCGCGACGGCTACCAGCGCTCGCACGCCGACGTGGCCCTGATCACCGTGGTGGTGCTGCTGTTGTTGGTGCAGGGGCTGCAGATGCTCGGCGACCGGCTGGTCGCGCATTACAGCCGGCGCTGAGCGCGCAGTGCCTTGCCTTGCTCTGTGTAGGAGCGGCTTCAGCCGCGACAGGATCTCTCGGTAAGCGGTCGCGGCTGAAGCCGCTCCTACAGAAAAGCCATCCCTGGCCCTTCGCCGCATGCAGCGCCGGGGTCTGCTAGCTTGCCTGCATGGCGGCCTGGCCGCTTTTCTTCCCCACGTTTCGGATTCCTGCCCATGACCAACCTCCCGCTTCGTCTGCTGCTCGGCGCCGCCGTGCTCGCCCTGGCCGCCTGCGGCAAGACCTCCGCGCCCGGCGCCGACAACGCAACGCTCAGCGTCGCCGCCACTGCGGTGCCGCACGCGGAGATCCTGGAGGTGGTCAAGCCGCTGCTGGCCAAGCAGGGCGTGACCCTGCAGGTGCGCGTGTTCAACGATTACGTGCAGCCCAACGACCAGGTGGTGCAGAAGCAGATCGACGTGAACTACTTCCAGACCGAGCCGTACCTGGACGCCTACAACCGCGATCGCAAGAGCGGCCTGGTCACCGTGATCGGCGTGCACATCGAGCCGTTCGGCGCCTATTCGCGCCGCTTCACGGCGCTGGCCGAGCTGCCGCAGGGCGCCGACGTGGTGATTCCCAACGATCCCAGCAACAACAGCCGCGCGCTGATCCTGCTCGACAAGGCCGGGGTCATCAAGCTCAAGGATCCGGTCAATGCGCTGTCCACCCAGCGCGACATCGTCGCCAACCCGAAGCAGCTGAAATTCCGCGAACTGGATTCGGCGATGCTGCCACGGGTGCTGGACCAGGTCGATCTGGCCCTGATCAACACCAACTATGCGCTCGATGCCGGACTCAATCCCACCCGCGACGCGCTGGCGATCGAGAGCAAGGACTCGCCGTACGTGAACTTCCTGGTCGCGCGCGCCGACAACAAGGACGACCCGCGCGTGCAGAAGCTGGCCAAGGCGCTGACCAGCCCCGAGGTCAAGGCCTTCATCGAGCGCAAGTACCAGGGCGCGGTATTGCCGGCGTTCTGAGCGCCGGCAGTCCTGCCTTCGGGCCGGCGTGGCTTCACCAAGCGGCGCGGTAGTAGATTTTGTCCTTCGTCATCACGACGTCGACGGCGTTCGCTTCGCCGTCGCTGTCGCTGATGCTGACGTGAAGCTTGGCGCCGGTGATGTTGAAAGGATTGTGCAGCGCCAGAAGATCTCTCTCCATCTCGAAGCTGCTCAGGTCCTCTTGGTTGGAGATCAGGCCGCCCACCAGGAACATCTCGGGATTGCGCGCGCCTTTTTGCTGCATCCCCTCCCTGATCTCGGAGAGAACCTCGTGTGCATCCGCGACTCCCGAGTAATGCGACAGGCCTAGAATGTCATGGCCGCGACGATTCTTTCCTTTCGCGCAAATGGCAATGCATGACGCCACCCCGAGCGTACCGAGGGAGTCGAATCCATCGAGAGTGGTGTTGATCACAGCGCATTCGTCCATGTCCACATCCATTCTCCTTTCCCGGTCGTCCGGGACATCGTCTGCGGACTGGACTTCTTCGACATGGGATGTCCGGAACAGCGCGGCGTATTGCCTTTCCAGCGCGCGGAATGGCTCGATCTGCTCCTGAGTAAAGCCGTTTGGCACGGGAGAGGAGCCGCGCGGACCACGTCCGGAATCGCCTGTGCCGGCCGCAAGACGCCTGGCGATGCTTTGTCGCGACAGTCCCTCGAAGACGGGTGGGGCCGATGGCGACTCCTGGCCCGGATCGGCGGCATTGGCCGAAGACGGCTCGCCGGGATCGTAAGAGGTGTGGATGAACCGGCGGGCGGGGATGGAAGGGGCAGTCGGCATGGGATCAATTTTCATGAAAACTGTGAACGGCGATGTTTCCATTCTCCCTGAATCGGAGGTGCCGCGATGCCGAACCGATGGGCCGAAAAGGCGAAGCAAACGCATCAAATAAAGAAAAACGGGCCCCGAAGGACCCGTTTATCCGAACATGGCGATTGGATCGGTTAGAAACGCGCGCCGACGCCAAAGCTGACCAGCCACGGATCCAGCTTCAGGTCCTGGCCCGTGCCGCTGCCGGCAACCTGCACTTCCGGACGCGAATGCATGTAGCGGGCATCGGCGCGGGCGAACCAGGTCGAATTGATGTTCATGTCCACGCCGACGGTGCCGATCGCACCCTTGGCGGTGTCCAGGCCGACGTGCTGGCCGCTGGCCGACAGGCCGTCGATCTTCTCGTTGCTGAAGTTGGACTCGTAGTAGCCGACGCCGACGAACGGACGGAACACGTTGTCCGCCTGGCCGAAGTGGTACTGGCCGCTCAGCGCCAGCGGCTGCTGCTCGACGGTACCGACCTTGCCCACGCCGCTGGCCGTGACCCGATGGTTGAACTTGTCGGCGGCGCCCCACAGCTCGACGGCCCAGTTGTCGTTGATCAGCCAGCTGGCGCTGATGGTCGGCGCCGGGCCGCCATCGACGTTGAGGCCGTTGGCCGGCTTGGAATGGGGGTCGAGCAGGGTCGCGCTGCCGACGACGGCAAAGCGCTTGCCGGATGCGGTGTCGGCATCCTGCGCAAACGCGGCGGGCGCGAACGCAAGGGCGGAAACGACAGCCAGGCTCAGGATTTGAATGGACCGCATGGGAATCTCCTCAATCTTTTTTTTGTGGGGCCACAGGAGTGGGCGCGCACACCGTATCGATGAGAAGATGAATCGACGCCGACCCTGGCCGCGCGAAGGCGGGCATTGTTCAGGCACGGGCCGCCAAGGCTTGAAATAACGAGGTTTTAATACTTGGCGGCATTCACCCACATGCGCGCGATGTGACGATGCAGGACGTATTGCAGGGCTTGCCTGCGCAGATTCGCGACGATTGCCGGGTGCTGATTCTCGGCTCCATGCCCGGTGCGATGTCGTTGCAGCACGCCCGCTATTACGCGCATCCGCGCAATCGCCTGTGGCCGTTGCTGGGCGCGCTGTGCGGCTTCGATCCGCAACTGGACTACGACGCGCGCTTGCAGGCGATGCAGGCCTGCGGCGTGGGCCTGTGGGACGTGATCGGCCAGTGCCGTCGCCGCGGCAGCCTGGACACGGCGATCGTGCGCGGCAGCGAAGTGCCCAATCCCTTGCCCGCGCGCATCGCGCAATTGCCGCAGTTGCGCGCGATCGCCTGCAACGGCGCGGCGGCGGCGCAGGCGTTCGCGCGCTTCGTGCAGCCGCAGCTGGCGCCGCGCGAAGCGCCGCTGGCGGTGTTGGCGCTGCCCTCGACCAGTCCGGCCAACGCCGCGTTTTCGCTGCCGCGCTTGCAGCAGGCGTGGGCGCCGCTGCAGGCCTGGCGCATGCCGCTGTCGGCAGCGCCGGTGCCGCGCTGATCAGCGGTGCGCGCGCAGCCCCGGCGCGCGCAGCCGCAGCCACAGCGTCTGCACCAGCAGCACCGCGGCCAGCACCAGCGCCACCCAGGCGGCGCTGCGCGCACCGTCCAGGTCGCTGCCGGCCTGCTTGACGTAGACCGCGGCCAGCGCCCACAGCGCCGCGGCGACATAGGCCAGGTTGCCGCGCATCGCCCGGTTCAGGCCGAGCAGCAGCGCCGCGGCCAGCGCGAACAGCACCAGGCTCCACGGCAGCATGTGCTCGGTGGACAGCCAGCGGTAGGCGACGATCACCTGCGCGGTGTCGAGGAAGGCGGCCAGCGACAGCCAGCCGGCATGCAGCGACAGCGGCAGCCAGGCCCACAGCGTCTGCCACGGCTCGGCGCGCCGATCGCGCGACAGGCGCAGCGCGGCCAGCGCCAGGCACGCCAGCGCCGCCCAGATCACCGCCAGCGCCAGCAGGAAATGCTGCTGCGAGAACACCGGCATCCACAGTGCGGTGAGGCCGAAGCCCAGCGCCGCCGGCAGCCGCACCCGCTTCAGCGCGCTGTCGCGCCGGCGCCGCGGCGACAGCTGCCACGCAGCGAAGGCCAGGTCGAGCAGGAAGATCGGCCCCCAGATCGCGAAGGCGTAGCCGGCGGCGACAATCAGCGTCGGGTAGCGGTCGGAGATCGCGCCGTTGCTCGGGCCGAACGCGCCGCGCTGCGCAAACCAGGCGACCAGCGGCATCGCTAACGACATCAACAGCACGAATGCGCGCATGGCCACACTCCGATCAAGGTGCGGCGCATGCTAGGCGCCCGTCCGTGAAGGCTGTGCGCCGCCCGAGGCCGCGATGACCCCGGGACAATGCGCAGGCGTACAGTCCGCCGCGCACGCCGCATACAGGCGCTTCTCGGCGCCGTTGCGCGTCCGCCGTGGGTTTTTTGCCAAGCAAAGGTTGGCGCTAAGGCTGCGGGCCGCCACAATAGGGGTTTCCCCCTCATTAGTTGCCGGAGTTGCCCGCATGGCCGAAATCAAGGAAGCACTTGTCCCCGATATCGGTGACTACAGCGACGTCCCGGTAATCGAAGTGCTGGTGGCGGTCGGCGACACGGTGAAGAAAGACCAGAGCCTGGTCACCCTGGAGTCGGACAAGGCGACGATGGAAGTGCCGTCGCCGTTCGCCGGCGTGGTCAAGGAGTTGAAGGTCAAGATCGGCGACAGCCTGTCCGAAGGCAAGCTGGTGGCCTTGATCGAAGTGGCCGAGGACGGCGCCAGCGCCGCCGCGCCGGCTCAGGCCAAGGCCGCGCCAGCGCCGACCAGGCAGGAACCGGCCCAGCCGGCGCCGGCCGCGCAGCAGGCGAGCAAGCCGGCGGCGGCCGCGGGCGACGGCGGCATCGTCGAGGCGCGCGTGCCCGATATCGGCGACTACAGCGACGTGCCGGTGATCGAGGTGCTGGTCGCGGTCGGCGACACCGTGGCCAAGGACCAGAGCCTGGTCACCCTGGAATCGGATAAGGCGACGATGGAAGTGCCTTCGTCGGTGGCCGGCGTGGTCAAGGAGTTGAAGGTCAAGGTCGGCGACAGCCTGTCCGAGGGCAAGGTCGTGGCGCTGATCGAAGTGGCCGGCTCCAGCGCCGACGCGCCGGCCGCGGGCGCGATCCAGCCCAGCGCCGAGACCGGCGGCGGGGTGGAGCCGGTGCCGGCCTCGGCCGCGCCGGACAAGCTCGCGCAGCGCGAGATCGCGCAGGTGCAGGGCTCGGCACCGGCCAAGGTGGGCGCGGCCGCGCCGTCGGCCGGCACCCCGAGCAGCCCGCCGGTGGAGTTCAACGCCGACAGCGTGCTGCCGCAGAAAGTGCCATACGCCAGTCCGGCGGTGCGCGTGTTCGCCCGCGAACTGGGCGTGGACCTGTTCCAGGTCAGCGGCACCGAGCACGGCGGGCGCATCACCAAGGACGACGTGCAGCGCTACGTCAAGGCCGCGCTGGCCGGCGGCGTGCCGGCCGCCGCCGCTGGCGGCGCGGCGTCGACCGGCGGCGGCAACGGCCTGAACCTGCTGCCGTGGCCCAAGGTCGATTTCGCCAAGTTCGGCGAGGTCGAGATCAAGCCGCTGTCGCGGATCAAGAAGATCTCCGGCGCCAACCTGGCGCGCAACTGGGCGATGATCCCGCACGTCACCCAGTTCGAGCAGGCCGACATCACCGACCTGGAAGCGCTGCGCGTGGCGCTGAACAAGGAAAATGAAAAGGCCGGCGTCAAGCTGACCATGCTCGCCTTCCTGCTCAAGGCCAGCGCCGCGGCGCTGAAGCAGTTCCCCGACTTCAACGCCTCGCTGGATGCGGCCGGCGAGAACCTGACCCTGAAGAAGTACTTCCACATCGGGTTCGCCGCCGATACCCCGAATGGGCTGGTGGTGCCGGTGATCCGCGACGTGGACAAGAAGGGCGTGGTCGAGCTGGCGCGCGAGAGCGGCGAGCTGGCCAGGAAGGCGCGCGACGGCAAGCTCG
This sequence comes from Xanthomonas translucens pv. undulosa, assembly GCF_017301775.1. Taxonomy (NCBI): domain Bacteria; kingdom Pseudomonadati; phylum Pseudomonadota; class Gammaproteobacteria; order Lysobacterales; family Lysobacteraceae; genus Xanthomonas; species Xanthomonas translucens. The sequence goes on from NZ_CP063993.1 coordinate 3,001,616, forward strand.
GCCCGGCCGAGATGAGCGGCGGCTGCTTCTCGATCAGCTCGCTGGGCGGGATCGGCGGCACCGCGTTCACGCCGATCGTCAACGCGCCGGAAGTGGCGATCCTGGGCGTGTCCAAGGCGGCGATCCAGCCGGTCTGGAACGGCAAGGAATTCGTGCCCAAGCTGCTCCTGCCGCTGTCGCTGAGCTACGACCACCGGGTCATCGACGGCGCCGCGGCGGCACGCTTCACCACCTACCTGAGCCAGGTGCTGGCGGACATGCGCCGCGTGCTGCTGTAAGTCCCACCGCAAAGGCGCCGCGCCCGGCGCGGCCCGTGTTTCCCCCACCTGCGTGCGCCGCGTCCATCGCGGCGCCGCCGTAGAACTGCAATCGCCCGCCGGCGCGCCGGCCGGGCCACAGGAGAAGCTGCATGGCGGTCATTGAGGTCAAGGTCCCGGATATCGGCGACTACAGCGAGGTTCCGGTCATCGAAGTGTTGGTCGCCGTCGGCGACACGGTGAAGAAGGACCAGGGCCTGCTGACCCTGGAGTCGGACAAGGCCACGCTGGAAGTGCCGTCGGCGGCGGCCGGCGTGATCAAGGAACTGAAGGTCAAGCTCGGCGACGTCCTGTCCGAAGGCGCGGTGATCGCGCTGCTGGAGACCGAGGACGCCGGCACCGCGCCGGCCGCCGCGCCGGCCGCCGCGCCTGCCGCGGCCAAGGCCGAGCTGCCGGCCAGCAAGCCGCCGGTGGCGCCGTCGCATCGCGCCCCGGCCGAGCCGCCGGCGCCCAAGCCGGCGCTGGCCAGCGGCAAGCCGGCCGACATCGAATGCAAGATGGTGGTGCTCGGCGCCGGCCCCGGCGGCTACACCGCCGCATTCCGCGCCGCCGACCTGGGCCTGGACACGGTGCTGATCGAGCGCTACCCCAGCCTCGGCGGCGTGTGCCTCAACGTCGGCTGCATCCCGTCCAAGGCGCTGCTGCACGCGGCCGCGGTGATCGACGAGGTTGCCCATGCCGGCGACTTCGGCGTGACCTTCAGCGCGCCCAAGATCGCCCTGGACAAGCTGCGCACCTACAAGGAAAACGTGGTCGGCAAGCTCACCGGCGGCCTGGCCAGCATGGCCAAGCAGCGCAAGGTGCGCACCGTCACCGGCGTGGCCAGCTTCGTGTCGCCGAACGAACTGGAGATCGTCGGCGCCGACGGCAAGACCCGGCTGCTGCGTTTCGAGTTCTGCATCATCGCCGCCGGGTCGCAGGCGGTGAAGCTGCCGAACTTCCCGTGGGACGACAAGCGGGTGATGGACTCCACCGACGCGCTGGAGCTGCAGGAGATCCCCAAGACCCTGCTGGTGGTCGGCGGCGGCATCATCGGCCTTGAAATGGCCACCGTGTACAGCGCGCTGGGCAGCAAGGTCACCGTGGCCGAGTTCATGGACCAACTGATGCCGGGCGCCGACAAGGATCTGGTCAAGCCGCTGGCCGAGCGCCTGAAGAAGCAGGGTGTGGAGATCCATCTGAACACCAAGGCCACCGAGGTCAAGGCCGACAAGAAAGGGATCACCGTGTCCTTCGAAGCCGCGGCCGCGGGCGAGACGCCGGCACTGGGCGCGACCAGCTACGACCGCGTGCTGGTCGCGGTGGGCCGCTCGCCGAACGGCAAGAAGATCGGCGCGGAGAAAGCCGGGGTCAACGTCACCGAGCGCGGCTTCATCCCGGTGGACCGGCAGATGCGCAGCAACGTGCCGCACATCTTCGCCATCGGCGACATCGTCGGTAACCCGATGCTGGCGCACAAGGCCACGCATGAAGGTAAGCTCGCCGCCGAAGTGGCTGCCGGCGAAAAGAAGGAGTGGGTGGCGCGGGTGATCCCGTCGGTGGCCTACACCAACCCGGAAATCGCCTGGGTCGGCGTCACCGAGACCGAGGCCAAGGCCAAGGGCCTGAAGGTTGGCGTGGCCAAGTTCCCGTGGGCGGCCAGTGGCCGCGCCATCGGCATCGGCCGCACCGAGGGCTTCACCAAGCTGATCTTCGATGAGGAAACCCACCGCATCATCGGCGGCGCCATCGTCGGTGTGCATGCGGGCGACCTGCTGGCCGAGATCGGCCTGGCGATCGAGATGGGCGCGGAGGCCGAGGACATCGGCCACACCATCCACGCCCATCCGACCCTGAGCGAGTCGGTCGGCATGGCGGCCGAGGTCTACGACGGCACCATCACCGACCTGTACATCCCGAAGAAGAAGTAGGCGCAGGCCTGTTCGCAGCGCAAAACCCCGGCCCGTGCCGGGGTTTTGCGTTTCTACAGCGCCACAACGACAAAACCCCGCATCGCCGCGGGGTCCTGCATAAAACTTCTTGCGAGTCCCGAGTCCCGAGTCCCGAGTCCCGAAGGAATCAGAACGCGAAGGTCACACCGGCCACCGGACCCTTGAACTCCTGCTTCAGGCCGACGCTGGTCAGCGAGGCGGCATTGGAGTCGGTCTCGCGGTCCACGTCCAGCTTGAACCAGTCGTAGCCGGCGAAGATGCCGAAGTTCCTGGTGAAGCGGTACTCGACGATCGCATTGGCGCGGGTCAGGTCGCCGTCGTACTTGCCGAAATCGCCCCACTTGGTGTTGACGTACTGGCCCTGCGCGCTGAGCAGCCAGTGTTCGTTCGGCTGTGCGGTGAAGCGCACGCCGACCACCGGCGCGGCGCCGTCCTCGCTGTCGTCGATGAAGGTGCCCGAATACAGGTCGCCCAGGTCGGCATAGGCATTGGCCTGGACCTTGGCCCATTCGGCGCCGAGCTGCAGGCCCAGGCTGAACTGCGGCGTGTCGATGACCGAGTAGTCGTACACCAGGCTGGCGACCTGGTACTTCAGCTCGCCCTTGATGAAACTGCCGGCCGGCACGGTGACGCCGTCGTAGCTGAGGTCCTCGCCCAATTCCTCGCGGCGGTTCTTGTCGTACTTGAAGTAGTCGAAGATCAGGCGCTGGCGGGTGCTGATGCGGAACATGCCGTCCACGCGCGGCTCCCATTCCTTGCCGCCGAAGCCGAAGTCCTGCGAGCCGGAGAGCGCGTTGCCGTCGATGGTGGTGTTGCCGCGCAGGGTGTTGTCGTTATCCACGTTCATCGCGCCGAGGCGCAGGGTGAAGCGGTCGTCGCCGTCTTCGGCGTGGGCGGGAAGGGCGTAGGCGGCGGCGAGCGCGCACGGCAACGCCAGGGCAAGCAAGTGTTTCATAGGGAGTGGAGCTCCGTCATCTGGGGATGGATGCGCCGATGGCGAGCGCCACCGCGTGCCGCAACTATCCTTAAAGCCGTGTCCACCATTCGTGAAAGTATGGAGGTGGCATCGGTCACCAAATCACAGGCAAAAAGAAGAGCCCCGGTCGCCCGGGGCTCCATGGGTCCGCGCTGCAAATCGACAAGGATGGACGCAGTCCCTGCATGATCTGACCGGAGGTGAGATGAAAAGTTCCCACGCAAATCCCTGTTGCGATGCATCAATCCAGGCCGCGGTGCGGGTCCGCGACGTGGTATCGTTGGCAGCTTGGCTCGATCGGGGGGCGGCCGCGACCTTTGGCGGTTGTCTCGTAAATTGTCCCATTGCTATAATTCCGCGGCTCGACGGACGCGAAAGCGTCCTCAACTCACCACCAACTGCAGGATTTTCTGTGCTGAACTCCGTTGATGCGGGGCGGCGGCTGATGCTGCGCGCAGCGATTTACCCGCTGCTGGCGGTGGCCGTGGTTTCCCTGGCGTTCCTGCTGCTGGGGCCGAAGTACGCCATGGGCGCTGCCGCAACCGGCCTGGCGACCGTGGTGGGAGGATGGCTGGCGGCACGCACCGCGTTGAGCGGCGGCGTGCAGGCGGCAGGTGCGGCGATGGCGCGGTTGATCGTGGCCATGGTGCTGAAGTGGGTGTTGATATTCGCGGTGCTGGCGCTGGGCTTTGCCTGGTGGCGGTTGCCTCCTCTGGCCCTGTTGACGGGTATCGCCGTCGGGCTGATGTTCCAGGTTCTGGCGTTGGCCAGACGTTGATTGAATCACGATAAGGGCTCAGGACTCATGGCGGGCGAGGAAGCAACCCCTACCTCCTACATCCAGCACCACCTGCAGAACCTCACCTTCCAGGTGCAGGAAGGCGGGTTCTGGCAGGTGCACGTCGATACGCTGGTCATGTCGGTGCTGTCCGGCCTGCTGATGGTGTTCGGCTTCTGGGTCGCCACGCGCAAGGCCACCGCCGGCGTGCCGGGCAAGTGGCAGGCGTTCGTGGAGATCCTGCTGGAGTTCGTCGACCGCCAGGTCAAGGACACCTACCACGGGACCAGCAAGCTGGTGACCCCGATCGCGATCACCCTGTTCTTCTGGATCCTGATGATGAACCTCATCAAGATGGTCCCGGCGGACTTCATCGCCAGGCCGCTCGAAATGGCCGGCGTGCACTATTGGAAGCCGGTACCCACCGCCGACGTCAATGCCACCCTGGGCATGTCGATCAGCGTGTTCTTCCTGATGATCTTCTTCTCGCTGCGCTCCAAGGGCGTGGGTGGGATGACCAAGGAATTCCTGACCGCCCCGTTCGGCAAGTGGATGCTGCCGTTCAACCTGATCCTCAATATCGTCGAGTGGGTGAGCAAGCCGATCTCGCTGGCGATGCGACTGTTCGGCAACATGTTCGGCGGCGAGATCGTGTTCCTGCTGATCTGGGTGCTGGGCGGTGCAGGCATCTTCGGCGCCCTGGCCGGCGGCGCGTTCGGCTTCGGCTGGATGCTGTTCCACCTGCTGGTGATTCCGTTGCAGGCTTTCATCTTCATGATGCTGTCCATCGTGTATCTGAGCCTGGCGGAAGACAGCCACTGACGTTTCTGTTCCACGCGTTTTACGCAATCCTTCGTTCGATTCACCATCCTCAAGCAACTTTAGTTCTCGGAGAAAACCATGTCCTTCGCCGTCCTGACCAACCTCGCCCAAGTCCAGAGCTCCACCGTCCTCGCCGTCGGCATCATGATCGGCCTGGCCGCGCTGGGCGCCGGCCTCGGTCTGGCCATCATGGCCGGCAAGTTCCTGGAGTCGGCCGCGCGCCAGCCGGAACTGATCCCGGTGCTGCAGGTGCGCATGTTCATCACCGCCGGCCTGATCGACGCCGCGTTCATCATCAGCGTCGCGGTCGGCCTGCTGTTCGCGTTCGCCAACCCGATGATCGGCGAGTTCGTGTCGCGCCTGCCGCAGGGCGGCTGATCCAGTAGCACCGGCGGACGGCCGCAGCGATGCGGCAGCCCCGCTGCGGATGAAGGTTCGGACGCGCCCGCCGCGATGGCGGCGCGTCCACCCCGTCACTTTGGCTGAGCGTACCCCATGAATATCGGTCTCACCCTCTTTGCCCAGGCGCTGGCGTTTGCCGGTCTGATCTGGATCGTCGCGACCAAGATCTGGCCGCCGCTGACGAAGGCCATCGAAGAGCGCCAACAGAAGATCGCCGAAGGCCTCGCCGCCGCCGATCGCAGCCAGAAGGACCTGGCGCAGGCGCAGGAAAAGGTCAACGAAGCGCTGAAGGACGCACGCGTCAAGGCCAACGAAATCATCGACCAGGCCCACGCGCGCGCCAACCAGATCGTCGAGGCGGCCAAGCACGAGGCGATCGCCGAGGCCAACCGTCAGAAGGATTTGGCCCAGGCCGAGATCGACGCCGCCGCCAACCGTGCGCGCGAAGAACTGCGTCGCCAGGTGTCGCTGCTGGCGGTGAGCGGTGCGGAAAAGCTGCTCAAGCGCGAAATCGACGCCAACGCCCACAAGGCGCTGCTCGACGCGCTGGCGGCGGAGATCTGAGATGAGCCAGGCCCTCACACTGGCGCGTCCGTATGCCCGCGCCGCGTTCGCCGCGGCCAGCGATGCCGGCAAGCTCGCGCCCTGGTCGCAGGCCCTGGCGTTGTCCGCCCAGGTCGCCGCCGATCCGCGCGTGGCGGCGTTGCTGCACAACCCGCAGCTGCAGCGCGAGCAGGCGGTGGCGCTGCTCGCGCCGCAGGTGGCCGACGAGCAGTACGCGCGCTTCCTGGGCCTGCTGGCCGAAGCGCAGCGGCTGCCGCTGCTGCCCGAGATCGCCGGGCTGTACGATCAACTGCGGGCCGAGGCCGAATCCGTGGTCAAGGCCAACGTGACCTCGGCCACCCAGCTCAGCGACGCGGAAGTGGCCTCGTTGAAGGTGGCGTTGAAGCAGCGCTTCGGCCGCGAGGTCGAGATCACCACGGCGGTGGACGCTTCGCTGATCGGCGGCGCGGTGATCGACGCCGGCGACGTGGTCATCGACGGTTCGCTGAAAGGCAAGCTGTCGCGCCTGCACTCCGCACTGGCCCACTAAGAAGCGGGAATGGCGAATAGAGAAAAGAGAACCCGGCCCGGCGGCGACGCCAGCAGCGATTCCCGATTCCCCATTCCCGATTCTCAAAGAAGCTAACCAAACGTCGCCATCCGCCTTCGCGCGGTGGACGATCCGAAGGAAACCAAGATGGCAACCACGCTCAACCCCTCCGAAATCAGCGAACTGATCAAGAACCGCATCGAGCAGGTCACGCTGGCCGCGGAGTCGCGCAACGAAGGCACGGTCACCAGCGTGTCCGACGGCATCGTGCGCATCTTCGGCCTGGCCGACGTGATGCAGGGCGAGATGATCGAACTGCCGAACGAGACCTACGCCCTGGCGCTGAACCTGGAGCGCGACTCGGTCGGCGCCGTGGTGCTCGGCGACTACGAGAACCTGCGCGAAGGCGACGTGGCCAAGACCACCGGCCGCATCCTGGAAGTGCCGGTGGGCAAGGAACTGCTCGGCCGCGTGGTCAACGCGCTGGGCGAGCCGATCGACGGCAAGGGCCCGCTCGGCACCAGCGCGACCGCGCCGGTGGAGCGCGTGGCGCCGGGCGTGATCTGGCGCAAGTCGGTCGACCAGCCGGTGCAGACCGGCTACAAGTCGGTCGATGCGATGATCCCGATCGGCCGCGGCCAGCGCGAGCTGGTCATCGGCGACCGCCAGACCGGCAAGACCGCGCTGGCGATCGATGCGGTGATCAACCAGAAGAGCACCGGCATCAAGTGCGTGTACGTGGCGATCGGGCAGAAGGCCTCGACCGTGGCCAACATCGTGCGCAAGCTGGAAGAGAACGGCGCGATGGCGCATACCATCGTGGTCGCCGCGACCGCCTCCGAATCGGCGGCGATGCAGTACATCAGCGCCTACGCCGGCTGCACCATGGGCGAGTACTTCATGGACCGCGGCGAAGACGCGCTGATCGTGTACGACGATCTGTCCAAGCAGGCGGTAGCCTACCGCCAGATCTCGCTGCTGCTGAAGCGCCCGCCGGGCCGCGAAGCGTATCCGGGCGACGTGTTCTACCTGCACAGCCGCCTGCTGGAGCGCGCCGCGCGCGTGTCCGAGGACTACGTGGAGAAGTTCACCAACGGCGAAGTGAAGGGCAAGACCGGTTCGCTGACCGCGCTGCCGATCATCGAAACCCAGGCCGGCGACGTGTCCGCGTTCGTGCCGACCAACGTGATCTCGATCACCGACGGCCAGATCTTCCTGGAAACCGACCTGTTCAACGCCGGCATCCGTCCGGCGGTGAACGCGGGCATCTCGGTGTCGCGCGTCGGCGGCGCCGCGCAGACCAAGATCATCAAGAAACTGTCCGGCGGTATCCGCATCTCGCTGGCGCAGTACCGCGAGCTGGCGGCGTTCGCGCAGTTCGCCTCGGACCTGGACGAAGCCACCCGCAAGCAGCTCGAGCGCGGCCAGCGCGTCACCGAGCTGATGAAGCAGAAGCAGTACCTGCCGATGTCCATCGCCAACCAGGCGCTGTCGATCTACGCGGTCAACGAAGGCTTCCTGGACGACGTGCCGGTCAACAAGATCGGCGCGTTCGAGGAAGGCCTGCACGCGCATTTCGCCAACACCGCCGGCGAGCTGATCGCCAAGGTCAACGACAGCGGCGACTGGAACGGCGAGATTGAAGCGGCGTTCAAGAAGGGCATCGGCGAGTTCAAGACGACTGGTAGCTGGTAAGCGCGCCGGGACTCGGGACTCGGGACTCGGGACTCGCGAAAGCGGGTCCCCGGTGCCCGGGGCGCGAGATCCGGAACAGTAAAAACGATTCGTGCGCGGGCTTTTGCGAGTCCCGAGTGCCGAGTCCCGAGTCCCGACGAGAAGAGAATGGCAGGCGGACGCGAAATCAAAACCAAGATCAAGAGCGTGCAGAACACCCGCAAGGTGACGCGCGCGCTCGAGATGGTCTCGGCCTCCAAGATCCGCAAGGCGCAGGATCGGATGAAGACCTCGCGCCCGTACGCGCAGGCGATGAAGCAGGTGATCGGGCATCTGGCGCAGGCCAGCACCGACTACACGCATCCGTTCCTGGTGCAGCGCGACGCTGTCAAGCGTGTCGGCTACATCGTGATCTCCTCCGATCGCGGCCTGGCCGGCGGCCTCAACAACAACCTGTTCCGCAAGATGCTGGGCGAAGTGCGCCAGTGGCAGGACCAGGGCGCCGGCATCGACGTGGTCACCATCGGCCAGAAGGCCTCGGTGTTCTTCCGCCGGCTCAAGGTGGACATGGTCGGCAGCGTCAGCCACCTCGGCGACGTGCCGCAGCTGGAGCAGCTGATCGGCGTGATCAAGGTGATGCTGGATGCGTTCACCGAGGGCAAGGTCGACCGCGTCTACCTGGTCTACAACCGCTTCGTGAACACGATGACGCAGAAGGCCAGCTTCGACCAGCTGCTGCCGCTGCCGGCGGCGGAGAACCAGGTGGCGCACCACGACTGGGACTACCTGTACGAACCCGATGCCGCGAGCGTGCTGGAGCACGTGATGACGCGCTACATCGAGTCGCTGGTGTATCAGGCGGTGCTGGAGAACGTGGCCTCCGAACATGCCGCACGCATGGTCGCGATGAAGGCCGCTAGCGACAACGCCAACAAGCTGATCAGCACCTTGCAGCTCATTTACAACAAGGCGCGGCAGGCGGCGATCACCCAGGAAATTTCCGAGATCGTCGGCGGCGCGGCGGCCGTCTGACGACGGCCGCGGGATTGGGGATTGGGGATTCGCAGAAGCAGCAGGCGCGCTTACGAATTCCCAATCACGACTCCCGAATCACGGATCACTGAAGGGCCGACCCGTTGGCCGATCGAACTAAGTTAACCGGAGCAGCAAACATGAGTCAGGGCAAGATCGTTCAGATCATCGGCGCGGTCGTCGACGTCGAATTCGCGCGTGCCGATGTGCCGAAGATTTACGACGCACTCAAGGTCGAAGGCACGGCCATCACGCTGGAAGTGCAGCAGCAGTTGGGCGACGGCATCGTGCGCACCATTGCGCTCGGTTCCACCGACGGCCTCAAGCGCAACCTGCTGGCGACCAACACCGGCCGTGCGATCTCGGTGCCGGTCGGCCCGGGCACGCTGGGTCGGATCATGGACGTGCTGGGCCGCCCGATCGACGAAGCCGGCGAGGTGCAGGCCACCGACCATTGGGAAATCCACCGCGCCGCGCCGAGCTACGAAGACCAGTCCTCGGCCACCGAGCTGCTGGAAACCGGCATCAAGGTCATCGACCTGATGTGCCCGTTCGCCAAGGGCGGCAAGGTCGGCCTGTTCGGCGGCGCCGGCGTCGGCAAGACCGTCAACATGATGGAACTGATCAACAACATTGCCAAGGCGCACGCGGGTCTGTCCGTGTTCGCCGGCGTGGGCGAGCGTACCCGCGAGGGCAACGACTTCTACCACGAGATGAAGGACTCCAACGTCCTGGACAAGGTCGCGATGGTGTACGGCCAGATGAACGAGCCGCCGGGCAACCGCCTGCGCGTGGCGCTGACCGGCCTGACCATGGCCGAGTACTTCCGCGACGAGAAGGACGAGAACGGCAAGGGCAAGGACGTGCTGCTGTTCGTCGACAACATCTACCGCTACACCCTGGCCGGTACCGAAGTGTCGGCGCTGCTGGGCCGCATGCCGTCGGCGGTGGGCTACCAGCCGACCCTGGCCGAGGAAATGGGCGTGCTGCAGGAGCGCATCACCTCGACCAAGACCGGCTCGATCACCTCGATCCAGGCCGTGTACGTGCCCGCGGACGATTACACCGACCCGTCGCCGGCGACCACCTTCGCCCACCTCGACTCGACCGTGGCGCTGTCGCGCAGCATCGCCTCGCTGGGTATCTACCCGGCGGTGGATCCGCTGGATTCGACCTCGCGCATGATGGATCCGAACGTGATCGGCCACGAGCACTACGACACCGCCCGCCGCGTGCAGATGACCCTGCAGAAGTACAAGGAACTGAAGGACATCATCGCGATCCTGGGCATGGACGAGCTGTCCGAAGAGGACAAGCAGTCGGTGTCGCGCGCGCGCAAGATCGAGCGCTTCTTCAGCCAGCCGTTCCACGTGGCCGAAGTGTTCACCGGTTCGCCGGGCAAGTACGTGTCGCTGAAGGACACCATCCGCGGCTTCAAGGGCATCGTCGAAGGCGAGTACGACCACCTGCCGGAGCAGGCGTTCTATATGGTCGGCAGCATCGAAGAAGCGGTCGAGAAGGCCAAGAAGATGGCCGATAAGGCCTGATCCGGACAGCCGGCCGCGCGGCGGCCGGCCGTCGCGCATCGGCATTCGGCAGCAGAGCATCGTCAAGGCGGGGCGCTGGAATCGAACAAGCGGGAACAGGATGCGGCCGCCGAGCTGCTTCTGAGTCCCGGGTCCCGAGTCCCGAGTCCCGCCGCACCCAGTGAGGCACCATGAGCACCATCCGTTGCGACATCGTCAGCGCCGAGCACGAGATCTACCACGGTGAAGCGACCCTGGTGGTCGCCACCGGCGAGCTGGGCGAGCTGGGCATCGCGCCCAAGCACGCGCCGCTGATCACCCGGCTCAAGCCCGGCAAGGTGGTGGTGACCACCCCCAGCGGCGAACAGCTGGATTTCGCCATTTCCGGCGGCATCCTCGAGGTGCAGCCGCAGGTGGTGACCATCCTGGCCGACACCGCGATCCGCGCGCAGGACATCGACGAGGCGTCGGTGCGCAAGGCCAAGGACGAAGCCGAGCGCATGCTCGCCAACCGCGGCGACGGCATCGACGTGGCCGAGGCGCAGGCCAAGCTGGCGGAAGTCACCGCGCAGCTGCAGGCGCTGGAACGCCTGCGCAAGCACCTCAAGCACTAGCGAAACCGCGCGCCGCCTTGCGGCCGCACGACCGCGACGAAGACGCCGGCGATTGCCGGCGTTTTTCGTTGATGGAATGCGCCGCGTGCGGGCGAGATCGCGTGCGCAGCGGGGTGGGGGGTGCCTGACAGTGACATGGCGCACGGCGCTGGCTTTATCGCCGCTGACTCGCTTGCGCGCTTGCGACGCAAGCGCGGCGTGCTGCAACGCAATCGTCCGCCGGCTCCGGCAAGATGGCGGCCCGATCTGTGCATCCTTCCCCCACGCAGACGCTTCCCCTGGAGACACACGATGACCGCTTACGTTGCTGCCACACTCCCGCGCGCGCTGACCGCGCTGCTGGCCGGCGCCGCCATGATGGGCTGCGCGATACCCGCACGCAGCGCCACCCCGTTCGACCCGCTGCTGGACCATATCGTCGAGCGCAACGCGATCGGCGACCAGGTGGCGCTGAGCAAATGGGACAGCGGCAAGCCGGTGCTGGATGCCACGCGCGAGGCCGCGGTGCTGGCCAACGTACGCGCGCAGGCGCCGGCGCACGGCGTGGACGCGGACGATGCGGCGCGTTTCTTCGGCATGCAGATCGAGTCCAACAAGCTGGTGCAGTACCAGCTGCTGGCGCGCTGGCGGCTGCGCGGCCGCGCCCCGAACCAGCCGCGTCCGGACCTGACCGCGCTGCGCGCGCGCCTGGACCAACTGCAGGGCGAGATGCTGGACGCGCTGCAGGCCAGCGCCGCGGTCCGGCAGGCGCCGGATTGCCCGGCGGCGACCGCGCGTGCGGCCGAGGCCTATGCGCTGCGCTGGCAGCTGGACCAGGTCCATCGCACCGCACTGGTACGCAGCCTGGGCGATTTCTGCCACTGAGCAGGGCGAGCGGGTCGCAGTCGCGCCGATTGCACCCGCATCCGGCCTGCGCCGCCAAGCGCGCAGGCCGACCCGGTTGCCGCCGGGCGCATGCTGTGCACTTTGTAGGAGCGGCTTCAGCCGCGACAGGCGCGATCCGTAACGCCCGTCGCGGCTGAAGCCGCTCCTATAGGGGTGCCGGCATGCTGAGGCCAGCGCGCCTAGCGGTACACCACGTGCCGCCCGACGAAGAACGACAGCACTGCCAGCACGCCTTCGACCACCGGCTTGGCCAGCCAGGCCAGGCGCAGGCCCAGCGCGTCCACGCACAGCGCCAGCAGCCAGGTGCTGAGCAGGGTCAGCACGCTCCACATCGCCATGAAGCGGCCGAAGCGCTGCCAGCCCAGGCGCACGCCGTCGTCGCCGGCGAAGGTGATGCGGCCGTTGAGCCAGAAGCCGAGCAGGGCCCCGCACACGCGGCCGAGCACGTTGGCTGGGATCGGCGGCATGCCGGCGGCGGTCGCCGCGACGAACACGCTCCAGTCGATCAGCAGTTGCAGCAATCCGATCACCACGAATTGACTGCCCTGGCGCAGCAGACTCATGCAAGCCCTGGGTTGGGGTCAAGCGCGCATGCTAGCGTCTGCTGCGCAGATGTAAATGCCGCGGCGGCGCGATGCGCGGGCATTGCGGCACGCACACGCGGCTGCCTCTAAAATCCCCGTCTACCCGGAATGGAACCTGCCCATGAGCCTGCCTCTGCACGTCGTGATCCTTGCCGCCGGCGCGGGCAAGCGGATGAAGTCGGCCAAGCCCAAGGTGCTGCAGCCGGTCGCCGGCCGGCCGATGCTGGCGCACGTGATCGAGACCGCCCGCCAGCTGCAGCCGGCGGCGATCCATGTGGTCTACGGGCACGGCGGCGACGCGGTACGCGCCGCGTTCGGCGCGCAGCCGGATCTGCTGTGGGCCGAGCAGGCGCAGCAGCTGGGCACCGGGCACGCGCTGCAGCAAGCGATGGCCGCGGTGCCGGATGCGGCCACCGTGCTGGTGCTGTACGGCGACGTGCCGCTGATCCGCGCCGACACCTTGTTGCGCCTGCTGCATTCGCCCGGACGGCTGGCGGTGCTGGTGGCCGAACCCGAGGACCCCAGCGGCTACGGCCGCATCGTGCGCGACGCGGCGGGCAAGGTCGCCGCGATCGTGGAGCACAAGGAGGCCGACCACGAGCAGCGCCGCATCCGCATCATCAACACCGGCATCGTCACCGCCGAATCCACCGCGCTCAAGCGCTGGCTGGCGCAACTGCGCAGCGACAACGCGCAGGGCGAGTATTACCTCACCGACGTGTTCGCCGCCGCCGCCGCCGAATTCACCCCGGCGGAGATGGTGTTGGTGGCCGATCCGACCGAGGCCGAAGGCGCCAACGACCCGTGGCAGCTGGCGCAGCTGGAGCGTGCCTGGCAGCTGCGCGCGGCGCGTGCGCTGTGCGAGCAGGGCGCGCACCTGCTCGACCCGAACCGACTGGACCAGCGCGGCCGCGTGCGCGTGGGTCGCGACGTGTGCATCGACGTGAACGTGGTGCTGGAAGGCGAGGTGGAACTGGGCGACGGGGTCAGCATCGGCCCGTTCGTGCGCTTGAAGGACGTGGTGCTGGGGCCGGGCACCGAAGTGCGCGCGCATTGCGACCTGGAAGGCGTGATCACCGAGGGCGCGGTGCTGATCGGTCCGTTCGCGCGGCTGCGGCCGGGCACGGTGCTGGCCGATGGCGTGCACATCGGCAACTTCGTGGAGACCAAGCAGGCGGTGCTCGGCGTCGGCAGCAAGGCCAATCATCTGAGTTATCTGGGCGATGCCACGATCGGCAGCGGGGTCAACATCGGCGCCGGCACCATCACCTGCAACTACGACGGCGTGAACAAGTCGCAGACCGCGATCGGCGACGACGTCTTCGTCGGCTCCAACAGTGCGCTGGTGGCGCCGCTGACGATCGGTGCGGGGGCGACCATCGGCGCCGGGTCGGTGATCACCCGCGATGCGCCGGCCGGCCAGCTCACCGTGGCGCGGGCGCGGCAGGCCTCGCACGAAGACTGGAAGCGGCCGAAGAAGAAATAGCCGGCAGCGCGCGCCGGCCGGCGCGTGACAGGCATCGCAGCCGCACGCGCAGGGCGGCGCTAAGGTAGCGCGGCTGCCCGCATCCGGTAGCAGCGTGGCAACGTTTCACGGAGGTGTTCGATGTCGCTACGACATACGCGATGGTGGGTCTTGATGGTGCTGCTGGCGGCGAGCGCCGTGCACGCGCAGACGTTCCGCCTGTACCTCGCGCCGGACGGCAACGATGCCGCGGCCGGGACCAGTGCCGCGAGCGCATTGAAGACATTGAGCGCCGCGCACCAGCGGCTACTGGCGCAGCCGCCGCCTGCCACCGTGGAGATCGTGGTCGCGCCCGGCACCTATCTGCGCCAGTCGGTGCGCTGGACGTTTCGCAACGGCGCACCACTGCGCATCGTCGCCGCCGCTGGTGCGCGCACGATGCCGCACTTCGACGGACGCGGCGGCGGTACCTGGTTCACCCTGCGCGGCGGCGGCAATCAGCGCACCCAACTGCAGGTCGTCGGCCTGGAGGTCAGCGACTACTGGATGGCGATGGACCTGGGCGGCAGCAACGCGGCCGCCGACGGCAATGCCGCCAACACGATCCGCGGCATGCGCTTCACCCGCATCGGCGGCCTCCATGGCCAGGGCGATCCGGCGTATTCGTACGCGGCGATCCGGCTTCAGAACTCGCGCGACAACGTGATCGCCGGCAACCAGTTCAGCGCGATCGAGAACAGCAAGGACACCTCCGGCTATCTCCATGCGCTGTACCTTGCGCGGCATTCGACCGGCAACACGGTCGAGGGCAACAGTTTCACCGACGTCAACGGCGACGTGGTGCGCACCCGCGATGCGTCCGACGATACCATTGTGCGTGGCAACCGCTTCGTGCGCGCCGGCAAGTACGCCGCGTTCTCCGACTGGTTCGACCCGGAGCAGGGCGAATGCCCGTCGCAGGGCGGGCGCTTCGTCGACAACACGGTCGGCGCCGGTTACTACGGCGCGATTCCGGCCACGGCCACGACCGGCGCCGACGATGCCTGCGGCGCGCTCGGCACGCCGCGCATCGTCGAGCGCGGCACCGTGCGCGAGTGAGCGCGTGTGGATCCTGTAGGCGGCTTCAGCCGCGACGGGTTCTACCGAAAATGTCTGTTGCGGCTGAAGCCGCTCCTACAGGGATGCGCGAGGCGCTAGCCCGACGACCCCAGCGGCAACTGCACTGCCACGCACAGCCCGCCTTCGTCGCGGTTCTGCAGCGACAGGCGGCCGCCGTGCGCTTCGACGATCTCGCGGGTCAGCGCCAGGCCCAGGCCGGTGCCGTTGCGCTTGGTCGAATAGAACGGCATCAGCGCGTTGTGCAGTACCGCTTCGTTCATGCCGCTGCCGCGGTCCAGCACTTCGATGCGCAGCCACTCGGGGCGGGTGGAGACGCGGATGCGCACGCTGTCGGCCGGTGCCTGGCCCTCGGGGCTGGACTCGTGCGCGTTCTTGACCAGGTTGAGCAGCGCCTGCTGCAGCTGCGCCGGATCGACCCGGCTGTGCAGCTCGTGCGCTTCCAGTTCCAGCGCGAACGGGATCTGCTGCTGCAGCCCGCCCAGGAACTGCGCCCAGTGCACGGTCTGCAATTGCGGCTGCGGCAGCTTGGCGAAGCGTGCGTAGCCGCGGATGAAGCCTTCCAGGTGCCGCGCGCGTTCCTCGATGGTGCCGAAGACTTCTTCCAGCCGCTCCACCTTCTGCCGCCGCACCAGCTCGGCGCCGGAATGCGCCAGCGAGGCGATCGGCGCCAGCGAGTTGTTCAATTCGTGGCTGATGACGCGGATCACCTTCTTCCAGGTATGCACTTCCTGGCGGCGCAGTTCGGCGGTGAGCAGGCGGATCAGCAGCAGTTCGTGCGGGCGGCCGTTGAGACGGAAGCGGCGTCGCGACAGATGGTAGACCTGCTCCTCTTCCGGGTCCTCGTCGTCGTCGATGGTGAACAGGCTGTCGCCGCCGCGCGCCACGGCCTCGCGCAGCGCCGGCGGCATACCCAGCAGCAGGTCGTCCAGGCGCTGGCCTTCCAGTTTCCAGCCGCCGTGCAGCAGCTTGCGCGCGGCCAGGTTGGAGAACACCACGCGGCGCAGGCCGTCGCCGCCGTTGGAGGTCAGCAGCATCGCCACCGGCGTGTTCTGCACGATGGTGTCGAGCATCAGTTCGCGTTGCGCCAGACCCTGGCGCTGTTCGCGCAGGATGTCGCCCAGTTGCCGGTGCGCGGCGACCATTTCGCCGAGTTCGTCGTCGCCGCGCCAGTGCACGCCGAAGTTGTACTCGCCATCGCGGTAGCTGCTGACGGTGCCGGCCAGGGCGCGGAACAGCGAGCGCATCGGCGCAGTGGCGCGGCGCAGCGTCCACCACATCAGCGCCAGCAGCAGCAGCGCCGAGAAGCTCACCACTTCCCAGCCGCGGTCCATCCAGTACGCCAGCAGCCACGGCATCGCCGCGGCCAGCGCCAGCACCGGCAGCAGGCGCAGGAACAGGCCGACGGTGAAGGAGCGTTGCAGTTTCATTCGCGCGGAATTCCGTAGCGATCCATGCGCCGGTACAGCGCCTGCCGGCTCATGCCCAGCTCGGCCGCGGCCTGGGCGATGACGCCATTGGCGCGGCCCAGCACCGCGACGATGCGCTCGCGATCCGGTTCGGCACCTGCAGCAGGGCGCTGCGGCACGGGCTTGGGCAGGTTGAGGTCGGCGGCCTCGATGTGGCGGCCGCCGGCCAGCAGTTCGGCGCGCTGGATCACGTTGCGCAGCTCGCGCACGTTGCCGGGCCAGGCATGCCGCTGCAGCGCCTGCACGGCGCCGGCCGACAGCGCCTTGGTGCTGGACAGGAAGTGCTCGGCCAGCGGCAGGATGTCGCCGGGCCGGTCGGCCAGCGCCGGCAGCGACAGCTCCACCGCGTTGAGCCGGTAGTACAGATCCTCGCGGAACGCGCCATCGCGGATCATCGTGGGCAGGTCGGCATTGGTGGCGCTGATCACCCGCACCTTGACCTGGCGCTCGCGGTTGGAGCCGAGCCGTTCGAAGCGCCCTGTCTCCAGCACGCGCAGCAGTTTCATCTGCCCGGCCAGCGACAGGTTGCCGATCTCGTCCAGGAACAGGGTGCCGCCGTCGGCGGCTTCGAACTTGCCTTCGCGGACCTTGTTGGCGCCGGTGTAGGCGCCGGCCTCGGCGCCGAACAATTCGGCTTCGATCAGCTCGGCCGGAATCGCGCCGCAGTTCAGCGCCACGAACGGGCCTTGCCGCATCGGCGAATTAGCCTGGACGATCTCGGCGATCTTCTCCTTGCCGCTGCCGTTGGGGCCGGTGATCAGCACCGCCAGTTCCGAGCGCGCGATCTGGCAGGCCAGGGCGATGGCGCGCTCGCTGGCCGGGTCGGCAAACACCGCGCCGCGCAGGTCGTAGCGCTGCGCCAGCTGCTGGCGGTGGCGGCGTTCGCCGTCGCGGCGCCGTTCCAGTTCGCGCCGCGCTTCGGACAGTTCCAGCAGGTTGTTGACCGTGGTCAGCAGCTTGCGGTCGTCCCAGGGTTTGGCCAGGTAGTCGGCGGCGCCGGCCTTGACCAGTTCCACCGCGCTGCTGAGCTGGGTCCAGGCGGTCAGCAGGATCAGCGGCAGGTCCGGATGGCGCGCGCGGATCGCATCGAACAGCGCCACGCCTTCCTCGCCCGAGGTGGTGTCGGCGCTGAAGTTCATGTCCTGCAGCACCAGATCGATATCGCCTTCGGCCAGGCGCTGCAGCCCGGCAGCGGGGCTGTCGGCATGCACCGTCTCGATGTCGTGCAGCGAGAACAGCACTTCCAGCGCGGTGGCGACGGCAGGGTTGTCGTCGATGATCAGGATGCAGGGCATCGGAAACCTTGTCGGATGGCTGGGGCGGAACGGGCGAACGCAGAACGAGACGGCATCATCGCAGTCCCCGTGGGGCTTGTCGTGTGCGCCAGCGGCCGCCGAGCCGCAGCGTCAGCAGCTGCGCGTCGTCGTCAATGCCGCTGGCGGCGTGCCTGCCCGCATGCGCCTGGGACGCCAGCGTGCCCATGGCGAGCAGCACCGGATAGCCGAGTGCCATTTGCAGCACGCTCAGCGTCGCCAGCAGCGGGTGCCTGCCTGGCGAGATCAGCCCTCGCTCCATGATCCGAAGCGTCCCGCTCAGGTGCTGCGCGTGGCCACCGCCGGCGGTACGGCGGCGGCGTGTTGCGCCGGCCACAGCACCGCGAGCTGGCCGAGCGAGAGCAAGGCCATGGCCGCCGCCGCCAGGTAGCCCAGCGGCAGACGCGACAGGTCGTAGTGGCGCATCAGCGCCTGGTTGAGCAGCACTGCCAGCGCCATGCCCAGCACGCTGCCGCTGCCCACGATCAGCAGGTTTTCGGTCTGGAAGTAGCGCCGGATGTCGCGACGGGTAGCGCCGATCGCGCGGCGGATGCCGATCTGGCGCGTGCGCTGCTGGACCCAGAAGCTGGCCAGTCCGCCGATGCCCAGGGCGGTGACGAACAGCAGGCCCGTGGTCGCCGCGAGCAGCAGTCCGATCATGCTGGCGTCGTGCTGGAAGTAGCGCTGCCGCAGCTGCGCGAAACTGCGCCGTCCCTCGTTCGGGATCAGCCGCAACGGACCGGCCTTGGCCAGTGCGCCGGCCGCTGCGGCCAGCACGCGGTCGCGGTCCTGCGCTGCGCTGCGCAACAGATACTGCATCTGGCTGCCCGCAGGAAGCTGCGGCGACAGCGCGACCAGATGATCGATCGCTGCGTTGCGCAGCGTCGGGCGCAGCAGGTCGTCGACCACGCCGACGACGGTGACTTGGCTGTCGCCATACAGCGTTTTGCCGACGGCCGGTTGGCCTGGCCACAGCTGCTGCGCCAGCGTGCGGGTGACGATCAGCGCGCTCGGGGCGGTGGTGGAATATTCGTCGGCATGGAAGTCGCGGCCGGCGATCAGGCGCGCGCCCATGGCCTGCACAAAACCGGGCGAGCCGGTGTAATACGTGGCCTGGATGCAACCGGCCGCCTCCATCGAGCGCTGCGCGCTCGCGCGTTCCAGCGCTTGCCGGTCGGCACAGCCGCCATAGTCGTTGGCGCCGCCCGACAGCGGCGTGCTGAAGCCGAACGCGGTTGCCGCTTTGACACCGGGAATGCTGCGCAGCGCCAGCAGGTCGGCCTGTTGCTGGGCCTGTGCGTTGCCGCCGCCCTGCAGGCCGCGCACCGAGATCAGCGACAGTTCGTCCTCGGGCAGGCCGCTCGGGGTCCGCAGCCGTTCGATCCGCCCACCGATCAGGAACACCGCGTTGGCGACGAAGGCGCAGGTCAGCGCCACCTGCAGCATCAGCAGCGCGGCGGTGAGGCGGTGGTGATGCAGGCTGGAGAGGATGGGACGGATCGGCAGATTCATATCAGATGTCCTTGATCTGCAGGGCGGGGTTGATCCGGCTGGCGCGCCAAGCCGGCAGCAGGCCCGCCAGCAGCGCGGCGATCACCGCCAGCGCCACGGTGGCCAGCAGCATCTGCAGGTCCATCCGCGCGACCTTGGCATAGTCGTCCGGGCGCTGGCGCACGCTCCACAGGCCCAGCTCGGCGATCACGGTTCCCAGGGCGCCGCCGAGCAGCCCGATCAGCACGGCTTCGCTGCCGAACTGCAGGAGCATGTGGCCGCGCCTTGCGCCGAGCGCGCGGCGCACGCCGATCTCGCTGCCGCGGCGCAGGAACTTCGCCAGCAGCAGGGCGATGACGTTGACCAGGCAGATCCACAGAAAGCCCAACGCCAGCAACGTCTGCAGGTGTACGTCGTCGGGCACCATC
This sequence comes from Xanthomonas translucens pv. undulosa, assembly GCF_017301775.1. Classification (NCBI taxonomy): domain Bacteria; kingdom Pseudomonadati; phylum Pseudomonadota; class Gammaproteobacteria; order Lysobacterales; family Lysobacteraceae; genus Xanthomonas; species Xanthomonas translucens. The sequence continues at coordinate 3,021,532 of NZ_CP063993.1, forward strand.
CGCAGGTGACCCAGCCAGTCCATCAGCGTGTACAGCCTGGCGCGCTGCGGCGGGCGCTGGAAGCGTCCGTCGGCATGTTGCGCCGCTGCGTAGTCGTAAAGGAAGCGCTGATAGGCCGCCACTTGCTGCGGCGTGTCCAGCTGCACCCAGAACTGCAGCCAACTGGTGGAGGGATCCTTAAGCCGCGCCTGATCGCTGCCGCTGAACGCATCCCAGCCGCTGATGCTGTTGCTGGTGCCCATGTCCAACTCCATCGCGGTGGACAGCGGCAGGAAGAAATCGTCCCTGTCGCCGAAGCCGCCCTTGCTGTGCGGATCGGCGTAGAACAGCGGCTGCGGATTCCAGTGTCCGGCCACGCCGATCACCTGGAAGCCGATCCGCTGTTCGCCGAGCGCAACCCGCTGGCCGATCGGATCGCGTGCGCCGAACAGGGTGTCGGCCAGCGCATGGCTGAGCACGATGACGCGGGCATGGTTCTGGTCGTCGCTTGCGCTCCAGCCGTGTCCGCGCTCCAGTGGTATGCCGAATAAGGCGAAGACTTCGGCGGTGGCGTAGCGGCCGCTCATGTCCAGCGGCACGCTGGCCGCGCGTGGCGGCCACAGCAACGTCTGTGCGCCGGCCATCGCGGCCTGGTGGGTCGCGCGCTTTGCGCGCAGCAAGGCCATGGCGTCGGGCCAGGTGAGGTTGTCCGCTGGATCTGCCCATTCCTGGTCGTCTGGATAGTTCGCCGGTAACGGATCCAGATGCGGGGCGTAGAGCGCACGGCTCTTGCCAGGCAGCGGATCGCGCGACATCACGTGCAGCACCGTCAGCATGGTCATGCTCGCGCCGATGCCCAGGCCGACCGCCAGCACCAGCAGCGCGGTGGCGATCGGCGTGCGCAGCAGACTGCGCCGGGCCATCATCAGGGAGTATTGCAGCATCCGGAAGTTCCTCGGTTGCGGGTCGTCGTCTGCGCTAGGTCAAGCGCTGCGCGTGGCCACCGCCGGCGGCACCGCGGCGGCGCGTCGCGCCGGCGCGAACACCGCGATCTGGCCGAGCAGCCACAGGGTGAGCGCGCCGAACGGCAGGTAGTACAGCGGCAGCCGCGGCAGTTCGTACTTGCCCATCAGCCACTGGTTGATCGCATACGCCAGCAGCATGCCGAGCACGATGCCGGTGCTGGCCAGCAGGAAGTTTTCGGTCTGGAAGTAGCGCAGGATCTGCCCGCGGGTAGCGCCGAGCGCGCGGCGGATGCCGATCTGCCTGGTGCGCTGCTGCACCCAGAAACTGGCCAGGCCGACGATGCCCAGCGCGGTCACGATCAGCAACGCGATGCACACCGCACCGAGCAGCCAGACCATCGCGCGGTCACCCTGGAAGTAGTCGTCGCGGATCTCGGTATAGGTCTGCTGCTTCAGCACCAGGCGGCTGTTGTCCACCTTCATCAGCGCCGCGGTCGCCGCGGTGAGCACTTCCTGGCGCCGCGCCGGATCGGTGACGCGCAGCACGTACAGGCCCTTGGTGTAGTTCAGGCGCAGCGGCAGCAGCATCGCGTAGTCGATCTCCGCCAGGCTGCTGGTCGCGGCCGGCCGCGCCAGCGTGTCGACGATGCCGACCACGCGCACCGGGATCGGTCCGGTATAGAGGGTCTTGCCGAGGGCATTCTGCCCGGGGAACATCTTCTCCGCGGTGGCGCGATTGAGAATGATGGCGGTACCTTTTTTCTGCGCGTCCCTGTCGGTTTGCGCGATTTCCAGATCGAGGTATTCGTCGGGCGTGAAGTCGCGCCCGGCCACCAACTGCAGCCCCAGGGTCTGCAGCGTGCCTTCCTCGGCCATGTACTGCGCCGCGTTGAGGGTGGGCCGCTCCTGGTCCGGGGTCAGCGCCAGGCTGGTGTTCCAGGAGTAATGCACGAACGGCACCTGGTTGAGCACGGTCGCATTGCGCACGCCGGGTACGGCGCGCAACGCGGCCAGGTCCTCGCGGGTCCTCGCGGCGGCGTTGACCTGCTGGCCGATGCCGCCCAGCGAGATCGTCACCAGTTCCGACTCGGCGATGCCGCTGGGCCGGTGCAGGGTCTCGATGCGGTTGCCGATCAGGAACAGCGCGTTGCACACGATGGCGCAGGCCAGCGCGATCTCGAGCACGATCAGCGCGGCGGCGGTCTTGTGCCGGCGCAGTGTGGAAAGGATGGGGCGGATGTCCATGGCGATAACCTTGTGAGGGACCTTCGTTGGCGGTCTGCCCGCCGCCGTGCGGCGGGGGCGATGGTCAGGACGATTTGAGCTGCAGTGCCGGCGCCACCTGGATCGCGCGCCAGGCCGGCAGCAGGCCGGCCAGCAGACTGGCGGCCAGGGCCAGGGCGAAGGTCAGCGCCAGCATCGTGGGGTCCAGATGGGCGAGCTTGGCGTAGCCGGAGGGCTGCTGGCGCACGGCCCACAGGCCGAGCACGGCCAGGCCGAGACCGGCGATGCCGCCGGCCAGGCCGATGGTGCCGGCCTCCACCAGGCACTGCGCGAAGATCGCACTGCGCGAGGCACCCAGCGCGCGGCGCACGCCGATCTCGCCGCTGCGGCGCAGAAACTTGGCCAGCAGCAGGCCGACGGTGTTGAGCAGGCATACCAAAAGAAAACCCATCGCCAGCCACAGCTGCAGGCGCACGTCGCCCGGCACCACTTCATTGTGGTCCAGCCACTGCATCACGTTGCGCACGCGCACGTTGTTCGGACGCTGGAAGCGGCCGGCGGCGCGCTGCTGGTTGGAGTAGTTCTCGAGGTAGGCCTTGTAATCGGCGGCCTGCGCCGGGCTCTCCAGTTCCGCCCAGTACTGCATCCAGGTGCAAGGCGCATTGAGCGAAGTCTGATCGCCGTTGCTGTCGCCGAAGCAGTTCATGTTGCCGTTGCGGTCTATCTTCAGGTCCATCGCGACCGAGAACGGCAGGTAGGCCTGTTCGTCCGAACCGTAGGTGTTGGTGATGTCGTAGAAGCGCGGATTGGGGGCCCAGGTATCGAGCACGCCGACGATGCGGAACGTGTTCTGGTCCATGCGCAGTTCGCGGCCGACGCTGTCGGCGCCGTCGTACAGTTTCTCGTTGAGCTTCTTGCTGATGACCGCCACGCGCTCGTGGCGTTCGTCTTCCGTACCGGTCCCGCCGTGGCCGTACAGGAACGGCGTGTCGAACATCGGGAAGAAGTCGGCCGAGGTGAAGCGCACTTCCGACTTGAACGGTTTCAGCCCGCTCTTGAGTGGTTCGATCGCCGCCGATCCGCCGCTCATCATCGCCTGCCGCTTGGCCCGCTTCTCGCGCAGCAGCGTCTCCGCGTCGAAGCGCGTGTTCTGGAAGTCCGGCTCCTCGCCGGGCTGGAAGCCGGCCTTCGGCTGCGCGTCCACCTGCACGTAGAACAGCCGGTCGCTCTTGTGCGGGATAGGGTCGCCGGACAACACGTAGAACACGGTCAGCGTGGTCATGCTGGCGCCGATGCCCAGCGCGATGGCCAGCACCATCAGCGCGGTGAGCACCTTGTTGCGGCGGAAGCTGCGCAAGGCGAGGCGGAAGTAATAGCCGAACATGAGGTGGCTCCGGGTCGGGCGCTGCAGGTAGCGACGATGGGTGGGATGGCGATGGCGCGCAGCGCCGGGCCGGTTGCGTTCGCTCAGCGCGCGACGTTGGGGCTGGTGCCGATCGCGGCGTGCGCCAGCACCGGTTCGCGCTGCAGGTCGGTGGCCTGGCCATCGACGATGTGCACGTTGCGCTGCGCGCGCGCGGCCAGTTCCGGGTCGTGGGTGACCATGACGATGGTCGAACCCTGCGCGTTGATTTCTTCCAGCAGTTCCATCACCCCGCGCGCCATCTGCGAGTCCAGGTTGCCGGTCGGTTCGTCGGCCAGCAGCAGGCGCGGGCTGCCGGCCAGCGCACGCGCGATCGCCGCGCGCTGTTGCTGGCCGCCGGACAGCTCGGACGGATAGTGCTTCATCCGCGAGCCCAGCCCGACCCGGCCCAGCGCCTCTTCGATGCGTTGCTTGCGCTCGGCCGCGGCCATGCCGCGGTAGCGCAGCGGCACGTCGACGTTGTCGAACAGGTTGAGGTCGGGGATCAGGTTGAAGCCCTGGAAGATGAAACCGATCTTCTGGTTGCGCATGCGCGAGCGCGCGTCGTCGTTGAGGTTGCTGACGTCGTGGCCGTCGAGCAGGTACTGGCCGCTGGTGAAGGTCTCCAGCAGGCCGGCGATGTTGAGGAAGGTGGTCTTGCCGGAGCCGGACGGGCCGGTGACCGCGACGAATTCGCCTTCGCGCACATGCAGATCCAGCGAGCGCAAGGCATGCGTCTCGACCTGTTCGGTACGGAAGACCTTGGAGACGGAGCGCATTTCGAGCATGAGGTGGTTCCTTTGCTGGGAGTGGTGGTGGTGGTGTCGGGACCAGGGACCGGGGGCCGGGGACCCGGAAAATCAACTGCCGAAGCGCTTTTGCTTTCCGGGTCCCCGGTCCCCGGTCCCGAGTCCCGGCTTCTAATGCACCGTCACCTGCGGCGCCTCGCCGAACAGGTCGCTGCCGGAGACCACGACGCGGTCGCCCGGTTGCAGGCCCGAACGCACCTCGACTTCGCCCAGGCTGGTGACGCCCAGTGCCACCGGGCGGCGGATCGCCGCGTTGCCGTCCATCACGTAGGCGTAGCGGCCGCCGGATTGTTCGACGAACGGGCCGCGCTCGAGCTTGAGCACGTTCTTGCGGGTATCCAGCAGCACCCGCGCGCTCATGCGCTGGCTCTGGCGCAGGCCGGGCGGCTGCTTGTCGGTGAAGCGGATGCGCGCATTGACCTCGCCGTTGACCACTTCCGGCGACACCGCCGAGATCGCGCCGGCGAACGGTTCGCCGGCACCGCTGGTCAGCTGCGCCGGCATGCCGATCGCCAGGTCGCGGGCGAAGCTCTCCGGCACCTTGATCTCCAGTTCGAACTTGGACAGGTCGACCACGCCCAGCACCGGCGCGTTGGCGGCGACGTTGGTGTGCTGCGACACCTGCACCTGGCCGACCTGGCCGTCGAACGGCGAGCGCAGGGTGAGCAGATCCACTTGCCGCTTCACCTCGGTGACCACCGCGCGCTGGCGCTCGGCGAGCAGGCGCTTGTTGCGCGCGTCCAGAGCCGCGCCCTGGGTCTGCAGTCCGGAATCCTTCTGCGCATGGCGCATCGCGATGTCGGCCTTCTTCAGCGAGTCCTGTGCCTTGGCCAGTTCCACCGCCGGCACCGCGCCGCCGTCGTAACCGCGCTGGTAGCGTTCCAGGTCGCGGCTGGCGGCCTGCCGTTCGATCTGCGCCTGGTCCACCAACTTGCTGGCATTGGCGCGGGCCAGCACCGCATCCAGGTCGGCGCGGCCGGCTTCGGCTTCCAGGCCGGCCAGCGTGGCCTCTTCCTGGGCCAGCTTGCTGCGCAGTTCGGGGCTGTCGATCTCGGCCAGTGCCTGGCCCTGCCTGACCACGTCGCCGGCGACCACCTTCAGGCTCACGGTGCCGCCGCAGATCGCGTACAGGGTAGGGCTGTTGGCGGCGATCAGGCGCCCGTCGGCGGAGATGTCGCGGACCAGGTCGCCGCGGCTGACCGTGGCGATGCGCACGCGTTGCGCATCGAACGAACGGCTGCCGGCGATCCAGCCGCGCGCGGCGAAGGCGATGCCGAGCAGCACCGCCAGCGCGATCAGTACCGGCCAGAACCAGCGGCGCCAGGCGGCGGCGGAACGGGGGCGGGCGAGAACCTTGTCCTGGGCGGAAGTGTCGCGGATCATCGGTCGGGTCGGCGCAGCGGGGAATGAACGAATCCACAGCACACTGCGTGCCAATTGCAAGTGATTGAAATGCATAAGGTTCGATTGCGGCGAACGGCTGTCCGCGTGTCCGCGGACACGTTCGCGGACACCGTGGCCGGATCGATCGGCCAGCGCCTGGCGGCGCTCACGGCAATCGCAGCGGCCGTGACGAGGCCGGCGATGGCCGGTCCAAGTCGCACTGACGGGTCGTGTAGGACATCCAGCGGACAACGCTAGAATGGCGATCTTTCGGTGCAGGGTGCGGCTATGTGCGGGATCGTAGGTGCGATTGCGGAACGGGACGTGGTGCCGGTGCTGATCGAAGGCCTGAAGCGGCTGGAGTACCGCGGCTACGATTCCTCCGGCATCGCCGTGGTCGCCGCCGACGGTGTGCGCCGGGTACGCCGCACCGGGCGCGTGGCGGAGATGGAAAGCGCGGCGCTGGCCGAGGACCTGCACGCCACGCTCGGCATCGGCCATACCCGCTGGGCCACCCATGGCGGCGTCACCGAGGCCAACGCGCATCCGCACGTCAGCCACGGCGACCTGGCGCTGGTGCACAACGGCATCATCGAAAACCACGAGCAGCAGCGCGAACGGCTGCGCGCGCTCGGCTATGTGTTCGAGTCGCAGACCGACACCGAAGTCATCGCGCACCTGATCCACCATCACGCGTCCCAGGAGCTTTCGCTGCTGGCGGCGCTGCAGGCCGCGGCCAAGGAACTGACCGGCGCCTACGCGCTGGCCGCGGTCAGCAAGTCGCGCCCGGACGTGCTGGTGTGCGCGCGCATGGGTTGTCCGCTGCTGATCGGGCTGGGCGAGGGCGAGAACTTCATCGCCTCCGACGTGTCGGCGGTGATCCAGGCCACGCGCCGGGTGATCTTCCTGGAAGAGGGCGACACCGCCGAGCTGAGCCGCAGCGGCGTGCAGGTGTACGACGCCGAGGACCGGCCGGCGCAGCGCGAAGTGCACATGTCGGAAGTGTCGCTTGCCTCGCTGGAACTGGGGCCGTACCGCCATTTCATGCAGAAGGAGATCCACGAGCAGCCGCGCGCGCTGGCCGACACGCTGGAAGCGCTGTTCGATGCCGGCGGCTTCGACACCACGCTGTTCGGCCGCAATGCCGAAATGCTGGCCGACATCGACGGCGTGCAGATCCTCGCCTGCGGCACCAGCTACTACGCCGGGCTGACCGCGCGCTACTGGATCGAGGCGATCGCCGGGCTGCCGTGCAGCGTGGAGATCGCCAGCGAATACCGCTACCGCGCCGCCTACGCCAATCCGCGGCAGCTGATCGTCACCATTTCCCAGTCCGGCGAAACCCTGGACACGATGGAGGCGCTGAAATACGCCAAGTCGCTGGGCCACGCCAAGACCTTGTCGATCTGCAACGTGCCTGAAAGCGCGATCCCGCGCGCCAGCGCGCTGGTGTTGTACACCCGCGCCGGCGCCGAGATCGGCGTGGCCTCGACCAAGGCCTTCACCACCCAGCTGGCGGCGCTGTTCCAGCTGACCTGCGTGCTGGCCAAGCTGCGCGGACGCCTGAGCGCCGCGCAGGAAGCCGAGTCCCTGGAACAGCTGCGCTACCTGCCGGGCAGCGTGCAGCACGCGCTGAACCTGGAGCCGCAGATCGCGGTGTGGGCCGAGCGCTTCGCCGACAAGCGCAACGCGCTGTTCCTGGGCCGCGGCCTGCACTACCCGATCGCGCTGGAAGGCGCGCTCAAGCTCAAGGAAATCACCTACATTCACGCCGAAGGCTATCCGGCCGGCGAACTCAAGCACGGCCCGCTGGCACTGGTGGATGCGGCCATGCCGGTGGTGGTGATCGCGCCCAACGATGCGCTGCTGGAGAAGGTGAAATCCAACATGCAGGAAGTGCGCGCGCGCGGCGGCGAGCTGTTCGTGTTCGCCGACCAGGACAGCCGCTTCAGCGAATCCGACGGCGTGCACGTGATCCGCACCCCGCGCAACGCCGGCCTGCTCAGCCCGGTGGTGCACACCATCCCGGTGCAGCTGCTCGCCTACCACACCGCGCTGGCGCGCGGCACCGACGTGGACAAGCCGCGCAATCTGGCCAAGTCGGTGACGGTGGAGTAGCGGCGGCAGCAGACGGCACGCCGCGACGGCTGGCAGATGCCATCCTTGGCTGCCAACGCAATGGCCCAGGTTATGCATAAGCTCCTGGCGAGGGTTCCCACCACGCAGGAGGACGTATGTACGAGTCTTTCAGACAGGGGGCGCCGGCCGAGCTGTGGCAGGCGCTGGTGCACGAGGCAGGGCAGCGGCTGGGGCGGCCGCTGGACGAGTCGCGCGAGAGCTATCTGGTGTTCGTGTTGTTGCGCTACCAGGCCGATGGACACCTGTTGTCGCGTACCCAGGCGCTGGCCTGGCTGCATGCGCAGGAGCAGGTCGGGCGCGCCCGCGCCGATGCGCTGCGCGAGGTCGGCGACGGTTGCCTGCTGATCGCCGGGCTGTTTCCCGGCGTGGCCGCGCGGCGCCGGGTCAGCCTGGACTACTTCATCGACCTGGGCCGCGGCGCCTATTACGAAGTGGCCGAGACCCGCGCCAGCGATGCGGGCCTGTTCGGGCAGCTGGCGCGCAGCTACCAGGAACTGGTGCGCACGCTGGGGGCGCTGCGTCCGCCGCGCGACTGGCGGATCGGGGCGGATGGTTCGCTGCGCGCTTGAGCGGCCGGGACTGGTGTGAGGAAGCGGTTGCTGGGCGCCGTGGTGTCGCCTGATGCGCGTCCTGCCATTACGGTTGGCGAAGCGGTGTAGGAGCGGCTTCAGCCGCGACAGGATCTATGGGTAACCTGTCGTGGCTGAAGCCGCTCCTACAAGGGCCATTGCCGTTCAAATGGACGGGAAAGAATCCTCTGGCAGTCGCTAAAACCAGATGCGTACGCCGGCGACGACACGCGTGTCGCGCGCGGCGTCTCCCGCGTCGCGCCGATAGCCGGCGGTTGCGCCGAAGGCGCGTTCGTGGACCACGCCGAGATACGGCGCGAAGCGGCGGCTGATTTCGTAGCGCAGGCGCAGGCCAGCCTCGATCGAGGACAGGCCGCTGCCGACGCCGTGCGCGCGATCGTCGGCGAACGCCGCCTCTGCTTCCAGCCGCGGCTGCAGGATCCAGCGGTTGCTCAGCAGCACGTCGTATTCACCTTGCAGGCGTGCACTGGCGCTGCCGCCTTCGCCGATATACAGCGTGGCCGCGACCTCGAACTTGTAAGGCGCCATGCCCTGCACGCCGAATGCGGCCGAGGTGCGGGCATCGCCCGGGGCGAGGCCCTGTTTCACCCCGACCAGCAGATCCCACCACGGAGAGACCGCGTGGCCGTACAGCGCGTCCAGCTCCGCCGCTTCGGTACGGCCGCCGCTGCGCGCGCCTTCGCTGCGCAGCCACAGCCGATCGATGTCGCCGCCGTACCAGGCGCTGGCTTCCCAGGCCTGGCCGCTGCCGTGGTGGTTATCCCAGCCCTCCAGACGATCGAACAGCAGATAGCTGGTGCGCGGTGGCGCATGCAGCATCGCGTGCGTACGCAGGACCGGGAACGCGGCGGCGCGGTCGGCGTCGGTGAGCGGCGGGATCGGCTCGCGCGGCAGCGCGGAAGCGGGCGCACTGGCGCCGCTAGACGTCGCCGCTGAGCTGAAGTGAGCAGGCCGCGCTTGTGCTTTTCCGGGTCCCCGGTCCCCGGTCCCTGGTCCCGGCTCCACAGTCCCCGGCTGCATCCCGGCAGGGTCCGGCACGGCGCGATCGGCCTGCGCTGCGCTTGGCATGCCGTGCTCTTTCGTGGCCGGGTGCATGTCCATCTGCGCACGCGCAGCACCGTGCGCGAACAGCAGCGCCAGGCCGAGCGCCTGCGCCAGCGCGGCGCGCGGCGTGGCGTTCATGCGTCCACCCGCACTTCGCGCATCATGCCGCCGTCCATGTGGTACAGCAGGTGGCAGTGGTAGGCCCAGCGGCCCAGCGCATCGGCGCGCACGCGGTAGCTGCGGCGCGTGCCCGGCGGCATGTCCACGGTGTGCTTGCGCACCTGGAACTGGCCGGCGGCATTCTCCACGTCGCTCCACATGCCGTGCAGGTGGATCGGGTGCTGCATCATCGTGTCGTTGACCAGCACGATGCGCAGGCGCTCGCCGTAGTTGAGCCGCAGCGGCGCGGCGCTGGCGAACGGGATGCCGTCGAAGGACCAGGCGAACTTCTCCATGTTGCCGGTGAGGTGCAGTTCGATCTCGCGCCCTGGGTCGCGGCCGTCGGGGTCGTCGAACAGGCTGTGCAGGTCGGCGTACGTCAGCACCCGGCGGCCGTTGCCGCGCAGGCCGATGCCCGGATCGTCCAGCTTCGGCGCGGTGGCAGCGGACTGCATGTCCACCAGCGGATTGCCGCGTTCGCTGGGCGGATGCGTGGGCGCCGCGCCGGCGTCGCCGGCCGCATGCGCGCCGTGGTCCATCGTGCCGTGGTCCATCGCCGCATGCTCCATCGCGGCATGGTCCATGCCGGCCATGCCGGTCATGCCCATGCTCGCGCCGCAGCCGCCTTCCATGCCTTGCATCGCGGCCGCGCCGCCATGGTCCATGCCGGCGTGCCCGCCCATGGCGTGTCCCATGTCCTGCATGCGCAGCAGCGGGCGCGGGTCGTTCGCCGGCACCGGCGCCTGCAGCCCCTGGCGCACGGCCAGGGTGCCGCGCGCGTAGCCGGTGCGGCCCATGTCCTGGGCGAACACGGTGTAGGCGTCCTGGCCGTTGGGTTCCACCAGCACGTCGTAGGTCTCGGCCGCGGCGATGCGCAGTTCGTCCACGCTCACCGGGTGCACGTATTGCCCGTCGGCGGCGACCACGGTCATCTTCAGCCCGGGAATGCGCAGGTCGAAGTAGGTCATGCTGGAGGCGTTGATCAGGCGCAGCAGCAGTGTCTCGCCGGGACGGAATGCGCCGGTCCAGTTACCGCCGGGGGCGACGCCGTTGAGCAGGTAGGTGTAGGTGTTGGCGTTGACGTCGGACAGGTCGCTGGGCGTCATCCGCATGCGTCCCCACCTGCCGCGGTCGGCGAGGGTGGCGCGCACGCCGTCTTCGTGCGCGTCGCGCAGGAAGTCGCCGACGGTGCGCTGGTAGGTGTTGTCGTAGGACGGCATCTTCTTCAGCCGCCGGAACAGCGCCGCCGGGTCCAGATCGGTCCAGTCCGACAGCAGCAGCACGTGTTCGCGGTCGTAGCGGTAGGGCGGCGGCTGCAGCGGGTCGATCACGATCGCGCCGTACAGGCCGGCCTGTTCCTGGTGCAGCGAGTGGCTGTGGTACCAGTAGGTGCCGGACTGGCGCAGGGTGAAACGGTAGCGGTAGCGTTCGCCGGGAGGGATGCCGTCGAAACTCATGCCCGGCACGCCGTCCATGTTCGCCGGCAGCAGGATGCCGTGCCAGTGCACGGAAGTCCGGGTGTGGCCGGGCAGGCGGTTGGCGACCCGCACCTCGACGGTATCGCCTTCGCGCCAGCGCAGGATCGGCGCCGGCACGCTGCCGTTGACGGTGATGGCCGGGCGCTCGCGCCCAGTGAAGTTGACCCGCGCGCTGCCGATGCTCAGGTCGAAATCGGTGCCATGCAGTTGAGACGGCACGGCGCCGTTGCGCGCCAGCGTGGCGGCCTGGGCTTGCCGCAGCGACAGGCCGCCGAGGCCGGCGGCGGCGCCCAGCGCCAGTCCGGTGACGAAGCGGCGCCGCGACGGCAGGGTCGGCAGGCCGGAGGAAGGTGGTTTCATGAGCGAGCCTCGATGCGATGCGATGCGCGACCGCGTGGGCGGTGCGTGCGCAGACGCGACGGCGCGCGGATGCGCGGTCGCCGTGGCGCCACCCGGGCGGGCGGCGGCGTCGCGATCAGGCGCTGGGAGGTCGCTCCAGCCGCGCCAGGCCGGGCGCGCCGCGGCCATCCTGGCGGCCGTGCGGGAACTGCTGTTGCGCGGCGACCGGTAACGCCAGCGGCAGCGCGATCAGCGCCGGCAGCGGCTGCGCATGCGCGCACTGGCAGCCGGCCGCGGTGCCGCAGCAACCGCGCTTGCCGGCCTGCCTGGGGCAATGCCCCTCGCCATGTTCCGCGGCGGGCGCTGCGGCCTCATGGTGGTGGCACGGCATCGCCGCGGTGGCGACGACGCGCGCGGCAGGCGCTTGCTCGGCGGCGTGGTGCGGGGAGCTCACAGCGTCCGTGCGCTGCGGCGTCGCGGCCATGCCCGGCATCGCCACAGCCGTGCCGGCGCCATTGAGCAGCAGGCTCAGGCACAACAGCAGGCGGGTCAGCAAGGCGAAGATCGGCACGGAACACGCAAGGCAGGCGAGGGGATACGCGCAGAATACTGCAGTGATCGCGGCGGGCAAGCGCCGGGATGGCGTCGCGGCGCGCTATCGGCGCCCCCTGGAGTCGGGTCCAGGGCGCGCGTCCATGTCCGGCGAACGCCTGCGCGGCAAGGGGTTGGTGCCAGCGTGAGCCGCCAATGAACAATTCCCGCGCAACGGCGACAATGGCTTGACCCTGGACCAGCCTCCAGGGAGTAGCTTGCACGCATGAATCCGGTCGCCACTCCGTCCCGCTTCACCATCGGCGCGCTCGCGCGCCAGGCCGATGTCGCCATCGACACGGTGCGCTACTACGAGCGCCAGGGCCTGCTGCCGGCGCCGCCGCGGCGCGCCTCCGGCTACCGCGACTACGATGCGGCCGCGGTGGAGCGGGTGCGTTGCATCCGCCGCGCCAAGGACCTGGGCTTCTCGCTGGAAGAAATCCGCGACCTGCTCGCGCTGCAGGACGATCGCCTGCATGGCGTGGAAGGCATCAAGCAGCGCGCGCGCGTGCGCCTGCACGCACTGGACCGGCGCATCGCGCAACTGACCGAGATGCGCGACGCGCTGGCCGTGCTGGTCGCCGAATGCCCGGGCCACGGCGAACCGGCGTGCTGCCCGATCCTCGGCGACATCCGCGGCGACGCTGCGCCGGGCAAGGTGCAGCCGTGAACACGGCCGGCGGCACCGCCACGCTGAGCCTGCCGGTGCACGGCATGAGTTGCGCGTCCTGCGCCGTCGTTCTGGAGCAGGCGCTCAGGCAGTTGCCTGGCGTCGACGCCCAGGCCAATTACGCCGCCGCGCGCGTGCGCCTGCACTACGACCCGCAGCAGGTGGATACGCAGACGCTGCTGCAACGCATCGGCCAGGCCGGCTATACGGTGCCGACGCAGATGCTGACGCTGGACCTCGGGGGCATGCGCTGCGCGTCCTGCGCGTCCGCGATCGAAGCAGTGCTGGCGAACACGCCCGGGGTGATCACTGGCAACGTCAACCTGGCCTCGGCCAGGGCGCGTGTGGAATACGTGGCGGAACTGGTCGCGCCGGCCGACATCATTGCGCGGATCGGCAGCGCCGGCTTCGGCGCCAGCGTCGTGCGCGCGCTGGACCAGACCCAGCTACACGCGCGCGAACAGGCCGAGCGCCGCGCCTGGCACCACGAGCTGGGCCGGTTCGCCGTGGCGATGCTGCTGACCCTGCCGTTGTTCGTGCAGATGTTCGGCATGCTGGACGTCTCCGCCATCGCGCATGCGCTCGGCGGCCAGCACGCCGAGCCGTTGCCGCGCTGGCTGCAGCTGCTGCTGGCCACGCCGGTGCAGTTCTGGCTCGGCGCGCGCTTCTACCGCGCCGGGTTCATTGCCTTGCGCAACGGCCGCGCCAACATGGACGTGCTGGTCGCGCTCGGCACCAGCATGGCCTACCTGTACAGCGCCGCGGTCACCGTGTTCGGCCTGGCCGGGCAGCACGTGTACTTCGAGGCCAGCGCCTCGATCATCACCTTGATCCTGCTCGGGCGCCTGCTGGAAGCGCGCGCCAGGCGCAGGACCTCCTCGGCGATCCGCGCGCTGCTCGACCTCAAGCCCAAGACCGCCAGGGTGGAGCGCGACGGCGTGCTGGTGGAGGTCGAGGTGGCCGAGCTGGTGGTCGGCGATGTGTTCGTGGTCGCCGCCGGTGAGCGCGTGCCGGTGGACGGCGAGGTGCTCGACGGCCGTTCCAGCGTGGACGAGGCGATGCTGTCCGGCGAGGCGATGCCGGTGGCCAAGGAGCCGGGCAGCCGCCTGTTCGCGGCCACCGTGAACCAGTTCGGCCTGCTGCGCGCGCGCGCCACCGGGGTCGGCGCCGACACGCTGCTGGCGCAGATCATCCGCATGGTCGATGCGGCGCAGGGTTCCAAGGCGCCGATCCAGCACCTGGTCGATCGCATCGCCGCGGTGTTCGTGCCGGCGGTGATCGCCATCGCCGCGCTCACCCTGGCCGCGACCTGGTGGCTCGGCGCCAGTTTCGCCACCGCGCTGGTGCACGCGGTGGCGGTGCTGGTGATCGCCTGTCCGTGCGCGTTGGGCCTGGCCACGCCGACCGCGATCATGGTCGGCACCGGCGTGGGCGCCCGCGCCGGCATCCTGATCCGCAACGCCGAGGTGCTGGAGCGCGCCCGTGCGCTGACCACGCTGGTGCTGGACAAGACCGGCACCCTGACCGAGGGCCGCGCGCAGGTGACCGCGATCGGCGTGGCGCAGGGCGGCGATGCCACCGCGCTGCTGCGCCTGGCGGCGGCGTTGGAGGCCGGTTCCGCGCATCCGCTGGCGGTTGCGATCGTGCGCCGTGCCGCCGACGACGGCGTGCGCGCGGCGCTGCCGGTGGCAACGCCACAGGCGGTGGAGACGCTGCCCGGGCAGGGCGTGCGCGGCCGGGTCGCTGGCCAGGCGGTGGCGCTGGGGTCGCTGGCGTGGCTGCGCGGGTTGTGCGCGCCGCCGCTGGATGCCGAACTGCTGCAGCGGGCCGAGGCGGCGCAGGCGCAGGGCCAAAGCGTGGTCGGTATCGCGCTGGACGGCCGCCTCGCCGGCTACATCGCCATCGCCGATCCGCTGCGCGACGGTGCCCTGGACGCGGTGGCGCGGCTCAAGGCGCGCGGCATCGAGGTGATCATGCTCAGCGGCGACAACCGCCATGTCGCGCAGGCCGTGGCCGCGCAAGTCGGCATTCAGCGCGTGCTGGCCGAGGTGTTGCCGCAGCACAAGGCCGAGGAAGTGCGGCGCCTGCAGGCCGAACCCGGCGCGCACGTCGGCATGGTTGGCGACGGCATCAACGATGCGCCGGCGCTGGCCGCGGCCGACGTCAGCTTCGCCATCGGCGCCGGCTCGGACATCGCGGTGGAGGCCGCCGACGTGGTGCTGGTGCATGGCGACCTGGACGGCGTGGCCACCGCCATCGACCTGTCCGCGGTGACCTTGCGCAAGATCCGCCAGAACCTGTTCTTCGCTTTGGTCTACAACGTGCTCGGGATCCCGCTGGCCGCGTTCGGCCTGCTCAATCCGGTGCTCGCCGGCGCGGCGATGGCGCTGAGTTCGGTCTCGGTACTGGCCAATTCCCTGCTGCTGAACCGCTGGCGGCCGCGCTGAGCGTGGTGCGGCGGCAACGCTCTTTCCAAACCAGGACACGGCAATGCAGCACATCCAACTCACGGTCCATGGCATGACCTGCGGCGGCTGCGCGGCGCGTTTGCAGCGGGTGCTGCAGGCCAGCGCCGGGGTCGCCGCGGCGCTGGTGGTGCTGGACGGCGGGCGCGTGGAGGTGGAGTACGACGCCGCGCGCATCGATGCGGCGGCGATCGAACGCGTCATCGCCGATGCCGGTTTCGGCGTGGTGCCGCGCTGAGCGGTCGCCGCCGCCAGCGCCGCCGGCAGGTGAACATCGCGGCCCAGCGCCGCTCCGGCGCAGCCCCGGGGCCGGGGCGGGCGTGTATCGTGGACGCGATTTTTCCGTCCTGCGTACCGTCATGACCTATCGCGATTGGGTGGCCAACGCCATCCAGAAGATCGAAGCCGATTTCAACCGCTCGGCCGACACCCACCTGATTCCGCTGGAGCTGCCCGGTTTCCCGGGCATTGATCTGTATTTCAAGGACGAGTCCAGCCATCCCACCGGCAGCCTCAAGCACCGCCTGGCGCGTTCGCTGTTCCTGTACGCGCTGGCCAACGGCTGGCTGCACGAGGGGCGGCCGGTGATCGAGGCCTCCAGCGGCTCCACCGCGGTGTCCGAAGCCTATTTCGCGCGCCTGCTGGGGTTGCCGTTCATCGCGGTGATGCCGGCGACCACCTCGCCGGAAAAGATCGCCGCGATCGAATTCCAGGGCGGGCGCTGCCACCTGGTCGAACGCGCCTGCGACCTGCACGCCGATTCGGTGCAGCTGGCGCGCGAGAGCGGCGGCCACTTCATGGACCAGTTCCTGTACGCCGAGCGTGCCACCGACTGGCGCGCCAACAACAACATCGCCGAATCGATCTTCCGGCAGATGCAGGAAGAGCCGCATCCGGTGCCGGCATGGATCGTGTGCAGCCCCGGCACCGGCGGCACCGCCGCCACGCTCGGCCGCTACGTGCGCTACCGCCGCCACGCCACCCGCATCCTGTGCGCGGATCCGGAGGTGTCGGTGTTCTTCGAAGGCTATTGCGAAGCGCTGGCCGGGCGCGACTACGCCGGCCTGGCCAGTACCGGCGGGTCGCGCATCGAGGGCATCGGCCGGCCGCGGGTGGAATCGAGCTTCATCCCCAGCTGCATCGATGCGATGGTCAAGGTGCCGGATGCGCTGAGCCTGGCGGCGATGCGCTATGTCACTGCGCGCCTGGGCCGGCGCGTCGGCGGTTCCACCGGCACCAACTTCGTCGGCGTGCTGCAAGCGGCGACGCGGATGCGCGAGCACGGCCGCAGCGGTTCCATCGTCACCATCCTGTGCGACAGCGGCGAGCGCTACGGGCACAGCTACTACCGGCCGGACTGGTACCGCGAGCACGGCATCGACGTGGCGCAGGCCGATGCGCAGCTGGCCGCGGCGGTGGCCGGCGCCGGCTTGCCGCCGCTGGCTTGTGCCGCGTTGTCGTGACCGCCATATCTCCCTCGAGGCCGGCAGCGCCGGCCCTTCCCCCGCTACCGAGATTCCTGCGATGACCAATCCCCTGCTCGATTTTTCCGGCCTGCCGCGCTTCGATGCGATCCAGCCCGAGCACATCGGCCCGGCGATCGACGCGCTGCTGGCCGCCGCCGAAGCCGCGGTCGCGCACGCCGAGCAGGTCGCGCCGGTGCGCTGGGACAGCTTCGTGGTGCCGCTGGACGATGCCACCGAGCGCCTGTGGCGCGCCTGGGGCCAGGTCAATCACCTGCAGGGCGTAGTCAATACGCCGGCGCTGCGCGAGGCCTACAACACCAACCTGCCCAAGCTGACCCGCTTCTCCAGTGCGCTGGGGCAGAACCTGGCGCTGTTCGCGCAATACCGCGCGCTGGCCGCCACGCCCGAGGCCGCCGTTTACGACGCCGCGCGGCGCAAGGTGCTGGACAACGCGCTGCGCGATTTCCGCCTGGGCGGCGCCGAACTGGGCGATGCCGACAAGCAGCGTTTCGCCGCGATCCAGGAAGAACTGTCGGCGCTGTCGGCGAAGTTTTCGCAGAACGTACTCGACGCCACCGATGCGTGGTCGCTGCTCATCGACGAACCGTCGCGTCTGGCCGGCCTGCCCGACGACGTGGTGGCCGCAGCGCGCGCGGCAGCGGACAAGGACGGCCAGGCCGGCTGGAAGCTGACCCTGCAGATGCCGTGCTACCTACCGGTGCAGATGTACGCCGAGGAGCGCGCGCTGCGCGAGACCCTGTACCGCGCCAACGCGATCCGCGCCTCGGAATTCGGCGACCCGGCGCTGGACAACAGCGCAGCGATCGAACGCATCCTGGCGCTGCGTGGCGAACTGGCCGGCCTGCTCGGCTTCGCCAGTTACGCCGAGTATTCGCTGGCGACCAAGATGGCGCGCAGCCCCGACGAGGTGCTGGGTTTCCTGCGCGACCTGGCCGCGCGCGCCAAGCCCTACGCGCAGCGCGACCGCGCCGAACTGGAAGCCTATGCGCGCGAACACCTGGGCCTGGACGAGCTGCAGGCCTGGGACCTGGCCTATGCCAGCGAAAAGCTCAAGCAGGCGCGCTACAGCTTCTCCGAGCAGGAAGTGAAGCA
Source organism: Xanthomonas translucens pv. undulosa (assembly GCF_017301775.1). NCBI lineage: Bacteria > Pseudomonadati > Pseudomonadota > Gammaproteobacteria > Lysobacterales > Lysobacteraceae > Xanthomonas > Xanthomonas translucens. Next base: position 3,039,348 of record NZ_CP063993.1, read on the forward strand.
CTACTTCACCGAACCGAAGGTGCTGGACGGCCTGTTCGGCGTCATCAACGACCTGTACGGCCTGCAGGTGCAAGCGGACACGGCGCCGGTGTGGCATCCGGACGTGCGCCTGTTCCGCGTCAGCGATGCGCAAGGCCGCCTGGTCGGACAGTTCTACCTGGACCTGTACGCGCGTGAGGGCAAGCGCGGCGGCGCCTGGATGGACGATTGCCGCAACCGCCGCGACCGCGCCGACGGCGTGCAGACGCCGCTGGTGTACCTGGTGTGCAACTTCGGCCGCGGCGGCGACGGCAAGCCGGCCACCTTCACCCACAACGAAGTCACCACCCTGTTCCACGAAATGGGCCACGGCCTGCACCAGTTGCTGACCCAGGTCGGCGAACTCGGCGTGGCCGGCATCAACGGCGTGGAATGGGACGCGGTGGAACTCCCAAGCCAGTTCATGGAGAACTTCTGCTGGGAATGGCCGAGGCTGCAGGCGATGACCGCGCACGTGGACAGCGGTGAACCGCTGCCGCGCGCGCTGTTCGACAAGATGCTGGCGGCGAAGAACTACCAGAGCGGCATGTTCACCGTGCGCCAGCTGGAATTCGCGCTCTTCGACATGCAGTTGCATCACGCCTTCGATGTCGCCGGCGACAGCATGCTGCAACTGCTCGAACGCGTGCGCGACGAGGTCGCGGTGAACCGCCCGCCGGCCTGGAACCGCTTCCCGCACCAGTTCAGTCACATTTTCGCCGGCGGCTACGGCGCCGGCTACTACAGCTACAAATGGGCCGAAGTGCTCAGCGCCGACGCCTATGCCGCGTTCGAGGAAGCGCCGGACCAGTTGGCCGCCACCGGCGCGCGCTTCCTGCACGAGATCCTGGCGCGCGGCGGCAGCCGACCGGCGCTGCAGAACTTCACCGCCTTCCGCGGCCGCGCGCCGGAGCTGGATGCCTTGCTGCGGCACAGCGGCATGGCGGGGTGATCCGCGTGCGCCGCGCCGCCTGGTGCGCGGCGCGGCGCGGCGAGGAGCAGGCCGGCCGGCATAGCGCGCGCCTTGGCCGCTGCGCGTTCGGTGAACGCCATTGCAACCGCATGCGCCGATGCCGGTGTCGCAACGCATAATTTATGCGCGCAGAGGCTGGCTTTATGGCGGATTTGTGCGGTGTTTGCGTAGCGTGTGCGGTAACCCAGCAACGAGATCGCAGATGGCTGTCCGCGCAGTGTCTTCCACGTCCCACCCGCGCATCGATCTGGAAGCCGGCGCCAGCGGCGCGGCCACCATCGCCGCGCCTTCGCTTCTGCCGTCCGCCAGCGCCGCGCTCTCCGGATTGACGCCAGCGCCGGCGCGCGCTGCGCCGAGGCGTGCGCCGGTGACGGATGCCCGGGCGCAGTCGGCGCCGCCGAGCGCGCTGCGGCAGGTTGGCAGCTATGGCGGGCCGGCGCTGGACGCGCTTGCGTCCGGCTTGTCCTTGGCGGCCTCGCGGCTGTCTGCGGCGCCGGATGCGGCGAAGCTGACCGGGACGCTCAGCGGTGCCCTGTGGGCCGGAGGCGCTGGCCTCACGCAGGTCGGCAGCGCTTCACCGCCGCTGCTCGTCACCGGCGCCAACGCCCTGGGCGGCGTCGCCGGCGTGCTCGGCGCAGTGCAACCGTGGATCGGCGCAAGCAGCGCCAGCACGCTGGCTTACGCGTCTGCGGCGGCGTGGGCTGTGAACGGAGCCGCCAACATGGTGCGCGCCGGCAGCGATGCCGGCCGCCATCTTCCCAGCCGAGTGCTGCAGGGGGTCAGTGGCGCCGCCAATGTCGCCGCCGCCGCCCTGGCCGCCGCCGCCGCGAGCGCTGCGCAACAGGACGCACCCGTCAAGGCCGCCAATCTGGGCGCCGCATCGTCGCTGGCATGGGGCGTGGGCGCGATCGCCGCGCTTGGTTCGGCGTGCACCGCAGCGCCTGCTGGCGACGGCGCCAGCGCAGAAGATCCGCCGCCGCCGCATGGGTCCGCTGTGGCGCCCTGATCCGGCATCGGCAAGCGACGGGCGCATCCGCGCCGTCGCTTCGATCAGGGCAACGGCCACGCCGCAACCGGGGTGCGGCGCGCTCCCGTCGCGTTGCGCTTCAACCGCGCCCGAACACCAGCGTGGCGTTGGTGCCGCCGAAGCCGAAGCTGTTGGACATCACCGTACGCAGCGTCGCCTCGCGGCTCTCGCGCACGATCGGGAAACCCTCGGCGCGCGGGTCCAGCGCGTCGATGTTGGCCGAGCCGGCGATGAAGCCGTCGCGCATCATCAGCAGGCAGTAGATCGCCTCGTGCACGCTGGCCGCGCCCAGCGAATGCCCGGACAGCGCCTTGGTCGAGGACAGCGGCGGCACCGCATCGCCGAACACCTCGCGTACCGCGCCCAGCTCGGTCACGTCGCCCAGCGGCGTCGAGGTGCCGTGCGTGTTGAGGTAGTCGATCGGCGCAGCCACGCCCTGCATCGCCATCTGCATGCAGCGCACCGCGCCTTCGCCGGACGGCGCGACCATGTCGGCGCCGTCGGAGGTCACGCCGTAGCCGAGCAGTTCGGCATGGATGCGCGCGCCGCGCGCCACCGCGCGCTCGTAGTCTTCCAGCACCAGCATGCCGCCGCCGCCGGCGATGACGAAGCCGTCGCGCTCGGCGTCGTACGGGCGCGAGGCCACTGCCGGGCGCTCGTTGAAGCCGCTGGACAGCGCGCCCATCGCATCGAACATCAGGCTCATGGTCCAATCCAGCTCTTCGCCGCCGCCGGCGAACATCACGTCCTGCTGGCCGTGGCGGATCAGGTCCGCGGCCGCGCCGATACAGTGCGCCGAGGTCGCGCACGCCGCCGACAGCGAATAGCTGACGCCCTTGATCTTGAACGCGGTGGCCAGGCTGGCCGAGACCGCCGAGCACATCGTGCGCGGCACCATGTACGGGCCGACCTTGCGCACGCCGCGGTTGCGCAGCAAATCCGCCGCTTCCACCTGCCAGTGGCTGGAACCGCCGCCGGAACCGGCGATCAGGCCGGTGCGCACGTCGCTGACCACGGCCTCGTCCAGGCCGGCGTCGGCGATCGCATCGCGCAGCGCCAGGTAGGCGTACGCCGACGCGTCGCCCATGAAGCGCTTGAGCTTGCGATCGACCAGCGCTTCCAGGTCCAGCTGCACGTCGCCGGCGACCTGGCTGCGCAGGCCGTGTTCGGCCGCCTCGAGGTTGGCGCGGATGCCGGCGCGGCTCTCGCGCAGCGCGCGCGACACCGTGTCCAGGTCGTTGCCCAGGCATGAGGTGATGCCCATGCCGGTGATCGCGACGCGGCGCATCAGAACGCCTCCGTCGAGGTGAACAGGCCCACGCGCAGGTCCTTGGCTGTGTAGATCTCGCGGCCGTCCACCGACATGCGCCCGTCGGCCACTGCCATCACCAGCTTGCGGTTGATGACCCGGCTGATGTCCAGCTCGTAGACCACCTGCTTGGCGGTCGGCAGCACCTGTCCGCTGAACTTCACTTCGCCCACGCCCAGCGCGCGGCCGCGGCCGGGCGCGCCGATCCAGGTCAGGAAGAAACCGGTCAATTGCCACAGCGCATCCAGGCCCAGGCAACCGGGCATCACCGGATCGTCGATGAAATGGCAGCCGAAGAACCACAGGTCCGGGCGCACGTCGAGTTCGGCGCGGACCACGCCCTTGCCGTGCGTGCCGCCGTTGTCGTCGATGTGGCTGATGCGGTCGAACATCAGCATCGGATCGTTGGGCAGCCGTGCGGCCTCGGCGCCGAACAGTTCGCCGCGCGCGCTGGCGAGAAGGTGTTCGCGTGAATACGAAGTGAGGCGGCTCATGAGTGATTTCCCAGGGCAGACAGTCGAGGCGCGCAAGCGTGCACGACGCCTGCGCTTTCAATCAAACGTTTTATCCGTACGCACGCGTAGCGTAGGCCGTGCCGCCATGGTTGGCCGTGCGCAAGGTCAAGGCGTGCGTTCTCGGTGCATGCGCGGGCCTGGCTTATCATGCCGCTACCGTTCGCTGGCGTAGGGTGCAGGGCCGATGCGCAAGATCATTCACGTCGACATGGATGCGTTCTACGCGTCCGTGGAGCAGCGTGACGATCCCGCATTGCGCGGCAAGCCGGTGGTAGTGGCCTGGCGCGGCATGCGGTCGGTGGTGTGCGCCGCGTCGTATGAGGCGCGCGTGTTCGGCATCCGCTCGGCGATGCCCGCGCTGCGTGCAGAACGGCTGTGTCCGGACGCGATTTTCGTGCCGCCGGATTTCGCGCGTTACAAGGCGGTGTCGCGGCAGGTGCGCGAGATCTTCCAGCGCCACACCGATCTGATCGAGCCGCTATCGCTGGACGAAGCCTATCTCGACGTCACCGAGCCCAAGGGCGAACTGGCCACCGCCACCGAGATCGCGCAGACCATCCGTGCGCAGATCCGCGAGGAAACCGCGCTGACCGCCTCGGCCGGCATCGCGCCGAACAAGTTCCTGGCCAAGATCGCCTCGGACTGGCGCAAGCCCGATGGCCAGTTCGTGATCCGCCCGCACCAGGTGGACGCGTTCCTGACCCCGCTGCCGGTCAGCAAGGTGCCGGGCGTGGGCAAGGTGATGCAGGCCAAGCTGGCGGAGTTGGGCATCGTCACCGTCGGCGACCTGCGCACGCACGGCGAAGTGGAACTGGAGGCGCGCTTTGGCAGTTTCGGCTTGCGCCTGTACCAGCGTGCGCGCGGCATCGACCAGCGCCCGGTGGAAGCGGACCAGCAGGTGCAGTCGATTTCTTCGGAAGACACCTTCGCCGAAGACCTGGCGCTGGACGCGCTGGAGCCGGCGATCCGGCTGCTGGCGGAAAAGACCTGGACCGCGACCCGCCGCACCGAGCGCATCGCCCGCACCGTGGTGCTGAAGCTGAAGACCGCGCAGTTCCGCATCCTGACCCGCAGCTTCACGCCCGAGCAGCCGCCGGATTCGCTGCAGGCGCTGACCGACATCGCGCTGGCCCTGCGCCAGCGCGTGGACTTGCCCGCGTCCACCCGCTACCGGCTGGTCGGCGTGGGCCTTGCCGGCTTCCACGAACCCGAGCCGATGCAGACCCAGGGGCGGCTGTTCCGCTGACGCGCGCCGGCGCTTCGTGCATGGCCTGCGCACTTCCCCTGCGGCGTGCCCGCATAGGGCCGGCAGCAGGCGGCGATCTTGCGCGTGTTCCTGGATGTCCTGGCGGCGCGTTTCGGCGAAGTGCCGTACGGGGATCGCGAGGGAGCGCGGCGCCTACAATGGGCGCCGCTTTTCGCACCCAGGAACGACATGACATTTCCGTATGCGCTGGTGGTGTTCGATCTGGACGGTACCCTGGTGGACAGCGGCGCCGATATCGCCGAAGCGCTCAATCGCACCCTGGCCGACTTCGGTCTGGCGCGCGTGCCGGAGGCCACCGTGCTCGGCTGGATCGGCGAAGGCGTACGCAAGCTGGTCGAGGCCGCGTGGGGGCATGCGCACGACGCCACCCCGATCGACGCGGTGATGCCGACCTTCATGCGCCACTACGCAGCCTGCCTGCTGCGCAGCCCGCGCCTGTACCCGGGCGTGGCCGAAGCGCTGGCACAGTTGCGCGCGCGCGGCGTGACCCTGGCGCTGTGCACCAACAAGCCGTCGGCGTTGGTGTTGCCGTTGCTACGCCATCTCGGTGTGGCCGATGCGTTCGCCACGCTGCTCGGCGGCGACAGCCTGGCCGAACGCAAGCCCAGCGCGCTGCCGTTGCTGCATCTGGCGCAGCAGTTCGCGCAGCCGCCGGCGCGTTGCCTGATGGTCGGCGATTCCGGCACCGACCTGCAGGCCGCGCATGCCGCCGGCATGCCGGCCGCGCTGGTGCGCTACGGCTATCCGCGCGACCTGGACCTGGCCGCGGCGGACGTGGTGCTACTGATGGACGACCTGCGCGAGTTGCTGGCGTTGGGGTGAGGCGGGCTATCGCACGTGCGGCACGCATGCGGCATCTGGCGCTGCGCGCGTCGCTGCCGCTGCAATCGCCTGACGGTCGATCACCCCCTGTAGGAGCGGCTTCAGCCGCGACGCTTTACCGGTAGAGCCCGGTCGCGGCTGAAGCCGCTCCTACAGGTGCGCGCAGTCTGCACTTGGTTCGCGACGCACGGCATGAGGACTGCCGACATGTGCAGGCACGGAAAAAACTGTGGGAGCGACTTCAGTCGCTAAGGGCCTTATTGGTAGCGCCCGTCGCGACTGAAGTCGCTCCCACAGCATCGCGGCAACTGTCACGTTCGCATTGAGGAGGTTGCGTTCACGACCGCCAAACGCTGTAGCGGCGTCGGCGAGACCGCAGGAGGCGGATCCGTGTTCGTGCAGCGGGCTGCGCCGAATGGCGCAGCCCTTCCAGACTCAGCGCGCCGCGGGTGCGTAGCGCAGGGTCAGCGCGTATTCGCGGCCGGGCTGGTTGTACCAGTTGATGGTCTGGTAATCGCGATCGAACACGTTGCTGGCCTTGGCCTGCAGCGTCCAGTCCGCGGCGAACGCGTATTCCACGCGCAGGTCCAGCGTGCCGTAGCCGGCCAGGCGCACGCTGTTGGCCGCGTCGTCGTAGCGGTGGCCGCTGCCGAATGCGGTGACGCCGAGCTTGACCGGGCCGAAGCCGCGGTCCACGTCCAGCCGCGCGGTGTCCTGCGCGCGCCGCGCCAGCCAGTTGTCGCGGTTGGCGCCATCGCTGCGGTTGCGCGGATCGGTGTGGCTGAGCTGCGCCGACAGTTCCCAGCCGGCCAGCGTGGCGTAGCCGGTCAGCTCGGCACCGCGGATCCGCGCCTTGTCCACATTGACCGGCAGGAAGCTGGCGGCGTCGTAGGAGATCAGGTCGTCAACACGGTTTTCGTAGACGTTGAACGTCCAGTTCCAGGCATCGGCGTACTGCGCCACGCCCAGGTTGCCGCTCTTGGACTTCTCCGGCTTCAGTTCCGGATTGCCGGAGAACGGGTAGTACAGGTCGTTGAAGGTCGGCGCCTTGAAGCCGGTGCCGAGGCTGGCGGTGAGCTTGAAGCCGCCGTCCAGCGCCAGGCCCCAGCCGAGGCTGCCGGTGGTGTGCTGGCCGAACTGTTCATTGTCGTCGCTGCGCACGCTGGCCTGCAGCTGCTGCGCGCCGAAGCGGCCCTGGTACTCGGCGAACACGCCTGTATTGTCGCGCTGATCCACATCGAAGGCGGTGGTGCCGGTGACTTGCTCGCGCTGCCAGTCGGCGCCGGCGCTGAGCAGATTGCCTTCGGCCAAGCCGAAGTCGCCCTGCAGCGAGGCGCTGTCGCGGCGGCTGTCGAAGGTGCTGACGAAGCTGCGCGTGTCGCTGCCGGCGGCGTGGTAGTAGCTGTCGGCCTGGTCGGTGTTGCGGCCGAGCTGCGCGGCCAGGTGCACGCGCTCGGACGGGGTCCAGTCGAGCTTGCCGCCGACCACCTGCTGGGTGTTGTCGGCCTCGTTGCCGGCGAACAGCGCATCGCCGTCGTACTCGTTGCGGCTGTCGATGTTCAGCGCCTGGCCTTCGATGCGCAGTGTGTCGCTCAGCGCATAGCCGCCGCGCGCGCTGAGCGAGGTATTGCGGTAGCCGTCGCGGTCCGGCTCGTCGACGAAGCAACCGGCGAACAGGGTGGCCGAGCCGTTGCAGGCGTTGATGCCGTCGGTGTTCTGGTAGCCGCCCTGCACCGACAGCCAGCCGCGCTCGCCGCGGTTGCTGAAGCCGGCGCTGGCTTCGCGCAGGCCGTGGCTACCGGCGCCCAGGCTCAGGTTCTGCTGCAGGCCCTGGCCGCCGCGGCGGGTGAAGATCTGGATCACGCCGCCGATCGCATCGGAGCCGTACAGACTCGAGCGCGGGCCGCGCACGATCTCGATGCGCTCGATCTGGCTCAGCGGCAGGTCCTGGAACGCGGCCAGGCTGGCGCTGGCCGAGCCGATGCGCACGCCGTCCACCAGCACCAGCACGTGGTCCGATTCGCTGCCGCGCAGGCTCAGCGTGGTCAGCTTGCCGAGACCGCCCTGGTTGGACACGCCGATGCCGGCGCGGCCCTGCAGCAGTTGCGCCAGCGACGTGGCCTGGCTGCGCTCGATCTCGGCGCGGTCGATCACCTGCGCCGGGACCACGCTGTCCTCCACCGCGATCTGGGTGCGGGTGGCGGTGACCAGGACCTGGTCCAGGTCGGTGGCGGCATCGGCGGCGAGCGCCAGCGAGGGCAGGGACAGGGCGGACGCGATCGCGACCGAAAGCAGGCGGGACGACATGGTGCAACTCCGGCGCGCGGGCGCGCTGTGACGGCGAAGGAGTCGCGAACCGAAGGTGCGAGCGGACGGCGCCAGACGCGGCGCGGCACGCCGCGACGCCCTCCGCATCGCAACCAGTGGACTGCAAGGCCGGTCTCCGGGCTGGCGATCTGGGAGTCGGACTCCCGGCTGCGACGCCTTCCCATGCCCAAGGCACAGTGGCGCAAGTCGTTAGCGCGGATCGCTTACCGTTGCGGGGGCAGCGCCGGCCTTGTCGCAAGACGCACCGGCTTCCCGTTTCAACCTGCAGGCCGGAGCCGGCGGGTCACCTTGACGCGGCGCGATTGTACGCGATCGCCGCTGCGGCGCACGGATCAGTCGGCGTCGCGCTCGCCTACGTGGCCATCGGCGTCGGGTGCGTGGTCGTACCCGGCGGCGTCCGCGTAGGGCGTGTCGCTGCGGTCGCCGTCGCGGTCGAAATGGGTGGTCGCCACCGGTCCGGCCACCGGCAGGCCGCGCTGCGCCGGCAACTGCGCCGCCGCGGCTTCCAGCTCGCCAAGCAGTTGCGTGCGCCGTGCCTCGGGCAGTTCCTGCCAATGGCAGCCGGTCAACGCGCCTTCCAGCGAATACAGCAGGTTGAGGCTGGGCTTGAAGCCGGCACGCTTGACCTTGAGGAATGCGCCCACCGCACCGGCGGCGGCCAGATCCTCTTGCGTGCGCAGGCCGACCTGGCGCAGCCAGGCCGCGCTCTTGGGACCGATGTTGCGCAGCTTCTCGGTGCTCATCGCCGGCTCATCGCAGCGCGTCGACGAAGACCTGGGCGATCGCCTCCAGGCCGTGCTGGTCGTCGGCGTCGAAGCGTGCCAGGTCCGGGCTGTCCAGGTCGAGCACGCCGACCAGCGCGCCGTCGCGCAGCAGCGGCACCACCAGCTCCGAGCGCGAGGCCGCATCGCAGGCGATATGCCCGGGAAAGGCCGCGACGTCGTCGATGCGCTGGGTCTGGCCAGTGTTGGCGGCCGCGCCGCACACCCCCTTGTGCAGGGGAATGCGCACGCACGCGGGCAGGCCCTGGAACGGCCCGACCACCAGTTCCTTGCCGTCGTACAGGTAGAAACCGACCCAGTTCAGCCGCGGCAGCGCGTGGTACACCAGCGCCGCCAGGTTGGCGGCATTGGCGATGCGGTCGGGCTCGCCGCTGACAAGGGCGCGGGCCTGGGCGAGCAGCTGGGCGTACTGTTCCGGCTTGCTGCCGGTGAGCGAAGAGGAGGCGAACATCGCCCGAGTCTAGCAGCGGCCGATGGCGGCCTGTGCGCCGGCGCCTGGCCCCGGCTATCCTGCGCGCCCGCGCCGCATGCGCCGACCTCGAGGATCCTGCAACGATGAGCGTCCCCGCCTTCTACGTCACCGGCACCGATACCGGCATCGGCAAGACCGTCGCCAGCACCGCACTGCTGCATGCGTTGCGCGCGCGCGGGCAGACCGCGGTGGGCATGAAGCCGGTCGCCAGCGGCTGCGAGCGCAGCGTGGACGGCTGGCGCAACGAGGACGCGCTGGCGCTGCAGGCGGCGAGCCTGCCGCGCCCGGACTACGCCGACCTCAATCCCTACGCCTTGCCGCTGCCGCTGGCGCCGGAACTGGCGGCCGCCGACGCCGGGGTGTGCGTGGAACTGGGGCCGATCGCCGCCGCCTTCGCGCGGCTGCGTGCGCAGGCCGACGTGGTGGTGGTGGAGGGCGTCGGCGGCTGGGCGGCGCCGCTGTCGGCGACCCTGGAGCAGGCCGATCTGGCGCGTGCGCTGGCGCTGCCGGTGGTGCTGGTGGTCGGCCTGCGCCTGGGCTGCCTCAACCATGCCCGGCTCACGGCCGCGGCGATCGCCGCCGACGGCCTGCGCTGCATCGGCTGGATCGGCAACGAGATCGATCCGGCGATGGAGCGCATCGACGCCAACATGGGCATGCTGCAGGAGCGGTTGCCGATGCCGTGCTGGGGGCGGCTGCCGTATCGGCCGCATCCGGACCCGGCGGCGCTGGCGTCGTCGCTGCACCCCTGGCAGGGCGCGCAGGTGGCGCAGGACTGAGTCGGCGCCTGGTCGGAAGCGCGCGCAGCGCAGAAAGGGCTTCCGCGAGGGAAGGCCTGTTGTGCAGGAATGGCTTCAAGCCCTGGCGCCGGACCGGAACTTAGGGCCGAGGTCCTGGCAAGCAGTGCCAGAATGTCTCCGCACTTGCGAAATCCCGAATACCGCGCGCGCTTCGACAGCCGCCGGCTGTCCATCCCGAATCCCGGCCATAAAAAGGCCCGGTAGAGGGAGGGATCTACCGGGTCTTGGCTGCACGGGGGGAGGGACCCGCGCGTACCACTGGTCAGTCGTGCGGCTGCGCCGCAGCGGACTTGTCTGGTCTTGCTTATTTGGTCTTGGCCTTCGGTGCGGCCTGGTCGCTGGCCGCGTCGAACTGGCTCTTGGCGAGCTGGCCGATAGCTTCGGAGGTCTTCAGGCCGAGGCCGAACACTTCCTGGTTGGCCGTGGCCAGCCGCTCGAAGTTGTCGCGGGCGATCTGCAGGCCCTTCGGCCACAGCGACTGCACGCTGCCGATGTCGCGCGCTTCGGTGAGCTCGCCGAGGAAGCCGGTGGTCGCGGCCACGTTCTTCTCGAAAGTCTTCAGCTGCACGCCGAACACGCTCTCGGCGCTTTCCAGCGCCAGACGGTTGGCCCGCGACGCGGCGGCGGCGAACTGCTGGGTGTAGCTGCTGAATTGGTCATTGAACTGAGCGGACATCATGCGACTCCAAGGGAATGCCGATTGCTGTTGCAGTGCAACATACGCGCATTCTGCTGCAATGCAACATTATTTTCTGAAGTCGCTCAGGAAGCGTTCAAACTGGCTTTTCGATCAATGGGTTGGCGCAGGTCGGCCGGGCTCTGCCCGGGTTTGCGGATGCGTCAAACAGGTCTCATTTGCGCCGCTGCCGCGCCTTGGGCGGAAACCGGCCACCGGCACTGCATCCGGCACCGTCCTGCCGCGCTTGCGAATCCCCGCTTTCAGGCCTGCGGACCGCGATAGCGGCAGCCCGACGTGCACGTCTCGTGGACCACCACCTCGCTCAGCAGCGGCAATGCCGGCTTGAGCTGCTCCCAGATCCACATCGCCAGGCGCTCGCTGGTCGGGTTCTCCAGCCCCTCGATGTCGTTGAGGTAGTGGTGGTCGAGTCGGTCGTAGATCGGGCGGAACGCGGCCTTGATGTCGCCGAAGTCCATGACCCAGCCGCTGTCGGCCCCGGGTTCGCCGCTGACGTGCAGCTCGATCCGGAACGAATGCCCGTGCAGCCGCGCGCACTTGTGGCCTGGCGGGACGTTGGGCAGGCGGTGCGCCGCCTCGAGGGTAAAACTTTTGAAGATATCCATGGCGTCATTGTAAGTGGCGGGGGAATTGGCCGGCCGATCGCCGGTACGGGTGGATGCTGTTGCGCTACCGGGGCGTCGCGAAAACACGAACGCCGCCCGGAGGCGGCGTTCGTGCTGCTGCGGTCGGCTGCGCTTAGCGCGCGGCGCTGGGCTGGCCGCCGCCGCTGCGACGGCGCTCGCCCTGGCGGCGTGCGCCGCCCGGCTGGGTGCCGCCGGCCGGCTTGGCCCCGGCATGCGCGTGCGCGCGCGGCGCGTCGCCGTGCGGACGCCGCACATGGGTGCTCTTGCGCGGCGGACGCTGGCCGCCCGGACGTTCGTCGGCCGGATTGTTGTTGCCCCAGCGGATCGGCGTGGACGGCTCGAAGCCCGGCACGTCGCGGATGTCCATCTCACGCTTGAGCATGCGCGAGATCGCCCGCAGCAGCTTGGCCTCGTCCTGCGCCACCAGCGACACCGCCTCGCCCTGCGCGCCGTTGCGGCCGGTGCGGCCGATGCGGTGCACGTAGTCTTCGGCGACCATCGGCAGGTCGTAGTTGATGACCTTCGGCAGCTGGTCGATGTCGATGCCGCGCGCGGCGATGTCGGTCGCCACCAGCACGGTGATGCGGCCGGCCTTGAAGTCGCTCAGCGCGCGCAGGCGCTGGCCCTGACTCTTGTTGCCGTGGATCGCGGCGGTCTTCAGCCCGGACTTGTCCAGGAACATGGTCAGCTTGTCGGCGCCATGCTTGGTGCGCGCGAACACCAGGGTCTGCATGCGCGAATCGGCGGCCAGCAGGTGCAGCAGCAGTTCGCGCTTGCGCGTGCCATCGACCGGGTGCACGCGGTGGGTGATGGTGTCGGCGACGGTGTTGCTGGGCGTGGCCTGGATTTCCTGCGGGTTGTGCATGAACTCGCGGGCCAGCTGCTTGATGCCTTCCTCGAAGGTCGCCGAGAACAGCAGGGTCTGCCGGTTCTGCTTGGGCAGCTTGGCCAGGATGCGCTTGATCGAGGGCAGGAAGCCCATGTCGAGCATGCGGTCGGCTTCGTCCAGCACCAGGATCTCGATGCCCGACAGGTCCACGCTGCGGCGCTCGAGGTGATCGAGCAGGCGGCCCGGGCAGGCGATCAGCAGGTCCACGCCGCGGCGCAGCGCGTCGAGCTGGTTGCCCATGCCGACGCCGCCGTAGATGGTGGTGCTGGGGATGCGCAGGTACTTGCTGTAGCCGCGCAGGCTGTCGTGCACCTGGGTGGCCAGTTCGCGGGTCGGGGTCAGGATCAGCGCGCGCGGCCTGCGTGCGCCGTTGCCGACCGGCTGCGGCGAGGTACCCAGGTGCTGCAGCAGCGGCAGACCGAACGCGGCGGTCTTGCCGGTGCCGGTCTGCGCGCCGGCCATCAGGTCGTGGCCGGCCAGCGCCAGCGGAATCGCCTGCAACTGGATGGGGGTGGGCGTTTCATAGCCCTGCTCGGCCAACGCACGCAGCAGGAAGGGCGCCAGGCCCAGGGATTCGAAAGACATCGAGGAAAGCTCCGGATAACGCGCCGTCGCCGGGACGTGCCCGGCGTGAAGACGCAAGTAGGGTGAGGCTCGGAGCGTTCCCGTGAACCGCGCTGCGAGAGGGTGGATCAACCCGGAGCAGACAGCGCTCGGGTTTGTCGGCACCACGAAAGGCGTCGGGCGGGGCGGGCGAGCGGATCGCAACGATCCTGACCTCGCCGGCGATCCCTAAGGGAAACGGACGGCCGCATGCAGACCTCGCAAGTCTACGCTGAATTGGCGCGTTGCACAAAAGGCGCTGCCGGCCATCCGACAGCGGTGGTTCCGTTTCAGTTGCAACCAATATTCGGTCTGGCCGTACAATCCCCCGATCGGCTCCCCAGCACTGGACGGACATGAAGCTAGGCTCCCTGAAGGAAGGCGGTCGCGACGGCACCCTGATCGTCGTTTCCCGCGACCTGACCCGCGCGGTGCGCGCCACCGGCATCGCCACGACCCTGCAGCGTGCGCTGGAAGACTGGAGCAATCTGGCGCCGCGCCTGAACGCGTTGTCCGAATCGCTCAACGACGGCAGTGCCGACGGCCAGTTCGACCTGGACATCGCCGCATTGGCCGCGCCGTTGCCGCGCGCCTACGAATTCCTCGACGGCAGCGCCTACCTGCCACACGTGGAGCGGGTGCGGCGCGCGCGGGGCGCCGAGGTGCCGGAGAGTTTTTATACCGATCCGCTGATGTACCAGGCGGTCAGCGCCGGTTTCTACGGTCCGCGCGATGCGGTCAAGGTGGTCAGCGAGGACCACGGCATCGACCTGGAAGCGGAGATCGTGGTGATCACCGACGACGTGCCGATGGCGGTCGATGCGCAGCAGGCCGCCGCGCATATCCAGCTGGTGGGGTTGGTCAACGACGTGTCGCTGCGCAACCTGATCCCGGCTGAGCTGGCCAAGGGGTTCGGCTTCGTGCAGTCCAAGCCGCGCTCGGCGCTGTCGCCGGTGTTCGTCACCCCCGACGAGCTGGGCGAGGCATGGCGCGACAACAAGCTGCATCTGCCGCTGCTGACCCACATCAACGGCGCCTGGTTCGGCGCGCCGGAGGCCGGTGAGGACATGCAGTTCGATTTCGCGCAGCTCGTCGCGCACGCGTCCAGGACGCGGCCGCTGGCGGCCGGCGCGGTGATCGGTTCGGGCACCATCGCCAACCACGACACCACGCGCGGTGCGTCCTGCTTCGCCGAACTGCGGGTGGTGGAAACGCTGCGCGACGGCCAGCCGAGCACGCCGTTCATGAAGTTCGGCGACGTGGTGCGGATCGAGATGCTGGACCGTGATGGAGTGAGCATCTTCGGCGCGATCGAGCAGCGCATCGAGCCGGCCGCGCGGCCCTGAGCCGGCCAGCGGCGGCGCGCGGGCGACCGGCGGCGCGGCGCTGACGGTGTCCACCGGTATCTTGAGCGTCCGAACGGGGAGAGAACGCGTGCAAGAGGCCTTGCAGCTATACACCTACTGGCGTTCCAGCGCCGCCTATCGCGTGCGCATCGGCCTGAATCTGAAGGGGCTGGCCTACCAGGCGCTGCCGGTGCACCTGCTGCGCGACGGCGGCCAGCAGCATTCGCCGGAGTACGCGCGGCTCAATCCGCAGGAACTGGTGCCGACCCTGTGCCACGACGGCCAGCCGATCCGCCAGTCGCTGGCGATCCTGGAATACCTGGACGAACGCTGGCCGGAGCCGCCGCTGCTGCCGGACGCGGCGATCGACCGCGCCCGCGTGCGCGGGATCGCGCAGCTGATCGCCTGCGACATGCATCCGCTCAACAACCTGCGCGTGGGCCAGTTCTTCGAGCGCGTGTGGAGCGTGCCGCAGTCCGAGCGCGAGGAGTGGATGCGGCACTGGCTCGTGCTGGGGTTCGATGCGCTGGAGCAGTTGCTCGCCGAATCGGCGGATACCGGCCGCTACTGCCACGGCGCGCAGCCGGGCATGGCCGATTGCTGCCTGGTGCCGCAGGCGTTCAATGCGCGCCGTTTCGGCGTAGACATGCAGGCGTATCCGACCATCGCGCGGATCGAGCATGCCTGCCTGGCGCTGCCGGCGTTCGCCGCGGCGCGTCCGGAGCAGCAGCCGGACGCGCAGGGTTGAGGCCTGGCGTCTGGACCTTGGTAGGAGCGGCTTCAGCCGCGACAAGGTCTTGCCGGATGATGTGTGTCGCGGCTGAAGCCGCTCCGACAGGGGAACGGCGGTTTCAGCCGAAGCCGTGGGTGATCCGCGGCGGGCTGGCGCCGCCGCCGGCGTCGTAGTCGGCGTAAGGGTCGTGTTCGCCGCTGGCGCCTTCGGACAGGCGGAATTTCAGCGCCAGGCCGTCGCGCGAGTCGGCCGCGCGCAGCGCTTCCTCCTGCTCGATCTGGCCCTGCTTGACCATCCGGAACAGGCATTGGTCGAAGGTCTCCATGCCTTCCTCCAGCGATTCCTCCATCGCCTGTTTGATCTCGTGGATCTGGCCGCGGCGCAGCAGGTCGCGGATCATCGGCGTGTTCAGCAGCACCTCGGTGGCCGGGCGCCGGCGCGCGTTCTTGTCCTTGACCAGGCGCTGCGAGACCACCGCGCGCAGGTTCAGCGCCAGGTTCATCAGCACGTTCTTGTGCGCGCTTTCCGGGAAGAAGTTGAGGATGCGCTCGATGGTCTGGTCGGCGTTGTTGGAGTGCAGCGTGGCCAGGCACAGGTGACCGGTCTCGGCGAAGGCGATCGCCGCCTCCATCGTCGTCGCATCCAGGATCTCGCCGATCAGGATCACGTCCGGCGCCTCGCGCATCGCGTTCTTCAGCGCGTTGTTGAAGGTGTGGGTGTCCAGGCCGACCTCACGCTGGTTGACGATCGACATCTTGTGCTTGTGCAGGTATTCGATCGGATCCTCGATGGTGAGGATGTGCCCGGTGGTGGTGCTGTTGCGGTGGTCGATCATCGACGCCAGCGAGGTGGACTTGCCCGAGCCGGTCGAGCCGACCATCAGCACCAGCCCGCGCGGGGTCATGATCACGTCCTTCAGCACCTGCGGCAGGTGCAGTTCCTCGATGCTGGGGATCTTGCTGCGGATCGCGCGGATCACCAGGCCGACCTCGCCGCGCTGCTTGAACATGTTGACCCGGAAGCGGCCGGCGTCCTGCAGCGCGATGGCCATGTTCAGTTCCAGCTCGCGCTCGAACTGCGGCACCTGGCCCTCGTCCATCAGCGAATAGGCGATTTTCTTGACCATGCCCGGCGGCAGGCCGGTGGCGCCGAGCGGGTACAGCTTGCCTTCGATCTTGATATAGACCGGTGCGCCCGTGGTCAGAAACATGTCCGAGGCGTTCTTTTCGGTCATCAGCTTCAGGAAGTAGCCGATATCCATGCGCAATGGTTCCCCAACAATCCGCGACAGCCCGTTGCAAGCGCGCCACAGGCTTCCGACAATGGCCGTGCTCGACGTCTCCGCCTACGGCCCCCCTTGATGAAAACTAGCTTCGCACAAATCCGTTGCCCGCAGTACGTGATGGCGGGCGCGTTGGCGCTGTTCGCCGCGCCCGCGGCCTTTGCCCAGGTCGCCTCGCCGGAACTGCAGACCGCGCAGCAGGCGGTGCAGCGCGCGATCCAGGCCGACGCCGACCAATACGCCCCGGACCTGATCGCCACTGCCCGCCAGGGCCTGGAGCAGGCGCAACAGGCGGCGCTGGACCGCCGCCAACGCAAGACCGCACCGCAGCTGGCGCTGCGTGTGGCGGCCGACGCCGACCTGGCGCGGGTGCGCAGCGAGGAGGCGGTGGCCAATGCGCAGCTGAAACAGCGCAAGGCCGAGGTGGCCGAGCTGGAGCGCAGCTTGAACACCGGGGAGGGCCGTCCATGAGCCGCCGCCTGGGGATGGCCGGCCGCCTGGCCGCGTTGCTGTTGCTGGTCGCACCGCTGGCCGTGTTCGCGGCCGACGATCCGGAACTGGCGGTCCTGAACCGGCGCCTGGTCGCGCTGCAGGCCGATCCCCTGAGTGCCGACGTGGCTGCCTACGAGCGGTTGCAAGCGCAGCAGGCGGTCGCCGCGTTCGCCGCGGCCAAGCGCAAGGAGCAGGACGACGCGCGCTATCTCGCCGAGCGCCGCGTCGAGATCGCCGAGACCGCCGCACGCGCGGCACTGGCGCGGCGCCAGGTTGAGCAGTTGGAGAAGACCCGCAGCGACTTGCTGGTCGAGGCCAGCCGCCGCGAGGCCGCGCGCGCGCGCCAGGAAGCCGAACGGCTGCGGGTGCAGGCGCAGATCCAGGCCGAAGAGGCCGCGAGCCTGCGCCAGGCCGCCGAGGCCGATCAGTTGGCCCGGCAGGACGCCGAGCAGGCGCTGACCAACGTGGCCGGGCAGCAGACCGCCAAGCTCAGCGCCGCGCAGCAGAAGTCGGCCAAGCTGGCCCGCGAGGAGGCCGAACTGGTCGCCGGGGCCAAGCTGCCGGCTTCGCGTTTCGAGCCGCGCGGTGAGGTCTTCACCGTCAATGGCGGCGCCTTTGCGGCAGGCAAGGCGGCGCTGTCGGCCGATGCCGCAGGCCAGGCCAAGGCGCTGGCGCAGTACCTGCAGATCGGCGCCAAGAGCCGGGTGCGGATCGAGGCTTACGACGCCGATGCCGGCGTGGCGCAGAAGCGCGCCGACGCGTTGCGCGATGCGCTGGTCAGTGGCGGGGTCGCGGCCAGCCGCTTGCAGGCGGTCGGCAAGAAGGCGCCGGCGAGCAAGGCGCGTGCCGCCGAGGTGGTGATCAGCCCCTGAGCGAGCGCCGGCCGTTGCGGCCCTATGGCCGCGTTTAGCCCGGTTTTTCCCTGGGCCTGAGCGGCAAGCAACTGAATGCGAAAAAGCCGGCTGTCGTCTCTTGCCGGATCCGGTGGGGAGGCGTAGGGTCGAACTCCCAGGCGACACATCGTCGCCTGGTTCCACGGAGACACCGGGCCGATGAAGCAATGGCACGCACCGCAGCGAGACGTTCCGAGGGCAGCAGGCCCGGGCGTTGCGGTGGAGTGGCTGGCGGCCCGCGCGATTCCGCTCCCAGGCAACGCCCCGCGCCGTTCCGGCCGGGGCGTTCTTGTTTTCACCTGAAGGAGGCTATTCCTATGTTCGAAGGGCAACCGCAGACCGAAATCGACGCGTTGATCAAGTCCGATCCGGAGTTCAAGCAGCTCTACCAACGCCACAAGACCCTGGACAAGAAGTGCATGGACGCCGAACTCGGCGTGCTGCCGATCGACGATCTCACGCTGTCGCAGATGAAGCGGGAAAAGCTCGCGGCCAAGGAAAAGCTGTTGCGGCTCTACGACGAGCAGCAAACGCCCCACTGATTCCTCTTTCCCACGACAAACGTTCCATTGTCGCGGGCGGTGGCCGGCCTCCTCGTCGGCTTGCCACCGCCCGCGTCATCTCCTCCGAAGCCGCGATCGCGGCTTTTTTGTGCCGATTCCGCGCTTTGTCTGACATTCCGGCGCATACCGCGGATAATCACCGGTCCAGCCGCTATGACGGCGCGATGCATCCGGACGCGATGGCCATTCACTCTTCCGTACTCGACCTGATCGGCGACACCCCCATCGTCAAGGCCAGCAAGCTCGACACCGGCGTGTGCGAGCTGTACCTGAAGCTGGAAAGCGCCAATCCCGGCGGCTCGATCAAGGATCGCATCGGCCTTTCGATGATCGAGGCGGCCGAGCGCCGCGGCGAGCTCAAGCCCGGCGCCGTGCTGATCGAGGGCACCGCCGGCAACACCGGCATCGGCCTGGCCTTGGTGGCGCAGCAGAAGGGCTACAAGCTGATCCTGGTGGTCCCGGACAAAATGAGCCGGGAGAAGATCTTCAACCTCAAGGCGATGGGCGCCGACGTGGTGCTGACCCGCTCGGACGTGGCCAAGGGCCATCCCGAGTACTACCAGGACCTGGCCGCGCGCCTCGCCGCCGAAACGCCTGGGGCCTATTTCGTCAACCAGTTCGGCAACCCCGACAACCCGGCCGCGCACGAGTTCGGCACCGGCCCGGAGATCCTGCGGCAGATGGACGGCAAGCTGGACGCGATCGTGTTCGGCTGCGGCAGCTCCGGCACCATGACCGGGCTGTCGCGCGCGTTCGCCGCCGCCTCGCCGCATACCGAACTGGTGCTGGCCGACCCGGTCGGCTCGATCCTGACCGAGTACATCGAGCACGGCACGGTCAGCGAGAAGTCCGGCAGCTGGCTGGTGGAGGGTATCGGCGAGGACTTCCTGCCCGACATCTCCGATTTCTCGCGGGTCAAGAAAGCCTACTCGATCAGCGACGCGGAGAGCTTCCACACCGCGCGCGAACTGCTGGCCAAGGAGGGCATCCTCGGCGGCTCCTCGACCGGCACCCTGCTGGCCGCGGCGCTGAAGTACTGCCGCGTGCAGACCGAACCCAAGCGGGTGCTGGTGTTCGTCTGCGACACCGGCAACAAGTATCTGTCGAAGATGTACAACGACTACTGGATGCTGGACAACGGTTTCCTGGAGCGCCCGCAGCACGGCGACCTGCGCGACCTGATCCTGCGCCCGTACAGCCAGCGCGACACCGTGGTGGTCGGCCCCAACGACCTGCTGACCACCGCCTACCAGCGCATGAAGCTGTACGACGTGTCGCAGCTGCCGGTGATGGACGGCGACCAACTAGTCGGCATTGTCGACGAAAGCGACGTCTTGTTGCACGTTTATGGCGACGAGGCGCGGTTTCGCGACCCGGTGTCCACGGCCATGGTCAGCAAGCTCGACCGGCTCGACGTGAAATCGCCGATCGAAGCGCTGCTGCCGGTGTTCGACCGCGGCCAGGTCGCGATCGTGATGAACGATGGCGCCTTCCTCGGCCTGATCACCCGCATCGACCTGCTCAACTACCTGCGCCGCCGCGTGCAGTGACGGTCGCCTCGTGACGGCCCCAGTACATGGGGCCGTTCAGACCGCGCTGCTAGAATCACGCCCCTCCTCTGGGAACCCCCTCATGACGGACCACACGTCCAACCCCAATGGCGACGGCCCCGCGCTGTCGCTGGCGACCCTGGCGATCCATGGCGGCCAGCATCCGGACCCGTCCACGGGCGCGGTGATGCCGCCGATCTATGCGACCTCCACTTACGCCCAGTCCAGCCCTGGCGAACACCAGGGCTTCGAGTACTCGCGCACCCACAATCCGACCCGCTTCGCCTACGAGCGCTGCGTCGCCGCGCTGGAAGCTGGCACCCGCGGTTTCGCCTTCGCCTCGGGCATGGCCGCCACCTCCACGGTGATGGAGCTGCTGGACAGCGGTAGCCACGTGGTGGCGATGGACGACCTGTACGGCGGCAGCTATCGCCTGTTCGAGCGTGTGCGACGGCGCACCGCCGCACTGGACTTCAGCTTCGTCGACCTGACCGATCCGGCCGCGTTCGCCGCGGCGATCGGACCCAAGACCAGGATGGTGTGGATCGAGACACCCACCAACCCGATGCTGAAGATCGTCGACATCGCCGCGATCGCCGCGATCGCGCACAAGCACGGCCTGCTGGTGGTGGTGGACAACACCTTCGCCTCGCCGATGCTGCAGCGCCCGCTGCAGCTGGGCGCTGACATCGTGGTGCATTCGGCCACCAAGTACCTCAACGGCCACTCCGACATGGTCGGCGGCATCGCCGTGGTCGGCGCCAACGCCGAACTGGCCGAACAACTGGCGTTCCTGCAGAACTCGGTGGGCGGCGTGCAGGGCCCGTTCGACAGCTTCCTGGCGCTGCGCGGGCTCAAGACCCTGCCGCTGCGCATGCGTGCGCATTGCGACAACGCGCTGCAGCTGGCGCAGTGGCTGGACACCCATCCGGCGCTCGACAAGGTGATCTATCCCGGCCTGGTCTCGCATCCGCAGCATGCCCTGGCGCAGCGGCAGATGTCCGGCTTCGGCGGCATCGTTTCGATCGTGCTCAAGGGCGGCTTCGACGCGGCCAAGCGCTTCTGCGAACGCACCGAACTGTTCACCCTGGCCGAATCGCTGGGTGGCGTGGAAAGCCTGGTCAACCATCCTGCGGTCATGACCCACGCCTCGGTGCCGGTGCAACGGCGCGCACAGCTCGGCATCAGCGATGCGCTGGTGCGGTTGAGCGTGGGGGTCGAGGATGTGGGGGATTTGCAAGCCGATCTCGATCGCGCGCTGCGGAGCTGACATGCACGACGTGCTGCAACGGGCGAATCGCATTTCGCCGACCGGACCGTTCCATGCCTGGCTGCACTATCCCAGCCTGACGATGGAGATGACCCGACGCGACGTGCTCGGTCGCTATCGTGGGGCCAGCTTCGGCCTGCTGTGGTCGCTGATCAGTCCCTTCATGATGCTGATCATCTACACCTTGGCGTTCGGCTACGTGCTGAAATCGCGTTGGCCGGGGACCAGCGGCAACATCGCCGACTTCGCGATGCTGCTGTTTCTCGGCCTGATCGTGCACGGCCTGTTCGCCGAGTGCCTGACGCGCGCGCCCACCCTGGTCATCGGCAATGCGAACCTGGTCAAGCGGATCGTGTTTCCGCTCGATGTCCTGCCGTGGACGATGGTGCTGTCGGCCCTGTTCCACGCCTGTACCAATTCGCTGGTGTTCGTGGTGCTGAACCTGATCGTGCGGCATGAAATGCACCCGACGCTGATCTTCCTGCCGATCGTGTTCCTGCCGCTGGCGGTCGGATTGCTCGGCCTGGGATGGCTGCTGTCCTCGCTGAGCGTCTTCCTGCGCGATATCGGGCAGATGACCGGCGTGATTGCCACGGCCACCTTGTTTTTGTCCTCCGCGATCGTTCCGGTGAGCACGCTGCCGCCGAAGTACCAGTTCGTCTTCCACCTCAATCCCTTGACCTTCATCATCGACGAGGCGCGCGACGTGGCGTTCTGGGGGCGCGCGCCGGATTGGGCGGGCCTGGGGATGTACACGCTCGGTGCGCTGGCGTTCGCCTATTTCGGTTACTTCGTGTTCCAGAAGACGCGCCGGGGGTTCGCCGATGTCCTCTAAGCCCCTGGCCGTGCAATCGGGCAGTCCGGTGTCCCGCGACGCCGATCTGGTGGTCGATGCGCGTGGCGTCGGCAAGTGCTACCACATCTACGACCGGCCTTCGCATCGTCTGCTGCAGGGCTTGGTGGGCGGTTCGCGCCGCTACTATCGCGAATTCTGGGCCTTGCGCGGCGCCGATCTGCAGGTGCGCCGCGGCGAGACGGTCGGCCTCATCGGTCGCAACGGTTCGGGAAAATCGACGTTCCTGCAGATGATCGCCGGCACGCTGACCCCGACCGAGGGCAGCATCCAGGTGAAGGGGCGTGTGGCGGCATTGCTGGAGCTGGGAAGCGGCTTCAATCCCGAATTCACCGGGCGCGAGAACGTCTATCTGAATGCCGCGATCCTGGGCTTGAGCAAGGACGAGGTGGATGCCAGCCTCGATCGCATTCTCGCCTTCGCCGACATCGGTGCGTTCATCGACCAGCCGATCCGCAGCTACTCCAGCGGCATGGTGGTGCGCCTGGCATTCGCGGTGCAGGCCCAGGTGCATCCGCAGCTGCTGATCGTCGATGAAGCCTTGTCGGTCGGCGACGCCAAGTTCCAGGCCAAATGCTTCGCGCGGCTGAAACAGCTCAAGGACGATGGCGCTTCGATCCTGCTGGTCAGCCACTCGGCCGACCAGATCGTGCAGCATTGCGAGTTCGCGCAGTTGCTCGATGGCGGCCGCGTGCTGCGTCAAGGCAAGCCCAAGGACGTGGTCAACGCCTACTACAATTTGTTGTTCGGCAGCGGCGACAGCGAGGCTCCGGCGCCCGACGCGGGCGAGCGGGCCGCGGATGCGCCATTCCCACAGACGGCGCCGTTCGCCGGCGAGGGCAGTGGCTACGAGTCGCGTCCCAACTACAATCCGCACGAATTCCGCTGGGGCGATGCGGCCGTGCGCATCACCGACTTCGAGCTGCGCTCGGCGCAAACGCTCTATCCGCCGATTCTGGAGTCCGGCCAGGAAGTGCGCCTGGTGGTCAGATTGGCGTTCGATCGGGAGGTGGTCAGGCCGATCGTCGGCTTCACCTTGAAGACGGCCGAAGGCGTTGTCGTTTACGGCACCAATACCGAGTACAAACCATTGCCAGCGTTCACCGCGGGCGGTGCTGCCGGTAGTACGGTCGATGTTGTGGCCGACTTCCGCTGCGACCTGGCCGATGGCGACTATTTTCTGTCCGTGGGCGTGGCCAGCCGTGGCGAAGAGGACGTGGTGCCCCATGACAGGCGCTACGACAGCATCCATTTCAAGGTGATCAACGCCGATTTTTTCGGTATGGGCGGGCTGGACATGCAGCTGGAAATCGCAGGTTCTCGCCAGGCTGTCTGATCAATCACGCCGACGATGATTCAAGAGGAAGCATTGCATGATTGATTTATTGGCAGCAGCTGGCTATGTCCTGCCTGCGGACGTTGCCGTATGGCGCCGCGAGGGCTATGACAGCATCGACTACAGCGATGGTGACAGTTCCGAAGATGGGCTGTTGGCGACGTTGCGCGCCGCTGCCGATGTCAGCGTGTTTTCTTCCGATCTGGTGGCCGCTTGCGTCGATTGGCCGAGCCGTTATCACCTGTCCACGGAGCGCGCGAACCTGCTGCGGCCGTTCGCGCAGTATCTCCAGCCCGGTGCCAGCGTTCTCGAAATCGGTGCCGGATGCGGGGCGGTCACGCGCTATCTCGGCGAGAGCGGGGCCGACGTGCTGGCGCTGGAAGGCTCGTTGCGGCGTGCAAGCATCGCCCGCGAGCGCACCCGCGAGCTAGGCAATGTCGCGGTGGTGGCCGAGCGGTTTCAGGATTTTTCCGTCGCCCAGCGCTTCGACGTGGTGACCCTGATCGGTGTGCTGGAGTACGCCAGCCTGTTTTCCGATGCGCAGAATCCAGCGCTGCACATGCTGCAGGTCGCGAAGCAGCTGCTGGCGCCAGGCGGGCGCCTGATCCTGGCCATCGAGAATCAGTTGGGCCTGAAGTATCTGGCTGGCGTGCCGGAAGATCATCTGGGGCAGCCGATGGTTGGGTTGGAGGACCGCTATCAACCGCGAGGCGCACGTACCTACGGGCGCAACGAGCTCGACGCGCTGCTCCAGCGCGCCGGCTACGCACGCAGCCGTTTCTCGGCGCCCTTGCCCGATTACAAGATGCCGGCAACAATCCTGACCGGACGCGGCATCTCGGCCGACCCCGTTCTGTTCAATGCCGGCGCGCTGGCATCGCAGGCGGTTTTCCTCGATCCCCAGCTCACGCCGACGACATTCAATCTTCAGCGCGCTTGGCCGGTCGTCGCGGCCAATGGCTTGGCGCTGGATCTGGCCAATTCCTTCCTGGTGGAAGCGGTGGCCGACGACGCGGCGATGGCCGAACAAACGGCGCTGGCGTATCACTACAGCACGCAGCGGCTGGGCGCCTATGCGCGTGAAACGGTTTTCGTGGCGGAGCAGGGTCAATCGGTGCGGGTGCACGCACGCAGGTTGTCCGACGCGCCAGCGGCAGACGGTGGGGTGCGTCTGCAGGTGGAACGCGATATGGAGTATTTTCAGGGTCCTCTGCTGGTCGACGGAATTCGTGCGGTACTGAGTCAGCCTGGCTGGACCCAAGCCGATCTGATCGCGGAAGTCAGACGCTATTTGCACGCATTGGCGCAGGTGCTGCATGACGAGGGACATGCCATCGCGTTGGACAGTGTCGACAGCGTTTTGCCCGACGACTATCTCGACGCCACACCATCGAATTTGTTGTGCACCGCCGATGGCCGGATCGTCTACTTCGATCGCGAGTGGGTCGTCGAGCGGCCGACGCTTGGCTGGCTGCTGTTGCGTTCGCTGTTGTTCACCTATGGCGGCAGCGTCGTGGCGCCGATGGCCGGAGGCGAGCCGATCATGTTGCGGACCCTGCTGCTGGATGTCGTTGCTGGAGTGTTGGCTCGCTCGGCAAATAGTGGTTTCGATCTCTGGCTTGAGCGCGAATTGGCGTTTCAGCGCCAAGTCACGGGCAAGGATCAGCGCGAAGCGATCGACAATATGCTCGATGCGCCCGTGCCGCGTGCCGCAGCGCGGGGGGCGGCGGCCGGGCGCCAGCACGTAGAGATCGCAGACGGCTTCGCGTCGCTTCAGCACGCGTTCAACCTGGCTGGTCAGCACAGCGTGAACATGCATGCCTCCATCGAGGCGCTGCACACCGCCCTTGGAGATAGTCTGGCGCAGACGCTGCCGGCGTTGCAGCGGATTGAGGCCGTCGTCCAGCAGTTGGCCGAGGGCCAGGGCGCCTTGCATGACCGAATCGCCGCCACCGACGATCGTCTGGTCGATTCGATCCGGCGCTGGAGCACGCAGCAGGCCGAATTGACCGGCCGGCTCAGCGGGGCGCTGGACCGGATGGAGCGATACGCTGCGCTCGAGGCCAAGATGGATGCGCTCGCTGCCGTCCAGGGCCAGCAGATGGACATGCTTGCGCAGCTGCAAGGAAGCAGATGGTGGAAGTTGCGGCGGTGACTGCGGCGGATTCGAGCCAACCACCGCCAACGCGAATGCGGTGGGATGCGACGCCGTTGGCCGATCTTGCCTGCATCGCCGCTGGCGAGATCGTGACCTGGGAATCGGTCGGGTCCGATCCGCAGTTTGCGCTGGGCCAGTCTGCACTGCCGCTTGCCGCCGGCTGGTACCGGCTGCGTGGTGTCTTGCGCGAACTGGATGGACGCCTGGCCAACCCCTGCCTCTATCCCGACTATGGGAGCGGGATCGCCGAAGACACCCGAATCGATCTCGCGCTTGCGGCTGGCCGTGGCCGCTTGGATGTCGTGGTGCAGTTTCCCGCGTCGCTGCAGGCGCTGAGGTTCGACCCGACCAACGCCTATGCGAGGTTCGAGCTGGGGCCGCTGGAGTGTTACCGGTTGAGCGAGCGCGAAGCCTTCTGGTTGCTGCTGCGCAGTGGTATCGGTGAGCGGCTGCGCGATGCGCCACAGGAAGCGCTGGAACTGGTCGATGAGGCGCAGTCGCAGTGGCGCGAGCAGGGCGCGAACGCGTCCTTGCAGGCCCTGCTGCGCACCGAGCGTGCGGACACGACGGCGCGCGATGCTGGCTATGCGACATGGGTACTGCGCGAGGATCGGCGGCTGGCCGAGCTGGTGTCGATGCCGGGCAGCGAGATCTGTGTCCAGGCTCCGGTTCTCTCGCTGGTATTGCACGATCGAGCGGGAGTGGATTTCTCGGCATGCCTCGATGCGCTCGGTTCTCTGGCGGGGCAAGCGGTCGAAATCGTGGCCGATGCCCGGCAGCTGGGCGAATGGCCCGTGCAGCGGGCGCTGCCATCGCTGCGCAGGGTGGATGCTTCGGCGGTGCTGGGCGCGCGTCTGCGCGTGGCGCAAGGCGCCTACGTGGCGGTGCTGGCGGCGGACGATCGCCTCCATCCGATGATCGCCAAGGTCCTCTCTCAGCTGGTCTGGCTTGATGCCGCGACCTTGGTGTACAGCGACGAGGACAGGGTGGATGACGACGGGCGGCGTTTCGCGCCGCTGTTCAAGCCGGCTTGGGACCGCCTGCGCTGGTATGAGCAGGATTATCTCGGGCGCAGCGCCTGCGTGCGCAAGGCGGCGCTGGTGGATGGCCTGCTCGATGGCCTCGACCCGGATGCGCCGTGGTTCTCGCTGCTGTGCGCGCTGATCCACGAGCGCGCCGCGATCCCGCTGCACCTGCCGCACATGTTGCGTCACGTGAATGGCGACGTCGGCCCGATCTGCGCGCCGTTTGCGCGTAGCGAAGCGGATGCGATGGCGCGTGCGCGCGTGCTCGGCGCGGCATTGCAGCCGCAAGGCGCGCGGATCGATGTGCTGGACCCGCAGCGCTTGCGTGTGCACCATGCGCTGGACGCCGCGCCGGACGTGGAAATCATCATCCCGACGCGCGATCGCATCGATCTGCTCGAACAGTGCATTTCTACGCTGCTCGCCAAAACGGCGTATTCGCGCTATCGCATCACGGTGGTGGACAACGGCTCCGTCGAAGCGCGCTCGCATGCCTATTTCGAGGCGATCGGCCAAGATCCGCGGGTGCGGATACTGCGCTACGACCACCCGTTCAATTATTCCGCGATCAACAACTACGCGGTGGCGCATTGCACGGCGCAGATCGTGGTTCTGCTCAACAACGATATCGAAATCACCGATGCGGGGTGGCTGCAGGAACTGGTGCGGCTGGCGTCACGCCCGGGGGCGGGGGCGATCGGCGCGAAGCTGTTCTATCCGGACGGGTCGCTGCAACATGCCGGTGTGGTGCTGGGCATCGGCGGCGTGGCGGCGCACGCGTTCGCCCACGCGCCACACGATTTCGCCGGCGAATACGGCCGCGCGTTGCTGACGCAGCGCTATTCGGCGGTCACTGCGGCGTGCCTGGCAGTCACACGCGCGGCCTATGTCGCAGTGGGCGGCCTGGATGAATCGATCGCGGTGGCGTTCAACGATGTCGACTTCTGTCTGCGGCTGTGCGCGCACGGTTACGACAATGCATGGACGCCGCACGCCCAGGCCTACCATCATGAATCGGCCAGCCGGGGCATCGATGACGATCCGGTCAAGCAGGCGCGGTTTGCCGGCGAGGTCGCCACGATGCAGGCGCGTTGGCAGCAGGTGCTCGGGGACGACCCGGCCTATAGCCCATGCCTGTCGCTCGATGCGCCCGCGTTCTCGCTGGATCCCGACCGTCACGCGCTGGCGCTGGCGCGCGGTTCACATCCCGTTTATCCTATGGAGTACGCTCCCCCGGTGACCCGAGGGACTTTCCCCGAGAGTTAGATGTCCGAAACGATTGCACTTAGCGTCACTCCACTGCAGCAGATTGCGCCGCTACCTCCGACATTCCCGGCTGCGGCAGCGCACGACGCGATGTGGCGCGCCTCCGGCAGCGACCCTCAGGTTGAATTGCATTGGCAGGGCGAGGCCCTGGCGGGCGGCTGGTACCTGCTCACCGGCGAGCTGTCGGTCTATCGCGGGCGTATGTTCGCGCCGGTGCTGTATCCGACGTATCGGGTCAGGCACAGCGGCGAGGCCGAGCGCATCGATCTTCCTCTGAATATCCCCAGCGGCGAAACGCGGCGGTTCGAGATCGTGGTCCGTTTGGTGGAGTCCACCACCGGCATCCGCTTCGATCCCTCTGTCGCGCCGGTGGATTTCAGTCATTCCGTCCTGCACCTGCAGCGCATCGAGCGCGGCGGCGCCATGTGGCGTCTGTTCGGCGCATCGTTCGATCGCCGCGAAGGCGGTGTGAGCAAGCTGCGGTTATTGGCGCGAACGACGATCGATCTGCTGACCAAGGGCGTCCGCAGGATGGCCGATCGGCTCTATCACGAATACGCCACCCGCATGCGTTCGGGGTTTTTCTCTGACTACGAGGTGTGGCAGGAGTTCTACGACTGCCGCGATGCCGCGTGGCAAGAGGCTGCAGATGCAGAACTCGCCTCGCTAACGCGCAGGCCGCTGGTTTCGGTGATCGTGCCGACGTACAACACCCCTGAGCGCTGGTTGCGGCGCTGCATCGAAAGCGTGCGCGAGCAGGTTTATCCGAATTGGGAGTTGTGCATCGCCGACGATGCCTCCACCGATCCTGCGGTGACGCGGGTGCTTGCCGAATATGCCGAACGCGACGATCGCGTGCGGTTCCAGCGACGCGAGCAGAACGGGCATATTTCCGCGGCGTCGAACACGGCTCTGCAGATGGCCAGGGGCGAGTTCGTGGCATTGCTCGACCACGACGACGAACTGCATCCCCTGGCCCTGCTCAAGAGCGTTCACGCGTTCGAGCACAATCCGCAGTGGCAGATGCTGTTCACCGACGAAGACAAGATCGACGTGGAAGGGAAGCGTTCGGATCCCTACTTCAAGTCCGACTGGAATCCCGACCTGTTCCTTTCGCAGAACTGCGTCTGCCACTTGACCGTCTATCGTGCCGAAGCGGTGCATGCGGTCGGCGGTTTCCTGGAGGGATTCGAGGGCGCGCAGGATTGGGATCTGACCTTGCGGATCACCGAGAGGCTGCCGCACGATGCGGTCGGTCATGTTCCGCTGGTGCTGTATCACTGGCGCATGATCAGCGGATCCACAGCGATGGCGCCGGGTGAAAAGTCGTATGCGCATCTTGCCGCGCTGCGCGCCGTCCAGGCGCATCTGGACCGAACCGGCAACGGCGCGAAGGTGCTGGAGATGCCGAGCTACAGCGGCTATTTCCGCATTTCGTATCCGCTGCCCGCACCGGCGCCGCTGGTCAGCCTGCTGATTCCCACCCGCGATCGCATCGATCTGCTCAAGCAGTGCATCGATTCGATCCTGGAGCGCACCGACTACCCGAACTACGAGATCGTGGTCATCGACAACGATTCCCAGGAGGAGGCGTCCAGGGAGTATTTCGCACAGGTTCAGCAGGATCCGCGCGTACGCGTGTTGCCGTATCCGCATCCGTTCAACTACTCGGCGATCAACAATGCCGGCGCACGCGTGGCGCGCGGCACGGTGCTTGGGTTGCTCAACAACGATATCGAAGTCATCAGTCGCGATTGGTTGGACGAGATGGTCGGCCACGCGCTGCGCCCCGAGATCGGGGTGGTCGGCGCGATGCTGTATTACCCGAACAACACGATCCAGCACGCCGGCGTGATCCTCGGCATCGGTGGCGTGGCCGGGCACTGCTATGTGGGCATGGCGCGCGGCTGGCCGGGCGACAAACACCGCGGCGGCCTGGCGCAGAGTCTGAGCGCGGTGACTGCGGCCTGCGCGATCGTGCGCCGTTCGGTGTTCGAGCAGGTCGGTGGCCTGGACGAGCAACTGGAAGTGGCCTTCAACGACGTCGACTTCTGCCTGCGCGTGCGCGAGGCCGGCTATCGCAACCTGTGGACGCCGTTCGCCGAGCTGTATCACCACGAATCGGCGTCGCGCGGCTACGAGACCACCCCGGAGAAGATCGCCCGCTTCAAGCGCGAGGAGAGCTTCATGAAGGCGCGCTGGGGCAAGGCGTTGCAGCAGGATCCGTACTACAACGTCAATTTGACAACCGAATCGACGCCATTCACGTTAGCTTATCCACCACGCGTTGTGAACTAAATAGCGCCCTCTTGCATCATGTCAATTACTCTGGAGTCCTGACGTGCGACCGATTACCTTGATTGTTCCCCTGATGCTGACCTCGCTGGTCGCGTGTAAGCAGCATGAAGCTCCGATCCCGGGAGATTCGAGCACCGATGCAGTCAAATCGGCGGTATACCAAATCCCCGTGCAACCACTTGCAGCCGGTGGCAGCTGTGCATTGGATTCAGTGAACGGCGCGCCGGCGGCGACTGCGTCGCTCAAGACCGGGACCGGCGCATTGTTCGCAGGTTGGATGGGCGATGCGCAAAAGCAGGTTCCCGAGAAAGCCGAGCTGATCTTCAAAGGACAAGGGCAGTCCTATCAGTATCCGCTTCGTGCGGGGGGCGAGCGCCAGGATGTGGTGGCGGCGCTGGGCGCTCCTGGTCTGGCCAAGTCCGGCTATAACGTCACGCTTTCGCTTGGAGGGGTGGCGCCTGGCAAGTACGCTCTTTCCATCGTCAATGGTGGAGAGCCTGCGACCGAGTGCAATCTGAACATCGATCTGACCATCATCGATTGATCGCAATCAGCGCCAGCGCCGTTGCTCGCGACGTCCGTACTCGACGTAGTGATCGTTGGGATCCACCCCGGCCGCGCGTACATCAGGATTGAGGTGATAGTAGAGGTTGGCGTCGAATCCTTCCGGCAGCGAGCGGTAACGCTCGCCTGCTGCGGGATAGCTGGCCATGCGCGATGTCCGGTCCATGTGATCAGCACGGCCGAGCCTGACCAGGAATTCGTTTTCCGCGGTGCCGCGCAATTCGAGAAGATGAAGTTCCAGCATGCCGGCGGCCACGACAGTGCGCATTAAATTGCAGAAGGATTCCGGTGTGAATGCCCAGCAGTGAACGTCGAAATACTCGCCGCTCGCCAGCACATGTCGGGCGATCGACAACGCGTGGTCTGGCTTGCGGCTGAGTTTGAGTTCCTCGAGTGCTGGCTGATGGTTCCAGCTGATTTGATCATCCAGCTTCACTTCATTGGCGAGCGCATCGAAGATGCGGCCAGGCGAAGGGCGCGAATGTTCCAGCAGCGCTGCCTCCACCCATTCTCCAGCGGTGGTTTCCCGCCGCAGAGCATCGAAGCAGCGTCCTCGATCCGGTATCGCCAGTGCCAGCCATCCTCCATCCTCTAGCAGCGTGTGAATGTCGGTCAGCCATTTGATCGGGTTCGGGACATGCTCAATGACATGCGATGCGATGAGATAACGAAACCGGTCGTCACCCACCGCCGCGAGTAGTCCGTCCGGGCCGATGATGTAATCGATCTCTGGAATGCCTGCTGGATCCACCCCCGAATGCGCCGCATACTTTTGAATGAGGGCTTCCCGTCCCAGGTGGTCGGCATAGCGGATCTGCGCTCCCGGCTTACCCACGATGGGGTGATTAAGCGGACCAATCTCCAGCCCCAGGTGATTTTCAGTGATGCCTTGGCGCAACCATGCAGTACGATCCATCAACGACTCCAATGACCAATTGCAATAGTGCAAAAACAGGCCGAACGGTATTTTGCTTGGTGCAGAATCTAATCGCGACTTGTGCTTGCGAACGTGCCTCAATCTTTTTTGGTGGGCAAGATTTTTCGCAACGTTGGGCGTCGAGCATCTGGCGCAGAAGATCCAGCCTGGGCTAGGGTATCTCGAAATGGGGTGCGTTCAATGCTTCTGTGTTGCCGGTACGTAGATACTGCAGCGTATTGCGCTGTTGCAGGGCAAGCGCGCTCGATCTGTGCACCAATTCCGTGCTGTTTTATCCGGGCGGTTCGCTGCAATATGCGCGTGCCGGGCTGGGCCTTGGCGGCGTCGCTGCCCATCCCTTCACCCACGCGCCCACGATTTTGCTGGCGACCACGCCTGTCGCTCGAAGCGCCCGCGTTCTCGCTCGATCCCGACCGCCATGCAGTGGTGCTGGCACGGGATTCATATCCCGTTTATGCTTTGGAGTGCGCGCCCCGGTGACCCGGGGGACTTTTCCCGAGAGTTAGATGTCCGAGATGTCCGAAACGATTGCACTTAGCGTCACTCCACTGCAGCAGATTGCGCCGCTGGCTTGCACTTTTCTCGTCAGGGCGTCGCACGATGCGGCATTGCGGGCCTCCGGTAGCGATCTCCGGGTGGAACTGCGTCGGCAGGGCGAAGCGCTGGCTGGCGGCGGGTGCTTGTTCACCGACGAAGACAAGATCGACGTGGAAGGGAAGCGTTCGGATCCCTACTTCAAGTTGGACTTGAATCCTGACCTGTTCCTTTCGCAGAACTGCGTTTGCCACCTGACTGTCTATCGCGCAACCTGTGGACCCGGTTCGCCGAACTGTATCGCCACGAATCGGCGTCGCGCGGCGACGAAACCACTCCGGAAAAGATCGCCCGCTTCAAGCGTGAGGAGAGCTTCATGAAGGCGCGCTGGGGCAAGGCGTTGCAGCAGAATCCCTACGACAACGTCAATCTCGCGGTGGAATCCACGCCGTTCACGCTGGCCTATCCGCCGCGCCCTTGGGAACCGCAATCGTCGGCTCGAGCGCTTGCATGAGCGCGCGCCATTGCGCCGCAAGCGTCGGGATCGTGAAGCGCCTGCCTTGGTTTGCGCTGGTGCTCGGCACGATGCTCGCCGGGTGCCACAGGCAACCGCCGATTTCCGACGAAGGCATCGCCGCGGCGACCGAGCCGGCGTTCGCGCCGTATGCGGGGCCGGTCTCCGACTTGCCTGCGGGGGGGCGTTGCAGCCTGGATGCGGTCGACGGCAAGCCGGCTCAGCAGGCCCGGGTCAGGCCGCGCGGCTGGGTCACGTTCGGCGGCTGGATGGCCGATGCGGCGGATGCGGTGCCGGATGGGGCGACCCTCGTGCTGAACGCCGCTGCGGCGTCGTACGCGGTTCCCATCGTCGCTGGCGGAGAACGGCCGGATGTCGCCCAGGCGTTCGGCAAGCCGGCGTTGCTGCGATCCGGTTACAACCACCGGGCATGGTTGCCGGCCATCCAGCCGGGACGCTATCGCGTCTTCCTGCTATACGGGCGCGACAACGCCATGTCGGCATGCGCAATGGGAACGCTCGTCGCTGGCGCGCCTTGAGCGCCGCTTCTAGCGCCGCACCTGCTGGCGGTCGCTAGCCGCCGCTAGCGCACGTCGTTCGGCGAGATGAAGCTGTGCAGCGGCCTGGGCCGGTCGCTGCCAGAAAGCGCCTGCAGCAGATACGGATCTTGCAAGAGCTGGTGTAGCCGCTGCGAATTGGGATAAGGCAGCGGCAATTGCCCGCTTTCGAACGTGACATCGTCCTTGGAGGCGATGTAGTACAGCACGCCTTGCGCCTGCGCCTGGGTGGCCTCGTGGCGGGCGCGCAGCGCCTGCATATCGACGTGGAATCGCTCGGCCCAGCCACCGAATAAGGTGAGCGTAAACAGTGCTGCCACTGCGTAAGTGCCGCGTTGGACCAGCACAGGAACGTTGTGACGCAGTTGCAGCAGGCGGATGGCGAACCAGGCATTTGCGAACAACCCGGGAATGAGAATCTCGGTATAGCGCGGAGACAGCTCCACCAGGTCGTGGCCTCGCCCATAGGCAATAGCGGCGGCCTGCAGGCCGCCCCAGGCCAACAGGCCGGCCATCGTGATGTCGGTCTTGCCGGCTGGCCGGGCATACAGGGTCAATGCCACGCCGAGCACGCCGGGCAGCCAAAGCAGCAGCGCAGGCACGTGCATGCCGCGCACCGGCCAGCTCAATACGCGGGTCAGGCCGCCAAACAGCTCGAGCCCGGATTGCGCGCGCATGACGGCATGCTCGGGGATGACCGGCATGCTTTTGTACGCCAGCACGGCGATCGCCAGCAACAGGCAAATGGCCAGGACGGATGGCCACCTGCGCCCGGGCAGCAGCCAGGCGGCCAGCGCATAGGTGGCCGCCGCTGCGACCGGCGTCAGCAGGCCCGATGCCATCGTGAGCACGCTGATCACGCAGAGCAAGACAACGCCGCCGATGGCGATGAGATTTTCATGCATTGCCGCGGCGAGCGAGACCGCCAAGACGGCAGACAGGATCAGGAAGTAGAACTGGCTCTGGAAGCCGACCAGGAAGTTCTCCCATGAGTAGGGCAGCACCGCCGCGCAGATCGCCACGGCAATCAACAAGAAACGCGAGCGCAGCGAGGCGCCGATGCGCATGCCGTGCCAGACCAGAATGGCGGGAATCATTGCGTAGATCGCCGCGCTGATCCTGGCTTCGTAGATGTTGTTCCATTGTCCGGTTGCGAGGTAGCTCACCAGCGTCACCAACTTGGTAGGCACAATCCGATGTTCGTTGTGCGCATGCAACAGATCGGCCAAGCCTAGCGAGCCCGACAGCAGTGGTTTCAGCAGATGGTCGCCCTCCGCATCCCATTGATCCCAGAACGGCATGCTGACGGCAAAGTGTTCGATGTAAAGCAGGCGCGCGGCAAGTGCGACCAGGCCCACGGCCACAGCGATCCACCATGCGGAACCAGGCCGGAACTGACGCAGGCTGGCACGTGTATGTTGCATGTCAGTTCCGTTCATGCTGGCCGCTCTTTGAAGGTGAGTGCCTTGTGGCCGAAGTAGCTGGTGAACACAGGCACCGCCACGCCGATCGCGTGCGCCAGCGTTTCAGGATGGAAGCGCATGCCCATCGCCGGAAACATCCAGCGTGCGAGGATCAGGCTGCAGGCGAGCGTCTGCAGCACGGCGGCGATATTGATCAGGGTGAACCAGATGGCCTGGTGCCTCAGGCCGGTGCTGGCCGCTTCGAACACGAACATGCGGTTGAGCACGAACGCGGTGAGCATGCCGATCAGATAGGCCACCACGATCGACCATGTGTACGGCATGACCTGGCCGAGCAGGATGCGCGAACCGAAGTTGGCGGCGGCAGCGGTCCCTCCAGCCAGCAGGAACTTGATGAACTTGCGCGATGTCATGCCTGAAGCACGGCTTCTGCCAAGCGGTCCGCCGCTTGCAGGCTCTCGGAGATCGAACGGTCCTCAGGGTAGTAATAGGCAGTGTCGGCCATGAAAAACCCGTTCAGCGGCGTGTGCATCGCCGGGAGGCGATCCTGGAAGCCTGGCGGGCAGATCGTCTGCGCGAATTCATAGCGGTGGCAGTGGGTTGCCAGCACCCAGTCGCGCTCGAAGGAGGGATTGAGCTTCGGCAGATAGCCAAGCACTTCTTCGATCAGCGCGTCGTTGCTCATGCTCCATTTCGGGTGGGTCTTGGGCATGTAGAACGGGGCGTACAGGATCTTCTGCCCCGGCGGCGTGGTGGGGTTGAGGTTGCTGTACTCGATCACGCCTGGGATCGCGATGCTCGGGTCGCTGATGTTCA
This sequence comes from Xanthomonas translucens pv. undulosa, assembly GCF_017301775.1. Classification (NCBI taxonomy): domain Bacteria; kingdom Pseudomonadati; phylum Pseudomonadota; class Gammaproteobacteria; order Lysobacterales; family Lysobacteraceae; genus Xanthomonas; species Xanthomonas translucens. The sequence goes on from NZ_CP063993.1 coordinate 3,074,887, forward strand.
TCCAGAAGTTTTCGCTGATTGGCTGCTTCAGTTTGAGGATGACGCAGGCGACCGGAATATTTTCGATGGCGCGGATCTGGGCGCTGAAATCGGGCGGCAGGCCCGGCACCATCGCCGGCACGTATTGGATGGGTGCCGTGGAGACCACGCCATCGTAGGCAACGAACTGGCCGCCGGCGCGCACGCCGCTGACGCTACCGTTTTCGCTGACGACTTCGTCGATGCCCTGCGACAGCAGAATGCGACCGCCGCGGGCGGTGATGTCTGCGGCCATCTTGTCGAGCAGGGTCATCGAGCCGCCATCCAGGTAGCCCAGGCTTTCGTGCATGAGGCTGCGCCGCGATAACGCGATGCGCTTGATGCGCGTGCCGATCCAGCTCGCGGAAAGATTGTCCCGGTACTCGAAGAACTTCAGCCGGAATGCGTCCTTCCACATCACGTCGTACGCCTTGTCGCCGATCCACTTGCGGATCCAAGTGGTCGCATTGACCTTGTCCAGCGCCGTCCAGTCCTTGATGCCCTTGGTGTACATGACGTGCAGCGCGTAGCGCAATTTGCTGATCGGCCCAAGATGCGGGAAGCCCAGCAAGGCGAACGGCGTGCCCCACTTGTAGAGCTTGCCATTGTAGAAATAGCCCATCTTGGTGTCTGTCCAATGCAGCTTGTCGGACAGGCCGTAACGGCTCAGCAAAGCGAACAGCGGATCGTCGGTCTTGCAGATGAAGTGATAGTAGCGCTCGATCGGAAGGCCATCGAAATCGAAGGTGGCGGACATGCCGCCGATGCGGTCGTCGCGTTCGTAGATGTCCACGCTGTGGCCGGCGTCGAGGAGCCGCACGGCCGCCATCAGGCCCATGGGGCCGGCGCCGACGATCGCGTAGTGCTTCTTTGAGGTCATGTGATTGGCTTCGGTAGAGGGTCGCCAGCGCCAGCAGTCAGGGGTGGCGCGGCAGGCAGGAGGCAAGTTTAGCGTGTCATCGCCATGGGTGATGCGGTGGCGGGGTGCGTCAGATCCGCGGGGCGCGTGGCGTCATATGCAGAGCGCCAGGCGTGCAGGGCCAGGATCGGCGGTGCCGCTGCGCGCAGTCCAAACAGGCGCCAGTCGCCCCACGCCACGGCAGCCGGACGCAATCCCGGATGCGGCAAGACACCGGAACAGGTGATCGACATTGACTCAAGGGCGACGCGCCGCACCCAATGACCGCATCAACACCGACGACGCTCGTCGTCCATGGTTTCAGCTGAAGCCAGCCTGCAGGCGGCAAGCAAGCCGCCGGTCAGTGCCAGCGTGGCGCCGAGATGGATCGCGGAGGACGCACCGTCGAAAGGCTTGTCGAAGGCGTAGGCGAGCGCAGCCACCGCGAGGTTGAGCGCGACAACGGCGTATAGCGCCAGCGGGAAGCATTGAGCCAGCATCAGCAGGATCACCAGCATGCTCGCCAAGAAGCTGAAGTAGGCGCCTTGATGAATGACCGTCTGCCCAGGCTCGTAGATCACCAGGATCCAGAACAGGAACGACAGTGCCGCGGCGAGCGCCAGGTCGGAGGGAAACCGCACCGGGCGCAGGCTGCGGCGCTTGAGCAACGCGTAGGCAACGCAGGGCAACAACCACAGCGGCGATGCGAACCACATCGAATACGCGCCGTAGAAAAAGCTGTTCTCCACGATGGTGGCGATCGCGGCCGGGCTGCGATTCCAGAACAGTGTCCATACGTCGCCGAAAAAGCTGAAGCTGCCATGCAACAGGCTGTTCAGGTTGGAGGCACGCCCGGCGAGCCATGGCCACAAGCCGAGATCGGCATAGGCCGCACGCAGCACGTGCAAGAACGAGTCCTGCGTAACCGGGATGTGCCCGGCGAAATGCCATTTCAGCAGTCGGTCGCCTGGTGGGTCGATGAGGCGCTGGTAGGCGACCCAAGGCAGGTAGGCCGCCACCGCAAGGGCGCCGGTCTTGAACAGCACCGGCAACGCCTGGCTGCGTTTCAGCAGCACGAAGGCGGCCGTGGATCCCACCAGGGCGAACAGCGCGCCGCCATGCGACAGCATGGCCAAGGCCGCCGCCAGCCCGGCCATCGACCAGCGCGCCGGCCGGGCGATGCTGGATGGCCCGAACAGGGCGATGTGGAAGATGGCGCAGAACGTCGCCGCGAAGAGCTTGGGCCACACGAACAGGCCATTGAGCAGCACCAGCGGAGACAGCGCGAGCGCGAAGACGATCGCGGCGCGTTGCGATCGCCGCGGCAGATTGCCGACCAGGACGAGCAACGGCACGATGACCAGCGCTTGCGCCCACGTCGACAGGGCCTGATAGATCAGGCCGCCGTGCGGTAGCCAGGAATGGAAGAACAACAGATACAGGCCCGACTGCAGCGGCGGCCGATCGCTGCTCAGCCAGTCGCCGATCATCGGTACGTCCAAGCGCCCTGCGGAAACCATGTCGGCGAAGGTGAGCGGCAACCATGAATCCATCGGCAGGTTCCGCCAACGATTGGCGGCGATCTGCCAGTCCTGCCCGTCCCATGAAAACGGATAGAGGCCGATCCAGAGAATCAGCAATGCCAGCAGGAACGAGGGAAAGAACAGGCGGTGCAGCGCGGTTGCCTCGGCCATCGGCGCCGGTCCCCGGCGCAGCCGCAGCGGCAACGCAAGCAGCGGCAATGCGGCAGCGGCATAGGCGAGGATTGCGCCGAAGGCGGGAGATGCAATGTAGCCGGCAATCACGCACGCGGATGCCGTGCCGAGCGCCAGGAGCGCGCACAGCGCCCGCGCCGGCACCGTCCATGTTCGTGGCAGCAGCCAGCCGGCGAGGATCAGCCACAGATGCGCGGTCAGGATCGCCAACGCCATCGGCAGCGCATGGGTCGGCAGCGTCGTGGCCAGCCCGGCATGCTCCAAGCCCAGGCCTGCCCAGCCGAACGTGCCGGTGGCGTCGTCGACCAGCCGAAGGTAGAACGCGTGCGTCTGGGCCGCCTCGGGCAATTGCAGGGTGACCGGCTTCCAGCTGTCGCCGATGTTGTCCGTCTTCAAGCCCGAAGTGAAACTGCCATCGGTGGCGACCGCCAGCACGCGCACGCCCTCGGTCGCCGGATACCCGGCCATCATCACGGTGACGCGGCGCGTCCCGGCGGGGTATGCGGTTGTGCTGATCTGGCCGGTGGAAGCGTCGCCCTGGTCGCAGTAGGTGATGCGTCCGTCGACGCTCGGCGCCTGCTTGAGATAGGGCGAGTGCTGCGGCGGGCAGCCGCCGTCCTGCACGAAGTCCGGATGCGGCGACTGCTGGCATGCGAGCAGCGACATGCTCAGGATGACAATCGCATGCCATTTACGAAATAGGGGGAACATGGACGTTTCTTCGAAAAGTGAGCGAGTAGGCGCTCTGGCAAGGGGCGCGCGGATGCCGCCGCGCAGCGGGTGGAGCATTGGTTTTCCCGGTGGCATTCGTGGCGAGAGCGGAGCAGCCGGCGTGCATGCACCCGAAAATGGAATATACCGTCAATGCAAGTGATTTGGTACGCCGCGCCGTACGTCGCACACACCGGTATTGGCGCCTGCCCCCTGCCAGCGCCGCTCAAATCCTTGTCGCTTTCTGCCCATCGGATACCCGTCCTCGCGCCTTGCCCATCATGAAAATGGCGCATGTGCGCCTTCTCCCTCCCACCAGGGCGGGCGTCATTGCTTCGGGGTGATGGTGGTTTCCCAGCCCGCCGGGTTGAGCTTGATGGTATGTGAGCCCGGCTGGTCGAGTTTGCGCAGTTCTGCGGCGGATCCGTAGTCGATAAGGCGTGGCCGCAGCATGTGATCCTTGTTCAAAAGGCAGATAAACAGCAGCAATAGCAGCGTGCAGTTGGCGCCTTGCCGTTCGCTGCCAAGCAGGTCTTTCAAGCAGATGAAGACGGTCCACCAGAAGACGATCTTCAACGCGAAGAAATAACGGTCGCCGTGAAGCAGCGACAGCATCGGCTCGACGGTGAACTTGTGGGCTGCGGCGAAGACTTCGAGGATTGCGAAAGCAAGAACGAGAAACATGCCAATACGGGCTGCTGGGACGAGCTTGCTGAAAAGCAGGATATATGACCCGACTGCTGTGTAACCGGTCGGCCAGAACACCGGGCGAAGCGGGTTATAGCCCAGGATATGCAATGGAGCGGCTTGCCCGAGCGAGCCTACGATGAGGTGGGCGAGGGACGTGATCGGGGGATGGCTGGGCGCGGATGTGTACAGGAATGACAGTTGGATCACTGCACACGCCGCCACGACCGCCCATGCAGTGAAGTCGCGCTGTTCGAAGTATGCGGTGGCAATGGCGAGCGGATTCGAGCACCTGGTGACGCGCAGGGTGAGAAAGCCAAAGAAGCTCAGCGCCATCAGCGCAATGCAGATGATCGAGAAGGGGCCGGTCAACGCGGCGAGGGCAAGCACGCTCCTGAGCAGGTGTCTGCTGATCGAATTGCTGGCTTTCGGGGCGATGAAACAGTAGGTGATCAGTGGAAACTGCAGGAACCATTGCATGTTGGTGATCGTGCCGAACACCTCCCCATTCGTGGGAGTGAACAAGAACGCAGCCAGGACCAGATACGGCGGAATCAGCGGGCGCAGGTTCTTCGCGCAAATGAAGATCGACCCGGCGGCGACCGCAATCGCGCTGGCGTTGTAGATCAGCGGCGTGTATGCCGCGCTGACGAATGAGGCGAACCATGTCACCAGCCGCGGCGCGGCGTGCAGATAGCCTGCGTATGGGCTGAACAGCAGCAGTCCCCGCTGTTCCAGTTGGTCTTTCAAGAAAAGAACGGCGTCTTCCGCCCACAACTGCGGATGCGCCAGGGCATCATTGGATTTCAGGCAGACCAGCGCGAAAGCAAGCAAGAACAAGCCAAGATCGTATCTCCTCAAGTCGATCCGGTCGTCGCTGCGTGGGTTCATCGACGTCGGGTCTGTTCAGCGCTGCAGCACGATACGGCTATACCGCGGATCGGTGTAACTCTCACGGATCGCGTCCTCGAACGGCGTCTGGCGTACGCCGAATACCGCTTCGGTATCGATACCCTTGAAGTCGTCGCCGGCGCTGAGCGCTTTGAGCTGGTCGGCGGTGAACGGCGGCTTTGCGCTGAACAGCGAATACACGCGCAACAGGAAGGCAAAGAACCCGATTGGGATATGCACGATGAGCGTACGCAGCTTCTTGACCCGCTTGATCGTCTTGATGATGTCCACGTAATCCACGCGGGTGTCGCCGACGATGTCGTAGACCTCGCCGTCGGGCTCGCGTTCGATGCATTTGGCGATGCAGCGGCAGAAGTCGCGCTCGTACAGCGGCTGGCGCATGAACCTGCCGTCGCCGGGAATCGGGAACACGGGGGTCTTGGCCATGAAGCGCGACAGCCAGCCCAGGTGCTTGGGATCGAACCAGCCGAACATCAGGGTCGGGCGCAGCACGCAGTGGCGCAGGCCGCTGGCCACTACCATCTGTTCCTGCGCGCGCTTGGTGTTGGTGTAGTCGTCCTTGGCCAGCGAGTTCACCACCGAGGAACTGATGTGGACCAAGTACGGCACCTTGGCCGCGCGGCAGACGTCGAGCACGTGCGAGGTGGCCACCAGATTGTTGCGGGTGAACAACGCGGCGGTCTTGCCGGTGATCTGCGCGTGCAGTTGGGCGACGCAGGCGGCGCCGTCGAACTCGCGCGCCCAGTCGCCGGGTTCGGCCAGATCCGCATGCACCACGCGCACCGCCGGATGCAGCTCGCGCAGGATCTGCAGGTTGTGCGCGTGCTTGTCGATCGCCACCAGCTGGGTGTAACCCTGCTCTTCGAGTTCGACGATCAGGTTCTGTCCGACCAGCCCGGCGGCTCCGGTGATGACGATCTTGGCGTGTTTGTCGGTCATGTCAGAGCTTGATCCTGCGGAAAACGAACTCGGGGATGGACGTGATGATGAACATGATCGCCCACCAGAACCCCGGCAGGTAGGCGACGGCACGCCGCCGATCGACGGCGCGCACGATGCCCTGGGCGATCTGGTCGGGCTTGGCCCACAGTGCGCCCTTCTTGAAGGCGGCGGTCATCGGCGTGTCGACGAAGCCGGGCTTGATCGTGAGCACGTTGATCCCGGCCGGGCGCAGGCGCTGGCCCAGGCCGCTGAGATACGCGCTGACCGCGGCCTTGGCGCTGCCGTACAGGTAGTTGCTGGCCCGGCCGCGGTCGCCGGCGACCGAGGAGATCACCGCCAGCGTCGCACCAGCCGCCAGGCGCGGCGCCAGCGCCGCGCACAGCGCGATCGTGGAGGTGCCGTTGGTGGCGAACTCGCGCAGCGACAGCTCCACCGAGGCGTCGCACGCGGCCTGGTCCGGCAGGGTGCCATGCGCGATCAGGACCACGTCCACGCCGCCGAGCGCCGACCATGCCGCGTCGAACGCGGCGCCGTGCTGCGCGCCGTCGTTGACGTCGAGCACGCCGCTGCTGCTCCTGGCGCCGCGCACCGACAGGTCGGCCGCGATCGCCTCCAGGCGCGCGGCCTGGCGGCCGAGCAGGTGGATCGCCGCGCCGCGTGCGGCGTAGCGTCGGGCAGTGGCTTCGGCGATGGCCGAGGTGGCACCGATGATGAGGACGCGTTGCATGGCTACTCCGTGACCCGGCGCCAGAAGCCGGAAGAAAAGCGTGGATCGAGGTAATGGCTGAATTCCTGCCAGCGGCCGTAGGCGCGCTGGAACGAGGTCGCGCTCATGCGCGCGTCCTTGGCAGGGTACAGAGCGCCGCCAGCCGCGTCGACGATGCGGTCCAGCCGCTCCAGCAGCCGGAAGACGTCCGGGCCGCTATTGGGGAAATCCAGCGCCAGGGTGGTGCCCGGGCGCGGAAACGACAGCATGCCCAGCGCGCGCGCGGCGCCGAATTCCTTCAGCACCGCCAGGAACGAGCCGCTGCCGCTGCGCGCGATCTCCGCCAGTAACGCGTCGATGCCATCGCGCGAGGCGGCCGGCGGCAGTACGCACTGGTACTGCAGGAAACCGGCCGGGCCATACATGCGATTCCAGTTGCGGATGCCGTCCAGCGGATAGAAGAACGGCAGCAAGTGGCTGACCGCGCGCTTGCGCGGCGCAGGCTGGCGCCAGAAGTACAGCGCGTTGAACGGCCGCAGCGACAGCTGGTTGACCAGCGAGAATGGCGGCGTCAGCGGCATCGGCAGGCCTGCGCCCGGGGGCTTGGGCCGTTCTTCCGGCAGGACCGGGCAATGGTCGGCGCGGGTGAAGTGGCCGCGGCCGCGCGCGCGGCCGCTGGCCAGGCAGTCGATCCAGGCGACGCTGTATTCGTGGCTGTCGGCGGAGGCAGCCGACAAGGCGAAGAACTCGTCGAGCGAGCCGAAACGGATGTTCTCCGTTTCCAGCGCGGCGCTCGCGACCCGCCGCAATTGGATCTGCGCCCAGGTGATCAGGCCGGTCAATCCCAGGCCGCCGACGGTGGCCGCGAACCAGCCTTCGGCGTCGTCGTCGGGGCTGCACAGGCGGCGCGTGCCGTCGCTGCGCAGCAGCTCGAAGGCGCGCACATGGTGGCCGAAGCTGCCGGTGCGGTGGTGATTCTTGCCGTGCACGTCGTTGGCGATGGCGCCGGCCACGGTCACGTAGCGGGTGCCCGGGGTCACCGGCAGGAACCAGCCCTGCGGCAAGGCCAGGTCGATGATCTCGGCCAGGGTGACCCCGGCTTCGCAGCGCAGCAGGCCGGTTGCCGGATCGAAGCCGATGAACCGGTCCAGGCTGCGCGTTCCCAGCAACGTGCCGTCCGGATTCAGGCAACTGTCGCCATAGCTGCGGCCGTTGCCGCGCGGCAGCGCGTGGCCGTCGAATGGCGGCAGGTTCGCCGCGCGGTCGGTGACCGGCAGCAAGGTCTGCGTCGCCTTCGGATAGCGCCCCCAGGATTGCCCCGCGTCCGCCATCAGATCGCGCTCAGCGCGAACAGTCCGCACAGCATCACCACCACCTGGCTGACCCGGTCGGTGGCGGCGAACACGATCGGGTCGTCGTGCATATCGCCGCGGTGCGCGATCACCCAGACCCGGCTCACCCAGTACAGCAGCACCGGACAGACCAGCCAGAGCACCTTCGGGTGGCTGTACAACTCCACGCTCTCCGGGCTGTTGATGTACAGCGCCATTACCATCACCGCGATGTAGCCGGCGGCGGCACCCATCGACTGCAGCAGCGACAGGTCCTCCACCGAGTAGGCGCGTCCGCTGGCCTTGGTCTTGCCGCTGCTGAGCATCGCGTGCAACTCGGTATAGCGCTTGAGCAGGGCCAGCGACAGGAAGATGAACATCGAGAAGGCCAGCAGCCAGAACGACAGTTCGACGCCGATCGCCATCGCGCCGCCGATGATGCGCACCGTGTACAGCGCCGCCAGCAACACCACGTCGATCATCACGATCCGCTTCAGCTGCAGCGAGTACGCCAGCGTCATCACGTAATAGGCCAGCAGTACCAGGGTGAATTCCAGGTTGCAGGCCAGCGACAGCGCGAGTCCGGCCACGGTCAGCGCCGCAGCGGCGAACACGCCGTGCAGCAGCGGAAGGCGGCCGGCGGCGAACGGGCGCTTGCGCTTGCGCGGATGCTGCCGGTCCGGGGTGAGATCGAGTAAATCGTTCAGCACGTACACGCCGGAGGCGCACAAGCCGAACGCGATCAGCGCGATCGCCGCCTGCAGCACCGACTCCGGATCCAGGAAGCGATGCGCGGTCAGCAGCGGGACGAACACCAGCAGGTTCTTCAGCCACTGGTGCAGCCGCAGCGCCTTCAGCCAGGCGCGGGCGCGCGGCGGCGCGGGCCAATGCGCGTGCACCGTGGTGCGCTGCGCGGCGGCCTTGCTGAGCGCGCTGCCATTGTTGACGACCCAGGCGCCGCCCGCCTTCTCCCACACGTGCAGGTCCACGCTGCCGTTGCCGGCGTAGTCGAAATTGCCGGCACCGAACGCTTCGACCAGGACATCGGCCTTGTTGCGCCCGGAGAGATTGCGTTTGCCGTCGCTGGCGATCACCTGCTCGAACAGGCCCAGATACTCGGCGATCGGCGTCACCAGCAAGGCATCGGAGGCGGTGCACAGCACGCGCGGACGCTGCGTGGTGGTGCGCAGCAGTTCCAGCACTTGCTCGTTGTAGGGCAAGGTCTCGGCCGGCAAGGTGACGCGCGAAGCCAGTTCGCGCTTCAGCGCCGCCTTGCCGCGCAGCAACCACAGCGGCAGCAGGAACAGGTACAGCGGATTGCGTGCCAGCAGCGCCAGCACCGACTCGTAGAGAATGTCCGAGTTCAGCAGGGTGCCATCCAGATCCACGCACAGGGCGCGCCCCGAAACTGTCGGAGGGTGGGGCGTGGGACTGGAGGGGACGGGCATTCTCTGGCCTGGCGATCCATTGCGGGGCTGCGATTATACCTATGTGAATCAAACGGCCTTGTCGCGAGGCAGCAACTCGGCCCGGATCATCGCCAGCGCGCCGACCACAATGGCGTACCACAGCGTGACCAGGCGCGCCGCCACCGCCACGGCGATCGCATCGGCGGTGGCGATGCCGAGGCGGTCGAGCATCAGCACGATCGCCAGTTCGGTGGTGCCGACGCCGCCTGGCACGAAGGACAGCGCGCCGACCAGCATCGCCAGCGGGTAGATGCCGAACGCCACGATGGGATCCAGCTGCAGGCCCATCCCCAGGCACAGACCCACGAACACCAGGGAGGTCAGGCCCCAGGCCACCACTCCGGCGACCATGCTTTGCCCGAATTGGCGCGCACCCAGGCAGCCGCGCAGCTCCAGCGCCGCGGCCAGCGCGAACTGCGCCGGGCGCTGCAGCCAGCGGCCGGGAATCCACCGCACCAGCGCGGTCAGCCGATCCAGCAACGGCGGCCATGCGGCCGCGCCAAACAACAGGCCAACGAAGGCCAGGACCACTGCCGCAAGCACGCCCAGCGTAGGAAAGACCGGCGCGGCCAGCAGCGACAGCGCCAGGATTACCAGCAGATCGGAGGCGCGCTCGAACACGAACACGGCGATGGTGCGCCGCGCCGGTACGCCGATGCGGGCGAAATAGCGGATACGCAGCAATTCGCCGGCCTTGCCCGGCGTTGCGGTCAACGCGAAGCCGGCCAGGTAGCCGGCCAGCCCGGCGCCGAACGGCACTGGATGGCCGTAACGCTGCAGCAGCCAGCGCCAGCGCCAGTAGCGGAACAGGTAGCTGGCGCTGACCGGCAAGGTGGCCAGCGCCATCAACTGGCCGACCTCGCTCAGGCGCGAGAACGTCCCGTTGCCGCGGTCCACCCAGAACAGCGTGGCCACATAGCCCGCGCACAACAGCAGCACGAACCCGGCCAGGTGGTCCAGGCGCCGCCGCCGCGGCATCGGCATGCCGTCGGCGCCGGGGGGCGGCAGCGAGGTCATCGGAGCCGCATCGGCATCAGCCCAGTGCCGTTTCCAGTTCCGGGAGCAAGGTGAACAAGTCACCCACCAGCCCGATGTCGGCGATCTCGAAGATCGGCGATTCCGGGTCCTTGTTGATCGCCACGATGGTGCCGGCGTCCTTGATCCCGGTCAGGTGCTGGATCGCGCCGGAGATGCCCACCGCCACGTACAGGTCCGGTGCGATGATCTTGCCGGTCTGGCCGACCTGCAGTTCGTTGGGCACGTAGCCGGCATCCACCGCCGCGCGCGAGGCGCCGACCGCGGCGCCGAGCTTGTCGGCCAGCGTGTAGATGATCTGGAAATTCTCCGCCGAGCCCACGCCGCGGCCGCCGGAGACCACACGCTTGGCGCTCTGCAGATCGGGGCGGTCGGAGGTGCCGGCGGCCAGGCCGACGAAGCGGGTGTGAGTGGGCAGCGTGGCGCTCACGCTGGCCGCTTCGATCGCCGCGCTGCCGCTATCGCTTTCACGGGAGCGGGCCGCTTCCGGCCACGAGGCGCTGCGCACGGTGGCGACCACGGTCTGGTCGGCGGGCGCCTGCACGCTGATGATCGCGTTGCCGGCGTAGATCGGGCGCTTGAACGCGTAGTCGCCATCGACCGCCATCAGGTCGGAGATCTGGTTGACCCCGAGCAGTGCGGCGACCACCGGCATCAGGTCCTTGCCGAAGGTGGTGGAGGGGCCGAACACGTGGCTGTAGCCCTGCGCCAGCTGCGCGATCTGCGGCCCCAGCACCTGCGCGATGGCGTGTGCGTTGGCCGGGTCGGCGACGGTGAGCACGCGGCGCACGCCGGCGATCTGCGCGGCCTGCGCGGCAACGGCGGCCGGGTCGGCGGCCAGCACCACGATGTCGATGGCTTCCGGCGACAACGCCTGCGCGGCGCTGACGGTCTTGGCAGTGGCCGCGTTGAGCTGGCCGTTCAGGTGTTCGGCGACGACGAGGATCTTGGCCATTACAACAACCCCTTTTGCTTGAGTGCGGCCACCAGTTCGGCGGCGTCCTTGACCATCACGCCGCGGCTGCGCTTGGGCGGCGGCGCGTAATGGGTGGTGGTGAGGCTGTTGTTGGACTCCACACCCAGCTCGGCGAACGCCAGCGTCTGCAGCGGCTTGCTCTTGGCCTTCATGATGTCCGGCAGCTTGATGAAACGCGGCTCGTTCAGGCGCAGGTCGGTGGTGACCACTGCCGGCAGATCCACTTCCAGCGTTTCCAGGCCGGCGTCGACCTCGCGGGTCACCGTGGCCTTGCCGTCGGCGACCACCAGCTTGCCGGCGAAAGTGGCCTGCGGGCGGCCCCACAGCGTGGCCAGCATCTGCCCGGTCTGGTTGGCGTCGTCGTCGATCGCCTGCTTGCCCAGGAGTACCAGGTCCGGCCGCTCCTGCTCGACCAGCTTGAGCAGCGCGCGGGCCGCGGTCAGCGGCTGGATCGCGGTATCGGTGACCACGTGGATGGCGCGGTTGGCGCCCATCGCCAGGCCGTTGCGCAGGTGCGCGGCGGCATCGGCCGGGGCCAGGGTGACCACCACCACCTCGCTGGCGATGCTGGCATCGCGCAGGCGCAGCGCCTCTTCCAGGGCGATTTCGTCGAACGGGTTGGGGGAAAGCTTGACGCCCTCGGTCACGACGCCGGAGCCGTCCGGCTTGACCTGGATGCGGACGTTGTAGTCCACCACGCGCTTGTAGGCGACGAGGATTTTCATCTTGTACGAGATCCTTCAGCAGTGCGGGGAGGCCCGGCCGCGGCGGCTGGCGCGGGGCGGTCGGTGGATTCTAACCGGCGGCGGCTTGCCATGCGATGGCGTATGGTGTTCGCCGGAGGCGGCCGCCTCAGCCTGAACCCGGCACAGCAGGCGCAGGCGACCATCCCGGGGAAAGCGTATATGCTGTTCGGTTCGGACAGTGGAGCGCGTCGCAGCGCCCGATCAGGAGACGTCACAGTGGCTACTTGGCTTGTAACCGGCGGCGCCGGGTTCATCGGCGGCAATTTCGTGCTGGAGGCGGTGTCGCGCGGCGTGGGCGTGATCAATCTGGACGCTTTGACCTACGCCGGCAATCTGAACACGTTGGCGTCGCTGGAGGGCAATCCCGACCACGTTTTCGTGCAGGGCGATATCGGCGACCGCGCGCTGGTCGCCCAACTGCTGCGCGAGCATCAGCCCGACGCTGTGCTGAACTTCGCCGCCGAGAGCCATGTGGACCGCTCGATCGACGGCCCCGGCGCCTTCATCCAGACCAACGTGGTCGGCACCCTGGGCCTGCTGGAAGCGGTGCGCGACCACTGGAAGGCGCTGCCGGAAGGGGCGCGCGCCGCGTTCCGTTTCCTGCACGTCTCCACCGACGAGGTCTACGGCACGCTCGGCGAGACCGGCAAGTTCTCCGAGACCACGCCGTACGCGCCCAATTCGCCGTACTCGGCCTCCAAGGCCGCCTCCGACCACCTGGTGCGCGCGTTCCACCACACCTACGGCCTGCCGGTGCTGACCACCAATTGCTCCAACAACTACGGCCCGTACCACTTCCCCGAAAAGCTGGTGCCGCTGGTGATCGCCAAAGCGCTGGCCGGCGAGCCGCTGCCGGTCTACGGCGACGGCAAGCAGGTGCGCGACTGGCTGTTCGTCGGCGACCATTGCGAGGCGATCCGCACCGTGTTAGCCAAGGGCCGGGTCGGCGAGACCTACAACGTCGGCGGCAACTCTGAGAAGCAGAACATCGAAGTGGTGCAGGCGATCTGCGCGCTGCTCGATGCGCGCCGCCCGCGTGCCGACGGCCAGCCGCGCGCCAGCCAGATCACCCATGTCGCCGACCGCCCCGGCCACGACCGGCGCTATGCGATCGATGCGTCCAAGCTGAAGAATGCGTTGGGCTGGGAGCCGAAGTACAGCTTCGAGCAGGGTATCGCCATCACCGTGGACTGGTACCTGGCCAACCAGGCCTGGGTGCAGGGCGTGCTCGACGGCAGCTATCGGCTGGAACGCATCGGCACGGCGGCATAACGCGAGTCCCTCGCAAGAGCCCGCACATCGATGTGCGGACTTCCTAGGAAGCACCTCATGACCCAACGCAAAGGCATCATCCTGGCCGGCGGCTCCGGCACCCGGCTGTATCCGATCACCAAGGGCGTCAGCAAGCAGCTGCTGCCGGTGTACGACAAGCCGATGATCTATTACCCGCTCAGCGTGCTGATGCTGGCCGGCATCCGCGAGGTGCTGATCATCAACACCCCGCACGAGCAGGTCTTGTTCCGTGCGCTGCTGGGCGACGGCTCGCAGTGGGGCATGCAGCTCGAATACGCGGTGCAGCCGAGCCCGGACGGACTGGCGCAGGCCTACCTGATCGGCCGCGATTTCATCGACGGCAAGCCGAGCTGCCTGGTGCTGGGCGACAACATCTTCCACGGCCATGGCCTGACCGAGACCCTGCGCCGCGCCGATGCGCGGCAGCACGGCGCCACCGTGTTCGGCTACTGGGTCAACGACCCGGAGCGCTATGGCGTGGCCGAGTTCGACCAGGCCGGCAAGGTCATCGACATCGCCGAAAAGCCGGCGCAGCCGCGCTCCAACTATGCGGTCACTGGCCTGTACTTCTACGACGGCCAGGCCAGCGAGCACGCAGCCGCGTTGACCCCCTCGCCGCGCGGGGAGCTGGAAATCACCGATCTCAACCGCCGTTACCTGGACGCGGGCGAACTGCACCTGGAACCGCTGGGCCGCGGCTACGCCTGGCTGGATACCGGCACCCATCAGTCGCTGCACGAGGCGTCCAACTTCATCGAGACCATCCAGTCGCGACAGGGGCTGCAGGTGTGCTGCCCCGAGGAGATCGCATTCGGCCAGGGCTGGATCGATGCCGCGCAGCTGGAGAAACTCGCCGCGCCGCTGTTGAAGAACGACTACGGCAAATATCTGCATGAACTGGCTGTCCGAGGAACCGTTCCGTGAAAGTGATTGAAACCCATCTGCCCGGCTGCGTGGTGATCGAGCCGGCGGTGTTCGGCGACGAACGCGGCTATTTCTTCGAGACCTGGAACGCCGAGCGTTTCGGCCAGCACGGGCTGCCGACCAACTTCGTGCAGAGCAACGTCTCGACCTCGGCCAAGGGCGTGTTGCGCGGCCTGCATTACCAATGGCCGCGCCCGCAGGGCAAGCTGGTCAGCGTGCTGGAAGGCGAGGTCTACGACGTCGCCGTGGACATCCGCCGCGGCTCGCCGCAGTTCGGTCGCTGGGCGGCAGTGGTGCTCAGCGCGGAGAACAAGAAGCAGTTCTGGATCCCGGAAGGTTTCGCCCATGGCTTCGCGGTGCTGTCCGAGCGTGCGGTGTTCAGCTATCTGTGCACCGACGTGTACGTGAAGGAAGCCGACGCCGGCGTGCGCTGGGACGACGCGGCGATCGGCGTGGACTGGCCGATCAGCCAGCCGCTGCTGTCGGCCAAGGATGCGGTGGCCCCGTTCCTGGCCGACATCGCGGCCGAGCGTTTGCCGGTGTACGCGCCGTGACCACGCTGGTGTTCGGAGCCAACGGCCAGGTCGGCCAGGAGCTGCTGCGCGCGCTGCGCGTACGCGGGCCGGTGCTGGCGACCACGCGCAGCGGCCGCCTGCCCGACGGCAGCGCCTGCGAAACCGCCGACTTCGATCAGCCGCACACGCTGGGCGCGTTGCTGGATCGGTTGCAGCCGAGCGCCGTGGTCAATGCGGCGGCCTACACCGCGGTGGATCGCGCCGAGCAGGAGCGCGACGCGGCCTTGCGCGCCAACGCCGAGGCGCCTGCGGCGATTGCCGGCTGGTGCGCGGCGCATGGCGTGCCGATGGTGCATTACTCCACCGATTACGTGTTCGATGGCCAGGGCAGCCGCCCATATCCGGAGGACGCGCCGACCGCGCCGCTCGGCGCATATGGCGCGACCAAGCTCGCCGGCGAAGCCGCGATCCGCGCGTCCGGCGCGCAGCACCTGATCTTGCGTACCGCCTGGGTCTACGCCGCACATGGCAGCAATTTCCTGCGCACCATGCTGCGCGCCGGCGCCGAGCGCGACGAACTGCGCGTAGTCGCCGATCAGCTGGGCACGCCGACGCCGGCAGGGTTGATCGCCGATGTCAGCGCGCAAGTCCTCGCGCAGCGCACTGCCGCGCAATCGGGGACCTGGCACCTGACCGCCGCCGGCGAGACCACCTGGCATGGCTTCGCCGAGGCGATCTTCGAAGAAGCGCTCGCTGCGGGCCTGCTGGCGCGCGCGCCGCGCGTGCTGCCGATCGCCACGGCCGAATATCCGACCCCGGCCAAGCGCCCGGCGTATTCGCGGCTGGACGTGTCCAGGCTGCAACGCGATTTTTCGCTGGTGTTGCCGCAGTGGCGCGATGGCCTGCGCCGCGTGATCGGCGAACTGGCTGCGCAAGCGAAGCTTGTGTAAGGCGCCGCGCGCGGGTTGAAGCAGAAACGAAAAAAGCCGGGCATCGACCCGGCTTTTTTCTTTGCGCTGCAGCAGGGACTCAGGTGCGCCCGTAGGTGTCCTCGAAGCGCACGATGTCGTCCTCGCCCAGATAGCTGCCGGACTGCACCTCGATCAGTTCCAGCGGCAACTTGCCCGGGTTCTTCAGGCGATGGGTCACGCCCAGCGGGATGTAGGTGCTCTGGTTCTCGGTGAGCAGCAATACGTCCTCGCCGCGGGTGACCTCGGCGGTGCCGCTGACCACGATCCAGTGCTCAGCGCGGTGGTGGTGCATCTGCAGGCTCAGCGTGGCGCCTGGCTTGACCGTGATGCGCTTGACCTGGAAACGCTGGCCGTTGTCGATCGAATCGTAGGCGCCCCACGGGCGGTACACCTTGCGGTGCCAGGTGGCCTCGGAGCGGCCGCTGGCCTTGATCCTGGCCACGATCTGCTTGACCTCCTGGATACGATCGCGGTGACCGACCAGCACCGCATCGTCGGTCTCCACCACCACCACGTCCTGCAGCCCGACCATCGCGATCAGCCGCGAACCGTAGGCGTAGGTGTTGCTGCAATCGATCTCGATCACGTCGCCGTGGTGCGCATTGCCCTGTGCGTCCTGCGGCGAGACTTCGAGCAAGGCTGACCAGGAACCGACATCGTTCCAGCCGGCGTCGAGCGGCACCACCACCGCATCGGCGGTCTTCTCCATCACCGCATAGTCGATCGAGTCCGACGGGCTGGCGGCGAAGGCGTCCTTGTCCAGGCGCGTGAAGTCGGCGTCGCGCTTGGACGCTTCCCAGGCCTTGCTGCAGGCGTCGGCGATCGCCGGCTGGAAGCGGCGCAGTTCTTCGAGGTAGCGCGAGGCGCGGAACAGGAACATGCCGCTGTTCCAGTAGTACTCGCCCGACGCCAGGTAACCCTGCGCGGTGGCCAGGTCCGGCTTCTCGACGAAGCGCTCGACCGCGCTGACGCCGCTGCCGGCGCCGGCCTTGATGTAGCCGTAGCCGGTTTCCGGCGCGGTCGGCTTGATCCCGAAAGTGACCAGCTTGCCTTGCTCGGCGGCCGCCGCGGCCGCGCGCACCGCGGCCTGGAATGCCGCTTCGTCGCGGATCACGTGATCGGAGGGCAGGATCAGCAGCAGCGGATCGGCGCCGTTGCGCGTGGCCTCCAGCGCCGCCACGGCGATGGCCGGGGCGGTATTACGGCCCTTGGGCTCGAGCAGGATCGACTGCGGCTTGACGCCGATCTGCTGCAATTGCTCAGCGGCGACGAAACGGTGCTCTTCGTTGGCGACCACGATCGGCGCATGCCCGGCGACGGGCGCCGCACGCAGCCAGGTGGCCTGCAGCATGCTGTGTTCGCCGACCAGCGGCAGGAACTGTTTCGGGTAGGACTCGCGCGACAGCGGCCAGAGCCGCGTGCCGGAGCCGCCGGACAGGATGATGGGTAGGACGTCGCTCATGGGCGGGGGAACTCCATCGTGCGTCTAGGGGGGAGGGGGGAGGGGGAGATCAACCGCGCAACAGGTCGGAAATTTCCTGGGTGCGCTGTTCCAGCAATGCCGCATCGCCACGCGTTTCCACGTTCAGGCGCAACAGCGGTTCGGTATTGGAGCTGCGCAGGTTGAAGCGCCACTGCGCGAATTCGGCGCTGACGCCGTCGGTATGGTCCAGCGCCGGCGACTGCGCGGCGTAGTGCTGCATCACCCGCGCCACCGCGGCCTTGGCATCGGCGACCTTGAAGTTGATCTCGCCGCTGCACGGGAATTTCTGCATGCGCGCCTCGACCAGGTCGGCCAGCGAACGGCCCGACTGCGACACCAGCTCGGCGATCAGCAGCCACGGGATCATCCCCGAGTCGGCGTAGGCGAACTCGCGGAAATAGTGGTGCGCGCTCATCTCGCCGCCGTACACGGCGTTCTCGCTGCGCATCTTCTCCTTGATGAAGGCATGCCCGCTCTTGCACAGCACCGGCACGCCGCCGGCTTCTTCGACCATCTCGATCGTGTTCCAGGTCAGGCGCGGATCGTGCACCACCTTGCCGCCCGGCTGCTTGGCCAGGATCGCCTGCGCCAGCAGGCCGACCAGGTAATAGCCTTCGATGAAGCGGCCGTTCTCGTCGAAGAAGAAGCAGCGGTCGAAATCCCCGTCCCAGGCGATGCCGAAGTCGGCGCCGTGTTGCTTGACTGCCTTGGCGGTGGCCTCGCGGTTCTCCGGCAGCAGCGGGTTCGGGATGCCGTTGGGGAAGTGGCCGTCCGGCTCGTGGAACACGCGCACGAACTCGAACGGCAGGTGCGGCGCCAGCAGGTCGACGATGGCGCCGGCGCCGCCGTTGCCGGCGTTGACCACCAGCTTCAACGGCTTGAGCGAGCCGATGTCGATGTAGCTCAGCAGGTGCGCGATATAGGCGGACTTGTCCGGGCGGCTGTGCTGCGCCGCGGTCGGCGTGCCGGCCGGCGCGGTGTCGGCGGCCACGGTGTCGCGGATCGCGAACAGGCCGGTATCGGAGCTGATCGGGCGCGCATTCTCGCGCACCAGCTTCATGCCGTTGTAGTCCATCGGGTTGTGGCTGGCGGTGACCATCACCCCGCCGGCGGCCTGCAAATGGTCGGTCTGGAAATACACTTCCTCGGTGCCGCACAGGCCGATGTCGATGACCTCGCGGCCGCTGGCGCGCAGGCCGGCCGACAGCGCGTCCTGCAGCCCCTGGCTGGCCAGGCGCACATCGTGGCCCACCACCACCGGCCCGCTCTCCAATTGCCCCGCCAATGCCACGCCGATGCGGCGGGCCAGGTCCTCGTTCAGTTCGTCGGGAACGCGACCGCGGATGTCGTAGGCCTTGAATGCGGGAAGCGACATAGGGCAGAAACCTTGCATGGGGGAACCTGGAGTGTAACGGTCCGGCCCTTAATCGGTCATTGCGGCAGTGCGCATTAGGCCGCGCGCGGCGAGCGGCTAAACTACTTGTCTACTTCCGATGCGGAGCTGGCGAATGGGCGACACCTCTACACGGGCGACCGGACGGCGCGGCAAGCTGTTCCCCGACGCGGCCACGGCGCTGGCCGACGTGGTCGGCGACGGCCAGACCCTGGCGGTCGGCGGCTTCGGCCTGTGCGGCATCCCCGAGGCCTTGATCGCCGCGCTGCGCGACAGTGCGGTGACCGGCCTGACCGTGATCTCCAACAACGCCGGCGTCGATGGCTTCGGCCTGGGCCAGCTGCTGGCGACCCGGCAGATCCGCAAGATGATCTCGTCCTATGTCGGCGAGAACAAGGAATTCGAGCGCCAGTACCTGGCCGGCGAGCTGGAGCTGGAATTCAATCCGCAGGGCACCCTGGCCGAACGCCTGCGCGCCGGTGGCGCCGGCATTCCCGCGTTCTTCACCGCCACCGGCTACGGCACGGTCGTCGCGCAGGGCAAGGAGACGCGCGAATTCGACGGCAAGCACTACGTGCTGGAAACCGCGCTGCAGGCCGACGTGGCCCTGGTCAAGGCGTGGAAGGCCGACGCGGCCGGCAACCTGGTGTTCCGCAAGACCGCACGCAACTTCAACCCGGCCTGCGCGATGGCCGGCAAGGTCTGCATCGCCGAGGTCGAGCAACTCGTCGACACCGGCAGCATCGACCCGGACCAGGTGCACCTGCCTGGCATCTACGTGGACCGCATCGTGCACAACCCGCATCCGGAAAAACGCATCGAACAGCGCACCCTGCGCCAGAAGGACGCCTGACATGGCCTGGACCCGCGACGAAATGGCGCAGCGCGCCGCCCGCGAACTCACCGACGGCGCCTACGTCAACCTGGGCATCGGCTTGCCGACCCTGGTCGCCAACCACATCCCCGAGGGCGTGGACGTGTGGCTGCAGTCGGAGAACGGCCTGCTCGGCATCGGCCCGTTCCCGAGCGAGGACGAGGTCGATGCCGACCTGATCAACGCCGGCAAGCAGACCGTCACCGCGCGCGCCGGCGCCAGCTATTTCGGCAGCCACGATTCCTTCGCGATGATCCGCGGCGGGCATATCGACCTGGCGATCCTGGGCGCGATGCAGGTCAGCGCGCGCGGCGACCTGGCCAACTGGATGGTGCCGGGCAAGATGGTCAAGGGCATGGGCGGGGCGATGGACCTGGTCGCCGGGGTCAAGCGCGTGGTGGTGCTGATGGAGCACGTGGCCAAGGACGGCAGCCACAAACTGCTGCCAGCCTGCGACCTGCCGCTGACCGGGGTGGGCGTGGTCGACCGCATCATCACCGACCTGGCGGTGTTCGATGTGAGCGCCGATGGCCTGGTGCTGGTCGAGGCGGCCGATGGTGTGGAGGCGGCGGAACTGGTTGCCAAGACCGGGGTCGCGTTCCGCAGCGCCTGACGCTACCGCGCCCGCAGGCGCCGCTCAGATGGTCACGGCGACCCGGCCGCGGCCAGTGAACGCGTCGCTGACCGCCAGGCCGCGCGCCCAGTCGCCGGCCTGCCAGCGGCCCTCGCCCAGGCAACGCAATGGCGCCTGGATCAGCGCATGGTCGAACGTGAGCTGCCAGGTTTCGCTGCCGCCGACCGCGCACAGGTCGGCGACGAAGTCGAGCGCGCCTTGCTGGACCGCCGCCACCGTGGCGAACTGCGTGGCGTCCAATTCACTGTCGGCGAAGACCGCTTCGGTGCTGCCGTCGTCGCGCAGGGCGAAGTGCGAGAACTGGCCGTGCGCTGCGGTCAGAAAGGTTTCCAGCAGCAAGTCGTGTTGCAGGATCGGCGAGGGGGGCGTCTGCGTGCTGCGCCCATCGAAATAGCAGGCTTCGGCCCAGCCGCTGGCCTCGACCTGGGCGATGCCACGGTTCACCGCGAAATAGCCGCCACCCAGCGCGGTTCCGCTCAACCGGGCCAACTGCGCCTGGATCGTGCCGGCGTAGCCCAGGTCCGCGACCATGGCCGGCTCCTCGCCGACCGTATCGCGCCAGTAACGCAAATAGCCTTCGCGTTCTGCGGCGGCCACGGCCAGCAGCGCCGGCATCGCGGGCGCCAGCTTCTGCAGCAGTGCGGCACGCATCTCCGGCAAGAGCACGGTGCTGCGCATGTCTGCCGCGCCGAGCTGCGCGGCGATCGCGGTGGTCGCCGGTGCGCCAAGCCGCGCTTGCAACAGTTCCTGCAGGCTGCCGGTGTAGGTATTGCCGAGCAAGGCTTCCAGGTCCTTTGCCTCACGCAGCGTCGGCACGCCGGTGCCGCGGCGCGAGGCCAGCAGATAGCGGCCGCGCAGCGCGGCCAGGGAGGGACACGCGGCCTGCAGCTGCGCGAACGCCTTTTGCAACAAATCGCCTTCGCGGCTCAGGAACAGGATCTGGCCAATGCCGCGCGACAGCGCCAGCCGCGCCAGCCACAGCAAGTAATCGGCGATCAGCGGGCCGAGCATCAGGTAGCCGAGCGATGCCGGCGACTCCAGGCGCAGCCGGTCGCCGAACTGCTCCGGCCGCACATCGGCCAGATCCGCCAGGTGGCGACTGAGCAGGCCCAGCCACAACTGATCCTGCCAGGGGCTGGCGGCGCCCGCGGCAGGCCGCAACGGGCGCAATGCCGGGACCACGTCGAGCAGGGCCGATGGCCGCAGCACATGCATGGGGGTGAGATAGCCGTGCATCTGCGGGCGCTGGATATCCGCCTGTTCGTTGTCGCCGACGTGCAGCCAGTGCCGCGCGGCCACGCTTTCGCGCGCCGGCAGCTGTTCCCAGGCCTGGCCGTCGTCCTTGCGCCAGCCGGTTTCGCAAGACACATACCAGGCGTGCGGCAGTGCGCGCACGGCCGATGGCAACACCCTTTGCAGATCGGCGCTGTCCAGGTACATGTCCGACACGGCGACCAGGCGCCGCCCGTTGGCGGCGAGCGCGGCGGCAGCGGCGACCAGCGCCCGACGCGGCTGCAACAGGCGTGCTTCTGTCTCCAACTCGAGTTTCTGCAAGGCGTGCAGGGGAAGATCCTTCGCCTCCGCCAGGTGCGCCATCGCCGCATAGATGGCGTCCAGATCGACATCGCGTCCGGCCGCTGCGCGCGCGCGGGCTTCGGCACGCTCGCGCAACATGGCGAATTCGGCGACGCCCAGCGATTCGGCGGCCAGATGCGCGAGATAGGCGCGTGCGCCGGCAGGGGTCAGGAAGGGGCGCGTCACCAGGGTGTCGAATACGTCCAGCGATACCACGCTTGCATCGATCGCCGACAGCGCCACGCGCGTCGCCAACGGCATCTGGAAGGCCTGCATCCAGTTGCGGCTTCCTTCCGTGCTCAGCGCGAGCGTTCCATCCGCTGGCAGGATGCCCGCCAACAGGCCTTGCTGGCGGACCACCGCGACGAACATCCGTTCCAGGGCATGCTGCAGCGTCCCGTCGATCTGGCCGCGCTCTTCCGGGAAGTCGTGCAGGTTCAATCCCAGTGCGTAGATCGGCCGCAATGCTTCCACGCGCGCCCAGAACATCGAGCCGGCCGGGAAATCGATGTAGGCCGTCGCATCGATGCCGATGCCGAGGCGCTGGCCGAGTTCGCGACATACGTGCAGGTTGCTCAGCCAGGTGTGCGCCCACAGCGGCACGCTGCCGAAGCTCTCCGGGTAAACGATGCCTAGCTTCGGTTCGGCGGCGAACATGCCCAGGATCCAGGCAACGCGTTGCGTCGAACCGAATAGGGAGCCGGTCAGGTAGCTGCGCCAGTCGCGGCGTTCGCTGCCGGTATACAGCGATTTCTTGGTGTGCCAGTGCGCCACGACATCGAGCGACAAGACTTCCTCGCGGAACGTCACGATCAACGGCGCCAGGTCGCGGCCGCGGTTGGCGACCTGGCGCACATGCAGCGTCTGCAGGTTAGGCAGCGCCGACAATTGCTGTCGGACCATGCGCTGCGCGTCGTCGTCGATCACCGACACCATCAGCACGTACGGCACCGGCATGGCCGCCAGCGCTTGCGCCAATTCATCCAGCAGGTCTGGATAGAACACGTGCGCCATCACCCCCACGCGCAGTTGCACGCGTTCGATCGGCGTCGGTGCCGGGAACACCGCATCCGATGGCGGCGCTGCCGACACCTGCGCCTGCCCGGCATGGCGCAGGCGCTGCAGAAAACCGGACAGGCCCAGCGCGCGCAGCACTTTCCAGCCGCGTTCGGCGACTGCGCGCAGGCCGCGCCAGCCGCCGCCATGGCGCTCGACCGCCGCGCGCACGGCTAGCGTTGCCTTGCGCCAGGCGGCGCTCATCGCAAGGTCATGCCGCGCCGCGCCCTGTCGCGGCGCAGCCAGCACATCGTCCCGGAAGCGCGCAAGCGGCTCACAGGTTCTGGTAATTCGGCCCGGAGCCGCCTTCCGGGGTGACCCAGTTGATGATTTCGTAGGGGTCCTTGATGTCGCAGGTCTTGCAGTGCACGCAGTTGGCGGCGTTGATCTGCAGGCGCTTGCCGGCCGCGTCGTCGACGATCTCGTACACCGCGGCCGGGCAGAAGCGGGTGCAGGGGTTGCCGTATTCCTCGGTGCAGCGGGTCACGCAGATCTGCGGGTCCAGCACCTGCAGGTGCACGGGCTGGTCCTCGTCGTGTTCGGTGGCGGCGAAGTACACGCCCTGCAGGCGGTCGCGCGGCGCCAGCTCGCGCTGCGCGTAGTCGCGTTTGGGCTGTTCGTGTTCGCCCAGCCGGTCCAGCGACGACCAGTCGGCGGTCACCTTCAGCGTCCACGGCGAGGCGCCCTTGACCAGGGTTTCCCAGGCGGCGTTGAGCATGCCGAACCACAGCCCTTTCTTGAAGCCGGGCTTGATGTTGCGCACCTGGCGCAGTTCGGCCATGACCGCCGAACCGCGCAGTCTGGCGTCGAAGCCGGCCGGGTTCAGCGCGGCGCCGGCGGCCAGGTGTTCGGCGGCGAGCATGCCGCTGCGGATCGCCTGGTGGGTGCCCTTGATCTTCGGCACGTTGAGCAGGCCCGCGCTGTCGCCGATCAGCAGGGCACCGGGCATCTCCACTTTCGGCAACGACTGCCAGCCGCCGCTGGCGATGGCGCGGGCGCCGGCCGACAGGATGGTGCCGCCTTCCAGCAGCGGCTTCAGCAGCGGGTGGTTCTTCCACTGCTGGAACGCCTCCCACGGCCGGTACTCTGGGTCGTGGTAGTCCAGGCCGCTGACGTAGCCCAGCGCCACCTGGTTGTGCTCCAGGTGGTACAGGAAGCTGCCGGCGTAGGTGGCGTTGTCGGCCGGCCAGCCCAGGGTGTGCACGATCTTGCCGGGTACCACGCGCCCTTCCGGCAGCTGCCACAGTTCCTTGATGCCGATCGAATAGGCCTGCGGGTCGCTGTCGGCGTCCAGCGCGAAGCGCTTGACCAGGCGCTTGGTCAGATGACCGCGCGCGCCTTCGGCCAGCACCGTGACCTTGGCGCGGATATCGATGCCGGGGGTGTAGCCGGGCTTGTGCGCCCCGTCCTTGGCCACGCCCATGTCGCCGATGCGTACGCCCAGCACGCTGCCGTCGTCGGCGTGCAGGGTTTCGGCGGCGGCGAAGCCGGGATAGATCTCCACGCCCAGCGCTTCGGCCTGCGGCGCCAGCCACGCGCACAGCGCGCCGAGGCTGACGATGAAGTTGCCGTGGTTGCGCATGCCCGGCGGCACGATCGGGAACTTGCGCCCGCCGTCCTTGCTCAGATGCCAGAACTCGTCCTCACCGGCGGGGACGCAGATCGGCGGCGGGGCGTCGCGCCAGCCGGGCAGCAGCGCGTCCAGCGGCGCCGGTTCGATCACCGCGCCGGACAGGATCTGCGCACCGACCGCGCTGGCCTTCTCGATCACGCAGACCGAAATGTCCGGGTTGAGCTGCTTGAGCCGGATCGCGAACGCCAGCCCGGCCGGGCCTGCGCCGACGGTGACCACGTCGTATTCCATGACGTCGCGCTCCACTGGCTGCGGCGCGCTGGCGCCGCCCTCCGATCCCGTCATCTGCTCCGCTCCGGTTGGCTCGTTCTGGCTGGCTGCATTTTCAGGCTTTGTGCGTGATCGGGCAAATTCCGCACGCTGGCGTATGGTGCCTGCCCGCATGCTAGCGTGGCGCGATGCGACTCGATCTGCCCGGCGCCGACCTCCGCTGGCTGCCCGGCTGGCTCGCGCCGGCCGAGGCGGCAGTGCTGTTCGCGCACTTGCTGACCGCGGTGAATTGGGAAGTGCACCGCATCCGTCTGTTCGGAAAGCTGGTGGATTCGCCGCGGCTGAGCTGCTGGATCGGCGATGCGCAGGCGAGCTATCGCTATTCCGGCACCCGTTTCGCACCGCATCCGTGGCCGCCGGCGCTGCAGCCGTTGCGCGAACGGCTGGCGGCGGAAACCGGGGTGGCGTTCAACAGCGTGCTGGCCAACCGCTACCGCGACGGCCGCGACGCGATGGGCTGGCATAGCGACGACGAGACGGAACTGGGGCCGCATCCGCTGATCGCCTCGCTGAGCCTGGGCGCCACGCGCCGCTTCGTGCTGCGCCACCGCCAGCAGCCGGCGCTGCGCCAGGCGCTGGAACTGAGCGCCGGTGGATTGCTGCTGATGGGCGGGGAGACCCAGCGCCTGTACCGGCACGCCTTGCCGCGGACGGCGAAGCCGGTCGGCGAGCGGATCAATCTGACGTTTCGGAACATCGCCGCGCGTTAGCGGCCAAGAATCCTCTTCTCCCTGCGGGAGAAGGTGGCCCGCAGGGCCGGATGAGGGTCCGGGCGCAGCCTTGCGCATCCAAGCTGCGCGAGTCGCTTCGCTCCGTACCCTCATCCCAACCCCTCTCCCGGAGTAGAGGGGCTTTGCGGTCAGCGGCGTGGTGCAGGGGCGGGCTTCGGCGGCGGTGCCAGCGCCGTTGCCGCATCGGCCTGGCCCTGCTGCAGGGTCCAGCCGACCACGTCGCCGGTCACCTGCGACAGCGCCTGGCTGAAGGCGTCGGCGACCTGCGCCTGGGCGGTGCTGGCCGCCGGTTGCGCGGCGAGGAAGGTGCGCGAGGCGACCACGCGCTGGTCGGGCGTGTACAGCAACTTGGCGTTGAGCTCGATCGTGGCCGAGGGCACAGCGCGGCCGGCGTAGTCCGATTCGAAGCGGCGCAGGTCCAGGATCAGTTTGTAGTCGGCGCGGATGCCGGTGCCGAGCCGGGCCACACCCGCGATGCGCCCGGAATCCTCGAACGCGCGCACCACGGTGTCCTCGAGCATGTCGGTGGCCGGCTGCGCCCAGCTGACGCCGCTGTACACCTGCAGTTCGTCCGGGGTGGGGCGCACCGCGATGCGCGGGCTGTCGACCATGCGCGATGCGCTGGGCTTGGCGATCGCCAGTTGCCAGGTCGCCTGTGGCCAGGCCGGGTTCGGCACGACGCGCACGTTGGGCGCGTAGATCGTCACCGGCTCCTTGCTGCCGCCGGTCAGCGCGGAGCAGCCGGCGGCAAGCAGCAGGGCCGGGACGGCGAGCAGCAGGAGGGCGCGCGTCGGCTTCATTTGGGTTGGAACTCCTTCGGGGCGTCGCGGCCGAGCAAGTAGCGCGCGGGGTTGTTGTCCAGGCGGTCGCTGACCCGGCGCAGGTCGCGGATCAGCCCGCGCAGTTCGGTCAGGGTCGGGCCGAGCTGGCCCAGGCCGTCGTTGGCGAAGCTGTTGATCGCCGCGCGGTTCTCGCCCAGGATCTTGTCGGCGTTGCCGGACGCCGAATCGAGCTTGCTCAGCGTGCTTTCCAGCTTGTCCAGGATCGGCGGCAGCTGCTGCACCAGGTTGGTGTCCAGGCGCTGGATGGTGCCGTTGGTGGTCTTCAGGGTCACGTCGAGATTGCGCGCGGCATCGCGCGCGCTGAGGATCAGCGATTGCATGCCTTCGTCGCGGTCGGCCAGCGCGCCGCTGATCGTTTCCAGGTTGTGCAGGGTGGCGGTGATGCTGGCCACGTTGCGGTCGCTGAGCATTTCGTCCAGGCGCTCGACGATGCGGTTGGCGGTGTCGGTGATGTTCTGCAGCGCCGAGGGCGTGGTCTGGATGATCGGCGCGTCGCTGGTATCGATGGTGGTCAGCGCCGGCGCCTCCGGGGTGCCGCCGGAGAGCTGGATGATCGACGGCCCGGTCAGGCTGGTGATGCCCAGCTTGGCGCGGGTGTCGCTCTTGATCGGCGTGGTCGAGTTCACCCGCACCCGCGCCACCACCTGGCGCGGATCGTTCGGCGCCAGGGTCAGCTCGGTGATCGAGCCGACCGCGATGCCGTTGTACTGCACCGGGCTACCCACCGACAGGCCGGTGACCGCCTCACGGAACACCACCCGATATTCCTGCCAGGTGCGGTCGGAGGAATACTTGGCGGCCCACAGCCCGAACAGGAGCAGGGCCAGCCCGGCGACGAGGGTGAAGGCGCCGATCAGGACGTAGTTGGCTTTGGTTTCCATGGCTCAGTGGGTCTCGCTCCAGGCGGTTTTGGCGTCGCGCGCCGCGCGCGCGCGCGGGCCGTGGAAATAGTCCTGGATCCAGGGGTGGTCGACCTGTTCGATCTCGGCCAGCGGCGCGTTGGCGATGACCTTGCGGTCGGCCAGCACCGCCACGCGGTCGCAGATAGCGTACAAGGTGTCCAGGTCGTGGGTGATGAGGAACACGGTCAGCCCCAGCGCTTCCTGCAGGGTGCGGATCAGGCGGTCGAAGGCGGCCGCGCCGATCGGGTCCAGCCCGGCGGTGGGTTCGTCCAGGAACAGCAGCGGCGGGTCCAGCGCCAGCGCGCGCGCCAGCCCGGCACGCTTGCGCATGCCGCCGGACAGCTGCGAGGGCAGCTTGTTGAGCGCATCGGCCGGCAGCCCGGCCAGCTTCACCTTCAGCAGCGCCAGTTCGTAATGCCAGCTGTCGGGCAGTTCGCCGAAGTGCTCCTTCAGCGGCACCTGCACGTTCTCGCCCACGCTCAGCGAGGAGAACAACGCCCCGTCCTGGAACAGCACGCCGGTATTGCGCTCCACGTGCAGGCGGTCTTCGCGGCGCCGCGAGTCGGCGTCCACGCCGAGCACGCGGATCTGGCCGGCATCGGGCTCGCGCAGGCCGAGGATGCTGCGCATCAGCACCGACTTGCCGGTGCCCGAGCCGCCGACCACGCCCAGGATCTCGCCGCGGCGCACATCCAGCTCCAGGTCTTCGTGCACGGTCTGTGTGCCGAAGCGGTTGAGCAGGCCGCGCACCGAGATCGCCAGTTCTTCTTCGGGATTGGGGATGGGGGATGGGGGATTGGTCAACGCATGCACTCCCGGCCGGATGCATAGATGCAGTCGGCTTTGCCCATTCCCGATTCCCGATGTGCGATTCCCGGCCTCACATCACCACCCCACGTTCATGAACCACAGCGCGGCGATCGCGTCGATGATGATCACCAGCGAGATCGACTTCACCACGCTGGAGGTGGTGCGCTCGCCGACCGACTGCGCGGTGCCTTCCACGCGCAGGCCTTCCAGGCAGCCGATCAGGGCGATCAGGACCGCGAAGATAGGGGCCTTGGACAGGCCGACCAGCATGTGCCGCAGCTGGATGGTGTCGTGCATGCGCGCCAGGTACATCTGCGGCGGGATGCCCAGGTCGAAGGCGCCGACGGTGACGCCGCCGGCCAGGCCGGCGATCATCGCCACGAACGTCAGCAGCGGCAGCATCACCAGCAGCGCCACCAGCCGCGGGATCACCAGCAGGTCCATCGGGTCCAGGCCCAGGGTCTGGATCGCGTCGATCTCTTCGCGCGCCTTCATCGCGCCGATCTGCGCGGTGAACGCGCTGGCGGTGCGCCCGGCCAGCACGATCGCGGTCAGCAGCACCGCGAATTCGCGCAGGAAGGCGATGCTGACCAGTTCCACCACGTAGATCTCGGCGCCGAAGTCGCGCAGGATGGTCGAGCCCAGGAACGCGATCACCGCGCCGACCAGGTAGGACAGCAGCGCGACCAGCGGCACCGCGTCCAGCCCGACCTGTTCCATCTGGTGCACGGTGGCGGTCGTGCGGAAACGCCGGGGTTCGTGCACCAGGCGCAGCATCTTGACCAGGGTCTCGCCGAGGAAGCCGACCAGCGCGACGATCTCCTTGCCGTTGCGGTGTACCGCATAGCCCAGCCGCTCCAGCGCCGCGGCGAAGCCGTAGTCGCGCTTGCGCTTGGGGCGGTCGTCGGCGACGTCTTCGATGGTGCTGACCAGCGCCTGGTGGTCGTGGCGGAAGTTCAGCGCCTCGTGGGCGATGCCGTTGCGGGTGGCGTAGCGGATCAGCTGCAGCACGCCGGCCGAATCCAGCTGGGCGATGCCGCTGGCGTCGATGCCGGTGGTGCCGGCCGGCAGCGTGCGCAGCACGTCCGACGACGCCAGCGCGGTGGCCAGCGTCCAACTGCCGGACAGCCGCACCCGCGTGGGGTCTCGGTCGTCCTGGCTGAGTAGTGGCGGTTGCGGTTCGATCATGGGGCGTCCGGGGCGCGAGCATACCTGTTTCGCCTGCAGCGCAATGTCGTCGTGCGCCACAGGGTGGCTGTGCGCGGGGTTGGCGCCATACTAGCCGACATGCAAGCCGCACCCATCGCCCACGCTTCCACCGCCACCTATGCGCAACGGATCGCCTTCGTCTCCGAGATCGCCGGCCGCCTGCACACCTACGGCACCACCGCGCAGCGCCTGGAGGCGGCGGTGGTGGCGCTGTCGCAGCAGCTGGACCTGGACTGCGAACCCTGGTCCAACCCGACCGGCGTTATCCTCAGCTTCAGCGATCCGACCAAGGCGATCGGCTCCAGCGACATCACCCGGGTGGTGCGGCTGGCGCCGGGCGACAACGACCTGCACAAGCTCAGCGTTGCCGACAGCATCGCCGACGACGTCGCCAGCGGGCGCATGAGCGTGGCCCAGGGGCATACCGCGCTGCGCCAGCTGGACCGCCCGCCCGGGCGGCGCTGGAAGGCGATGCAGGTGCTCGGCTTCGGCCTGGCGGCGCTGGGCGTGGCCGGGCTGTGGCGGCTGCCGTGGCTGGACATCGCCACCGCCACCGCGATCGGCCTGCTGATCGGCGCGTTGACCCAGCTCACCGACACGCGCCCGGCGGCCAAAGAGGCCAGCGAGGCGCTGGCGGCGCTGCTGGCCGGCGTCGTCGCCGCGCTGGTGGCGACCTTCGTGGCGCCGCTGAACCTCAATTCGGTGATCATCGCCTCGCTGGTGGTGCTGTTGCCGGGAATGGCGCTGACCAATGCGGTCAACGAACTGACCAGCCAGCACTGGGTGTCCGGCGTGGCGCGCTTCGCCGGCGCGGTCACCACCATCCTCAAGCTCACCGTGGGCGCGGTGATCGCGGTGACCCTGGCGCAGTTGCTGGGCCTGCAGCCGCTGGTGCACGCATCGCGGCCGCAGGCGGTGTGGGTGGAATGGTCCTCGCTGCTGGTGGCCGCGTATGCGTTCGCGCTGCTGTTCAAGGCCAACGGCCGCGATTATCCGTGGGTGATGGCGGCCTCGGTGGCCGGCTACGCGATCGCGCGCTTCGCCGGCGAGGCCTGGGGCAGCCCGGTCGGGATCTTCCTGTCGGCGATGTCGCTGACCGCGGCTGGCAACCTGTTCGGCCGGTTGGTGCACCGGCCGGGCGCGCTGATCCGCCTGCCCGGCATCATCATGCTGGTGCCGGGCAGCGCCAGCCTGCGCGGGCTGCTGACCATGGTGCAGCAGCACGACGTGTCCGGCGGGCAGTCGGCGCTGCTGGCGGTGACCAATATCGTGATGGCGCTGGTCGCCGGCCTGCTGTTCGGCAATCTGCTGGTGCCGGCGCGGAAGAATCTCTAGCGCCATTGCGCTTGCGGCAGGCATGAAAAACGCCGGCTTGCGCCGGCGTTGCTTGAATCGACGGACGCTCCCCGAGCCGTTGCCGGATCGGGTTCCCGATCAGTTTTTCGGGGCCGCGGACTTGCCGGCTTTCCTGGCGACCTTGGCGACTTTCTTGGTGGTCTTCTTCGCCGTCTTCTTGGCTGGCGCGGCGGACTTGGCCGGCGCGGCGATCAGGAAGTCGTCGACCTTCTTGCCCTTGGCCACCTGCTCGGCCAGCCAGCGCGGCTGCTTGCCGCGGCCGGTCCAGGTCTCCGTGGCATTGGCCGTATTGCGGTATTTCGGCGGCACCTTGCCGAGCTTGCGGCCCGGCTTCGGACCCGGCTTGCCGGCAGCCGGCTTGCGGCCACGCTTGGCTGGAGTGGCGCCATCGACGACTTCGTCGATGCTGTAACCGTGGGACTTGGCCAGGCGTGCCAGCAGGGTGCGGACCTTGGCGATGGGCGTGCGCTTGGCGACGATGGTCTGTTGCTTCTTGGCCGTCTTGATAAGAGCGCCCAACTGCTTGGCCGACAGGCCACTGAGATCGATGGTCATTTTTACTCCGGAAAATGGACGATGGGCATGCAGCCATTGCCTGGCTAGAGGACCCTGGCTAGAGCGGAATCATAATATCGCTTTATCGAATTGACAAATATTCCGGGTATTTCGATAGGCAGGCCGTCATTGGATCGGCGTGGCTGACACTTATACGCGCCGAATTCTGCTTGTCAAATCAACGAGGGGCAGCGCCGCTGATTCGATTGGCATATTGCCCCGGCAAATGTAGAGGCTGTGTCATGAAGACGGCGGCACAAGAAAAAAGGCCGGGATATATTCCCGGCCTTTCCGATTAACCCTGCAGGCGCGCCAGCAAGGCGGCGCTGTCCAGGTTTTCCGCCTCGCCGCCGCTGCGCGCGCGGTACTCGAAGGTGCCGGCGGCCAGCCCGCGTTCGGACACCACCACCCGCTGCGGGATGCCGATCAGTTCGATATCGGCGAACATCGCGCCGGCGCGCAGGCCGCGGTCGTCGAGCACCGGGTCCAGGCCGGCCTGCTGCAGCTCGGCCAGCAGCGCCTCGCCAGCCGCGTCGATCGCCGGATCGCGCTTGGGATTGATCACGCATACCGCCACCGACCACGGCGCCATCGGCGGCGGCCAGCGGATGCCGGCCTCGTCGTGGTTCTGCTCGATCGCCGCGGCGACGATGCGCGAAATGCCGATGCCATAGCAGCCCATCGCCATCGCCACGGTCTTGCCGTTCTCATCCAGCACCGTGGCGTCCAGCGCCTGCGCATACTGGCGCCCGAGCTGGAACACGTGGCCGACTTCGATGCCGCGTGCCAGGCGGATTTCGCCGCCGTCGTGGGCGCGCTCGCCCTCGACCACGTTGCGCAGGTCGGCTACGACGTCCGGCTCGGGCAGGTCGCGGCCCCAGTTCACCCCGGCCAGATGTAAGCCGGCCGCGTTGGCGCCGACCACGAAATCGGCCATCGCCGCCACGTCGCGGTCGGCGACCACGCGGATCGGCTGGCTGGGATTCAGCGGGCCGAGGAAGCCCGGCTCGCTGCCGAGGTGAGCGCGTATTTCGGCCTCGTTGGCCATGCGGTAGCCGGCCAGGCCGGCGACCTTGCCCAGCTTGATCTCGTTCACCGCGTGATCGCCGCGCACCAGCGCCAGCACGAACGCGTCGCCGGCCATCACCGCGACCGATTTGACCGTGCGCTGCAGCGCGATACCGAGCAATTCGGCCACCGCCTCGCAGGTCTTCTGGGTGGGCGTGGCGACCCTGCGCAGTTGTTCCTGCGCTGCCGGGCGCGGCGCAGGATCGGCGGCGACTGCGGTCTCGACATTGGCCGCGTAGTCCGAGCCGGTGGAGAACGCCAGCGAATCCTCGCCGGACTCGGCCAGCACGTGGAATTCCTGCGAGGCGTCGCCGCCGATGTCGCCGGAATCGGCCTGCACCGCGCGGAACTGCAGGCCCAGGCGGGTGAAGATGCGGCCGTAGGCGGCCTTCATGTTCTCGTATTCGCGCGCCAGGTCCGCGTCGCTGACATGGAACGAGTAGGCGTCCTTCATCAGGAACTCGCGCGCACGCATCACCCCGAAGCGCGGGCGGATCTCGTCGCGGAACTTGGTCTGGATCTGGTAGAAATTGACCGGCAGCTGTTTGTAGCTGCTCAGCTCCTGGCGCGCGAAATCGGCGGCGGCCTCCTCGGCGGTGGGGCTGTAGCAGTATTCCTGCTCCTTGCGGTCCTTCATCCGCAGCATCAGGCCGCCGAACTTCTTCCAGCGCCCGGTGGCTTCCCACAGTTCGCGCGGCTGGATGGTCGGGAACAGCACTTCCACCGCGCCGGCGCGGTTCATTTCCTCGCGCACCACCGCTTCCACCTTGCGCAGCACGCGCAGGCCCAGCGGCGACCAGGTGTACAGGCCGGAGGCGAGCTTGCGGATCATGCCGGCGCGCAGCATCAGCCGATGGCTGACCAGTTCGGCGTCGGCCGGGGTTTCCTTGGTGGTGTGCAGGTGGAACTGGGAAAGGCGCATCGAGGGGCTTCGCTGACGGCGGGCGCCCATTTTGCCAGTCATTGCCGGCGCTGCGGGGATGCACGGCCGCCCGCGCCGCGTCCGTGCCGCCGCGCCGCGCTCACTGCGCGGCGGCGGGCGGCGCGCAATAGGCCTTGATCGCGGCCTCGGCCAGGCCCTTCTGCGCGTCGCGCTGGGCTTCTTCCAGTTCTCCGTCGGGCTTGCCGTCGCCATCGCGGTCGGTCAGCACCTTGCCCGGCTTGCCCAGGATGTCCAGGTTCTTGCGCGCGCTCAGGCAGTTGGCGTTTTCGGCCGGGGCGGCGACCTCGCTGCTCTCGGCCTGGGTGCCGCCGTGGCTGTCGACCCGCCGCGCCTGGTACTTGCCGTCCGCCGGCGGACTCTGCGAATAGTGGGTGACGCCCTGCGCATCCTTCCATTGGTACAGGGTGGTGGCGCCGGCCACGCCGCTGGCGGTGAGCAGGCACAGGCAGCAAAGCCGGGTCAGGGCGCGCATCACGGTCTCCACGGGCACGGGGCGAGTGCCGATTGCAGCACCCGCCGTCGGGCCTGGCAAGTCGATTAAACTGCCGGGCATGGACCCATCCCGACTGCCTCCCCGTTCGCGCACCATCTATCTGCTGCCGAACCTGTTCACCACCGCCGGCCTGTTCTCCGGCTTTTACGCCATCATCGCTGCCGCCAACGGCCAGTTCGTGCACGCCAGCGTGGCGGTGTTCGTCGCCGCGGTGATGGATGGGCTGGACGGGCGGGTGGCGCGGCTGACCGGCACCAGCAGCGAATTCGGCGTGCAGTACGACTCGCTGGCCGATCTGGTCAGTTTCGGCATGGCTCCGGCGCTGGTGATGTACCACTGGTCGCTGTCGGCGCTGAAGTTCGACGGCAGTGTGATGGGCCGGGTGGGCTGGTCGGTGGCGTTCCTGTACGCGGCCTGCGCCGCGCTGCGCCTGGCGCGCTTCAACACCCAGGTCGGCACTGTCGACAAGCGCTGGTTCGTCGGCCTGGCCAGTCCGGCCGCGGCAGGGCTGATGATGGCCTTCGTGTGGGCGTTCGCCGACGGCAACCTGGGCTGGGACGGCGAGCAGCTGCGCTACGTGGCGCTGGGCCTGACCGTGGTCGCGGCGCTGCTGATGGTCAGCCGGATCCGCTTCTGGAGCTTCAAGGGCGGCGCCGGCAAAGGCCCGCGCGCCGACCGCGTGCCGTTCCTGATGCTGGTGCTGGCGTCGGTGGTGATCGCGGTGCTGGTCATCGACCTGTCGCGCGCGCTGCTGGCGATCGGCGTGCTGTACGCCTTGTCCGGTCCCTGCCACTGGCTGTGGCGGCGCTGGCGCAAGCTGCCGGACGCGACGTGAGCGAGGCGATGTCCAGCGCTGCGCCGCTGTTGACGGCCGAGCAGCATGGCTGGCTGCAGGCGCTGGGGCATACCGTGTATGTGGGCGTCGATGCCGAGGTCGGTGCGGTGGTCGCGCAGCCGGCGCAGGCGCAGCTGCGCGATCCGCCTGCCGCCGATGCCGTTGGATCGGTGCCGCTGTCCGGGCACGCGGCACCGGCGCCTGCACCGCGCGCCGCAGCGCCCACGCCCACGGAGCCGTCGCCACGCGGCCGCGCGCCGGCCGCACCGGCGGCTTATCCTGAGCCGCAACGCGCGGCGCCGGCGCCGGTTGCGCGCCGCGCCGGCCTGCGCTTGCCCGACCGGCTGCAGATCGCAATGCTGCGCGCTTCCGGATGCAATCCGAACGATCCGGCCACGCAGACCTTGATGGCGACCTGGCCGCTGGCCGAGCTGCGCGGCAACGCCGCCGCCAAGCGTGCGCTGTGGCCGCAGCTGCGCGCGCTGCGCAAGCAGGCGCCGCGGTGAGCGCGCTGGGTTCGGCGTCCTCGCCGGCGGCGGCGACGTTGCGCACGTTGCGCGAAACCGACCTCGATACGGTGATGGAGATCGAGCGCCGCGCCTATCCGTTCCCGTGGACGCGCGGCATCTTCCGCGACTGCCTGCAGGCCGGCTACCCGGGCTGGGTACTGCAGGAACAGGGCCAGATCGTCGGCTATGGCGTGATCAGCGTCGCCGCCGGCGAGGCGCACATCCTCAACGTCTGCGTCGCGCCGGAACGGCAGTCGCGCGGCTACGGCCGCCTGCTGCTGCGCGCGCTGATCAAATACGGCGCCGACCTGGGCGCGCGCCGCGTGTTCCTGGAAGTGCGCCCGTCCAATCCCGGCGCGATCGCGCTATACCACAGCGAAGGCTTCAACGAGATCGGCCGCCGCCCACGCTATTACCCGGCGGCGAACGGCCGCGAGGACGCGCTGGTGATGGCGATCGAGCTGTTCTTCGAAGGCATGTCGTAACACGCGACTTCATGCCGCCGGTAGCGCGCCGGCATGCTGCGTGCGCGTGCGCGGCGGTTTTTGCGGTGCGCTGATTTTCTTCCCGATTGACTGCTTGCGCAGTGCAGCGTTGCGCAAGCGGTGCGCCGTGCCTGCGCTGAAAGAGCACGTCGTTCGCGCATCCGGTCGCCGCCTTGCGGCGCATGCGGTGCAGGCCGCCGTCCGCAATGCTGGGCGGCGGTCGCTGGCCAACGTCGCGGAATTCCCGCTACAGCCAGCGGCGCACGCGGCTGCAGTAATTCGTGTAGCCGGTGCCGAAGCGTTCGCGTAATGCCGCTTCTTCGCGCGGAATCTGTACACGATCGATATACAGCAGATAGATCGCCAGGGCGAGACCTGCGGCCGGATGGCCGAGGCACAGCATCCAGCCCAGCAGGATCAGCACATGCCCCAGGTACATGGGATTGCGCGAATAGCGATGCAGGCCGGATTGCACCAAGGCGCTGGCGCGCTGTGGATGCAGCGGATTGACCGTGGTCCCGGCACGGCGGAAATGCAGCTTGGGCGCCACGTTGGCGATCAACCCGACGACGATCAAGGCCACGCCCAGCGGGCGTTGGCCGGACAGGAGCAGGGTCGCTGCCGGCCAGGCATGTGCTGCGCCCCATGCGCACAGCGCGCCGGCGACCACGATCAGCGGCGGCGGCACGCGCAGCTGCATGCGCTTGCGCCTGTCCGCGACTTACAGCTTGGCGCGCTGCTCGCGCAGGCCGGCCAGTTGCGTGGTCCAGTCGGCCAGGCGCGCGCGCTCCTGCTCGACCACCGCCGCCGGTGCGTTCTGCACGAAGGTGGCGTTGCCGAGCTTGCCGTTGCACTTGCCGATTTCCGCATCCACGCGCTTGATCTCCTTGTCCAGGCGAGTGCGCTCGGCATCCAGGTCGACCAGTCCTTCCAGCGGCACCAGCAGCCGCAGCTCGCCGACGATCGCCGCGGCGGCCGGCGGTGCGTCCTGCGCCGCGTCCAGCCCCTGGATCGTCTCCAGCCGCAGCAGGAACTTCAGCTGCGAGGCGAAGCGTTCCACCCGCGCGCGGTCCTCGGCGTGGCCGCCCTGCAGCAGCAGCGGCACCAGCCTGGACGGTGGCACGTTGAGTTCGCTGCGCACCCGGCGCAGCGCCGAGACCATCGCCTTGAGCCACTCGATGTCGGCTTCGGCGCCGGCGTAGGCGCTCACGTCCAGGTCGCCGGTGCGCGGATAAGGCTGCAGCGAGATGGTCGGCGCGGCGATGCCCAGGCGCGGCGCCACCTGTTGCCACAGTTCCTCGGTGACGAACGGGGTCAGCGGATGCAGCAGGCGCAACAGCGTCTCCAGCACCTGCAGCAGGGTATGACGGGTGCTGTCGGCGGCCGCGGCGTCGTCGCCGTTCAAGGCCGGCTTGGTCAGCTCCAGGAACCAGTCGCAGAACTCGTTCCAGGCGAACTCGTACAGGCACTGCGCCAGCAGATCGAAACGGTAGGCGGCGTAATGCGCCTGCGCCTCGGCAATGACCTTGTCCAGCCGCACCAGAATCCACTTCTCGGCATCGGTGACCGGCGCCTGTCCCGCGTCCCGCGTCCCGCCTCCCGCGTCCCGCCCTTCCGTGTTCATGAGCACGAACCGGCTGGCATTCCACAACTTGTTGCAGAAGTTCTTGTAGCCCTCGGCACGGCCGAGGTCGAACTTGATGTCGCGGCCGTGGCCGGCCAGCGCGGCGATGGTGAAGCGCAGCGCGTCGGCGCCGTGGGCGATGATGCCCTCGGGGAATTCCTTGCGCGTGGCCTTCTCGATCTTCTCGGCCATGCGCGGCTGCATCAGCCCGGTGGTGCGCTTGGCGACCAGATCCTCGATGCTGATGCCGTCGATGATGTCCAGCGGGTCGAGCACGTTGCCCTTGGACTTGGACATCTTCTGCCCGTCCTTGTCGCGGATCAGGCCGGTGATGTACACGTCGCGGAACGGCACCTGGCCGGTGAAGCTGTCGGTGGCCATGATCATCCGCGCCACCCAGAAGAAGATGATGTCGAAGCCGGTGACCAGCACGCTCGACGGTAGGTAGCGGTCGAAGCCGCGCTCGCCCATCGCCTGCGGATCGGGCCAGCCCATCGTCGAGAACGGCCACAGCTGCGAGGAGAACCAGGTCTCCAGCACGTCGTTGTCCTGGTGCAGGGCGATGTCGGCGCCGAGGCCGTGCTTCGCGCGTGCCTCGCCCTCGTCGCGACCGACGTAGCAAGTGCCGGCGTCGTCGAACCACGCCGGAATGCGATGGCCCCACCACAGCTGTCGGCTGATGCACCAGTCCTGGATGTTCTCCATCCAGTGGCGATAGGTGTTGATCCAGTTCGGCGGCACGAACGTGATCTGGCCCGACTCGACCAGTTCCAGGCCGCGTTTGGCCAGCGCGTCCATCTTCACGAACCACTGGTCGGTGAGGTAGGGCTCGATCACCTGGCCG
Organism: Xanthomonas translucens pv. undulosa; assembly: GCF_017301775.1. Classification (NCBI taxonomy): domain Bacteria; kingdom Pseudomonadati; phylum Pseudomonadota; class Gammaproteobacteria; order Lysobacterales; family Lysobacteraceae; genus Xanthomonas; species Xanthomonas translucens. The sequence goes on from NZ_CP063993.1 coordinate 3,112,860, forward strand.
GTGCGGTCGCCGCGCGGCACCTGCAGCTTGTGCGGCTTGGTCTCAATCAGCAGGCCGAGGTCTTCCAGGTCGGCCAGCACCGCCTTGCGCGCGTCGTAGCGGTCCAGGCCACGATACTTCTCCGGCGCGTTGTCGTTGATCGCCGCGGTTGGGGTGAACAGGTTGATTATCGGCAGGCTGTGGCGCACGCCAACCTGATAATCATTGAAATCGTGCGCCGGCGTCACCTTGACCACGCCGGTGCCGAACGCGCGGTCCACGTGGTCGTCGCCGATCACCGGCACGCTTCGACCGGTCAGCGGCAGCGTCACCGTCTTGCCGATCAGGTGCGCGTAACGTTCGTCCTGGGGGTGCACCATCACCGCGGTGTCGCCGAGCAGCGTTTCCGGGCGCGTGGTGGCCACCACCAGAGAGTCGCGGGTTTCGCGCAGGGTCTCGTTGCCGTCGGTATCGTGCTCGACGTGCTCGTAGCTGGCGCCGTCCTCCAGCGCGTAGGCGATCGACCACAGGAAACCGTCTTCCTCCACGTTCTCCACTTCCAGGTCGGAGATCGCGGTCTTCAGCACCGGGTCCCAGTTGACCAGGCGCTGGCCGCGGTAGATCAGGCCCTGCTCGTGCCAGCGCACGAACGCCTCGACCACCGCCGCCGACGGCTGCGGGTCCATGGTGAAGGTGCTGCGCGACCAGTCGCCGGAGGCGCCCAGGCGGCGCATCTGCCGCTCGATGGTGTCGCCCGACTGCGCCTTCCATTCCCACACCTTGGCGATGAAGCCCTCGCGCCCCAGCGCGTCGCGGGTTTCGCCCTTGCCTTCCAGCGCCAGGTTGCGCGACACCACCATCTCGGTGGCGATGCCGGCGTGGTCGCTGCCGACCTGCCACAGCGTGTCGTAGCCGCGCATGCGGTGGTAGCGCACCAGTGCATCCATCAGCGTGTGCTGGAAGGCGTGGCCCATGTGCAGGGTGCCGGTCACGTTCGGCGGCGGCAGCAGCACCGTGTACGCCTCGCCTTGCCCGGACGGCTTGAAGTAGCCGGCCGCTTCCCACTGGGCGTACAGGCGCGATTCGAAGGAGGTGGGGTCGTAGCTGGGGGCGAGGGTAGTCATGGTGGAACCGGAAAGAAAGTGCGGGAAAGGAGTGCAGTGCGTTGATGTGGGTTTGCTTTTGTGCTGCTTTTGCGGGTTGGTCCTGGGTTCCGCTAGGCGGCTTGCGCCGTCAATTTACGCAGCCCATCGCGGAACTTGCGGAAGCTGGGGGATTGATTGCGTTCCACGTCCATCTCCGGCCCGATCCGCTCGGCCCAGGCGTGCTTGAGCTGGCCGGGCAATGGCCACCCCGCCTTGCGAATCGCGGCCGATCCGCCGGGGTGGATGGCGTCCGCCAACAGTTCCCAAGTCCCGCAGAGGCTGTCTTGCCTGTAGCCGTTGACGATCTCTTTCCGGGCCTTCGGATAAGCGGCGAGCAGCGCCTGCCGATCGCCCAGCAGCCAGGCTTCGATCTCCTCGATCGCCAGGCGGAACAGGGTTTCGGGTGCTGACTTGCAGCGTGCCTGCACGCCTTTCAGCTCCTTCAGGAAGGCAGCGCAGTCGCGCTGGTCGCTGTCCACAACGACGACGACGGCATCGATGCCGGGTGTCTTGCCACAGCCGTTGAGCACTTTCGGCAATCGATCCAGTAGCGCGCGCTTCGCCGGGTCGGCGTTGCTTGAAAGACCGCGGGGAATCCGGCCGATGCCCTTGTACTCATGGATGCGCCAAGTATGCGGCTGCCCATGCGCGCCGATAACGCGGGGAAGCAGCATGCCGATCAGTTTGGCCCCGGAACTGTCCTCCACCAAGACTTCGATGTGCATGCTTATTTCGCGTCCAGATAGTCGCTGTACCAAAGCCCACCCAGCGGCAGTCCCTCGTCCACAAGGTTGCGCACCAGTTCTATGTCCGAAGCGCGGCGGATGGTGGAGAAACCACTGCTGCTCTTTTCGAGGATCCACACTTCCTTTGGGGAGAGCGCATCCACGAAATAGGGCTGGTGCGTGGTGACGAAGATCTGCGGCGCGTTCTTCTTTCCGGTCGCATGCGCGCGTAATTCGCGCGCGAGTGAGTCGAGCAGACGATGGTACAGGCCGTTCTCCGGCTCCTCGATGCAGATGAAGGGCGGCGGCTCCGGATCTTCCATCAGCAGCAGGTAGGCGAAGATCTTCAATGTGCCATCGGACATCTGGCTTGCATAGAATGGATCGGCGAAGGCGCCATCGTTGAACTGCAACAGCACGCGCTTGTCGTCTGTCACTTTCGTGCTGATGCTGTGCACGCCGGGAATCTTGGTGGCGATACGGTCCAGGATCGACTGGAAGCGATCCTTGTGCTCGCGCTCCATGTACTGCACGACATTGCCGAGGTTCTCGCCATGGATGTCGAGATGCCGTTGCGGGCCGGCCGTTGGAATCGAACGGGCGGCATTCGGATGGAAGTACGACAGGTACCAGCCCTTCAGGAAATCACGGAAGCGCTTGATGCGCGGGTGCTCTTTCAGCGTCCCTAGCGTGGCGATGCCTAGTTGCCGTAGATCGGTCAGTTCAACGTCTTCTTGCGCGCGGTCTTCCTCGCCGCCGTCCGTTTCCACCGCCTCTTCCCCGGCCCAGACCTTGCCGACGCCATGGTGCAGGCGCAGGAAGGGATAGGGCCTTCCATACTTCTGCCCCTTGCGGCGCTGTTTAAGAACTTCCGATTCCACGAAAGGCCGTCCGCCCTCGTCCACGTTGATGGCTAGCTCGTAGGTGATGGGGCGGTCTTGATTCGCCTCGCGGTAATAGATATCGAAGCGGATGGGCTCTTCGATTCCCTGAGAACGCATCCGCTCGAAACCGCCGCGCTGCTTGGCATCGCAGGCCGACTCCACGTTGGTGGACAGGCAATCGGCGACGAAGCCGAATGCATCGAACAAGGTGCTCTTGCCAGCGCCATTCTTGCCGATGACCACCGTGAAGGGAGACAACGGGGCGACCTTCTGCTCAGTGGAAAGCTTACCCAGCGTGATATCACGCAGTGCTCGGTAATTGCGAACACGGAACCCTTCGATCAGCGCCATTGCATTGCCTCACATGTCGTATTTGCTGAGTTCGAAGCCCAGCGCCTTGTACTGTTTCCAGCGTTCGCGCAGCGGTTCGCGCGCGGCGGGGTCGGCCGGGACCACTTCCAGCACGCGCTCGCAGGTGCCAAGGTAGGCGTCGTCGCGCAGGTTGATCACCAGCGCGCGCGACGGCGCTTCCACGCCGGGCGGGACGATCAGCACCTGCGCCTCTTCCTCGTCGACATCGGCGCCGGCGATCTGGTGCGGAATGTAGGCGTCGTCGTCGAATGCCCACAGCAGTTCGTCCAGCTCCTCGGCCTGCGCCTGGTCGCGCGCCAGCACCAGCGTCCACAGGTTGGCGTCGTTGGCCTTGCGCGCCAGCTCGCAGACCAGCCGCAGCGGCTCGGTGAGGAAGCGCGGCTTGGCGATCAGGTAGAAGTCGGCGCGCATCAGGGGGCGGGACTCCGGACCCGGGACTCGGGACTCGGAAAGCGGGTTCGCGAGTAACGGCGACTCTTTCTGGAATCCAGCAAGATCCTGCCGGTGCTGACGCAGGTTCGGGAGAATGACATGGTAGCGCCTTACCGAGTCCCGAGTCCCGAGTCCCGAGTCCCGGCTCTATCCAGCAACCACTGACTCAACAACCCCACCGGCCGCCCGGTCGCCATGCCGCGCTTGCCTTCGTCGCTGGCCACGCCGGCGATGTCCAGGTGCGCCCAGCGCTGGCCTTCGGTGAAGCGCGACAGGAAGCAGCCGGCGGTGATGGCGCCGGCCCAGCGGCCGCCGATGTTGTAGACGTCGGCGAAGCTGGAATCGAGCAGGCCCTGGTATTCGTCCCACAGCGGCAGGCGCCAGGCGCGGTCGAACACGTGCTCGCCGGCCGCCAGCAACTCGTTGGCCAGGTCGTCGTGCTTGCTCATCAGGCCGGCGGTCTGGTGGCCGAGGGCGACCATGCAGGCGCCGGTGAGGGTAGCCACGTCGATCAGCGCCTCGGGGTTGAAGCGCTCGGCGTAGGTCAGTGCGTCGCACAGGATCAGGCGGCCTTCGGCGTCGGTGTTGCCGACTTCGATGGTCTTGCCGGACATGCTGGTGATCACGTCGGAGGGGCGGTAGGCGTCGCCGTCGATCGCGTTTTCCACCGCCGGCACCACCACCACCAGGTTCAGCGGCAGGCGCGCGGTCGCCGCGGCGACGAAGGTGCCGATGACGTTGGCGCCGCCGCACATGTCGTACTTCATTTCCTCGATGCCGCCCTGGGTCTTCAGGTTGACGCCGCCGGTGTCGAAGGTGATGCCCTTGCCGACCAGCACGTAGGGCTTGGCGTCGCCGCCGCCGTTCCACTTCAGTACCAGCAGCCGCGGGCGGTTGGCCGAGCCGCGCGCCACCGCCAGCAGCGAGCCCATGCCCAGTTCCTGCATCTGCGTTTCGTCGAGGATCTCGGCTTCGGCGCCGTCGATGCCGTAGGCGAACGCCGCGGCGGTCTCGGCCAGGTAGGCCGGGGTGCACAGGTTCGGCGGCAGGTTGCCGAGCTCGCGGGCGAATGTCACGCCGGCGGCGATGGCCTGGCCCTGGGTCAGCGCGGTGGCGTCCTGGCCGAGCACGGCCAGGCTGGCCAGGCCGCCGTCGTCGGGCCTCTTCTTGCCCAGGGTGGCGGTGTAGCGGTAGCAGGCGTGGTCGCTGGCGATCACCGCCTGGCGGATCGCCCAGGCCTGGTCGCGGCCCTTGATCTCCAGTTCGGACAGGGTGAACAGCGCCCTGGCCGCCGGCCCGCTCTTCAGCGCGCGCGCCGCGTCGCCGACCGCTTTCAGGTACTGCGGCACGCCGAACTTGGCGGCCTCGCCCAGGCCGACCACCAGCACGCGCGGCGCGGTCACCCCGGGCAGGTCGTGCAGCAGCGCGCTGGCGCCGGTCTTGCCGCTGAGGTCGCCGCGGCCGGCCAGGGCGGTCAGGCGTCCGCCGCTGGCCGCATCCAGGGCCTGGGCGGCAGGCGACAAGCGCTTGTCGGCGAACACGCCGACGACGATGCAATCGAACGCCGCAGTCGCCGGGGCGTCGTGGTTCAGGGTGAATTCCAGGGCCATTGATCAGATTCCGTTGGCAAATCCGTACAATCGCGGGCTGTTTAGGTCCAGCCGGGTTAGGCTGGCTCCGCCGCGAACGAATCCGAGAGTCTAAATCAACCCACCCCCATGCCGAAGCTCGATCGATACCTGCTGCGCGATTTCATCCAGAGCTTCCTGGCCACCCTCATCGTGCTGCTGGTGGTCAGCGTCGGCGGTGTGCTGGTCGACATCCTGGGCAACATCGCCGATGGCCGCATCCCGGCCAAGCTGCTGTTTTCGCAGTTGGGCCTGCAATTCGTGGTGTATCTGCCGCTGATCCTGCCGCTGGCGCTGATGCTGGGCCTGCTGCTGGCGCTGGCGCGGCTGTACCGCGACTCGGAAATGGCGGTGATCACCGCCATCGGCGTCGGCCCGCGGCGCCTGCTGCGGCCGATCCTGATGCTGGTGGTGCCGGTGGTGGTCCTGGTCGGGCTGTGCTCGCTGTGGCTGGGTCCCTGGGCCGACCGCACCTCCGACCGGCTGATCGACGAAGCCAACCGCAGCCTGCTGATGGCGGGCCTGGAGGCTGGGCGCTTCACCCCGCTGTCCGACGGCGGCATCGTCTACATCAGCACCCTGTCCGGCGACGGCACCAAGCTGGGCAAGGTGTTCATGCAGCGCCAGAAGGACGGCCGCCTGGACGTGGTCACCGCGCAGCGCGGCGCGATGTTCTTCGAAGGCAAGGCCGACCGCTACCTGCGCCTGGAGGACGGCTACCGCGTGGAAGGGCCGCTGGCCGGCGTCGACATGGACTACCGGCTGATGCGCTACGTCAGCAACGACGTGGCCCTGCCCGACCGCAGCGAGGCGCGCAAGGACGACGATCCCGAGCTATTGCCCACCGCCAAGCTGATCGGCGACCCGCGGCCGCAGGCCAATGCGCAGTTGCACGCGCGCATCGCCCCGCCGCTGCTGGCGCTGGCCTTCGCCCTGCTGACCCTGCCGCTGTCGCGCAGCTCGCCGCGGCAGCAGCGCTACGGCCGGATCATGCTGGCGTTCCTGGCCTATCTGGTCGGCACCAACCTGATGTTCATCGGCACCCAGTGGCTGAGCACCGATAAGCTGCCGCGCGCGCTGGGCCTGTGGTGGCTGACCGTGCCGCTGCTGGTGCTGGCGGTGTGGACCTATCTGCGCGACGGCCAGCTGTCGCGGCCGCGGAGGCAGGCGGCATGAGGCTGCGTCCGAACCTGCACGACGTCTACGTCGGCCGCGCCGTGCTCGGCACCGTCCTGCTGACCTGGGCGGTGTTGCTCGGGCTCGACGTGATCATGGCCTTGTCCAACGAATTCAAGGACATCGGCAAGGGCAGCTACAGCCTGGGCCACGCCGTGGCGTTCGTCGCCTACACCGTGCCGCGGCGCGCCTACACCCTGTTCCCGACCGGCGCGGTGATCGGCGTGCTGATGGGCCTGGGCCAGTTGGCGGCCACCTCCGAGCTGACCGCGCTGCGCGCGCTGGGCCTGTCGCGGCGGCGGCTGAGCGTGGCCGCGGCGGCGACAATGGCGGTGCTGACCGTGGCGATGGTGTTCAGCGGCGAGACCCTGGCGCCGTGGGCGCAGAACCAGGCCGATGCGATCAAGGCCAACGCCAAGTACAACGGCAACATGAGCATGGCCCGCTACTCCGGGCTGTGGGCGCGCGAAGGCGACACCTTCCTCAATGCGCAGAGCGGCGAAGAGCATCTGGAAGAGGCCGGCGGCACCTGGCTGGAACTGCGCGACGTGCGCCTGTACACGCTGGACCAGGCCGGTCGCCTGGCCTCGCTGACCCACGCCACCACCGCCGAGCACCGCAGCAGCGGCTGGACCCTGAAGCAGGTGTACCGCGATACCTTCGCCGAGCGCGCGGTGCAGCGCGAGAAGTTCGACAGCCTGCCGTGGGCCTCGCGGCTGGACGCCGCCGCGCTGGCCTCGGGCCTGGCCAAGCCACGCAACCTGTCCGCGCACGACCTGAACACCAGCATCGAGTACCGGCGCCGCAACGGCCTGGACGCGCGCGACTACGAGGACCAGTACTGGAGCCGCTGGTTCTATCCGGTCAATGTGCTGGCGCTGTGCTTCGCCGCGATCCCGTTCGCGTTCGGCGCGCTGCGCAGCGGCGGCATGGGCAAGCGCCTGTTCCTGGGCATCCTGTTCGCGCTGGTGTTCTGGCTGCTGCAGCTGTTCTTCGGGCGCATGGCCGGCGCGCTCAAGTTCGATTACCGCATCGCCTACGCGTTGCCGCCGCTGGTGATGCTGACCGTGTCGTGGCTGTTGTTCCGCAAACGCAGCAGTTGAGTCGCGGCGTCTGCGAACGCACGCCGTGCCAGGCCTGATGCGGCGATTTCCGGTCGAGTTTCCTTCGCTCGAGACCGACCGGCTGACACTGCGGCAGGTGCGTATCGCCGATCTGGACAGGCTGCGCGCGATCTATGGCGATCCGCAGGTGATGCGCCATGCCTCCGATCCGGTGTTCGCGCGTGCCGAGCATTACGTGCAGACTATCGAGGGCATGGCGCGGGGATTCAGCGCGGACCAGGCGGTCGAGTGGGGCATGGCCCGCAGGTCCGACGACGTGTTGATCGGCACAGTGGGGCTGCATAACTTCCGCGAAACGGTGGCGGAAGTGGGCTGCCTGCTGGCGGCGGCATATTGGCGGCAGGGCTTCATGCGCGAAGCGGTCGGCGCGGTGCAGGCGTTCGCGAAGGAGCGGCTGGGCTTGGCCCGGCTCGAAGCCGACATCGATGCTGGCAATACGGCATCGCTCGCCTTGTTCGGCGCACTGGGCTACACCGTGGCGGAGCGCACATCGGAGCAGGCAGCGCTGCTTTTGACGAAGCGGCTTTAGCCTCCGGATGTTCCAGGCTCCGCGGCCCGCCGGCCGCACCTGCTTCTGCGTCATCGCAGCAGCAGCGCTTCCCGCCACAGGGGATCCGAACAGGCTTGGATCCGCCGCGCGCCCGTGTGCTGCGGTTTTTAGGGCTTTTGCTTCGGAAGTCGAACCAGCGGCGTGCCGCTGGCACGGTCGTGCCGCGCCGCAGTGGCCTGGAAGCTCCAACGGAGTTCGCCGCGCCGCCGCGCGCCCATGTTTTTCGGTCAGGGCTTCTTCGGAAGTCGAACCAACTGTGTGCCGCTGGCGCGGTCGTGCCACGTCAGCCGTTCGCGATCCAGCAGCGCCCACCAGAAGCCCAGCCCGCCCAGCAGCAGCGACAGCGTGCCGACCAGGTAGCGCCGCCACAGCGCGCCCCAGCTCGGCGTGCCGCCATCGGCCCCATGCAGGCGCAGCCGCCACGGGCGCATGCCCAGGGTCTGGCCGCCGCGGCGCCAGCTCAGCGTCGCGTACAGCCCGGCGGCCAGCCAGCAGCACAGCCACAACAGCCACTGCAGGGCGCTGAACGGCGCGATGTTCTCGCGCGGCGCGTGGCCTTCGAGCGTATAGCCCAGGGTGAACAGCGCGGAGATCGCGAACCATAGCGCCAGCACCGGCCAGGCATCGTAGAACAGCGCCAGCAGCCGCCACGGCAGCAGCGCGCGCGGACGGGAAGCGGTGGCGGTGGACGCGGCGGTCATCGCCACAGCTTAGCGGCAGCACCAGCAGCACGTCACCGGCCGCCATCGCGATCGGCGCAGCCCCCGCCTTGCGCCACGCGAAGTCGGGGCTAGGCTTTGCCGAGTCCCGAGTCCCGAGTCCCGAAAGCTCCCGAGTCCCGTAAGCTCCCCCGATGCCCGAACTCCGTACCCCCGCCGAGCGCCGCCAACAGGCGCAACGGCTCGCCCCGCTGCGCGATGCCGATGCCGTCGCGATCCAGCAGTTCCTGGACACGGCCTGGGCCGAGCAGGGGCTGGCGCGGCAGAGTCTGGACAGCTACCGGCGCGACCTGGAAGGCTTCGCGCGCTGGCGCGACGGTGCCGGCGGCGGCCTGCCCGGGGCTGATCGTCAGGCCTTGTTCGACTACCTGGCCTGGCGCACCCGGCTGGGCTATTCGCAGCGCAGCAACGCGCGCTGGCTGTCCTCGCTGCGCGCGTTCTTCGCCTTGCGCCTGCGCCGCGGCGAGCGCAGCGACGACCCGACCGCGCTGATCGACCCGCCCAAGCTGCCGCGCTCCCTGCCCAAGGCGCTGGCCGAAAGCCAGATCGACGCGCTGCTGGAGGCACCGGACGCCGCCGATCCGGCCGGCCTGCGCGACCGCGCCATGCTCGAGCTGATGTACGCGGCCGGGCTGCGGGTCAGCGAGCTGGTCAACCTGCCGGCGAACGCGGTGAACCTGCGCCAGGGCGTGTTGCGGGTCACCGGCAAGGGCAGCAAGGAACGCCTGGTGCCTCTGGGCGAGGAATCGCAGCACTGGCTGCAGCACTACCTGGACACGGCGCGGCCGGCGCTGGCGGCGGGGCAGGCGGTGCCGGCCAGCGACGGCACCGTGCCGATGTTCATCGATGCGGCGCGGCACCCGCTGAGCCGACAGCAGTTCTGGGGCCTGGTCAAGCGCTACGCGGCGCTGGCCGGCATCGACCCGGCTGCGGTCAGCCCGCACGGGCTGCGCCACAGCTTCGCCACCCACCTGCTCAACCGCGGCGCCGACCTGCGCGCGCTGCAGATGCTGCTCGGCCACAGCTCGCTGTCCACCACCCAGATCTACACCCTGGTCGCGCGCGAACACCTGCAGAAGCTGCACAGCAAGCACCATCCGCGCGGCTGAGGCGCCCGCGCTGCGCCTGTGTCCGCTTGCGCGGGCGGTGCCGCGGCCGCTCAGGCTGGCTACATGGAGCGGACCAATCGGTATGCGACAATCCAACCGATTCGCCGCCCTCATGGATAGCCAATGCTCCGTTTTGCTCTGTTTGCGCTGCTGGGCGCCACCACCCTTTCCGCCTGTGCGCAGCCGGCTTCGCCCACCGGCGCTGCCGCCGCCCCGGCCAAGCCGGCCGTTGCCGCTGCTGGCGCCCCGGGCGACCAGCGCGTGCGTGCGGCGCTGCTGCAGCTGGATCCGAACTTCAAGCCCGACTTCATCGGCGCCGCGCCGTTCCCTGGCTTCCGCGAAGTGGTGGTCGGCGGGCAGGTGCTGTACGTGTCCGACGACGGCCGCTACCTGTTCCAGGCGCAGCCGTTCGACATTCAGGAAAGGCAGGTCGCCTCCAGCGAAGGCTTGCTGAGCTACCGCCGCAAGCTGCTGGAATCGGCGCCGCGTGCCGAGCGCATCGTGTTCGCCCCGACCAACCCGAAGTACACCATCAGCGTGTTCACCGACATCGAATGCGGCTACTGCCGCAAGCTGCACAGCGAGATCGCCGAGCTCAACAAGCAGGGCATTGCGGTGGAGTACCTGGCGTTCCCGCGCATGGGCCTGGGCAGCCAGGACTACAAGGACATGGTCGCGGTGTGGTGCGCAGCCGACAAGAAGAAGGCGCTGACCGAGGCCAAGGCCAACGGCAAGGTGCCGAGCGCGACCAGCTGCAAGAATCCGGTGACCATGCAGTACAACCTGGGCCAGCGCCTGGGTGTCAACGGCACCCCGGCGATCTTCGCCCCGGACGGCACCCAGCTCGGCGGCTACCTGCCGCCGGCGCAGCTGCGCGAGGCGCTGGACAAGCGGGCGGCCGAGGCGGGTCGGGCGGGGGGGAGTCGCTGAGCTGTCGGGACTCGGGACTCGGGAAAGCGGGTTCCGGGTGGCTGATCCGTTGTCGGCGAACGATGCGTTCCTTGCGAACTAGTTCCTGATTTTCTTGGGTTTTTTCCGGTCGTCGGAAACTGCTTTTGCGAGTCCCGAGTCCCGAGTCCCGAGTCCCGGCTACACTACACAGCCCGTTTACCTCACACGGTTCCCCGGACATGATCGTCCTCGAGGGCGCTTCCGCCCTTTCGCCGTTCCGCCGCGCTCGGCTCGAAACCCGCCTGCACTCCGTCGTTCCCGGTGTGCGCATCGCCGGCGCCTGGCACGTCTACTTCGTCGACAGCGATGCCGACGCCGCGGTGGATAGCGCCGCCGCGCAGCGCATCCTGCAGGCGCAGGACGTGCCGGCCGTGGCCGAGGCGAGCACCTGCTCGCGCTACGTGGTGCCGCGGCTGGGCACGCGCTCGCCGTGGTCGAGCAAGGCCACCGAACTGCTGCGCGGCGCCGGCCTGGCGATCCGCCGGGTGGAGCGCGGCACCCGCCTGGACTTGGCCGGCTGGCCAAAAGATGCCCTCCAGCAGGCGGCGCTGGCCAAGCTGCTGCACGACCCGATGACCCAGTCGCTGCTGGATGGCGCGGCGCAGGCGCAGGCGCTGTTCCAGGCGCCGCTGCGTGGCGCCGTCGAGCGCATCGCGCTGGACCAGCTGGACGCGGCCAACGCGCGGCTGGGCCTGGCCCTGGCCCAGGACGAGATCGACTACCTGCGCCAGCGCTTCGGCGACCTCGGCCGCGATCCGGCCGACGTCGAGCTGATGATGTTCGCGCAGGCCAATTCCGAGCACTGCCGGCACAAGATCTTCAACGCCAGCTGGAGCATCGACGGCAAGGCGCAGGAACGCTCGCTGTTCCGGATGATCAAGCACACCCACCAGCAGACCCCGCAGCACACGCTCAGCGCGTACAGCGACAATGCGGCGGTGGTGGAAGGCCATCCGGCCGCGCGCTACCGCCCGGACCCGGTCAGCGGCGAATACCGCAGCGAGCCGGTGACGCCGTCGGCGTTCTGCATCAAGGTCGAGACCCACAACCACCCGACCGCGATCGCGCCGTTCCCGGGCGCCGCCACCGGCGCCGGCGGCGAGATCCGCGACGAGGGCGCCACCGGCCGCGGCGGCAAGCCCAAGGCCGGCCTGACCGGCTTCAGCGTCTCGCACCTGCGCATTCCGACCCTGCCGCAGCCGTGGGAAGCCGCACGCCCGTTGAACCCGCGCATGGCCCCGGCGCTGGAGATCATGCTCGAGGCCCCGCTCGGCGGCGCCGCGTTCAACAACGAATTCGGCCGGCCCAACCTGCTCGGCTATTTCCGCAGCTTCGAACTGCCCGAGACGCTGGACCTGACCCGCGCCTACGACAAGCCGATCATGCTGGCCGGCGGCCTCGGCGCGATCGACCGCATCCAGGTCGAGAAGATCCGCCTGCAGCCGGGCGATGCGGTGATCGTGCTCGGCGGCCCGGCGATGCTGATCGGCCTGGGCGGCGGCGCGGCCAGTTCGGTGGCTTCCGGCGACAGCGCCGAGGACCTGGATTTCGCCAGCGTGCAGCGCGACAACCCGGAGATGGAGCGGCGCGTGCAGGAGGTCATCGACCGCTGCGTGGCGCTGGGCGCCGACAACCCGATCCGCTGGTTCCACGATGTCGGCGCCGGCGGCCTGTCCAACGCGATTCCCGAACTGCTGCACGACTCCGGCGTGGGCGGCATCATCGACCTGGACCGTGTGCCCAGCGACGACCCGTCGCTGTCGCCGATGCAGCTGTGGTGCAACGAATCGCAGGAGCGCTACGTGCTCGGCGTACCGCAGGCGCGTCTGGCCGAATTCGCCGCGATCTGCGAACGCGAGCGCTGCCCGTTCGCCGCGGTCGGCGTGGCGACGGCGGAGGAGCGGCTGGTGGTGGGCCATGGGGTGCTCGGGACTCGGGACTCGGGACTCGGGACTCGGATGGAGCAAATGCAGGCGGTAAGCACCCTGCATGCGCCGACCGTAGATCTTGCCCTTTCCGCTGACCCCGCTTCTTCCGCGTCCCGCGACCACCCCATCGACCTGCCGATGGACGTGCTGTTCGGCAAGCCGCCGAAGATGCACCGCGATGCCCGGCAGCCGCCGGCGCCGCGTTGGCCGGAGCTGGACACCGACACGCTGGACCTGCGCGACGCCGGGCTGCGCGTGTTGGCGCATCCGGCGGTGGCGGCGAAGAGCTTCCTGGTCACGATCGGCGACCGCAGCGTCGGCGGCCTGACCGCGCGCGAGCAGATGATCGGTCCGTGGCAGCTGCCGCTGGCCGACTGCGCGATCACCCTGGCCGGGTTCGACACCCATGCCGGCGAAGCGATGGCGATCGGCGAGCGCACCCCGCTGGCGCTGCTCGATGCCGCCGCCGCGGCGCGCATGGCGGTCGGCGAGGCGATCACCAACCTGTGCGCGGCGCCGGTCGAGGCGCTGGCCCAGGTCAAGCTGTCGGCGAACTGGATGGCCGCGGCCAACCACCCCGGCGAGGACGCGCGGCTGTACGCCGCGGTCAAGGCAGTGGGCATGGAACTGTGCCCGCAGCTGGACCTGAGCATTCCGGTCGGCAAGGATTCGTTGTCGATGCAGGCGCAGTGGGTGGTAGCCGGGACTCGGGACTCGGGACTCGGGACTCGGCAAGAGCAAGAGCCTGATTCCGCCCCGTTCCGCAATGCCGATGCCACTGCTGTCCCGAGTCCCGGCGAAACGCATAAAAGCGTTTCGCCCGTCTCCCTCATCGTCACCGCGTTCGCCCCGGTGGCCGACGCGCGCGCGCAGCTGACGCCGTTGCTGGCGCGCGAGGCGGAGAGCGAGCTGTGGCTGATCGGGCTGGGCGGCGGCAAGCAGCGCCTCGGCGGGTCGGTGCTGGCGCAGGTGCATGCCGAGGGCGGCGTGCCGGCGTTCGGCGGCGCGGTGCCGGACCTGGACGATGCGCAGCGCCTGCGCGCGTTCTTCGAACTGATCCGCGATGCGCGCGAGGCCGGGCTGCTGCTGGCCTACCACGACCGCAGCGACGGCGGCGCCTTCGCCACCCTGTGCGAGATGGCGTTCGCCGCGCGCCAGGGCCTGGAGATCAACCTCGATGCCTGGGGCGACGATCCGTTCCGCAGCCTGTTCAACGAGGAACTGGGCGCGGTGGTGCAGGTCGCCAACGAGGACCGTGCCGCGTTCGCCGATCTGATCGAGCGGCATGCGCTGACCGAGTGTGCGCAGCGCATCGCCCGTCCCAGCACCGCCGCGGTGGTGCGCGTGGGGCTGGCCGGCAAGATCCTGGCCGAATGGCGCTGGGAGGAACTGTTCGACGCGTGGTGGTCGGTGAGCCACGCGATGCAGAAGCTGCGCGACAACCCCGACAGCGCCGACGAGGAACGCGCGGTGGCGCGCGATTTCGCCGCGCCGGGGCTGAAGCCGAAGCTGGCCTTCGACCCGGCCGAGGACGTGGCCGCGCCGTTCGTCGCCAGCGGCCAGCGGCCGAAGGTGGCGATCCTGCGCGAGCAGGGCGTCAACGGTCAGATCGAGATGGCCCATGCATTCGAGCGCGCCGGCTTCCGCGCCTTCGACGTGCACATGAGCGACCTGATCGCCGGCCGCGTGGACCTGGCCGATTTCACCGGCCTGGCCGCCTGCGGCGGTTTCAGCTACGGCGACGTGCTCGGCGCCGGCCGCGGTTGGGCCACTTCGATCCTGGAGCGGCCGGCGTTGCGCGATGCGTTCGCGGCGTTCTTCGCGCGCCCCGACAGCTTCGCGCTGGGCGTGTGCAACGGCTGCCAGATGCTCAGCCAGCTCAAGGACATCATCCCCGGCGCCGAGCACTGGCCGCGTTTCCTGCGCAACCGCAGCGAGCAGTTCGAGGCGCGTACCAGCCTGCTGGAAGTGGTGGAATCGCCCTCGATCTTCCTGCGCGGCATGGCCGGCTCGCGGATCCCGGTGGCGGTGGCGCACGGCGAAGGCCGCGCCGAGTTCGACAATGCCGTGGATCAGGCCGCCGCGCGCGTGGCGCTACGTTTCGTGGACGGTAACGGCGAGGTCGCGCAGCGCTATCCGCTGAATCCGAACGGCTCGCCCGAGGGCATCACCGGCCTGACCAGCGACGACGGCCGGGTGACGATCCTGATGCCGCATCCCGAGCGCACCCCGCGCTCGCTGAACCTCAGCTGGCACCCTAAGGGCTGGGCGGACGCTTCGCCGTGGCTACGCATGTTCCGCAACGCACGGGTGTGGGTGGGTTGAGCATCCGCTGCTGCCGCGTCCGCCACGGAGGACGTGGCGGCGCGAACGCAAGCCGGCGTGGGCGCGGGCCTTCGCGCGCTTGCGGCGCCGGCGCTGCTTGAACATCAAGAACTGCAGCTAGACCCAACGCAGCCAGCGCGCCGACCTGGGCGCCCCGCGCCGGCCTTGGTCAGAATTCCGTCCAGCTGCTTTCGTTGCTGGGAGCGGCAACCAAAGCACGCGGCCTGGACGTGGCAGCGCGGCCGGCCGTCGCCACCTTGACCACCGGCGCCGCCGCCGGTCCTGGCGCGGCCCGCTTTGCCTCAACCGCATGGCTGGCGCCGATCTTGAACACCGCGACCGCTTCGGTGAGCTGCACCGCCTGGTCCTCGAGCGAGCGAGCGGCGGCGGTGGCTTCTTCCACCAGTGCCGCGTTCTGCTGGGTGGCCTCGTCCATCTGGGTGATGGTCTGGTTGACCTGCTCGATGCCGGCCGATTGTTCCTGCGACGCGGCGGAGATCTCGCCCATGATGTCGGTGACCCGCTGCACGCTGGCCACTACCTCGCTCATGGTCTCGCCGGCGCTGTGCACCAGCGTGGAACCTTCGGCCACGCGCTGTACCGAGTCTTGGATGAGATCCTTGATCTCCTTGGCCGCGCCGGAGGAACGCTGTGCCAACATGCGTACTTCCGAGGCCACTACCGCAAAGCCGCGGCCCTGTTCGCCGGCACGCGCCGCTTCCACGGCCGCGTTCAATGCCAGGATGTTGGTCTGGAACGCGATGCCGTCGATGACCGAGATGATGTCGGCAATCTTCTTGGACGAGGCTTCGATGCCGCTCATGGTCTCGACGACCTTGTCCACGACCTGGCCGCCCTGCGCGGCCACGCTGGCCGCACCGATGGCAAGCTGGTTGGCCTGGCGCGCGCCATCGGCGTTCTGCTTGACGGTGGAGGTGAGCTCCTCCATCGAGGCGGCGGTTTCCTCCAAATTGGCGGCCTGTTGCTCGGTGCGCTGCGACAGGTCCTGGTTGCCGGCGGCGATCTCGCTTGCGGCGCCCTTGATCGATGCGGCCGAGGTCTGGATGCTGCCGACGATCTGCGCCAACTGGCTGGCGGTGGCATTGGCGTCGTCGCGCATCTGCGAGAACACGCCGCGGAACTCGCCGCTCATGCGCACTGTGAGATCGCCGGCGGCGATCGCGCGCAACAACCGCGACAGCTCGGCCAGGTTGGTGTCGGTCGTCTGCATCAGGTTGTTCAAGCCTTCGACCATGCTGCGGAAATCGTGGTCGAACGCGTTCGCATCCCCGCGGGTCGAGAAGTCGCCGGCCTCCGCTGCCTGCGCCAAGGCGAGAATCTGCCGATTGATCGCCTGCAGATTGTGTTTGGTTGCCGCCATCGCATCGCTGAGGGCCGCCTTCTCGCCCGGCAATGCCGGCATGTCGGCCTGCATGTCGCCTACCGCGTAGCGCGACATGACGGACACCAGCTCGCGCTGGACCCGCACATGCGCATCGACCAGGTTGTTGGTGCCGGCCACCATGCGGCCGTACTCCCCTGGAAAACGCGCTGCATCCATGCGGTAACTCATTTCGCCGGCGTCATGCCGGCTGGCCATATGGTCTTGCGCTTCGATGACCGCGCGCAGCTGCGCCTGCATGGTGCCCATCGAGAGCAGCAGCTGGCCCAGTTCGTCCATGCGGCGCGGCTCGATGCGACTGTTCAACTGGCCGGAGGACACCGCCGCAGACACCTTGACGGCCGCGGCGAGGGGCGCCAGTACCTGGCGCCGCAGCAACAGGTACAGACACACGCTCAGCAGAGCGGCCGAGAGCAGCCCCACCGCGATGATGACCCATAGCAACGTGCGTGCCTGCGCCATGACATGGTGTTTGGGCACCATGATGCCGAGCGCGAACATTTCCGGTGCCTTGCCCAGCCGCATCGGGACGAACACGCGCAGCCAATCTTCGCCACCGATCGCGGCCTCGTCGCTGCTCACTTGCCCCGCGCGCACTTTCGCCAGCATGGCCTGCGTGCCGGCGTCGGTCAGCTTCTTGCCCACCTGCTTGGCATCGGCGCTGGCCATCACGGCGCCGGTGGGCGACAGCAGCAGCGCCTGCCCAACGCCCAGCGGCCGCAGCGTCGCCACGCGCTTTTGCAGCGCGTCGAGCGAAATGGTGATATTGACCGTGCCGAGGAAATGATCGCCTTCCATGACGGGCGTGCTCAACGTCGTCATCAGCGTGTCGACGCCGGCAACCGGATAGTAGTAAGGCTCGATGACCACGGGCGCGTGGCTCCCGCGCGCAGCGAGATACCAGTCGCCCTCGCCGGGCTTGTCGTAGCTGTGCAGCGCTTCACGCACCAGTTCGCCTTTTTGGTACGACCAATACACCATGAAACGGCCGGTCGCATCATGGAAGGGGGCGTCGACGTTGCTGGCGTCGTGTCCGTCGAATGCGTTGGGTTCCCAAAGCGTACTGATGCCAAGCCAGTTCTTCTGCAGGCGCAGCTGCTCATGAAGCACCAATGCCGCCGAATCGCGGCTCGCGCCGGCAATGCCGCGCTGGATTCTGAACGTATTGGCCAGCGTTGCCCCGGTGTTGAACGCCGACCCGATGTCGGACGAGATCTCGCTTGCTTGGTGACGCGCCACTTCGCGCAGCATGCCTTGCGACGTCCCGAGCAACGCCTGGCTACTGCGCCAATAGCTGATGGCAGCGGTCATGCCGAAACACAGCAGGGCCAGGATGCCGGTGCCGATCATCAAACGGCTGGCGACGCTGTTGCGGCGAACTAGGGGCCTGTTCATTGGTGCTCCGGGGATGGATTTTCAGGTGTCCTGCTGGACACTTCGCTAAGCTGAGGTATCGACGAGCGGAAACGAAACTTAAATCCCGCCGTGGGCCTCATGCTGGCTCGATTGCGGCCGATAGATGTCTGGCGAAACCAACGCGAAGGCGGCCACACCCATGTCATTTCATTCAGGTATTTTGCTGCTGCTGGCCATTGCGTGCAGCGCCCAGGCGTATGCGCAGGATGCTCGGGATACCGACTCGTACGCGAAGCTTGGCGGAGCGGTCCGATTCAATTACGGCTGGCGCGATTACGGCCCCACGCAGCGGCTCGATCTGGAGTTGCTGCGCGTCGATGCGAATGCGGGAACAGGCCCGCTCTTCGTTTCCGCGCAGTATCGTTGGTACGACGGATTCGACGCGGTGCATCACGCTTTCCTTGGCTGGAACGTCGACGACCACACCGTGGTGAAAGCCGGCATCCAGCAGGTGCCGTTCGGATTGTTGCCGACCGCGTCGAACAGTTTCTGGTTCGGCTCCGGCTACTACCTCGGGATCGAAGACGATTACGATCCGGGCGTCGTATTCGCGCGCAGCATCGGCAAGGATACCGTGCATGTCGGCTGGTTCTCGGGCGACGAATACGGCGATGGAGCGCGCACGGACCGCTACTCGTTCGATGTCGCCGACACCGCGCTGTCTCCCTATCGCGAATACCATCGTTGGAATGCCCGCTACGAACATCGCTACGACCTTCGCCGTGGCACCCTCCTGCTGGGCGCTTCAACCTTTTCCGGACACGTATTGAATGTCCAGGACCGCAGCCTCCACGGGCATCGCGGCGCGGCCGTGCATGCGCAGTGGAGCGGCGGCAGCTGGACCGGCCAGTTGCAATGGGCGCGCTATCGCTACGATGTGCCTGGCGTTCGCATTGCCATGTCGGCGTTTCTGGCGCCCTTCGAGATCGCTGCCGAAGCCGACGTGCCCACCGCCAACATCGCGTATTCGTTCGGCAAGGGGCGCTGGCTGGACGACGTGACCTGCTACAACAATTTCAGCATGACGGTGCCGTCCCACGATCGTCTTGGCGTGCGCGAATCAATGCAGAACGTAACTGGCTGCAGCGTGAAAAGAGGCGCGATGCTGACCTATCTGGACTGGATCGCCGGCAAGAACATGTGGTTCGCAGGTGGCGACGGCATTGCCATCGACGACGGTGACCGGTCCAGGTGGCATTCGCGTTTCAATCTGAACGTGGGGTTCTACTTTTAGTCGGTACGGCGTGTCGATCTCGACGAAGGCGGTGACCCGTCCAGCGGCTTCGACCTGCATCCTCGGCGTTATTGCCTGCCACCTGATACATGTGGCGTTGCGCCTGGAACCTGATTCGGAGTCCCCATTGCTTGCGCGGAGGCCTGGCGCAGGCTGCGGCAAACTACGTCGCCCCTGCCTGCTGCGGGTATGCGGAAGGCCGCATGCGCAGCCCCGATGCAATGACGGCGACGCAGCACACCATCGATGTGCCGGAAATCGGGGGTTGCCAAAACGGCGATCTTCTTCGCCCCGAGCGCTGCGGCTCAGGGGTTCGACCCACCGAGGATTCGGCATCGGCGGCATCCTCACGCTTGCCCGGCCCGCGCCCCCGAGGCGCCACGCGTCGGCGTAGCTCAAGGCGCCCGCTCGTGTTGCCACCTCACGCTTGAGCGTGCAGGTTCACCGGTGTCTCTAGGCGCGCCACCGTTGCAACAAGCCCGATCCGGGTTAGGGGATCACGGTCGATGAGCTCCAGGTCGCCACGCCAGCGCCGCCAGGCCTTGGTTGAATCAGGCCGTGTATCGGCTCAGGCGTCCGGCGCTCGACGGCGGATGGCCGAGGTCACCGCCGCTTCAAGGCTCCGGGGCTACCGGGTGGGCACATCTGCCGTCGCCGACAGCAGGCCGATCGTTCGTCTCCATGTGCTCTTTTTGCGCCCAGCCCGCTCGGGTTTGCGCAGTCGGTCTTGTACACGGCCGCATGCGGATGAGCGATGAGCGTGCATTTGCCGCTTCGCCGCTGTCGCGTCGGTACATGTCAAACCCTTGGCGCAGCAGCGCATATCGCCTCCACCTGAGGTCAACGCATGGCAAATGCCGTGCCGAGAATTTGGCGGAATGTCTTGTTTTTATTGAAATTTATCTAAAAATTAACACCCTTTATATAAATTCGAGACTTTTATCACTCTTCGTGCTGTTTTTAGTCAAAAACTTGACGTAATCAGGATGCGGGGTTAACACTCCAGACAGTTCCGCATTTTGCTTTGGTTCATCAAGGCAGGCGCGCAGCGACAGGCACCCGCCTCTCGCGCTCCGGGTCAGGGATGCGGCGCAAATACCGACAGGGGGTCGGCCGGCTGGAAGGCCGGGC
Organism: Xanthomonas translucens pv. undulosa; assembly: GCF_017301775.1. NCBI lineage: Bacteria > Pseudomonadati > Pseudomonadota > Gammaproteobacteria > Lysobacterales > Lysobacteraceae > Xanthomonas > Xanthomonas translucens. The sequence goes on from NZ_CP063993.1 coordinate 3,133,090, forward strand.
GAGGGTGGCTTTTTGACCAAAAACCAGCCTAATTTGAGGAGCAGTAGTCGATGAATCGGATTTATCGCAAGGTCTGGAACAAGGCGTTGGGGATGTGGACCGTGGCCTCGGAACTGGCCAGCGGCGATTCCCGCGGCCAGCTGGTTCGCGAAGGCAGGGCCGGGCGCGTGCAGGGCCTGGCCTTGTCGGCCGTGATCGCCCTGACGCTGGGCGCCGTCGGCTCCATGCTGCCCTCCAGCGCGCAAGCGCAGGCGCTGCAGATCGGCGCCGGCGCCAGCGCCAGCGGCGACTACGCCACCGCGGTCGGTGCCGAAAGCAACGCCAGCGGCGAACAGAGCACCGCCACCGGCGCGGCCAGCAACGCCAGCGGCGACGGCAGCGTGGCCAGCGGCGCGCTCAGCGAAGCGGACGGTCTGGAATCCACTGCCCTCGGCTACTACAGCACCGCCAGCGGCATCGGCGCGACCGCGCTCGTCGCCGAGAGCGTCGCAAACGGCACCGCCACCGCGGCGGTCGGCCTGGGCGCTACGGCCGATGCCGACTTCGCGACCGCCGTTGGCGGCTTCGCCACGGCGACCGGCTACAACAGCACCGCGCTGGGCAATGCTGCCGTGGCGCAGGGCGAGAACAGCGTGGCGCTGGGCGCCGATGCGCTCGCCGATCGCGACAACAGCGTGTCGGTCGGCAAGGCCGGCGCCGAGCGCCAGATCACCAACGTCGCCGCCGGCAGCGAGGGCACCGATGCGGTGAATCTGGACCAGCTCGATGCGGTCGCCAACGTCGCCGACACCACCGCGCGCCTGTTCTCCGCCAGCGGCGCGGGCAGCGCGCTGGCGCAGGGCGAAGAGGCCACCGCGTCCGGGTCCAACGCGCTGGCCGACGGCGACTACGCCACCGCGCTCGGCTCCAGCAGCTTCGCCGGCGGCACTGCGGCGTCGGCGATCGGCAGCGGTGCGCTGGCCAACGGCCAGAACGCCAGCGCGCTCGGCGCCAACGCCACCGCCAATGGCGAGTCGGCGACCGCGATCGGCGGCGTCGCCACGGTCTACGAGTACGACGACGCCGGCTTCATCATCGGCAGCCGCGAACAGACCACCCAGGCGCTGGGCATCGCGGCCACGGCGATCGGCGGCGGCGCGCAGGCGCTGGACCCGCTGAGCACCGCGGTCGGCACCGGCAGCTTCGCCAGCGGCGTGCAGAGCACCGCGCTGGGCTATCACGCGCAGACCTTCCAGGACGGCGCCACTGCGGTCGGCGCCCTGGCGGAAGTGTCCGGCGCGCTGGGCACGGCGGTTGGCTACGGCTCGCGCGCCGTGGGCGACTACGCCACCGCGGCCGGTATCGGCGCGCGCGCGACCGCGACCAGTACCGTGGCGATGGGCATGAATGCCTTGGCCAGCGGCACCGACAGCGTCGCCATCGGCGGTGTCAGCACGGCCGCCGAAAGTGCCGGCAACAGCGTCGGCATCGCCGCGGCGACCGGCGTCGGCGGCGTCGCCCTGGGCGCGGGCGCGCAGAGCCAGGGCAACTACGCGATCGCGCTGGGCTACAACGCCAACGTGTTCCCGAACCTGGAGAACAACGCCGTCGACTCGGTGGCGATCGGCCACAGCGCCGGTTCGTTCGCGCCGCACACCGTCTCGCTCGGCGCCTATGCGCTGTCCGCGGGCGAGGGCGCGATGGCGATCGGCCAAGCGTCCACCGCGTGGACCGCCAACAGCATGGCCCTCGGCGCCGGTTCGGTGACCTCGATGTTCCATGAAAGCGGCACGGCGATCGGTGCCAACAGCGCGGCCAACGGCATCGACGCGACCGCGATCGGCTACGGCGCGCGGGTCAGCAGTTGGCTCGCGGATGCGCAGGACCGTTCAGCGTCCAGCGCAGTCGCGCTCGGCGCGTATTCCTACGCGGACCGCGACAACAGCGTCGCGGTCGGCGACGTCGCCAACGGCCTGACCCGGCAGATCACCAGCGTCGCCGCCGGCACCGAGGCCACCGATGCGGTCAACGTCGCGCAGCTGGACGCGGTCAAGCAGTCCGCCGACGCCACCGGCAAGCAGTTCAAGGCCAGCGGCGGCGCAGATCCGGCCGACGACGTCGGCAGCTATGTCGAGGGCAACTACGCCACCGCCGCCGGCGAGGCGTCCAACGCCTTCGGCAGCGGCGCCTCGGCGTTCGGCAGCGGCGCGCTGGCCGGCGCCCAATACGCCACCGCGTCCGGCTACAACGCCACCGCCACCGGCGCGTCCAGCACCGCGATCGGTGGCGCGCTGTACTACACCGACGCCGACGGCACCGTGCTGCTCGACGGCACCACCACCGCCAGCGACGTCGGCGCCACTGCGCTCGGCGCGGGCGCGCAGGCCACCGGGGCGTTCAGCAGCGCCAGCGGCGCCGGCGCCACGGCCGCCGGCCTGCAGTCCACCGCCAACGGCTACAAGGCCGAGGCCACCACCGACTACAGCACCGCGGTCGGCGCGTTCAGCAGCGCCAGTGGCGGCCGCACCAGCGCGTTCGGCTACGGCGCGGCGGCGGCGGGCGATTACGCCTCGGCGCTGGGCTACAGCGCCCGCGCCAGCGGCGAGGATGCGACCGCGCTCGGCGCTTCGGCCTGGGCCACCGCGGCGCAGACCACCGCAGTGGGCCAGTTCGCCTGGGCCACCGCGCAGGGCGGCACCGCGATCGGCCAGGATGCCTACGCCTACAGCGGCATCAACGCCACCGCACTCGGCAGCAACGCCTGGGCCAGCGGCAGCAACAGCGTCGCACTCGGCGCCGGTTCGCGCGCCAGCGAAGCCAACGTGGTGTCGGTGGGCGGCGGCAACGGGGTCAGCGCTCCGGCCACGCGCCGCATCACCAACCTCGGCGCGGCGCTCAACGCCACCGATGCGGTGAACAAGGCGCAGCTCGATGCGGTGGCGGCGGTGGCCGGCGAAGCCAGCGCCGACTTCCAGAGCTCGGGCAGCGGCGTGGTCAGCGCCAGCGGTGTGGACAGCACCGCGGCCGGGGCCGGGGCCACCGCCAGCGGCCTGCGCAGTACCGCGCTGGGCGTGGCCAGCGTGGCCAGCGGCGCCGGCGCGACCGCGTCCGGTGCCAGCAGTTCGGCCAGCGGCGCGCGCAGCACCGCGATCGGCCTGCAGACCAATGCGATCGGCGAGAACGGCGTGGCGCTGGGCTACAACAGCTTCGTGCGCAACAGCGGCAGCAACGGCGTGGCGATCGGCGCCAATGCCGGCGTCTCGGCCGACAATGCGGTCGCGCTCGGCGCCGGCTCGCGCGTGTACGAGGCCGACACGGTGTCGCTGGGCAGCGGCAACGGCCGCGGCGGCCCGGCCACCCGGCGCATCGTCAACCTGAGCGCCGGCAGCGTCGCTGCCGGCAGCACCGAGGCGATCAACGGCAGCCAGCTGTACCAGTCGCTGAGCAACATGGCCACGTTCCTGGGCGGTGGTGCCGGCCTCGGCGCGCAAGGCCTGTTCGTGGCCCCGACCTACGTGATCCAGGGCGCCAGCTACAGCAACGTCGGCGATGCGCTGGCGGCGCTGGACGGCAAGGTCAGCGAGCTGGATGCGCGCAGCGGCGGCAGCGCCAGCCTGGCGCGCAGTGCGCGTGTCGCCAGCGTCGCGTCGGTGACCGCGTCGGAACCGGGAGTTGCCACGGCGCAGGCCGCTTCCGCGTTGGCGCCGGTCTCCGGCAGCGCGTCCACCGCGCAGGTCGGCGAAGCGGTCGTGGCCGATGCGGGGGCCACCGCCACCGCGGTCGGCACGGCGGCGCGCGCCAACGACGTCACCGGCACCGCGATCGGCGGCAGCGCCTATGCGCATGGTCGCAACGACACCGCGATCGGCAGCAACGCCAAGGTCAACGCCGACGGTAGCACCGCGGTGGGTGCCAACAGCCACATTGCCGCGGTGGCGACCAATGCGGTGGCGATGGGCGAGGGCGCCAGCGTCACCGCCGCGTCGGGCACCGCGCTCGGCCAGGGCGCCAGCGCCACGGCGCAGGGGGCGGTGGCGCTGGGCCAGGGGGCGCTCGCCGACCGTGCCAACACTGTATCGGTGGGCAGCGCCGGCAACGAGCGCCAGGTCGCCAACGTCGCCGCCGGCACCCAGACCACCGATGCGGTCAACAAGGGCCAGCTCGACAGCGGCGTGGCCACCGCCAAGTCGTATGCCGATTCGCGCTTCGACACCATGGCCGACAGCTTCGACGTGCTGCGCGGCGACGTCGCTGCGCGCTTGCGCGACCAGGACCGCCGCATCGACCGGCAGGGAGCGATGAGCGCGGCGATGCTCAACATGGCCACCAGCGCCGCGGGCATCCGCACCCAGAACCGTGTCGGTGCCGGTGTCGGTTTCCAGAACGGCGAGTCGGCGCTGTCGGTGGGTTACCAGCGCGCCTTCAGCGACCGCGCCACGCTGACCATCGGCGGCGCGTTCAGCGGCGACGATAGCTCGGTCGGCATCGGTGCCGGCTTCGGCTGGTGAGCCATCGCGGATGGCGGCGCGTGCCGCCGTCCGCCCACGCAATGGCCTGAGGGGGCAGACCGAAGGACCTTGGCTGGGCCGGCCAACGGATTCGGGGAGAAGGAGTTTTTACGGCCGCAACTGTCGCCTGATCCACGAACTTTGAAGAGGACGTCAACGTGATCGACAAGCAAAACCTTCGTATCAATGCCATCGCCGCCGCCATGCTGATGATGTCGCTGGGGGTCTCGAGCGCATTCGCGTCCGTTGCCGCGTCGCTGCCGGTCAAGCCGCCGGCCAAGGTCGCACCGGCCGACGCGCAGACTTCCAGCCGCATCGTGGTGCGCTACAAGGCCGGTACCGCCGTGGCCAGCGACCGCCGCGCCAAGCTGTCGGCGGTGCAGTCGGCGGTGACCCGCGCCAGCCTGGGCGGCGGCAACGGCATCTCGCGTGCGGCGGCGGCCAGCGTGCGCGCCGAATACGTGCGCACCCTGGGCGTGGGCGCCGACCTGATCCGCCTGTCGGGCAAGCTGAGCAAGGCCGACATGGACAAGGTGGTGGCGGAAATCGCCGCCGACCCGGCGGTCAAGTACGCGCTGGTGGACGTCACGCTGCAGCATACCGATCTGCCCAAGGCAGCGCTGGCGCAGCCGCAGCTGGTGCCCAACGACCCGCTGTACGCGCAGTACCAGTGGCACCTGAGCAGCGCCACCGGCGGCATCAATGCGCCGGCCGCGTGGGATATTTCCAAGGGTAAAGGCGTTGTCGTCGCGGTGCTGGATACCGGCATCCTGCCGAACCATCCGGACGTGGCGGTCAACCTCCTGCAGGGCTACGACTTCATCTCCGATGCGAAGAAATCGCGGCGTCCGACCGACGCGCGCGTTCCCGGCGCGCTGGACTACGGCGACTGGGTCGAGAACGACAACGAGTGCTACACGGGATCGCTGGCCGATGCCAGCTCCTGGCACGGCAGCCATGTCGCCGGCACCATCGCCGAGGCCACCAACAACGGCATCGGCATGGCCGGCGTCGCGCCGAACGCCACCCTGCTGCCGGTGCGCGTGCTCGGCAAGTGCGGCGGCTACACCTCCGACATCGCCGACGCGATCACCTGGGCCTCCGGCGGCACCGTCGCCGGCGTGCCGGCCAACGCCAATCCGGCCGAGGTCATCAACATGAGCCTGGGCGGCGGCGGTACCTGCGATATGCTGTTCCAGGAGGCGATCGACGGTGCGGTCGCGCGCGGCACCACCGTGGTGGTGGCGGCCGGCAACAGCGCCGGCAATGCCGCCAACTTCAGTCCGGCCAGCTGCGCCAACGTGATCGTGGTCGGCGCGACGCGCATCACCGGCGGCATCGCCTCCTACTCCAACTATGGCGCGGCGGTGGACCTGTCAGGCCCTGGCGGCGGCGGCAGCGTGGACGGCAACCCGGGCGGCTACGTCTGGCAGAACGGCTATAGCGGCGCGACCACGCCGACTTCGGGTGCCTACAAATACACGGGCCTGGGCGGCACCTCGATGGCCTCGCCGCACGTGGCGGCGGTGGCGGCCCTGGTGCAGAGCGCGGTGATCGCCGCCGGCAACGCGCCGCTGACCCCGGCCGCTCTGGAAACCCTGCTCAAGCAGACCGCGCGTCCGTTCCCGGTGTCGATCCCGACCAGCACTCCCATCGGCACCGGCATCGTCGATGCCAAGGCCGCGCTGGCCAAGGCGCTGGAAGTGCCGTGCGACCCGCAGACCGAACAGTGCACGCCGCCGGCGACCGCGCTGACCAATAAGGTGGCGGTGGCCGGCCTGACCGGCGCGACGGGCAACGAGGTGCTGTACAGCTTCGAGGCCGAGGCTGGCGCGGTGCTGAGCTTCCTCACCTACGGCGGCAGCGGCAACGTGTCGCTGTACGTGAGCTTCGACAAGGAGCCCAGTACCACCAACTACGACGCCAAGTCGGTGCGCCCGGGCAACAACGAGACGGTGCGCTTCACCGCGCCGCAGGCCGGCACCTACTACGTCAAGCTGGTCGGCACGTCGAGCTACAGCGGGGTCAGCCTGGTCGCGCGCCAGTAAGCCTGCGATGACGGCGCCGGAGACGGTGCCGGAGCAACCCAAGGAAACCCGGCTTCGGCCGGGTTTCCTTGGGTTGCGGCAATGCAAAAGCCGCGCGCGCGCCTGGCGATACCGCTGTCGGCACGGCGGCCGGCAGTCCGGCATGCGCCGCTGTCGGTTGCGCTTGTGCGCTGCCGCTGGCCATGCACACCGCGCCGCAAGGCACGATGCTGCGCGCCGCGTGTGTCATGCCAATGACGCGCGCCGTGCCGGCATGGCAGTCGTAGACAGTCGCGCCGCCCGCTGCGCCGCGGGCGGGCGGCAGGTCGTGCTGAACTGTTAAAGTCGCCGCACGCTTTGGAGGGATTGTGTGAACGCGCTTGTGAAGGACACTGCTGCCGCTGTCGATACGCCCGAGGCGCGCATCGTCGATGCGTTGCTGGCCAAGGGCCGGCTCAAGGAGGGCGACCTGCTGCGCGCGCGCCAGTTGCAGCGCGAATCCGGCGGCGGCCTGCTGTCGCTGCTGGCGCGGCTGGGGCTGGTCTCCGAGCGCGACCATGCCGAGGTCAGCGCCGAAGTGCTGGGCCTGCCGCTGCTTGACGCCAAGCAATTGCCGGCCACCGCGCCGGAGCACCTGCCCGAGGCGCAGCCGCTGTCGCTGCGCTTCCTCAAGCAATTCCACGTGTGCCCGCTGGGCGAGCGCGATGGCGCGCTGGAACTGTGGATGTCCGATCCGCACGAGGCCTATGCCGCCGACGCGGTGCGCCTGGCCACCGGTTTCCAGGTGCTGCCGCGGGTCGGACTGCGCTCGGAGATCGACGACCTGATCGAGCGTTGGTTCGGCCAGGGCCGCAGCGCGATGGGCGCGATCGTGGAAACCGCCGACGGCGACAGCGCCGCCGCCGACGACATCGAGCACCTGCGCGACCTGGCCTCGGAAGCGCCGGTGATCCGGCTGGTGAATCTGGTGATCCAGCGCGCGGTGGAACTGCGCGCCTCGGACATCCACATCGAGCCGTTTGAGAACCGGCTGAAGGTGCGTTACCGCGTCGACGGCGTGCTGATCGACGGCGAAAGCCCGCCGGTCAACCTGACCGCAGCAGTGATCAGCCGGGTCAAGATCATGGCCAAGCTCAACATCGCCGAGCGCCGCCTGCCGCAGGACGGGCGCATCATGCTGCGCGTGCAGGGCAAGGAACTGGACCTGCGCGTGAGCACCGTGCCCACCGCGCACGGCGAGAGCGTGGTGATGCGCCTGCTCGACCGCGAGACGGTGGTGTTCGACTTCCACCGGCTCGGTTTCACCGACGCGTTCCTGCCGCAGTTCCGCAAGGTGCTGGAGCAGCCGCACGGCATCCTGCTGGTCACCGGCCCCACCGGCTCGGGCAAGACCACCACGCTGTACACCGCGCTGAGCCAGCTCAACACCGCCGACGTCAAGATCATCACCGTCGAGGATCCGGTCGAATACCAGATCGAGGGCATCAACCAGATCCAGGCCAAGCCGCAGATCGGGCTGGATTTCTCGCACGCGCTGCGCAGCATCGTGCGCCAGGACCCGGACATCATCATGATCGGCGAAATGCGCGACCTGGAAACCGCGCGCATCGCGATCCAGTCGGCGCTGACCGGCCACCTGGTGCTGTCCACCCTGCACACCAACAACGCCGCCGGCGGCATCACCCGCCTGCTCGACATGGGCGTGGAGGATTATCTGCTGACCTCCACCATCAACGGCATCCTGGCGCAGCGCCTGGTGCGGCGCCTGGAGCCGACCCACGCCGAGCGCTATCCGGCCTCGCCGGAGGAGATCGAGAAGTTCGAACTGCGCCGGCTGCAGCCCGAGGGCGAGATCTGCCTGTTCCGCCCGCGGCCCTCGGCGATCGCGCCGACCGGCTACCTGGGCCGCACCACGATCATGGAATTTTTGGTGATGAACGACGCGCTGCGCCGCGCGGTGATGCGCCACGCCGGCATGGGCGAGATCGAGCAGCTGGCGCGCGAGGCCGGCATGCGCACGATGTACGAAGACGGCATTGGCAAGGCGCTCAGCGGGCAGACCACGATCGAGGAAGTGCTGCGCGTGACGGAGGAAACCTGATGCGCGCGGCACGCTGCCCGGCAGTGCGCGTCAGCGCCGCGGCGCGCCGGCGCGCGTGCAGTGCGCGCGGCCTGCTTTGCGCGTCCCGCGTCCCATGTCCCGCGTCCCGCAGCTAATGCCCCTGTACCGCTACAAAGCGCTCAACCCGCACGGCGAGATCCTGGAAGGCCAGATGGAAGCCGCCAGCGACGCCGAGGTGGCGCTGCGCCTGCAGGAGCAGGGGCATATGCCGATGGAGGCCAAGCTCGCGGCGCAGGGCGGCGGCACCTCGCTGCGCGGCCTGTTCCGGCCCAAGCCGTTCGACGGTGCGGCGCTGGTGCAGTTCACCCAGCAGCTGGCGACCCTGCTCGGCGCCGGCCAGCCGCTGGACCGCGCGCTGACCATCCTGCTCGAACTGCCCGAGGACGAGCGCTCCAAGCGCACCGTTGGCGACATCCGCGACGCGGTGCGCGGCGGCGCGCCGCTGTCCACCGCGCTGGAGCGCCAGCACGGCCTGTTCTCGCGCCTGTACATCAACATGGTCCGCGCCGGCGAGGCCGGCGGCAGCCTGCACGATACGCTGCAGCGCTTGGCCGAATACCTGGAGCGCAGCCGCGAACTGAAGGGACGGGTGATCAACGCGCTGATCTATCCGGCGATCCTGGTCAGCGTGGTCGGCTGCGCGCTGCTGTTCCTGCTCGGCTACGTGGTGCCGCAGTTCGCGCTGATGTACGAGAGCCTGGACGTGCAGCTGCCATGGTTCACCCAGGCGGTGCTGGGCGTGGGCCTGTTCGTGCGCGACTGGTGGATCGCGCTGCTGGTGGTACCGGGGCTGGCGCTGCTGGCGATCGACCGCAAGCGCCGCGATCCGGTATTCCGCGCCCGCTTCGACGCCTGGTTGCTCAAGCAGCGCTTCATCGGCGTGCTGATCGCGCGGCTGGAAACCGCGCGGCTGACCCGCACCCTGGGCACCTTGCTGCGCAACGGCGTGCCGCTGCTGTCCGCGCTGGGCATCTCGCGCAACGTGCTGTCGAACCTGGCGCTGACCGCCGACGTCGGCGCCGCCGCCGACGACGTCAAGAACGGCCATGGCCTGTCGGCGTCGCTGTCCAAGGGCAAGCGCTTCCCGCGGTTGGCGCTGCAGATGATCCAGGTCGGCGAGGAATCCGGCGCGCTGGATACGATGCTGCTGAAGACCGCCGACACCTTCGAACAGGAAACCGCGCAGGCGATCGACCGCTTGCTTGCCGCGCTGGTGCCGCTGATCACCCTGGTCCTGGCCTCGGTGGTCGGGCTGGTGATCATTTCCGTCCTCGTTCCTCTGTACGACCTCACCAATGCGATTGGGTGAGGCGCCACGCTCATGCGCCATGGCGCATGTGGCGCCGAACGCCCGGCCATGGATGGCCGGGCCGGTCTGTCTGGGTGCAGCCTGTTGCGCCATGGACGGCAGCAGCAATGCCGGCAGCGCAGGGATGATGGCGTGAACCTGTGGCGCCGCGAATGGTCGAAGCAATGGGCGCACCCATGCCCGCAGCATGTGTGCGCCGCGTCATGCGCGAAGTGCGAGATGCGTCAATCGCGGCCCTGCCGCCGCCGTCGCCGCGCATGAAGCGTAGCTGCACGACCCGCACGCGTCGGCGTCGCTTGTCACCGCGTTCGGCTACATAGGCTTTCCACCGCAAGGATCCGATGCAATGCGAAATATCCGCTCCCTGACCCGTTCCCCCTCTGCCGCGCGCCAGTCGGGCATGAGCCTGCTGGAAATCATCATCGTCATCGTGCTGATCGGCGCGGTGCTGACCCTGGTCGGCAGCCGCGTGCTCGGCGGCGCCGATCGCGGCAAGGCCAATCTGGCCAAGTCGCAGATCCAGACCATGGCCGGCAAGATCGACAACTACCAGCTGGACACCGGCAAGCTGCCGTCCAAGCTCGACGATCTGGTCGCCGCGCCGGGTGGCGTCAGCGGCTGGCTCGGTCCGTATGCCAAGGCCACCGAACTGAACGATCCGTGGGGCCATCCGATCGAGTACAAGGTGCCCGGCGACGGCAAGCCGTTCGATCTGATCAGCCTGGGCAAGGACGGCCAGCCCGGCGGCACCAGTTACGACGCCGACATCAAGTACGAGTGATCGCGGCATCGTGAGTCACACTTCTGCCGGCGTTCTCCAGCGCGGTGCGCACGCGTGCGTACCGCCGGCGCCTGCGCGCCTGCGCGGGGTGTCGCTGCTGGAGATGTTGCTGGTGGTGGGGCTGATTGCGATCGCCGCAGTACTGGCGGCGTCGGTGCTGACCGGCGGCGTCGACGGCATGCGCCTGCGCTCGTCGGCCAAGGAGATCGCCGCGCAGCTGCGCTACACGCGCGCGCAGGCGATCGCCAGCGGCCAGCCGCAACGCTTCCTGATCGATCCGCAGGCGCACCGCTGGCAGGCGCCCAACGGTCGCCATGGCGAAATCCCGGCGTCGCTGGCGATCCGCTTCAGCGGCGCGCGCGAGGCGCAGCGGCGCCAGGACGAAGGCGCGATCCAGTTCTTCGAGGACGGCGCGGCTACAGGCGGGCGCATCGAGTTGCTGACGCGCAAGGCCAGCTGGCGCATCGACGTGGCCTGGCTGACCGGCGAGGTCAAGGTCGGGCGTCCGCCGCAGCAGGGCATGCCATGAAGGCGCAGCGCGGCTACACGCTGATCGAGGTGATCGTGGCGTTCGCGCTGCTGGCGCTGGCGCTGACCCTGCTGCTCGGCTCGCTGTCCGGCGCCGCACGCCAGGTCAAGCGCGCCGACCAGCTCAGCCGTGCCACGCTGTACGCGCAATCGTTGCTGGCCGCGCAAGGCGTGGAACAGCCGCTGCAACCCGGCCGCGCACAGGGCAGCTTCGAGCAGGGCCATTACCGCTGGACCCTGGACGTGGCGCCGTACGTCGATGCGCGACGCCCGCCGGACACGACGCTGACGCCGGGCCTGCCGACGCTGCTGCAACTGAACCTGCAGGTACGCTGGGGCGATGCGTCGGCGCAGGCGTTGCAGTGGAAGACATTGCGTCTGGTCAGCGCGCAGAACAACGGGATGCCGCAGTGAGCCGCGCGCCGGGCCTTGCCGCCGCGCGCGGCTTCACCCTGATCGAAGTGCTGCTGGCCACGGTGTTGCTGGTCGGCGGGCTGACCCTGGCCTTCGCCACGCTGCGATCGGCCACCGCGATCAGCGGGCGCGGCGAGACCATCGCCGGGCGCAGCGAGCGCATGCGCGCGGTCGAGGGTTTCCTGCGCCGGCGCCTGAGCGGCGCGCAAGCGCTGGCGCTGGACATCGACAGCCGCACCCTGCAGCCGGTGCGCTTCGTCGGTGAGCCGCAGCGCATGCAGTTCGTCGCCGATCTTCCCGGTTATCTGGGCCGCGGTGGCCCTTACCTGCACGACCTCAGCGTCAGCGGCGACGGCGACCGGCAGCGCCTGGCGATCGCGCTGGTGCAGGTGCAGGCCGGCAAGCAGATCGCCGACGCCAAGCCGCGCCTGCCCGAGCCGCTGGCCGAGGGCCTGCGCCAGGTGCGTTTCCGCTACCGCGGCATCGATCCGGAGCGCGGTACGATCGGACCCTGGCAGGAACGCTGGGAAAAGACCGATCAGTTGCCGCTGCTGGTGTCGATCGAACTGAGCAGCGACGACGGCATGCTGTGGCCGCCGCTGGTGGTGGCGTTGCGCCAGGCCGGCGGCGCCGAGGCACGGCAATGAGCGCGGCACCCGGGCAGGCGCGCGGCGCGGCGCTGGTGCTGGTGCTGTGGCTGATCGCGCTGCTCACCGCGCTGATCGGCGCGTTCGCGCTGACCGCGCGCACCGAGGGCCTGCAGGGTAAGGTGCTGGGCGACGGCGCGGCGGCGCAGGAGCGCGCCCGCGCCGGGCTGGAGTACGCGCTGACCCGGCTCGCCGGCACGCCGACGCAGCCGGGCTGGCGCGCCGACGGGCGCCGCTACCGCTGGCGGTACGAAGACGCCACGATCGACCTGCGGGTCACCGACGAGAGCGGCAAGGTCGATCTGAACCTGGCCGACGCGCCGTTGCTGGCGGCGCTGGTGCGTGCGGTCGGTGGCGATCCGCAGCGCGCCGACCGCATCGCCGCGGCGATCGTGGACTGGCGCGACCCGGACAACCTCAGCCAGCCCAACGGCGGCGCCGAGGACCCGGACTACGCTGCCGCCGGGCTGCCGTACGGCGCCAAGGACGCACCATTCGAGAGCCTGGCCGAACTGCAGCTGGTACTGGGCATGGATGCGGACTTATACGCCAAGCTGCTGCCGAACCTGACCCTGTATAGCGGCATTTCGCGCCCGGCGCCGGATTTCGCGCCGGCGCCGGTGCTGACCGCGCTCGGCCTGGATGCGCAGCAGGCGCTGGCGCAACGCGAGCGCAACGACCCGGCGCAGGCCGCTGCGATCGGCGGGGGCGGTGGCACCTACAGCATCGAAAGCCGCGCGCGACTGGCGGCCGGGCGCGAGGCGGTGCTGCGCGCCGTGGTGCGCCCAGGCTCGTCGGCGCTACCGGGCAGCGCCTACACTGTGCTGCGATGGGAAGAAGGATCGGCCGTTCGATGACTGCGTGGCGGGACACGATGAACAAGCTCGGCGTACGCATGGCGCCCGGTGCCGGCGGCGTGCTGGCCTGGTGGCAGCGTTCGCTGATGGCGTGGCTACCGCCGCGCTGGCAACTGCAGCTGGGCTGGTCGCAGGCGCGGCTGCTGCTGTGGCGCGAGGGCGAACAGCTAGTGGTCGCGCGCCAGGTCGATGCCGAACTGGGCACGCCGCTGGCGTTGCCGTGGCCGTTGCTGCCGAGCGACCTGGAGGCCGTGCTCGGCCCGCGCCTGGCCGCGTTGCCGCGGGTGTGGCTGCTGCCGGCGCCCGCCGCGCTGCAGCGCACGCTGCGCCTGCCCGCCGCGGCCGCCGAGCATCTGCGCGACGTGGTCAGGTTCGAGATCGACCGGCAGACGCCGTTCCAGGCCGACCAGGTGGTCTACGACGTGCGCCCCGGCGCGCGCCGCGACGATGCGCAACTGGATGCCGAACTGGTGGTGGCGCCGCGCCGCGTGCTGGAGGATCTGCAGGACAGCGCCGGTGCGCTGCGCCCGACCCTGGCCGGGGTCGATGTCGCCGCCGCCGACGGCACGCCGTTGGGGGTCAACCTGCTGCCGCCGGAGCAGCGCCATCGCCGCGCCGATCCGATGCGGCGCTGGAACGCGATCCTTGCCGCGACCGCGCTGCTGGCGCTGTTCGCCGCCGGCTGGCAGCTGCTGGACAACCGCCGCGACGCGCTTGAGCAGTTGCGCGCCCAGGTGGACAACGGCGCGCAGCGCGCGCGGGGCGTGGCCGCGCAGCGCCAGCAGCTGGTCGATCTGGTCGAAGGCGCGGCCTTCTTCGACCAACTGCGCGCCGAGCGCCCGACCGCGCTGGAAATCTGGAACGAACTGAGCAAGCGCCTGCCCGAGGGCACGTACCTGGAAAAATTCTCGGTCGAAGGCGACCAATTGCAGCTGATCGGCCTCAGCAGCGAGGCGTCCTCGCTGGTCGGGCGGCTGGAGGGTTCGCCGCTGTGGCGCACGCCGTCGCTGACCGGCGTGCTGCAGGCCGATCCGGGCAGCCACCGCGACCGTTTCACCCTGACCGCCGAACTGGCCGGGACCAAGCGCAAGGAGGCCGCCAATGCCGGTGCAGGTCGATAAGCGCGACCGCTGGCTGGCGCTGGGCCTGCTGCTGGTGGCGCTGGCGCTGGCCTATCTGCTGCTGGTGCATCCGTGGTGGACCGTGCCGATGCGCGAAGTCGAGACGCAGATCCAGGAATTGCGCCAGCGCGAATTGCGCGTGCGCATGCAGTTGCAGCAGGCGCCGCAGGTGGCGCAACGGCTGCAGCAGGCACAACGCGCCCTGGCCACGCGCCCGGGCTTCCTGCGCGAGACCTCGGCCGAGCTGGCCTCGGCCGGGCTGGTGCAGCGCCTGGAAAGCGCGGTGGCCACCGCCAGCCCCGGCAACCGCAGCTGCGCGATCAGCAACCGCTCGCCGCTGGCCGCCGACAACCGCCGCGACCGCTTCACCCGCGTCGCGGTGCAGGTGCGGCTGCGTTGCGGCACCCCGGAACTGGCGGCGGTGCTGCACGCGCTGGAAAGCGGCAGCCCGGCGCTGTTCGTGGACAACCTCAACGTGATGGCGCAGCGCTACCAGCTGTCGCCGGGCGAGAGCGGCAACGGCCTGGACGTGGCCTTCGAACTGGCCGGCTATCTGCGCCCGAACGCGATGCCGGCGCCGCCTGCGGCCGCGGGCATGCCGTCGTCCGGTGACGCACCGGCGCTGGATGCCGGCACGCCTGCCGGGTCCGGCCCGAGCGACCCCGCCGCCACCCAGGCCCCACCGGCCATGCCCGATGCCGCCGCGCAACCGCCGCAGCAAGTGGAGGGCGCGCATGCGAATTGAAGCGATCGGGCTGCGCACCGTATGGCTGGCGACATTGGCGCTGTGGGGGCTGCTGATCTGGGCGTTGGGGCTGGCCGGGCTCGGCCAGCGCATCGTGCCGCTGCCCGACGATCCGGGCATGACCCAGCGCCTGCCGAGCTTGCCGGCCGCGTCCGCCGAGCGCCTCGGCGATTATTCGCGCTATGCCGAGATCGCCGCGCGTCCGGTGTTCGCCGAAGACCGCCTGCCGCATCCGTTCTTCCTCAGCGCCGACAACGGCCAGGGCGCCGCGCCGAGCGTGCGCCTGACCGGGGTGCTGCTCACCGACAGCTTCAAGATGGCCACGCTGACCACCGAGCAGGGCGAATCGCTGCGCCTGCAGGAAGGCCACGACCCGGTCAAGGGCTGGCGCTTGCTGTCGCTGCAACCGCGCCGCGCGGTGGTCAGCGGCAGCGGCGGTACTCAGACCCTGGAACTGCAGGTGTTCGACGGCAAGGGCGGGCAACCGCCGACCGCGCTCGGCCAGGGCGCCCGCCCGCCGGGCATGCCGCCGTTGCCGGCGGCGCCATCGTCGCCTGCTGCGCCTGCGCTTAACGCCCCGGCCACTCCCGTCGCCGCCACGCCGCAGGCGGGCGCCAACGGCACGCCGCCGACCCCGGCGCCGAGCGCACCGGCGGCCGCGCCGGCGCCGTCGACGCAACAGTTGCAAGCCATTCGTGAACGTATCGAAGCCCGCCGCCGGCAGTTGCAGCAGCAGCGCCAGAACGGCACCACCCCCGGCCAGAACCCTTGAAGAGTGATCGCATGACGCCGCGCTTGTTTTCCCTGTTCCTCGCGATCGGCCTGGTGGCCGGCTGCGCCACCACGCCTTCGCCGGACGTCCGCCGCGGCGCCGCGATCGATCCCAAGGTCGGCGCCGCCGGCAGCACCAGCGGCACCGCCGGCGGGCCGGCCGGCGCAGCCGATCCCAACGACATCCCGGACCGCGTGGCCCCGGTGATCCGCCGCGGCAGCGGCACCATGATCAATTCCAGTGCCGCCGCCGCGCCGGCGCCGTCGCTGGCCAACGCCAGCAGCGGCAGCGCCACCTTCAACTTCGAAGGCGAGTCGGTGCACGCGGTGGTCAAGGCGATCCTCGGCGACATGCTCGGGCAGAACTACGTGATCGCGCCGGGCGTGCAGGGCACGGTGACCCTGGCCACGCCCAAGCCGGTGTCGCCGGCGCAGGCGCTGAACCTGCTGGAGATGGTGCTGGGCTGGAACAACGCGCGCATGGTCTACAGCGGCGGCCGCTACAACATCGTGCCCGCCGACCAGGCCCTGGCCGGCACCGTGGCGCCGAGCACCGCCTCGCCGGCCAGCGCGCGCGGCTTCGAGGTGCGGGTGGTGCCGCTGAAGTTCATTTCTGCCAGCGAAATGAAGAAGGTGCTGGAGCCGTACGCGCGGCCGAACGCGATCGTCGGCATCGACGGCGCGCGCAACGTCATCACCCTCGGTGGCACCCGCGCGGAACTGGAGAATTACCTGCGCACAGTGCAGATCTTCGACGTGGACTGGCTGTCGGGCATGTCGGTCGGCGTGTTCCCGATCCAGTCGGGCAAGGCCGAGCAGGTCTCCGCCGACCTGGAGAAGGTGTTCGGCGACAACAGCAAGACGCCCAGCGCCGGCATGTTCCGCTTCATGCCGCTGGAGAACGCCAACGCGGTGCTGGTGATCACCCCGCAGGCGCGCTACCTGGACCAGATACACGATTGGCTGGACCGCATCGACAGCGCCGGCGGCGGCAGCCGGCTGTTCTCCTACGAACTGAAATACATCAAGGCCAAGGACCTGGCCGACCGCCTGGCCGAAGTGTTCGGCGCCGGCGGCAACCGCGGCGATTCCAACGCCTCGCTGATGCCGGGTGCGCAGCTGAGCCAGATGGGCGGCGGCGGCCTCAATGGCGGCCTCAACGGCAGCAGCGATGGCGGCCTGGGCGGCAGCGGCGGCCTCAACGGCAGCAGCGACAGCCTGTCCTCGGGCAGCGGCGGTTCCTCGTCCGGCAGCAGCAGCGGCGGTCTGGGCAGCGGCAGCCTGCAGCTGTCGCCGCGCACTTCCGGCAACGGCAGCGTGACCCTGGACGTGCAGGGCGACAAGGTCGGCGTGTCGGCGGTGGAGGAGACCAACACCTTGCTGGTGCGCTCCACGCCGCAGTCGTGGCGCTCGATCCGCGACGTGGTCGAGAAGCTCGACGTGATGCCGATGCAGGTGCACATCGAGGCGCAGGTGGCCGAGGTCAGCCTGACCGGGCAATTGCAGTACGGGGTGAACTGGTTCTTCGAGCAGGCGGTGAGCGCCGCTGGCGATGCGACGAACATCGGTATCGGCGGTGGTGGTGCAGGCCTGCCCAGCGCCGCGGGACGCAGCATCTGGGGCGATATCGCTGGCAAGGTCACAAACACCGGTCTCGGCTGGACCTTCCTCGGCAAAAACGCCGCCGCGGTGATCTCCGCGCTGGATCAGATCACCAACGTCAAGCTGCTGCAGACCCCGTCGGTGTTCGTGCGCAACAACGCCGAGGCCACGCTCAACGTCGGCACGCGCATCCCGATCAATTCGACCTCGATCAACACCGGCATTGGTACAGACGCCAGCTATTCGTCGGTGCAGTACCTCGACACCGGTGTGATCCTCAAGGTGCGCCCGCGGGTGACCAAGGACGGCATGGTGTTCCTGGACATCGCGCAAGAGGTCAGTACGCCGAGCGACCGGCCGGCGGCGTGCAATAGCACCACGACGGTCGTCAATAGTTCGGCCTGCAACGTCGATATCAATACGCGGCGGGTCAAGACCGAGGCAGCGGTGCAAAGCGGCGACACCATCATGCTCGCAGGCCTGATCAGCGACAGAACCAGTGACGGCAGCAATGGCGTTCCGTTCCTGAGCAAGTTGCCGGTGGTCGGCGCGCTGTTCGGGTCGAAATCGCAGCAAAGCAACCGCAACGAAGTGATCGTGCTGCTGACCCCGACGATCGTGCGCAACCCGCAGGAAGCGCGCAATCTCACCGACGAGTACGGGCAGAAGTTCAAGGCGATGCAGCCGCTGCCGGCAGCGGGCAAGAAGTAAGCGCAGGTGACCCTGCCCATCGTGCTGCTGCCGGTCGGCGTCGACGACGTCGCGCTGGACGCATGCCTGGGCGCGCTGGAGGCACAGACCCCGGCCGGCACCCGCGTGTGGCTGGCCGACGACGCGCAGGCGGGACCGCGCGGCATCCGGGTGATCGAGGCCTGGCTGGCGCGCACCCGCCTGCAGGCCGACTATACCCGGCGCCCGCGCATGCTCGGCGAGGTCGCGCACCTGGACGAAATGCTGCGCGCCTGCGGCGCGGCCGACGTGGTGGTGCTGGCTGCGGACGCGCAGCCGCTGCCCGGCTGGCTGCAGCACCTGAGCGCATGCCTGGCGCGCGATGCGGCCATCGCCAGCGCCACGCCGTGGAGCAATGCGGGCGAAGCCTGCGCCTGGCCGCGGCTGGGCGAGATCAATCCGCTGCCCGACGATGGCGAGCGCCTGGCACGCGCCTGCGCGGCGCTGCCGCCGGAGCATCCGGAACTGCCGTCGGCGGTGTGCCATGCGGTGGCCCTGCGCGGCGCGCCGCGGCAGCGCGCCGGCGGCCTGGACGCGAGCAGTTACGGTTCCTGGTACGCGGCCCTGATCGACCTGTCGCTGCGCATGGCCGGACTCGGCTGGCGCAACGTGTTGTGCGAGACCGCCTACGTGGGGTGCAGCGGCGAGGGCCGCGCCGCCGACGGCGACATGGACGCGCTGGCCACGCGCTGGCCGGCCTGGCATGCGCGGCTGGCCGGCTTCCTGATGCACGATCCGCTGCACGCGCGCCGCGAGCAGCTGCAACGCCTGTACGCCGACCTGCCGCCGCCGGACCCGCAGCGCGCGCTGTTCGACGCCTAGCAGGCTGCTGAAATACCAATTTGGACCTAACAAACCCACACCGGTGAGCCGTCTCTTGTGAGTTCTGCGTCCTCTGCTGACATCGGACGCCTCAGATTCCACGCAGAAGCCCCAAAACGGGGTATCTCAAGACGACAGTCATAGGTCTTGTGGAGTTTTTCAGCAGCCTGCTAGCGCGCGACACCTGTAGGAGCGGCTTCAGCCGCGACAGATGGCCGGCAACTCGTCGCGGCTGAAGCCGCTCCTACAGGTGCATGTACCGGTGCATGTTCGCCATGCTCCTGCCAATGCGCAGGCCGGCCTCACTGCGGCGGCGCCTGTACCTCCACCGTCACTTCCAGCACGTCGTGGCGCCAGGACTCGCTATCGAATTCCACCGCGCGGCCGTCCGCCGCATAGCTGACCCGCTGCAGCCGGAAGCACGGCGTGCCGGCGGTGGACTGCAGCAGCGCGGCCTGCTCGGCGACCAGCGTGGCCGGATACATCGACAGCCGGCTGCGCGCCAGGTGTAGCCCGAGCCGTTGTCCCAGCACGGTGCTGAGCGAGCCGGCCAGGTCGTGATCGAGCAGGGTCGGCGCCCACGCGGCGAGAATCGCATTGGTCTCCAGCAGCACCGCGCGGCGGCCGATCCAGCGCCGGCGCTGCAGCACGAACACCTCGGCCCCGGCCTCGTCCAGTTCCAGCTGCCGCGCCAGCGTCGCGCCGGCCGGCTGGCGCCGCGCGCTCAGCAGTTCGGTGCGTGGCGTGCCGCCCTGCGCGGCCACGTACTGCATGAAGCCGGCGATGCTGGTGGGATCGTGGCGCACGCGCGGCGCACTGACGAACCAGCCGCGCCGGTTCTCGCGGTAGAGATAGCCTTCCGATTCCAGTTGCTGCAGCGCCTCGCGCAAGGTGATGCGGGTGCAGCCGAACAGCGTGGCCAGTTCGCGCTCCACCGGCAGGCGCTGGTCCGCCGCCCACTCGCCGCCGACGATGCGCGCCAGCAGTGCATCGACGATGCGCTGGCCGAAGCCGGTGGCGGGATTCAACGGCGTGGGCATGGGGTCTCCGTGGCGCTGCGGCAGAGGCTAACGTGCCGGTGCCGCTGGTGCACGCGGCGCGCTGCCGGCAGCCGCTGTGTTGGGGTGTCGCCGCCATGACGCACGCCGCGGCGGTTCATGGCGCCGCGACGGCGACGCCGCGCTGCTCCGCTTGCCACAGCCGCAGGCCGTAGATCGCC
The DNA here is from genome assembly GCF_017301775.1 of Xanthomonas translucens pv. undulosa. Lineage (NCBI taxonomy): Bacteria > Pseudomonadati > Pseudomonadota > Gammaproteobacteria > Lysobacterales > Lysobacteraceae > Xanthomonas > Xanthomonas translucens. The sequence goes on from NZ_CP063993.1 coordinate 3,153,271, forward strand.
AGCAGCACGAAGCCGGCGTACAGCGCTGCGGTGGGATACAGCCCCTTGTAGACGAACACGCCGACGTAGAGGCTGTCGAGCACGATCCACAGGGTCCAGTTGGCGATGCGCTTGCGCGCCGCCCAGACGCTGGCGACCAGGCTGAAGGCGGACAGCGCTGCGTCCAGCCACGGCAGCGCGGCATCGGTGTGACGGTGCATCAGCCAGCCCAGCGACAGCGCGCCGGCGGCGCCGGCCAGCAGCGACAGCACGCCCTCGCGTCGCGGCAGCGGGCCGACCTGGACCTTGCCGTGGTCGAGCCGGCCCTGGCTCCAGCGCCACCAGCCGTAGCCTTGCAGGACCACGTAGACGCCCTGCAGCAGCATGTCCGAGTACAGCTTCCACTGGTAGAACAGCCACGCGTACAGCAGCACTGCGACCACGTTGACCGGCCAGCACCAGCGCACCCGGCGCGCGGTCAGCCAGACGCCGAGTATGTTGACCAGCACGGCGAGGAGTTCGAGGGGGGACATGGGGGTGGGGTTCGGTGGTTGGGGGGACTCGGGACTCGGGACTCGGGACTCGGGACTCGGGACTCGGGACTCGGGATTTTCGCAAGTTCGCAGCTTCTGCGCTTTTCTGTAGGAGGGGCTTCAGCCCCGACGCGTTACCGGTAAGGCGTCGGGGCTGAAGCCCCTCCTACAAAAAAAGCGGCTGCGCCGGAGCTGCAAAAGAAGCCGCTTTTTTTAAAAAAATCGGCCCTTTTTGCATCAAATCGCTTGACATCGATTTACCCCGGGACATCATCCTGCCGTCCCGAGTCCCGACTCAGAAATCGAACTGCAGCGCCAGCCGCGCGGTGCGCGGCGCGCCAAGGAACAGATAGTCGTCGCCCAGGTACTCGCCGACGTCGCGCCAGTAGCGTTTGTCGGTCAGGTTGTCCACGCTCAGCCGCAGCGTGGTCGGCAGCGTACCCAGCCGCGTCGCGTAGCGTGCGCCCACGTTGTAGACGGTGTAGCCACCGACGGCGACGCGGCCGCTGCGGTCGGCGTACTTGGCGCCGCTGTACTGCGCGCCGCCCAGCAGCGCCAGGCCGCTCGCGCCCGGCACGTCCCAGCTGGCCTGGGCGCTGGCGCGCAGCCTGGGCACGTTCAGTGCCTGGTGGCCTTCGTAGGCCGGCGTGCCGGTGTCCTCGGCGCGCGCGCGGAGGCCGGCGACGCTGGCCTGCAAGTGCAGCCGCGCGCCGACCGTGCCGTCGGCCGACAGTTCGATGCCGCGGTTGTGCAGGCGGCCCTGCTGCAGGTACAGGAAGCTGCCGTCGGCCTGCGGCTGCGCGTACTGATAGGCCTGGCGCATGTCGAACACGGCCGCGCCAAGCGCCAGGCCGTCGCGCTCGTATTTCAGGCCGGCTTCCGTCTGGTAGGCGCTGGTCGGGGCGAGGATCGCATCGGCGTTGCTGGCGAACCACGACGCGGTGCCGCCCGGCGCCAGGCCCTTGGCGAAGCTGGCGTACAGCGACAGCGTGTCGTGCGGCTTGAACAGCAGCGCCGCCTGCGGCATCAATTCCGAGCGGCGGGTGTGCCGGGCCAGCGCGCCGTCGCGGTCCCAGGCGCGCTCGTCGTAGCGCACCTGGCGCGCGCCCAGCAGCAGCTGCCAGGCCTCGCCGATGCCGATGCGGTCGCTGACCAGCAGCGATTGCTGGGTGCTGTCCAGGCGCCGGCGCCTGGGGCCGAGTTCGGCATCGGCCTGCGCCAGCAGCGGCGGATCGGCGGCGATGTTGCCGCTGCCGATCAATGCGTTGATCGCGCCGTGCTGGTCGATGGTCCGGTGCAGCTCGTCCAGGCCGGCGTTGAGCTGGTGCTGCAGCGCGCCGGTGGCGAACGTGCCGGAGACGCTCGCCTGCACCTGGTCGTTGCGGCGCGTGTCGTCGGGGCTGCGGTAGTCGTAGAGGTCGTAGTCGCCTTCGCGGCTGAAGTGGTTGGGGATCGCGTCGCTGGCGCAGCTGGCCGCACCGTAGCAGCCCCAGGCGAAGCTGGAATAGTCGTCGATCACCGCGCGGCTGTGCGCGGCCGCCAGCTGTGCGCGCCAGGCGTCGTTGAAGCGGTATTGATAGCGCAGCTGCGCATTGAGCGCGTCGATGCCGACCGGCCTGGACCAGGGCTGGTAGGCCAGCAGCCGGTGCACCGACACATCGCCGGGCACGCGCTCGCCGCCGAGCAATTGATAGCCGGGCACCGAGCGCTGTTGCCGGTCCTGGTCTTCCACGTCGAGCTGCAGCGACGATTGCGCATCGATGTTCCAGTCCGCGGCCAGCGACAGGAAATTGCGCCGGCCGTCGGCATGCGCGACGTAGCTGCGGATGTCCTCGTGCGCGGCGTTGACGCGCAGGCCGAACTGGCGCTCGCGGCCGAACCAGTCGCCCAGATCCAGCGCGGCGTAGCGGCCGCCGTCGTCGTCCGTGCCCAGGACCAGCGTGCGCACCTGCTGCGGGCGCTTGGTGATGTAGTCGATCACGCCGGCCGGCTCGGTGAGCCCGGACTGCAGTCCGGACAGGCCCTTGAGCACCTGCACCTGCTGTTTGTTCTCCAGCGCCACGTTCTGCTCGCCGGTGACGGTCAGGCCGTTGATCCGGTAGCTGTTGGCGGCGTTGAGCGAATAGCCGCGCACCACGAAGTTCTCGTAGTAGCCGATCGGCGCGTAGCTGTCGCCGACCGCGGCGTCGGCGCGCAGCACTTCGCTGAGCACGCGCACCTGTCGGTCGTCCAGCTGCGCGCGGTCGATCACTTCGATCGAGGCGGGCGTGTCCAGCAGCGCGGCGTCGCCGTAGCCGCCCAGCGCGGAGCGGTGGCGCGGCTGCTCGCCCTGCACGTTGACCGCGTCCAGCTCGACCGGCGTCTGCGGGTCCGCAGCGTTCGCGCGTGCCGGTGCGGCGGTGGCGGCCAGCGCCAACGCCAGGGCGAGCGGTGCGAGTGCGGGAAAGGGATGCGGCATGCTGGAACCTCTAAGCGGGAATCGGAACGGAAAAGACGGATGCCGCTGCGCGCGGGCAAGGGCGTGGGCGTGGGCAGACGCGCTGCCGGCAGCGCGGCGCGGCATGCATGCGCAATGGGCGTGCCGGCGCGCGCGGCAGCGAATGCGAAGTGCTCATCGCACCGCGTCCGCGTGCCGCTGCAGCTGCCGCAGCAGGCGCTGGCCCTCGTCGCCGCCGAACCAGTCGGCGTGGCCGAGCAGGTAGCGCCGATAGGCGATGTCGGCATTGGCCTCGGAGCCGGTGATGCCGGCGAAATAATCGATCTCGCTGAGCGCGAAGTCGGTATGCGCGATCGGCAGCAGGGCGGCCAGCAGGCGCAGTTGCGCCGCGTCCAGCGGCAGTACCTGCGCGTAGCCGTGCAGCAGCGTGTCGAGTTGATCGAGCTCGGCGGGGGCACGGCCGCCGGCGTCGAGCTGTAGCCACGGCACCAGGTTGCGTTCGATCGCGGTGGCCAGATCGAACAGCGCGAAGCTGCGGTCGGCCAGGCCGAAATCGAACACCGCGCTGACCGTGCTGGCCGCGCCGTGGCCGCGCCACAGCAGGTTGGATGCATGCCAGTCGCCGTGCGTCCACAGCGGCGGCGCTGGCGAGCGCAGCAGCGGCCAGGCGCGCGCGTGCCATGGCAGCAGGTGCCGGCGCAGATCGCCGCGCCAGTCGCGCCGCTGCAGCCACGCGGCCAGTGCGGGCCGGCCGTGCAGGTCCTGCTGCACGGCCTGCAGCGGATCGGCATGGCCGAACAGACGCAGGTTGGCGACCAGTAGCGCGGTGCTGCGTGGCGGCGCCGAGTAGCCGGCGGCGCCGCGGTGCAGCAGGGCGAGCGCGCGCCCGGCGGCCTGCGCGTGCTCGGTCCCGGCGAACGGTAGCCACGAGGCCGTGTCGCGGTACAGGTCTTCGCCCGTGGCGGCGCGCTGCACTTCGTAGGTCCAGTCGCCGAGTTCCACTGCGCTGGCGCCGTCGGGCGTGCGCAGCAGCTCCGGGACCGGCACGCCGCGTATGCGCAGATGCTCGATGAAGCGATGTTCCTCGCCCAGCGTGCGCGCATCGCGCAGCCTGCGGTGATGGCGCTTGACGAACAGGGTGCCGGCCGCACTGTCGACCTCGGCCGCCGCGGAGAACGGGCGCGGGCTGTGCCAGCGCAAGGCGCGGACCGCGTCGGGCAGGGCCATGCGCCGCAGTAGGGCGTCCACCTCGTCGACTCGCAACGGCGGCCAGTCCGCCGCGGCCGGGGCCAGGCTCATGCCATGCATCTGATGCGCGCTCATCGGGCCGCTCTCGCAGGCGGGGACGCGCGCATGGCGTGGCAACGGCGCGCTGCGTCGTGCTTTTCGCGGATTGGTCTAGACCAGGAATGCGGAGGCTCGCGGCTGCTGCCGATGGCGACATCGGTCGAAACGCGGCGACGCTGCCGGGCCATCGGCAGGCACGGCCGCCAGCGAGCTGGGCGGCCGATGCGTAGCGATCCTGGCGGCAGCACGCCGTAGTGGGCGCTAGCCGTCATCTACACCGCGCAAGGCATGGGAACCGCCGATTCTACCGCGTCGGCGCGGCGCCGACGCCGCAGGCGCGGCGCGCGCGGACGCCCGCCAGGTGCGACGCCTTCTGCGCGCGCGGCTTTGCCCGGATAATTGGCGCATGAGCGAACAGCAGATGGCCGTGGTGGTGGTGACCTACGAGAGCGGCAGCACCATCGACGCCTGCCTGCAGCGGCTGCGCACGGCGGCCGACGTCGCCCAGATCCGCGTGGTCGACAACGCCTCGCGCGACGACACCCTGGCGATCGTGCAGCGCCACGCGCTGGAGGACCGGCGCGTGCGCTTCGTCGCCAACCCCGACAATCCCGGTTTCGCCAGCGCCTGCAACCAGGGCGCGGCGGCCAGCGACGCGCCGTGGCTGGCGTTCGTCAATCCGGACCTGATGGTGGAGGCCGATACGCTGGCGCTGCTGCGCGCTCAGGTCGCCGCGCTCGGCGACGCGCTGCTCGGGGTGGAGCAGGTCGACGAGCACGGCCGCGCGGACGCCGCGGTGCGCCGCCGCGATCCGGATTTCGCGGCGATGCTGCGGCACCCGCTGGCCGGTTCGCGGCTGGCGCTGGCGGTGGATCCGGCGCAGCCGCTGCAGCGGGTGGACGCGATCTCCGGTGCGCTGATGCTGCTGCCGCGGGCGCTGTTCGACCGCATTGGCGGTTGGGACGCCGGCTACCGCCTGCATGCCGAGGACCTGGACCTGTGCCGCCGCGCGCGCCAGGCCGGGGCCACGGTGGCGGTGTGCAACCGCCTGCGCGTGCTGCACGTGCGCGGCGTTTCCAGCCGCAAGCGGCCCTGGTTCGTGGAATGGCACAAGCATCGCGGGCTGTGGCGCTATTTCCGCAAGTTCGAGGCGCCGGCACGCTCTGCGCCGGTGCGTGCGGCGGTGTGGGCGGTGATCTGGCTGCATGCCTGGGTGACCTTCGCCCGCTTGTGCTGGCGCCGCCCCGGCTGAACGGAGTACCAGGCTGGTGCGTGCGCTACGGCACGCTGTATGCGTGATAAGCATTCATTTATCGCGTGATGTGAATCACCCTGAAAAGATGCTACGTTCCTGTCGCGATTCCGCTACGGAATCGTTTCCTGCTCCCTGTTTCAGGGGCCCCCCTCCAGGAAACAACTGCGATGAACCAGTCCTATGGCGCGCGCGCGCGCTCGTGGCCGCGCGTATGCGCGGCACCCGCTTCCATGACCAGCACCGGTGGCGCGCGGCACCGCCCCGGCCGCCGCGCACGCACGCTGTCGCGATTGGCGCTGGGCCTGGCCGCCTTGGCCGCCGGACCCTGTTGCGCCGGTGCCTGGGTGCAGGACGAAGGCGCCGCGCTGGTGATCCTCAAGGCCAGCCATAGCGACGGTGGCGCGGTCTACAACAGCCACGGCCAGGACCAGAATTTCCCCGATGCCGGGCGCAGCCGCCAGGACCAACTGAACCTGTACGCCGAGTACGCGCTGAGCGCGGACCTGACCCTGGTCGGCAACGTTTATTTCAGCAAGGCCGGCTATCGCAACGACAGCGGCTACGGCAATCAGCACACCACCGGCTGGGCCGATCAGGAAGTCGGGCTGCGCTACCGCCTGGGTCCGGACGGCCGCAACGGCCCGTGGCACGGCGCGCTGCAGGTGCTGGCGCTGATTCCCGGCTACAGCCGCCAGGACGCCGACGACCGCAACCGTCCGGCGCTCGGGCAGGGCGACGACGGTGCCGAACTGCGCTACAGCCTCGGCCGCGGCTATCGGGCCGGTGGCCTCGATGGCTATGTGGACCTCGGTGCGGCGGTGCGCCTGCGCGGCGGCGATTCCGCCGACGAGGCGCGCCTGGACATCAGCAGCGGCCTGGCGCTGGCGCCGCGCTGGATGCTGATCGGCGAACTCAACGTGATCCAGAGCCTGGGCAACGGCAACGGTCCCAACCCGGTGTACGCGCCCGGCACCCCGATCCGCGGCAACAACTACGACCTGACCAAGCTGCAGGCCTCGCTGCTGCATACGCTGCCCGGCGGCACCCAGTTGCAGCTCGGCTACCAGCAGCCGGTGGCCGGGCGCAACACTGGCGGTGCCGGCGGCCCGTTCGTCGCCGCCTGGTGGCGGTTCTGACGGTGACCGCAGTGAGCCATTCCACCGCAAGCGACAACGCCGGCGAGGCGATCGGTCCGCTCGGCAGCGTGCCCGAGCCGCGCGGCTGGCAGGCCCCGATCGGCACCGCGCTGGTCGAGGGCGGCGTCATCGACGCGGCGCAGCTGCAGGAGGCACTGGCGCTGCAGGCGCGCTGGCGTTCGCGCCTGGGCGACGTGGTGCTGGCGCAGCGCGGTGTCACCGCGCTGCGCTTCTACACGGTGCTGTCGGCGCATTTCGGGCTGAACTTCGTCAATCTGCTGCAGCAGCCGATCCACCCGGCGCTGTTCGAACCGGAGCGGCTGGCCGACTACGCGCAGCGCCTGGTGCTGCCATGGCGGATGGAAGAGGGCCGGCTGGTGCTGGCGGTGGCCGATCCCGGCCCGGAGACCTTCGCCTGGGCGCGCAGCGTGTACGGCGCCGACGTGCGCTTCGTCGGCACCTCCAAGTTCGACATCGTCTGGGGCCTGCAGCAGCAGGCCGATGCGCAGCTCACCCACGATGCGCTGAACCTGCTTGCCGAACACGCGCCGGAGCATTCGGCCAAGCAGGTGGTCACCCGCAAGCAGGTGGTGTCGTTGTGCACCGTGGCGCTGTTGTTGCTGCTGGCCCTGCTGATCTGGCCGGTGCCCGTCCTGATCGCGATCAACAGCGTGGTCGGCATCGCCTTCGTGGCCACGTTCGCGCTGAAGTTCGCGCTGGCCTGGCTGGGCGCGCGGCGGCGCATCGAGATCAAGGTCACCGATGCGGAAGTGGCCGCGCTCAGCGACGAGGACCTGCCGGTGTATACGGTGCTGGTGCCGATGTACAAGGAACCGGACGTGTTGCCGATCCTGGCCAACGCGCTGCGCCGGCTCGACTACCCGACCTCCAAGCTGGACGTGAAGCTGGTGCTGGAGGCCGACGACACCGAGACCATCGAGGCGGCCAAGGCGCTGGGCCTGGAGGCGTTCTTCGAGATCATCCGGGTGCCGCCGTCGCAGCCCAAGACCAAGCCGAAGGCGTGCAACTACGCGCTGCAGTTCGCGCGCGGGCAGATGCTGACCATCTACGACGCCGAGGACAAGCCGGAGCCGGACCAGCTCAAGCGCGCGGTCGCCGCGTTCCGCAAGTCGCCGGCCGACGTGGCCTGCATCCAGGCGCGGTTGAACTACTACAACGCCGACGAGAACTGGCTCACGCGTATGTTCACGCTGGAATACACGCTGTGGTTCGACTTCTACCTGCCGGCGCTGGAAACCCTGCGCATCCCGATCCCGCTCGGCGGCACTTCCAACCATTTCCGCCTGGACATCCTGCGCAAGGTGCGCGCCTGGGACCCGTACAACGTCACCGAGGACGCCGACCTGGGCGTGCGCCTGACCCAGCAGGGCTACCGGGTCAGCGTGGTCAACTCGACCACGTTCGAGGAAGCCAACGTCAGCATTCCCAACTGGATCCGGCAGCGTTCGCGCTGGCTCAAGGGTTACATGCAGACCTGGCTGGTGCACATGCGCGATCCGGTGCAGCTGTACCGCTCGGTCGGTTTCCGCGGCTTCTGGGGCTTCCAGTTCTTCGTCGGCGGCACCTTCTTCACCGCGCTGATCGCCCCGCCGATGTGGCTGATCTACGGCATCTGGGCGCTGACCGACACCCATGTGTTCAATCCGTTCTTCCCGCCCGCGCTGCTGTACCTGAGCATGCTCAACCTGCTGCTGGGCAACGGCTTCCTGATCTATATGACCTTGCTGGCGGCGTTCAAGCGCGACTACTTCCGGCTGGCGCCGTACGCGCTGACCGTGCCGCTGTACTGGCTGCTGCAATCGGTCGCTGCCTACAAGGGCCTGTGGCAGCTCATCCATAATCCGTTCTACTGGGAAAAGACCACCCATGGCATCAGCAAGCACATGGCCGAAGAGCGCCGCGCCGCACTCGACGACTGAGACGCCGCGGCGTCCGCACGGCGTGGCGGTGTTCGTGGCCACCGCGGCGCTGCTGGCGCTGCTGTGCCAGCGCTTGCTCGCGCATGGCTACATGAGCGACGACGCGATGGCGCAGTACGCCAAGCTGCTGCTGTTGCGCGACGCGGCCGGGTTCCGCACCGAATACCTAGGCTTCCTGTACGCGCAGGCCTCGCTGTACCTGGGCCTGCTGATCGGCGGCGTGCCGGGCTTGTCCACGCCGTTGCTGCCGTACCTGGTGGATGTGCTTGCCGGCGCGGCGCTGCTAACCCTGCTGTGGCGCGACCTCGCCGCGGGCCTGGGCCGTGCCTGGGCCTGGGGCCTGTGCGCGGCGCTGGTGCTGCAGCCGTTCTTCCTGTGGCCGACGCTGTCGGGCAATAACCAGGGTCTGGGCCTGCTGGTGTTCTATCTGACCTGCCGCGCGCTGCGCCATCTCCGCGGCGATCCGGAAGCCTTCGCCTACCTGCGCCTGGCCCTGTGCCTGTGCCTGCTGTTTTTCGTCGACGAACGCGCCTGCTTCCTGGCCGTGGCGATGGCGCCGTGGCTGGGCGTGATCGCGCCGCAGGGCATGCTGCGGCGCGCGCCGCTGTCGTTCTACTTGGTGTGCTACCTGCCGTTCCTGTTCGCGGTCGCGACCTGGATGTATCTGAACTATCTGTTCTTCGGCGATGCGTTGCTGTTCGTGCGCGACCAGCATTCGGCGTTCCGCGGCAGCTACGCGCAGGCCGCGCTGCAGCCGTGGCTGCAGCAGGCGATGGCGCGGCCGTGGTGGCCGCCGCTGTACCTGGCGCTGGCCGGCCTGGTCACCACGCCGCTGCTGTTGCTGGTGCGGCGCACCCGGCTGAGCAGCACCTGGCGTTGCGTGCTGGTGGCGACGGTCACCGTGATCGGCGCCGGCACGCTGGCGGCATGGGCGCGCTTCAGCGCGCAGCCGCTGGATTTCCTGGCGCTGATGGTGGTGCCGGCGGCGCTGCTGCTGGGCGACCTGCGCCGCGAGCTGCGCTGGCCGGCGTTGGCGTTGCTGCTGCTCGGCGCCGTCGCCAGCGGCTGGGTCATCGCCCAGACCGCCGCGTCGACCACCCGCGATTGGGCAGCGGCGCTGTACGCGCCGGTGGCGCCGCGGCATCCGGACGAAGCGCGGCTGGGCGCCTGGCTGGCCGAGGCGCGGTTGCCGACCCTGCTCGACGATCGCGCCGGATACACGGTGATCGTGGCGCGCGGCGATGCGCAGGGCCTGATCCTCCCGTTCGACCCGCGCTTCAAGCGCGCGCTGGACGACCCGCGGCAGATGCCGGCGCAGGTAGTAGTGGCCGATCCGGCCAGCCAGGCCGGGGTGCTGGACAGCGTCAACCGGCGCCTGCCGCAGCTGTGGCGGCAGGGCCTGCCGGGCTACAGTCTGGTCTACCGACAAGGGTCTTACCGGGTATGGCGTCGAGCGCCTTGAGGATGTTGGCCGGCATGCTGTTGGCGCTCAGCGCGGGCGGCTGCGGCGCGTCGCCGCCGCCCGCGGCCGCGCCCACGCCGTGGATGGGCGCCAACGTCAAGGTGTCGGCGCAGGCGCCGTGGGGCAGCGACGCGGCGCAGCGCTCCTTGCAGCAATTGGCCGATGCCGGCGCCGCGCGCGCGTTGCTGGTCGCCTTCGTCTGGCAGGCCACGCCGCAGTCCGATGATCCGGTGCTGGGCAGCGACAGCAGTGTGGAGCAGGTGCGTGCCGGCCTGCGGCAGATGCGCGCGGCCGGCCTGGAGCCGGTGTTGAAGGTGCATCTGTGGATTCCGGGACATTGGGCCGGCGAGGCCGCGCCGGCCGATCGCGCGGCCTGGTTCGGCGCCTACCAGCGCGCGCTGCTGCAACTGGCGCAGGTCGCCGCCGACGAGCGCACCGCGGCCTTGATCGTCGGCACCGAATTGCGCGGCCTGCAGGACGCGCCGCAATGGCCGGCGCTGGTGGCGGCGGTGCGCCAGGTCTACCGCGGTCCGCTCGGCTATGTGGCCGACGGCCTGGAGCAGGCCGAGCGCTTCGGCTACTGGGACCGCTTCGATTTCGTCGGCACCAGCCTGTATCCGGCATTGTCGGCGGCACCTGCGCAGCGCCTGACGCAGATGCGCGCGGCGGCGGCGCGGGTGCAGGCGCTTGGCACGCGCAGCGGGCGTCCGGTGTGGGTGGCGGAACTGGGGCTGCGCTCGGCGCGCGGCAGCCTGGCCGCGCCCTGGGAGAGTCCCGAGCAGCGCCGTGCTGCGGTGGATACCGCCTTGCAGGCGCAGGTGCTGCAGGATTGGCGCCGGGTGCTGGGCGAGCAACGCATCGCCGGCATCGCGCTGTGGTGCTGGTACACCGATCCGAACGCCGGCGGTGCGCACGACAGCGATTTCACCGTGCAGCACAAGCCGGCGCAGGCGGTGCTGGCGCGCTGACGCTCCCTGTAGGAGCGGCTTCAGCCGCGACAGGCGTTGCTGGTAGTGCCTGTCGCTCCTACAAGGGCTAGCGGGATGCTGGCTGTGTGCACTGTAGGAGCGGCTTCAGCCGCGACCTGGGCGTTACCGGTCAGTCTCGGTCGCGGCTGAAGCCGCTCCTACAGGGGTAACGGCGGCAGCCGGCAACGCGGCCGGCGCATAATCGCGCGATGATCATCGATTCGCTGCTCGACACCGACCTCTACAAGTTCACCATGATGCAGGCGGTGCTGCACCAGCATCCCGGTGCGCAGGTGGAATACCGCTTCAAGTGCCGCACGCCCGGCATCGATCTGGCGCAGTTCCTGCAGCAGATCTCGGCCGAGATCGACGCGCTGTGCGCGCTGCGCTTTCGCGCCGAGGAGCTGGACTACCTGCGCGGCCTGCGCTTCATCAAGCCGGACTTCGCCGACTTCCTCGGGCTGTTCCATCTGGACCGCAAGTACCTGCAGTTGCAGGCCTCGGCTACGGTGCCGGGCGAGATCGAGCTCAGCATCCGCGGGCCGTGGCTGCACACCATCCTGTTCGAGGTGCCGCTGCTGGCGATCGTCAACGAGGTCTGGTTCCGCAATACCGGCGGCGGCGATCACGCCGAGGGCCTGCGCCGGCTGCAGGCCAAGATCGCGTTGCTGCGCGACAGCAGCGGCTATGGCGGCTGCGCGATCGCCGACTACGGCACCCGCCGCCGCTATTCGCGGGCCTGGCACGGCGAGCTGTTGCCGGTGCTGCAGCAGACCCTGGGCGCGCAGTTCGTCGGCACCAGCAACGTGTACTTCGCGCGCCGCTACGGGCTGACCCCGCTCGGCACCATGGCCCACGAATACCTGCAGGCGTTCCAGGCGCTGGGTCCGCGGCTGCGCGATTCGCAGGCCGCGGCGCTGGAGTCGTGGGCGCGCGAATACCGCGGCGACCTCGGCATCGCGTTGTCCGACGTGGTCGGCCTGGACGCGTTCCTGCGCGACTTCGACCTGTATTTCTGCAAGCTGTTCGACGGCATGCGCCACGATTCCGGCGATCCCTTCGCATGGGGCGAGCGCGTGCTGGCGCACCTGCAGCGGCAGCGGGTGGACCCGCGCGGCAAGGTGTTGGTGTTCAGCGACGGCCTGGACATCGACAAGGTAATGCGGCTGTACGCGCACTTCCACGGCCGCTGCATGCTCGCCTTCGGCGTCGGCACCAACCTCACCAACGATCTGGGGCCGGCGCCGCTGCAGATCGTGATCAAGATGGTCCGCTGCAACGGCCAGCCGGTGGCCAAGCTCAGCGATTCGCCGGGCAAGAACCTGTGCGACGACCCGGCCTATCTGGCCTATCTGCGGCAGGTCTTCGCGGTGGCGGCCGATCCTGGATAGCGGGACGTGCGCCTGTCGCGCGCTGGCGGCGGCGACGAAGAGGGCGGCATGCCTGCGCCGCCGCGAAAAGGACTTTGCTGTGGCGGAACAGTCGGCTGTCATCCGTGGATAAAGTGAGAGCTGTGTCTCATTGATGACCGTCCTTGTCATGGCGATGCCGTGCTTGCTTGGTCACCATGTCCCGTCCCCGCCGCGCCCATTTCCGATCAGAGACATCACCCGGTGAACTCTCCCGAGCTGTACACGCATTTCCGTACCCAGGCCTGCTCGCGGCAGTGGTGCGGCTTCCTGCGCGCGTTGGCCCAGGAGTTCGCGGAGGTGCTGGCGGCGGACGACCTGGCGTTGCTGATGGCGCGGATCGGCTGCCGATTCGCCGGCACGCATCCGATCGGAACCTGCGCGACGCTGGACGAGGTGCAGGCCGGGGTCAACCGGGTCTGGGAGCGGATGGAGTGGGGGTATGCGCGTTTCGAGGAGCAGGCCGACCGGGTCGACAAGAACCTGAGCGGCCACACCTACGGCCAGGGCGGCTACTTCAGCCCGCAGGACTATGTCGATCTGGGGTTCCCGGTGCACTGGAGCGGGCGTTCGGCCGGGCGCAAGGTCAACTGGAGCGTGGACGCCAGCGTCGGCGTGCAGCATTTCCGCAGCGACGACAGCACCTACTTCCCGACCAGCGCGCAGCTGCAGCAGGACGCCTACGCCGCTGCGTCGCTGGCCGCGCTGCTGGGCCTGGTGGACAGCTACACCGCGCCGGTCTACGCCGGGCAGAGCAAGACCGGCGTGTCCTACAACCTCGCCGGCGCGGCAGGGTGGCAGCTGGCCCCGCAGCTGTTCCTGGGTGGGCGGCTTATCTTCAACAACAACAACGCCCGCGACTACAACCAGTTCAGCACCAACCTCTACGTGCGCTTCGTGCTCGACCGGCTCGGCGCCGGCCTCGGCCGCCGACGGCAGGTGCTGGCCTCGCCGTACGTGGGCGAGTAGGGCAGGGCGCTTCCCGCGTCGCGACGGACCTCGCTGCCGCGGGGACTTGCGGCCAGCGCCCGCAGGCTCTGCAGCAGCGGCTGCGGCCCCGACGCCAGCACCAGTGCCAGGCAGCGGCCTTGTTTCGGCGCCCCGAAGCAAGGCCGCATGCGGCCAGACGGGACATCCGCCGTCTCCAGGCGCAGCGCCGATATCACGCTGCACTGCATCATCCGGTCTGATCTGCAGCAATCTTCAGGACGACGCAACGCGCTGCCTCTGGCGGCGCATGCGGCTGTGCGACGCCCGCGCGTGGCGGGCCGATCTGCCCTGCAAATTCAAGCTTCCAACCGCGCCGGACCTAGGCCAAATGCCGAGGTACGGTTGGCCAAGCGCGGCCTGACGCCGGGCATCGCCTGGTCGCCCGCACGATTTGTATACACCAGTTCGCACATATTATGTGACGATAGTCACGTTTGATTTGTGACCAATGGAGCGGCTGGTGAAGGTTCTTTGCGTTTTTGGTACACGCCCCGAAGCGATCAAGATGGGGCCGCTGGTGCGCGCGCTGCACGCCGCGCCCGGCATCGACTCCCAAGTCTGCATCACCGGACAGCATCGGGCGATGCTGGATCAGGTGATGGCGTTGTTCGCGATCCAGCCGGATCACGACCTCGATGTAATGGTAGCCGACCAGACCCTCAACGGCCTGAGTTCGCGGCTGCTCGCCAAACTCGATGCCCTGTACGCGCAGCTGCAGCCGGACCGCGTGCTGGTGCATGGCGATACCAGTACCGCGATGACCGCCGCGCTGGCCGCGTTCCATCGGCGCATTCCGGTCGGCCACGTCGAAGCGGGCCTGCGCACCGGCAATCTGCAGCAGCCGTGGCCGGAAGAGATGAACCGGCGGGTGATCGACGTGGTCGCCGACCATCTGTTCGCGCCCACCGCCAGCGCGCGCGATAACCTGCAGCGCGAGCACCTGTCCGGCCGCATCAGCGTCACCGGCAACACGGTGATTGATGCGCTGCAACTGACCGTGGGGCGGCTCGAGCGCGATGCCGTGCTGCGCGCGACGGTGGATGCGCAGTTCCCGTTCCTGGACGCGCAGCGCAAGTTGCTGCTGGTCACCGGGCATCGCCGCGAAAGCTTCGGCGACGGCTTCGCCAACATCTGCCGCGCGCTGGCCGAACTGGCGCAGCGCCAGGACCTGCAGATCGTCTACCCGGTGCACCTGAATCCGAACGTGCAGGGCCCGGTCCACGCGCAGTTGGGCGGGCTCGGCAACGTGCGCCTGATCGCGCCGCAGGACTACCTCGCCTTCGTGCGGCTGATGCAGCGCGCGCACGTGGTGCTGACCGATTCCGGCGGCGTGCAGGAAGAAGCGCCGGCGCTGGGCCGGCCGGTGCTGGTGATGCGCGAGGTCACCGAGCGCCCCGAAGCGGTCCGGGCCGGCGTGGTGACCCTGGTCGGTACCGATCCGGCGCGGATCGTGGCCGCGGTCGCCGCGGCCTGCGACCTGCCGGCGCGGCCCGCGCGGTTCCTGCCCCACGCCAGCCCCTACGGCGATGGCCGCGCGGCGGCGCGGATCGTGGCCGCGCTGCGCGGCCAGTCCTTCGACAGTTTCGTGCCCGGCCGTGCCGCGGCGGTGTCCCCCCTCCCTCTTTTTTCAGAAGCGATGCCATGACCCACACCCGCCGTCCTACCGCACGCTTGCCCCAGGTTCTGCCGCTGGCCTTGGTCCTGGCGACCGCGCTGCCGCCCGCTGCCGCCGCCGACTCCGTTGCCGGCCAGTTCGGCGAATGGGCCGGCACCACCACGGTGACCCGCTCGATGACCCTGCGCGAACTCGGCTTCAAGCAGCCGCTGGTGCTCAGCGGCCAGGAAAGCCAGCGCGAAATCTACCTGCCGGTGCCGGCCGGCGTGGCGACCCACGATGCGCAGTTGCAGGTCGATGCGCGTTACGTGCGCGGGCATACCGGGCGCAGCGCCAGCCTGCTGTCGATCGACGGCGACCCGGTGTCGGCGCGTTCGATCACCGATGCCCAGGGCGATCTCAGCCAGCTGATCGGCATCGACGGCTTCGCCCGCCCCAACGGTTTCGTGCGCTTCGGCGTGGGCTGGTGGTCGGTGGTGTCCGAGTACCGCTGCGCCGACCAGAGCGCGCCGGCCAACGTGCTGCGGCTGTCGCCGGAGTCGCGCTTCAGCTACCGCTTCGACCGCCGCGCGATCGACACCGTGGCCAAGGCCTGGGGTGCGTTGCCGGCCACGGTGCGGCTGCTCGTGGAGGGCCGCGCCAGCAGCGTGCAAAGCTACGACACCGCCTGGCGCGTGGGCACCGCGCTGGAGAACGGCGGCAAGCGCGTGGACGTGGTCGCGCTGCCGGCGGTGGGCGCGATCGTGGACCTGCGCGGGCTGGCGATCCCGGCCAGCCTGGCCGGCATTCCCGCCTACGCGGCGTTGTCCGATCGTAGCGCCAGCCACCGCATCGGCAGCCTGGCCGAAGTCGGCGCGCTGCTGTCGCTGCGCGATGGCAGTCCGCTCGCGGTCGACGTAGCGGTGCTGAGCGATCCGTTACGCGCCGGCGTGCGCGCCGCGCTGGATGCGCTGGGGACCCAGGTCGCCAGCGCCGCGCCGGATGCGGCCGGCGCGTTCGCCGCGTGGCGCAAGGCCGACATGGCCGGGTTCGAACAGCCGGTCGGCACCGCGTCGGTGCAGGTGGCGCTGGTCGGCGGGCATCCGACCCTGCTGGTCGCCAGCGGCGCCGGCGCCAAGGTCGCCGGTCTGTTGACCCAGCAATGGCGCGCCTACGCGCAGGGCCGTGCGCTGCGGGTGAGCACTGCGCTGCTGCCGCCGGCCGACAAGAACGTGGTGCTGCTCGGCCGCCTCGGCGACCTGGCCGGCACCCAGGACATCGTCTCGCGCGGCGACCGCACCGCGAACTTCGACCTGGGCGCGCTGTCCAGCGAGGGGCGCCTGCCCAGCGAAGTGGTGGTCGACGTCAGCGCGGCGCCGAACCCGGCCGGGCAGGGCGCGGTCGCCTCGATCTTCTTCAACGACTATCTGCTGGGCGCCAAGGTGCTCGATGCCGACGGCAAGCCGCAACGGCTGGTGGCCACGGTGCCGAGCTACGCGCTGGCCGCACGCAACCAGGTGCGGATCAGCTTCCTGCGCCAGCCGGCGCGCCCGTACTGCCACGATCCGGCCACCGGCTACCCGGTGTCGGTGCTGCCCAGCAGCCATATCCGCCTGGCCGATCGCAGCCTGGCGGCCGATTTCGTCGGCGCCGCCTCGCAGCTGGCCGGCGCGCACGAGGTGTTCGTGCCCAGCAGCTGGCTGCAGGACGCGCCGGCGTCGCTGACCAAGGTGATCCATCTGGCCGGCGCGACCGGCGCCTCGCCGATGCAGGCGGTGCTTAAGGTCGGCGCGGCCAACACCGCGATCGCGCCGACCGGTCCCTACCTCAGCTTCGTGCTGGCCCCGCAGGGGCTGGCGCAGAGCGGGGCGGTGCGCGACGGCAAGCTGGTGGTGTCCGGCCCGGGCAATCAGGTGCTGCTGGACCTGGCCGGGCTCGACCGCGCCGCCCTGGTCGAAGTGGTCGGCAGCGGCGCCAGCACCGGAGTGATCTACCGCGAGCTGGGCACCCAGGGACCGCAGATCGCCGAACCGTTCCGGCTGATCCGCGGCAATCTGGCGCTGCTGGATGCCAACGGCGTGGTGCAGGACTTCGACGGCCAGGACCCGACCGGCGCGCGCATGGCCGAGCAGAGCAACCCGCAGCCGCTGTGGCAGCAGCACATGGTGTGGCTGGTGGTGCTGGTGGGGGTGATCGTGTTCATGCTGCTGGCCGCGCGCGTGGTGCAGATCCGTCGTCGCCGCCGCGCCGCGCAGAACGGGAACTGATCGCACGTGGACAGCCTGTACTGGAACATCCACCTGGCCAATTATTACGCCTTCCTGGAGACGGCGGCCGTGGTGGTCGCGGTGGTGATCCTGATCTCCAGCCTCGACGACCTGTTCATCGATGCCTGGTACTGGGTGCGCGAACTGTGGCGCAGCGCGATCCTCAAGCAGCGCAGCGAATACCGGCCGTTGACCCAGCAGGACCTGCTGCAGCGCCCGGAACAGACCCTGGCGATCATGGTGCCGGCCTGGGCCGAGTTCGACGTGATCGGACAGATGGTCGAGAACATGATCGACGTGCTCGATTACCACGACTACATGGTCTTCGTCGGCACCTATCCCAACGACGCGCAGACCATCGCCGAAGTGGAACGCATGCGCCGCCGCTACAAGCGCATGCGCCGCATCGAGGTGCCGCACGACGGCCCGACCAGCAAGGCCGACTGCCTGAACTGGCTGGTGCTGGCGATCTTCGAGTACGAGAAGCAGAACGACATCACCTTCGCCGGCGTGGTCCTGCACGACAGCGAAGACGTACTGCACCCGATGGAGCTGCGCTTCTTCAACTACCTGCTGCCACGCAAGGACATGATCCAGTTGCCGGTGACCTCGCTGGACCGCGAGTGGTACGAGCTGGTGGCCGGCGTGTACATGGACGAATTCGCCGAATGGCACGCCAAGGACCTGGTGGTGCGCGAAAGCGTGTCCGGCATGGTGCCGTCGGCCGGCGTCGGCACCTGCTTCTCGCGCAAGGCGTTGCTGGCGCTGAGCCAGGCCAACGACAACCAGCCGTTCAACCCCGACAGCCTGACCGAGGACTACGACGTCGGCGCGCGCCTGGCGGCGATGGGCATGCACTCGATCTTCGCGCGCTTCCCGGTGCAGTTCCGCGTGCGCCGCCCGTCGTGGTTCGGCTGGGGCCCGGTGCGCGAGCGCACCTTGCACATGGCGCTGTGCGTGCGCGAGTACTTCCCCGACAACTTCCGCGCCTCGTACCGGCAGAAGGCGCGCTGGGTGCTGGGCATCGGCCTGCAGAGCTGGGAAACGCTGGGCTGGCGCGGTTCGCTGGCGACCAAGTACCTGCTCGCGCGCGACCGCAAGGGCATCGTCACCTCCTTCGTCAGCGTCTTCGCCTATCTGATCTTCCTGCAGCTGCTGCTGTTCTGGCTGCTCAAGGTCGCCGGCACGTGGGCCACCCAGTTCCCGACCATCTTCCAGCGCGGCACCTGGCAGATGAACGTGGCGCTGCTGACCACCGCGGCGCTGGCCATGCGCGTGGCGCAGCGCTTCTACTTCGTCAACCGCCTGTACGGCTGGGAACATGCGCTGATGTCGATCCCGCGCATGGTGGTCGGCAACATGATCAATTTCATGGCCACCGCACGCGCCTGGCGGCTGTACCTGCTGCACCTGTTGTTCGGCAAGCGCATGGTGTGGGACAAGACCATGCACGATTTCCCCAGCGCCGCGCAGCTGGTGCATACCCGCAGGCGCCTGGGCGAACTGCTGACCACCTGGGAAGCGATCGAGCCCGAGCGCCTGGCGCAGGCGCTGCGGCAGCAGGAGGGAGGACGCCAGCAACCGCTGGGCCGGATCCTGGTGGCGCAGGGCTGGCTGGACGACGAAACCCTGGCCGAAGCCATCGCCTTCCAGGGAGACCTGCCGCGCGCGGCAATCGACGTGGCGTATCTGCAGGCCGGACAGTTCCCGTTGTCGGTGCAGGCCTGCGTGCAATGGCGGCTGCTGCCGCTGCCGTCGGACACGCCCGGCGAAGTGGCGGTCGCGGTGTCCAGTGCGCTGTCCGAAGACGAGCAGGCGCGGCTGCTGCACGACCTGGACGCGAGCGTGCTCAGGCAGGCGATCGCGCGCGAAAGCGAAATCAACGCTGGCCTGCGCCTGATCAGCGGCGAAAGCTACCGCGTCGACGCGGTGCCGCTGCTGGGCGATCTGCTGGTGGAACTGCGCCTGATCGCACGCGACCAGTTCGAGCGCGTGCTGCTCGGATACCGGCCGCAACGCGACGGCCGCATCGGCGATCACCTGGTGAAGCAGGGCGTCGCCACCCAGGCGGCGATCGCCGCTGCCGTGCGCGAGCAGCATCGCCGTGCCAGCCAACCGTACGGCGGCATCGGCGGAGCGTTGCCGACATGAGAACCCGCTTGCTCTCCAGCATGATCGCGCTGAGCCTGCTCGGCCTGGGCAGCGCCACCGCGCACGCACAGCAACTGCCGCTGGCCGGCGCCGCCTACCGCATCGCCGAGGACGCCTACGCGTCCTATGCCCGCGGCGATTACCCGCAGGCCAGCCGCCAGGCCGCCGAAGCGGCACGGCTGCGCCCGGACGTGGTGCGGCTGCGCCTGTTGCAGATCTACGCGCTGCAGAAGCTGGGCCGCGGCGACGACGCGCGCGCGCAGGCACGCCGTGCGCTCGCCGATGGCCTGCAGGATGCGGCATTGCCGCGCCTGGCCGCCGACGCGAACGCGGCATTGGCCACGCGCGCCGGCGGCGCACCCACGCCACGCGCCACCGCGCATCCGAGCGCCGCCGAGCAGGCCTATCGGCTCGCCTTCGCGCTCGCCACCGAGGCCTACGACGCCTACAACAACGACCGCATGGCCGAGGCTGCGGACAAGGCCGAACAGGCCTTCCGTCAGCAGCCGCAGCAGGGCGCCTGGGCGGTGCTGTGGGTGGCCGCGCTGGAGGCCCGGCAGCAGTTCGAACAGGCCGAGGCCGCCGCCGCGGCGGCGATCCAGCTGGGTGCACCGAATGTCGCCGACCTGCAGGCCAAGCGCGTGGCGTTGGGCCGCCAGCGTGCGGTCAAGCCGGCGCAGCAGGGCTACCAGGCGTTGATCGAGCAGGACTTCGCCACGGCCGCCGGCTACGCCCGGCAAGCGGTGGCGTATGCCCCGGACGTAGCCTCGCATCGCCTGCTGCTGATGACCGCGCAGTTGCTGGACGAACAACTGCCCGCCGCCGAGGCCACCGCCGACGCGGCGCTGGACAACGACAGCGAAGACACCGTGGCACTGGTGATGCGCGCGTATCTGCGCCAGCGCCAATTGCATAGCGCTCAGGCCAATGCCGATTTCGACGCCGCCCTGCGCCAGGACTGGCTGGATCCGCAGCAGCAGCGCAACGTGCGCCTGCTGGCGGTGGATGCGGCGATCGCCGCGGGCGATCGTGCGCGTGGCGCGCGCCTGCTGCAGCCGTTGCACGCCGATCCACTGGCCGGCGCGGACGAAACCGCGCGCGAGCAGTTCGGCCAGGCCATCGCCCAGCGTGAGAAGGCGCTGCGCAGCGCGCGCCCGGCGCCGTCGCTGACCCTGGCGACGTACCCGGCACCGTTCCAGCAATGCCGCGATACGCCCTACGGCACCCAGTGCGAACTGACCCCGGCCGACCTGCAGGGCAGCGGCAGCGCCGCGCAGCGGGCCTACGCCGCCTACGGACGGCGCGATTACCAGGAGGCGATCCGCGAAGCGCAGCACGCGCTGCAGGACAACCCGGACAACGGCAGCGTGCAGAACCTGCTCACCACCGTGCTGGCCGCCGGCGACCGCGCGCAACGCGCGCAGGCGCGGCAGCGCCTGGACAGCGCCTTGGGCCAGCGCCCAACCGATGCCGGGCTGCTGATGCAGCGCGGCTACCTGCAGCAGCGCGCCGGGCAACCGGCGCAGGCGCTCGACGATTTCCGCGCGGCCGAGGCCACCGGCAAGGCGCCGCCCAGCGTGGTGCTCGACCAGGCCTATGCCAGCGCCGCCAACGGCGACAACGCGCAGGCGGTGGCGTTGCTGCGCAGCGCGATCGACCGCGCCGACCAGGGCGCGTTGCCGCTGGACCAGGCGCAGCGCTACACCACGCGCAGTTCGATCGCCAACCTCGGGCGCGCGTGGGGCATCACCGCCGCGGCCGGCTACCGCGGCGCGCGCCAGGCCGCGAGCAACCTGGGCGGCACCGCGATCAGCACCCCCGGCGATTCGGTGTTCAGCACCCTGGAGGCGTTCTGGCGGCCCGCGGCGCTCAACAACCGCCATGGCACGCTGGAAGCGTATGCGCGCGCGGCCAACACGCTGTACGACGCGGGCGGCACGTTCGAATCCGTGCGCGCCGTGGACCCGTGCACCGGCGCAGCCACAGAGGACGCGCGCGCCCGTGCCGAGCGCTTGAGCCGCTCGCGTTCCAGTGCCGGCTGGCCCTCCACCGTCGGCGCGTTCGGCGTGCGCTACGCGTTCGGCCGCACCGGCCTGAGCGCCGGCATCGAGCGCCGCCAGTTCCTCGGCAGCGGCACCCGCAGCGGCGGCGTCTATCCGGACGCGGCCGCGACCCAATGCCGCATCCAGCGCGACTCCAACCAGCCGCAGCAACTCAACACGCTGGCGCGCTATCGCCTGGACGGCAATGCCGGCGGCTGGCTGTCGTACCTGACCTACGGCTTCTATCACGGCACCGGGGTGCGCACCGACGTGAACCAGTGGTGGACGCTGAGCGGCTATGCGCAGGCCGGCTACAGCTGGGACGACAACCGCGCGCGCTTCAGCGTGGATCGACTCGACGCCAGCGGCGCGGCGGTGGAAACCCTGCGCGACTCCGATGGCCGCCTGCATCGCACGCAAGCGTTCGCCGCCGCGGAACTGCGTGCCGGCCGCAGTTACCGGTTCGGTGCCGAGCAGACCCGCTGGGTGCTCAATCCGTATCTGGTGGTGGCCACGGACTGGCTCGACCAGCGCTCGCGGGTCAGCGGCATCGACTACCCGCTGATCGGCGAGCAGGCGTTCGCCCTGTCCGACACCCAGCGCAGCTGGTCGCTGGGCGCCGGCCCCGGCCTCGGCGTGCGCTACTGGTTCCGCGAGGACCGCTACAACGCGGCGCGCTCCTCGCTGGACCTGAGCATGCAGTACCGCTTCGCGTTCGGCGGCGGCGATCCCCAGCGCGCCAAGGGCCTGTTCGCCACCGCCACCCTCACCTACTGACCCCTGCCGAAAGAACTGCCATGACCGATGCTGTCGCCCCGAGTGTTCCCATGCGTGCGCGCGCCCTGTGGCTGGGCCTGCTGTACGCGTTCGCCGCCGTGCCGGCGCTGGCCCAGGTGCCGGCACCGGCTCCTGCTCCGACCGCCGCCGCCGCCGCCGCCGCCGCCGCCGCGCAGGATTCCTCGATCGTGCTGGTCGGCAAGGACGGCTGGTTGTTCCCGGCCTGGGGCAGCCTGACCGAGGTCGATGGCGCGGCGATCGAGCGCAATACCGCGTTGATCGCCGAAGCCCGCACCGCACTGGCCGCGGCCGGCGTCGAGCTGGAGGTCATGGTGTTGCCGGACAAGGCCCTGTTCTACGAGGACAAGCTGCCCGACGGCAAGCGCATGAGCGATGCGGTGCGCGGGCGCTATGCGCTGATCCACGATGGCCTGGGCAAGGCGCAGGTGCCGGCGGTGGATGCGCTGCAGGTGCTGCGCCAGGTCAGGCAGGGCGGGCAGGCGGTGTTCTACCGCAGCGACCAGCACTGGACCCAGCCGGTGGCCGACGCGGTGGCGGTGGCGGTGGCCGCCCAGTTCCGCCAGCGGGTGCCGCGGCTGCGCGGCCAGGACGGCACCGGCATGGCCCTGGGCAGCAAGATCACCGAGCGCCGCTTCGGCGATCTGGCCGAACTGTTCCTGACCGATGCGCAGCGCAAGACGATCGGCCGCGACACCTTCACCGTGCGCTGCCAGTCCGAGCAGTAAGCGCTGCTGGACGACGCGCCGGCGCCGCTGCATGTCACCGGGCATAGCATGGTGCAGCCGTACTTCGGCTTCCCGCAGAAACTGTCCAACCTGCTCGATCGCCCAGTCTCGGTGAACTGGAAGCCCGGCAACGTCGGTCCCTGGGCGATGCTGCTGGAATATCTGGAATCGCCCGAGTTCCACAAGGCCAGGCCGCAGGTGCTGGTGTGGCAGATGTTCGAGCCGTCCTATGGGCAGGGCCCGGAGGCGCGTGGGCAATGGGACAACGCCTCGATCATGAGCGCGCCGCAGTGGCAGGCGCGCCTGCACAAGGCCGTGGGACAGTAGCCGATGCCTGCACGTCCCGGCGCGCCTGCGCCCCTGCCGCCGGCTGCGCCGGCGCGTGCGCACCTGCCCATGGCCGCGGTGCTGGTGGCGCTGCTGCTGGCCGGCCTGGCATGCGGCGGCTGGCTGCTGGGCCGCGCGCAGCTGCCGGCGGCGGCGCTGGCGCCGGCGCGCTGGCGCGGCCGGCCGCGCCATCGATGCGGCGTTGCGCTATCGGCTGCTCGGCGATACGGGGCCGCAGGTCGCGCTGGGCTGCCCGGGCTGGTTGTTCTACCGCGATGGCCTGCGTCCGCCGGCTGGGGCGGGCGAGGCGGTGTTCGCTCAGCGCGTGCGCTTGATGCGGCATTGGGCGCGGCAACTGCAGGCGCAGGGTGTGCACCTGCTGGTGGTGGTGCCGGACAAATCGCGGATCGAGCAGGCGCATACCTGCGGCCTGCGCCATTCGGCGCCGATGCGCGCGCGGCTGGGGCAATGGCAACAGGCGCTGGCCGCCGAGATCCAGGGCCAGGTGCTGGACGCGCTGCTGCAGTTGCACGGCGGTTACGGCTAAAGCAGCGAATACGGCATCGGCCGCGCCTGGGCCGACGCGCGCGCTGCGCATCTTCGGCGGCACCAGCGAGATCCTGCGTGACATCATCGGCCGGGCCCTGTAGGCGCGCGCCGGGCGGGCTATTGGCGCCCGATGCGCCACTGCCGGCGCAGCGCCTGCGCGCGCGGCGAGTCCTGCGACAGCCAAGGATCCAGCGCGAACGCAAAGATGCCGGCGGCGCCGCTGCGCTGCGCCCACGCCAGCTGCTGCTGGATGCGTGCGGCGTCGGCGGTCTGCGCCTGGAAGTGGCTGCCGTCGGCGGCCGAGCTGGGCAATTCCTCGAACAGTTCGACCACCACGTCGAAGGCGACCTGGCGCGCGCGCAGCGCTGCCAGCAGCGGATCCACCCCGTCCAGGTTGTCCAGCCCGGCCACGCCGACGCCGTCCTGCACCATCGGCCGCAGCGGCACCTGGTCGAGGATGCGGTTCCACAGCTGTGGCAGCGCACCGCTGGTCTGCAGCCGGCTGAAATACGTGGAGATCGCGGTGACCTTGTCGGTGCCGGCGCTGGCCGCAGCGCACAGCCCGGCCAGCCAGCCGCACAGGCGCTGCTGCCGCACGTCCTGCGCCCAGTGGAACTGCTCCAGTTCGTACGGCAGGTACCAGCCGTCGAAGTTGGCCTGCCTGCTCCATGGTGCGGTTTGCAGATAGGCGCGGGCGTTGTCCAGGGTCAGCGCCAGGAACGCATCCAGCGTGGCCGGGTCCGGCGCCTGCAGCGCCTTCCACCAACCGCTGTGATACGGCAGGCCGACCCGCACCTGCAGGCCGGCGGCAGCGGCGGTGGAGAAGATCAGCTGCAGCGTGCTGTCCGGCAGGGTCCAGTCCGCATCGCCGCCGCCGCCGTACAGCCCGGCCCACTGCACCACGATCTGCCGGCAGCCCAGGCGCTGGGCGAGCGCCATGTGCTGTTGCCAGTCCTGCGCACTCAGGTCCAGGTGGCTGCGCCACGGCTGGATGAAGCTGCCGTCGAACCGCGGCGGCTTCGCACAGCCCGGCAACATGCCCACTGCGAGCGCGGCTGGGGCCAGCAGGGCCAGGCGCAGCAGATCTCGCCGGCTGGGCGAGAAGGAAGCGGATCCAGGGCGATCGTTGTGCATTGCGTCCGCGCGGCGGAGTCCAGGTGGTTGTTCTACAGCATCGCCACGAAAAAGCGCGTCGCGTCATATGCTTGATGCGACGACGGTGGTTGCAAAAGTGCCTTTGCAGATGGATTTCGCAGCGGCGCGCGGCGCCGGCCTCCAGTCCCGCTCGATGAGGCACCAAGCACGCCGGCCAGGAAAGGCCGCCACCTTGGTGGCCGACACCACCGGCAACCGCTGCTGCAAAGGACTTGTGCATGGCCGGTTGGGCGCCCTGTAGGAGGGGCTTCAGCCCCGACCCCATCCGCAGCCGGAACCACCGTCGGTGACGCTGAGACGACCAGACTGCAAGCGCGCGCCAATCGGCGGATAATCGGTGCGGCACTCGGGCACAGGAGCAAGGCATGATCCGCGACATCATCCGCATGGGCGACCAGCGCCTGCTGCGCCTCGCGCAGCCGGTCGATACGTTCGGCAGCGCGGAGCTGCACGCCTTGGTCGCCGACATGTTCGAGACCATGGACGCCGCGCGCGGCGTCGGCCTGGCCGCGCCGCAGATCGCGGTGGACCTGCAGCTGATGGTGTTCGGCTTCGACAGCAATGCGCGCTATCCCGACGCGCCACCGGTGCCGCGCACCGCGCTGGCCAACGTGCAGATCGAGCCGCTGTCCGATGAACTGGAGGACGGCTGGGAAGGCTGCCTGTCCATTCCCGGGCTGCGCGCGGTGATTCCGCGCTACCGGCAGATCCGCTATCGCGGCCTGGACCCGGACGGCACCGCGGTGGTGTGCGAGGCCGAAGGCTTCCATGCGCGGGTGGTGCAGCACGAGCACGACCACCTGATCGGCCGGCTATACCCGTCGCGGATCCGCGACTTCGGCAAGTTCGGCTTCGAGGACGTGCTGTCCTACGAGCTGTAGGGCTTTGGTCGGACGCCTCTCCCTGTAGGAGCGGCTTCAGCCGCGACCGGGCGTTACCGGTAACGCCCGGTCGCGGCTGAAGCCGCTCCTACAGGTCCAGGCGGCCGAGAGAATCCGAGCGCCGAAATGCACACGGCCCGCTGTGCGCGGGCCGTGGCAATACGTGCGCTTGCGTCGCGCTCGCTTACTTGAGCGCCTTGAAACGCAGCCGCTTCGGGCCGGCGTCGTCGCCCATGCGCCGCCGCTTGTCGATCTCGTACTCGCGGTAGTTGCCCTGGAAGAACTCCACGTGCGAGTCGCCTTCGAACGCCAGGATATGGGTCGCGATGCGATCCAGGAACCAGCGATCGTGCGAAATCACGAAGGTGTTGCCGGGGAACTCCAGCAGCGCGTCTTCCAGCGCGCGCAGCGTTTCGATGTCCAGGTCGTTGGACGGTTCGTCGAGCAGCAGTACGTTGCCGCCCTGCAGCAGGGTCTTGGCCATGTGCAGGCGGCCGCGTTCGCCGCCGGACAGGCTGCCGACCAGCTTCTGCTGGTCCTGGCCCTTGAAGTTGAAGCGGCCCAGGTAGGCGCGCGACTGGATCTCCACGCCGTTGATGTTGAGGATGTCCAGGCCGCCGGACACTTCCTGGAACACGTTGTGGTTGCCTTCCAGCTTGTCGCGACTCTGGTCCACGTAGGCCAGCTTCACCGTCGGCCCGAGCACGATCTCGCCCGAGTCCGGCGTCTCCTTGCCGATGATCATCTTGAACAGCGTCGACTTGCCGGCGCCGTTGGGGCCGATGATGCCGACGATGGCGCCGGACGGCACCAGGAAGCTGAGGTCGTCGATCAGCAGGCGCTCGCCGAACTTCTTGGTGACGTGCTTGAACTCGAGCACCGCATTGCCCAGGCGCTCGCCCGGCGGAATGAAGATCTCGTTGGTCTCGTTACGGCGCTGGTAATCGACCGACTGCAGTTCTTCCAGGCGTGCCAGACGCGCCTTGCCCTTGGTGCGGCCGCCCTTGGCGTTCTGCCGCGACCACTCCAGTTCCTTCTGGATCGCCTTCTGCCGCGACTTCTCCTGGTTGTCTTCCTGCTTCAGGCGCTCTTCCTTCTGCATCAGCCAGTCGGTGTAGTTGCCCTTCCACGGAATGCCGCGGCCGCGGTCCAGTTCCAGGATCCACTCGGCGGCGTTGTCGAGGAAGTAGCGATCGTGGGTCACCGCCACCACGGTGCCGGCGTAGCGCGCCAGGAACTGCTCCAGCCATTCGACGGACTCAGCGTCCAGGTGGTTGGTCGGTTCGTCGAGCAGCAGCATGTCCGGCTTCTGCAGCAGCAGCCGGCACAGCGCCACGCGGCGCTTTTCGCCGCCCGACAGCGGGCCGATCACCGCGTCCCACGGCGGCAGGCGCAGCGCGTCGGCGGCCACTTCCAGCTGCTGTTCCAGCAGGTGCGCATCGCCGGCGGCCAGGATCGCCTCCAGCCGTTGCTGCTCGGCGGCGAGCTTGTCGAAGTCGGCGCCTTCCTCGGCATAGGCCTCGTAGATCCTGTCCAGCGCGGCCTGCGCCTGCAGCACCTCGCCGACGCCTTCCTCGACCGCTTCGCGCACGGTCTTGGCCGGGTCCAGCTCCGGCTCCTGCGCCAGGTAGCCGACCTTGATGCCCGGCTGCGGGCGCGCTTCGCCGCTGAAATCGGTGTCCACGCCGGCCATGATCTTCAGCACCGTGGACTTGCCGGCGCCGTTGAGGCCGAGCAGGCCGATCTTGGCGCCGGGGAAGAACGACAGCGAGATGTCCTTGATGATCTGGCGCTTCGGCGGCACCGTCTTGCTGACGCCGTTCATGGTGTAGATGTATTGCGACATGGGGTCTCCGGAAGGCGCAGGACGCCCGCCGGCCGGGGCCGGAAGGCGCGAAATGGATGACCATGATTATAGCGGCACCGGCGTTGGCACGTCGGCGGCCGGCCGGCATGCGCCGCGTACCGACGCGGTGCCCGGAGCTCGGGTTCAGGTCGCCGCGGCGCGCACCAGGCGGCGCTGGCGCTGCCGGTACATCAGCGTGCATGCCACCAGCAACAGCATCGCCAGCCACTCGCTGCCCAGCGCCGCCTGCATCGCCGCCAGGCTGCCGCCGCGGCGCGCATGCGCGTAGACCGCGCCCAGCGCCGCCGGGCCCAGGCCCATCGCCGCCTGCAGGACGGTGGAGAGCATGGCGCTGCCCGCACCCGCATGCTCGGTCGCTACCTGCGACAGGCCGATGCGGTAGAAGCAGGCCACGATCCACGCCTGTCCGGCACCGATCAGCGCCGTCGCCGTCGCCAGTGCGCGCCATCCGGGATGCGGCCACACCGCGTGCAGGGTCCACGCCAGTGCGAGCAGGCCCAGCATCTGCACCGTGCAGCCCAGCAGTAGCGTCGGCAGCAGCCCGAACCGGGCCACCCCGCGCGCGCTGAGCAACGCCGAACAGAAGTAGGCCGCGCCGAGCACGATGAAGGCATTGCCCGACTGCAGCGGCGACAGCCCGGCGCCCGACTGCAGGGTCAGCGCGAGCACGAACATGAAGCCGCTCCAGCAGGCGAAGAACACCCCACCCAGCAGCAGCGCGAAGCGCACGCTGGGCAGGCGCAGTAGCGCCGGCGGCAGCAGCGGCACGCGGCCGCGGCGTTCCTGCCAGGCTTCGGTGCGCGCCAGTGCCGCCAGCAAGGGCACGGTGGCGGCCAGCACCGCCAGGCACGGCGCCGACCAATGCAGCGTGGGGCCGAGCGCCAGCGGCAGCAGCAGGCAGGCCAGGAACAGCCCCAGCAAGCCGGCGCCGGCCAGGTCGGGCGGCATCCGCCGCGCCGCGCGCGTCTCCGGCACCGCGCGCAGGCCCGCTAGCGCCAGCACGCACAACGGCAGGTTGATCAGGAAGATGGCGCGCCAGCCGGAGCCGGCGATGTCGGCAGTGACCAGGCTGCCGCCCAGCACCTGGCCGATGACGAAGGCGATCCCGCCCAGCGAGCCGTACAGTGCGAGCGCCCGCGCATGCGCCGCGCCGCGCAGGCTGACGTGGATGGTAGCGAGGATCTGCGGCACCGCCAGCGCCGCGCCCAGGCCCTGCAGCACGCGCCCGGCCAGCAGGGCGGCCACCGATCCGGCCAGCCCGCACAGCAGCGAGGCCACCGCGAACAGCAGCACGCCGGCGGCGAACACCCGGCGCCGGCCCAGGTTGTCGCCCAGCCGCCCGCCCGCGGCCAGGCCCACCGCGAAGGCCACGCCGTACACCGCCACGATCAGTTCCAGCGCCGTCGCCGAGGCGTGCAGCGTGTGGGCGATGGAGCCCAGGGCGACGTTGATGATGGAAAAATCGATCAGCGGCAGCATCTGCCCGAGCAGCAGGATCGCCAGGCCCCAGGCGCCCAGCGTCGGCGGCGAGGCGTCGGGGCAGGCGCACGCCGGCGGCTGCCGGTCGAGGCGGTCGAGCGGATGGGGCGTGGCGGCGGGAGCGGAGGAGGTGGTCATGGAGCGCAGTATGCGAATCGCCTAAACTGGTAAAAGTAGTTATTTATCCTGGTATCGGCGCTTCCTGCCTGTGGCTGGGATCGCTGCGGAGCAGGGAGAAGCGCAAATGACGGGTGATCGGGCAGATCCCATGACCGACGCGGCGGGCAGCGGCGCCGGTGCCACGCACGGTCCTGCGCTGGCAATCGAGCGTGCGCGTGCGCTTGGCGCCTTCCTGCGCGCGCGCCGCGAGAGCCTGGATCCGGCGCGGCTGGGCCTGCCGCGTGCCGGCAGGCGGCGCACGCCGGGCCTGCGCCGCGAGGAGGTGGCCGCGCTCGCCGACGTCGGCGTCACCTGGTACACCTGGCTCGAACAGGGGCGGCCGGTGCGTGCCTCCGCGCGCGTGCTGACCGCCATCGCCGGCGCCCTGCAGTGCTCGGAGGTGGAAATCGGCCACGTGCTGGCGCTGGCGGGATTGGGCGATGCGGCACCGCAGCTGCCGCCGTCGTGCGAGCGTTTGACCGACACCGGGCGCATGCTGCTCGATCAGCTCGGCCCCTGGCCGGCGATGCTGCAGAGTCCGCGCTTCGACATCCTCGGCGCCAATGCGGCCTTCGAGCGGCTGATGGGGGTGACCCTGGCAGAGCTGCCGGACGCCGACCGCAACTGCGTCTACCAGGCGTTCACCAACCCGCACTGGCGCGCGCGCCTGGCCGATCGGGACAACGTGTTGCAGCACATGGTGGCGCTGTTGCGCGCGGCGATGGGCGAGCACCTGGGCGAACCGGCCTGGGAGCGCCTGCTGGCGCGCTACCGCGCCGCCTCGCCCGAATTCGATGGCCTGTGGCAGCAGCGGCGCGAGGTGCGTGGGGTGGAAAACCAGCGCAAGCGCTTCCACCACCCGCAGGCGGGCGAACTGCAGCTGCAGCAGGTCAACTGGTGGTCGGCGCCGCGCAACGGCAATCGGCTGGTGGTGTACCTGCCTGCCGACGAACTGGCGCGGGCCGCGCTGCTGCAACTGCATGCGCAGTCGGCCGAGGTTGCCGCACCGGTTCAGCGCCGCTGAGCGGAGGTCGGGACCCGGGACTCGGGACTCGGGCAAAAGCGCAATCCATCGACCTGCCAGCATGACGGCCATGCAGGCAGGCGCGGGAGCCGGTGCTGTGCCGGGTCCCGAGTCCCGGCCCCTGTGGACAGCGGAAAAAGCGCCGAAACCGAATGCGCGCTTACCCGTTTCGGGAAAGCTGAATAGGTAACCGGTTCCAGCAGGAAGCGGTTCAGATGGCAAGCGCATTAATGCAGTCGTGACACCCAAAGTGACGGAGCCGCCATGAACATCAAACGCATTGCCACCCTTGCCCTTTCGTCCCTGCTGGCGCTGGGTTTCATGGCGCCTCCTGCGTTCGCTTGGGACGGCGACCACCGCGGCGGCTACTACGGCGATCGCGGCCCGGGTCCGGATCGCGACTGGCGCGACCGTGGTCCTGGCCCCGACTGGCGCGAGCGCGACCGCGACCGCTACTGGCGTGAGCGCGAACGCCACGACGATCGCCGCTACTACAGCCAGGGCTATCGCGACGGCTATCGCAGCCGTCCGGACGTCGTCTACTACCGCCCGGGTCCGCCGCCGTGGGCGCGCGGCCAGCGTTACTACGGTCCCGACTACGTGGTCTACGACTACGACCGCTACCAGGTGCGGCGCCCGCCGTACGGCTACCGCTGGGTGCGCGACGATCGCGGCAACCTGCTGATGGTCGCCATCGCCAGCGGCATCATCGCCGACCTGGTGCTCAACGGCCGTTGATCCCGGTCGCGGCACCGCCAGACGGCCTCCTCCGGGAGGCCGTCTGCGTTTTGTTCGCCCTCGGCCCTGCGCCGGGCCGGGCCTGGATGCGGTGTGTCCTTTGAGACGCTGCTGAGACGCTGCGGAACGGCCTGTGGCGCGCCGAGATGTTCAGTCCCACATGTAAAGGGATCGGCTCGCTCCACGCGGCTTCCGGACGGGGGCCGACAGGCATGGAGGCGCCGCTGTCGGCTTGTCACCACCCCACACCATCTTGCGCACGGCTGACGACCCATGCGTCTGTTCTTCACGTTCATCTTGCGCTCCAGTGCTCGGCTGGCACAAAAGCGCCGCGTACGCGAGAGCAATCGCGTCGTTTCATCTGATCCGCGCCGACGGGGGAGTGCGCGCTCCCCCGGCCTGGCGGTTGCGCGAGCTGGCAGCGCGGGTTGCCGCGATCGCGGACTCGGCGCCCGCTGAGCCGAGCCTGCGGCAGGGCGCGATCCGGGCGCGCCGGTGCGCGCCGAGCTGGAAGCGGGCAACCGCTAAGGCATGGCGTTCGTGCTGCTGTCCCAAGGAGGGATCCTGCGCCTGTCATGAGACACGGGACGGGTCCTCGCTGTACTGAAAAGTCGTCCAACTGACAGAAGCGTGACTTGCAACGACTTGCGAGTCTGTAAGTTCCGCGTGAGAAATCTATGCTGCTCTGCAGCGGTGAGTGACAGGCCACTTGGCGCGTCGGGCGCGCGACCGATGGCCTATTTCGTCTTCGTCGCCCGGACATCCTGGGTGCGGCCGGCATGGACAAGGGCGCGCTGTCCGTGGCGACCTGCCTGATCGCGGCGCTGTTCGTGCTGCGCTACGCGCTGTAGCGCGTAGCGGGGCGGGGGATCTCGCACTAGGTTTTAGCAAGGGGAATGATGCAGGTGGTAGGACGTCGAGCAATCTGGGGTGCGATCGCCTGCGTGTCGCTGATCGGCCAGGCCTGGGCGGCCGATCGCGGTAGCGCGGCCGCCGCGCGCGAGGCTGCCGCGCTGATGCACAGTGTGGTGGGCAACGGCCCGCAACGGCGCGCCTTCCTGCTGGCCATGCCCAAGGGCGCGGATTTGCACAAGCACCTGGGCGGCAGCAACTACGCCGAGGATTTCCTGCGCGGTGCCGATGAGGATCGGGGCTGCATCGCCCGCGACACCCAGCAGCTGCTGCCGCCGCCATGCGGCGACGACGCGGTACCTGCGCGCGGCCTGGCCGCGCGCGATGCGGCGTTCTTTCCCGCCACGGTCGATGCGCTGTCGATGCGCAACGTCGTGCGGGGCAATGCGGCCGCCTCGGGGCACGACCCGTTCTTCAGCAGCTTCGCGCGCTTCGGCAGCTCGCAGGCGCGTCTGCAGTGGCCGCTGGCGCGCGATTTCGTCGCGTTCAAGCCGAGGTGCGCAGGGTGCGCCGGCTCACCCCGCCCCGGCCGAGCGCGATCGGCGCGGCCGGCGCCCTGATTCTCGGAGTTGGAAGCGGTCGGGCCAGGGACGTGGCCCGGACGTTGGTCGACGCCTGCGCGCGCCGACGCGGCGATGTATCGGTTCGATAGCTCCCCCACACAGGTAACCTCCCCCATGAACAAAGCCTTGCTTTCCCTTGCCGTGACGACCGCGTTGTACGCGACCGTCGGCGCCGGCTTCGCCCAGGACGCCGCCGGCACCGACGCCGGTCAGCGCACCAGCGTCACCACGACCTCCAATACCACCAACTCCAACGCCACCCAGCGTGCGCGCCAGCTTGACGCGGTCAACGTGACGGGCAACTCGCTGTCGCTGGGCGGCGGCAACATGCAGGTGCAGTACGCGCCCAAGGCGGTGTCCACCATCGGCCGCGAAGCCATCCTCAAGGCTGCGCCCGGCGCCAACTTTACTCAGATGCTGTCCAGCATCCCCGGCGCGCTCTCGGCCAGCAACGACGTGAGCGGCCTGAACGACGGCAACTTCACCGTGCGCGGCTTCCCCGCCGACGAGGTCGGGGTGACCGTCAACGGCGTGCCGATCAACGACTCGGGCGACTACACGATCTACGCCACCGAGTACGGCGACACCGAGAACATGGGCGACATCACCGTCGAGCAGGGCTATCCCGGCGTGACCTCGCCGGTGATCGGCGCAGCCGGCGGCAACATCGCCTGGGTGACCGTCGACCCGACCGCAGAGGCCGGCCTGGACCTGCGCCAGAGCTTCGGCAGCAACCGCTACACGCGCACCTTCCTGCGCTACAACACCGGCGACACCGGCCCGGTGCGTTCGTGGGTCTCCTATTCGAACAACCAGGCCGACCAGTGGCGCGGCGACGGCCAGTCCACAGTGACCAAGATCGACGCCAAGTCGGAGTGGACGCTGGACGAGGGCGATGCGATCACCGGTTCGGTGCAGTACAACCGCAAGGTCACGAACAACTACCGCAACCTGACCAAGGCGCAGATCGCGGCCAACGGCTACGACTTCGGCTATGTCGCGGCCTACAAATCGGACAATCCCAGCGACTGGGTCGGCACGCGGGTCAACCCGTTCCGCAGCTGGACCGCCAGCCTGGACGGCGAGTTCACCCTGAGCGACAGCCTGCACCTGTCGGTCGTGCCGTACTTCGTCTACGGCTACGGCGGTGGTGGCTACGGCTACGCCAAGACCTATGTGTTCTACACCTTCGACACCTTCCGGCCGGGCCTCCATGTCAAGTTCAAGCAGGACTTCGGCATGAACGACAGTCTGGAGTACGGCGCGCTGGCCGAGCGCCCGCGCGAGCAGAGCGCCAACGTCTTCCTGCCGGCCGACCCGCAGGGCAACCCCGCCGACGTCTGGGGCCATGACAGCCGCTACTACTACAAAAACCCCAACGGCAGCCCGCAGGTTGCCTATCGCCTCTACTCGACCACGCCCACCTACCGCGTTTTCGCCACCAATACCTGGACGCCAAACGATCAGTGGATGCTGACCGTTGGCGGCGCCTACACCTGGGTGCGGCGCAAGGGCTGGTATGCGACCTGGCCGGGCGCGGACCGGGGCATCGACCTGACCACGCCGGACAACAGCACGCTGTACGCCTCCGGCGCCGGTACCTACAAGAAGTTCACCCCGACGGCGGGCGTCAAGTTCCAGCTTGACGAGCAGAACCAGTTCTTCCTCGGCGTCGGCAAGGCTTACCGCGCACCGATCAACACCTCGGTGCTGTACGACTTCTGGAACGCTGCCTACGCCGATGCCATCGGTTCGCAGCCGTCGATCCGCGATGCCGCACCCGAGCAGTCGCTGACCGCCGACCTGGGCTGGCGCTACTACGGCGACAAGCTGAGCACGGTGCTGGATCTGTATGCGACCAACTTCGCGCACAAGCAATTCAGCGGCGCCGATCCGGTGACCCGCGCGCCGGTCTACTACCAGTTGGGCAGCGTGCAGATGCGTGGCGTCAACACCGAGTTGAGCTACAAGGTCGACGACCTCTGGTCGCTGTATGCCTCCTACGCGTACAACAAGAGCGAGATGAAGCGCGATGTCGCGCTCGGCGGCACGCTCTACGCGACCGACGGCAAGACCCTGGTCAATGCACCGAAGAACGTGGGCTATGTCGCGCTCAACGTCACCGGCCGTGCGCTGTGGGCCAGCCTGAGCGTCAACGCGCAAAGCAGGATATGGGGCACATTCCTCAACGACGGCGGCTCGGACGCGGGTGGCTTCGCCACCGTTAACCTCAACGGCGGCTACAACTTCCAGGACTTCGGCGGCCTGAAGAAGCCGTACCTGAAGGTCAACGTGTTCAACCTGGGCAACCGCAAGGCGCTGATGTACGCGGCGACCACGGCGCTGGACACCACGGCCGCGGCGGCGGCCTGGCAACCGCTCCAGGACCGCACGCTCATGGTGACCCTGGGCGGATCGTTCTCGCTGTAACGCACGGCGCAGTCGCGGGCGCTGGCCTGCGGCTGCGCCGGCGTTGGCGGCAGGCCTCTCGCGCCTGCCGGCGCGGGCCCTCCTTCCGACTCCGGCCTGCGAGGGGGGCAGGGGTTGTCGGTCTATGGCGGTCTCTTCACCCATCATCTCTGGGCATGGAACAACGGACACACGTTCTGAGACCGGGTGCACAGCGTGATCCCGCTGCGCCATCGCCTGGTTCCTTGCGAGTTGGCCGCCTCCGCCCCGCGGACAGCCAATGGATCTCGCCGCAAAAGGTGCAACAAGCTCTAAACTATGCGCCCGCCTTGTGTTCATGCCCCCGGAGACCCGATGTTCCCGCGTGCCGCCCGCATCGAAACCTACGATCCCGAACTGGCCCAGGCCATCGCTGCCGAAGCCGGCCGCCAGGAAGACCATGTCGAACTGATCGCCAGCGAGAACTACTGCAGCCCGCTGGTGATGGAAGCCCAGGGCAGCCAGCTGACCAATAAGTACGCCGAGGGTTACCCGGGCAAGCGCTACTACGGCGGCTGCGAATTCGTCGACATCGCCGAGCAGCTGGCGATCGACCGGGTCAAGCAGCTGTTCGGCGCCGACTACGCGAACGTGCAGCCGCATTCGGGCTCGCAGGCCAACCAGGCGGTGTACCTGGCGCTGCTGCAGCCCGGCGACACCATCCTGGGCATGTCGCTGGCCCACGGCGGCCACCTGACCCACGGCGCCAAGGTCAACGTTTCCGGCAAGCTGTTCAACGCGGTGCAGTACGGCGTCGATGAGCAGGGCCTGATCGATTACGACGAAGTCGAGCGGTTGGCGCTGGAGCACACGCCGAAGATGATCGTGGCCGGCTTCTCCGCGTATTCGCAGAAGATCGACTGGGCGCGCTTTCGCGCCATCGCCGACCAGGTCGGCGCGGTGCTGTTCGTGGATATGGCGCACGTGGCCGGCCTGGTCGCCGCCGGCGTGTATCCGAGCCCGCTGGAGCATGCGCACGTGGTCACCTCGACCACCCACAAGACCCTGCGCGGCCCGCGCGGCGGCATCATCCTGGCCAAGGGCGCGAGCGAGGAGCTGGTCAAGAAGCTGCAGTCGATCGTGTTCCCGGGCATCCAGGGCGGTCCGCTGATGCACGTGATCGCGGCCAAGGCGGTGGCGTTCAAGGAAGCGCTGGAGCCGGAGTTCAAGACCTACCAGCAGCAGGTGGTGAAGAACGCGCAGGCGATGGCCAACACGCTGATCGCGCGCGGCTACAAGATCGTCTCCGGCGGCACCGAGAACCACCTGATGCTGGTGGACATGATCGGCAAGGACGTGTCCGGCAAGGACGCGGAAGCCGCGCTGGGCAAGGCTCACATCACCGTCAACAAGAACGCGGTGCCCAACGACCCGCGCTCGCCGTTCGTGACCTCGGGCCTGCGCCTTGGCACCCCGGCCATCACTACCCGCGGCTACCTGGAGCAGGACAGCATCGACCTGGCCAACTGGATCGCCGACGTGCTCGACGCCCCGGCCGACGGCGCGGTGATCGCCCGCGTCCGCGACGCGGTGACCGCGCAGTGCAGGAAGTATCCTGTGTATGGCTGAGTTGTCGGGACTCGGGACTCGGGACTCGGGACTCGGCATAGCACCGGCTCCCACGCCTGCCTGCATGGCCGTCATGCCGGCCGGTCGATGGATTGCGCGTTTCCCCGAGTCCCGAGTCCCGGGTCCCGGGTCCCGGCGTCCCTGATGCACTGCCCCTTCTGCCAGCACACCGACACCCGGGTGATCGATTCGCGGGTGTCCGAGGACGGCGCGACGATCCGTCGCCGCCGCGAGTGCGAGGCGTGCGGCGAGCGGTTCAGCACGCTGGAGACGATCGAGCTGAAACTGCCGACGGTGATCAAGAGCGACGGCGGGCGCGAGGCCTTCGATGCGCGCAAGCTGCGCACCAGCTTCGATCGCGCGCTGCAGAAGCGGCCGGTGGCCGAGGAGCAGATCGAGGCCGCGGTGCGTGCGGTGGTGCACCAGCTGCGCATGTCCGGCGAGCGTGAATTGCCGTCGATCCGCGTCGGCGAATACGTGATGGCCGAGCTGCGCAAGCTCGACCATGTCGGCTACGTGCGTTTCGCCTCGGTGTACCGCAGTTTCCAGGACGTAGCCGATTTCCGCGAGGAGATCGAGAAGCTCGAGCGCGAGCTGCCGGTGGGTAGCGAGCAGTTGCCGCTGCTGGACTTGGTCCGCGCCGACAAGCCGGGCGACAAGTCCGGCAAGCGCTGAAGGAAGGCGGCATGCGCATCGTCTGCCTGGCCGAGGCGCCGCAGCACATTACGGCGTTGGCGCACGAACACCTGCAGGCCTTTGGCGCGTTGCTGCCGAAGTGGGACGTGGTCGAGGCCGAGACCGACCTGCGCAGCCACCGCTGCGACAGCCGCATCCCGACCAGCTGGATCGCGCTCGATGGCGACGACTGGCTCGGTTCGGTCAGCCTGCTGCAGAACGACGATGCGCGCATCCGCCAGTTCTCGCCGTGGCTGGCGACGCTGTACGTGCGCCCGCACGCGCGCAGCGGCGGCGTCGGCGCGCAGCTGGTCGCGCATTGCATGCAGGCCGCGGCGCGGCTGCAGGTGGGGTATCTGTATCTGTATTGCGAACCGCGGCTGGTGCCGTACTACGAAGGCCTGGGCTGGGAGCCGCATGTGCAGCTGCCGCTGGGGCCGCTGCAGGTGACGGTGATGCGCATCGACGCCGGCGCGCTGGCGGCACCAGCGCAGAGCGCATGAGCGCGAACGGCATGAGCGCTGACCGCATTGGCGATTTCTCCGCCGACGATCATCGGTACATGGCGCAGGCGCTGCGCCTGGCCGAGCGCGGCGCCTACACCACGCGTCCCAACCCGATGGTCGGCTGCGTGATCGTGCGCGACGGCGAGGTGGTGGGCGAGGGCTTCCACCAGCGCGCCGGCGGCCCGCATGCGGAGGTGTTCGCGCTGCGCGCCGCCGGCGCGCGCGCGCGCGGCGCCAGCGCCTACGTGACCCTGGAACCGTGCGCGCACTACGGGCGCACCCCGCCGTGCGCACTGGCGTTGATCGAAGCCGGGGTGACGCGGGTGGTGGCGGCGATGGCCGATCCGTTTCCGCAGGTCAACGGCGGCGGTTTCGCGCTGCTGCGCGAGGCCGGCATCGAGGTTCGCTCCGGGCTGATGGAAGCGCAGGCGCGCGCGCTGAATCGCGGCTTCCTGGCGCGGGTGGAACGCGGCCGGCCGTGGCTGCGGGTCAAGCTCGGCGCCAGCCTGGACGGGCGCACCGCGCTGGCCAGCGGCGAATCGAAATGGATCACCGGTGCGGCCGCGCGCCAGGACGTGCAGCAGTGGCGCGCGCGCGCCGGGGCGATCCTGACTGGCGCCGGCACCGTGCTGGCCGACGATCCGTCGCTGAGCGTGCGTCTGGACGCCGCCGCCGAGGTCGTGCCGCCGTTGCGCGTGGTGCTGGATGCGCAACTGCGCACGCTGCAGAAAGCCAAGGTGCGCGACGCCG
Source organism: Xanthomonas translucens pv. undulosa (assembly GCF_017301775.1). Taxonomy (NCBI): domain Bacteria; kingdom Pseudomonadati; phylum Pseudomonadota; class Gammaproteobacteria; order Lysobacterales; family Lysobacteraceae; genus Xanthomonas; species Xanthomonas translucens. The sequence continues at coordinate 3,191,846 of NZ_CP063993.1, forward strand.
TAGCGCCGACCCTGTACCTGCATGCGCCGGGCGTGGCGCCGCCATCGCTGCCTGGGGTCGAGTTCGCCGCAGTCGCCTTGCAGGCGGGCCGCTTCGACCTGGACGCGGTGCTGCGCCTGCTGGCCGTGCGCGGCATCAACGAGGTGCAGGTCGAGGCCGGCGCGACCCTGAGTGGCGCGCTGCTGCGCGCCGGCCTGGTCGACGAACTGCTGCTGTACCTGGCGCCATTGCTGCTCGGCGACGCCGCGCGCCCGCTGCTGGCCGGGCTGGGCATCGACAGCATGGCGCAGCGCGTGCCGCTGCAATTGCTGGAGACGCGCCAGGTCGGCGACGATCTGCGCCTGCTGCTGCGCCCGCTGCCGGCGGACGCCGCCTAGCCACGGCGCGGCGCTGTGCGCCCAGCGCCTGCCGCGTGCAAGGTTGCCATCTTCGCCGCGACGCTATGTCCCATCGGCGGGGCGCCAGCGGCAACGGGCGTCCTGCCGCGCCCTGTTAGAATGCGCAGGCCGGTTCGCCGGCAACCACAAACGTCTTCAGGGCGGGGTGCGATTCCCCACCGGCGGTAGGTGCGTTCGCGCACGAGCCCGCGAGCGCTTGGGTGGTCGGAACCGGCACGCAGGTGCGGAGTCGGCTGCGCAAGGTCAGCAGATCCGGTCCGACGCCGGAGCCGACGGTATAGTCCGGATGAAAGAAGACGGCTTTCGCGCAGCCTTGCGGCTGTGCGCGCGCCTGTTTGCCTTGTGGCGTTTTTCGCTCACCATCCTTGCGAGAAACGTTTATGTTCACCGGAATCATCGAAGGCGTCGGCCGCCTGGCCGCGCGCCAGCCGCAGGGCGGCGATATCCGCTTCAGCTTTGCCACCGGCAGCCTGCCGTTCGCCGACGTGCAGCGCGGCGAGAGTATCGCGGTCAACGGCGTGTGCCTGACCGTCGTCGCCTTCGACGCGGCGTCGTTCCAGGCCGATGCGTCCACCGAAACCTTGTCCCTGACCACGCTCGGCGCGCTCGCCGAAGGCGCGGTCGTGAACTTGGAGCGGGCGATGCACCCGACCGACCGGCTCGGCGGGCATCTGGTCAGCGGCCATGTCGATGGCCTCGGCAGCGTGCTGTCGATCCATGAGGACGCGCGCGCGCAACGCTGGCGTTTCGCCGCGTCGCCGGCGCTGCTGCGCTACATCGCCAAGAAAGGCTCGATCTGCGTGGACGGGGTCAGCCTGACCGTCAACGAAGTGGACGATGCCGGCTTCGAGGTGGCGCTGATCCCGCACACGGTGGCGCACACCGCGTTCGCGCACACCGCGCTCGGCGCGGCGGTGAACCTGGAGATCGACCTGGTCGCGCGCTACGTCGAACGCCTGCTGCACGGCCGCCAGGACTGAGTCCGTCGCGCCCGTCGTCTGCCGTGCCGTCGCCGCTGTCCGCGGCGGCGCGCGGCGCCTTCCGCCTTCTGCGAGTCCCGCCATGTCGCCATCCACCGCTCCTAGCCTGAATTTCGCCCCCGTCCCCGAGTTGCTGGAGGAAATCCGCGCCGGGCGCATGGTGGTCATCGTCGACGACGAGGACCGCGAGAACGAGGGCGACCTGATCATGGCCGCCGAGCTGGTCAAGCCCTCGGACATCAATTTCATGGTCACCCATGCACGCGGCCTGGTGTGCCTGTCGCTGACCCGCGAGCGCTGCACGCAGCTCGGGCTGGCGCCGATGGTCCAGCACAACACCGCGCAGTTCCACACCAACTTCACCGTCAGCATCGAGGCCGCCGAAGGCGTCACCACCGGCATCTCCGCCTACGACCGCGCGCATACCGTGCGCACCGCGGTCAAGCCGGACGCCAAGGCGCACGACCTGAGCCAGCCCGGCCACATCTTCCCGCTGATCGCCCAGCCGGGCGGCGTGCTGACCCGCGCCGGCCACACCGAGGCGGCTGGCGACCTGCCGTTGCTGGCCGGGCTGGAGCCGGCCGGGGTGCTGGTGGAAGTGCTCAATCCCGACGGCAGCATGGCGCGGCGCCCGCAACTGGAGGAATTCGCGCGCCTGCACGGGCTGAAGATGGGCTCGATCGCCGACCTGATCGCCTACCGCCTGGCCACCGAGCACACCGTCGAGCGCATCGACGAGCGCCCCATCGAGACCGAGTTCGGCGGTTTCACCCTGGTCACCTATCGCGACCGTATCGCCCACGACCTGCATTTCGCGCTTGTCCGCGGCACCCTGGACGCGGACACGCCGACCCTGGTGCGGGTGCAGGTGGAAAATCCGCTGGCCGACCTGCTGCACTGGCGCCGCGAGGATTTCGGCGTGGCCGCCAGCGACGCGCTGCGCGCGATCGCCGCGGCCGACAGCGGGGTCATGGTGGTGCTGTCGGCGCCGCGCGACAGCCAGGCGCTGCTGGCGCGGCTGCGCAAGCAGCCGGACCTGATCGCCAACAGCAAGGACGTGGGGCAGTGGCGGCGCAACGGCGCCGGCAGCCAGATCCTGGCCGACCTGGGCCTGGGCAAGCTGCGCGTGCTGGGCACGCCGCGCCGCCAGGTCGGCCTGGCCGGGTTCGGGCTGGAGGTGGTGGAGCATGTGGAGCCGGGACTCGGGACTCGGGACCTGGAGTCCGGGACTTCGGACTCGGGACTCGGGACTCGAAAAGCCTGAGCCATGCGTGGTACCTCGCTACCGGCCTTTCGGCTTTTACGAGTCCCGGGTCCCGGCGGCACTGTTAAACTCTCCCACCCCCTGAACCCACCACCGCCATGACCCACTACGAAGCCGACCTCCGCGCTCCCGGCGCGGCCCGTTTTGCGATCATCGCCAGTCTTTGGAACGCGCGCATCACCGACGTGCTGGTCGCCGGTGCGCGCGCGAGCCTGTCCGGCAACGGCATCGCTGACGAGGCGGTGGACGTGATCCGCGTGCCCGGCGCCTGGGAGCTGCCGCTGGTCGCCGCGCGCCTGGCCGCCGCCGGCCGGCATGCGGCGATCATCGCGCTGGGCTGCGTGATCCGCGGCGATACGCGCCACTACGAACACGTGGCCGACGGCTGCGCCCAGGGTCTGCTGCGGGTGTCGCTGGATTTCCGCATCCCGGTGCTCAACGGCGTGCTGGCGGTGGAGCGGGTCGAGGACGCCGAGGCGCGCGCCGGCGGCAGCCACGGCAACAAGGGCGAGGAAGCGGCGCTGAGTGCGCTGGAGATGGTCAATCTTTTGGAGTGCCTGCCGTGAACAAGCCCGCCGGCCACAAGCATGTCCGCCGCGACGGCGTCGATCCGGTGCTGCGTTCGCGCGCGCGCCGGCGTGCGCTGCAGGCGATCTACGCCTGGCAGATCGCCGGCGGCACCGCGCAGCACGTGATCGCGCAGTTCGCGCACGAGCAGGCGCACGAGATCGCCGACCTGGTCTACTTCGAGAACCTGGTCGAAGGCGTGCTCAAGCACCGCGCCGAGCTGGACGCGGCGCTGGTCGGCTACCTGGACCGCACCGTCGAGGAAGTGGACGCGATCGAACGCGCGGTGCTGCGCCTGGCCGCCTACGAACTGCTGCACCGGCACGACGTGCCGTACCGCGTGGTGATCAACGAAGCCATCGAGACCGCCAAACGTTTCGGCTCCGAACACGGCCACACCTACGTCAACGGGGTGCTCGACCGCGCCGCGCTGGCGTGGCGCACGGTGGAGTCGGGGGGCTGAAGCTGGGAATGGGGAATGGCAAAAGCTGACAGCTGAAAGCGACCGCCGCGGTGGACATCCCCTGCGGCCGGCGATGCTGCGGCGGTTGCCCTCGCTCTTACCATTCCCGATTCCCAATTCCAGGCCTGCAAATGCCCGAATTCGATCTGATCGATCGCCTGCGTGCCCGCATCGGGACGCACGCGGACGTGCCGTTGGGCATCGGCGACGATGCGGCGCTGCTGCAGCCGCCGCCGGGCGAGCAGCTGGCGATCACCACCGATACGCTCAATGCCGGCGTGCATTTCCCGGCCGAGACCGGCGCCGCCGACATAGGCTGGAAGACCCTGGCGGTGAACCTGTCCGACCTCGCCGCGATGGGCGCGCAGCCGCGCTGGTGCACCCTGTCGCTGTCGTTGCCGCACGAGGATGCGGGCTGGATCGACGCCTTCGCCGACGGCTTCTTCGCGCTGGCCGATGCGCACGGCATCGTGCTGGCCGGTGGCGACACCACACGTGGGCCGCTGTCGCTGTCGGTCACCGCGATCGGCAGCGTCGCGCCCGGCACCGCGCTGCGCCGCGACGGCGCGCAGCCGGGCGACGAGATCTGGGTCAGCGGGCGTCCGGGCGAGGCTGCCGCGGCGCTGGCGCTATGGCAGGCCGGGCGCCTGGACGTGGCCCATGCTGCTGCCGATCCAATCCACGAACACCTGCGCCAGCGCCTGCTGCGGCCGTCGCCACGGGTGCAGGCCGGGTTGTGCCTGCGCGGGCTGGCGCATGCCTGCGTGGACATCTCCGACGGTCTGCTGGCCGACCTGGAGCACATCTGCGCGCGCAGCGGCGTCGGCGCCGAACTGTGGCTCGCCGCGCTGCCGGCGGCGGCCGCGCCGGCAGAGGCGAGCGCCGCGCAAGTGCACGCCTGGCAGTTGGGCGGCGGCGACGACTACGAACTGTGCTTCACCGCCGCCCCGGCGCAACGCGCGGCCATCGTGCAGGCGCTGCAGGCGATCGGCGAGGAAGCCACGCCGATCGGCCGCATCGTCGCCGGCGGCGGCATCGTCGTCCGCGCCGCGAACGGCCAGCCCTGGCAACCGCCACGACGCGGCTACGAGCATTTTTCCCCTGGGTAGGGGACGTCTGCGAGACGCTTTCGCGCCGGACCCTCGCCCCAGCTCCTCTCCCAGCGGGAGAGGGGTCAAAGCGCGCCGCGACCCGACCATACTGTGCCGCACTGCGGCGTGAACTTGTCCGTACCCGCGGGTATGGTTGCGGCGCCCGATTCCCCACGTCGGCGTATCCGTAACCGTTTCTGGCAGCCGGGCCATTCCGGTCCGGCGCCCTCTGGGAGGCAGTACATGCGTACGTCCGTGTCCCGCTGCATCGCCCTGTGCGCGATGCTGTTGTTCTCCACCGCCGCCTTCGCCGGCGGTTTCAGCAACCAGTACCGGACCATCGCCAGTTGGGACGGCACCAAGCTCGGGGCGCTGGTGCTGGTGCCCCAGGGACAAGGCCCCGGGCCGTTCCCGCTGGTGGTGATGCCGGCCAGCTGGTCCTTGCCCAATCTGGAATACGTGGGCCGCGCCAGCGAACTGGCCAGCGACGGCTACGTCGTGGTCAGCTACACCTCGCGCGGGTTCTGGGATTCGGCCGGGCAGATCGACATCGCCGGGGCTGCAACGGTGGAGGACGTCAGTTCGGTGATCGACTGGGCGCTGGCCAACACGCCGGCCAATGCCAAGGCGATCGGCGTATCCGGCATTTCCTACGGCGCCGGCACCAGCCTGCTCGCCGCCGCGCGCGATCCGCGGATCAAGGCGGTCGCCGCGCTCAGCGGCTGGGCCGACCTGCAGGCCTCGCTGTATGCGAACGCCACGGTCAGCCAACAGAGCGTCGGTCTGCTGGTCGCCTCCGGCGCGATCACCGGCCGGCCCGGGCCGGACCTGGCGCAGATCAGCGCGCGGGTCGCGGGCGGCGACTACGACGGCGCGGTGCAGGGCTTCCTGCCCAAGGCCGGCGAGCGCGGCGTGATCAACGAAGTGCAGGCGCTCAACCGCAACGGCACGGCGGTGTTGCTGGCCAATGCGTTCAACGACGGCCTGTTCCCGCCGAACCAGTACATCGATCTGTACAACCGCCTGAGCGTGCCCAAGCACCTGATGTTCAGCCAGGGCGACCACGCCACCGCCGAACTGCCGGGCGCACTCGGTCTGCCGAACGAGATCTACACTGAGACCACGCGCTGGTTCGACCATTACCTCAAGGGCCAGGCCAACGGCGTGGATAGCGAGCAGCCGGTGCAGCTGGCCACGCTCAATGGCACCTGGCTGCGCTACGCCGACTGGAACAGCGTGCAGGCCGGTGCGACCAGGTACGCGCTGACCCGCCCGAGCGGCCTGATCGCGACCGGTGCGCTGACCACTGGCACCAGTACCGGTTGGAGCAAGGGCATCGCCACCGGCGTACCGACCTTGGCCGATTCGGGCGTGCTGCTGGTCAGCGGCCTGCTGCAGGGCCTGGGCCAGCCGGTCAGCACCTCGATCCCGCTGCTGGACCGCAACGGCGCGGCGGTGTGGAGCGGGCCTGTGCTCCGCAGCGCCAAGCGCCTGGCCGGCAGCCCGTCGCTGCGGGTGACGGTGACCCCGAGCCAGGCCAACGTGTCGCTGTTCGCCTACCTCTACAGCATGAACGGGCTCGGCGTGGCGCAACTGCTCAGCCATGCGCCGTACTCGCTGCGCAATGCGCCCCCGGGCGTGGCGACCACGATCGACCTGCCGCTGCAGGCGACCGCTGCCGAGATCCCGGCCGGCAACCGCCTGGTGCTGGTGGTGGGCACCACCGACCCGCGCTACACCTCGGCCAGCCGCTTCGGCGGCAGCGTCAGCTTCAGTTCGCCGGCGTCGGCGCCGTCCACCCTGAGCGTGCCGCTGCACTGACCTCCACCGCGGGCGCTCCCTGCAACGGGGAGTGCCCACGATGGCGCCACACGCAAGATGTCGCGCCATCTTGCTTGAGCTGATGCAGCAATGCCGAGGCTCTATGCATCGCTGCGCTGCAGGTTCACTGCTGACCACACGGCCACCGCGCCACGCCGCGCTCGCCGCGAATTTACGCAGGATTTATTCAAATCCCTTGCGGGTTTGCAACGAAGATATTCGGCGATTCCTATACTTTCCGCGCTGACACCGAGGGCGGTTTGATGGAATCGATGAATGGATGTTTGCTCCTGTTGCCGACCACGCCGAGCACCGCGTTGCGGCGGTTGCGCCTGGCCTCCATCGACATCATCGGCGGCATGCGCAGCGCGTATCGCATGGCCTGCGCACTGCGCTCCACGCACGATGTTTCCACCACGCAGATGCGGCAACCCAGTCACCGCGCCGGCCTCCCGCTCCGGTCGGGTTGATCGCCGCGCCGCGCGTTCGGCGGCGTCATCCCTTCTTGTCCGCCGGCCCTGCGCAGGGTCGCCGGCATCGCGCGACGGCGCGCCGATCAGGCGCGGCGCACGCGCCACTGCGCCCATTTTCCATCCACCGAAGAGGACGGCTCGCTGCGAGCCGGTTTTGCGATGTCCATGAAGTTCACTCCCTTGTTCGTGTCCCTGGCGCTGCTCTGTGCGGGCAAGGCCGTTGCGGTCGAAATCGCAGCGCCGGTCTCCGCGTCCGTGCCGCCACCGCTGCAGGAGCGCGCCGCGCCGGCCAGCGCCGACTGTTCCAACGGCTTCCTCTCGCGGCTGGCGGACGCGTATCGCGAGGATGCCCAGCCAGCCGATCCGGACGCGCCCGCACCGGCGCGGCGCGGCATGCAGTCGCCGTTCTCCTCGCCGCCCTTCCCCTCCGCGGAATGGCAACTCGGCGCGGTGGACTATCCGGTCGGCGTGCCCAACGAGAACGCGCAGTATCCGGTCGAGAAGGCGCTGGCATGCACGCGCGCCGGGCAGTGGATGACGCGCAACCGCATCGAGCTGTACGGCTGGATCAATCCGTCGCTCAATGCCAGCAGTTCGGCGCATACCAATTATCCGCTGTCCTATTCCACGCGCCCCAACCGCGGCGAGTTCGATCAGGCTCTGATCCGTCTGCAGCGCGTGCCGGATACGGTGCAAACCGATCATGTGGATTGGGGCTTCCACGTCGACGACCTGTATGGCTACGACTACCACTACACGACGATGAAGGGGATCACCAGCGACCAACTGCTGCATCACCCCAATCCCAATAGCGCGCTCAACGGCAAGATCTACGGCAACGACCCGATGATCGCGTACGTGGACCTGTACCTCCCGTCGGTGGCGCAAGGCATGCTGATCACCGCCGGTCGCTATCTTTCGCTGCCGGACATCGAGGCGCAGTTCTCGCCCAACAACTACCTGATGACGCATTCGATCCTGTACACGATCGATGCGTATACCAACATGGGTATCCTCACCACCACCAAGCTCAACGACCAGTGGACGCTGCAGCTCGGCGTGCATGGCGGCGACGATTCGGCGCTGTGGGATGCGACCAGCCGGGTGAGCGCACAGGCCTGTGTGCGTTGGGTGTCCAAGAGCAACAACGACATGTTCTATCCCTGCGTGGAGTCGTACAACCATTCCGCGCAGACCTACAACAACCTGCAGGAATTCGTGCTGACCTGGGGACACCGCTTCTCGCCGCAGGTGCACATGCTCACCGAGGCCTATCACCTCTATGTGCGCGACCAGGCGTTGGCCACCGATCCGTCGCAATCGCATGCACCGAGCGGCCGGCCGGGCTATGCCCTGGGCGACGCGCCGGATTTCCCGCTGGGGCGCAGCAGCGCCGACGCCATCGTCAACTATCTCAACATCCAGCTCGATTCCGCCGACATGCTGTCGATACGCAACGAGTTCGTCGACGACCACGACGGCCAGCGCACCGGCTTCGCCACGCGCTATTCCAGCCATACCATCGGCATGACCCATTGGGTGTCGCAGGATCTGGAGATCCGCCCCGAACTGCGTTACGAGCGCGCCTACGATTTCCCGGCCTACGATGGCGGCCGCAGCAACCACCAGGCGGTGGCGCTGATCGACGCGATCCTGCACTACTGAGCGCACCTCGCCGCGCCTCGCCGCGCCGGCGCCGCAGCAGGTGGCGGTGCGGCGCGGCCGAGCACATCCGTTCGTCGGCTTTACGCAGAATTTATGTCGCCCGCGGGCCTTCGACACAGAGAGTTTATGGCGCTTGCTCCGACAATGCCGGCCTGGGACAGCGAGGCCTGTCCGGTGCGATGTCCATGGTTACCGCGTTTTCTGCAGCACCTCTCTGGCGCGTTCGGCGCCAAAGGGTTCTTTGTCGCGATTTTCAGGTCCGCCGTGCGTGCGGACCATTCACCTGTCCGGAGTTGACACCATGAGCGGTTGGCTTTCGTTCGTTTGCGGCATGGCGGTGATCGTCGCCGCCGGCTACCTGTTGTACGTGATTTTGCGTCCCGAAGACTTCTGAGCCGAGTGCCACTGCCATGATCGATACATTGCTTGTCTATGCGCTCGCGCTGCTGCTGGGGTGGCCGTTGGGCCTGTACCTGGCCAAGGTGATGCGCGGGGCGCCGATGCGCGGCGACGCGCTGTTCGGCTGGATCGAACGCCCGCTGTACCGCCTGCTCGGCACCGACCCGGCGCGCGGCATGCACTGGCGCGGCTATGCCGGCGCGTTCCTGGCCAGCAACCTGGTGCTGGGCGTGCTGGTGTTCGGGTTGTTCGTGACCCAGGCGTGGCTGCCGCTGAATCCCGATGCGGTGCCGAACATGCGCTGGGACGTGGCCCTGCACAGCATGGTCTCGTTCCTGACCAACACCGACCAGCAGCATTATTCCGGCCAGGCGCAGCTGTCGTATCTGTCGCAGGCGGTGGGCGTGGTCGGACTGCAGTTCGTCACCCCGATGATGGGCCTGGCGCTGGTGGTGGCGACCTTGCGTGCGCTGTTCGGCGGGCGAACGGCCGCAGCGAGCGGCGGTACCCAGCAGGCCACGCTCAGCGTCGACGAAGCCGACGTCGGCAACTACTGGGCCGACGTGATCCGGCCGACGCTGCGCTTCCTGCTGCCGCTGTGCCTGCTGTGGACCGTGTTGCTGACCCAGCAGGGCGTGCCGTCCACGCTGGCCGCCGGCCCCACCGCGACGCCGCTGGACGCCAGCGCCGGCATGGCCGCGCAGAAGATCCCGCTCGGCCCGGTCGCCGCGATGGTGGCGATCAAGCAGCTCGGCACCAACGGCGGCGGCTGGTACGGCCCCAACAGCGCGATGGCGCTGGAGAACCCGACCCCGTTCTCCAACCTGCTGGAAGCGCTGGCGATCGTGCTGATCCCGGTGGCGATCGCGTTCATGGTCGGCCCGTTCACCGGCCGGCGCAAATTCACCGCGCTGGTGTTCGGCAGCATGCTGGCGATGTCGCTGGCCTCCACCGCGGTGTCGGTGTGGTCCGAAGGCCATTCGGCCAGCACCGCGAGCGCGGCGCTGATGGAAGGCAAGGAGGTGCGCTTCGGCGTGGATGCGTCGGCGGCGTGGTCGTCGCTGACCACGCAGACCTCCAACGGTTCGGTCAATGCGATGCACGATTCGCTGGCGCCGCTGACCGGCGGCGTGGCCATGATCAACATGCTGGTCAACGCGATCTGGGGCGGCATCGGCTGCGGCCTGCAGCAATTCCTGGTGTATCTGCTGCTCAGCGTGTTCCTGGCCGGATTGATGACCGGACGCACGCCGGAGTTGTTCGGGCGCAAGATCGAAGCCGGCGAAGTGCGCCTGCTGGCCTTGCTGATCCTGCTGCAGCCGCTGGTGCTGCTCGGCTTCACCGCGGTGACCCTGGCCATGCCGGCAGCGATCACCGCCACCTCCAATCCCGGCTTCCACGGCATCAGCCAGGTGTTCTACGAGTACACCTCGGCCTTCGCCAACAACGGCTCCGGCTTCGAAGGCCTCGGCGACGGCATCCCCTGGTGGAACCTGACCTGCACGCTGGTGCTGATCCTGGGCCGCTATCCGGCGCTGATCGTGCCGCTGATCGTGGCCGCGCAGATGGCACGCAAGCGCGTGGCGCCGGAAACCGGCGGCAGCCTGCAGGTGGAAACGCCGACCTTCGCGCTGACCCTGATCGCGGTCATCGCGGTCCTGACCGTTCTGCAATTCACGCCGGCACTGGTGTTGGGCCCGATCGCCGATCACCTGACGCTTGCCGCGCACTGAGACCACGACCATGAGCACCCCGCTTCCGCAAGCTTCTTCCTCCGTCCACAGGCCCGGCCTGCTCGACGGCCCCGCGCTGCGCGCCGCGTTGCGCGCCAGCGTGCTGAAACTCTCGCCACGCCACCTGCTCGGCAGTCCGGTGATGGCGGTGGTGTTTGCCGGCACCTTGCTGTCGGCGTTGATCACCGCGGCCGGGCAGGGCGCGCCCGGCTTCGGCTGGGCGGTGACCGCGATCCTGCTGATCACCGTGCTGTTCGGCAATTTCGCTGAAGCGGTGGCCGAGGCGCGCGGTCGCGGCCAGGCCGCGTCGCTGCGGCGCGCACGCAAGGACCTGGTGGCGCGCCGGGTGAGCAGCGCGCAACTGGACGGCGAAACCAGCATTCCCGCCGCCGAACTGAAGCCGGGCGACCTGGTGGTGATCTCCGCCGGCGAACTGATCCCGGCCGACGGCGAGATCGTGCACGGCGTGGCCACCATCAACGAGGCCGCGGTCACCGGCGAATCGGCGCCGGTGCTGCGCGAGGCCGGTACCGACCGCTCCGGCGTGATCGGCGGCACCAAGGTGCTGTCCGACGAGATCGTGGTGAAGGTCACCGCCGAGCCCGGCCACAGCTTCCTGGACCGCATGATCGCGCTGGTCGAGGGCGCCAACCGGCAGAAGACCCCGAACGAGATCGCGCTGACCATGCTGCTGGCGGCGATGACCCTGACCTTCCTGATCGTGGTCGCGAGCTTGCCGGTGATCGCCGGCTTCGTCGGGGTCACGGTCGATCCGTTGCTGCTGATCGCGCTGCTGGTGTGCCTGATCCCGACCACCATCGGCGGGCTGCTGCCGGCGATCGGCATCGCCGGCATGAACCGTGCGTTGTCGGCGAACGTGCTGGCCAAGTCGGGCAAGGCGGTGGAAGTGGCCGGCGACGTCGACGTGCTGCTGCTGGACAAGACCGGCACCATCACCCATGGCGACCGCCAGGCCACCGTCTTCCATGCGCTCAGCGGCGTCGATGCGCTGCAGCTGCGCGAGGCGGCGATGCTGTCCTCGCTGGCCGACCCGACCCCGGAAGGCAAGTCGATCGTGCGCCTGGCGCGCGAACAGGGCATGCCGCTGGCCGATCCGGACGGCGCCAGCTTCGTCGCCTTCACCGCGCAGACGCGCATGTCCGGCGTGGATCTGGCCGCGCAGGGGCAGCAGGCGCCGCGTTCGATCCGCAAGGGCGCGGCCGATGCGGTGATCCGCCACGTCACCGCGCTGGGCGGGCAGGTGCCGGCGGAACTGAAGGGCCGCGTCGAGCAGGTGGCGCGCAGCGGCGCCACGCCGCTGGTGGTGGCCGAAGGCCGGCATGTGCTCGGCGTGGTCGAGCTGTCGGACGTGGTCAAGCATGGCGTACGCGAGAAGTTCGCGCGGCTGCGCGCGATGGGCGTGAAGACGGTGATGATCACCGGCGACAACCCGCTCACCGCCGCCGCGATCGCCGCCGAGGCCGGCGTGGACGACTACATCGCCGAGGCCACGCCGGAAGACAAGCTCGCGCGCATCCGCGCCGAGCAGGCCGGCGGGCGCCTGGTGGCGATGGTCGGCGACGGCACCAACGATGCGCCGGCGCTGGCCCAGGCCGACGTCGGCCTGGCGATGAACTCGGGCACGCAGGCGGCCAAGGAGGCCGGCAACATGGTCGATCTGGATTCGGATCCGGCCAAGCTGCTGGCGGTGGTGGAAGTTGGCAAGCAGCAGCTGATCACCCGTGGCGCGCTGACCACCTTCTCGCTGGCCAACGATGTGTCCAAGTACTTCGCGATCCTGCCGGCGCTGTTCGCCGCCTCGATCCCGCAGATGGCGGCGCTGAACGTGATGCACCTGTCCAGCCCGACGCATGCGGTGCTGGCCGCGCTGATCTTCAACGCGCTGGTGATTCCGGCGCTGATCCCGCTGGCGTTGCGCGGCGTGCGCTTCACCCCGGCCACGGCGACCTCGCTGCTGCGCCGGAACATGCTGATCTACGGCGTCGGCGGCGTGCTGCTGCCGTTCGTCGGGATCAAAGTGATCGACATGATCCTGGTGGCGCTGGGCTGAGCCCGGCGCCGATCTTCCGCTTCCTTTCCGGATCTCCCGCGATGAACGTTTCCCCGGTTTCCTCTTCCTACCGCGAACCGCTGCGCTGGCGCGCGGCGTTGCTGCTGCCGCTGCTGGTGCTGGGCGCCGCCTTGCTGTACTCGCTGCTCGCCACCGTGGTCGCCGGCGCGCTGTTCCCGGCGCAGGCCAACGGCAGCCTGCTGCAACGCGACGGCCACGTGCTCGGCTCGGCGCTGGTGGCGCAGCCGTTCGCCGCGCCCGGCTATTTCCAGCCGCGTCCGTCGGCGGCCAAGTTCGATCCGATGGCCGCGGCCGGCAGCAACCAGGCGCGCAGCAATCCCGAACTGCAGAAGCGCATCGCCGACGCGCGCGCCAGCGTGGCCGCGCGCGACGCCGTCGCCCCGGCGCAGGTGGCGGACGACCTGCTGACCCAGTCCGGCAGCGGCATGGATCCGGACATCAGCGTGGCCGCGGCCCAGCAGCAGGTGGCGCGCGTGGCCAAGGCGCGCGAACTGCCGGTGGCCACCGTCGCCGCGCTGGTCGCCGCGCAGGTGCAGCCGCGCCAGTTCGGCGTGCTCGGGCAGCCGCGGGTGAATGTGCTGGGGCTGAATATTGCGTTGGATGAAGTCGGGACTCGGGACGGAGGAGCCGGGACTCGGGACCCGGGACTCGGGACCCGGGAAAATCAAAAGCAATAACCAACAGCCCGCACTGTACGCTTTGCGAGTCCCGAGTCCCCCGAACCGCACCCATGCCCGATCCCCGCACCCAACAGGCCGATGCCTTGATCGGCGCACTCCAGCGCGAACGCGGCGGACGCCTGACCGTGTTCCTGGGTGCGGCGCCCGGGGTCGGCAAGACTTACGCGATGCTGTCGCGCGCGCGCCAGCTGCAGCAGCAGGGCAGCGAGGTGGTGGTCGGGGTGGTCGAGACCCATGGCCGGGCGGAAACCGCGGCGTTGCTGGACGGGCTGGCCGTGCAGCCGCGGCAGCGCGTGGAGTACCGCGGCCGCATCCTCGACGAAATGGACCTGGACGCGCTGCTGGCACGGCGCCCGCCGCTGGTGCTGGTCGATGAGCTCGCCCACCGCAACGCGCCCGGCAGCCGCCACGAGCGGCGCTGGCAGGATGTGGAGGAACTGCTCGACGCCGGCATCGATGTCTACAGCACGGTCAACATCCAGCACCTGGAAAGCCTCAACGACGTGGTCCACCGCATCACCGGCATCCGCGTCAGCGAGACCGTGCCCGATGCGCTGTTCGACCGGCTGCGCGACATCGTGCTGGTCGATCTGCCGCCGCGCGAACTGATCGAACGCCTGCAGCAAGGCAAGGTGTACCTGCCCGAGCAGGCGGGGCAGGCGCTGCAGGCGTTCTTCTCGCCGTCGAACCTGGCCGCGCTGCGCGAACTGGCGATGCAGACCGCGGCCGACCGCGTCGACAACGACCTGCGCGACTCGCAGGCCGCGCAGGGCCGCACCGGCGTGGCCTTGCGGCGGCGGGTGCTGGTAGCGATCGACGGGTGCGGCCAGTCCGACTACCTGGTGCGGGTGGCGCGGCGCCTGGCCGAACGCCGCGGCGCGCCATGGAGCGTGGTCACCGTGCAGACCCAGGCGCAGCCGGAGGAAGCCTGGCAGCTGGAGATCGATCGCGCCTTCGCACTGGCGCGGCGGCTCGGCGGCGACGCCGCGCTGCTGCACGGCGCCAGCGTGGCCGACGCGCTGCTCGACCATGCCGCGCACAACGGCGTGTCCACGCTGCTGCTCGGCCGCACCCGCGAGCGGCCGCTGGCGCGGATGATCAACCGCACGCTCACCCAGCAGCTGCTGCAGCGCGGCGCGCACTACGAACTGGTCATCATCAGCTCGCCGGAGGCGCGCGCGCGCGCGCGGCGGCGCTGGCGCAGTCCCGGCCACTGGCTGTCGCGCGACGACCTGGTGTTCGCCACCGTCGCTTCGCTGCTGGCGGTGGCGGTGAGCTGGATCGCCGAGCGCTGGGTCGGCATCGACGACCTGTCGATGGTGTTCATCGTTGCGGTGGTCATGGTCGCGGCGAAGACGCGCATGGCCGCCGCGGTGCTGTCGGCGTTGCTGAGCTTCTTCGCCTACAACTTCTTCTTCATCGAACCGCGCTACACGCTGCACATCGGCGCGCGCCAGGGCGTGGTCACGGTGTTGCTGTTCCTGGTCGCGGCGCTGGTCGCCGGGCGGCTGGCGTCGCGGCTGCGCATGCAGGTGCTGGCGCTGCGCGCGGTCAACGCGCAGACCACCGCGCTGCAGCGGCTGGGCCGGGAACTGACCAGCGCCGCCGACCTGGGCCAGGTGCTGGAGGCCGGGCGCCGCGCGCTGGCCGCCACCCTCGAGGCCGAGGCCTGGGTGCGGCTGCAGCCGCTGGAGGCGGCGCATGCCGCCGCACAGGACGGCGCACACGACTACGCGCCGTCGATGGCGGCGGTGGACCGCAGCGCCGCCGACTGGGCGCAGCGCCACGGCCAGGCCACCGGCCGCTTCACCGACACCCTGGCCGGCGCCAGCTGGTGGTTCCTGCCGGTACGCCACGAGCGCGGCGCGATCGGCGTGGTCGGGCTGAAGTTCGCCGCCGGCGTGCAGCGCCCGGGGCTGGAGCAGCAGCGCCTGGCCGAGGCCATGGTCGAGGACATCGGCCAGGCCGCGCTGCGCACGCGGCTGGTGGCCGACCTGGAAAGCGCGCGGGTCAGCGGCGAAACCGAACGCCTGCGCTCGGCGCTGCTGTCGTCGGTGTCGCACGATCTGCGCTCGCCGCTGGCGGCGATGATCGGCGCGGCCAGCAGCCTGGCCAGCTACGGCCAGGCGATGGACACCGCCGACCGCCACAGCCTGCTGGAGACGATCCAGCTGGAAGGCGAGCGCCTGGACCGCTACATCCAGAACCTGCTGGACATGACCAAGCTCGGCCACACCGGGCTGACCTTGAACCGCGACTGGATCGACGTGGACGAACTGATCGGCTCGGCCGCGCGGCGGCTGCAGCGCTACCAGCCGCAGGTGCGCCTGGACATCGCCCTGGCCGCCGGGCTGCCAACGCTGTGGGTGCATCCGGCACTGGTCGAGCAGGCGATTTTCAACGTGCTGGAGAACGCGGCGAAATTCTCGCCGCAGGGCGAGGCGATCCGCGTCGCCGCGGCGATGGTCGACGGGCGCCTGCGCATCGACATCGGCGACCGCGGACCGGGCATTCCCGAGGACGAGCGCGCGCGCATCTTCGACATGTTCTACAGCGTCGAGCGCGGCGACCGCGGCCGCCACGGCACCGGCCTGGGCCTGACCATCTGCCAGGGCATGATCGGCGCGCACGGCGGCAGCGTCGAGGCGTTGCCCGGCAGTGATGGCCGCGGCACCACGATCCGCATTACTCTGCCGTTGATCGAACCCGCCGCCCCGCCGCCCCGCCCCGATGCCGACTGACTCCCACGCCGATCCGATTCCGCCGCCGCGCGTGCTGGTCATCGACGACGAGCCGCAGATCCGGCGGTTCCTGGACATCAGCCTGCGCGCGCAGGGCTACCGCGTACTGCAGGCCGCCACTGGCGGCGACGGCCTGGCGCAACTGGCCGCGCACGGCGCCGAACTGGTGGTGCTGGACGTGGGCCTGCCCGACCAGGACGGGCACAGCGTGCTGCGCGAACTGCGCCAGTGGTCCACCGTGCCGGTGATCATGCTCACCGTGCGCGCTGGCGAGGCGGAGAAGGTGCAGGCGCTGGACGCCGGCGCCAACGACTACGTGACCAAGCCGTTCGGCGTGCAGGAACTGATGGCGCGCATCCGCGTGCTGCTGCGCATGCAACCGGCGGCCGGCGAAGCCGAACCGGTCTTCGACGACGGCCACCTGCACATCCACCTGGGCCTGCGCGAAGTGCGCCTGGACGGCGAACCGCTGCCGCTGAGCCGCAAGGAATACGCACTGCTCGCGCTGCTGCTGCGCCACAGCGGACGCGTGCTCACCCAGCCGCAACTGCTGCGCGAAGTGTGGGGACCGACCCACCAGGAAGACACCCACTACCTGCGCATCCTGGTCGGCAAACTGCGGCAGAAACTCGGCGACAGCGCGGTGGCGCCGCGCTACATCGCCACCGAGCCGGGTGTGGGCTTGCGCTTCGTCGGTACGAGCGAACGCAGCGCCTGAATCGCTCCTGCAAGCTGGCCAGTACACTGTAGGAGGGGCTTCAGACCCGGATTCCCACGTCGTCAGCCGTTTCCACTGCGTTCGTCGCGGCTGAAGCCGCTCTACAACAAGCGGTCGCCGGTTGCGTGCGCGCGGTATCAGGCCGATTCTTGCGAGTCCCGAGTCCCGAGTCCCGTTCACGCCTCCGGCAACACCTTGCCAGGATTGAGAATGCCGTCCGGGTCCAGCGCGCGCTTCACCGCGCGCATCGCGTCCAGCGTGGCCGTGTCGAAGGCCTGCGCCATGTAGTCGCGCTTGGCCACGCCGATGCCGTGTTCGCCCGACAGCGTGCCTTCCAGTGCCAGCACCAGCGCGAACAGGCGCGGCAACGCGGCGTGCGCACGCGCGGTCTCGCTGGCATCGTCAGGCGCGTACATGATGTTGACGTGCAGGTTGCCGTTGCCGGCATGGCCGAAGGCGACGATCGGCAGGTCGAATTCCGCCACCAGCGCTTCCACTCCGGCGACCAGTTCGGGGATGCGCGACACCGGCACCACCACGTCTTCGTTGATCTTGCCCGGCTTGATCGTGCGCAGCGCCGGCGACAGCGCGCGGCGCGCGGCCCACAGCCGGTCGCGTGCGGCGCCGTCGGTGGCCACGTCCAGCGACAGCAGGCCGTCGCCTTCAGCCGCCGCGCCCAGCGCCTGCAGTGCATAGGGCAGGGTGTCGTGGTCGCCGTCGGCCTCGATCAGCAGCATCGCGCCGGCCTCGGGCACCTCGCTGCCGTTGCGGCGCAGCAGGGCGAGCGCGCTGCGGTCCATGAATTCCAGCATCGCCGGCGTGGTCGGCTGCGCCATCAGCCGCGACACCGCCGCTGCGGCGCTGGCGGCATCGCGATAGAACGCGCGCAGCCCGGCTTGCGCCAACGGCCGCGGCGACAGTTTCAGCGTGGCTTCCACGATCAGCGCCAGGGTGCCTTCGCTGCCGACCAGCAGGTGGGTCAGGTCGTAGCCGGTGGCGTCCTTGGTGTAGGCGCCGCCGCAGCGGATCAGTTCGCCGGCGCCGGTCACCGCGACCACGCCGAGCACGTTGTCGCGGGTGGCGCCGTACTTCACCGCGCGCGGGCCGCCGGCATTGGTCGCCAGGTTGCCGCCGACGCTGCAGATCTCGGCGCTGGACGGATCCGGCGGCCAGAACAGGCCGTGCGGCTCCAGCGCCTGTTGCAGGTCGCCGTTGAGCACGCCCGGCTCGACCACCGCGCAGCGGTCCTGCGGGCGCAGCTGCAGGATGCGGTTCATGCGCGCGAACGACAGCACCACGCCGCCGCCGAACGGCACCGCGGCGCCGGCGGTGCCGGTGCCGGCGCCGCGCGCGACGATCGGCACGCGGTGCGCGCGGCAGGCGCGCACGATCGCCTGCACCTGTGCGCGGGTCTGCGGCAGCGCCACCGCGTCGGCCAGCGCCCAGCGCCGCGAGTCGTCTTCGCCGTAGCTGCGGCGGCTGGTGTCGTCGGTGCGCCAGCCCTCAGCACCCAGCAGTGCGGCGAGAGTGTCGGTCAAGGTGGCAGGCAGTGGTGTGGTCATGGCGGCGATCGCGAAGCGGGAGAGGGAGGCGCTTGCACCGGTTTCCAGGTGCCGACCGCCAGCGCCAGCGGCAGCCACACCCAGCGCACTTCGGACCACAGCGTGGCCATGCCGCGCGCGCCGAGCAAGCCGTTGGCGAAAGGCGAGACGCGGATCGGCCGCCACGGCGCGCACCAGCGCTGCTCGCTCCACGGCCACGCCAGCGCAACGCCGAGGCCGCCGCAGGTCCGCGCATCGAGCAGCGGGTGCGAGACGGTGCAGACGAACATCCAGGTCGCCGCGCTTCCTTGCCCCGAGCATGCGCAAGCGCGGCGCGACCTGCTTGGGCATGGATGGCACGCCCTGGGCACGTCAGCAGTCGTCGGCGCGGAACGCATCGCGCAGCCAGGTCAGCCGTGGCGGTTCGCCTTCGGCCTCGACCACGTCGAAACGGCACGGCCAGTTGGCGTAGTGCGGATGCGCGGCCAGAAATAGCTGCGCAGCCACCACCAGCCGGCGACGCTTGCGCCGGTCGACCGAGGCGGCGCCGCCGCCGAACGCGTCGTTGCGTCGGTAGCGCACCTCGACGAACACCAGGCACTGCGCCTGCTGCATCACCAGGTCCAGTTCGCCGCCGCGGTAGGCGACGTTGGCGGCGATCAGCTGCAGGCCGGCGCGCTCCAGTTCGGCGCGCGCCGCCGCTTCCACGTCGTTGCCGCGTTGCCGGCGGTCAACGCCCATCGGGCAGCGGCGTCGCGCGGCCGCCGCTGAAGGTGGACCAGGCCGGGGTGCGCAGGATGTTGCCGAAGCCGTCCAGGTGCAGCACGCCGGTGGCGCCGCGCAGGTTGGCCTCGGCGCCGGTGGCGAGCTTCTCCAGGTAGGCGCTGATCTGCCAGGCGTCGTAGCCGAACGCGAACAGGCGTGCGGCCTGGCCGCGCGCGGTCGGCAGGGTTTCGGCCACGCTGCTCGCCGCCGGCAGGCCGCCGACGCCGCGCACGTTCCACAGTTCGCTCGGGTAGGCGATGCCATCCAGCACCAGGTCGTCCTCCGGCTTGCCGGTGCCCAGCACCAGCTGCGAGGTCGCCACCCGGCTCTTGCCGGCGAAACCGGCCAGCGCCAGTTGCGGCGCCAGCGCGCGCGCGGTGCTGCCCTTCACCGCCAGGAACACCGCATCGGCGGCGCTGGCGTTGCGCAGCTGCGCGCCGACATCGCCCGGCACTTCGGCCACGCTGACGCTGGCGGCGACCTTGCCGCCGCGCTCGCTGAAGCGCTCGCGAAACGCGGCCACCGCGCGGCGGCCGTTGTCGTCGTTGCTGCCGACCACCAGCGCATTGCGGCGCTCGTGTGCCAGCAGGTACTCGGCGGCGGCGATGCCGTCGTCTTCCGGCGCCAGCGAGAAGCCGGCGTTGCCGGCCGGCGGTGTGCTGGTGCCGCGATTCAGTGCCAGCAGCGGCACCGGCAGCGCGTCGCGCGCGAACAGCGCGCTGACCTCGTCGCGGCCGAGCGGGCCAACCACGAAGTCGGCACCGCCGTCGATCGCCTTCTGGTAGGCGGCCAGCGCGCCGGCCGCGGTGCCGGTGGTGTCGATGAAGTCGATCTCCGGACGGCGCCGGGTCTCGCCGTAGTAGCCGGCCAGCAGGCCGTCGCGCACCGGCGCGGCAACGTTTGCCAGGGTGCCGCTCAGCGGCAGCAGCACCGCCAGCTTGGCCGGCGGACGGTAGCCGTCGCGCTCGGCCGGCGGCCGCTTGCTGGTGTCGAAGCCCCACTGCTCGCCGCGGTCGAACGGATGCGGCAGCGCCAGGCCGCGGCTGATCAGCGCGCGCCCGGCGAAGTTGTACAGCGGGTCGCCGGCCGGCAGCGCGGCGGCGCGCGCCTTCAGGGTGGCGTCGTCCAAGGCCGCCAGCTGGCGCACGATGGCGCGCTGGTTGTCGCTGCGCGCCTGGCCGGTCAGGCCGATGTCGGCGCGGGCGCGTTCGTCCAGCGCCGCGGTGGCGTCGCCGGTGCCTTCCAGCGCCTGCGCGCGGGCCAGGTGCCAGCGCGCGCGCAGGTTCTGCGGCACCGCCTGCGGATCGCTGCCCAGCGCCTGCAGCGCCTGCGCCGGCTGGCGGTCGACCAGGGCAAGCTCGGCGTTGACCAGGGCCAGCCGCACCTTGCTCAGGCCCGACAGCTGGCGCGGCTGCACCTGCGCGGCCAGGCTGCGCGCGCGCGCGGCGTCGCCGCTCTCGTACCAGGCGAAGGCGGCATCGGCCAGCAACTGGTTGCGCTCGCTGCCGGCGGCGGCGGCGGCCTGCGCCTCCAGCTGCAGCGCCGCTTCCCGCGGCTGGCCCCGCTCCAGCAGCAGCAGCGCCGCGGACTGGGCCGGCGACGACGCGCTCTGCGTCACGCTGGTGGTGGCGCAACCGGCGAACAGCAGCGCCAGCAGCGCCAGGGCGGAAATCCTTGCGAATCGCTTGTTCATTTCTGGTCCATTCGGCAGGGCACGCCTGGGCGCGCCGGGGAAAACCGCTACGATTCTACCCTTGACCATGGAAAGCCGTAGATGAGCGCCCAGCCCGGAACCCTGCATGTCGTCGCCACGCCGATCGGCAATCTTGCCGACCTGACGCCGCGCGCGCAGGAGGTGCTGCGCGCGGTCGCCGCGATCTGCGCCGAGGACACCCGCCGCAGCGGCCAGCTGCTGGCGCATTTCGGCATCGACAGGCCGCTGCTCGCGCTGCACGAGCACAACGAGGACGCGCTGGCGCAGCGCATCGTCGCGCGCCTGCTCGGCGGCGAGTCGCTGGCCCTGATCAGCGACGCCGGCACCCCGCTGGTCAGCGACCCTGGCTACCGGCTGGTCCGCGCCGCGCGCGAGGCCGGGGTGCGGGTCAGCCCGGTCCCCGGCGCCTGCGCGGCGATCGCCGCGCTCAGCGTGGCCGGCCTGCCCAGCGACCGTTTCAGCTTCGAGGGCTTCCTGCCGGCCAAGGCTTCCGGCCGCCGCGAGCGCCTGGCGCGGCTGGCCGGCGAGCCGCGCACTTTGGTGTTCTATGAATCGGCGCACCGCATCGTCGAGTCCCTGGCCGACTGCCGCGCCGCGTTCGGCGACGCGCGCCCGGCTGTGCTGGCGCGCGAGCTGACCAAGCTGTTCGAGACCGTGCTTGACGGCAGCCTGGCCGCGCTGCAGGCGCGGGTGGAAGCCGACGCCAACCAGCGCAAGGGCGAGTTCGTGCTGATCGTGCAGGGCGCCGGCGACGATGCCGACGCGCAACTGACCGAGGGCCGCCGCGTCTACGCCACGCTCAGCGCGCATCTGCCGCCGTCCACCGCCGCCAAGCTGGCCGCGGAGATCACCGGGGCGCCGCGCAAGGCCTTGTACGGGGGCTGAGACGGCCGCAACACCGAGCGCATGCCGGCCGGCCTGCAGCGGGTAATCGCGCATCTGCCGTTTCCGGGCGCATGCGCTGTCAGGCCACTGCCGGGCAGCGGAACCCTGCTTGTTCGGCTTCCCATCCCAGCATCGCCAACCCGATGCTCCTGGGGATGGGCTTCTCGCCGCTGCGGTAATAGGCCAGCATGCGCCGGCTCACGCCCAATACCGCAGCGGCCGAATCCAGCGTCAGGTCGTGGCGATGCATCCAGGCGAGGACCTGCTGGTGCGAGTAGTCGCCGGCCTGCTCGATGGCGAGGGCCCGTAGGTTGTCGCTGGCGAGTGCCAGGTCATCGTTGCCGCCGAAGATGACGCCGCGTTTCCATTCGTCGAGCGAGACCTTGCAGAACACATGCGGCATCCGCGCCTGCTTCAGGGAAGGGGGTGAGGCCAGGACTTCGCTTACATCGACCATGCAGGCGAAGCCGTCGGCGAAGGTCAACGCAAGTTCGCCGGTTGCGATGGCCTTCACCTGGGTAATGACGAATTGAGGCTGGTTCATGGATTCAACTCCTGCCATCGGGTGACGCAGGCGGCCTTGTTCGCGGCGGCCCATTCCAGTGCCGCACTCAGCTCGCGCCGGCTCAGGTGGCCGGAGAGAACCGCAAGGGTTTCGATGACGGTCAAGGCTTCTCGACCATCCTTGGTGCGGACGTGGAATGGAGTGGAAAGTGGTCGGCTGCGTACAGCGTGACGTCGCTGCTGGCGAAACGGACGATGGTCGGCACGGTCCCAAATAGTGCAACCATTGCATCGGCGCAATCGGGGTGGGGCCGTCCCGGGCGCGTGTGTCGGCTTCGTCACAGCCAGGCCCAACGCCTCCGAACCCGGGAGTCTGCCGGGCGTCTGGAGATTTTTGAGAAAGTGGCGGAGCCGGCCGATAAGCCGGGTTCTGTCGTGGACAGTCATTCTTCTAGGCGCCGCGTCACCGCGGCGCTCCAGCAACCTACCCGGACCCGACGCGGGCAGCGCCATGAGGTCCCTATTTGGTCTTGCTCCAGGTGGGGTTTGCCGTACCGGTCCGTTACCGGACTCGCGGTGCGCTCTTACCGCACCATTTCACCCTTACCGGTCTGCTTGCGCAGACTTAGGCGGTATCTTTCTGTTGCACTTTCCGTCGGCTCGCGCCGCCCAGGCGTTACCTGGCACCTTGCCCTATGGAGCCCGGACTTTCCTCGGCACCCCGCTGCACCGAAATGCACCGGGATGACGCGACTGTCTGGCCGACTCCGCCGTACCTATTGTCGCATGTGCGGCGCCACCGCGCCGCGCACGTTGGTGACCACGCTGCAGCGGCCGGCATCGTCCAGGCCCACCCAACTGCCGCCGGAACGCAGATCGCGCCCGGCCAGCGCCCGCTGTGCCGGCGCCGCCCAGCGCTGCAGCGGCGCAGTCGGGCGGGCATGGAATTCGTCGCGGTTGCCGACCAGCAGCAGGCGCCAGCACGGGTGCGAGTGGAGGGCGAGGGCGGCCAGGCACATGGGCCGGGATTGTGCGGCTTTGCGCAGTGGCATGCGAGGCGGTCCGGAGCGGGCCTGGCAGCTGGCCGCTGTCTTAACGCCTTGTGCACAGGGCTGAATTTCCGCTCAATCTCAAAATATGAGATGAAACAGCAACTTGTGGATAAGCTTTGAACAAGTCTCTAAAGAATGGCGCAAGCCATTGATGTGGCTGGCGATTTATCGCTCGCAAAGTTGTTGACAACCTTTCGGGCGCTGCTAAGGTGGGTACTCGAGGGGAAACCGGGTTTTTTGTGGTTTTTCGTGGTTCAATGACCGTCCAGGCGGATTTGAAAAGGTGTAGGCGTCGTGTTTCAGGGCGAGACCGCAATCACAGTAGACGACAAGGGGCGTATGGCGGTTCCCACCGCGTACCGCGACCTCGTCGTGCGTGCGAGCGGCAATCGGCTGGTGCTGACCTACAACCCGTTCGAAGCCGGGTGCCTGTGGCTGTACGCGGAAAAGGAATGGGAGCGGGTCCGTGACGACGTCATGGCCAAGCCCAACACCCAGCGCGTGGTGCGGGTCCTGCAGCAGAAGCTGGTGGGTTCCTCGGCCGCGCTGGAGCTGGACGCCAACAGCCGCATCACCATCCCGCCGAGCCACCGCGCTGCGGTGGGCATCGAAAAGCGCGCCGTGCTGTTGGGCATGGGCGACAAGTTCGAACTATGGAGCGAGCAGGCTCATCGCGCACTGATCCAGCAGACATTGTCTGATGAGGATCTGGGCGATGGATTGCTCGATTTGAAGTTGTGAGCCGGGGTGTCCGGATGCGCGGACAGGCGCAGGCCGGTCACCTTCCGGTGTCGCAACCGCCGGCGGCGCATGTGCCGGTGCTGTTCGCGCAGGTCATGGACGGGCTGCAGGTGATCGAAGACGGAATCTATCTGGATGGCACGTTCGGGCGTGGCGGACACGCGCGCGGGGTGCTTCACAAACTCGGCCCAGGAGGCCGGCTGCTGTTGATGGACAAGGATCCCGAGGCGATCGCCGTAGCCGAACTTGCGTTCGGTGACGACGCGCGCGTGCGCATCCGCCGCGGCAGCTTCGCCGAATTGGGGCAATGGGACGCCGCCGCCGAGCTGGACGGGGTGCTGTTCGACCTGGGCGTGTCCTCGCCGCAGCTGGACGTGGCCGAGCGCGGTTTCTCGTTCGGCAAGGACGGCCCGCTGGACATGCGCATGGACCCGGACGCCGGCGAGAGCGCCGCGCAGTGGCTGGCGCGCGCCGACGAGCGCGCCATCGCCGACGTGCTGTGGACCTATGGCGACGAACGCCAGAGCCGGCGCATCGCCCGCGCGATCGTGGCGCGCCGCGCCGAGCAGCCGCTGACCCGCACCGCGCAGCTGGCCGAACTGATCGCCAGCGTGATGCCGCGCGGCGACAGCAAGACCCATCCGGCCACGCGCAGCTTCCAGGCGATCCGCATCCACATCAACCGCGAACTGGCCGACCTCGAAGCCGGGCTCGACGCAGCCCTGGCCAGGCTCAAGCCGGGCGGCCGCCTGGCGGTGATCAGCTTCCACTCGCTGGAAGACCGCATCGTCAAGCAGTTCATGAACCGCCACGCCAAGGCCCCGCCGAGCAACCGCCGCCTGCCCGAAGCGCAGCCGTTCGTGCCGACCCTGCACCTGCACGGCGGCGCGATCAAGGCCGATACCGACGAACTGGCCGGTAATCCGCGGGCGCGTAGTGCGGTGTTGCGGGTGGCTGAGAAACTGGCGGGACTCGGGACTCGGGACTCGGGACTCGACAAGAGCTCGGGACTCGGGACCAGAGACTCGGGACCCGATAGAAGCAACAGCAGCAGTGATCGGCCGGTGTGCGGGTCGGGCTTTTTCCGAGTCCCGACTCCCGAGTGCCCAGTCCCGGCGCAGCTCCACAGGAGCGCGCCATGAGCCGCCTCCTTCTAATCGTCCTGCTCGCCTGTACCATCGCCTCGGCGATCGGGGTGGTGTACATGCGCCATCGCCATCGTCAGCTGTTTGTCGAGCTGTCGCGGCTGGAACACAACCGCGACGAGTTGAACATCGAATTCGGCCGGCTGCAGCTGGAGCAGGCGACCTGGGCGGAAAGCAATCGCGTCGATCAGGTCTCGCGCGAGCGGCTGGGCATGAAGTTCCCGGAAACCGGCGACATCGTGGTGGTACGGCCATGAGCAAGGCCGGCCGCAATCGCCCGCGCAGCAACTTCAATCTCCGTGGCCGGCTGGTGCTGGTCGGTGCGGCGCTGAGCCTGTGCTCGGTCACCCTGATCGGCCGCGCCGCCTACGTGCAGATCATCAACAGCGATTTCTACCAGCGCCAGGGCGAGGCGCGCTACCTGCGCGAGCTGCCGATCGCCACCTCGCGCGGCATGATCACCGACCGCAACGGCGAGCCGCTGGCGGTGTCCACGCCGGTGGAGTCGATCTGGGTCAATCCGCAGGAGCTGCTGCGCAATCCCGACCGCATTCCGCAACTGGCGCAGGCGCTGGAACTGCCCAGCGACGAACTGACCGCCAAGCTGTCGCAGAAGTCGGACAAGGAGTTCATGTACCTCAAGCGCCGGATCAATCCGGACAAGGCGCATGCGGTGGTCGCGCTGGGCATCCCGGGCGTGTTCTCGCAGCGCGAGTTCCGCCGCTTCTACCCGCAGGGCGAAGCGATGGCGCACGTGCTCGGCTTCACCAACATCGACGACCGCGGCCAGGAAGGGCTGGAGCTGGCGTACGACGAATGGCTGCGCGGCAAGCCCGGCTCCAAGCGCGTGATCCGCGACCGCAAGGGCGCGATCGTGGAGAGCATCGACCTGGTCAAGCCGGCCGAGCCGGGCAAGGACCTGACCCTCAGCATCGATCGCCGCATCCAGTTCCTGGCCTACAAGGAATTGCGCAACGCGTTGGCGCAGAACAACGCTGCCGGCGGTTCGATCGTGGTGATGGACGTGGCCACCGGCGAGATCATGGCCATGGTCAACCTGCCGACCTACAACCCGAACTCGGTCACCGGGGTCAATTCCGATGCGCGCCGCAACCGCGCGGTCACCGACCTGGTCGAGCCGGGTTCGACGATGAAGCCGCTGACCATCTCCACCGCGCTGAAGGCCGGGGTGGTGACCAAGGACACGCTGATCGACACCAACCCGGGCTACATGGCGGTCGGTCGCTTCACCATCAAGGACGTGCCGCGCAACAACGGCGTGCTGACCGTGACCGGGGTGATCACCCGCAGTTCCAACATCGGCGCGGCCAAGATCGGCGCCAAGCTGCCGGACCAGACCTTCTACGACCAGATCCACAGCTACGGCTACGGCAGCGCCCCGCACAGCGGCTTCCCCGGCGAATCGGCCGGCGTGCTGCCGCCGCCGGGACGCTGGAGCGGCTCGTCCAAGACCACCATGTCCTACGGCTACGGCCTGTCGGTGACGCCGCTGCAGATCGCGCGCGCCTACTGCGCGCTCGGCAACGGCGGCAAGCTGGTGACGCCGACCTTCATCAAGGGGCAGCACGAAGAAACCAAGGGCGTGCTGAGCCCGGCGATCGCCAAGGAAGTGGTGACGATGATGGAAACCGTGGTGACCCAGGGCGGCGCCAAGGGCGCGGCGATCCTCGGCTACCATGTCGCCGGCAAGACAGGTACCGCGCGCCTGAACGGTCCCGGCGGCTATATCCGCGGCCACTACAACGCGCTGTTCGCCGGCCTGGTGCCGGCCAGCAATCCGCGCTTCGCCACGGTCATCGTGATCAACGATCCACAGGGCGCCAAGTACTACGGCGGCCTGGTCTCGGCGCCGGTGTTCCACAACGTGATGGAAGGCGCGCTGCGGCTGATGGACGTGCCGCCGGACGACATCCAGGCGTGGCTGGCGGCGCAGGCCGCCGGCAAGAGCGGGCATGCGCCGCCGCCGGTGCCGGTGGAGCCGGACCCGGCGCTGGTGCCCGATGCCGCCGCCGAAGTGGAAGCGGCGCTGCCGAGCGTGCGCGCCGTCGCGCCGCTGCCGGCCGCGCCGCCGGTGCCGGTGCAGGAGACCCGCCAGTGAGCCGCGCGCTGCCGCTGTCGCAGCTGCTGCCGGATCTGGCGTTGGCGCGCGACGTGCAGGTGTCCGGGCTTGTCATGGACAGCCGCGCCGTGCACGCAGGCGATGCGTTCGTGGCGATCGCCGGGTTCGGCGCGCATGGGTTGGGCTTCGTCGCGCAGGCGCGCGCCAATGGCGCGGCGGCGATCCTGTTCGAACCGCCGGCGCCGGCCGAATTGCCGGCCCCGGCCGACGCGATCGCGGTGCCGGGCCTGCGCGCGCGCATGGGCGCGATGGCCGACCAGTTCCATGGCCATCCGTCGCAGACGATGGCCATGGTCGGGGTCACCGGCACCAACGGCAAGACGTCCACCGTGCAGTTGCTGGCGCAGGCCTGGCAGTGCCTGGGCACGCGCAGCGGCAGCATCGGCACGCTCGGCGTCGGCCTGTACGGCGCCGTGGTGCCGACAGGTTTCACCACCCCGTTAGTGCTGCAGACGCATGCGCTACTGGCCCAGCTGCGCGACGCCGGCGCGCAGGCGGTGGCGATGGAAGTGAGTTCGCACGCGCTGGACCAGGGCCGCGTCGATGCGGTGCACTTCGACGTTGCGGTGTTCACCAATCTCACCCGCGATCATCTGGATTACCACGGCGACATGGCCGGCTACGGCGCGGCCAAGGCGCGCCTGTTCGCCACGCCGGGGCTGAAGGCGGCGGTGGTCAATCTCGACGACGCGTTCGGCGGCGACCTGCTGGCGACGCTGGACCCGGCGCTGCGCCGCATCGGCATCAGCTCGCGCGGCCAGGCCGGCGCCACGCTGCGCGGCGAAGCGCTGCGCCTGGACGCGCGCGGCATCGGTTTCGACCTGCTGATCGACGGCGCATGCCATCCGGTGCAGTCGCCGCTGCTCGGCCGCTTCAACGTGGACAACCTGCTGGCCGTGGCCGGCGTACTGCACGCGCTGGACGTTGCGCCGGCGCGCATCGCCGCGACGCTGTCGCAGCTGCAGCCGATCCGCGGGCGCATGAACCGCCTCGGCGGCCGCGACGCGCAGCCGCTGCTGGTGATCGACTACGCGCATACCCCGGACGCGCTGGAGCAGGCGCTGGACAGCCTGCGCGGCCATGCGCACGGCCGCCTGCTGTGCGTGTTCGGCTGCGGTGGCGAGCGCGACACCGGCAAGCGCCCGCAGATGGCGGCGATCGCGCAGCGCCTGGCCGACGCGGTGATCGTCACCGACGACAATCCGCGCGGCGAGGATGGCGATCGCATCGTCGCCGACATCCTGGCCGGCTTCACCGACCTGCAGGCGGTGCGCGTGCAGCGCGATCGCGCGCAGGCCATCGCCCTGGCCGTGGCCGAAGCCGGCCCCGACGACATCGTACTGATCGCCGGCAAGGGCCACGAGCCGTACCAGGACATCGCCGGCATCCAGCATCCGTTCGACGACACCGAGATCGCTGCGCAGGCGCTGCAGGCGCGCGCTGCTGGTTTCATGGAGCGCGCACGATGAAGCGCCTGCCGCTGTCGATGATCGCGCATTGGGCCGGCGCCGAGCTGCATGGCGACGACGTGGCGATCGATGCGATCGCCCACGACACCCGCACGCTGGCGCCGGGCAGCCTGTACGTGGCGCTGCGCGGCGAGCGTTTCGACGGCCATGATTTCGTCGCCGATGCCGCCGCGCGCGGCGCCAGCGCGCTGCTGGTGGAATTGCTGCAGCCGCACAGCGAACTGCCGCAGATCCTGGTCGCCGACACCCAACTGGCACTGGCGCGGATCGCCGCCGGCATGCAGCGCGGCCGCGCCACGCGCGTGGCCGCGATCACCGGCAGCAACGGCAAGACCAGCGTCAAGGCGCTGCTGCTGGCGATCCTGCAGCACGCCTGCCGGGTGAACGGTGGCAGCGTCTACGCCAATCCCGGCAACCGCAACAACGAGATCGGCCTCCCGCTGGCGGTGATCGAAGCGCCGGACGCGGCCGACTACGCGATCTACGAAATGGGCGCCGGCAAGCCGGGCGACATCGCCTACCTGACCGACATCGTCGCTCCGCACGCGGCGCTGGTGAACAACGTCGCCGCGGCGCACCTGGAGCGCATGGGCAGCCTGCTTGGCGTCGCGCAGACCAAGGGCGCGATCTATGCCGCGCTGCCGGCCGACGGTACCGCGGTGATCAATGCCGACGACGCGTTCGGGCGGTGGTTCGAACAGCGTCTGCTGGCACCGACCCCGCGCGTGCTGCGCTTCGGCCTGCAGGCCAGCGCCGAGGTCACCGCCACGCAGTTGCGGGTGGGTCCGGATCGCTCGCAGTTCGTGCTGGTCACCCCGCACGGCGAGGTCGAAGCGACGCTGCCGCTGCCGGGCCGCCACAACCTGATGAACGCACTGGCCGCCGCGGCGCTGGCGCTGGCGCTGGACATCGCGCCGGCGCTGATCGCCGCCGGCCTGGCGCAGGTGCAGCCGGTGCCGGGCCGGCAGATCGCGCACACGCTGCCCGGCGGCGCGGTGTTGATCGACGACAGCTACAACGCCAACCCCGGTTCGCTGGCCGCGGCGATCGACGCGCTGGCCGCGGCCGGCGGCGAACGCTGGCTGGTGCTGGGCGACATGCGCGAACTCGGCGACGGCGCCGAAGCGCTGCACGCCAGCGGCGGCCGCCGCGCCCGCGACGCCGGCCTGACCCGGCTGTACGCGCTCGGCCCGCTGAGCGCCATCGCCGCGCAGGCCTTCGGCGAGAACGGGCGCGTGTTCGATAGTCATGCGGCGTTGATTGCGGCGCTGCGTGCGGACCTCCGCGCGGTCGGGACTCGGGACTCGGGACTCGGGACTCGCGAAGAGCAGGATCAAGAGCAGGAAACAGAGCAAATGCATGAGAACACCGGCGCGGCGGCAGATGGCGTTGCGCCTTTACGAGTCCCGAGTCCCGAGTCCCGAGTCCCGGCTTCACTGAGTCCCGAGTCCCGAGTCCCGGCAACCCTCCTAGTCAAAGGATCGCGCGGCAGCGCCATGGACAAGATCGTCAGCGCGCTGCTGGCGCAGGGAGAGGGGGCGCCGCATGCTGCTTGAACTGTCCCGTTGGCTGCAGCAGCTGGAGAGCCTGTTCGGGCTGTTCGGTTACCTCACCTTCCGCGGCATCCTCGCGGCGCTGACCTCGCTGTTCCTGTCGCTGTGGCTGGGGCCGGCGGTGATCCGCAAGCTGGCGCAGTTCAAGGGCGGCCAGCCGATCCGCCAGGACGGCCCGCAGAGCCACTTCTCCAAGGCCGGCACGCCGACCATGGGCGGCTCGATGATCCTGATCACCGTGCTGCTGTCGGTGCTGCTGTGGGGCGACCTGCGCAACCGCTACGTGTGGCTGGTGCTGGCGGTGATGCTGGCGTTCGGCGTGATCGGCTGGTACGACGACTGGATCAAGATCGTGCGCCGCGACCCCAACGGGCTGAAGTCGCGCTGGAAGTACTTGCTGCAGTCGATCTTCGGCCTGGCTGCGGGCCTGTGTCTGTACTACACCGCCGACGTGCCGGCCGCGATCACCTTCTATATCCCGATGTTCAAGTCGATCGCGCTGCCGCTGGCCGGGATCAGCTTCGTCGCCATCGCCTACTTCTGGATCGTCGGCTTCTCCAACGCGGTCAACCTGACCGACGGCCTGGACGGGCTGGCGATCATGCCCACGGTGCTGGTGGCGTGTGCGCTGGGCGTGTTCGCCTACGCCTCGGGCAACGCGGTGTTCTCCGCCTATCTGAAAATTCCTTCGATCCCCGGCGCTGGCGAGCTGATCATCATCTGCGCGGCGATCGCCGGCGCGGGCCTGGGCTTTTTGTGGTTCAACACCTATCCGGCGATGGTGTTCATGGGCGATATCGGCGCGCTGGCGCTGGGCGCGGTGCTCGGCACCATCGCGGTGATCGTGCGCCAGGAACTGGTGCTGGTGATCATGGGCGGCGTGTTCGTGATCGAGACGCTGTCGGTGATGATCCAGGTCGCCTCGTTCAAGCTCACCGGCAAGCGCGTGTTCCGCATGGCGCCGATCCACCACCACTTCGAGCTGAAGGGCTGGCCCGAGCCGCGGGTGATCGTGCGTTTCTGGATCATCTCGGTGGTGCTGGTGCTGGTCGGCCTGGCCACGTTGAAGGTGCGCTGATGAACGACGCCGCGCGCCAGGCAACCCGACTCGAGGCCATCGGCGGCCGCTACGACCCGTGGCTGCTCGGCGCCGTGGTGGCACTGGCCTCGCTGGGCGTGGTGATGGTCGGCTCCAGCTCGATCGAGCTGACCGTGAGCCCGTTCTATTATCTTACCCGGCACATGCTGTTCCTGGCCGGCGGCATCGGTCTGGCGATCTGGACCATGCGCACCGAGCTGAAGAACATCGAGCAGTACAATCAGCTGCTGCTGCTGGCCTGCTTCGGCCTGCTGATCGTGGTGTTCGTGCCCGGCCTGGGCAGCAGCGTCAACGGCGCGCGACGCTGGATCAACCTGGGCATCTCCAAGTTCCAGACCGTGGAAGCGGTCAAGGTGCTGTACATCGTGTGGCTGTCCAGCTACCTGGTGCGCTTCCGCGACGAGGTCAACGCGACCTGGCCGGCGATGCTCAAGCCGCTGGGCGTGGCGGTGGCGTTGGTCGGCCTGCTGCTGATGCAGCCGGACTTCGGTTCTTCCACGCTGCTGCTGGCGATCACTGCGGGCATGCTGGTGCTGGGCGGGGTCAACCTGCCGCGCATGTCGATGCCGATCGTGATCGGGCTGCCGGTGTTCGCCTTCATCGCGATCCTGGAACCGTACCGCCTGCGCCGCATCACCTCGTTCCTGGACCCGTGGGCCGACCAGCTCGGCTCCGGCTACCAGCTGTCCAATGCGCTGATGGCGGTGGGCCGCGGCGAACTGTTCGGGGTCGGCCTGGGCGGTTCGGTGCAGAAGCTCAACTACCTGCCCGAAGCGCATACCGATTTCATCTTCTCGGTGATCGCCGAGGAGCTGGGCTTCACCGGCGTGTGCCTGATCATCGCGCTGTACGCGCTGCTGGTCGGGCGCGCGTTCTGGCTGGGCATGCGCTGCGTGGAAATGAAGCGCCACTTCTCCGGCTATATCGCCTTCGGCATCGGCCTGTGGATCAGCTTGCAGAGCTTCGTCTCGGTCGGCGTGAATCTGGGCATCCTGCCGACCAAGGGCCTGACCCTGCCGCTGATCTCCGCCGGCGGTTCCAGTGTGCTGATGACCTGCGTGGCGATGGGCCTGCTGCTGCGCGTGTCCTACGAACTCGATCGCGCCGAACGCCAGGTGGCGAAGGTGCGCAGCGACGCGGTGCCGGTCAAGCAGACCGTGGACAGCGCCGAAGACCTGCAGGCCGCACGCGAGGCCAGCGCCAGCGCGGTGGCTGCGGCGATCCAGGCCGGTACCCCGGCGCGCGGCACCAGCCGCATGCAGCCGCGGGTCGAGCCGACCTTCGGGAGGCTGGGATGAGTGTGTCCGTGCCGATGACCAGCACCGCTATGACCGACGTTGCGTCGCGCCCGGTGATGATCCTCGCTGGCGGTACCGGCGGGCACATCTTCCCGGCGCTGGCGGTGGCCAAGGTGCTGCGCGCGCGCGGCGTACCGGTGGTGTGGCTGGGCGCGGCCGGGCGCATGGAGACGCAGTTGGTGCCGCAGCACGGCATCGAGATCGATACCATCGAGATCGGTGGCCTGCGCGGCAAGGGCCTGCTGGCGCTGTTCTGCGCGCCGCTGCGGGTCATGCGCGCGATCCGCGCCGCCGGCTTCGTGCTGCGCCGGCGCGCGCCGCGCGCGGTGGTCAGCTTCGGCGGTTTCGCGGCCGGCCCTGGTGGCATCGCCGCGCGCCTGCTGAAACTGCCGCTGCTGGTGCACGAACAGAACCGCGCGCCGGGCCTGACCAACAAGGTGCTGTCGCGCGTCGCACGGCGCGTGCTGACCGGCTTCCCCGGCAGCTTCGCCGCGCGTGAGGAAGCGGTGGGAAATCCGGTGCGCGCCGAGATCGCCGCGCTGGCGCCGCCGGCGCAGCGCTTCGCCGCGCGCAACGGCGCGGTGCGCCTGCTGGTGCTCGGCGGCAGCCAGGGCGCGCGCGCGCTGAACCAGGCGCTGCCGCGCGCACTGGCCGCGCTCGGCGCGCAGGTCGACGTGCGCCACCAGTGCGGCGAGAAACTGCGCGACGAAGCGGCCCAGGCCTATGCCGAGGCCGGCGTCGCCGCCAGCGTCGAAGCCTTCATCGGCGACATGGCCGCCGCCTACGCCTGGGCCGACCTGATCGTGTGCCGCGCCGGCGCCTCGACCCTGGCCGAACTGTGCGCGGTCGGCATCGGCAGCGTGCTGGTGCCGTTCGCCGCCGCGGTCGACGACCACCAGACCCGCAACGCCGACTACCTGGTCGAACGCGGCGCCGCGGTGCTGCTGAAGCAGGACGATGCCCTGGCGACCAACCTGCAGGGTGTGCTGCGCGACCTGCTCGGCCACCCCGCACGGCGCCTGTCGATGGCCGAGGCCGCCCGCAGCCTGGCCAAGCCGGATGCAGCCGAGCGGATCGCGGACATCATTCTGGAAGAAGCCGGGACTCGGGACTCGGGACTCGATGGAGCCGGGACTCGGGACTCGGGACTCGGGACTCGTCAACAGCAAGAACAAGAGCAAAAACATATGCAAGCAGACGATTCCAATGGGGTGGCGCGTAGCGCCGCCGCTCCGCTTCCCCCGAGTCCCGAGTCCCGGGTCCCGAGTCCCGCCGCCTCCACAGGAGGCGTCGCATGATTCGGCGTCTCCACGACACCGGCGACCTGGTCCGCGCGTTCCCGCGCGTGCACTTCGTCGGCATCGGCGGCACCGGCATGAGCGGGATCGCCGAGGTCATGCTGACCCTGGGCTACGAGGTCTCGGGGTCGGACAACGCCGACAACACGGCGACGCGGCGCCTGGTCACGCTCGGCGCGCGGGTGATGCGCGGGCATTCGGCGGCCAACGTGCTTGGCACCGACTGCGTGGTGGTGTCCAGCGCGATCCGCGACGACAACCCGGAACTGATGGAGGCGCGCAGCCAGCGCATCCCGATCATGCCGCGCGCGGCGATGCTGGCCGAGCTGATGCGCTTCCGCCGCGGCATCGCGGTGGCCGGCACCCACGGCAAGACCACCACCACCAGCCTGGCCGCGGCGGTGCTCAGCGAAGGCGGGCTGGACCCGACCTTCGTGATCGGCGGGCAGCTGCTCGCCGCTGGCGCCAACGCCAAGCTCGGCGGCGGCCAGTGGCTGGTGGCCGAGGCTGACGAGAGCGACGGCAGCTTCCTGCGCCTGAATCCGCTGATCTCGGTGATCACCAACATCGACGCCGATCACCTGGAGAATTACGGCAACGATTTCGCCCGGGTGCAGGCCGCGTTTGCCGAATTCCTGCAGCGCCTGCCGTTCTACGGGCTGGCGGTGCTGTGCATCGACGATCCGGAAGTGGCCGCGCTGGCCGCCAAGACCCCGCGCCACGTGATGAGCTACGGCCTCAGCGAAAACGCCGACGTGCGCGCAGAAGACGTGATCCAGGACGGCCCGCGCATGCGCTTCACCCTGCGCCTGCCGGAAGGCAGCAGCACGCCGGTGACGTTGGCATTGCCGGGCCGGCACAACGTGCTCAACGCGCTGGCCGCCGCCGCGATCGGCTGGCAGCTGGGCGTGGCGCCCGAGGCGATCGCCAGTGCGTTGCAGAGCTTCGCCGGCATCGGCCGCCGCTTCAACGATCTGGGCGAAGTGACCACCGCCGCCGGCGCACGCGTGCGCCTGGTCGACGACTACGGCCACCATCCGCGCGAACTGGCCGCGGTGTTCGCCGCCGCGCGTGGCGGCTGGCCGGACAGGCGCCTGGTGGTCGCGTTCCAGCCGCACCGCTACAGCCGCACCCGCGACCAGTTCGACGCGTTTGCCGCGGTGCTGTCGGAAGTGGATGCGTTGGTGCTCAGCGAAGTCTACCCGGCCGGCGAAGCGCCGATCCCCGGCGCCGATGCGCGTTCGCTGGCGCGCGCGATCCGTGCGCGCGGGCGCAGCGAGCCGGTGGTGGTCGGGCAGGTCGCCGAGTTGAGCAACGTGCTGCCGGACGTGCTGCAGGACGGCGATCTGCTGTTGATGATGGGTGCGGGCGACATCGGTTACGTCGCCCAGCACATCGCCCAGGATGGCTTCGTCGGCGGAGCCAAGTCATGAGCGCGCAGCCTTTCCCGCCGTCGCGCCACACCGACCCGGCCGTGTTCGGCCGCGTCGCGGTGCTGCTCGGCGGCACCTCCAGCGAGCGCGAGGTGTCGCTGGATTCGGGGCGCAACGTGCTCGAGGCGCTGCACGCGTGCGGCGTCGATGCGGTCGCGGTGGACGGCATTGCGGCGCTGGCGCAGGCGCTGGTGGAGAAGCGTTTCGATCGCGTGTTCAACGTGCTGCACGGCCACAATGGCGGCGGCGAAGACGGCATCGTGCAGGGCCTGATGGAGGCGTTCGGCGTGTCCTACACCGGCTCGCCGGTGCTGGGTTCGGCGCTGAGCATGGACAAGGTGCGGACCAAGCAGGTGTGGCTGTCGCTGGGCCTGCCGACGCCGCGCTATGTGCGCCTGGCGGCGACCGCGCAGGCCGACGCCATCCATGCCGCCGCCGACCAGTTGGGCCTGCCGGTGATCGTCAAGCCGGCCAACGAAGGCTCCAGCGTCGGCGTGACCCGGGTGTTCGAACCCGCCCAGCTGGACGAGGCGGTGGCGCTGGCCGCCCGCTACGACGGCGAACTGCTGATGGAGCAGATGATCGTCGGCGACGAACTGACCGTGGCCATCCTCGGCGACACCGCGTTGCCGTCGATCCGCATCGTGCCCAAGGGCCAGTGGTACGACTACCACGCCAAGTACGTGGCCGAGGACACGCAGTATCTGTGCCCGGGCCTGGACGGCGAAGACGAGCGCACGCTCGGCGAGCTGGCGCTGGCCGCGTTCCGCGCTGCCGGCTGCCGCGGCTGGGGCCGCGTGGACGTGATGCGCGACGGCGCCAGCGGCGATTTCGCGCTGCTGGAAGCCAACACCGCGCCGGGCATGACCAGCCACTCGCTGGTGCCCAAGGCCGCACGCCAGGCTGGCATCGGCTTCGAAGAATTGGTGTGGCGCGTGCTGGAGCAGACGCTGTGAGGTCGGGACTCGGGACTCGGAACTCGGGACTCGGAGCGCCGCGCGCAACGGATGCCCTGCTACGCCCGATCGAGCGCGCGCGCATTGACGCCAGGGGCGCCGCTTTTACGAGTCCCGAGTCCCGAGTCCCGAGTCCCGGCGTTCGCCATGAGGCGAACGCATGACCGCCCTGCTGCGCATCCTCGCCTGGCTGCTGGCGCTGGCGCTGGTCGCGC
Source organism: Xanthomonas translucens pv. undulosa (assembly GCF_017301775.1). Classification (NCBI taxonomy): domain Bacteria; kingdom Pseudomonadati; phylum Pseudomonadota; class Gammaproteobacteria; order Lysobacterales; family Lysobacteraceae; genus Xanthomonas; species Xanthomonas translucens. The sequence goes on from NZ_CP063993.1 coordinate 3,228,739, forward strand.
TGCCGGTGGTGGCGGTGCTGAACGGCTGGGTCGGCGCCGAGCGTTGGCCGCTGAGCCGGTTGCAGGTCAGCGGCGATTTCAAGCGCGTGCCGGCCGAGCAGTTGCGTCAGGTGGTGCTGCCGTACGCGCGCCGCGGTTTCTTCGCGGTGCGCCTGCAGGACGCGCAGAACGCGATCGAGCGCTTGCCGTGGGTGGAGAGCGCGCGGGTGCGCAAGCGCTGGCCGGACGTGTTGGAAGTGCGCGTCACCGAACACCGCCCGTTCGCGCGTTGGGGCAGCGATCGCATGTTGTCCGAGCAGGGCCGCATCTTCGCGCTGCCGAGCGAGCTGCGCGGCATGGCGCTGCCGCAGCTGGCCGGGCCGGACGCCAAGGCGCAGGACGTGATCGCGCTGTACAACGAATCGCGTGCGCTGTTCGCGCCGTCCGGACTGCAGGTCGACGGCGTGGCGATGGACGCGCGCGGCAGCTGGTCGCTGCAGCTGGGCAACGGCGTGCAGGTCGTGGTCGGTCGCGACGACGCCCGCGCCCGCCTGGCGCGCTTCGCCCGCGTGCTGCCGCAACTGGCCACGCCGGAGCAGGCGCCGATCGCGCGCGCCGACCTGCGCTACACCAATGGCTTCACGGTGAGCCGCAAGGCCGTTGAAAGCCGGGACGCGGGACCCGGGACTCGGGACGCGAAGAAGCCGGCGCTCGGGACTCGGGAACCGGGACCCTGGAAAAGCACGAGCGGTCAAGCGGTCGCGTTCGCATTACCGGCTCTTCGCGTCCCGCGTCCCGAGTCCCGGGTCCCGCACCTCCCCCTTCTACGCAGTACCCAGACATGAACCGCAAAGGCGACAAATCCCTCATCGTTGGACTGGACATCGGCACCTCCAAGGTCGTTGCGCTGGTCGGCGAGTATTCGCCCGGCAACCCGATCGAGGTGATCGGCATCGGTTCGCACGAATCGCGCGGGCTCAAGCGCGGCGTGGTGGTGGACATCGAATCCACCGTGCAGTCGATCCAGCGCGCGGTCGAGGAAGCGGAGCTGATGGCCGGCTGCGAGATCCGCTCGGTGTACGCGTCCATCTCCGGCAACCACGTGCAGTGCAAGAACTCTCCCGGGATCGTGCCGATCCGCGACGGCGAGGTCACCTGGAACGACCTGGACCGGGTGCTGGAAGCGGCCAAGGCGGTGGCGATTCCGGCCGACCAGCGCATCCTGCACGCGATCCCGCGCGAATACGTGCTCGACGATTCGCAGGAAGGTATCCGCAACCCGGTCGGCATGACCGGCGTGCGCCTGGAAGTGCACGCGCACCTGGTGGTGTGCGCGCAGTCGGCCGCGGCCAACATCAGCAAGTGCGTGCAGCGCTGCGGCCTGCAGGTGGACGATCTGATCCTGTCCTCGCTGGCGTCCTCGGTGGCGGTGCTGACCGCCGACGAGCGCGAGCTGGGCGTGGTGCTGGTGGACATGGGCGCCGGCACCACCGACCTGGCGGTGTTCGTGCAGGGCGCGATCTGCCACACCGCCTCGCTGCCGATCGCCGGCGACCACGTCACCAACGACATCGCGCACATGCTGCGCACGCCGACCCCGGAAGCCGAGCAGATCAAGGTGCGCTACGCCTGCGCGCTGGCGCAGCTGGCCACCGCCGAGGAAAGCATCCAGGTGCCGAGCGTCGGCGACCGCCCGCCGCGGCGCATGCCGCGCCACTCGCTGGCGCAGGCGGTGCAGGGCCGCTACGAGGAGATCTTCGAGATGGTGCAGGCCGAACTGCGCCGCTCCGGTTTCGAGGAACTGGTGCGCGCTGGCATGGTGCTGACCGGTGGCGCCTCGAAGATGGAAGGCGTGGTCGAACTGGCCGAGGAAATGGTGCAGATGCCGGTACGCGTGGGCATCCCGCAGCACGTCACCGGCCTGGGCGAAGTGGTCGGCAACCCGGTGCACGCCACCGGCGTGGGCCTGCTGCTGATGGGCAGCCAGATCGAACACCCACGGCGTCCGTCGCTGCCCACCGGGCGCGCCGGCAGCCTGTTCAAGAAATTGAAGAATTGGTATCGCGGGGAGTTTTGAGGCCGGGACTCGGGACTCGGGACCCGGAAGAGCAAAAGCGGAGAGCGGAAGGGCGGAGAGCAGAGAAGGTAGGTCGGCAACATCCACTAAGAAAATAGCCGGTGCGCAAGGCCGGGCAGGGAATCGAAGCGTTGCTTTTCGAGTCCCGAGTCCCGAGTCCCGAGTCCCGGCCCCATAACAAGAGGAAAACGGACATGGCGCATTTCGAACTGATTGAAAAGATGGCACCCAACGCGGTAATCAAGGTGGTCGGCGTGGGCGGCGGCGGCGGCAACGCGGTCGCGCACATGGTCAGCAGCAGCGTGGACGGGGTGGAATTCATCACCGCCAACACCGACTCGCAGGCGATCAAGAACTGCGGCGCCAAGCTGCAGCTGCAGCTCGGCACCAACGTCACCAAGGGCCTGGGCGCCGGCGCGAACCCGGAGGTCGGCCGCCAGGCCGCACTGGAAGACCGCGAACGCATCATGGACGCGCTGCAGGGCGCGGACATGGTGTTCATCACCGCCGGCATGGGCGGCGGCACCGGTACCGGCGCTGCTCCTGTGGTCGCGCAGCTGGCCAAGGAGATGGGCATCCTGACCGTTGCCGTGGTCACCAAGCCGTTCCCGTTCGAAGGCCGCCGGCGCATGCAGGTCGCGCTGAAGGGCATCGAGGAACTGAGCCAGCATTGCGACTCGCTGATCACCATCCCCAACGAAAAGCTGATCACCGTGCTCGGCCGCAACGCCACCATGATCCAGGCGTTCCGCGCCGCCAACGACGTGCTGCAGGGCGCCGTGCAGGGCATCGCCGACCTGATCGTGCGTCCTGGCCTGATCAACGTCGACTTCGCCGACGTGCGCACGGTGATGTCGGAAATGGGCCTGGCGATGATGGGCACCGGCTCGGCCCGCGGCGACGACCGCGCGCAGGCCGCGGCCGAAGCGGCGATCCAGAACCCGCTGCTGGACGACGTCAACCTGGCCGGCGCCAACGGCATCCTGGTCAACATCACCGCCGGTCCGGACTTCACCATGGCCGAGTTCGACGAGATCGGCCGCACCATCGAAGGCTTCGCCTCGGAAGACGCGACCGTCGTGGTCGGCACCGTGCTCGACCCGGACATGCAGGACGAGGTCCGCGTGACCGTGGTCGCCACCGGCCTGAATCGTGCGGTGTCGCGGCAGACCCAGCGTCCGGAGCAGCGCGCGCCGATCAAGCTGGTGCGCAACGCCACCACCGGTCAGCCGGAATTCGGCGACTTCGAGCATGGCGGCGACGCCGTGTCCAAGGCGGTCGGCGGTGCGATGGGCCTGGGCCTGCGGCGTCCGAGCAGCGATGCGGCGGGCGCCTCCTCGCCGGCACCGGCGGCGGCCGATCTGCCGAACGACTACCTGGACATTCCGGCGTTCCTGCGCCGCCAGGCCGACTGAGGTTTCGCCAGGCCGGCCTTGCTCCGGCCGCAACACCGTCGATCGGGAGTGTCCGCCTGATCGGCGCGCCGTGTCCCTTTGCTGCCGGGTCGCCTCGACCCGGCAGGTTTTTGCGACCGCGACGCCGGCGTCCGCCAGCGTTGCGCAAATAGGACGCTGTGACCGTCTTGTTAAAATTTGGCTAAACGCGTGATATTCTCAATTTCGTTCAGTTCCCGTCTGAACTGACGTTCCCAGACTGTCTCCCATGACCCAGCAACGCACCCTCAAGAACACGATCCGCGCCACCGGCGTAGGCTTGCATAGTGGCGACAAGGTGTACATGACCCTGCGTCCTGCGCCGGCCGATCACGGCATCGTGTTCCGGCGCGTGGATCTGGAACCGGCGGTGGACGTGCCGGCCGATGCCGAACTGGTCACCGAGACCACGCTGTGCACTGGGCTGAGCCGTGGCGAGGCCAAGATCCAGACGGTGGAACACCTGATGTCGGCGATGGCCGGCCTCGGCGTGGACAACGCCATCGTCGAGCTGTCCTCGGCCGAGCTGCCGATTATGGACGGTTCCTCCGGCCCGTTCGTGTTCCTGCTGCAGTCCGCGGGCATCGTCGAGCAGGGCAAGCCCAAGCGCTTCATCCGCATCAAGCGGCCGGTGGAAGTGCGCGACGGCGACAAGATCGCCCGCTTCGCGCCGTACGACGGCTACAAGCTGGGCTTCACCATCCAGTTCGACCACCCGATGATCCCGGCCAAGCAGTCGCGCCAGGAAATCGAGTTCTCGACCATGGCCTATATCAAGGAAATCTCCCGCGCGCGCACCTTCGGCTTCATGCGCGACCTGGAATACATGCGCGAGCGCAACCTGGGCCTGGGCGGATCGATGGACAACGCCATCGTGCTCGACGAGTTCCGCGTGCTCAACGACGACGGCCTGCGCTACGCAGACGAGTTCGTGCGGCACAAGATCCTCGATGCGATCGGCGACCTGTATCTGGCCGGCGGTGCCATCCTCGGTGCCTACGAAGGCTACAAATCCGGCCATGCGCTGAACAACAAGCTGGTGCGCGCGCTGCTCGCCGAGCAGGCGGCGTGGGAGTGGGTGAGCTTCGATTCCAAGGCCGTGCCGGCACCGGTGGCCTACGGGGCGGTGGCCTACGCCTAAAGTTTCGCCCTCCGCGGCCGGGGGCGTTCCTGGATCACGGAATGGGCGATCCGTTGTGTTTTTGGCCCTTCTTAACTTCTATTTAACGAATCGATAACGACCTCGACGCCGGCGCCCGCTAGGATGCGTCGGGTCGTGACGTGCGTGCCTACGTGCGCAGACTGCGGCGGCCGGAGGCCGTCGTTGCTCCAGGCATCGTGGAATCGACGTCCTGCAAGGACGCCAGCGCGTCGCGCAAGCCCTTGTGCGTGGCCGCAGAAACCGGTGCCGGCTTGCTGCTTGCCTGTTGCATTGGGGAATGCGCCGATGCAGTCGCAATCTTGACAGTCACCCTGGTGGCCTTCAGCCCGAGGGACCGGGCCGCAGCGAGGATATCGGCCTCGGCGAGCCTGACCCGGGCATGCCAGACCGGAGAGTCAACCAGAAAAACGAGCTGTTCGCCGTTCACATTGGCCAACCGACAACGGGAGGCCAGGTTTGGCGGCAGATGGGGGCGCAATTGTCGGTCCAGCGCGTCGAGCCACAAGGCACGCCGCAACGGGTCGCCCACCTTGTCCGCCAATGCGGCGTCCAACGCCGGCATCGGCGCGGTGGTATGGCCTTCGCCGGACTTTCGCTTAGACATGAAAACTCATATGGCGTTTAAGAAGATCGTAATCAATTCGCGTGAAAAGGGGATAAAGGACCTGCCGTGGCGGCTGCGCGAGTTCGCAGACCGGCGTCCCCTGGCCGTGCTGGGCACGGTGCTGGCGGTGGGCATGGTACTCGGCATCGGCGTCAGCGCCGCGACCGGCTTCGTCGGTTCGGCGCAGCTGCGGGCCAGGCTGCACAAGCAGGACGCCGAACTGGCGCAGGTGCGCCGCGACGCGCAGACCCAGGTCAACGCGCTGGCCGCGCGGCTGGGCGAACTGCAGGCGCAGGCCACCCGGCTCAACGCGCTGGGCGAACGCCTGACCCGCATGGGCAAGCTGCAGGACGGCGAATTCGACTTCGACCAGCCGGTCGGCGTCGGTGGCGGCGACGACGAGGTCAGCCAGGACATGCCGGCGCCGCAGCTGGGCAAGGAACTGGACGGGCTGCAGCAGCAGTTCGCCACCTCCGGCCAGCAGCTGTCGGTGCTCGAATCGCTGCTGTTCGACCACCAGCTCGACCAGAACGCGGTGCCGTCGCGGATGCCGATCCGCAACAGCTACATCACCTCCGGTTTCGGCGGCCGCGCCGATCCGTTCGGCCGTGGCGCCGGCAACCACAAGGGCATCGACTTCCACGCCAACGTCGGCGACCCGGTGCTGGCCGTGGCCGACGGCGTGGTCAGCTACTCGGGCGTGCGCGGCGGCTACGGCAACGTGGTCGAGGTCGATCACGGCAACGGGTATGTCACCCGCTACGCGCACAATTCGCGCTTGTCGGTGAAGGTCGGCGACCTGGTGCGGGTCGGCCAGGAAGTGGCCAAGGCCGGCTCCACCGGCCGTTCCACCGGCGCGCACGTGCATTTCGAGGTCTGGAAGGACGGCGTGGTGATGAATCCGGCCAAGTTCCTCGGCGACGGCGCCACCCCGGTGGGCCGCCGCGGCCGCGGCTGAGTCGGGCCTGGGGCGGCGTGCCGGCGCTTGAATCGCCGGAGCCCGCCCCAAGCTACAATACGCTTTGCCACGACAGGGCGCCTCGCGCCCTGTTTCGTTTGCGGCCCGCCGATTCCCTGGGGGATTGGGCCGTACGGGCGTTCCTTTCCAACCGGTTCCTTCAATGATCAACAGTCTGCTTACTCGCGTTTTCGGTAGTCGCAACGAACGCCAGCTGCGTCAGCTCCATCGTATCGTCGCCAAGGTCAATGCGCTGGAACCGGAGATGGAGCAGCTCTCCGACGCGCAGCTGCAGGCCAAGACCCCGGAACTGCGCGGCCGCATCGCCAGCGGCGAGAGCCTGGACAAGGTGCTGCCGGAAGCGTTCGCGGTGTGCCGCGAGGCCAGCCGCCGCGTGCTCGGCATGCGCCACTACGACGTGCAGCTGATCGGCGGCATGGTCCTGCACCTGGGCAAGATCGCGGAAATGCGCACCGGCGAAGGCAAGACCCTGGTGGCGACGTTGCCGGTGTACCTCAACGCGCTGGAAGACAAGGGCGTGCACGTGGTCACCGTCAACGACTATCTGGCGCGCCGCGACGCCGCGCAGATGGGCAAGCTGTACAACTGGCTGGGGCTGAGCGTGGGCGTGGTCTATCCGGGCATGCCGCACAGCGACAAGCACGCCGCCTATGCCGCCGACATCACCTACGGCACCAACAACGAATTCGGCTTCGACTACCTGCGCGACAACATGGCGCTGTCCAAGGCCGACCGTTACCAGCGCGGCCTGAACTACGCCATCGTCGACGAAGTGGACTCGATCCTGATCGACGAGGCGCGCACCCCGCTGATCATCTCCGGCCCGGCCGACGATTCGCCGGAGCTGTACATCCGCGTCAACCGCATCGTGCCGCAGCTCACCAAGCAGGAGTCGGAGGAAGGCGAGGGCGATTTCTGGGTCGACGAGAAGGGCAAGCAGGTGCATCTGTCCGAGGCCGGCATGGAGCACGCCGAAGAGCTGCTGCGCGCGGCCGGCATCCTGACCAACGACGAGGACCGCCTGTACGGCGCGCAGAACCTCAGCGTGGTGCATCACCTCAACGCCGCGCTGCGCGCGCATGCGATCTACCAGCGCGACGTGGACTACATCGTGCGCGACGGCGAAGTGGTCATCGTCGACGAATTTACCGGGCGCACGCTGCCGGGCCGGCGCTGGTCCGACGGCCTGCACCAGGCGGTGGAGGCGAAGGAAGGCGTGCCGGTGCAGCGCGAGAACCAGACGCTGGCCAGCATCACCTTCCAGAACCTGTTCCGCATGTACAAGAAGCTGTCCGGCATGACAGGTACGGCCGATACCGAAGCCTACGAATTCCAGAGCATCTACAACCTGGAAGTGGTGGTGATCCCCACCAACCGCCCGACCATCCGCAAGGACTGGCCGGACCAGGTGTTCCTCAACCGCCAGGGCAAGTTCAACGCGGTGCTCGCCGACATCGAGGACTGCGCCAAGCGCGGCCAGCCGGTACTGGTCGGCACCACCTCGATCGAAACCTCGGAGATGCTCTCCGAGCACCTGCGCAAGGCCGGGGTCACGCACGAGGTGCTCAACGCCAAGCAGCACGAACGCGAGGCGCAGATCGTCGCCAACGCCGGCCAGCCGGGCGCGGTGACCATCGCCACCAACATGGCCGGCCGCGGTACCGACATCGTGCTCGGCGGCTCGCTGGAAGCGGAACTGCAGGCGCTGGGCGAAGACCTCAGCGACGCCGAGCGCGCGCGCCTGAAGGCCGCCTGGCAGGAGCGCCACGACGCGGTCAAGGCCGCCGGCGGCCTGCACATCATCGGTACCGAGCGCCACGAGTCGCGGCGTATCGACAACCAGCTGCGCGGCCGCTCCGGCCGCCAGGGCGATCCGGGTTCCTCGCGCTTCTACCTGTCGCTGGAAGACAACCTGATGCGCATCTTCGCCTCCGACTGGGTGCAGAAGGCGATGCGGATGATGGGCATGAAGGAAGACGACGTCATTGAGGACAAGCTGGTCAGCCGCCAGATCGAGAAGGCGCAGCGCAAGGTCGAGGCGCACAACTTCGACATCCGCAAGAACCTGCTCGACTTCGACGACGTCAACAACGACCAGCGCAAGGTGATCTACGCGCAGCGCGACGAACTGCTCGATGCCGAGTCGGTCAAGGACAATGTCGACGGCATCCGCGACGACGTGATCTACGACATCGTGGCGCGCTTCGTGCCGCCGAACTCGATCGACGAGCAGTGGGACCTGGCCGGGCTGGAAGCGACCCTGTCCAGCGACCTGGGCCTGCCGCTGTCGCTGACCGACCTGGTCAAGCGCCACGAGGAACTCGACGCGGCCGGCATCGCCGAGAAGGTGCGCGAGGAAGTCGATCGCCACTTCCAGGAGAAGGAAGCGGCGGTCGGCGGCGAGACCATGCGCGCGCTGGAGAAGCACGTGATGCTGACCGTGCTCGACCAGAGCTGGAAGGAGCACCTGGCGCGCATGGACTACCTGCGCCAGGGCATCCACCTGCGCGGCTATGCGCAGAAGCAGCCCAAGCAGGAATACAAGAAGGAAGCCTTCGAGTTGTTCTCGGAGATGCTCGAGCACGCCAAGCGCGAGGTGGTGACCTTGCTGGCGCGCGTGCGCATCCGCAGCGAGGAAGAGGTGGCGGCGCTGGAAGCGCAGGAACGGCAGCAGATGGAGGCGCAGCTGCGCCAGGCGCAGTTCCAGCACCAGGACGCCGGCGGCTACAGCGCCGATGAGGAAGCCGAGCAACTGGCGCTGGGCGCCAACCCGCAGCAGGTGGCGCAGGTCACCCGCGAGGCGCCCAAGGTCGGCCGCAACGATCCGTGCCCGTGCGGCAGCGGCAAGAAGTACAAGCATTGTCATGGGCAGTTGAGCTAGGAGCGAGCGCTGTTGCGAGCGCTGTTACGCACTCGCGCACCAGCCCCACGCTTTGCTGCGCAAAGTGCGGGCCCCGGCTCATAAGCCTCCACAACCCCGCGCCTATCGGCGCGCCCCCTTTACTAAAGGGGGTAGCGCTGTTGCGCAATCGCGCACCAGCCCCACACTTTGCTGCGCAAAGTGCGGGCCCCGGCTCATAAGCCTCCACAACCCCGCGCCTATCGGCGCGCCCCCTTTACTAAAGGGGGCTGTGCTCCAGGCAGGATGCGGTGATTGGTCAAATCCTTGTATCTACAGCTCCGCCTTGCGCGGGGCGTTTTGTTTTTGGGAGCGACTTGAGGGCGTGCTTGCGGGTGTGGCGTGTCGCGCGTTCTGCGGGTAGGGTGCCGGGTGTCGCCACTGCCGATGGATGCATGCCATGGAGCCTTCTGCCAGTCTTGAATTGAAGGTGTTCGTGCCGGCGCGCGATTTCGCGCTGTCCGTGGAGTTCTATCGCGAGGTGGGATTCGTGGCGGAGCCGCTTGGCGAGGGACTCGCCTGTTTTCGCCACGGCGAGCGCTGTACGTTCCTGCTGCAGGATTTCTACGAGCAGGCGCTGGCGCACAACCTGATGCTGCATCTTTGGGTGGAGGATGCCGATGCCTGGTGGCGGCTGGATGCTGCCGATCTGGTCGGCCGCTTTGGCGCGCGCGTCGGCGTGCCGGAGGATCGGCCCTGGGGCATGCGCGACTTCAGCCTGCACGATCCGGGCGGGGTGCTGTGGCGGATCGGTCACGCCTTGCCGGGGTGAGCGAGGAGCCGGCGTCCATGCCGCGTGGGTGCCGCCGTTGCTGTGGTGTTCGCCTGCATGGCGGTATGCGGCCGGTTTGGCCGTAAGCGACGCGTCGCCACCCTCCGCCACCTCGCCGTGTGCTGACCGAATGCGTGCGCAGCGCTGCCGCGATGGGCGGATCAGCGGCGATGTGAATCGCGTGCATTGCGCTGGCACCGCCGAAGACGGCAAGCTTGCGCCATGTCCGAACCGCTCAGATCCATCCATGTCGTCGCCGGGGTCATCATCGATGCCCGCGGCCGTATTTTGCTGGCCCGGCGGACCGAGGGCCGCGACCTCGCCGGTCTGTGGGAGTTCCCCGGCGGCAAGCGCGAGCCGGGCGAGACCTCCGAACAGGCCCTGGTGCGCGAGTTGCAGGAGGAACTGGGCATCGAGGCGGCGGTCGGCGCACAGCTGATCGAGGTGCCGCAGCGCTATCCGGACAAGCGGCTGCGCCTGGAGATGCGCCAGGTGCTGTCGTGGAAGGGCACTGCGCGCGGTCGCGAAGGCCAGGCGCTGACCTGGGTGGCGCCGGACAAGCTGGACCGCTACGCGATGCCACCGGCCGACCGGCCGGTGGTGGCGATGCTGCGCCAGCCCGATCGCTATCTGGTGACGCCGGAGCCGGTCGATGCCGAGCGCTGGCTGGCATCGCTGGAGCGCGCGCTGCAAGGCGGCGTGCAGCGCGTGCAACTGCGCGCGCGCAGCCTGCCGGCGGCGCAATGGCAGCCGCTGGCGCGGGCCGCGGCGGCGCTGTGTGCGGCGCGCGGGGCTCAGGTGCTGGTCAATCGCGATCTGGCGCTGGCGCAGGACTTGGGCGTCGGCGTGCATCTGGGGTCGGAGCAGCTGGCGCAGTTCGACGCGCGCCCGCTGCCGCCGGGGCACTGCGTCGCCGCGTCCTGCCATCGTCTGGAGGAACTGCAGGCGGCGCAGCGGCTCGGCTGCGACTTTGCGGTGGTCGGCCCGCTGGCGGCCACCGCCAGCCATCCCGGCGCCGCGCCGCTGGGGTGGGACGCGTTCGAGCGCCTGCGCGAGGAAGTGGCGCTGCCGCTGTACCCGATCGGCGGCCTGCTGCCGGCGCAGATCGCCGAAGCGCGCCGGCATGGCGGCCAGGGCATCGCCGCGATCCGCGGCTTGTGGCCGCTGGACGTGGACGCGGCCTGAGCGTTGGCGGGTGGGGTGCGACTTCAGTGGCGACGCGCATTCCCGGCAATGCGGTTGCGACGGATGGCCCCAGGCACCCGGAGTCGCTGCTGCAACATTCGCCGATGGCGGGGCTGCAAGTCGCAAGCGCGCTAGAAGCTGATCCAGAAGCAGTTGTACTGCCGGCGCAGGCGCAGCACGGTGGCTGTCGGCGTGGCGCTACCGGCGAGGGTCTGCTCCAGGCGCAAGCCGGTGGCGCGCGCGCGCGGCGGCGCGGTGCCGGTCGCGGTCGGCGCTGTCGCAGGCACGGCGTCGGGCGCATCTTGTGCGGTAGTGGCGGAGGTCGCCGATGTCGTCGGCATGACCGGGGCCGGATCCATCTGTGCCGACGCTTGCGCCAGCACCGGCACGATCGCGACCAGCGGCCGCCGGGTGATCGCATCGAGGCGGTCGAGGATCGGCCGCGCCGCGTCGTTCGAGACGCCGTTCCACCAGTACAGCGTGGACAGGCGATTGACGTCGCGCGCGTCCACCGCGGTACGGATCTGCTGCGCCAGCTCGCTGAGCCGGCGCACGCATTGCGGCCGGTACAGGCCGCTGGCACCTTTGCTGGCGGTACTGGGCGCGGTGCGCGGCGGCAACCGGTCGATCGCGCCCAGGTCCTCGCAACGGCGGTCGCTGAACACCGTGGCGCCGTCGGCGCCGGTGCAGCGATTGACCTTCTGCGCGGCGGCGGGCGTGGCGCATAGACAGAGCAGCAGCATGATCGACGAGGGGGCACGCATCGCGCCAGCCTAGCTGCCGGGCTGGCGTGTGGAAAGGTCGAAGGATGGGCGCAGGTGCAGGTGGCAGCCTGGACGAAGCAGGCGAGCGCGATTGCTGTGGGATGGGTGCCTGTGCTGCTGCTTCGCGGGGGCGGTGTGTTTGACGGCTTCGCTCGTCGCGATTGAAGTCGCTCCCACAGGAGGTTCTGCCGGGCGAGGCCCTAAGGCTGCTGTAGGAGGGGCTTCAGCCCCGACCGGTTGGTTCCGAAGCCAGCCAAGCTTGCGACACCGTTTGTCGCGGCTGAAGCCGCTCCTACAAGGGATTCTTCGAGGCGCTGCGAAGGCGTTGGGGGGAGGGGCTGCAGTCCCGACGCTGTCCGCCATCGGGATGCCTGCCGACGTCGCCGGCGCAGGCTCCGCTCACTCCAGGCGCGACAGCACGCTGATGGTGGGCTTGGCCAGGTTGAGCGTGTAGAAGTGCAGCGCCGGCGCGCCGCCGGCGAGCAGGCGTTGGCACAGCGCGGCGACCAGGTCTGCACCGAATTCGCGGATCGCGTCGCCATCGTCGCCGAGGGCCTGCATGCGCTTGCCGATCCAGCGCGGGATCTCAGCGCCGCATTGCTCGGAGAAACGCCGCAGCTGGCTGAAGTTGGAGATCGGCATGATCCCCGGCACGATCGGGACCTGCACGCCGAGCTTGCGCACCGCATCGACGAAATGGAAATACGCGTCGGCGTTGTAGAAGTACTGGGTGATCGCGCCATCGGCACCGGCCTCGACCTTGGCCTTGAAGTGGCGCAGGTCGCTCAGCGCGTCGCTGGCCTGCGGATGCGTCTCCGGATACGCACCGACCTCCAGGTGGAAGGCATCGCCGTGCTCGGCGCGGATGAAGGCGATCAGGTCGGCGGCGTAGCGCAGGTCGCCGGGATGGCCCATGCCCGAGGGCAGGTCGCCGCGCAGCGCGACCAGGCGCCGGCAGCCGATCGCGCGGTACAGCTTGAGCAGCTCGCGGATTTCTTCGCGGCTGCCGCCGACGCACGATAGGTGCGGGGCCGCCTCGAAGCCGTGGTGCTGCTTCAGATGGCGCACCGTCTCGGAGGTGTAGCTCAGCGTCGAGCCGCCAGCACCGAAGGTGCACGACACGTACTCCGGCGCGTAGGTCTTCAGGCGCGCGGCGGTGCGGTCCAGTTGCGCACGCTGTTCGTCTGTCTTGGGTGGGTAGAACTCGAAACTGATGGCGGTCATGGGCGCGGCGCGTCAGGTGTTCGCTGAAGTATATCTCTTCATCCGGATGGATATGCGATTGAAATAGGCGGCCCTTGCGTTGCGTTCGCTTCGGCGCCGATCGCCGCGCGCGCTGCTGCCGTGCGGCGGGTGCGCTTTGCTACAGTCGCCGCCTTCATTTGTCTACGCGGAGCCGCACCCCATGACCAGCCCAGCCTTCTACCCGATCGGTACTCCCGGCGTGTCCTGGGGCGCCGCCGAGAAGGCGGCCTGGCTGACCCGACAGCAGCGCCGGCGCAGCTACCAGGACGAGGTGGTGGCGGTCATCGCGCGTCTGCGCGGGCAATGGGACGTGGTCGAGTACGGGGAACTGGCGTATGCGCAGGCGCGCTATCCGCTACTGGCGTTGCGCAGCTGCGACTGGGACGATGCCTTGCCATGCATGCTGGTCACAGGCGGTGTGCATGGCTACGAAACCAGCGGCGTGCATGGTGCGCTGCAGTTCGCCGAACGCTACGCGGGCGACTACGCCGGTCACGCCAACCTGCTGGTGGCGCCGTGCGTAAGCCCGTGGGCCTACGAGCGCATCCAGCGCTGGAACGCGGACGCCCTCGATCCCAACCGCTCGTTCCGCGAGGACAGCCCGGCGCAGGAATCGGCCGCGCTGCTGCGCCTGGTCGTGCCGCTGCGCGGTCGGGTGCTGATGCACATCGACCTGCACGAGACCACCGACAGCGACGAGTCCGAATTCCGCCCGGCGCTGGCCGCGCGCGACGGCGTCGGCTACGAGCCCGAGGGCGTTCCCGACGGTTTCTACCTGGTCGGCGATAGCGACAACCCGCAGCCGGCGTTCCAGCAGGCGGTGATCGCGGCGGTGGCGCAGGTCACGCATATCGCGCCGGCCGATGTGCAGGGCAAGATCATCGGCTCGCCGGTGGTGGCGCACGGCGTCATCCATTACCCGGTGAAGACGCTGGGGCTGTGTGCGGGCATCAGCGACGCGCGCTACACCACGACGACCGAGGTCTACCCGGATAGCCCCGCCGCCACGCCCGAGCAGTGCAATGCCGCGCAGGCGGCGGCGATTCGTGCGGCGATCGATTACGCGTTGGCGTATCCGCAGTAGGCGCCAGACGTGAAAAGCGGAACGTGCTGGGTGTCTGCGCGATGGCAGGCATCGCGGCGCACCGACGCCTTTTCTGTAGGAGGGGTTTCAACCCCGACGCTCCAGCGGTAGGGAAAAGTCCGGGCGGAACAGCGGGCTGGTCGGAGCAATGCGATGACGGCCGCTACTCGGGTGTCCAGTGCGCACGGTGTCCATCGCCCACGGGGCGCGCTACGCTTGCCCGCTCCTCGTGCCCGTGCTCGCCATGTCCATCGTCCTGACTCCTTTCGCCCGCACTCGTCTGTTCCCGCGCGACGCGCGCCGCAACGCGATCCAGGACTGCACGCCCGAGCAGTTCGAGCGCCACCTCAACGACACCGCACCGCTGCAGGTGCTGGCCGGCTACGCGCCATTCTGTAAGCTGCACGTGCACCGCAACTGGACTTCGACCCGCTGCCTGACCGCACCGATCACCGATGCCAATCGGCACCTGTTACGTTCGGGCTACGAAGCGCGCAGCAGGGAGGAGTTGCCAGTGCTGGTGCGCTGGTTCGAAGGCGTCGCGCCGCCGGTCGCCGCGTACCTGCTGCCGATCCTCTACAGCCGCGAACAACTGGCGCGCGAGGGCGCGCCGATCGAGGCCGAGTGGGGCGTGGTCGGCTGCCTCTACACCGCCGAGCCGCAGGAGATCCCGATGGCACCGATCACCATGCTGCGCAATGCGCTGGGCGTGGAAGAAGGCGGCTCGGGCGTGGCGCTGGACCGCGAGGCGTATCGGCGCAGCGTGGCGTTCTGGGAACGCAATGCGAATTGGCGCGAATAAGCGCCACCGCGTTCCGGTTGCGCACATATCTGCGGCATGCGTCGCGGGCGCGGCCTGATCGCAGGTCCTGGTCGTCGGCGCAAGGACGCAGGCCATCGATGCGTGTTAGGTTCCCGCCTCGTAAGGATCGGAGCGGAGGATTGCGATGTCGCTGCAGGTGATCGGAGCGGGACTGGGCAGGACCGGCACCTTGTCGCTGAAGTTCGCGCTGGAGCATCTTGGATTCGGGCCCTGCTATCACGCGACCGAGGTCGTGGCGAACATGCGCACGGCGTTGCCATTGTGGAACGCAGCCGAGCGCGGCGCTGCTGACTGGCCGGCGATCTTCGCCGGCTATCGCTCCAGTACCGATCATCCAGGGTGTTACTACTGGCGGCAATTGATCGAGGTGTATCCGCAGGCGAAGGTCGTGCTGACCGTGCGTGATCCGGACAGCTGGTTCGAGTCGGTGACCCAGACCATCCTGGTGCCGGGCAGAAAGAGCGCCTTTATCGGTCCGGAAGGAGAAATATTCAGCGCGTTTCTGAAGAGGCAGTTCACCGGCCGCAGCGATGATCGCGCCTTTATGGTCGATTATTTCAAGCGGTGGAATCAGGCGGTCGTCGACACCGTGCCGGCAGACCGGCTGCTGGTGTTCTCGTCGCGGCAGGGCTGGGCGCCGCTGTGCGCCTTCCTGGGCGTACCAGTGCCTGCGCAGGCGTATCCGCATCTGCACGCGCGGCCGCGGTTGCGCTGGTTCGCACGCGGCCTGCGCTTGCCCGACGACATCGCGGCGCGTGAGCGGCATGTTCGCGATTATCTCGACTACCTGCGCCAGGATCTGTTCGGATGAATAGGCATTGTGTACGACGATTTGCGCTCGTTGTACGCGCGCGTGCGCGATAGCGAATGTTCGAAAAGAGAGTGTTGTCGGGAATATTGACCGGTCATGCGAATATTGTTACTTTGAAAGAAGTAGGCGCTCCATCATTTTTGAAAGTTATTGACAGGTGAATGTGATGAAAATCGCAAAAAAAGCTTTGTCACATGCGTTTTCGAAACTAT
Organism: Xanthomonas translucens pv. undulosa; assembly: GCF_017301775.1. Taxonomy (NCBI): domain Bacteria; kingdom Pseudomonadati; phylum Pseudomonadota; class Gammaproteobacteria; order Lysobacterales; family Lysobacteraceae; genus Xanthomonas; species Xanthomonas translucens. Next base: position 3,244,768 of record NZ_CP063993.1, read on the forward strand.
TGATGGTGTTCGGCCCGCGTAAGGTCGCGTATATCTACACACAATGACCGCGGTTTCCGAAGGTTGATCCTGGCAGGCTGATCGGAGTAAGTCGTGCAACGGGCGCACCGACTGCTGCGGCGAGCGATCTCCCGCTGCACGCAACTTCGCAGCCTGCCCATATCTCGAGTGCGCCGACGCTTCCTTCCATTGGCGTGCGGTTTTGCATCGAACTGGCCGACATGGGCTTCGATGTATATTGCCGAGCGCGGATGCATTCCGTGTGCCAAGCGCCACCGATCCGAGCAGGGCCGACAGGACGCCGACGTGGGCATGCCTCCCAAACAACGGGAATATCCCAACCGCTTCTTCGATTCCACCGTGTGGAACGATTTCGTTTTCCGTACCGATGACATCGTCATCGCCAGCTACGCGAAGGCAGGAAACACCTGGGTCCAGCAGATCGTCGCGCAGCTGATCTTCGCCGCCGATGCGCAGGTTCCGGTGTCCAGCGTGTCGCCATGGTTGGATTCGGTGTATCCGGACAAGGCGACCAAGCTGCGGTTGCTGGCCGAACAGCGCCATCGCCGGTTCGTGAAGACCCATCTTCCGGCCGATGCGCTGGTGCTATCCGAGCAGGCGCGCTATCTCTACGTCGGCCGCGATGGCCGCGACATCGTCTGGAGCCTTTACGACCACCAGCGTGCGGTGAGCGTGGACGCGCAGGCGCGCCTGGACGCGGAGCCGCGCAGCGGCGGCAAGCTGAAGGTGATGCGGCCGCCCGCATGCCCGGTCGCCGAGTACTTCGAAACCTGGTTGCGCGAGGACGGCGCCCCGCTGTGGCCGTTCTGGGAAGGCGTGCGCTCCTGGTGGGTGTTGCGCGACTGCGACAACGTGCTGCTGGTCCATTACGCGGCGCTGCTGCAGGACCTGCCTGCGCAGGTGCGACGCATCGCCGCCTTCCTCGATGTTCCGCTGGACCCGGCGCGTTGCGAACGCGTACTGCGGCATTGCAGCCTTGAGTACATGCGCGCGCATGCCGCGCGCTACGTTCCGCAGGGGGCCGGCTTCTGGCGCGACGGCGGGCGGGCGTTCTTCAACCGTGGCTGCAATGGGCGCTGGCGCGAAACCCTTGCACCTGCCGCCAACGCGGCCTATCTGCAGCGCGCCGCCGCCGAACTCGGTGCCGATTGCGCGCATTGGCTCGCCACCGGCGAATCTGCCGGTGCCGCGCATGCGGTGGTCGGTATGGTCACCTAGGCGCGCTCTCCATTCACTGTCCAGGTAGGGCCATGCACGCATCGTCGGCGCACGCGTACGACCGAGTTTCGCAATACTACGATCTGCTGCAGGAACGGCGAGCCGCCGCCAACACGCCGCAGTGCGTAGAGCTGTTGGCTGCGCTGGTGGGCGGCGGCAGGGCGCTGGAGTTGGGTGTCGGCACCGGCCGTATCGCCCTGCCGCTCGCGGCCAGCGGCGCAGTGGTGAGTGGGATCGACAACTCTCCGCTCATGCTGGACAGGCTGCGTGACAAGCCGGGCGCCGAGCGCCTGACGCTGGTATGCGGCGATTTCCTCGATGTGCCCATCGCCGGGCCGTTCGACCTGATCTACTCGGTGTTCTCGTTCGGCTATCTGCTGGCGCAGAGCGCGCAGGTACGCTGCATGGTCGCGGTGCGCGAGCGCCTGTCGGCCTCCGGCGTGTTCGTCCTGCAGACCCTGGTGCCGCAGGCGGAGATGCTGCAGGCCGGCGCCAAGGTGACGCCGGTGCTGGACGCGCCGGCCTTGGACGCGGGCGATGCGCCGGTGCTGTTGTTGTGCTCCAGTACCGATCCGGTGCGGCAGCTGGTGCAGCAACGCATCGTGCTGATCGGCGAGTCCGGCACCCGTATCTTCAACGACCGCTATCGCTACGTGTGGCCGTCGGAACTGGACCTGATGGCGCGCCTGGCTGGCTTGGAGTTGCAGGAACGCTGGTCGGACTGGGCGCAGCAGCCCTTCGACGCACGCGCCCGCTCGCAGATCTCCGTCTACCGTCGCGCCGGGTAATCACGGCAATGCCGCCGCCGGTATGGTACGGGTCGCTGCGGGTTTGCGCGAATGGTTGGGTGTGCCGCCAGACGCCCTGGTGGCCGCGCGCGCTCCGGGTACGCGGGATCTTAAACACATCGGGCGCCTTGCGGCGCCCGATGTGCGACTGATGAGCGATGCAGCAACCACTCAGTACCGGTAATGCTCCGGCTTGTACGGCCCATCGACCGAGACGCCGAGGTAGGCGGCCTGGTCGTCGCTGAGCGTGGTCAGCTTCACGCCGATCTTTTCCAGGTGCAGGCGCGCCACTTCCTCGTCCAGCTTCTTCGGCAGGCGGTAGACCTGCTTTTCGTAGCTGTCCTTGTTCTGCCACAGGTCGATCTGCGCCAGGGTCTGGTTGGCGAAGCTGTTGGACATCACGAAGCTGGGGTGGCCGGTGGCGCAGCCCAGGTTGACCAGGCGGCCTTCGGCCAGCAGGAAGATCGCGTTGCCGTTCGGGAACACGAACTTGTCCACCTGCGGCTTGATGTTGATCTTCTGCACGCCGGGGTAGGCATACAGCGCCTCGACCTGGATCTCGTTGTCGAAGTGGCCGATGTTGCAGACGATGGCCTGGTCCTTCATCTGCGTCAGGTGCTCGATGCGGATGATGTCCTTGTTGCCGGTGGTGGTGACGTAGATGTCGGCCTGGCCCAGGCTGTCTTCGACGGTATTGACCTCGAAGCCTTCCATCGCCGCCTGCAGCGCGCAGATCGGGTCGATCTCGGTAACGATGACGCGGGCGCCGTAGGCGCGCAGGCTGTGCGCCGAACCCTTGCCGACATCGCCGTAGCCGCAGACCACCGCGACCTTGCCGGCCAGCATCACGTCCATCGCGCGCTTGAGGCCGTCGGCCAGCGACTCGCGGCAGCCGTACAGGTTGTCGAACTTGCTCTTGGTCACCGAGTCGTTGACGTTGATCGACGGCACCAGCAGGGTGCCGGCCTCGGCCAGCTGGTACAGGCGGTGCACGCCGGTGGTGGTTTCCTCGGACACGCCCTTCCAGTCCTTGACCACGCGGGTCCAGTAGCCGGGGCGCTCGACAGCCACGCGCTTGAGCAGGTCCTTGATCACCTGCTCTTCGTGCGAGGCCGCGGGTTCGTCCACCCACTTGGAGCCGTTTTCCAGTTCGTAGCCCTTGTGGATCAGCAGGGTGACGTCGCCGCCGTCGTCCACCACCAGCTCCGGGCCGGTCTGGGTGCCGTCGGGCAGGGTGAAGGTCAGCGCGTGCAGGGTGCAGTCCCAATATTCCTCCAGGCTCTCGCCCTTCCAGGCGAACACGGGGGTGCCGGTGACGGCGATCGCCGCGGCGGCGTGGTCCTGGGTGGAGAAGATGTTGCACGAGGCCCAGCGCACGTCGGCGCCGATGTCCTTCAGCGTCTCGATCAGCACCGCGGTCTGGATGGTCATGTGCAGCGAGCCGGTCACGCGCACGCCGGCCAGCGGCTTGGCGGCGGCGTACTGGCGGCGGATCGACATCAGCCCCGGCATCTCGTGCTCGGCGATGTCCAGCTCCTTGCGGCCCCAATCGGCCAGGGAGATGTCGGCGACCTTGTAGTCGCCCTCGGTGGAAAAGCTCTTGCGTACAGCGTTCATCAGTAATGCTCCGGTCAATGGCGAGAAAACTCGCGAAGGTCCGGGCGCCGTTGTCGCTCAAGCCTGCCGCCGAGCCTGGCCGGGTCTGCAGGCGGGGAACCCCGCATCGACACGGTCGCAGCGCCCCTCGGCGGAGGGACAACAAATTATAGCGGCAGTGGCGTGAGGCGCTTGAATGCGGCGCTGCGGCCTGGGACGCGGCGCACACCGGCATCCATCGACAGCCGTTGACGACAGTTCCGTGACGGGGTCTGGCGGCTTCGGCCGGGCGGCCTCTCGGCCTGGGCTGCGGGGCATGTCCTGGGTCCTGGACACCTTGCATGGCCCCCGATGGTTCGCTTTGTAATCGTTACCACGCTGGGCGAGCGACTAATACTTTTGGGTTAGTCTTGCGACGCCCCCCACCGCCGAGCCATGCGTTTCCGATGAACGAGTACCGCAGCAGCATCGTGTTTGCCACGCCCGATATCCCCTTGCGCGACGACGTGCGCCGACTGGGGGCGCTGGTCGGCGACCTGCTCGCCGAGCAGGTGTCTGCGCAGTTTCTGGACGAGATCGAAACCGTCCGCACCACCGCGATCGCGCGCCGCGAGCGCGATGCGCCGCCGTCCTCGCTGAGCGAGCAGCTTTACGGGCGTACGCCGCGCGACGCCGAGGCGCTGGTGCGTGCGTTCAGCACCTACTTCCAGGTGGTCAACATCGCCGAGCGCGTGCACCGCATCCGCCGCCGCCGCGACTACCAGCGCAACAGTGCCGACACGCCGCAGCCGGACGGCCTGCACGATGCGTTGCGCCGGCTCAAGGCGCAGGGGGTGAGCGCGCAGGAACTGGGCGAGTGGCTGCCGCGCATCGACGTGGAGCCGGTGTTCACCGCGCACCCGACCGAAGCGGTGCGCCGCGCGTTGCTGGAGAAAGAGCAGCTGATGGTGGCCAGCCTGGTCGACAACCTCGACGGCATGCGCACGCCCGGCGAGCGCGCCACCGATGCGGCGCGCTTCCGCATGGCGTTGACCGCGTCGTGGCAGACCGCCGATTCCTCGCCGGTGCGGCCGACCGTGGAAGACGAGCGCGAGCATGTCGGTTTCTACCTGACCCAGGTGCTGTACCGGGTGGTCCCGGTGATGTACGAGACCCTGGAGCATGCGATCGAGGAGACCTACGGCGCGCCGCTGCCGCTGCCGCGGCTGCTGCGCTTCGGTACCTGGGTCGGTGGCGACATGGACGGCAATCCGAACGTGGATGCCGGCACCATCACCGCCACCCTCGACGCGCAACGCCGCGCGGTGCTGGACCGTTATCTGAAGGAACTGTGGCAGCTGGCCAGCCTGCTCAGCCAATCGACCACGCTGGTGACGGTCAGCGATGCGTTGCTGGCGCAGCTGCAACGCTATCGGCAACTGCTGCCCGAGGCCGCGGCGCGCTCGCGGCCGCGCCATGGCGACATGCCGTACCGCCTGCTCAACGACCTGATGCGCGCGCGCCTGCAGGCGACGCTGGACGACGCGCCGGGTGCCTATGCCGCGCCGGCCGAACTGGAACAGGACCTGCAGTTGATCCTGGACAGCCTGCAGGCCAACAAGGGCCTGCACGCCGGCTGGTTCGCGGTGCGCCGGCTGCTGTGGCGGGTGCGCAGCTTCGGCTTCCACTTGGCGCGGCTGGACGTGCGCCAGGAGTCCAGCGTGCATGCGCGCGCGGTCGCCGCGGCGCTGGGCGACGACGGCTGGGATGCGCGTTCGCCCAAGGAGCGCGCCGCCGTCCTCGGCGCCTATGCCGGCGGCGAGCAGACCTTGCCGGCGGCCACCGGCGATGCCGGCAACGCGCGCCTGGACGCGGTGTTCGCCGCGCTCGCCGATGCGCGCGCGCGCCATGGCGCCGATGCGCTGGGCAGCTACATCATCAGCATGGCGCACAACCGTGCCGACGTGCTGACCGTGCTTGCCTTGGCCCGGCGCGGCGGCCTGGTCGATGCGCAGGGCGCGGTGCCGCTGGACATCGTGCCGCTGTTCGAGACCGTGGACGATCTGCGCGGCGGCACCGACACGCTGCGCGACCTGCTCGCCGATCCGGTCTACCGGCGCCACCTGGCCGCGCGTAACGACGTGCAGATGGTGATGCTCGGCTATTCGGACAGCGGCAAGGACGGCGGCATCGCCGCTTCGCGCTGGGGCCTGCAGCGCGCGCAGGTGGAACTGCTCGACGCGGCCGCCGACCTCGGCATCCGCCTGACCTTCTTCCACGGCCGCGGCGGTTCGATCGTGCGCGGCGGCGGCAAGACCACGCGTGCGCTGGAAGCGGCGCCGCGCGGCAGCGTCGATGGCCGCCTGCGGGTGACCGAGCAGGGCGAGGTGATCCACCGCAAGTACGGCATCCGCGCGCTGGCGTTGCGCTCGCTGGAGCAGATGACCGGCGCGGTGCTGCTGTCGAGCCTGCGCCCGCGCGCGCCGGACGCGCGCGAGGACGCGTGGCGGCCGGTGATGGACATCGTCGCCGAGCACAGCACCGTCGCCTACCGCAGCTTCGTCGGCGATGCCGAGTTCATGCGCTATTTCCGCCTGGCCACGCCGATCGACGTGATTGAGCGGATGACCCTGGGCTCGCGGCCGTCGCGGCGGCTGGGCCAGGACGCGGCACTGGACAACCTGCGCGCGATTCCGTGGGTGTTCGCGTGGAGCCAGGCGCGTGCGGTGATTCCGGGCTGGTACGGCGTCGGCAGCGGCCTGCGCGCGGCGGTGGAGGCCGGCCACGAGGACACGCTGCGCGAGATGGCCGCCGACTGGCCGTTCTTCCGCACCTTCCTCGACGACATCGCGATGGTGCTGTCCAAGGGCGACCTCAACATCGCCGAGATGTTCTCGCGCCTGGCCGGGCCGCTGCACGCGCGCTTCTTCCCGCGCATCCGCGACGAACTGGCGCTGACCAAGGGCTGGGTGAAATCGCTGACCAGGCAGGCGTCGCTGCTGCAGCACGACCCGCGGCTGGCGCTGTCGATCCGCCTGCGCAATCCCTACATCGACCCGATCAGCGTGCTGCAGGTGGACCTGCTGCAGCGCTGGCGGGCCACCGACGGCGAGGACGAGGACTTGCTGCGCGCGCTGGTGGCCTGCGTCAACGGCGTCTCGCAGGGCGTGCAGAACACCGGCTGACGGGGAAGCGCCGGGCAGTCCCCGCAGCGGCGCCGCCGGGCGCGCTGCGGGACGGCAGCGACGCGCGCGGATCGACGCTGCGCTTGCAAGCGGACAACATTGTCCGATAATCCTCGGCATGGACTTCCGTGCCGATGCCGCTCAACGCCGCCGCCTGCTGCTCGACGCGGCCGACGAGGTGTTCTGCGAGCACGGCGTGCTGGCGCCGCTGGAGCTGGTGGTCGAGCGCTCCGGCGTGGGCCGGGCCACGCTGTACCGCAATTTCGCCGACCGTGCGCAGCTGATGATTGCGCTGCTGCAGCGCGCCCTGGACGGGCTGGACTGCTGCGCGCGCGATATCGGCGAGCGCCCCGACGGCCTGTTCCTGCTGCTGCGCGATGTCGCCGAGCACATCGCGATGTCCGCGCCGCTGGCCGACTATTGGCGCTCGATGCCGCGCGACCATCCGCAGATCGAAGTGGCGCATGCGCGGCTGATGGCGATCCTGCTGCCGTTCCTGCAGCGCGCCACCGACGCCGGCCTGTGCCGCGCGGGCCTGGACGGCGACGACCTGGCCCTGTTGATGGACATGCTCGGCGCCTGCCAGCGCGGCAGCGACGAAGCCGAACGCAAGGCGTTGGCGCTGCGCGCTTGCCGGCTGCTGTGCCATGCGCTGGCCACGCCTGCGGCGGCGACGCTATGAGCCTGCGTCGCGGGCGAGGGCAGGGCCGCGCTGCCGCCGCGATCGCCGCGCAGCGGCGCTGGCCGGCATGCATGGCGCGCGCGGCGGCGGCGTTGGCGATCGTGCTGGCCAGCGTCTGCGGTGGGCTGTTCCTGGCCTACCTGCCGCATACCGGCACCCTGGTGCGCTACGCCTCGGCGCTGCTGTGGCTGGCGATGGGCGGCGCCGCGCTGTGGGGCCTGCGCCACCATCGCGACTACCGCGTGCTGCCGTGGATCTTCGCCGTGGCCTGCGCCGGCCTGGTGTTCGGCTGGTCGCAGTTGCTGCCCGAGCAGAACCGCGACTGGGCCGACGACGTGGCGCAGGCGTTACAGCCGCAGCTCCACGACGGCCATTTCGTCACCTTGCACAACGTGCGCAACTTCACCTGGCGCAGCGACAGCGACTACACGCCGCGCTGGGAAACCCGCCAGTACGACCTGGACCGGCTTGTCTCGGCGGACCTGGCGCTGTCCTACTGGATGGGGCCGGCGATCGCCCACACCCTGGTCTCGTTCGGCTTCGACGACGGGCGCCGGGTGGTGTTCTCGCTGGAGATCCGCAAGGAGCGCGGCGAATCGTTCTCGGCGCTGGCCGGGTTCTTCCGCAATTTCGAGCAGGCGATGATCGCCGCCGACGAGCGCGACATCCTCGCCGTGCGCAGCAACGTGCGCGGCGAGGACATCTATCTGTACCGCCTGAACATTCCGCGCACGCAGCTGCGCCAGCTGTTCCTGGGCTATGTGGCGCGCGCGCAGCAGCTGCAGCGCACGCCGCAGTTCTACAACACCGCCACCAGCAACTGCACCACCATCGTGTTCGAACTGGTGCGCAAGTTCGAACCGCAACTGCCGCTGGATTACCGCTTGCTGCTGTCCGGCTATCTGCCGTCGTATGTGTACGCGCAGCACGGCTTCGTGCCGGGCTACGCGCTGGCCACGCTGCAGGCGCGCGGGCGCATCGGCGAGCGCGCGCGCCAGGCCGGTACCGGCGCCGATTTTTCGCAGCGTATCCGTGCAGGCATCCCCGGCGAAGAACTGCCCGGAGCGCCGCGCTGATGCACGCCGCGCAGGCAATGCGGCAGCTGGCGGCGCGCGCGCTGCTGGCCGTGGGCCTGCTCGCCGGGTCCGGTTGCGCCGATCTCGTCGGCGGTGCGCTACAACTCGATCATTGCCCTGCGCAATCCGGCGCTGCCGCTGGCTGACGCCGACGACGGGCTGGTGCCGTGCCGCAGCGCGCATCTGCAGGGCGCCGAATCGGAGCTGGTGATCACCTCCGGACGCAGCGTGCAGGAGACGCCGCAGGCGATCCTGGAGATCCGCCGCATCCTGCATGCGCAGATCGTGTCGGAGTGATGCGGTGCAGTCGATGGTGCCAGGCCAGCGCGACCTGTGGGAGCGGCTTCAGCCGCGACAAGCTCTACGGATAGCAGCTGTCGCGGCTGCAGCCCCTACAGTGGCGTCATGAAGCGCTGGCTGTCAGCGAGAAAAATGCCGCAGCCACACGTACCTGCAATACGCATGCGTATGTCTCGATGACGTATCGCATTTGCGTTCACCTATGAACTCCGTCACGCATCTGCAAACATCGGCGCACACAATGCGCCGCAGTTGTTAACGGGCCGTCAGTTCGCACGGCCCAGCTCCGACACGGAACCTCCCCAGATGTTCGCCCAGTTGCCGGCTCGATGCCGGCGATACGGGCAGTGCTTTGCCTTCTCCGGCCGCAGCGTCGCTGCGTGCCGGGACACCACCCACGTCCTGATGGAATTCTCATGAACCACGCATCGCGCCGCGCCAGGCCGCACCGGCTTGCCGGATCCATCGCCCTGGCCCTGAGCCTGGCCCTCGCCGCCGCCGCCCACGCCGAAGACCCCGCGCAGGCGCAGAACAACGCCAGCGACGACACCGCACCGGCCGCGGCCAAGGGTAACGCGCAGACCCTGTCGACCGTGACCGTCGCGGCGAACCGCTACACCGCCGCCGACATGCAGATGGCGGCCAGCAACACCGCCAATGTGCTGTCGGCCGACGACCTGAAGTACACCGCCGTGCACAACATCGCCGAAGCGCTGGGCCTGCTGCCGGGCGTCAACGTGGTCAACACCGGGCAGTCGTACTTCGGCGGCGTCGATGGCGCCGCGCGCGGCGAGGGCATGTTCGCCTCGGTGCGCGGTCTCAACGCCGAATACAACGTCAACCTGATCAACGGCGTCAACGTCGCACAGGGCATGCCGTACAGCCGCAGCGTGCAGCTGAGCCTGTTGCCGCCGTCCGGCCTGCAGACCATCGTGTTGAACAAGACCTCCACCGCGGCGATGGACGGCGATGCGATCGGCGGCACCATCGATTACCGCACGCCCAGCGGCTTCGACTACAGCGACCCGCTCGGCGGCAGCATCACCGCCAGCGGGCGCATGGAAAGCCGCGCCCGCGACTACGACGAGAGCGGCCTGGGCAAGGGCGCGGCCGGCGAGTTCCATGCCAAGTTCGGCAGCGAGCACCAGTTCGGCCTCTACGCCAGCGCCTATTACGACGAGCGCCACTACGTGAACAGCGAAGTGGCCAATGCCGCGGCCGCGCGTGGCGACTGGAACAAGAAGTACTTCTCCCGCACCACCGCCAGCGGCGCTCCGGCGCCTGGCGACAACCCGGAAGCGCTGCTGTTGGCGACCGGTGCCAACATCGGCTATTCCGGCGGCGACACCAAGCGCTATGGCGGTAATGTCTCCTTCGACTGGCATGTGGATCCGAGCCTGCAGCTGTACGCGCGGGCGACCTACGCCTATGCCAAGACCGAGCAGAACACCGGTTACACCCAGCTGGTGCCGGCCAGCGCCAGCCTGACCCAGATCGGCACGACCGGCGTGTACCAGCCGCAGATCAACCGTGTGGCGGTGCGCTACTGGTACGAGACCAACCCGGAAGTGGCCGACATCGCCACGTTCCAGTTCGGTGCCGACAAGCAACTCGGCAACTGGACGCTGTCGCCGAACCTGTTCTACGGCTATGGCGACAACGACCGTCCGGACCACGTCGAGGTCTCCGCACGCGTGGATCAATACACGTCCACCCAGTTCCCGTACGGCGCCAACAGCTTCGTCGGCTACGACAGCGCAGGCTTCCCGATGCCGTTGCTGACGCCGGCGATCCAGGCCCAGGCCAGCGACATCGGCAGCCTGTACGCACGCCGCCACGGCCAGCTGTCCAAGTCCTACAGCGGGCAGAAGAAGGGCGGCGCCAAGTTCGACGCGCGCTACGACGTCGACGCCGGCGCGCTGAGCAGCGTGCAGTTCGGTGTGAAGTACGTGGACAGTTCGCGCGAGTTTACCGAGCGCGACTGGACCACCGCCAAGTTCACCGACGGCACCCTGCTGGAGAACACCGGCCTGGTCGGCGGCAGCTACGATGCGGTGTATCCGGGCAAGTACGACTACCCGACAGTCAAGCTGAGCAACTCGGCGCTGAAGGCATCGATCGCGCAGTACCTGACCCCGGGCAGCTTCGACACCTGCGGTAGCCTGGCGATCAACAACCAGAACTGCAATACCATGCGCGGCACCGAGGCAGTGGCCGCGGCCTATGCGATGGCCACGTTCAAGACCGGCGACCTGGAGATCATCCCCGGCCTGCGCTTCGAACAGACCAGCATCCGCAATACCTACTGGACCATGCCCAAGGACAAAGGCGGCAACGAACTGGCCGGTTACTTCCAGAACAACCACACCACCTACGACGTGCCGTTGCCCAGCGTGTTCCTGAACTACCGCCCCGGCAACGCCAACGCGGTGTACCGCGCCTCGGTGTGGACCAGCTACACGCGCCCGGCGTTCGTGCAGCTCGGCGGCGGCGTCAACTACGACGTGGCCGTTGATAAGAGCCCCGTCGTCACCACCATCACCGAAGGCAATCCCGACCTGAAGCCGATCAAGGCGGTCAACGTCGATGTGTCCGGCGAGTGGGATAACGGCGTCGGCGGCCACGTGATGCTGGCCGGCTACTACAAGCGCCTGTCCGACTACATCTACGAGAACGGCTCGGACGCGGCCAATGCCGGCGCCAACACCGACGCCACCGGCGTGCGCTACGTGCGTCCGCAGAACGGCGGCGACGGCAAGGTGCTGGGCGTGGAAGCGGCGGTGCGGCAGACCCTGCAGGGCATGCCGGCGCCGCTGGACGGCTTCGGCATCGGCGCCAACGTCACTCGCCAGTCCACCCGCGTCGATCTGGGCATGACCGGCTTCCACGACGAGCGCATCCAGAATGCGCCGGACCTGATGGCCAATGCCGAGCTGTTCTACGAGAAGGGGCCGCTGTCGGTGAACCTGAGCTACCACTACTCGGGCGAATACGTGTCGGTCTACGACTACCTGGGCCAGGGCGCCAGCTGGGACGACCTGTGGGTGAAGCCGATCACCCGCGTCGACCTGCACGTGGGCTATGCGGTCAACGAGCACCTGCGCGCCGACCTGTCGGTGGCCAACCTGAGCAATCGCCTCAGCTACTGGGCGCACGTCGGCCGCAACAGCACCGCGATCTCGGACATCGTCGATGCCGGGCGCACCAGCCTGCTGACCGTGAAGTACACGTTCTGAGCCAGCGGTCTGCGCATCGCAGACCTTCCTCGCGCGTCGCGGCATAGGGCCGCGGCGCGCGTTGGCGTTCATGCGCGGCGGCATGATGATCGGTGCAGGCTGGTAGCCTTGGACCAGGCCACGCGATGGATCGGTCGCGGCTGTGGCGCAGTCGCGTCCTGCGGCGTCCGCCGTGGGTCGGCGCAGACTGCGCCACGACCGTGGCACTGCGCGTGCAGCGCGAACGATTTCCCTTTTTGACTGGAACAGAAGATGAGCAAGTGCATGCGTTGGATGCTGTGTATGACCCTGGCGGCGACGGCGGGCGCGCAGGCGCGGCCGGCGCAGGATGCGGCGCCGCAGTTGCAGGTCGAGCAGGTGGTGATGCTGTTCCGCCACGGCGTGCGTGCGCCGCTGCAGGGCGAGGCCGCGGCGGCGGCATTGGCCGACCGTCCGTGGCCGCTGTGGGACACGCCGGCGAGCCTGCTGACCGCGCACGGCCGCACCGGCGTGCAACTGAGCGGCGACTATACCCGGCAATGGCTGCTGCGCGAGGGCGTGCTGCCGGCCACGGGTTGTCCTGCGGCCGGTGCGGTCAGCGTCTACGCCAATACCGACCAGCGCACCATCGCTAGCGCGCAGATCCTGGCCGAAGCGCTGGCGCCCGGTTGCGGGCTGCAGGCCGGGCATCAGCCGCAAGGCAGCGACGATCCGCTGTTCCGTCCGGTCGAGGCCGGTGCGGTGGATTTCGATGCGGACGCGGCGGTGGCCTCGATCCAGCGCCAGACCGGCGGTCCCGGCGCGGTGGTCGCGCCCTATGCGAAGGAACTGCGCACGATGCAGCAGATCCTCGGCTGCAGCGCGAAGACCTGCGATTTCGAACACATGCCCTCGTCGCTGAGCGCCAGCGCCAATGGCCGCGGCATCGCCATGCACGGTCCGCTGGACCTGACCTCCGGCACCGCCGAGGTGCTCATCCTGCAATACACCGAAGGCCTGCCGCTGGATCAGGTCGGCTGGGGCCGCGCCACCCGCGAACGCATCGGCGTGGTGTCGCGGCTGCATGCGTTGCTGTTCGAGATCTACGCGCGGCCGCAGTACATGGCCGCGCGTGCCGGCGCGCCGCTGGCGCGGCGGGTGCTGGACACGCTGGGGGTGGCGCACGCGCCGAAGCTGAGCGTGCTGGTTGCCAGCGATACCCATATCGCCGCGCTCAGCGGCTTGCTCGACCTGCACTTCCATCTGCCCGGTTTCGGCCAGGACGACGCGCCGCCGGGCGGCGCGCTGGTGCTCGAGCAGCTGCGCGACGTGCGCAGCGGCCAGCGCTATGTGCGCCTGCGCTACCAGGCGCAATCGCTGGACCAGCTGCGCGCGCTGACCCCGCTGAGCCTGCGCAAGCCGCCGCTGCTGCAGACCTTGCGCGTGCCCGGCTGCAGCGACGCCAAGACCCAGCTGTGCACGTTGCCGCAGTTCCAGAAGGTCTTGCAGGAATCGCTGCAGCGGCGCGGCTGAGAGGGCATTCCCGCGGCTTGCCTTGGCGTCAGGCGTGTCGCCTGCCGGTAAGAAGTGCAGCTGCCGCCGCTTGTTGTAGGAGCGGCTTCAGCCGCGACCGGGCGCTTCCGGTAACGCCCGGTCGCGGCTGAAGCCGCTCCTACAGGGGGCGATGCGCGTTCTGCCACGAACAAAAAAACGGGCCGCAACGCGGCCCGTTTTCGTGCAAGCGCGGGCAAGCCGGCTTACTTCAGCTTCGCGTCCGCGCGCAGCGCGTCGGCGCGGTCGGTCTTTTCCCACGAGAACGCCGTGGCGCTGTGCTGCGCGCCGGTGCCGTCGGTGTAGGTGAACACCTTCGGGGTGCGGCCGAAGTGGCCGTACGAGGCGGTCTGCTGGTACATCGGGTGGATCAGGTCGAGCATCTGCAGGATGCCGAACGGACGCAGGTCGAAGTGCTTGCGGATCAGCTTCTCGATCTTGTCGTCGGCGATCTTGCCGGTGCCGAAGGTGGTGATCGAGATCGAGGTCGGCTCGGCCACGCCGATGGCGTAGGAGACCTGCACTTCGCAGCGGTCGGCCAGGCCGGCGGCGACCACGTTCTTGGCCACGTAGCGCGCCGCGTAGGCCGCGGAACGGTCGACCTTGGACGGATCCTTGCCGGAGAACGCGCCGCCGCCGTGGCGCGCCCAGCCGCCGTAGGTGTCGACGATGATCTTGCGCCCGGTCAGGCCGCAGTCGCCCACCGGCCCGCCGATCACGAACTTGCCGGTCGGGTTGATGTGGAACTTGGTGCCCTTGTGCAGCCACTTGGCCGGCAGCACCGGCTTGAGGATTTCCTCGCGCACGGCTTCGACCAGGTGCTTCTGCTTGATGTCCGGGTCATGCTGGGTGGACAGCACCACCGCGTCGATCGCGGTCGCCACGCCGTCTTCGTAACGCAGGGTGACCTGGCTCTTGGCGTCCGGGCGCAGCCACGCCAGCGGCGAGTTCTTCTTCTTGCGGACCTTGGCCTGCTGCTCGACCAGGCGGTGCGCCAGGTGGATCGCCGCCGGCATGAAGCTGTCGGTCTCGCGGGTGGCATAGCCGAACATCAGGCCCTGATCGCCGGCTCCCTGTTCTTCCGGCTTTTTGCGGTCCACGCCCTGGTTGATGTCCGGCGACTGCTTGCCGATCAGGTTGAGCACGCCGCAGGTCTCGCCGTCGAAGCCGACGTCGGAGCTGTTGTAGCCGATGTCCAGGATCACCTTGCGGGTCAGCGCTTCCAGGTCGATCCAGGCGCTGGTGGTGATTTCGCCGGCGACGATCGCAACGCCAGTCTTGACCAGCGTTTCGCAAGCCACGCGGGCGCGCTTGTCCTGGGTCAGGATCGCGTCGAGCACCGCATCGGAGATCTGATCGGCGATCTTGTCCGGGTGGCCTTCGGAGACCGATTCGGAGGTGAAGAGATAGCTGGACATCGCGGCTATATCCTTGTATTCGGATGAAAAGATGGACACGCATGATACACGGGCGCGCGGTACTGTGCATTGTGCCGCTGGCGGTGTTGGGCAAGGTTAACCGCTCAGCCGACGGGGCTGCCGGCGTCACCTTGCCGTAGCCATATTGCAAAAGCGGTGTCGCCGCGGGGGCCGAAGCTGTGCGCAGTCAGCCAGGGGGGCTTGCCGTGCTCGCACTCGAACGTCGTCTGCAGGATCGCTACCCGCACTGGTTCGCCGGGCGCCGCTCGCGGCTGGTCAGGCCGCTGCTGCGCGGCCTGCAGAAATGGTCGGGCCTGGATGCGCTGGAGGCGTTCCTCGGCGCCAACCATGAGCTGCGCGGCTTCGCCCTGGTCCAGGCCGGGCTGGATTTCCTGCAGGCGCGCTATGCGGTCGCGCCGAGTCCCGCCGCGTGCATTCCGGCACGCGGGCGCCTGCTGATCGTCGCCAACCATCCGTCCGGCGCGCTGGACGCGCTGGCGCTGCTGGATTGCGTGGGCCAGGTGCGGCGCGACGTGAAGATCGTCGCCAACGATTTCCTGTGGGCGCTGGAAGGCCTGCGCGAGCTGCTGCTGCCGGTGCGCATCCTCGGCGGCGCGCCGTCGCCGGCCAGCGTGCACGCGATCGAGCAGGCGCTGGAGCAGGAGCAGTGCGTGATCGTGTTCCCGGCCGGCGAAGTGTCGCGGCTGGGCTGGGGCGGGGTGGCCGACGCGCGCTGGCGCCGCGGTTTCACCCGCTTCGCGCTGCGCACCGCCACCCCGGTGTTGCCGGTGCGCATCCATGCGCGCAACTCGACGCTGTTCTACGGCGCCTCGGCGCTGTTCAAGCCGGCCGGCACCGCGTTGCTGGCGCGCGAGATGTTCGCCCGCCGCGAGCGCCGCATCGCGCTGAGCCTGGGCCACGCCCGCACACTGCCGCAGGGCCAGTCCGACGCCGAACTGATGCGCGGGCTGCGCCGCGAGCTGTATGCGCTGGGCCGCACCGGCGCCAGCGCGCCGGCGCCGAGCGAGGAGCCGCTGGTTGCGGCCGAGGACCCGGCCGCGGTGGCGGTGGAGGTCGCCGCGCTGCGCAGCCTGGGCCAGACCGTGGACGGCAAGCAGATCCGCGTGGGCCGCTTGCGTGCCGGCTCGGTGCTGCTGCGCGAGATCGGCCGCCTGCGCGAACTGACCTTCCGCGCGGTCGACGAGGGTACCGGCCGGCGCCTGGACCTGGACGACTACGACACCTGGTACGAGCACATCGTGCTGTGGGACGGCGCCGCTGCGCGCGTGGTCGGCGCCTACCGCGTGGCCCGCGGCGCGCCGGTGCTTGCCGAGCGCGGCCTGGCCGGCTTCTACACCGCCGGGCTGTTCCGCTACGGCGAAGCGCTGCTGCCGCGCATCGCCGCCGGCATGGAACTGGGCCGCAGCTTCGTGGTCTCGGACTACTGGGGCAGCCGCAGCATCGACTACCTATGGCAGGGCATCGGCGCCTACCTGCGCGACTACCCGCAGGTGCGCTACCTGTACGGCGCGGTCTCGATCAGCGCGGCGCTGCCGCGGCAGGCGCGCGAGCAGATCGTGGCCTACTACGGGCACTACTACGGCGATGCGCTGGGCGAGGCGGCCTCGGCGCGGCCGTTCGATTATGCGCAGGCGCCGCCGGCGTTCCACGCGCTGGACGCGGCGACCGCGTTCAAGGTACTCAAGGGCAGCCTGGATGCGCTCGGCGCGGCGGTGCCGATGCTCTACAAGCAATACACCGAGCTGTGCGAGCCGGGCGGCGCGCGCTTCCTCGCCTTCGGCGTCGACCCCGCGTTCAACGACGCAGTCGATGGCCTGATCGAACTGGATCTGCAGCGCATCCGCAGCAATAAGCGCATGCGCTACCTGGAGCGGCCCCGCAGCGAAGCAGAGGTGACGGCATGAACACGGTGAGCAGCTTGTCACCGCCCCCACGGCGGGCGGTGTTCGTGTCCGACGTGCATCTCGGCGCGCCGCATTGCCATGCGCGCGAGCTGGCCGATTTCCTCGGCGGCCTGCAGTGCAAGCAGCTGTATCTTGTCGGCGACATCGTCGATTTCTGGTGGATGGCGCAGCGCCGCGCGGTGTGGGGCGCGGCGCACCAGCGCGTGATCGATGCGCTGCATGCGCTGGCGCGCGGCGGCACCGAACTGATCTACGTGCCCGGCAACCACGACCGCCCGATCCGCCGCTTCTGCGGCCTGGCGCTGCCGGCGATGCAGGTGCGCCGGCGCGCGGTGCACGAGACCGCCGACGGGCGCCGGCTGCTGGTGGTGCATGGCGACGACTACGACGCGGTCACTCAGTTCGGCGGCCTGCAGGAGAGGTTCGGCGACTGGCTGTACTACCGCATCCTCACCGGCAACCAGCTGACCAATCGCGTGCGCCGCCGCTTCGGCATGCGTTACTGGTCGCTGGCCGATTACCTGAAGCGGCAGAGCAGCGCCGCCGAGCGCTATATCGAGCGCTTCGTCGATGCCGGCCTGGACGACGCGCGCCGCCGCGGCCTGGACGGCGTGGTCTGCGGCCACGTGCACCGCGCCGGCCTGTTCGAGCGCGACGGCCTGGTCTACGCCAACGATGGCGACTGGGTCGAGAGCCTCACCGCGCTGAGCGAGGACCACCAGGGCCGGCTGCAGTTGCTGTCGCATACCGGGCAAGTGCTGCAGACCCTGGCCCCGCGCGTGTTGCGCCTGCCGCAGGCGGCATGATCGCGCGCTGGTTGTGGTAGCCGCATTCCCGTCGGCCCGCGCCAGGCTCCACCTGTAGGAGCGGCTTCAGCCGCGACGAACGCAGCGGCGGGCCTTCCGGCTTGGGATGCTGTCGCGGCTGAAGCTCCTACAGAGGCAGGCTGCGGCCTTGCTGGCCTTAGCCGACAATGGCACGCAGCGCCGGCCCCAACTCCGGATAACGAAACACATAGCCTTGCTGCTGCGCCCGTGTCGGCAATACCCGCTGGCTGCCGAGCAACAGGTCGGCCATCTCGCCGAAGGCCAGGCGCAGCGCCGCGGCCGGCGCCGGCAGCAGCGCCGGTCGGTGCAACGCCTGGCCCAACTGCTGCGCGAAATCGGCATTGGTCACCGGCGTCGGTGCGGTGGCGTTGTAGGCGCCGTCGCCGCCTTGCTGCAGCAGCCATAGCAACAGGCCGACGTGATCGTCGCGATGGATCCAGCTCATCCATTGCCGGCCGTCGCCCATGCGCCCGCCCAGGCCGAGCCGGAACGGCGGCAGCATCCGCGCCAGCGCGCCGCCGTCGCCGCCGAGCACCACCCCGGTCCGCACCAAGCTGGTCCGCAGGCCCAGCGCCTGCGCATGCAGCGCCTCGGTTTCCCAGTCGCGGCACAGCTGCGCGGAAAAATCCGCGCCGGCCGCGCTGCGCTCGTCGAGCAGGTCGTTGCCGCGGTCGCCGTAGTAGCCGATCGCCGAGCCGGAGAGCAGGCAGGCGGGACGTTGCAGCGGGTCCAGTTGCGCGATCCAGTCGAGCAACGTGCGGGTGGTGCCGATGCGCGAGGTCCGGAAGCGGCGCTTGCGGGTTTCGTTCCAGCGGCCTTCGCCGAGCGGTTCGCCGGCGAGATTGATCACCGCCTGCGCCGCTGCCGCGTCCTGCAGGGTTTCCAGCGCCTGCACGCCGGGCAGGGTACGCGCCGCGCGTGCCGCGTCGCGCGTGAGCACGCTGACCTGGTGGCCGGCCTGAAGCAGGGCGGGGCAGAGGGCGCGGCCGATGAAGCCGGTGCCGCCGGTGACGAGCACATGCATGACGCTGGTTCCGCGAGCGGGGAGCGGCAGTGTAGGGTTGGCCGGCATTGCTGTGGAGTGAATACGCATGCCGATGCTCGCCATGCGCATCGCCAAGGCGTACCGCTTCGCGG
Source organism: Xanthomonas translucens pv. undulosa (assembly GCF_017301775.1). NCBI lineage: Bacteria > Pseudomonadati > Pseudomonadota > Gammaproteobacteria > Lysobacterales > Lysobacteraceae > Xanthomonas > Xanthomonas translucens. Next base: position 3,263,665 of record NZ_CP063993.1, read on the forward strand.
CGCGTGCACCGCGCTTGCGTCACGCTGCGCATCCGCACTCGTATCTGTGCAGGCGGCCTTGCGTCCTGCCGCTGTTCTTCTTTCGCATCTGCCATGCTCGCGCCATGACCGTCCCGACCCCGAACCCGCCAGCGCCGCGCCGATCCGGTTTCGCTGCGCGCCTGCTGCTGGTGCTGGTGCTGGCACTGGCCAGCGGCGGTGCGCTCGCCGCGGCGCCGGAACCGGCCGATCAGGCCAGCGCCGACTGCCTCGCCGCGCTGCTGCGCCAACTCGGCTGGCGCATCGACAGCACGCCTGCCGCGCAGCCGCGGCTGCTGCCTGGCACGCCCTGCGCACGCAGCTCACTGGCCGACGCACAGGCGCGCGGCGACCTGCAGGCGGTGTTGCCTGCGCACTGGAGCCAGACCCAACGACGCGACGCACTGCGCGCGCTGCTGCAGGCACCGGCCACGCAATGCGGCTATTTCCTGCTGCTCGGCGCGGCCACCCAGCGTGCGGTGACGCATCTGCAAGGCAACCCCGGCTACCGCTTCAGCGCGCTGCAGCTGGGCTGGATCGGATTCGGCGCGGGCGGCGCGCGCCGGCAGGGCTGGCAGCGCTTCCGCAGCTTCGGCCGCGGCTATCGTCCGGCGCAGGGCAATGCGCGCGCGATCGAGGCGTTCTACAGCGGCCAGGTGCGCTCGGAGTGCGGCGTCGGCCGGCAGATCGCGCAGCTGGCCACGCAGCGCGAGCTATACGGCGATGCCGGCTTCGATCGCGCATTCAGCGCCGGGGAGCTGTCGATCGGCACCTTCCTCACCCTGCACGACACCGACAGCATCCTGCTCGGCGCGCATGCCGGCGCGTTCTTCGCCGACGGCAAGGCGGTCAAGACCGCGCAACTGGGCGGCGCCGCCTTCCTCGGCGCGCCCGGCTTCATCGCCCATGTGTTCGAACGCCGCTACCTGGACGACATCAACAACCAGGCGGAGAACTTCGTGGTGGTGGCAGTCGGCGCCGAGGCGGCGGCGGCGTTGCGCCGGCATGGCGGCTTCGCCTACTACGACGCCAGCAACCGACGCATCTGGGAACTGGCGCAGGCGCTGCGCGGACCCGGCCGCAAGCGCTTCGAGAAACTGCTGTTCGAGCGCGATCCGGTGCTGCGCGCGACGTTGTCGCCGGCGCAACGCCGTGTCCTGGCGCAACTCGATGCGCTGCTCGACGATCCCTTCTACCGCGGCTTCGAGGTGTACGTGCACCCCATGGGCCGTACGCCGATCGGCTACCACGTGGCGCGCCTGCTGGACCGCAATCCGCGCACTCCGTTCGCGATCGAGCTGACCCTGCACAACCTGCATACCACGCTGTACCGGCGTTGGCGCGACCAGCAGTTGCGCGATTGCGCGCAGGCGGCGCAGGCGCGATCGCCTTAGCTGCGCGTCAGCCGCGGCGCGACGCTTCGTGCGACCCTAACCGTCCTCACTTCGAGCTAGGACAGACGCATGGAACTGGGACTTGTAGGCTTGGGCCGGATGGGCGCGAACATGGCCGAGCGGCTGGTGCGTGGCGGCCATCGCGTGGTCGGTTTCGACCTGGGCGAGGCGGCGCGCAGCGCGGCGCAGCAGCGCGGGGTGGAGACGGTGGACGCGATGGCGGCGCTGGTCGCGGCGCTGCCGGCGCCGCGTGCGGTGTGGCTGATGGTGCCGGCCGGCAAGATCGTCGACGACACCCTGGCGGTGCTGCGGCCGCTGTTGGGCGAAGGCGACGTGGTCGTGGACGGCGGCAATTCCTACTACAAGGATTCCATGCGCCGCGCCGGCGAACTGGCCGCGCACGGCATCGCCTACGTCGATTGCGGCACCAGCGGCGGCGTGTGGGGCCTGCAGGAAGGGTATAGCCTGATGATCGGCGGCGACGCCGCGGCGGTGAGCCGGCTCGACCCGCTGTTCGCGACCCTGGCGCCGGCCGCCGATGCCGGCTGGGGCCGGGTCGGTCCCAGCGGCGCCGGCCACTTCACCAAGATGGTCCACAACGGCATCGAATATGGAATGATGCAGGCCTATGCCGAAGGCTTCGCGCTGATGGCGCGCAAGCAGGAGTTCGCGCTGGACCTGCACCAGGTCGCCGAGGTCTGGCGCCAGGGCAGCGTGGTGCGCTCGTGGCTGCTGGACCTGTGCTCCGATGCGTTGGGCAGCAATCCCAGCCTGGCCGGCATCGCGCCGTACGTGGAGGATTCCGGCGAAGGCCGCTGGACCGTGGCCGAAGCCATCGACCTCAACGTGCCCGCGCCGGTGATCACCTTGTCGCTGCTGGAGCGGTTGCGCTCGCGCGACGACGATTCGTTCACCGACAAGCTGTTGTCGGCGATGCGCAATCAGTTCGGCGGGCATGCGATCAAGCACGAGACCCCGGCCGTGCCGCCGTCCGGGAGCGCGGCCGGATAAGCCGCGCGGCGGTTCAGTCCAGCGCCAGCGTGCGGCCTTCGGCGGCGCTGCGCTGGCCCAGTTCCAGCAAGCGCATCACCGCCAGCGCCTGCGCCGCATCCACCGGCGCGGGCGCGCGTGCGGCCATCGCCTCGCGAAAGCCGGCATAGCAGTGCCGATAGTCGCCGCGCTGCGTGGGCAACGCCTGCGTGGCGGCACTGCCGTCGGCGCCGACCAGGGTCAATTCGCCGGCAAGCGGATCCTCGCCCCACTGCGGCGCGGCCGGGGTGAGGCCGGCGCGCAACTGCGCCTCCTGCGTGTCCAGCCCCCGCTTGATGTAGCTGCCGCGTTCGCCATGCACGGCGAAGCGCAGCCCGTTCGCCGCGACCAGCGAGCCGGCATGCAGCACCGCACGCAGCCGCCGATAGCGCAGCACCGCATGGAAGTAATCGGTCGCCTGCGCGCCATCGCGCTGCTGCGCCAGATCGACCTGGATCGCCTCTGGCGGGCCGAACAACTGCAAGGCCTGGTCGAGCAGGTGCGGCCCCAGGTCGAACCACAGTCCGGAGCCGGGCAGCGCATGCTCGCGCCAGCGGTCGCCGACCTGCGGGCGGTGGCGATCGAAGTGCGAGTGGAATTCGGCGATCGCGCCCAGCCGGTTCGCGTCGAGCAGCGCGCGCAGGGTCAGGAAGTCGCCGTCCCAGCGCCGGTTCTGGAACACGCTGACGATGCGCCCGGCACGTTGCGCCTGCGCCAGCACCTGCTGCGCCTCGTCCACGTCCAGGGTGAACGGCTTGTCCACCAGCACGTGCTTGCCCTGCGCCAGCGCCGCCAAGGCCAGCGGCGCATGGGTCTGGTTGGGTGTGGCCACCACCACCGCATCGACCTGCGCATCGGCGAAGGCCTGCTGCGGGTCGGCGACGATGCGCGCCTGCGGATAGGCCGCGGCGGCTTCGTCGTGGCGGCTGGACACGATGGTGTGCAGGCGCAGGCCCGGCGTGTGCGCGATCAGCGGCGCATGGAACATGCGGCCGACGAAACCGTAGCCGAGCAGGGCGAGATTGAAGGGCTGGGGCATGGCATCGGAACCGCTGCTAATGGGTGACCAGTATCCCGACAATGCCCGTCACGCGGCGTGCACGCCTTTCACGCTGCCGCGATTTGTCGGTCACGTCGTTTGTACGCCGCCGCGCGGACACTCCGCCACACACCTTCAAGGGAGGATGACATTATGAAAAAGATCACATCACGCACGTTGCTCGGCAGCGCACTCGCATTCGGTCTGACCCTGGCCGCCGGTCAGGCGCTCGCGGTCGATCCGCCGACCACCGCCGACAAGGACCATGCCGGCATGGCCCACAACGACGGCATGAAGCACGAGTCCAAGGAGCCGGTCACCGACACCTGGATCACCACCAAGGTGAAGGCCGATCTGCTTGCGACCAAGGATGTCTCCGGTACCGACATCAAGGTCGAGACGCTCAACGGCACGGTCAAGCTGTCCGGTGCGGTCGAGAACAAGATGCAGCGCGACAAGGCGGTGTCGGTCGCGAAGATGATCGACGGGGTCAAGAAGGTCGATTCGACAGGCCTGAAAGTGGCTGGCGCGGCCAAGCACTGAGCCACCCCATCGGTGCCGGCGGCGGGGCGCGCGACGAGGCGCGCCCCGCCGCCACACCTACGACGCACTCTTCGGAGTGCGTTTTTTTTGGGCGCCACAACCGCGTGCCGGGCGCATCACGCAGCGTAGCGCCGTGCTTCGCATTGCATTGACGCGCGTTCAGCCATCATCAAGCTACGTTGGCTACCAGGCGAATTGCCATGTTGGATGCTTACTCTCCCGCCGCGTCCAGCCACGCGGCCCAGCCAGCCGCGTCGCTCGACACGGTGGATACCACGGCGCTCTCCTCGACAGGCGCGCCGCCGCGACCGTCCTCCTGCTTGCCACTGGCGATGCGCCAGCTCGAATCCCGGCTGGGCATGCTGCTTGCCAGTTTCCACGACGATGCCGGTTTCTGGGCGGCTTTCGCCACGCTGATGCAGCGCCTGGACGAAGGCCTGGACCCCGCCGAGCGTGCGCGCCTGCGCAGCCATGCCGATTTCCTGCTGGTCCGGGCCGGGATGTCGTCGTGGACGCTGATCGCTGCCACGCAGGGCGCGACCGCTCGCGCGCGGCCGCTGCGCCCGCACCGCGCCTGATCGCATCGCATCGACACTGGTCACGGGCGGCGCACAGTCGCCCGTTTCTTTGTTCCCGAGCATTAGGATAGAGTCGTCTTCACGGCGCGCGCTGGGGAGTTGCGTAAAGCCTGAATAATTCATCGTGCGCTTGCGGGGATCGGCGACAATGCCGCCCCGCTGTCGCTGCCGTCTTCAATCTTCCAAGAACAGGTATGCAGATCACCGCCAAACATGACGCCTGGGACCGCTGGCGCTTGCCGCTGCTGGCGCTGGCTGTCGTGTTGATCGTGATCCTGCCTTCGTTGCTGTTGCGGCAGATGAGCGACAGCACCTTGCGTGCGGCCGACTGGGTCAGCCACAGCCAGGAGGTCACCGCCACGCTCAGCAATCTGGAAGCCAACATGCGCGACATGGAATCGGCGGCGATGGCGATGTCGCACGACGTCGACTCGCCGATCCTGCGCGCACGTTTCAACGAGTCGCGCACCGCAATGGCGCCGGCCATCGCGCGCCTGGTCGAGCTGACCCGCGACAATGCCGACCAGCAGGTGCGCATCGGCCGCTTGCAGAGCACCCTGGAGCGCCGAGGCCTGCTGGCCGCACGTATCGCCGAGAACCGCGACCCGGAACGGATCCGTGCCTTGATCCTGGAGATGACCGCGGACAATCCGATCCGCGGCCTGATCGCCGACCTGCAGAAGCGCGAGGACGCGCTGCTGGCCGAGCGCACCGCCGATGCCGACCAGCGGCGGATGCTGGCCTCTGCGATCAGTTGGGTGTCGCTGGCGGTGCAGTTGCTGCTGCTGGGCCTGGTGATCTGGTTGCTGCAACGGCAGATCGGCCGGCGCCTGGACGCGGAGCGGCACATGCTGCGCGCCAATGCCCGTGCCGCCGCGGTGCTGCAGACGGTGCGCGAGCCGATCGTGCTGCTCGACAGCCAGCAGCGCATGCTGATGCACAACGCCGCGTTCGGCGAACTGTACGGGCTGGACCCGAAGCAGGTGCCGAAGATGCTGGCCGAGGTCGGTGACGGCGTCTGGCAGGACGGCATCATCGTCCAGCGCCTGGCCGACGTGCTGTTGCGCGGGCGCGAGCTGTGGGATTTCGAGCACGAACAGCTCGGCGCCGACGGCGTCGCCCGCACCATGCTGCTGAACGCGCGGCGCATGCCGCTGCCGGACAGCGAGGACCAAGTGGTGCTGATGACGGTCAGCGACATCAGCCTGCAGAAGGCCTCGCAGCAGCGTATCCAGATGCTCAACCGGCAGCTCGAGGGCAAGGTGGAGCAGGTCTCGGAGGTCAATCGTGAACTGGAGGCCTTCAGCTATTCGGTCTCGCACGACCTGCGCGCGCCGCTGCGCCATGTCGCCGGTTTCGCCGACAAGCTGGCCCGCCACCTCGGCGATGCCGCCGACGAGAAGAGCCGCCATTATCTGGAAGTGATCGGCACCTCGGCGCGACGCATGGCCTCGCTGATCGACGACCTGCTGGTCTATTCGCGCCTGGGTCGCAGTGCGCTGCGCCTGCAGGCGGTGGACATGCAGTCGCTGGTGGCGGAGACGCGCTCGGTGCTGGACGCCAACTATCAGTCCGACCACGCCGGCAGCGGCCGCCGCATCGAGTGGAGCGTCGCGCCGCTGCCGATCCTGGTCGCCGACGAGAACATGATGCGTCAGCTGTGGTTGAACCTGCTCGGCAATGCGGTCAAGTACAGCGCCAGGCGCGAGGTCGCGGTGATCGAGGTCGGCTATCAGCTGCAAGCGGACGGCAGCCACCGCTTCAGCGTGCGCGACAACGGCGCCGGTTTCGACATGGCCTATGCGGCCAAGCTGTTCGGTGTGTTCCAGCGTCTGCACAAGGCCAGCGAGTACACCGGTACCGGCATCGGCCTGGCCAGCGTGCGCCGCGTGCTGACCCGTCACGGCGGCCATATCTGGGCCGAGGCGGCGCCGGATATGGGCGCGACCTTCCATTTCGTGTTACCCCCCGCGCCCGAAGCGCCTACCGACGAGTTGACCGCATGACCGCCATCCGCACCATCCTGCTGGCCGAAGACAGCCCCGCCGATGCCGAGATGGCGGTCGATGCGCTGCGCGATGCGCGCTTGGCCAATCCCATCGTGCATGTCGAAGACGGCGTGGAGGCGATGGACTATCTGCTGCGCCGCGGCGCCTACGCCGACCGCGAGGAAGGCCTGCCGGCGGTGCTGCTGCTGGACATCAAGATGCCGCGCATGGACGGGCTGGAAGTGCTGAAGCTGGTGCGCACCGACGAATCGCTTAAGCGCCTGCCGGTGGTGATCCTGTCGTCCTCGCGCGAGGAAAGCGACCTGGCGCGCAGCTGGGATCTGGGCGTCAATGCCTACGTGGTCAAGCCGGTGGACGTGGACCAGTTCTTCACTGCGGTGAAGACGCTGGGCACGTTCTGGGCGTTGATCAACCAGGCGCCGGACAAAGAGTAAGCGCGCATGCCCACCACCGGCACCAATCTAGGGCCGCTGCGGATCCTCATGGTCGAGGATTCCCCGGAGGACGCCGAGCTGCTGTCCGACCAGCTGCTGGATGCCGGATTGGAGGCGACCTTTCGCCGTGTGGAAGGCGAGTCCGCGCTGCGCGCGGCGCTGCGCGAGTTCGCCCCGGACATCGTGTTGTCGGACCTGAGCATGCCGGAGTTCTCCGGCCACCAGGCGCTGCGCGTGCTGCGCGAGCACAGCAGCTCGGTGCCCTTTATCTTCGTCTCCGGCACGATCGGCGAGGAGACCGCGGTGGAGGCGCTGCGCGATGGCGCAAACGATTACATCATCAAGCACAACCCGACCCGGTTGCCGTCGGCGGTGGTGCGCGCGATCCGCGAGGCGCGCACCGAGCGCGAGCGGCAGCGGGTCGAGGGCGAACTGATGCGCGCGCAGCGGCTGGAGAGCCTGGCGCTGCTCGCCGCCGGTCTCAGCCACGACCTGCGCAACATCCTGCAGCCGCTGCTGATCGTGCCGGAGCTGATGATCGAGCGCAGCGACGACCCGCAGCTGCGGCACTTGGCCGAGGTCATCGCCGAGTGCGGCCGGCGCGGCCACGAGATGGCCGAATCGATGCTGTCGTTCGTGCGCGGTTCGCGCACGCCCAGCGAGCGGGTGTCCATCGCCGGCCTGTTCCAGGCGGTGCAGATGCTGCTCAAGAGCAGCCTGCCGGAGCGGGTCAGCCTGCAGGTGGAGGTGGTCGATGCCGCGCTGTCGATCGAGGCCAATTACACCGAGCTGCAGCAGTGCCTGCTCAACCTCGGCCTGAACGCGATCCAGGCGATGCCCGGCGGCGGCGCGCTGAGCATTGCGGCGGCGCCGGCGCTCGGCGCCGACGGCAACGAGCAGGTGCGGATTCTGGTCCGCGACACCGGCGTGGGCATGGACGCCGCCACCCAGGCGCAACTGTTCAGCCCGTTCTTCACCACAAAGCCCGACGGCACCGGCCTGGGCCTAATCTCGTGCAAGCGCATCATCGAGAGCTACGGCGGCAGCATCGGCGTGGACAGCACGCCGGGCGTGGGCACCTGCTTCGAACTGCTGATTCCGCTGCGCGGCCAGGCGCCCTCGGCCGAGCCGGAGCCGGCGATCCCGATGGGCAAGGGCCAGCGCGTGTTGCTGGTCGACGGCGAGGCCACGCGCCTGTCGCTGCTGGGCAATGCCCTGTCCAGCCAGGGCTATCAGCCACAGCTGGCCTCCGACGGCGCCGCGGCGCTGCGCGACGTGCGCGAACACGGCATGCCGGATCTGCTGATCGTGGACAGCGACATCATCCTGCTGTCGGCAGTGAGCCTGCTGCTGGCCTTGCAGGACCTGGACTATCGCGGCCCGGCGATCGTGCTCGAGGATGCCGGCACGGCGATGCAGCGCGACCACTTCCCGCGCGACATCGCCGTGCACGTGTTGCGCAAGCCGCTGGAAATGCAGCGCGTGTTCCGCGCGGTGGCGCATGCGTTGGAGAGTGGTTGAGGAGACGGGACTCGGGACTCGGAAGGGCAACGCAACAACGGCGTTGCCTTCCTTAGTTCAGACACGCCTGCAGTCGTCGTAGTCCAGCTTTTACGAGTCCCGAGTCCCGAGTCCTGAGTCCCGGCTTCACTCACTGCTGCGACGACTGGTCTTCCGGGTCGCGCCGGGCCGGCACGCGGCGCGGCGGCAGCGGCGGCAGGTTGCCGCGGTTGTCGGTTTCGCTCTGGCTGGTCATCGCCGGCTCCCACGGGAAGCGCGGCAGCGTGCGCACCGCGTGCTCCAGCTTGCGCGACCAGGTGTCGTGGATTTCCGAGTACAGCGGGGTGTCCGCTTCCAGGCGCAGGCGTTCGGTCACGCGCAGATCGTTGCGGCGGATCAGGGCCACGTCGATCGGCATGCCGACCGACAGGTTGGAGCGGATGGTGGAGTCCAGCGACACCAGCGCGGTGCGCGCGGCGTCCTCCAGCTGCATCTCCGGGCGAATGATGCGGTCCAGGATCGGCTTGCCGTATTTGGACTCGCCGATCTGCAGGTACGGCGTCTCCGGCGAGGTGGCGATGGCGTTGCCCAGAGGGTAGATCATGTACAGCCCGGGCCGCTCGCCGGCGATCTGCCCGCCCAGGATCAGCGTGGACTGCACGCTGATGCCGCTGTGCTGGGACTGGTCTGACAGCTTGACCTGGCTGGAGACCAGGACCTCGCCGACGTACTCGGCGACCTCGAACAGGTGTTTGAACGAGCGCAGGCTGCGTGGCGCGTCCGGATCGTCCGCATCGCGTTGCAGCTTGGAGATCGCCAGCTGGGTGGTGGCCAGGTTGCCCGCCGACATCAATGCGAACACCGCCTGCCCCGGATACTCGAACACGTGCAGCTTGCGATGCACGCGGACGTCGTCCAGCGAGGCGTTGGTGCGTGTGTCTGCGGCGAAGACCAAGCCTTCGTCCACTTCGATGCCTACGCAATAAGTCATGTTGCTGCCGGAGTTCAGTGCGTTTCGATTCTATGCGGGGGGGACGGGCTTGGCTACCCGTTGACGGTCGCGGCCGCGGCATGCGCGAATATCGCATGACCATCGTGCTCCTCAGCCTGGGCAGCAATGTGCGCCCGCAACAGCATCTGTCCGCCGCGATAGCTGCGCTGCGCCAGCGTTTCGGCCCGATCGTGGTGTCCCCGACCTACCGCACCGCGGCGGTCGGATTCGACGGCCCGTCCTTCCTGAACAATGCCGTATCGTTGCACACCGAGTGGGAGCTGGAAGTGCTGTGTGCATGGCTGCATGCGCTGGAAGACGCGCATGGCCGCGACCGCAGCGGTCCGCGTTTCAGCAACCGCGCCCTGGACATCGACATGGTGTTCTACGGCGACCGTATCGTCGAAGGCCCCGGCCACCTGCGCATCCCGCGCCCGGAACTGCGCCACGCCTTCGTGCTCAAGCCGCTGGCCGACATCGCCGCCGATTTCGTCGACCCGCTCAGCGGCCGCAGCCTGGGCGCGCTGTGGCAGGCGCATGCGCAGTTCGGGGAGGTGTTCGAGGTGGTGGAGCTTGGTGAAGCCGGGACTCGGGACTCGATGGAGCCGGGACTCGGGACTCGGGACTCGGGACTCGATGGAGCCGGGACTCGGGACTCGGGACTCGGGACTCGATGAAGCCGGGACTTGGGACGCGGGACTCGATGACGGCGGCATTTTTGGGACGGGGAGGTGTTGGGAGTGGCTTGCTGCCTCGAGCGTCCGCTGGGCGAGGCACTGCCAGCTTTCATGACCACCGAGTCCCCCAGTCCCCAGTCCCCAGTCCCGGCTCTCAAGAAAGTCCCCGCCCCCCATCCACCCGCAACGTCTGCCCGGTGACGAAACCGGCGTCGTCCAGCAGCCAGCGCACCGCTTCGGCGATTTCCTCGACCTGGCCGATCCGCGCCAGCGGGGTGCGTGCCAGCAAGGCCTGCTGCGCGGCGCTGTCCTTGCCGGCTTGCGGCCACAGGATCGCGCCGGGGGCGATGGCGTTGACCCGCACCTGCGGCGCCAGTTCCAGCGCCAGCGACCGGGTCAGCATCGCCAGCGCGGCCTTGGCCGCGCTGTACAGCGAGTGCGCGCGCAGCGGCTGTTCGGCGTGCAGGTCGGTGATGTTGACGATCGCGCCGCGGTGTGCTCGCAGTTGCGCGGCCGCGGCCTGTGCCAGGAACAGCGGCGCGCGCGCGTTGACCGCGAACAGGTCGTCCCATTGCGCCGGCGTGGCCTCGGCCAGCGGGGTGGGGTAGAAGGTGGAGGCATTGTTGACCAGCGCATCGAGCCGGCCGAAATGTTGCACGCACTGCGTCACCAGCGCCGGCAGCTGCGCGGCGTCGCGCAGGTCGGCGTGCAGGGTCAGGGTGCTGCCGGCGCGCGCGGCCTCCAGTTCCTGCGCCAGCGCCTGCAGCTCGGTCTGCGAGGTATGCGCGTGCAGCGCCACGCGATAGCCGGCCGCGTGCAGGCGCCGCGCGATGCCGGCGCCGATGCGGCGCGCGCTGCCGGTGATCAGGGCCACTTTGGTCTCGGTCATGTGTGCATTCCACGCTCGGCTATGCTGTGCATTGTCCACGCAATCCAGCGCCGCATGCCGATCGACTTCCCCGCCCCCGACGCCGACGCGCTCGCCCACAGCGATCGACTGGCCGCACATCTGCGCGCCGAGATCGCCGCCGGCGCCGGCGCGATTCCGTTCTCGCGCTTCATGGAGCTGGCGCTGTACGCGCCGGGCCTGGGCTACTACAGCGCCGGCAGCAGCAAGTTCGGCGCGGACGGCGACTTCGTCACTGCGCCGGAGCTGGGGCCGCTGTTCGCCGCCACCGTCTCCAACGCGCTGGCGCCGGTGTTGCAGCAGCTCGGGCCGCAGGCGCGGATGCTGGAAGTGGGCGGCGGCAGCGGCGCGTTTGCCGAGGTGATGCTCAAGCGCCTGCTGGCGCTGGACGCGCTGCCCGAGCGCTACGCCATCCTCGAACCCAGCGCCGACCTGCGCGAACGCCAGCGCGAACGCCTGCAACGCGCGCTGATCCCGCCGGTGTTCGACCTGGTTGAGTGGCTGGACAGGCCGTTCGAGGATGACTGGAACGGGGTGCTGTTCGCCAACGAGGTGATCGATGCGCTGCCGACGCCGCGCTTCACCCTGCGCGACGGCGAGGTGTTCGAGGAAACCGTGACCCTGGACGGCGAAGGCCGCTTCCGCCGTGGCGAGCAGCCAGCCGATCCGCTGCTGGCGGCGGCGGTGCGGCATGTCGAACGCGATCTGGAAACGCCGTTCGCCGATGGCTATCGCTCCGAACTGCTGCCGCAGTTGCCGTACTGGATCCAGGCGGTGGCCGGTGGCTTGCGCAGCGGCGCGATGCTGTTCGTCGACTACGGCTATCCGCGCGGCGAGTTCTACCTGCCGCAGCGTGACGACGGCACCCTGCGCGCGTTCTACCGGCATCGCACGCATGCCGACCCCTATCTGTGGCCAGGCCTGCAGGACCTGACCGCATCGGTGGACTTCACCGCGCTGGCCGAGGCCGGCACCGGCGCCGGTTTCGAACTGGGCGGCTACTGCACCCAGGCCAGCTTCCTGCTCGGCAACGGCCTGGCTGCGCTGCTGGCCGAGGCCGAGGCGCGCAGCGACGAACGCGGCCGCCTGCGCCTGCGCGAGCAGGTGAAGCGCTTGACCCTGCCCAGCGAGATGGGCGAGCGCTTCCAGGTGATGGGCTTCGAACGCGACGTGTCGCTGGCGCCGGCGTTCCTGGCCGGCGACCTGACCTGGCGGCTGTGATGGCGGCTGTGCGCGCATTCCGCCGGCCCTGGCTGTGGTTGGGGCTGTGGTGGCTGGGTGTGCTGGTGCTGATCTACGTGTGCATGATGCCGCACCCGCCGCAGCTGTCCGACCTGCCGGACACCGACAAGGTCGAGCATGTCACCGCCTACCTGCTGCTGGCGGCCGGCGCGGTGCAGATCTACGCCGGGCCACGCGCCTGGCGTCGGGCGGCGCTGGGCCTGCTGCTGCTGGGCATCGGCATCGAGTTCGCGCAGGGCGCGTGGACCACCACGCGGTCGGCCGATCCGTTCGACGCGCTGGCCGATGCGCTGGGCGTGGCGGCAGGCATGGCCACAGCGCTCACCCCGCTGCGCGATCTGCTGTGGCGGTTGGAGGGCGGCGCGCGGCGGCGCCGCTGACCGTCGGTGCGCGGCGTGCGGGCATGGCGCTGCGGTCCCCCGTTTCCGCCAAGAGGCGGATTCTTCGTGGTGATGCAAGGTGTCGGCTTGATGCCTGGCATAGGCTGGGCAGCACATCCAATAGCGGGTTTGTGTGCACCGCGCTGCCTGCGGTGCACGCCTGTGCGCTGCACCAGTGGCAGCCCCCCTTCGTCTCGGAGAATCCATGTGCACAGACCCAGCATCTCACGCAATCTCCCGCTGTCGCCGGGCTGTGCCTGGTCGTCATCGCCGCACCCGCCGCCGCCGCATGGAACGGCATCTGCAAGGGTACTGCGACCTACACCAGCTCGGGCTATTCCGGCGGCGCCGCGCTGCTGGATCCGATTCCACCCAAGATGATGATCGCTGCGCTGAACCCGAAGCAGATGAACTATGGCGGTGTCGCCGCTGCGCTGGCCGGTGCCTACCTGCAGGTGCGGGGGCCGCTCGGCATCGCTACGCTTTACGTCACCGATCTGTATCCGGAGGGACGCAATTGCGGCCTGGACCTGTCGCCCAACGCCTTCGCCGCCATCGGCGATATCAGGGCGGGCCATATTCCGATCAGATGGAAGGTGGTCGCGGCGCCGATGACCGGCAATGTGGTGTACCGGATCAAGGAAGGCAGTTCGCAGCCTTGGGCGGCCATCCAGGTTGGGCGGCCATCCAGGTGCGCAATCACCTGTATCCGGTGGTCAAGTTCGAGTACAAAAAGAACGGCGAGTGGGTCAGTCTGCCGAAGAGGTCCTACAACCATTTCGTCGGCGAGAAGATGGACGCGCAATTGCTGGAGATCCGCCTCACCGACATTCGCGGCCAGGTCGTGACCGATACGCTCAAGGCGTTGCCCAGCCAGGGCGACAAGGGCGTGTACTTCGTCGAGGGTCACGTGCAGTTCGCCAAGTGAGCTGTGGTGGGATGGCGCGTGATCGCCTTGCGCCGTGCTGTGCGAGGGGCTTTGGCCTGGACAGCCCTGGGCATCGGCAAGTGCCCCATGCTGTCGGTCGCCGCTGAAGTTGCTCCTACAGTGCACCCGGCGAGTCGATAGCAAGCTTCCTGTAGGAGCGGCTTCAGCCGCGACGAACGAAGCCATCCAGCGATCCGATCTGGGAAACAGTTGGGACTGAAGTCCCTCCCACAGTGCACCCGGCCGGCTTGCCGCACGTCTCCTGTGGGAGCGACTTCAGTCGCGACGCGCGGAGCCGTCCAGTTGCCGGGCTTCAGAAACGATCGTGACAGATGGGCCAAGAAAAGGCGGGGAATCGCATCAGCTTTAGCAACCTGTCGCGGCTGAAGCCGCTCCTACAGAAAGCGTGGTTCCGGCAGCAGCCGAGTGCCGGGTCGCGCTCAGAACTTTGAGTGCAGCGTGGCCATGTAGCGGCGGCCGTTCTTGTAGCGCCCGGCAGGGATGGTGCTTGTCGCCGAGGTATTGGAAGCATTACGCGTCGAGCAAGTTCTGCGGGTCCATCTGCAGCGACCACTGCACGCTGATCGCATAGCCGATCCTGGCACCCGGTCGATGCTGAAGCCGGGATCTGCGCGAACGCTGCATGTCCTGCGTTTGCGCCGCGCATGCGCGGCCCCAGCCCCGTGCATACTGATTCTTGCGAGGCTATGACAACGATGTCAAGTCCTGGCCAGGAAATTCGTCTGGTGCTGGTCCAACCCTGGGCAATGCATGTCGACACCGGCAGGTCGCCGCCGAAGCGCCGAGGAATTTCTATAGATCAAAGGGTTATGAGGATCGTCGGGGCGCGGGCGGAGCGTCGCAAATGAGAACACGGCGCAGTCATGTCGCGACGCAGAAAATTGGTCTCATTCGTAGAATTGGTGCGCCATAGGTATCGTGACAACGATGCGTGAAAGCGGCCGTGCAGAAAATATTTTCTATTTTCAAGCAACTGATTATAAAAATTTTTTTCGGATTCCGGGGCGAGTCCAGACGCCATTTTTGCGATTGCGCGCATTGCAGCGTTGACACAATCTTTCTAAGACCATAACAATCGATGCGCCTGGAATTGGTCTTCGCCAATTCGGGGTCGATCAGTCCAGCAGCAGCATGCAATCGCCTGCTCCGGAGTAGGGACGGGGACGCGCCTTCCGCGACACGCGGCGCAGCAACAGACAACACGTTCCATCGGCTCCGTGCTCGCACGGACGGCATCGCCCTGCGCGTCGCGTCGGGCGCCATGGAGGGTGCTGCCTGCCGATCGCTGCCGCTGGGTGTCAGACGTCGTCGTGCCGATCAGCCATCAACCAGGATAGCCCAATGCCACATGCCGCCCGCTCCCGTCCGCACTGTTGTTCCCTGTCCGTCCTCGCCACCGCCATCGCGCTCGGTCTGCTCAGTGCCGGCGCGCAGGCGCAGCAAGCGCCGGCATCCGACGGGATCTCCCAGCTCGATACCGTGACCGTCACCAGTTCCTACCAGAAGAGCCTGATCACCGCGCTGGACAACAAGCGCGAAGACGCGCGCATGACCGACGGCATCTCTTCCGAGGACATCGGCAAGTTCCCGGCCGAGAATATCGCCGAGGCGATCCAGCGCATTCCCGGCGTGCAGATTTCCACCATCAACGGCCGCGGTTCGACCATCAGCATCCGCGGCCTGGGCCCGCAGTATTCGGCCACCACGATCAACGGCCAGACCATCAAGAGCGCCGATTTCACCGACGGTTTCCGCTACGACATCATCCAGCCGGAAGTGGCCGCGGCGATCGAGGTGATCAAGTCGCCGTCGGCGGACATGGACGCCGGCGGGCTGTCGGGTACGGTCAACATCAAGACCCCCAAGCCGCTGGACTACAAGGAACGCAAGCTGATCCTGTCGGCCAAGGAGCAATACTCCGAATTCGCCGGCGGCGCGCCGACGCCCAAGGCGGTGCTCACCTACATCGACCAGTTCCAGCTCGCCGACGGCGGCCAACTGGGCGTGTTCGTCAACGCCGGCTACCAGAAGCTCAAGGACCGCGCCGACTACCTGTGGATCGACCGCTGGTTCACCCAGGACACCGACGACGGCACCGCGTACATCCCGCGCCGCCCGCGCTACCGCTCGATCGAGCGCGAAACCGACCGCAAGATGCTCACCGCCGGCCTGCAGTGGAAGCCCAACGACCGGCTGGAGGTGAACCTGACGGCGCTGTACTCGCAGGACAAGACCGACAACGACATGAACCAGTTGGTCTATTCCTTCGAGCGCAACGCACTGAACGTGCTGGAAACCGACGGCCTGACCGCGACCAAGGTGTCGGCGTCCAACTACTGGCTGGAGAACAACCGCCAGCGCGAGCGCCACGATCTCACTTCGCAGCTGCTGACCTGGGACGCGAAGTGGAAGGGCGATGCGTGGACCTTCAGCGGCGTGGCCAACTACACCGAAGGCAAGACCGAGGAGGACGAGCGCGCGGTGATCCTCGGCCGCAAGCCGACCGCGACGCTGTTCGACATGTCCAATCCCGGCGCGATCTCGCTGACCACCGATGCCGACGCCGACGACGCCAGCGCCTGGAACCAGGCCAATCTGGTGCGCGACGAATATCCCAACGGTGCGATCACCAAGCTCAGCAACAAGGAATGGTCGCTGCAGTTCGATGCCGAGCGCTATGTCGGCGCCGGCTTCCTGGACTCGGTGAAGTTCGGCACCAAGTTCCGCCGCGAGACCTTCGACCGCAACGTCTGGCGCCGTGACTTCCTGTACCTGATCAACTCCGGCGCGGTGTCCGGCTATGCGATGTTCCCGGAACTGTCGGCGGCCAGCTCCGGCGTCAGCAACTTCCTCGACGGCAACCTGGCCTCGCAGAGTGACTGGGTGGCGCCGGACGTGTACGCCTACGCCGACGCGCTGGCCGCCTCCGGCATCACCGTGCCGGTGCTGTTCGCGCCGCAGGCCAGCTACCACATCCGCAACGACATCTTCTCCAGCTATGCGCTGGCCAAGATCGACACCGAACTGGGCAGCATGCGCCTGCGCGGCAATGTCGGGGTGCGCTACGAGAACACCAAGCGCACCACCGACACCTACCTGACCACCGCCTCGCAATACAGCGAGGACGCCAACGACGTGGTCGGCACCGCGCGCGCGCCGTACGAGTACCACAACTGGTTGCCGAGCCTGAACCTGGTGCTGGACATGCGCGAAGACCTGCTGCTGCGCTTCGCCGCGGGCAAGGTGCTGGTGCGGCCGATCCTGGACAGCAACACCGCCATCGCCAGCACCATCTCCTCGGGCACCAACACCGGCGGCACCACCACTTACGACGTGTCGCTGGGCCAGACCGACCTGAAGGCGCTGACCGCCAACCAGGCCGACCTCGGCCTGGAGTGGTACTACGGCCAAGGCGGCGGCCTGACCCTCGCCGGCTTCTGGAAACAGGTCAAGAACGGCACCTTCAACAGCATCGTCTGCCCGACCACGTTCAACGGTGCGGCGCTGTCCGCCAACAGTTCCGGCGACTGCGTGGACGGCAACGGCAACATCTACGAGATCACCGCCACCCAGAACGATCCGAGCAAGGTCAAGATCAAGGGCTACGAGCTGGGCTGGACCCAATCGTTCGATGCGTGGCTACCGATCCAGGGCTTCGGCCTGACCGCCAACTTCACCCGGGTGATCCCGCAGCGCAACACCGACTTCCAGATCCGCAACCTGTCGGAGAAGACCTGGAACGCCACCGGCTACTGGGAGAATGCGGTGTTCTCCGCACGCCTGTCGCTGAACCACCGCAGCGAGTACCAGCAGGACAGCAGCGACAGCTTCTTCGCCCGCGAAGGCCATACCATGAAGGCGCGCACCCATCTCGACGCGGTGCTCGGCTACCAGGCCACCGACACGCTCAGCTTCCAGCTCGGCGGGCTCAACCTGACCGACAAGAAGGAAGAGGCGTACAAGGACTTCAGCAGCCGCTGGCAGATGACCGGCGTCACCGGCCGCAGCTTCTACGTGTCGATGCAGTGGGACATCCTGTGACGCCGCTGCGGTCGCTTGCAGGATAGACCGCCGCCTGCCCGGCGCCGTAGTGGCGCCTGGCAGGCCAAGGTGGCCCTTCCCGATCGCATTCACAGGTTTCAGGGCAAGCGCATGCAACGACGAGAATTCCTGGCAGGCGGCGCGGGTGCCGGCCTGCTGCTGGCGGCGCCGGCTTTGAGCTGGGCAGGTAGCACGGCGCAGGCCGGTATGGCCGCTGGCGCGACCGGCGCCGCCGCAGCGGCAGTGCCGACGTTGACGCTGGCAGTGGATCCCGGCCTGTTGTGCCTGGACGAGGGCTGGCGTTTCCACGAAGGCGACATCCCATTCCCGCCGATCAGCGGCCAGGACGCCAGCTACGACAACGCCAAGGCCGGCAAGGCCTGGGGCGCGGCCGCCGGCGATTACGACGACAGCCAATGGCGGCAGCTGCGGCTGCCGCACGATTTCGCCATCGAGCAGCCGATCGAGGCCAGCGCCAACGTGGCGCAGGGCTATCGCCGCCGCGGTATCGCCTGGTACCGGCGCAGCCTGCGGCTGGACGAGGCGCAGCGCGGCAAGGCGCTGGAGCTGCGGTTCGACGGCATCTCCAGCCGCGCCACGGTGTGGGTCAACGGTTTGCTGATGGCGCGCAGCTGGAGCGGCTACGACGGGTTCGCCATCGACCTGAGCGCGATCGCGCGCTACGGCCAGGACCTCAACAGCATCGCGGTGCGCGTGGATGCCGAGGCCATGGACGGCTGGTGGTACGAAGGCGCGGGCATCTACCGGCACACCTGGCTGGCGCTGCGCGATGCGCTGCATATCGTCGGCGACGGCGTGCATGCGGTGCCGCGGATCGGCAGCGACGCACAGTGGACGCTACCGGTCGCGGTCACGCTCGCCAATACCGGCGAGCGGGTTGACGCGGCGGCGCTGGAGGTGGCGCTGTACGACGCGCACGGCACGTTAGTGGCGCAGGGCAGCACCGCGGTGCAGGTCGGCGCGCCGGCACAGGCGCTGGCGCAGGTCGAACTGCAGGTGCGGCAGCCGCAGCGCTGGGACGTGGCCGCGCCGCATCTGTACCGGGTGGTGGCGGTGCTGCGCAGCGCTGGTCGCGAACGCGACCGCCGCGAGTGCGCGATCGGCTTTCGGACGCTGCGCTTCGATGCGCAGCAGGGCTTCTTCCTCAACGAGCGACCGCTGAAGATCAAGGGCGCCTGCCTGCACCAGGACCATGCCGGGGTCGGTGTGGCGGTACCCGACAGCTTGCTGGAGTTCCGCATCCGCCGGCTCAAGCAGCTGGGCTGCAATGCGATCCGCCTGCACCACGCGGTGGCCAGCGAACTGCTCGATGTGTGCGACCGCCTGGGCATGCTGGTGATGGCCGAGAACCGGGTGTTCAATCCGGCGCCGGATTACGCCGCGCAACTGCGCTGGCTGGTGCGCCGCGACCGCAACCATGCCTGCGTGTTCCTGTGGTCGGTGTTCAACGAGGAGCCGATGCAGGGCACCGTCGCCGGCTATGAAATGGTGCGCCGCGCGGTGGCGCTGGTGCGCGCGCTGGACGACAGCCGGCCGGTGACCGCGGCGATGAACGACGGCATGCTGACCCAGCGCAACGCTGCCGATGCGGTGGACGTGGTCGGCTTCAACTACCGCCAGTTCAACTACGAACGGGTGCGCGCGGCGATGCCGCACAAGCCGCTGCTGTCCAGCGAGGACACCAGCGCGTTCCAGACCCGCGGCGCTTGGTTCACCGACATGGCCGCGCACGTCATCGCCGAGGACGACTCGGTCGCCGCGCCATGGGGCAACACTCATCGCAGGTCCTGGAAGCTGATCGACGAGCGCCCGTATCTGGCCGGCGGGTTCGTCTGGACAGGTTTCGACTACCGCGGCGAGCCGACCCCGTTCGAATGGCCGTCGGTGTCCTCGTTCTTCGGCATCATGGATCTTTGCGGTTTTCCGAAGGGCGCGTATTGGTTGCGCCAGGCGCAGTGGATCGACGCTGCGCCGGTGCTGCAGCTGCTGCCGCACTGGAACTGGCCGGGCCGCGAAGGCACGCCGATCAAGGTGATGGCGTTCTGCAACGCGCAGCAGGTGGAGCTGTGGCTCAACGGCCAGTCGCAGGGACGGCAGGCGGTGGACCGGATCGAGATGAACGCCTGGCAGGTGGCGTATGCGCCGGGCGTGCTGGAGGCGGTGGCCTATCGCGATGGCCGCGAAGTGGCGCGGCAGCGGGTGCAGACGGTCGGCACGCCGGTCGCGCTGCGGCTGACCGCGGACCGCACACGGATGCGCGGCGATGGCCGCGACGCGCAGCCGATCACCCTGGAAGCGGTGGATGCGCAGGGCCGCCATGTGCCGTTCGCCGATGCGCAGATCGCGCTGCAGGTCGACGGCGGGCGCCTGCTCGGCGTCGGCAACGGCGATCCGAACCGGCACGCGGCCGACAACGTGCCGCAGGTGCAGTTGTTCAACGGCCTGGCGCAGGCCATCGTCGAGGCCGGTATCAGCCAGCGCCGGCTGCGCATCGAGGCGCGCGCGCCGGGCCTGCGATCTGCGCAGGTCACGATCGGCCTGGATGCAGTGGTCTTGCCGCCATCGCTGCCGCCGGCCGCTGCGGCGATGGTGGTGCCCGGCTGGCGGCGCACGCTGCCGTTCCCCGCGCCGCCGGATCCGGCGCTGCCGCGCGCGCCCAACGACAACAACAGCTGGGGCTTCTGCCAGCCGGGCAACCTGGAAACGCGCGCCGAGCGCGATGGCTATGTGCTGTACCGCACCGCGTTCACGCCGTGGGCCGGGATCCAGCAGCGCGGCGGCGTGCTGCGGCTGGGCCGTGCCACCGGTGCGGCGCAGGTGTATCTGGACCGGAAACTGGTCGCCCGCGTGGCCGCGGGGCAGCCGGCGCAACTGCGCTTGCCGCCTGCGGCCGGCGAACGCGTGCTGGCGGTGGTGATGCAGGTGACGGCCGCAATGCCTTTCGGCTTCGACGATGTCGCGATAGTGGAGTGTTGACCGAATGAAGCGAACCTTCCGCCATGCCCTTTCATGCGGCCGTGCCTGGCTGCGCTCGCTATGCGGGTTGCCGTTGCGCGGCCATGCCGCACTGCTGCTGGGCGGCGCGCTGCTGGCGCCGGCCGCTTTCGCCGCAGCGGCGCGCGCCGCGCAGGGCGCCGCCGCGCGCGGCGTGCTGCTGCGTACGCTCGGCCCGCGCGCCGCCGCGCTGGCGCTGCAACGGCAGCCGCGCGGCAAGGGCAACGACTGGTACCAAGTCGCCGCCGACGCCGGCAGGCTGCGCGTGTCCGGTTCCTCGGAAGTGGCGCTGGCGCACGGCGCGTACAACTATCTGCAATCGATCGGCGCCGCCTCGGTGAGCTGGGAAGGCAGCCGCGTGGCGTTGCCAGCGGCCTATGCCGACTTCCGCGGGCAGCGCGTGGTCACCCCGTTCGCCTACCGCGCCTATCTCAACGTGTGCACCTACGGCTACACCACGCCGTGGTGGGACTGGGCGCGCTGGGAACGCGAGATCGATTGGATGGCGCTGCACGGCATCGACATGCCGCTGGCGATGGAAGGCCAGGATTACGTGTGGCAGGCGCTGTGGCGCGAGTTCGGGGTGAGCGACGCGGACCTGGCGCAGTATTTCTCCGGCCCGGCGTTCGCGCCGTGGCAGCGCATGGGCAATATCGAAGCCTACGACGCGCCGTTGCCGCAGCAGTGGATCGAGGACAAGTACGCGCTGCAGCAGCGCATCCTGCAACGCATGCGCACGCTGGGCATGAAGCCGGTGCTGCCGGCCTTTTCCGGCTACGTGCCGAAGGCGTTCGCGCAGGCGCATCCGCAGGCACGCATCTACCGCATGCGCGCCTGGGAAGGCTTCCACGAAACCTATTGGCTGGATCCGGCCGACCCGTTATTCACGAAGATCGCGCAGCGTTTCATCCAGCTCTACGACCGCACGTATGGCAAGGGCACCTATTACCTGGCCGATGCGTTCAACGAGATGCTGCCGCCGATCGCCGCCGACGGCAGCGACGCGCGCCTGGCCAGCTACGGCGACAGCACCGCCAATACCGCCAAGACCGCGCCGCCCGAGGTATCGCCGGCGCAGCGCGACAAGCGCCTGGCCGATTACGGCCGCGCGCTGTACGAATCGATCCATCGCGCCAATCCCGACGCGGTGTGGGTGATGCAGGGCTGGCTGTTCGGCGCCGACCGTCACTTCTGGACGCCGCAGGCGATCGCCGCGTTCCTGCGCGAGGTACCCAACGACAAGCTGCTGGTGCTGGACATCGGCAACGATCGCTACCCGGGCACCTGGAAGCTGTCCGACGCGTTCGACGGCAAGCAGTGGATCTACGGCTACGTGCACAACTATGGCGGCAGCAATCCGGTGTACGGCGACCTGGCGTTCTACCGCGACGACCTGCGCGCGCTGCTCGCGGACAAGGACAAGCAGCAACTGGTCGGCTTCGGCGCGTTCCCCGAAGGCCTGCACGACAACTCGGTGGTCTACGAATACATGTATACGCTGGCCTGGGGCGGGCAGCAGCGTTCGCTGCAGGACTGGCTCGGCGACTACACCCGCGCCCGCTACGGACATACTTCGCCGGCCTTGCGTGCGGCCTGGGACGACCTGCAGGCCGCGGTGCTGTCCACCCGCTACTGGACGCCACGCTGGTGGCGCAGCCGTGCCGGCGCCTACCTGCTGTTCAAGCGGCCGACGCTGGACATCGGCGAATTCGAAGGCGCACCCGGCGATCCCCCGCGCCTGCGCCGCGCGCTGGATCAATTGCTAGCGCTGGCGCCGGAGTACGCCGACGCGCCGCTATACCGCTACGACCTGGTCGACTTCGCGCGCCACTACGCCACCGGCCGGGTGGATGCGCAGTTGCAGCAGGCGGTGGCCGCGTACAGGCGCGGCGACGTCGCCGCCGGCGATGCCGCGTTCGCCCGCGTGCAGGCGGCGGTGCAGCAGCTCGACGGCCTGGTCGGCGGCCAGCAGGAAATCCTGTCGAGCTGGCTTGGCGATGCCGAAGGCGATGCGAAGACGCCGCAGGACGCGGCCTACTACCGGCGCGACGCCAAGGCGCAAATCAGCGTGTGGGGCGGCGAGGGCAATCTCGGCGACTACGCGTCCAAGGCCTGGCAGGGCATGTACGCCGACTACTACCTGCCGCGCTGGGCGCTGGCGATGCAGGCGCTGCGGGCGGCGGCGGTCAGCGGCGGCAGCGTGGACGAGGCGGCGCTGCAGCAGCGGTTGCGCGTGTGGGAGCGGGACTGGGTCGCGTGCGAAACACCCTACACGCGGCGAGCGCCGGCCGATCCGGTCGCCGCGGTGCGCCGCCTGCTGCAACAGGTGGATGCCCGATGAGCACCGCCTCCGTGCGCATTCCCGCCGCCGCGCCGGCGCGCGAACGCTTCCTGTCGCTGGACGTGTTCCGCGGCCTGATGATCTTCCTGATGATCCTGGGCAACACGCCGGGCGCCGGCGCCGAGGCGTTCGTGCAGCTGCGGCACGCACCGTGGCTCGGCTTCACCGCCGCCGACGTGGGGTTCCCGTCGTTCCTGTTCGTGGTCGGCAACGCGATGAGCTTCGCGCTGGATCGCAGCCAGCCGCTCGGCGCGTTCCTGTGCCGGGTCGGCAAGCGCAGCGCGCTGATCTTCCTGCTCGGCTTTTTGATGTACTGGTTTCCGTTCGTGCACCAGGGCGCCGACGGCAGCTGGAGCTTCATCGCCATCGACCAGACCCGGGTGCCCGGCGTGCTGCAGCGCATCGCGCTGTGCTACGCGCTCGCCGCGCTGTTGTGCCGCTGGCTGCCGCCGCGCGGGCTGCTCGGCGCCTGCGTGGCGCTGCTGCTCGGCCACTGGGCGGCGCTGTACCTGTGGGGCCAGCCGGGTGCGGAACTGAGCAAGCTCGGCAACGCCGCCACGCGCCTGGACCTGTGGCTGCTAAACCCGGCGCAGCTGTACCGCAAGGACGGTGGCTTCGATCCTGAAGGCCTGCTCGGCACGCTGCCGGCCACGGTCAATGTGATCGCCGGTTATCTGACCGGCCTGTACGTGCGCCGCGCCGGCAAGCAGGCGCGCACGGTGCGCTGGCTGCTACTGGCGGGCGTCGCGCTGGCGCTGCTGGCCCTGGCCTGGCAGCCGTGGTTTCCGCTGGCCAAGAAGCTGTGGACCGGTTCGTTCGTGCTGCTGACGGTGGGCCTGGATCTGCTGCTGCTGGGCGCGCTGCTGTGGGCGATCGAGGTGCGTCGGTGGCAGGCGGGCAGCGGCTTCTTCACCGTGCTCGGGCGCAATCCGCTGGCAATCTACCTGTTCTCCGAACTGTTCGTGATCAGCCTGCGGCTGGTCCCGGCCGGCGCCAGTGGAATGGACCTGTACCAATGGGTGGGCATCGCGGTGTTCCAGCGACTGCTGCCCGGTTCCTGGGGCAGCCTGGCCTGTGCGCTGGCCTACACCCTGCTGTGCTGGGCGATGGACTGGTGGATGGACCGGCGACGGCTGTACCTGCGGCTCTGACCCGTGCATCGGCCACAAATTGGTACTATATTGGACATAATGAATCCATGCGGTCTGGAGCCAGCACGATGACCAAGCCCAAGCCCAAGCCGGAGGCCGACCCCAGGCTGGCAGGCTTGGCCGTGGACCCGAGCGCGCCGACGCCGCTGTACCTTCAGCTGGCGAGCAAGCTGGTCGAGGCGATCAAGTGCGGCCAGTGGAGGCTGGGCGAGGCCCTGCCGGCCGAACGCCAATTGTGCGAACAACTGCAGGTGTCGCGGGTGACGTTGCGCCAGGCGGTGGATGCGCTGGTTGAACAGGGCCTGGTCTCGCGCCGGCAGGGCGCCGGCACCTTCATCACCTCGTACATCCAGCACCAGCTCAGTGGTCTGGCCAGCTTCAGCGAGACCCTGCGCATGAAGGGCCTGGAGCCGGGTACGCGCTGGCTGGAGCGGCGTATGCGCCCGGCGCACGGCGAAGAGATCCTGCGCCTTGGCCTGTCGCCGGACACCATGGTGGCGGCGCTGACCCGCCTGCGCAGCGCCGACGGCCGGGTCATGGCCTATGAGGAAGCCGTGCTGCCGCAGCGCACCGTGCCCGATCCGCTGGCGATCGGCGATTCGCTGTACGCCTACCTGGACGCGCAGGGCACCCCGGTGATGCGCGCGCTGCAGTACTTCCGCGCGATCAACCTGCCGGCGCGGCTGGCCGGGCACCTGGGCATGAAGGAAGGCGAGGCGATCCTGCACGTGGTGCGGGTCGGCTACACCCGCGACGGCAGCGCGATCGAGCTGACCGACACCTATTGCCACAACGACTACTACGACTTCGTCGCCGAACTGCGACGCTGATCGACCGACCCACGCGCCCTTCCGGAGCCCGCCCATGACCACCGCACGGCCTGCCAGTCCCTACGCCCCGATCGCCATCGTCGGCTTGCTGTTCTTCATAATGGGCTTCTTCACCTGGATCAACGGGCCGTTGATCCTGTTTGCCAAAGTCGCCTTCAATGTCAGCGACGCGTTTGCGTTTCTCATCCCGAGCGCTTTCTACATTTCCTACTTTTGTCTGGCGCTGCCTTCTTCGATGATCCTGAAGCTGACTGGGATGAAGAAGGGTTTGGCGCTGAGCCTGCTGATCATGGCGATTGGTGCTGCCATCTTTGGACAATTCACTAATACCCGCTCCTACGTGGGCGCTGTCAGTGGCATCTTCGTCATCGGTGGCGGATTGGCTTTGCTCCAGACCGCCATAAATCCGTACATCAGCATTCTCGGGCCGATCGACGGGGCTGCGCGCCGTATCGCGCTCATGGGAATCTGCAACAAAGTGGCTGGAGCGCTGGCCACTTACGGGCTGGCGAAGGTGGTTCTGCACGGCATGGAGGATTTTTCGACCCAGGTAGAAAGTGTTCTGCCTGCGCAAAAGGAAGTCCTGTTGCAGGAGTTCGCTGGCCGGATCCATGGCCCTTACATGGCCATCGCCGGCGTCCTCGCGCTCCTTTCCGTCGCCATCTTGTATTCGCCCTTGCCCGAAATCAGTGCCGAGATAGCGAACTCTTCGGCAAAATCGGATGAGCGCCATCGCGACAGCATCTTTTCGTTTCCGCATGTGTGGCTGGGCGCGTTGTGCATCTTCGTTTATGTCGGTGCGGAGGTCATGGCTGGCGACGCGATCGGCATCTACGGCAAGAGCCTTGGCCTCTCGCTCGACTACGCGAAATATTTCACGATTGGCACGCTGGCTTGCATGCTCGCCGGCTATCTTGTCGGCTTGATTCTTATCCCGAAGTACATTTCCCAGGAAAAATACCTGTCCGTCTCCGCATGTCTTGGCATCGTCTTTTCGCTCTGTGCGATGGTGACGGGTGGCTATGTCTCAGTGGCTTTCGTGGCAGCGCTCGGATTCGCCAATGCCATCATGTGGCCAGCAATTTTCCCGTTGGCTATCAAGGGGCTCGGGAGGTTCACGGAAAAGGGGGCGGCGCTGTTGATCATGGGTATCGTGGGCGGCGCCGCGGTTCCTCAACTCTTTGCCCATTTGAAGGAGTTCTTCGATTTCCAGGTGGTCTTTGCCGGCTTGATGATCGCCTGCTACCTGTACATCTTGTTCTTCGCGCTGCGCGGTCACCGTGTTGGCCAAGGCGCTGCGAGCTGACGCGCTTTTCTCTCACTCGGCGAACTTATTCCCATGCGTAGACCCACCATCAAAGATGTTGCCGAACGGGCGCGGGTGTCGTTGAAGACCGTGTCGCGGGTCATCAACAACGAACCGTCGGTGATGCAGGCCACGCGCGCGCGCGTGCTGCACGCCATCGCCGAGCTGGACTACGAACCGGATCCGTCGGCGCGCAACCTGCGCAGCGGCATCCCGTTCGTGATCGGGCTGGTGTACGACAACCCCAATCCGTACCACATCATCGGCGTGCAGAACGGCGTGTTGGCGGCGTGCCGCGAGACCGGCTTCGGCCTGCAGATCCATCCTTGCGATTCGACCTCGCCGATGCTGGCCGAGGAACTGGCCGAGTGGACCCAGCGTTCGCGCCTGGCCGGGCTGGTGCTGACCGCGCCGATGTCCGAGCGTACCGAACTGGTCGCGGCGCTGAGCGCGCGCGGGATCAAGACCGTGCGCATCATCGCGGCCACCGAAGATCCGAAGGACGGTCCCTGCGTCTACGTCGACGACCGCGCCGCCGCCTACGAGGTCACCGAGCACCTGATCCAGCTCGGCCACCAGCGCATCGGCTTCCTGTGGGGCGGCACTTCGCACCGTTCCAGCGGCGAGCGCTACGCCGGCTACGAGGCCGCGCTGAAGGATTACGGCATCACCCTGGACAAGCACCTGGTGGTGCCTGGCGACTACACCTTCGACGATGGCTTCCGCGGCGCGCGGCGGCTGCTGGCGTTGCGCGAGCCGCCGACCGCGATCTTCGGCTCCAACGACGAGATCGCCGCCGGCGTGCTCGCCGCAGCCAAGTCGGCCGGCATGAACGTGCCCTACGACCTGTCCATCGCCGGTTTCGAGGACAGCCCGTTCTCGCGCCAGTCGTGGCCGGCGCTGACCACCGCCAAGCAGGCCACCGAGGACATCGCGCGCCACGCCGCACGGCTGCTGATCAGCCAGCTGCGCAGCGATGCCTACGAAGAGCATCCGGCACCGATGCACAACCAGGGCTTCGTGCCGCAGCTGGTGGTGCGCGGCTCCACTGCGCCGATGCAGCCGCATTCCCGCCGCCCTCCTTCCCCCGATCCGACATGACCCTGCCCATGGCATTGCCCACCGAAACCGAAACCCTGATGTTCCGCGAAGCCGCGGAAACCGCTGATGTCGTCGCCGCGCAGTTCGCGCGCAACCATGCTGTGGTCAGCGCGCTGGCCGCGTCGCTGCGCGCCGATCCGCCGCCGTTCGTGGTCACCTGCGCGCGTGGCAGTTCCGACCATGCCGCCACCTACGCCAAGTACCTGTTCGAGACCCAGCTCGGCGTGGTCACCGCCTCTGCCTCGCCGTCGGTGGGATCGGTGTACGCCTCGCCGCTGCAGTTGCGCGGCGCGTTGTACGTGGTGATCTCGCAGTCGGGCAAGAGTCCTGACCTGCTGCGCAACGCCGAGGCGGCCAAGGCCGCCGGCGCGCGCGTGGTGGCGCTGGTCAACGTCGAGGATTCGCCGCTGGCGCAGCTGGCCGACACCGTGATCGCGCTCGGCGCCGGCCCGGAAAAGAGCGTGGCCGCGACCAAGAGCTACCTGGCCTCGCTGGCGGCGATCCTGCAACTCGGCGCGCACTGGAAGAACGATGCGGCGTTGCTCGCCGCGCTTAACGCGCTGCCGCAGGCGTTGCGCGCCGCGTGGCAGGCCGATTGGCGCCCGCTCACCGACGGCCTGGTCGATGCGCACAACCTGTTCGTGCTCGGCCGCGGTTTGGGCCTGGCCGCGGCGCAGGAAGCGGCACTGAAGTTCAAGGAAACCTGCGGCCTGCATGCCGAGGCCTACAGCTCGGCGGAAGTGAAGCACGGGCCGATGGCGCTGGTCGGCCCCGGCTTCCCGGTGCTGGCCTTCGCCCAGCCGGACGAAACCGGCGCCGGCACCCGCAGCCTGGCCGAGGAGTTCCGCGGCCGCGGCGCGCAGGTGTGGCTGGCCAGTGCCGACAGCGATCTGCCGCTGGTCGCCGCGCCGCACCCGGTGTGCGCGCCGCTGCTGACCATCCAGAGCTTCTACCGCGCGATCAACGCGCTGGCGCTGCGCCGCGGCTACAACCCGGACCTGCCGCCGCATCTGAACAAAGTGACGGAGACGGTGTAATGACGACGACGGCGCTGCGCAATGCGCGGGTGCTCGGCCAGGACGGCTTCCTCGATGGCGTGAGCGTGCTGCTGGACGGCGGGCGCATCGCCGCCGTGCTCGACGACGGCGACGCACGCGCGGCTGCGGCAACGACGCAACTGGACCTGGGCGGCGGCACGCTGCTGCCGGGTTTCATCGATGTGCAGGTCAACGGGGGCGGCG
Source organism: Xanthomonas translucens pv. undulosa (assembly GCF_017301775.1). Taxonomy (NCBI): domain Bacteria; kingdom Pseudomonadati; phylum Pseudomonadota; class Gammaproteobacteria; order Lysobacterales; family Lysobacteraceae; genus Xanthomonas; species Xanthomonas translucens. The sequence goes on from NZ_CP063993.1 coordinate 3,292,381, forward strand.
GCGTGCTGTTCAACAACAGCACCGACGTCGCCGCGCTGCGCCGCATCGGCCAGGCGCATCGCCGCTACGGCACCACCGGCTACCTGCCGACGCTGATCAGCGACGACCTGGAGGTGATGTGCGCGGCGATCGCCGCGACCCGCCAGGCCATCGCCGAAGGCGTGCCGGGCGTGCTCGGCATCCACCTGGAAGGGCCGTACCTGGCGCCGGCGCGCAAGGGCACCCACAACGTGGACAAGTTCCGCGTGCCCGATGCCGCCGAACTGGCGCTGGCCACCTCGCTGGACAACGGCGTCACCCTGATCACGCTGGCGCCGGAACGGCTGCCGGCCGCGAGTATCCGCACCCTGGCGGGCGCCGGCGCGCGCGTGTTCGCCGGCCACACCGCCGGCAGCTACGACGAGATCCGCGCCGGCCTGGATGCGGGCGTGTGCGGCTTCACCCATCTGTACAACGCGATGTCGCCGCTGCAGGGACGCGATCCCGGCGCGGTCGGCGCGGCGCTGGAAGAGCGCGATGCCTGGTGCGGGATCATCGTTGACGGCGTGCACGTGCACCCGGCCAGCCTGCGCGTGGCGCTGGCGGCCAAGCCGCGCGGCACGCTGTTCCTGGTCACCGACGCGATGCCGATGGTCGGCGCCGACAGCCCCAGCTTCGACCTGTACGGCGAAACCATCACCGCGGTGGACGGCGTGGTGCGCAATGCCGCCGGCGCGCTGGCCGGTTCGGCGCTGGACATGGCCAGCGCGGTCCGCAACAGCGTGCAGTGGCTGGGCGTGAGCCTGGACGAAGCCGCGCGCATGGCCTCGCTGTATCCGGCGCAATGCCTGGGTCTGGACGATCGCTACGGCCGCATCGCACCCGGCTACCAGGCCGACCTGGTGCTGCTCGACGCCGCGCTGCAGGTGCGGCAGACCTGGATCGCTGGGGCGGTGGAAGCAAGTCGCTGATGAAAAGGATGGGGAGCATCTGCGCCCGCAGCCGGAGCGCACGCTGCGCAACGCCGCTCTGGTCCCCGCCGACATGGCGCGCCTGGAACGGCTGTACGCACACTTGCCGCAGCTGATCCCGGTGCAGCCGCCGGTACTGCTGCACGGCGATCTATAGCAAGACAACCTGCACTACGACGGCGAAGGCGACGGCCTGCCGGCGCTGATCGATGCCGGCGAACTACGGCACTGTCTTCAGCCGCGACGAGCGGAGTGCTGAAGTTCCCGAACTGGTATGCAGTCGGGACTGAAGTCCCTCCCACAATAGGCCTCGCCGCGCCGTGCGCCGGTGGAGCCCTTGTGGGAGCGACTTCAGTCGCGACGAACGCAGCGGCGGGCCTTCCTGCGTCGGAAGTTGTCGCGGCTGAAGCGGCTCCTACAGTTCACTCAGCAGGCTATTCGCGAGCCGTGTAGGAGCGGCTTCAGCCGCGACAGGCTTCACCGGTAAAGCCCGTCGCGGCTGAAGCCGCTCCTACAGGGTTTTCCCGTAAACAGATGGAAGAAGAGCGGGCGAGATACGCGTGGGGTGGCGGAACAGGCCGCGTCAGTCCGCATGCGTGCCGCGCGCTGCGCCGATCGCCCTGATCCGCGCCTTCGCCAGCGCCTCGCCGATCTGCGGGCCGCTCAGGCCCTGCGCGGCCAGATCGCGGGCGTTGACCGCCAGCGCCGCGGCGTGCAGGCGCTGCAGTGTGCGGCCTTGCGGGTAGTCGGCGTCTTCGCTGCCGAGGCGGCCGCGCTTGTCGGCTTCGCACACCAGCGCCAGCTGCGCGATGCGTTCGGGTTTGCGGAAGCCGTCGCAGCGTTGCAGCAGTTCGTGCACGGTGCGGTCGCGCAGTTCTGCCAGGCGATGCACGTTCAAGTGCTCGCGGCAGGCGATCTCGGCCAGCTGGCGGTGCTCCTGCGGCAGCTTCAGGCGTTCGCACAGCGCACGCAGCGGGGCGACGCCGCGCTGTTCGTGCATCACGTGCTTCGGCCATTCCGCGGGAGGGGTCAGCGCCTTGCCCAGGTCGTGGGTCAGCGCGGCGAAACCGACCAACGTATCGCCCGGTGCGAGCCGTGCGGCCATGTCGCTGACCAGTTCCTGGTGGCGGCCAGTGTCGATCTCGGGATGGTAGTCGGCGCGCTGCGGCACGCCGTACAGCGCCTCCAGTTCCGGCAGCACGCTGCGCAGCGCATCGGCCTCGTGCAGCGTGCGCAGGAACGCGGAGGGCTGTGCGGATGCCAGGCTACGCCGCAGTTCCTGCCACACACGTTCGGGCACCAGCGTGTCCAGTTCGCCGCTGGCCGCCATCGCGCGCATCAACGCCAGCGTTTCCGGCGCCACGCTGAAACCCAGCGGGGCCAGCCGCGCCATGAAGCGCGCCGCGCGCAGCACGCGCAGCGGGTCTTCGCCGAAGGCCGGGCCGATATGGCGCAGCACGCGCCGCTCGATGTCGCGCACGCCGCCGTACGGATCGACCAGCGCGCCGCTGTCCTCGTCGCGGGCGATGGCGTTGATGGTGAAGTCGCGGCGCTGCAGGTCCTCTTCCAGCGTCACCGACGGATCGGCATCGACGACGAAGCCGTGGTAGCCGCGCCCGGACTTGCGCTCGGTGCGCGCCAGCGCGTATTCCTCGCCGCTGTGCGGATGCAGGAACACCGGGAAATCGCGGCCGACCTGCTTGTAACTCAGCTCAAGCATCTGCTGCGGGGTGGCACCGACCACGACCCAGTCGCGGTCGCCGGGCGGCTGCTTGAGCAGGCTGTCGCGGACGGCGCCGCCGACCAGGTAGGTCTTCATCGTTCGGGACTCGGGACTCGGGACTCGGGACCCGGAAAAGCGGCTGCGTCGGCGCTGTGCTTTCCCTGCGCAACGAAACGGCAGGGATTCATTGCGCGTTTCCGGTGCCTGCGCAGACGAACTTCTTGCGCGGCGCATCCCGCTTGCCGAGCATGCGGTCGCTGACCGGCAGCGCGTCGCCGTTGAGGCGCCAGTCGTAGATCACGCTGAAGGCGAGGATGCGCGCGACGTATTCGCGGGTTTCCTTGTAGCTGATCGTCTCGATCCAGAAGTCGGCGTCGTGGCCGGGGCGCTGGGTCTGCCAGCGCGCCGCCGGGCCGGGGCCGGCGTTGTAGGCGGCGATGGTCAGGTAGGGCAGGCCGTAGGTGTTCAACAGCTGGCGCAGGTAGGCGGTGCCGATGGCGATGTTAGTGTCCGGGTCGTACAGGCTGGCGGCGCCGCCATAACCTGCCAGGCCGAGGTTCCTGGCTACGCTGGCGCCGGTGGCCGGCAACACCTGCATCAGGCCCATCGCATTGGCCGGCGAACGCGCGTTCGGATTGAAGATGCTCTCGGCGCGGATCTCGGCGGCGACCCAGGCCGGGTCGATCGCGTTCTTGCCCGCTTCGCGGCGGATCGTGGCGTCGTGGGACAGCGGGAAGCGCAGCGCATACAGGCGCTGTTCGTCGGGCAGCTTGCCGAGCGAGAATACCGCGCGGTCGAACCAGCCGTTGTCGCGTGCCACTTCCACCGCCATGCGCCGTTGGCTGTCGTCGAAGCGGGTCAGTGCATCGTTCCATTCGGCCACCGCCCAGGCCGCGCGGTCGATCTTGAACAGTTCCAGCGCACGCACCAGCGCCGGATCGCGGGCCACCGCGGCCTGCCCCTGCGCGCTTTCGTTGGGTTCCCACGGGCACAGCGCGTAGGGCTGCTTGAGCCGGTCGGCGGCCATGAAGCCGTGGAAGGTGGCGGACTTGGCGGCTTCGCGGTACAGCCGCTGCGCCTCGCCGGCATTGCCGGTCTTCTCCGCCAGCCGCGCCTCGAAATACTCCCAGCGCGAATCGCTGCGCTGCGCCGGCGCCATCTTGCGGATCGCCGCCAGCGCCGCCGGCCAGTCGCCACGCGCCATCGCCTCGCGCGTGCGCCACTCGTGCAGGCGTTCGTCGTAGGCGCTGTCGGGTACGGCGTTGAGCCGGCGCGCCGAATCCGGTCCGTACGAGGCCACCGTCCACAACGCGATCTGGTACAGCACCTCGCCGCGTTGCGCCTCGCTCAGCTGCAGCGCCTGGGCGAATTGCGGCAATTGCCGCTCGGCCGCGTCCGCATCGGTCTTGGCCAGTTTCTCCAGGCCGTCCACCACCACCTTGCGACTGCGCTCGGTCTTCGGCCAGGTCAGCGCGCGCATGTGCACGGCGTCCAGAAACGCCGCGTAGTCGTTGGCCTGGGCCAGTTCGGTGGCGGGCAGGCCGCGCGCGGCGCCGCGCATCACCGCCGGCTGCTGCGCATCGGCCGCCGCTTCCACCCGCGCCCAGCGCAGCGTGTCGTTCATGCCGCCGCGCGCCTGCAGCACCGCGAACACCGCATCGCAGGCATCGGGCAGCGACTTGCCGCTGCTGCGCCACAGCGCCTGCGCCTCGTCGATCCATTGCGCATCGGCGCGGCCGGTGGCCTGGCGCGCGTTGAGCTGGGCGCAGCGCAGGCCGGCGTTGTCGGTGGGCTTCCAGTTGGCCAGCAGCGCCGGCCAATCCTGGCGCCGCGCCAGCGCCGGCAGCCACAGTGTGCGGAAGCTCTCGGCCACCGGTTGCCCGGCGTAGCGCTTGAGGAACTCCTGCGCCTGCGCATCGGAGACGCGGTCGATATTGCGCCGCAGGTTGGCGTATTCGAGCCAGCCGTACAGCGGGTGCTGCTTGAAGGCGGCCGCCTGCACGGGATCGAACTGGCCGCGCTCGGCGGCGTCGATCGCCGTGCGCAGCGCCGGACGCTGGGCGTCCAGGGTCTGGGCGAGGGCAGGGGCAGAGCCGCACAACGCGGCGGCGAGCAGCAGGACAGACGTGCGCAATTTCATGCGCCGGACTATACCGAACGCCGATGAATCGACGTGGCAAGGGCTTGGCTGCCACGGCGACGCGAGCGCAGCGGGGCAAGGGCGTGCAGGGGGTGCGCTGTGGCCCAGCGCTGCCTGCGCAGTGCTGTCGGGTGCGGCATGGGCGCTGGTTGGATCCAGCATCCGCTGCGCTTGGCGCCAGCGCAGCGGCCGTTGCCATGCGCTGTATGCGCCACGTGCTTGGCGTTGCATCGAGCCGTGTCCGCCGCGCACTGTCGCAGGCCGCGATGCGCTGCCGCGACCGGGCGCACTGCGGCGATGCGTACCGCCATGTCTACGAAATCGTCCAGTCGGTCCAGGACAGTCCGAATCGTAGTCCGATTGCTTGCTTAGGGTTTACGTTTTGTTTACAAAGTGAACCACGCCGTCGCGGTGGAGGGGGTCGCAGCGGCCGACCCACATCCTTTCTGGAGAGAGAGACGGATGAATTGCCTGCACCGCCATCCTTTGGTTTTCGCGGTTTCCTTGTGCTTGCTGGCCGGTTCGCCCGCGCTGGCCATCGCCCAGCAGGCCGCGCCCGCTGCCCCCGAGTCCGCCACCACCCTGGACAGCGTGCAGGTCACCGGCACGCGCATCCGCAAGGCCGAGCTGGAGGGCCAGGTGCCGGTGCAGACGCTGAGCCGCGCCGACATCGAACGCACCGGCCTGACCTCGATCGGCGACGTGCTGCAGGAACTCACCGCTTCAGGCTCGGCGTTGAACACCAAGTTCAACTCCTCCGGCAATTTCGGTTTCCCACCCGACGGCAGTGGCGTCGGCGCCGGCTCGGCGCAGGTGGACCTGCGCCATCTCGGTGCCAAACGCGTGCTGGTGCTGGTCGACGGCATGCGCTGGGTCAACGAGTCCTCGGCGTCCGGCGTGGGCGCGGCTACCGACCTCAACACCATTCCGCTGGCCATCGTCGAGCGCATCGAGGTGCTGGAGGACGGCGCCTCGTCGCTGTACGGCTCCGACGCGATCGCCGGCGTGGTCAACATCATCACCCGGCGCAAGTTCGACGGCGGCCAGGTCACGCTGAACTACGGCCAGTTCGACAAGGGCGACGGCGCCAGCAAGGGCGTGGACCTGGCCTGGGGCCATAGCACCGAACGCACCAGCCTGTTCCTCGGCGCCAGTTACACCAAGCAGGATCCGATCTATGCGCGCGATCGCAAACAATCGCTGTATCCGGTGCCTGGCACCGGGCTCAGCTTCGGCAGCTCGGCCACGCCGGACGGCCGCTTCATCTTCGTCGATCCGGTCACCGGCGCCGAGCAGGACCTGACGCCGAACAGCGGTGCTGGCGCCCCGACCTACGACGGCACCGCCGGCTGCACGCGCCGCGACGGCTACCACTGCTTCGGCAGCAGCGACCGCTACAACTTTGCCGCCTCCAACCTGTTGCTGACACCGTCCGAGCGCAAGGGCGTGTTCGGCCAGTTCCGCTACTTCTTCAACGACGACGTGCAGTGGTACCTGAAGCTGCTCGGCAACCGCCGCGAGTCGACCAACCAGGCCGGGCCAGAGCCGATCTTCCTCGGCCCCGATGCCGGCACCGGCAATCCGCTGGCCGACAACATCGTCATTTCCGCGGCCAATCCGTACAACCCGTTCGGCTTCGACCTGGATTCGTCCAGCAACCTGGTCATGATCGGGCGGCGGCCGGTGGAAGGCGGTGCGCGCGTGTTCGAGCAGCGCGTGGACACCCAGTACGTGGGCACCGGCTTCATCGGCAGTTTCGAGAGCGCCGACCGCACCTGGTTCTGGGACGTCAACGGCGCCTACAGCAAGAACAAGGCCGAGCAGACCAACTACGGCAGCTACAACATCTACAACATCAACCTGGCGCTGGGCGATCCTGCCGCCTGCGCGGCAGTGGCCGGCTGCGTGCCGCTGGACATCTTCGGCGGCGCCGGCAGCATCACCCCGGAGATGCTGCGCTGGATCCAGCCGGTGGTGCGCGACCGCAGCCAGAACGAGCTGACCCAGTTCACCGCCAACCTCAGCAGCGACCTGTTCACCCTGCCGGCCGGCGCGGTGTCCTTCGCCACCGGCGTGGAGTACCGCAAGTACGAGGGCTTCTACCAGCCCGATCCGCTGACCGTGATCGGCCACTACAACGGTGTGCCGTCGTTGCCGACCGAGGGGAGTTACAACGTCAAGGAGGCCTATCTCGAACTGAGCGTGCCGATCTTCGCCGACTCGCCGCTGGGCGACAAACTCGACCTGAGCCTGGCGGGGCGTTATTCGGATTACTCCACCTTCGGCGGCGAGTTCACCCCGAAGTACGGCCTGCGCTGGCAGGTGTCGCCGGACTTCGTGCTGCGCACCAGCTATGCCGAAGGCTTCCGCGCGCCGACCATCGGCGAGCTGTACGGCTCGGCGGCGCGCGCCGACCTGACCCTGTCCGATCCATGCTCGGTCGGCCTGGGCGGCACCGCGCCGCGCGGCAGCGCCGGCAACTGCGCCGCGCTCGGCGTGCCGGCCGGCTACCAGCAGGCCAACTCGCAGATCTCGGTGACCACCGGCGGCAACCGTGCGCTGGAGCCGGAGAAGGCGCGCAGCTTCAGCGCCGGCTTCGTGTGGAGTCCGTGGTTCGCCAGCAACGTGCCGTGGTCGGACCGCTTCGACGTCGAAGTGACCTTCTACCGCCACGACATCGACGGCGCGATCCAGGCGATCAACGCGCAGACCCAGCTCGACCTGTGCGCGGACACGCTGGACGCGACCTATTGCGACGGCATCACCCGCGCTTCCACCGGCGGCATCAACGGCTTCAACAACCGCCTGACCAACCTCGGTTCGATCAAGACCGATGGCTGGGACGTGGACCTGTTCTGGACCTCGCCGCAGACCGCGGCCGGGCGCTTCAAGATCGGCTTGAAGAACACCTTCGTCACCCGCTACGTCGCCACCGGCGCCGCCGGCCAGGTGCAGCCGCAGCAACCGGGCGTGGAAGTGGTGGACAGTTCGATCCCGGAGTGGACCGGCAACCTGACCCTGGACTGGTCGTTGCACCGCTGGAACGCCTCGTGGACGGTGCGGCACATTTCCGAACTGACCGAGCAGTGCGGCGACGCTGTGGCGTTTCCGGTGTGCAGCAATCAGGCCGCCGGCAGCAACACGCTGGATGCGATCACCTACCACGACGTGCAACTTGGCTATCGCTTCGACTGGATGAAAGGCCTGACCGTCAGCGGCGGCGTCAACAACGTGTTCGACAAGGATCCGCCGATCTGCCTGTCGTGCTCGCTCAACGGCTACGACGCGTCCACCTACGACATCCCCGGCGGCCGTTATCTGTACGTGCGTGCGGACCTGAAGTTCTAGCCGCCTTCGATCCGGAAGCGGTCACTTGTGGGAGCGACTCCGGGTGGCCTCGGGCCATCAATCGCGACGGGCGTTACCGAGAGATCCCGTCGCGACCGATTCTGTAGGAGCGGCTTCAGCCGCGACAGATACTCTCCGACAAGGCCATGTCGCGGCTGAAGCCGCTCCTTGTATCTGGACATAGGGCCCCTACGGCGTTATGTCTTCCGACTGATCATCGGAGGAGGTGCCGGAAGTCCAGTCGCTCCTGAAGCTTCGAGCTTGTGCTGTAGATCGGCTCCCGCCCTCCGTTTGCTGGCCCACGATGTCCGTACGGTATCCAGAGTCCGCCGCTGGCGTGAACTCGCATCCATAAGGCAGGACCGGGCGCAGCGATGATCGTGTTCACCCCACGATGGAGGAATCGCTCATGTCCCCAGTCGTCGGCATCGACGTCGCCAAACGCAGTTTCGACCTGGCTATCGACCTGGCCAACAGCAAGTACCGCACCAAGGCCAAGCTCCCCAACGATCCGAAGGGCTTTCAGATCCTGCAGACGTGGCTGCAAACCCATGCGCAGGCGGACAGCTGGATCGTGATGGAAGCCACCGGCACCTACCACGGGGCCCTGGCCGAGTTCGTGTATGGGTTGGGATACCGCGTGTGCGTGCTCAATCCGGCGCAGATGGCGCTGTATGCACGCAGCCAGCTAACCCGGGTCAAGACCGACCGCAGCGATGCCAAGCTGATCGCCAGCTACGGCCAGCGCCATGCGGCCCAGCTGCGGCCCTGGCAGCCCGATCCGCCGGCGCTCAAGCGGCTCAAGGCGCTGGTGCGGCGCCGGGACGACCTGTTGCAGATGCTGCAGATGGAGCGCAACCGCTTAGACGTCGCAGCACTGGTGGTGCGCGACTCGCTCCTGGAGAACATCGGCCAGTTGCAGGCGCGCATCGCGCAGATCGAACGGGCCATCGACGACCAGATCGATCAGGACCCCACCTTGCGTGGGCAGCGCGAACTGCTGGTGAGCATCGACGGGATCGCCGGCACCAGCGCGGCGTTGATGCTGGCGGAACTGGGCAATGTGGAGCGCTTCGCCCATGCCTCGGCAGTGACCGCCTTTGCCGGGCTCAACCCCCGGCTGCAGGAGTCCGGCAAGCGTCAGGGCCAGGTCTGCATCTCCCGCACCGGCTCCCCGCGCCTGCGCGCCGGCCTGTTCCTGCCGGCCTTGGTCGCCATGACCCACAACCCAGTCGTCCGTGCGCTGAAGCAGCGCATGCGCGAGCGTGGCAAGGCCAACAAGCAGATCATCTGCGCCGCCATGCGCAAGCTGCTGCACATCGCCTACGGCGTGCTCAAATCACGCACGCCCTTCGATCCTCAAAAGACCCTTGTCTGTTAGGGGGGAAGACGGTATCTACAGGGAACGCAGCAGCGCAGCGAATGGATGCCGCACAGGAAACGCAGCCGCTGGCTAACGCAGCAGCGCCTGCGGCACTTCGATCTCGGTCGCCACAGCCAGGTGGTCGGAGAACGCGGCGGACACTGCGCGCTGTTCGTTGCAGCGCAGGCCGTCGCTGACCAGGATGTGGTCGATCGCGCGCTGCGGGCGCCAGCTGGGGAAGGTCGGCACCACGCAGCCCGGCGGTTGCAGCCGGGTGCGCTTGTACAGGGCCTGCATTTCGGGCCGGTCGGCGACGCAGTTGAAGTCGCCCATCAGCACCGCGTTGGGATGGTCGGACAACAGTTCGGCGATGAACGCGAGTTGCGAGGTGCGCGAGTTGGCGCCCAGCGACAGATGCGCCACCGCGATCGCCAGTCCTTCCGCACCGTCGCCGAACTTGGCCAGCAGCACGCCGCGCCCGCCGAGCCGGCCGGGCAGGGGATGGTCCTGCACCTCGACCGGCTCCAGCCGGCTGAGCAGGCCATTGGCGCTGGAGGCCACGCCGCCCATGCGCCGGTTCGGCTGGTGGCTCCAGTAGTTGAAGCCGGCGCGCTCGGCCAGGTAGTGGGTCTGGTTGGTGAAGCCCGAGCGCAGGCTGCCCGGATCGCTTTCCTGCAGGCCGACGATGTCGTGCGCGCGGGCCAGCTGCGCGATCGCATCCAGGCTGCTGCGCTTGCTCCCCGCCGGCAGCGCATGCGACCAGCTGCGGGTCACGTAGTCGCTGTAGCGGCGCGTGCTGGAGCCGGCCTGGATATTGGCGGTGAGCACGCGCAGCGTGCGGGTGGCGGGGGCAGTCACGGCGGCGCGGCCTGGTGGGGGCGGGAGCTTACTTGGCCAGCGCCGCGCGTTCGCGTGCGATCAGGTGATCGGCGATGCCCAGGATGTCGTCGTAGTTCTTGCCCTTGACCAGGTACTTGCCGTTGACGATCAGCGACGGCGTGCCGGTGACGCCGCTGCGCACGGCGAACTGCTTGGCGCGGTTGGTCTTGCTGCTGACCGCGAAGCTGCCCATGGTGTCGGCGAACTGCTTGGGATCCACGCCGTACTTGGCGTAGAAGCCGGCGATGTCCTGCACCGAGTCGCGGCCGCGTTCGCCCTTCAGCGTCTCGTCGACGTGGATCGCCTTGTACAGGGCTTCGTGGGTCTTTTCCTGCACGCCCATCGCCTCGGCGGCGTAGAACGCGCGGGCGTAGTCGTCCCAGGTGCCGCCGAACATCGCCGGCACATAGACGAAGTGCACGTCCGAGGGCAGGCCGGCTTTCCACGGGCCGATCTGCGGCTGGAAGCGCGCGCAGGCCGGGCACACGTAGCCGAACACTTCGGCCACTTCGATCTTGCCATTGGTCGGCTGGAACGGCTGGCCGCCGGGGATGTCAATGTAGTCGGTGCCGGCGACCGGTTCGGCGCCGCTCGGGGGCCGCGCCGCGGCCGGTGCGGTCGGGGTGTCGGCGGCAGGCGGTGTCGTGGTGTCGTTCGCCGTGGAGGTGTTCCCGGCAGCCGCAGCCGGGGCGGTGTCGCTGGCGCCGGTGGCGGGCGCCGCCGTGGCGGCGGCAGGCGCGGCGGCCGCCGGGGCGACGGTATCGGTGGTGCCGTCCTGGGCCTTGCATGCGACCAGGATCGGCAACAGGGCCATCAGGGTCAGGGCGAAGCGGATCTTCATCGGCGGCATCTCCAGCAGAATGGGGGGCGAACGCCAAGCGCGCCGGAAGCGCGGCTGGCAACCCCATCATGATGCCATGGCGTGGATGAAGCGCCGTGTGGCGGGTGCGGCCGGGATTACTTGCCAGCGCGCTCGCGCGCGACCAGCGCATCGGCGATGCGCAGCATGTCCGGGAAATTCTTGCCCTTGACCAGGTACTTGCCATTGACCACCAGCGCCGGGGTGCCGGGGATCTCGCTGCGCGCGGCAAAGTCGCGCGCAGCCTTGACCTGCGCAGTCACCTGCGGGCTCTCGTAGGCGGCGACGAAGTCCTGCGGCTTGACGCCGTACGCGGCGTAGAACGCAGCCAGTTCCTCCGGCGCCACATTCTGCACCGGCACGCTGTGCTTGTCGTGGATCGCCTCGAACAGGTCGTGGTGGCTGCGGGTCTGCACGCCCAACTTCTGCGCGGCATAGAAGGCGCTGGCGAAGCTGTCCCAGAAACCGCCGAACGCGGCCGGCACCAGGGTTACCCGCACGTCCTTGCCCTGCTTGCGCGTCCACTCTTCCAGGATCGGCTCGAAGTGCGCGCAGTGCGGGCAGGTGTAGCCGAACAGCTCCACCACCTCGATCTTGCCGGCCAGCGGCGCGAACGGCTGCGGCTTGGCGATCAGCGTGTAGTCCTCGCCTTCGACCAGGGCGGCGGTCTTGGGCTGCGCGTAGGCGCTCAGCGGCAACAGGGTGAGCAGGCACAGCAGCAGGCGGGACAGACGGTTCATGCGATCTCCATGGCGAAAAAAGCACGCCGGTCGTGACGACCGGCGCGAGGGGGAAGTGGTGCGGCGCCGCGGCGGCGGCGCGCGCTCAGGATTGTTGCGCAGGCGCCGCCGGTTGCGGCGCGGCCGGTACCGGCGCGGCCTGCGCCGCGGCCGCATCGTCGGCGCGATCGTGCAGGCCCTGCAGGTAGCTGCCCAGCGCCTTCATCTCCTGCTCGGTCAAGGGCTTGGCCACCTGCGCCATGATCTTGAACGGGGTCGGATCGCGTTCCTGGGTGGTGCCGGACTGGTATTCCTGCAGGCGCCTCGCCACGTAGTCGGCGTGCTGGCCGCCCAGATGCGGATACGCCGGACCGGGGTTGCCGGCGCCGGTGGGGCCGTGGCAGGCCATGCACGCCGGAATCCCGCGCGCCGGATCGCCGCCGCGGTACAGCTGCTGCCCGACCTCGTAGAACTTCATGCCGGCATACGGGCCTTCGCTGACCACCGCGTCGTCGGCGATGCCGGCGCCGGCCTTCTGCGTGGCGAAATAGGCGCCGATATCGCGCATGTCCTGCGCGCTCAGCGGCTGCACGAACGGCAGCATCGCCGCGACCGCGCCGGAGGTACGCTCGCCGTGCGCGATCAAGGCCATCTGCCGCGCGCTGTAGCGCTCGCTCTGGCCGGCGATGCGCGGATACATCGCCAGCGCCGGGTTGCCGTCGGCGCCGTGGCAGGCGGCGCAGGCGGCGGCCTTGGTCTGGCCGGCCTTGGGATCGCCCCAGGCGACCTTGCCGACGTCGCCTTCCAGCGGTGCGGTGCGTACCGGCGCGTTGTCGGGAATGGGAACCACCGAGGTCTGCGCGAACGCGACCGCGGCGGCGATAGAAACGGCTAGGCCGGCAAAGGCAAGAACGCGAGCGTGGCGCATTAGCTGAAGCTCCGTGTGACCCAACCCGCGGCTGCCAGGCCGGCGACCGCACTCGCGCGATTATCCGCGCGTGGCGCCCTGCCGGTCAACGAACCCCGCCCGGGCAGGCGGACGTGCGATCCTAGCGCCATGTCACTGCTCATCGAACGTGCCCAATACCTGCTTTCCGCCCACAACCCCCGGCAGCTGCCGGAGGACGGGGGCTGGGAGGTGGCCTTCGCCGGCCGCTCCAACGCCGGCAAATCCAGCGCGCTGAACGCGCTCACCCGGCAGAACGCGCTGGCCCGCGTGTCCAAGACCCCCGGCCGCACCCAGCAGCTGGTGTTCTTCCAGATCCAGCCCGAGCGCTATCTGGTGGACTTGCCCGGCTACGGCTATGCCAAGGTGCCGCTGGAGCTGCAGGCGCACTGGCAGTCGTTCATCGACAGGTATTTCCGCACCCGCGAGGCCCTGCGCGGCCTGGTGGTGGTGATGGACATCCGCCACCCGCTGAAGGACTACGACCGGCAGATGCTCGGCTACGCCGTGCAGCGCGGCCTGCCGGCGCATGCGCTGTTGACCAAGGCCGACAAGCTCGGCCGCGGCCAGCAGGCGCAGGCGCTGCAGCAGGTGCGCAAGGACCTGTCCAGTTCCTTCGGCGACACGGTCAGCGTGCAGCTGTTTTCCGGCGAGACCCGCCAGGGCGTGGACGAGGCGCGTGCCATCGTCGGCGGCTGGCTGGGCCTGCACACGGAGCCGCCCGCCGCGCAGTGAGTGCGGCGGCGCCGGACTTCCGGTGTCTTCTGCGCAGGCGCTGTTGGCGATCGATCGCAAGCGGCGGGCGCGGCCGCCCCAAACACTTCGAGACGCTTTCGCGCCGGACCCTCACCCCAACCGCTCTCCCCGGTGAGAGCGGGGCTCAGGCGCGCCGCGGCTGTTCTTCAGCGATGGTCGAGCAGGCGCGCGATCGCGTCGCCGTCCGGATTGGACAACTGCGCGCGCGGCAGCGGCACCGTACCGTCGAACAGCGCGGTGACGCGCAGCCTGCCGATCGCCTGGCGGTACACGCCGGGGACGTGCTGGGTGGGCGCGGCCGGCGGCAGCGGCAGGGTGATCGCGGCGGCCAGCGCCAGCAAGGCCAGCGGACGCGAGACGGAAACAGGCATCGAGAGATTCCAGCGGAAGCGGCCTTCGCCGCGGTACCTGCATGCTGCGCGTGCGGCGCTGCGCGATTCGCTCATTCGGCTGCGCGCGGCGCTCAGTCCTGATTGCCGATGCGCGCCGGATCCAGGCTGTAGCGCTGCTGGAAGCGCTGGCTGAAGCTGCGCGTGGAACGGTAGCCGGCGCGCGCGGCCAGCGTCTTCAGCGGCCAGCGCGTGGTGTAGAGCAGTTCCATCGCATGCGCCAGGCGTGCGTCGGTGATCAGTTCGCGCAACGACGTGCGTTCGCCGGCCAGATGCCGGCGCAAGGTCGCACCGCTCAGGCCGAGGCTGTCTTCGAGATCGTGCGATCGCCATGCGCGCTGCGGCTGCGCTGCGATCAACTCACGCACCTGCGCGGCGATGCTGGGTGCCGGCGGCAGCAGGCCGCCATGGCCGCGGCGACAGAACGCGACCACCAGCGCCGCCAGCGCCAGCTTGGCTTCGGTGTAGTGGCCGTCCTGCAGCGCCTGCCGCCACTGCAGCAAGGCGCTGCCGAACTCGACCGCGCGCAGCCGTGCCAGTTGCGCGCTGGCCGCGGGCAGCGGTTCGTTCCACAGCGTGCGCGCGGCGCTCAGCGCTCAGCGCTTCTTCGCACAGCGGATCACCGCGGTTAGGTAGATGCCGCTGTGCGGGTCGGGGGTATTGACCACGTCGATGCGGCAGCGCCGGGTGACCAGGAACAGGTCGCCCGCCACGCATTCTAGCGTCTGCGTCGCCGTGCGCACCTGCTTGCGGCCCTGCAGCAAGAACGCCAGCTGCGGCCGCAGAATGTCCACCGAGTGCGCCCCGTGTTCGCGGCGCGCGGCGATGCAGGCGTAGCCTTCGGCGCGTTCGTACTCCACCAGCGTCGTCAGTCGCGCGAGCAGCAGGAATTCGGGGTCGTGGGTGTCGGCCATCGCTGGCGGTGCTACCGCAGTGCGTAGCGGCGCATGCGCGGCGTCGCTGAAATGATGCGGCCCGCGGTCGGCGTATTTCCGATCCGAAGCGGCCGAAGGTGATTGCAGTCGCGATGGGGGGGGGCGCCGCGGTCCGTGTCGCCACCGCTGGCGAGAGGCCGGATGGCACGCTGCAATGCCGGAAAGGAATCGCCTTGGCGCAGGCTGTGCAGCGTCGGATCAGATCTGCACGCCGAACAGACGGCCGACCGCGCCGGTGGCGAGCATCGCCGCCGCACCCCAGAACACCACGCGCCGCGCGCCGCGCACCCCGGACGCGCCGCCTGCGCGGGCCGCCAAGGCGCCGGTCAGCGACAGCCCGAGCAGCGTCGCCGCGCCGGTCACCCACACTTGTTTGCCGGCCGGCGCCAGCAGCGCGGCCAGGATCGGCAGTGCTGCACCGCAGCAGAACGCGGCCGCCGACGCCAGCGCGGCCTGCAGCGGCCGCGCGCGCAGGGTCTCGGTGATGCCCAGTTCGTCGCGCGCATGCGCGCCCAGCGCATCGTGCGCGGTCAGCTGCTCGGCGACCTGGCGCGCCAGCGCCGCGTCCAGCCCGCGCTGGCGGTAGATGCCGGCCAGTTCGTCCAGCTCGCTTTGCGGATCCTCGCGCAGTTCCAGGCGCTCGATCGCCAGGTCGGCGCGTTCGGTATCCACCTGCGACTGCACAGAGACGTATTCGCCGGCGGCCATCGACATCGCGCCGGCGACCAGGCCGGCGATGCCGGTCGCCAGCACGGCGGGCGCCGGCGCACCGCTGCTGGCCACGCCGACCACCAGCCCGGCCACCGACAGAATGCCGTCGTTGGCGCCGAGCACCGCCGCGCGCAGCCAGCCGGCGCGGTCGCCGCGATGCAGTTCGGAATGGGAGGGGCGCATCGGATGCCTGCACGGTGGGGGAACAGGCCTGCAGCCTAGCCCAGCGCTGCGCGGTCGGCGCTGCTGCGTCTCACTCTCGCCGCTGCCAGGCACGCGGATCGTGGAATGCTGCAGCACCGCCGGTAGCGATGTGGGCTTCGCGCCGGTCACGCTATAGTGCGGCCCTTGCGATGCTGGCGGGCCATCCCCACATCGCCCCCTCTTCCGTGCGAGCCTGCCCTTGTCGAGCCCCAGCCACGTTGCCGAGACGCCGATCACCGATCGCACCGAACTGGTCGAGGTGCTGGCCTCCGGAGAAAAGCCCGAAGCGCAGTGGCGCATCGGCACCGAACACGAGAAGTTCGGCTTCCGCCTGGACGACCTGCGCCCGCCGACCTTCGACGGCGAGCGCGGCATCGAGGCCCTGCTGACCGGCCTGACCCGCTTCGGCTGGGAGCCGGTACGCGAAGGCGGACACACCATCGCGCTGCTGCGCGACGGCGCCTCGGTGACGCTGGAACCGGCCGGGCAGCTGGAACTGTCGGGCGCGCCGCTGGAGACCATCCACGATACCTGCGTGGAAGTGGGCAGCCACCTCAACGAGGTCAAGCAGGTCGCCGACGAACTGCGCCTGGGCTTCCTCGGCATGGGCTTCCATCCGAAGTGGCGCCGCGACGAAATGCCGTGGATGCCCAAGGGCCGCTACCAGATCATGAAACACTACATGCCCAAGGTCGGCTCGCTCGGCCTGGACATGATGACCCGCACCTGCACGGTGCAGGTCAACCTGGATTACGCCAGCGAAGCGGACATGATCAAGAAGTTCCGCGTGTCGCTGGCGCTGCAGCCGATCGCCACCGCGCTGTTCGCCGACTCGCCGTTCACCGAGGGCAAGCCCAACGGTTACCTCAGCTACCGCTCGCACATCTGGACCGACACCGATGCCGACCGCACCGGCATGCTCGACTTCGTGTTCGAGGGCGGCTTCGGCTACGAGCGCTATGTCGACTACCTGCTGGACGTGCCGATGTACTTCTCCTACCGCGACGGCACCTACGTCGATGCCAGCGGGCAGAGCTTCCGCGATTTCATGCAGGGCAAATTGCCGGCGCTGCCGGGTGCGCTGCCGACGCTGCGCGACTGGTCCGATCACATGACCACCGCGTTCCCGGAAGTGCGGCTGAAGAAATACCTGGAAATGCGCGGCGCCGACGCCGGCCCGTGGGGCAGGCTGTGCGCGTTGTCGGCGTACTGGGTCGGCCTGCTGTACGACGATGCCGCGCTCGACGCGGCCTGGGACCTGGTCAAGGATTTCAGCCTGGTCGAACGCCACGCGCTGCGCGACGGCGTGCCGAAGCAGGCGCTGAAGCTGCCGTTCCGCAACGGCACCGTGCAGGACCTCGCCGCCGAATCGGTGAAGATCGCCTTGAACGGCCTACGCCGCCGCGCCCGCCTGAACGGCGACGGCCAGGACGAATCGCGCTTCCTGGAACCGCTGGTGGAGATCCTGCACGCCGGCGAGACCGCGGCCGAGCGCAAGCTGGCGCTGTATCACGGTGCGTGGCAGGGCGATGTGGATCCGGTGTTCTCCGAGTTCGCTTACTGACTTGGGCGGATCTGCGCTGATGCGGTTCGGCGGTACGCGCAGCATCACGCTCCTGTTTCAGCGGTAAGAGTTGAAGCCAAAAAAATGGGTGGGTAGAGTGCCCGTCACAGGGGGTAATTGAATTCGTAAAGGGATACTTATGAGCCAGAAGATAAATGGGATGCTCGTCGCCTTGTTGTTTTGCGCGGGACTTTTCCTGAGTCCTTGCGGCAAAGCCAAAGATCCTCCGCTTGATGCCGCTGCCGAACAGATGGCTGCCGAGTTGACGGATGCGCAGGCCGAGCAAAAGGCATTGCGGTTGAGAACCGCGCCGATCCATTCTGCCGCATTGCTCAAGGAATACCTGGCGAAAGAGGATGCGTCCAGCCCGCTCAACCTGCTTTCCCCTGCTGCAAAGAAACGCTTTGTCGAGTCGTTGAGGTTCAATGAGACGGGCGTGACATCGTTCACTTACGGCGATATCGAAGCGGAACTTTCCGCAAGCCAGGCTTACCGTCTGCTGTCGCTATTCGGCCTGGAGAGCACGATTTCGTCCATGCACAAGATGCGTGTTGATGGGGAGGAGGATATAAACGTGAATCGGGCCTACCCGACTCCTGGCAGGGGGCAAGATGACGATCACATCGGTTACAAATGTCTAACCCCGCACACCTGCGTGGAGAGTTTGGATATGATTTGCATGACTGGTTGCTGATGTCCATGTCGCGCCGCTTGCGGTGTCTTGTCGGCGCCGCCATCCTTGCGATGGTGGCGCCTTTGCTCTGTGGTGCAGAGGCCCGAGAGGCGCTGACCTGCCCCCACTGAGTCATACCATCTGAAGCTGTAAAGTCCGTCAAGCCAAGAGGACGGACATGAAGAAGAGCAGATTCAGCACCGAGCAGATCATCGGGTTCATCAAGCAGGCCGACGCGGGCATGGCCGTGGCGGAGTTGTGCCGCCAACATGGCTTCAGCCCAGCCAGTTTTTATCAGTGGCGGGCCAAGTACGGGGGCATGGAGGCCGACGAGGCCAAGCGGCTGAAAGAACTGGAGGTCGAGAACAATCGGCTGAAGAAGTTGCTGGCCGAAGCGCACCTAGACATCGAAGCGCTGAAGATCGGCTTCGGGGTAAAACGCTAGCCCCGCAACGCAAGCGCGAGGCAATCCGACGAATGCTCGAACACACCGCGTTGAGCGAGCGCCGGGCTTGCCGCCTTGCGGGGCTGTCCCGCGATGCTTTCCGCCACGAACCCGTGCCGACGCCAGCCACGCAGGCGCTGTCCGCGCGGCTGGTCGAGCTGGCCCAGGCCCACCGCCGCTTCGGCTATCGCCGACTGCATGATTTGTTGCGCCCGGAGTTTCCGTCCGTGAACCACAAGAAGATTTATCGCCTGTATGAGGAAGCCGAGCTGAAGGTGCGCAAGCGGCGCAAGGCCAAGCGTCCGCTAGGCGAGCGCCAGAAACTGCTGGCGGCCTCCATGCCGAACGACACCTGGAGCATGGACTTCGTGTTCGATACGTTGGCCAACGCACGCCGCATCAAGTGCCTGACCGTGGTCGACGACTTCACTCGCGAGAGTGTGGACATTGCCGTGGATCACGGCATCAGCGGCGCTTACGTGGTGCGGCTGCTCGATCAGGCGGCGTGCTTCCGTGGCTATCCACGCGCGGTCCGTACCGACAATGGCCCGGAGTTCACCAGTCGCGCCTTCATTGCCTGGACACAGCGACATGGCATCGAGCACATCCTGATCGAGCCGGGTGCCCCCACGCAGAACGCCTACATCGAAAGCTTCAACGGCAAGTTCCGCGACGAGTGCCTCAACGAGCACTGGTTCACCTCGTTGGCACAAGCGCGGGACGTGATCGCAGACTGGCGACGCCACTACAACGAGATCAGGCCGCATAGCAGTTGTGGTCGCATCCCGCCGGCACAGTTCGCCGCCAACTACCGTACACAACAAACCAACGACGCAGTAACCTTCAACCCAGGGCTTTATCAGTAATCACTGGTACGGACGGTGGGGGCAGGTCAGCGCCTGAGCCTTCGCTCTATGATGCGCTGGCGGACTACAACCAGAGTCTGCCCGATCAGTCCGGTGCGCAGCGAGCGGAGGCGGTCGTGGACAGGTACGAACGCATCGCCGGCGCCATCGATCCCTGCGGCAAGGCTGGCGCCCCTATCCACGACGACGATCTGTTCAGGGCGACAGTGCTTGCCGAGGGGTATTCGTTGGACCCCAGGCATGTGCGCAAGATCGGTTGTCTGTACCGGCGGCTGCAAGCGCAAGGGCGGATTACCCGCTGGCATGTCATCTCCTATGCCGAAGCCTTGGCTTCGATTAGCCGCTTCGACGAGGCGAACCGGATACTGGCGTCATTGCCCACTCGGCCGGTCGCGCCTTTGCCCGCGCTTTCGTTTGCGCAGAAGGCCGATTCCCGGCGTGTGATCGACATCGACTCGCCGACGCATGCCGTGGTGCGCTCTCTCGCATCGCGCGAGCGTCGCCTGGCCGTGTTCGCCGTTGTCCATCCGGATTGCCATTTCTCGGTGAACGGGCTCGCTGAGATCGTCGCCAACGAGGACGACCGTTGGTTGCGGGAGGTGCTCGTGTTGCTTGTCGCGCCTGGCCCGACTCCACCCGTCGATGGGATCCTGACGTGGAATCGAGGCCAGCCGACCTTGCCGATGCATCTGATGTATCGGCGCAGCGACTGGAAGTTTCTGAAAAGTATCGATACGCCGACGTTCTATCTGATGCGTGGCGACACCATTCTCGATACGTTCACGGGGTGGCCCAATCCCAACGGTCTTGCCAGGATGAAGGCCGCGCTGCAGCAGGAAAGGCACGCGCAGCGCAGCCGGACTGCGGCCGTGCCAGAGCGCCACGGTCGGGGTTACGCGGCGCTTGCAGGCCATTTGCCCTGAATGCTCACGCCACCGCCTGGCACGGCAACTCCACACACACCCGCAGCCCACCCTCGGGGCGGTTGGTCAGGGTGATCTCGCCGCCGTGGGCGAGCACGATGCTGTGCGCGACCGACAGGCCCAGGCCGATGCCGCCGGTGTCGCGGTTGCGCGAGTTCTCGCCGCGGAAGAACGGCAGGAACAGTTGCTCGTGCTGGGTCGGGTCGATGCCGGGGCCGTCGTCGTCGATCCACAGCACGCAGTCGGTGCCGTCGTGCTGCAGTTGCAGGCGCGCGCGCTTGCCGTACTTCAGTGCGTTCTCGAGCAGGTTCATCACCATCCGCCGCAGCGACAACGGATCGCCATCGAGGGTGATGGCCTGGCCGGCGACGAAGCTCGCTTCGGCGCCGGTGTCGCTGGCGTCGTCGACCACGCTCTCCACCAACAGGCGGAAATCCAGCGGTGCGCGGGTGCTGCGGCGGCTGTCGTTGTGGATGAAGTCCAGCGCTGCGGAGATCATCGCCTTCATTTCGTCGATGTCGGCGATGGTCTTGTCGCGCAGCGGCGGCTGCAGGCCTTCCAGGCGGAACGCCAGGCGCGCCAGCGGGGTGCGCAGGTCGTGGGCGATCGCCGCGACCGTGTGCGTGCGCTCGTTGATCAGGCGGTTCAGGCGCGCCTGCATGGCGTTGAACGAGTCGGCGGCCTGCACGATTTCGCTGGGACCGCTGCGCTGCAGCGGCTGCGCATCGGGATTGCGGCCGAGCCGGTCGGCGGCTTCGGCGAAGCGGCGGATCGGCGCGGCCAGCGCGCGAGAGAACCACCACGCCAGCGGCAACATCGCCAGCAGGCCGGCCACGAACAGCAGCGCGACCTGGGTCTTGAACGCGGCGGAGAAACGCCGCGGCGGCGACACCACGCTGCGCCAGCGGCCGTCGGGTTGCTGCAATGCGGCGGTGAAGCCGCCGAGCAATGGCGATGCAGGGGCCAGGCCGCGCTCGCGCCAGCGCGAACCGGCTGCGCGCGGCGCGGTACCGAGACTGCCGCGGGTGGCGTTGCTTGTTGGCGGCGGAGCCGGCGGCAGCGCGTCTGCATCCGGGTCTGTGCCTGCGTCGAACGGTGCCTGCGGCGGTGCGTCGGCATTGGCGAACGATGGCGCTGCATCGTGCAGGAAGCGCGCGTCGCCGGGCGGGCCGGACCGCGGTCGCAGGCGGATCCGTTCTTCCTGGGTGAAGTTCGGGTTGGGGAGCTTGTCGTCGCTGCTGCGATAGAAACGCACCTGTTCCGGCGCCACGTCCAGCCAGTTGGTCAGCATGAATTCGGCGAAGCGGTCGCGGACCTGCCCCGGCGCCGGCAGCGGCGCCTGCCTGGAGTCGTGCACCTTCAAGGTCTGCGTGCCGGCAGGCATCTTGGTGGTCAGCAGCGCGATCACTTCCGGCGGATGCACCGGCATTTCGTAGACCGGCGTGCGTAGCACCAGCAAGGCGATGCCGATCAGCTGCGCGGTCAGCAGGGCGGCCAGCAGCAGCAGGAAGGTGCGGGCGAAGATCGAGACGCCGCGGCGGCCCCGCTGCTTGGGCGCGCTCACAGCCGGGCGACGCTCGGCAGCAGCATGTAGCCCTCGTTGCGCACGGTGCGGATCAGTTCGGTCTGCACGCGTTCGTTGATCTTGCGGCGCAGGCGGCTGATCTGGCTGTCGATCGCGCGGTCGTAGACCTCGGTGTCGCGGCCGCGCGCGTAGTCGAGCAACTGATCGCGGCTGAGCACCCGCTGCGGATGTTCGACGAAGGTGCGCAGCAGGGCGAACTCGCCGTCGGAGAGGTTGATGAAGATGCCGGTGGGGTCGCGCAGGTCGCGGCGGATCACGTCCAGGCGCCAGCCGGCGAATTCGTAGACGTTGCCGCGCGCCTCCGGCGGCAGCGTCGCCGCCTGGCTACGACGCAGCAGTGCACGCACGCGCGCCAGCAGCTCGCGCGGATTGCACGGCTTGGCGAGGTAGTCGTCGGCGCCCACTTCCAGGCCGATGATGCGGTCGGTGTCGCTGCCCAGCGCGCTGAGCATGATCACCGCCGGCGCGCCGCGCTCGCTGGCCAGCTGCCGCGCGGCGCTGAGGCCGTCTTCGCCGGGCATCATCACGTCCAGGATCACCAGGTCGGGTTGGCGTATCGCCATCAGCCGGCGCATGTCGGCGACGTTTTCCGCCGCCTCCACCTGGTAGCCGTGCTCTTGCAGGAACTCGCTGATGAGCCGGCGCAGATCGGGGTCGTCGTCGACCACCAGAATGAACGATTGCATATCCATGATCTTGAAGGGCGGCCGCTCGGAATACGGCCAGTCTAGACGCGGCCGCTACCGTCTGAAACTGGTGCGGGCAGAGGCCATCGCTGCTGGGTGCAAGGCGGGCGTGTGATCGCCGGATCATGATAGGCAGTGACGGCGGCGGGCTCATGGCGGCTGTGTGTCGTATTCAGACACCCGCGGACACAAAGCGCTGACGCTCCATCGCCGCGACGCCGGGCGAACCGCCCGGATGGCGCCGTGCCGGCCGCGCGTTGCCGCTCCGCTCCACGCCGAACGGTTCCAGCCGCCCGTGCCATTTCCGATCCGGAATGGCGCGGGCGTTTTCTTTTGCGCGCTGAGGAATATACTGTACCCCAGTATAGTTCTCAGGTCGCCACATGCCGCACACGCCCCACGAGAAGAAACGCGTCCTGGGCCGCATCCGCCGCGTGCGCGGACAGGCCGATGCGCTGGAGCGCGCGCTGGAAGGCGGCGCCGATTGCGCGGCGGTGCTGCAGCAGATCGCCGCGATCCGCGGTGCGGTCAACGGCCTGATGTCGGAGGTGATGCAGGCGCATATCCGCGAAGAATTCGGCCACGCCGCCGCCTCGGAGACGCAGCGCGCCGCGCGCGTGCGCGAGATGAGCATGCTGGTGCGCTCCTACCTCAAGTGACCCGAACCCCACGACCCAACCCGTTCTTCCAGGAGAAACCTCATGAAATCCCGTGCCGCCGTCGCTTTCGAAGCCGGCCAGCCGCTGCAGATCGTGGAGATCGACGTCGAACCGCCGCGCCAGGGCGAGGTGCTGGTCCGCATCACCCACACCGGCGTCTGCCATACCGATGCGTTCACGCTATCGGGCGACGATCCGGAAGGCATCTTCCCCGCCGTGCTAGGCCATGAAGGTGGCGGCATCGTCGAGGCGATCGGCGAGGGCGTCACCAGCGTCAAGGTCGGCGACCACGTGATCCCGCTGTACACCGCCGAATGCCGCAAGTGCAAGTTCTGCCTGTCGGGCAAGACCAACCTGTGCCAGGCCGTGCGCGCCACTCAGGGCAAGGGTCTGATGCCCGACGGCACTACCCGTTTCTCCTACAACGGCCAGCCGATCTTCCACTACATGGGCTGCAGCACCTTCAGCGAATACACCGTGGTGCCGGAGATCTCGCTGGCGGTGGTGAACCCGGAAGCGCCGCTGGAGAAGGTGTGCCTGCTCGGCTGCGGCGTCACTACCGGCATCGGCGCGGTGCACAACACCGCCAAGGTCAAGCCGGGCGATTCGGTGGCCGTGTTCGGGTTGGGCGGCATCGGCCTAGCGGTGATCCAGGGCGCAGTGCAGGCCAAGGCCGGGCGCATCCTGGCCATCGACACCAATCCTGGCAAGTTCGATCTGGCGCGCAGCATGGGCGCCAGCGATTGCATCAACCCGAAGGACTACAGCAAGCCGATCCAGGAAGTCATCGTCGAGCTGACCGATGGCGGCGTGGATTTCAGCTTCGAGTGCATCGGCAACGTGCACGTGATGCGCTCGGCGCTGGAGTGCTGCCACAAGGGCTGGGGCGAGAGCGTCATCATCGGCGTGGCCGGCGCCGGCCAGGAGATCAGCACGCGTCCGTTCCAGCTGGTCACCGGCCGCGTGTGGCGCGGCAGCGCGTTCGGCGGCGTCAAGGGCCGCACCCAATTGCCGGGCATAGTGGAGCAGGCGATGCATGGCGAGATCGATCTGGATCCGTTCATCACCCACACCATGCCGCTGGAAGAGATCAATGAAGCCTTCCACCTGATGCACGAAGGCAAGTCGATCCGCACCGTGATCCATTTCTGACCTGACGGTCAGTCCGGCGCGCGGCCTATTCCGCGCATGCAGGTACGCAACGAACCCGGGAGGGGCATGATGAGTACTGTAACCATTCATCCGTCGGTGGAGGGCGGGGTTCATGCGGGTGCGGAGAATTTCCAGGGCGGCACCCTGGAATGCCACTGCGCCAGCGACAAGGTGACCGTGGAGGTTGCAGCGCAGACCGCCCACAACCACGCCTGCGGTTGCACCAAGTGCTGGGAGCCGAAAGGCGCGACGTTCTCGGTGGTGGCGGTGGTGGGCCGTGACAAGGTCAATGTCGCCGCGCACGCGGAGAAACTGAAGGTGGTCGACGAGCGCGCGACCATCCAGCGCCATGCTTGCACCGGCTGCGGCGTGCATATGTACGGGCGCATCGAGAA
Organism: Xanthomonas translucens pv. undulosa; assembly: GCF_017301775.1. Lineage (NCBI taxonomy): Bacteria > Pseudomonadati > Pseudomonadota > Gammaproteobacteria > Lysobacterales > Lysobacteraceae > Xanthomonas > Xanthomonas translucens. The sequence continues at coordinate 3,317,251 of NZ_CP063993.1, forward strand.
CACCGAGCATCCGTTCCATGGGCTGGACTTCATCCATACCGAACTGTCGCCGCAGCAGGGCTGGTCGGCGCCTGGCTTTGCGGCGTTCGTGTCCTCGATCATCGAAAGCGGCACCCGTCCGGAAGCGATGGATGGTGTGCGCAGCCGGCTGCGCGAACTGAAGCTGGAGCCGTACGACTGCCTGTCGCCGCCGTTGATGGACGCGATCGCCACCCACGTCGCGCGCAAGAGCGGCGTGCTGCACTGAACCTGCCGCTCGCCGCGTGCCGCCGCGGCGGCACGCGGCGGCGTCTTCGGATGCGGCCGGTACCCGTCCGTCCGCATCCCCTATCCGGGATCCCATTCCATGGAACGCATTGAACACCATGCCTGCTGCGGCGGCTGGCAGGACGTCTATCGCCACGACTCGGCCGTGCTCGGCTGCACGATGAACGTGGCCGTGTACCTGCCGCCGCAGGCCGAGCACGCCGCGCTGCCGGTGCTGTACTGGCTCAGCGGACTCACCTGCACCGAGCAGAACTTCATCAGCAAGGCCGGCGCGCAGCGCTATGCCGCCGAGCACGGGGTGATCCTGGTCGCACCGGATACCAGCCCGCGTGGCGACGACGTCGCCGATGCCGACGGCTACGACCTGGGCAAAGGCGCCGGTTTCTACGTCAATGCGACCCGCGAGCCGTGGGCCAAGCATTACCGCATGTACGACTACGTGGTGCAGGAACTGCCCGCGTTGATCGAAGCGCAGTTCCCGCACAACGGACGGCGCGCGATCAGCGGCCACTCGATGGGCGGCCACGGTGCGCTGGTGATCGCGCTGAAGAATCCTGGCCGCTATCGCAGCGTGTCGGCGTTCTCGCCGATCGTGGCGCCGTCGCAGGTGCCGTGGGGCGAGAAGGCGTTTTCGGCGTATCTCGGCGACGACCGCGCCAGTTGGAAGGCCTACGACGCCACCGCGCTGATCGCCGCGGCGAGCGAGCGCCTGCCGTTGTTGATCGACCAGGGCGGTGGCGACGAGTTCCTCGACAAGCAGCTGCAACCGCAGTTGCTGCAGGCCGCGGCCGATGCCGCCGGCTACCCGCTGACGCTGCGCCTGCAGCCCGGCTACGACCACAGCTACTACTTCATCGGCAGCTTCATCGGCGAGCACATCGCCCACCACGCGCGCGCGCTGCAGGAGTGAGTGCCGGCCGCGGCGGCGCGCCGGTCATGCCGGGCGCCGGCGGTTGCATGCGCCGGTGTCGCGTGCTCCGCGTTGGAGGCGATGGGCAGGTGCATGCCAGGGCTTCATTGGGGGAGCGACTTCAGTCGCGACGGGCGCTATCGGTAAGGCCCGTCGCGACTGAAGTCGCTCCTACAAGATGACGTTGCCTGTAAGTAGACAGAGAGAACCGCTCTGGTGCCGTGTTGCGGCAGCGTTTTATGGCGGCCGCGCCCAGCGCTTGCCGCCACTTGGCCATCGCGATTGCTGCTGCACGATGACGCTGCAGTGGCAGTTGCATGGCGATTCTGATCGCCCGCTGGTGCTACGCGTAAACAAGTCCACGGCGCATCGTCCAATGCGCGATTATGCGATTACGGTCGCGTCGGCCGAGACGGCGTGCCGCTAGATTCCTCGGCCTTCGCCATCGTGTCTTCCCGGACTGGAGTCGCGTCATGCTCGCTTGCCGCAAACCCGTATCGTCGTTGTCGCGGCAGCGTTGGCGCAGCCCACTCAGCGCGCGGGTCATGCTCGCCTGTACCGTGTTCGGCGCTTGCGCGGCGCTGGCGATCGGTGCGGCGACGCCGTAAACAGGGCAGGGATTGGCGGCGTACAGCAGCGGGTTTCTCTCGGCGCGCGACAGGTGTGGGTGCGGTGTCTGTGGCGACTGATGGGCCGGAGACCGCCTGGCGCCGTCCCCTGGCAGGGCGTATTGCCTGCAACTGAATGGCCCCCGGCGTTGACGCTTCGTCGCTGGTCTACCGCAGAGGCGCGCAATGGCGTCCATTCGGTGGTGGCCGCATCGACCGCGTCGAGTGAACCGTGTTCGGCGCTCGGCGGGATCTTCGGCGGCAGACCGCGCGTGCAGCAGGCAGCCATGGCCGCATCCTATCGTGACGCCCGACGCCCGACGCCCGACGCCCGACGCCTCAGCGCGGCAGTGCGGCAGCCGTGCGGCCAGCTTGCCCAGCCGGCGCATGGCGTTTTCCAGCGTTTCGCTCCACGGCTGTCCGCAGCTCAGGCGCAGGTGGTCGGCGTAGTCGCCGCGGCTGGAATACAGGTGTCCGGGCGAGGTGCCGATGCCTGCGGCCAGCGCCGCTTCGAACAAGGCCTGGCCGCTGCCGCCGTTAGCCAGCTGCAGCCATAGCGAGAATCCGCCGGCCGGATCGCCGATCCGGGTGCCGGCTGGCCAGTGCCGCACGATCGTCTCGCGCAGGCGCTGGCCGTTGTCGGCGAGGGTGCAGCGCAGCTTGCGCAGGTGCCGTTCGCGCAGGCGCTGGCCGTTGTCGGCGAGGGTGCAGCGCAGCTTGCGCAGGTGCCGTTCCAGGTCGTGCCGTTCCAGGTAGTCGGCTAGCGCCAGCTGCGGCAGGCTGGCGCCGCCGACGGTGGAAAAATACTTGGCGCGGACCAGTGCGTCGCTCCATTCGCTGCCGAGCAGCCAGCCCACGCGCAGGCCCGGCGCCAGCACCTTGGAGAACGAGCCGCAGGTGATCACGTTGTCGTGGGTGTCGAGGTGGCGCAGCGGGCGCGGCCGTTGCCCGGACCAATCCAGCTCGCCGTAGATGTCGTCCTCGATCACCACGGTGCCGTGGCGCGCGCAGCGGTCGAGCAGGGCGCGCTTGGCGCTGTCGGGGGTGAGGCTGCCGAGCGGATTGTTGAAGTTGGGCACCAGCACCGCCGCGCGCGCCGGGGTGCGTTGCAGCAGCGCGTCCAGGCGCGTGGCGTCGATGCCGTGGCCGGCGCGGGTGGGCACTTCCAGCACTTTCAGCCGCAGCGCCGCGACCGCCTGCAGGATGCCGTGGTAGGTCGGCGTTTCCACCAGCACCACGTCGCCTGGCGCGGTGAGCGTGCGCAACGCCAGGCTGATCGCCTCCATCGCGCCGGCGGTCACCACCACTTCGTCCGCCGCCACCGTGGTCGCGCAGTGGGCGTAGCGCTGCGCGATCTGCCGGCGCAGCGCGGCGTGGCCTTGCGGCGGTGTGTAGTCGAGTGCGACGGCGCGATGGCGGCGTAGCTGCCGCGACAGCGCGGCCGCCAGTTGCGCGGCCGGCAGCAGCGCCGGCGCCGGGGTGGCGGTGTGCAGCGGCACCAGGTCCGAGCGCGCAAGCGTGTCGAGCACGCCCTGCAGCGCCGGGTTGTCGACCACGGCCGGCGTGCGCCGCCGCGCCGGCGTGGTGGCGGCCGGCAGTGGCGCCGCGGCCGCGCGCACGAAATAGCCCGAACGCGGCCGTGCCTGCACCCGTCCTTCGCGTTCCAGTTGCAGGCAAGCCTGCACCGCGGTGGCGGTGCTGATGCCGTGGTTCGCTGCCAGTTGCCGGATCGACGGCAGTCGCTCGCCGGCACGCAGCGTGCCGCGCTCGATCTGCTGGCGCAGCTGGGTGGCCAGCGCTTCGTACAGGAGCATGCGGGTGCCTTATCTGTATCGGTCCATTTGCAGCGTATCTGCATCTGTACCGGTCGGCCACTGCGCTGCAGACTGTTGCTGTGCCGGCCGTTGCGCCGGCGTTGCCGCAAGCGCTGCGAGGACGGCCATGCCGCTTTCCGTATTCATCGTCGATGCCTTCACCTCGGTCCCGTTCAAGGGCAATCCGGCCGCCGTGGTGCCATTGCAGGCCTGGCTGCCGGATGCGCTGATGCAGGCCATCGCCGGCGAGAACAATCTGTCGGAGACCGCATTCTTCGTGCGCGACGCCGACGGCGTATTCGATATCCGCTGGTTCTCGCCGCTGAAGGAAATCGGCTTCTGCGGCCATGCGACGCTGGCCAGCGCACATGTGATCGCCAGCCAGCGACTGGCGCCGTTCCCGCTGCGCTTGCGCGCGGCGGCGGTCGGCGAACTGGGGGTGGAGAGGTTGGACGACGGCAGCTTCGAGATGCACTTTCCGAATCAGGCGCCGGCCTTGTTGGCGTCGGTACCGCAGGCCTTGCTTGATGCCTTGTCGATCGCGCCGCGGGCGGTGTATGCCAACCAGCAAGCGTACATTGCGGTGTACACGGACGAGCGCCAGGTGCGCGCGCTGGTGCCGGATCTGGCGCGGATGCTGGCATTGGCGCCGCGCGACGTTGCGGTGACCGCGCCCGGCAGCAGCCATGATTTCGTGTCGCGCTATTTCTGGCCGGCCAACGGCGGCGCCGAGGATCCGGTGACCGGCTCCATCCACGCCGCGCTGGCGCCGTTGTGGGCGCAGGCGCTGGGCAAGATGCAGCTGACCGCGCTGCAGGCGTCGGCGCGTGGCGGCGAGCTTGGGTGCCGTGTCGAGACGCAACACGTCCATGTGCGCGGCAGCGCGGTGCAGTACCTGCATGGGACGATCGCGTTGTGAGCGAGGTGGCCGCCGTTGCCGCCGGCGCCACGCGGCGTGCGCTGTGGCCGTTGCTGCTGGCGGAAGTGCTGATCGGCTCGGTCGGCGTGTTCGTGCACGAGAGCGGGCAGGACCCGGTGACCGCGGTGTTCTACCGCTGCCTGTTCGGCGCGTTGTTCCTCACCGTATGCCGCCTGCTCGGCGGCCAGCTGCGCGGGCTGTGGCGCGAGCGCACGCTGCTGCGCGATGCCGTGGTCAGCGGGGTGCTGCTGGTGTTGAGCTGGGTGGCGCTGTTCGCCGGCATGGCGCGCTCGTCGATCGGCGTGGCGACGATGGTCTACCACGTGTTCCCGTTCGTGATGCTGATCCTGGCGGCGTTGTTGCAGGGCGAGCGCACCCTCCGCAGCGATCTGGGCTGGACGCTGCTGGCCTTCGTCGGTGTGGCCTGTTCGGCGGACCCAGTGCGGCTGTGGCACACGGCCGACCGCGGCTAGCTGCTCGGCATCGCGCTGACCCTGCTGGCGGCGCTGCTGTGCGGCGCGTCGCTGCTGATGTCGCGGCGCATCGGCCGCGAGCGGCCGATGGCGGTGGTGACGGTGCAGTGCTGGGTGGGCACGCTGTTGCTGGCGGGATTTTCCAGTGGCAGCGCACTGCATCCTGGCATGCATTGGCTATGGCTGGCCGGGCTGGGGGTGATCCACAGCGGCATCGTCTACGTGTTGTTCTATTCGTCGTACCGGCATCTGCACATGGCGACGATCGCGATCCTGGCGTTCGTGTACCCGCTGGTCACGCTGTTGCTGGACTACCTGCTGTACGGCCACCGGCTGGTGCCGGTGCAATGGCTGGGCCTGGCGCTGATCGTGCTCGGCACGCTGGCGGTGGACCTGAAATGGCGCTGGTCGCGGCGCGCTGCAGGCGCGGTGGCGCGCTAGATGCCCGCCCAGGCATTGCTGTAGGCGAAGCGCTGTGGGAGCGGCAGTCGTCGGTATAGCCCGTCGCGACTGAAGTCGCCCACAGCTGTCATCGCTTGCATCATGGATGTTCTAGCCGATCCATGCCGTCGCGGGTACGCGGCGGCGATGCGCTCAGCGCACGTTGCGCAGTACCCAGCCGCTGCCGGCGAGCAGGCGCATGCGCTGCTTGAGGATGTCGCCGGGAATGCTGGTGGTGGCGACCAGGTCGATGCGCAGGTCGTCCTGCTTGCCGCTGACCGTGGCGGTCGGATCGACCACGCCCAGCGACGGATCCACCTCGTCCGGCTCCGGCTGCAGTGCGCGCCAGCGCTCGAACCAGGCGGGGCTGCTCAACGCCCGCTGCAACTGCTCGGCAAAGGCGTCGGCACCGTTGGCGCTGAAGCTGAGCGTGGGTTCGCTGCCGCGTGCGCGGGCGGGATCGGGCAAGCTGATCGAATAGGTCACGGCCATGGCGGTCTCTGTGTGGAGCGGTGCGGCGCAGCCTAGCAGGCGGCGTCGTGAGTGGGCTGTCTACGCCGCACACGTTGTAGGAGCGGCGTCAGCCGCGACCGGTGCTGTCGGCAGCTTGTCGCGGCTGAAGCCGCTTGTGTCTGGAGGTTGCTCTACAGTTTGAGTGGAGAGCGATGTGCGGCACGCCGACAGGCCGTAGTGTTCTAGCACGTGTAGGAGCCAGGGCGGCCGCACATCGACCTCGTTGCCTAGCCCGAACAGTTGAACGAGCGGTCGCTCGAATTTCACAAGCGTGGGCAGCGACGAGGTGGCTCTCTCTGTTGTGGTCAAGTTTTGTTGGACACGTGGATAGGGGGTTTCAGGTAGTGGCTTTCTCGTAGTCGGCTGGAGATCGATAGCCGAGGGTGGAGTGCAGGCGGTGGGTGTTGTAGAAGCCGACGATGTAGTGGGTGATATCGGCGATGGCCTCGTTGGGGTTGGTGTAGCGACGCTGCCAGACGCGCTCCATTTTCAGGCTCGGGAAGAACCGCTCCATTACCGCGTTGTCCCAGCAGTTGCCCTTGCGGCCCATGCTGGCCACCAGCTTGTGCTTGGTCAGCAGGTCGCGGTGGGCTTGGCTGGCGTACTGGCTGCCGCGGTCGCTATGCACGATCAGCCCCGGCTTGGGCTGGCGCAGGGCAATGGCCATCTGCAAGGCGGTACAGACCAGTTCGGCCGGCATGGTCGGTGCCATTGCCCAGCCCACCACCTTGCGCAAGTAGAGGTCCAGCACCGCGGCCAGGTACAGCCAGCCGCGCTCGGTGCGGATGTAGGTGATATCGGCCACCCAGGCCTGGTCGAGGGCGTCCGGGTTGAAGCGCCGATCCAGATGGTTGTCCGCCACCGGCATCTCGTGTCGGCTGTCGGTGGTATGGACGAACTTGCGCCTCCAGCGCGCCTTCAGTCCCTGCTGCTTCATCAGGCGGCGGACTCGATGGCGACTGGCGGGCAGACCCTGGGTCTTCAGGCTCGCGCTCAGCCGGCGGCTGCCATAGTTGCCGCCGCTGGCCTGGAACGCCGTCTGCAATGGCGCAGCGAGCGTGCACGCCCTCGGTGCTGAGCGCCGCCGACGGGCCGCATACAGCCCCGAGCGGCTCACGCCCAGCAGCTGGCACCGCCGGGCGGTTGCGGCCTTCTCCTGCCACTGATCGATCATCTGCTGGATCATTTCAGTTCCCGGGCGAAGAAGGCCGATGCTTTTTTTAACAAGCTGTTGTCCTCGCGCAGTCGCTGGTTCTCCCGTTCCAACTCACGGATGCGTTGCTGCTCGGGGTCAGGGGCCGACCTTGCCCAGGCTGGCCGGCATGCTCGGCCTCGTATTGGGCCAGCCAGCGACGCACGGCGCTATCGACCAAGTCCAGGTCGCGGCACACCTGACCCACGCTCAGGCCTTGGTCGCGGATCATTTGCACCACCTGCAGCTTGAAGGCGGTATCGAAATTTCTACGGATACGGGGCGTCATGTCGTTCAAAGTCCTCGCTGGGGATGATCATCCCCTATCGAGGTGTTCACGAGAATTGGAACAGGACAGTGGTACGCGGCAACGGCTGGGCCAAGGTCAGTGCGGCCATCGACGCGCATTGAACGGGCAATGCCGCGCGGACAACACTCGCCATGTCCATGCGGCGCAGCGAAAACCGCTGCGTGTGGCGGCCGATGATCTCTGGTCATGAATCGCCGTGTGGCCTACATCGCCAGCAACTGCACGCTGTCGAAGACCAGCCCCGGGCCGAGGAATCCATTGTCGGGCGAGCCGGAGGCGATGTCGATCTGCAGCGCATTGAGGCCGGCCTGCAGCGCCGTGGCCGGAATGTCGATGTCGTACACGGTGTTGTTGCCGCGGTAGGTGCCGCGGGTGATGCCGCGGGTGTCCGGCAGCACGGGGACCGATGGCAGCGGCCCGTTCCAGCGCCCGTTCACCCGCACCTGCGGGCGGCCGTCGGCCTGCGCTAGCGGGATGTACAGGCGCAGGCGGTAGTCGCGGACGTCGTTGGCGGCCAACACGAATTCGATGCGGGTGGGTGTATTGACACCGCGCCACTGCACGGCCGGGAAATCGCCGATGGCGCTGCTCCCGACCCGGTACACCAGCGGACCCCAGGGCGCCATGCGCGTGTCGGAAGGATGCGCGCTGGCGAGCAGGGCGGCATTGCGGAAACCGCTCGGGGTGCCGTCGGGCACGCCGATCTGCCATTGCACCTGGTCTGGTTGCGGCGCTGCCTGCAAGGCCGCCTGCGCGGTCGCGCCGGCATACACCTTGAGCGTGTTCTGCGCCACTTCCAGCTCGTTCTGGTACAGGGTGATGCGATAGCGTCCCGGGCGCACGCCGTCGATCCGGAACGTGCCGTTGGCGGCGGCCTCGGCCCAGTACTGCGCGTCGCCGTTGCTCAGGCCGACCCGCGCCGGTTGCCCGGCGGCGACGCCGGAGACGCGGCCGGACACCGCGCCGCGCCCGCTTTCGTCCAGGAAGTCCTGCAGCCCAAGCGTCGCGTCGACGAAGCCCAGATCGGTGGCCGCAGCCGAGGGCGCGCCGCCATCGGTGAACAGCAGCGCGTACACGCCATGCAGGCCGCCGCGGTAGGGTTCGGTCTGGGTGTGGTTGGAAAACATGTAGTTGTACAGTTCGTGGGTCGCCGCGGTTTTCTGCGTGGCGATGTCCTTGAAGAACGGGCCGCCGGAACTGCGTTCGCGATCTCCCATGAGCATGTAGACCGCCACGCCGGGACCGCTGACGCCATGCATGGCGTCGTCGATCGCGCGCCGCGCCGAGTAGAACTTGGAACTGGTGCGGCCATCGGGGAGCAGGAACACGTCGTGACTCTCGATCGCCTCGCCGACGTTGCAGTCGGATTCGCGTTCGGCGTTCGGCAGCTTGCCGACATCGAGCCGGGTGACGAAGCGCAGTTCGCCGATCGGCAGCAGCGTGGGCGCATAGGTCGCCATGTACAGCGCGTCGCGTCCCTTGCGCGCCATGTAGTACTGGGTCAGGTCGCCGGCCTTGGCCGAGACCACGATGGTGTCGCCGATGGTGCGTGCCGCGACTGCGGCCGTGCCGAGGCCGGAGGCGATCTGCGAACCTTTGCCGTCGGGACTCTGCAGCTCGTTGCCGTAGTAACGCATCGACACGATATCGCCGTTGCCGGTGTCCACGCTGAACACCAGGTGGGCGCCGCTATCGACGATGATGCGCTTGCCGCTACGGGTGACACCGAAGTTGCCGCTTTGCGCCGCGGCGGGCAGGGCGCTGCAGAAAACGCAGCAGCACAGGAGCAGGGAGAGCAGGCGTTGCATGCAGGCGTTCGCATCGAGGCGGAAGGGCGTGCGCAAGGCTAATGCCTGCCATGGCGTTTGGATGTGGCGCTGCGCACGTGTTCAGCGCTTGGCAGGCGACCCTGCACGCGTCCGCCAAGACGTTCACGTTCGCGCTGTGGCGATGGCCGTTCCACGCGCACGGCAGGGTTCACGCTGGCGGCATTGGCGCGCGGCGTTTGCGCAGCGTGGCGTTTGCGGCGCATGGCGCTGCCCGAATCGGCAGTGCCATGCATCGCGCGCAGGTCCGGCGGCGGTGCCGCGTTACTGCGTGTATGCCCGCGGCAACGCCCCGGCCTGCTGCATGTAGCGGTCGCGCAGTTCGGTCTGGCGCGAACGCATCGGCATTGCGCGGCCGCCCAGCCAGACCTGTTCGGCGTAGTGCGCCACGTCCAGCGGATCGCCTTCCCACAACACCAGGTCGGCGAGCTTGCCGGAGGCGATGCTGCCCAGCCTGTCGCCCACGCCCAGCGCCTCGGCCGGGACCCGGGTCAGGCCGGCCAGGCCGTCGTCCCAGGGCAGGCCGTGGGCCACCGCGTTGCCGGCCAGTTGGCGCTGCTTGCGTGCGTTGGGCGAGCTGTCGCTGCCCTGGGTGAAGCTCACCGCGACGCCGGCCGCGTGCAGGCGTGCGGCGTTCTTCAGGGTGGCGCCGATCTGGTCGAAGCTGGCCGGCAGGTCGTCCAGCGCATTGACGAACACCGGCACCTGTGCTTTGGCCAGCTCCGGCGCCAGCTTCCACGCCTCGTCACCGCCGGCGATGGCGATGCGCAGCTTCTCGCGTTGCGCCCAGCGCAGCAGCTGGCGGATGTCGGCGGCGCGATTCACCGCCACCACGATGCGGCCCTGGCCGGCCAGATACCTGGCCAGCACGGCGCGCCCGGCCGGAGTCAGCAAGGCATGCGGCGAGTCTGCCGGCATGCGTCCGCGCGCTTCGGCCACCAGCTGGTCGAGCAGCATCCACTGCGCGGCGCGCGACTTGCCGCTCAGTTCCAGCGCGTCGCTGCCCAGGCGCAGGTATAGCGCGCGCGGACCGATCGGGTCGGCGCCGCCGTCCAGGCGCATCACCGCGCCCTGGCCGGCGATGAAGGCGCCGCCGGCCAGGGCGCCGAGCGCGGTGAAGCCGATGCCCTCCACGCGCGCGACCGGAATCAGCACCGAGTCGGGGTTGTAGGCCAGGGTCACGTCGAACTCCGGGCGCATCGGCTGGTCGTGCGGCAGGCTCAGGGCGCTGTCCACAGTGGAGAACTCGCCGGACACTTCCTCGATGCCGATCTCGGTGATGCCGCCGAACAGCGCCGGGGTCAGCGGGCGGCCCCTGGCCTCGACCACGGCGACGCCGGCCGGTGCCGACAAGCCGCTGCCGACCGCGCGGATGGTACCGCCCTGGACCAGCACGTCGGCGTTGGGCAGCGTGCCGCGCGCGCTGGCGGTATGCACGGTGGCGCCGCGGATCAGCATGTCCTGGGCCAAGGCGGGCGCGCTGCCCAGGAGCAGGCAGGCGGCGATGAGCAGGCGTTGCGCCAGGCGGCGCGACTGCGGAGCGGAGCGGCTCATCGGGCAGCCTCCTGGCCGAGCATGAAGTCGGATGTGGGTTGCAGGCGCCGATCGGCGCGGTCGTAGACCTGCGCGCCGTCGATGTAGACCTTCTCGGCCAGCGCGTAGGAACTGAACGGGCTGCCGTTCCACACCACCACGTCGGCCATCTTGCCCGGCTCCAACGAGCCGGTCTGCTTCTCGATGCCCAGCGCCTTGGCCGGATTGCTGGTCAGCCAGCGGATCGCGCGCTCGGGCGCGATGGCGATGCCGGCGCGGCGGCCGGCGGCCATCGCCTTGGCCGCTTCCTGGTTGAGCCGCTGGATGCCTTCCTCCAAATCCGAATGCACGATGGCGCAGCCGTTGGCAGGGCGGTCGACCAGCGCGATGTTCTCCTGGATGCCGTCGAAGGCCTCCATCTTGAAGCCCCACCAGTCCGCCCACAGCGCGCCGCAGACGTTTTCCTTGGCCAGCCGGTCGGCGATCTTGTAGGCCTCCACGCCGTGGTGGAAGGCGGCGATCTTGAAGCCGAATTCCTTGGCCAGGTCGAGCATGGTGGTCATCTCGTCGGCGCGGTAGCAGTGGATGTGCACGCGGATGTCGCCGTTGATCGCGCCGGCCAGGGTGTCCAGCTTCAGGTCGCGCTTGCCGCCGCTGTCGCCGGAACTGTCGTTGTCGCCGGCGCCGCGGCTCCACCAATGGCGTTTTTCGGGTGCTTTCTTCTTCGGCGCGTTCTTGCGCAGGTATTCGCTGGCGTCGATGAACGCGGCGCGGTAGCCGGCGACGTTGCCCATGCGTGTGGCCGGGACGCCCTTCTCGCCGTACACGCGCTTGGGATTCTCGCCGCAGGCCATCTTCAGGCCCCACGGCGCGCCGGGGAACTTCATCGCCTGGTAGGTGGTGGCCGGCACGTTCTTCAGGGTCACGCCGCGGCCGCCGACCAGGTTGGCCGACCCCGGTAGCACCTGCAGGGAGGTGACGCCGCCGGCCAGCGCGGTGCCGAAGCCCGGATCCTGCGGCCAGATCGAATGCTCGGCCCAGACGTTGGGCGTCACCGGGGCGGTCATCTCGTTGCCGTCGCTGTGCGCGCTGACGCCGGGGCTGGCGTACACGCCCAGGTGCGAGTGCACGTCGATGATGCCAGGCGTGACCCACTTGCCGTGGCCGTCGATGCGGGTGGCGTTGGCCGGGGCGGCGAGCGCGCGGCCCACCGCCTGCACGCGGCCGTCCTGCAGCAGCACGTCGGCATCGCCCAGGCGCTCGCCGGTGCCGGTGAGCACGGTGGCGTGCTCGATCAGCACCGGCGTGGACGCCAGCGGTCGGTAGGTGCTGGGGTAAGGATCTTCGACGAAGCGCGAGGCGGCCGCGGCAGGGCCGCACAGCGCCACGCCCAGGCAGGCGAGCAACAGATGACGCATCAGATTTTCCCCGGATGTTGGCTGCAGCGTTGGCGCCGCCTGCGCACGCTAGCCCGAGCCGGCACGCTCGCCAAGTGCGGATGTCGTGGGGCGGGATTGGGGATTCGCAGAGGCGCGTCGGCAGGCGGATGCTCAGCCGCCTGCGGCTCAAGGTGACAGCGAACTGCCGCGCTTTCGCTAATCCCCAATCCCGAATCCCCATTGCGTCCGTTGTTAGCGGAGGACAGCGCCGATCCGACCGATGCGATCGTGCGGCGTACGCGCCGCGATGGGCATGCGGTGGATTGACAGAGCGATGGTGCTGGCGCGGCCAGCGTGGCCGATCGCGCGGCGGCGACAGCCTGCGGATCGCTTTCCGCACACCGTATGCCGACGCCGGATCGGGTATAGAAGCCGATTGCCGACCGATGGAAATGCGATGACCGAGATCCTGCCCTGCGATGTCGTGGAGTTCTGGCGCAGCGCCGGCCGCGAGCGCTGGTTCGCCGCCAATGAATCGTTTGATGCGAACGTGCGCCAACATTTTCTGGATGCTCATCATGCCGCGGCGCGCGACGAGTACGCGGCGTGGATGGGCAGCGCCGAGGGCGCGCTGGCGCTGCTGCTGTTGCTCGACCAGGTGCCGCGCAACGCCTTTCGCGGCAGTGCGCACGCCTACGCCACCGATGGCCTGGCGCGGCGCTACGCGCAATGGGCGTTGGCGGCCGGCTTCGATCAGCAGGTGGAGCCGGAGTTGCGCATGTTCTTCTACCTGCCATACGAGCACGCCGAGGATCCGGGCCTGCAGCGCGAGGCGGTGGAGCTGTTCAGCGCGCTCGGCGATGCCGACAGCCTGCAGTGGGCCACGCAGCACGAGGACATCATCCAGCGCTTCGGCCGCTTCCCGCATCGCAATGCGGCGCTGGGGCGGGAGAGCACGCAGGAAGAGCAGCGGTTTCTGGACGAGGGCGGTTTCGCCGGTTGAGCGGTGCGGCAGCGGCCGCGCTCTTGTAGGAGCGGCTTCAGCCGCGACAGACCCTACGGGTAGAACCTATCGCTCCTGCAGGGTGGGGCCGCGCGTTTCAGTGGCCGGCGGCGCTCAGCAGCCGCCGACCAATTCCTCGGTGCGCCATTGGCCATCGACCAGGTGCAGCAGCCAGAACCCGTAGGTCTCGTAGCCGCTGTGCTGGATCAGGAAATCGACCGTGCCGTCGGCATCGATGTCGGCGAACTGCAGCAGCGCATAGCTGTTCTTGCGCTCCTCGCAATCGTCGCAGCCGTAGTCGGCGAAGGTCTTGCGCAGCCGCCAGCCCGCATCGCTGCGTTCCAGCACCGCCAGCAGGGTGGTCAGCTTGGGCGATGCTCCGTCCGCGTTCGCGGCCGGCGTCGGGTCGTAGACGCTGGCGGTCACCAAGGCGACCTCGTGGCCTGGCTGCTTGGCATCGCCGATCACGGTCAGTGCCGGTGCTTCGCCAGCCGGCGCAGCGGCCAGATGCGCCAGCAGTCGCTTCAGTGCCGCGGCAGGCAAACGCTTGCGCACCGACGCATCGTTGCCGATGACCTGCAGCAGCGCTTTCCGCTGCGTGGCATCGAGCTCGTGGCGGGTGAAGCGCTGGCCGGGATTGAGGTCGAACGAGGCCAGCAGGGCATCGTGAGCGAAGGTGGCGCCATGCGCGGTCTTCAGGCGCACGCGCAGGTCGCCACCGCACATGCTGTTGTCGTCGACCGAGAACGCCAGCGGCGTCGCCACGCCTTGCTCGCGGCCTTTGTCGAACACCCGCAGCGGCTTCTTCAGCCCGCGCCAAGTGCCCAGTTCGGCTTCTTCGGACGGCGCGTTGCGCACCGGAATGTAGCTCATCACCTGCGCCTCGTCCGAGACCGGGGTGACGTAGATCACCGTCGGCGGCAATGCGGCGGGCGCTGGCGCGGCGGCGGCAGGCAGGGCGGCGAGGCCGATCAGTGCCGCGGCCCAGCATTTCAGCGTCTGTGGCATGTGTTCGTTTCCCCCAGGAAGCGCAAAAACCGTCTCGCAAAAAAAGCGGGCGACCCCCTGGATCGCCCGCCGTGATGCCGCTGTATCGCGTGCCGCTGGCTCAGTATTTCACTACGCTGCTGTCCACGGCGTCGGCCCAGGCATCGATGCCGCCGACCACGTTGTGCACGCGGCTGAAGCCGAGCGCGCGAAACTGCTCGGCGGCCTGCGCGCTGCGCCCGCCGTGGTGGCACAGGAACGCCAGTGCGGTGTCCTTCGGCAGCGCTTCCAGCTGCGCGCGCTGGTCGCCGTCCAGGGTGCGGAACGGCACGTTCAGCGACGCGATCGCACGCTCTTCCGGCGGGCGCACGTCCACCAGGATCAGGCCGCCGGCGCGCACCTGATCGTCGGCGTCGCGCACGCTCAGCTCTTGCACCGGCTTGGGCGCGTTCGGGTTGTCGATCGCCAGGCCGCGGCCGCGCAGGTCGTCGACCCAGTCGATGGTGATGCCTTCGGCGCGGCGCGCGCTGGCAAGGTCGAACTGCACGCGCAGGCCGTTGGATTCGGCGGCGATGGCATTGGGGTCGGTCGGGGCCAGCTGGAAGTTCGGCTGGAACTGTGCGTCGATCGCCAGCGCCAGGGTCGCGCCCGGGGCGTCGGCCAGCGCGCCGCGCAGCATGTCCGCGGCGGCGTCGGTGATGGTGATCGAGGGCGGGGTGCGATCCGGCGCCTGCACGCCGAGCAGTTCGCTCAGCTCGCCGCTGCCGGCCATCTGCAGGATGATGTCGCTGCCGCCGACCAGTTCGCCGTCCACGTACAGCTGCGGGATCGTCGGCCAGTCGCCGTAGGCCTTGATGCCTTCGCGGATGTCCTGGTCGGCCAGCACGTTGACGTGGGCGAAATCCACGCCCAGTTCGTTCAGCGCCCCCACCGCCTTGGCCGAGAAGCCGCACTGCGGCATGCTCGGCTGGCCTTTCATGAACAGCACGACGCGGTTGGAACTGAGCAAGGTTTCGATGCGGGAACGCAGGGCGGGATCGAGGGACATGGCAATGATTTCGGTCGCTGAGTCGGACCGGACATTCTACGCCGCATGGCATCATGGGGCATGACAGTTCCGGAAACGCTGCAGTGTGTCCCCCGCCACCCGTACCGCTGGCTGCCTCTGGCGCTGGCCTCGCAGGCGCTGGTCGCGGCGATCTGGTGGAACTGGGGCTGGCGGATCGGGCTGCCGGCGCTGCTGGCCTCGCATGCGGCCCTGCTGTTGCCGGTGTTCCTGCCGCGGGCCTGTCTGTACGCGCCGGTGCTCAGCCGCCTGCCCGGCACCGCGCCGCAGGTGTGGCTGACCATCGACGACGGCCCTTCCGACGACACCGCGCCGCTGCTGGAGGTGCTCGACCGCTACCAGGCCAAGGCCACCTTCTTCCTGGTCGGCGCCCGCGCCGCCGCGCGCCCGGCGCTGGTGCGCGAGATCCTGCGTCGCGGCCACGGCATCGGCAACCACAGCCACAGCCACCCGCAGGCCTGGTTCTGGGCGCTGGGGCCGCGTCGCATGGCGCGCGAGATCGGCCAGGCGCAGCAGGCGCTGGCCGCCATCGCCGGCACCGCGCCGCGCTGGTACCGCTCGGTGGTGGGCATGACCAATCCGTTCGTCGCCGCGCCGCTGCGCGCGCATGGCCTGACCCGGGTCGCCTGGAGCGCGCGCGGCTTCGACGGCGTGCACTGCGATCCCGGCGCGACCGTGGCGCGCATCGTGCGCGACCTGAGGCCCGGCGCGATCGTGCTGCTGCACGAAGGCGCGGCGCATGGGCATAACCTGGCGATCGTGGAAGGCGTGTTGCGGGCGATGCGCCAGAAGGGCCTGGTCGGCATCCTGCCGGGCTGATTCCCGCCAACTGCCCTTGCCGGACCCACCGCGCGCGGGATGGCAGCATGGCGGCAGCTGTTCAACCTCGGTGCGAGGCCGTGGCGCATCTTCCCGCCAGGACTCAGCCGACTCGCATGAGTCCAAACACGATCAGCGCGGCGACGCCGAGCAGGGTCGCGATCGCAAAGATCAGGCCGAGCACGCCGTACAGTTTCCTGCGGTCGCGCTGGAACAGGCTGCCGATGCCGAGCGCCGCGGCGGCCAGCTCGGCGACGATGCCGACCAGCATCGCCATGCCGACCAGCATCGCCAGCGGCGAGTCGTCGTCCAGGCTACCGGGCTGGGAATAGACCAGTGCCGCGCAGATGCCGACCAGGACAAGCGTCAGCACCGCGGCGATCAGGCTGACCGCGAACGAGGCGATGCCGAGGCCGGAATAGGGCGGGAGCGTTGGGGCGGTCATGGGGACTCCGAGGGGGCAGGATGGTTTCGTCGCCGCTGGGCGCAGGACCGGGGCGATGTGGCTTGCCTGCGTTGCGCTGGCCGCGTCGGCAGGCAGTGCCGCGGCGGCGGTCGCAGCGGCGGATGCGGTCGGGCAGGTCGGGCAGGTCGGCGCGTTCGCGCTGGATGCGAGGGGCGCAACACCTCGCCGAGTCCTGCATTTCCGTCCGTGGACTCCACGCGGCGCTGTCGCTGCGCCAGCGACGGCGCGGCAGTATAAACGTCGTGCGCATCCGCCACCGGCATTGGTCCTGGAATGCGGCGCGTGGATGCACGGCGTTTTCGCGTCGCCGGGTGGCCGGCGTCTGGCGACGGCATTGCGTGTGCGGTCCAGGTGGCGCTGTCCTGATTGTTGTGGGCGAGAGCGGCGCGGGGCCGGCCGCGTCAACGCGGTTCGGCCACGATCAGCCAGTTGTTGAACGGGGTGTTGCCGTACAGCGGCGCGAAACAGGCGCGCAATCCGG
The DNA here is from genome assembly GCF_017301775.1 of Xanthomonas translucens pv. undulosa. Taxonomy (NCBI): domain Bacteria; kingdom Pseudomonadati; phylum Pseudomonadota; class Gammaproteobacteria; order Lysobacterales; family Lysobacteraceae; genus Xanthomonas; species Xanthomonas translucens. Next base: position 3,334,258 of record NZ_CP063993.1, read on the forward strand.
CGTCGCCGAGCTGGCGTTCCAGGCTGTCGCGGGTGGGATAGCACTTGGGCACTTCCTGCATCCAGCCGGCCAGGTGCGCGAGCACGTCGGTGATGCGGCTGGTGCGGCCGCGGCCGCTGCTGTCGCCCAGGCCGCTGCGGATCACAAGCCTTGCGCCAGGGGTGAGCATCTTCGCCGCGCTGCGCAGCAGGCTGGTCTGCATGCTGGCGTCGAGGTATTGCAGCACGTCCAGGATCGCGACGCTGCCGCTGTGCTCGGGCCAGGCCAGGCCCAGATCGACCACCTCGAAGCGGGTGTCGTGCAGTGCGCTGCGCGCGGCGATGCGGATCGCGCGGCGGATCTTCGCCGCGTCGATGTCCACGCCGTGGTAGCGCTGGCGCTGGCCGTCGGCGCGCAGTGCATGCGCGAGCAGGCCCAGGCCGCAGCCCAGGTCCAGCACCGGCGCGTCGGTGCCGCGCAGCGCGGCGAGCACGCCGGGGTAGAGCGGATCGGTGCGCAGCTTGGTGCGGGTGTAGTAGTAGTCGTAGCGATTGCCGAGCGGATGCGTCGGCAGGAAGGCGCGGGCGATGACCAGGGCCTGCGGGCGGGTCATGGGCTGGATGGTGCTGGCGTCGCGCAATGTCGGTCCTTGGCAGCGGGGCGTCGTACCCGGCTAGGCTAACGCATCGCGCGCCGCAGGCAACAGCAGGCCGGTCCAGCGCGCATACATCGCCGCGGAGGGATGCAGGCCGTCGGCGGCGAGCATCGCGGCGCTGCCGCCGCCTTCGCGGCTGGCCGCGGTGATATCGACCAAGCGCACCGCACGCGCCTGGCAGCAGGCCTGCGCGGTGGCATTGAACGCATCGATCTGCGCGCCGATGCGGGCCGGATCGTGCGCGGGCGGCTGCGCGAACGCGGTCACGCCCCAGTCCGGGATCGAGACCGCCAGCACCCGCTGCGGCTGGCCATCGGCAAAATCGAGCGCGCGTTGCAGCAGCGCGGCGAACTGAGCGCGGTACTCGTCCAACGCGCGTCCGCGGTACTGGTTGTTGACCCCGATCAGCAGCGTCACCAGCGCGAACGGACCTTGCGGCGCGGCGGCATCGATGCCGGCAGCGAGTTCGTCGGTGGTCCAGCCGGTGGTGGCGACGATCTGCGGATCGGTGATGGCGATGCCGTCGTGGCGCAGCGCCGCGGCCAGTTGCCGCGGCCAGCGCCCGGCGTCGGCCACGCCTTCGCCGATGGTGTAGGAATCGCCCAGCGCTAGATAGCGCAGCGGGGCATGCTGGAGCGAAGCGACGCTGGACTGGCTCATCTGTGCAATAACGAAGGCAGCCGCGTCACCGAGGCCGGGAGCGGCTGGAACGGCGCACGCTTTGCCCATTCCCGAGTCCCCATTCCCGATTCACCGCCCCCCGGCGGCCGCGTTGCGCGGCTTCAGTGGTACCACCTTGGTCGCCGCCTCGGCGCGACGCGCCAGCACCCGGTCGATGCGCGCGAACACGTCGCGCATCACCGCCGCTTCCGGCAACAGGGTCACCCGGAAATGGTGGCGGTAGGGCACGTTGAAGCTGGAACCGGGCACCACCAGCACGCCTTCGTCGTTCATCAACTCCAGCGCGAAGTCGTGATCGTCGAAATTGCGCGCGGCCGCGCCGACCACCGCCGGGAACGCGTATAGCGCGCCGGCCGGCTGCACCAGCGCCAGGTGCTCGCTGGCCGCGCAGGCGTCGACCACCGCGCGGCGGGTCTCGTACAGGCGCCCGCCCGGCGCACACAGCGGCGAGATCGTGTCCGGGCCGTTGACCGCAGCGTCGATCGCGAACTGGCCCGGCACGTTCGCGCACAGGCGCAGCGCGCCGAGCAGGTCCATCGCGTTGCGGAATTCGGTGACGCGCTCGGCGGCGCCGGACAGCAGCGCCCAGCCCACCCGCCAGCCGCAGGCGCGGTGCACCTTGCTCAGGCCGCCGAAACTGATGCACGGGTGCTCGCCGGCCAGCGGCGCGACCGGCGCGAAGTCGGCGCCGTCGTACAGCACCTGGTCGTAGATCTCGTCGACCATCAGCAGCACGTTGTGCTTGGCCGCGATCGCCACGATCTTCTCCAGCAGTTCGCGCGAATAGCTGGCGCCGCTGGGGTTGTTCGGATTGATCAGCACGATGGCGCGGGTGCGCGAGGACACCAGCGTCTCGATCTCCACCGGATCGGGCTGGAAACCGTTCTCCGGCGCGCAGCGGTAATACACCGGGCGGCCGTCGTTGAGGATGGTGGCGGCCGACCACAGCGGGTAGTCGGGCGAGGGCACCAGCACTTCGTCGCCGGGATTGAGCAGCGCGCGCAGCGACAGGTCGATCAGCTCGCTGACCCCGTTGCCGATGAAGATGCGGTCCGGATGCGCGTCCGGGTGCTGGCGCCGCGCATAGGCCGCGGCGATCGCCTCGCGCGCCTCGGGCAGGCCCTGCTGGTGGGTATAGGGATCGGTGCGGCCCATGTCGTCGGCGATCGCGCGCTGCAGATGCTCCGGCGCGCGGAACCCGAACGCGCCGGGATTGCCGATGTTGAGCTTGATCAGCTTGCGCCCCTGCGCCTCCAGCTCCCGGGCTCGCCGCGCCAGTTCGCCGCGGATTTCGTAGCGGACTTCGGACAGGCGTTCGCGGATCGCGAGCGGCTTGATCGGCAGGGTGGGCATCGCATAGGCCGGTGGGGGCGTGGAACCGGCATGGTAACGGAAATGTGACGCGGCGGCCGGGGCGGGGCCCGCAGCGTCTAGAATCCGCCCATGACTTCCCCCCAGATCGACTTCGACGCGCTGCGCCCCATCGGTTGGCCCTGGCCCGGCATGCCGGAAGAACCAACTTGGCTGGCGGCGATGGCCGCGCACCCGCTGGCGCGGCCGGCGCGGGTCAGCGAGCAGCACCGCACCGGCTATGTGGTGGCCGATGCGGTGGACGCCGGCTTCAAGGTCGAGTCGTTGCCGGAATGGCAGCGGCCGCGCTTCCCCAGCCACGAGCGCGCCGCGGTCGGCGATTGGGTGCTGCTGGAGGACGACAAGCGCATCGTGGCGCTGCTGCCGCGGCGTACCGCGATCAAGCGCGGCGCGGCCGGCGAGCACTATCACCAGCAGGTGATCGCGGCCAACATCGATACGGTCTTCATCGTCTGCGGCCTGGATGCGGACTTCAATCCGCGGCGCATCGAGCGCTACCTGCTGCTGGTCGGCGGGGGCGGCGCCGAGCCGGTGGTGATCCTGACCAAGGCCGATCTCACCGAGTACGCCGACGATGCGCTGGCGGTGCTGGAGGAGTTGGCCGCGCAGTCGATCCCGCTGCTGACCGTCAACGCCAAGGATGCCGACAGCGTGGCGGCGCTGCGGCCGTGGCTGGGGGCCGGGCGCACGGCGGTGCTGGTTGGCTCGTCCGGCGCCGGCAAGTCCACCCTCACCAACACCTTGCTCGGGGTGGAGAAGATGCGCACCGCGGCGGTGCGCGAGAACGATTCGCGCGGCCGCCACACCACTACGCACCGGGCGCTGCTGCCGCTGCCGTCCGGCGCCTGCCTGATCGACACGCCGGGCATGCGCGAGCTCAAGCCCACCGGCGAGGAAGACCTGGCCGAAGGCGGGTTCGCCGACATCGAGGCGCTGGCCGCGCAGTGCCGCTTCAACGATTGCGCGCACCAGGCCGAGCCGGGCTGTGCGGTGCAGGCGGCGATCGAGCGCGGCGACATCGAGGAGGCGCGGCTGGCCAACTACATGAAGCTGCGCGACGAAGTCGCCGGCGCCGCCACCAAACTGGCGCAGCGCCAGGCGCAGAACGCGGACGCGGCCAGGTCGGGCAGGCCCGGCGCGGGCAAGCCGGGCGGCAAGCGGCCGACGCCGCGCAACCAGCGCCGCTGACCGGCCGCGCCCGCCCTCCACGCTCGCGATGACCGCGCTGCCTGCCGAGATCCTGCACCACGCCGCGCTGGATGCGCGCCTGGTCAAGGCGGTGCGCGGCATCCGCCTGCTGGCGCTGGCGAGTTGGCCGGTGGCGGTGCAGGCGCCGTTCCTGGACAGCGTGGCGCGCGGCCAGCCGCAGCTGCCGCAGGTGCAGTACCCGCGGCTGGATTTCGCCGACACGCGCCGCGAGCTGGCGGCGATCGCGCAGGCGTCCGATCCGACGCATCCACTGGGCGCGTATCTGCAGGCATCGGTGCACAGCTGGGATCTGGCCGCGGCCTTGCTGGAATCGCTGGGGACGGCGGCGGTCGGCACGTATTCGGCGCAGTTGTTCGGCGTGCCGGAAGATCCGATGCCCGGGCATGGGCCGACCACCCGCGACGCCGCCGGTCACTTCATCCGGATCGCACAGGAGCTGGATCGCGAACTGCTGTCGGCCGAAGAGCAGGTACCGGTGTCGGCCAGCGCGCTGCGCCTGCTGCTGCAGGGCGACCTGGACGAATTCTTCGGCGCGCGGGTGATCGCGGTCGAGCTGGATCCGGAGCTGCTGGCCAAGGCCGCGGCCGGCGCGCACCGCATCCGCCTGCGCTCGGGCGCCTCGTTCAGCGACTACGACCGCGCGCAGCTGTTCCACCACGAGGCGCTGGTGCATTCGCTGACCGCGCTCAACGGCCGCGAGCAGGCGCAGTTGCCGAGCTTGGCGTTGTCGTCGCCGCGGATCACCGCGACCCAGGAGGGCCTGGCGACCTTCGCCGAGCAGATCACCGGCAGCATCGACATCGCGCGGATGAAGCGGATCAGCTTGCGCATCGAAGCGATCGCGCTGGCGCGCAGTGGTGCCGATTTCGTCGAGGTGTTTCGGTATTTCGATGCGGCCGGGCAGTCGCCGGCGGAGAGCTTCTCCTCGGCGCAGCGCGTGTTCCGCGGCGTGCCGACCGGCGGTGGTGCCGCCTTCACCAAGGACACCGTGTACCTGCGCGGGCTGGTGTCGGTGCACACATTCTTCCGCCAGGCCTTGCAGCGCGATCGCCTGCCGCTGTGCCGCTGGCTGTTCGCCGGCAAGATGGCGCTGGAGGACGTGGCCGCGTTCGCGCCGCTGTTCGAGGCCGGCGTGCTGGCGCCGCCGCGCTGGCTGCCGAACTGGGTCGCGCGCGCCAGCGGCCTGGCCGGCATGCTGGCGTTCTCGCTGTTCGCCAACCGCATCCGCATGGATCAGCTGGATGGCCCCGGCGGCGCCTGAACACCGTCGCGCCGCGCTCACCCGCCGCGAATGCGCGCGTGCCGATACTGCGCGCCTGGCCTGCAGCGCCTGACCGCCGTTTCCACGCAAAAAAGGACATCCGCATGAAGATCCTGATGGTGCTGACCTCGCACGACCGCCTCGGCGACAGCGGCCACAAGACCGGCTTCTGGCTGGAGGAGTTCGCCGCGCCGTACTACGTGTTCAAGGACGCCGGCGCCGAGATCACGCTGGCTTCGCCCAAGGGTGGGCAACCGCCGCTGGACCCGAAGAGCGATGCGGCCGACGCGCAAACCGCCGCCACGCAGCGCTTCAAGGGCGATGCGGATGCGCAGCGGCAGCTGGCGAGCACGCGGTCGCTGGCCGAGGTGCAGATGGCCGACTACGACAGCGTTTTCTACCCCGGCGGCCACGGCCCGCTGTGGGATCTGGCCGAAGACCGCACGTCGATCGCGCTGATCGAGGCGTTCGCGCGCGCCGGCAAGCCGATCGGCTTCGTCTGCCACGCGCCGGGTGCGCTGCGCCGGGTCAGCGCCGCCGATGGCGCGCCGCTGGTCAAGGGCCGCCGCGTCACCGGTTTCACCAATGGCGAAGAGGCGGCGGTCGGGTTGACCGACGTGGTGCCGTTCCTGATCGAGGACGAGTTCCAGCGGCTCGGCGGCCTGTACGAGAAAGGCGCCGATTGGGGCGTGCACGTGGTGGTGGACGGCCGCCTGGTCACCGGCCAGAACCCAGCTTCGTCCGAGGAGGCGGCGAAGGCGTTGCTGGGGTTGTTGGGCAAGTGAAGGGGGTGCGGCGCGCGTTTGTCGGCTGACGCTGGACGCGCGTCGCGATGCGGGCTTGATGGCGCGGCAGGGCGCCTGCCTGCTTTCTGTCGGAGGGACTTCAGTCCTGACTGCTTCCTGGATCGGCCAGATTGCGGCTTCGTTCGTCGCGGCTGAAGCCGCTCCTACAAGGGAGCTTTGCCGCGCATGCATCGCTGCTTTGTGTAGGAGGGACTTCAGTCCCGACCGCTTCCTGGATCGGCCAGGTTGCGGCTTCGTTCGTCGCGGCTGAAGCCGCTCCTACAGGGGCCTTGCCGGGTAGGCATCGCTGCTCTTTGTGGGAGGGACTTCAGTCCCGACTGCATCGGAGCTGGATCCGAGGCTGCGGCGGCGTGCGTCAAGGTCTGATCCTCGAAAGAGCTGCTCCGGTGCAGCTCTTTCGCGAATCCGCCAATCCACGATGCCGGCAGGACGCGCTCCGCACTCAGCCGCGGCGCCACCAACGCAGGCCATAGGCCGGCAATAGGCCATCCCATTCCTGCAGCGTGGCGTCGTCGCGTCCGCCGTCGGCGATGGTCTGCCAGTCGCCATCGCCCACTGCGGCAGGCTCCACAGGCTCCACCGCCACCGCTTGCGCACTGAAGTTGTAGGCCGCGACGAAGTCCGTGCCGCGGGCGATCCCGAGCAGGGCCGGATTGCCCAGCGGCAACGCCCGCAGCGGTTGCCCGGCGCCCAGCGCGGCGGTCGCCGCACGCGCGGCGATCAGCCGCCGCAGGCGGGTGTAGACCTGGCCGGGAACGCTGTCCGGGTCGCCGCGGCGCGCGGCGCGCTCCCAGTCCATGGCCGGACGCTGCAGCCAGCGCCCTTCGTGGCGGCGCAGCGGGTCGCGGCGATAGTCCGCGTCGTTGCCCAGCGCCAGTTCGTCGCCCATGTACAGCAGCGGGACGCCGGGAATCGCCAGCGCCACGCCATACAGCAACAACAGGCGCCGGATCGCCAGTTCCAGCGCTTCGGCATCGCCGTCGGCCAGCGCCGCTTCGATGCCGACCAGCGCGGCGCTCATGCCGTTGCTGCCGTGCACGCCGTCGCCGCTGCTCTGGAACGCTTCGCCGCGCGCGTAGCTGCCCGCCACGTCGCCGGCGAAGAAGTGTGCGGCCTGGGCAAGGTCGAACGGCGCGCTGCCGTTGCCGCCGGCCGCTTCGTGCTGCAGCACGTTCCAGCCGATGTCGTCGTGGCAGCGCACGTAGCTCAGCCACGCGCAGGCCGGCGGCAGCGCCGGCGTCTGCGCGATCACGCCGTGCACGATGTCGCCGCGCTGTGCGGCCAGCGCCACCCAGCCGGCCGCCATCAGCGTGCTGTGGTAGGCCAGGTGGCATTCGTGGCCGCGTGCCTGGCCGCTGCCGAAGTACGGCGGCAGCTGCGCCATCGGCACGATCGCCTCGGCCTTCAGCAGCACCGCCGGCACTGCGATGTCGGTGAGCGCGCGCAGCGCCTCCAGGATGGTGTGCGCCTCGGGCTGGTTCATGCAGTCGCTGCCTTCGCGCTTCCACAGGTAGGCGGTGGAATCCAGCCGGAACACTTCCACGCCCAGGTTGGCCAGGTGCAGCAGGGCCAACGCCATCTCGCCGAACACCGCTGGGTTGCTCCAGTCCAGATCCCACTGATAGGGATAGAACGTGGTCCACAGCCAGGCCTGGGCGTCCTCGACCCAGGTGAAGTTGCCCGGCGCGGTATGCGGGAACACTTCGCGCAGGGTGCGTTCGTAGCGGTCCGGCAGGTCGCGCTCGGCAAAGTGGTGGTAGTAGTCCAGGTAGCGCGCGTCGCCCTGTCTGGCGGCCAGCGCCCAGGGATGGTCGTCGGCGGTGTGGTTGAGCACGAAGTCGGCGCACAGGCTGATGCCGGCGTCGCGCAGGCGTGCGGTCAGGGCGGCCAGGTCGGCGTTGTCGCCGAGCCGCGGTTCGACCTGGCCGTAGTCGCTGACCGCGAAGCCGCCGTCGTTGTCGCCTTCGCGCATGCGCAGGAACGGCAGCAGGTGCAGGTAGCGCACGCCCAGTTCCTGCAGGTAGGGCACACGCTCGCCGACCCCGGCCAGGGTGCCGGCGAAGCGGTCGACGTAGGCGCTGTAGCCGAGCATCGACGGCGTGCCGAACCAGTCCGGCGCGCGCGCCGCATCCAGTTCGGCCAGTGCCGGCGGGCGCGCGCGGATCGTGGCGGCGACCGCGTCGAGCCAGCGCGGCAGCCATTGTGCGTAGTGCGGATGTGCGCCGTACAGGACGTGCAGGGCGGCGAACAGGCGTGCGCCATGGGCGCGGTAACGCGCGTGTGCGCCGGGCTGGGCAGCCAGTGCCGCCTGCATGCCAGCGTGATCGAAGAGCGGAGAAGCAGCGTTCATAATGGACCACGCCCGGCGACCGGGCGCGGCGGGCTCCTTGGAATCAGAAATCGTAGCGCACGCTGACGCTGGCGGTGCGGCCGGGGATGGAGCGGGCGCGGATGATGGCGTTGTCCGGAATGCTTGCGTCCTCGGCTTCGGTCAGGCCGAAGGCGTCGAACAGGTTGTTGATGTTCAGCGACAGGGTCAACGCGTCGGTGACGCGGTAGTTGCCGAATAGGTTCACCTGCGTGTAGCCGGGCATCTTCAACTGGTTACTGTCCTGGGTGTAGGCCGAGCTGGTGCCGATCGCGTTGACCCCGACCTCGTAGCGATCGCCGCGGTAGCTGGGGGTCAGCTGCCAGACGAACCTGGCCTGGCGGCGCGGCGTGTTGCCGTCGTTGGCCGGGGTGATCTGGTCCTTGTCGATGGTCGCATCGGTCCAGGTCGCGCCGCCATTGATGCCGAAGCCGCCGGCGCGGTAGGCCGCTTCCAGTTCCAGCCCGTGGGCCTTGTAGGTGCGGTTGAAGAAGCGCTGGCTGGTGGCCTCGTAGTTCTGTTCCTGGGTGCGCGCGGCGAAGGCGGTGGCGAACACGCTCAGGCCGCCGGCACGCCATTTCAGGCCGCCCTCGAGTTGCTTGACGAAGTTCACCGCTTCGTCGGAGGACACCGAGCCGTCGTCGCGGACCACGCCGAACAGCAGGCGGTCGGCGTTGGCGCGCGCGCCGCGGCTGTAGCGGGCGAACGCGGCCAGATCGTCGTTGAGCATGTAGTTGCCGCCGAGCGAGTACGACAGGTAGTTCCAGTCGTAGTCCACCGGCTTGCGGTTGGCGTAGTCGATCGTCGCCACGCTGCGCTCCGGCGCCTGGATGATCCCGTCGCCATCGACGTCGAGATTGTCGACCAGCAGCCCGCCGGCGGTGTCGCCGCGCGCCCGGCCCATGTCATAGCGAACGCTGGCGTCCACGCTCAGCGGGCCCTGGTCCCAGCCCAGCGCCACGTACGGCGCGTTGATGGTGTAACGCACGTCGTAGTGGCGGGTGTTGTCGGTCCCCCAGTAGGGCACGCCGTAGGCATACAGGCCGTTCTGCGAGAGCAGGCTGCCATCGGCCGCGACCACGTCGAGCAGTCGCGAACGGCTGGACACCGACTGCACGTAGGAATTCCAGGTCCAGTCCATGTCGATGACCTGGCGCGAGCTGTACAGGCCGGCCTTGAGATTGACGTTGCCGCCATCGCCGTTGCCGAAGTCGCGCGCCAGGCTCAGGTCGTTGACCGCGTTGCCGAGGTCGTTGATGCGGGTGTTGAACAGGTGGGTGCGCGCCGCCTGGCCGCTGTAGGTTTGGCCGTCGGCATTGCGCAGGCTCGCGCCGACGCCGCCGATCTCCGCGGCCAGGCTGGCGGCGTCGGCCACTTCGGCCGGGAACGGCGAGACGAAGCGGCCGGAGGTGTCGGCGATGCGGAACTTGTCGGTCAGCGTCCAGCCGCTGCCGATGTCGAACTGCGCCTCGGCGCCGATCGCGCGCGACACCGGGTGCATGCCGTCGCCAAGTTCGACGCGGGTCAGGCGGTTGCTGCCGTCCAGGCTGTTGCTGCTGCGGAAATACGGGCTGTACAGGGTGTCGCGGCCCGGGTCGAAGCTGCCCACGTCGTGGAAGTGCGGCGCGCCGTCGCTGCCGCTGACCAGGGTCGGCACGGGGGTATAGGCGGCGGCGCGGTCGTTGAGGTACTTGGCGTAGACGCGTACGTAGCCGTTGTCGAACAGACGTGTCAGGTTGGCCTTGAGCTGGCCGCCCTTGTCGGTGGCGAATCCGGCGTCGCGTACGCCGTCGCCGCGACGGTAGTAGCCGCCGACGTTGAACTGCCAGTGCTCGGCGAACGGCGCACCGTAGTCGAAGTCCAGGCGCGTGTTGTCGAAGCGGCCGAGGCCGCGGCTGAGGCCGACGCTGCCGCCGGCGGTGTCGCCGGTCTTGCTGATGAAGTTGATGATGCCGCCGGGCGAGTTGCTGGCGAAGGTCGAGGCCGAGCCGCCGCGGATTGCCTCGATGCGCTCCAGGCTGTCGTCGGCGCGCAGGAAGATGTCGGCATTGCCGAAGGCGATGTCGCCGAATTCCAGCACCGGCAGCCCGTCTTCCTGCAGCTGCAGGAACTTGGCCCCGCCGGAGGCCACCGGCAGGCCACGCACCGCAATGTTGGCATTGCCTTCGCCGCCGCTGGATTCGGAGCGGATGCCGGGAATGTTGCGGAAGATCTCGGCGGTCGAGCGCGGCGTGGATTGCTCGATCGCTTCGGCGCCGACGGTGCTGACCGACACGCTGGACTTGAGCTTGCTCTTGGCGCTGGCGGTGCCGGTCACGAACACCGAATCCAGGCTGACCACGTCGCCTTGCGTAGGAGTGGACGGGGCCACGGGCGCGGCGGCGTCCTGGGCGAAGGCGGCGGGGGCGGCCAGTGCCGCGGCGACGGCCCAGGTCAAGGTATGCAGGCGGGTCGAATGGGGGTGCATCGCTATCTCTCCCGAAGCGAGGGGTGAGGCGGATAGGCCCTGCATGTAGCGCGCGACGGCATCGACCGGCGCGGCGCCCATGCCGGACAGGCGGTTGTGTGGCGCAGTGATACGGCCTTTTACAATCGATTGCAATTTGTATTGCAAAAAATTGAGGGCGCTGCCGTAGACAACGCAAAATCTGGCTTTTTATCTGCCAGGTTATGGTGCAGCGCAGCGTTACAATCGATTGCATTGATCCGAACATCCGCTCCGCCGCCGTGGCCCGCCACCTGCGGCGCCGTTGGCTTCCTGTCAGGCTTATGTCCATGCGTTCCGATCGCCCCTTGCTTCCGCTGCCGCGCGTGCTGGCGCTCAACGCCGGCTTTTTCGGCGTGCAGTACAGCTTCGGCCTGCAGCAGAGCAACATGAGCCCGATCTACAACTACCTGGGCGCCGATCACGCCAGCCTGCCGTACCTGTGGCTGGCCGGGCCGATCACCGGGCTGGCGCTGCAGCCGGTGGTCGGGGTGTTGAGCGATCGCACCGTCACCCGCTGGGGCCGGCGCATGCCGTACATGGTGATCGGCGCGCTGGTGTGCAGCCTGTGCCTGTTGCTGATGCCCTTCAGCGTGGCGCTATGGATGGCGGTGAGCCTGCTGTGGATGCTGGATGCGGCCAACAACGTGGCGATGGAGCCGTATCGCGCCCTGGTCAGCGACGTGCTGGCGCCGCGTCAGCGCCCGCTGGGCTACCTCACCCAAAGCGCGTTCACCGGGCTGGGCCAGACCCTGGCCTACGTGACCCCGCCGTTGCTGGTGTGGTTCGGCATGAACCAAGATGCGGCCAATGCGCACCACATTCCCTACGTCACCATCGCCGCGTTCGCGATCGGCGCGGGATTCTCTGCGGCCTCGATCCTGCTCACCGCGCGTAGCGTGCGCGAACCGGTGCTGCCGCCGTTGGAGCTGGAACGCTTGCGTGCCGCACCGGTCGGGCCGTTGGCCACGCTGCGCGAGATCGCCGATGCGGTGCGGCACATGCCGCCAACGATGAAGCAGATGGCGCCGGTGATGCTGTTCCAGTGGTATGCGATGTTCTGCTACTGGCAGTACATCGTGCTGTCGCTGTCGACCACGCTGTTCGGCACTACCGCGCCGGATTCGCACGGCTTCCGCGAAGCCGGCCTGGTCAACGGCCAGATCGGCGGCTTCTACAACTTCGTCGCCTTCGTCGCCGCGTTCGCGATGGTGCCGGTGGCACGCCGCGTCGGCCCCAAGGCCACCCACGCGGCGTGCCTGCTCGCCGCCGGCATCGGCATGTGCCTGCTGCCGGCGATCCACGACCGCTGGTTGCTGCTGTTGCCGATGATCGGCATCGGCCTGGCCTGGGCGAGCATGATGGGCAATCCGTACCTGATGCTGGCCGACAGCATCCCGCCCGAGCGCACCGGCGTGTACATGGGCCTGTTCAACCTGTTCATCGTGCTGCCGATGCTGATCCAGATCGTGACCCTGCCGCTGTATTTCGACTCCTGGCTGCATGGCGACCCGCGCAATGTGATCCGCCTGGCCGGCGCGTTGATGGTGATGGCGGCGGGGGCGATGTTGTTTGTGAAGCTGGGGCGGGACTCGGGACTCGGGACTCGGGACTCCAGCAACGGAAGTCGGTAACGCTTCAGTTCGCGCCGCCGCGCTTTTCCGGGTCCCGATTCCCCGTTCCCGAGTCCCGGCCTCTCACGCCGAATCGCGCACTACCAGGCGCACCGGCAGTTCCACCGATTGCAGTGGTTGCCCGGCGATCAGGCCTAGCACGCCATCCACCAGCAGCGTTGCCGCCTGCGCCAGGTCCTGGCGTACCGTGGTCAGCGGCGGCTGGCTGTAGGCGGCCAGCGCGATGTCGTCGAAGCCCACCAGCGAGATGTCCTGCGGCACGCGGTGACCGGTGTCGGTCAGCGCGCGGATCGCGCCCAGCGCGATCACGTCGGAGGCGGCGAACACCGCGTCGGGCGGATCGGCCTTCTTCAGCATCGCCCGCGTCAACCGGTAGGCGTCCTCGCTGAGGAAGCGGCTGCGCGCGTGCAGCCGCGTATCGAATTCCAGGCCGTGGCGCTCGAGCATGCGCCGGTAGCCGGCGAAGCGCGGCGCCACCTCCGGCAGCTGCTCGTCGCCGAGGAAGGCGATGCGGCGGCGGCCGATCTCGATCAGGTGCGCGGTGGCCAGCTCGCCGCCGCGCAGGTTGTTGCTGCCGACGCTGACGTAGGCCTGGCCGTCGATCCGGCTGCCCCAGACCACCATCGGCAGGCCGTCGCGTGCGGCCGCGTCCAGTGCGGCGTGCTCGGAACTCTGCCCGAGCATGATCACGCCGTCGGCGCGGCTGCCGCGCGCCAGGTCTTCGACCCAATGGTCCTGGTGCCGGTCCAGCTTGGACAGCAACATGCTGTAGCCGCGCGCGGTCAGCGCGTCGGCGAGCAGCGCCAGCATGGTCATCATGAACGGGTCTGACAGCGGCTGCTCGTGCGCGTGCATCAGCGGCACCGCGACGCAGACGATGTTGGAGCGCCGCGAACGCAGGCTGCGCGCGACCGGATCGACGCGGTAGCCGGCCTCTCTGGCCAGCTGCTTGATGTAGGCGCGGGTGCGTTCGGCGACCACCGGATTGTCGGACAGTGCGCGCGAGACGGTGGATTCGGACACGCCGGCCATGCGCGCGATGTCGGTCATCTGCAAGCGCGCGCCGGGCGTGGCGCGGTCGGGTTTGTCGGACATGCGGTGTCGGCGCTGGCGCAGGGAGCGGAATCGGCAGTGTATGCCAGCCGCCGCGCTGCGAGCGCCTGCGCGCCGCGCCGCGCACCTAGCCCATGTGCAGGCCACCGTTGACCGCGTAGTCGGCCCCGGTGACGTAGGCCGCTTCGTCGGAGGTCAGCCAGCCGCACAGCGCGGCCACTTCCTCGGGCTTGCCGAGCCGGCGCAGCGGCACCGAGGTGGCCAGGCGGTCGAGCACGTCGGGCGGGAAGCTGCTGATCGCGGCGCTGGCGATGTAGCCGGGCGACACCGTGTTGACGGTGACCCCGCGCGAGGCCACTTCCTGCGCCAGCGCGCGGCTGAAGCCCTGCATCGCCGCCTTGGCGGTGGCGTAGTTGATCTGCCCGATCTGGCCTTTCTGCGCGCTGACCGCACCGATGTTGACGATGCGGCCCCAGCCGCGCGTCGTCATGCCGTCCACCACCTGTTTGGTGATGTTGAACAGCGAGTTGAGATTGCCGGCGATCACCGACTGCCAGTCCTCGCGGCTCATCTGCCGGAACAAGGTGTCGCGGCTACCGCCGGCATTGTTGACCAGCACGTCGATCTCGCCGACCTCGGCCTTGACCTTGGCGAACGCGGCCACGGTGGAGTCCCAGTCGGTGGCATTGCCTTCGGAGGCGATGAAGTCGAAGCCCAGTTCGCGCTGCTCGCGCAGCCACGCCGACTTGCGCGGCGAATTCGGGCCGCAGCCGGCGACCACGGTATGCCCGTTGCGCGCCAGCTTCTGGCAGATCGCGGTGCCGATGCTGCCCATGCCGCTGGTGACGTAGGCGATTCTTAGAGTCATCTGGAACCTCTGTGGTTTGGAGTGCGGGACTGGGGAGGCGTGACTCGGGACTCGGGGCCGGAAGAACGGAAGTCGGTAAAGCTTCAAATCGCGCTATCGCGCTTTTTCCGAGTCCCGAGTCCCGAAGATTCAAGCGGCCAACGGATACAGCGCAAACACAAGGCTGCCGCCCATCAACAGCAACGACACCAGCACCGCCCACTTCATGGTGAAGCGCTGGTGGTCGGCGAAATCGACCTTGGCCAAACCGATCAGCAGATACGTCGATGGCACCAGCGGGCTGAGCAGGTGCACCGGCTGCCCGGCCAGCGAGGCGCGGGCCATTTCCACCGGGGTGATGCCGTAGTGGCTGGCCGCCTCGGACAGAATCGGCAGCACGCCGAAATAGAACGCGTCGTTGGACATGAAGAAGGTGAACGGCATGCTGGCGAGCGCGGTGATCACCGCCAGGTGCGGGCCCCACGCGTCGGGGATCACTGACAGGAAGCTGCGCGACATCGCCTCGACCATACCGGTGTTGGAGAGGATGCCGGTGAACACGCCGGCGGCGAAGATCAGCGACACCACCGACAGCACGTTGCCGGCGTGGTTGACCAGACGCCGGCGCTGTTCGGCCAGGTTCGGATAGTTGATCAGCAGCGCCAGCGCGAAACCGATCATGAACAGCACCGGCATCGGCAGCACGCCGACCACCAGCGCCGCCATCAGCGCCAGGGTCAGCGCCAGGTTCACCCACAGCAGTTTCGGCCGCTTGGTGTCCTCGGCGTCCTCCACGGTCGGCAGCGCATCGCCATCGTCGGCCATGCTGCTGTCCAGCCAGGCGTTGCCCGGCAGCGCGGCCACGCCGAGCCGGCGCCGCTCCTTGATACCCAGGTGCCAGGCCAGCATCAGGATGCCGGCGATCGCCAGCGCCATCGCCGGCACCAGCGGCACGAACACGTCGGCTGGGTCCACGTGCAGCGCGGTGGCCGCGCGCGCGGTCGGCCCGCCCCATGGGGTCAGGTTCATCACCCCGCCGGCGAGGATGGTCACGCAGGTCAGGTTCAACGCGTTCATGCCGATGCGCCGGTACAGCGGCAGCATCGCCGACACGGTGATCATGTACGTGGTCGAACCGTCGCCGTCGAGCGAGATCAGAAACGCCAACGCTGCGGTACCGACCACGATCTTCATCGGGTCACCCTTGACCAGGCGCAGGATGCGCCGTACCAGCGGGTCGAACAGCCCGGCGTCGATCATCACCCCGAAGTACAGGATCGCGAACATCAGCATCACGCCGGTCGGCGCGA
This sequence comes from Xanthomonas translucens pv. undulosa, assembly GCF_017301775.1. Lineage (NCBI taxonomy): Bacteria > Pseudomonadati > Pseudomonadota > Gammaproteobacteria > Lysobacterales > Lysobacteraceae > Xanthomonas > Xanthomonas translucens. Next base: position 3,349,917 of record NZ_CP063993.1, read on the forward strand.
TCTTCTTGATCCCTTCCAGCATCATGTCGTTGATGCCGGTGCCGAAGCCGCCGGCCAGTGCGAAGGTGATCGGCACGATGATCAGGGCGACCAGCGGCGACAGCCGCTTGCTCATGATCAGGTACATGAAGGTGATGACCATTCCGAAACCGAGCGCGGTCAGCATGGGGAGTTCCTTGGGTGGTGCGGGAAAAAGGGCCGGGACCGGGGACCGAGGACCGGGGACCCGGAAAAGCGCGACGTCGCGATCTGAAGCGTTACCGACTTCCGTTCTTCGGGTCCCGAGTCCCGAGTCCCGAGTCCCGCAAATCAGAAGTCATACTGAAAACGCCCAGTAATCGCACGTGTGTGATCGAGCGTAATACCGGCCAGATGGTCGCGGTTGCGGCTGTCGATCAGGTTCAGCATCAGCCGCAGGTTCGGCTTGAGATACCAGTTGCCGGCCAGCGTCCACGAGGCGGTGGAGGCGTCGAGGAAATCCGCCTGGCCGTCCAGGTGCTGCGTGCCCCACATGCGGTCGTAACGCAGCGCCAGTTCGAACGCGCCACGCGGGTTGTTGACCTGCTTGATGCGGTTGAAGCGCCCGGTCTTGCTGTCGTAGCGGCGCGATTCGCCGGTCACGAACCAGCTGACGAAGCCATAGGCGGACATCACGTCGGCACGCTGCGCGCCGTCGTCGAACATGCCGCCGCTGAACTCGCTCTGCCACGACAGCGGGCCGCGCACCTGCGCGTATTCCAGCGACCACTTGTCCACGTCGGTATCGCGGCCATCGGCGAAGCGCGCCAGGGTGATGCGGCTGTTGTCGGACAGGTGTCCGGCCGGGCGCGGACGGATGCTCAGCGCCGGTGCGCCGTTGGCACCCGGGTGGTCGTAGTGCTCGTGCGCCAGCGACAGACCCAGGTGCAGCACGTCGCCCTCGCGCGCGCCCGGCGCCCAGGTGCCGCGGCCGCCGAACGCATCGCCCTTGATGTTGGACACGTCGATGCTTTCCAGGCTGTAGACGCTGGCGGCCCAGGTGTAGTCCTTGCCGGCGGCTTGCCACGACACCGCCTTGCGGTACAGCGGCGCCAGCGTGCTGGCCGCGCCGCTGCGCTCCAGGAACTGGCCGAAGTTGGAGCCGGTGCGGTCGTCCAGCGTGAAGTACTGCTTGAACTGGCCGACGCTGAGCGTGCCGGCGTCGAAGGTGCGGGTCAGGTAGACGTCCTTGGCCTCGATGCCCTTGCCGTTGAAATCGTCCTGCAAGCCGGCGAAATCGCCTTCGACCTTGTAGCCGAAGCCGAAGAACTTGCCGGACACGTCGATCCACAGCCGGCGGATTTCGGTGTCGTCGGGATTGGGCGTGCCGCGATTGTCGTTGTCGAATTGGGCGAAATCCCAGTGCAGGCGGCCGCCGATCTTGGCGGTGACCGGGCCTGCGTCGTCGTCGCCATCGGCGGCCTGTGCCAGCGCAGGCAGGGACAGCAGCGCGCAGGCGCCGCACAGGCTCAATTTCTTCAGGTTCACGTACCCTCCCAGGTGCGCGTAGCGCGTCGATGACTCGGTAGCCCGCAGCGGAAGGCGCGGGCCGGCGTGGCTGCAGCCTAGTGCGGCATAGCTGTCATCGACCTGTCGGTGCGGGGCCGGGAATGGGCAATCGGGAATGGGGAAGATGCGCTAGGCTTGCTCGTACAATCGCCGACTCTCCAATTCCCGATTCCCGGCCCCCATGCGTCTCTTGTTAGTCGAGGACAACGCCGATCTGGCCGATGCGATCGTGCGGCGCATGCGCCGCAGCGGGCATGCGGTGGACTGGCAGAGCGATGGGCTGGGCGCGGCCAGCGTGCTGCGCTACCAGAGCTTCGATCTGGTGGTGCTGGACATCGGCCTGCCCGGGCTGGATGGACTGCGCGTGCTGGCCGGGCTGCGCGAGCGCGGCGATACCACGCCGGTGCTGATGCTGACCGCGCGCGACGGCATCGAGGACCGGGTACAGGCGCTGGACGTGGGCGCCGACGATTACCTGGGCAAGCCGTTCGATTTCCGCGAGTTCGAGGCGCGTTGCCGGGTGCTGCTGCGGCGCAACCGCGGCAACGCCAGCGAGGTGGTGCAACTGGGGGGATTCGCCTTCGACAACGCCGCGCACACGGTCAGCCTGGATGGGACGCCGATCGAATTGCCCAATCGCGAATACCGCCTGCTGGAAATCCTGATCGGGCGAATCGGCCAGGTGGTGGGCAAGGACGAGATCGGCAACGGCCTGTTCGGCTTCGACGATGAGGCCGGGCCGAATGCGATCGAGTTGTACGTCGGGCGCCTGCGCAAGAAGCTGGTCGGCGCGCCGCTGCGCATCGTCACCGTGCGCGGGGTCGGCTACAAGCTGGAGGCGGCCGCGATCGATACATCGCCAGCCACGCCGCAGGACGCCGGCGGCGATGGCTGAGGCCATGCTGCCGGCGCCGTCGATCCGGCGCACGCTGCTGCTGTACCTGGGCGGGCTCTCGCTGCTCGGCGCGGTGGCGCTGTTCTTCGCCGCGCGCGACTACGGCCAGCGCGCGGCCAACCGTTCTTACGACCACCTGCTGGTGTCCTCGGCGCTGTCGATCGTCGATTCGGTGGCGCTGGCCGGGGGGCAATGGCAGGTGGACCTGCCGTACGCGGCGCTGGACCTGCTGGCGATGGCGCCGGAAGACCGGGTGTTCTACCGCGTGTTCGATGCGCGCGGGCGCACCATCACCGGCTACGGCGATCTGCCGAAGGCGCCGTCGCTGCCGCGCGCCAGCGCGCCGCCGCGGCTGTTCGATGCGTACTACAGCGGCGAGCAGGTGCGCTTCGCGGTGGTAGCGCGGCGGGTCTCCTCGGCCGCGGCGCAGGACGAGGTGTGGGTGCAGGTCGGGCAGACCCGGCGTGCGCGCGAAGCGCTGGCGCAGGATGTGGTGCTGCATGCGCTGGTCGCGATCGCACTGTTGTCGCTGCTGTCGCTGGCGCTGGTCTGGCTGGGGGTGTATCGCGCGTTGCGCCCGCTGCACCGGATCGAGCACGACCTGTCGCGGCGCGAGCCGTCGGAACTGAAGCCGCTGGCGGTGGCCGCGCCGCAGGAAATGCACCAGATGGTGGCGGCGTTGAACCGCTTCATGGCGCGCCTGGCGAGCAGCAACGAGACCTTGCGCGCGTTCATGGCCGAGGCTGCGCACCAGATGCGCACGCCGCTGGCGGCATTGCGCGCGCAGGCGCAACTGGCGCTGGACGACGACGACCCGCGCGACATGCGCCGCAGCCTGGAGGCGATCGAGCGCAACGCCACGCACATGAGCCGCTTGCTCAACCAGTTGCTCAGCGACGCCAGCGTGATCCACCGCGCCAACCTGCAGCGCTACGCCAGCGTGGATCTGGCCGAAGTCGTGCACCAGGCCTTGCACGAGGCGCTGCCGCAGTCGCAACCGCGGCAGCGCGTGCAGCTGGCTATCGCCAGCGAGTCGGCGCTGGTGCACGGCGATGCGCTGCTGCTGCGCGAGGCGATCAAGAACCTGATCGACAACGCCTGCAAGTACGGCGGCGCCGGCGTGCTGCAGGTGGCGCTGACCTGCACGGCGCGCGACTGCGTGGTGACCGTGGCCGACCACGGCCCCGGCATCGCCGCCGCCGATGCCGAGCGCGTGTTCGAGCGCTTCGCGCGCGGCGAGGGCGCGGCCGCCGGCGGTGCCGGACTCGGCCTGGCGATCGTCAAGCGCGTCGTCGACAGCCACGGCGGGCGCATCGATCTATCCAACCGCGTCGGCGGCGGCCTGATCGCCAGCCTGCGCCTGCCCAGGTTGCATCCATGACTTCGCTCCGATCGCTGCGCGCCGCGCTCCTGCTGCTGGGCTGCATCCTTTTTCACGACGCGCAGGCCGCGCCCGGCGACATCCGCCGCTTCCCGGCGCAGGGCGGCGCCGAGGCGCAGCTGTGCATCCAGGGCTCGACCGACATCGAGGTGTTCGCCGCGGTGATCGGCGACTACCAGCGGCTGCACCCGCGCACCGAGGTGGTGTATCAGGACGTGATCGCCTGGGACATGTACCAGCGCTACCTGCATCCGCAGCCCGGGGCGCGCTGCGCCGACCTGCTGATCAGCGCCAGCATGGACCTGCAGACCAAGCTGGTGAACGACGGCCACGCGCTCGCGCACCGTTCGCCGCAGACCGAGGCGCTGCCCGCCTGGGCGCAATGGCGGCACGAGGCGTTCGGGATCAGTTACGAGCCGGTGGCGATCGTCTACAACAAGGCGCGGCTGCCGGCGGCGCAAGTGCCGCGCACGCGCCACCAGTTGCTGGAATTGCTGCGCGCGCCGGGCCTGCCGCTGCGCGGCAGGATCGGCACCTACGACGTGGAGCGCAGCGGCGTGGGCTATCTGTTCGCGACCCAGGACGGGCAGATCGGCAGCATGTCCGGCGCCTTGCTGGCGGCGATGGGCGACAACCAGGTGGTGCTGGAGGAACGCACCGGCGTGCTGCTGGACCGGGTCAGCCGTGGCGAACTGCTGCTGGCCTACAACGTGCTCGGTTCCTATGCGCAGGCGCGGATCGACACTGGCGCGCCGCTGGCGATCGTGCAGCCGGAGGACTACACCCTGGTCGCGCTGCGCACCGCGGTGATTCCGCGCGATACGCCGCATGCGGCCGAGGCGCGCCGGTTCCTCGACTACCTGCTGTCGCCGCGCGGCCAGCAGGTGCTGTCGCGCGAGGCGCAGCTCAAGCCGATCCTGCCGATGCCCGGCGGCGGCGCAGCACCGGCCGCGCCGCCGTCGTTTCGTCCGATCGCGCTGGGGCCGGGCTTGCTGGTGTACCTGGATGCGCTCAAACGCCGCCAGTTCCTGGATGCCTGGCGCAGCAGCATGCGCCGCCATCCGCCGCGCCAGGGCGTGTCCGCCGTTCCCAAGTAGGTTGCGCCGGGTCCGCCAGGAGCAAGCGGCAGTGGGCTGCTGCGCACGCCTGGTGCCGCGGCGTCGCTGGCATTGGCGGCCGGTAGGCCGCGGCCATGCGCGGCGTCGGCAGCGCCGCCAGCAGGGTGCAACGGCACGGCAGCGGCACGCGGGCGGCGGCGCATGCCAGACTGTGGGGATGGATGCGCCTACGATTCTGGTCGCCGACGACCATCCCCTGTTCCGCGCCGCGGTGCTGCACGCGTTGCGCCAGGCCTTGCCGCGCGCGCGGGTGACCGAAGCGGCCAGCGCCGCCACGCTGGATGCCGCGCTGGCCGCGCAGGCCGACGTCGACCTGGTCCTGCTGGACCTGGCGATGCCCGGCGCACGCGGCTTCTCGGCGCTGCTGCACGTGCGCGGCGAACGCCCGGACGTGCCGGTGGTGGTGATCTCCTCCAACGATCACCCGCGGGTGATCCGCCGCGCGCAGCAGTTCGGCGCGGCCGGTTTCATCCCCAAGTCGTCGCCGGCGGAGACCATCGGCATCGCGGTGGCGGCGGTGCTCGACGGCGGCACCTGGTTCCCGCCGTTGACCGCGGCGCGCTCGGAGGCCGACGCGCAGCTGGCCGCACGCCTGGCGCAGCTGACCCCGCAGCAATTCCGCGTGCTGCTGTGCCTGGCCGACGGCCTGCTCAACAAACAGATCGCCTACGAACTGGGCCTGGCCGAGAACACGGTGAAGGTGCATGTGACGGCGATCCTGAAGAAGCTCGAATGCCACAGCCGCACTCAGGCCGCGGTGCTGGTCAAGGCGCTGGAGCCGGAAGGCGAGGGGTGAACCGCGGCTGCCGGAGCGTTTTCTGCGGCGCCCGGATACGCGATGCTATGCACTGGCGCCCGCGCTTCCTGCGGGCGGAAAGGGATCCACAACCATGCCTATCCGCAACGAGCAGATCGCCTACTACCCGTTCCTGCAGGAAATGCTGGACGACGATTATTTTCCTTCCTTCCTGGTCGGCAAGGGCCAGAAGATCCTGTTGCGGCTGTGCGAGGCGATTGAGGCGCAGGCCCCGCCGGACCTGCCGGCGTTGTACCGGCTCACCCATGCCGCCACCGAGGAATTCAACGCCCTGGCGCTGGAGTTCGAGGCGCACGACAGCGAGATCGAGACCGCCGCGCGCGACAACATCGGCGTGGACTTCCTGTACATCGCCAAGACCTATGGTTTCGATAATGCCGACGCCGAGGAGTTGATCGCGCCGCGCGAGTGGTGAGCGACGCGGCACAGCAGGGCTATTCCTTCTCCCACTGGGACCATGGCCCGCAGGGCCGGATGACAGGGCGCAGCCTCGTGCGCCCAAACCCCGCAAGTCGCTTCGCGCCGGACCCTCACCCCACCCCCTCTCCCGCTGGGAGACGGGCTGATGCTGCGGCAGGGGGGGCTCAGCCACGGCGCAAGAGCATCTGCGTCATCAGCGCGCGCAGCGCCGGCGCGCGTACCGGCTTGGACAGGAAGCCCCAGCCCTGTTCCTGGGCCAACGCGCGCAGCGCCGGATCCGGTTCGGCGGTGACCAGGATCACCCGCGGTTCGGCGTTCCAACGCCCGCACAGCTTAGCGAACAAGGCCGGGCCGGCGCGCTCGCCCATGCGCACGTCCAGCAGCACCAGCTCCGGCGCCTGCGCCGCTTGCGCTGCGGCCAGCGCCTGCTCCGGGCCGGCCGCCAGTTCCACCCGGCACGCCCAGCGTTCCAGCAGCGCGCGGCTGGCCTCGCAGACGCGTGGATCGTCGTCGATGCACCACACCCGGCAGCCGTGCAGGATCGGGTCGTCGCCGTTGTCGCTGGCCACCGCGGTCGGCGCCAGCGCCTGCGCCGCGGCGGCGTCGCCCAGCGCCACGGTGACCGCGAACACGCTGCCGCGGCCGAGCTGCGAGCGCAGGCCGATGCGATGGCCGAGCAGGCGGCCGATGCGCTCCACGATCGCCAGCCCCAGCCCTGCGCCGCGGTCGTGGGCGACGCCGTCGCCGAGGCGGCGGAACTCTTCGAAGATCTCCTGCTGCAGCGCCTCGGGGATGCCCGGACCCTGGTCGTGGACCTCGATGCGCAGGGTGTCGCCGTCGCGGCGGCAGCCCAGCAGCACGCGTCCGCGCGGGGTGTAGCGCACCGCGTTGGACAGGAAGTTCTGCAGGATGCGCCGCAGCAGGGTCTCGTCGCTGCGCACCGTGGCGCCGGTGGGCACGTAGTCCAGGCGCAGGCCGCGGTCCTGCGCGACGATGCCGAATTCGTGCGCCAGGGTCTGCAGCAGCGGCCCCAGCGCGAAGTCGCGCACCTGCGTCTTCAGCGTGCCCGCTTCCAGCCGCGAGATGTCCAGCAGGCTGTTGAGGATCGCGTCCTGCGCGACCAGCGCATTGTCGACGTGGTCGGCGATCTGCCGTGCGTCGTCGTCGTGCAGTTTGCCGCGCAGCGCCGAGACGAACATGCGCGCGGCGTTGAGCGGCTGCAACAGGTCGTGCACCGCCGAGGCGACGAAGCGGGTCTTGTAGCGGTTGGCGTTCTCGGCCTCGCGCTTGGCGTCGGCCAGGTCGCGGGTGCGCTCGGCGACGCGGTGCTCCAGCGCGTCGGCCAGGGAGCGCAACTCGCGCGCGGCGTTCTTGTAGCTGGTGATGTCGGCATAGCTGGTGACGAAGCCGCCGTCGGGCAGCGGGTTGCCGCGGATCTCCAGCACCGTGCCGTCGTCCTTCTCGCTCTCGCGCATGTGCGGACGACCGCTGCGCAAATGGTCCAGGCGGCGCTGGATCGCCGCCTCCACCGGGCCGGGACCGAGCAGGCCGCGGCGCGCGTTGTAGCGGAACACGTCCTCGATCGGGCGGCCGATGCGGATCAGCTCCGGCGGGAAGCGGAAGATCTCCAGGTAGCGAGAATTCCACGCCACCAGGCGCAACTGCGCGTCGATGATGACCACGCCCTGCGGCAGGTGCTCCAGGCTGCGGCTGAGGCCGGTATCGGCCTGTTGCGCGGCCTGCACCACGCCGTCCTGCGCAGTACGCAGTTCCTGCGCATGCTGTTGCAGCAGCGACTCCAGCTCGCGCCGGCTGCGCTGGCGCAGCCGCGCCAGGCGCTGGTGTTGCTGGAACAGCAGGCCCAGGAACACCAGCGCCAGCCAGATGCCGGCCGCGGCCAGTGCGGCGGCGCGGCCGGCGGCGCGGCTGCCGCCGATGTCGTGCAGCAGGTGCAGGCGCCAGCCGCTTTCCGGCAGCGCCATGCTCTGCCACAGCAGCGGCGCACGCTGCGCCGGCGCGGCGATGCGCATCACCTGGCCGCCGTCGTCCAGCGTGGCCAGGCGGCGTCGCTGCGCCGGCAGCAAGGTCTGCCGTGCGTACTGGCGGGTGGCGAGCAGTTCCTCGCGCTCGCGCGCGCTGAGCGGCTGCAGCTGGCGGTAGCGCCAGGCGACGCGGCTGGACAGGAACACCACGCCATGGCGATCGCTGACCAGCACCACGTCGGGCACGCGCAGCCATTCGCGTTCCAGCGCCGCCAGCTCGATCTTGATCACGATCACGCCGAGGGTGCGCCCGGCCTCGTCGCGGATCGCCTGCGACAGAAAATAACCGGGCATGCCGGTGGTCATGCCGATGCCGTAGAAACGGCCGCTGCCCTGCGCCAGCGCCTGCTTCACGTAGGGGCGGAAGCCGTAGTCGGCACCGACGTTGCTGCTGGTCAGGCGCCAGTTGCTGGCCGCCACCGCCACCCCGCCGGCGTCGATCAGGGTCAGCGTCGAGGAGCGGGTGACGTCGTTGGCGCGTTCCAGCTTCAGGTTCAGTCGCTGATGCGCAGCCGGGTCCAGCGGCCGGGTCAGCGCCTGGCGCAGCTCCGGGTCCAGCGCCAGCAGCTGCGGCAGGGCGCGGTAGCGGTCGATGCGCTGCTGCAGGGTCTGCGCGTACAGCTCCAGTTGCTGCCGCAGTTGCCGGCTCTCGGCACGCAGCGCGCGCTGTTCGGCGAAATGCCCGGCCGACAGCATCGCCAGCGCCATGCCGCCGAGGACGGCGAGCAGGAGCAGGACGAGGTGGCGATGGCGCGAAGCGGGATACATGCGGACTGGGCAGGGCCGGGACGGTCTCCGGCCAGCTTAGCGGCAGCGGCGCGTGCGGTGCTGGCGATTGGTTGCGCGGGCGCTCTCGGCGGCGGCATTGCGATCGCACAAGCGGCCGCGATGGACGGATGGCCGGTTGGCTGAACGCAGAACGGCAGCGCCTGCCCATGTGTGCAGGCGCTGCCGCGCCGGGTCTTGCTTTCCAACGCGCCCCGGGCGGTCAGTGCCGAGCGGGGCGCCGATCAGGCCGCGCCGATCAGAACTGCACCTGCGCGCGCAGGTCGATCGAGTTCGGCTTGGTGTGCACGCCGGCGCGCTCGGCATCGGCGCGCACGTAGTTGGCCTGGAACTTGAAGTGGCTGGTCAGGTACCAGTTGGCGCCCAGTGTCCAGTCGTGCTGGCGGCCGCCGAGCACGCTGCCGTCGTCCAGGTCCAGGCGGCTGTAGCGCGCCAGCACCTCGACCGCGCCGTAGGCGTTGGCCGGCTTGACGTTGGCCACGTTGCCGGCGCTGTACGGGCGCGACTCGCCGGTCAGCACATAGCTGGCGAACACGTACTGGCCGTCGGCCGTGTAGTCGGGGCGGCCGTTGTCGCGGGTCACTTCGGCGCGCAGCGCTTCGCCCTGCATTGAGAACGGACCCTTGATCCAGATCCCCTCCAGGCCGGTGCGGCGCACCTGGTCGGCATCGACCAGGGTACCGGAGTCGACCAAGCGCACATCGGTCAGCCCGGCTTCCGGGCGCGCCCGCAGGCGCACGCGCGGGCTGAAGCTCACGTCCAGGCCGTTGTGGTAGCCGCGCGGGTTTTCCTGCGAGTAGGCCAGGCCCAGGTGCAGCACGTCGCCCTCGCCCTTGAACGGGGTCCACACGCCGCGCACCGCCTGGGTGGTGCCGGGGTTGTCGCCCTGCAGGTCCTTGCCGCCGTACGCGCCGGCCTGCAGCAGGTACTGCGGGCGTTCGAAGGTCCATTCCACGCCGGTGCGGCGGCCCTGGTAGATCGCCTGGATCGGCAGCGCGGTTTCCATGAAGCTGTCGGCGCGCGAGCTGGTCACGCCTTCCAGGCCGACCGGCACCTTGATGTAGCCCAGCCGCACCTTGCCGTAGTCGCTGCCGAACAGCGCCTTGGTCTCGAAGCGGAAGAACACGTCGAGCCACAGCTTGGACTGGAAGTCGAAGTACACCATCGCGTCGTACACGCCTTTCTTTTTCAGCGTGGCGCCGAATTCCTTGCGTCGGAACGTGTTGTCGTCCTCCAGGCGCGCATCGTCGTTGGAGAAGTTGTTCCAGTCGTAGCCGTAGTTGCCGGTCAGCGCCAGTTCGGTGCCGTCGTTGAAGGCGACCTTGGTCGGCCAGTCGTCGAATCCGCTGGCGGCGGCGGGAGCGGCGGCGGTCAGGCACAGCGCAGCGAAGAGAAGGGTATGGCGCATGGTCGTGATGTCTTCTTTGATGAGGAAAAAAGCGCGTCGGCACTCGACTGAAGGGACGGCAAGGCTTGCGCGGGCGGTGCAGTGTGGCGTCGCGACCGTCCCCCGGCCACAGTGTGGGCATATCGCCGGAACAACGCGCCGCCCGCATGCAATAGCGGACGCATCCGGCGGTTCTTTACAGCGATGTTGCGGTCCTGCCACGGCGCATGGCCCCTGAATACGCATGCGACCCCGGCAACGCCGGCGGCGGGACAGTATGCGACGCAGCGTCGAAGGGACATGCACATGGCCGGCGTCGCGCGTCGCACCGTCTTTCCCACCAGCGTGCGGGGACACTGTAACTGCGTCGACGGCACTGCGACCAGGGGACTACTACCAATGGGTTATCTGCTTAGAAGCCGGTGCCGCGTACAAAGACGGCATTCCGCGATCTGCGTCTGATTGCTGGTCTACTTATTGCTCCGGAGCGCACTCATGCATATCCCAACTTCCCCGGCCGGCGGCCTCGTGCATCGGCACGTGCCGTTCTACCGGCAGCTGTATTTCCAGGTGGTGGTCGCCATCGTGCTCGGTGCGCTGCTCGGCCACTTCGAGCCGGCCTTCGCCGAGAAGCTCAAGCCGCTGGGCGACGCCTTCATCAAGCTGGTGAAGATGATCATCGCGCCGGTGATCTTCCTGACCATCGTCACCGGCATCGCCGGCATGACTCAGCTGAAGGCGGTGGGCCGGGTGTTCGTCAAGGCGATGGTCTATTTCCTGTTCTTCTCCACGCTGGCGCTGATCGTCGGCATGGTCGTCGCGCACGTGGTGCAGCCCGGCGCCGGCATGAACATCAATGCGGCCGACCTGGACCAGAGCGCGGTGCACAGCTACGTTGAAAAGTCGCATGAGCTGACCCTGGTCGGCTTCCTGATGGACATCATCCCGAAGACGCTGCTCAGCCCGTTCGTCGGCGACAACATCTTGCAGGTGTTGTTCGTGGCGGTGCTGTTCGGCGTGTCGCTGGCGCTGGTCGGCGAGCGTGGCAGGCCGGTGCTGACCCTGCTGGAGGCGCTGGTCGCGCCGGTGTTCAAGCTGGTGCACATCCTGATGCGGGCCGCGCCGATCGGCGCGTTCGGTGCGATCGCCTTCACCATCGGCAAGTACGGGGTGGAATCGCTGATCAACCTGGCCTGGCTGGTGGGTTCGTTTTACGTCACCGCGCTGCTGTTCGTACTGGTGATCCTGGGCGCGGTGGCGCGGCTGTGCGGGTTTTCGATCTTCAAACTGATCCGCTATCTGAAGGCGGAACTGCTGCTGGTGCTGGGCACCTCCTCGTCCGAATCGGCGCTGCCGTCGCTGATGGAGAAGATGGAGAAGGCCGGCTGCGAGAAGTCGGTGGTCGGGCTGGTGGTGCCCACCGGCTATTCGTTCAACCTGGACGGCACCAACATCTACATGACCCTGGCCGCGCTGTTCATCGCACAGGCGACCAACACCGAACTGACCCTGTGGCACCAGATCGCGCTGCTGCTGGTGGCGATGCTCAGCTCCAAGGGCGCCGCGGGCGTGACTGGTGCCGGCTTCATCACCCTGGCGGCGACGCTGGCCGTGGTGCCGGAAGTGCCCGTGGCGGGCATGGCGCTGATCCTGGGCGTGGACCGCTTCATGAGCGAATGCCGCTCGCTGACCAACTTCATCGGCAACGCGGTAGCCACCGTGGTGGTGTCGCGCTGGGAGAACGCGCTGGATCGCGACCGCCTGCGCATCGCCCTGGATGGCGGCGAAGACGCGCTGCCGGCGGTCGTGGCCGAGCCTGCCGCGATCCGCTGAGCTTCCGCATGCTGCGCGCGCGCCGGCCTGGCCGGCGCGTCGCGGTTCCGGCCTCGGGCCTGCGCGGTGACAGCCGCAAGACAGGCTGGGTCCTGGCCCAGGGAGTAGAATCCTGGGCCTCGCGCCCTTCCACCACAGAAGCCTCGATGTCAAACGACGATTTCAAACAGGCCGCCCTCGACTATCACCGCCAGCAGCCGCCGGGCAAGATCAAGGTGGCCGCGACCAAGCCCATGCTGACCCAGCGCGACCTGTCGCTGGCCTATTCGCCGGGCGTGGCGTTCGCCTGCGAAGCGATCGTCGCCGATCCGCAACAGGCCAGCGAGCTGACCGCGCGCGGCAACCTGGTCGCGGTGATCAGCAACGGCACCGCGGTGCTGGGCCTGGGCAACATCGGCCCGCTGGCGTCCAAGCCGGTGATGGAAGGCAAGGGCGTGCTGTTCCAGAAGTTCGCCGGCATCGACGTGTTCGACATCGAGATCAACGAGAACGATCCGGACAAGCTGGTCGACATCATCGCCAGCCTGGAGCCGACCTTTGGCGGCATCAACCTGGAAGACATCAAGGCGCCGGAATGCTTCATCGTCGAGCGCAAGCTGCGCGAGCGGATGAACATCCCGGTGTTCCACGACGACCAGCATGGCACCGCGATCATCGTCGGCGCGGCGGTACTCAACGCGTTGGTGGTCACCGGCAAGAAGATCGAGGACGTCAAGCTCGCCACCACCGGCATGGGCGCGGCGGGCATCTCCTGCGTCAACATGCTGGTGTCGCTGGGCCTGAAGCCGGAGAACATCCTGGCGCTGGACCGCGACGGTGTGATCCACAGCGGCCGCACCGACCTGGACCCGGACAAGCAGCGCTACGCGCGCGACACCGACAAGCGCACCCTGGCCGAGATCGTCGAGGGCGCGGACATTTTCCTCGGCCTGTCGGCCGCCGGCATCCTCAAGCCGGAAATGGTGGCGACGATGGCGGCGCAGCCGGTGATCTTCGCGCTGGCCAATCCGAATCCGGAAATCACCCCGGAGGCGGCCAAGGCGGTGCGTCCGGACGCGATCATCGGCACCGGCCGTTCGGACTACCCGAACCAGATCAACAACGTGCTGTGCTTCCCGTACCTGTTCCGCGGCGCGCTCGACGTCGGCGCCACCGGCATCAACGAGGCGATGAAGATCGCCTGCGTCAAGGCGATCGCGGCGATGGCGCGGCGCGAGGCCTCCGACCTGGGCGCGGCCTACGGCGGCGAGACCCCGAGCTTCGGCCCCGACTACCTGATCCCGCGGCCGCTGGATCCGCGCCTGCTGGTCGAGCTGTCCTCGGCGGTGGCGCAGGCGGCGATGGACTCGGGCGTGGCCACGCGCCCGATCGCCGACATGGAGGCCTACCGCGACAAGCTCGGCCAGTTCGTCTACCGCACCAGCCTGATGATGAAGCCGGTCTACGACCGCGCCCGCGCCGACAAGCAGCGCGTGGTCTACGCCGAGGGCGAAGAGGAAGTGGTGCTGCGCGCGGTGCAGAGCGTGATCGACGAAGGCCTGGCGTTTCCGATCCTGATCGGCCGCCCGGACGTCATCGAGGCGCGCATCCAGCGCCTGGGCCTGCGCATCGTTGCCGGCGTGGACTTCGAGATCACCAACATCTACGACGATCCGCGCTTCAACGACTACTGGCAGTACTACCACTCATTGACCGAGCGCCGCGGCGTCACCGTCACCGCGGCCAAGGAGCTGATGCGCTCGCGGCCGACGCTGATCGCCGCAGTGATGGTCGCGCGCGGCGAAGCCGATGCGCTGCTCACCGGCGTGGTCGGCCGCTTCCACAAGAAGCTCGGCTATGCGCGCAGCGTGATCCCGCTGGAACCGCGGGTCAGCTCGACCTCGGCGATGACCGGGGTGATCAACCAGCTGGGCGCGTTCTTCTTCCTGGACACGCACGTGCAGGAAGACCCGAGCGTGGAGCAGATCGTCGAGGCCACGCTGCAGGCCGCCTACCGGCTCAAGCTGTTCGGCATCGAGCCGAACATCGCGCTGCTGTCGCATTCCAACTTCGGCAGCCACGACTCGCGCGATGCGCTGAAGATGCGCCAGGTGCGCGAAGCGCTGCTCAAGCGCAAGCCCGAGCTCAACATCGACGGCGAAATGCAGGGCGACACCGCCTGGGACGAGGCGCTGCGCAAGCAGATCATGCCCAACAGCACCTTGAAAGGCCGCGCCAACCTGTTCGTGCTGCCGAACCTGGAAGCGGCCAACATCGCCTACAACCTGGTGCGCGTATTCACCGACGGCGTGGCGATCGGCCCGATTCTGATGGGCATCTCCAAGCCGGTGCACATCCTCACCACCAGCGCCACCTCGCGCCGGGTGATGAACATGACCGCCATCGCCGCGGTCGATGCGCAGATTCGCAAGCAGTTGGAGGCGGAGAAGGCGGGCTGAGCCAGCTTGGGAGGCGCGTTCGCCGGTAGAGCGCGCCGCTGCCATTGTGTATGCGGCTCGCGTAAGCGCGCTTGCGTCGGTTGATCGAGGGCACTGGGACAAGTATTGACAGCCCTTCCGATTCGAGAAAAATGCGTGTGACACATTGATTAATTTGGTGTGTACATCACGATGGTGCTCACAAGGACAGGTGTGCGATATGGATCATGGTGCATTGGCGGCGCGTATCCGTTCGGCGCGCAAAGCGCTCGGCCTGTCGCAATACGAACTGGCGAGTAGGCTGGGGGTGCATCGGACCACTATCGCCCATTGGGAGCGCGCCGGCGGTTGCGTACCCAGCGTCGGCAACCTGCGTGTCCTCAGTGAAGAACTTCAGGTCGAGTTCGAGTGGCTGGCTGTTGGGGGTATTGCCGGCAAGGCGTTGCCGTTGAGTGCTGTACCAAGTTCACGCCGTGACCTTGAGTCGCGCCTGCTACAGCTCTCACGGCATGTCCTGGTGTCCTTTCTTGCCGCCGTCATCGCGCTCCTGGAGAACGCCAGCGCCTATCTGGAGTGATGGCTATCGCCAGCGCGGTAGCTTGGTTCGTCAGTCACCCTGTCTGTTTGTGGTCATGCGGTGTCGCGATTGCCAGCGGTGCGGGTGTGCGGGTGTGGCGCGGAGCGATGGCGCATGTCGCGTTGATCCGACATGCAGGCTGGAAAATGTCAGGTCTGGCACACCTGCGCGCTTGCATCGCACACAACCAACCAGCCTAATGGAAGCGAAGGCGGGAACATCCGGTGTGCATGGATGCTTTAAAGCCCCGTCGCCCGTTTCGAAGGATCGCAGCGTGCTTCACCCCATAAACAAGGAGTTTCTCGACGGCCTTGCGCTCGTAATACCGATCGCGCTCGTCGTCCCGCTTGGCGGCGGCAAGCTGAATTGGACGATGCTGGCCGCGATCCTGGCTTGCGTGACAATCGCGCGCAGCGTCCAGGCCGGCGTCACGTTGCCCGAGCAGGTCTTTCCGGTTTTGTGCGGTGCGTTGATCGTGCCATGCGTCTTGCTGGAGATATCGCGCTCCAAGGGCCGGGCGGCGCGCGGAAAATTCCGCGGGGATATGGAATGAGCCAGGGCCTGTTCCGTGAAGAAGTCATGCAGGCTCGCCGCACCAGTTGGTTAGGTGGTATCTCCTTGGTGCAGCCTTTACAGGCATGGGTATTTGCAAGTGCGGCCGCAATTGCGGCGACATCGGTGGTGGTATTCCTGTGCATTGGCACCTACACGCATCGGTCCACTGTGACGGGACAACTGGTTCCGACCAAAGGCCTGGTCACGGTGATGGCGCCCGCCACAGGGGTTGTCACCCGGCTTGACGTGCGCGAAGGCCAGCGCGTCGAGGCCGGGCAGATCCTTGCCGTAGTGACGGTGCCGCGCGCGACGCTGGCAAGTGGCGATACCGAGGCTGCCTTGCAGCGCCATCTACGCCAGCGAGGGGATGGGTTGAAGTCTTCCGAACAGGCACAGCTGCAGCAGTTGGATGCGCAGGAGCAAGGGTTGCGCGCGCAACTGGTCAATCTGCAGCAGGAATTGTTGCAGGTGAATAGTGAAGTCGCCACTCGTCGTAGCCAGATCACCCTCGCCAATGAAGTGCTGCAACGCTGGCGCCAGTTGCAAGATGGCAAGTACGTCAGCGTGCTGCAGATCAAGCAGCAGGAATCCAGCGCGCTGGAGTACACCAGCCAGATGCAGGCTTTGCAGCGGCAGGCAACCGAGATGCGGCGCAGCCTTGCGCAGATCGAACAGCAGTTGCGTGTGTTGCCAGGTCAGCGCATGGGCATTCATGCCGAGTATCGGCGGGACAACGCCGCAGTGGAGTTAGAACAAGTACAAACCCAGGTGGGTGGCGCGCTGTTGGTGACAGCACCTGTCGGCGGGATGATTGCCACGCAGGTAGTCAAGCCGGGGCAGGCAATTCAAGCTGGGCAACCGCTACTAAGCCTGGTACCGGGAGACGGCCGCCTTGAGGCCGAATTGCTGGTTCCTAGTCGTGCAATTGGTTTCATCGAGATAGGCAATATGGTGATGTTGCGTTACCAAGCGTATGCATACCAGAAATTTGGCCACCAACGTGGCGCTGTGATGTCGATCAGTCGCAGCGCGTTGACGTCGAAGGAATTGGGGGCGTTGACCGGCAATGCTCAGCTGGGAGAACCATACTATCGAGTGACGGTGAGGTTGGCACAGCAAGTGATCGTGGCCTATGGCAAGCAGGAGCATCTCAAGCCTGGGATGCTCCTGGAGGCGGACGTGCTTGGTGAAAAGCGAAGCTTGATTGAATGGATTTTTGAGCCGTTCTACTCGCTTCGGTCAGTAATAAGTAATTCTTAGATTTGGGTGGTCCCAAAGCCTGGGATGCAGGGGTGTTGCATCAATATGCAAGGAGAACGGAAATGCGTGAGTTGATTTTAGATGAAATGGAGCAGGTGAACGGTGGTAGCCTGGCGGCTGATCTCGGTAAGGCGCTTGGTACGCTATTTGGTGCTGGCGCTGCAACTCAGAAGAGTATTGACAATAGCGGTAATGAAATGCTTTCTGCGCTCCAGTACGGTGCTTGAATAGTGCTGCTAGATAATTGGAATGGAGGATTTATGAAAGAGCTTAATATAAATGAAATTGAGGGTGTTTCCGGCGGATCTTTGTATGGCGAGCTTAATGAGGCATATGAGGCAGTCAAGGAGTTCGGTTCATCTTTTTGGGCTAGCGCGAAAGCGGCCTACGGGATTGAATAAAATTTTGATTAATTTGGAAAGGTGTCCGAAACCGATACTCTTCGGACGCCTTTAATTAAGAGTAATCGGCTCTCATTCGCAAAAACCACCATAAGAAAATTGATGAGAATTATGTGCGAAGATCGCTGGTTAAATCGAAATATCTGGGATGCTGGCGCATCACAAGTGTTCTTGGCTGCATTGGTCTTGGCAGTTTCTTGTTTTGCTCTTGAAAATCTGTGTGAAGCATCTTTGGATTGGATTTTGACGTTTATAGGGGTGCCAAGCAGACTTGATTTTATAAAAGAAGATCAGGCGATAAGGCCCTGGATTTCTCCTTTGCTAATTTCTCCGATGCTGGAGAATTTTATTTGTTTTGTTTGGTTGCATTTTGTATTTTACGATAAAAAGTGGCATTGGTGGAAAGGGCCATTGTTGGTATCGCTAATTGCGGGAGTCTTTCATTCTTTATTTAATTGGGAGATGCGCTACATGGCGATTTGTGTAGTGTTTTTTGCAATTTGTTGTTTATTGGCTAATGTGCATGATCGGATAGTTGGATTCTTGGCATCGGTTTTGCTTCATAGTGCATTTAATTTGGTTGTGATGGCGTTCTCTAGATTTTCATGACTTCCAATTATTTTATGGATTTTAAGCGTGCTACAGATTAAGCGACAGGAATCCAGTGCGCCGGATTACACCAGCCAGATGCAAGCCTTGCAGCGACAAGCGACCGAGATGCGACGTAATGTGGCGCAAATCGAGTGGCAACTGCGGTTGTTGTCCTTGCAGTGTTTGAGTGTTCAGGTCGATTATAGGCACGATAATTCCACGTTGGAGGAGCAGCAGGTTGAGGTTCAGGCCAACAGTGAACTCGTCGTAACTGCTCCAGCACTGGGGTGGTCGCTACTACGATGGCTAAGTCGGGCAGGCGATCCAGTCTGTAAGATGCCGATATTCTAACTGATAGCACGCTGAAGTTTTTTCCCCAGGCGCAGGGTGTGCGTCAAATTGACTGTTAGAGGTGATATATGCGTGAGTTGACTGTTGAAGAAACAATTGCTGTTGCTGGGGGGCTTGAAGCTGGTTGCTCATACACTAAAACTGTTACCAAAAACGCTGATGGCAGCACGACGACCACAAAAACGGTTGAATGTCACGCAAAAGGCTGATTTTTAATTCGCCATGAGGCATCGGTCTGGTGCCGATGCCTCATTTTATGGAAATTCATAAAGAGCTACGTGAATGATTAATTCTACAATCCGGATGATCGCCCTTCTTGCAACAGTTTTTTTTTGTGGAAATGTGCATGCAGGTTGGAGGAGAATTTCCCCGGATATCATAGAGCTGCGTGGCGATATCGATTCGAATTCAGACGTCGAATATTTCAAGATCGCAAAGGACGGCTATTCAAAAATTGTCGTCCATAGTCTAGGAGGTTACCCCTTGGTTGCACTTAGAATTGCCGAAGATATTGTTCAGCGCCGTCCGATTGAAGTGAAAGTGGATGATGTATGTCTATCGGCGTGTGCTAGTTATATCGCAATGGCTGCTTCATCGCTGACCGTCGATTGCGGCGCTGTTCTCGGTTGGCATGGAACGCTGCCGCCTGGGAAAGAAGGAGCTGTTTCGCTGGCGGCGGAGGGGGGGCCCCAAGCGTTGGTGGAGAAGTATCGTGATTGGCTGGAGAAGTTTCATGCGGACGAACGCAGTTTTTACAGTCGCGCTGGCGTGGACTATAAAATATTGGAATATGCCAATCAACAAGTGAAAATAATTTCCGGAAAGATGGATGAGTACATGTTTGATGAGAGGACAGGGGAATATTCGTATTCTAGTACGCCTTCTGTCTGGGTGCCTCAGCGTGTGACGTTGGAGAGATATGGAGTTGATGGTGAGCGGTATTGCCAGAAATATACGGTTAAGATTGTACAGGATGTAATGGAGCAGGCGGGTGTGAAGTCATCATTTGTGCTAGATCAGTAAGGCGTTGCGTGGGTATGCATTGATGGATTGACCTGCCCCCACTGAGTCATACCATCTGAAGCTGTAAAGTCCGTCAAGCCAAGAGGACGGACATGAAGAAGAGCAGATTCAGCACCGAGCAGATCATCGGGTTCATCAAGCAGGCCGACGCGGGCATGGCCGTGGCGGAGTTGTGCCGCCAACATGGCTTCAGCCCAGCCAGTTTTTATCAGTGGGGGGCCAAGTACGGGGGCATGGAGGCCGACGAGGCCAAGCGGCTGAAAGAACTGGAGGTCGAGAACAATCGGCTGAAGAAGTTGCTGGCCGAAGCGCACCTAGACATCGAAGCGCTGAAGATCGGCTTCGGGGTAAAACGCTAGCCCCGCAACGCAAGCGCGAGGCAATCCGACGAATGCTCGAACACACCGCGTTGAGCGAGCGCCGGGCTTGCCGCCTTGCGGGGCTGTCCCGCGATGCTTTCCGCCACGAACCCGTGCCGACGCCAGCCACGCAGGCGCTGTCCGCGCGGCTGGTCGAGCTGGCCCAGGCCCACCGCCGCTTCGGCTATCGCCGACTGCATGATTTGTTGCGCCCGGAGTTTCCGTCCGTGAACCACAAGAAGATTTATCGCCTGTATGAGGAAGCCGAGCTGAAGGTGCGCAAGCGGCGCAAGGCCAAGCGTCCGCTAGGCGAGCGCCAGAAACTGCTGGCGGCCTCCATGCCGAACGACACCTGGAGCATGGACTTCGTGTTCGATACGTTGGCCAACGCACGCCGCATCAAGTGCCTGACCGTGGTCGACGACTTCACTCGCGAGAGTGTGGACATTGCCGTGGATCACGGCATCAGCGGCGCTTACGTGGTGCGGCTGCTCGATCAGGCGGCGTGCTTCCGTGGCTATCCACGCGCGGTCCGTACCGACAATGGCCCGGAGTTCACCAGTCGCGCCTTCATTGCCTGGACACAGCGACATGGCATCGAGCACATCCTGATCGAGCCGGGTGCCCCCACGCAGAACGCCTACATCGAAAGCTTCAACGGCAAGTTCCGCGACGAGTGCCTCAACGAGCACTGGTTCACCTCGTTGGCACAAGCGCGGGACGTGATCGCAGACTGGCGACGCCACTACAACGAGATCAGGCCGCATAGCAGTTGTGGTCGCATCCCGCCGGCACAGTTCGCCGCCAACTACCGTACACAACAAACCAACGACGCAGTAACCTTCAACCCAGGGCTTTATCAGTAATCACTGGTACGGACGGTGGGGGCAGGTCAGCTGCGCGGCATGCAGAGCCTGAAAATCGCTGGTGAGGAGCCGCTGCGCCGTTCCACCTACGACAATCTGCTCAACGAGACAGTCAACCAGGATGTCAAACTGGCGCGGATGTCGCTGGGGTTCAACACGGCCAGCCAGTTGGTGTTCGGCATTGAGCGCATCGCGGTGATCTGGATCGGGGCCAGGCTGGCGCTGGACAATGTGTTCTCGGTCGGCATGCTGGTCGCCTACCTGGCCTACAAGGACCAGTTCGCCATGCGCGTGAGTGGCCTGATCGACAAGTGGGTCGAGTTCCGCATGCTGCGCCTGCATGGCGAGCGGCTGGCCGATATCGTGCTGACGCCGCCGGAGGACGACCACGCGCTGCCCGAGGCGTTGCCCCCGGCCGAGCCGCGCATCGAGGTTGAGGGACTGTCGTTTCGTTACGCCGCGGGCGAGCCGTGGGTCGTCAAGGAGTGTAGTTTCGCGATCGAGCCAGGCGAATCTGTGGCGATCATCGGTGCATCCGGCTGCGGCAAGACGACGCTGGTCAAACTGCTGCTGGGATTGCTCAAGCCGAGCGAAGGGGTAATCCGCATCGGCGGCCACGATCTACATAAGCTAGGGCCGCGAAACGTGCGCGCGATCGTCGGTGCCGTGATGCAGGACGATCAATTGTTCGCCGGCAGCATCGCCGACAACATCGGGTTCTTCGATCCGGATTTCGACCTGGAACGGGTCGAGGCGGCGGCACGGTTGGCGGCGGTGCATGAGGATATTGCCGCGATGCCGATGGGTTATCACAGCCTGATCGGCGACATGGGCAGTTCGCTGTCCGGCGGGCAGAAGCAGCGGGTGATCCTGGCGCGTGCGCTGTACCGGCAACCGAAGCTGCTGTTCCTGGATGAGGCCACCAGCCATCTGGATGTGTTGCGCGAGCGCCTGGTCAACGACGCGGTGAAGCAGTTGAAGCTGACCAAGGTGATCGTTGCGCATCGGCCGGAAACCATCGCCAGCGCCGACCGCGTGCTGGTGATGGAACAGGGGCGCATCGTGCAAGAACTACGGCCACCCACATCACCTGTTGAAGTGACAACGGCCAGCGCCTGACTGTCGCTATCGGTTGTCTAGGAAGCGTCAGCGAATTCGAGCGAGGCAAAAGATCCTGCCGATTCGGGTGCCGCGAGCCAGGAATGAACACGTAAAAAGCCGCGCCGCGGGATGTACGCCGCAGCGCTGCCGGCACCGCAGACCCTTCAGGCCAGACGCTTACCCATCGGCAGCGGCAGGCTTTCGTGCTCGCTCTGGTTCAGCTTGGAGGGCTTGCCGGTCAGCAGCACGTAGGCATCGACGCCGGTGAGTTCGGCAATCTTCAGCAAATGCCGGGCATTGGGGACGGAACGATTGTTCTCCCAGTGACCCAAGGTGCTATGCGCCACGCCCAGCAGGGCCGCCAGTTCGCGCAGCGTGAAACCGGCATTGCGCCGCGCCTGCATCAATCGCACACCTATATCCACGGGACACCTCAGAGCGGCATGTTGGCGCCGCGTCCCCCGAGCATAGTGGATGTCATTGCCTTGCATCAAGCGGACAGTGAGTGGACAAGCCCAGGACAGCGCCGGCGCGGCGGACGCCGGCCCGGCGCGGTCGCGGGACGGGCTGCTAGAATTGGCCGTCTCCTCCCGCCGTGTCCCATCGCCATGAGCCATACCGCCACCGCGCCCGCCAATACAGAGACGCGCTACAACGTGCACCGCGCCGACCTGCCGCTGAGCTGCCCGACCCCGGAGATGGCGCTGTGGAACTCGCACCCGCGGGTCTATCTGCCGCTGGAGGAAGAACCCAGCCACGAGGCCAAGTGTCCCTACTGCGGCGCGGTCTTCGTGCTGGTCGACTGACCGCCGGGTCGATGCACCGCCTGACCGTGGTGCAGCTGCTGCCGGCGCTGGAGTCCGGCGGCGTCGAACGCTCCACCCTGGAAATCGCCGCGGCGCTGGTCGCCGCCGGACACCGCGCGCTGGTGGTGTCGGCCGGCGGCCGCCTGCTGCCGGCGCTGGCGCAGACCGGTGCCGAGCACATCGCCCTGGACATCGGCCGCAAGTCGCTGCTGAGCCTGCGCCACGTGCCGGCATTGCGCCGGCTGTTCGTGCGCGAGGGGGTGGACATCGTGCACGCGCGCTCGCGGCTGCCGGCCTGGCTGGGCTGGCACGCGCTGCGCGGGCTACCGGCGGCGCAGCGGCCGCGCTTCGTCACCACAGTGCACGGGCTCAATTCGCCGAGCCGCTACAGCGCGATCATGGCCCGCGGCGAACGGGTGATCTGCGTGTCGGCCACGGTGCGGAACTACGTGCTGCGCCACTACCCGCACACTGACCCGGCGCGCTTGCGGGTGATCCCGCGCGGCATCGACCCGGCGCAGTTCCCGCGCCGTGCGCAGCCCGATCCGGACGCGCGCGCCTGGGCCGCGACGCTGGCGCCGTCCACGGCGGGCGGCGGTCCGCTGCTGCTGTTGCCGGGGCGCGGCACCCGCCTGAAGGGTCACGCCGACGCATTGCGTCTGCTCGCCGCGCTGCGTGCCGACGGCCGCGACGCACGGCTGTGGCTGCCGGGCGCGCGCGAGACCGGGCGCGAGGCCTACCTGCAGGAGCTGGAGGCCGAGGCCGCGGCGCTGGGCATCGCCGAGGCGGTCGCGTTCACCACGCCGACCGCGCGCATCGCCGACGCCTATGCCGCCAGCGATCTGGTGCTGCAGTTGTCGCGCAAGCCGGAAGCGTTCGGCCGCACCGTGGTCGAAGCGCTGGCGGTGGGGCGGCCGGTGCTGGGCTGGGCGCACGGCGGCGTCGGTGAACTGCTGGCGCAGCTGCAGCCGTCCGGTGCGGTTGCGGCGTTCGATCCGGTGGCCCTGCACGCGGCGGCGACGCGCCTGCTGGCGCAACCGCCAGCACCACCGGCGCAGATCCCCTACACGCTGCACGCGATGCAGCACGCGACCCTGGCGGTGTATGACGAACTCCGGCGCTGATTCCTCCCTGCTCGCGCCGCTGAAGCCGGCGCGCAGCGAACGCTGGGCCCCGGTGTGGGTGCTGGCGTTCGTGGCGCTGTGGCCGGCGCCCGGTCTGGCCGCCGGCGTGCTCGCTCTGGGCGCGCTGGCGACCCTGGCGCGGCTGCTGCACAGCCGCTTCCGCGGCGGCGCCAGCCTGCTCAGTGGCCCGGCGTGGGCGCTGACCACGCTGCTGTTCCTGAGCTACTGGTTGCCGCAGCCACTGTCGGCGCTGGATGCGGTGGACGTGCCGCTGGCGTTGCGCGAATCGGCGGTGGACCTGCGCTTCCTGCCGTTCCTGTGGCTGGTGGCGATGGCGGTGGCGACGCCGCGCGGCCGCCGCACCACCTTCAACGGGCTGGCGGTCATCGCCGCGATCTGGACCGTGGATGCGCTGGCGCAGGCGCTGTGCGGCACTAGCCCGCTGTTCTGGTCGATGGACCAGCTGAAGTGGGCGATCAACCACCACGGCCTGTGCACGCCGCAGGAAATCGCGTTGGCCGACCGCCTCAGCGGCGTGTTCGGGCCGTGCAACCTCAAGTTCGGCCAGGTCCTGGCCAGCCTGTCGCCATTCCTGCTGTTCGTGGCCGGGCGCCGCAGCGGCGCCTGGGGCTGGCTGCTCGCCGCGGCCGCGGTGGGCGTGGTGCTGGTGCTGGCCGGATCGCGCGCATCGTGGATCACCTACGCGCTGGTGCTGCTGCTGTCCGGCTGGCGGCTGCTGGGCCTGCGCCGGATGCTGGCGCTGGGCGTGGCCGCGGTGCTGGTCGCGGGTGTGCTCGGCGCGCTCTCGCCGCAGGTGCGCGAGCGCTTCGCGCGCACCACGCTGGCGCTGAGCGGGCGCCCGGCCGACGTGAACGCGGCATTGGCCGGGCGTACCCAGATCTGGGACGCCTCCTGGTGCATGATTCGCCAGCATCCGTTCAATGGGGTCGGCGTGCGCGGCTTCCGCGAGGCCTATGTCGCGTGCGACCCGGATCCGGCGCACGAGGGCGCCTGGGGCCGCGAGCCGGCCTTTCATGCCCACCAGATCGTGCTCGAAGTGCTCAGCGAGACCGGCGCGATCGGTTTGCTGCTGTGGCTGGCCGGTGCCGCGCAGGCGTGGCGCGCGTGGCGCTATGCCTCGCCGCAGGCGCGCGAGCGGTCGCGGCCGGCGCTGCTGGCGCTGCTGGCGACGGTGTTCCCGTTCAACACGCATCTGGCGTTCTATTCGTCGTTCTGGGGCTCGCTGGCGCTGATGCTGGTCGGGCTGTATGTCGGCGCGCTGCTGGCCGAGGACGACGACGTGGAGGCCGCTGCACGGACTGTGTAGCCCCTTTCCCGCCGGGAGAGGGGGGGGGGCGGGCGGAGGGTACGGCGCGAAGCGGCTCGTGGCGTTTGGGTGCGCGAGGCGGCACCCGTCCCCTCATCCGGCCGTTCGGGCCAAAAGGTGGTCATGGTCCCGGTAGGAGAAGCAACAGGCTGCGCCCGTCCGTATATCGCGCTCAGTCGCGTTCGTAGAACGTACTGCGGCCCTCGGGCTGGCGCTTGAAGCGGCGGTGGATCCACAGGTACTGCGTCGGCGCCTCGCGCACCATGGCCTCGATCGCGGCATTGACCCGCGCGGTGTCGGCGACCATGTCCTGCGACGGGAAGTCTTGCAGCGGCGGGGCGATGCGCAGCACGTAGTCGGCGCCTTCGCGGCGGTGGAAATACGGCACAACCGCGCAGCCGGTCAGCCGTGCCAGCTGGTGGGTGGCGGTAATGGTGGAGGCGGGCATGCCGAAGAACGGCACGAACACCGTGTCCTTGCCCCGCATGTCCTGGTCCGGCGCGTACCACAGGAAGCCGCCACGCTTGAGGTGGCGCACGCTGCCGCGCAGGTCCTCGTTGGCGAACATGGCGATGGCGTAGCGCAGGCGGCCGCGCTTGACCGCCCATTCGAACACCGGGTTGCGGTGGCGGCGGTACATGCCGGCCAGCGGTACGTACTGGCACAGCAGGCGGCCGCACATCTCCAGGGTCATGAAATGGCCCGACACCAGCAGCACGCCGCGGCCCTGCGCCTGCAGCGCACGCAGGTGCTCCAGGCCCTCGATGCGGGTGCGGCGGCGGATCGGGCCGAGGCTGCCCCACCAGGCGCGCGCGAACTCGAACACGCCCACCCCCAGCGCATCGAAGCTGTCGTGCAGCAGGCGCATGCGCCTGGCCTCGCTCTGTTCGGGGAAGCACAGTTTCAGGTTGGTCTCGGCGGCATGGCGGCGGGTGCCGGCCAGGCGCAGCGCCAGCCAGCCGACGCCGCGGCCGAGCGCGCGTTGCAGCAGCCAGGGCAACCGTGCGGCGGCCACGGTGATGCCGAGCAGCAGCCAGGTCGGCCAGTGCTTCGGCGAGCGCGGCGGTGGCGTGACCGTGGTGGCGGCGGACGGAAGGGGGGCGGCGGGATCGGGCATGCGCCAAGTTTAGCCGGGCGCGGTCGCGGCGGCGTCGCCTTGCAGCGCCGCGCGCGCTCGTCTGCCGCCTGCGCCACGCAACCCGCTATGCTTTCGCGATGCGCAACGATTTCATCGAGCGGCTGCTGCGCGGCCTGTACTCGGCCGTGCTGTACATGCTGCTGCCGGTCACCGTCTATCACCTGGTCTGGCGCGGGTTCCGCGTGCGCCAGTACTTCCAGCGCTGGGACGAGCGCTACGCCTCGTATCCGCAGGCGCGCGGGCGGCCGCGGGTGTGGCTGCACGCGGTGTCGGTGGGCGAGGTCAACGTCGCCGCGCCTGTGGTCAACGCGCTGCGCGCGCAGCGCCCGGACATCCGCTGGGTGATCACCACCATCACCCCGACCGGGTCGGAGCGGGTGCGCGCGCTGTGGGGCGATGCGCTGGACCACGTCTACCTGCCGTATGACGTGCCGGGCAGCGTCGGCCGCTTCCTGCAGCATTTCCGCCCGAGCCTGGCGCTGATCCTGGAAACCGAGCTGTGGCCGAATATGCTGTTCGGTTGCCGCGACCGCAACATCCCGGTCTATGTGCTCAATGCGCGGCTGTCGGCGCGCTCGCTGCGCGGCTACCGCCTGCTGCGGCCGTTGATCGGGCGCGCGCTGCGCACGGTGACCTGCGTGGCGGCGCAGTCGCAGGCCGATGCCGAGCGCTTCATCGAGCTTGGCGCCGATCCGCAGCAGGTGCGCGCGCTGGGCAACCTGAAGTTCGATATCGCCGTGCCTACGCAGTTGCCGCAGTTCGTCGCCGCGTTCAGCGAACGCGTGGCGGCGGCGCGGCCGGTGTGGATCGCCGCCAGCACCCATGAGGGCGAGGAGGCGGCGGTGATCGAGATGCACCGGCAGCTGCGCCGGCACTGGCCGGATCTGCTGCTGCTTTGGGCGCCGCGCCATCCGGAACGCTTCGCCAGGGTCGAGGCGCTGGCGCGCGACCAGGGCTGGCGCGTGGCCACGCGCCGCCAGCAGCAGTGGCCCGGCGCCGAGGACAGCGTGTTCGTGATCGATACGTTGGGCGAATTGATGATGTTCTACGCCTGCGCCCAGGTCGCCTTCGTCGGCGGCAGCCTGCAGCCGATCGGCGGGCACAACCTGCTGGAGCCGGCCGCGGTCGGCACCCCGGCGGTGAGCGGGCCGCACCTGCACAACTTCGCCGAGATCTCGCGGCGCATGCGCGAGGCCGGGGCGGTGGCGATCTGCGAGGACGCCGCGGCGGTGTGCGCGGCGCTGCGCGAGCTGCTGGGCGATGCGGCCGCGCGCGTGCGCATGGCCGAAGCCGGCTGCGCGCTGGTCGCCAATGGCCGCGGCGCGCTGCAGCGGGCGCTGCAACTGATCGCGGAGCATCTGCCGCCGGTGGCGCACGACGCACCGGCGGACGAGTAGGGCGTTTCGACGCAGGTATTGCAGTTGGCGGGGTGTGGTGGGATCGGCTCCGGGTGGCCTTGGGCCATCAGTCGCGCGGGATTTACCGGTAATGCCCGTCGCGACTGAAGTCGCTCCGACAAGTGGCGGCACCATGATCGAAGATGCCCAGCGCCACACGGTGTTTCTTTGCAATTCGGTCGCTCCCATGCAAAAAGGCGGACCCGAAGGCCCGCCTTTTCGCGGTAGTACAGCTGCCGGCGCAGCGTTACTGGGTGCTGGTGCCGGAGTTGAGCTTGGATTCGGCGCTCTGCGTCAGCAGTGCGTTGATCGACTGCACTTCGGCCACGTCCAGCGTGCCCAGCGCCTGGCTCAGCAGCAGCCGGTTCTGCAGGAAGTTGTAGCGCGACTGCGCGTAGTTCAACTGCGCCTGGTACAGGGTGCGCTGGTTCTGCACCACGTCCAGCACGGTGCGCGTGCCCACTTCCAGGCCGACCTGCGAGGCGTCGTACGCGGCCTGCGCCGAGACCACCGCCAGGCGCCGTGCCTCGATTTCGCTGATGCCGGCGACGACGGTCTGGTAGGCGTTGCGGGTATTGCGGTCGAGCGCGCGCTTCTGCTGCTCGAACGTGTCCTGGGCGATGTCGCGCTGCGCCAGCGCCTGGCGTACCGCCGACTGGGTCGCGCCGCCGGCGAAGATCGGCACGTTCAAGGTCAGGCCGATGACGTTGCTGTCGTTGCGCGGCGAGTTGCTGCCGGACACGCCGTCGCCCCAGCTGGCGTCGCGGCCGGCGCTGGCCGACAGGTTCAGCGTCGGCAGGTGCCCGGCGCGGGCGGTGGAGACGTTGTCTTCGGCTTGCTGCACCTGGTACTGGTAGGAACGCAGCGAGGGGTTCTTTTCCAGCGCCGAGGCGATCAGGCCGTCGATGTTGCCGCTGTCGGCCGGCAACTGCGGGCGGAAGTCCTCGGGCAGGCTGCGCAGGTCGTGCACCGGCTGCCCGGTGATCTCGGTCAGCGCCTGGTACAGGTCCTGCAGCGAGTTGCGCGCGGTGATCGTGTCGGCGCGCGCCTGGTCGTATTCGGCGCGCGCTTCGTGCACGTCGGTGATCGGCGCCAGGCCCACTTCCAGGCGCTTGTCGGCGTAGTCGAACTGCTTCTTGGCGGCGGCTTCGTTGGTCTGTGCGGCGACCAGCGACTCGATCGCGACCAGCACGTTGAAGTAGGCCGCCGAGGTGCGCACGATCAGGTCGTGGTTGGCCGATGCCAGCGAGTAGTCGGCGGCCAGGCTGCGCGCCTTCTGCGCGCGCAGGGTGGAGAACTGGGCGAAGTTGATCAGCGTCTGCTGGCCCTGGATCCCGTAGCTGCGGCTCTTGCCGGTGCCGGCCAGTTCGCCTGTACCACGCTCAATCTCGCTGTGGCTGCGTTGCAGCGAGGCGGTGCCGTTGATCTGCGGCAGCAGCGCCGCGCGCGCCTGCACCGCGCCTTCCTTTTCGTACAGCCGGTTCGATTCCGCGCTGGCCAGCTGCGGGTCGCTATTGCGGGCCATTTCGTAGACTTGCAGCAGGTCTGTGGCGTTGGCGGCCAGCGGAAACAGCGCGGCGGCCAGCGCCAGAACGAGGGATCGGCGGATCATTGCGGCTTCCTTGATGGATCAGAATGTGAACTGGGGGACTGGCGCGGCGCCACGCAGGTAGTACGCCAGATCGGTTTCGAACAGCGATTCCACGCGCGGCGCGCCGGCGTCGGCGTGGATCAGCACCGCGTCCATGACCGGGGCACGGCCGCGGATCGCGAACAGGTGCCCGCCGGGCCGCAGCCAGGCCAGGAACTGCGCCGGGATCTCGGTGACGGCGGCGGTGATGCAGACCACGTCGAAGCGGCGCTCGCTGTGCCAGCCGAACGCGTCGGCGGTCTCGATGCGCACGTTGCTGCCCAGCCCGGCAGCGTCCAGATTGGCGCGCGCGGCGGCGGCCAGGGCCGGCTCGATCTCCAGGCTGACGACTTCCCGGCCGAGTTCGCCCAGGCAGGCGCTGATGAAGCCGCTGCCGGTGCCTATCTCCAGCACGTCCTCGCCCGGTTGCAGGTCCAGCGCCTGCAGCATGCGTCCTTCGATCACCGGTTTCATCATGAACTGGCTGTGGCCCAGCGGAATCTCCAGGTCGGCATAGGCCACCGCGCGGTGGCTTTCCGGCACGAAGGTCTCGCGCGGCAGCCGCGCCAGCACGTCGAGCACGCGCAGGTCGAGCACGTCCCAGGGACGCACCTGCTGTTCAACCATGGTTTCGCGGGCTTGGGAGTAGTCGATCGTCATCTGGGGCATCCAACGCGGTGGGTCGCGTATTTTAGCCGGCACAAGCGCCGTGCGTACGCTGCAGCATCGCCGCCGCGTGGCCGCCGCGCGCAGTGCCGGAAGTCATCGGGCAGCCCGGTCGGCATGGGGTCAGCGCACTGCATAGGCACGCAGGAAGAAGTCCACGCTGGCCTGGACATGGGCCTGGATCCGCGCGCGGCTGGGATCGCGACACAGGCCGCACATCATCAGCGAGTGCAGTTCGCCCTTGACCAGGCAGAAGAACTGGGAGGCGGCCAGGCCCAGGTCGGCGATCTCCAGCGCGCCGGCGGCGACATGCACCTGCAGCAGCTGCGCCAGGTCCTGCTGGGTGCGTTTGGGGCCGGCATTCCAAAACATCTCGCGCACGTGCTCGTCGCCGGTGCCGGGGGCGAGCATCATGCGGTGCGTGGCCATCGCCGCCTCGCTGCTGATCATCGCAAAGAACGCCATGCCGATCTCCACCAGTTGCGTGCGCAGCGGCCCCTTCAGCGCATGCCCGAACAGGTCGTCGGGCAGCAGCGCCTGGCATTGCGCGCGCACCGCCTCGGCGAACAGGGACTCCTTGTCGCCGTAATGGCTGTACACGGTGAGCTTGGACACCCCGGCGCGGGCCGCGATGCCGTCCATGCTGACGCCGCCGAAGCCCAGTTCGGTGAACATCTGCTTGGCCGCTTCCAGGATCGCCGCGCGCTTGCCCATGTCCTTGGGACGGCCCGGCCCGGCGGCGCGCGAGGAGGGTTTGGGGGAGGCGACGACAGAGGGTTTGCTGACCATGGAGTAATACTATACTAGTCGGTTCGATATATATACGATACCTTTAGGTTCATTATTTAGTGTGTCAATGTTGCGCCCGCAGTTATCTTGCTGAATGGAGCGGGTGCATCTTTCTGACGCATCGCCTTCATCGGAAAGGCGGTCACAGCGGTCGCCGCGCCAGCCCGTGCACACTGCGCCCACGCACGTTCGGGCTAGCCTTGTTTACGGCTGCGATGCAACGTGCGGTGTAAGGAACATCCTGACATCGGCGGCGAACACGCAGTGATAAATTGGCTTTCTTGGATGGTTTGGATGCCACGCGCTGCCGAGGGCCAGATTCGGAACGCAATGAAGCAGGGGGAGCAGCGTCACATCATTGCCGGCGGCGTGCATGCGCTGCGCAGGCGTCTGCGCAGCGGTTTGCTGCTGATCCTGCTGTGCACCTGTTGCGCGGCCGGCGCCGTGCTGGCGCAGGCGCCGCTGCCCGTGTCCGAGCGCACTGTCACCGAGCGGCCGACGTTGGCGCACTGGACCACGGACGACGGCCTGCCGCACAACCTGGTGCACGCGCTGGCGCAGGACCGCGACGGCCAGCTCTGGGTCGGTACCTGGGAAGGCGTGGCGCGCTTCGATGGCCGTAGCTTCACCGTGTTCGACCGGCAGAACACGCCCGGCATGGAGATATCCGGCGTGTTCGCGATCGTGCCCGACGCCGATGGCGGGGTGCTGATCGGCACCGCCTACGACGGCGTGTTCCGCTATCTCGACGGCCGTTGGGAGCATCTGGGCGATGCGCGTGCGCAGCGCCTGCGGGTGGCGTCGATGCTGCGCGGCCGCGACGGAGCGCTGTGGGTCGGCAGCGAGGAGGGTCTGTTCCGGATCGAGGCCGATGGCCGCCTGACCGCCGCCCCCGCCGGGCTACCCACGGGCCGGATCACGGCGCTGCTGCAACAGCCCGACGGCGGCGTGCTGGTCGGCACCGGGCAGGGATTGTTCCGCCTCGACCCGGCCATGCGCCGCGCGCGGCGCTGGGGTCGCACGCCGGCGATGCGCGCGGCGGCGGTGCGGCGGCTCAGCCACGACCGCGACGGCGGGCTGTTGGTCGCCGGTGACGCCGGCGTGTTCTGGCTGCATGCCGACGGCCAATTGCAGTGGTTACGCCAGGGCCAACGGGTCGATGCCGCGTTGCAGGACCGCCAGGGCCAGCTGTGGACCAGGCTGTCCAGCGGGCAATTGCTGCGGCGCTCGCCAAGCGGCGCCAGCGAGGAGATGTTGTCGATCTCCGGCGTGGTCAGCTCGGCGTTGATCGAGGACCGCGAAGGCCTGGTCTGGGCCGGCAGCACCGACGGCCTGTTCCGCATCGCGGCCGGCGATGCCGGCGGCCTGACCCGGCACGACGGCCTTGGCAGCGACTACGTGCGGGTGGTGCAGCAGAGCGCCGATGGCGCGATCTGGATCGGCCATGCCGCCGGTCTGGATTGCTGGCAGCACGGCCGCATCAAGGCGTTGCGCATCGCCGCCAGCGGCCAAGATCCATCGGTGCTGGCGCTGGCCGCGGCCAACGACGGCGGCATGTGGGCCGGCACCTACGACCAGGGCGTGCTGCTGCTGGCGCCCGACGGCGCGGTCCGGCAACGCCTGGGCAGCGAAGCGGGCCTACCGCCTGCCAAGGTGCGCGCGCTGCTGCAGGATGCGGACGGCGGGCTGTGGGTCGGCAGCAATGCCGGCCTGGCCTACCGCAACCGCGGCCATACCCGCCTGTACACCCTGGCCGACGGCCTGCCGGCGCTGCAGGTGCAGGCGCTGTACCGCGATCGCGCCGGCGTGCTGTGGATCGGCACCAACGACGGCATCGCGGCGCTGGCGGCGAATGGCACACTGCGGCGTTGGCCGGCCGGCAGCGGCTTCCCAGCGCACAACGCGTTCGACTTCCTGGAGGATGCCGACGGCACGCTGTGGATCGCCAGCGACCGCGGCCTGCTGCGCCTGCGTGACGGCCGCTTCCGCGTCTACGACCATCGCCTCGGGCTGCCGCGCGACAAGCTGTTCCGGATCATCGACGATGGCCATGGCCATCTGTGGGCAACCAGCAACCAGGGCGTGTTCCGCATCGCCCGCGACAGCATCGCGCAGCTCGATGCCGGCCGCCGCGCGCAGCTGGCGGTGGAGGTGGTCGATCGCAGCGACGGCATGCCCGGCAACCAGAGCAATGGCAGCAGCGCGCCGGCCGGCTGGCTGAGCCGCGACGGCAACCTGCTGATCCCGACCTCCGCCGGCCTGGCGCTGATCGATCCGGCGCTGCCCAGCCGGCATGCGTTGCGCGCGCCGGCGGTGGTGATCGAGCGGCTGCAGGTCGATGGCCACGCGCAGCCGCTGCGCGGCGACTATCACCTGCCCGGCAGCGTCGGCCGGCTCAGCGTCGACTATGCCGGGCTGAGCTTCCGCTCGCCGGAGAAGGTGCGCTACCGCTATCGCCTGTATGGCTTCGACCGGGAGTGGATCGATGCCGGCAGCAGCGAGGCGGCGGTCTATACCAACCTGCCGCCGGGCGCCTATCGCCTGGAAGTGCAGGCCACCACCAGTTCGGCCGACTGGTCGCGCAGCGACCTGGTCGGGCGCACCTCGCTGCAGCTGGAGGTGGTGCCGCCGTTCTGGCTGCGCGGCCCGTTCGTGGCGCTGGCGGCGATCGCGTTCAGCGGCCTGCTGCTGTGGTGGTACCGCGGGCGCAGCCACCGCCACCTGCGCCGCCAGCGCCGGCTCAACCGCATCATCGCCGAGCGCACCCACGAGCTGCGCGCGAAGAACCTGGCGCTGAAGCTGGCCGATTTCGAACGCGAGGAGCTGGTACGCAAGCTCGCCTACCAGGCCGGCCACGACGCGCTGACCGGCCTGCCGAACCGGCGCACCGCCGATCCGCACCTGACCGCGGCGCTGGAGCATGCGCGGGCCACGCAATCGCCGCTGTGCGTGGCGCTGCTGGACATCGACAACTTCAAGCGGATCAACGATACCTACGGTCACGAGATCGGCGACGAGGTGCTGCGCCGGGTCGGCGAGGTGTTGCGTGCCACGCTTGGCGAACATGCCTTCGCCGCGCGCCACGGCGGCGAGGAATTCCTGCTGGTGTTGCCGGGCCTGGACCGCGAGCAGGCACGCGTGCGGCTGGACCAATTGCGCCGCCGCGTCGCCGCGCTGGTGGTCCACGACGTCGATGGGCAGATGGTGCAGTGCACGGCCAGCGTCGGTTTCGCCTGTCTCGGCCCGGCGCTGCAGAGCCGGCGCGAATTGCTGGTGCTGGCCGACCAGCGCCTCTATCAGGCCAAACACGAGGGCCGCGATCGGGTGATCGGCTAGGCGCAGCGGCGGTGCGTGGCAGCGGCTGCATCGCGCCGCCTGTTCGGTACCGGGAGAAAGCGACGGTTGCATCCTGTCGGGACTGAAGTCCCTTCCCAGTGCACCAAGCCTGCGCGCCGCAAACCCCCTGAGGGATCGTCGCCACGAGCCACACAGTGGATGTGCCGCGATCGGATAGCGTCGGCACTCCCTCCCGCAATGCACTGGGTGGACAGGCCGCAAGTCCCCTGCAGAGCGGTTTCAGCTTCAGCCGCGACGAACGAAGCGGTTGTCCTTACGGACTCCGGCGGCCTGCGGACCCGGCGGCGGCCGTAGCGGCCGCCGGTGCGTTTCCCGAATCCGGCGCTGCGCAGCCCAAGGGCTGGCAGCCCGGCTTGCAACTCACTCGTGCGCTTCCTCGGCCGGCACCGAGTCATGCGCCTGCAACCGTTCCACAACCGCCTGCGTGGCCGCAGTGGTGGAAATGCCCTGACCCGGGGCGGCAAGGTCGGCGGTGAAGGCCTGCGCGTTGAGCGCGGCGTCCACGGCCTGTTCGATCGCCTCGGCTTCCTCGTGCAGGCTCAGCGAGTGGCGAAGCAACAGTGCGGCGCTGAGAATGGTGGCGTAGGGATTGGCGATGCCCTTGCCGGCGATGTCCGGAGCCGAGCCGTGGATCGGCTCGTACAGGCCGATCCGGCCTTCGCCCAGCGACGCCGACGGCAGCAGGCCCAGCGAGCCGGCCAGCATCGAAGCCTCGTCGGTGAGGATGTCTCCGAACATGTTCTCGGTAACGATCACGTCGTACTCGCGGGGCTTGGCCAGCAGGTGCATCGCCATCGAATCGACCAGCTGGTGCTCCAGGCGCACGTCCGGGAATTCGTCGCGGCCGATGCGCGCTGCCACGTCGCGCCACAGCCGCGAGGTCTCCAGCACGTTGGCCTTGTCCACCGAGGTGACGTGGTTGCGGCGCTGCTGAGCGAGGCGGAACGCGCTACGCAGCACCCGCTCGATCTCCTCGACGCTGTAGCGGCACAGGTCGCTGGCGTCGGTGGCGGTGCGGGTCTTGTCGCCGAAATAGATGCCGCCGGTCAGCTCGCGCACCACTACGATGTCAACGCCGGTGAGCAGGTGCGGCTTGATCGGCGAGGCGTCCAGCGCCGCCGGATGCGGCTTGACCGGACGCAGGTTGGCGAACAGGCCCAGGCCGCGGCGGATCGCCAGCAGGCCCTGCTCGGGGCGGATCTTGGCGTTGGGGTCGGACCACTTCGGCCCGCCGACCGCGCCAAGCAGCACCGCATCGGCCTGCTGGCAGGCGGCCAGGGTCGCCGCCGGCAGCGGCTCGCCATGGCGGTCGATGGCAATGCCGCCGATGTCGTGTTCGTGGAAGTCGAACGTGTGCTGGTAGCGGTGGGCGATGGTGCGCAGCACCGAGACCGCGGCGGCGGCGACTTCGGGGCCGATGCCGTCACCGGGCAGGACGACGATGTCAGCGTGCATGGGTGGCCTCGTACTGGTCGATGGCGGGTTGGCGCAGCAGCAGGTAGCCGAGCTCGTCGACGCCTTCGAGCAGGCAGGTCTGCGAGAACTCGTCGAGCGGGAACGGGTAGACGCGGCCGTCGGGCGTGCGCAGTTCGCGCGCGGCCACGTCCACGGTCAGTGCGTCGTCCGGGCGCTGCATCAGGGTCTGCACGTCGGCCTCGTCCAGCACGATCGGCAGCAGCCCGTTCTTGAGGCTGTTGTTGCGGAAGATGTCGGCGATCTCGCTGCTGACGATGGCGCGCAGGCCCAGGTCGGTCAGCGCCCACGGCGCGTGTTCGCGCGAGGAGCCGCAGCCGAAGTTGCGCCCGGCCAGCAGGATCTGGCGGCCGGCGTTGTGCGGCTGGTTGAACGGGAACTCCGGGTTCGGCGTGCCGTCGGCTTGCCAGCGCCAGTCGTTGAACGCGTTGCGGCCGAGGCCGGCGCGCTCGGTGGTGGACAGGAACCGCGCCGGGATGATCTGGTCGGTATCGATGTTGGTCTGGCGCAGCACTACGCTGGCCGAGGTGAGGGCGGCGAATCCGGCCATCAGCAGGTCTCCTGGGACAGGGTGGCGGGGGCGTCGTCGTCGGGCAGCGTCGCCGGCGGCAGCGCCGGAGTGGGCACGTGCGGCGGCAGCAGCGGCTTGCCGCGATGGGCGAAGGCGCGGGTGGTGGCGGCGACGAAGGCCAGCGTGGCCGCGAACGCGGCGATGTGCGGCACCATCACGCGACCTCCTCGAACAGCGTGCGCGGGTCGCTGACCTTGCCGTTCACCGCGGCCCAGGCCGCGGTCATCGGCGACGCCAGCAAGGTGCGCGAGCCGGGACCCTGACGGCCTTCGAAATTGCGGTTGCTGGTGCTCACCGCCAATTGCCCGGGCGCGACCAGGTCGCCGTTCATCGCGATGCACATCGAGCAGCCGGACTCGCGCCATTCGGCGCCGGCGGCGCGCACCACCTCGTGGATGCCCTCGGCCTCGGCCTGGCGCTTGACGACCTCCGAGCCCGGCACCACCAGCATG
The DNA here is from genome assembly GCF_017301775.1 of Xanthomonas translucens pv. undulosa. Lineage (NCBI taxonomy): Bacteria > Pseudomonadati > Pseudomonadota > Gammaproteobacteria > Lysobacterales > Lysobacteraceae > Xanthomonas > Xanthomonas translucens. The sequence goes on from NZ_CP063993.1 coordinate 3,386,354, forward strand.
CGCACGGTCGGCGCGACGCGGCGGCCGCGCAGCACCTGCGCCACTTCGCGCATGTCGCTGAGCCGGCCGTTGGTGCACGAGCCGACGAACACCACGTCCACCGGGGTGCCGATCAGCGCGTGGCCGGATGCGAAATGCATGTAGTCCAGGCCCTTCTGCGCGGCCGCATCCTGCGCCGCCGGAATCGGCACGTCCACCGCGATCGCGGTGCCCGGGTGGGTGCCCCAGGTCAGGGTCGGGCGGATCTCGCGCGCGTCGATGCGTACGTCCACGTCGAAGCGCGCGCCGGGATCGCTGCGCAGCTGCGACCAGCGCTGCACCGAGGCGTCGAACTCTGCTCCCTTCGGACCGCGCGGCGTGTTCGCCATCCAGTCGAAGGTGACCTGGTCCGGCGCCACCATGCCGGCGCGCGCGCCGGCTTCGATCGACATGTTGCACAGGGTCATGCGCTGCTCCATGTCCATCGCCTCGATGGTGGAGCCGCGATACTCGAGCACGTGGCCGGTGCCGCCGTTGACCCCGATCACGCCGATGATGTGCAGGATCACGTCCTTGGCGCCGACGCCCGGCGCCAGCGGCCCGTCGACGGTGATCGACATGGTCTTGGCCTTGCGCTGCAGCAGGCATTGGGTGGCTAGCACGTAGCCGACCTCGCTGGTGCCGATGCCGAACGCCAGCGCGCCGAACGCGCCGTGGGTGGAGGTGTGGCTGTCGCCGCAGACGATGGTCATGCCGGGCTGGGTGAGGCCCAGTTCGGGCGCGATCACGTGCACGATGCCGCGATTCTCCGAGGCCATGTCGAACAGTTCGATGCCGTAGTCGGCGCAGTTGCGCGCGAGCATGTCTACCTGCGCCTCGGAGGCCTTGGTGTAGTACGGGAGCTTGCCGTCGGCGCCGCGCGGCAGGGTCGGCGTGGAATGGTCCATCGTCGCCTTGGTGCGGTCGGGCCGGCGCGGCGCCAGGCCGCGCGCCTTCAGTTCGGTGAACGCCTGCGGCGAGGTCACCTCGTGGATCAGGTGCAGGTCGATGTACAGCACCGCTGGGGCGGTGGCGCTTTCGGGGACGACGACGTGCGCGTCCCACAGTTTGTCGTACAGGGTGCGTGGGGCTGGGTTCATTGCCGATAACCTTGCGTGGGTCTGGGTCTGGAACGAGCGGGCGTCAGCGTCGGCCTGGGCCGACAGCATGGCGTGGAAGCGCAGGCGGACGTCGTCGGCGCTTCAGCGGTCGCGATCGTCGCATAGCGTTGGCGTCAGCAATGCGACGGCGTTAGCGAGAATGTCATGTCGTGTGGTGGCGTTCAGGCCGACCAGGAACGGGTTGGCGAAGCTGCGCCGCCAGCCGGCCATGCCGGTCGGCAGCGGCGTGGGCCGCGCCAGCGATGCGCTCCGCCGCACCTGGACACCCTGCGCCTGCAGGCGCTGTGCGCCCGGCCGTGGCGCCAGCAGGTCCGGCGCCGCTTCGCCCGGCGCCGGCACGACGCCGGCGTCGGCGGCATCGCCGGGCGCGTTGCCGCGCTGGCCGGCGGCGGGCAGCATGGTCGCGCGCATCGCCTCAGGCTGCGGCGCTGGTGGCACCGGTCTGCGCGCCCTGGCGCTGGCGCAGCACGCGGTTGGCCACGTCCAGCCAGGCCAGCGCGCTGGCCTCGATGATGTCGCGGCTGGTGCCGGTGCCGTCGTATTCGGTCTCGCCGTGGCGCACGCTGAGGTTGGCTTCGCCGCGCGCGTCGGTGCCGATGCCGACGCTGTGCACCTGGTAGCTGTCCAGGGTCAGCTGCACGCCGGTGGCCGCGGCCAGTGCGGCGAACAGCGCATCCACCGGGCCGTCGCCTTCGGCGTGTTCGCTGATCCGCTGGCCGTCCGGATCGGACAGCTCGACCTGTGCGCTGGCGCGCTGGCCGCGGTCGCTGACGGTCATCGACGACAGCCGGTAGCCCTGGCTTTCCGGCGCGTCCTGCATCATCGCCTGCAGGTCGCTGTCGCTGACCACGCGCTGCTGCTCGCACAGCGCCTTGAACGTCTCGAATGCCAGGATCAGTTCGGCCTCTTCCAGCACGTAGCCCAGCGCGCGCAGGCGCTGCTCGACCGCGGCGCGGCCGCTGTGGCGGCCCAGCACCATCTGCGAGGACTCCCAGCCCACGTCTTCCGGGCGCATGATCTCGTAGGTGCTGCGGTGGCGCAGCATGCCGTGCTGGTGGATGCCCGACTCGTGGGCGAAGGCGTTGCCGCCGACGATCGCCTTGTTGCGCTGCACCGGCATGCCGACCAGCCGCTGCAGCAGTTGCGAGCTGGCGACGATGCGCTGGGTGTTGATCGCGGTGTCGATCCCGTAAAACGCGCCGCGCACCTTCAGCGCCATCGTGATCTCTTCCAGCGCGCAGTTGCCGGCGCGCTCGCCGATGCCGTTGATGGCGCATTCCACCTGCCGCGCACCGGCTTCCACCGCGGCCAGCGAGTTGGCCACGGCCAGGCCCAGGTCGTTGTGGCAGTGGGTGCTGAAGATCACCCGCTCGGCGCCGGGCACGCTGGCGATCAGCCGCGCGAACATGCCGTGGATCTCTTCGGGCGTGGTGAAGCCGACCGTGTCCGGCAGGTTGATGGTGGTAGCGCCGGCGGCGATCGCTACCGCGGTCACTTCGGCCAGAAAATCCTCTTCGGTGCGGGTGGCGTCCTCGGCCGAGAACTCCACGTCGTCCACGTACTGGCGCGCCAGCGACACGTGCTTGCGTATCGATTCCAGCACCTGCTCGCGGCTCATCCGCAACTTGTGTTCGCGGTGCAGCGGGCTGGTCGACAGGAACACGTGCAGGCGCGGCCTGGCCGCCGCCTCCAGCGCACGCGCCGAGGTTTCGATGTCGCTGGCCAGGCAGCGCGACAGCACCGCCAGGGTCGGCTCGCGCAGTTCGCGGCCGATCATCGCCATTGCCTCGCGGTCGGACTGTGAGCTGGCCGGGAAGCCGGTCTCGATGATGTCCGCGCCCAGCTCGGCCAGGGCGCGGGCCATGACCAGCTTCTGCTGCGGGGTCATGCTGCAGCCGGGGGATTGCTCGCCGTCGCGTAGGGTAGTGTCGAAAATGCGGATGCGGGGGGTCTGGGAAGAAGCAGAAGTGTTCACCAGATGGTTTCCTCTACGGCGGCGGTGGCTGGCGGATGGGGGAGCGAAGACACGGGGCGAGCGGGAGCGGGCGGGGCGGCGGCACGTTGGTTGCGAAGTCGCTCGGCATTGCGGCGGCGCGGCTTGCGGGGCGCGCGTGGGCGCACCTCCGACAGCAGCGTCGCCAGCACGCCGGCGTCGATGTTGCCACCGGACACCACCGCGCATTTGCGCTTGCCGGAGACGCGGCGGCCGGCCGCCAGGGCCAGCGCGCCGGCGCCCTCGGCGATGACGTGCTCCTCCAGCGCGAGGCGGACCAGCGTTTCACGCAGTTCCGCCTCGCGCACGATCACCACGTCGTCGAGCAGGCTGGCGCACAGCCGGCGGGTGATGAACCCGGGTATTTTAACCTTGACGCCGTCGGCCAGGGTGGGTACCGGGTCGATCGCGCGGATATCGCCGCGGATCGCCCGCGCCATCGAGTCCACGCCCTCGACCTGGGCGCCGACGATGCGCACGCCCTGCGAGCGCAGCGCCAGGGCCACACCGGCGGCCAGGCCGCCGCCGCCGATCGGCACGATCACCACGTCCGGGGCGTGCGCGGCCAGCTCGATGCCGACCGTGCCCTGGCCGGCGATCACGTCCGGGTCGTCGAACGCGGACAGGAAGCGGTAGCCGTTCTGCTCGGCCAGTTCGCGGGCGAAGGCGTAGGCCTCGTCGTAGCTGTCGCCGTGCTGGCGCACGGTGGCGCCCCAGTGGGCGACGCCGGCGATCTTGGTCTGCGGCGCGCCGTGCGGCATCACCGTGATCGCCTGCACGCCCAGGCGGTGCGCGGCCCAGGCCACGCCCTGCGCATGGTTGCCGGCCGAGGCGCAGATCACGGTCCGCTCGTCGCCGCGTTCCAGCCCGGCCAGCAGCGCATTCAGCGCGCCGCGCACCTTGTAGGACCCGGTGCGCTGCAGGTTCTCCAGCTTCAGCCACACCCCGAAACGCTCGGCATAGTGCACCGGCGTCGGCGGCAGGTAGCGGCGCAGCCGCGCCTGCGCGGCCAGCACGTCGGCGACGCTGACCGCTACGTCGCCTACGTCGGGTTCCTGCGGGGCGGGGCGGCCGGGTTCAGGCATGGGGTTGGTGCCGGGACTCGGGACTCGGGACTCGGAACGCGAAATGCGAATCGCGGACTGGAAGAAGACGCCCCCGTGGAAGAAGACCCCTCCGTGCCATCGCGCGGCGCTGCCGCACGGCCTGCATGCAGCCCGAGACCAGTGAGCCGCCAACGCAGCCCCCGAGTCCCGAGTCCCGAGTCCCGAGTCCCGACAGCTTCATGACGCCACATCCAGCGCAGTGACCCGCACCGACTCACAGTCGTACACCTTCTCCATCTGCAGGCGCAGGCTCTCGCCGGGGCGAGTGCCGTCCACCACCATCTGCAGGTGCCAGCGGCCGGCGTCGTCGGGCGCCGGCGCGCCGCGGATCGACAGCGGCGCGAAGCCGCGCCGCTCGGCCATGCCGATCGCCCGCAGCAGCGCGCCTTCGACCGGCTTCAGCACCAGGTCAAGCTGGTATCGCATGGACGGTCTCCTGGCGCTGGGTCGCGGGATTGCTCTCCAGCATGGTGCTGTTGGCTGTGTTCGGCGGCACCAGCGGCCACACGTTGGCGCGCGCGTCGATGGCCACGTGCAGCAGCGCCGGACCCGGTTGCGCCAGCAGTTCGGCCAGGCCGTCCTCGACCTGGCCGCGCGCGGTGATGCGCTTGGCCGGGATGCCGAACACCTGCGCCAGCGCGGCGAAGTCCGGGTTGTCGGACAGGTCGATCTCGCTGTAGCGCTCGGCGAAGAACAACTCCTGCCACTGCCGCACCATGCCCAGCGAACTGTTGTCCAGCAGCACGATCTTCACCGGCAGCTTGCAGCGCGCGATGGTGACCAGCTCCTGCACGTTCATCATGAAACTGCCGTCGCCGCTGACCAGCACCACGGTGCGGTCGGGGCAGGCGAACTGCGCGCCCATCGCCGCCGGCAGGCCGAAGCCCATCGTGCCCAGCGCACCGCTGGTCAGGTGGTTGCGCGGATGGTTGAAGCGGCAGTGCTGGGCCACCCACATCTGGTGCTGGCCGACGTCGCAGGCGATCACCGTGTCGGCCGGGGCCAGCTCGCTCAGTCGCTTCAGCAGGCCGGGCGCGTAGATGTCATCGCCCGGCGCGTCGTAGCGGGTGCCGAACTTTTCGCGATGGCCGACGCAGCGCGCGTACCACGCCTCGCAGGTGCTGGTCGCCGCGCTCAGCGCACGCAACGCTTCGGCCACGTCGCCGGGCACGGCGATGTCGGCATGGCGCAGCTTGGAGATCTCGCAGGCGTCGGCATCCAGGTGGATGACCCGCGCGAACGGGGCGAACTCGGCCAGCTTGCCGGTGGCGCGGTCGTCGAAGCGCGCGCCGACCACGATCAGCAGGTCCGACTCCTGCACCGCCATGTTGGCGGCGCGGGTGCCGTGCATGCCGAGCATGCCCAGGTAGTACGGATGCCCGTGCGGCAGCGCGCCCAGCCCGCGCAGAGTCAGCACGGTGGGGATGCGGGTGATGTCGACGAACTGGCGGAATGCGTCCACCGCATTGGCCAGGGCGATGCCGCCACCGCCGTAGATCACCGGCTTGTCGGCGCCGGCAATCGCCGCCAGCGCCTCGGCCAGGGCCGCGGCGTGCGGTGCCGGTGGTGCCGGGACCGCGGCCGGCACGTGGTCGGGCAAGTGCGAGGCGTCGCCCAGCTGCACGTCCTTTGGCAGATCGATCAGCACCGGCCCCGGACGGCCTTCGCGGGCGATGCGGAACGCGTCGCGCAGCACCTGCGGCAGGTCGTCCACGCGGCGCACCAGGAAGCTGTGCTTGACGATCGGCAGGGTCAGCCCGAACACGTCCAGTTCCTGGAACGCGTCGGTACCCAGCAGCGGCGTGGCGACCTGCCCGGTCAGGCAGATCATCGGCACCGAGTCCAGCATCGCATCGGCGATGCCGGTGACCAGGTTGGAGGCGCCCGGACCGGACGTGGCGACGCAGACACCGACCCGCCCGCTGGCGCGGGCGTAGCCGTTGGCGGCCAGCGCCGCGCCCTGCTCGTGGCGGACCAGGATGTGCTTGAGCTGGCTGTCTACCAGCGCGTCGTAGAACGGCATGATGGTGCCGCCCGGATAGCCGAACAGCGTGTCCACGCCTTCGGCTTCCAGGGCCTGCGTCAGCCAGCGCGCGCCGTTGCGGGGCGTGCCGTGAGCGGAGGAGTTCATACGGTGGCGACCTTTCGGTGAAAGCGGGTGGGGGAGCCGCGGGTTACGCGGCTTGCTGGCCGGTGGCCGGCTTGGCGGCAGCCGCCTCGCCGTTCAACCAGACCATCTTGGCGCGCAACTGCTTGCCGACCACTTCGATCGGGTGCTCCAGGTCGGCCTGCTTGAACTTGTTGTAGTTCGGCAGGCCGGCTTCGTATTCGGCGACCCAGTTCTTGGTGAAGGTGCCGTTCTGGATGTCGGTCAGCACGTCGCGCATGCGCTCCTTGGTGGCCGCGTCGATGACCCGCGGGCCGCTGACGTAGTCGCCGTACTGCGCGGTCTCGGAGACGAACTCCAGCATGCGGGTGATGCCGCCTTCGTAGAACAGGTCCACGATCAGCTTCAGTTCGTGCAGCACTTCGTAGTAGGCGATTTCCGGCTGGTAGCCGGCTTCCACCAGCACTTCGAAGCCGGCCTGGACCAGCGACGAGGCGCCGCCGCACAGCACCGCCTGCTCGCCGAACAGGTCGGTCTCGGTCTCTTCCTTGAAGGTGGTCTTGATCAGGTTGGCGCGCGCGCCGCCCAGGCCGGCGGCGTACTCGAGCGCGAACTGCTCGGCCTTGCCGCTCTTGTCCTGGTACACCGCCCAGATGCACGGTACGCCGCGGCCGATTTCGTACTCGCGGCGCACCAGCGCGCCCGGGCCCTTCGGCGCGACCAGCACCACGTCCAGGTCGGCGCGCGGCTTGATCATGTCGAAATGCACGTTCAGGCCGTGCGCGAACAGCAGGCACGCGCCCTGTTTCATGTTCGGTGCCAGCACTTCGTCGTACAGCTTCTTCTGCACCATGTCCGGAGTCAGCACCGCGACCAGGTCGGCGTCCTTGACCGCCTCGGCGGGGCTCTTCACCACGAAGCCGTCGGCCTGCGCCTTGGCTTCGGTCGGGCCGCCCGCGCGCAGGCCGACGGTGACATCGAAGCCGGACTCGCGCAGGTTCAGCGCGTGCGCGCGGCCCTGGCTGCCGTAACCGACGATGGCGATCTTGGTGGTGGGCTGGGCGGAACTGGTCATGGGGCAGATTTCCTTGGGACGGTGTGGGGGAGGAAGGGATGCGTGTGTTTCGCGGTTACTAAAATGAAAAACCCCGCGCCGTTGCCGGTGCGGGGTCTGATCGAATCCAGGCTGCTTGTCGCTTACACGCCTGTTCGTCCCGCACTTGTGGGCGAGGTAATAAGCACGAGTACGAGGAGCGACGCGGCGGGGTCCGCGCGCAGCGCGGCGGGCAGGCGGGTCGGCTTGGGGCTGGTGTGGCGATGCAACATACAACGAGATAAACATGGCCTTTACCGGGCTGTCAACCCTGCCGCCGGTGCGAAACCGCGGATGTGCCGAAAGCCGCGCCAGGACAGCATCGTTACGCCTGAAACGGTGCGCCCGCGCGAAACCCGCGCGGCCGATTGCGCGGAAAATCGGCGCCTCGCGTGGCTGCGGTGTGGCGTCTACAGGCGGCCCGGCCTGCAGCGGCGAACGACCAGGCAGCGGCGGCGCCTGCGCTGCTTGGCCAGCGCACAGGCACGACCACGCCTGCGCCTGCGCCTGAATCCGCAAGGCAGCGCAGATGACGCCGATCCCGGTTGCGCCAGTGCCGCTCAGCGTGCACGGTGGCAGCCGATACCATGGCGAAAGGATTCCTGGAGGGGAAGACGATGTCGTTGTTCACACGCAGTCCCGGCGCCGATGCCGGACACGCCGCGGCCTTGCCGGATGCACCGGTGGCGTTGCTGCGGCTGGACTCGCAGGGACGGGTCGCTGCCGCCAATCGGGCCGCGCTGGACCTGCTCGGGGCGCGTGCGGAGGTCTTGCTCGGCGAACCCAGCGAAGCGGTGTGGGGCCTGCCGTTGGCGGCGCTGGCCGGCGCCGAGGGCAGTTGGCTGGCATCGCACGCCGATCCTGCCCGGCGCGTGCGCTACCAGCGCGATCGCGACGGCGAGGGTTGGCTGCTGTCGCTGCCGCATCCGGAAACCGCCGCGCTGCTGCGCGACGTTCTCCTTCTCAGCGCCGGACAGACGCAGGGCGCGACCAGCCCGGCGCTGCAGGCGCTGGCGCAGCGGCTGCAGGCCGGCGCCGAGGCGCAGGCCTTGCTGGACCGGGTCGGCGAGCGCCTGACCGGGTGCGACCTGGAACTGGGCCTGCGCACGCCGCTGTCCGCGCAGGAGACCGAGGCGATGCCTGGGCGGCGCCTGTCGGCCGGCTTCGGCAACCTGGCCGAGGCGATCCGCCAGGCGGTGGCGCTGTCGCTGCAGATCGCCGCCGACGTGCCGCACGTGGTCGCCGAGAACGACGAGCTGGCGCAGCAGTCGCAGACCCAGATGGACGCGTTGCAGACGGTGGTGGCGACCACCCGGCGCTTGTTGCAGGGCCTGAGCGAAATGGACCAGGAACTGCGCGCGGTGATCGCGGTGGCGGCCAGCGCCGACGACAGCGCGCGCCAGGGCGTGGAGGCGGCGCGCGCGCTGGGCCAGGCGATGCGCGAGGTGGAGCGGCGCTCGGCACGCGCCACCGAGGTCATCGAGGTGATCGACGCGGTCGCGTTCCAGACCAACATCCTGTCGATCAACGCCAGCATCGAGGCGGTGCATGCCGGCGCCGCCGGGCGCGGCTTCGCCGTGGTCGCCAGCGAGATCCGGCGCCTGGCCGAGCGCGCCGCCGCCGCCGCGCGCGACGTGCGCAGCATCCTCGGCGAGACCGGCAGCGCCTTGCAGGACAGCGCCGCCTCGGCGCAGCGCACCGAGCAGGTGCTCGGCGGCATCGGCCAGTTGCTCGGCCGCGCCAGTGCGGCGATGGAGACCGTGGCCACCCGCGTTGCCGCGCAAGGCGAGGAGATCGGTGGCATCGACCGCGCGGTCGCGCACGTGGTCGGACTCAGCCGCAGCAACCTGGAGCATGTCGCGCGCGTGGTCGAGCGCAGCGCGGCGCTGGGCGCCGGCAGCGCCACCCTGCACGACTGCGTGGGCCTGTTCCGCTTGCCGGCCGATCCGATGCAGCAGCCGCGGCACGCGCGCATCCGCGAACTGGCGACGGCGACCGCCGGCAGCATCGGCAAGGCGCTGGGCGAGGCGATCGCCCGTGGCCGTATCGGAGAGGATGCGCTGTTTTCCAACGACTACACGCCGATCGCAGGCATCGATCCGCCCAAGTACCGCACCGCCTTCGATGCGCTGTGCGACGAACTGCTGCCGCCGTTGCAGGAACCGCTGCTGGCCGCGCATCCGTGGATCGTGTTCGCGATCTGCGCCACCCCGGACGGCTACGTGCCGACCCACAACCTGCACTTCAGCCAGCCGCTGAGCGGCGACCGCGCCCGCGACCTGGTCGGCAACCGCACCAAGCGCATGTTCGCCGATCGGGTCGGGCGCAGCGTCGGCCGTCACACCGAGCCGTATCTGTTGCAAGTGTATCGGCGCGATACCGGACAGATCCTGTTCGACCTGTCGGTGCCGGTGTACGTGCGTGGCCGCCACTGGGGCGGATTGCGCGTGGCCTACGTGCTGGAATGAAGCCGGCGGCGAACGCCGCACAAAACAACGCCGCCGGTGTCGAGCCGGCGTCAGGGGGAGAGGGACGTCGTTCTTATGTGACCCAGGCCAGGCGCGGTATTTCGCCAGGGGGTGCCACGATGCCGTGCACGCATGTGCCGGCATTGACACGAAGCCGGCCCGATTGTGCGCCGATTCATCTGCGCGCGGTTGGCGTGCGTTGCAGAAACGGGTCTAATAGCCGCAGAAGTGGGGGTACCGTCGGCGCAGGTCGCGGTTGAGACAGTCCCTTCGAACCTGATCCGGTTGATACCGGCGTAGGGAAGCTTCGCAAGCCTGGTCCGTGCGCTGTCGCGCCGAGGCCGCGCCCGCGCCGCCGCTTCGTCCGTGATGCGAGTCCGCTCGCAACCGCCCGCACCCGTTGCGGGCTTCCAGAACCAGGACGAATGCCGATGAATGCCGTACCCAGCCCGTTGTTGCAGCAGGCCGATACCCTGTCCGAGTCGGTGACCCGGCCGATCCCCGGTTCGCGCAAGATCTTCGTGCAAGGCTCGCGTGCCGACCTGCGCGTCCCGATGCGCGAGATCCAGCTGACCCGCACCCCGACCCTGTTCGGTGGCGAAGACAATCCGCCGGTCACCGTCTACGACACCTCCGGTCCGTACACCGACCCAGACGCGGCGATCGACCTGCGCGCCGGCCTGGCGCCGCTGCGCGCGCGCTGGATCGAAGAACGCGGCGATACCGCGGCGCTGGCCCAGCTCAGCTCCGATTTCGGCCGCGGCCGCGAGCACAACGCGCGGCTGGACCCGGTGCGCTTCCCGGCCCGGCACCTGCCGCGGCGCGCACTGGCCGGCGCCAACGTCACCCAGATGCACTACGCGCGGCGTGGCATCGTCACCCCGGAGATGGAGTTCGTGGCGATTCGCGAGAACCAGCGGCTGGAGGCGGTGCGCGATGCGCTGCTGCGCCAGCAGCACCCCGGCGAGGCGTTCGGCGCCAGCATCCAGCACGTCATCACCCCCGAGTTCGTGCGCGAGGAAATCGCCCGCGGCCGCGCCATCCTGCCCAACAACATCAACCATCCGGAAAGCGAGCCGATGATCATCGGCCGCAACTTCCTGACCAAGATCAACGCCAACATCGGCAACAGCGCGCTCAGCTCGGGCATCGCCGAGGAAGTGGAGAAGCTGGTGTGGTCGATCCGCTGGGGCGGCGACACGGTGATGGACCTGTCCACCGGCAAGCACATCCACGAGACCCGCGAGTGGATCATCCGCAATTCGCCGGTGCCGATCGGCACGGTGCCGATCTACCAGGCGCTGGAGAAGGTCGATGGCCGCGCCGAGGAACTGACCTGGGAGATCTTCCGCGACACGCTGATCGAGCAGGCCGAGCAGGGCGTGGACTACTTCACCATCCACGCCGGGGTGCTGCTGCGCTACGTGCCGCTGACCGCCAAGCGCGTCACCGGCATCGTCTCGCGCGGCGGCTCGATCCTGGCCAAGTGGTGCCTGGCGCATCACAAGGAGAACTTTCTCTATACCCATTTCGAGGACATCTGCGAAATCATGCAGGCCTACGACGTGGCCTTCTCGCTGGGCGACGGGCTGCGCCCGGGCTGCATCGCCGATGCCAACGACGCGGCGCAGTTCGGCGAATTGGAGACGTTGGGCGAGCTGACCAGGATCGCGTGGAAACACGACGTGCAGACCATGATCGAAGGCCCCGGCCACGTGCCGATGCAGTTGATCAAGGAGAACATGGACAAGCAGCTGCGCGAATGCGGCGAGGCGCCGTTCTACACGCTGGGGCCGCTGACCACCGATATCGCGCCCGGCTACGACCACATCACCTCGGCGATCGGCGCGGCGATGATCGGCTGGTTTGGCACCGCGATGCTGTGCTACGTGACGCCCAAGGAACACCTGGGCCTGCCCAACCGGCAGGACGTGCGCGACGGCATCATGGCCTACAAGATCGCCGCGCATGCGGCCGACCTGGCCAAGGGGCATCCCGGCGCGCAGGTGCGCGACAACGCACTGTCCAAGGCGCGCTTCGAATTCCGCTGGGACGACCAGTTCCACCTGGGCCTGGATCCGGAAAAGGCCAAGGAATTCCACGACGAGACGCTGCCCAAGGACGCGCACAAGCTGGCGCACTTCTGTTCGATGTGCGGCCCGCACTTCTGCTCGATGAAAATCACCCAGGACGTGCGCGACTACGCCGCCGAGCACGGCGTCGGCGAGACCGACGCGCTGCAGGCCGGCATGGCCGAGAAATCGGCGCAGTTCCTGGAGGCCGGCGCCGAGGTCTATCGGCAGGAATAGGCCCCGGGATCATCCCGCCGCCGTGGCGTGCGCTTGTCTATGATGCGCGCACGCCCCTTCCGGAATGCCGCATGCTCCGCTACGCGCTCGCCTTGCGTCGCCACCCGTCCGCGTTGCTGCTGAGTGTGCAATTGCTGGGCCTGTTGCTGTACCCGCTGATGGAAGACACCGCCGCCGGGCGCGCGCTGTTCGGCGCGTTCGGCATCGTGGTGCTGGGCCTGGCGCTGTGGGTGGTCAACCGCAGCCCGTCGGTGCTGTGGATCGCCTGGTGTCTGGCGCTGCCGTCGGTGGTGCTGTCGATCGCCGCGGCGTTGCGCGACAGTCCCCAACTGGGCGCGTTCGCGCAACTGCTGGAAAGCCTGCTGTATTTCTATACCGCGGCCAGCCTGATCGCCTACATGCTGCAGGACCACGAGGTCACCCGCGACGAACTGTACGCGGCGGGCGCGACCTTCACCCTGCTGGCCTGGGCATTCGCCTTCGCGTTCTCGGTGTGCCAGCAATGGCTGCCGGGCAGCTTCATCGGCGCGCAGACGACGCAGTCGCCGCGCACCTGGATGGAGCTGCTGTACCTGAGTTTCAGCGTGTTGTCCGGGGTCGGCCTCAGCGATGTGTTGCCGGTGTTGCCGCTGGCGCGTTCTCTGGTGATGCTCGAACAGTTCGCCGGGGTGATGTACATCGCGCTGGTGGTGTCGCGGCTGATCGGGCTCAGTGTTACACGCAAACCCAAAGCCTGAATTGCGGTTAAAAAAACGCGCCAGGCGGCGCGTAGTCTTGCAACCTTTATATGAGTTTCGTCGGCGGAGAGAGAGCCTGTAGTGCTTCGCCGCGGTTGGCGGCGGCAACGACTAGGGTGGAATTTGTCGGCGTCGCCACGCCTGGCTGCATTCGTCGCATTTGATGCTGGTGGCGGCTGTGGGGCATGGCGTGGCGCGCGAGGCCGCGCGCTGCGTCGGCACCGAACTGCTCAGTCTCGATTGGACCCTGGACGGGCGCAGGTTGCTGTTCGGGCATGACCGGACGCTTGCCTGTCCGCGGCATCGGCGTGTTCGACCTGGCCAGCGGCCGCTGGCGCGCGCTGGCGGCCTAGCCGGTTGCTGCGGGCGACTTCGATTACATGCCGCGCTATTCGCCCGACGGCCTGCGACCGTTTCGTGCGGGACGCCGCCAGCGGCCAGGTCATCGACGTGACCCGTACCCTGATCAACGGCGGCTACCAGGAATACAGGCGCGACAACGAATCGGACACGCCGATCGAGCAGCGCAATGGCTGGGGTCGCCACGACTGGGGTTCCAACTTCCGTCTGTGTTCCAACTTGAGCGCGGATTGGAGCTGCGGCGACTTCGGCGTCAACTGGAGCGTATGTTATTACTCCGGTCTGCGTGAGGCATGCGCGTATGGCCTGGGCGGCAGTTCGGAGTGCAACGAGCCGGGCTTGCCAATACGATCGGCGATGCGCCTGCCCGCATGGGCGAGGCGCTTCCCCGCGAACTGCTCGCGTTGCGCGACGAGCGCCGACACGGCACTAGGCCGACGTCAGCCCCATCAGGTTTTCCGCCTGCTCGCGCCAGCTCGGCAGCTTGCCCAGCGTGCCGGTCTTGCCCAGGTAGTCCTCGTCGATCTCCGAGCCGCTGGCCAGCGCCATCGCCACGTGCACCGCGCCGGTGACCCAGAAGCTGCGGGTGCTGGAACGCTGCGGCTGGCGCTGGAACGCCACCGCTTCGATGATCGGCATCGGCAGGCCCCACAGGCCGAGCAGATAGGCGCCCGCCTCGGCATGGCCGGGGCGCTCGTCGTCGCCCTCGGCGGTCGGCTCGCGCTCGTTGCGGATGCCCGGCAGCAGCAGGCCGATGTCGGCCAGCAGCGCGGCGGTCGCGCCCAGTTCGGCGCTGGCAGCGGGCAGCATCTTCGAGGCCAGCTTGGAGGCCAGCAGCGAGCGCTGCTGCAGCGCATTGCGTTCTGCGTTGGACAGTGCCTGCACCGAGAACACTTCGCTGGCCAGGACCAGGTCGCGCAAGGTGGCGATGCCCAGCCGGGTCACCGCGGTGCGCAGGTCGGACATCGTGCGGCCGTTGCAGAAGTACGCCGAGTTGCACAGCTGCAGCACCTTGGCCGCGATCGCCGGGTCGGCCGACACCAGCTTGGCCAGGTCGGCGGCGTTGCTGCCGTCGTCCTGTTCCAGCGCATGCATCAGGCTCAGGTACAGATGCGGCAGCGAGGGCAGCTTCTCGATGCGGCCGATGCTGGCGCGCAAGCGCGGATCGCCGAGCAACTGCTGCAGTTCCTCGATGCTGGTGACCGCCTCGAGCAGCATTTCCGGGGACAGCGGCAGCGGCAGGAAGCGGTGCGCCACGCCGATGATGCGCGCCGGCGGCGCACGGTTGCTCTGCTCGGCGTCGATCAGCGCGATGCGGATGGTTTCCGGGCTCAGCGTGCGGATCTGGCCGAGCAGGGTGGCCGTGGTCAGGTCCGGCAGCACTGGCGCAGCAATCACCGCATCCAGGCGCTCGGTGGCGGCAGCGGCGATGGCCGAATTGCCGTCGAGCACGGTCTGGACCTGCCAGTCCTCGCCCAATTCGCGAATATATTCGGTGACTTCGGCCGGCAGGCTCGCTTCGTCGCCGACGAACAGGATACGCAAGAGACTTCCCCCAGGAAGGGACCGGTTCACGCTCGACCGGCCCAGATATTCGTTCCGCAATGTACTCCAAACCCCGCACTGCGACAGGGTTGGCACTTGTAAAACGTGAAGCGGGTCAGCCGCGGCGGGTCTCCCCCTCCGCCGCGACGCCCTGTGGGTCAGACGCTGGCTTTGTAGCGCTCGACCGCGTCCAGCAGGATCTGCTTGGCTTCGGCGGCGTTGCCCCAGCCGTCCAGCTTGACCCACTTGCCCTTCTCCAGATCCTTGTAGTGCTCAAAGAAGTGGCCGATGCGCTCCATCCAGTGGCCGGAGACCTGGGCGATGTCCTCGATGTGGCCGTAGCCCTCGAACACCTTCGCCACCGGCACCGCCAGGATCTTCTCGTCGCTGCCGGCCTCGTCGCTCATCTTCAGCACGCCGACCGGGCGGCAGCGCACCACGCAACCGGGTACCAGCGGCAGCGGCAGCACCACTAGCACGTCGGCCGGGTCGCCGTCGCCGCACAAGGTATTGGGCACATAGCCGTAGTTGCAGGGATAGCGCATCGGCGTGGACAGGATGCGGTCGACGAAGATCGCGCCGCTGGCCTTGTCCACTTCATACTTGACCGGCTCCGAATCCTTGGGGATTTCGATGACGACGTTGATTTCTTCCGGGAGATTCTTGCCGGAGGTGACCAGTTCCAGACCCATGCGCTAGCTCCAGTGGAGTGGCTTCTAAAGAGATCTGCATTCTAGTCGTTTGGCTGTTGCAATGCAGCGCGGCCGGCTAAGCCTATTCCTACAAGGCTTTCGGACTCCGTAGCGATCCGCATGGGGAGGTTTCCGATAGTGCGCGGTCGCCTGCGAGGCGACGCTATGTCCACAGTCCACCCAAGGAGCAAGGCGATGAAAGGAATCCGGTATTCGATGGGCCCGCTGCTGGCGCTCGTGTTACTGGCCTGTGGTGCATCCCAGGCGCAGGCGCAGCAGCAGGTCTACGTGGATGCGGTCGACTATCCGACCGAGGGCGCGGGCTGGGAGGCATTCGACGACCTGGAGCGGCGGCTGGCCGAGGACTTCGACCAGAGCTGCGGCGACACCTTCTGCGAGGGCGACTACAGCGATTACCGGCCGCTGCGCTACCGCTGTTCGGTGCGCCAGCGCGACGGCGCGATCGGCCAGTGCGTGTGGACCTTCGGCGCCAGCGAGGCCAGCATCGACCCGGCCAGCGGCCAGGTGCAGGTCGATGCCAGGCTGTGGCAATGCCCCACGCCGCTGCTGCCGCAGACCCGGCTGGTGGCGCTGTACCAGGCGCTGGCTGGCGAGCACCCCTTGTTCGCGCCGCTGCCGCACAGCCAGCGCAGCGTCAACGACGGCCTGATCGATTGCCTGTAGTCGCGCTGCGTGCGGCCCGGCGCCGGCGGATCGCCAGCGCCGGTGCCGGGCGCGTGCCGCTACAGCAGCGGCACCATCAGCAATGCGACGATGTTGATGATCTTGATCAGCGGATTGATCGCCGGGCCGGCGGTGTCCTTGTACGGATCGCCGACGGTGTCGCCGGTGACCGCGGCCTTGTGCGCCTCGCTGCCCTTGCCGCCGAAGTGGCCGTCCTCGATGTATTTCTTGGCGTTGTCCCAGGCGCCGCCGCCGGTGGTCATCGAGATCGCCACGAACAGCCCGGTGACGATAGTGCCGATCAGCAGGCCGCCGAGCGCGCGTGGGCCGAGCAGCAGCCCGACCACCACCGGTACCGCCACCGGCAGCAGCGACGGCACGATCATTTCGCGGATCGCCGAACGGGTCAGCATGTCCACCGCGCGGTCGTATTGCGGCTTGCCGGTGCCTTCCATGATGCCGGGGATCTCGCGGAACTGGCGCCTCACCTCCTCGACCACCGCGCCGGCAGCGCGGCCTACCGCCTCCATCGCCATCGCGCCGAACAGATAGGGAATCAGGCCGCCGAGCAGCAGGCCGATGATCACCGTGTGGTCGGACAGGTCGAAGGCGAAGGTTTCGCCCGGATGCGCGGCGCGCAGGTTGTGCGTGTAGTCGGCGAACAGCACCAGCGCGGCCAGCGCGGCCGAGCCGATCGCATAGCCCTTGGTCACCGCCTTGGTGGTGTTGCCGACCGCGTCCAGCGGATCGGTCACCGCGCGCACTTCCGGCGGCAGCTCGGCCATCTCGGCGATGCCGCCGGCGTTGTCGGTGATCGGCCCGTAGGCGTCCAGTGCAACGATCATGCCGGCCATCGACAGCATCGCGGTGGCGGCGATGGCGATACCGTACAGGCCCGACAGCGCGAACGCGCCCCAGATCGCCGCGCACACCGCGAGCACCGGCAGCGCGGTCGATTTCATCGAGATGCCGAGCCCGGCGATGATGTTGGTGCCGTGGCCGGTGGTCGAGGCCTGCGCCACGTGCTGCACCGGCTTGTACTGGGTGCCGGTGTAGTACTCGGTGATCCACACGATCAGTCCGGTCAGCACCAGGCCGATCAGCGCGCAGCCGTACAGCTTGGTCGCACCGGCGGCGGTGTCGCCCATCAGCTGCTGGGTCACCGGCCAGAACGCCAGCGCGGCGAGCACGGCCGACACCAGCACGCCCTTGTACAGCGCACCCATGATCGAGCCGCCAGGCCGCACGCGCACGAAGAAGGTGCCGACGATCGAGGCGACGATCGACACCCCGCCGAGCACCAGCGGATACAGCACCGCATTGCGCCCGGCCTCGGCCGCCATCAGCCCGCCGAGCAGCATGGTGGCGATGACGGTGACGGCGTAGGTCTCGAACAGATCCGCAGCCATGCCGGCGCAGTCGCCGACGTTGTCGCCGACGTTGTCGGCGATCACCGCCGGGTTGCGCGGATCGTCCTCGGGGATGCCGGCCTCGACCTTGCCGACCAGGTCCGCGCCGACGTCGGCGCCCTTGGTGAAGATGCCGCCGCCCAGCCGCGCGAAGATCGAGATCAGCGAACTGCCGAAGGCCAGGCCGACCAGCGCGTGCAGGCTTTCCTCGATGCTGCGCCCCAGCCATTGCAGCACGCCGTAGTAGCCGGCCACGCCGATCAGGCCGAGCCCGACCACCAGCATGCCGGTGATCGCGCCGCCGCGGAACGCCACGTCCATCGCCGGTCCCAGGCCGCGCCGCGCCGCCTCGGCGGTGCGTACGTTGGCGCGCACCGACAGGTTCATGCCGATGTAGCCGGCCGCGCCGGACAGCACCGCGCCGATCGCGAAGCCGCCGGCGGTGTACCAGCTCAGGAAGAACCCGACCAGCAGCAACAGCGCCACGCCGGCGATGGCGATGGTCTGGTATTGGCGGTTGAGGTAGGCGCGTGCGCCTTCCTGGATGGCATCGGCGATCTGCCGCATGCGTTCGTTGCCGGCGGGCTGGGCCAGGACCCAGCGCGTGGATACGACGCCATAGAGGATTGCCAAGACCGCGCACGCCAGTGCCACGGTGACCGCATATCGTTCCAGCATGACCCCTCCCAAGGATGTGGATGCCGCCCAAGCGTGTGGACGTACAGCGGGATCACACCGAAGGAGCCTGAGGCATGCAACGACTCTGCGGCCGCAACGCGCCTGTGGTGCGTATCGCCATGTGCGACCTGGCCTGAACGGCCCGAGTATGCGCCCGGGTCCTGCGCATCGCCAGCGGCAGGCGCCTGCGCTGTCTTGGCGCCGCGTTCAGTCGGCGCGTGGCAGCGTGGCGCATCGCTTTCAAGGAGCAAGCCGATGCAATCGACGATCCCGGCACGGGTACGCACACTCGCTTCGACCTTGGCCCTGGGCCTGTGCGCCTGCGCGCCGCTGGCGGCGCTGGCCGCCGATCCGGTGCCGGAGCTGCAGCGTCAGCCCGGTGCGGCGCAGGCGGTCGGCGTGGTGCACACGATCCGGCAGATCCCGGAGGCCTGTGTGCGCTTCGAAGGCGTCTACACCGGCGATGCGGCGCAGCCCTACACGTTCTCCGCGGTGCGCAGCAGCCCTACCTGCCAGCCGCGCGCCAAGCTGGTGGAGTTCGACCAGGCCAGGCCCAGCGAGGCGACCGGGTGGAAGTTCAACGATGTGATCCGCGTGCCCAGCGCGGCCTGCCCGTCGCAGCAGGCGGTGGTGCGGGTGTGGCGCAAGCCGGTGGCGACCAAGGCGGATCTCGACGGCCAGGGCCAGTCGCGGATCTATCTGGAAGAGGCGAAGAAGCAGGCGGCGGCCGGCGCGATCGCGCAGGTGCCGCAGTTCGCCGCGCAGATGACGCTGGAAGGCGCGGCCTGCCGCTGAGGCGGGAGGCGTAGGGGCATTCCTTGCGGAATTCAGCCGCTGCGCAACAGCTCGCGCAGCGTGGCCGATGCGTGGCATGGGCATCGGGTGGCCGGGCGCGTTTCCTGCCCGACCCGATGTGCCTGCACGCTCGCGCCGTTGGCCGCGCCCAGCGCCGCCAGCGGCTACCTGGAATGTAGTGTTCTCAGCCGCGGCTGCACGTTGTCGTGCACCGTTGCCAGTTCTTAATGGCGTGCACGAACCGCGCGAACCCTTGCATCGTTATCGATAGCTACATTGCTGCCCGCCGCCGGCGCAGCCATTCGTCGGCAACCTCGCCCATGTTCTTGCGCGTGCCGTCCTTGATCCACGCCATGAAGGTTGCCCCCGTACGCGCCAGCGAGGAACCGGCGCACGGCCTGCGTATTGCGGTAGGTCTCGTCCACCGCCGTCGCGCGCCCGATCGGGCCGTTGTGCCAATCACAGCCCATCCTCGATTCCTTGTCGCGCGGTTGCAGCGCAACTGCAGGTCGCCAGGCGGCAGCGTAGTCGAATCTTCGCTGCGAACCCGTTACAGCGGATGCGGGAAGCGATACTCGATCGCTGCCCGCCGCAGCGAATGCACGGCGCCGTCGTCTGCCGCCGCTCGCGCATACGCGCAGTGCCGCGCAGCGTCGCGCATGGCCGGAAGACCAAGCCACGGACCGGCCTGTCACGATAGTTGTTGCGGTCGATCCGAGGTGCCGGCCGCGCACGCACAGCCTGATCCAGTCAACTCCGCCCAGCACTCCGTGCGCTGGGTCGCGGCGAGGAGCAGGCAATAAGCCTTCTCCCATCCCTCCGGAAAAGACACGCTGTAAACCGAGTCCCGAGTCCCGAGTCCCGAGTCCTGCGCCCGTCAGCCCTCCCAGGCCGGCAGCTTCTTCTTCACCGCCACATTCTTCAGCGCCACGTACTTCGTCAGCCCGTCGCTGCGGTCGTACGGCGGATAGGCTTCGCCGCGGATCAGCGGCTGCAGGTAGCGGCGTGCCTTCTCGGTGATGCCGAAGCCGTCCTTGCGCAGGAACGCCGGCGGCATCTTCTTCTCGTGGTTGGCGATCTTGCTCAGCGGCGCGGCCTCGATCTTCCAGCGGTAGGGCGCATCGCTGCTGCGCACGATCACCGGCATCACCGCGTTCATGCCCTTCAGCGCGAACTGCACCGCCGCCTTGCCGGCCGCCTGCGCCTGCTCCCAGTCGGTCTTCGAGGCGATGTGGCGGGCCGAGCGCTGCAGGTAGTCGGGCAGGGTCCAGTGCACCTTGTAACCGAGTTCGGCCTTGACCTTGCCGGCCAGGTACGAGGCCACGCCGCCGAGCTGGCTGTGGCCGAACGCGTCGGTGCCGCTGCCGGCATCGGCGACGAAGCGCCCGTCGGCGGTCTGGATGCCTTCGCTGGCCACCACCACGCACCAGCCGACCTTGTCCACCACCTTGCGCACCTGCGCCAGGAACGCGGCTTCGTCGTAGGCGCGTTCGGGGAACAGGATGATCTGCGGCGCCTCGTCGGGCGACTGTGCGGCCAGCCCGGCCGCGGCCGCCAGCCAGCCGGCGTGCCGGCCCATCGCCTCGTAGACAAAAACCTTTGTCGAGGTCTCGGCCATCGCCGCCACGTCCAGCGCCGCCTCGCGCACCGACACCGCGGTGTACTTGGCGGCCGAACCGAAACCGGGGCAGGTGTCGGTGACCGCCAGGTCGTTGTCGATGGTCTTGGGCACGCCGATGCAGTGCAGCGGATAGCCGAAGGCGTCGGCCAGCTGCGACACCTTCCACGCGGTGTCGGCCGAGTCGTTGCCGCCGTTGTAGAGGAAATAGCGCACGTCGTGCGCCTTGAACACCTCCAGCAGCCGCTCGTACTTGGCGCGGTCGGCCTCCAGCGACTTGAGCTTGTAGCGGCACGAACCGAACGCGCCGCCGGGCGTGTGCGCCAGCGCGCGGATCGCCGCGGCCGATTCCTTGGAAGTGTCGATCAGTTCCTCGCGCAGCGCGCCGAGAATGCCGTTGCGCGCCGCCAGGACCTTGACCTTGCGCGCGCGCGCCTCGCCGATCACGGCGGCGGCGCTGGCGTTGATGACGGCGGTGACGCCGCCGGATTGTGCGTACAGCAGGGTGCCTTGGGCCATGGTCGGGGCTCGCTCCTGGGGTGGGGACATTGCCGGGACATTGCCCGGATGCGGTAAGCTGGGGACCTTGCGGTACAGCGCAGGCGTGGCCCCCGAGTCTAACGCCGCCGGCCGCGCACGGTAATTTCCTCGAGGAGTCAGGTTGATGCGATTGGTTCTGTTGGGACCGCCCGGATCGGGCAAGGGCACGCAGGCGGCCCGCCTGAAGGACAAGCTGCAGATCCCGCACATCTCCACCGGCGATCTGCTGCGCGCCGAAGTCGCCGCCGGCACTCCGCTCGGCATGCAGGCCAAGGAAGTGATGGCGCGCGGCGACCTGGTTTCCGACGACATCCTGCTCGGCATGCTCGAATCGCGCCTCGGCCGCGACGACGTCGCCAACGGTTTCATCCTCGACGGTTATCCGCGCAATCTCGCCCAGGCCTCTGCGCTGGACGAACTGCTGGCCAAGATCGGCCAGCCGCTGGACGCGGTGGTGCAGCTGGACGTGGCCACCGAATTGCTGGTCGAGCGCATCGCCGGCCGCGCCAAGGCCGAAGGCCGCGAAGACGACAATCCCGAGTCGGTGCGCAAGCGCCTGCAGGTGTACAACGATTCGACCGCGCCGGTGATCGGTTTCTACGACAAGCGCGGCACCCTGGCGCGCGTGGACGGCGTCGGCTCGCTGGACGAAGTGCTGGCGCGCATCCTGGCGGCGATCGGCCGCTGAGACGGCCTTGCGCCTAGCGGCCGTCTCGTACGGCGCTCGGCGCGACCGATGGTTGATGGTCTTGCCCCCTCCGCAGCGCTGCGTCGCAGGCTCGCGGGCATCGTGCCGGGCGCACTGTAGGAGCGGATTCAGCCGCGACAACGCCCGAAGCCGGAAGGCTCGCCGCTGCGTTCGTCGCCACTGATAGTCGCTCCCACAAGGGTTCCACCGGCGCCGCGGAGTTGCCAGGCCTCTTGTGGGAGGGACTTCGGCCCCGACCGCACCCGCAGCCGGCATTTTCGTCGTCGTGTTGGTCGCGGTTGAAACCGCTCCTGCAAAAGCGAAGGACGTGAGGCAAGCATGCTGACTGCCTACAGGGCTTGAGCCTGCCGGGTCGGTGGCGGACTCCGCCTTCCGCGCGTTCGCGCCAAGCGGGCAGCGAGCCGCGTTCTGCGCAAGGATGCGACCGCATCCGCCGCCCACGGTGGGCAAGGCCAAACCACGCCTGCCGCCGCGCGCGACGCGGCGGCAAGCCGAGAATCGTCAGGTGCCAGCGAACGGGCTTGTTCAAGGCCCCACAGCATGAGCTCTCTTGGGAATGGCCTCTTGGGGAGTAGGGCCGTAGGGATGCTGCGGCTGGCGCGTTCATTTTCGATGTCGGCCCCGACTTGCCTATCGGGAAGTTTTCTTCAGCGTCTGTGGGGGATTTCCTATTTGGCTTGGTCGCCGTTTCAAGGGCGGAACGAGGGCAGCTCATCCTTCGATGGCACCGCGCCGCGGGCCGGCCGCCGCTGCGCGCCGGTTTGCGCACGCCGGGGGATCGGCGACAATCGGCCCATGAGCAAGATCCACATTCTCGGCATCGCCGGTACGTTCATGGGGGGGGTCGCCGCGCTGGCGCGCGAACTCGGCCATGAGGTCGAAGGCAGCGACCAGGCGATTTACCCGCCGATGTCCACGCAACTGGAACACCTCGGCATCGCGCTGCAGCAGGGCTACCTGCCCGAGCATATTGGCGCCGACTGCGCGCAGGTGATCGTCGGCAATGCGCTGTCGCGCGGCAATGCCGCGGTCGAGGCGGTGCTGGATGCCGGTCGTGCCTACACCTCCGGCGCGCAATGGCTGAGCGAGCGGGTGCTGCCCGGGCGCGACACGCTGGCGGTGGCCGGCACCCATGGTAAGACCACCACCACCAGCATCCTGACCTGGCTGCTGCAGGCGGCCGGCCGTGAGCCGGGCTTCCTGATCGGCGGCGTGGCCGAGGATTTCGGCGTGTCCGCGCGTCTGGGCGGCAAGGCGTCCGCGTCCGGCGGCGCGCGCGGCCCGGCACAGGCGGTCGCTGGCGGCGCTGCTGCGCAGGACACTGCGCGCGCGGCCGAGCGGCCACTGTTCGTGGTCGAAGCCGACGAGTACGACACCGCGTTCTTCGACAAGCGCAGCAAGTTCGTGCACTACCGTCCGCTGGTGGCAATCCTCAACAATCTCGAATACGACCACGCCGACATCTTCCCCGATGTGGCCGCGATCCAGCGCCAGTTCCATCACCTGGTCCGCACCGTGCCGCGGCGCGGGCGGCTGATCGTCAACGGCGAGGACGCGCATCTGCGCGAGGTGCTGGCGATGGGTTGCTGGACGCCGGTGGAGCGTTTCGGCTTCGATCCTGCGTTCGAATGGAGCGCGCGCCCGCTGGCGGCCGACGGTAGCCATTTCGCGGTGCTGCATCACGGCCAGGAACTGGGCGAAGTGCGCTGGCCGCTGCTCGGCCGGCACAACGTGATGAACGCGCTGGCGGCGCTGGCCGCGGCGCATGCGGTCGGTGTGGCGCCGGCGCAGGTGATGCCGGCGCTGGCGCAGTTCCGCAGCGTCAAGCGGCGCCTGGAAGTGCTCGGTCAGGCGCAGGGCATCACCGTCTACGACGACTTCGCGCATCACCCCACTGCGATCCGCACCACCCTGGAGGGCCTGCGCGCCAGGGTCGGTACGGCGCGTATCGTGGTGGCGATGGAGCCGCGCAGCAATTCGATGCGCCTGGGTGCGCATGCCGACGCGCTGGCGCCGGCGCTGGACGCCGCCGATGCGGTGGTGTTCCTGCAGCGGCCGGAGCTGGCCTGGGACGCCGGCAAGGTGATCGCCGCGCTGCGCGGCCAGGCCTGTGCCGCGGCGGACGTGGACGTGCTGCTGGCGGCGCTGCAGGCGCAGGCGCGTGCCGGCGACCATGTGGTGTTCATGTCCAACGGCGGCTTCGATAGCGCGCCGCGGCGCTTCCTGGCGGCGCTGCAATGAACGCGATGACGCACTGTGGAGCGCGCGCATGAGCGAAGACGAGCGCAGCACGCTGCCGCTGTTCCCCCTGCATGCGGTGCTGCTGCCAGGGGCGTCGATCAAGCTGCGCGTGTTCGAACGCCGCTACCTGGACCTGGTGCGCGAGTGTGGCCGCAGCGGCGGCGGCTTCGGCGTGTGCCTGATCCTGGAAGGCAGCGAGACCGGCGCGCCGGCGCTGCCGGCCGCGTACGGTACCGAGGCGCGCATCGTCGATTTCGACGTCGGCGCCGACGGCGTGCTGGTGCTGAGCCTGCGCGGCGAACGCCGCTTCCACGTGCTGCGCAGCCGGGTCCGCGACAATGGCCTGGTGGTCGCCGAGGTGCACTGGCGCGAGCCGGACGAGGACGACGAACTGCAGCCGCAGCACGCGCTGTTGTCGGTCGTGCTGGACAGCATCCTCGACCAGGCCGCCGAGGTGTTTCCGGTGGCCGGCCCGCGCCTGCTCGACCAGGCCGCCTGGGTCGGCTGGCGCCTGGCCGAACTGCTGCCGCTGCACGAGCGCCAGCGCCTGGCGCTGCTGCAGGAAGACGATCCGCACGAGCGGCTGGAGCAGTTGCTGGGGTGGATTCCCTGAGGATCGGGAGTCGCAGGAGCCGTCGCTCACGGCCACGGCTCCGTGGCAACGCTGCCATTGCGGATGCCTCAATGCACGATCCAGCACCAGCAGGAGTAGCTCCCGCCGCGACAGGCTTTACCGATGAAACCTGTCGCGGCTGAAGCCGCTTCTACATTGCTTCGCTACCCAATGATGCTGTGGTAGAGCGCTGAATCGGATGGGTTACCGAGCTTCTGCCGGCGCCGCGCCCTCGCTGCGCACCAGCAGCACCGGCACCTGCGAGGGACGATGCATGTCCCTGCGCGTGGGCAGGGCGTGCAGCGCATCGGTGACCGCGTTGAGCGCCGGATCGGCGCCGCGCAGCGGGCGCCACAGGCCGATCAGGTTGACGTGGCGTTCGTAGCGCAGGCTCTGCGCGCTGCCCAGCCACAGCGGCACGTTGCCCGGTTGCAGCCGCGCCGGCGCCGGCCACAGGCGCAGCGCGTACAACTCGCCGGGGCGTGGGCCGCTGCGCAGCATCAGCAGCGATTCCACGCGGGTGTCCAGCGTCGCCGGCAGCACCGGGACGCGTTCGGCCTGGGTCTTGTAGTCGAGTAGTTGCAGGGCCTGCTGCCAGCCGGCCTGCGGTTGCACGCGCCAGCCGGCGGCTTCGAGCTGGCGCTGCAGCGGCGCCAGCGGCCCGGCCACCTGCAGGTCCAGCGGCCAGCGCTGGTCGTCGTCGAATTCGTTGCGCCGCGACGGCAGTAGCCGCCATTCGTCCTGCCACCACGCGCTGGCGGTCAGATCCATCAGCACCGGCGGCGGCGGTTCGAATTTGGCCAGCTTGCGCTCCAGATCGCGCGGCGCGTACCACAGCGCCGCGGCGACGAAGCCGCCATAGAACAGCCAGGCCAGCGGCTTCATCCAGAACGCGCGGTTGAAGCGGCGGCGGTAGGCGATGCCCAGCACCAGCAGCCAGAAGATGCCGAACAGCATGCCGCCGATCACGTCGCTGAGCCAGTGCGCGCCCAGGTACAGGCGCGCGAAGCCGATCAGGGTCACCACCACGCCCGACAGCAGGTACGGCCACACCCGCGAGCGCCCGGGCAGCTCGCGCGCGATCAGCACCGCGAAGAAGCCGAAGCTGATGGTGGCCATGGTCACCGCCACCGACGGGAAGCCGAAGCCGCTGCTGGCGGCCGGCGGGCGTACCACGTGCACGGTGGTGCCGAGCAGCTTGGTCAGGGCCAGGCCGAAGGCCAGCGCCGCCAGCCAGTGCGCGGCGGCCATCCAGCGCCGGCGCCAGATCAGGTAGCCCAGGCCGAGCGCGGTGGCCGGCACCAGCACCTGCCAGTCGCCCAGCGAGGCCAGCGCAGTCATCGGGTAGTCGGCCAGCGGATTGCGCAGCGCCAGCATCAGGTCGTGCACCGCCAGGTCCAGCCGCAGCGGCTCGCCGTGGCCGACCACCACCATCAGCAGCGCGAACCAGCCCCAGCCCAGCGCCAGCAGCATCACCGCCAGCATCGCCAGCGGCACCGACTCGCGCCGCAGCGGGTCGAAGACGGCGATCGAGTAGCGGCCCAGCACCGGGTGCCGGCGCGACCAGTCCAGGCCGCGCGCCAGCAGCGCGTCCATGTGCCCGGCCGACCAGCGATAGCCGTACAGCACGATCGCCCAGACCAGACCCAGCGCCAGCACCAGCAGGCCCAGCACCAGGAACAGGCGCCCGGCGACCGCGGCCACCGCGTCGTAGGCCTGGCCGAGCAGCCAGCCCGGGCCCAGGAACAGCAGCGCCCAGGTCACCGCGGCGACGCCGCTGGCGACGAAGTAGCGGCGCAGCGGCATCTTCATCATCCCCGCCACGGCCGGCACGAACGGGCGGATCGCACCGACGTAGCGCGCCACCAGGATGCTCTTGAAGGCATTGCGGCGGAACATCGTCTCGCCGCGGTCGAGCAACTGCGGGTAGCGCCGGAACGGCCAGTAGTTGCGCAGCTGGTGGCCCCAGCGATGCCCGACCCAGTAGCTCAGCGCGTCGCCGGCCAGCGCGCCGAGCGCGGCGCTGACCACCGCGTACGGCCCGGAGATCTGGCCGAGTCCGATCAGCACGCCGATCGCGAACAGCAGCGGCAGCGCCGGCACGATGGTGCCGAGCACGATCACCGCGTCGCAGAACGCGATCGCAAAGATGACCGCACCGGCCAGGATGGGATGCGCTGCGATCCACTCCAGCGTGGCGTCGATCCATGATGCATTCATGCCGGCAGTATAAGTGGGCGCGGATGGCGTTCCGCTTAAACTGGACGGATGACACGCGCGCCGGCCACTTCCACCCAGATCCTCAAGGCCGACAGCTTCGGCCGCATCCTGCTGGTGCGCGAGGCCGACGGCCACGGCCAGCGCGTGTTCGTGCGCCGCGACCTGACCGCCGCGCCATGGTGGCTGCGCCTGCCGGCCTGGTGGCTGGCGCGGCGCGAGGCGCTGGCGTTGCGGCAGCTGGCCGGCATGGCGGCGACGCCGCAGCTGCGCGGCTGGGACGGCACCTTCCTTGACCGCAGCTACCTGGCCGGGGATGCGATGTACCAGCGCCCGCCGCGCGGCGACCTGGCCTATTTCCGCGCCGCGCGGCGCCTGCTGCAACAGGTGCACCGGCGCGGCGTGGCGCACAACGATCTGGCCAAGGAAGCCAACTGGCTGGTGCTGGAGGACGGCAGCCCGGCGCTGATCGACTTCCAGCTGGCGGTGCGCGGCGCGCCGCGCTCGCGCTGGATGCGGCTGCTGGCGCGCGAGGACCTGCGCCACCTGCTCAAGCACAAGCGCATGTACTGCCTGCACGCCCTGACCCCGATCGAACGGCGCCTGCTCAAGCGCCACTCCTGGGTGCGCGCACTGTGGTTCGCCACCGGCAAGCCGGTGTACCGCTTCGTGACCCGGCGCCTGCTCAAGTGGGAAGACAATGAGGGGCAGGGGCCGAAGCCCTGAGTGCCGGGACCCAGCACTCGGGACTCGGGACTCGGGACTCGGGACTCGGAAAAGCGGATTTGGGGTGTCTGCGGCTCAGTGGGGCTAAGCTGTTGTCAGTCCCGAGTCCCGAGTCCCGAGTCCCGAGTCCCGTGAACCTAACCGGCAAAACCCTGTTCATCACCGGCGCCTCGCGCGGGATCGGTCTGGCGATCGCGCTGCGGGCGGCGCGCGATGGCGCCAATGTGGCGATCGCGGCCAAGTCGGCGGTACCCAATCCGAAGTTGCCCGGCACCATCCACAGCGCGGCGGCGGCGGTCGAGGCGGCCGGCGGCCGCGCGCTGGCGCTGAAGTGCGACATCCGCGAGGAAGAACAGGTGCGTGCGGCGGTGGCGGCGACGGTCGATGCGTTCGGCGGCATCGATATCCTGGTCAACAATGCCAGCGCGATCTGGCTGCGGGGCGCGCTGGACACGCCGATGAAACGCTTCGACCTGATGCAGCAGGTCAATGCGCGCGGCAGTTTCCTGTGCGCGCAGGCTTGTCTGCCGCATCTGCTGCGCAGCGTCAATCCGCACATCCTGAGCCTGGCGCCGCCGCCGTCGCTGGATCCGAAATGGTGGGCGCCGCATACCGGCTACACGCTGGCCAAGATGGGCATGAGCTTGGTGACCCTGGGCCTGGCCGGCGAATTCGGCCCGCAAGGCGTGGCGGTCAATGCGCTGTGGCCGCGCACGCTGATCGCCACCGAAGCGCTGAACATGATCCCGGGCGTCGATGCACGCAACGGCCGGCGTCCGCAGATCATGGCCGACGCGGCGCATGCGGTGCTCACCCGCAGCGCGGCCGGGTTCCATGGGCAGTTCCTGATCGACGACGAGGTGCTGGCCGCGGCCGGCGTGATCGACCTGTCCGGCTACGCGCTGGATCCGACGCAGCCGTTGTTGCCGGATCTGTTCCTGGATTGAGTGGGTAGCGCAGTGGGCCGGTCGCAGCGGTGACGCTGCGTTTGGTGTTGCGCTCGCCTGGAGGAGGACTCCAGCCCCGAACCCGTCTGCAGTGCGGAAATTCTCCCTGCAGCGGTCGTGGCAAATCACCGTGTTGCTCGGCAGGATGTGCGGCCGGCTACGGGACGTGCCGCGGCGGAAGTGAGGTGGGAGGGCAGCGGTCCACCATGGCCGTCGGCCACTGCACGCGCCCATGATGTCGATGAGGCATGGTCTGGAGCGCACTAACTAAAGGTGAATTAAATATTTTACCATTGCTCCATATGCTTTTCCGATCTTCGTCCGACTCTTGTTCATGCCAGCTCCTGTCGCCGTCTCGCTGCCGCGCGCTTCCCGCCCCGTCCACGCCACGCATGCCGATCTCAGCGACAACGAGCGGTGCATGCTCGACAGCCTGCGCCTGTTCGGCACCGTCACCCGCGCCGATCTCAGCCGCATCACCGGGCTGACCGTGCAGTCGGCGGTGCGCCTGATTGATGGCCTGGCCGAGCGCGGGTTGGTGCTGATCGGCGCCTCGCTGGCGCACGGCGGCCGCGGCAAGCCCGGTGCGGCGATCGCGCTCAATCCCGCCCACGGCCATACCGTCGGCTACTCGATCGCCACCGATGCCTTGTCGCTGGCGCTGCTGGACTTCAGCGGCCAGGTCCGCGCCAGTGCCGAGCATCCGCTGCGCTCGACCGAGCCGGCGGCGTTGCTGGCGCAGCTGCGCGAGGCCGGCGCGGCATTGCTGGCCGCGGCCGGACACGGACTCGGGCCACGGCTGGGTGCGGGTGTGGCGATGACCGGGTTCTTCGTCGAGGGTGCCAAGCGCATCAATCCGCCCGATCCGCTGCGCGCGCTGGGCGAACTGTCTATCGGCGACTGGCTGGCCGAGGCGCTGGGCCTGCCGGTCTGGGTCGACAACGACGGCAGCGTCGCCGCGGTCGGTGAGAGCCTGCTCGGGGTCGGCCGGCAGTACCGCGATTTCGCCTACCTGTATTTCAGCTACGGCCTCGGCGGCGGCATCGTGATCGACGGCACCTGCCTGCGCGGCGCGCACGGCAACGCCGGCGAGTTCGCCGGCATGTTGCCGGGGCAGGGCCTGGAGCGCGCCACGCTGGAACTGTTGCGGCAGATGCTGATCGAGGACGGGGTGATGCTGGCCGACGTCAGCGCGCTGGTGGCCGCCTACGACCCGGCCTGGCCGGCCATCGAGCGCTGGATCGCGCGCGCGGTGCCGGGCCTGTCGTTGATCGTCGCGGCGATCAGCGCCGTGTTCGATCCGCAGGCGGTGGTGTTCGGCGGGCGCCTGCCGCGCGACTTGGCGCTGCGCCTGATCCCGCGACTGCGCATCGTCGACCCGCCGCGCCGCGGCCAGTCGCGGCCGCTGCCGGTGTTGCTGCCGGCGGCGGCGATGGCCGACGCCAGCGCGGTCGGCGCGGCCACGCTGCCGTTGAAGGCCTGCTACTTCCGCTGAGCTGGCGCACCGCCCATGGCCGCGTGCGCGGCTTGCCCGCGCCTGCACGCCGCGGGCGCTACCCTGTGCGCCTGTGCAAGGACGGCGCGGCCGCGTGTCGCGGCGCGTCGCGGTCCTGCCCGTTTCCGCCATCCACTGGAGTTGCCGCGATGAAATACCTGCACGCCATGATCCGCGTTCACGATCTGGAGAAGACCAGCACATTTTTCACCGAGGGTCTGGGCCTGAGCGAGACCCGGCGCATCGACAACGAAGCCGGCAAGTTCACCCTGGTGTACTTCGGCGCGCCGGAGAACCCGCAGGCCGAAGTCGAGCTGACCTACAACTGGGGCTCGGACGAGGACTACGGCAGCGCCCGCAACTTCGGCCACCTGGCGTTCGAGGTCGACGACATCTACGCGCTGTGTGCGCATCTGCAGGCGCAGGGCGTCGTCATCAACCGTCCGCCGCGCGACGGGCGCATGGCCTTCGTGCGCAGCCCGGATCTGATCTCGATCGAGTTGCTGCAGAAGGGCGAGGCGCTGGCCCCGGCGGAGCCGTGGGCGTCGATGCCGAACACCGGCGTGTGGTGATTCGCTGCCGCCGCGCGCCGGATGCACGGCACGCGGCGGCCTGTTTTCGGCTGAACCGACGCGTGTTGCGCAGTCGCGGTACGCGTCGTTTGCGGCGCCCCGCCTGCGGGTGGGCGCACGCCCTCGTAGTGGGTGAGGCCGGCGACATCCAACAGAGGCAACCCCGCAGGTTGCCGCGGCCGTCGCGCAATGCCTGGGACGCGCGCGGCACGCCGCGCAGCGGTCTTATACTCGTGCGCTGTCTACCCAGGAATCCCTTTGATGACCGCTTCCTCCGCCGCGGACCTGCTCGCCCTCGGCCAGCACTACTACCTGCCGATCTACCGCCCGCGCCAGCTGGTGCTGGAGCGCGGCCAGGGCGCCAAGGTGTGGGACAGCGAAGGCCGCGACTACATCGACCTGTCCGCCGGCATCGCCGTGTGCGGGCTCGGCCACAACGATCCGGAGCTGACGGCGGCGCTGATCGAGCAGGCTGGCAAGCTGTGGCACACCAGCAACGTGTTCTACAGCGAGCCGCCGCTGCGCCTGGCCGAGGAATTGGTCGGCGCCTCGCGCTTCGCGCGCAGGGCGTTCCTGTGCAACTCCGGCAGCGAGGCCAACGAGGCGGCGATCAAGCTGGTGCGCAAGTGGGCCGCCAGCCAGGGCCGTGCGCCGGACCGGCGGGTCATCGTCACCTTCCGCGGCAGTTTCCACGGCCGCACCCTGGCCGCGGTCACCGCCACCGCGCAGCCGAAGTACCAGGAAGGCTACGAGCCGTTGCCCGGCGGCTTCCGCTATGTGGATTTCAACGACATCGTGCAGTTGGAAACCGCGATGGCGGCCGGCGACGTGGCCGCGGTGATGCTCGAGCCGGTGCAGGGCGAGGGCGGGGTGATGCCGGCCGCGCCGGGCTTCCTGGCGCAGGTGCGCGCGCTGTGCGACCACCATGGTGCGCTGTTGCTGCTGGACGAGATCCAGTGCGGCATGGGCCGCACCGGCACGCTGTTCGCGCACTGGCAGGACGAGGTGACGCCGGACATCGTGACGCTGGCCAAGGCGCTGGGCGGCGGTTTCCCGATCGGCGCGCTGCTGGCCGGGCCGAAGGTCGCCGAGACGATGCAGTTCGGCGCGCATGGCAGCACCTTCGGCGGCAATCCGCTGGCCGCGGCGGTGGCGCGGGTGGCGCTGCGCAAGCTGGCATCGGCGCCGATCGCGGCGAACGTGTCGCGGCAGGCGGCGGCGCTGCGGCAGGGGCTGGCCGCGCTCAACGATGAGTTCATGCTGTTTTCGCAGGTACGGGGGCGTGGCCTGATGCTGGGCGCGGTGCTGAATCAGGCGCATGCGGGGCAGGTGGGGACGATCCTCGATCACGCCGCTGCGCATGGGGTGTTGACGTTGCAGGCCGGGCCGGATGTGTTGCGCTTCGTGCCTTCGTTGAATATCACCGATCAGGAGATGGGGGAGGGGCTGAGGCGGTTGCGGGCTGCGCTGCAGGATTATGTCGGGAAGCGTTGAGTCGGTTTCTGGATAGTTTCGGTTTGCCTGTACCTCAATCCCGGCCCGTGGCGCATCCCGCATCACCACAAGGCGGTGCTGTCCTACTGCAAGCAGTTCGGGGTGGCGCTGGAACCGTTCGTGCAGGTCAACTTCAACGCGTTGCTGCATCGCCGCGAGGGGGTCGGCGGCACGCCGCAGCGCTTCCGCGACATCGACGCCGACGTGGCCGAACTGTTGGCCAAGAGCACTCGTCAGGGCGCGCTGGATGCGCAGGTGCAGCGCGCTCGAGTCGCCGCGCAACCGGGACGCGCTGGACAGGGACTTCGGTTATGTCAAAGGCCGCGAGAGCAGCGAGCGCCGCGGCTTCGCCAAATATCCCGGCGGCGGCCTGTCGCGCAAGCCGAAGTTCTCAACGCCGTTCAGTACCCAGGACATCCTGCGCTCGCGGTTGTGGACCACGCTGGCGGTGGGCAACAACTATGAAATGCAGACCGCGATGTTCTAGCCGGTCGGCGGCATGGACCAGATCGGCAAGGCGTTCGCGCACGGGGTCAGCGTCGCCTACCAGGACGGCAACGGCCCCTAGCAGCTGGCGAAAGCCGATTGGTGCGTGTGCACGATCCCGCTGTCGATCCTCAGCCGCATTCCGCTCGCGGTAGTCGAGAAGATGGCCGCGGCGATCGGCCAAGTGCCGTATGCGGCGTCGGTGAAGGTGAGGCTGCAGTTCAAGCGCCGCTTCTGGGAAGAGGACGAGGCGATCTACGGCGGCATCAGCTACACCGACCTGCCGATCACCCTGATCAGCTATCCGAGCACGGGCTTCCAGAGCGCCGGCAAGGGCGTGTTGCTTGGGGCCTACGTGTGGGGGCTGGAGGCGTTCGACTTCACTTCGATGACGCCGCCGCAGCGCGTGGCCAAGGCGCTGGAATACGGCACGCAGCTGCATCTCGCCGCGGCGTTCGCCGCCGCGCTGCTGGCGCTGATGCTGCCGCCGGCGATCGGTCCGGCCGCGGCGCAGAGTTCCGATGCCACGCCGCTGTATCCGCAGGCCGCGTTCGCCGCCGCCTCCGGCGCCACGGTGTACGCGGCGATCTGCCAGAGCTGCCACATGCCCGGCGGGCACGGCGCGCGCGGCGGCGGCGAGTATCCGGCGCTAGCCGGCAACCCCAAGCTGGCCGCGGCGCCGTACGTGGCGATGATAGTGCTCGACGGCCGTGGCGGCATGCCCGGTTTCGCCGGCATGCTCAACGACCAGCAGGTCGCCGAGGTCGTGCACTACGTGCGCAGCCAGTTCGGCAACGACTATCCCGGCACGCTCAGCGCCGACGAGGTGCGCACGCTGCGGCACTGAGCAATGACCGGTTTCATTCCCTTTTCAATCGCGAGGAGTGCTGTATGCGCCGTTCGTTCGTTTCCCGCTCGCTCCGTGCCGGCCTGTGCGCCGCGGTGTGGGTGCCCGCCCTGGCCGGCGCCGCCGAAGTCGTGCGCCACAAGATTCCCAACAGCGATTTCCCGATTTCCGCGGCGGTGGAGATCCCGGCGGGCAAGACCACGGTCTATCTCAGCGGCGCGGTGCCGCGGCCGATCGATGCGAACACGCCGAAGGATTCGCCTGCCGCCTACGGCGACACCAAGGCGCAGACGGTGAGCGTGCTATTGCAGATCCAGGCGCAGCTGCAAGGCATGGGCCTGGGCATGCGCGACGTGGTCAAGATGCCGGCGTTCCTGGTCGGCGGTCCGGCGCTGGGCGGGAAGATGGATTTCGCCGGGTTCATGGAGGGTTACCGGCAGTTCTTCGGCACGCCCGCGCAGCCCAATCTGCCGTCGCGCTCGGCGTTCCAGATCGCTGCGCTGGGCAATCCGCCGTACCGCATCGAGATCGAAGTGGTCGCCGTGCGCCCGTGATTTTCGCCATGTCTTCTAAGCAGTCCGCGATGCAGCAGCTATCGTGTTCGCGCCGCATGTTTCTCAGGACTCGCAAGCACAGCGGCAAGCTGACTGCTGCGGTGATGGGCCACAACTGGGTGTTGGCCAAGACTGCGGATTTCCAGGCGGTGGCCAATGCCGGCACCAGTTCCAGCCTGGCTGACAACTCCCTGCCCAAGAACGATGCGCGGATCATCGCGCCCACCAAGGTGATCGGTGCCGGGCAATCGGACATGGTCACGTTCTCCACCGCCAAGCTGAGCAAGGGCGCCGACTACACGTTCTTCTGCTCGTTCCCCGGACACTGGGCGATGATGAAGGGCAAGTTCGTGTTCGGCTGAGTCGTGCCGCATCGTGCTGCGGATGCTTCCGAACATGATCCCGCCGCAGGCTTCGGCTTGCTTCAGTGCCGAACCCAGCTGTAGATACCGTCTTCCTCCCTAACAGACAAGGGTCTTTTGAGGATCGAAGGGCGTGCGTGATTTGAGCACGCCGTAGGCGATGTGCAGCAGCTTGCGCATGGCGGCGCAGATGATCTGCTTGTTGGCCTTGCCACGCTCGCGCATGCGCTGCTTCAGCGCACGGACGACTGGGTTGTGGGTCATGGCGACCAAGGCCGGCAGGAACAGGCCGGCGCGCAGGCGCGGGGAGCCGGTGCGGGAGATGCAGACCTGGCCCTGACGCTTGCCGGACTCCTGCAGCCGGGGGTTGAGCCCGGCAAAGGCGGTCACTGCCGAGGCATGGGCGAAGCGCTCCACATTGCCCAGTTCCGCCAGCATCAACGCCGCGCTGGTGCCGGCGATCCCGTCGATGCTCACCAGCAGTTCGCGCTGCCCACGCAAGGTGGGGTCCTGATCGATCTGGTCGTCGATGGCCCGTTCGATCTGCGCGATGCGCGCCTGCAACTGGCCGATGTTCTCCAGGAGCGAGTCGCGCACCACCAGTGCTGCGACGTCTAAGCGGTTGCGCTCCATCTGCAGCATCTGCAACAGGTCGTCCCGGCGCCGCACCAGCGCCTTGAGCCGCTTGAGCGCCGGCGGATCGGGCTGCCAGGGCCGCAGCTGGGCCGCATGGCGCTGGCCGTAGCTGGCGATCAGCTTGGCATCGCTGCGGTCGGTCTTGACCCGGGTTAGCTGGCTGCGTGCATACAGCGCCATCTGCGCCGGATTGAGCACGCACACGCGGTATCCCAACCCATACACGAACTCGGCCAGGGCCTCGTGGTAGGTGCCGGTGGCTTCCATCACGATCCAGCTGTCCGCCTGCGCATGGGTTTGCAGCCACGTCTGCAGGATCTGAAAGCCCTTCGGATCGTTGGGGAGCTTGGCCTTGGTGCGGTACTTGCTGTTGGCCAGGTCGATAGCCAGGTCGAAACTGCGTTTGGCGACGTCGATGCCGACGACTGGGGACATGAGCGATTCCTCCATCGTGGGGTGAACACGATCATCGCTGCGCCCGGTCCTGCCTTGTGGATGCGAGTTCACGCCAGCGGCGGACTCTGGATACCGTACGGACATCGTGGGCCAGCAAACGGAGGGCGGGAGCCGATCTACAGCACAAGCTCGAAGCTTCAGGAGCGACTGGACTTCCGGCACCTCCTCCGATGATCAGTCGGAAGACATAACGCCGTAGGGGCCCTATGTCCAGATACAAGGAGCGGCTTCAGCCGCGACAGGCACTCTCCGGCAAGGCCATGTCGCGACTGAAGTCGCTCCTACAGGACTGCGACGGCGATTCGCCACGCTCACTCCAGTGCGCAATCCGGCGGCGCCGCGCGCTGCAGCAATCCGCGTTGCAGCGCGCTGGCCAGCGCCGCCTCGCGGGTGCCGGCTTCCAGCTTGCGGTACAGATTCTTCAAGTGGAACTTGACCGTGTTTTCCGACAGCGCCAGGCACCGCGCGATCTGCTTGTTGGCGTCGCCCTGCGCGAGCAGCGCCAGCACTTCGCGTTCGCTGAACAGGTCGGCGCCGCTGTCCTGGTCGTGGCGCAGCTTGTCGAGCAGCGCCTGGATGGTCATCGCCAGCGTGGTGTTCGGCGCCGCCTGCCGATCGCGCTGGCGCGCCATGCGCAGCAGCGCCTTGCCCGGTACGCCCAGTTCCAGCACGCATTGCCAGGCCTGGGTGCTGACCACGTGCTGCAGCGCGTGACGCATATAGGGCCGGGCGGCGGCGGATTCGCCGCGGTCGTGCAGTATCAGCGCGATGCGGTCGATATGGTCGAGCAGGTCCAGCCGTGTCGCCAGCAGCAGGTGCAGCTGGCCGCCGGCATGTTCGACCAACCGTGTCACCACCTCGTCGAGCTTACTGGCAAGGTGGTCTTGCCGAAACCGGGCGGCGCCAGCAGCAGGGTCAGCGGCAGCTCGGCGGCGCGGTCCAGGTGCTGCAGCAAGGCGTCGCGCGGCACCGTGGCCACGCGCGAGCGCGGCGGCGCCAGTGTGTCGGCCAGCACCCAGTCAGGCACGGCCGGGCTGTCGTGCACGGTCGCAAGGGAACGCGGATTCAACAGCATGACAGGCTTGAGCATGTCGCCATGGATGTCTGCAGCGGTCGCCCTCGCGCCCTTTGGCGGCTCGGGTGACGGTACGCAGC
Source organism: Xanthomonas translucens pv. undulosa (assembly GCF_017301775.1). Classification (NCBI taxonomy): domain Bacteria; kingdom Pseudomonadati; phylum Pseudomonadota; class Gammaproteobacteria; order Lysobacterales; family Lysobacteraceae; genus Xanthomonas; species Xanthomonas translucens. Next base: position 3,423,137 of record NZ_CP063993.1, read on the forward strand.
CGGACGCGCGCCGGCTTGCCGCGCAGATCGCGGAAAGCGTGTGCACCGTGCCGATTCCAAGACCCCCCGCCCTGCGGCCGTCCGTTGGCCGTGCACGTCGAACTGATGACACGGCCGAGACAAAAGCAAAGCCGCGACCGGTTCCCGGTTTCCGTTTAGCCGGCGGCGACCACCGCGAACGCCTCGCGCGCCGCGGACAGCGTGGCGTCCAGCACGCCCTGGTCGTGGGCGCTGGAGAGGAAGCCGGCCTCGTACGCCGACGGCGCCAGGAACACGCCGCGCTCCAGCATGGCGTGGAAGAAGCGGTTGAACGCAGCGGTGTCGCAGGCGGTGGCCTGGGCGTAGGTTTCGACCTTCTCCGCAGTGAAGAACAGCCCGAACATCGCCCCGACCTGGTTGGTGGTGACCGCCACGCCGGCGGCGGCGGCGGCCTGCTCCAGCCCGATGCACAGCGCGGCGGCGGCCGCGTCCAGGCGCTGGTGGAAGCCCGGCGCCTGCACCAGTTCCAGCATCGCCAGGCCGGCGGCCATCGCCACCGGATTGCCGCTGAGCGTGCCGGCCTGGTAGATCGGCCCGGACGGCGCGATCTGCCGCATCAGGTCGGCGCGGCCGCCGTAGGCGCCGACCGGCATGCCGCCGCCGATGATCTTGCCGAAGGTGGTCAGGTCCGGGACCACGCCGTAATGCGCCTGCGCGCCGCCCAGGGCGACGCGGAAGCCGGTCATCACCTCGTCGAAGATCAGCAGCGCACCATGCCGCGTGCACAGCGCGCGCAGGTGCTGCAGGTAGCCTTCGCGCGGCGCGATGCAATTGGCGTTGCCGACCACCGGCTCGATGATGACCGCGGCGATCTCGCTGCCGATCGCGTCGAACAGCGCGGTAGCGCCGTCGACGTCGTTGTAGCTCAGCGTGGCGGTGAGTTCGCTCAGGCCCGCCGGCACGCCTGGCGAGGTCGGCACGCCCAGGGTCAGCATGCCGCTGCCGGCCTTGACCAGGAACGAGTCGCCGTGGCCGTGGTAGCAGCCCTCGAACTTGACGATGCGGCTGCGCCCGGTGGCGCCGCGCGCCAGGCGCACCGCCGACAGGGTCGCCTCGGTACCGGAGTTGACCATGCGCACCATCGCGCACGAGGGCACCAGGCGGGTGATGGTTTCGGCCATCGTCACTTCGGCCGCGCACGGCGCGCCGAACGACAGGCCATCGCCGATCGCGCGCTGCACCGCCTCGCGCACCGCCGGGTGGTTGTGCCCGGCGATCATCGGCCCCCACGAGCCGACGTAGTCGATGTAGCGGTTGCCGTCCACGTCGTACAGGTAGGGGCCGTCGGCGCGTTGCACGAAGAACGGTTCGCCGCCCACCGATTTGAAGGCGCGGACCGGCGAGTTGACGCCGCCGGGGATCAGCGCCTGCGCCTGGGCGAAGAGGGCATGCGAGCGGGAATGGTTCATGGTGGACATCCTTGGCGAGTTGGCCGGGCCGATGGGCCGGGCGCGGAGCGATGCCGTCTATTGTCGCGGCTGCCGCCTGCACGTGCCATGTTGCGCACCTACCCACCCGCCGCGCACCTACCCGCCGCGACCGGCTGCGTCGTGTGATCCGCTGCCTAGTATCGGAACGTCCAGGGGCGTACGGCCCGATCGCCGACGGCGAGCGGCCGTGCAGTGGACGCAGTTTGCACAGGGTGGGGCGCGGGGCGCGCCATCAGCCATTGGCGCCGCGCCTGAATTTTTTTGTTTGGTTGCCAACGATCTTCATCTTCGGGGAGAGAGCATGCACCGTACGATCCGCAAGAGCGTCTTGGCGCTCGCGTTGGCGCTTGCCGCCGGCAATGGCCATGCGCAGTCCACCACCGGCAGCATCGTCGGCAGCGTGCCGCCCGGCGCCGGCGAGAGTAGCGTGCTGATCACCAATACCAGCGGCTTCAGCCGTGAGGCCAAGGTGGACGAACGCGGGCGCTATGCGCAGGGCAACTTGCCGCTGGGCACCTACACGGTCGCGCTCAAGCGCGACGGCCAGGTGGTGGAGACGCGCGAAAACATCAGCCTGTTGGCCAGCAACGTGGCCAGCGTCGACAGCCGCACCGTGATCACCGCCGAGCAATTGGCGGTGCTGCCGCTGGGCCGCAGCGCCGAGGCCATCGCCTTGTTGGCGCCGGGCGTGGTCGCCAACAGCGGCGGCTACGACAACGGTCGGTTAGGCGGTTCGCTGGCCAGCTTCGGCGGCTCGGCGGCGAGCGAGAACGCCTATTACCTCAACGGCTTCAACACCACCGATCCGGCCAGCAGCCTGGGCGGGCTGACCCTGCCGTACGGCGCGATCGACCAGCAGGAAATCTTCACCGGCGGCTACGGCGCGCAATACGGCCGTTCCAACGGCGTGATCAGCCAGGTCGGCAAGCGCGGCAGCAACGAGTGGCACTTCGGCGCGGCAATGATCTGCCAGCCGGACAGCCTCAGCGCCCGGCAAAGCGATCTGTATTTCCGCAAGGACAGTGTGTACTGGGATCAGCGACAACCACCTGCTCGAATTCACCGGCGCGCAGGACAAGGCGCGCACCAACGGCACCATCTATGGCGACGGCTACGTCAATCGCCAGGTCGGCAGCTATGTGGGCCGCGAAGCCAAGAACGCGTTCGGCCCGACCCTGTTGCTGGGCAAGTACACCGGCTATTTCGGCGACAACCTCACCCTGACCGCGCTGTACGGCAAGGAGCGCCTGCTCAACAAGCTCACCGCGATCGGCTACGACGCCGCCAACGGCCCGTATCTCGATCGCGTCGCCAACCAGAATCCGGCCTATACCGGCGGCACGCGGATCACCAATACGCAGAGAGTGGTTTCGATCACCGACCCGGACCGCCAGTACAAGAAGGACAATCTGCGCCTCAACCTCAACTAGCGGCTCGGCGCGCACAGCATCGATGCCGGCATCGACAACCTCGGCTTCACCACGGTGTTGCCGAACGACTGGGTGTTCGGGGTGCGCGGCACCCACCGCCGGCTCAACGACGGCATCGACGACACCAACCTCCACAACTCCAACGTGGGCCTGGTGGCCGCGGCAGGCGTGGACATCGACTGGACCAAGAACGCCAGCGCGGCGCTGGTCAACCCGGGCAAGACCAATACCTACCGGGTGATCGGGACCGACGGCCAGGTGCATGCGTTGACCGTGACCCGCGAGCAGGGCGGCTACCCCGAATTCAAGCGCCGCTATTCGGCGTTGGAATTCAATCCGGGGCGCCCGTTCGACGGCCGCTGGTACAGCAAGATGAGCTATGTGTGGTCGCACAACTACGGCACCACCGAAGGCCAGCTGCGTTCGGACCTGTGGCGCACCGGCGGCGCGCTGGGCAGCTACCAGGGCCAGGCGGCGACCTCGACCATGCAGAGCTGGGACCACGCGGCGCTGATGGAGAACTTCAACGGCAATCAGTCCAACGACTGCCGCCATCAGTTCAAGGCGTACGGCTTCTACCAGCTGACCGAGGAATGGGGCACGTCCGCGAACCTGAGCCTGAGCCTGATCTCCGGCGCACCACGGCCGTGCCTGGGCTACTACTATGGCAGCAACTACGATGCCAGCGACCGCGACCCGGCTGGCTATGCCAATTCCAGTATCACCGGCGGCCCGTCCCACTTCTTCTACAACCCGGCCACCGGCCGCGGCGAGGCGCCGCCGCCGGGATCGCACGGCAATCTGGGCTGAATGGCGCAGCTCGACCTGGGCCTGACCTACAAGCCGGACGTTCGCCGAAGGCAAACTGGCGCTGAGCCTGGACGAGTTCAACGTCACCAACCGGCAGATGGTGACCAACGTCTATCCGTTTTCCGAATTGAAACAGGGTCAAGTCAATCCGCTATGGAATCAGGCGGTGGCCTACCAGGCGCCACGCTCGGCGCGGGTGACGCTGAGCTACGACTTCTGAGCAAGGCACGGGGCTCTCCCATCGGAAGAGGGGTTGGGGTGAGGGTACGACGCGAAGCGTCTCGCGGAGTTTGGGTGCACGAGGCTGCGCCCGTCCGCTCATCCGGCCCTTCGGGCCACCTTCTCCCGGTGGGAGAAGGGAACCATCCGCCCCGGCACCGTGCCTCAGTCGAAACAGGCGCGGTACGCAGCCAGGGCCGCGCGCGAATCATCCGCATCGAACACGCCGCTGATCACCGCCAGCAGGTCGGCGCCGGCGGAGACCAGGGCGTGGCCGTTGTCGGGCATCACCCCGCCGATCGCCACCCGTGGCAATCCCAACGCCGCGGCGTCGCGCAGCAGACCGGGATCGGCGCGGCGCGTGGTGAGCTTGCTGCGCGTGGCGAAGAACGCGCCGAACGCGACATAGCTGGCGCCGGCGGCGGCGGCGGCGCGGGCCAACGTGAGGTCGTCGTAGCACGAGGCGCCGATCAGCGCATCGGCACCGAGCGCCGCGCGCGCGGCGGCCAGGTCGCCGTCGTCTTCGCCCAGGTGCACGCCGGCGGCGCCGACCGCCTGCGCCAGGGCCACATCGTCGTTGACGATCAGCGGCACTCTGGCCTGCGCGCACAGCGCCTGCAGTGCTGTCGCCTGGGCCAGGCGCTGCGCCGTGTCGGCGCGTTTGTTGCGGTATTGCAGCCAGGTCGGGCCGTGGCCGAGCAGCGGCGCCACGCGCGCCAGCAGGCGTTCGCCGTCTGCCTCGTCTGGGGTGATCAGGTAGATGCCCCGGGGCGGGGATGATGCATTCATGGATGAGCCTTCCGGTGCGCGGGTGAGGGTGGGACAATGCCGTCCCGTTCGGCCCGTAGACCTGCGATTATCCAATGAGCGACGCCACTGCCACCACCTACCGCGCCTGGATGTGTGTCGTCTGCGGCTTCATCTACAGGGAAATCGACGGTCTGCCGGAAGAAGGCATCGCCCCTGGCACCCGCTGGGAAGACGTGCCCGACACCTGGACCTGCCCGGACTGCGGCGTGACCAAGGACGATTTCGAGATGGTGGAGATGGAGTGATTTCGGGGCTTGGGATTCGGGATTCGGGATTCGGGATTCGGGATTCGGGATTCGGGATTTTCGCAAGTTCGGCGCATTTCTGCTTTTCTGTAGGAGGGGCTTCAGCCCCGACGCCTTACCGGTAACGCGTCGGGGCTGAAGCCCCTCCTACAGAAAAAGCAGCTGCGCCGGAGCTGCAAAAAAAGCCGCTTTTTTTGAAAAAATCGACCCTTTTTGCATCAAATCGCTTGACAGCGATTTACCCCGGGACATCATCCTGCCGTCCCGAGTCCCGAGTCCCGAGTCCCGAGTCCCGAGTCCCGAGTCCCGAGTCCCGAGTCCCGAGTCCCGAGTCCCGAGTCCCGAGTCCCGAGTCCTCAATGCATCCGCTGCGCCCGCGCGCTCAGTTCCACGAGGCGTTCGCGGATCGGCAGCACATCGCTGGCTTCCGGGTTCAGTTGCAGGTAGTGGCCCAGGTCGCGGCGCGCGCCGGGCACGTAGTCCATCTGCAGGTAGGCCAGGCCGCGGTCGCGCAGGGCTTCCGGCTGGTCGGGCATCAGCTTGAGCACGCGGTCGGCGCTGCGCGCGGCGCGGTCCCATTCGTCGCGTTCGGCATAGACGCCGTGCAGGTTGCGCAGCACCCGGGTTAGGATCGCGCGGTGCGGTGCCGGATCCAGGATCTGCAGCAGCGCGCGGTCGTCTGGCGTTTCCCCGCCCAGGTGCGGACGCGCACGCTCGCGCAGTTCCTCCACCGCCAGCGGGCGGCCGCCGTTGAACGGGTCCATCACCAGCAGGCCGTCGTCCACCGGCAGGCGCACCAGGAAGTGGCCGGGGAAAGACACGCCGTCGAGCGGGATGTCCAGCCGCCGGGCCACTTCCATCTGCACCAGCGCCAGCGAGATCGGATTGCCCAGGCGGCGCTCGAACACCTCGTTAATGTAGCTGTTGCGCGGGTCGTAGTACTCGTCGTGGTTGCCGCTGTAGCCGAGTTCTTCGAACAGGTGGCGGTTGATCGCGGCCATCTTCAGCGGCCACGGCTCGATCATCGCCACTTCGTGGCGCAGATGGTCGGCGTGGTTCTGCGCCAGCGTGTCGTAGTGCTCGGCATCCAGTTGCGGATACTCGTCGCGGGCGATCAGCAACGCGGTGGCCAGCAGCGGCAGCGCATCGTCGTCGAGCGCGGCCAGCGTATTCCAGCTCGGCAATGTCAGTCGGTCCACCATGGCCCAAGACTGGCCGCAAAGTGCGACGCGATCAAGTCCGGGGGTTCCCGACAGCGGTGTCGGGTTCAGCGCGACAGCGGCGGCGGTTTTCCCGATGCCGGCGCAGCTCAGCGGGGCTTGGGGACGCCCGGGCCGAAGCTCAGTTCGGCGCCGTCCTGCAACTGGATTTGCGCGGCCTGGCCGGCGTTGAGCTCCAGCACGTAGCGCGCCGGCGCGTTGCTGGGATAGGGCGGACAGGCGTTGCCGGCCGAGCAAGGCGGCACGTCGCGCTGCTGCGCCACCAGCTTGCGCTTGCTGTCGAAGTACAGGATGTCCAGCGCGATCTTGGTGTTCTTCATCCAGTACGCCTGCGGTTCCTCGCGGTCGTGGATGAACAGCATGCCGTGGTCGGGCTCCATCTGGTCGCGGAACATCAGGCCGCGCGCGCGGGTCGCGTCGTCCTGGGCCAGCTCGACCTGGTAACGGTGCCCGGCCAGTTCCACCCAGTCGCTGCCGGCGCTGGCGCAGCCGCTGAGGGACAGCAGGACGAGGACGAACAGGGCGCGGAACAGGGACATGGCGTTGCCGGGAAAGATGGGATAGCGCGCACCTTGTTGCATGGTGCGTGGAGTGTCAATAGTGGACTCGGGACTCGGGACTCGGGACTCGGGACTCGGGACTCGGGACTCGGGACTCGGGACTCGGGACTCGGGACTCGGGACTCGGGACTCGGGACTCGGGATTTTCCCATGTCTGCAGCAATGCTGCGTTTTCTTTAGGAGGGGCTTCAGCCCCGACGCGTTACCGGTAAGGCGTCGGGGCTGAAGCCCCTCCTACAAAAAAAGCGGCTGCGCCGGAGCTGCAAAAGAAGCCGCTTTTTTTTTAAAAAATCGGCCCTTTTTGCATCAAATCGCTTGACATCGATTTACCCCGGGACATCGTCCCGCGTCAGCTCACGCGTGGCGGCTCGCCACCGACGATCACCACGTCGGCTGGGCGGCGTGCGAACAGGCCGACGCAGACCACGCCGGGGATCTGGTTGAGGTCGCGCTCCAGCGCCACCGGGTCGGTGATGGCTAGGTGGTGCACGTCCAGGACCACGTTGCCGTTGTCGGTGACCACGCCGTCGCGCCAGACCGGCTGGCCGCCGGTGCGCGCCAGGATCTCGCGTGCGACCAGGCTGCGCGCCATCGGGATCACCTCGATCGGCAACGGGAAGGCGCCCAGCGTCTGTACCTGCTTGCTCGGGTCGATGATGCACACGAAGCGTTCGCTTGCCTCGGCGATGATCTTCTCGCGGGTCAGCGCGGCGCCGCCGCCCTTGATCAGGCAGCGGTTCGGATCGCACTCGTCGGCGCCGTCCACGTACAGCGACAGCTTGCCGGTATGGTTCAGTTCCAGCACTTCGATGCCGTGCTGGCGCAGGCGGGCGCTGCTCTGCTCGGAGCTGGAGACCGCGCCCTTGATGCGGTGGCCGATGCGGCCCAGCGCGTCGATGAAATACGCCACGGTGGAGCCGGTGCCGACGCCGACGATCATGCCGTCTTCGACGTATTCGATGGCTTTTTCGGCGGCTAGGCGTTTGCTTTCGGACATGGATTTGGACTCGAGATTGGGGATGACCAGCCATTCGGCTGTTGAAAAACGGGATTCGTGAAAAGCGGCAGGCGGGTAGGGCAGGAGACGAAGCCCCAACGCCCAACCCGGGCTACTCGAGCGCCAACAGCAGCTTCCACTGCGCGGCGGTGACCGGGAACACCGACAGGCGGTTGCCGCGCGCGGTCAGCGCAAAGCCTTCGCCGAGCGCGTCGCTGTGCTGCTTGATCTCGTCCAGCGCGATGGTGCGCGCGAGCTTGCGCTCGAACGCCACGTCCACCAGGTACCAGCGCGGTTGTTCGCGGGTGGCCTTGGGGTCGTGGTAGTCGGATTCGGGGTCGAACTGGGTGTCGTCCGGATATGCGGCGCTGGCCACCGTGGCCACGCCGACGATTCCCGGCAGTTTGCAATTGGAGTGGTAGAACAGGATGCCGTCGCCGACCCGCATGCCGTCGCGCATGAAGTTGCGCGCCTGGTAGTTGCGCACCCCGTTCCAGGGTTCGCTGCCGACCCGCCGCAGGTCGTCGATCGAGAAGACGTCCGGTTCGGACTTCATCAGCCAGTAGCGCTTGCGTGCCGTCATGCGGGGAAATCGGTCGCGGTCAGGAGGGTGAGGGAATCGGTGCAGACCGCGTCCAGCGCCACGTCCCAGGCAGCGACGGGCAGCGCCGCGACCTGTTGCACCGCGAACGCGGCGCCGACCAGCCAGGGCGCAGGCGCTTGCCGCTGGCGAAACGCGAAGCTGCGATCATACCAGCCGCCGCCCATGCCCAGGCGTCCACCGCTGGCGTCGAAGCCGACCAGCGGCGCCACCACCAGCGCCATCTGCTCCGGCGCCAGCGTCGCCGCGGCGGCGAGTTCGGGTTCGGGAATGCCGTAGCGATTGGCGGTCAGCGGCTGTCCCGGGCGCCACGGCGCGAAGCGCAGGGTCTTGCCGCTGAGCACCGGCAGGCAGTACTGCACACCGGCCGGCAAGCTCAGCTGCCAGCGGTGCAGCGCGATCTCCCCGTCCATCGCCCAGTAGCCGGCGACGTGGCCGTGCTGCGGCGCGAACGGCAAGTTCAGCAGCTGCTGCGCCAGCGCATCGGCCGCCGCCAGGCGCTCGGTCGCGGAGAGCGCGCGGCGGCGCGCGCGCAGTTGCTGGCGCAGTGAGTCGCGTTGGTCGGAAGTCATCGGACAGGCGTGGGAAGAGACCGCACTATTGTCGGTGCCCGGGCGCGGACTGACTACTGCGGCGTTGCCGGGGCGACTGCGTTGGCGGCGATCGGCGCGGCGGCTTCCAGCCCGCATACCGTGGGCGGCGCGAGCATGAGGTCGTGGGCGATGCGCCCAGGCGGCCTGCTGGCGGGCACGTCGCACCCGGCGGCAGCGGGGGCGACGCTCCGGGCGCGCAGGGCATGCGGCGTCTGCCTGGCGGGCGCCAGTATCCAGGGTGGGGGGGCGCTCAGGCGCGCGTCGCGGTGGCCGCACAAAAGGAAACGGCGCCTTGCGGCGCCGTTTCCGGGATATTGCATTCTCCGCCATGACGATGCGTGCGAAACGACCTTGAACCCGGGGTTCAAGTGGGATAGCTGGGGAACCATCGGGCTTCCCGCTACGAGGCGGACCTGCACACCCGATTCCGTCGCCATCCCGTGGTCGTAATTAAGGGACAAGGCGAATGTTTGCACACGCTGTCGTTTACAGCAGAGAACGCAATCGAAGTATAGCGCTGTCGCCGCGCTTGGCTAGTCCGTTCGTCGGTCGCGCAGTACGCGGCAATTCACGTTGATGATGGAAATGCGATGGGTATATCAACGCGCCGTATCGACCACACCGTCGAGCCGGCGATTGAGATCGGCGAGCGTGCGCGCCATCTCATGATCGCGCCGCGCCTGCTCGTCGCGCAGTTGTTGCAGTTCGTGCGCCAGGTTCAAGGCGGCCAGCACCGCGACCCGGTCCACCGCGGCCATGCGGTTGCTGCCGCGCACCTCGCGCATCTTCGCGTCGAGCAGGCGCGCGGCGGCGAGCAGGCTGTCGCGCTCTTCGGCTTCGACGCCGACGGTGTATTCGCGATCGAGGATGCGGACGCTGACCGGTTCGCTCACGTGTGCTGCTCCAACGACTTGAGCCGGGTGATCATCGCTTCGACGCGCGAGCGCGCCTGCTCGTTCTTGGTCAGCAGCTGCGAGCGCTCGCCGATCAACTGCTCCTGCTGCTGGCGCAGGCTGCGGTTTTCGTCGGTGAGGCGCTGGCAGCGCTCGACCAGCGTTTCCACGCGTGCGGCGAGGGTGCGGAGCTGGGCGAGGGCGTCGGGGCTGTCCATGGCGCCCACGATAGGCATGCGTCGGAGTGGCGGTCAAGACGCCGGCAGACGCCGCGACGGCCGCCGCTCAGGCGGGCAGCAGCAACGGCTGCCGCAGCAACTGCAGGCAGGCCTCCGGTTCCAGTGCCGGTGCGACCAGGTGGCCCTGGATCTCGTCGCAGCCGTGCTGGCGCAGGAACGCCAGCTGGCCGGGCTGCTCCACGCCTTCGGCGACCACGTTCAGCGCCAGCGAGTGGCCCATTGCGATGATGGTGCTGGTGATCGCCTCGTCGTCCGGATCGCGGGTCAGGTCGCTGATGAACTCCTGGTCGATCTTCAAGGTGTTGATCGGCAAGCGCTTCAGGTAGGCCAGTGACGAATAGCCGGTGCCGAAGTCGTCGATCGCCAGGGCCAGGCCAAGGGCTCGGCAGGCGTGCAGGGTGGCCGCGTTCTTGCCGACCTGCGACATCACCACGCTTTCGGTGAGTTCCAGTTCGACGTTGGCGGCCGGGACCCCGGTCTCGTCCAGGATCCGCGCCATCAGCGCCGGCAGGTCGCCGCGCTCGAGCTGGATCGCCGACACGTTCACCGACATGCACAACGCGGTCAGGCCCAGTTCGCGCCAGCCGCGTAGCGTGGTGCAGGCCTGGCGCAGCACCCACTCGCCGATCTCCAGGATCAACCCGGTCTCCTCGGCCAGGGGGATGAACTGGCTCGGCGAGACCGTGCCGAAATCGGCGCTGTGCCAGCGCAGCAGCGCTTCCACGCCGACCACGCGCTGCTCGCGCAGCGAATAGCGCGGCTGGTAGACCAGCTTCAGTTCCTGGTCGAGCGGGATCTTGCGCAGGGTACTGGCCAGCGTGGCGCGGTGGCGGGTGGCCTGGTCCATGCGCGCCGAATACACCTGCGCGTTGCGGCGCCCGGCGCCCTTGGCCTGGTACATCGCGGTGTCGGCGTGCTTGAGCAGTTCGCTGGGCAGCAACGCATGCTGCGGGAACAGCGAGATGCCGATCGAGGAGGAGATCGCCACTTCGCGGCCATCCTCCAGTTGCAGCGGCGCATCGAACGCGGCCAGCACGCGCGCGGCGACGGCTTCGGCCTCGGCCTGGTCGGCGATGTCCTCCACCACCACGGTGAATTCGTCGCCGGCCAGGCGTGCGACCGTGTGCTGCGGCCCCACCGCCTGCTGCAGGCGTTCGGCGACCGCGCGCAGCACCCGGTCGCCGACCGCATGGCCGAGCGAATCGTTGATGTCCTTGAACCGGTCCAGGTCCAGGAACAGCACCGCCACCGCAGTGCCCTGGCGCCGCGCACGCACGATCGCGCGCGCCAGCCGTTCGGACAGCAGCGCGCGGTTGGGCAGGCTGGTCAGCGTGTCGTAGTTGGCCAGGTAGCGCAGTTCCTGCTCGGCGCGCTTCTGGTCGGTGATGTCTTCCAGCACCACCACGTGGAAGCTGTGCCGGCGGTCGGCATCGACGACCGTGTTGCGGCGCACGTGGCAGAGGATCTCCAGGCCGTCCTTGCGCCGCTTCCAGGCTTCGCCGCGCCAGGGCCGGCCGCGGTCGTGCGACGGCGGCGCCGGGGTCTCGGGCGCGTGGTCGAGCAGCGTCATCGGCTGGCCGAGCACTTCACGTTCGCTGTAGCCGGTGATGCGGGTGAATGCCGGGTTGACCGAGATGAAGCGGAAGTCTTCGTCCAGCACCGCGACCGCCTCGCTCATGCTGCGCAGCACCTCGCTGGCGATGCGCCGCTCCAGGTCGGCCTGGCGGTGCGAGGTGATGTCGCGCGCGGTGCCGGCGAGCCGGCGCGGCTTGCCGTCGGCGCTGTAGTCGACCACGCGGCCGCGCACCCGCGCCCACAGCCACACGCCGTCACCGGCCAGGTCCACCCGGTACTCGGCCACATACACCGGGGTCAGTCCCCGCAGGTGCTCGCGCAGCGCGCGCTCGGCCTGCGGCACGTCGTCGGGGTGGATCCGCAGCGGGTCGTCCTCGCGGATCACCATGGTGATCTCCTGCGCATGCGGCGCCGCTTCGTCGGCGCGCATGCGGCGTAGCTTGCGCTGCTGCAGGTCGTAGTCCCAGAAGTGCTCGCCGGAGGCCCACAGCGCCAGTTTCAGGTGGCGGTCGCGCTGCTGCAGCTGCTGCTGGCGCTGCAACTGCTGTTGCATGCGCCGCCGCCAGTGCAGCGCCTGCAGCGCGGCCACGGCCGTGGCCACCGCCAGGACCACGGCGGCGGCGGCCCAGCCCCAGCGCCAGTCCGTGCCGGCATGGCTGGCAATTCCCGCAGCGACGTGCTCGATCGACATGGCGGGAACAGGGCTTCGGTCAGGGAAGGGGTGGTGGAGTGTAGGCGCCTGCCGGAAGCCTTCACAAGCAGCGCGGCACATGCGGATTGCTACACTGCACAGTCCCGCTCCGCCGCTGGCCCCGACTCCCGTGGCGAGCGCACACCAGGCCTTGCGTCCATGATCGAACTTCCCAGCGCCGACGACGTCACCCAAGCCAGCCAGCAACTGGGCCTGGCCGCGTCGGCGGCCGAACTCCACGGTGCGTTGTGCGGCTGGCTGGCCGGCGGCGGCGCCAACCTGGCGGCGTGGCCGGCGGCAGTGCTGGCCGATGCCGGCATCGCCATGCCGCGCCGCGGCGACGTGCTGGACCGGCTGCGCGAGGCCAGCGCCGCGCAGCTGGAGGACCGCGACTTCGCCTTCGACCTGGTGCTGGCCGATGCCGGCGCGCCGCTGTCCGAGCGCGCCGACGCCCTGTTCGACTGGTGCCGCGGCTTTCTCGGCGGCTTCGGCCTGGCTGCCGGCGCCAAGCCGCCGTTGTCGGAAGAGGGTGAAGAGTCGCTGCAGGATCTGGCGCGGCTGGCCCAGGCCAGCACCGACGATTTCGACAGCGGCGACGAGGACGAGGACGCGCTGGCCGAGATCGAGGAGTTCGTGCGCGTGGCGGCCTTGCTACTGCACAGCGATTGCGTGCTCGGCCCGCGCCACCGGCAACGCCTGAACTGATGAAGCGGCTCACCGGTATCGGCGCGGGCGAATACGCGCGTCGGCGCAAACAGTTGATGGACATGGCCGGCGACCACGCCATCCTGGTGCTGCCGAGCGCACCGGAGCGGGTGCGCAGCCACGACACGCATTACCCGTACCGGCAGGATTCGGACTTCTGGTACCTGTGCGGTTTCCCCGAGCCGGAAGCGGTGCTGGTGTTGGTGCCGGGCCGCAAGCACGGCGAGACGCTGCTGTTCTGCCGCGAGCGCGATCCCGAGCGCGAGGCCTGGGACGGCCCGCGCGCCGGCCAGGAAGGCGCGGTGCAACGCTACGGCATGGACGATGCGTATCCGATCGAGGACCTCGACGAGATCCTGCCGGGCCTGCTGGAAGGCCGCTCGCGGGTGTACTACCACTTCGGCCGCGATGTCGATTTCGACCTCAAGCTGATCGGCTGGGTCAATCGGGTGCGCGCCCAGGTGCGGCATGGCGCGCAGCCGCCGCACGAGTTCCTGGAACTGGGCCATCTGCTGCATGAGCAGCGCCTGTTCAAGTCGCGCGACGAGATCGCGCTGATGCAGGTCGCCGCCGACCTCAGCGTGGCCGCGCATCGCGCGGCGATGCGGCTGGCGCGGCCGGGCATCCACGAATACCAGTTGCAGGCCGAGACAGAACGCGAGTTTCGCGCCGGCGACGCCTGGCCGGCCTACGGCAGCATCGTCGGTAGCGGCGCCAACGCGTGCGTGCTGCACTACCGCGCCAACGCCGCGCGCCTGCGCGACGGCGAGCTGGTGCTGGTCGACGCCGGCGCCGAGTACCGCGGCTATGCCGCCGACATCACCCGGACCTTCCCGGTGAGCGGCCGCTTCAGCGCCGAGCAGCGCGCGCTGCACGATCTGGTCGGCGCGGCGCATGCGGCGGCGCTGGCGCAGGCGCGGCCGGGCGTTGCCTACGAGGCCGGGCACCTGGCGGCGGTGCAGACCCTCACCGAAGGCTTGCTGCGGCTGGGCCTGCTCAAGGGCACGCTGGAACAGAACCTGGCCGATGGCTACCAGCGCTTCTACCGGCACAAGACCGGGCACTGGCTCGGCCTGGACGTGCACGACGTCGGCGACTACAAGCTGGCCGGCGCGTCGCGTCTGCTGGAGCCGGGCATGGTCTTCACCATCGAGCCGGGCCTGTACATCGCGCCCGACGACAAGGCCGTCCACGCGAAGTGGCGCGGCATCGGTATCCGCACCGAGGACGACGTGCTGATCACCGACGCCGGCCACCGCGTGCTGACCGCGGCGCTGGAGCGCAGCGCGGAGGAGATCGAGGGGCTAATGGCCGGGAATGGGGACTAGGGAATCGGAAAAGTGGTAGGTCGCGTGTGAGATGGGCGGCCGCAAGCGAGAACCTCGGATGATCGCTCTTGCTTTTGCTCCTGCGATTTCCGATTCCCAGCGCTTCCTCCATTCCCCGTTCCCGGCGGCCGTCAGGCCGCCAACGCCGCAAACGCCGGCCGGGTAAGGTTCTCCGGATCGCCCTCGGTGCAGGCCACTTCGTCCTCGATGCGGATGCCGCCGTAGGGCTTGAACTGCGCCACGCGCTCCCAGTCGATGCTGGCGGCGTGGCCGGACGTCTTCACTTCGTCCAGCAGCATGTCGATGAAGTACACGCCCGGTTCGATCGTCACCACCATGCCCGGTTCGAGCACGCGGGTCATGCGCAGGTAGGGATGGCCGGCGGGGCGCTCGATGCGGCCGCCGCGGTCGTTGGCGGCGAAGCCGGCCACGTCGTGCACCTGCAGGCCGATCGGATGGCCGAGGCCGTGCGGGAAGAACGCGGCGCTGACGCCGGTGGCCAGCGCGGCTTCCGGCGACACGGTGATCACGCCGAAGTCCTTGAGCACGCCCATCAGCGCCAGGTGCGCGTCGAGGTGCAGCTGCGTGTAGTCCACGCCGGCGCGCACGCTGTCGCCCATGCGGATCTGCGCGGCGTCGATGGCGTCGATCAGCGACTGGAACTCGCTGCCGGTGTCGGCGGCGTAGCTGCGGGTGATGTCGCTGGCATAGCCGTGCGCGGAAGCGCCGGCATCGATCAGGAAACTGCGCCGCTGCGCCGGTGCCTGGCGCTCCAGTTCGGTGTAGTGCAACACCGCGCCGTGCGCGTTCAGCGCAATGATGTTGCCGTACGGCAGTTCGTTGGCGTCCTGGCCGACCGCACTGCAATACGCCATGTGGATCTCGAACTCGCTGCGGCCGTCGCGGAACGCGGCTTCGGCGGCGCGGTGGCCGCGCACTGCCAGGTGCTGCGCCTGGCGCATGAGCGCCAGTTCGTAGGCGGTCTTGTAGGCGCGGTGATATTCCAGGTACTGCACCACCGCTTCGGGATTGTTCGGCACGTAGTCGCCCAGCGCGCTCTGCGCTTCGCCGAGGATCGCGCAGCGCGCGGCCGGCCCCGGGAGCAGCGCCAGCGCGTGTTCCGGCGTGCGGATGATGTGGATGTCGCAATGCTCGACCCACCAGCCGTTGGGTGCGGCCGGCACCACGTGCCAGTAGTCGCGCGGCTGGTGGAAGATCAGTTGCGGGCGGCGCCCCGGGGTGTACACCAGCCAGCTATTCGGCACCCGGGTCAGCGGTAGCCAGGCCTTGAACTGCGGATTCACCGCATAGGGGTAATCGCGATCGTCGAACAGTTGGTAGTGCAGGCTGCCGCTGGGTACGAGCAGATGCTCGAAGCCGCCGCGCGCCAGCGCGGTGTCGGCGCGTTGCGCCAGCGTGCGCAGATGCGCGGCGTACAGGGCGCTGGGGTCGTGCTGGATCATGGCGGCTCGTTCGGCGATGCGGAAAAGTGGATGCCAAGTTTGCCGGAAACGGCGCTGGCGTGGTGACGCACCGCTTGCCCACGCATGGCATGCGGCCATGCCCGGGCGTAGCCGGGAAGCGACAGCCGTCGCCAAGCCGGTCGGATCTTCTTCCAGCCGATCGAGGAACCTGTAGGAGCGGCTTCAGCCGCGACAGGATCCATCGGTAAGGCCTGTCGCGGCTGAAGTTGCTCCTACAGGGAATCACGGCCAACGCGCTGGGCGCAATATGGGGGCGATTGCGGATGGCCCGAGGCCGCCCGGCGCCGTTTCCGCCGACGTCGCTCCCGCAGTGGGCAGCGTCGACTGGCAGGATCTGGCTCGGGTTGCGCGAATGCGCGACCGGCACGTCGATCTGCGCCACCAGCGCCTGGCTGTCGGCATCGTGCATGCGCGTGGTGCCGTCGAGTTCCAGCAGTGCGTAGAAGGCCTCAAGGACGATGGCATCGGGCGCAATGGCAGGCATGCCGCGGGGGGGCGTTGGTGAAAGGAGAGATTGGCAATGGGGCGCGGCGCGCGCGACGCTCAGCGGCGTTGCAGGTCGTCGGCGATGTCCTGCTCGGTCAGCAACTGCCGCAACTGGTTTTCCGAGGCGCGCCGCATCGGCTTCTCGTCGATCTGCGACAGCGGCGCCTGGCGCAGCGCATCGTAGGGCAGCACGGTCAGGTCGAAGGCCAGCTCTTCGGCGGCGAACAGCCACACCGGGAAGTCCTGGCTGCGTTCGCGGTCCAGGCGCAGCCGGCGCGTGCGCGATTCGGCCGGGACCCGGTGTTCCTCGAGGAAACGCGCGACCGCGTCGGCGTCGTCGCTGTGCAGGTGCAGTTGCACCGGGCTGTTGGCATCGGCGGTGCCGTCGTGCACCGCGCCGACCAGGCGCGGCGCGAAGCAGCGCAGAAAGTCCATCGCGCGCAACGCGGCCTCGCGGCGCAGGCGCAGGCCGCCGGCGTGGTCGGGTCCGGCGAACAGGCGCTGGTATTCACGCAGCGCATCCTCGATCTCGCGGTTGCGCGGCAGCGAGGCGTCGTCATGGATGCCGAGCCGCTCTGCGGCCTTCAGCTTGGCCTGGTGGAAGTCGCGGATGCCGCCTTCGGCCATCAGCCGGGCGGCTTCGTGGGCCAGCCGGCGGCGGCGTTCGTGCGTGCGCGTCTGGGCATGTTGCCGAGCGTGGTGCATGGGGCCGCCTCCGTCAAAGCCTGCCCCGACTGTACAACAGCGCGGTGACGCCGGCATGCAGCGCTGTCACGCGCCGGGCGAGGCTGCATTCCGATCGAATCGTCAGGCGACGCAGCGTCCGCCAGCCATCGCCGCCTCGGCCCCAGGACCCGCCGAGTCCCGAGTCCCCGGTCCCGAGTCCCGAGCGTCGGTCAGAAAATGTCGAACGCCGCGTCGTCGGTCTTCTGGTCCTGCTGGCCGTAGTCGAACTCCTGGATGCGGTCCATGTCCTCGACCTTGACCCATTCGGTGGCGCCGTTGAGCGTGGCCTGGACCATGCCGGCCGGCGGATCGTTGCTGGCGATCGGCTTGTTCTTCAGCGCCACGCGCATGTACTCGATCCAGATCGGCAGCGCCGCCTTGCCGCCGTATTCGCGGTAGCCGAGCGAGCGGAAGTCGTCGCGGCCGACCCACACGGTGGTCACATACGGGCCGCCGAAGCCGGAGAACCAGGCGTCGCGGTGGTCGTTGGTGGAACCGGTCTTGCCGCCGACGTCGGCGCGGCCCAGGACCTTGGCCGCCGTGCCGGTGCCGCGCTGGACCACGTCGCGCATCATCGAGACCAACTGGTAGGCGGTGCGCTCGTCGATCGCGCGCGGCGCCACCTTGGCCTCGGGATCGGTCGCCGGCGCGGTCTCGGCCGGGGGCGGCGTCGCGGCGGCGGTGGCCGCGGGCGGCGGTGGCGGCGCGGCGCTGCCGAAGTTGAAGCCGTCGACGACCTGGCTGGCCGGGGTGGCGCTGCCGCCGACGCTGCCGCAACTGCGGCAGGCGGTGGGCGGGTGCTCCTGGAACAGCACGTTGCCGTCGCGGTCGGTGACCTTGTCGATGATCCAGGTGTCCACCCGCGAGCCGCCATTGGCGAACACCGCATAGCCGCGCGCCACCGACAGCGGGGTCAGCGACGCGGTGCCCAGCGACATCGACAGGTTGGGCGGCAGTTCGGCCTCCTGGAAGCCGAACTGGCTGATGTACTTGCGTGCGAAGTCCACGCCGATGCTGTCGAGCAGGCGCACCGATACCAGGTTGCGCGACTGCACCAGCGCCTCGCGCAGGCGCATCGGCCCCTTGAAGCCGCCGCCGTCGTTCTGCGGCGACCAGGTCTTGCCGCGGCGATCGCGGAACACCACCGGCGCGTCGAGCACGATCGAGGCCGGGTTGAAGCCCTTCTCGAACGCGGCCGCATACAGGAACGGCTTGAAGCTGGAACCCGGCTGGCGGCGCGCCTGGGTGGCGCGGTTGAACTTGTTGCCGGCGTAGCTGAAGCCGCCGACCAGGGCGCGCAGCGCGCCGTTGTTGGCATCCAGCGAGACCAGCGCCGATTGCCCGCGCGGCAGCTGGGTGATTTCCCACTCGCCCGGCTTGTCGCCGGCCTGGATCCGCACCATGTCGCCGCGCTTGAGCAGCGTGGCCGGGCTGCGCCCGGTCCAGCGGCTGGACGCGACCGGCAGCACCAGTTCGGTCTTGTTGACCAGCACCACGGTGGCGCTGCCGTCGCTGCCGGTGGCGGCGACGATGCTCGGCAGCATGCCGCCCTGCGCATTGATCCCGGCCAGGTGGCTGGCCAGCGCGGCCGCGTCGGCATCGGCGGCGACGTCGAAATGCTTCTCCACGCCGTTCCAGCCATGGCGGCGGTCGTAGATCACCAGGCCCTGGCGCACCGCATGGTTGGCCGCGGCCTGCAGTTCGGTATCGATGGTGGTGGTGACGTGGTAGCCCTTGTCGAGCACGTCGCCGCCGAAGCGCGCGATCATTTCCTGGCGCACCAGCTCGGCCACGTAGGGCGACTCGACCTCGACCGGGCGCTCGTGCGGGGTCGCATGCATCGGCACCGCCTTGGCCGCGTCGGCCTCGGCCTGGCTGACGAAGCCCAGCGCGGCCATGCGGCTGAGCACGTAGTTGTCGCGGCGCTGCTTGGCGCGCTCGGGGTTGCTGATCGGGTTGCCGCTGGACGGGAACTTGGGGATGCTGGACAGTGAGGCCATCTCGTCCAGGCTCAGTTCGTTGAGCTTCTTGCCGTAATAGTACTCGGCCGCGGCGGCGACGCCGTAGGCGCGGTTGCCGAAGAAGCTCTTGTTGAGATACAGCTCGAAGATCTCGTCCTTGCTCAGCTCGGCCTCGATCTTGCGCGCCAGCAGGATCTCGGCCAGCTTGCGCGTATAACTGTATTCAGAGCTCAAGAAGAACTGGCGGGCGACCTGCTGGGTGATCGTCGAGCCGCCCGGCACGCGCTTGTCGCTGGTGGTGGCCAGCAGCCAAACCGCGCGGGCGATGCCTTTGTAGTCGACTCCGCCGTGCTGGTAGAAGCGCGCGTCCTCGGTGGCCAGGAACGCCTGCTTGAGCCGCTCCGGCACGTCCTTCATGGTGATCGGATAGCGCCGGGTCTCGCCGAACAGGGCCATCAGCTTGCCGTCGCTGGCATAGACGTACATCGGCTCCTGCAGCTCCACCTGGCGCAGCGTCTGCACATCGGGAAGCTTGGAGGACACCACGTAATAGAGCCCGCCGGCGGCGGCGGCTCCGATCAGGGCGAGGACGAAAAAGGTGACCAGCGCCCAGCGCAGCCAACGACGAAAACGGGGCATCGAGAGAGATTCCGATTGCAGATTTCTTGGGCGCAGAGTATAGAGTACGCCGGGGAACGGCTGGGGCCGGTTCCGGGGATGCGACGGGTTTGCTGCCGCAGGACATGCCGTGACAGAGGTCACGCCATGCCAGGGCGGTTGCCAATTGCAAAAAAATCATTATTAATGCGCGGGCGCAACAGTGGCGTCCAAATGCCCGTCGGCAGGGGAAAATCCGTGGGGCTTATCCCAAAGAGTCAGCAACCGCTGATCGGTGTCGATATCAGTTCGACTGCGGTCAAACTGTTGCAGCTGTCGCGTAGCGGCAATCGGTTCCGCGTAGAGCACTATGCCGTGGAACCCCTGCCGCCCAACGCCGTGGTCGAGAAGAACATCGTCGAGGTCGAAGCCGTGGGCGAGGCGATCCGCCGCGCCGTGACCCGTTCCGGTACCCGCGCCAGGCATGCCGCGGCGGCGGTGGCCGGCTCGGCGGTGATCACCAAGCTGATCCCGATGCCGGCCGAACTGGACGAGAGCGAACTGGAAGCGCAGGTCGAGTTGGAGGCGGTCAACTACATCCCGTATCCGATCGAGGAAGTGAACCTGGACTTCGAGGTGCTGGGGATCATCCCCAACAATCCGGAGATGGTGCAGGTGCTGCTGGCCGCGTCGCGTTCGGAGAACGTCGAGCTGCGCCAGTCGGCGCTGGAGCTCGGCGGCTTGATCGCCAAGGTCATGGACGTGGAGGCCTTCGCGGTCGAGAACGCGTTCGCGATGGTTGCCAGCGAGTTGCCGGTGGCCGCCGACGGCGTGGTCGCCCTGGTCGATATCGGCGCCACCATGACCACGCTCAACGTGCTGCGCGGCGGGCGCAGCCTGTACAGCCGCGAACAGGTGTTCGGCGGCAAGCAGCTGACCGACGAAGTGATGCGCCGCTACGGCCTGACCTACGAGGAAGCCGGCATGGCCAAGCGCCAGGGCGGGCTGCCGGAAAGCTACGCGATCGAGGTGCTGGAGCCGTTCAAGGAGGCGACGGTGCAGCAGATCAGCCGCCTGCTGCAGTTCTTCTACGCCGGCAGCGAATTCAACCGGGTCGACCACATCGTGCTGGCCGGCGGTTGCGCGGCGCTGGCCGGGTTGCCGGAGATGGTCGAGGAACAACTGGGGGTGGCGACCGTGGTCGCCAACCCGCTGGCGCAGATGACCCTGGGGCCGAAGGTCCAGGCGCATGCGCTGGCGCAGGACGCGCCGGCGCTGATGATCGCCACCGGCCTGGCTCTGAGGAGCTTCGACTGATGGCAAAAATCAATCTGCTGCCCTGGCGGGCGGAGCGGCGCAAGCAACGCGAGCGCGAGTTCTACGCGATGCTGGGCTTCGCTGCGCTGGCCGGCGTGCTGCTGGCCTTGCTGGTCTGGTTCTACTACGACCGCCAGATCACCGGGCAGAACGAGCGCAACGCCTATCTGCAGACCGAGATCGACAAGGTCAAGGCGCAGAACCAGGAAATCGACAAGCTCGACGAACAGAAACGGCGCTTGCTGGCGCGCAAGCGGGTCATCGAGGAACTGCAGGCCAAGCGCTCGCAGATGGTGCATCTGTTCGATTCGCTGGTGCGCACCATCCCCGACGGCGTGGTGTTGACCGCGGTCAAGCAGGAAGGCGACATCCTGACCCTGGAAGGGCGCTCGCAATCCAATGCGCGGGTCAGCGCTTACATGCGCAACCTCGAAGGCTCGGGCTGGATGACCAATCCGGAGCTGTCGGTGATCGAGGCCAAGGCGCAGGACAAGGAGGCCAAGGGCCCGATCGTCGACGCCAAGGCCCTGCCGTACGTGTTCACGCTCAAGGTCAAGCTGCCGGTTCCGGGCGACGCCTCCGAATCGGCGCCGGGCGCGGCCGCACCGGGCGCGGCCGCCACGCCGGCGCCGCCCGCCGCTGCCGTGCCTGCTGCAGCGAACGCAGCCACTGCACCCGCGACGCCGCCGGCCGCCACACCGGCCGCCACGCCAGCGCAACAGGGACCGGCGTCATGAGCAAGAAATTCAATGTAAAAGACCTCGACTTCAACAACATCGGCAACTGGCCGCAGCAGGCCAAGATCGGCTTCTGCGTGCTGCTCACGCTGTTCATCCTGGCCATGTCCTGGTTCCTGCTGCTCAGCGACAAGCGCGACGAGCTGGGTTCGCTGGAGCAGAAGGAAACCGAGTTGCGCGCCTCGTTCGAGAAGGAGCAAAGCCGCGCGGTCAACCTGCAGCCGCTGAAGCAGCAGCTGGCGCAGATGGAGCAGGTGCTGCAGCAGATGCTGCGGCAGCTGCCGAGCAAGACCGAGATGCCGGACCTGATCATCGACATCTCGCAGACCGCGTTGTCCAGCGGCCTGGCCAACGAGCTGTTCCAGCCCGGTCCGGAGTCGCCGAAGGAATTCTACGCGGAGAAGCCGATCGCGCTGCGCATGGTCGGCAGCTACCACCAATTCGGCGCCTTCGTCAGCGGCGTGGCGTCGCTGCCGCGGGTGGTGATCCTGACCATGCATGACATCAATCTCAAGCCCAAGGATAAGAAGGCCGGACTCACCGCGCGCGGCGAGCTGGAACTGTCCGGCACGGTCAAGACCTATCGCTATCTGGACGACAAGGAGATGGCGGACCAGGAAAAGGAGGCAGCCGCGGCGAAGAAGGGTTCCAAGCAAGGCGGTGGCGCATGAAGCGGCGGACCATGGCATTCAAGTGCCTGGCCGGGCTGGCGCTGGTGGCGCTGCTCGGCGCTTGCGGCCGTGGCGTGACCAGTTCCCCGGGCGATGCGCCGAACCTGGAAAACTGGGTCAAGGAGGTGCGTGCGCGGCCGGCGCAGCCGCTGGAGCCGCTGCCGGTGATGCAGCAGTTCGAGACCTTCGAATATGCGGCGCAGGGCCTGCGCGATCCGTTCAGCGATGCCTGGACGAGTCCAGACGGCAACAACGGCCTGCGCCCGGACCCGAACCGGCGCAAGGAACCGCTCGAGCAGTTCCCGCTGGACGGCCTGAAGATGGTCGGCACGCTGGGCAACGGCGGTGGCCTGGTGGCGCTGGTGATGGCGCCAGACAAGGTGACCTATCGGGTCCGCCCCGGCATCTACATGGGGCAAAGCGATGGCCGCGTGACCGGGGTGCACGAGGACCGCATCGATTTGATTGAACTGGTGCCGGATGGCGCTGGCGGTTGGCTGGAACGTCCGGCCGCCGTGGCGCTGGACGATCAATGATTGATTATGGGGATAGCACGATGACTTTTTCCAAAGCCCTGAGCCTGCGCCCCATCCGGCGCGGCGCGACGGTGCGGCTACGCGCATTGGGGTTGGCGACGCTGCTGGGGAGTTCGGCGGTGATGGGCGCGGCGCTGGCGGCGACGCCGACGCCGACGGCGGCTGCAGCTGCAGCGCAGGCGCCGGCCAAGCTCACGGTGTCGAAGATCGACTTCAAGCGCGGCGACGGCGATGCGGGGCGGCTGATCCTGCACTTCAGCGGCGCCGGCGCCAGTCCCGATCTGCGCACCCAGGGCAACACCGTGGTGGTCGATATCGGCAATGCCGCGTTGCCGGCGGAGCTGCAGCATCCGCTCAACGTCACCGACTTCGCCACGCCGGTGCAGCGCATCGACGCCAAGCCCTACGCCGGTGGCGCGCAGCTGGTGCTCAGCACCAATGGCCCATTCGAGTCGATGGCCTACCAGTCGGGCAACGACTACGTGGTGGAGATCGCGCCGCGGACCTCGGCGCCGGCGGTGGGTGCGGTCAGCGCGAGTACGGTCGGCCAGGCGGCGGCGCAGGTCGCCGCGCGCGGCTACAGCGGCCGCCCGGTGACGTTCAACTTTCAGGACGTGCCGGTGCGCACCGTGCTGCAGCTGATCGCCGAGGAATCCAACCTCAACATCGTCGCCTCCGACACCGTGCAGGGCAATGTCACCCTGCGCCTGGTCAACGTGCCGTGGGACCAGGCGCTGGACATCGTGCTGCGCGCCAAGGGCTTGGACAAGCGCCGCGACGGCGCCGTGGTCTGGGTCGCGCCGCAGCAGGAACTGGCCAAGTTCGAGCAGGACAAGGAAGACGCGCGGATCGCGATCGAGAACCGCGAGGACCTGACCACCGACTACATCCAGATCAACTACCACAGCGCCTCCACGATCTTCAAAGCGCTGACCGAGGCCAAGGGCATCGGCGGCGGCTCCGGCGGCGGCAGCGGTGGCGGTGGTGGCAGCGGCCAGACCGACAACGGCTTCCTGTCGCCGCGCGGGCGCATCGTCGCCGACGAGCGCACCAACACGCTGATGATCAGCGACATCCCGAAGAAGATCGCGCAGATGCGCGAGCTGATCAACGTGATCGACCGTCCGGTCGACCAGGTGCTGATCGAGGGCCGCATCGTCATTGCCACCGATACCTTCGCCCGCGACCTGGGCGCCAGGTTCGGCATCGGCGGTGCGCACACCTACGGCGACAACACCGCGACCATCGGCAGCGGCGCGACCGGTGGCAACGTCGCGGCCACGCGCGGTCTCAATGTCAATCTGGGTGGCAACACCTTCACCAGTACGCCGACGCTGCCGAGCCTGGCCTACACGCTGCTTGGATCCAACTTCAACCTGGATCTGGAACTGTCGGCGCTGCAGGAGGAAGGCCGTGGCGAAGTCATTTCCAACCCGCGCATCGTCACCTCCAACCAGCGCGAGGCGGTGATCAAGCAGGGCAAGGAAATCGGCTACATCACCATCACCGGCGGCACCGGCGGGACCGCGGCGACGCCGAACGTGCAGTTCAAGGAAGTGCTGCTGGAGCTGAAGGTCACCCCGACCATCACCGACGACAATCGCGTGTTCCTGAACATGAACGTGAAGAAGGACGAAGTCGACCAGTACCGCGTGCTCGAAGGCTACGGCACCATTCCGGAAATCAACCGCCGCGAGATCAATACCGCGGTGCTGGTGGACGACGGCCAGACCGTGGTGATCGGCGGCGTGTACGAGTTCACCGACCGCAACAGCATCTCCAAGGTGCCGTTCCTGGGCGATATCCCGTTCCTGGGCAATCTGTTCAAGAAGCGCGGCCGCAGCAAGAGCAAGGCCGAACTGCTGATCTTCGTGACCCCGAAGGTGATGCGCGTGGCCAAGCGCGCGCCCAGCGCCGGCTGACGCGCGCGGGCCGTGCCGAGCGCCTGCGCACAGGCGAGGCGGTGCTGGCATCAGGACGGGAGAAGCATGCGCTTCTCCCATCTTCGTTTGTGCCGAAGGATGAGGCAAATCTGAATTTGCGGCCGATGCTTGCGCTGCGCGCAGAACCATTTCACCGCCGATGGGTCAAACTCGGCACATGAACACCACGCCCTCCAGCTTCGACCCCACTCCCGCCGCGTCCGAGCAGCAGCGCCTGCACGCCGCCTTCCTGGCCCTGCGCGACGGCCTGTCCGAAACCATTGTCGGCCAGGCCGCGCTGGTGGAGCGGCTGCTGATCGCGCTGCTCGCCGATGGCCACCTGCTGGTCGAAGGCGCGCCCGGCCTGGCCAAGACCACCGCGATCCGCGCGCTGGCCGCGCGGCTGGAAGCGGATTTCGCCCGCGTCCAGTTCACCCCGGACCTGTTGCCGGCCGACCTCACCGGCACCGAGGTGTGGCGGCCGCAGGAAAGCCGCTTCGAGTTCCTGCCCGGGCCGATCTTCCATCCGATCCTGCTCGCCGACGAGATCAACCGCGCGCCGGCCAAGGTGCAGTCGGCGCTGCTCGAAGCGATGGGCGAGCGCCAGGTCACGGTCGGCCGGCATACTTATGCGCTGCCGAAGCTGTTCCTGGTGATGGCCACGCAGAACCCGATCGAGCAGGAAGGCACGTTCCCGCTGCCGGAAGCACAACTGGACCGGTTCCTGATGCACGTGCGGATCGGCTATCCGGAGGCCGCCGCCGAGGCCGAGATCCTGCGCCTGGCGCGCGAGCGCGCGCGCGAAACCCTGGACCATGGCGAGGCGCCGCCGCCGCGGATGCCGCTTGACGACGTGTTCGCCGCGCGGCGTGCGGTGCTGTCGCTGCATCTGGCGCCGCCGCTGGAGCGCTACCTGATCGAACTGGTGCTGGCCTCGCGCGACGCCAGCGGCTACGACCCGGCATTGGCGCGGCGCATCGCCTGGGGCGCTAGCCCGCGCGGCTCGATCGCACTGGAGCGCTGCGCGCGCGCGCGCGCTTGGCTGGCGGGACGCGACTTCGTGACCCCGGACGACGTGCGCGCAGTCGCGCCGGACGTGTTGCGCCATCGCGTGCTGCCCAGCTACGAGGCCACGGCCGAAGGCTGGGACGGCGATCGCCTGGTCGCGGCGCTGTTGGACAAGGTGCCGCCGCCTTGAGCGAGCGGCAGCGCCAATCCGGGCGGCCGCCGT
This sequence comes from Xanthomonas translucens pv. undulosa, assembly GCF_017301775.1. Lineage (NCBI taxonomy): Bacteria > Pseudomonadati > Pseudomonadota > Gammaproteobacteria > Lysobacterales > Lysobacteraceae > Xanthomonas > Xanthomonas translucens. Next base: position 3,449,190 of record NZ_CP063993.1, read on the forward strand.
ACCGCGCGCCGGCGTATCGCGCCGCTGCGCTGACGGTCTGCGGCAGCGTGGCGCAGGCGAGGTAAGCGACGATGGCAGTACAGGCGATGCCGCCGCAGACGTCACATGCCGATACCGCGAGCGGCGGCGACGGCGTACGCCCGACCCTGGCCGAGCTGGTGGCGCTGCGCGCGAGCGTGGCGCGGGTGCCGCCGCCGCGGCGCGGGCGCCATGGCCTCAGCGGCAGCGCGCCGGCGGCGTTGCGCGGGCGCGGCATGGAGTATGCCGAGTCGCGCGAATACGTGGCCGGCGACGACGTACGCCATATCGACTGGCGACTCACCGCGCGCAGCGGGCGCACCCATACCAAGCTGTTCCAGGCCGAGCGCGAACGGCTCAGTCTGATCGTGGCCGATACCGCGCCGGCACTGTATTTCGGCACCCGCGTGCGCTTCAAGTCGGTGCAGGCCGCGCGTGCCGGCGCAGTGGCGGCGTGGACCGCGCAGCGCCAGGGCGACCGCCTGGCCGCCTTGCGCGGCAGCCGCAGCGAGGCGCCGGTGCCGCCGGCGGCCGGGCCGCGCGGCGCCCTGCGCGTGCTCGACGCGCTGGCGCGCTGGTATGCGCAGCCGCCGCAGGACGATGCCGGCCTCGGCGTGGCGCTGGAACACGCGGCCAAGCTGCTGCGGCCCGGCTCGCGGCTGCTGGTGCTGGCCGATCCGGCCAGCGCACATGCGATTCCGGCGGCGCGCTGGGCCGGGCTGGCGCTGCACAACGACGTGGTGCTGCTGTTGCTGGCCGACGCGCTGGAACTGCAGCCGCCGCGCGCGGCGCTGCCGTTCTGGGCCGGCGGGCGCCGGGTGGAAATCGATTTGCAGGCGGCCAGCGCGCAACAGCGCTGGCACCACCAATTCGTCGCGCCGCTGGAAACGCTGGCCGCCGAACTGCCCGGCCGCGGCGTGCAAGTGCGCGTGCTGCGCAGCGATGCGGCCAGCGAATCCTGGCTGCTGCCGGCGCCGGGCGCGAGCGCGCCGCGATGACGCCGCAACAACTGCCGCTGCGCGATGTGCATCTGCCGCCGGCACCCGCCTGGTGGCCACCGGCGCCGGGCTGGTTGCTGCTGGGCGCCTCGGTGTTGTTGGCGCTGGGCATCGCGTTCGGCCTTTGGGCCTGGCGGCGCGCGCGGCGGCGCCGCTGGCAGCGCCAGTTCGATGCGGAGCTCGGCAGCGGCGCTGCGCCGGCGCAAGTGGCCGCGGTGTCGGAATTGCTGCGCCGCGCAGCGCGTCGGCGCGACCCGGCCGCCGCCGCGCTGCAGGGCGAAGCATGGCTGCGCTTCCTCGACGGCGGCAAGCGCCAGGACTTCTCTGCGGGACCGGGCCGCGTGCTGCTCGATGGCGGCTATCGGCGCGACCTGGAGCATGCGCAGCTGCAGGCGCTGCTGCCGCTGGCGCGGCGCCGCTTCCTCGAGCTGATGGGCGGGCGCCGGCGATGATGGCGATGGGCACGCTCTCGCAGCACTGGCAAAGCCTCAGCGATCTGCTCGCCGGGTTCGCCTGGCCGTGGATGTGGCTGGCGATGCCGTTGCCGCTGCTGGCGCGTGTGCTGCTGCCGGCACAGCGCGGCAGTGCACCGGCGTTGCGTGTGCCGTATGCCGCGCAGTTGCAGGCGGTGGCGGCTGCGCCCGCGCGCGGCGGCCTGTGGCGGGTCGGCCTGTGGCTGACCTGGCTGGCCTGGTTCTGCCTGTGCGCCGCTGCGGCGCGGCCGCTGCAACTGGGCGAGCCGATCTCGCCGCCGCAACAGGCGCGGCAGTTGATGCTGGCGGTGGATCTGTCCGGCAGCATGAGCGAGCCGGACATGACCCTGGGCGGACGCGTGGTGGATCGCCTGACCGCGGCCAAGGCGGTGCTGGCCGACTTCCTCGACCGCCGCGACGGCGACCGCATCGGCCTGCTGGTGTTCGGCCAGAAGGCGTATGCGCTGACCCCGTTGACCGCCGATCTGGCCACGGTGCGCGACCAGCTGCGCGACAGCGTGGTCGGCCTGGCCGGGCGCGAGACCGCGCTCGGCGACGCGATCGCGCTGTCGGTCAAGCGCCTGCGCGAGCAGTCGCAAGGCGACCGGGTACTGATCGTGCTGACCGACGGCGTCAACACCGCCGGCGTGCTGGAACCGAGCAAGGCGGCAGAGCTGGCCAAGGCCGAACACGTGCGCGTCTACACCATCGCCTTCGGCGGCGCCGGCGGCTATTCGCTGTTCGGCCTGCCGATGCCCGGTGGCGGTGGCGGCGACGACCAGGTCGACGAGGACACCTTGCGCAAGATCGCGCAGGACACCGGCGGCCGCTTCTTCCGCGCCCGCGACACCGACCAGCTGGTCTCGATCTACGCCGAGCTGGAGCGCCTGGAACCGGTGCGTTCGGTTGGCCCGGCGGTGCGCCCGCGGACCGAACGTTATGCGTGGCCGCTGGGCGTGGCGTTGCTGCTGGGCTTGATCGCCTTCGTGTGGCCATGGAGGCGGCAATGAACGCGGTGCTCGGCTTCCTGGAGGCGTTGCATCTGCTGCGGCCGCAGTGGCTGTGGGCGCTGTCGTTGCTGCCCTTGCTGGGCTGGAGCTGGCTGCGCCGGCGCCGGCGCAGCAACGTGTGGCGGCACGCGGTGGACGCGCACCTGCTGCCGCAGCTGCTGGCGAAGGAGGATGGCCGGCAATCGCTGTCCGGCCTGTGGCTGGCCGCGCTCGGCTACCTGCTTGCGGTGGTGGCGCTGGCCGGGCCGAGCTGGCGCCAGGAACAGCAGCCGCTGTGGCAGTCGCGCACGCCGCTGGTGATCGCGCTGGATCTGTCGCCGCGGACCGAGGCCGGCGACCTGCCGCCGTCGCGATTGCTGCAGGCCCGCGCCAAGCTGGCGACGCTGCTGCGCGAGCGTGCCGGCGGCGAAGTCGCACTGCTGGCCTACGCCGGCGAACCCTACACGGTCGCGCCGTTGACCGACGATGCGGCCAACGTCGCCCTGTTCCTGGACGCGCTGTCGCCGCAGGTGATGCCGGTGCCCGGGCAGCGCAGCGACCTGGCCATCGACTGGGCGGCACAGTTGCTGCGCCAGGCCGGTTTCGCCCGCGGCGACATTCTGCTGCTCAGCGACCAGGCCGACACGCAAGCGCGGCAGGCCGCGGCGCGCGCGGCCGGGCAGGGCTACCGGGTGTCGGTGCTGGGATTGGGAACCGCGCAGGGCGCGGCCTATCGCGATGGCCAGGGCGGCGTCGGCCACGCGCAACTGGATGCCGCTTCGCTGCAAGCGCTGGCGACTGCCGGCAATGGCCGCTACGCCTTGCTGACGCCCACCGATGCCGATCTGCGTGCGCTGGGCGTGCTGCAAGCGGCGCAGCAACAGGACGCGACGGCCGCCGCCGAGCACAGCGGCCGGGTCTGGCTGGACCAGGGTTACTGGTTGCTGCCGCCGCTGTTGCTGCTGGCCCTGTTCGCGTTCCGCCGCCGCGCTGGCGCTGCCGTGCTGCTGGTATTGCTGCTGCCGCTAGCGATGCCGTTGACGGCGCATGCGGCGGCGGCCGATACGGGCGGCGGCGACTGGTGGCGGCGTGCCGACCAGGTGCGCCAGCAGCGTCTGGACGCGGGCGTGCAGGCCTATCGCAAGGGCGATTTCGCCTCTGCGCAGCAGCAGTTCGAAGGCATCGACAGCGATCAGGGCTGGTACAACCTGGGCAATGCGCTGGCCCGCCAGGGCCGCTACGACGAGGCGATCGACGCTTACGACAAGGCGCTGCGACAGCATCCGCAGATGGCCGATGCGATCGCCAACCGCGCCGCGGTCGATGCCGCGCGCAAACGCCAGTCCGCACAGAACCAATCCGGGCAGAACAAGCAGGGGCAGCAGGGCAAGGACAAGGCGCAGCAGAACCAGCAAGGCCAGTCGCAGCCGGGTGCCGGCGGCGCGCCCAAGGGCCAGGACCCATCGCAGGCCAAGGCGCCGTCGCCGTCGGATGCGCAAGGCCAGCCGGGACAGAAGAATGCGCAGTCGCAGGCGGGGTCCAAGAAAAAGGATGCGCCGCCGCCGGGGCCGCCGAAGACGGGCGATGCGCAGGCGCAGCAGCAGGCCGATGCGGCGCAGCGCCAGCAGATGCAGCAGGCGATGGCGCAGCAGGGCGCGGCAGGCAAGGAAGCGACCGCACGCGCCGCCGCGGCCGCGGCGGAAACCCCGCAGCAGCGCGAACAGCGCCAGGCGGTGGAGGCATGGCTGCGGCGGGTGCCGGACGATCCGGGCAACCTGCTGCGCGCCAAATTCAAGCTCGAACACGAACGTAGGCAGCGGGAAGGACCATGATCGAACGCAAGCAACGCCGCTGGTGCGGGGGCGTGTCCGCCACGCGGATGCGCTCGGTCATGCTGACCCTGTGGGCAGGACTGCTGCTGTCCGCGCTGGCGCTGCCGGCCGCGGCCGCCACCCGCGCGTGGCTGGACCGCGACAGCATCGGTGCCGGCGAGAGCGTCACCCTCAACATCGAGACCGACCAGGGGCTGGCGGCGCCGGAATACGCGCCGCTGCGCGTGCAGTTCGCGCTCAGCGACGAGGTCAACAGCCGGCAGATGCAGATGGTCAACGGCCAGGTCACGGCCAAGTCGCTGTTCGGCGTGGCGCTGACCCCGCGCGGCACCGGCACGATCGAGATCCCATCGTTGCGCGTCGGCAACGAGCGCACCGCGCCGCTGCGACTGCAGGTGACCGCGGCCGCGCCGGCGCCGGCCGGCAGCACCCGCGGCGGCGATCCGGCGCAGCTCGGCAATACCGACGTGTTCGTGCAGACCGTGGCCGACGACGCGCAACCGTACGTGCAGCAGAGCGTGGGCGTGGTGGTGCGGCTATACCTCGGCGTGCCGCTGACCTCGGGTGAGCTGGATCTGGATCCGCCGGCAGGTGCCGCGCTGCAGCGCATCGGTGACGATGTGCAGAGCCGGCGCGAAATCGACGGACGCATGTTCACCATCGTCGAGCGCCGTTACCTGCTGGTGCCCGAGCGCAGCGGGCCGTTGACGCTGCCCGGCGCGCGCTTCCGCGGGCGCGGCCCCAGCGGTTTCTTCGACGATTATTTCGGCCGCGGCGGCGACCTCACCGCGCACAGTGCCACGCATACCCTGCAGGTGCGCGCGCAACCGGCCAATGCGCCGCAGCCGTGGTTGCCGCTGCACGACCTGCGCCTGCGCTACACCGCCACGCCGCAGCGTGCTGCGGTGGGCGAGGCGGCCGACATCGTGGTCGAGGCCAGCGCGCGCGGCGCCACCCAGGCGCAGTTCCCGGAGCTGCCGACACCCAGCGTCGATGGCGCGCAGGTATTCGCCGAGCCGCCGCAGTTCGACGAGAAGTTCGTCGACGGCAGCCCGCAATTGAAGATCACCCGGCGCTACTCGATCGTGCCGCAAACCGCCGGACCGTTGCGGGTCGGCGGGCTGCACGTGCCGTGGTGGGACGTGGCGGCCGGCGCCGCGCGCGAGGCCACGCTGCCCGATCTGCACCTGCAGGTGCTGCCCGGCCGCGCCGCACCCGCCGCGCCTGCAGCGCCGATCAGCGTCGCGGCGCCGAGCGTCGATGCGTCGCCGGCCGGCAACGCGGTGACCCCGGCTCACGCGGTGTCCGGCTTGCTCGGCGCATTACCGCTTTGGATGGCGCTCGCTGCGCTGTTCGCGCTGTTGTGGCTGGCGACGCTGGTTTGGGGTTGGCGGCGCGGCCGCGCGTCGCGTACGCCGGCCGGCGCACACGCTGCGCCGGCCGCGTCGGCTGCGGCGAGCACTGCGCCACGCGCCCGCTACGGCCTGCCGGATCTGCGCAAGGCGTTGGACGGCGGCGGCCTGGACGAAGTCGCCGCGATCCTGTGCGCGCAGGCCGGTGTCGCCGATCTCGACGCGCTGCTCACCCGCCTGGATGATTCTTCGCAACGCGAGGCGGTGCTACGCCTGCAACGCGCCCGCTGGGGCGACGCCGGCGATGTGCCGGGCGCGCGCGCCGCGCTGCGCCAGGCGTTCTGGGCAGGACCGCGCTGGTGCGATACGCCGCGCAAGCAGCGCAAGGACGACCTGCCGCCGCTGTATCCGCGCGACGCGTGAGAGCGTCGTCGCGGTCGTGAGCGAGGCGGCCCGCCGCGTGCTCGCGGGCTGACGCCGGCTTGCAGCCCGCCAGTGCGGGTTTGTTAAGCTCGGGCTTCTCTCCTGCAAGGCAACACCATGACCGACACCTCCGTGAAGGCCAAGACCGGCATGCCCTTGCACTGGAAAATGGCGATTGGCTTCGTGCTCGGGCTGGTGCTGGGCCTGGCCGTGCACCTGAGCGTGGGCGGCGATGCGGCCTGGGTGCAGGCGCTGACCACGTACCTGACCACGCCGTTGTCCAAGCTGTTCCTCAGCCTGATCTTCATGCTGATCGTGCCGCTGCTGTTCTCGGCGCTGGTGATGGGCATTTCCGAGATGGGCGATATCCGCGCGCTGGGCCGGATCGGCTGGAAGACGCTGGGCTATACGGTGGTGCTGTCGGGCATCGCGGTGCTGCTCGGGCTGGTGCTGGTCAACGTGCTCAAGCCGGGCATCGGCGTGGACCACGCACTGGCGCAGCAGCTGCTGCAGCAGAACGCCGAGCGCGCCGCGCAGATCGTCGATCAGAGCAGGCATCAGCCGCGCGGCATGGACATGCTGCTGTCGATCGTGCCCGACAACGTGGTCGCCGCCGCTTCCAGCAACGGCGCGATCCTGTCGCTGATGTTTTTCGCGGTGATGTTCGGTGTGGGCATGGTACTCAGCGAGGACGCCAAGGTGGCGACGCTGCGGCGCGGCATCGAGGGCATCTTCGAGATCTCGATGACCCTGATCGGGCTGGTGATCCGCCTGGCGCCATATGCGGTGGCCTGCTTCATGTTCAACTTGGCGGCGCTGTTCGGCTTCGAACTGTTGATCCGGCTCGGCGCCTACGTCGGTGTGGTGGTGCTGGCGCTGGGGCTGCACATGGTGGTGACCTACGGGCTGGCGGTGAAGTTGGCCGGGCGCTCGCCGCTGGCGTTCTTCCGTGCCACCCGCGAGGCCACGGTGATGGCGTTCTCCACCGCCTCCAGCAACGCCACCTTGCCGACCGCACTGCGCGTGGCCGACGAGATGGGCCTGCCGAGCAAGGTGTCGCGCTTCGTGCTGATCGTTGGCGCCACCGCCAACCAGAACGGCACCGCGCTGTTCGAGGGCATCACCGTGATCTTCCTCGCCCAGTTCTTCGGCGTGGAGCTGAGCATCGCCCAGCAGTTCATGGTGATGCTGGTGTGCATCCTCGGCGGCATCGGCACCGCCGGCGTGCCGTCCGGCTCGCTGCCGGTGGTGGCGCTGATCTGCGCGATGGTCGGGGTGGACCCGGTCGGCATCGGCATGATCCTGGGCGTCAATCATTTCCTGGACATGTGCCGCACGGCGCTGAATGTGACGGGGGATCTGGCGTTGACGACGTTGGTGGCGAGGGGGGAGGGGGATGGGCGGGACTCGGAACTCGGAACTCGGAACTCGGAACTCATGAAGCGCTGTCCGTGACCGTTTGGCTATTTGCAATGCGATAGGCGATAGGGATGCGTGGCCGCTAGCTTCTTGCGAGTCCCGAGTCCCGAGTCCCGCACTCCCCAGCCTGTGGGACAATAGCGAACCCGACGCCCCGCGCCCGCTTCCAATAGAACCCACATGACGACGCCTACCCGCCGCCAGCTCGCCAATGCGATCCGCTTCCTCGCCGCCGATGCGGTCGAGGCCGCCAAGTCCGGCCATCCCGGCATGCCGATGGGCATGGCCGACATCGCCGAAGTGCTTTGGAACGACTTCCTCAGCCACAACCCGAACAATCCGAAGTGGTTCAACCGCGACCGCTTCGTGCTCTCCAACGGCCATGGTTCGATGCTGCAGTACGCGCTGCTGCACCTGTCCGGCTACGACCTGCCGCTGGACGAGCTGAAGCGCTTCCGCCAACTGCACAGCAGGACCGCCGGCCATCCCGAGCGCAGCGAAACCCCCGGGGTGGAGACCACCACCGGTCCGCTTGGCCAGGGCTTCGCCAACGCGGTCGGTTTCGCGCTGGCCGAGAAGCTGCTGGCGCAGCGCTACAACCGCCCCGAGCACCAGATCGTCGATCACCGCACCTGGGTGTTCATGGGCGACGGCTGCATGATGGAAGGCATCTCGCACGAAGCCGCCTCGCTGGCCGGCACCTGGGGCCTGGGCAAGTTGGTCGCGTTCTGGGACAATAACCATATCTCCATCGACGGCAACACCGCTGGCTGGTTCAGCGACAACACCCCGGCGCGGTTCGAAGCCTATGGCTGGCACGTGCTGCGCGATGTCGATGGCCAGGATGCCGATGCGATCAAGGCGGCGATCGAGGCCGCGCTCAGCGAGAGCGACAAGCCGACCCTGATCTGCTGCCGCACCACCATCGGCTTCGGTGCGCCGAGCAAGTCCGGCAAGGAATCCTCGCACGGCGCGCCGCTGGGCAAGGAAGAACTGGAAGGTGCGCGCAAGGCGCTGCAGTGGCCGTACGGCCCGTTCGAGATCCCGCAGGAGATCTACGACGGCTGGCGCGCCGGTGGCGCCGGCACGCTGCGCCAGGCCGAGTGGGAGCAGGCGTTCGACAAGTACGCCAAGCAATTCCCGGCCGAGGCCGCGGAGCTGACCCGCCGCTCGCACGGCGAACTGCCGGAGGACTTCATCGCCCAGGCCGATGCCTACATCGCCAAGCAGGCCAGCGAGGCGCAGACCATCGCCTCGCGCAAGGCCTCGCAGATGGCGATCGAAGCGTTCGCGCCGCTGCTGCCGGAACTGATCGGTGGTTCGGCCGACCTGGCGCATTCCAACCTGACCCTGTGGAAGGCCAGCAAGTCGGTCGCCAGCGACGACCCGAACGCCAATTACGTGTACTACGGTGTGCGCGAGTTCGGCATGACCGCGATCGCCAATGGGCTTGCGCTGCACGGCGGCTTCATCCCGTTCGACGCCACCTTCCTGGTGTTCAGCGACTACGCGCGCAACGGCGTGCGCATGAGCGCGCTGAACCCGGCGCATGCGATCCACGTCTACACCCACGATTCGATCGGCCTGGGCGAGGACGGCCCGACCCATCAGCCGGTGGAACACCTAGCCTCGCTGCGCTACATCCCCAACAACGACGTGTGGCGCCCGTGCGACACGGTGGAGTCGGCGGTGAGCTGGAAGGCCGCGATCACCCGCCAGGACGGCCCCAGCTGCCTGGTGTTCAGCCGCCAGAACCTGCCGTTCCAGGCGCGCAGCGACGCGCAGATCCAGCAGATCGAACGCGGCGGCTACGTGCTGGCCGATGCCGAGGGCGGTGCGCCGGACGTGATCCTGATCGGCACCGGTTCGGAAGTGGGCCTGGCCGTGGAGGCGAAGAAGGTGCTGGACGCCGCGGGCCTGAAGACCCGCGTGGTGTCGATGCCCTCGACCGACGTGTTCGACCGCCAGGATGCGGCCTACCGCGAATCGGTGTTGCCGAACGCGGTGCGCAAGCGGGTGGCGGTGGAGGCCGGCGTCACCGGCTTCTGGCGCAAGTACGTGGGCCTGGACGGCGCGGTGGTCGGCATCGACACGTTCGGCGCCTCGGCACCGGCCGACCAGCTGTACACGTACTTCCAGATCACCGCCGAGCACGTGGTCGCGGCGGCGAAGGCGTTGTAACCCGGCGTCTCCCGCGGGAACGGAAAAGGCCGGCCCAAGCCGGCCTTTTTCTTGTGCGTGTCTGCGCCGTTGCGTAATCCGGATGAGCCACCTGTAGGAGCGGCTTCAGCCGCGACAGGCATTATCGGTCACGCCCGTCGCGGCTGAAGCCGCTCCTACAGGGTGCGTTATCGCCGCCTGATTGGTCAGCGCGTGGCGGCACGTTCAACCGCGCTTGCGCGGCTTGCCGCGCGCCGGCTTCTTGCCGATGGCGGCGTCGGGCTTGTGCGGCGTCGCCAGCGCGCCGGCGTCGTGCAGTTGCTGCAGCCACGACAGTGCATCGACGTAGGCCAGGAACTGCTGCAGGTAGCCCGGCGACAGGGTGCGCATCAGCGCCAGCGCGCGGTGCACCAGCACGCCGGAATTCAGCGGGCCGGCATCGGAAGGGGCCTGCTGCAGCGATTGCCGCAGCTGGCTGCGGCTGCGCAGCTCGGTCCACAGTCTGCGTGCATCATCGAGTGCGGGCAGTTGCTGCGCAGACTGCGGCGGCATGGCGTTTGCGGTGGCGTGCGCGTCATGCGTGGCGCCGCTGGCGAACCGCTGCAGCAGGTCGCCTAGCGGGCTGCGCGCGCTCTCGGTCGCGTTCGGCGCGGCATCGGCATCGGCATCGGCATCGGCGGTGGTCGCGGCCGGCATCCTGGCCAGGTCTGCGGCATAGGCGTCGAGCAACGCGGCCAACTTCCGCTCCAGCAGGCGCCGCGCTTGGCCCTGATGCGCGTCGGCGCGTCGCGCCAGCGCTTCGATGAAGCGCAAACGCAGCGGATCCAGGCGCTCGGCCTGCCGCTGCCGCCATGCGTCGAGCACTTCGCTCACGGGTGTCGCGTCAGCGCGCATGCGGTCTCGCGGCAGACGTGGACAGCTTCGGCAGCGGCGCCATCTCCACGCGGCGGTTGCTGGCGCGTCCGGCTTCGTCGGTGTTCGGGCTGACCGGTTGCTGCGCACCGAACGCGGCCGCGAACACCGCGTCGGCCGGCACGCCTTCCTCGATCAGCGTGCGGGTCACGGTCAGCGCGCGCTGCGCCGACAGTTCCCAGTTGTCGGCGAACTGGCGGTTGCTGTCGCGCATTTGGCGGTCGTCGGTAAAGCCGCTCACCATCAGGATCTCGCCGCGCGCTTTCAGATACCCGGCCAGCGGCGCGGCCAGGCTGTTCAGCAGCTCGCGCCCTGCGGGTTGTAGCTGGTCGGAATTGAGCGCGAACAGCACGCTGCCGCGGATGCCGATGCGGCCATCGACCAGCGTCACCCGGCCTGCCGCCAGCGGCGCAGCCAGCGCCTGTTCCAGGGTCTTGCGTTGCCGCGCCTCGGCCTGCCGCTGCCGCACTTCCTCGTCCAGCTTGTGCGACAGCTGCAGTTGCACGCCGATCACGCCGATCAGGATCAGCACGAAGGCGCCGAGCAGCACCGACATCAGGTCGCCGAACACCGCCCAGATCGGTGCGCCGGCGTCGGCATCGATTTCCAGCTCGTCGCTCATGCCGCTGCGGCCCCGCCGTCGGCGTGCTGGCCGGGCAGCTGGCGCAACTCCTCGATGATCTGCTTCTGCGACAGCAGGCTCAGGTCGATGACTTCCCTGGCCTGGGCGACGTAGTAGGCCAGCTGCTCGTCGCTGCGCGCGAGCGACTTGTCCAGCGCCTGTTCGATGCCTTGCAGGCGCTCCAGCAGGGCGGTGTTCGATTGGCCGAACGCCTCCACCGCGCCGCCGAAGGCATCGCCCAGGCTGGCCACTTCGGTGGCGCCGACCGCGACCTGCGCGGCGACCGTCTCCAGCTTGCCGGTCTCGGCCTGGATGTGGTCGGTGAAGCGGGTGCCGACGCGATCGAGCAGATCCGCCGAGGTGGTGACCAGGGCGTCCACCGCGGTGCGTTGCTCGGTGGAGGCGTGGTTCACCGCCTCGAGCAAGGTGTGCAGCGTGTCCAGCAGGCGGCTGCGCTCTTCCAGCATGGCGGTGTCGCGGACCATGCTTTCGGAGAGTTTCTGGCGCAGCTCGGCGACGACATCGGCGGCCGCCTTCGGCGCTTCCGAGGCGGTCTGCACCAGGCGCGAGATCTCGGCGATGGTGTCGCTGGCATGCGCCTGGGTCTGCGCCGCGATCGCGGTGGCGGTGCGTTCGAGCGTGGCGCAGATCTCCTGCTGGCGCTGCGCGTCGCGCTCGCCGTTTTGCGCCCACTGCGCGTTCAAGGCGGCGACCATCGCGGCGAATGTCTCCGTCCACGTGGCCAGGCGCGCCTGGTCGCGCGCCTGCAGCGCGTCCTGCAACTGCGCATGCGAGTGCTGCATGGCCGCGACCAGCGCTGCGGCGCGTTGTTGCAGTGTTGCCGCGGCCGCGTCCAGCGCCTGCGCGTTGCGCTCGGCCAGGGCGGCGTTGACGTCTTCCTGGCGCGACAGCGCATCGTTCCAGGCCTGTTTGGCGCCGTCTGCGGTGGCGTCCAGGCGCACCGAGATCGCGTCCAGCGCCTGCGCATTGCGCGCCGCCAACTGCGCGTTGATCTCCTCCTGGCGCGACAGCGCATCGTTCCAGGCCTGCCTGGCCCCATTCGCCGTGGCGTCCAGGCGCACCGAGATCGCATCCAGCGCCTGCGCATTGCGCGCCGCCAGTTGCGCGTTGATCTCTTGCTGGCGCGACAGCGCATCGTTCCAGGCCTGCTTCGCACCATCCGCGGTGGCGTCCAGGCGTGCCGATACGGCATCCAGCACGCCGTTGGAGCGCATCGCGAAGCTGTCGCCGAAGCCTTGCAGCGCACTGCGCAGATCCTGGACCAGCGCCTGGTTGGTGTCGCGCTGGCCGGCCAGCGCTGCATCCCATGCCTGTGCGGCGCGCGCGGCGGCGCGCTCGAAGCTGCTGCTCAGGCCATCCAGTTGGCGTTGCACGGCCTGGCCGACGTGCTCGTGCAGCGTGGCGGTTTCGCGCGCCAGGCCGTCCAGCGTGGTCTGCACCACCGGCTGCAACGCGGCGCCGAGCGCGCGCGCGTTCTCGGCGACGCCGGCCTGCAGCGATTGCTCCACCGCGCCGGCCAGGCGCGTGTAGGCGGCCTCGGTCCTGGCGTGGAAGGCGTCCTGGTTGCTCGCCAGGCGTTCGCCACTGGCCGCGCCCTGTTGCTCGATGCCCGCTGCCATCGCCTGCAGCCGATCGATCAGCGCCGGCATCAGGTCGCTCTGCCGCTGCAGCAGCTTGAACGCTTCGTTGCGCTGGAACGCCTGCGAATGGGCGTGCAGCGTGGTCGCGATGGCCAGATCGAGCCCTTGTACCGCCTGCAGCCGCTCGCGCCGGCACAGCGCGGCGAGCAGGCCGAGCATCGCCGAACTGGCCACGCCGGCGATCGAGGTGCCGAACGCGAAGCCGAGGCCCTTGACCGGTGCGGCCAGCGAGTCGCGGATGGCGTGCAGGTCGGTGGCGCTTTCCAGCGCCAGGCCGGTGCCGCGCAGCGTCGCCATCATGCCCAGGAAGGTGCCGAGCATGCCCAGCAACACCAGCAGGCCGACCAGGTACGGGGTCAATCCCGGTGCGGGCAAGGCGACGCGCTCGCCCTCGATGCGCAGCCGCACCGCGTTGCGCAGGCTGGGGTCGAGGCGCTGCAGCCAGCCGCCCAGGTCGGACTGCGCCGCGCTCGCATCCTCCACGCCATGCACCAGCGTGGCGGTGGCCTGCCGGTAGCGGTACAGCTCCAGCGCGCCGGCCACGTAGCAGGCGCCGATCAGCAGCGCGAAGCTGGCGCCCAGCGGATTGCTGCCGAGGTAGCCCACGCCGATCCAGCACACGGCGGCGAGGCCGGCCAGGAACACGACGGAATTGAACAGGTTCTTGAACATGAGGTCTCGGTCAGCGGCTGCGAAGCGCTGCAAGCAGCCCTTCGATGGGGTGAAAACGGATATCCAGTTCGGCGCGCAGCACGTGCTGCATGTCCTGGCGGAACACGTCCAGCCAGGCGCCGGCGCGCGGCACGCTATGCGCCGTTTGCGCCGCGTCCGGTACCGGCTGCGCGGCCTGGCGCAGGCGGTCGAAATGCTGTCCCAGCAACGCCGGCACGGCCGCCAGCAGGGTCTGTTCGCGTGGGCTCAGGGTCAGTTCCATGACCGCGTCCACCTCCGCCAGCCGCGCCATGTCGGCCGAGGAGCGCGCCAGCGTGTCGCGCAGCTGGCCGCGCAGGCGGCCGCTGGTGGTCAGCATCGCCCGCTGCAGCGACAGGTAGCGCTGGCGGAACGGCGCATAGTCGAGCGGGGTGTTGGGGTCGGCGCCGTGGCCAGGCGTGACGGCCTGGCGGCCGGCGTCCGCGCCGGTGTCGCTGGCGATGGACTGCTCCAGCGCGCCGCGCACACGCGCGCATTCGGTCTCGCTGGCGCTCTCGAACGGCGCGTCCTTGTCGACCGTGGGCAGCCTGCCGTCCAGCGCCCTGGACACGGCCACGGCGCGCGTCCAGTCGATCCATTGGCCGAGCCGGTCGGCCAGCGCAGGGCTGGATGGCGGTATGTCGGCGTCGGTGAGACGTGCGAGGAGGCGAATGAACGCCGGGCCCGGGACAGGCGGCCGTGGAAGAGCTTTCGCCATGCTTGTGCGTAAAACGCGCAATTTTACACGCGAATGACAGGCCAGTCCGGCCGGCCGCGCGGCGCCAGTGGAAAACCGCTGCGCCGGTGCGCTGCGGTTCAAGCGCCTGCGGCGGGAAAGGTGGCCGCTGGCCCTCGTGCGCAACGCCTGCGGTGGCAGGGATGCGCGGGGGCCTGGCCTCAGGCGGTCTGCAGCTCCAGGCCTGCCGCCGTCGCCATCGGGCAAGAAGCCAACGCGGCGGCACTTCGGCGGCGCTAGCGCCTACAGCCGCTGCTCGCCGCGCAGCAGCGGATACGGGTTGAGCGATTCGCCTTTCCACCACTGCTTTTCCGGGCCAAGCCGGTGCACTTCGAAATGCAGGTGCGGCGCGCCAGGATCGGCATTGCCGGTGCTGCCGACATAGCCGAGCACCTGGCCGCGGCGGATCGGCTGCTTTTCCGCCAGCCCGTCGGCATAGCGTTGCAAGTGCGCGTAGTAGTACGCATAGCGGCCGCTGGGTTCGAACTGGTACACGGTGAGGCCGCCGCGCTCGCTGTCGAACAGCTTTTCCACGCTGCCGTCGGCCGCCGCCAGCACCGGCGTGCCGGCCGGCGCCAGGATGTCGATCGCATCGTGGCGGCGGCCCTGGCTGCGGGCGTCGGTGAAGGTGTCCTGCAACTGGTCGCCGGTCACGCCCTGCACCGGGATCAGCAGGTCGGCGCCGTTATTCGCCGGTGCGGCTGCCGCTGCGGTCGCGGCGGGTGGCGTTGGCGGTGTGACCTCTGCGGTGGGCGCAGACGCGGGGATAGTCGCCGCCGGTGGCGCCTGCGCCGCTGCCGGCGCAGCAGCAGGCGTCACCGTGGGCGTGGCAGTCGCTGTCTCGCCGCTGGCCGCGGCGGCCGCTACCGCGCTCGGCCTGACCTGCACGCCATCGCGCAGCATCCAATAGCCCAGCGCGACTGCCACCGCCAGCAACGCCAGGCTCGGCAGCGTCTTCATGCGCTCACTCCTGCATGGTCACCGGCACCGACGCGTTCACCGCGGCGGCGACGGTCAGCGCATCCCAGTTGGTCAGGCGCACGCAACCATGCGATTGCGCCTTGCCGACCCGCGATGGCTCCGGCGTGCCGTGCAGGCCGTAGTGGTCCTTGGACAGATCGATCCACACTTCGCCGACCGGATTGTTCGGGCCTGCGGCCAGCGTGGCCTTCTTGGTGGATTGGTCGGCGTCCCAGAACAGCTTGGGGTTGTAGTGGTAGGTCGGGTGCCGCGCCACGCCCTTGATCTTCCAGTCGCCGATCGGCAGCGGATCGTGTTCGCTGCCCGTGGACGCGGGAAACTGGGCCAGGATCGCGCCGTTGGCGTCGAGCAGGCGCACGGTGGAGTCGGACTTGTCGACGACCAGCTTGGCCGCCTTCGGCAGTGCGGGCGTGCCGAGGACGTTCGGTACCTGCACGCTGGCGCCGGCCTGGCCGAGATCGATCGACGGGTTGAGCGCCTGCAGCAACGCAGGCGCGGCATGGAAGCGTTCGCCCAGGCGCTCCTGCACCGATTCGTAGCCCAGCGCCGGCAGCTTGGCTTTTTCCTCGGTGTTCTTGGGAATCTTGGGGAATGGCCCGGCGACGTCCTCGGCGGTGAGCGTGTAGGCGACCAGTGCGGGTGCGGCGTCCTGCGCCAGCGCTTGCCAGGTGGCCGCGTCGAGTTCGCCGTTGACGGGCAGTCCGCGGGCGCTCTGGAAGCCGGAGACGGCGCGGCGCTGGTTGGACCCAGGCTGGCCGTCGATTTCGCCCGGCGAAAAGTGCGCGCGATCCAGCAGGACCTGCGCGCGCAGCGGCGAACGCTCGCCGCTGTCAGGCGCCGCTGCGGCGTGTGCGGGCGGCTGTGCCGAGGCAATGCCGCCCGCGCTGGCGAACAGCACGGCGAGGCAGGCGAGTGGAAGCGAAAGACGGGACATCGGCGACTCCGGAATGAATGGCCGTCACCATGCCCATGCGCCGCGAGTAGCGGCGTGAAATGGCTGGCTCCCCGCTGACTGGGAATGCGGGCGACAGTGCCACGGCCGCATCTGTGCCGCAGTCGGGAGCGACGCCGCCACGCCTCCGGCGCGATGCACCGGAGGCTGGCCTGCCGTCAGTAGGTGTAGCCCAGGGTCAGCATGTACACCCGCCCGGTTTCGACGTAGGCGCCGTCGGCACCGGGGTCGTAGGCCATGTAGCGGGTGGACTTGCCCTGGGTTTCGTAGAACGTCGCCGCATTGAGCAGGTTCTTGGCCGACACGCCCACGTCGATGCCGTGCGGCAGATGGTAGGTCGCGTTGAAATCCAGCGACTTCACCGGCTGCAGGTAGTAGTTGAGCCGGTCGCTGGTCAGGCCGAGCAACTGCAGGCCGGTGTAGTTGTAGCTCAGGTCGGCGCGCAGTTTGCTGTCGTCGTAGAACAGGTCCAGGTTGTAGATGCGCTGCGGCGCGCGCGGCAACCAGGTGCGGTCCGGTTGGTCGGCACGTTTGCTGTCGGCTTCGCTGTGCTGGAGCGTGAGGTTGGCGGTGACGCCGACATTGCTCCAGATGCCCGGCAGATCCTGCAGGCGCTTGCTCGCGGCCAGTTCCAGGCCGTACAGCTTGGCGCTGCCGCCGTTCTGCGGCATGGTCACCGGCACGCCGTTCTCGAACGTGGTGCCGGTGGGAACCAGGCCGCCGAGCGTGTTGTCGTTGCTGGTGGCCGATTGCGAGGTATAGATGAAGCCGCTGATGCGCTTGTAGTAGGTCGCAGCGCTGAGCACGCCGCCATTGTGGTCGTAGAACTCCGCGGACAGGTCGGCGTTGTCGGCCTTGCTCGGATTGAGGTCCGGATTGGGCTTGGAAATGCCCAGCACCGTGTTGTTGGGGGCGATGGTGTAGACCGTCTCGCCGGAGATCAGGCCGAACGCCGGGCGGCTGAAGCTGCGGCGCAGCGAGGCGCGGTAGACGGTGAGGTCGTCCGGGCGATAGTTGAGGCTGATGCCGGGCAACACTTCGCCATAGGTCCGGCCGTTGCTGACGAACTGGCCATTGCTGCCGTCGCCGCTGGATTGCCAGGAATCGGCCGAATAGCGGGTCAGTTCGTAGCGCACGCCGGGCAGCACGGTCACCGCGCCGAAGTGCAGCGTGGCCATCGCGTAACCGGAATAGATCGCTTCGGTGCTGGAGGTGGTGTTGGCGTTGTAGTCGTTGGCGGTATAGACCCCCGCGCCCTTGGGATCGTTGACGTACTTGTAGGGCAGCGCCTGCGCCAGCATCCAGTTGCGGTCCAGGATTTTGAACGGACCGGCGTAGTGACCGTCGAAGGCGCCGGAGGTCGTGCGCCCGGGGATCGCGCTCAGCGGCGGGCCGCCGGCGGTGGGGAAGGCGTAGTTGGGTCCGCCAAAGTAAGGACCGTTGGACAGGAAGTTGCCGTCCTTGTGGAAGAACGGATGATCGTAGGCGCCGCGGTCGGCGTGGTCGGCGGCCAGGCCGACCTTGACGCTGTCCAGCACGTCGCCGTCCACGCGGTAGCTGATGTCCGTATGCGCATTGAGGCGGTTGTCGTGGCTGCCGGCGTCATGGCCCTGCACCTTCCACAGCAACGACGAATCCAGGTTGTAGAAGTAGTTCTTCAGTGCGTCGGAACTCGGTCCGATGCCCGGATAGGTTGGATCGCTGAGGTCGAAGGCGAAGCTGCCTGGGGTGAAGCCGTACAGGCTGGCGGAGATGTAATCGGGCCGGCTACGGGTGCCGCGACCGAACGAACTGCCGTAGTCGAAGTGCAGCCGGTCCAGCGTGGTTTGGCCGCCCAGTTGCAGTGTCGCCAGCTTTTCTTCGATGTCGTGCGTATTGAAGTAGCCGCCGCGCACCGCGGTAGGCTGGTTCAGATAGGTTTCCAGGCGTGCGCTGGACTGGTCCTGCTGCCCGGTCACAGCGTAGCTGCCGTAGATGGCGCGCGCGTACAGCGCACTGTGCTCGCCCTGCCAATCGAGCGCGAGATTGCCGCCATAGCGTTCGATCTGGCTGGTGTAGACGCTGTACTTGTAGCGCGTGCTGACCAGCGGGCCGACATCGCGCAGGTCGCTGGCGTTGGCTTGCGCCGGATCCAGCGGCACGTACTTGCTGTTGGGCGCAGGCGCCTGCGCCATGTTGTTGTTCTTGCCGTAGTAGGCAGAGGCATACAGGCCGAACGCCTGGTTGTCGCCGAACTTCCAGGCCAGTTCCTGCTGCAGCGTGCCGCCCATGTCCTTGCCGCCCAGGTCCGAGGCGAGTTCGCTGAACTGGCCCTGCGCGGTGGTCTTGCCGTGGAAATCGCCGTCGAAGTCGAACGCGCTGGGGGTGCGCATGTCGATGGCGCCGCCGACCGCATCGCCGGGCATGTCCGGCGTCGGCGCCTTGGACACCTGCACCGACTGGATGCCGAACGGGGCCAGCATGTTCAATGAGATCGCGCGCGTGGACGAGTCGGTCTCGGGCATGCCGAAGCCGTTGAGGGTGTAGGCGTTGTAGCTGGCGTCCATGCCGCGGATGCTGACGTAGGCGTTCTCGCCGGTGGTGGCCTGGCCCAGGTGCATGTCGCTGTAGGCCGACAAACCTGGCATATGCGCGACGACATCGGCGATGCCCGCCGACGGAACGGCATCGAGCTGCTGTTTGTCCATCACGCTGTTGACGCTGGCGGACAGGCGCTGCTCGTTGATCGAGCCGGGCGCCGGTGCCTGATCGGCCTGCACATTGACCGAATCCAGGGTGGTGGTGCGCTCGTTGAGCGCGTCCGCGAACGCGGGCGTGGACAGCGTGAGGGCAAGGGCGATGGCGCAGGTGAGGCGATCGATGGGACGGGTGTGCTGCATGCTGGGAACTCGCGGTTGGTAAGCAGGTGTACCCGGCCCCCGGACACGCGGGTGCAGGCGATGACATCGCCCATGCCTTCCATTGCGACAGGTGAGTGGAGGTGTGGTTTGCTGCCGGGCTGCGGCAGCGGTGCGGCTCAATGCGCCAGAACGGTGCCGTTACAACTCGCCTCGGGGAACAGCGGATTGCAGCGGGCGACGGCATCGCCGTCGAAGCGCACCACGTAGCCGGAGCTGGCCGGTTCGTGATTGGGGAAATCGGTGCTGAGCAACTGCGCGCCGCTGGCCAACATGCTGTCGCGGCGCGCGGTGTCGTTGCGCGCAGCCTCCTTCAGGTCGGCATCGGTGCGCGTGCGCACCAGGTATCCGGCCTTCACCAGCTGCGCGATGTCCTCGGCGCTGCCGTCGTTGCGTTCGGTGAACGCTGCATCGTCTTCGCCCGGAGCCGCATTGGTGAAGCACATGCGGCCGCGCAGCGACGGATGGCCGGGCAGGTAGCTGAGGCCGGCTGAGCGTTGATCGAGCAGGAACACGACCTTGCCGCGCGCATCGTCCAGCGACGGCCAGCCATGGTCGAGGATGGCGGCATTGAGCGAGGACGCATCGCCGCGGACCTGGTCGGGACTCAGATATTCGCCGGGCTTGAATACCGAGCGCAGTTCCGCGTCCAGCGCATCCATCGCCTCGGTGCCGAAGGGTTCGGGCTGCACCGTGGCGAAGTCCAGTTGCAACGGCGATTGCTTGGTCTCCAGCAGGACGAACACCGGCACATGCCCGGGATGCTGCCGCGACCACGCGCGCACTTCCTGCAGGCAGGCCCGCAGCGGCTGGCAGGTGCTGCGCTGGTCCAGGTCCTGCACATGCATGACCTTGAATCCGGGTTTTTCCATCACCCCTGGCGCGGCAATCGCCGGCGCCGGCGGCAATCCGGCCTTGGCGATCCGATCGACGATCGCCGGATGCGCGTAGCGGCCGCCCTTGGCATCGGCATAGATGTCCAGTTCGATCTGCCTGACGCCGTCGTCGAGCTGTTGCGTCAGCGGCGGATGGCGGTAGTCCAGCAGCGCGAACATTGCCGGATCCATCCGTTGCCACAGCGCGGCCTCGCTGGATGCGAAACCGGCGTGGTAGCTGTTGTGGCTGCCGATGTACTGCAACTCGTTGAGCCGCGGTGCGGCGTGCAGCGCGAGAGGTGCGATCGTCAACATCGCCAGCAGTGCGCGTTGGGTGCGTTGCAGGCGCGTGGCAGGTTGGAGGGCGGGGCAGGCCGTTTCCAGCGCCGGGGAGACAGATGAACAGGAGCGCATGCGGCAAAGTCGAAGAACGTGGTGCGACCATCATCAAGCGTCAGCTTGACGCGCGTCTTTCCAGATTATTGCTGCATTGCGTCACGTATTGCGACCGACGCGCGTCAAGCGACAGCGTGCGACGCAGAACGCGATGCGCCGACCTCGGCACTGGCCGCGCCGTGCCGCTGCGGTGCGGTTCTCAGGGCGATCTGGTCTGGCGCAGGGCGTAGGCCAGCAGGCGCGCCTCTACGCGCGCGCCGATGCCGTGTGGCGCATCCAGCGCCATGCGTTGCAGGCAGGCCGGATCGCCGGCCTGCCGCGACAGCAGCGCGCGCGCCACGGTGACGAGCTTGCTGCCGGTGCCGGCGGTATGGCGCTTGAGCCAGGCCAGTGCGCGCAGCAGGCGCTGTTCGACCTCGCTGAAGTCGCTGCCCAGCGGATAGTCGGGCAGGGTGCCATCGGTGCGGAACGGAGCCAGCGCGGCGCGCACGCGTTCGGCGCGGTTGCGCTGCCACGGCGCTGGCGCGACGAAATCGGCAGCGAGCTTGCGCGCGCGTTTGGCCTGCTGCAGCAGCGCGGGTTGGAACGCGGCATCGGCGATGCCGGTCATCGCCACGAGGCAGTCCTCGTCGGTCATGCCGCGCAGGTCGGCGATGCCGTATTCGTTGAGGTAGAGGTCGCGCAGGTGGCGCGGGATGGTGGTGTGGGGATAGTTCCAGCGAAGGTTGGACTGCGGCGTCGTCGGCGCCTCGCCGCGGGTGGCACGGAACATCAGCACGCTGCGCGCGTCGTCCAGCGCGTGCGCCATCGCCACGAAGTTGTATTGGCCGCCCACGCCTGACACCACGCGGCCGTCGTCCAGCGCGTCGGACACCGCCGCACCCAGCACGGTGGCCATCATGCACGAGTTGAAGAAGCGCGCCTCGCGCCGTTGCAGGCGGCGCAAGCGCTCGTCGCCATAAAGCTGGTTGATCGCGCTGATCCGGTGCATGCCGATGCCGGCGCGCGCCTGCGCCGGTATCTCGCGCAGCCAGGCGTAGAACTCGGGCGAGCCGAGGTAGAAGGCGCCCTGCAGGTATTCGCCATCGCGCTGCAGCCGGGCCTGGTCGTCGGCATCGGCGCTGCCGTCGGCCACGCGCTGCATCAGTTCGGCGTCGTCGAGCACCTTGCGCTTGATCACGCCGCACTGGACCAGCTGACGGAAGCCTTCGTTGAGCATCTCGCTGCAGCCGAACAGGCCGATCGAGAACGGTGCGAGTCCTCCGCATTCCTGGACTGCAGGATGCGTTTCCAGTTCCGGATCGAGCGCCGCCAGCACCTGCCGGTAGCGCGCATTGTCGGTATGCCGCAGCACCAGCGCATGGCACAGCGCATCGGCCAGCGTGCCGATGCCGATCTGCAGCGTGCCGCCATCGCGCACCAGCGCGCTGGCATACAGGCCGATGGCGTAGTCGGCATCGGCCACCGGTTGCCGCGGCAGTCCGAACAGGCGCGGATACGGACCCGGCGGGGTCACCACCACGTCGAAGAACGACGGCGCCACCGCCGCGTTGCCGCCGATCCACGGCAGCTGCGGATCGACCTCGGCGACCAGCAGCGGCCGCGGCAGGCCGCGCCGGCGCACCGCGTCCAGCGTGTCCTGGGTGATGTCGTTGTTGCACGAGAACGACAGGCGCGTGCCGTCGGGCTCGCGCGCCACCTTCTGCACGATCAGGTTGGGCGCGCGCTGCGCCACCGCATCGGCCGCATGCGTGTAGTTGAGGCTGGTGTAGTTGCGCTGCGCCTGCGCCGAATGCAGCAGCGCGCCGGACTGCATGTAGAACTCTTCCACCTGGATGTGCGCCGGCAACGCATCGCGCTGCAGGGCTTGCACGTATTTGAGCGCCGGGAAATCTTCGCCGAAATGGCGCTGCACGAACGGACGCACGAAGCGGCCTTCCAGCCCGCCGCCGGGCGCCGGCGGGTTCAGCGACAGCGCGGTGTAGAGCTGCATCGGCCGCTGCGGATCGGCGGCGACGCGGTCGTACAGCGCGTTGAGCAGGCGGTGCGGCTTGCCGATGCCCAGCGGTGCGCCGATGCGCAGTGGGCCTGGGATGCGCTGCAGGATCCGCTCGGCAGCGGCGTCGAGGTCTTCGAGGTGGTCGGTCATCGGCATAGCTTAGGCGTGTCATCCATTCCCGAGTAGCCCGCGTTGGGTCTGTGCAGGCAGTCGGCCAAGGTGGTGTTGGTGGTCAGGCAAGTCGCGGGGTGCGGCCTGGCGGCCTGCCAGGACCGCAGTGCCGTTCCCGCGCGTACCCGGGACCGCGGCATCTCGCGCTACAGCATCTCCGGCTTGAACAACCGCCGCCGCGAGACTTCCGCCCCGGACAGCATGAACTTGCCGTCGCCGCGGTAGTGCAGGGTCTTGGGTAGTTTCGGCGACGTGGCGACGTGCGCTTTGACCACTTCCCAGATGAACAGATTGTGCCGGGCGATCTGGCCGCCGTCGTGCAGGCGGCACTCGAAGCTTGCGTAGCACTCGGCGATCGACGGCGCATCGACACAGGTGCCGGCCACCGCGGTCAGACCGAAGTGGGCGAACTTGTCGAGTTGCGCGCCGCTGCTGTTGCCGATGCCGACCACGGTGTCGAGCAGGTCCGCGGTCGGCAGGTTGATCGTGCATTGCTTGCTGCGCCGGACCAGCTCGAAGCTGTGGTTGGCGCTGGAGATGCAGCATGCGATCAGCGACGGCGAGAACTCCAGCACCATGTGCCAGCCCATGGTCATGATGTCGCGTTGCCCTTTCCATGCCGAACCGACCAACACCACCGGGCCGGGTTCCAGGAACCGGCGCACCTGGTCGAGCGGGAAATCGTGCTTGCGGTAGCGGCGCATGGCGGCGGCCTGGCTGCGAGTGCGATGGCGCACAGTCTGGCCATCGGCGGTGAACGTGGTGTCGGTGCGCTATTCCAGCTGGTGGATCGTGTCGGCGATGCGTTCCACTTCCTCGGCCTGGTGGCTGACGTAGAGCATCGGCAGGCGTACTTCGTCGCGCACGCGCTGCAGGTACAGGATCAGTTCGCTGCGGCGTTGCGCGTCCAGCGCCGACAGCGGTTCGTCGAACAGCAGGATCGCCGGCTGCGACAGCAGCGCACGGCCGATCGCCACGCGCTGCGCTTCGCCGCCGGACAGGTTGCCCGGGCGCCGCGCCAGCAGCGGCGCGATGCCGAGCAGCTCCACCACCGCCTCGAAGCCGAAGCGCTCGGCCTGGCCGCGGCCATGGCGGCCGTAGCCGAGGTTGCGGCGTACATCCATGTGCGGGAACAGCCGCGCGTCCTGGAACACGTAGCCGATGCGGCGCCGGTGGGTGGGCACGTCGATGCCGGCGGCGCTGTCGTAGAGCACGCGCTCGTCGATGACGATGCGTCCGCTGCGTGGCCGCAATACCCCGGCGATGGCGTTGAGCATGCTGGTCTTGCCGGCGCCGGACGGGCCGACCAGCGCGACCACGCGCGCGCTTTCCTCGACCCGCAAGCGGCGCTGGAAGCGGCCGCGCTGGACGTCGATATCGATGCTCAGCATCGGCGCATGCTCGCATCGTGCGGCGAATGCGGTGCGCCATGGAAGTGCGCTCCGGACCGATCGCGCGCATCGGGGCGGAGCCGGCTCATGCGTTCGCCTCCGGCCCGCGCTGGCGCCGCACCAGCCATTCGGACAGCAGCAGCGCGGCCAGCGAGATCGCCAGGGCCACCGCCGCCAACCGCCAGATCCCCGCTTCGCCGCCGGGCACCTGCAACAGGCCGTAGATCGCCGACGACAGGGTCTGGGTTTCCCCGGGGATATTCGACACGAAGGTGATGGTGGCGCCGAATTCGCCCAGCGCCTTGGCGAAGGCGAGCGCGGTGCCGGCGACCAGTCCCGGCCAGGCCAGCGGCAGGGTGATGCTGAAGAACACCCGCCATGGCCCGGCGCCTAGCGTGGCCGCGGCCGCCTCCAGGCGTCGGTCGGTGGATTCCAGCGCCAAACGGATCGCGCGCACCATCAGCGGGAAGCCCATCACCGCGCTGGCCAGCGCCGCGCCGGCCCAGCGGAACGCGAACTGCACGCCCAGGTGCTCGAGCAGCCAGGCGCCGACCGGCCCCTGCGTGCCGAACACGATCAGCAACGCATAGCCGGTGACGATCGGCGGCATCACCAGCGGCAGATGCAGCACCGCATCCAGCAGCGACTTGCCGGGGAAGCGGCGCCGCGCCAGCAACCAACCGCAGGCCACGCCGAACGGCAGGCTGCCCAGCGCTGCGACCAGCGCGATCTTGACGCTGAGCGCGATCGCGGTCAGTTCCTGCGCGGTGAATGCGAACAACGGCGACGGCTCAGTGCGCGAGCGAGAAACCGTGGCGCTGGAAGATCGCCTGCGCCGGCGGCGTGCCCAGCCAGCGCACGAAATCGGTCGCGGCCGGATGCGTGCTGGCGCGCAGCGCCGCCACCGGATACACGATCGGCGCATGGCTATCGGCGGGGAACACCGCCACCACCCGCACCTTCGGTTCGGCCTTGGCGTCGGAGCCGTAGACGATGCCCAGCGGCGCTTCGCCGCGCGCGACCAGCATCAGCGCGGCGCGCACGCTGTCCGATTCGGCCAGGCACGCCTGCACGCCGTCCCACTGGCGGAGTGTCTGCAGCGCGGCGCGCGCGTACTTGCCGGCCGGCACGCTGGTGGTCTGGCCGACCGCGAGCCGGCCCTGCGCACCGAGCGCGGCAGCCAGCGTGCCCGGCTTGCGCAGATCGACCTTGGCGGCGCTCGACAGCGGCGCCACCAGCACCAGCGTGTTGCCGAGCAGGTTGCGGCGCTGCGCCGGATCGACCAGCTGGCGCTGCTGCAGATAGTCCATCCACTCCAGGTCGGCGGAGAAGAACACGTCCGCCGGCGCGCCTTGTTCCACCTGCCGCGCCAGCGCCGAACTGGCCGCGTACGACACCTGCAGCGGCGTGCCGCTGGACTGCTGGTAGGTGGCAGCGGCCTCGTCCAGCGACTCTTTCAGGCTGGCGGCGGCGAACACGGTCAGCGGCGTCTGCGCCAATGCCGGCGGCACGGCCATGGCGACGGCGAGCGAGAGCAGGCACAGCAGGCGGCGTAGCGAACGGGACATGGGGCGCTCCGGGGAAGCAGGGGACGGGCGGCGATCGGCTGGACCTGGCGCAGTGGCGTGCAGGCCGCTGCGATGGCAGCGCGATCATGCGCGGTACGCCCGCATCCTACCGTCTTCAGCGCCGCGCGGCGTGCAGCTCGTCGGTGCGGCCGGCCTGGATGTTGGCGCGCACGGAGGGCTGCAGCAGCCGCGGCGGCCCCAGTGTCGCGTCGCGCGCCTGCCGCAGCGCGACGAACTCCGCTTCGCCGACGCCGTCGCGCACGTGGATGTTGTCGCGGCGCTGGGCGCCGATGCTGGTTTCGCAGGCCACCGCGCGGCCGCCGGCGCCGTAGTCGTGGCAGACGAACACGCGGGTGGAGGCGGGCAGCGCGTACAGCCTGTGGATCGAGCGGAACAGCGTGGCCGCGTCGCCGCCGGGGAAATCGCAGCGTGCCGTGCCGCTGTCGGGCATGAACAGCGAATCGCCGCAAAACAGCGCATCGCCGATCAGGTAGGCGACGTTGTCCTCGGTATGTCCGGGCACCGCGATCACCTGCGCCTGCAGCGCGCCGATCGCGAAGCGCTCGCCGTCGGCGAACAGGTGGTCGAAGCCGCAGCGCGCATCGCCGTCGTCCGCGGCCAGGCCGAACTGCGGCGCGAAGCGCGCGCGTACCGCGCGGATGCCGGCGCCGATTGCCAGCGTCGCCTGCGGCCAGCGGCGCTTGAACCATTGCGCGGCGGACACGTGGTCGGCGTGGGCGTGGGTTTCCAGGATCCAGCGCAGCTGCAGGCCACGCGCGGACAGCCGCTCGGCCAGGCCCTGCACCGGCGTGTCGCGCAGCGTGGCGGTCTCCGCATCGAAGTCGAACACCGGGTCGATCACCGCGGCATCGCGGCCGTCTTCGACCACATAGCTCCAGGTGCCGGAACCGGCGTGGTGGAACGGGTGGATGTTGGGAACCTGGCTCATCGGCCTGCCTTGGCGGGGGAGGAAGGGCCGACACTGCAGTAGATGCTGTGCAAGGTGTCGAGGATGCGCTGCGCCGGGTCCGGGACCAGCGAATAGTAGATGGTCTGCCCGTCGCGGCGGGTCTGCACCAGCCCGTCCTTGCGCAGCACCGCCAGGTGCTGCGACAGCGCCGACTGGCTCAGGTCCAGACGCGTGTTGAGCTCGCCCACCGAGTGTTCGTGGTCCACCAGCAGGCACAGCAGCAACAGCCGCTTTTCGTTGCCGAGCGCCTTCAGCAGGCGTGCGGCCTCGCCGGCATGCGCGCGTATCGCGGCCGGATCCATCGCGGGTCGCAAGCGCCGTGCCATCGGACTCAGAAGGCGACCGGCAGGCCGGCGGCGGTCCAGCCGAGGAAGCCGCCGTGCAACGAGCGCACCGCGCTGTAGCCGAGTTGCTGCAGGCTCAGCGCGGCCAGCGTGGAGCGGCCGCCGCTGGCGCAGTACAGCAGGATCGGCTGCTCGCGGCGGGCCAGCGCCGGGTCGGTGTCCAGGCGGAATTCGAGGATGCCGCGCGGGATGTTGATCGCGTTGGGCAGGTGGCCGACGGCGAACTCGCCGGGTTCGCGCACATCGATGATCCACTCGCCGGGCAGCGGCGTGGCGGCCGCATCGGTGTCGACTTCGTGGATCTGCGGGCGCGCCCTGTCGACCAGGGCGTGTGCGGAGGAATGGGGCATTGGGGGGGCTCCGGTGGATGAACGGCACTCATAATATCAGTCGAATCTAATATAAGAAAAATCCAATTTATCTCGCAGCCAGCGATGCGGTCGCCGGCACCGACCGGGTTGCGTCGAACCCGCGTCCTGGAGTCGCCGCTTCACGCCGTTTGCCCTGCCGAGATCGTGCGCTGGGCGCAGGGGCATGCCGGCCAGGTCCGTCGCGCGCCGAATCCCCCCGCATTCCTGTAGGAGCGGCTTCAGCCGCGACAGACATTATCCGCAGGTACAGTAGGATCTGTCGCGGCTGAAGCCGCTCCTACAGCAGAGAGGGCACATGCCGCCGACACGGCAATGGATGCGCCACCCGCGTTGCCGTTGCGATTACTTGCCCAGCGCCGCGTTCAGCGTCGCGGCCAGATCCGCGCCACCCTGGCGCAACTGCGCTTCGGCGACCGGGCGCCAGGTCGCCACGTAGTCCGCCGGCAGCTTGGCGCCGGGCGGGTAGAAGCCCGGGCGTTGCATGATCCGGCACGAGGCTTCGGCCCAGGCCGCGGCCGGCGGCGGCAGCGCGTTGCCGGCAGGCGAGGCCGC
Organism: Xanthomonas translucens pv. undulosa; assembly: GCF_017301775.1. Classification (NCBI taxonomy): domain Bacteria; kingdom Pseudomonadati; phylum Pseudomonadota; class Gammaproteobacteria; order Lysobacterales; family Lysobacteraceae; genus Xanthomonas; species Xanthomonas translucens. The sequence continues at coordinate 3,476,942 of NZ_CP063993.1, forward strand.
CGGCAACGGTTGCGCCCGCAACTGCGCCAGATAGTGCGCTTCGTCCAGGCCACGGCTGCGCAGCAGGCCGCTGTCCCACAGCGCATGCAGGTTGCTGCCCTTGCCCTCGAACTGGATCTGGACGGTGTTGGCGCCCTTGTCGCGCGCATAGCCGGCGTGCAGCGGCTGCTGGATGTCGCCGGTGAAATGCACCACGAACTTCAGCGCCTCGGTCCGAGCCGCCTGCGGCTGGCTGCGGTCGGCGAGGATCGCGGCCTGGCGGTGCAGTGCCTCGACCACACAGTTGCCGTCGGGACAGTTGCGGGTTTCCTGGTAGTGGCACTGGTCTTCGCCGAGGTTGACGTAGTGCCAGCGGCCGGTGCGCTTGCCCATGTCCGGGTTGCTTTCGCGCAATTGGTCGGCCCAGTTGGCGACGCCGGCCAGGGTCGGCTCGGGTTCGCCCTGCAGCAACTGCAGCACCTGCGCGCGAGCCTGCGGAGTGAGTTGCGCCTCGGCCAGATCGGCGACCAGGCGATGGCCGAGCGGCCCCCAGGCGAAGGCGGCGGACGGCGCGACGGCCAGTGCCGCGGCGAGCGCGGCGGAAACGAAGAGAGAGGATTTCATGCGCGGATTCTAGCCGGCGCCGATGACGTTGCCATGGCCGCGTCATCGCGCCGTTGCGCAACCGCTAAGCCTTGCCCGTGCGGGGCGCGGCGTGCGGCGCGGCGGATCAGAAATACAGCAGGTAGGCGAGGCCGTAGGTGAGCGGATAGCGCCTGGCCTTGCCGAGCGTGCCGCTGTCCACGTCCACGTCGCTGCGCATGCTGGTCCAGCGCGCGTCCACGCGCAGCGCGCTGCGCTCGCCGATGGCGAAGTCCACGCCGGCATGCACTGCCGGGCCGACGCTGTCCTTGAACGTGACGTCGTCGCGGGAGAACGCGCCCTTGCCGTCGGCGCCCAGGAACGTGGTGTAGTTGAGGCCGACGCCGACGAACGGGGAGATGTCGCCGTTGCCGTTGAAGTGGTACTGCAGCGAGACCGTCGGCGACAGCGCCCAGGCGCTGCCGATATCGCCGCCCTGTTCCAGGCCGATCTTCTGCTGCCCGACCAGGGTCTGGATCTCCACGCCGAGGTTGCCGCGGAAGAAGTATTCGTAGCTGAACGAGACGGCCGGCGTGGCGTCGGCACTGAAGCGCTGCTCGCTGCCGCTGAGGGTGCCGTTCGAGGAGCCGGACACCATGCCGTGGATGCCGTAGCTGGTGGTGAAGTGGCCGGCCGACTGCGCCGCGGCGGGCAGGGCGATGGCCGCAAGGGCGGCGACGGCGAGACGGCGGAACCGGGGTGGCTTCATTGGGGACCCCGGTGACGGCGAATGGGTGGATGCGAATCCCGGTGTCGGCCCGGCGGCGACCGATCCACATCCTTGTGCAGCGTAGTCTGCCAGAGAAGCGCGGCGGCCGTGCGGCCTCAGAACCTCATCACGTAGGCCAGGCCGTACACCAGCGGATCGATGTTCGCGGTGCCCGTGCTGGCGCCGTCGACCCTGACCTTGCTGTCGATGTCGGCCCAGCGCAGGTCCACCCGCAGCGCCGATTTGTCGGTGAGCGCGACGTCCACGCCGACGTGCGCGGCCAGGCCCCAGGAATCCTCCAGCGTGAGCTTGGTGCCGGCCAGCGCGCCGCTGGTGTGCTCGCTGAAGAAGGTGGTGTAGTTGAGGCCGGCGCCGACGAACGGGGAGACCTTGCCGGCGCTGTTGAAGTGGTATTGCAGCGAGACCACCGGTGGCAGCTGCCTGGTGCTGCCGACCCTGCCGACGCCCTTGACCGCGATGTCGTGCTTGAACGGCAGCGCGGCCAGCACCTCGATGCCCAGGTCCTGGTGCACGAAGTATTCGAAGGTGACGGTCGGCTTGATGTCGCTGCCGATGCGCAGCGGCAGGGTGCCGCCGGCCAGCGTGCCGTTGTCGGACGTCGGGTTGACCTGGTGGGCGCCGATGCCCACGCTCCAGTCGCCCTGCGATTGTGCCAGCGCCGGCAGGGCGCACAGGCAAAGGGTGGCGGCCAGGCCGGACTGCAGGAGGGGGGAGATCTTGCGCATGGGGGGTCTCGGTTGTGTGTGGCCGCAGTGTCGTGCCGCTGCCGCCATGCCGCCTTGATCCTGATCAAACGCGTCGAACGCGCATGCCCGGCGCAATGCGGCCAGCCTGATAGAATGCTCGCCCCCTTCCATCCGCCGCGTCAGGCGCGGCCGCAGGAGCTACTGAAATGGCAATCAAGGTTGGCATCAACGGTTTCGGTCGCATCGGACGCAATGTGCTGCGCTCGGCGGTACAGAATTTCGGCAGCGACATCGAGATCGTCGCCATCAACGACCTGCTCGAGCCCGACTACCTGGCGTACATGCTGCAGTACGACTCGGTGCACGGCCGCTTCGACGGCGAGGTGTCGGTCGACGGCAATCACCTGGTGGTCAACGGCAAGAAGATCCGCCTGACCCAGGAGCGCGATCCGGCGGCGCTGAAGTGGGACGAGGTCGGCGCCGAGGTGGTGATCGAATCCACCGGCCTGTTCCTGACCAAGGACACCGCGCAGAAGCACATCGACGCCGGCGCCAAGAAGGTGATCCTGTCGGCGCCGTCCAAGGACGACACGCCGATGTTCGTGTACGGCGTCAACGACAAGACCTACGCTGGCCAGGCGATCGTCTCCAACGCCAGTTGCACCACCAACTGCCTGGCGCCGCTGGCCAAGGTGATCAACGACAAGTGGGGCATCAAGCGCGGCCTGATGACCACCGTGCACGCGGCCACCGCCACGCAGAAGACCGTGGACGGCCCCAGCAACAAGGACTGGCGCGGTGGCCGCGGCATCCTCGAGAACATCATTCCGTCCAGCACCGGCGCGGCCAAGGCCGTGGGCGTGGTGATCCCGGAGCTGAACAAGAAGCTGACCGGTATGAGCTTCCGCGTGCCGACCTCGGACGTGTCGGTGGTCGACCTGACCGTGGAACTGGACAAGCCGGCCACCTACGCCGAGATCTGCGCCGAAGTGAAGGCGCAGAGCGAAGGTGCGCTGAAGGGCATCCTTGGCTACACCGAGGACAAGGTGGTGGCCACCGATTTCCGCGGCGACGCGCGCACCTCGATCTTCGACGCCGACGCCGGCATCGCCCTGGACAGCACCTTCGTCAAGCTGGTGTCCTGGTACGACAACGAGTGGGGCTATTCCAACAAGTGCCTGGAAATGGTCAAGGTGGTGGCGCAGTAAGCCGCGCCACCCGCCGACAAAAAAAGCGCCTACAGGCGCTTTTTTTGTGGCTGCGACGATGCTGCCGGCGACCCCGCCGTGCCGGCGACCCCGCCGTGCCGGCGACCCCGCCGTGCCGGCGACCCCGCCGTGCCGGCGACGCGCTCATTCGGCGGCGATATGCATGCTCTCGCCGCTGCCGCTCACCGTGACCCGGCTACCTACCGCCAGCCCGGAGACCTCGGCGCTGGGCTTGGACACCACCACCTGCGACTTGTCGTCGAAGCGGATCTTCACCATGTAGTGGGCGGCCGGGCCGTTGCCGGCGATCTTGGCGCCTACGGTTCCGCCGGCGGCGGTACCGGCCGCTGCCGCGGTGTCGACGCCGACCGAACTTTTACTCTTCAGGCCCAGGAAGCTGCCTGCCAGGCCGCCGAGATTGGCGGCGGCCTTGGTGACGCTCTTGGTCCTTTCCGGCACGTCGCTGTCCTTGTTCTCGATCGGCTCCAGCGCCACGATCGCGCCGTGCCGCGCTCCTGCGGCCAGCGCCGGTGCGCTCAGCGCCAGCAGCGTCAACACCATCGCCGACCAGGCGAGACGGGCGAGCGGGTTGTTTGCGGTCATCGGATGTTGCCCCTGTGGTATGGATCGGAAAGCCGGCCTGCAGGCGCGGCGCTCACTTCTTTTTTTTCTTCGGCCGGCCCCAGTCGAGGAAGTACGGATTGCATTTGCTGCCGGCAAAGTCGTAGCGGGTGATGATGCCGTCGGCGTTGGCGACGAAAGTGACCTCGCAATGATGTTCGGTAGGCACGAAGGTGGTCTGGCTGTGCTCTTCCTGCCGATAGAGCGGCGTGCCGTGATCCACGCCCATCAAAGGCCCGTCGGTCGTCCAGTAATCGGTCCGGTAGTGCGCGTCGATGCCGAAGTTGTAGGTATAGGCGGTTTCGTGGGTCTCGATGTTTTCCGAGGTGTACAGACCGCGGTCCACCGGCCACTGCATCATCAGTTCGCTGGCATCGTGGCCGACCCAGCTGCGCGCGACCTCTTCGGGGCTGCCGAACATGTCGGCCGAGGCCGGCGGCGCGGCGCCGAGCACAACCAGGGCGCACAGCATGGGCAGCACGGGGAAGCGACGGAGCGTTGGCATTGCGAATACGTCCTTGCGGTTGGGGCGGCGATGCCGGATCCATGGGCTGCGCCGGCGCGTTTTATCATGCCAGGGGGATGCCGGCAAGCAGCGCTGGCGGCGCCGGCCAGGCGTGGACATGGGCGCCGACGCATGCACTAATGCGCTGCTGGCCAGCGGATGTTCCCGCGCTGGCATGACAGGCAATGGACAGGGGGCACTCAATGGATGCAAGGAGCGAAACAATGCAGATCAACCGTGTAAGGACGGGCGCCCTGGTGCTGGCCGTGGCGATGGCGGCCGCGCTGCCGATGCAGGCGATGGCCAAGAAGCACAGCGGCACGCCGAGCTGGATGAACGCCGATGGCGAGGTCACCAATTCCTCGCAGGTCGAAGCCGGCTACGGCGAGACCGTCAAGGGCGTCAACGATTACGAAGGCGAGATCACCGGCAAGCCGGCACCCGGCAGCAAGTTCACCCAGCTCAAGATCGGCATGCCGATGAAGCAGGTGACCGACCTGATCGGCGAACCCACCGACCAGGGTTCCTACGTCACCGGCAAGGCGTTCATCCCGTTCTTCTACGGTGGCGACCGCTACCGCTACGAACTGGCCTACAAGGGCCAGGGCCGCCTGGTGTTCGCCGGCAAGTCGATGGGTAGCGGCGGCAACCTGATCTGGATCATCCACAACAAGAACGACAGCGGCTACCGCGAATAAGCGGGCGCAGCAGCAGGGCCCGGGCCGCGTCGCGCGCCCGGGCTTTTTTTGCCTGCGTTGCGGCCGACGCGCAGGCGCCGGGCGCGGCTACAGCGCCTGCAAAATCAGCGAATGCCAGCCGGTGCGATAGGTTTCGTAGCCGGACGAGGCCGCATGGGCGATGCAGCGCGGGCGTCCGTTGAGATCGCTCAGCACCGCGCCGCGCGGTTGCTTGAACAGCGCCTCGCGGCCGGCGAAGTCGATCCGCTCCTGCAGCATGCGCCCGTCCGAATCGGCCAGGACCTGGCCGTGCGGATCGACGATGCACACCCGGCTGCGGCCCCATTCCTGTTCCGACAGCGGCGTGCGCTGCACCAACGTCTGCGCCAGCGCGTCCCAGCGGAACACGATGCCGAGCACGCCCCGCACGCGGCCATCGACGCGGCCGCCATCGCGCACCGTGCACGAATACACCAGCACGCGCTCGCCATAGGCCAGGGTGCTGGCATGCACGCCCTGGAAGCCGAACTGCTCGCCGCTGCGGGTGCGCATGGCGTGCTCGAACCAGGCCTGCGCGGACACCTCGCTGCCGGCCGAGGCGTACTGCTGCGGCTGGCCGTTGGTGAGGATGCGGCCATCGGTGCCGGCCAGCACCAGGTCGAAGTACACCGTGTACGACTCCAGGATCTGGCCCATGCGCCGCGCCGCGTAGGCGAGTGCGTCGTCGCCGCGGCCAGGGTGCGCGGCGGCGGCGATGGCCGCGTCGGTCGCCCACCAGCGCACGTTGCAGCTGCGTTCGTAGAGGTTGCGGTCGATCAGGTCGATGTTGCTCAGCGCCAGTTCGCTCAGGCGCGTGCGGCGCACGTCGTCGTCCAGCTGCTGCAGGGTGTGGCGCATGTCCGCGCTGGTGCTGGCGGCGACCTTGTCCAGGTCCTGGGTGGCGTCGGCGACGCGCCGCGACAGCACGTCCATTTCCTGCGCGATGACGCTGAAGCCGCGCCCGGCGTGGCCGATCCGCGCCGACTCGATGCGTGCGTTCATCGAGATCACGTGGGTGGTGCGGTTGATCTCGTCGATGCGTTGCAGCGACTGCCGCAGCTGTCCGAGCAGTTGATCGGACAGGCGGACCACGGAGCGGATATGGTCGTCGATGCCCGCGTCGGTGGGTGTGGCTGGCAGGTCCATTGGTGCTGTTGGTGGGAGGGGAGGGACCAGCAGGCGCAACAGGGGGTAAGGGTGTTCGCGGCCGCCAATGCAATGGCTTTAGCGCCGATTGTGCTGGCGTCTGTTACCGAGATGCATTGCCGCGTCTGGGCTGCGCCGTCCGCGGCCGGGCCGCGGTGGGGCCGAACTCGTCTACCATCTGCGCCAGGACCGGCGTCGCCGGACCACAGGCGCGCACACCGCGCCGTGCCGCCGTGGGGATGGAGTCCGGATGGAAGCCTTGATCGTGCTGGTGGTGGTGGCGGTAGTGGCGGTGCCGATCCTGATGATCGTGCTGTGGGTGGCGCTGGCAGGCGTGCGCCGGCGCGTGGCGGCCCTGGAACTGCAACTGGCGCAGATGCGGCATGCCGCGGCGCAGGCGGCGCAGGCCGCTGCCCGATTCGACGCAGCCAGCGATGCCGAGCATACCGAGACCGATGCCCAGCTCGCCGACAACGATGGCGTGGAGGAGCGTCCATTCGTCCCGCTCGCTGCGCTCGTCCCGGTCGTGCCTGTGCCACCGCCGCTTCCGCCGCCGTTCGTCGCGCCGGCCGCCGCAGCGAGCGAGGCCGCGGACCCTGCCGCCGCGCCACTGTCGCCGGCACCGCGCGGTCCGGAGCCGATCGAGCGGTTGCTGGCCGGCACCAAGCGCTGGTTCACCGAAGGCAACGTGCCGGTCAAGATCGGCATGCTGGTGCTGCTGGCCGGCGTCGCCGCGCTGCTGAAGTACGCCGGCGACCAGGGCTGGCTGCGCATGCCGATCGAACTGCGCTATGCCGGCATCGCCGCCGCGGCGCTGGCCGGCCTGGGCTTCGGCTGGCGCCAGCGCGAGCGCAAGCGCAAGCGCAGTTTCGCGCTGGCCCTGCAGGGCGGTGCGATCGGCGTGCTGCTGCTGACCGTGTTCGCCGCGTTCAAGCTGTCCGCGCTGCTGCCGGCCGGCGCCGCGTTCGCGCTGAGCATCGTGCTGGTGGCCAGCATGTGCGTGCTGGCGGTGGTGCAGGAATCGCGCACTTTGGCGGTGCTGGCCACCCTGGCCGGATTCCTGGCGCCGATCTGGCTGTCTACCGGCAGCGGCAACCATGTCGGCCTGTTCTCGTATTACGCGGTCTTGAACGCGGCGGTGTTCGCGATTGCCTGGTATCGGCCGTGGCGGGTGCTCAACCTGCTCGGCTTCGGTTTCACCTTCGGCATCGGCACGCTATGGGGCGTGCTGCAGTACCAGCCGGCGAAGTTCGCCAGCACCGAGCCGTTCCTGCTGTTGTTCTTCGCCTTCTACCTGCTGATCCCGATCCTGTACGCACGCCGGCAGACCGCCGTGCGCAGTCCGGTGGTCGATGGCAGCCTGCTGTTCGGCACGCCGCTGGTCGCCTTCTCGCTGCAGGCGTGGCTGCTGCGCGGCGAAAGTATGCCGCTGGCGCTGTGCGCGCTGGGCCTGGCGGCGGTATATGCGTTGCTGGCCGCGGCACTGATCCGGCGCGAACGCTACGCGGTGCTCGGCCAGGCCTATGCGCTGCTGGCGGTGGGCTTCGCCACGCTGGCGGTGCCGCTGGCGCTGTCGGCGCGCGCCACCGCCAGCATCTTCGCGTTGGAAGGCGCGGCGCTGGTGTGGCTGGGACTGCGCCAGCAACGCTGGCTGCCGCAGTTCAGCGGCGCCGGCCTGCAACTGGCCGCGGCGATCGGCTTCGTGCTGGGGCTGGACCTGGCCTGGCACGATGTCCAGGCGGTGGCCAATGCCACCTTCATGAGTGGTGCGCTGCTGGCCCTGGCCGGTCTCGCCAGCGCCTGGAGCTATCGCCGTGCCGGCGCCGACACGCCGGCACTGGCCTACTACCTATGGGGTCTGGCGTGGTGGTGCGGGATCGGCGTCGCCGAGATCGAACGCTTCGTCGCGGCCTCGGCGCAGGCCGATCTGTTGCTGGCATTGGTCGCGCTCAGCGGCTGGCTGGCCGCCGAGGCGCAGCGCCGCTGGCCGGCGCGCGCGCTGGCCGCGACCACGCTCGGTGGGCTGCTGCTGGCGTTGCCGCTGGCGCTGCTGCAGGCCGATGCGCACGGCCAGCCGTTCGCCGGGCATGGGGCCTGGGCCTGGACGCTGTTCGCGGTGCTCGGCGTGCGCAGCCTGATCTGCCTGCGCGGCAGCGGCGGCTGGGTGGCGCGCGCGGCGCAATTCGCCTGGTGGCTGGTGTGGCCGTCGGTGCTGTCGATGCTCGGCCTCTGGCTGGCGCAGCGCTTCGCCCTGGCCGAGGGCTGGCAGTGGGCATTGCTGCTGGCGCCATGGCTGGCGGCGGCCGCGGTGTCGCTGCTGCGCTGGCCGTGGCTGGCCGCGCCGCTGGGGGCGGAGTTCGACCGTTGCCGCACGGCGTTGCAGGGCAGCTATTTCGGCCTGCTCGGCCTGGCCTGGCTATGGACGCTGTGCGTACCCGGCGCCAGTGCGCCGCTGCCGTGGGTGCCGCTGCTCAATCCGCTGGAACTGAGCCAATTGCTGGTGGTGGCGCTGGCCGCACGCTGGCTGTGGTCGGCGACCGCGCCGGCGCTGTTGCGGACCCGGCGCCTGCAAGTGCTGGCCGCTGCCGGATTCCTGTGGATCACCAGCGTGACCCTGCATGCGGTGCACTACTGGGCGCCGGTGCCGTGGGCATCGCTGTTGTCCGCCAGCGTGGCGCAGACCAGCCTGACCGTGGTATGGAGCGTGCTCGGCGTGTTGGGCTGGGTACTCGGCTCGCGCCGCGGCCAGCGCGGCCTGTGGCTGGCCGGTGCGTTGCTGATGGCGGTGGTGCTGGGCAAACTGCTGCTGGTGGATCGCGGCAACCTCGGCAATGTCGCCGGCATCGCCTCGTTCATCGCCTACGGCCTGTTGTGCACCGTGGTCGGCTATTTCGCGCCGGCGCCGCCGCGCGCCGTCGAACCGGCCGAGGAGGCCCATCCATGAAACGTTTGATCATCCCGGCAATGCTGCTGGCGTTGCTGCCGCTGGCCGGCTTCGCCGCCAGCCAGCGCGACGACTATGCCCAGCAATGGCCGCTGACCCTGCAGGATCCGGCGGCCGGCGCCTATCGCGTGCAACTGGACGATGCGGTGTACCGCAGCGCGCACCTGGCCTCGCTGGGCGACGTGGAGGTGTTCAACGCCGCCGGCGACCCACTGCCGGCGGCGCTGTTCGCCGCCGAGCATGCCGAAACCACGCCGCGCCGGCAGCCGCTGCCGTGGTTTCCGCTGCCGGCGGTGGCCGGTGGCGGTGCCGACGACCTGGAGCTGATCGCCGAGCGCGATACCGACGGCAGCGTGCGCCGCATTCGTACCCGCATTGCCAGCAGCGCCACGGCCAGTGCCGAAGCCGGCTGGTTGATCGATGCCAGCGCGCTGCGCGAGCCGTTGCGCGCGCTGTCGCTGCAGTGGGCCGCCGATGCGCAGCCGCGGCAGGCGCGCTACCGGGTCGAGGCCAGCGACGATCTGCGCGACTGGGAGCTGTTGGTGCCGGAGGCGACCCTGGTCGATCTGGCCAACCAGGGCAAGCGCCTGCAGCAACTGCGCATCGGCATCGATCGGCAGGTGCGCTACCTGCGCCTGCTGCCGTTGTCGCCGCCGCCGCTGCCGACATTGACCGGGGTGGAGGCCGAACTGGCGCCGGCGCCCGCCGCCGCCGACTGGCACTGGCAGCAACTAGACGCGCTGCACGCCGATCCGGCGCAGCACAGTTTCGACTTCGCAGCGCCGGGCCGCTATCCGGTCGCGCAACTCGACATCGCGCTGCCCGGCAACAGCGCGATCGAATGGCGCGTGCAGAGCCGCGACAGCGCCGAGGCGCCGTGGCAGGACCGGGCCGGGCCGTGGGTGGCCTATCAGGTCGGCGCCGGCGCCAGCCGCTCGCCGCCGCAGGCGCTGGCGCGGCCGGTGCGCGATCGCTACTGGCGGCTGCTGGCCACGCAGGATCCGGGCCGGCAGCGACCAGCGCTGCGCCTGGGCTACCAGCCGGAAACCTTGATCTTCCTGGCGCAGGGCGGGCCGCCCTATGCGCTGGCCGCCGGCAGCGCGCGCACCCAGCGCGCCGCCGCGCCGTTGGCGGCTACGTTGCAGGCCCTGCGCGCGCAACGCGGGCCGCAATGGACGCCGGCCACCGCCACGCTCGGCGCGGCGGTGCCGCTGGCCGGTGCCGCCGCGCTGCAGGCCCCGGCCACCCCGCGCGACTGGAAGACCTGGCTGCTGTGGGCGCTGCTGGTCGGTGGTGCGCTGCTCGTGGTCGGTTTCGCCTTCAGCCTGTTGCGCAAGCCGGCCGCGCCCGGCGCGGGCTGATTCGGCAGCGGCGCTGCCACGCCACGCGCCTGTCGCGGCGTGGCGGCCTTGCTGCGTACGTCGTTTGCTCCCGGGCCGGTGCGCTGCGGCCATGCGCGGCGCGATGTCTCGATTTGCCGCTGCGCGGCCGACGCCGGACAATGCCGGCCTCGGCACCGCCGGTGCGCGCTGGCGCCAGCCTGCCTAAAGCGGACGTTCCGATCGCCGCGCCTATGCTGCGCACGGCCTCCTCTTCCCCAGCAACCCCACGATAGCGAGCAACCGACAATGCCCATCCTGCGAATGACCGATCTCGACCTGTCCGGCAAGCGTGTGCTGATCCGGCAAGACCTCAACGTGCCGATCGACGACAACGGCCAGATCACGTCCGAGCAGCGCATCCTGGCCTCGGTGCCGACGCTGCGCCACGCGCTCGAGCAGGGCGCGGCGGTGATGGTGACCTCGCACCTGGGCCGGCCCAAGGAAGGCGTGTGGACGCAGGCCGATTCGCTGGCGCCGGTCGCCGCGCGGCTGACCGCGCTGCTCGGCACCGAGGTGCCGTTGCTGCGCGATTGGGTCGACGGCGTGGAGGTGCAGCCGGGCCAGATCGTGCTGCTGGAGAATTGCCGCATGAACGTCGGCGAAGGCAAGGACGACGAGGCGCTGGCGCGCAAATATGCGGCGCTGTGCGACGTGTTCGTGATGGATGCGTTCGGCACCGCGCACCGCGCGCAGGCGTCCACCCACGGCGTGATCCGGTTCGCGCCGGTGGCGGCCGGCGGCCCGCTGCTGATGGCCGAGCTGGACGCGCTGGCCAAGGCGCTGCAGCACCCGGCCAAGCCGCTGCTGGCGATCGTCGCCGGCAGCAAGGTCTCCACCAAGCTGGAGCTGCTGTCGAACCTGGTCAACAAGGTCGAGCAGCTGATCGTCGGCGGCGGCATTGCCAATACCTTCATCGCCGCGGCCGGCCACCCGGTCGGCAAGTCGCTGTGCGAGCCGGACCTGCTCGACACCGCGCGCAAGATCGTCGCCGACGCCCATGCGCGCGGCGCGGCGATCCCGCTGCCCACCGACGTGGTGGTGGCCAAGCAGTTCCTGCCCGACGCCGAAGCCACGGTGAAGGCGCTGGCCGACGTCGCCGACGACGACCTGATCCTGGACATCGGCCCGCAGACCGCCGCGCACTACGCCGAGCTGATCGCCAAGGCCGGCACCGTGGTCTGGAACGGTCCGGTCGGGGTGTTCGAGTTCGATGCGTTCGGCCACGGCACCGAAACCCTGGCGCGCGCCATCGCCGCCTCGCCGGCGTTCTCCATCGCCGGCGGCGGCGACACCCTGGCCGCGGTCGACAAGTACGGCATCGCCGATCAGGTGAGCTACATCTCCACCGGCGGCGGCGCGTTCCTGGAATTCCTGGAAGGCAAGACCCTGCCGGCGGTGGCGGCGCTGCAGGCGCGCGGCGCGTGAGCGCGAGCACCCTGTTCTTCGACCTGGACGGCACCCTGGTCGATTCGGAGGCCGGCATCGTCTGCAGCATCCGTCATGCGTTCGCCGAACTCGGGCGCCCGGCGCCCGCGCCGCAGCAACTGCGCGGCTGGATCGGGCCGCCATTGCGCGACAGCTTCAAGGACTACTTCGCCGGCGACCAGGCGCTGGTCGCGCAGGCGCTGGCACTGTACCGGGAGCGCTACGACGCGCAGGGCTGGCGCGAACACACCGTGTTCCCGGAGATCGGCGCGGCGGTCGCGGCATTGGCCGCGGCCGGCCATCGCTTCGCGGTGGTGACCTCGAAGAACGAGCGCTTCGCCCGGCGCATCGTCGCGACGCTGCCGTTCGCCGCGCACTTCGAGGAGATCGTCGGCGCCAGCGACGACGGCGCGCGCCGCACCAAGCCGGACCTGATCGCCGAAGCGCTGCGGCGCCTGTCGCTGCAGCCGGCGCAGTGCGTGATGATCGGCGACCGGCGCATGGATATCGACGGCGCCAACCACCACGGCATGCGCAGCATCGGCGTGCTGTGGGGCTTCGGCGACGAGGCGGAGCTGCGCCAGGCCGATGCGGGGGCGCTGGCCCAGGTCCCGGCGCAGTTGCCGGGTTTGATTGCTTGACGGCGGGGATTCGGGATGGGTGAAAGCGGTGCCGAACTGCCGCTTGACCGGCAGGCAGTGGCGCAGGAGGGCGTGGCCCCCGCGGCGCTGCCGGGGGCGTGCGGGGCGCCGCCAGTGCGGCGTCGAGTCCGCATACTGTCCCGCATTGTCTGCAGGACATGCGCGGATCCGCAGCCGCCTATGTCGATTCGCCATCCTGCCGTCGCAGTGCCTGTGCTAGTTTTGACGGCTTTTCCAGGGAACGATGTCTCATGATCGAACGCCAGCGCCGCACCAAGATTCTCGCCACCCTCGGCCCGGCCACGGATCCGCCCGGCGTGCTCGAGGACCTGTTTCGCGCCGGCGTCAACGTCGTGCGCCTGAATTTCTCCCACGGCGACCCGTCCGGCCAGGCCAAGCGTGCCGCCGAAGTGCGCGCCGCCGCGCAGCGCGTGGGCAGCGAAGTGGGCATCCTCGCCGACCTGCCGGGGCCGAAGATCCGCATCGAGCGTTTTGCCGCCGGCAAGGTGGCGCTGAAGGCCGGCGCACGCTTCGACCTGGTCGCCGACGCCAACGCGCCGGCCGGCGACGAGCATCAGGTGGGCGTCAGCTACCTGGGCCTGCCCAACGACGTCAAGCCGGGCGACGTGCTGCTGCTCGACGACGGCCTGCTGCAGTTGCAGGTGGTCGAAGTCGATGGCGCGCGCATCGTCAACACCGTGCTCAACGACGGCATGCTGTCCGACCGCAAGGGCCTGAACAAGCAGGGCGGCGGCCTGTCGCTGGGCGCGCTGACCGAGCGCGACAAGGAGCTGATCGGCATCGTCGCCAAGATCGGCGTGGACTTCATCGCCGTGTCGTTCTGCCGCAACGCGCAGGACATGCACGACGCGCGCCGCATCGCCCGCGAGCACGGTTGCGAGGCCGCGCTGGTGTCCAAGATCGAGCGCACCGAGGCGATCGAGAACCTGAGCGAGATCGTCGAGGCCAGCGACGTGGTGATGGTCGCGCGCGGCGACCTGGGCGTGGAGATCGGCGATGCCGAACTGCCGGGCCTGCAGAAGAAGATCATTCGCGAGTCGCTGGCGCAGAACAAGGTGGTGATCACCGCCACGCAGATGCTGCAGTCGATGGTCGAGAACCCGATTCCGACCCGCGCCGAGGTGCTGGACGTGGCCAATGCGGTGATCGACGGCACGGATGCGGTGATGCTGTCGGCCGAGACCGCCGCCGGCGCCTACCCGGTCAAGGCGGTGCAGGCGATGGCGCGGATCTGCCTGGGCGCCGAGCGCCAGTTCGAGATGGATACCGATTTCGAGGCCGCGCAGCGCAACCTCGAGCGCGCCGACCAGGCGATCGCGATGGCGACGATGTTCCTGTCCGAGCACATCGGCCTGAGCGGCGTGGTCACCCTGACCGAATCCGGCGGCACCCCGCGCTTTCTGTCGCGGTTCCGCTCCAAGATGCCGATCTACGCGTTCACCCGCCACGACGGCGCGCGCCGCGGCATGGCGATGATGCGCGGCGTGTTCCCGATCAACTTCGACAGCCGCGGCCTGACCCCGCGCGAAGCGGCGCGCGCGGCGATCCGCTTGCTGGTCGAGGCCGAGCGCATGGGCCCCGGCGACCGCGTGGTGTTCACCAGCGGCGAGCACATGGAAACCCACGGCGCGACCAACACGCTGCGCCTGCTCGAAGTCGGCGCGGACGGCCGCGCCAGCGGCCTGGGCGAGCTGTAACCGCCGCGGCATTGCCGCGCCGCTGCACGACCGCGCGCTGCCTGTGCAGCGCGCGGTTTTTTTTTGCCTGTCCGCGCGTCCGGCCGCGCGCTCGCCAGCACGCGGTGGTGCGTACGCGGTCGCGCGTTGCGTCTACCGGATGGAAACGGTTGCAAGCATTCCGTGAAGAAATCGGTAGCGTTTGCCGCGATATACTCGCGGCTTCCCCCTCCCGTGCCACAGGAATGCCATGAGCATCGAACAGCTTGCCGAAACCGCACAGGCGATGGTCGCCCCGGGCAAGGGCATCATCGCGATCGACGAATCCACCAGCACGATCGCCAAGCGCTTCGCCAGCGTCGGCATCGAGAATGTCGAAGAGAACCGCCGCGCGTATCGCGAGCTGCTGCTGACCACGCCGAAGCTGGGCGACCACATCTCCGGCGCGATCCTGTACGACGAGACCATCCGCCAGAAGACCAAGGACGGCGTGCCGTTTCCGAAGTACATGGCCGAGCACGGCATCATTCCCGGGATCAAGGTCGACAAGGGCACGCATCCGCTGGCCGGCATGCCTGGCGAGCTGATCACCGAAGGCCTGGACGGCCTGCGTGCGCGCCTGGAGGAGTACTACAAGCTCGGCGCGCGCTTCGCCAAGTGGCGTGCGGTGATCACCATCGGCGAGGACACCCCGTCGGGCGTGTGCATCGAGACCAACGCGCACGCACTGGCGCGCTACGCGGCGCTGTGCCAGGAGCAGGGCCTGGTGCCGATGGTGGAGCCGGAAGTGCTGATGGACGGCAACCACGACATCGAGACTTGCTACGAGGTCACCGAAGCCACGCTGCGTTCGCTGTTCGGCGCGCTGTACGACCAGAACGTGGTGCTGGAAGGCACCATCCTGAAGGCCTCGATGGTCATCGCCGGCAAGGACTGCGACGAGCAGGCCAGCGTCGAGGAAGTGGCCGAGTCCACCGTGATGTGCCTGAAGAGCACCGTACCGGCGATCCTGCCGGGCATCGTGTTCCTGTCCGGCGGGCAGACCGACGAGCAGTCCACCGCGCATCTCAATGCGATGAACCAGATCGGCACCTTGCCGTGGCCGCTGAGCTTTTCCTACGGCCGTGCGATGCAGCAGGCCGCGCTGAAGCTGTGGGCGCAGGACATGAAGGGCAACTTCGCCAAGGCGCAACAGGTGGTCTACGAGCGCGCCAAGGAAAACGGCCTAGCCGCATTGGGCAAGTGGCAAGGCTGAGACCCGCATAGAAGCGCACGAAAACGCCGGCATCGCCGGCGTTTTTTGTTCCACCCACCTTCTCCCTGCGGGACCATAGCCCCCTCTTTGGTGGAGGGGGCTCCGAAGGGGAGGATGAGGGGACGCGCAAAGCCTTGTGCATCAACGACACCCGACAAGTTCCCGTGGTTTTATCCCCTTGCCCCGATGCCTCTGCTGGCAACAGCGGTGGCGAGCTCAGGCCACCTGCGCCTGCGCCGCCTGCAGCAAGGAGACCTGCATCAACGCCTGCTGATAGGCCTTGTAGGCCGCATCGCTGTAGGCGACCAGGATCACCCGCTTCGGCACCGCATGCGCGCGCTGCCAGGCGGTGGTTTCGGCCACCGCGATGCGCGCGGCCTGGTGCAGCGGATAACCGTACACGCCGCAGCTGATCGCCGGGAACGCCACCGAATGCAGGCCCATCTGTTCGGCCAGGCGCAGCGAGCGCCAGTAGCAGTTGCCGAGCAAGGCCGGCTCGTCGTGGGCGCCGTCGCGCCACACCGGGCCGACGGTATGCAGCACATGCCGTGCCTTGAGCCGGTGCCCGCCGGTGGCACGGACCTCGCCGACCGCGCAGCGCACGCCGGGCTTGAGTTCCGGCAGGCGCAGGCACTCTTCCAGCAGCTGCGGGCCGGCGGCGCGGTGGATCGCCCCATCCACGCCGCCACCGCCGAGCAGGGATTCGTTGGCGGCGTTGACGATGGCGTCCACGTCCAGTTCGGTGATGTCGCCTTGCCAGATTTCGATCTTCATGGCGGGATCTTTATGGGATTCCAATGACGGAAACGTGATGAACAGGGGGTTCGCGCCGGACCGACACAACGGCGGCTTCACTGGCGAACGGCAAGACTGCGATGTCTCCATCTCAGCGCCTGCGACATGAACCGCACCCAGCCCTCACCCGCCATCGCCGAGGCCCTGGCGCGTGGCGAGATCATCAAGGCAATCAAGCTGTTGCGCGCGCAGAGCGGCATGGACCTGGGCAGCGCCCAGCGGCAAGTGGACGCATGGCTGCGGGCCGGGGCGGCGCAGACGGTCGCGGAGATGCTCGAGCGGCATGCCGGTGCCAGCCAGACGTCAGTGGCTGCATCGACCGGGGCGCAGGCGGACCGGCTGCCGCCAGCGGCGGTGCTGGCGCTGGGCCAGGGGCACCTGCTGCAGGCGATCGAGCTGACCCGCGCGCAGCATCCAGGCATGCCGCTGCGCGAGGCCAAGGCCTTGGTCGAGCGCTACCGCGACCGCCATGCGCCGCGCGCGGGAACGCTGCCGACCGTGGCCGGCGGCGATCGCCCCGGCGCATGGCGATGGGGCATGCTGGTGCTGGTGCTGGTCGCCGCGGTGGCGTTCTGGTGGCTGCGCGGCGGCTGATGTGGGAGCGACTGACGCTGCTCCTGCAAGGTGGCCGGAGCGGAGGCTTGCCGAAGCGAGCGCAGTTGCGATCCAGCGCGCGGTAGTCGATTCGCCGTGCGGCAGCGCTTACAGCCAGCGCCTCACCTGCGCGCAATAGCGCGCGTAGGCACTGCCGAAGCGCTCGCGCGCAAGCGCGCTTCCTCGAACGGGATCAGCACCCGCTGCAGCGCCAGCAGCGGCAGCGGCAGCAGCAGGAGCGCCCATGGCCAGCCGATCTGCACGCACAGCCCGACATAGCTCAAGAGCAGGCTCAGGTACATCGGGTTGCGGCTGTAGCGGTAGGGGCCACGCACGACCAGGCTGGACGGATCGCGTTCGGGCAGCACGGTGGTGCGCCGTTGCACGAATCGCGCCAGGCACAGCAGCGACAACAGCAGCCCGGCAGCGGCCACTACGCCGCCGGCCAGTTGCAGTAGCGGCACTGTAACGCGCGGCGGGCCAGGCATGGCCCGGGGGATGGATCGCCGCGACAACGCGGCAGGTCTTGTGGGCGGCGCGTATGGCGCGCGGGCTGTGCAGCGGCGGCACGATGGTGTTCACTTGGGCCGCGGTACACGCCGCGCCGGTCCGCGGCCGTTCCTCCTTCCTCCAGCGCGCATTCCATGGCCTCTCCCGTCTCCGCGTCCGCTGGTTCCCCCGTTCCGCGCCGCCGCGTCATCCTCGAAGACGATATCGACGGTTTCACGCCCGCGCAGCTGCTGTTGCTGCAATCGCCGGAGGTCGAGGTGCTCGGCATCTCGGTGGTCAGCGGCAACATCTGGCGTGATGAGGCGCTGGCGCACACGCGCCGCCTGCTGGAAATCGCCGGCCGCGCCGAAGTGCCGGTGTTGCCCGGACCGGTGCATCCGCTGCTCAACAGCGAGCTGGCCACCGAGCGCTGGGAGGCGCTGTACGGCAAGCTGCTGTGGAAGGGCGCGTGGACCCGGCAATGGATCGAGCACGACACCGTGCAGAGTGCGCCGCGTTACCACGCGCACGACGTGGTGCCGGACCTGGCGCTGGGCAATCCGTCGGTGGTGCAGGTTGCCAGCGAGCCGGCGGCGTTGTTCATGATCCGCAAGGTGCGCGAATTCCCCGGCGAAGTCAGCATCGTCGCCACCGGCCCGTTGACCAACCTGGCGCTGGCGCAGCGGCTGGATCCGCAGGTTGCGTCGCTGGCCAGGGAACTGGTCTACATGGGCGGCAGCCTCAACCCGCGGCGGCGCCGCGACAGCGTGTCGGCGCGGCAGTTCGCGCGCGAGTTCGTCAATGCGCCGCGGCGCGAGTTCAACATCCGTTGGGACCCGGAAGCGGCGAGCATCGTGATGCGTTCGCCGTGGCGCAAGCTGGTGATGGTGCCGGTGGATCCGTCCACCGCCACCGAGCTGACCCCGCAGCTGCTGGCGCGGATGAGCGCCGCCGACACGCCGATCGGCCATGCGTTGCGCCGGCGCGAGCCGGGTTTCCCGCTGTGGGACGAACTGTCCACGGCGCTGTGGCTGCAGCCGCAGCTGGCCACGGTCAGCGAGACGCTGTACATCGACGCCAATACCGAGTTCGGCCCCGGCTACGGCGACATCCTGTCGTGGGCGCCGGGCTACCAGCCAGGCCTCGGCGAACAGGCGCAACAGGTGGTGCGCGAGGTCGACGTGGAGGCGATCGAACGCTTGTTGGTGGCACGCCTGACTGCGCCGCAGCCGCCAGCGCTGGGCGTGCCGTTGCCGGGATGACCGTTGCGCGGCGCCGGCAGTGCGCGCGGCGCCTCCGACGCAGGCGCAATCCCGCGCCAGGGTCCGCCGGCGACGCCGATGTGCGCCGCGCGGCCGGCGCGCGGGCAGGCCGATGCGCGGCCGCGCTTGCGCGATCCGCTCGCCATGGGCGACCCTGCAACCGCGGCAAAGGTTGGTCGGCTCCCCTCATCGAGAGAGTGGTCAAGGACCTGTTCGATGTCGCCGGCCTGGTGACCCCGCTGGTGCCGCGTTGCGCGCCAAACTGCCGCCGGCCAGGCGCGATGCGGCGGTGGTACGGCGCCTGACCGACGCCGGCCACGCGGTCGAACTGCTGCCGGCTTACAGTTCCGTGATGGGCCATGCCGGCGCGCTGGTGCGCGAGGTCGACGGCACCCTGTGCGGCGCCTGCGATCCGCGCAGCGATGGCGCGGTCGCGGGCTGGTAGCGGTCGCGGCTGCCTCACGCTTGCATCCGATCGGAGATCGATCACGACCGCCAATCCCTCGCGCGCCAGAGCGCTGGTGGATGCGGCGATGCGCGATCCGGAATGTTGGCCCGCCCATCTCGCGCAGGCCGAGGCGCTGCTCATGGCCGCATCGGCGTCTGCGCCGGACGATACCGCAGCACTCACCTAGCTGGGCGCGGTGCTGTGCGATCTGGCGAAGTACCGCCAGGCGGCCGAGGCGCTGCAGCGCGCGGTGCGCCTGCGCTCGGACGATCGCAACACCTACTTCAATCTCGGCATTGCGCTGCTCAACAGCGGCAAGCGCCGCCAAGCCATGCAGCGCTTCCGGCAGGCGGCGTCGCGGCGTGCGTCGGCGGCGACCTGGGAAGCGTATTTCGATCCTCATGCGCAGTGAGGCGCCACCTGCGCAATGCCGGCGACGCACAACACGAGCGCACGCCGCGCCACCGGCGGCGCTTCCGTACCATGGGGTCGCGCGACGACGCAGCCGCTGCCACGCCGAGCGTCAGGCCCCACAGGAACCGGTGCCGCCATGCCGACCTTCTCCCGCTTCCCCCGCTATTTCATGGAAGTGGCGCATTGGTGCAGCATCCGCCGCGCCGCCGAGGCGCTGCACGTGTCGGCGTCGGCGATCGACCGGCAGATCCTCAAGGCCGAGCAGGCGCTGGGCGTGCAGTTGTTCGAGCGGCTGCCGAGCGGGCTGCGCCTGACCCGCGCCGGCGAGTTGCTGCTGGTCGATATGCGGCGCTGGGAGAAGAGCTTTCAGCGCACGCTGGAGCAGTTCGACGAACTGAAGGGCCTGCGCCGCGGCCATGTCGAGATCGCGATGATCGATGCCTTGAGCGAGGGCATCGTGGTCGATCGCCCACGATGTCCCTGTAGGAGCGGCTTCAGCCGCGACCGCTTCCTGCCGGCGCCAGCCAGGGTCTGCGATTTCGAACGCTCATGGAGCAGCCGACGCATCCCATCCTCTGCGCGCGAATGAGCGCGCGGACCGTCGTCGCGTTGCATTTTTTGCACTGCCCGCACGCGAAAACGGTGTTTGCCCGGTTTCGCTGCGGTTCGTATAGTGCTTTGAACCCGGCCAACACTGCATTCCTCGGGAATAAGGTTTTGAATTGAAAGAACGTCCTTAGGCGCGCGGCGGCGCCCTGCTTCCCGCCGATCGCCCGTCCCGCTCCGCCTGACTTCCAAACGAACCCCGCCATGCGCGACACCTCTCCACATTCGGGCTCCGATGGCGGCCGCACCTGAGCCGGCAGCGGCCATGCTGATGCCGGCCTGCGTCCCTGGCCTGCGTGCGGTCGCGCGCTGTGACGCGCTCGGCGTGGCGCCGTACAGCGATATGGCAGACGGCCTGTTCCGCGGCTGGCTGAGTCCGGCGCATCGCGCCAGCGTGGCGGCCGTGGCCGCGTGGATGGGCGAGGCCGGCCTGCATACCCGTGTCGATCCGGCCGGCAACCTGCTCGGCCGCTACGACGGCCCGCTCGGGGTCATGCTCGGCATCGAATGCGTGGCCGCGCTGCACGCGCAGGGCCGCCGGCTGCCGTGCGCGATCGAGGTGATCGCGTTCGGCGACGAGGAAGGTTCGCACTTTCCGGCCTCGATGCTGAGCAGCCGCGCCGTCGCCGGCACGCTGCACCCGGCGGCGCTGCAGGTGGCCGACGGCGATGGCGTGACGCTGGCCGATGCGCTGGCCGCCTGGGGCCTGGACATCGCCCTGCTGCCGAGCGCGGCGCGTGCGCCGCACAGCGTGCTGGCCTACGACGTGCGTGCCGGCGACGCTGCCGTACGCGATGCGGCGGCCGCGGCGATCGCGCAATGCCTGCATGCGATCGCCGTCACGCGTGGCGTTCAGTTGGAGCTGCACTGCGTGCAGGACCTGCCGGCCAGTCCCTGCGATCCGCACCTGGTCGCCACGCTGGACGCGGCGATCGCCGCGCAGGGCCTTGCGCCGCGGCAGCTGGTGTCCGGCGCCGGCCGCGACGCCATGGTGATGGCCGCGCTGTGCCCGACCGCGATGCTGTTCCTGCGCTGCGCCGGCTGCGTCAGCCACCATCCTGCCGAACATGTGGATCCCGCCGATGCCGACGTGGCGGTGGCGGCGATGCTGCATTTCATCGAGTCCCTGGGAGACACCCTTGTCCGTTGACCCGCTGCATGCCGACCTGTTCGGCGACATCGATCCGCCGCAACGCCTGCTGATGGGGCCGGGCCCGGTCAATGCGCATCCGCGCGTGCTGCGCGCGATGTCGGCCGACCTGCTGGGCCAGTTCGATCCGGAAATGACCGGCTACATGAACCAGGTGATGGCGCTGTACCGGCCATTGTTCGGGACCGAGAACCGCTGGACCTTCCTGGTCGACGGCACCGCGCGCGCCGGCATCGAGGCGGCGCTGGTGTCGCTGGTGGCGCCGGGCGATCGCGTGCTGGTGCTGAACTTCGGCCGCTTCGGCCTGTTGCTTGGCGAGATCCTCGGCCGCATCGGCGCGGTGGTCCAGAGCGTGGATGCGCCGTGGGGCGAGGTGGTGCCGATGGAGGCGGTGGCCGATGCGATCGAACGCGTCGCGCCGAAGCTGGTCGCCTGCGTGCACGGCGATACCTCGACCACGATGGCGCAGCCGCTGGACGGCCTCGGCGCGCTGTGCCGCGCCGCCGGCGCGCTGTCCTATGTCGATGCCACCGCGACCATCGGCGGCATGCCCATCGCCAGCGATGCCTGGGGCGTGGACGTGGTCACCGGCGGTTTGCAGAAATGCCTGGGCGGGCCGTCCGGTTCCGCGCCGATCACCGTGTCCGCGCGCGCGGCCGAGACGATCTTCGCGCGCCGCCATGTCGAGCGCGGCATCGTCCGCGACGACCTCGCCAACGGCAGCGGCGTGCGCATCGGCTCGAATTATTTCGACCTGGCGATGGTGATGGATTACTGGTCGGACAAGCGCCTCAACCACCACACTGAAGCCACAAGCATGCTGTACGCGGCGCGCGAGTGCGCACGCGTGGCGTTGCAGGAAGGCCTGCCCGCCCGCTTCGCCCGGCATGCTGCGGCCGGCAGCGCAGTCGCCGCCGGCGTGCGCGCGCTGGGACTGCAGGTGTTCGGCGACGACCGCTACCGCATGGCCAACGTCACCGGCGTGGCGATTCCCGCCGGCATCGACGGCGAGGCGGTGCGGCGGCGCATGCGTGAGGATTTCGAGATCGAGATCGGCACCGCGTTCGGGCCGCTGCAGGGCAAGCTGTGGCGGATCGGCGCGATGGGCTACAACGCGATGAAGCACAAGGTGCTGATCACCCTGGGCGCGCTGGAAGCGGTGTTGCGCGCCGAAGGCTACGTCTGCGCGCCGGGCGCCGCGGTGGATGCGGCGCTGGCCGCCTGGCATGCAGACGGAGCGCCGCGGTGAGCACGGCGCGCGACATGGTCGGCTACGGCGCGCAGCCGCCTGACCCGCAGTGGCCGGGTGGCGTGCGCCCGGACGCATCCCGCGCGATCAGGTGGCCGGTGCGGGTGGTGTAGGCGAGCGCCGGTTTCCCTGCGTGCCAGACATGGTGCATCAGCGCCGAACGCTCGTTGGCCACGCTGGCATCCAGGCCCGCATCAGACTTGGAGGAATAGGCGATGCGATCGACATAGGGGCTGTCCGTCGCCTGCGCGAGCTGCTGCGCGCCAGCGGTCAGCTGGGTGCCGGCGAGCAGCACAGCAACGGCGAGCAGGCGGCCGGTGGCGGCAAACGAGACGCGCCAGCAAGCGGCGCGAGCCAGACGCTGGCGCTCGTGCCTCGAGCGCGCGACGGAATGGCTGCAGATGCTGCGATCGACATGTTGCAGGACATGCCGCCGCTCCGTATCCCGGAATGGTTCCGGTTTGTATTCGGGGCGACGCTGCGCAGCGTCGCCCGGATCCGGTGTCGCTTGATGAGAGCCTGTCGTTATTTATCGCATGTGTGTCGCTCCTGGTGCGCCACGGGATGCGTGTTCGCAGGGCACGCGGACGCTATCGGCTATGGACGCTGGCGACGACCGCTCGGGTGACTGCGCGCGCATGAAAAAGTCAGGTTTTTCGCGCGCTTCGGAACACTGTACGCAGATGGCATTGCCGCTGTCCGTTGCTTCCGGCGCGGCCGGGAGCCGGCCGCTGCCCGGCGTCGCGTTCGAGGCGATTGCGCGGCATCCGCAGCGCGCGCAGGCCGGCCCGGACTGGCGGCGTTACGGCAGCCCGGCCAGCCAGTCGTCGTCGGAGCCTTCGTTGATGTCGGCGAACAGCGGGGTGGAGAAGTAGCGTTCGCCGGTGTCGGGCAACATCGTCAGGATCACCGAGCCGGGTGCCGCGGTCTCGGCCACGCGCAGCGCAGTGGCCACGGTGGCGCCGCCGGAGATGCCGGTGAAGATGCCTTCCTCGGCGGCGAGACGGCGCGAGACGGAGATCGCATCGGTGTCCTCCACGCTCAGTACCGCGTCGTAGACCTCGCGGTTGAGCACCTCGGGTACGAAGTCCGGGGTCCAGCCCTGGATCTTGTGCGGCTTCCACTCCTGGCCCTGCAGCAAGGCCGCGCCGGCCGGCTCGGTGGCGGTGATGCGTACCTCCGGACGCGCCACCCGCAGCACTTCGCCGACGCCGGTGAGGGTGCCGCCGGTTCCCCAGCCGCTGACGAAATGGTCGAGCCGGCGGCCGGCGAAATCGCGCAGGATTTCCGCGGCGGTGGTGCTGCGGTGGTAGGCGGGGTTGGCCGGGTTGGCGAATTGCCGGGCCAGGAACCAGCCGTGCTGCTGGGCCAGTTCCTCGGCCTTGCGCACCATGCCGCTGCCGCGCTCGGCGGCCGGGGTCAGGATCACCTTGGCGCCGTACGCGCGCATCAGCTTGCGGCGCTCGATCGAGAAGGTCTCCACCATCGTCGCCACGAACTTGTAGCCGCGCGCGGCGGCGACCATCGCCAGAGCCACGCCGGTGTTGCCGGAAGTGGCTTCGACGATGGTGTCGCCGGGCTTGAGCAGGCCCTTGGCCTCGGCGTCGAGCACGATCGCCAGCGCCAGCCGGTCCTTGACCGAGCCGCCGGGATTGAACGCTTCGACCTTGACGTACAGGCTGACGTGCGCGGGCGGCAGGCGGTGCAGCTTGACGATCGGGGTGTGGCCGATGGTGTCGAGGATGTTGTCGTAGATGGCCATGCGCAGGGTCTCCGGAACGGGATACGGGTCAGGCGGCGTGGGCTAGGGTAGGCACGGCCGGCTTCGGGGAAGGTGAGGGCGGTGCGGGCAGCGGCGCGGCGCCGAACCAGTGCAGATCGGTCGCCAGCGCCGCCACCTCGCCCAGGATCAGCAGCGCCGGCGAACCCACCTGGTGCGCGCGGGCGGTGTCGGGCAGGTCGGCGAGCGTGCCGACGACCACGCGCTGTTCCGGGCGCGAGCCGTTTTCCACCAGCGCGAACGGGGTGTCGGCGGCGCGGCCGGCGCGCAGCAGGCGCTCGCGCACCGTGTCCAGCCCGGCCACGCCCATGTACACCGCCAGGGTCTGCCGTTCCTGCGCCAGCGCGGCCCAGTCCAGCGTGTCGAACGATTCCTTGCAGTGCGCGGTGACCAGGCGCAGCGACTGCGCATGCGCGCGGTGGGTCAGCGGGATGCCGGCGTAGGCCGCGCAGGCCAGCGCCGCGGTGATGCCCGGCACCACCGCGTAGGGCACGCCGTGCGCGCGCAGATATTCCAGTTCCTCGCCGCCACGGCCGAACACGAACGGATCGCCGCCCTTCAGTCGCACCACACGGCGGCCGCGTCGCGCATGCTCCAGCATCAGCGCGTGGATCTGCTCCTGGCGCACGCTGTGGCCGCTGGCCGACTTGCCGACGTCGATCCGTTCGGCGGTGCCTGGCAGCAGGTTCAGGATCGCGGCGCTGACCAGGCGGTCGTGCAGCACCACCTCGGCATTGCGCAGCGCCTGCAGCGCATTGAGCGTCAGCAGGCCGGGATCGCCGGGGCCTGCGCCGACCAGGGTCACCGTGCCGGGACGCAGCGCTTGCGCCTGCGCCGTCGTGGCAGGCGCACCGGTCCTGTCGCCGGCAGCGTCGGCCGCCTTGGGTGCGGCGAGCGCATCGGCGGTGCCGGGCGCGGCCTGCGCCAGCAGCCGTTGCGCGGCGGCGGCCTGCAGCGCCAGCCGGTTCACCGCCGGCTCGTCGCTGGCGGCGATCAGGTAGCACACCGCCTCCAGCCAGGCGGGGTCGAAGCGGCCGCGCAACCATTGCACGCGTCCGGCCTCGGCCCAGGCCTGCAGCGCCGCGGTCAGCGTCGGTGCGACCAGCCGCGGCGCGGCGCCGGCCGCGAGCAGCGCCCGCACCTGGCGCTCGGCGGCAGCGCCGCCGCCGACCACCAGGACGGGCCGCTCGCGCAGGTCCGGATACAACGCAATCGGGGCAGGGCTCACGGCGGTCGCAACACAGGAAGCAGGAGGATGCCGTGACCGTAGCGCCGGCTTATAGCCTTCGGAAATGACTTCATGCAGCTGCCAGATAGCTTTCGGTTATAAGGTGGGAGGCCCATTTCCACTACAGTCGTGGCTGCTCCCGCCACGCGCCGCCTCGCCCTCGCTCCGATGACGCTGACCCAACTCCGCTACCTCGTCGCCATCGCCGATGCCGATCTCAACATCACCCTGGCGGCGGCGCGCGTGCACGCCACCCAGCCGGGATTGTCCAAGCAGCTCAAGCAGCTGGAGGATGAACTCGGCTTCCTGCTGTTCGTGCGCAAGGGCCGCAGCCTGGAGACGGTGACCCCGGCCGGCCGCGAAGTGATCGAGCGCGCCCGCGCGGTGCTGTCCGAAGCCAACAACATCCGCACCTACGCCGCCAACCAGCGCCGCGAGAGCCAGGGCCAGCTGACCCTGACCACCACCCACACCCAGGCGCGCTTCGTGCTGCCGCCGGCGGTGGCGCAGATCAAGTTGGCGTATTCGCAGGTCAGCGTGCACCTGCAGCAGGCCGCCGAGAGCGCGGCGCTGGACCTGCTCAGCCAGGGCGATGCCGACATCGCCATCGTTAGCACCGCCGGCAGCGAGCCGGGCGCCGGTATCGCGGTGCCGCTATACCGCTGGCGGCGGCTGGTGCTGGTGCCGCGCGGGCATGCGCTGGACGTGCCCAAGCGGGTGCCGGACATGGCCGCGCTGGCGGCGCAGCCGCTGATCAGCTACGAATCCTCGACCCGCTCCGGCTCCTCGCTGCAGCGCGCCTTCGCCCGGCTCGGGCTGGAGCCGAGCATCGCCCTGACCGCGCTCGACGCCGACCTGATCAAGACCTACGTGCGCGCCGGCCTCGGCGTCGGCCTGCTTGCGGAGATGGCGGTGCATGCCGGCGATACCGACCTGCGCGCCTGGCCGGCGCCGCCGGAGATTCCCGAATGCATCGCCTGGGCGGTGCTGCCGCGCGACCGCGTGCTGCGCGACTACGCGCTGGAACTGGTGCACGTGCTGGCGCCGCAGATCGACACCCGCGACCTGCGCCGGGTCATGGAAGGCAACCAGGAACCGGACTGGCCGACGCCGCCGACCTGGGAAGCGCTGACCCAGACCATCACCAGCTGAGCGACGACGCTACGGCATCTTCGGCGATCCTGGCCTGATCTGGGGGCCGCTCCGGTCCGGCGGCATCCGTATCGGCGATCGCCGATGGCGCGGCGCAAGCGGCGCGTTTGAGGCTGCGCGGATGCCGCGTACGGTAGAGCTTGCCATTGCCATCGGTGCGCGCGACCGCTACGTTGCGCTACGTCTTTTCCCCGCAACAAGGATGTCCATGCACCCCGTCCTCCAGCAGAACCTGTTCTTCGTCAAGGAGCAGGTCGGCATGTTCAAGGCCGCCAACAACTACGACGTGTTCGATCCGCAGAGCAACCAGCAGGTGCTCCAATGCCGCGAGCCGAACCTGGGCATCTTCACCAAGATCTTCCGTTTCAGCGACTACAAGCGCATGACCCCGTTCCAGGTGGAAGTGCGCACGCCGAACGGGCAGAAGGTGTTGACGGTCAAGCGCGGCTTCTCTCTGTTCCTGTCCAAGGTCGAAGTGCTGGACGAGTACGATCGCCTGGTCGGCTCCTTCAGCCAGAAATTCTTTTCCATCGGCGGCAAGTTCGACGTGCTCGATGCGCGCGAGAAGCTGGTGTGCACGCTGCGCGGCAAATGGACCAGCTGGGATTTCCGTTTCGTGCAGGGCGAGCGCGAACTGGCGCGGGTGTCCAAGAAGTGGGCCGGGCTGGGCAAGGAGCTGTTCACCAGCGCCGACAACTACATGCTCGCGATCGACAATGCGCTGCCGGCCGAGGACGACGTGCGCATCCTGATCATGGCCGCGGTGCTGTGCATCGACATGGTGCTGAAGGAATAAGCCGCATTGCCGCGCGCGCCGCGGCGCGCGTGCGGTGCCGCCGCGCTCAGGCGTTCGGCGGCTTCGCCAGCGGCAGCGTCACCGAGAAGCGGCTGCCCTGGCCCGGGCGGCTGCGCACTTCGACGCTGCAGCCCAGCGTCTCGGCGGTGCGGCGCACGATCCACAACCCCAGGCCGAGGCCTTCGCTGCGCGGGTCGGCCTGGCGGAACGCCTGGAACAGGTGGCGCAGGCTGTCGCCGTCCATGCCGATGCCGCTGTCGATGATCTCCACCACCACCTGGTCGCGGCGGCGCCGGCAGCCGATCAGCACCGCGCCGTGCTCGGTGTACTTGACCGCGTTGCCGAGCAGGTTGCCGAGCAACGTGGCCAGCAGCGTGGCGTGGCTGCGCACGCGCAGCGTGGTCGGCACGTTGCGCAGCTGCAGCCCCTTGGCCGCGGCCTGCGGCCGCCAGGTGTCCAGGATCGGGCCGAGCAGGTCGGCCAGGGCCACGTCGCGCAGCACCGGCAGGCTGTGCTCGCCGCCGGCGACCGCGCTGGCGGCGAGCTCGTCCAGGCCGCTGGCGACCTGGTTCAGCGCCTTGCGCGCCTCGTCCAGCGGCACGCCGCTGACCGCATCGAGCTGGCGCTGGACCTTGGCCAAGGCATACGCGGCGGTGCGCAGCGGGGCCTTCAGGTCGTGGCCGGCGATGGCCAGCAGGCGGCTGCGGTAGTGGTTGGATTCTTGCGCCAGGGCCAGCGCCTTGCGCAGTTCCAGTTGCGCCATCGCCTGCCGCGCCAGCGCGCGCAGCGCTTCGATCTGCTCGTAGGTCAGCTGCCGCGCGCGCCGGTCGAGCACGCACACGGTGCCCAGCGGCAGCCCATCGGAGGTCTTCAGCAAGGCGCCGGCATAGAAGTGCAGGCGTTCGGCGCCGTTGACCAGCGGATTGGAGGCGAAGCGCGGATCCTCGCGCGTATCCGGCACCAGCAGCAGGTCGTCCTCGAGCAGCGCGTGCGCGCAGAGCGAGGTCGCCAGCGGGGTTTCCCGGGTGCCCAGGCCGATCTCGCTCTTGAACCACTGCCGTTCGCTGTCGATCAGGTTGACCACCGCGATCGGGGTCTGGCAGATCATTGCGGCCAGGCGGGTGATGTCGTCGAACGCCGGCTCGCGCGGCGTGTCCAGGATCGCGTAGCTATGCAGCGCGTCCAGACGCAGCGCTTCGTTGCCGGGCTTGGCGGCGCAATAGATCGGGCCGGCAGCGGATGCGACGGAAGACATGCGAACGGCTCGGCGATGGTGAGTTGCTCAGTTTATGGTAACGGGTGCACATTTCAATGATGCTTTCTTCACGCTGACGCAACGCTTGCAGGCACCACGGCGCCCGCCGCCGCCAGGGAATCGATGCCTGGCAGGCGTTCGCTGTAGCCGTCGACCAGGGATGGCGCCAGCTCTCGGGTGAGCAGGGTGAACCTGAAACGTGTGCGCAACGCGCCGTACCGCAGCAGGATGTGTGGCGTGGGCCGGGCCCGGCTTCGGCAGCTCGGACAGCTCAACCGACCCGGCGGCCGTCCGCATCGATCAGCGCTTCGCCATTTTCTTTGGCGAAGGCGCCGCGCTGCGGCGAGGGCAGGATCTCCAGCACCGTTTCCGAAGGCCGGCACAGGCGCGTGCCCAGCGCGGTGACCACAATCGGCCGGTTGAGCAGGATCGGGTGCTGCAGCATCGCGTCGAGCAGTGCGTCGTCGCTCAGCGCGGGGTTGTCCAGGCCCAGGTCGGCGTAGGGCGTGCCCTTCTGCCGGATCGCCTCGCGCAGCGGGATGCCCAGTGCCGCGATCAGCGCCTGCAGTGTGGCGCGGTCCGGCGGGGTCTTCAGGTAGTCGACCACGCGCGGTTCCGCGCCGCTGTTGCGGATCAGTCCGAGGACATTGCGCGAGGTGCCGCAGGCGGGGTTGTGGTAGATCGTGATGGCGCTCATCGGGGGCGCTCGGTGCGATAGCGCGCGCAAGGCTGCACGGTGTGGTCGGTGTCCATCGTTTCAATGATTCCAGAAATGACGCAATGAGGCCAGCCCGTGGCTCCGCTCCGCAAACGACAACGGACGCATCGCTGCGCCCGCCGGGTGGAGCCGTTGCGCGGCGCTCAGGTCGGCATGTCCTCGATCTGCAGGTACACCATGGTCTGGTTGAGCAACTGGTAGGCCACTTCGCCGGAGGTCACCGGTCCGATCAGTTCGCCGGTGCGCTTGCCCTCCAGCTCCGAGTACAGGAAGTTGAGGATGCAGTTGCAGCTGAATTCTGGGCTGCGCACCGTCCGCGGCAACTGCCGCGAGAATTCCTCGACATAGTTGGCCACCGGCGCAGCGATGCGGTATTCCACGCCGCGGAACACCAGCGCGTACAGCGTGACCTTGTGCGCGTCCTGGTCGATCGAATGGATGCTGGCGTTGATCTTCTCGCCGTTGTAGTCGGCGACCAGCGGCAGCCGCACGTCGATCTGGTTGGCGGTGAGGTACGCGGCGAAATCGCGCGGCGCGACCTTGCCCAGGTCCGCCAGGTCCACGCCGGACACCCAGCCGACGATGTTTTTCATGAACAGCCCGGGGTAGTCGGGCGAATCCTGCGCATAACGCACGTGCGCCTGGCTGGTCGCCGGCAGGATGATCACGTTGAAGCGGTGATCGGGCGAGTCGCTGGCGATCGATGGCAGTGCGTCCACGTCGTACCAGCGCACGTGCGAGCCGCTGACGCAATGGTCCTGTTTGCTGACGAAGATCAGGTCGCGGCTGTGGGTGACGCCTTGCTTGTCCATGAAATAGGGGATGGTGCCGCCGATCCAGTTGCCCTTGGGCAGGCTGCCGAGCAACGCCTGATCGCCGGCCAGGTACAACGTGGCGCCGGATTGGATCTTTTGCGCCGCTTGTTCGCGTGTCATCAGCATGTCGCTTCTCCTCAGAAGTGGACCTGCAGCTCGGCCTTGTAGAGATTTTCGTATTTACTGAAGAACGCGTGCGCCTCGTCGATGCAGGGCTGTACGGTCTGCGCCGACGCATCGCTTTTCAACTTGCGCGCGCACTGGCTCAACATCATGTTCCCGGCGAATACCTTGAATTGCAGCTTGGTATCGCCGCGGAGCAGCGGAACCCATTTGGGATGGCTTTTGCACGCAATCATCTTTGTCCCTCCACGGGTGAAGTCTTGCGCATGGCCGACGCGTAGGCGCGGCATCGTGCAGGAGCGACACGGGGCGCGAGGGCTTGAACGCCGGGCCTGGCTGTAAGCGCTTACTGTCGTGGAACCGAGGGTGCGGTCACTATCGCCGCGGCTTTCGCGCCGCATGCGGGCGATCGGATAGTGACGCCGGAGCGCGTCGTGGCGGCGTTGTGCGGTCGTCCTCCCCCCACTGTCACACATCCGGCCGGGTCGCGTATGCGTCCAGGTGTCGCAGGGCTACCCGGAGCGCGGCAACAGACTCTAGACTGCCGGGATGACCCGTCGCCGGCCCACATCACCATGGCGCACGCTCGCCGTCCTGGCGATCGTGCTGATGCTGGTTGCGCCGCTGCTGAGCCGCTGGCAGCAGGCGCGGCCCGGCGACTGGGGCGCTGCGACGGCGGGCGTGCTGTGCACCAGCCGCGGCCTGCAAGCGATCCTTGCGTTGCCTGCGGTGTCGTCGCCTGGCCACGCCGGCGCCCATGACGACGGCGGCATGCCGCACGCGCAGGCGTGCGATTACTGCCTGCTGGCCGCGCGCCTGCTGCCCTTGCTGGGGGTGCTGTTGCTGGTGTTGCCTTGGTTGCGCCCACGCGCGCCGCTGGCCGCGCCGCGCCCGCCGGTGGTGGACACCTGCCGTTGGCGCGCTCACGCCGCACGCGGGCCTCCCTTGCTCTCTTGAAACACGACGCCTCTTGTTGCGTGCCGCGGTGTCGCCGCGGGACGTCTTCGTGTCGATGGAGCCATTTATGATCCGTTTCTTTTCCCTGCCGCGTATGGCAGCGTGCGGCTGTGTCTGTTTCGCGGCCAGCGTGACCGCGCAGGCCGTCGCTGCCGACAGCGGCGTGCAGCCGCCCGCCGCCGATTCCGCATTGACCCTGGGCAAGGTCCAGGTCACCGCCAATCCGCTGTCCTTGCCCACCGCGCGCAGCGTGCTGAGTTCCGTGGACATCCTTGGCGGCGACCTGCTGCAGGACCAACATGTGGACTACAGCTGGGAGCTGCTGATGCGCGCGCCCGGCGTACAGGTCACCCAGTTCAAGATGGGCACCGATGCCGGCCGCTTCTCGTTTCGCGGTTTCAACGGCGAAGGCCGGGTCAATGCGGTCAAGCTGCTGATCGACGGCATTCCCAGCAACGACAACGTCGGCAGCATGCCGTACCTGGACGCGGTATTCCCGCTGGACATCGCCGCGATCGAGATCGTGCGCGGCACCAACGATCCGCGCTACGGCTTGAACGCCATCGCCGGCAGCGTCGATGTGCTGACCCGCAGCGGCGGCAACGACGGCCGCGCCAGCGTCACCGTCGGCAGCTTCGGCACGCGCGAGGTGCAGGCCAGCCAGGGCATCGAACGCGGTGGCTGGAGCCAGAACTATTTCGCCGCCTGGCGCGACAGCGACGGCTATCGCGATCATGCCGACGCGCGCAAGCGCGCCTTCGCCGGCAAATGGTTCTACACCGATCCGGATGAGCGCTGGCATGCCGGGCTCAGTGCGCGCTACTACCGCAACGAAGCATTGGAAGCGGGCTATCTGGACGACGCCAGTGCGCACCGCGCACCGCGCAGTTCGCCCGACTATGCGCGCGACGACCGCAGCGAGCGCCAGACCGGGCAGGTGAGCCTGCATCTGGACGCGCAGTTGGCCGACGCCGTGCAGGGCAGCGCCAAGCTGTACTGGAATCGCTACCAGAACCAGCGCTGGGTGCGTTTCACCGCCGCCGGCGCGCAGCAGGAACGCGATACCGACGAGACCCAGCACGGTTTCCTGGCCAAGGCCAGCTGGCGTCCCGAGGTGGACTCGGCGGCGTCGTTGGCGCTGGAGGGCGGCGTCGATGCGCAATGGCAGGACAATACCTCGCAACGCTATCGCACCGTGGCGCGGGTGCGCAGCGCGCCGTTGCGCGACTGGGATTTCGATCTGGACACGCACGGCGCCTATGTGCAGGCGGTGATCCGCCCGTTCGAGCGCCTGCAACTGGTGCCGGGCTACCGTGTGGACTGGGTCGATGGGGATTTTCGCGACCGGCTCGGTGACGCGCGCTATCCGGCCTACGCGTACGGGGCGATCAAGCAACCCAAGTTCAGCGCGGTGTGCGCGCTGACCGCGCAGACCAGTGCCTATGCCAACATCGGCCGCACCTTCCAGATCGGCAGCGGCAATGGCGCCTACCGCAGCCAGCCCGGCAACGTGGGCCCGTCGTACAACGACGGCTGGGAAGCCGGATTGAAGTTCGCCGACGCCAAGCGCCTGGACGCGCGCATCGCCTATTGGGAACAACGCGCCTCCGACGAAGTGGCGACCATCTTCGGCGTCGATGGCAGGGTCGGCGTTGGCGAGGTCGGCAATGTCGGCAAGACCTTGCGCCGCGGTTGGGACGCGCAGCTGAACCTGCGTCCGGACGAGCGCTGGACGCTGTGGCTGGCGTATTCGCGGCAGCGCGCGCTGATCGTCACGCCCGATCCGAGCGCGCCGGCCACGCGCGGCAAGGAGATCGAGAGCGTGCCGCATTACCTTGCCAATGCCGGTATCGACTGGCAGGCGACGCCGCGGCTGAAGCTGTCGGCCTGGGGCAATGCGCAGGGCGACTACTACGTGGAGCGCAGCAATACGCTGGGCCGCTATGGCGGCTACGCACTAGCCAATGTCGGCGCGACCTGGGCGTGGCGCGCGCAGCGCGAGCTGTCGCTGCAGCTGAAGAACCTGACCGATCGCCACTATGTCTACGCGTGGTACGACAGCGGTTCCTCCGGCGACTCGCCGGGCGACGGGCGCGCGCTGTACGCCAGCCTCAGCTGGGGCTGGTGATGGTCATGCCGAACCCGCCGGCGCCGCCGCCGGCGCGTTTCTACCGTGCCGTCTGGCGCTGGCATTTCTACGCCGGCCTGCTGGTGCTGCCGTTGCTGGCCTGGCTGGCGCTGACCGGCGCCGCCTTCGTCTATCAACAACCGATCGACGGCTACTTCCATCGCGCGCTGAAGACGGTCGCGGTGCCGGCGCAGGCGCAGGTCGCCGCGCCGCAGCGCTTGCTCGAGGCGGCGCTGGCGGCGCAACCGGGACAGGCGCTGCGCTACACAACGCCGCCGCGGCGCGATGCGTCGGCGGAAGTGACCGTGGGCACCGACGATGGCCGCCGCGTGGTGGTGTACGTGGATCCGTACCGGGCACGCGCGCTGGGCCGCTTGCCCGAGCACGGCACCGTGGCATGGACGATCCGGCGCCTGCACAGCCTGGCCCTGGTCGGGCCATGGGCCAACGCGCTGATCGAAGTGGCCGCCGGCTGGGCGATCCTGCTGGTGCTGACCGGCGCCTACCTGTGGTGGCCGCGCGGCCGCGGCGGCGGCGTCACCCACGTGCGCGGGCGCCCGCCACAGCGCGTGTTCTGGCGCGATACGCATGCGCTGACCGGCAGCGTGGTCGGCACGATGCTGCTGTTCCTGGCGCTGACCGGGATGCCGTGGTCGTGGTTCTGGGGCGCGCAGGTCAACCGCCTGGCCAACGGCCATCACTACGGCTATCCGGCCGGACTGCGCGTGGACGTGCCGATGTCCACGCAGCGCCTGAGCGACGAAGAGGTGCCGGCCTGGTCGCTGCGCCAGGCGCGCCTGCCGCAGTCGCAGCTGCCGCAGACTGCGCCGATGCCGATGCCGATGCCGGCGACGGCAACGGCAAGGGCAACGGATGCGTCTTCCGAGGCAGCTGGGGTGGACAATGGCGATGACGTGCATGCCGCACATGGCGGCATGGTGCTGGAGGCGATGCCGTCGCCGTCCTCGTCGCCTGGCGCGATCGGCCTGGACGCGGCGGTGGCGCGGTTCCAGGCGCGCGGCATCGCCGCCGGCTACAGCGTGGCGCTGCCGCGCGGGGCGCGCGGCGTGTACACCGCATCGGTGTATCCGCTTGACCTGGCGCAGCAGCGGGTGATCCATCTCGACCAATACAGCGGCAAGGTGCTGCTGGACATGCGCTATGCCGATTACGGGCCGTTGGCCAAGGCGCT
This sequence comes from Xanthomonas translucens pv. undulosa, assembly GCF_017301775.1. Lineage (NCBI taxonomy): Bacteria > Pseudomonadati > Pseudomonadota > Gammaproteobacteria > Lysobacterales > Lysobacteraceae > Xanthomonas > Xanthomonas translucens. The sequence continues at coordinate 3,511,670 of NZ_CP063993.1, forward strand.
GGAATGGGGCATCAACGTGCACCTGGGGCAGCAATACGGCACGCTCAACCAGGTGCTGCTGATCGTCTCGTGCCTGGGCATCGTGCTGTTGTGCGTCAGCGCCGCGCTGATGTGGTGGAAGCGCCGTCCGGCCGGCGGATTGGGCGTGCCGCCGCTGCCGGCGGACCGGCGCAGCTTGCACGGCGTGCTTGCGCTGCTGGCGATCGGCGGAATGCTGTTCCCGCTGGTCGGGGTGTCGCTGCTGCTGATGCTGGCGCTGGATTGGTGGTGGGTGTTGCGGGGGGAGTGAGGCGCGGCTGCCTGAATACAAGGGAGCTTGCGGCTAACGCACTGGGGGCAGTGTGGCAGGGCACTTCGGTCCCGATTGTGTACGAAGCCGGAAGGTTCGCCGCTGCGTTCGTCGCGGTTGAAGTCGCTCCCACAAAAAAGGCTTGCGCGGGTCCGCCGAGGGCGTGCGTCGCGTTCGCGTCAGATGTCCTCGTGGATGCCGCACTCGCGCTTGAGGCCGAAGAAGCGTGTGTCTTCCTCGCGCATGCCCGGTTCCCAGCGGCGGGTGGTGTGGACGTCGCCGATCGACACATAGCCTTCTTCCCACAGCGGGTGGTAGGGCAGGCCGTGCTGCTGCATGTACTGCCACAGGTCGCGGTCGCTCCAGTCGGCGATCGGGTTGATCTTGTAGCGCTCGCCGCGCTTCTGCACGAATGGAGTCTGCGCGCGGCTGTCGGACTGGCTGCGGCGCAGGCCGGTGAACCAGGTGCCGACCTTCAGTTCGTCCAGCGCGCGGCGCATCGGCTCGACTTTGCGCAGGTTGTTGTACTGCTCGATGCCGACCATGCCCTGTTCCCACAAGCGGCCGTGGCGCGCTTCCATCCACGCGCGGCTGACCAGCGGCCGGTACACCTTGAGGTTGAGCTTGAGCTTGTCGCTGAGCGCGTCGGCGAAGCGGTAGGTCTCGGCGAACAGGTAGCCGGTGTCGATCAGGATCACCGGGATGTCCGGCAACTGCTGGGTCAGCAGGTGCAGCGTCGCCGCCGATTGCGCGCCGAAGCTCGACGACAGCGCGGCCTCAGCCGGACCGTGTTCGAGCGCCCAGGCCACGCGCTGCACTGCGCTCATCGGCGCCAGCAACGCGTTGGTCGCGTCCAGATCCAAGGCCGCAATCGGCGTGTTGGCGGATTCGTGGTGGGCGGAGGCGGGCAGGGCGCTCATGCGTGCAGTTCCGAAGGAATGAGATGACGGTGGGTGGGGTAGGCGGGCAGCGCGACCAGGCCGCTGCGGTGCAGGAAGTCGCCGAAGCCCTCGTCGGGGTCGCGTTCGCTGGCGTAGCGCGCGAACAGCGGATCCAGCGCGGCGAGGATTTCCGGCTCGCCGATGTTCTCGCGGTACAGCGTGTTCAGGCGCTGCCCGCGGTGATCAGCGCCGAGCATCAGGTTGTAGCGGCCGGGCGCCTTGCCGACCAGCGCGATCTCGGCCAGATACGGCCGCGAGCAGCCGTTCGGGCAACCGGAGATGCGCAGCAGGATCGGCGCCTCGCGCAGCCCGTGCCGGTCCAGCAGCGGCTCCAGTTTGGCGGCGAAGTCGGGCAGGTAGCGCTCGGCCTCGGCCATCGCTAGGCCGCAGGTGGGCAGTGCCACGCAGGCCATCGCCGCGCGCGCCAGCGCGGTGCGCGCCTGGTTGCCGGTGTCCAGCGCATGCGCCTGCACCAGCGCGTCGATCGCCTCGCGTTGCGCTGCGGGAATGCCGGCGATCACCAGGTTCTGGTTGGAGGTCATGCGGAAGTGCGCGCCATCGCCGTGGCGCTGCAGCAGTTCGGCGATCTCGCGCAGGCCGCTGAGGTGGCGCGCGCCGGCGTCGTGGTCGGCGATGCGCCCGGCCGGCAGCGACAGGGTCAGGTGTGCGCGGCCGTCCTCGCCTTCGCTCCAGCCGTAGCGGTCGCCGTTGTGCGCGAACGCGAACGCGCGGGTCGGCTGCAGCGCGATGCCGGCGCGGCGCTGGATCTCGGCGACGACGACCTCCAGGCCGTGGTCGTCGATGGTGTATTTGAAGCGCGCGCGCTTGCGCAGCGTGCGGTTGCCGAGGTCGCGCTGGGTGGTGACCACCGCGGTGGCGACATCGATCAGTTGCTCGCGCGCGATGAAGCCGATCACGTTGGCCACGCGCGGGTAGGTCTCGGCGTCGCCGTGGCTGGCGCCCATGCCGCCGCCGATGCTGACGTTGTAGCCGGCCAGTGCGCCATCGGCGCCGAGTACGCCGATGAAGCCCAGGTCGTTGGCGAACACGTCCACGTCGTTGATCGGCGGCAGCGCGAAACCGATCTTGAACTTACGCGGCAGGTAAGTGTCGCCGTAGATCGGTTCCTGCTCCTTGCCGCTGCCGGCCACCTGTTCCTCGTCCAGCCAGATCTCGTAGTAGGCGCGGGTATTGGGCAGCAGGTGTTCGGACACGCGCGCGGCATCGGCGTACAGCGTGGCGTGCGCGCGCGAGGCCAGCGGATTGGCGGCGACCTGCACGTTGCGGTTGACGTCGCCGCAGGCGGCCAGGCTGTCGATCAGCGCGGCGTTGATCGCCTGCATCGTCGCCTTCAGCTCGCGCTTGATCACGCCGTGGAACTGGAACGCCTGGCGCGTGGTCACGCGCAGCGAATGGTTGCCGTAGGTGGTGGCGATGGCGTCGAGCTTGAGCCACTGTTCCGCCGTGATCACCCCGCCCGGCGTGCGCGTGCGGATCATGAACTGGTAGGCCGGTTCGAGCTTCTGCCGGCGCCGCTCGTCGCGCAGGTCGCGATCGTCCTGCTGGTAGCTGCCGTGGTACTTGATCAGGGTCTGATCGTCCTCGCGCAGCGCGCCGGTGACCGGGTCGGCCAGGCTCTGCAGCAGCGACCCGCGCAGGCGGCGGCTTTCGGCTTTGATGTCTTCGACGGAGTGGCTCATGTTCGGGACTCGGGACGCGGGACTCGGGACTCGGAAAAGCGCGGGATGGCGCACTGATGCCTTACCGACGTCCGTTCTTCGAGTCCCGCGTCCCGCGTCCCGCGTCCCGCCAACTCAATAGACATCGCGCGCATACCGCCCCTCCCGTTGCAGCGAGGTCAGATAGGCGGCGGCATCCTCGGCGTTCAGTCCGCCGTGCTCGACCACGATCTGCTGCAGCGTGGTGTGCACGTCCTTGCCCATGCCGATCGCGCCGCACACGTACAGGTGCGCGCCGTTCTGCAGCCAGGCGTAGACGTCGCGGCCGCGCTCGCGCAGGCGCTGCTGCACGTAGACCTTGTCCGCCACGTTGCCGTCGCGCAGCGGCTGCAGGTCGCGTGAGAACGCCAGGTCCAGCCGCTGCAGTTCGCCGCTGCGCAGCGCCTGCTGCCATTCGGCCTGGTACAGGAAATCCTGGTTGAAGTGGCGGGCGCCGAAGAACAGCCAGTTGCGGCCGCTGGCGCCGCTCTCGGCGCGCTCCTGCACGAAGCCGCGGAATGGCGCCACGCCGGTGCCGGGACCGATCATCAGGATGTCGCGGCTGGCGTCGGCCGGCACCCGGAAACGTTCGTTGGGTTCGATGTAGACCGGGACGCTGTCGCCTTCGATCAGGGCCGCCAGATAGCCGCTGGCCGCGCCGCCATGGGCGTGGCCGTGCGCCTGGTAGGCCAGCACATCGACGGTGAGGTGCACTTCGTCGCCGACCCGCTTGCGGCTGGAGGCGATCGAATACAGGCGCGGGGCCAGGGGCCGCAGCGCGTCCAGCAGGGCGTTGTGGTCCCAATCCGCCGGCCAGCGTCGCAGCACGTCGATCACCTGGTGATCGGCCAGCAACGCCGCCAGACCGGCGGTCTGGGTAGGGTCGAGCAACTGCTCCAGCGCCGGGGCGGCTGAGCGGCGGGCGACCGCGGCCAGGAACGGCCGCGAGGCCCGGGTCAGTTCGCGATGCGCGGCGAGCCACTCGTGTAGGGGCAGAGTCTGCGCATCGACGGTGACGTGGGCATGGCCGTCGAGTCGCGTCGCCGTCAAGATGGCCTCCACCAGCGCCGGCGGATTGCGGTGGCGGATGCCCAGCGCGTCGCCGGGTTCGTAGTGCAGGCCGCTACCGGCCAGCGACAGTTCCAGGTGGCGCACGTCCTTATCGGCCTGGCCATGCGCGGCGTAACGCGGACCCTTGAAGTCGCGCCCGCTGATGCGCTGGTTGGCCAGCACCTCGGCGGCGAACGGGCGCGCGTGGCTCCAGCTGGCGGTGGCGGCGCTGCGCAGCGGGGTCACCGTCGCCGATGGCGCGGCCGCGCTCTTCAGCAGCTCGCGCGCCTGCGCCAGCGCCTGGGTGCGCCACGGCGCCGCCACGGTGTCGATGTCCAGGTCGGCCTCGCCCAGCGGCAGCAGCCGCTGCGCGCCGAGTTCGGCCAGGCGCGCATCGATGCGCTTGCCGATGCCGCAGAAGTCGGCGTAGCTGGAATCGCCCAGGCCGAGCACCGCGTACTTCAGTTCCGGCAGCTTGGGCGCGCGGCGGCCTTGCAGGAACTCGACCAGGCCGATCGCATCGTCCGGCGGATCGCCTTCGCCCTGGGTGCTGATGACCACATACAGCAGGCGCTCGCTGGCCAGTTCGCGGGTCGGGTAGGCATCGGCGCGCAGCAGGCGCACCGTCAGCCCGGCGGCCTCGGCGTCGGCGGCCAGCTGTTCGGCGGCGCGGCGGGCGTTGCCGGTCTGGCTGCCGTAGACAATGCTCAGCCGCTGCGCGCCGTGGCTGGCCGCGGCGCCGCCCGGCAGCACCGCCAGCGACGGCGGTGCGTGGCCCTGGCCCTGGGCCAGGCCCGCGGCATAGCCGGACAGCCACCACAGGCTGGCCGCATCCAGCCCCTCCACCGTCCGCGCCAGCAGCGCCTTGCGCTCGTCGGGCAAGGGGCTGGGCGGCAACGCGGGCGAGGCGGCGGTCATGACCGGTCCGGGTGGGAAGAAGGGACGACCGATGTTAGAGATTCGTTGCGCAGCGCAGAAAGGAGCAGGGGTTATCGGCTTATGCCCCCCGCTTATTTCAGTGTCCGCCAGACGCATCACACACTGCCGGCCCAGGTCGCCGCGGTCGCTGCTACCCTCGGCACGTTCCCTTTCCAATGAGTTTTGCGTTGTCCCCGATGCATTCTTCCGCCCTGTCCCACCTCGACCGGCTCGAGGCCGAGAGCATCCACATCCTGCGCGAGGTGGCCGCCGAGTTCCGCAATCCGGTGTTGCTGTATTCGGTCGGCAAGGACAGTTCGGTGCTGCTGCATCTGCTGCTGAAGGCGTTCGCGCCGGCGCCGCCGCCGATCCCGCTGCTGCATGTGGATACGCGCTGGAAGTTTCGCGAGATGATCGCGTTCCGCGACCGCCGCGCCGCCGAGAGCGGAGTGGAATTGCGCGTGCACATCAACCCCGACGGCATCGCCCAGGACATCGGCCCGTTCACCCACGGCGCCACCGTGCACACCGACGTGATGAAGACCCAGGGCCTGAAGCAGGCGCTGGACCAGGGCAAGTTCGACGCGGCGATCGGCGGCGCGCGCCGCGACGAGGAGAAGACGCGGGCCAAGGAGCGGGTGTTCTCGTTCCGCAACGACAAGCATCGCTGGGACCCGAAGAACCAGCGCCCGGAGCTGTGGAATCTGTACAACGCCCGGGTGCATGCCGGCGAGAGCGTGCGCGTGTTCCCGCTATCCAACTGGACCGAGCTGGACATCTGGCTGTACATCTACCGCGAGTCGATTCCGGTGGTGCCGCTGTATTTCGCCGCCGAGCGCCCGGTGGTGGAACGCGACGGCGCGCTGATCATGGTGGACGACGCGCGGCTGCCGCTGCGCGACGGCGAAGTGCCGCAGCTGCGGCGGGTGCGCTTCCGCACGCTGGGCTGCTATCCGCTGACCGGCGCGGTCGAGTCGCAGGCCGACACGCTGGAAAAGATCATCGCCGAAATGCTGCTGACCACCACCTCGGAGCGGCAGGGACGGGTGATCGATCAGGATCCGGGTGCGTCGATGGAGCAGAAGAAACTCGAGGGATATTTCTGATGGCTATCAAGACGGGACTCGGGACTCGGCACTCGGGACTCGAAAAAGCACCGGAATTTGAGACCCCAGATTCGGCCGTTGGGCGACTGTCTGCGTCCGACGCGGACCCGCAGTTCGCTGCCTCGTCCGAGTCCCGAGTCCCGAGTCCCGAGTCCCGCAGCGGCGACGCGGTCGCCGCCTACCTGCAGCAGCACGAACACAAGCCGCTGCTGCGCTTCATCACCTGCGGCAGCGTCGACGACGGCAAGAGCACGCTGATCGGGCGCCTGCTGTACGACAGCAAACGCCTGTTCGACGATCAGCTCGCCGCGCTCAGCACCGACAGCAAGCGCCACGGCACCCGTGGCGGCGAGATCGACTACGCGCTGCTGCTGGACGGCCTGGCCGCCGAGCGCGAGCAGGGCATCACCATCGATGTGGCCTACCGCTACTTCGACACGGACCAGCGCAAGTTCATCGTCGCCGACTGCCCCGGCCACGAGCAGTACACCCGCAACATGGCCACCGGCGCCTCCACCGCCGACGTGGCGGTGGTGCTGGTCGATGCGCGCAAGGGCCTGCTGACCCAGACCCGCCGCCACAGCTATATCGTCTCGCTGCTCGGCATCCGTCATGTGGTGCTGGCGGTGAACAAGATGGATCTGGTCGATTTCGACCAGGCCACGTTCGATGCGATCGTCGCCAGTTACCGCGTGCTGGCGGCGCAACTGGGCATCGCGCACGTGCAATGCATCCCGCTGTCGGCGCTGGACGGCGACAACCTGTCGCAGCGGTCCGCGCGCACGCCCTGGTACGACGGCCCGGCCTTGCTCGAACACCTGGAAGGCCTGGACCTGGCCGCGCGCAACGCCGACAGCGGCCTGCGCCTGCCGGTGCAATGGGTCAACCGCCCGCACCAGCAGTTCCGCGGTTTCGCCGGCACGCTCGCCGCCGGCCAGGTGCGGCCCGGCGATGCGGTGGTGGTGCTGCCGTCGGCACGCCGCTCCACCGTCGCAAGAGTGCTCGACGGCAACGGCGACGTGGCCCAGGCCGTTGCCGGGCAGGCGGTGACGCTGACCCTGGCCGACGAGATCGACATCAGCCGCGGCGACGTGATCGCCGCCGCCGCCGACCCGCCGGAAGTGGCCGACCAGTTCGCCGCGCATGTGCTGTGGATGGACGATGCCGCGCTACTGCCAGGGCGTCCGTACTGGCTGAAACTCGGCACGCGCACGGTGTCGGCCAGCGTCAGCGAGATCAAGCACCGCATCGACGTCAACACGCAGGAGCGGCTGGCCGCCAAGCGCCTGGAATTGAACGAAGTCGGTTACTGCAACCTGTCGCTGGACGAGGCGATCGTGTTCGCGCCGTACGCGCGCAACCGCGCGCTCGGCGGTTTCATTCTGATCGACCGGCAGAGCAACGCCACCGTCGCCGCCGGCACGCTGGATTTCGCCTTGCGCCGCGCCGGCAACGTGCACTGGCAGCACCTGGACGTGGACCGCGCCGCGCGTGCGAAGATCAAGGGCCAGGCGCCGAAAGTGCTGTGGTTCACCGGCCTGTCCGGCGCCGGCAAGTCCACCGTCGCCAACCTGGTGGACAAGCGCCTGCATGCGCTCGGCTATCACACCTTCATCCTCGACGGCGACAACGTGCGCCACGGGCTGAACCGCGATCTGGGCTTCACCGACGAGGACCGGGTGGAGAACATCCGCCGCGTCGCCGAGGTGGCGCGGCTGATGGCCGACGCCGGGCTGATCGTGCTGGTCAGCTTCATCTCGCCGTTCCGTGCCGAACGGCGCATGGCGCGCGAGCGCTTCGCCGCGGGCGAGTTCGTCGAGGTGTTCGTCGACGTGCCGCTGCAGGTGGCCGAAGCGCGCGACGTGAAAGGGCTGTACGCCAAGGCCCGCGCCGGGCAGATCCCCAACTTCACCGGCATCGATTCGCCGTACGAGGCGCCGGAGCAGCCGGAGCTGCACCTGCGCGCGGACGGCGAAAACGCCCAGGCGCTGGCGGCGCAGGTGCTGGCCTGGCTGGACGCGCACGACTGAGCGGTGCCGCGGCCATCGCGGCCCACGCGGCGCTGGCGCTGGCGCCGCTGCGCCAGTCGCGCCGGTCGGCGTTCGTCCCGCCACGGCCGGCGGCAGCGATGCGCAAGGCGTGCTTCAGTCGGCGCCAGCGCGGCCGCTAAGGTTCGGGGGGCGCAATACCCTGCGATGTCTCGGGCATGGCGCCTGCGGCCCATGGGTGAACGGTTTCGCCACCGCGCAGAGAATGGAGATGGAAATGGCAGGCAAAGCCGAAGCGCGCGTCGGGGCGTTGTCGTCGAGCGTGTCGGAACGGATGTTTGCGCCCATCACCGCGATGATGGATCGCCTGCACCTGCGACAGCGCATGCTGCTGCTCGGATCGGTGGGCTTGCTGGCGACACTGGTGACATTGGCGTTCTTCGTGCCGTTGCTCGGCAGGGAAGTGGAGTTCGTGCGCAAGGAGCGCATCGGCGCGCAGGCCATCGGGCCGGCGGTCGAGCTTGCGGTGCAGATGCAGCGCCATCGCGGCAACATGAACCGGCTGCTCAATGGCGATGCCGGCGCGCGCAAGGCGGTGGGCGACGCCCGTGCCGGCGCGGGCAAGGCCATCTCTGAACTCGATGCCTATTTCAACGGGACCGGCCGCGAGCTCGGGCTTGGTCAACGCTGGGCGGCATTGCGCGACGCTTGGCGCGCACTGGAGCAGGACAGCGAGTCGCTCTCGCCGCAGCAGAGCTTCGCCAGGCATACCGCGCAGGTGGAAGGGTTGCTCGATTTCGTCTCGGCTCTGGCGCAGCGCAGTAATCTCACGCTCGATGCCCGGGTCGAGTCGTACATGCTGGTGGACAGTGTGACCCGGCGCTTGCCGGCCTATATGGAGCGGATCGGGGTGATGCGCGGCCAGGGAGCAGGCGCCCTGGCCGCGGGCGACAACTCCAGTGCGGTCCGCGAGAAGATCCGTTCCAACAAGGGCATCGCCGAATACATCTACGGTAACAACCGCGAGGCTTTCGAACAGGTGCTCAAGGCCGATCCGCTGATGGCCGGGATCGTCAGCGCCGCAGTCAAGGTCGATACCGCGCATGCCGGCTACATGCAGCTGACCGAACGCGAATTCGGCGGCGCGCAGCCGCCGACGGTCGCCGCGTCCGACTACTTCGCCAAGGGCACGGCGCTGGTGGACGGCGCGCATGCGGTGGTCGAGGCCGCGTTGCCGCAGCTCGAGCGCCTGCTGGCCGCACGGCTGGCGGCGCTGGAGCGCAACCGCGCGATCGTATTGACGGTCTGCGCGATCTGCATCCTGCTGGAAATCTACTGTTTCGTCGGTTTTTCGCGCTCGTTGCGGCGCGCGCTGCAGCGGCTGGCGTGGGCCAGCCGGATGCTGGCGCATGGCCAGTTCCCCGAACGCATCGAACTGCGCTCGGGCGACGAATTGCAAACCATCGCCGACGAGGCCGCGCGCGTCAGCGCCACGCTGCAGGGCTTCGACCGCGCGCAGCGCGATGTCGCCGACCGCCACGCACGCGGCGATACCGACGCGCGCATCGATACCGTGCAGTTCGAGGGCAGCTTCCGCGAGATGGCGACCGCGCTCAACGATGCATTCGAGGGACACATCCGCGTCCAGCAGCGCATGGCCGAGGTGGTGGGCCACTATGCGCGCGGCGATCTCTCGGTGCGGGTCGAGGACATGCCGGGGCGGCGCGCGGAGATATCCTCGGCGATCAACCAGGTGCGTGAGCGCCTGCAGCGCGTCAATCACGAGATCCTGGCGTTGGCCGGCGCCGCCGCGCGCGGCGATTTCGCAGTGCGCGGCGACGCCACCGGCCTGGAATTCGCCTATGCCGACATGGTCAATGGCATGAACCAGCTGATGCAGAATGCTGCGGGCGGGCTCGGCGAACTGGACCGTTTCATGGCCGCGCTGGCCAGCGGCGACTTGCGCGAGACCATGCGCGGTCAGTTCGATGGCATGTTCGCGCGATTGCGCGACAGCGCCCACCAGACTGCCGAACAGCTGGGCGGGACCGTGCTGCGCATCCAGCGCTCCGCCGATGCGATCAGCAATGCCGCGGCGGAGATCGGGCAGGGCAACAGCGAGCTGTCCAGCCGCACCGGGCGCCAGGCGGCGGCGCTCGAGGAAACCGTCGGTTCGGCCACAGCCACGGCCGCGTCGGTACAGCGCAATACCGGCAACGCCGATCGCGCCAGCGGCCTGGCCGCCGAGGCACGTACCCGCGCCGAGCAGGGCGGCGAGGTGATGGTGCGCACCTTGTCGACGATGCGCAAGCTGCAGGAGTCGAGCCGGCGCATCCACGAAATCATCGGCCTGATCGACGGCATCGCGTTCCAGACCAACATCCTGGCGCTCAACGCGGCAGTCGAGGCCGCGTCGCGGGATATCGGCCAGCTGATCGCGCGTTCGGTCCACGACATCGGCGATGGCACGCAGATGGCCGAAGAAGCTGGCGCGCGGATGGGCGAGGTCGTCGGTTCGGTCAGCGACGTGGCCGAGATCATGCGCTCGATCGCCGAGGCCTCGCGCGAACAGGCCGGCGAGATCGGCCAGATCAGTTCGGCCATCGCGCAGATGGACGGCAATACCCAGCAAAACGCCGCGCTTGCCGAGGAGGCCTCGGCGGCGGCGCATAGCCTGGAAACGGAAGTGGGCAATCTGGTCGAAGTGATCGCGACATTCCGGTTGCCGGACACCACGGCCCCGCTCGCCGAGGCCACTTAGCCATAAGCGCGCATGGCCGGCCGCCGTGCCGGACACTGCCGATGCGTTCGGCGCTGCGACGGCGGGCGTCACTGCGCGCCGGGTTGCGTCTGGGGCAGCAGGTGGTGCCGCGCGACCTGGATGCGCGGATAGCGCCACGGATCGGAGCCGGGTATGGCGCGGCCGTGGCGGGTGGTGGTCGCGGCGACATAGCCGGCCTCTTGCACGGTCGCGGCGACGCGCGCGTCCACGTTGCCATATGGGTAGCAGAACTGGGTGACCGGTTCGCCAAGCAGATCCTCCAGCGCGCGTTTGCAGCCGCCGATCTCCTCGCGCAGCGCGGCATCGCTGCACGCTGTCAGGCGCGGATGCGAGCACGTGTGCGCGCCGACTTCGGACGGCTCGGCACGATCGTGCAAGGAAGGGCGCGCTGCATTAGCGCGCGCAAACCTTTCGCCGGCCTGTCGTATGCGCCGGCAGCAGCGCGGACGTTGCGCGCGCGCGTCGCCTGGTTGCGCTGCGCGCCACCGCGGTATGCTCGGGTGCCCCTGTGCAGGAGCGCTGCCGATGCCCGATGACCCAAGCGCCACGGCGTGGCGCGATCTGCGCCTGCGCATCGACGGGATGCAACTGCGCCGTTGGCGCGGCGACGATCTGGAAGCGCTGCTGCGCCATGCCGACGATGCGCAGGTGGTGCGCGGCCTCAGCGAACGTTTTCCGCATCCCTACACCCGTGCCGACGGCGAGGCGTTCCTGAGCGGGCGCGTGGTGGATCTAGGGCATCCGCTGCTGGCGATCGAGATCGACGGCGAGGCCTGCGGCAGCATCGCCCTGCGTCCCGGGCGCGGCGAGCGCGCGCATGTCGCCGAACTCGGCTATTGGCTGGGGCGCCGCTACTGGGGCCAGGAGCGGATGACGCGGATCGTCGCCACGTATCTGGACTGGGCGATCCCAGCACTGGGATTGCTGCGCATCGAAACCAGCGTGTTGGACAGCAACCCGGCCTCGGTGCGGGTGCTGGAGAAGAACGGCTTCGTCCACGAAGGCATCCGCCGCGGCGCGCTGCGCAAGCAGGGGCGCTTGCACGATCTGCACCTGTTCGGCCGCCTGCAGGCGCCTTAGTGCGGCGCGGCGTAGCGCCGCTGCTGATGCACGCGCGGATGCGGGTTTCCGGCACGCCATGCGGCTGGCGAGGGCGCATGGTCGTGGTCGCGGGTGCCAGCAGCCTCCAGGGCCGGCGCGCGCCGCCCGCGTGACGCGGAGGCCTGTGTGACGGGCGATCGCATGCGGACGGTTCGCCGGTGCGCCTGCCGAGATGGCGGGGCTTGCAACTTGCCCCTGTCGCGTGTCGGTACAGCGCTGGCCGTTGTTGTGGTATCGCGCGACTTCAAGCGGACACAGCGGTTGGCGCCTTTGGCGAGCGCGGCCGTGGCATTTGTCTACGGTTTGTTTCGCATGGGCGTGACGCCGATTGCGAGGTTCTCGTGACGGTATCTCGATTTGCGGAAGTTGTGCTGAATTAGCGCGTTTCAACGCGTATTCGGCCAATCCTTCCTTTCGCGCTTTCGCCACGCTTCGCGGCGCCAGCAGTGTGCGCGCTCGGCCACGAGGACATGCGTGGCCGTTGCGATCGCGACACCTCATTTGGCAACCGCTGGTTATCGAAACAATGACTTTTCAACTGAGAGAACAGAATGAAGAACACACGCCTGACCTGGTCCGGCCTCATCTGCCTCGCGGGCCTGTCTTGCGCGGGCCTGGCGATGGCCGACAACGCGCGACACGGCATGGGCGCCATGTTGCCGAAGCTGCGGCAGCCGGTGACCATGCCCGAGGTGAGCGCCGCGAACATCGCGTCGGCACCGCCGAGCAGCGTCGACCTGAGCCCCTGGGCGGTGGAGATCGGGGATCAGGGCGCTGTCAACTCATGCGTGGGGTGGACCGTCGCCCATGACCTCGCCGGTTGGTATGCCAATTTCAATGGGGAAAGCGTCAACCTGTTCGCTCCGATGTATGTCTATTCCCAGATCAACGGCAGCGTCGACAAGGGAGCCAATCCGTTGGACGCGTTTCGTCTCTCGGTCGAGCAGGGGATTGATACCGAGGAGGACTATTTTCAGGGCAACTACGACTGGAATGATCTGCCGACCGACGACGAGCGCGCGAATGCGGCAAGATTCAAGCCGCAGTTGTTCAAGGACTATACCGTGCTGTTCTCCGACGGCAACGCCAACGGCGGCAGTGCGCTCAGCAAAGCGCTGAAGGTAGCGCTGGCGAATTATCAGCCGGTCGCGATTATCCTTCCAATACGCCCCGGATTCAATAATATGTCCCCCAGTAACCCGATCGATAGAGACGACAGCGGCACGATCCGGGGCTATCATGCAGTTCTTGCGGTCGGCTACAACGCCGATGGATTGCTCATCCAGAACCACTGGGGCACCGAATGGGGCAACGACGGCTACGGCATCCTCGCCTGGAGCGTGGTGGAGCACGATGTGAATCAGGCAATCGTCGCCACAGCGAATCATTGAAGTGAATGCCAAGGCTGGTGCATTGCGCACCGGAGCAACGTGCTGAGTACACGCTGTGCATGCTGGATACGGAAGGATCGGCGCAGGCACGATCCTTCCGTCCGGTCGGTTATGTCGGAGCCGTGATCGGGAGCAGTTTTGCGCTGTCTCGCGCGGAAGAATCATGCCGGTTCGGTGAGCATTCGTGCGGCGGTTTGCCGCGAGCACGATTCCTATCCCGTCTCGCCGCGCATTTGCATGCGGCAGGATCGCGCGAGCTGGTTGAGCGCCAGGCATCCTTCGGAACTACATGGCCGAGACCAACCTCAGCTACATCAACGGCAACCGCCGCCGTCCGCTCAGCGTGCTGGTGCTGCGCCTGGGCATCCTCGGCAGGGTGGTGTTCGGCGCGTTCCACGACGCCAGGCTGGCGTGGTCGCTGAGCGACATCGGCGTGGGCTTGATGGCCTGGCTCAACATCATCGCCATCCTGATCCTGATCCTGATCTTGCAGACGCCAGCGCTGCTGGCGCTGCGCGACTGCGAGCGGCAGAAGAAGGCGGGCCTTGACCCGGTGTTCGATCGGCTGCCGCTGGGCATCAAGAACGCCGATCTGTGGCGTGAACGCCTGGTGCCGCCCGCGCCGTGCGGCGAATGAGCGCCACGCCGCCGTGCACTCCCTGATGACACCGTTGCTGGCCTGTGGCCGGCAGCGGCGTCATGCCCTTGGGACAGAACGCGATCAGTAGAAGATCGTCGCCGAGGTGGAGGTGGTCTGAACATCGTAGTCGCACTGCATGTCGTATCCGGAGCTGAAGTCCAGCACGCCCCATGGCGGCGACCGCACGCGGTTCATTTGGTAGTCGTACACGCCGATATTGGTGAACGTGATGCTGCCTTCCGGTGGGTACTGGTCGCAACTGTCCAGCGAATACACCTCCAGCGAGCCGCCCATCACCTGGTGCGACTCCGAATCGATGTCGTACGTGGTGCTGAGGCGTACGCTCTGGCCAGTGGTGAGGTTGCGCGTGTCGACGTTCCAGTCATAGCACGGGTTACCGGTGCCGCAGGTCGCATAGGTGTCGCCTACGATCTGATCGCCTGCCTTGGCCTTTATGTAATCGCTGTACCATACCGTGCCTTCCTGGCAGCAGTTCCAGCTGCTCAGATCCCAGGCATTGTTTTCGCCGCGGTAGCCCAGTACCGGCTGCAGGATCGTCGGATCATTGCTTTGCAACCCCGGGAAGAAGTACACCGTCTGTTGCGCCACGTTGGTCGGGTTCTGCGGCACTGTCCAACTCGCCACGATGCGTCCGAGCGGCGTGCCGGTGTAGTAGCCGGCGACCTTTAGATAGCCTTTGGAGATCGACGCTGGCATATAACCGTTGGAGATCGACGCCGGCACCGAGCGGCGAGACCTCGATGCTGCCAGCGCCGCATTGCCACGGACCTGCTGGCCATCGATGCCGCGTCCGTCGGGTCGCACCCGGGTGCCGTTGGGAGTGAAGTTGTCCTGGGTACAGGCCTGCGCCTGTTCGCGCGTGCCATTGGCGTGTTGCAGGCCGCCGTCCTTGAGGAGGCGCTCGCCGTTGTGGACCTGGCGCACGCAGGCTGGTGGGAAGTAGCCGAACGGGGTCTGCACGTAGTCGTCGGGGACGCCGGCAGGTTTGTGCTCGGCGGGCAGGGCGCCGACCCGCGCCAGACGCACATCGGGTGAGGATGTCTGCGCCAGCGCGGTGGCGCTCAGGCCTATCAGGGGCAGCAACAGCAGCAGCGCGGCGCAGCGGCGTGCCGCCGAGGGCGCGCTAGGTGGATCGAAGTGCATGGAATCGCCTTATCGAGAAAATGCGGAAAGTGCTTCGGAAGCCGGCGTATTGCGTCCGGCATGCGCGCGTACGCGCCGGATCGGGGCTGCCGAATTTCGGTGAGCGAAGCGGATGGGCCGGGCGTGGGGCGTCTCGATAAGACCTGCCTGGAGGGCTGAAGGAGCGGTGACGATGAATCATGCATGGCGCGCGTTATTGTTGTATTTCCTCGCGTAAATGCGCCAATCCCGCATAATGCGCAGCCATGGCGAACTGCTTAACGATCAGGCTGGCCAGGCGTTTGCGTTTCGTGTTGTGCGGCGTAGACAAGTGTCGGCCCGCGATCGGCATACCCCGGGCAGCCGGGGGCGCCCGAATGAGCGAAAATCCCCCGAGCGCGCCGGCCTGGCGCGCGACCCGCGTGTTTTTCAGGAGACTTCCCATGCGTCATGTCCTTCGTTCCTGCTGCGCCATGGGCGTGCACCGATGACCTCGCCCTGGGGCAAGAGCCCACGTGGCCCGCGTTCGCCCGCGCCGCCCGAACGTGCCGCGCTGGTGCCGCGCGCGGCCGACGCCAATCGCGGCGAACTGCGCCTGTATGGTCTCAACGCGGTGCGTGCGGTGTACGCGCGCCGGCCCGAGGCGATTCGCAAGCTGTACCTGGCCGAGGCGCGGATTCCGGCGTTGCAGCCGCTGCTCAAGTGGTGCGCGGCCAATCGCGTCGGCTACCGCGTGGTGGAAGAAGCCGATCTGAACAAGCTCGCGGCCAGCGCACACCATGAGGGTGTGGTCGCCGACGTGGTGCGCGCCGAACCGTTGCCGCTGACGGCGTGGCTGCAGACGCTGGCGCCGGGTCCGGCGCTGGCGTTGTGGCTGGACGGGGTCGGCAACCCGCACAACTTCGGCGCGATCCTGCGCTCGGCCGCGCATTTCGGCGCCGCCGCGATCCTGCTGCCGGACACCGCGACGCTGGCGTTGTCCGGCGCCGCCGCGCGCGTGGCCGAAGGCGGCGCCGAGGCGCTGCCGCTGGTGCGGCTGCCGCCGACGGAACAAGCATTGGCGCAATTGCGTGCGGCCGGCTTCGCGCTGGCGGCGACGCTGGTGGACGGCGGCGCCGACGTGTTCGCCGCCGCGCTGCCGCCGCGCCTGGTCTACGTGATGGGCGCCGAGCGCGAGGGCATGGACCGCGAGTTCGCGCAGGCCTGCGAACTGCGCCTGTCGATCCCCGGCAGCGGCGCGGTGGAAAGCCTCAACGTCGCCGCCGCCACCGCGGTGCTGCTCGGCGCCTGGCGCCGCCGCGTCGCGGCGTCGTAAGACGGAGACTGTGCCTGCACGCTTTGACATGTGCGTCGCGCGGAGTCGCCACTGACGCGATCGGTCTGCGCCGCGCAGTCGGTTCCGACGCGGAATGCGTGCCGGCGGAGTTGTCTACTGGGTTGTTTGCGTTGCCTCATGGTTCGCGTTTGTGCATCCCTGTGGTTGTGGCGTAGCTTCGACCACGGGTTCGCAGGCGTGGGAATCGTTTGCGCTGCGCGGGCCTGATGGTGCGGCGGCGGAATACACGCTTGCCGGCATTCCAATCCTCAACTCCACGACAGGATATCGCTCATGAAGATGCTGTTCTCGATCTAGCAGATGTTGTCGTCCAAGAAGGGCCTGAAGTCGTACTCTTGGCCTGTATACATCGCCTAATGACCGGCGTCGGCGACGACGCGGCCTGCGATATGGTCGGCGTCCGGTGCAGGCGATGCATCCGGCGCCGGCCTTGGCAGTTGTGAGGGGCCGATGTCAGCCACCGTTTTCGATCGCGATGGGCGTGCCACCGTCTTGGCTCTGCGGTTGCAGGCGCTGTTAAGCGAGCATGTCGGCGGCTGGACGCGGACACAGTCGGCGTCGCCGGGCAGGCGCTGGTGCATCGCCTGCTCAGTGTCCGGCCCGCGACCGAGCATGAGCGCGCGAATGACGCCGATTGCCCCTGCGGCTGCAGGGGGAATCCGTCGATGGATTTTGGCTACGGCATTGTGTGCGCAGCCTCATGTTTTGCGTTTGCGCCACGCATAGCGGCGGAGTAGCTTCGATGGTGCGCGCTCCGACAGTGGGGATATCGGCTCGTTGTGTGCATGCCCGCCTGCGCGAGGTGCAGGTGCTCTCCCCCGAAAGGGGTCATTCGCAATTCCAACAGGATGCCGATCATGAAAGCGCTTTTTTCGATCAAGCGATTGCTGTCTTCCAAGAAGAGTCTGAAATCGTACGCCTGGTACATCTGGTACTGATCCGCGTCGCGCCATCGATGCAATGCGGTATGCGATGCGGCCCGTGCCTGGCGAATGCCGATTCGCCAGGCACGGGCCTTTGCATTGCGGAGCGCGCGGATGTCCGCCATCGTGCGTGACAGGCAGGCCCGCGCCACGGTTCTCGCGCCGCGGCTGCAGGCGTTGCTGCACGACCATCTGGGCCAGGACGCATTCCGCCTGGATGCCGATACGATCGGTGTCGCCGGGCCGGCGTTGACCCACCGTTTGCTCGACGCCAGGCCGGCGACGGAATGGGAGCGCCCGACGTTCAAGCCGTTGCACGGGCGCTCGATTGCGCGCGCCGATGCGTCGAAGTTGATGCAGGCGATCGGCCGCGACGTGCGCGAGGCATTGAAGCAGCCAGCTCCCCCGAACGCCGATCTGTCCGGCCCGTGGCCCCACGTCGGCCATGTCTATCTGCGCGACCTGCTGCTCGGCGACGATCCACTGCGGCTGCGCCTGTTGATGGACCGGGTGCTGGAACTGACGCCCAAGCTGACCTGGGCGGTCATCGCTGCGGGCGCGGTGGCGCCGCTTGCGCCTCAGGCGGGCGCTTCGGCGCTGGCCACGCTGAGCGCGGCTGCAGGCGGCTACCACGAGCGGCGCTATGCGATGGGCCTGTACCGGCGCACCGCCGCGCCGGTCTGCTTCACCATCTCCACGCTTGTCGCCAACGCGCTATGGCTCGGATCGCCGTTCGAGGCCTGCACGTCGAACCGCAATATCCTCTACGAATCGATGCGCCTGCTGCCGCCCTCCTGGAACATCCTGCGCAACGCCTCGCCCGAATACATGGCGCTGGACGCGCGGATCGGCGCCGCCGACGACGTGCTGGTGCTGCCGTTGCTCAGTCACCGCGATCCGGCGCTGTGGGACGAACCGCAGGCGTTCCGTCCCGAGCGCTGGGACGGCCTGGATCCCGACGTCCAGCCCGGCTATCTGCCGTTCGGCCACGCCTCCGAACGCTGCTGGGGGCGGCACATGGTGATGCCGCTGGCGGAACGCTTGCTCGACCTGCTGCGCGGCCAGGGCCTGGCCGCCAGTCCGCGGCAGACCCGCGCCGAGGTGCCGCTGGCCGGACTGCTCGGTGTCGCTCAGGTCGACGTCGTCCGCCACTGAGACGCGCGCGGCGGTGAGGGCCGCGCCCGAACACGCCGTTTGCGGCCGCGCGAAGCCGGCTACTGCGCGTGCGCCGGCGGCGCGGTCGAGCCGCGCGTCACCAGCGTGTACTCCATCAGCTGGTGGATGCCGCGGCTGGGCAGGCCGGCGCGGCGTTGGCGGATCTCGTCGAGCAGCAGCGTCACCGCGGCGCGGCCCATTGCGGTGACCGGCTGGTGGATGGTGGTCAGCTCGGGCCAGATCGTGGTCGCCACCGGGGTGTCGTCGAAGCCGGCGATCGACAGGTCCTCGGGTACGCGCAGGCGCAAGCTGTAGGCGATCGCCACCGCGGCGGCGGCCATGTCGTCGTTGCTGCACAGGATCGCGCTGGGGCGCGGCGCGGCCTGCAGCAGCGCAGTTGCGGCGAGCAGCCCGGACCGATAGGTGAACAGGCCTTCGGCCACGCGCGCGGCGCCCACAGGCAGGCCGGCCGCGGCCATGGTGTCGAAGAACGCGCGGCTGCGCGGCGCGCTCGGGGTGTGTTGGGGATCACCACTGATGAAGCCGATGTCGCGGTGGCCGAGGTCGAGCAGATGCCGGGTGATCGTGCAGGCCGCCTGGTAGTCGTCGATGCGTACCGAACTGACGCCGTGCATCGGCGTGCCGGTGGACACGGCGACCACCGGGATGCCGTGCGCGTCCAGTTCCTTGATGGTGTGCCGCGAATCGCACAGCGGTGGCGGCAGGATCACCCCGTCCACGCCGGCGTCGAGCAGGCGCTCGGTGGCGGTGCGCTGGCTGCCGCTGTCGTCGCGCTTCTCCACCAGCACCTGGCTGCCGTCCAGGCTGCTCTGTTCGAGGATGCCGAGCATGAACTGGTTGAGATAGGCCGCGCTGGGATTGCTGTACAGCACCCCGATCCGCGCCAGGCTGGCGGTGCGCAACGAGCGCCCGGCCAGGTTGGGACGGTAGCCGAGGGTCTTGATCGAGGCCTCGACGCGCTCGCGCAGCGACGCGCCCACCCGCGGGTGGCGGTTGATCACGCGCGAGGCGGTCATCGGCGAGACGCCTGCGTGCTGCGCCACATCCAGAAGCGTTACCGCGGAGCCTGCACGACCTTGCCGTTTGCCCATCGTGGTCCTGGCGATATTGCGAAAAGGGAAAGCCTGCACATCCCCCGCGGCAGGCCCGTTAGCTTACTTCCGGGGCGGTTGCACTGTCTTGGCCTGGCTGCCGAAACCGCCGTCGGCCTCCGCGGCCAGATAGGCGAACACCGCAAAGGCGGCGACGTTCTGCGCCAGCGCCTTGGGATCGATCTTGTCCAGGGTGTCGTCGGCGGTGTGGTGCAGATCGAAGTAATCGCTGCCGTCCTGCGCCAGCCACGCCCAGGCGCCGCCCTTGGCCGCGAGCGGGCCCACGTCCGGACTGGGGCCGCCGCTGTCCGGCGCGTAGGCGATGCCGAGCGGCGCCAGCGCCTCGGCGATCTGCCGGGTCGCCTGGCGCGAGGCGGTGGCATCACCGGAGCCGGTGTTGAACGCATAGATGCGGCCGGCGCCGAAGTCGCTCTCGGCGGCGATCTGGTGCAGCGCCACGTCCTGGGCGTGCGCTTGCGCATAGGCCTTGCCGCCTTACAGTCCCTGTTCTTCGTTGGCGAAGGCGACCACGCGGATGCTGCGCTTGGGCGCGCGCTTGAGCTGGCCGATCAGGTGTCCGGCGGCCATGCTGATGCCGACGCCGGCCCCATCGTCGATCGCGCCGGTGCCCAGGTCCCACGAATCCAGATGACCGCCGATCACCACCACGTCCTTGGGCTTGCTGCGCCCGGTGATCTCGCCGATCACGTTGTACGAGGTGGCCTGGCCGTCCCAGCCGCAGTCCAGCGCCAGGCGCAGCCGCACCGGGCCGCGCGCGAGCAGCCGCGCCAGCTGGTTGGCGTCGGGCACCGACAGTGCCGCTGCAGGCACCGGGGTCAGGCCTTCGTCGAACCGGGTGATGCCGGTATGCGGCACACGGTGCGAATCGGTGCCGGCCGAGCGCATTACGAAGCCGATCGCACCCTTGCGGATCGCCTCCGACGGCCCCTTGCTGCGCACCGCGCCGCCATTGCCGTAGTCCTTGCCGTCGCGCGCCTTGACCATCTGGTAATCGACGAAGGCGATCTTGCCGCGCAGCGAGCCGGCGGGGGCGGCCTGCAGCGCGGCGAGGTCGGCGAAGCGCACCACCACGGCCTCGACCGTGCCGGCCGGGCTCCCGCCCAGCGCGGTGACGCGCAGCGGCTGCGCATTGGCGCCGAGCACCTGCGCGTGTTCGCTGCGCCGCTCCCATTTCGGGAACGTCACCGGCTCGGTCCACACCTTGTCGAAGCCCAGCGCCTGGAACTTGGCCGTGGCCCACGCGACCGCGCGCGCATCGGCTTCGCTGCCGGCCATGCGCGGGCCGACTTCGGTGGTCAGCGATGCGACCACCTTCCAACCGGTGTCGTCGGCCAGCGCCTGCTCGCGCAGCGTGGCGGCGGTGGACAGCGCCGCGTCCGGCATGCGGGTGGTCTTCTCGGCCGTGGCGGCGGACGAGGCAACAAACATGGCGGCGATGACGACGGCAAGACGGCGCATGAAGGACTCAGCAACAGGGTGAACCACGAGCTTAGCAGCGCGTGTCGCGCCTACGCACGACAGTTACTGCGGCGTGGCGTCGTGCTTCAACGCATCGCGGATCTCGCGCAGCAGCAGCACTTCCTCGCTCGGCGCCTTGGGCGCGGGCGGTTGCTTGCGCGCGATGCGGTTGATCGCCTTGACCAGCATGAAGATGGCGAAGGCCACGATCACGAACTGCAGGATAGTGTTGAGGAAATCGCCGATGCCGATCACCACTGGCGGCACGTCCTTGCCCGCCGCGTCCACCGTGGCCGCCTTCAGCGTCCACGCCCAGCGCGAGAAATCCACGCCGCCGGCGAGCATGCCGATCGGCGGCATGATGATCTTCTCCACCAGCGCCGTGACGATCTTGCCGAACGCGGCGCCGAGCACCACGCCGACCGCCAGGTCCAGCACGTTGCCGCGCATGGCGAATTCCTTGAACTCGCGGATCATGCTCATCAGTGGGTCCTCAAATCGTTGCGCGGGCCTGTCGCCGCTGCGCAAGCCTAGCGCAGTCGTTGTCATTCCCGGATCAAGCCGCGCATCGACAAGCAGCGGCGGCGACACGGCATCGCTCAGCCGACGATGGTGCCGTGGCGCTCGGCGACGTTTTCCAGCCGTGCGCTGAAGCGATCGCCCGGCTGCAGCGCGGCCACGCCGGCCGGCGTGCCCATGAACACCAGGTCGCCGGCGCGCAGCGCGAACAGCTTGGACAGTTCGTGCAGGATCTCCGGCACGTTCCAGATCATCTGATCGAGCAGCGATTGCTGGCGCACCTGGCCGTTGACCTCCAGCGACAGGTTCAACGCCTCCAGCGCACCGACTTCGCCGGCCGGGATCAGTTCGCTGATCGGCGCGGAATGGTCGAAGCCCTTGGCGATGTCCCATGGCAGGCCCCTGGCCTTGGCCGCGGCCTGCAGGTCGCGCCGGGTCAGGTCCAGGCCGACGCCGTAGGCGAGCACCAGTGCGGTCGCATCCTCGACGCCGAGCACGCCGGCCGGCGCATCCTGGCCGAGCGCCACCACCAGCTCCACTTCGTGGTGCAGGTCCTGGGTCGCGGACGGGTAGGGAATGGAGTCGCTGCCGATCACCAGCGCATCGGCCGGTTTCATGAAGAACGTCGGCTGGCCGCGCTCGGCCTTCGAGGCCGGCGCGCTGGCGCCCATCTCGCGCGCATGGTCGGCAAAATTGCGGCCCACGCAGTAGATGCGATGCACCGGAAACAGCCCCAGCCCACGCACGGACACGCGTGGCGCTTCGGCAGCAGCAAACAGGTCTTTCATGGGATGCATCCAGTAAAGAACAGGATGCAGCAGTCTAACGCGTCGGGTTCAAGCCAATTCCAGCGGGCGCGAGGACATCGCTTTCACGGTTCCCCACTCCCCATTCCCCGCGTTAAAGCGGCAGCGCCGGCTTGCGCAACACGCGGTACTCGCCATCGACCACCTGCTGGCGCGCCGCGGACGCGCGCTTGCCGCGCTGGCTCAGCAGCTTCATCGCGATGCCGCCGAGGATCATCGCCGCGCCGACGAACACGCTGACGAACACCAGCCCGGCGAGGATCGCCAGGCCAAGCAAACCGACGGCCAGTTTCACCAGCGGATGGCGCGGCTTGCGCGGCGCGAAGACATGCCGGAACTGATCGAAATGAAAGGCGCGTGCACGCATGGCAGAAGTCTGTGTCAGTTTGAACCGAGGCGGCAGTATCCGCGCTGTCTTCTGTGACAGAGTGAAAAGTTCGTTAAGAAAAAAGTTAACGCTTTCCCGTACAAGGCCTTGCGTGTCGCGGCCAAGTGCAGCGCGGCGTGGGCGCGCACCGCGGACATGCAAGAATGGCGGCTGTTTCCGCGTTGCCGCCGTCTTTCCATGACCGAGTCATCTTCCGCCGTGCTGGCGCAACTGGAGCAGCTCGCACCCAGCAGTCTGGTCGAGGCCGAGGCCACGCTCGGCGGCGCTGTCGAATCGTTGCTGCTGTATCGCGACGGCGACGGCGTACGCGCCTGGTTGAACGTGTGTCCGCATGCCGGGCGCCGCCTCGACTGGGCGCCGGGGCAGTTCCTGAAAAGCCGCGAAGGCCATCTGGTCTGCGCCGCGCATGGCGCCACGTTCGAATTGCAGCAGGGCAGCTGCGTGTCGGGGCCGTGCCGCGGCCAGAGCCTGCTCGCGGTGCCGGTGGCGGTGCGCGACGGCCAGGTGGTCCTGGCGTGAGTGGCGCCTAGAACGCGCCCCACCAGGCCATCGACATCAGGTTGACCATCAGCACCACCACCGCGGTATAGATCAGCGACAGTGGCGCGCCGACCCGCCACAGTTCGCGCGGCTGATAGTTGGCCGGGCCGGTGACCATCGAGATCACCGGATTGGACGCGGTCATCAGGTTGTTGGACGCCGACAGCGCCACGATCAGCGCGAACGCGGTGGGATTGCCGCCAGACGCCAACGCCAGGTTGACCGCGATCGGCACCATCACGATGGTCGCGCCGACGTGGCTGATGACCAGCGAGAACGCGGTGGTCAGCAGCGCCAGCGCGATCTCCAGCGCCCACACCGGCACGCCTTCGGGTAGCCGCGCGATGGTATGGCCGGCGACCCAGGCCGCTGTGCCGCTGCTGTCCATCGCCCAGCCCAGCGGGATCAGCCCGGCCATCATGAAGATGGTCTTCCAGTTGATCGAGGCGTAGGCCTCGTCCATGCGCAGCACGCCGGTCAGCAGCATGCCGGCCACGCCGGTCATCAGGGTCAGCGCCACCGGCAGCTTGCTGGTCAGCGCGATCAGGATGGTCAGCGCGAAGATGGTCATCGCGATCTTGAATTTGTGCGGGCGGTGCTCGCCCTTCGGATAGTCGGTGACCACCACGAAGTCGCGGCTCTCCGAGGCCTGCGCCAGGTCCTGCCAGATGCTGTGGAACACCAGCATGTCGCCGGCGCGCAGCGGCACCTTGCGCACGTCCTCGCGGATCACCTGCTTGTCGCGGTTGATCGCCAGCAGGCTGATCCCGGCCTGCTTGCGCAGGCGCAGTTCGGCCGCGCTCTTGCCGATGAAGCGCGAGGTCGGCGGAATCACCGCCTCGGAGATGCCGGCGCGGCTGGGATTGAACAGGTCGCCGAGATTGCGCAGCCGTGAGGACAGGCGCAGGAACTGGTTCTGCGCGAAATCGGCCACCTGCTGCCGCGCGCCCATCACCCCGAGCACGCTGCCGACCCAGATGCGCATGTCCGCCGGCGGCGCCAGGCGCGTGTCGTTGCCGGTCTTCAGCGCCAGCAGCAGCGGCGCGTCGTGCACCGTCTCGGCCTCGCCCAGGGTCATGCCGACCAGCGGGCTGTCGGCACTGACGATCAGCTCGAACACGTCGCCCTCGATGCCGTAGGTGCGCGCGAAGTAGCTCTCGGTGCGTGCCGGGGTGACCCCGTTGTTGATCAGTTGTTCTTCTTCCATCAGCGTGCGGTCGCCGCGCACGCGGAAGTAGATCAGCGAGGCCAGCAGCAGCGCCACGCCGATCGGCAGCGGCGCGAACATGCGCAGCGGCTCGATCGTGGCCATGCCCGAGGGCAGGTTGTTGTTGGCCGACTGCAGCAGGTCGTTGAGCAGGATCAGCGGCGAGTTGCCGACCATGGTCAGCGCGCCGCCCATCACGATCGCCGCGGCGATCGGCAGCAGCAGGCGCTGCAGGGTCAGCCCGGTGCGCGCGGCCAGGCGCGAGGCCACCGGCAGGTACAGCGCCATCACCGAGGGGTTCTGCATGAACGAGGAATTGAGCCCGGCGATGCCGGTGGTCAGCAGCATCAGCCGCTCTTCCACGCCGTGCGCGCGGCGCAACAGCCACGACGCCAGCCGGTTCAGCGCGCCGGTGCGCTCCAGCCCGGCGCCGAGGATGGTGGTGGCGATGATGCTCATCACCGCGTTGCCGGAGAAACCGCTGAACAGCTCTTCCGGCGCGACCAGCCCGGTCACCCCGAGCACTACCAGCACCACCAGCGCGACCACGTCGGCGCGGATGCGCTCGAACACAAACATCGCCATCGTGAAGCCGACCAGCCCGAGCACGAGCTTCATATCGGTGGTCAGCGTCAGCGCGGTGTCCATTGGGGGCCGGGAGTGGGGAATCGGGAATGGAGAATGGCAGAAGCGATGGTCTGACGCAGGCGGGCGCTAAGCGGATGCCGGGGGCGGTTGCTGTTCCGATTCCGCATTGCCCGCTCCCGATTCCCGGTCGTACAGCAAATCCCACACGCCATGGCCCAGCTTCTGGCCGCGGGTCTCGAAATGCGTCTGCGGGCGCCAGTCCGGACGCGGCACATGGCCGCGCGGGCCTGCACGGTTGACCAGGCCTGCGGTGGCATCCAGCACGTCCCACATCTGCTCGGCGTAGTCGGCCCAGTCGGTGGCCGCGTGCAGGCGGCCGCCGGCGCGCAGCTTGCGCACCAGCAGCGCGGCGAACGCCGGCTGCAGCAGGCGGCGCTTGTTGTGGCGCTTCTTGTGCCACGGGTCGGGAAAATAGATGCGCACTTCGTCGAGCGCGCCGTCGGCGATCTCATGCTCCAGCACTTCCACCGCGTCGTGGTGGTACAGGCGCACGTGTTCGCTGGCGTCGGCGGCCAGCGCGTTCAACACGCGGCCCACGCCGGGCGCGTGCACCTCGATGCCGATGTAGTCGCGGGCCGGGTCGTGGCGTGCGGCGAAGCGCAGCGCCTCGCCGTTGCCGAAGCCGATCTCCAGCACCTTGGGCGCGGTGCGGCCGAAGGTGGCGTCGAGATCGCGCGGCTGGCCGCTGTAATCCAGGCCGAAGCGCGGCCACAGTTCGTCGAACGCGCGCTGCTGGGCGGGCGTGAAGCGGCCCTGGCGCAGCACGAAACTGCGCACCTGGCGGCGGCCTTCTTCGATGGTGAAGGGCTTGGGCGGGGTCTTGGCGCCGGCGCTGGAGAACGGATCGGTCATGCGCGCGGCCTCAGCCGATCAACCCGTCGACCGGCGAGGAGGCGCTGGCGTAGCGCTTGCGCGGGATGCGCCCGGCCAGGAACGCCTCGCGCCCGGCCTCGACCGCCTTGCGCATCGCGCTGGCCATCAGCACCGGGTTGCGCGCGCCGGCGATGGCGGTGTTCATCAGCACGCCGTCGCAGCCCAGCTCCATCGCGATCGCCGCGTCCGAGGCGGTGCCGACGCCGGCATCGACGATGATCGGCACCTTGGCGTTGTCGATGATTTCCAGCAGGTTGTAGCGGTTCTGGATGCCCAGCCCGGACCCGATCGGCGCGGCCAGCGGCATCACCGCCACGCAGCCGATGTCCTCCAGGCGCTTGGCCAGGATCGGGTCGTCGCTGGTATAGACCATTACCTCGAATCCGTCGGCGACCAGGATCTCGGCGGCCTTCAGGGTCTGCACCACGTCCGGGAACAGGGTGCGCTGGTCGCCGAGCACTTCCAGCTTGGTCAGGTTATGGCCGTCGAGCAGTTCGCGCGCCAGGCGGCAGGTGCGCACCGCGTCCTCGGCGCTGTAGCAGCCGGCGGTATTGGGCAGGATCGTGTAACGCTCCGGCGGCAGCACGTCGAGCAGGTTGGGTTCGCCGGGATTCTGGCCGATGTTGGAGCGGCGGATCGCCACGGTGACGATTTCGGCGCCGGCGGCCTCGGTGGCCTGCCGGGTTTGTTGCAGATCGGCGAATTTGCCGGTGCCGGTGAGCAGGCGGGAACGGTAGGGCTTGCCGGCGATCACCAGCGCGTCGTGGGGGGCGTGAGCGTTCATCGCCGGATTATCGCCCATCGCACCCGGCGCTGCCGAGTCGGGCGCCGCGTGGAATTCAGCCGCCGCCCAGCGCGTGCACGACCTCGACCCGGTCGCCGTCGCGCAGCGCGTGCTCGGCATGCGCGCTGCGCGGCACGATCGCGCCATTGACCTCGACCGCGACGCGGCGCTGCGCCAGCCCTTCCTCGAGCAGCAGGGCGGCGATGGTGGTGTGGGGCTGCAAAGGGCGGGCCTGGCCGTTCAATTCGATGTTCATGCCATCATTGTGCCGTGCGTGCCGCCAGGTGCGCGATGTATTGCGGCAGTGCAACGTGAGCGTGGGGGGCAGAGGTGAAATCATGCCTTCCATGCGGCTGCGTATGTTCTGGCCGTGTCCCGCGTCACTTTCATCATCGCCCGGGAGGGCCTCCATGACTTCGTCCATCCGTCCACTCCGTTCGCTACTGGCCGCCGCGATCGTGCTCGCCGCCGCGCCCGCGTTCGCGCAACAGACCTATAGCCGCACCGTGTTCTTCGGAGACAGCCTCACCGACGCCGGCTACTACCGGCCGCTGCTGCCGGCCTCGGTGCAGGCGGTGACCGGCCAGTTCACGACCAATCCGGACTGGGTCTGGGCGCAGTACATCGCCGACCACTACCACACCGACGGCCACGCCAACGGCAACGGCCAGATCGGCGACGATTACGCCGCCGGCAACGCCCGCGTCGGCGTGGCCAATCCCAGTGCGCTGGGCGTGGCGCCGTCGCTAGCGACGCAGGCCAGCAGGTATCTGGCGTCCAACGGCGGCAAGGCCGACCCGAATGCGCTTTACAGCGTGTGGGGTGGCGCCAACGACCTGCTCGCGGTCGCCGCCGGCGCACCGGCCCAGGCCACGATCGGCAACTCGGTGACCGCGCAGGTGGGCATCGTCGCCAACCTGCAGAACGCCGGCGCGCGCTACGTCATGGTCACCACCATCCCCGATGTCGGCCTTACCCCGCGCTTCCGCGCCGGCGGCGCCACGGCGATGGCGCAGGGCACCGCGCTGGCCAGCAGCTACAACAGCGCGCTGTTCGCCGGGCTCAAGAGCGCCGGGCTGCAGGTGATCCCGGTGGATACCTTCCACCTGCTGCAGGAAGTGATCGCCAGCCCGTCCACCTACGGCTTCAGCAACTCCACCGGCACTGCCTGCCAGCCGCAGATCACCGCGCAGTCGCTGACCTGCAACCCGACCAGCTACGTCAGCGCCGACGCCGCCGACAGCTATGTGTTCGCCGACGGCATCCACCCGACCGGCCGCACCCACGAAATCCTGGCGCAGTACGCGCTGTCGATCCTGGAAGGCCCGCGCCTGCAGCAAGTGCTGAGCCACTCGGCCCAGGTCAGCGGCCGCGCGCGCGCCGACCAGGTCGCCTGGCACGTCGATGGCCGCCCGGAAGCGGACGGCATACGCTGGTGGGGCAACTTGCGCGGCGACATGCAGCGCTATGCGCACGGCGACCTGTACGACGGCCTGGCCCCGGCCGGCCTGTTCGGCGTGGACTGGTCGCGCGGCGAGTGGGTGTTCGGCGGCTTTGGCGGCTTCGGCCGCGTGGATGCCGACGTCGGCAACCGCGGCGGCGACTACACCCAGGACGACAGTACCCTGGGCGGCTTCGCCGGCTGGTATGGCGAGCACGCCTGGGTCAACGCGCAGCTCAGCTACAGCTGGCTGAGCTACGACGTCAAGCGCAAGGTCAACCTGGGCGCGGCCACCATCGAGCACAACGGCTCGCCGGACGGCAGCAACCTGACCGCGGCGCTGCAGGGCGGCTACGAATTCGGCGAGGGCGCGTTCAAGCACGGCCCGGTGGCCGCGGCGATCTGGCAGAAGGTCAAGCTCGACGGCTACACCGAGAGCAACCCCAACTCCAGCGCGCTGGGCTACTACGACCAGGACGTCGAGTCGCTGGTCGGCCGCCTCGGCTGGAAGGCCAGCCTCGATGCGGGCGCGGTGAAGCCGTACCTGCAGGCGACCTACGACCACGAGTTCAAGAAGGGCGAGCAAGCCACCGCGTGGCTGCAGACCATGCCCGACCTGGGCGCCTACGCGGTGCCGGGCCTGGCCATCGACCGCAACTACGCCTCGGTGGTGCTGGGCGCGCGGGCCAAGGTGTGGGGTCTGGAGAGCAATGTCGGCATCGCCGCCACCACCGGCCAGAGCCGCGCGCACGACACCTCGCTGTTCGTGAACTTCGGCGGCAGCTTCTAAGCGCGGCGTCGTTGTTGTCCCTCGTGCCCGGCCATGCGCCGGGCACGAGGGAATGTCAGGCTGCGCGCCGCCAGAAAGGTTCCTTGTGCGAGGGGCTTCAGCCCCGACGCCTTATCGGTAGGGCGTCGGGGCTGAAGCTTCTCCCGCAACATATCCCCGCCTGCAAGCAAGGATCGGCATCACGATCGCTCGGGCGCCGGCGCCCGAGCGATCGCGTGGTCATACCGATTTCTTGCGCAACCGCCGGCTCACCGCATAGACTGCACCGGCGACGCGGGCGTAGCTCAATGGTAGAGCTGTAGCTTCCCAAGCTACTGACGTGGGTTCGATTCCCATCGCCCGCTCCAGTCTTGCGAATTTCAGTGTTAAGTTCTTGACCGCGCTGGCTATTCCCTACGGCTAAAGACCACCTCGAACGACCTCCCAAGATATCGTTTGAGGTATCGTTTTTGCCAAAACCCCTCTTGCTGCATAGGCCATTAGGTCTCTACCTGCGCTTCTTGGTTCCTGCTGATTTGCGAGGGGGGGGCAAGTCGGCGCGCGTTTTCTGGTTCGTCCTCTCACTCTTCGATCCGGCGACGCTTCGCGTCTGGTGTCTGCCTAAATGGGGATGGCAGTATCGAACGCGTTCCAACCGTTGGCGGGTATCCGGGTAATCTCGACGCCCGATGCAAACGACACGGGTGAGCCTTTCACCGATGCTAAGGTGAAGGCCATCTTCAATTCGGTGGCCTTCCCAGCATGGGCCAAGACGTATCCGCATCGGCGGTTTGGTCCGAGGCCGGGGGCAGGTGAACGAGTGCTCGTTATGTGGAACACCCGTTTCGGGTGATCAAGCGCCAGCTTGGTTACGTCAAGGTGCGCTATCGCGGTTTGGCCAGGAACACCGCGCAGGTGCTGATGCTGTTTGCGCTGTCGAACCTGTGGATGAAGCGAAAACAGTTGATGCCTGTCGTAGCGATGGTGCGCCTGTAACCGGGGAATACCTCCGGAAACGGCAAAAACCCAGGATCTGAGCGCTGCCAGCGTGGCCGATGAGAATTGCCTCACCTCCGACGGCATTGATCAGACCTTCCCTAACTACGTTCAAATCCCCTGAGCAAATCCCAATCGGTTACATGTCTATCGTATTCGGATTGTTCCCATTGCGCGGCATGGACGTAATGATCGACAACCCCGCTTCCTAGCACCTCGCGGAGCCAACTCGAGCTCGAACTGATGCCGATGGCAGCTCTTAGTGTTTTCGGGATGTCCGGCAATCCCGTGTCGCGATATGCGTCGCTCTTGCACGGCTCGCCCAATGGCAGTTTCTCGTCAATCCCCGCCAAGCCAGCTGCAATCAGTCCGGCGAACGCAATGTAGGGATTCATATCGGCACCGCCAATGCGGCACTCGACGCGCAGATCATCCGAGCCCAGGCCACAAACGCGTAAGCCGGTCGTTCGATTGTCGCAGCCCCATGCGATCTTAGTTGGTGCGAACGTGTCAATCTGAAATCTTTTATAGGAGTTTATGTAGGGTGCCAACAGGAGAGTAATATCTCCCGCATACTTAAGGATTCCGGCCAAATAGTTTCTCATTATAGCGGACATTCCCTGCGGTTCTGCTTCGTCATAAAACAGGGATCGGCCATCTGACGACCACAGCGACGAGTGGACGTGGCTGGACGACCCTGCACAATCATCGTTCCATTTTGCCATGTAGGTAATTGACTTGCCGTGCTGTGCTGCTATTTCCTTGCTGCCGTGCTTGATGATTGTGTGCTGATCGGCCATCAACAACGGGTCTGAATGCCGAACATTGATTTCCCCTTGGCCAGCGCCTCCCTCCCCCTTTGTGCATTCAATTGCGACGCCAGCGCCATATAGACCTTTTCTGATCGGACGCATGACGCACTCCTGTCGCGTTGTCGACAGAATGTTGTAATCCTGATTGTGACTTCCAAATATCGCTGGTGAATTATAATTTTTTCTCGAAATTTCGGCATAAGTCTCGTCGAAAAGGTAAAACTCAAGCTCCGATGCGAAACAGGCGCGCATTCCGCGGTCGGATATCCGGCGTAACTGCCTTTGCAAGATATATCTGGGCGATTGCGCCACTGGCTCGCCGTTGTCATTGTAGACATCGCAAATCACCAATGCCGTTGCGTCCAGCCATGGCAGCAATCGCAAGCTGGAAAAGTCAGGCCTGAGGACGAAATCGCCGTAACCAGCACTCCAGCTGGCATTCGCGTAACCTGGCACCGGGACCATTTCCATGTCATTGGCCAATAGGTAATTGCAGGCATGGCCTTGGTTGTAATCGTGACGAACAAATGTAGCGGCATGATAGCGTTTTCCCATGAGCCGGCCTTGCATGTCGACCATGCATACCAATATCGTATCGATTGCGCCAGACGCGACCGAATTTCGGAGTTCATCTAGGTTCATGAGAGATTATCACCGCCATTTAAATAAGTGTTATATATATGGGAGTTCTACGAGAGCTGCGCGTCTGCTGGCGTCAACTCAGCGACATCGACCGATCGTATCCATATCCGCCAAGAACGTTTTATGAATATGGCTGAGCCAGTTCTCAAACAATAAGATTGCATGGCTGCGCCATCGATTCGTCGGTGGCAGATAGTGGCAATCGTTTGGAAAATAGTTAACGGGTAGATGAATATTTCTTCCTGCGTCTAGATCGCGGAAGTATTCGTCTGCAAGAGTATTCGAATCGTATTCGATATGATTAAAGAAATGCAAGGAATGATGCTTCGGATCGCTAAGCAAGCAAAGCCCGGTATCGAGCGAATCAATGAGAACGGAAACGCCGCTATCAATAGGGAGGTCGACGCGACGCATTTCTGTCCAGCGCGACACGGGAATGTAGAGTTCCTCGGAAAAGCCTTTCAAGTAAGGGGAGTCGATATCATAGATGTGATGCTTAAATACACCAAATAACTTTTCTTTCAAGACGTATTTTGGCGCCCCATAGAAAAAATGCATGGCAGCTTGCGCCCCCCAACAGATGTTAAAGCAACTATGGACGTTGGTCTGCGTCCACTGAAATACTCCGGCGAGCTCATCCCAGTAGTCGACGCTGCAGAAAGGAATTTTCTCAACCGGCGCCCCGGTTATTATAAATCCATCAAATTTCCGATTATTAATATCCTGCCAGTCCTTGTAGAACGATTTCAAGTGTTCGACAGGTGTATTCTTCGATGAGTGGCTGGATATCCTGACAAGCGTCAACTCTACCTGGAAGTGGGTGGAACCCAAAAGACGCGCTATCTGGATTTCGGTATTGATTTTATTTGGCATCAGGTTAAGCAGCCCTACGCTTATAGATCGGCACTGCGGATGGAGCATTGCCTCATCTTCTAAGACGGTGATGCCTTCGTTTTCAAGAGCACAACCTGCCGGCAGCCCTTTAGGGATTAGAATTGACATGAGATTGCGGCCTTCTTCAATGTATGGCCTGCATCGGCCGTTTCTCGCATGAGAAATCTTGACTCAATCAGGAAAGCACAAGAAAAGCTGCGACAAGCAGATAGATCGCGCCGGCTACCCAGCTTATATTACGTTCGTTCCTGAAAAGGGTGCGTGCCCTTTGTGCAAGCAACGCATATCCACCATAGATTAAGAGGGAAATAAGCAGTCCTGCCAAGCTCAATGCAATTGCTTGGTGCGTGTAAGAATAGTAAGGACTGATAAAGCTTGGATAGGTAAGCAAAGTGGCCAGCCATCCCTTGGGATTAGTCAGGGCGACAAGTGATGAATCGATGAACACCTTTCGCGGACTAGAAACGATTACTTCTGTGCTGTGATGTTCCGGTTGGGGCAGAAAAGAGATTAAACCAATGTACGCGAGATAGATTGCTCCTATCCAACGCAGATAACCGAGAAGCGACGAGTGCTCGTGAATGATCAAGCCGACGCCGGACAGCGCGACAATGGCGTGAATCGCAGTAGCCAGTCCAAAGCCAAACGAACAGGGAACTATAATCTTGCGACCATACTTGAGGGATTGAGCCACAACAAATGCTACGTTCGGCCCCGGCACGGCGACCGCGCAAGTGAACGCAATGGCGAACAGAGCCATCAGATGGAGATCCATTATCTCGTCACTGTATTATGTGATGTTGGACAGTCTTCAATCTATTGCCTTGTAGAAGGATGCCGAATTACTTCCGGCATGCCGCCTCGCTTCATATGCCTGGCACGCATCGCCAAAGAGGCGGAATATCTTCTGACTTACGGGGTCGTGTCTGACATGCCATTCGGGATGCCATTGTACTCCGAGCTGAAAAGTCGAGGAGCGGTAGGAAATTGCCTCGACGACGCCATCGTCGGCGATGGCCTCGACTCGAATCCCGGGCGCTGGCTCGGACACTCCCTGGTTATGAAGCGAATTAACTTGGAGCCAATCGTTTCCCTCCCCGAGGATATCGGCAAGTATTCCGTCGGATACGATCCGAATTCCGTGCGATGGCAGATACTGCTGATCGCGGGGTACGTTCATGGGCTCGCTGTGCACTATGCCGAACTCCGTGGCCGGCAGATGTGTCACAAGCGTTCCGCCTTGCTGAACATTCATTTCCTGCAACCCGCGGCAAATGCCGAGGACTGGCATATCCAGCTCTCTTGCGATCGACAACGCGACACACGACAGACGATCCCTGGGCCGGTCTCGTTCCCCAGGGATAACGTCGTCGTCGGCACGGTCCCAACGGCGCTGTCGTCCATCAAAGATGTCTGCATCGAGATTTGATTCGTCGCCAGTCAAGACCAGGCCGTCTAGACGATGCATCAGGGAACGAAATTTTCTAAGGCTTGTATCCCAAGAAAGATCCCCGTCTACAGTCGGAAGAATGACGCATTCAACAGCAGCGTAGGTATCAAGGGCTTCAATGTAACGTCGTCGCAGCCTGTCACGATGAACGCCATCATCGATATGGCGATTTGATGTCACTCCAACAACCGGTCGAATCACGCAATCGGAAACATGTTCCATTGTGGATGTGCTCCGGATCATTTACGCAGGCTAATTTCGTAGAGGCGACGGTTCCGATCAAGCAATTGCGAGATCACGCTTGGCTGCCCCTGCGGGCCGCGCGAAAATAGACCTCCCCAGGATTTTCCGATATTCGCATATATTGGGTCGCGCATTCGGATTTTCTGTGCTTTTTTTAATAGCCAGAATGGGACCCCCGGCGAAAGATGGTGCTCAAGATGGTACTCATCGTAATTGACGCCGAACAATAAGCGTTCTATGAATCCGCCCTTCCTATTCCGTGTCAAATAAACATTCTCCACCTCGGTTTCACACATGGGCGAGTGCTCAGCCAGCTCGGTGAACCAACCCAACACCTGAAACGTGGTGAGGTAAGGGATTAGCCAAAAAAGCACAAGCAGATGTAGAGCATTCGCTGCGGTAAAGCCGGCGACTACCGCGATCCAGAATGCCGCGAAACCGTACGAATCGATAAGAACGCCCCACTTGTCGACGCTCTTCTGTCTATCTCCCACAACAAAGAATCGGTTACTCCAAAGATAGTTCAAGTAACGAAACGTGGCCCCGCCGAAGATCGCTTTCCAGAGAATAAAGGATTTGTACTCGCGCGGCTCGCGAACAGTATAAACCCCCGATTTGATAAAAAATTTCAAGTCGGGATCTTGCTCCGGATCACCAAGGTGCGGATGATGTAGATAGACATGGGACACGCGATATGCCCAGTGCCGCTGGAATATAGGGTAAGCGGCGAACGTCGTCCCGAGGAAATTGTTCCATACTCTATTCTTTGCTAGTATTCTGTGCGCCGCGTCGTGTGAGATCGTCGTCAACCCGCGCTGGTGCGCGCCGATGATTAATAATGCCAATGGGTAAAGCCACCAGCTGAGTTGAACCGTCGCAACTGCGCAGGCCACCATTACTGTATAGTCCTTTATTATGTATAAAGCCCCAGTCATATTGTCGGGACGCAAGCCAGCCAGCTCGCGCATGATTTCGCGAGAAAAATGGAATGTGTCGAATCGCTTATTTCTGAGTGCCCAATTTTTCTCTTTTTTCATGATGCTTCTCCAGGCTAATCAGCCATTAAACGGCATCAAGACCGCGCTTTATATCATCAATTATGTCGTCAATTTTCTCTATGCCGACGCAAAGGCGGATTGAGCCATCAAATATTCCGGCTGCCTCACGCTGAGTTTTGGGAACGGTAGTATGGGTGGTCGAGACCGGATGCGTCACGAGTGTGCGTGCATCCCCCACATTTGAAACGTGATACATGAGACGGATGTTCTGCACGAATTTTCTGCCTGCAGCCTCATCGTCTAACTCGAACATGATCATTGCGCCGTAGCCGACTTGCACGTCGATCATTTCATCTACGACGTCACGGTCGCGTCCAGTAGCAAGACCAGGATACGAAACGCGTCTGACCTTGGGATGACCTGCTAGGAAACTGGCAACCGACGCAGCATTCTCGCAGTGACGCTGCATGCGCAGGCTTAGTGTTTCCAGGCCTTGTATCAGCTGAAAACTTGCGAATGGGCTGATCGCCGCGCCTGTATCGCGAAGCCAAGTCATACGTGCTTTCAAAAGATAAGCACTATTCCCTAAGTCATTCAGAAGGCGCACAGCATCTCGCCAGCATATGTCGCCATGCGCCTCGTCATGGCCATTTAGCAATGGGAAGCGGGAGGCATCATCAAAAGCAAAATTTCCATTGTCGACGACCAGTCCTCCCAGTGTGGTGGCGTGGCCACAGATGTACTTCGTTGCCGAGTAAACGCTGATTGCGGCGCCCAGCGCCCCGGGCCTGCACACGAGAGGCGTTGTCGTGTTGTCAACCACAAGGGGAATGCCACGCGCCTTGCCAATCGCGGCGAGCGCCGATACCGGTAACGGAATGACGCAAGGATTAGAAATGACTTCGCCGAATAACGCGATGGTCCTGTCATCGATCTGCCGCCTGAAGGATTCTGGTTCCTGCGGGTCAGCAGATCTTGCCTCAATGCCTAAGCGCTTGAAGGTATTGAAAAGCAAATTCCAAGAATTCCCGTATAGATACTTCGATGTAACCACGTTATCGCCTGGTCGGCCACTGCACAAGTTCACCAGCGCAAGAAAGGTGGCGGCTTGTCCGGAAGCCACGGCAAGCGCATCCGCTGCGTTATCCACTTGGGCGTATCGACGCTCGAGGACGCGGGTGGTTGGATTAATGATCCGCGTGTAGGTAAAACCGTCGCGCTTGACATTGTAGATATCCGAGACGGCGGCCAGATCATCATTGAGCTCATAAGCCGTGGTCTGATAGATGGGAACGGCAATAGCGTTGGTGGTTGGATCGTGCCGATAACCCGCATGCAGAAGAGCTGTTTCCATCGAAAGGGTTTTTTCGTGGGTTCGATATGACATTAGGCCGCTCCGCTTTCGAGTGCAGGATCGTCAAGTGCCGCTTCTACAAGGCGGTGTTTGTGGTCTTCGAAAAACTCACGAAACGCCTTCGCCAGAACGAGTATCCATGCCGGCTTTATTGCGCCGATGCAGCCAATTCTGAAGCTTCGCGTTTGAACATGGAATTTTGCATATATGTAGAGGTTGTATCTGACAAGATGCCGATAGAATTCATTAAAATCCTCTTCGGTATCAATCACTCCCTTCGCGGTGAGCGCCAGACATACCGGAGACCGCGCCCTCGCACTTAGTAGCGGAACAGCGTATCGCTCCGTTGCGCGAATGATCTCTTCTCGCACCAAGCAGTACCGCTTTCTGCGGTTGGCTACACTTTCAAGGGTCAACAGTTCGAGTGCCTTGGCGCATGCCTGTACCACATGAGTAGGAGGAGTTGATCGCCACTCTCCTGTCTCCTCAAGGATTTTCCACTGGTCGCGAACATCTAAAACGAAAGAATTGACCGGATGTGTTTTTTTTCTTTTCAGCAGGGCCAGCTTGGCTATTACTAACGAAATGCCAGGCGGACCTTCGATGCATTTATTACTTGAAGTCACAAGGACGTCGAAAGGGGAAATTTTGACGCTGATATCAACTGCGCCAAAAGAACTCATTGCGTCGACGATCGTAATGACTCCGTATCGCTTGGCCAGCTTGACGATTTCATTAAGTGGATTAATGACACCAGTGGTCGTCTCGCAATGAACGAAGCAGATGTGGGTGATCGTGCGATCTTTGTCAAGATATTCCACTATATCGGCGACCGAAAGCGGCTTGTCGCTAGGAACCTTCATGCTGGCAGCCCGTATTCCGCGTAGCTGAAGTATCTTCAGCATACGCTCGCCATAAATGCCGTTTATGCATACGAGCGGTTTGTCGGACTGACATATAAATGTCGCCAACGCTGCTTCGATGCCGTAGGTTCCACTGCCTTGGATGGGGATGACCGAATGTGACTCCTGCCCTTCGACTAGGTTGATCGCCAGGTTACGCATCAAGGCAGTGGTGATCCTAAAGCTTTCGTCCCTTGAGCCCATGTCGAATTGCATCTGTGATTTTACTTCGTCGCTCAAAGCCAACGGACCCGGTGTCATTAAGAAATATTTCTCTGGACACATATGGAAATCTCAGTATGTGTAAACTGGGGGAATGTAATGCAGTGCGTTCACATGATCTATGGCTAATGATGGTAGCGAAGCTGGTTGATCGACGATGGGTTTGTTTTATTTTGTATTTTATTTTTTATAATCTATGCGGCTGTGCAGTTAGCGGTTCATCTATTGATTAAGATAATACCGGCCGCATGAGCTGAGGCAAGGTAATTTAGCTGAAACGTACATGAAATTTAGCTATAAAGATTAGGTCGCAATTATCCGTTGATCTTTATCTAGTTCTATCTGAGATATAAATCTAGGAATGGCCTGAGGTTCACGCCCTTCATCACGAAAATCTACGAGAGGTCAGGTCGGACTCTGAAAAGTGTTCATGTCGAAGCGCAGGAGGTCAGTGTCTTTTTGCGGGAGGTGGGGTCAGGTCAGTTGGACAAAGCCGCTCACCCAGGCCAAGCGCAAGGCGACGCCGACCGCGCGATCGGCGACGCTGTGCCGGCTCACGTTGAGTTCGGCCGCCTCGCCGAAGTCGTCGGTCTCGGTCAGCGGTGCGTCGGCGCAGGCCCGGAAGGTCTCGCTGCTCGAGCCGGTCCAGATACGGGCCTCCACTGTCCAGCAAGGCAGCTTCTCGCCCCACTCTGTGAACGTCAGCGCGACCAGGGACCAGTCCAGGCGACCGGCCTGTGCCGCCTGGTAGTTGTCGCCCTTGAATGAAAGCTGGTCACACCTGGGCCGTCAGAAAAAAATCGGGTTTGAGCTTACAACCCCGCTCAGCAATCCCGCCCGTCCCCATGCGCCTGCAGGGCCGCTTGTTCCGACTGAGGCGCCATCTGCACGGGCAGCTCCGCCGGTGCGTCGAACCAGGGGGCGTGCCCAACCGCCGTCTCCTCGGATCCGTCTTCCCATTCGTCGCGCGCGTCGTGCCACTCGTCGCGGATCTGCTCGAGTGTGTCGACCAGGGTGCGTTCGGCGGACGCCCGCTGTGCGGGGCTGAAGCACAGCGGCTCGCGCGGTACATCCGCCATCTCGACCTCGGCGACGGCGTGCACATCCGCTGCAGCCGGCGAGCGTTGGCCGGCGACCAGCTCGAAGCCCAGGGCCATCGCGCTTCGGCCGAGGCGGATCGCGTGCTGTTGGCCCCAGCCGAGCGCTCCGCTCGTGGCCATGAGGCCCTTGGACAGGACGTCGCCGGCCACCCGGCCGAAGAGCATGTAGGCTGCCGTGTAGCCGGCGGTCCCGGCGATGAAGCCCGAGGGGTTGCCCCTGGGGTCGTCCATGTAACCGTTCATTAGCGCGGCTGCGGAGAAGGGCAGGCCGATCGTCATGCCGCCGACCGTGTCGCTCACGCTGTCGTTCATCCCCGTGAGCGAGACATGCGGGCTCAGCGCTTCACAGAGCAGGAACGTCGACGAGACCACCGCATCGGCGATGAAGTCAGGTAGGGCCAGCCCGTCATTGCGCATCAGGGCGATGTTTGACCCGAGGACGGCGAAGGCGACGGTCGCCAGTGCGAGTTTTCCCTTCAGTTCGGGATTGTTCGCGAACGAGGCGTCCAGGGCCCGGTGCACCGCATCCAGGGGGCCCGAGCCATGGCTTGCGGCGACCGGGCGCTCCTGCCCCGTCCCGGTCGCTACGAGCCGCTCAAGGCCCGTCACGATTCTGGCCAGGTCCTGCTTGTAGAAGGTGAGCTGGCGGTCCATATGCGGCGTGATCCGCCCGTCCTGCTGGAACTCGCCGACGAAGCCGTTGACCTTGCCCAGACCCGCGCGCAGGTCGCCCACGATCCCCTCGATGGCTTCCTTGAAGCCGCCGGGAAGATCGTGTCTGCGGTTGAAAGCGCTGTTGAAGCGCAGCCGCGTGGAGTCCATCAGGTCCTGCCCCAGCCGCAGGCCGAACATCATCGCCCCTTGCGTCACCGCCGCGCCGGCGACGAAGCCGGCGTTGTGCTGCAGCGGCATGGCCTTGGCGTAGAAGGTGGGGACGGCATAGATCAGCGAGATGAAGAAGACCAGGCTGTGCCGGTTGATGGCGTGCTTCCTGAACAGCTTTGCGTCCGTTGTCGGGCGTCGCATGAGCGAGACCAGCTGTATCGCCGTGTAGGCGTAGGACGCGATGTTGAACGCAGCGTAGGTGCCCGTCTTCTGCGTGAACAGCGTTGCCAGCGGCAAGGGGTAGAGCAGCAGCGTCAGCGCGCCCTGGAACATCCGCTTCGCGGCGCTCGCGTCGTGCTGCAAGGTGTCGATGTCGGCCTCGAAGCTGGTCATGACCGGCTCAAGGTAGCGCCTGGCCTCGGCCAGGAACTTGGCCTCCTCCGGCGTCGCCGCTTGCTTGTCCAGGTGCGATCGCAGTTCATCGACCTTCTCGCTCATGGCGGCCAGCAGCGTCTTCGGCTCGGGGCATCCGGGCTCGGTGACCAGTTCGTTGCGCAGCTTGTCCACGAACTCGACGTCATCGAACTGCTGGACTTCCTGGACGACCGACAGGTTGTCCAGGAAGCTGGCGATCCGCGACGCGCAATCGCGCAAGAGCAGCCCGCTCTCGACGTCCTTCGTATCGCCGGGATTGGGCGGGCGCGGCGGCTGCGCCCCGGAACGCGCCGGGTGCGGGGGCAAGTCCCGGACGCCTTCGTCGTCCCCGATTTGCACGATGGCCGGCTGGACGTCGGGCGATGACGGCCGCCGGGTAGAGAGCGGCAGCAGATCCGCGAGGCGCGTCGTGGCGTTCGAAGCCGGTCCCGGGCGTGCGAGCGCTAGCGTGGCGTCCGTGGGCGACAGGGAGCCGCTGCCGGGTCCCGCTTCGATCTCGATGCCGCGGTCGGCGGATGTGGCCGCTGCGTGGGCGGATGACGATCCTTTGCCGGGAACCGGGTCGTGCGGATGCGCGGAAGTGGGAAGGCTTGCGGTTTTGATTTGCATGGTGGAGTCCTTGCGAGGAAGAAGGCGTCGAGCGCGCTCGCGTGCGAACCGGTGTCCCGTGTCCGGCGGTGGTTCAGCACGAAGCCGGCGTCCGCTGCGCCGGCGCAGCGGACGTAGCGCGGCGCGCGTACGCGACAGGCCCGGGCATCACCAGCGCCCAGGCCGCGGCGGAGGCCGTCGGCATGGCGGGGCTGGCGAGCATCGTGGGCCAAACATTCCGGGATGGCGAAGGGCGCAAGTGTCCACAGCGCCGGCGTGCCGAGCGCGGACGATCGCGAAGTGCTCGCCGCCGATCCGAAAGCGCCGCCGCGGATACGCACCGGCGATCGATCTCAAGCCGCGGCCGGA
Organism: Xanthomonas translucens pv. undulosa; assembly: GCF_017301775.1. NCBI lineage: Bacteria > Pseudomonadati > Pseudomonadota > Gammaproteobacteria > Lysobacterales > Lysobacteraceae > Xanthomonas > Xanthomonas translucens. Next base: position 3,552,547 of record NZ_CP063993.1, read on the forward strand.
CGCCCTCGCTCGCCCCGGGCGGCGGCGCGGCGCGCAAGCCGTCCATCGCCGACCCTTATTTACTCGTGCACCACCGCCACCGCGTTCTTGACGGCCAGGATCGTCGGCGACGATGGACACCGCGATCTGCGCGTGCGCACGCGCAGATCGAGGCCGACCGGTCCGTGCAGGCGCGCGATCTCGTGCGGCGCCAGGTCGAACAGCGCGAGTCGCTCCTTGCGGCGCGCGGTATTGGCCCGCGAGCCGAGAGCGCCCACATAGAACGCATCCGACTTCAGCGCCTCCAGCAGCGCCATGTCGCCCAGCTTCGGGTCTTGCGTCAGCGCGACGACGGCGCTGTGCGGGTCCAGCTGCAGGCACACAGCCATCAGTCGCAGGATCTGCGCTGGCGTGAGTGAATGGCAGCAGCCAGCTGAAGCCTCCCAGGTGGCGTGAGGAGCATCAATGCCGTGCAGTTCCAAGCTGGATTGTCGATGCCGGATTTTTTGGCGTCCTACGGCACTGAGGCCAAGTGCTACTGCGCGTTGTAAAGGTTGCGGTGGCCGCAGGGATTTCGCTGTCTCTCCTGTGCCGGGCGGACGCGGTCGCGTTTCAAGCGCAGTGCCGCGATCTATTACCCATGCAGCGTATGTCATCCGATCGTGCCATCGGGGCAGCTGAGCGGTGGATGGCCGCTTGTCGCTCGGCGTCGACGCCGACTTTGCGGGCGATAACGACGGATAGAACGCAAGGGCGCGTTACGGCCAGACGTCGTCGAGGCTGCGCCCCGCTCCTGCGCTGGAGCTTGCCAGCGCATCGCCCGTTGCATTGCCATCGCGGTGTCTGCCGATCCTGGCGCGCAAGCGCCTGTCAAACCCGTTTCATCTGCATCGTTTATGCTGAGCGGCCTAGTGAGCGCGAGCTCGTCGCCGGTTTCTCTCCGTGGTCGAACACAGTCGTCGCCGTTTCCTCGCCCGTGCGTCCCTGGCCCTCGGCGCCGGGGCGGTCATGCCATTGCTGCCCGCGGCGATCCGCAGTGCGCTGCAGGTGCCGCCGGCACGGGTCACCGGCACCGTGCAGGACGTGCAACACGTGGTGATCTTGATGCAGGAGAACCGTTCGTTCGACCATTACTTCGGCTGCCTGCGCGGCGTGCGCGGTTTCGGCGACCCACGGCCGTTACGGTTACCAAGCGGTCGTCCGGTCTGGTACCAGACCGAGGCCGGTAACGGTGATCGCTACGTGCTGCCGTTCCGCCTTAATAGCCAGACCAGCAGCGCACAGTGGATGAAGGACCTCAACCACGATTGGAAGGGGGCGCACGAGACCTGGAAGCACCACGATGCCTGGGTCGTACAGAAGAGTGCGATGACGATGGGGCATTTCCAGCGCGAGGACCTGCCGTTCTACTACGCGCTGGCCGATGCGTTCACCATTTGTGACGGTTACCACGCCTCGATATTTGGACCGACGCATCCCAATCGCATGTACCTGTTTACCGGGACCAGCGGACTGAGCGTCGGCGACTCTGGCGAGCAGGCGGTGAAGAATCGCGATGACGGCAATTGGACCGCGGAGATGGCGAACGATGGCCCTGATTTCCAGGGCTTTGCGTGGACCACGTATTCCGAGCGCCTGCAGCAGGCTGGTGTCAGCTGGCAGGTATACCAAGAGTTCGACAATTACGGTTGCAATATCCACCCGTATTTCGCCAACTTCCGCAATCTCGATCGCGCCTCGCCCCTGTACCGGCGCGGCCGCGCGATCGTGCCGGGTTCCACCGCCGAAAATGCCAAGGCCTCGCGCGGCGAGCACCTGGTCGCCGCGTTCGAGCGTGATGTGCGCAGCGGCAGCTTGCCTCAAGTATCGTGGATTGTGGCGCCGTATTTGCTTTGCGAGCATCCCGAGGCCACGCCGGCCTATGGCGAGTCGCTCAGCGCGCGCCTGCTGGAGGTGCTGGCGGCGTCGCCGGAGGTGTGGTCCAAGACCGTGTTCCTGATCAACTACGACGAGAACGATGGCTTCTTCGATCACATGCCGCCGGCGTTGCCGGCGACCGATCCGGCCATCGGTGCCAGCAACGTCGACTTGCGCGGCGAGGACTACCACCGGGTTCCGGTCGGCCTCGGTCCGCGCGTGCCGATGCTGGTGGTGTCGCCGTGGAGTCGCGGCGGCTGGGTCGATTCGCAGGTGTTCGACCACACCTCGGTGATCCGGTTCCTGGAGCGCCGCTTCGGCGTCGCCGAACCCAACATCGGCCCGTGGCGCCGCGCGATCGCCGGCGACCTGACCTCGGCACTGGATTTCGCCGGGCATGACGACGCTCGCGTCGCCTTGCCGGACACCCGCGACTTCATCGCCCGCGTCGATGCGACTGCAGCCTTGCCGGCGCCGCAGCGACCCGCGCAGCAGGCCTTGCCCGCGCAGGAGCCTGGCCAGCGCCCGGCGCGCGCGCTGCCTTACGATTTCGATGTGCGCCTGCAGGTGGGTCCGCAGCAACCGATGCTGCGGATGCTCAACCGCAGCACGGTCGGCGTCGCGCTGAACGCCTATGCCGATGGCGGCAGCGCCGGCCCGTGGTTCTATACGCTTGCGGCGGGCAGCGAATTGCACGATGCGCGCGACTGGCGCGGCGCGGCCGCCGATCCCGGCTACGCGTTGCGTGTGCACGGGCCCAACGGTTTCCTGCGCGAGTTCCATGGCGATGGCGTCGCCGACGTGGGGCTGCAGGCCGATGCCGACTACGACGTCGCCAGCCAATGCCTGCTGCTGGAGCTGTGCAATGCCGGTGCGCAGGCGTGCCGGCTGCGGATCCGCGATGCTTACCGCGGCGGTGCGGAGCAGACGGTCGAACTCGCGGCCGGCGCACGCCAGCGACTGCGCTTTCCGCTGGCGGCGCAGCATCATTGGTACGACCTGGATGTGGCGAGCGCGTCGATGCCGCAGTGGCGGCGGCGCCTGGCGGGGCATATCGAGACCGGCCGTCCGAGCATGAGCGATCCGGCGATCGGCCGCGCTGTCGCCGGGTAGCGATCGGCCCATTCGGTAAGGTGGCGTCGCACGCCATGTGTCGCGGCTGAAGCCGCTCCTACAAAACCCGGGCACTGCGCGCTTTTGTAGGAGCGGTTTCAACCGCGACGAGCGGCATGGTGAATCTTCCGGCCTGGGATGCCGTCGGGACTGAAGTCCCTCCCATAGTGCACCCGGTGAGTCGGCCGTGAGCCACCTGTGGGAGCGACTTCAGTGGCGACGAACGAAGCGACAAACCCGGCCGCAGCCGATACCGTCGGGACTGAGGTCTGTGCGTCCAGCCGGCCCCTCGCGCAGCTGCGGGATCGGGCCATCAGCGGCGAGCGACTCCGGGCTCAGCACCGCCTCCAACGGCACAACGCACAATCGAAAAAGCCGCCAGATGGCGGCTTCATGCGTGTGGCGTTTTACCTCGCTAACGCAAGGCGCCGCCGCTGCTTCCTCAACGGCGGCGCGATCGCCTTCCCTGGCGCTGCGTCAACTCAGAACTTGCCGCTGAAGGTGACGAAGAACTGGCGCGGCGCGCCGGCCATCAGCGTCTGGTTGTAGCCGTTCGGATCGGAGACGACGTAGCCGTTGGTGCCGACGGTAGCGAAGTAGCGCTTGTCGAACAGATTGGTGACGTTGGCGCTCAGGCCCAGGTTCTGGAACATGCCGACTTCGCCGAAGTCGTAGCCCGCGCTCAGGTCGAAGCGCCAGTAGCTCGGCACCGACGAGTCGTTGAGGTAGCTGATGTAGCGGCGGCCGGTGTACTTGCCGTCCAGCGCCGCGTGCCAGCCGGCGTTCTCGTAGGCCAGGCTGCTGGAGAACATCCACTCCGGGATGCCGACCACGCGCTTGCCCGAGGTGGCCACCACGCCGCCGTTGAGGTAGTCGTCCTGGTAGGTGGAGTCGTCGTAGGACAGCGAGTTGAGCCAGCGCAGCTGCGCGATCGGGCGCCACATCACCGCCAGGTCGGCGCCCTGGCTACGCACCGAGCCGACGTTGTTGAGCGTGGCCGCGCAGGTCTGGATCGCGGTGCACGGCGAGGTCACCAGCAGGCGGTCGTCGAAGGTGGTGTGGTACAGCGCCAGCGATGCCTCGATGGCGTCGCCGCGCACGCGGTAGCCCAGTTCGTAGGTCTGCGCGGTTTCCGGCTGCAGCGAGTGCTTGATCGCGTCGAACGCCGCCTGCGATTCCTGGAACGGGGTGAAGCCGAAGCCTGCCATGTTCTTGTTGTAGGACGCGTAGATTTCCTGGTGCTCGTCGAACTTGTAGTTCACGCCCACCTGCGGCAGCAGGTCCGAGTCGGCCTTGATCTCGCCGACCGCGTAGGACGTGGTCGGCACCAGCGACTGCGAGGTGGCGTCCACCTGCAGTTTCTTGGCGCCGACGTTCACGGTCAGGCGGTCGTCGAGCAGGCGCAGCGTGTCCTGCGCATAGAACATGCGGGTGTCGGTTTCGTAATGCTGGGCGAAACCGCGTGCGAACCGGGTGCTGGACTTATTGAAGTAGTACAGATCGGTGAACGGGCCATCGAGCAGGAAGTAGTTGCGCTCCTGCACGGTCTTGGCGTTCTGGTACCAGCCGCCGATCTCGATCTCATTGCCGGCGACGGTGAAGTTCAGCGACGCGGTGACGCCATGCCGGTTGAGGCGATAGTCGGTGGTGCGCATCGACAGCGGCACCGTGGCCGAGGACGCCACGTACGGCGTGGTCCATTGGCCTTCGCCATTGTTGTCGTGGTAGTAGCCGGTCAGGTTCAGCGTGGTGTTGCCGCCCAGGTTGAACGCGCCGCTGAGCGCGGCCAGGTTGTCGTCGCGCAGGCCGGCGCCGGAGTAGTACGTGGCGTCGGCCTTGCCGTAGTTGGCGGGCAGGGCGTTCAACGCCGCCGGGTAGCTGCCGTTGCCGTTGAGCGCATTGGCGATCTGCACCGCGCTGTTCCAGTCCGGCATCAGGTAGTCCCAGTTCCAACCCAGCGCTTTCTGCGAGGTTAGCGACAGGTCCATGATGTCGTATTCCTTGCGCTTGGAGCTGTCCAGGAACAGGCCGACGCGGTTGCCGTCGCCCCACTGGTACAGCGCCTTGACGTTGGCCTGGTTGTATTCGTTGTTGCCGTAGCCTTTCCACTTGTCCACTTCGCCGTGCACCAGCGAGGTGTACATCGAGAAGCCGTTGATGTCGCCGGTGTCGCCGCGCAGGTAGGTGCGGCGGGTGGAATCGGAGCCGAAGGTCTGGCTGAAGCGGATGCCCGGCGTGGCGTCCGGATCGTCGGAGTAGTAGCGCACGGCGCCGCCGAGGTTGCTGCTCGAGGCGGTGCCCAGGGCGCCGGCGCCCTGCGACAGCTCCACCGAGCCCACGTTCTCGGAGATGATCGCGCGGGTCACCTGCAGGCCGTCGCTGACGCCGTAGCTCATGGTGCCCAGCGGCACGCCATCCAGGGTGAAGCCGAGCCGGCTCTGGTCGAAACCGTGCAGGCTGATCGCGGTCGACCACTCGTAGGAACCCCATGCATCGGCCGACTGGAACTGCACGCCGGGCAGCTTGTCCAACACCTTCAGCGCGCTGGTGCCGGGGGCGGTAGTGCCGATGTCCTCGCGGGTGATGCGCTGCACCTGGCGGGTGGTGCCGGTGGACACCACGGTGATCGCATCGAGCATGGTCGCATCGCCGTTGCCGGCGGTGGCCGTGGCCGCGGCGTCGGCCGGTGCGGTCTCGGCCACTGCGGCGAAGGCCGGCAGCGCGGATGCGACGGCCAGCACCATCGCATGCAGGCGCAGGGTTGTGGAGGAGGCGGTCATCGGAATTCACCAAGATAAAATGAGGGAGGCGTCGGGACCCAGCGTGCGATGCGTGACAGCCAACACACGGCCTGTGCGGCCCGCTCGCCACGATGCAACGGTTTTGTGAACGTTTCGGGGCGGTTCCGTGTCGGCTGTGGGACAGCGTGTCTGCAGATACCCATGGCCGAGCGGGCATACCAAGGCCGCTCACGTGCCGCCGCCACGGTCGCGCGCGAGAACGATCGGGCATGGCAGCGACCTCGCAGCGCCGACGGCGCAACGTATGATGCCGGGCCAGCCACCGCCGTCGCGCCTCGATGAAGCTCGCCATCCTGTCCCGCAACACCAAGTTGTATTCAACGCGGCGCCTGGTCGAGGCCGGCCGTGAGCGCGGGCATACGGTGCGCGTGCTCGACCCGCTGCGCTGCTATATGCGCATCGCGGCCGGGGCCTTCACCATGCATTACAAGGGCAAGCCGATCACCGGCTACGACGCGGTGATCCCGCGCATCGGCAATTCCGTCACCCGCTACGGCACCGCGGTGCTGCGTCAGCTGGAAATGATGGGCGTGCGCACGCCCAATCCGTCCGATGCGATCCTGCGCGCGCGCGACAAGCTGCGCGCGCACCAGCTGCTGGCGGCCAAGGGCATCGACATGCCGATGACCGTGTTCGGCGACAACCCCGACGACACCGGCGATCTGCTGTCGATGCTGGGGCCGCCGCCGCATGTGGTGAAGTTGAACGAAGGCACCCAGGGCGCCGGGGTGATCCTGACCGAGAAGACCAGCGCCTCGCGCGGCGTGGTCGAGGCGCTGCGCGGCCTGTACGCCAATTTCCTGGTGCAGGAGTTCATCGGCGAGGCCGAAGGCGCCGATTTGCGCTGCTTCGTGGTCGGCAACCAGGTGGTCGCGGCGATGCGCCGGCAGGCGCCGGAAGGGGACTTCCGCTCCAACCTGCATGTGGGCGGCAGTGCGCAGTTGGCCACCGCCAGCCGCGGCGAGCAGGAGGTGGCGGTGCGTTCGGCCAAGGCCCTGGGCCTGGGCGTGGCCGGGGTCGACCTGATCCGCGCGCGGCGCGGCCCGCTGGTGCTGGAGGTCAACTCCACCCCCGGCCTGGAAGGGATCGAGGCGGTGTGCGGGCTGGATATCGCCGGCAAGGTCATCGAACACCTCGAAGCCAGTCTGATTCGAAAGAAATCAGTGAGTTAGGCCGATATTCGCTCCTGCGTTCTGGCTTAACACGGCTTTAATTCCCACCTGCGTATGCTTTCCCGGACCGCAGCTCTGCCCTCCTCAGCAGGAACGGTAATCGGGATATATTTTCGGCCCAAGCGGCGTCGCCGCTTGGGCCTTTTTGTATGCGCAGGTCGGCGGCGGCGGCGACGCACCGAAACCCCGCTACGCGCAACTTGCGGCCCCGCTCGCGGGGCGGCTACAGTGTGATCCACACCACCCATTGCGCAGGGACGGGGATGCAGCAGGTGATCGGTTGGATCCTGGGGATGGCGCTCGCGTGCAGCGCCGCGGCGGCGCCGAAAGGTGAGGCGCCCATGAACGTGAAGAAATCGTTCGCACAGCAACTCAGTACAATTCGTCAGCCGTTGGACGATGGCAAGACCTATTCCGAACGCGGTGCAGAAAAATCGCAGCAAGGTGGAAGCCGCGCTGTCGCACATGGCGACGGTGCTCAATTCCTATGCCAACGTCGATACGCTGCGCAAGGAAGACACGGTCGTGCTGTTCAACGATCAGGGAACGGTCAACACGCTGCTGTCCAAGGCGTCATTGGACAGCAGGCTGATCTGCAGGCGCGAAGCGGTCGCCGGATCGCTGCGCGCCACGACGTAATGCAAGACCGTGGCGGAACGCCGCCGCGACAACGAGGATGCGCAGGAATCGATGCGGCGCAATCCAACTGGCAAGTACGACTGACGGGGTAAATGTTGGTGCGAATTCTAGTGATCGAAGACAACAGCGATATCGCTGCCAACCTGGGCGACTACCTCGAAGACCGCGGGCACACGGTGGATTTCGCCGCCGACGGCGTCACCGGCCTGCACCTGGCGGTCGTGCACGAATTCGATGCGATCGTGCTCGACCTCAACCTGCCGGGCATGGACGGCATCGAAGTGTGCCGCAAGCTGCGCAACGAAGCGCGCAAGCAGACCCCGGTGCTGATGCTCACCGCCCGCGACTCGCTGGACAACAAGCTGGCAGGCTTCGATTCCGGCGCCGACGACTACCTGATCAAGCCGTTCGCGCTGCAGGAAGTGGAAGTGCGGCTCAACGCGCTGTCGCGCCGCGGCAAGGGCGTGCACACCCGCGTGCTTGAGACCGGCGACCTGGAATACAACCTGGACACGCTGGAAGTGCGGCGCCAGGGCAAGCTGCTGCAGCTCAACCCGACCGCGCTGAAGATCCTGCAGTCGCTGATGGAAGCCTCGCCCGCGGTGGTGACCCGGCAGGAACTGGAAACCCGCGTGTGGGGCGAGGAACTGCCGGACTCGGACTCGCTGCGCGTGCACATCCACGGCCTGCGCGCGGTGGTGGACAAGCCGTTCGAGGTGCCGATGATCCAGACTCGCCACGGCATCGGCTACCGCATCGCCGCGCCCGATGCCTGAAGCTGGAGAGTTGCCGCGGGCGGTGCGGCGGCGCGGACGCTACCGCCGCCGCCTGCGCAGCCGCATCATCCTGTCCTTCGTGCTGTTGGGCTTCGGCCTGACCGCACTGTTCGCGTTCGCCACCAACTGGGCGCGGGCGCGGGTGGAGAACCAGCTGGTCGAAGACGTGATGAATCGCAATATCGACGCCTTCGCCCAGCGGTTTTATTCTGACCGAAGTCGCAATCCGGATCTGCCAGTCCAGCAGATTCGCGCATTTGTGTTCACCCGCGACAAGTTCGACCGTGTGCGGCAGGAGCGCCCTGATTGGGCGCGACTCCCTAACGGCAACCACAACATTGTCGGACTGGACGAACATGGAGACCCGTTCGCCTACAAGCTGGCGGTGCGCAAGACAGATAGCGAGTGGTTTTTCCTCGCATATGACATGACGCAAACGCTGCGTAGCGAAGTTCAACTCAAGCGCGCACTGCTGCTCTCGGTGCTGGTGTTCAGTGCGCTGTCGCTGGTGATCGGCTGGTGGTCGGCGTCGCGGGTGATGCGCCCGGTTTCCGATCTGGCTGCGCGGCTGCGCGCCTACCGCGGCAGCAGCGATCCCAAGCCGCTGGCGCCGCATTTCCCCGACGACGAGGTCGGCCAGCTGGCCGAAGCGCTCGACGACTATTCGGCCCGGCTCACAGAGGTCGTGCAGCGCGACCGCGAGTTCAACGCCGACGTCAGCCACGAGCTGCGCACGCCGCTGGCGGTGATCCGCGGCGCCACCGAACTGCTGCTGACCCGTCCCAATCTCGATGAGAAGGTGTTGCAGCGCCTGCAGCGCATCCAGCGCGCCGAACAGCAATGCAGCGACCTGATCGGCTCGCTGCTGCTGCTGTCGCGCAACGAGCGCGGGCAGGGCAACAGCAACGTGGCCAAGGTCGCCGAACAACTGATCGAGTCGCACCGCGCGCAGCTGGGCGGCAAGCCGCTGCAACTGCTGCTGGAAGGCGAGCGCAACCTGATCATCGACGCGCCGGAGTCGGCGCTGTCGGTGGCGCTGGGCAACCTGATCGGCAACGCGGTCAAGTACACCCAGGAGGGTCAGGTGGTGGTGCGGGTGCTGAGCGATGCGGTGCAGGTGATCGACTCCGGCCCCGGCCTCAGCGCGGAAGACGCCGCCAAGCTGTTCCAGCGCGGCTACCGCGGCACCCACGCCGGACATTCGCAGGGCGGCGGCATCGGCCTGTCGATCGTCAGCCGCCTGTGCGACCTGTACGGCTGGCAGGTCAACGTGCGCCCGGGCGCCTCCAAGGGCGTGGTGGCGACGCTGTGGTTCAGGCCGGCATGACCGACCGAGCTCGGACGAGCGCCGGCTTTTGTAGGAGCGGCTTCAGCCGCGACCGGGCTTCACCAGTAAGATCCGGTCGCGGCTGAAGCCGCTCCTACAAAAAACGCATCGCCGGGTCGGAACTACTTATGCGAGCTTGGCCGCCGCCAATGCGCGGTACTGCCGATCCAGCGCATCCGCCGCGTCCTGCAACCGCTCGGCATCGCCATCGTTCACCACCACATCGTCGGCGATCGCCAGCCGCGCCGCGCGCGTGGCCTGCGCCGCGATCATCCGCTGCGCCAGCTCGGCGCTGATGCCGTCGCGCTGCATCAGGCGCGCATGTTGCGTCGCCTCGGGCGCATCGACCACCACGATCCGGTCCAGCCACGGATACGCGGCGCGCGCGCCGACTTCGGTCAACAGCGGGATCGCCGCCACGGCATAGGGGCTGGCGGCCTCGCGGCAGGCTTGCTGCAGCAACGCGCGGATCGCCGGATGGGTGATCGCCTCCAGGTCGCGGCGCGCCACGGGATCTTCGAAGATGCGCTGGCGCAACGCGGCGCGGTCGAGGCTGCCGTCCTCGCGCAGAAGTTGCGTGCCGAAATGGATCACGATCTGCGCAAGCGCCGGATGCCCCGGCGCGACCACCGCGCGGGCGGCCACGTCGGCATCGGCCACCACGATGCCCTTGGCCTCGAAGCGGCGGCTCAGCGCGCTCTTGCCGGAGGCTACGCCGCCGGTGAGGCCGACGATGAAATCGCTCACCGCGCCGCGCCGCTCAGCGCAACCCGGACCAGCGCATGTAGGTCTCGATGATTTCCGTACCCCAGAAGAACACGATCCAGCCGGCAATGGCCAGATACGGGCCGAACGGAATGGGCGTGGCCCGGTCGCGGCCCTTGGCCGCCAGCCAGATCGAGCCGAGCACCGCGCCGACCAGCGAGGAGATCAGGATCGTCGGCAGGATGCCCTTCAGCCCGCACCAGGCGCCGATGGCCGCCAGCAGCTTGAAGTCGCCATGGCCCATGCCTTCCTTGCCGGTGATCTGCTTGAACAGCCACCACACCGACCACAGCGACACATAGCCGACCGCCGCGCCGAGCAGCGCCGGCTTGGCCGGCATGTACAGATTGTCCATGCTGCCGACCAGGCCCAGCCACATCAGCGGCAAGGTCAGCTGGTCCGGCAACAAGCGGGTGCGCAGGTCGATCCCCGACATCGCCACCAGGAAGCAGCTGAACACGATCGCGCCGAACCCCTGCCAGCCGAAGCCGAAGCGCCAGACGCTGGCGGCCACCAGCAGGCTGGTCAGCATCTCCACCAGCGGGTACTGGATCGAGATCGGCGCATGGCAATGCCGGCACTTGCCGCGCAGGGCCAGCCAGCTGAACAGCGGGATGTTCTCGAACCAGGACAGCTTGTGCTTGCAGTGCGGGCAGTGCGACGGCTCGACCACGATCCCGGGCGGCGGCGGATCGTAGAGGTCCGGCAGCTCCAGGATCTCGCGCGAATCGCGCTTCCACTGCCACTCCATGCGCTTGGGCAGGCGCAGGATCACCACATTGAGGAAACTGCCTACCAGCAAGCCCAGCCCCGCCGCCGCGGGAAAGCCGAGGCCGGGGTGTTGATCGAGAAATGCCATTAATGCTTATCCAACGACGGAGGCCAGCTTGAAGATGGGCAGGTACATGCCGACGACCATGCCGCCGACGATGGTACCAATGAACACCATGATCAGCGGTTCCAGCAGGCTGCTCAACGCATCGACCGCATTGTTCACTTCCTGCTCGAAGTACTCGGCCACCTTGAACAGCATCGCATCCAGCGCACCGGCTTCTTCGCCGATGGCGGTCATCTGGATGACCATGTGCGGAAACAGGTTGGCCTGCTTCATCGCCACGTTGACGGGGTAGCCCACCGACACGTCGTCACGCATGCGCAGCACGGCCTTTTCGTAGACGCTGTTGCCGGTGGCGCCGGCGACGATGTCCAGCGCTTCCACCAACGGGACGCCGGCGCGGAAGGTGACGCCCAGTGTCCGCGAGAAGCGGGCCACGGAGCTGTTGTGCATGATCTGGCCGATGATCGGCACCTTCAGAATCAACTTGTCCATGCCGTGCTGCATCGACGGCGAGCGCTTGTAGGCGAAGATGAAGCCGACGATGCTGCCAACCAGCACGATCAGCAGGAGCAACCAATAAGCCACCATAAAGCGTGAAGCGGCGACGATCATCTGAGTGAATGCGGGTAACTCTGCGCCAAACCCTTTGAAGACATCCTCGAATTGCGGGACCACCCACACCAGCAAGATCGAGCTGACCAGCAGCGCCACACCCATGACCGCGGCCGGATAGAACAAGGCTTTCTTGATCTTGCCCTTCAGCGCCTCGGTGTTTTCCTTGTAGGTGGCTACCGTCTCCAGCACGGTTTCGAGTACGCCGGCGCCTTCGCCGGCCTTGACCAGGTTGCGGTAGAGTTCGTCGAACTGGACCGGATGCTTGCTGATCGCTTCATAGAGCGACGAGCCGCCTTCGATGTCGGTGCGGACCTGGCCCACCATCTTCTTCATGCGCGGGTTCTTGTGCCCGCTGCCGATGATTTCCAGCGATCCCACGATGGGGACGCCCGACTTCATCATGGTCGCCATCTGGCGGCTGAAGAAGGCAATGTCCTTCGCGCTGATCTTGCTGCCGGCGGCGCCGAACAGGGGCTTGGGTTTCGGCTTGACCACCGACGGCGTGATGCCCTGGCGGCGCAATTCCGCACGCAGCAGGTTGGCGTTCTTGGCGGTCTGCTCGCCCTTCATCTTGATGCCGCGCTTGTCCGTCCCTTCCCAGACGAACGGGACCTGCTGGCTGGTATTGCGTGCGACGGGTTCTTTGGATACTGCGCTACGAGTTGCGGACATCAGCTGTACTCCCCGTCCAGCCATCCCCAGGCGGACACGCTCTGCATGGTATCGGTTTCCGCGGCGGCTGGCATCCGTGCCCCTGGCACAAAGCCGTCACCCGGTAGCAGGGGGGGGGGGGCAAAATTCCGTCGAAGTGACGCTGGGCGTCACTTTGCGACCTATTCCGGCACAGAGGAAGGCCCGTCGCAGATATCTTCTTTGCCCCTATCCGAGGGCATTCCATGAGGCATCATGCGCTCCGGGGAGCAGAGGGCGCGCGTGGGGAAGTTGGCACGCGGCCTGCTTGCATTACCCGCACGTGGCGCTCTGCCGCGCGGCGCTCGAGGGGTAGCAAGCTCCGCGGGCCGAGTGTCTGCCAACTTACACACCATCTCTAGGGGATTCACTATGAAGAAGCAACAGGGCTTTACGCTGATCGAACTGATGATCGTGGTCGCGATCATCGCCATCCTGGCCGCCATTGCGCTGCCGATGTATCAGGATTATGTTGCCAAGTCGCAAGCTACGGCTGGTTTGTCTGAGATCACCCCAGGCAAGACTCAGGCTGAGGTTTTGTTGAACGAAGGTAAGGATATTGCCGCGCCAACTGACATTGGTCTTAATACCCCAACAGATCGTTGCACCATTACGGCAACCGGTACTGCTTCTGCTGGCACTGCATCCATTGCGTGCGCCCTTAAGGGTAATTCAAAAGTTGCAAGCGGCACTTTGACTCTCGCTCGTACCAATGATGGTAAGTGGGCATGTTCTTCTGCTGGCTTAGATACCAAATATATCCCGACCGGTTGCACTGCTACTTCTGCCAAATGATTGTTGATTGCAATTGATAGTCAAAAAACCCCGCTCAAGCGGGGTTTTTTTATCATTATTGTGGAGGTGGTGTGTATAAGCAAAGAGGTTTTAATCTTGTGGAGTTGATGGTGGTTATCTCAATCGTTGCCATGCTTGCTGCAATTGCCATGTCCCTATATGAAGATTTCGTTGCGAAGGCCCATGTGGCTGCGGCATTGGCTGAGATTAGGTCAGGCAAAACGACGATGGAAGCTGTTGCTCAAGATGGCCGAGATGGTAGTTTGGTGAATCGAGATTACATTGGCCTTGTTAATTCTAGTCAATGTTCATCGATATGGGCCACATTGGCATCTGATGGTGTGGGAGAAATAGGATGTGCTGTTATAGGGTCTGGGAAGGTATCGGGACTCACCATTAAATTGAAGAGGTCATCCATGGGGGTATGGACTTGTGATGCTTCGGCATTTAATTTGAAATACAGGCCAAGTGGTTGTGGATAGTTGACACAAGATTGGTGCGAACTTCGCTGTTTAAATGGTCGCCGATTTCCTCCGGAACAAAGGGGTCAGAGTAAATATCCGTTTGAACTTCGCTGTTCAAGCGCTCGCCGATTTATTGGGTCGTCCTGGCGGCTGGATACACAACGTGCGATTCAGTGTTGGGGCTGCCATGGCTTGCAAGCGGGGATGGCCAAGCGCGCGTTCCTGTTGAAGATGCAGGCGAATGGCTTGCAACCCGTCGTCCGCGACGAAAGTTGAACCTGCCTCCCAGGTTGCTTTCCCGCGGGACGTGCTGGAACGACCGATGCGTTATTCTTGCCCGGGTAGCCTAGGGGGGCCATATGAACGCTGTGACATCCGCCAATCTCGTCGGCATCACCGGCATCGCGCGCCGCCTGGTTCAGGATGGCGCGCTCGAGGAAACGGCTGCGCGGACCGCGATGGCGCATGCCGCCGAGGCCAAGATCCCGCTGCCGCAGTGGTTCTCGGACAAGAAGCTGGTCACCGCGGCGCAGCTGGCCGCCGCCAATGCGCTGGAGTTCGGGATGCCGTTGCTGGACGTGTCGGTGTTCGATGCCAGCCAGAGCGCGATGAAGCTGGTCAGCGAGGAGCTGTTGCACAAGCACCAGGTGCTGCCGCTGTTCAAGCGCGGCAACCGTCTGTTCGTCGGGATGAGCAATCCGACCCAGACCCGGGCGCTGGACGACATCAAGTTCCATACCAATCTGACGGTCGAGCCGATCCTGGTCGATGAGGACCAGATCCGCCGCACCCTGGAACAGTGGCAGGCGAGCAACGATGCGATCGGCGACGCGCTGGGCGACGACGACGAGGCCATGGGCAGGCTTGAGGTCGGTGCCGGCGACGAGGACATGGGCAGCGGCGGCGAGACCGGCGTCGATGCCAAGGGCGACGATACGCCCGTGGTCAAGTTCGTGAACAAGATGCTGGTCGATGCGATCCGCCGCGGCGCGTCGGACATCCATTTCGAGCCGTACGAGGACGATTACCGGGTGCGCCTGCGCATCGACGGCCTGCTCAAGAGCGTGGCCAGGGCGCCGGTCAAGCTCAACCAGCGCATTGCGGCGCGGCTCAAGGTGATGTCGCAGCTGGACATCGCCGAGAAGCGCGTGCCGCAGGACGGACGCATCAAGCTCAACCTGTCCAAGAGCAAGCAGATCGATTTCCGCGTCAGCACGCTGCCGACCTTGTTCGGCGAGAAGATCGTGCTGCGTGTCCTCGACGGCAGCGCGGCCAAGCTGGGCATCGACAAGCTCGGCTACGAGCCGGAGCAGCAGAAGCTGTTCCTGGACGCGATCCACAAGCCCTACGGCATGGTGCTGGTGACCGGCCCGACCGGTTCGGGCAAGACGGTGTCGCTGTACACCGCGCTGGGCATCCTCAACGACGAGACCCGCAACATCTCCACCGCCGAGGATCCGGTGGAAATCCGCCTGCCCGGGGTCAACCAGGTGCAGCAGAACAACAAGCGCGGCATGACCTTCGCCGTGGCGCTGCGCTCGTTCCTGCGCCAGGATCCGGACATCATCATGGTCGGCGAAATCCGCGACCTGGAAACCGCGGAGATTGCGATCAAGGCGGCGCAGACCGGGCACATGGTGCTGTCCACGCTGCACACCAACGATGCGCCGCAGACCATCGCGCGGCTGATGAACATGGGCATCGCGCCGTACAACATCACCAGTTCGGTGACGCTGGTGATCGCGCAGCGGCTGGCGCGGCGGTTGTGCAACACCTGCAAGCGCCCGACCCAGCTGCCGCACAATGCGCTGCTGGCCGAGGGCTTCAGCGAGGCGGAAGTGGCCGCCGGCATCCAGCTGTACGAGGCGGTGGGCTGCGACGAGTGCACCGAGGGCTACAAGGGCCGCACCGGCATCTATCAGGTGATGCCGATGAACGACGAGATCGCGGCGATCGTGCTGCAGGGCGGCAACGCGATGGACATCGCCCAGGCCGCGCAGAAGATCGGGGTCAAGGATCTGCGCCAGTCGGCGCTGCTCAAGGCGCGCGCCGGCATCACCAGCCTGGCGGAGATCAATCGCGTGACCAAGGATTGAGTGCGGGCGTCAGCGAAATTCCGGATCGGCTTCTTGCGGATTGATCTGGTCGATGCATGCGTCGAACACCGTCTGCAGCGGAACATGATCGCAGCGGACGGCTGCAATGCAGGCTTGTACCCATTGGGTCGCGTCGATGCGTCGCCATGCAACGGCTAGTCCGTTGAGCAGCAGCTAGTGCTCGAAAAATAGGCGCTGGGTGCGTCCGTTGCCTTCCCGGAATGGATGCACCATGTTCAATTCGCCGTAGAACTCGGCGATCAGGCGGATCTGTTCGGGACGGGAGAGTGAGCCGAGATCGGTTGCATCGAGCGCACTCAGCAAGCGGTTGGTTTCAGGTTCGATACGGGCGCTGTTGCAGAATCTTGTCGTGCCCTTGGCGATGTCCACGGTTCTGAGCGTGCCTGCCCATTCATAGACTTCGTCGAACAATTGGCGATGCAGGCTGCATAGGTACGCGAGATCGAACGGTGGTGCGTCGATCTCTATGGTTTCGAGCGCAGTGGCAGCAAAAGCTGCTTCGGCTGCTTGCAATGTGTCCGGGTCGATGATGTTCAGCTTGTTTCTTAGAACACCGGTGCCGGGGTAGCAGGCAGGGTCGTCCGAAACCGCGTACTTGCTGCTCATCCGCGCAGCGCGGTCACCAGGTATTTCTTGCGCAGCGCGTCCTTACTGGGCAAGGGGGCAAGATTGTCCATCGCCGTGGCGGTGGTCTTGATGCCTTCCAGCCGTTGGCTGGCGGCGAAATTTTCCCGGCGGGTCGCGTGGTAGTGCAGAACGAGCGTCTCGCGCTCGAGCTTTTTCATGGCTGTTCCCTTCGGTGCCGTGCTTGCTCATTATACCGGACTGGGCAATGGGCCGGGATTCGGCCTTTGGCATTGGCGATTCGCAAGAGCGGAGCAGCGGCTCTTCGTTCTGGCCTTGATCCGAATTTTTTACTTGGGCCGAATTCAGGGGCGGGAATCTCAATCCCGATTCCCCATTTCTGGCGCTTCTACTCCATCCCCAGCTTCTTCAGTTTGTAGCGCAGCGCACGGAAGGTGATGCCGAGCTGGGCGGCGGTGCGGGTCTTGTTCCAGCGGTTCTCTTCCAGCGCCTTCTGGATCGCGGCGCGCTCGAGCTGTTCGATGTAGGAGGGCAGGGCCGAGGAGGTCGGGTCGATGTCGACCACGCCGGGCGGCAGCGCGGGCGCGGCTTCGGCCGCGACGCGGGCGCTGTTGCCGGGCTGCGGCAGGTGCAGATCGGCGGCGCTGATCTGGTCCTCTTCGGCCATTGCCAGGGCGCGCTCAAGGATGTTCTCCAGTTCGCGCACGTTGCCAGGGAAGGGGTAGCGGTTCAGCGCGTCCAGCGCCGACGGCGACAGCAGCGGGGTGGCCCGGCCATGGCTCTTGGCCAGCCGTGCCAGGATCGCCGCGGCCAGTTGCGGCAGGTCGCCGCCGCGGTCGCGCAGCGGCGGCACGCGCAGTTCGATCACATTGATGCGGTAGTACAGGTCGTGGCGGAAGCGGCCGTCGGCGACCAGGTCGGCCAGGTCCTTGTGCGTGGCCGAGAGGATGCGCACGTCGGTGGGTACCTCGATCGAGGCGCCCACCGGGCGCGCCGATTTCTCCTGGATCGCGCGCAGCAGCTTGACCTGCATCGCCAGCGGCAGCTCGGCCACTTCGTCCAGGAACAGCGTGCCGCCGTGCGCGGCCTGGAACAGTCCGGCCTGGTCGGCATGCGCGCCGGTGAAGCTGCCCTTCTTGTGGCCGAAGAATTCGCTTTCCATTAGTTCGGCCGGGATCGCGCCGCAGTTGACCGGCACGAACGGCCCGGCCGCGCGTGCGCCCTGCTCATGGATGGTGCGCGCGACCAACTCCTTGCCGACGCCGGATTCGCCGAGGATGTAGACCGGCGCCTGGCTGCGCGCGACCTTGGCGATGGTGGCGCGCAGCACGTCCATTGCCGCCGAGGCGCCGAGCAGGCGGCTGGCCTGTTCCGGCGGCGGCGCTGGCGGCGCGGCGCGTTCGCGGTTGTTGAGTTCCAGCGCATGCTTGACCAGGCCGCGCAGCACGTGGAGGTCCACCGGCTTGCTGACGAAGTCGAAGGCGCCGGCCTTGAGCGCTTCCACCGCCAGGTCCATGCTGCCGAAGGCGGTGATCATCGCCACCGGCGTGCGCGGGTAGTGGCGGGCGATCTCGCTGACCAGTTCGATGCCGTTGCCGTCGGGCAGGCGCATGTCGGTGATGCACAGGTCATAGGGATTGCTCGCCAGCAGTTCGCGGGCTTCGGCGAGGTTGGCGGCGGTGCTGATGCGCAGCCCCATCCTGCCCAGGGTCAGCACCAGCAGTTCGCGGATGTCGCGTTCGTCGTCGACGACCAGGGCGCTTCGGGTTTCGTTCATGTGCGGAAAAGATAGCCCAGGTGGGAGGGGAGCGCCAAATCATCGGCGCGGCAGGGTGTTCGGTGACGTGCGTCTCAACCCGAGAGCATGGTGTGCGGGCCAGGCAAGGCCACGCGGAAGCAGGCGCCGCCGGCCGGCACCGGGACGTATTCCAGGCGTGCCTGGTTGGCCCGGCACAGTTCGCGTGCGATATACAGGCCCAGCCCGGTGCCGTGCTCGGAGGTGGTGAAGAACGGGCGGAACAGCTGCGCGGCCACCGCTTCGGGAATGCCGGGGCCGCGGTCCATGACATCGACGATGGCATGGCGTTCCTGCATCGCCACGCGCAGCCGCACCCGCGCCGGTTCCTCCATCACCCGGCCGTACTTGAGCGCGTTGTGCACCAGCGCGCTGAGGATCTGGTGCAGGTGCTTGGGATCGACCAGCGCGTGCACCGGCTGCGGGGCCAGGATGGCTTCCAGGCTGTCGGTCTCGATCGACAGGGTCTGCCGGTATTCCAGCACGAAGCGGCGCACGAACACGCCCAGATCCAGGTTCTCCGGATTGGAGCGCTCGCGCCGGGCCAGCCCCAGCACGCTCTCGACGATGCCGTTGGTGCGTTGGCACTGCATGTGGATGATCTGCAGCAGGCGGCGGTCGGTATCGCCGATCGCCGGCGACTCCTCGAGCAGCTGCGAGGCGTAGCTGATCGCGGCCAGGGGATTGCGGATCTCGTGCGCCAGGCTGGCCGAGAAGCGGCCCAGCGCCGACAGGGTCAGTGATTCGGCGCGCCGCGACACCACCGTCGCATCGTCCAGGAACACCAGGGTCAGGTCGCCTTCCCTCAGCAACCGGGCGAAGCGCGGCTGCACCTCGTGCTGGTCCGGCGACAGCTGCAGCGGGGTTTCTTCCTGGTTCCAGCCGTTGCGCCAGCGCTGCAGCCGCTTGCCCAGTTCCGGCGCGGCGCTGAGCAGATCCAGGCGGCCGCTGGCGCTGTTGCCGTCGGCGTCGCCGAGCAGGGCCGAGGCGGCCTCGTTGGCCAGGGTGACGCGGTTCTGCGCATCCACCACCAGCACCCCGGTGCGCATGCGGCGGATGATCAACTCGTTGATTTCGTAGAGATTGGCCACTTCGGCGCCGCGCCGGTCGGCCAGCCGCTGGCTGCTGCGCGCGCGCTGCCCGATCTGGTGGCAGATGTAGGCCACCGCCAGGTAGCTGGTGGCGAACATGGCCAGTTCGGCCAGGCTGCGGGTGCTCTCGCCACCGTCCAGCGAGGTCCACAGGTATTCCAGCAGGGTGGCCGCGGTGGCGCTCAGGGCGACGCCGAGGCCGTAGCGCAGCGGCAGCAGCATCGCCGCGGCGGCGACGTTGAACAGCAGCATCATCGCAATGCCGGCGCTGGCCGCCGGCAGCGCGTGCGCGGCCAGGGTGGCCGCGGCGATGTCCGCGGTCGCGCTGCAGAACACGATCGGGATCAGGTGGCGTTCGTTGCGGCCCCACAGCAGCAGCAGCAGCGCCACCAGCAGGTAGGCGCCGGCCAGCCCGACCGCCAGTTGCGGGAACCGCGGCTCGCCGACCAGCACGCTCAACGGGCTGAACACCAGCGCGGCGATCAGCCCGGCCACCAGCACCCGGTACAGCGCGAAGAAATACAGTTCGCGGCGCGGGATGGACTCGATGCGATCGATGAGCGAGGCGCTTGTGGTCAAGCCGGACTCCAGCCAGGCGATGGACGGCGGGAGTATAGGGGGCGCGCCGTGGAATGCGATGGCAGGGGCGCGATCGGGGCGCTGGCTTCCTTGCGGAGGCGCCGTTTTGCGCGCGCCGGACCGGGGTTTTTGCGCCGCCGCCCAGGGTCGGCCACAATATGCGGCCCGTGCGTACCATTCGGCCCCCATCCCAGGGCCCGGATCGCTGCGCGACGGTCGTTCCTTTTCCCACGGTGACGCATGAATTTCCACGAATACCAGGCGAAACAACTGTTTGCCGACTACGGCATCCCGGTCCCGGCCGGACGCGTCGCGTCCACGCCCGAAGAAGCTGTCGAAGTGGCCAATGCCCTGGGCAATGGCCCCTGGATGGTCAAGGCCCAGATCCACGCGGGCGGCCGCGGCAAGGCCGGCGGCGTGAAGTTCTGCAAGACCACCGACGACGTCAAGGCCGCGGCGGCCAAGATGCTCGGCACCTCGATGGAGACCTACCAGTCCGCCGGCGTGGCCCTGCCGATCGGCCTGGTGCTGGTCACCGAGGCCGGCGAGATCGCCAAGGAACTGTACCTGTCGGTGCTGGTGGACCGCGGCACCCAGTCGATCACCTACATCGCCTCGTCGGAAGGCGGCGTGGACATCGAGCAGGTCGCCGCCGAGACCCCCGAGAAGATCCAGTCGCTCAACGTCAACTTCGTCGAAGGCCTGCAGCCCTACCAGGCGCGCGAGATCGGCTTCAAGCTCGGCCTCAACGCCAAGCAGGCCAACCAGCTGGCCAAGATCATGGGCGGCCTGTACACCCTGTTCAACGAAAAGGACCTGGCGCTGGTCGAACTGAACCCGCTGGCGATCCTGGACAGCGGCGACCTGTACGCGCTCGACGGCAAGGTCAACTCCGACGACAACGCCACCTTCCGCCACAAGGATCTGGCCGCCATGCGCGACAAGACCCAGGAAGACGAGGCCGAAGTGCGCGCCAGCGAGTACGACCTTAACTACGTGACCATGGACGGCAACATCGGCTGCATGGTCAACGGCGCCGGTCTGGC
Organism: Xanthomonas translucens pv. undulosa; assembly: GCF_017301775.1. Classification (NCBI taxonomy): domain Bacteria; kingdom Pseudomonadati; phylum Pseudomonadota; class Gammaproteobacteria; order Lysobacterales; family Lysobacteraceae; genus Xanthomonas; species Xanthomonas translucens. The sequence continues at coordinate 3,573,651 of NZ_CP063993.1, forward strand.
CATGGCCACCATGGACGTGATCGCGCTCAATGGCGGTGCGCCGGCCAACTTCCTGGATGTCGGCGGCGGCGCCACCAAGGAACGCGTGACCGAGGCGTTCAAGCTGATTCTGTCCTCGGATAAGGTCAAGGCGATCTTCGTCAACATCTTCGGCGGCATCGTCCGCTGCGACATGATCGCCGAGGGCATCATCGCCGCGGTCAAGGAAGTGGACGTCAAGGTGCCGGTGGTGGTGCGTCTGGAAGGCACCAATGTCGAGGCAGGCAAGAAGCTGCTGGCCGACTCCGGCCTGGCCATCACCCCGGCCGACGACATCAACGATGGCGCCAAGAAGGTCGTCGCAGCCGTCGCTGCCTGAACCCACGAGACTAGGAAGAATTCATGTCTGTTTTGATCAATAAGAGTACGAAAGTCATCGTGCAGGGCTTCACCGGCCAGCAGGGGACTTTCCACGCGACCCAGATGGTCGAGTACGGCACCCAGGTGGTCGGCGGCGTGACCCCGGGCAAGGGCGGCACCACCCACATCGACCTGCCGGTGTTCAACACCGTGCGCGAAGCGGTCGACGCCACCGGCGCCGATGCGTCGGTGATCTACGTGCCGCCGCCGTTCGCGGCCGACGCGATCCTGGAAGCGGCCGCGGCCGGCATCAAGGTCATCGTCTGCATCACCGAAGGCATCCCGGTGCTGGACATGCTGCGGGTCAAGAACGTGCTGAAGTCGCACCCGGACGTGACCCTGGTCGGGCCGAACTGCCCCGGCGTGATCACCCCCGGCGAGTGCAAGATCGGCATCATGCCGGGCCACATCCACATGCCGGGCAAGATCGGCATCGTGTCGCGTTCGGGCACGCTGACCTATGAAGCCGTGAAGCAGACCACCGCTGCCGGCCTGGGCCAGTCCACCGTCATCGGCATCGGCGGCGACCCGATCAACGGCCTGAACTTCGTCGACTGCCTCAAGCTGTTCAACGAAGACCCGCAGACCCAGGGCATCATCATGGTCGGCGAGATCGGCGGCGACGCCGAGGAAGCCGGGGCCGAGTACATCAAAGCCCACGTCAAGAAGCCGGTGGTCGGCTTCATCGCCGGCGCCTCGGCCCCTCCGGGCAAGCGCATGGGCCACGCTGGTGCGATCGCTTCGGGCGGTTCGGGCACCGCTGCCGGCAAGTTCGCGGCAATGGAAGCCGCTGGCGTCAAGACCGTCCGTTCGCCGGGCGACCTGGGTGCGGCGATCGCTTCCCTGGTGAAGTAAGCGACACGCGGTCCGGTGTGCTGCGTGTAGCATGCCGCATGCGGGGCCGTGCGCCGGCGGCGATGGTTGCCACCTGCGAGCGTCGAATCGGGCCCCGCGCAAGCGGGGCCTTTTTCGTTGCGCCATCGCCTGCGCTCGGCAGGCGGTGCGCGGGGGGACGCGCGCACGGTCATGGACGCCGACGCCAGCCGGTACCCGGATGTGGGAGCGACTTCGGTCGCGGCAGGCCTTACCTGTCGCGCCCGTCGCGATCGAAGTCGCTCGCGGATTGATCCTGGTGCTCGGATGCTGTTGGCGCAGTTGTGGCGGCCCAAGCCGATCACCGGTACCGGCGTCGCCTTCGCGCTGGATGCGGCCGACGGCCGGCCCTGTGCCGGCTTCGGCACTGCCGGCAGTATCGACCTGAGTGCCTGGATCGACGTGCAGGATAGGCCCAAGGATGCCTGGGCCAACTATGCGGTGACCTCGCCGCCGGTGGTGGCCGGCGACGTGCTGGTGGTGGGTAGCTCGATCGGCGACAACCGCGGGCATGCGCTGGAGCAGGGCGTGGTGCGCGGCTACGACGCGCGCAGCGGCCGCGAACTGTGGCGCTGGGATCCGGTGCCGCGCGCTCCGGCCGCCGCGGCCGGCTGGCAGCCGGAGCAGGCCGCCACGGTCGGCGGAGGCGACGCCTGGGCGCCGCTGGCGCTGGATCCGGCGCTGGGGCTGGTGTACGTGCCGACCGGCTCGGCCAGTCCCGACTACTACGGCGGCGAGCGGCTCGGCGACAACCGCGATGCGAATTCGCTGGTGGCGCTGGACCTGCACAGCGCGCGCCGGGTGTGGGCGCAGCAACTGGTGCATCACGACCTGTGGGACTACGACCTGGCTTCGCAGCCGGTGCTGGCGACGGTGCAGACCGCGCAGGGTCCGCGCGAGGCGGTGCTGCAGGCGACCAAGACCGGCTTCCTGTTCGCCTTCGACCGCCGCGACGGTACGCCGGTGTTCCCGATCAGCGAAGTGCCGGTGCCGGCCTCCGATGTGCCTGGCGAGCGCATCTCGCCGACCCAGCCGATGCCCGAGCCGGCGCTGCGCCTGGCGCGGCATACGCCGCTGACCGCCGCCGACGCCTGGGGCGCGACCCCGGCCGCGCGCCACGAATGCGCTGCGCTGATCGCCGGGCTGCGTTCGGAAGGCCTGTTCACTCCCCCCAGCGTGCGCGGCACGATCGCGCTGTCGGGCTGGGCCGGCGGCGTGAACTGCAGCGGCATCGCGGTGGACCCGCAGCGACAGCTGGCAATCCTGCCGGTGTCGGACCTGCCGATGCAGGTGGCGCTGATCCCGCGCGAACGCTTCAGCGAGGCCGATGACGCGCGCCATTCCGACCAACAGTTCAACGACATGCAATGCACGCCGTACTACATGCGCCGCGGCATGCTGGCCTCGTCCCGCGGCGTTCCCTGCGTCAAGCCGCCGTGGGGGCGGCTGGTGGCGGTCGATCTGCGCACCGCAAGATCGCCTGGGAGCGCCCGCTCGGCACCTCGGAAGAGACGTTGCCGTGGCTGCCGCTGGACGTGGGCACGCCGCTGCTCGGCGGCGCGGTGACCACCGCCAGCGGCTTGACCTTCATCGCGGCCGCCGCCGATACGCGGCTGCGCGCGCTCGACAGCGCCAGCGGCAAGACCCTGTGGGACGCCAAGCTGCCGGCCGGCGGCCAGGTCACGCCGTCGCTCTATGCGGTGGACGGCAAGCAGTATATGGTGATCGCCGCCGGCGGCCGCGAGGGCATGGGGGCGCTGGCGTCGGCGCTGCGCGGCTTGATGGTTGCGGTAATGCGAGAGGCGATTGATCTCCGATAGCGTGGCAGGCCGGCGCTGTGTGGTACGCGGCCGGTCCGTTCACGCACGCGAAGCGCCTTTGGATGTTATTGCCGGCTCAAGGCATTCCGCTCCATTCTTAACGCCAATGCTGTCAGGGTGGGTCGAGTCCAAGAAAATTGACAAGCTTCTCCTTGGCATCCATCGCTTTCTTCAGCGCCCATTCCCGATAGTTTTGTGAGCCAATCCCCAGCTCAGCCGTACAGATCGGATCTGTGCCGCGCGGCGCATTTGCGTAGGTCTGACGCACCGCTAGGGGTTTGTCGGGAATGACGGAGGTTCTGCTTGTGGATACCCGGATCTCGTCGTAGTCATTGATCAGCCCGGCATTCTGTAGTGTTTCAAGCAAATCCCCCAGGCCAGCCGCGTCATCATGGGAATGATACCTATGCGCCGACTTTCTGATATATATCACGTCGGCTCCCGAGTCGTGCGCCAGCCAGGCCGACAATTCTTTATTGTCATGCAAGACTTTCGCCAAATTTTTCTTGCTAACTTCGTGGTCAACGGAGCACGCGTGGTCGAATTTAATATCGTTCAACTTTCCGGGTGTCGTAGTCCCGGCGTGTTTCTTGAGCGATTCCCAGGGGTTCAGGGCGGTGTCGTTTTTTTTAAATACCTCGATGACGTGTTTTCCTTCCCCATCTTTCCGGTAATGCGTCGATGCCGGTCTTGTGTCCTGCACTGAAAAGAAGGGGCCGCCAATCTGCATGCCCAAGATCTCGCCGTCAGGAGCATCAAACGATACTCGCAGCGCTGGTAAATCTATTTCCGCATTCGACGTTCGGCCCGGGGTAGGTGAAGGGGTTGCCTCAAGTGAAGGCTTTGCCTGATAGCCCTTCCCAACGACAACCAGCTGCCGCTTGGTCGGCGGATTTCGCCCAGTTGTGCTGGAGGCTGCGCGAAATAATAGATATTTCGGGCTAAGCTCATGACAATCGACCGTCGTCGCCAATTTCGCCCCCCCGATATCGCCAATTCGCCGGTGGGCGATGGAATGCGGATAGCAAACCTGCAGATCATTTATTTCCGGAGGGACAGTGCTTGCTTCTTCAGAACCCACCGAAAATTCCCACAGCTCTACTTTGCTGGTTGGGAGATCCATGGCAGCAGGGCTTCCAAGGGGCTTTTGAGATTTCCGGCTCGCATATGCGGCATGGCTTTCTATGTCATACGCATGATACTCTGACGCGTCATCGACATAGACAGGGTGGTTATAGTGCGACTGATTCTGTAAACCCCATAGTTGACTATGAACCCCCCACGCTGTCCAACTTTCTGTGCCAGTCACATGATTGCCTTCCGCGTTATCGCGATCGGACATTCGGTGTGGAATACCCATCACTGCCAAATTTGCTGGGCGATGCGCGTCATGGCTTCCCGCGTTATCGCCCTGGGATATATACTGTGGAATGCCCAGCACTACCGAGTTTTCTGTGGTATACGCATCAGAGCCTCCCGCGTTATCGCCACGGGACATTTGCTGTGGACTACCCGACACTACCGATTCCTCCAGTCCAGAGCCTTCCAGTCCAGAGCCTTCCAGTTCAGAGTCTTCCAGTTCAGAGTCTTCCAGTTCTTCCGCATGATATTCGAATGCCAATGACCGCATGTTCCGATCGAGGACTGGGTGTGTGTGCACTTGTTCGAAATAAGTTCCGACCTTCTTCAGGGTCCTGAAAGACCTTGGCGCGTCTGACGCGCGATCTAGCTTGTACGCCCTTGGGCGCGAAATTCCCCACACTGAATCGTACGATCGAGTGAATTCGCAGGTGGGTATCGCGCGATTATTTGCGATTGAAAAATCGTTGTTTGGAAGCGCCTCTTCAGCGGATATTTTTAATGGAACTCTTTGCGCGATCACGGGAAGATCGCAGCTGTGATTTCTAAGGTTCAAGTCCATCGCGAGCATTTCAGGGTCGATCTGCCTTGGGGACTGGCGAATAAAATATGCAACGACATTGTCTTGCTCATCAACCCGATCACCGCCGGACTTGAGAACTCTCATAATGGGCGCGGCTTCCTTGGCGGAGGCTGTCTTGAGGCGTTTTTCCGCTGTTCTATCTTCCACATCCTCTGCGGAACGCTTGCCGAGAACGCTGCTCGGCGTTGCAGAGTGTGTTTCCCCTCGGCGCACAGGACCGCCAGACCCCGACGATGTCGAAGCTTCGCCATACGGACACATCTCTGGACGCCGAGGTAACGCTACAAGGGCCGGATCGGTCGACTGCTCCCGCTGGTGAGACGCGATATCCGCTGATTCGCCTGCCGAACCACGCGATTCCTCCCCCTGGGCGTCATCGGTTGATAGCGGACGCGAACACGATTCCCGCGAAACTTTCATGATTCAAGGCTCCTTGAAATCTTTGGCTGGACAACCACCGCAAACCGGCAGGCTTGCCTGATCTCATGGTAATAAGCGATCTGACGTGGGCGTTCCAGCAGGCGAAGACGCGATCGGAAAGGCGAACGGGAGGGCGTCCCTCCCATTCGCCTCGGTCAGCGGCGGCCGCGGCCGCGTCCTTGTGCATCGATGTCGCCGAGGAGGGCGCGGCGGACCTGTTCGGCCGCCATCCGTGGGTGATGATGCCCGCACCAATGGCCTGCGCTGTATCCGGCTAGGCTTGGCGCCGCCCAGCTGCACATGTGCCAGGCCAAAGCCGATGCGGACGTCGCCAATGCGCACTCCTTCTCGTTCCCGCAAGCATCGGCCTGGGCCGGCGACCGCGACAGGGTCGCCAAGTTGCAGAGCACGATCTCGGCGGCAATCGGCCCTACGCACCGGTGCACGATCTCGATTTCCAGAGTGGTGCGCCCAGCGGGTGCTGTTTTACCGTGGACGTTGCGGCCGCTGTTCGCCTTCTCGCCTCGATGGCGTACAAGGCCGCTCCGGCCAGCGGGCATGATGCCGCAGGGCTCACACTGCTCAGGATCGCTGGTGCAAGAGATCTCGCCAATCTGATCGCCAAGGTCCGTGAACCGCGGCGCCAAGCGCCGGCTTCACCAATGCAGGGTCGCGACGTCGGCCTTGTTGGAGTAGCGCATGCCGCCGCTGACCGCCACTGTGGTAGCAGATGGGTACGGACTCTTCCGCGGTTGCGCCTGCGCGTTCCTGGGTGGGCGACCTCGGGTGCGACGTGCGGTCTATCGGTGACCGGCGCTGGGCGTGCGAACCCGCCGCAGGCCCTTGCTGCAGTGCACCTGACCTGCCGCACACGCGTCACGCCGCCTCTGGCAAGCGGCGCACTAGCCGACGACAGCAGCAGATCGTCGGCCACGGCGCGGTGCGGCGCTACACTGCGCTTTCCGCCGTGCGGATGCCTTGGCGCCGTGCGCTCGGCACGTCCGAGCATCCGCATGCCCGCGGGCAATGTTGCCCTTTCGCTTCTGTAAGGTTGTCCATGTCCTCTTCCCTTCGCATCGCCATGGCCCAGTTCGATTTTCCGGTCGGCGCCGTGGCCCAGAACACCGATCGCATCATCGCGATGATCGACGAGGCGCGCGACGAGTACGGCGCCGACCTCGTGCTGTTCCCGGAACTGGCGGTCAGCGGTTATCCGCCGGAGGATCTGCTGCTGCGTCCCGGCTTCCTTGCCGATTGCGAGCTGGCGGTGCAGCGCATCGCCGTGCGCGTGCACGGCATCGTGGCGGTGGTCGGCTGGCCGCAGAGTGCCGGCAGCGTGGTCTACAACGCGGCCAGCGTGCTGCGCGGCGGGCGCATCGAAGCCACCTACCGCAAGCGCGAACTGCCCAACTACGCGGTGTTCGACGAGCGCCGCTATTTCGATGTCGATCCGGATGGCGGCAGCTGCGTGTTCGAGGTCAAGGGAACGCCGGTCGGCCTGGTGATCTGCGAGGACCTGTGGTTCCCCGAGCCGCTGGCCGATACCGTGCGCAACGGCGCCGAACTGGTGCTGGTGCCCAACGCTTCGCCCTACGAGCGCGGCAAGCATGCGCAGCGCGATGCGCTGCTGGCCGAGCGCACCCGCGAGACAGGTGCGGCGCTGGCCTACCTCAATGTCGTCGGCGGCCAGGATGCGCTGGTGTTCGACGGTGCCTCGGTGGTCGCCGATGGCGACGGCAGCGTGCATCCGGCCGCGGCGGCGTTCATCGACCAATGGCTGGTGGTGGACTACGCGACGCAGACGCGTGCGTTCACGCCGTTGCGCTGGATCGACGACGGCGACGAAAGCATGGACGCGCTGGCCTGGCGCGCGGTGGTGCGCGGGCTGCGCGATTACTGCGGCAAGAACCGGTTTTCCAAGGTGTGGCTGGGCCTGTCCGGCGGCATCGATTCGGCGCTGGTGCTGGCGATGGCGGTGGACGCGCTGGGCGCGGACAACGTCACCGCGGTGCGGCTGCCGTCGCGCTACACGGCCGACATGTCCAACGACCTGGCGGATGCGCAATGCCGCGCGCTGGGCGTGAAGCTGGAGACGGTGGCGATCGAGCCGGCGTTCGAGGGCCTGCTGCAGGCCCTCGGTCCGTTGTTCGCAGGCACCCAGCCCGATGTCACCGAAGAGAACCTGCAGTCGCGCAGCCGTGGCGTGATCCTGATGGCGCTGGCCAACAAGTTCGGCGGGCTGCTGCTGACCACCGGCAACAAGAGCGAGTACGCGGTCGGCTACGCCACCATCTACGGCGACATGTGCGGCGGCTATGCGCCGCTGAAGGACCTGTACAAGACCGAAGTGTTCGGCCTGGCGAAATGGCGCAACACGGTCGGCGGCGCGCCGGTGATCCCGCCGGCGGTGATCGCGCGGCCGCCGTCGGCGGAACTGCGCGCCAACCAGACCGACCAGGATTCGCTGCCGCCGTACGACGTGCTCGACGGCATCCTGTATCACTATGTGGACCAAGAGGAATCGCGCGACGAGATCGTCGCCGCCGGCTATGCCGCCGAGGTGGTCGATCACGTGGTGCGGCTGGTGCGCATCACCGAATGGAAGCGGCACCAGGCCGCGCCGGGACCGAAGGTGTCGCGGCGCGCGTTCGGGCGCGAACGGCGTTATCCGATCAGTAACGGGTATCAGGCGTAGGCGGGAGGCGATGCCGCGGTGCCTTCGTTGCAATCCCGGGATGCCTGGGTGCCGGTCGCGGCTGAAGCCGCTCCTACAGGGGCGGGCCGCAGCCGGAAACCTGCGCCGCCTCGCACGCCGCTGTGCGAGTCCCGAGTCCCGGCCTCCCTCACACCACCTGCAGCAAGCGCAATCCGAACGCATCGTCCTGCGCGTTCCAGCCGTGGCTGACCCGCAGGCCGACGGCCGCGGCCATTTCGCCGAAGCTCTGGTCGCTGTATTTGTGGCTGTATTCGACCTCCATGGCTTCGCCGGCGGCGAAATCGAAGCGGCGTCCGGCCACGTGCACCTGCTGCGCGCGCTGGCTGACCAGGAAGGTCTCGATGCGCTGGCGTTCGCGCGCATACACCGCGCGGTGGCGGAACTGCTGCAGGTCGAAGTCGCTGCCAATCTCGCGGTTGAGGCGGCGCAGCAGGTTCAAGGTGAACTCGGCGGTGATCCCGGCCGCGTCGTTGTAGGCCGCTTCCAGCACCGACACGTCCTTGATCAAGTCGATGCCGATCAGCGCGCAGCCGTCGTGGCGCATGGTCTCGCGCATCGAGCGCAGCAGCTGGATGCCGTCGTCGCGGGTGAAGTTGCCGAGCGTGGAGCCGGGGAAGAATACCAGGGTGCGGCCCGCGCTGCGCTGTGGCGCCGGCAGCGTCACCGGGGTGGTGAAGTCGGCGCAGACCGGCAGCATCTGGATGCGCGGGAAGCGCTCGGCCAGGCGCGCGGTGCTGGACATCAGCATGTCGCGCGAGATCTCGATCGGGGTGTAGGCCACCGGCGCGCGCAGGCCTTCCAGCAGCAATTCGGTCTTGCGCCCGCTGCCGCTGCCCAGTTCCACCACGTGCGCGCCGCTGCCCACCGCCTGCGCGATCGATGGCATCCGCGCTTCCAGCAGATCCAGCTCGGTGCGGGTCAGGTAGTACTCGGGCTGGCGGGTGATCGCCTCGAACAGGCGCGAGCCCTCGGCGTCGTAGAAATACTTGGACGGCAGCTGCTTGGGGCTGTGCGACAGGCCGGCGATCGCGTCGGCGGCGATATCGTCGGGCTGCGGGTGCAGGTCGGTGAGTGCGGCTTCGGTCAGGGCGCGGGCGGTCGCGGCGTTCATGCGGGGTCCTTGGCCAGGCGCACGCCGGCGAATTGCCAGCGCGCATCGGAGGGAAAGAAGTTGCGGTAGCTGGCGCGGATGTGGTCGTGCGGCGTGGCGCAGCTGCCGCCGCGCAACACCCATTGCGCGTTCATGAATTTGCCGTTGTATTCGCCCAGCGCGCCCGACCACGGGCGGAAGCCGGGGTAGGCCAGGTAGGCGCTGCCGGTCCATTCCCAGACATCGCCGAACAACTGCTGCAGGCCGGCTTCGCCGTGCGCTGCGCCGTGCGGGTGCAATGCATCGGTGTCGAGGAAGTTGCCGGCGATGGCCACGCCGGTGGCGGCCTGCTCCCATTCGGCCTCGGTCGGTAGGCGGGCGCCCGCCCAGTGGGCATAGGCGTCGGCTTCGAACAGACTGATGTGGCAGACCGGCGCATGCGGGTCGCGCTCGCGCCAGCCGCCCAGGGTGAACTCGCGCGCGCCGTCGGCGTGCCAGTACAGCGGCCGCTGCCAATCCTCGGCGCTGCGCCGCGCCCAGCCGTCGCTGAGCCACAGCGCGACGTTGCGGTAGCCGCCGTCGGCGACGAACGCGGCGTATTCGGCATTGCTCACTGGACGGCTGGCCAGCGCATGCGCCTGCACCAGCACACGGTGCCGCGGCGATTCGTTGTCGTAGGCGAAGGCGGCATGCGCCGGCCAGCCGGGCGCGCCGATCTCGCATACTTGCTCATCGCGCTGGATCCAGCGCAGCGCCGTGGCCGGCGTCTGCGCCACGGCCAGATCGTCGCGATACGCCGGAGCCAGCGGGTTGCTCCAGAACGCGTGCTTGATGTCGGTCAGCAGCAGCTCCTGGTGCTGCTGCTCGTGGTGCAGGCCCAGTTCCAACACCTGCAGCGTCTGCGCCGACAGATCGCCGGCCTGCAGCCGCGCCAGCACGCGTGCCTCCACCTCGGCGCGGTAGTCGCGCACCTGCGCCATGGACGGGCGCGACAGCACGCCGCGGCGCGGCCGCGCATGCATCGGGCCGACGCTCTGGTAGTAGCTGTTGAACAGGTAGTCCCACTGCGGATCGATCGCCAGGTAGCTGGCGTCGGCGCCGAGCACGAAGCGTTCGAAGAACCAGGTGGTATGTGCCAGATGCCATTTCACCGGACTGGCATCGTCCATGCTCTGCACCATCGCGTCCTCCTCGCTCAGCGGCGCGGCGAGCAGGCTGGTGCGCTGGCGTACGCTGCGGAAACGGGCCGCCAACGATACGCTGGACGCTGCGGACGAGGGGGATGCCGCCGAAGAGGTCGCTTGCATCCGGCAAGCTTAGGGGACGAACGTGAATATGCCGTCATGTGCGGCGAAAAATCGCGTTGACCTGTTGAGTTCCATACGTTCGCGTATGCTTCGAATCGCGTGGCCGACGCGCTGAGTTGCGCCCATAGGTTAGAAGGGCGTCGCAGAAACGCCGCGCCAGGGCACACACAATGGCCGCTGTTGCCAGTGATGTGAGGCCGTCGTTGCCCCTGTACGCCGCACTCGAGGCCATGTTGTCGGAAATCCGCGCGCGCCGCGACGAGTTTGTCGCGCAGGCTTGCCTGGCGCCAGACATCGTGGAAAAGCTGCGCCGGGTGGGCGTGTATCGCGCGCTGGTGCCGCGCAGCATGGGCGGCGAGGAGGTCGGCCCTGCGGAGTTTTGCAAGCTGATCGAGCGTATCAGCCAGGCCGATGGATCGACCGGTTGGGTCGCCAGTTTCGGTGCCTCGATCAAGTACTTGGCCGCGTTGCCGCTGGAAACTCTGCAGCGGATTTACGCCGATGGCCCGGACGTGGTGTTCGCCGGGGCGGTGTTCCCGCCGCAGGCCGCGCAGGCCAGAGCCGATGGCATCCACGTGGCCGGCCGCTGGAAGTTCAGCAGCGGCTGCACCGCGGCGTCGCTGTTGGGCGTGGGCATCGCCCTGGATACCGACCCGGTACCGGGTCTGCCGCGCATGGCGGTGCTGCCGCGCGACCAGGTGCGTATCGAACACGGTTGGGACGTCATCGGCATGCAGGGCACCGGCAGCCACGATGTGGTCGTGGATGCCGCGGTCGTGCGGCCGGAGTGGACCTTCATCCGCGGCGGCGCGCCGACCCTGGCGGCGCCGCTGTATCGCTACCCGTCGATCGCCTTTGCCGCGCAGGTGCTGGCCGTGGTCGGCCTGGGCGTGGCGCGTGCGGCGCTGGACGAGATCGTGGCCGCGGCCGATGGCCGCGTGGCGATCACCGGTGCGCCCAACCTGGCCGATCGCGCCTATGTGCAGATCGAACTGGCCAAGGCCGAAGCGCAATTGCGTTCGGCGCGCGCGTTTTTTTACGAAACCACCGAAAGCGTCTGGCAGGCGACCTTGGCGGGCGATGCGGTCGACCCGCAGCAGGTCAACCTGTTGCGCCTGGCCTCGACCAATGCCGCCCGCGCAGGCGCCGAGGTGGCGCGCGCCGCTTTCACACTGGCCGGTACGTCCGCCATCTTTCGCGCCGAGCCGATGCAGCGCTACCTGCACGATGCGCTGGTCGTGGCGCAGCACGCGCTGCTGGCCGAAGGCCACTGGCAGAGTGCGGGCCGCGTGCTGCTCGGCCAGTCCACGCCACCCGGTTACCCTTGATCGGCAGCTTCCCCGAGATGCGGCATGATGGGCCGTCGATTGCAGATAGCGCCGCAGGCGAACATGCCAACCGCTCCGTCCACTCCGTCCATCGCGGCTGGCAACGCGCCGCCGATGGCGCCGCTCGACTTGCTGCAGGCGCCGCATGCCTTCGTCCTGCCCGAGGGCGTGCGGTATCTGGACACCGCCAGCAAGGGGCCGCGGCTGGCCAGCGTGCTTGCCGCCGGGCAGGCGGCGTTGGCGGAGTCGATCGCGCCGTGGACGCTGTCCTTCGACGCCTGGCGCGCGCAGATCGAGACCCTGCGCAGCCTGGCCGCCGCCACGCTGTTCGACGGCGACGCGGACGGCGTGGCGATGCTGCCGTCGGCCGCTTACGGCCTGGCCACCGCGGCGCGGCAATTGCCGCTGGCCGCTGGCGAGGCGGTGCTGCTGCTCGACGGCCAGTTTCCGTCGAACCTGTTGCTGTGGCAGCAGCGCTGCGCCGAGTCCGGCGCGCAGCTGGCGGTGGTGCGGCGTGGGCCGCAGCAGGACTGGACCGAGGCGGTACTGGCCGCGCTGGACGCGCAGCCGCGGGTGCGCATCGCCACCCTGCCCAATGCCTACTGGCGCGACGGCGCGCTGCTGGACCTGGACCGCATCGCCGCGCGCGTGCATGCGGCGGGCGCGGCGCTGGTGCTGGACCTGAGCCAGAGCCTGGGCGTGCTGCCGGCGCGGCTGGCGGCGTGGCGGCCGGACTTCGTGGTGGCGGTCGGGCACAAATGGCTGCTCGGGCCGATGGGACTGGCCTGGCTGTGGGCCTCGCCGCACTGGCGCGCGCATGGGGTGCCGATCGAGCACCACTGGCAGGCGCGCGATCCTGGCGCGGACTGGAACTTCCCGGTCGCAGCGCCGCCGCCGTTCCGCGCTGGCGCGCGCCGCTTTGATGCCGGCGGCGTGGCCGAACCGTTGCGGCTGGCGATGGCCAGCGCGGCGCTGCAGCAGCTGCAGCACTGGCAGCCGGCGCGGATCGCCGCGCGGCTGGGCGAACTCGGTGCGGCGTTCGAGGATGAGCTGCAGGCGCAGGGTGTTGGCGATTGGACGGTGCCTGGGCATGCGCCGCATCTGTCCGCGCTGCGTCCGCCGGCGTCTGCGCTGCAGGCCTTGCTGCCGTGGCTGCAACGCGCGCAGGTGATCTGCACGCACCGCCACGGCGCGTTGCGCATCGCGCCGTACCTGCAGCTGACGCCGGAGGCGATGCGTGGGCTGGCGCGGGAGATGGTTGCTGCTGCGCGCGGGTGGCGCTGGCGTTGATCGTTCGTGGAAGAACTTGCCGCCAGCCTGCTGGGTGCACTGCAGGAGGGGCTGCAGCTCCGACCGCGAGCGGACCCTGGATTGTCTTCTGCTTCGTTCGTCGCGGCTGAAGCCGCTTGTGTCTAGAGGTTGCTTTACAGTTTGAGTGGAGAGCGATGTGCGGCACGCCGACAGGCCGCAGTGTTCCAGCACGTGTAGGAGCCAGGGCGGCCGCACATCGACCTCGTTGCCTAGCCCGAACAGTTGAACGAGCGTTCGCTCGAACTTCACAAGCGTGGGCAGCGACGAGGTGGCTCTCTCCTGTCCCTTAGTCTACCTAACGCTTATGCCCTTTGGATCGGTATCGATGTGGCCAAGGACACCTTGGCCGTCCACGTGCTTCCCCTGGACCAGTTGCTGTCCTTTCCCAATACCGCCCAGGGCCACCAGCGCCTGTGCGACCACCTTGCCGGGCACTGCGTCGGCAACGCGCTGCTGGAGGCCACCGGCGGCTACGAACGGGCGGTGATGACGGCACTGGCCACGGCAGGGATCCCGGTGACCCGGATCAATCCGCGCCGGGCACGCGCTTTCGCCACGGCCTTGGGCACAACCGCCAAGACCGATCCGCTGGATGCGGCCTTGCTGGCGCGCATGGCTCAACTGGTGCAAGCGCCCGCGCCGGTTCCCGATCCCTTGCGTGAGCAACTGCGCATGCTGGTCCAGCGCCGCGAGCAACTGGTCCAGCAACGTGACGACGAGCGCCGTCGGTTGCATCAGGCGACCCTGGCCATGGTGCGCGCGTGCCTGATCGAGCAGATCGGCGACTTGCGCCGCCGTATCCAGCGGATGAACGGGCGATCAAGCAGGTGCGGTGCCAGCTCGACGATGCGCTGGCGCACGCCCTGGGCACGGTCCCGGGCATCGGCGAGGTCACCACCGCCAGCCTGATGGCCTATCTGCCCGAACTGGGGACGCTGGATCGTCGTCAGATCGCGGCCCTGGTCGGCCTGGCTCCCTACAACGTGGACAGCGGGCAGCACTGCGGCAAACGCCGCATCCGCGGCGGGCGTGCCACGATCCGACGAGTGCTGTACATGGCCTGTTGGAGCGTTGTGCGCACCCAAGCCTCCTTCAAGGAGCGTTATCAACAGTTACGGGCACGCGGCAAGCCCGCCAAGGTCGCCATCACCGCATGCATGCGCGTACTGCTTATCCGACTCAACGCCATGGCACGAGATCGCACACCATGGCGTGAGGTGATCGGATGAGAAGACAGTTGCTCCTACAAGGCGCTTGCGGCTTGCTCGCAGGGTGCACTGTAGGAGCGGCTTCAGCCGCGACAGGCGAGCAAAACCGCCAAGGTTCCTGGCTTCGCTCGTCGCGACTGAAGTCGCTCCCTACAGGAACTTGCGGCCTGTTCGCTGGGAGCACTGTGGGAGGGACTTCAGTCCCGACTGTGACCTGAGCCGGAAGGCTCACCGCTTCGTCTGTCGCGGCTGAAGCCGCTCCTACAAGGGCGTGCGGTGGGTCGGCTGGGTGCATTGTGGGAGGGACTTCAGTCCCGACCGGTTCCGGCGTCGGTCACTCGCCGATGCCGCGGTGCCATCGATGGATGGCGCACACGCTGGTTCTGCTCTCGCTCGATGAGCAACACCGCGACGCGCAGGCCTCAGCGCCGTGCCGCCAGGCGCAGGCCGCGCGGAGTCAGCCAGCGCTCCAGTCCTTCGAACAGCGCCTGCGCCAGCAGCGCCAGTACCGCCGCCGGCACCGCGCCTTCCAGGATCAGGCCGAGGTCGTCCAGGCGGATGCCGGTGAGGATCGGCTGGCCGTAGCCGCCGGCGCCGATCAGCGCGCCCAGGGTGGCGGTGCCGACATTGATCACCGCCGCGGTCTTGATCCCGGCCAGGATGGTGCGCAAGGCCAGCGGCAGTTCGATCCGCCACAGCCGCGTGCCGGGCGGCAGGCCGATCGCCGCGGCGGTTTCGCGCAACTCGCGGGCGATCCCGGTCAGGCCGGCATGGGTGTTGCGCACGATCGGCAGCAGGCTGTACAGGAACAGCGCGGCGATCGCCGGCTTGGCGCCGATCCCGAACAACGGGATCATGAATACGAACACCGCCAGCGACGGCAGCGTCTGCAGCACCCCGGTCAGCGACAGCAGCACCTGGCCGAGCCGCGGCCGATAAGCCGCCACGATGCCCAGCGGCAACGCCACCAGCAGGGCCAGGCCCAGCGACAGGGCGACCAGTGCCAGGTGTTCGCGGGTGTGGTGCAGCAGGCGCGTCAGCCGGCTGTCCTGCGCGGGGGCGGCGATGCCCAGCCAGTGCGCGGCGATTGCGCTTTCGGCACGCTTGTCCAACTTCGCCTCGGCATTGAGCCGTTGCATCGTCGCCGCGTCGATGCGCCCGCCCAGGCCCTGCAACGCCTGCACGAAGTGCGGCGCGCGCTGCGCCAGGTCGCTGCGATACAGGAACACCGCGGCGTAGCGCGGAAAGTAGTGGCGGTCGTCCTGCAGCACCAGCAGGTCGTGCGCCGGGATTTCGGCGTCGGTGCTGTACAGGTCGGTGATGTCGATCGCGCCGCTGTCCAGCGCGCGATAGGCCAGATCGTGGTCCAGTCCGGTCGGGGTCTGCGGCAGCCGGTAGGCCGCGCGCACCCCGGGCCAGCCGTCGGCGCGCGACACGAACTCGTTGCTGAGCCCGAGCTTGAGCGACGGATGCGCGGCCAGGTCGGAGATGCGGGCGATGCCCAGCGCCTGCGCGCGTTGCCGGCGCATGCCGAACGCATAGGTGTTGTCGAAGCCCAGCGGCGCGCTCATCGCCAGGCCGCGCTGCGCCAGGGCGCGGCGCAGCGCGGCATCGTCGGCATCGGGCAGCTGCAGCAGTTCCGTGGCCAGGCTGCCGGTGTATTCGGCATAGGCGTCGATCGAGCCCTGCTGCAGCGCGCGCCACAGGATGCGGGTGCCGCCGAGCTGGCGCCGGTGTTCGACCTGCACCCCCGCCTGGCGCCCGGCACCGGTGGCGATCTCGCCGAGCACCACCGCCTCGGTGAAGTTCTTCGAGCCGACCACCACCTTGGCCGGCGCCGCCATCGCCGTGCTGGCGAGCAGGGCGCACAGCGCCGCGAGCGCGAGCAACGCCGACGCGCGGCGGCGCATTGCGGCCCTCACTGCGCGTCCTCCAGCGTGCGCTGCGCGTGCAAAAACTGGCCGACGAACGGCTCGGCCGGCGCATCCAGCAGGTCGCGCACGCTGCCTTGCTGCACGATGCGGCCGTTGCGCATCAGCACCAGGGTATCGCCCAGGTAGGCGGCCTCGGCGACATCGTGGGTCACCAGCACCACGGTCTTGCCGAGCAGCGCGAACAGCTCGCGCATCTGCGTCTGCAGCTCGTGGCGCACGATCGGGTCGAGCGCGCCCAGCGGTTCGTCGAGCAGCAGCACCGGCGGGTCCAGCAGCAGCGCGCGGATCAGGCCCACGCGCTGGCGCTGGCCGCCGGACAGCTCGGCGGGATAGCGCGCCAGCAAGGCCTCGGGCAGGCGGCACAGTGCGGCAAGTTCGTGCAAGCGGGCATCGATTTGCGGCCGTGCCCAGCCCAGGGTCTGCGCCAGCAGCGTGGCGTTGTCGCGCGCGCTCAGGTGCGGGAACAGCCCGCCTTCCTGGATCACGTAGCCGATGCGGCGGCGCTGCGCCAGCAGGGTGTCCCGGCGCAGCGGCTCGCCCTGGAAGCGGACCTGGCCGGCGTCCGGCCATTCCAGCCCGAGCAGCATGCGCAGCACGCTGGACTTGCCGGCGCCGCTGGGGCCGATCAGCGCGGTGCTGCGGCCCGGGGCGATGCGCAGATCGACCCGGTCCAGCGCAAGTGCGTCGCCGTAGCGGCGGGTGACCTGATGCAGTTCGAACATGCGTTCAAGCATAGCCGGGCCGCGTCGCCTGGCGCGCGAAGGCGCGGCCGGCGCGCTCAATCTGCGAAATCGGTCAGCAGTTGCAGTGTCGGCTGATGCGGTACTGCCGCGACAGCGCCACCAGCCTGTCGAGCACGGCGAAGTTGCGCGGGTCCACGTCGAAGCGGTAGCTGCGCAGGTTGCGCTGGTCGAGCAGCTTGAACACGGCCTCGGCCTGGCTCAGCGGATAGGCCGGGCGGTCGTCGTGGCCGTTGACCCCGAACACGATGGCCGCTGCGGCGGCGCGGCGCTCGGCGGCGTCGGCGGGCAGGGCGGCGGCGAGGGCGGCAAGGGCGAGCGACAGCAGCAGAGGGGCGGGCAAGCGGGGTATATGGCGCGTCTCCTGTCAGGGCCGTGAGCGTTGTGGCGGCGGGCGGCGCCGCAGGCGCACAGGGACGGCGGGCCAGTGGGTCGAGCCTAGCAAGTGGCCGTTGCGTGCGCGCGCAGCGGCTGGGCGCTGCACCACAGATCGCGACACTGGCGGCGGCCGGCGCCAGTGGCCGGGATCGCATGTCCAGGGCGCTGCCGCTGGCCACTGTGCGGACAGCTACGGTCCTGGGTGGACGCAGTCGGCGCAGCCTGGCCGGCAGCCGGTGTCCACGGATGACATCGGCAATGGCCTGGCCGGGAAACGAAAAAGGGGCCTTGCGGCCCCTGTTTTCTTGCACCCGGCAGGCTGGCTCAGTTGGCCATTTCCGAGTTGGACTGCCCGGTGGAAGCAGACTTCTCGCCAGCGAACGGGTTGAGTTTGCGGATCATCCACGGGTACTTCGGCCAATGCCCGGTCAGCCACGGATGCTTGGGGTCGTTGAGTTCCAGCACCCGGCGCGCATCGTCGGCCAGCGGCTTGTTGCCCAGGTGGGTGTAGGCGTCGGCCAGCACCGCCACCGCGTCGTACTGGTAGGCGCTCTGCGGATAGGTTTCCAGCAGGTAGTTGGCGCGGCCGGCGGCCGACACCCAGGCGTCGCGGCGCAGGTAGTACAGCGCGTTGTCCAGCTCGTGCTGGGCGAACACGTTGCGCAGCGCGATCATGCGCTGGCGCGCGTCGGCGGCGTAGCGGCTGTTCGGATAGCGCTCGGCGACGATGTTGAAGTCGGCGTAGGCCTGCTGCGGCGTGGACAGGTCGCGGCGGCTCGGGTCCAGCGACCACACCCGGCGCAGGAACACCGTGTCGCGGTTGGAGTTGGACAGCCCGCGCAGGTAGTACATGTAGGCGATGTCGCGGTGGGTCGGATAGGTGCGGATGAAGCGGTCGATGCTGGACACCGCGTCGTCGTGCTTGCCGGCCTTGTACTGGGCGTAGGCGGACTCGATCATCGCCTGCTCGGTGTACTGGCCGTATGGGTACTGCGCGATCAGCCGCTTGAAGCTGCCCTCGGCGCCGGCCCAGTTGCTGGTCTGCATCTGCGTGTGCGCCTTCTGGTACAGCTGCTCCACCGGCATCCCTTCTTCGGGATTCTTGTTCTTCTGGCGGTGGCAACCCGTCGCCACGACGACCATGACCAGCATCAGGGCGATGAAACGGACGTGCGCGGAGAGCGGGACGGAGCGTCGGATCATGGGTTCGGGCAGGACACGTCAGGAATACGAAGGAGCGATGATAGCCTAGTGGCCTGTCCGGCGACTGACTATGGCCGCCGCGGCCCTCCCTTTCCGACGTAGCCGTGCCCTTTTCATGCCCAATACCCTCCCGGACACCCCCGAGGACGTCGTCTCCGACGGCCCGCGCCAGGCGCGCGTGCCTGACCACGCTGCCGGCCGCCGCTTCGACGCGGTGCTGGCCGAGCTGTTTCCCGAATTCTCGCGCTCGCGCCTGGCCGAATGGATCAAGTCCGGCGACGCGCTGCTGGACGGCGCCCCGGCGCGGCCGCGCGACGCCCTGCGCGGCGGCGAGATCGCCAGCCTGCACGTGGTGCTGGAGACCCAGACCCACGCGCTGCCCGAGGACATCCCGCTGGAGGTGCTGTACGAGGACGACCAAGTCATCGTGCTGAACAAGCCGGCCGGGCTGGTGGTCCATCCGGGCGCCGGCAACCCCAGCGGCACCCTGGTCAACGCCCTGTTGTACCGCGACCCCTCGCTGGCGTCGCTGCCGCGCGCGGGCATCGTGCACCGGCTGGACAAGGACACCAGTGGCGCGATGGTCGTGGCGCGGACTCTGCCGGCGCACACCTCGCTGGTAGCGCAGCTGTCGGCGCGCGACGTGCACCGCCAGTACCTGGCGGTGGTGGCCGGGCCGCTGGTCTCCGGCGGCACCGCCACTGCGCCGATCGACCGCCACCCGCGCGACCGCCTGCGCATGGCGGTGCGCGAGGACGGCCGCGACGCGGTCACCCATTACCGGCTGCGCGAGCGGTTCCGCGCGCATACCGCGCTGGAGTGCCGCCTGGAGACCGGGCGCACCCACCAGATCCGCGTGCACATGGCGCACCTGAAGCACCCGATCATCGGCGACCCGCTGTACGGCGGCGCGCTGAAGCTGCCCAAGGGCGCCACCGATGAGCTGATCGCCGAACTGCGCGGTTTCAAGCGCCAGGCGCTGCATGCCGAGACGCTGGAATTCAAGCATCCGCTGACTGGCGAGCCGGTGCGCGCCAGCGCCGCGGTGCCGGCCGACCTGCAACGGCTGCTGGCCGCGCTGCGGGTCGATTCGCGGCTGGCCGCCGAGCAGGCGCGGCGCTGAGGATGGGGCGGCCGGGTGCGGGCGCAGTGGCGCGGTTCGCCCGCGTGGCCGGTGCGGTGCTACAGCGGGCCGCACCCGCATGACTGACTTCGCCCTCGCCGCCGACTGGCCGGCATCGCCGCGGGTATGCGCGCTGACCACGCTGCGCGTCGGCGCCGGCGCCTCGGTGCCGCCGTTTGACCGCTTCAACCTGGGCAACCGCAGCGCGGCCGACGGCGACGATCCGGCCACGGTGCAGCGCAACCGCGACGAACTGGCCGCGCGCCTGGCGCTGCCGTCGCCGCCGCACTGGCTACGGCAGGTGCACGGGGTGCGGGTGCTGCGCTTCGAGCAGCCGCCGGCCGCGGTCGGCATCGACGCCGAGCCGACCGCCGATGCCGCGGTCACCGCGGTGCCTGGGGTGGTGCTGGCGATCCTGACCGCCGACTGCCTGCCGGTGGTGCTCGCCGCCCACGACGGCAGCGAGGTCGGCGCCGCGCATGCCGGCTGGCAAGGCCTGGCCGGCGGCGTGCTGGAAGCCAGCGTCGCCGCGCTGCGCACGCCGCCGGCGCAGTTGCAGGCCTGGCTGGGGCCGGCCGCGGGGCCGCAGGCGTACGAGATCGGCGAGAACGTGCGCGATGCTTTCCTCGGCCACGATCCGGCCGCGGCCAGCGCTTTCGTGGCGACCCGCCCCGGACACTGGCGGGTGGACCTGTATGCGCTGGCACGACAGCGCCTGGCCGCGGCGGGGATCGACCCGGCGCAGGTGCACGGCGGCGGCCTGTGTACGATCTCCGATGCGCAGCGCTTCTTTTCCTATCGCCGCGACCGCCGCAGCGGGCGCATGGCGACGCTGGCATGGATCGCGGACTGAGCACGCCTAACGGCTGGGGCCGGCGTTCGCGCGGCTGCCGCATGCGCTGCGCACGCTACATCCGGTGTCACAGCGGCAGCGCTACGTCGGCCATGCCGGAGTACCCCGCCGCTGTGCGCGTGGCTGGCGCGGTTGCAGCCGGCCAGTGCCACGCTCCGATCAAGCTGACCTTCAGCGCCGCTGCGCAGGGCGAGCGCTGACAGCGCCGCTTCGGCGCGCATGCGCTGCCGTCGCGGCTGTGGTTGCAGCCCGCACGGCAGCGCGTGCGTCCGTTGCCGCGGCTGGCGATCGCGCAGTGCGCCGGCTCAGCCGGTGCCGCGCACCAACCGGGTGACCTTGCCGTCGCCGGGTTGCGCGCGGGCCGGTGCGATCCGGAACACCGCCACCGCGGTGGCCAAGCTGTCGGCCTGTTCTTCCATGCTGCGTGCCGCGGCGGTGGCTTCTTCCACCAGCGCGGCGTTGCGTTGGGTCACTTCGTCCAGCTGCATCACCGTGCGGTTGAGCTGCTCGATGCCGCTGGATTGCTCGGCGCTGATCTCGCCGATCAGCCCGGTCACGCGCTGCACCGAGCCGACGATCTCGTGCGATGTCGCCGATGCTGCCGCCGACGAACTGCTCGGCGCGCAATTCGGGGCGGACGCTCTGTACGTCCGGCTCGATCGCGCGCAGCATCTGCAGCAGCTTGCGGTTGGCGAAGTGCACGCGGCCGTCGTCGTCGGCGATGCGGAGCATGGTGTCCAGGTCGTCCAGCGCCTGCAGTACGAAGCGGTCGCGGCGCAGTTCGGCCTCGGTCTCGGCCTGGCGTGCGGCCAGCCGCGTCTGCGCGCTCTGTAGCGCGCGCAGACGCGCGCTGTCGGCGTCGCCGCGGTGCTATCGAGGCGTTGTTCGAAGCGACCTTCGCCCAGCGCCTGCAATACGCGCTGCGACGGCGCGGCGTGTGCCGGCCCAGCACAGCGCCGCCACCAGCAGCGCTGCGGCGATCAATGCCGGCGTCAGCCGCGCCAGGGCCGGGCTGTTCGGGCCGAGCTAGCGGCCAAGATGCAACGCGTACAGCGCCATCGCCAACAGGCCCAGCGCATAGGCCAGGCCGAACGGCAAGGCGCGGGCGGGCAGGCGGGAGCTGCCAGTTGGGCGAGGGGATGCGGCGTCTGGCAGGCTCATGGCGGCTAGCGGCTGGGAAGATCGGCGCAATCCGCTCGCGTCGACAAAAGGTAGTGTGCCTCTCAGTATCGGCCGGCAGGTTCGTGGGCTTGACCGCGACACAGACCGCTCGTCGGAAATGTCGCACCTGAATAGGCGCGATAGGTGGCTGAAAACGTTCAAATTTTTGCTGCGGTGCAATGGGTCGCTCGGCGAGGCCGCGCCCGCAACGGGCACATGCGTGAACGCGCCGCCGTTGGCTGGCAGCGCTCCCGGCACAAAAAAAACCGGCCGTCTTGCGACGGCCGATCGGGTCTGGCGGAAGCGGGTTGGCGTTACTTCGCCGGCGCGGCGTCCGGCAGGGTCCAGGCGATCACGCTGTCGCCGGGCTTGGTCTCCATGCGGTCGTGGCCGCCGATCGCGGCGACGATGTACTGCTTGCCGTTCACCGTATAGCTCAGCGGTGCGGCCTGCGGGCCGGCCGGCACCCGCACTTCCCACAGCAGCTTGCCGGTCTGGGTGTCGTAGCCGCGCAGGAAGTTGTCCAGCGCCGCGCCGATGAAGGTGACGCCGCCGGCGGTGGCCAGCGAGCCGCTGTTGTTCGGCGTGCCCAGCTCGAACTTCATCTTCGACGGGATGCCCATCGGGCCCTGATCGTAGCCGGTGCCCAGCGGACGCCGCCAGATCACCTGCTGGGTGCGCAGGTCCACGCCGGAGACGTAGCCCCACGGCGGGGCGATGCACGGCGTGTTCAGCGGCGACATCCACGGTTCCTTGCGCGCGCCGTAGGCCAGGCCTTCCTGCGCCATGTAGCCGGGCGTCCTGCTCTTGCCGTTGAACACCGAGACCACGCCAAGTGCGTTCATCTCCTGCCGCGGGTACACGTGTTCGGTGTACGGCAGGCGGTTGCTGTTCATCACCATGATGCCGCGCTGCAGGTCCACCGACACGCCGCCCCAGTTGATGCCGCCGTGGTTGCCGGTGAACGACAGCGATCCCTGCAGGCTGGGCGGGGTGAACATGCCTTCGTAGCGCAACTGCTTGAACTGGATGCGGCAGGCCAGCTGGTCGAACGGGGTGATGCCCCAGGCGTCGGATTCGACGATGGTCTCGTAGCCCTTGCTCGGCGCGCCGACCGTGTTGGGCATGCCCGGCGACACCGGCTGGGTCTTGGCCGTCCAGTCGCCGTGGTCGGTGCCCTGCGGTACCGGGAGTTGCTGCACCGGCATGATCGGCTTGCCGGTCTGCCGGTCGAGCACGAACACCTGGCCGGACTTGGTGGCCTGGATCACCGCCGGGCGCGTGCCGCCGCCGGGGACCGGGAAATCGACCAGGTTCGGCTGCGGGCCGATGTCGTAGTCCCACAGGTCGTGGTTGACCGTGCGGAAGTGCCAGCGCTCCTTGCCGGTGGCCGCATCCACGGCGACCAGCGAGGCGGTGTATTCCTCTTCCTGCGGGGTGCGGCCCTTGCCGAAGAAGTCGCCGGAGGCGTTGCCGGTGGGCAGGTAGACCAGGCCCAGTGCGTCGTCGGCGGCCATCAGCGACCACACGTTCGGGGTCGAGCGGGTATAGGTCTGGCCGGCCGGCGGCGCGGCGTCGATGGACGGATTGCCCAGGTCCCAGGCCCAGCGCAGCTGGCCGCTGATCGCGTCGAAGGCGCGCACCACGCCGGACGGCGCATCGCGTTCCTGGCCGTCGCGGACCTGGCCGGTGGGCTGGATCACCACGCCGCGCATCACCACCGGCGGCGAGGTGGGGCCGACGAAGCCGGGCTTGGTGTTGCCGGTGTCCTTGTTCAGATCCACATAGCCGTGGTCGCCGAAGCTCTCGCACAGCTTGCCGGTGGCCGCGTCGAGCGCACCCAGGCGGCCATCGACCATCGGCCAGAAGATGCGCTTGGCGCATTCGGCGACCGGGGTGGTGGCCTCGAAATAGGACACGCCTCGGCAGGTGGTGGCGGCGACGCCGGCCATCGCCTTGGGGTTGGTCCTGGGATCGAAGCGCCAGCGCTCCTTGCCGGTGCTGGCCTCGACCGCGATCACCTTCTGCGTCGGGGTGCAGATGTAGACCAGGTCGCCGACCTTCAGCGGGGTGTTCTGGAACGCATAGCCGAGCTTGGAGCCGGCGGGCTTGAGGTCGCCGGTATGGAATTCCCAGGCGATCTTCAGGTCCTTGACGTTGGCCGGGGTGATCTGCGCGCCGGGGCTGTAGTGGTTGGACAGGTTGGAGCCGGCGTAGGCGGTCCAGTTGCCGGCGTCGTGGTTGGCGGCGACGTTGCCGTCGGGGCTGTTCACCGTGGTGCGGCTGAACGCGTCCTGCGGCCGTTGCGCGGCCAGCGCCGGATCGGCCAGCTCGACAGTGCGTGGGAACAGCAGCGGCACGAACACCAGCAGCGCGCCGAGGACCGGCAGCACGCCGGCGACCAACGCGTAGCCCAGTCCGGACAGCGGCGCCAGGCGCCGGCGCGCCACCTTCCAGAACGGCAACAGCAGCAGGCCGAGCACCGAGATCATCGCCAGGCGCGGGATCAGCGCCCAGCCGTCGAGGCCGACTTCGGCCAGCGCCCAGGCGATGGTCGCGGCCAGGGCCAGGCCGAACAGCCACAGCCCGGCGCGGCGGCCCAGCGCCAGCAGCGCGCCGGACACGACCAGCGCCAGGCCGGCCAGCAGGTAGTACCAGGAGCCGCCGACGGCGACGAGTTGCCCGCCCATCGCGACCAGGGCGGCGCCGATCAGGGCGATGACCACGGCATAGGCGACGAACAGCCAGGTGCCGGGTCCGTGTTTCGGGGAATGAGCGGTCATGGAGAGGGTCTGCAGAAGATCCGGCGGCGCCGTGCTGGCGCAGGCAGATCGTGGAGGGGATCGAGCGCTGGTTCGGCTGCATCGGCTGCGACCTGGCGCTCAACGTGCACGCCGCGCGCCCCTCCCAGGGTGTCGATGCGCGGCGTATGGGCAGCAACTTTAAAGGAATCGGCGTGCGCGTTCCGTGACCGCGCAGAAACCTGCGTTGTGCGTGCGCTGGCGCGCGGGCCGCGACAGGCAACGGCCGCGGCAGGCGCGAATCAGCGCCGCTCCAGCGCCTGCAGGTAGCGCTGCCGCCACACGCCGATGTCATTCTTGCGCAGGTGCTCCATCATCGTCTGCCAGCGTTCGATGCGCTTGGCCTTGGGCAGCGAGGAGGCGGTGGCGATCGCATCGGCCACGCCGTCCAGGTCGTGCGGATTGACCAGCAGCGCTTCCTTCAGCTCGTCGGCGGCGCCGGCCAGCAGCGACAGCACCAGCACGCCGGGATTCTCCGGGTCCTGCGCGGCCACGTATTCCTTGGCCACCAGGTTCATGCCGTCGCGCAGCGGCGTCACCAGGCCGACCTGGGCAGCGCGGTAGAAGCCGGTCAGGGTGGCGTGGGTGAAGTTGCGGTTGACGTAGCGCAGCGGCGTCCAGTCCGGCTCGGCGTGGCCGCCGTTGATGTGCCCGGCGATTTGTTCGAGCTGGTTGCGCAGCTGCTTGTATTCGGTGACGTCGCCGCGCGAGACCGGCGCGATCTGCAGATAGGTGAGGCTGCCGCGCTGGTCCGGATGCCGCTCCAGGTAGCGCTCGAACCCGAGGAAGCGTTCGGGCAGGCCCTTGGAATAGTCCAGCCGGTCCACGCCGATCGCCAACTGGCGGTCGCGCAGGCTGCTGCGCAGGTCGCGCACCGCCGGCTTGGTCACCGCCGCGCGCGCCTGCTGCGCGATCAGTTCGGTGTCGATGCCGATCGGGAATTTCTCGGCGCGGAAGCGGCGCCCGCCGGGCGCTTCCAGCACGCCGGCCTTGATCACCTTGCCGCCGCCGAACAGGCGCACGTAGGCCTGGAAGCGGTCCACGTCGCGCTGGGTCTGGAAGCCGACCAGGTCGTAGGCGTAGAAGCCGGAGAACAGCCGCGCATGGTCGGGCAGGGCCTGGATCAGGTCGGCCGACGGGAACGGCACGTGCAGGAAGAAGCCGATGCGGCAGCCGATGCCGCGCTCGCGCAGCAGCGCTGCCAGCGGGATCAGGTGGTAGTCGTGGATCCACACCGTGTCGTCTTCGCGCAGCAGCGGCGCCAGCTTCTCGGCGAACATCGCGTTGACCCGGCGATAGCCCTCGCGGGTGGCGCGATCGTAGTCGACCAGGTCCAGGCGGAAGTGCAGCAGCGGCCACAGCGTGCGGTTGGCGAAGCCGTTGTAGTACGCGTCCAGGTCGGCGCGGTTGAGGTCCATGGTGACGAAGCGGATGTCGCCCTGGGTCTGCTCGTGCAGCGCGCCGCTGTCGCCGCGCACGGTCTTGCCGCTCCAGCCGAACCACACCCCGCCGCGTTCCTTCAACGCGGCGAGCAAGCCCACCGCCAGGCCGCCGGCGCGGTTCTCGCCGGGCAAGGCCACGCGGTTGGATACCACCACCAATCTGCTCATGACGCCTCCTGCCAGCTGCGCGACAACCGCATCGCGGCGATGATCAAGCCGACGTGCGAATAGGTCTGCGGGAAATTGCCCCAGGCCTCGCCGTTGTCGAAGGCTAGATCCTCCGACAGCAAGCCCAGGTGATTGCGGCGCGCGAGGATGCGCTCGAACAGCTCGCGCGCTTCGTCCTTGCGCCCGATCGCGGCGAGCGCGTCGATGTACCAGAACGTACAGATGGTGAAGCTGGTTTCCGGCGCGCCGAAATCGTCCGGCGCCACGTAGCGGTACAGCGCGTCGCCGTGCTTGAGGTCGCGGCCGATCGCCTCGACCGTGGCGACAAAGCGCGCGTCGTCCGGGGCGATGAAGCCGATGTCGGCCAGCAACAGCAGCGAGGCGTCCAGGCGATGGCCGTTGAAGGTGTCGGTGAAGTGGCCGCGCTCGGCGCTCCACGACTCGGCCAGCACCCGCGCGTGGATGCGGTCGGCGCGTTCGCGCCAGTACGCCACGCGCGCGTCCAGGCCCAGCCGCGCGGCGATCTTGGCCAGGCGGTCGCAGGCGGCCCAGCACATCGCGCTGGTGTAGGTGTGCACTTCGGCGCGGCCGCGGAATTCCCACAGCCCGGCGTCGGGGACGTCGTGCAGCGCGAACGCGTGCTCGCCCAGCGGCTCCAGGCGCAGGAAGGTGTCCTTGTCGCCGGGATCCTTCAGGCGCAGGTCGAAGAACAGTTGCGTGGACGCCAGCACCACGCTGCCGTACACGTCGTGCTGCTTCTGGATCCAGGCCAGGTTGCCGCGCCGCACCGGGCCCATGCCGCGGTAACCGGCCAGCGACGGCACTTCGTGTTCTTCCAGCGCGGCCTCGAAGCCGATGCCGTACAGCGGCTGCAGGCTGCCGTCGGTGGTGGCGATGTTGAAGATGTAGCCGAGGAACTGCTCCATGGTGCGGGTGGCGCCGAGCCGGTTCAGCGCGCGCACCACGAAGGCGGCGTCGCGCAGCCAGCAATAGCGGTAGTCCCAGTTGCGCGGGGTGTCCGGCGCTTCGGGGATGGAGGTGGTCATCGCCGCGATGATCGCGCCGCTGTCCTCGTACTGGCACAGTTTCAGGGTGATCGCGCTGCGGATCACCGCGTCCTGCCAGTCCAGCGGCACCGACAGGTAGCGCACCCATTCGCGCCAGTATTCCTCGGTGCGTTCCTGCGCTTCCTGGATGTAGCCGGTCAGCGAGCGGGTCAGCGATTCGTCCACGCCGAGCATCAGGTTGACCGGGTGGCTGAGCACGAACGGCAGTTCGTCGCGGATGAAGCGCACCGGCACGTCGGTGGTCAGGCGCAGGGTGAAATCCGGCAGCAGCCAGCGCACGTGGTTGCTGCCCCAGGTGCTTTCCGGCTTGCGCGCGCCCCAGTCGGCCAGCGGCCGCGCCAGCACGCGGATGC
This sequence comes from Xanthomonas translucens pv. undulosa, assembly GCF_017301775.1. Taxonomy (NCBI): domain Bacteria; kingdom Pseudomonadati; phylum Pseudomonadota; class Gammaproteobacteria; order Lysobacterales; family Lysobacteraceae; genus Xanthomonas; species Xanthomonas translucens. The sequence continues at coordinate 3,601,288 of NZ_CP063993.1, forward strand.
GCGGGTTGCCGGCCAGCGGCCGTACCTGGCGGATGATGCTGACCGGCCGGTAGAAACGGCCGTGGTTGCGCCAGCGCGGCGCGAAGTCGATCACTTCCACCGTACCGCCGTGCGCGTCGCGCAGCACGGTGCGCAGGATCGCGGTGTTGGCCAGATAGTGCTGCTCGCTGTCGGCGAAATCCTCCAGCTCGATGCTGAAATCGCCGCCGTCGTGGTCGCGCGGCGACAGCAGCGCGCAGAACGCCGGGTCGCCGTCGAAGGCGGGCAGGCAGCTCCACACCACGCGCGCCTGCTTGTCGACCAACGCGCCGAAACTGCCGTTGCCGATCACGCCGAGATCGAGATTGGGGGAACTCATGGAGGAAGCGGATCCTTGTGCGCTGTCGGGGAGGGGACGGAGCGGGGCGCCGTCGCGGGGCGCCGGAATCATGCCGCGTTGTCGCGCAACCAGGCGTGGACGCCGCGCGGATCGGGCAGGGCGAAGGTCGCCGCGCTGTGTTCGCGCGGACCGACCAGCACGCTCCAGCCGCCGGCGGCATTGGCCGCTTCGAAGCCGAACTCATCGGTGAGGTCGTCGCCGACGAACACCGGGCGGCGGCCCTGGAACGGCGGCCGCTGCAACAGCGTGGTCAGTGCCACACCTTTGTCGCTGCCCTCGGGCACGAACTCGACCACGTGGTCGCCGGGCTGCAGGCGGTAGCCGGGCAGGGCCTCGATCTGCGCCTGGGCGAAGGCCAGCACCTGCGCGCCGGCTTCTGGCGCGGCGCGCCAGTGCAAGGCCAGGCTGGCGCCCTTGTCTTCGACCAGCACGCCGGGATGCGCCTGGCGCAGGTGCGCGGCGCGCTGGTGCAAGCCGTGCAGCCACTGCGAGGTATCGGCCGGCATCGCCGCGCGGGCATTGATGTCGCTGCGCAGTTCGTGGCCGTGCAGGCCGGCGGCCGGCAGGCGCAAGGGCGCGAACAGCGCGTCCAGCTGCGCCAGCGGCCGGCCGCTGACCAGCGCCAGCGCGCCGTGCAGGCGGTCGCTGATGCGGCCGATCGCCTCGCGCACCTCGGGCAGCAGGTACACGCCGTCGGGGCGATCGGCGAATTCGATGAGGGTGCCGTCCACGTCCAGGAACAATGCGCAGGCATCGTCCAGGCGCGGCGGCGGCGGTCGGAGGGGGTGCGCGTCTGCCATCGCTTCATAATGAACGAGACAGCGTTAGGGCCAAGTGGATTGGGGCCGAGAATGGAAAATTGGAAGAGCAAAAGCGGGAGGCCGACGCGCGGCTCGTGCTTTTACCCATTTCCCATCTTCATCGGTCAGGGTCTTGCTCTCCTAAATAGCGGAAAGCACGTGGTTTTTCTGTCAGGGCTGGGGCGCTCGCTGCGCTCGACGAGTTCCGCCAACGCGCTGGCTTGGTCCGGCACTCTTTGGCGGATTTGTTGCAGCAGGATGTCGACATCGGGATTTGGCCGCGCAGTCGCGGACTCGCGCTCGGAGCGCTCGATTTGCTCGACGAGCGCAGCCAACGCGTTGCCCTGGGCGCTGTTTTTTTCGTGGACCGCTTGAAGCAGGCGTGGGATATCCGGGTTCGTCGGCGCAGTCGCGGGGGCGGAGTGTTGCGATGTCCGCTTTCCCTCCCGCTCAATCCGCTCGGCGAGCTCGGCCAGTTCGGGGCCATCATGCAGGTCGTTTTCGTAGATCTCCCGCATCAGGTGGAGGATATCCGGGGTGTGCAGTGGTTGCGCGGACGCGGAGCCTTGCGATGTTTCGGCGACCGAAAGCGCGTGCTCGGACCGCTCGATGCCAGCCGCCGCGTTTGGGCCTTCATGCGGCTCTTCGCTGATCTCTTGCATCAGGCCTGGCATATTCGTGGGCGGCAACGGCAGCGCAGCCGTAGGGTCAGCGTATTGCGCGTAGCGCCTCGGCTGGCGCTGCAGGCTTTCATGCTTCGACAGCATAGGGCGCGGGGCGCGCGGCAGATCCGGCGCCACGGGCGCGTGGCCGTGTTCGGGGGAGGGCAGTGTCGACGAGGACGCGCTATGCGCCTGCGCGCCGTCGTCCGCATACGCGGTTTTCGACAGCCTGCTCTTGGGAAGGGCGAGACGCATGGCTATTTTTCAGCGAAATAATACTGACAGCATGACTGTTCCTGAGCGCCACGGCTGCCGTGCAGCGAATCTTTGCCGTCTTGGGCGAACTGGCGGTGAGGCATGTGGACGCTGCCTCCGGCTTTCGCTGGTGGCGTGGCGAGCGACGCCGATCCGGCGCGGGCAGCACTGGACCTGCGCTTCGCCCGCTGTCGCAGCGTCTGCCCGCCCCGGGTTTGCGCACAACGGGGAACGCGCTCGGCGCCCTGCACCTCGCCGTGCGGGCGCGCCGGTCAGAAGGTGTAGCGCACCCGCCCGTAGTAATACGCGCCGTTGCTGCCGATCGGCGACAGCACGTCGTAGGGCAGGTTGCCGAAGTAGGAAATATCGCTGTTGGAGCGGTCGGAGTAGTTGTCGGTGAGGTTCTGCCCGCCCAGCGCCACGCTCCACTGCGTGCTGATGTGGTACTCGACCTCGGCGTCGAGCTGCCACTTGGCGCCGTAGGTCTGCCGCGGCACGAAGCCGCCGCCGAAGTCGAATACGCGGGTGGCGCTACCGTAGCGGCTGACCCGGGTCTGCAGCGCCCAGCGGTCGTTGTTCCAGTTGGCGGCGAACTGGGCGCGGGTGCGCGGCGCGGCGTCGGTCAGGGTGTTGCTCTCCTCCACGCCGAACAGCACGTAGTCCGGATTTAGCGCCAGCAGCTGCGGCGGCGTGGCGACCAGGTTCTTCAGTTCGGTCTTGGCGTAGCTCCAGGTGCCGGTGAGTTGCAACTGGCCATCGCCCAGCGCCTGCCGCCAGTTGCTGACCAGCTCCGCGCCGCGGGTGCGGGTGTCGGCGGCGTTGACGAAGAAGCTGGCGCTCTGCAGGCCGCTGACGCCGAAGTTCTGCGCCACGAACGCGGTCAGCGCGTTGCCGTTGATGTCTTCGGACAATGCGATGCGGTCGTTGATGTCGATCTGGAACAGGTCCAGCGACAGGTCGAAGTGGGAGCCGATGCGGCTGGTGAAGCCGAAGCTGTAGTTGACCGATTTCTCCGGCTGCAGCGCGCGCGCGCCCAGCGCCTGCGCGATCGGATTGTTGACCGACAGCAGCCGGCCCTGCAGCAGCTGGCCTGCCGCGTCGTAGCCGGTGGAGGTGGCTTCGTAGCCAATCTGGCTCAGCGACGGCGCATGGAAGTTGTTGGAGATCGCGCCGCGCAGCGCGAACGCCGGCACGAACTCGTAGCGCGCGGCCAGCTTGCCGGTCAGTTCGCCGCCGAAATCCTGGTAGTGCTCGTAGCGCGCGGCCAGGTCGGTGGACAATTTGTCGCCGAACTGGCTGGACAGGCTGGTATAGACGCTGGCGACGTTGCGCGACAGGTCGGCCGCATCCTGCGGGGTCAGCCCGCCGCCGGCCTGGGCGCCGGTGGGGCGATCGGTGAAGGCGCCGGCGGCGTAGCTGGCCGGGTCGCCGGGGCGGGTGCGGTAGTGCTCGCGGCGCAATTCCACGCCGCTGCCGAGGGTATGGGTGGCGCCGTCGTCGTCAAAGCTGCGGCTCAGGTCCAGGTTGGCCACGCTCTGCTCGAAGGCGTAGTCGCCGGTCTTGAAGCGGGTCGTGCTGCCCGGGCCGAGCGAGGCGTTGAGCGAATTCTTCAACCGGTAGGTGAAGTCGTTGCGGCCGTAGTCGACACTGGCGTCGTAGGCCCACTCGCCCCATTGCCCGCGCGCGCCGGCCACGCCCTGCAGGTCGCGGTTCTCGCCCAGCGACACCGGGCGGTAGCCGTTCGGGTAGATCTGGGTCCAGTTGGCGTCGCTGTCGGGATAGCGGAAATAGTTGGCGCCCTGTGTGTCGCGCTGATTGTAGGTGCCGAAGAAGTAGAACTCGCTGCTCTGGCCGAACGGCAGCTTGCCGTTGATCCAGGCGTTGAGGTCCTTGCTGGCGCCGTCGCCGAGCACGTAGTTGCGCTTGCCGGCCAGTGCCAGGTTGGCAGGGGTCTGCGCCTCGAACGGCGGGATCTGGTCGTAGCCGGCGCGATTGGTACCCTCGTGGTTCTTCAGCTCCAGGCCGACCTTGAAGAAGCCGCCGTCGTCGCCCAGGCGGGTGCCGACCTTGGCGCTGGCGTAGCTGGTCTGGCCATCGGTGACGGTGCGGTCGATCGGCTTCACGTCGGTGTGGTTGGCGCCGAAGCTGGCTTCCAGCGCGCCGCTGTCCGGATCGTCGTCGAGGATCACGTTGATCACCCCGGCCACCGCGTCCGAGCCATACTGCGCGCCGGCGCCGTCGCGCAGCACTTCGATGCGCTTGATTGCGCTGACCGGGATCGCGTTGAAGTCCACCGGGGTGGTGCCCTTGCCGATCTTGCTGTCGGTGTTGACCAGCGCCGAGGTGTGGCGGCGCTTGCCGTTGACCAGCACCAGCACCTGGTCTGGCGAGAGCCCGCGCAGCTGCGCGGCGCGGATGTGGTCGGCGCCGCCGGAGTTGGACTGGCGCGGGAAGTTGAACGAGGGCAGCAACGCCTGCAGCGCGCTGCCCAGCTCGCCGTTGACCACCCCGGCCTTGCGGATGTCCTCGGCGCTGAGCACGTCTACCGGCGCGGTGGACTCGAGCACGGTGCGACCGCTGGCGCGGGTGCCGGTGACGATCATCGTGTCCAGGTTGGTCGGGGTGCCGGGAGCGGCCTGCTGGGCCAGGGCGGGGGCCGACAGGGCCAGGGCGATGGCCAGGCTCAGCGGCCGGGCGAACGGATACGACATGTGGGGTCTCTCCTGCGGCGGCGCAAAAAACGGCTGCAGCGGTCGTCCGTGCCGCGCAGGCGGAATGAATTTTGGTACATCCATCGTGTCAAGCGATATATTATCTTAATCGTTAACGCGGCCGCGAGCCGTCGCATTCGCTGCGCTCGCTATCAGCTGATGCCCGGCGGTTATCGGGCGCGTGCTGCCGTGGTCGCTTATCACCGCGTCCTTCCGTTCCGCTGCCGAGGCCTGCCGATGTTGCTGCGTACCCCCTTGCTTGCCGTGTTCCTGGCACTGACCGCCTGCGCCAGCGTGGCGCCGTCCGCTTCCACCGCGCCGGCCAAGGTCGGTGCCGCGTTGCAGGGCGATGCCGCGCGGCCGGCACAGGCCAGTGGCTGGGTGCGCAGCGAGTTGTACTTCGGGGTCGGCGAGGAGAGCGGCCCGGCCGATCGCCCGCAGGCCGAGCCGATCAGCGAGGCGCAATGGCGCGCGTTCCTGGACAAGCAGGTCACCCCGCTCTTCCCCGACGGCCTGACCGTGTTCGACGCCTACGGGCAGTGGCTGTTCCGCGGCGCCAAGGAGCCGAACCGGCTCAACACCAAGGTGCTGGTGATCCTGCACGAGGACACCCCGCAGCGCCGCGCCGACATCGAGGCGATCCGGCTGGCGTGGAAGCAGGCGACCGGGCACCAGTCGGTGCTGTGGGCGCGGTCGCCGGTGGAGGTGTCGTTCTGAGGCCGGGACTCGGGACTCGGGACTGGGGACCCGGGACCCGGGACCCGGGACCCGGAACAGCGGGGGCGGCGCCTTTCGTGATCCGGCAGGACGATCTGGCCGGTGAAGCGGTGCGTGCGTTGCTCGCCTACCACCTGCAGCAGATGCAGGCGCAGTCGCCGCCGGGCAGTGTCTATGCGTTGGACCTGTCCGGGCTGCAGCGCGCCGACGTGACCGTGTGGAGCGCCTGGCGCGGCGAGGCGCTGGCCGCGGTCGGCGCGCTGCGCGTGCTCGACGATGGCGGCGGCGAACTGAAGTCGATGCGCACCTATCCGGATGTCCTGCGGCAGGGCGCGGCCGCGGCGCTGCTGGAGCACATCGTGGCTGCCGCGCGCGCCGCCAGCCTGCACCGGTTGAGCCTGTAGACCGGCAGCGGCGCGGCGTTCGATGCGGCGCTGGCCCTGTACCGGCGCCGCGGCTTCCGCAATGGACCGGCGTTCGCCGATTACCTGCCGAGCGCGTTCAACCGGTTCCTGCATCTGGCGCTGTAGCCGCGTCGCGCGGTGCAGGCCGGGATGCTGCATCCGTTCGCGCGCCAATCCGCAAGCGCCGCTTCCATTACCATCCCCCGATCCCTCACCTCGCCATCGCCCGCATGCCCAGCACCGCTCCTGTTTCCTCGCGCCCGCGCTGGTTCGTCGCCGGCGACCTCAACGGCTTCTTCGGCCTGGTGCTCGACAACCTGTCGATCCTCGGCTTCATCAGCGCCGCCCTGATCGGCCTGTTCCAGTTCCCGGCCGAGGTGATCTACACGCGAATGATTCCCGGCACCGCGTTCGGCGTGCTGATCGGCAATCTGCTGTACACCTGGATGGCGCGCCGGCTGGCCGCGCGCAGCGGACGCAGCGACGTCACCGCGATGCCGCTGGGCCTGGACGCGCCGACCAGCATCGGCATGGCGCTGCTGGTGCTCGGCCCGGCGTTCGTGCGCTACAAGCAGCAGGGCCTGGACCCGCAGGCCGCGGCGCTCGCCACCTGGCACCTGGGCATGGCCGCGCTGGTGGTGATGGGCCTGCTGAAGACCGTGCTGTCGTTCTTCGGCGATGCGGTCACCCGCGCGCTGCCGCGCGCGGCGCTGCTCGGCTCGATCGCCGGCATCGCGCTGGTGCTGATGGGCTTCCTGCCGTTGCTGGAGACGCTGCGCTCGCCGCTGGTCGGCCTGTTGGTGCTGGGCCTGCTGCTGTACGTGCTGATCGCCAAGGGCCGCCTGCCGTACGGCGTGCCCGGCGTGCCGCTGGCGTTGGTGCTCGGCACCGGCCTGTACTACTGGTCGAACGCGGCCGGGTTCGGCATTCCCGGCTATCAGGCGCCGCAGTGGGTGACGCCGCAGCTGGTGCTGCCGTGGCCGAGCCTGGGCTTCGTCGCCGGCCTGGCCGACGCAGTGCCGCTGTTGCCGCTGCTGCTGCCGTTCGGACTGCTGATGGTGGTCGGCGGCATCAACGTCAGCGAGAGCGCGCGTGCCGCCGGCGACGATTACCGCACCCGCGACATCCTGCTGGTCGAGGCCTGCGCGACCCTGGTCGCGGGCGTCTGCGGCGGCGTCGCCCAGACCACGCCCTACATCGGTCAGCCGGCGTACAAGCACATGGGCGCGCGCAGCGGCTACACGCTGTTGACCGGGCTGTTCATCGGCCTGGGCGGCATGCTCGGGCTGGTCGCCGGGCTGGTGCAGTGGCTGCCGCTGGCGGTGCTGGCGCCGATCATCGTGTACGTGGCCATCGACATCACCACCCAGGCGTTCCAGGCCACGCCCAAGCGCCATGCCGGGGCGATGGTGCTGGGCTTCCTGCCGTCGGTGGCCTACCTGCTGGCGATCAAGGCGCCGGGCTGGATCCCGGCGGACAAGCTGGCCGCGCTGACCACCACCCTGGACGGCCACGGGCTACCGGAACTGGCGGTGATCTTCACCCTGGGCAATGGCTTCATCATCACCGCGATGCTGTGGACCGCGGCGGTGGCGGCGATGGTGGACGGGCGCCTGCGCCGCGCTGCGGTGTTCCTACTGGTCGCCGCCGGGTTGACCCTGTTCGGCCTGATCCATTCGGTGGATCCGCGCGGCGGCATCTATTGGCCATGGACGTTGAGCGGCCTGCCCAAGCTGATCGCCTGGCAGTTCGTCGGCGGCTACGTGGTGCTGGCCGCGCTGCTCGCTCTGCTGTCGTTGCAGAAGCCGCGTGCGGTGCTGGTGGATTGAGCGGGCGACAATCGGTGTCGGCATCGCGCCGGCGCGAGTGGAGGGCGGAGGGCGGAATGGACAGGAAAAACGGTTTGCGCGCGGGCGTGCTCGCACTGGCGCTGGCGTGGATGTCTGGCGCTGCGGCGGTGTCGTTCGATTGCGCCAAGGCCTCCAGTGCAGTGGAGCGGCTGTTGTGTACGGACAAGCGGCTGGACGCCATGGACGAATGGTTGGCCCGGCGCTACACGGCGCTGCTGGAGGTGGTACCCAGCGCGCAGCGGCAAGGCGTGCGCAGTGCGCAGCAGGCCTGGCTGGCGCAGCGCGGGCGCTGCCTGGCGCCCCCCGATCCGGGCGCCTGCCTGAACCAGCAGATGCAGGCGCGGGTGCGCGAGCTGGACGCCCAGTACGCGCCGCAGGCGGCGCGCTTCGACCGCATCGTCGCCAGCATTCCCGGCGCGCCGGCCGCGGCGGCGGCACAATTGCGCGCCTACGACGGCGGCCTGGCCTCGGCGTGGCTGGTGTACCTGCAGCGCTTCGTGCCAGCGGCCGGAGTCGGCGCGGCCGAGGCGCATGACCGCTTTGCCGCCGCCAGCGCCGCGCTGCACCGCCAGGACCGCGTGGCCGCCGGGATGCTCGACACGGACGCAGTGGCCGACCCAAAGGCCGTGCAGGCGCGCGATCTGACCCTGCTGCGGCTGTGGATCGAACGCAGCGGCTACACCGTGGTGGGCGCCACGCAGCCGAATCCACGCCCCTACGTGCACTGTTTCGTGTTCGCGCAGCAGGGCGAGGCGGCTTACGACGCGATGGGGCCGATGTACGGGTCCAGCCGCGACATCGAAGCGCCGATCTGCGCGCCGCAACCGGGCCTGTTCGACCAGCCGGCGTGGAAACAGCTGTACAAGGCGTTTTCCAGCCTGATCGACAAGGCTTCCGACGATGCCGGCACGATGCGCTATGCGGATTTCGCAGGATGGCGCGTGCTGTCGTTGCAGGCCACGCAGTCGCCATTGCTGTTCCTGCAGCGGCCGCAAGACGCAAAACCCAGGCGCGATCCGGCAGCGGCGATCGCTGCCTGGCACGATGCGGCGCTGTGGCCGCAAGCGGATTGCAAGGCCGCGTTGGCGGCCTTGCCGCCGGCGCGCGCGGCGACGGCGCGCTGGCTGATCGCGCACAAGGCGATGCCCGCGGCGCAGGCCGAGCAGGTCGCCGCGGCCATCGTCGCCGCGTGGGTCGATGCGCGCATCGCCTTCGGCGAAGGGGCCACTGGCTAACGTTGCGTGTCCGGTGTGCGGCGCCGCGCGCCGAGGCTGAACGCTGGCCGTCCCGCGTTGGAACCGGTGGCGGCAGCCGTGGTCACACCTGCCACTGTTCAACGGAGAACCGGACACCATGCAGCCGCGTCATTCGTTCTGGCCCTGGATCCTGGTCGCTGTGCTGGTGGCCGCTGCCGCGGCGTGGCTGTTCCGCGACAACCTGAGCGCGCTGATGCATGGCGCGGCACCTGCGCCTGCCGCGGTGGCGCCGGCCGCCGCGCCGCCCGTGGCGCCGCCCGCGCTCGCGGCCGCAGCGCCGCCGCCGCCGATCCAGCATCCGATCGATCCCGCCGCCGCGGCCGATGCGGCGATCCCGGCGCTGGCCGACAGCGATGCGGCGGCATGGGCCGAACTGGCGACGCTGGCCGGCAGCGAGGCGCCGCTGGCGCTACTGATCCGCGACCATCTGATCCAGCGTGCGGTGACGATGATCGACAACCTGCCGCAGCGCCGCGTCGCCGCGCGGACCCTGGCGCTGAAGCCGGTGCCTGGGCAATTGCAGATCAGCACCGATGCCGCTGGCGCCAGCAGCATTGCCGAGGCCAACGCGCAACGCTACGCCGCGTACGTGCAGGCCTTCACCCAGGCCGATGCCGGCGCCATGGTGGCCGCGTACCGGCGCTTCTATCCCTTGTTCCAGCAGGCGTATGTGGAACTGGGCTATCCCAAGGGCTATTTCAACGACCGCCTGGTGCAGGTGATCGACCATCTGCTGCAGACGCCGCTGCCGGCAACGCCGCCGGCGCTGATCGCCGATGCGCGCACCGGCAAATACCGCTTCGTCGATCCGGCGCTGGAGTCGCTGTCGGTCGGGCAGAAGGCGCTGCTGCGCCTGGGGCCGGTGCAGGCCGCGGCGGTGCGCAAGCAGTTGCAGGCGATCCGCGCGGCGTTGGTCCGGACCTGAGGGCCATCCTGGCGGGCTTCGGTGTCGTCGTTGTGATGGCCGCAGGAATCATGTGGGAGCGACTTCAGTCGCCCCCACAACAGGCATCATGCTGATGCTCGGCCCGAACGCAGACGCCCTGATCCGCTACGCAGGCCTGCAGCAGTAAATCATCACCCATCCAGCTCCGGATAACGACGGAAAATCCCGTTGTCGTTGAACGGCAGGCGCCGCGTCGATGCCAGGTACGCCGCGATGGCGGGACGTTCGGACACCCGCTGCTGCAGGGAGCGCAGCTGCGGCAGCTTCGGCGAGAGCTTCTTCATCGCGGTGGGGAACGCGTAGTCGAGTCCGCTCATCAGCTGGAACAGCGACAGGTCCACGTAGGAATGCTCGCGCAATGCATGGCGCCCGCCGCCCTGGCTCATGATCTGTTCGAAGTAGCCCAGGAACTTCGGCAGCCGCTGCGTGCGCAGGTTCTCGGCGCGGCGCAGCGCTTCCGGCTTCTGGTCTTCGTAGTACAGCGCGCTGCCGATGGGGTGGTGGCTGTCGTGGATCTCGGTCACCAGGTCGGCGATGGTCAGCTGCAACTGCAGCGCCTGCATGCGCCGCGATTCACTGTCCGGCAACAGCCCCAGCGAAGGACCCAGGTAGTGCAGGATGTTGCCGACCTGCGCGATCAGCAGCCGCCCGGCTTTCAGGAACGGCGGCGCGAACGGCCGCATGCCCGGTTGCCCGCCGTCGAGGAACGGCTGCAGTGCCGCATCGCCTTCCTCGCGGGCGACGTCGCGGTAGGCCGCGCCAGCATCTTCCAACGCCAGTCGCACGAACTCGCCGCGGCCCTGGATGCCGGTCCAGTAATAGAGTTCGTAGTGCATTGCGGCTCCTGTGCGGGAAGGTTCTAAAGCGCGAGGGTAGGGGCTGTAGCCGTAGCGGCGTGTGACCGTGCGGCGACTGGCGCAGGCAACCGTTTGGCTGGCGAGGGCGCTGTGCGGCCGTCGCAGCGCCTGGTGTGCAGTCCCTCTCCAGGCGGTCCGCCACACGGCGGGCACCTACCCAGCCAACCCCGCGGCCTTGAAACATGCGGCAACAACCGCATTTGACTAGCATGCCGGCGCGGCCGGCCCCTTTATCAGAGGAACTTCCCGATGCGGATGGACAAGCTCACGTCGCGTTTCCAGCAGGCGCTGGCCGACGCCCAGTCGCTGGCCGTGGGCCGCGACCACACCATCGTCGAGCCGGTGCATGTGTTCACCGCGCTGCTCGACCAGTCCGGCGGCAGCACCCGGCCGCTGCTGGCGCAGGCCGGCGTCAACGTGCCGGTGCTGCGCGAGCGGCTGGGCGAGGCGCTGGACAAGCTGCCCAAGGTCAGCGGCCAGCCCGGCAACCTGTCGATCGGCAACGATCTGAGCCGGCTGCTGAACCAGACCGACAAGCTGGCGCAGCAGCACAACGACCAATTCATCGCCAGCGAGTGGTTCGTGCTGGCCGCGGCCGACGATGCCGGCGCGCTGGGCCTGGCGCTGCGCGCCGCCGGCGCCGACAAGAACAAGCTCCAAGCGGCCATCGACAAGCTGCGCGGCGGCGAGACGGTGCAGTCGGAAAGCGCCGAAGACCAGCGCCAGGCGCTGGAGAAATACACCATCGACCTCACCGCGCGCGCCGAGAGCGGCAAGCTGGATCCGGTGATCGGCCGCGACGAGGAGATCCGCCGCACCATCCAGGTGCTGCAGCGGCGCACCAAGAACAACCCGGTGCTGATCGGCGAACCCGGCGTCGGCAAGACCGCCATCGTCGAAGGCCTGGCCCAGCGCATCGTCAACGGCGAGGTGCCCGAAGGCCTGCGTGGCCGCCGCGTGCTGTCGCTGGACATGGGCGCGCTGATCGCCGGCGCCAAGTTCCGCGGCGAGTTCGAGGAGCGGCTCAAGGGCGTGCTCAACGACCTGTCCAAGACCGAAGGCCAGGTCATCCTGTTCATCGACGAACTGCACACCATGGTCGGTGCCGGCAAGGCCGACGGCGCGATGGATGCGGGCAACATGCTCAAGCCGGCGCTGGCGCGCGGCGAGCTGCATTGCATCGGCGCCACCACGCTGGACGAGTACCGCAAGTACATCGAAAAGGACGCGGCGCTGGAGCGGCGCTTCCAGAAGGTGTTCGTCGGCGAGCCGACGGTGGAAGACACCATCGCGATCCTGCGCGGGCTCAAGGAGCGCTACGCGGTGCACCACGGCGTGGAGATCACCGACCCGGCGATCGTCGCTGCGGCCACGCTGTCCAACCGCTACATTGCCGACCGCCAGCTGCCGGACAAGGCGATCGACCTGATGGACGAGGCGGCCAGCCGCATCCGCATGGAGATCGACTCCAAGCCCGAGGAACTGGACCGCCTGGAGCGGCGCCTGATCCAGCTGAAGATCCAGCGCGAGATGCTGAAGAAGGAAAAGGACGAGGCCTCGCGGCAGCGCCTGGCCGACCTGGAAAGCGATATCGACAAGCTCCAGCGCGAGTTCTCCGACCTCGACGAAGTGTGGCGTTCGGAGAAGGCCACCTTGCAGGGCGCGACCAGGATCAAGGAGCAGATCGAGCAGGCGCGGGTCGAGCTGGAAGCGGCGCAGCGCCGCCAGGACTACGCCAAGATGAGCGAGATCCAGTATGGCCTGCTGCCGAACCTGGAGAAGCAACTGGCCGCGGCCGGCGATGCCGAGCATCACGATTTCACGCTGGTGCAGGACCGGGTCACCGCCGAGGAGATCGCCGAGGTGGTGTCGCGCTGGACCGGCATTCCGGTCAACCGGATGCTCGAGGGCGAGCGCGACAAGCTGCTGCGCATGGAAGACGAACTGCACCGGCGCGTGGTCGGCCAGCAAGAGGCCATCAAAGTGGTGTCCGATGCGGTGCGGCGTTCGCGCGCCGGCCTGTCCGATCCGAACCGGCCCAGCGGCTCGTTCCTGTTCCTGGGCCCGACCGGCGTCGGCAAGACCGAACTGTGCAAGGCGCTGGCCGAATTCCTGTTCGACAGCAGCGAGGCGATGATCCGCATCGACATGAGCGAGTTCATGGAGAAGCACTCGGTGGCGCGGCTGATCGGCGCGCCTCCGGGCTATGTCGGCTACGAAGAAGGCGGCTATCTGACCGAGGCGGTGCGGCGCCGGCCGTATTCGCTGATCCTGCTCGACGAGGTGGAGAAGGCGCACAGCGACGTGTTCAACATCCTGCTGCAGGTGCTCGACGACGGCCGCCTCACCGACGGTCAGGGCCGCACCGTGGACTTCCGCAACACCGTCATCGTGATGACCTCGAACCTGGGCTCGCACCAGATCCAGGAACTGAGCGGCGACGGCTCGGCCGAGGCCTACACGCAGATGAAGGCGGCGGTGATGGGCGTGGTGCAGGCGCACTTCCGCCCGGAATTCGTCAACCGGCTGGACGACATCGTGGTGTTCCATCCGCTGGACAAGGCGCAGATCAAGTCGATCGCGCGCATCCAGCTGGGCGGCCTGGACAAGCGCCTGGCCGAGCGCGGCCTGAAGATCGAACTCAGCGACCGCGCGCTGGAACTACTCGGGAACGTCGGCTTCGATCCGGTGTACGGCGCGCGGCCGCTGAAGCGCGCGATCCAGTCGCAGCTGGAGAATCCGCTGGCGCAGCAGATCCTGTCCGGGCAGTTTCTCAGCGGCGACACCATCCGGGTCGATGCCGAAGGTGGGCAACTGGTGTTCGTGAAGGCCTGACGCGACCCGCATCGCGGCGACGGTGCCATCGCCTCGGGTCCTGAACCGGGGATGGATCCGGCGGCCAGCTTGGTCAGGGGGTTACGGCGATATTTTGAGGATATTTGATGTATATCTCCCTCATTCAACGATCCGGGAGGCTGCCATGTCCGTCCGCCTGAATCTGACACTTTCCGACGATCTCAACAACGCCATCGACCAGGCTGCCCAGGAATCCCAGCAGAGCAAAAGCGAGATCCTGCGCAAGGCGTTGCAGCTCTACCTGGCCGCCCGTGACGGCACCAAACAGGGGCGCAAGATCTGTCTGGTGAATCCGGACACCCGCCAGCTCGAAACCGAGATCATCGGTTTATGAGCAACATTGACCTGAACAACCCGCCGAGCGGGCACAGTTTCAATGTCAATGTTGAAAGAACGAAACCGAGGCCGAACGCGCGGTCCGCCTCACCAAGGACCTCCTGTTGTTCTTGTTCGCCTCGGTGTTCATCGGCGCGATCGGCTGGCGCTGCCTGACGGCGCTGCTTGATACGACGGGCAGGGTGTTGTCCGATGACAAGACATGGGCGATGTCGTTCCTGACCGAAGTAGGCGGTGCACTGGTCGGCTATCTAGTGCGCAAACGGCGTCATGCGCTCTTGGGTCGCAGCGTCACTGGCCTCAAGGCATAGGCTTATAACCAGCCGTTAGCAGGCGCCCCCTCGATCGCCGCTATCGTTTCGGCTCCTGTTGCCGAGACCCGCCCATGTCCGACCCGAACTGGAAGCTGGAAACCATCGCCGTGCATGGCGGCTACCGTCCCGATCCGACCACGCGCGCGGTGGCGGTGCCGATCTACCAGACCGTGGCCTACGCCTTCGACGACACCCAGCACGGCGCCGACCTGTTCGACCTGAAGGTGCAGGGCAATATCTACAGCCGCATCATGAATCCCACCACCGATGTGCTGGAACAGCGCATCGCCGCGCTGGAAGGTGGCATCGGCGCGCTGGCGGTGGCGTCCGGGCAGGCCGCGGTGACCTATGCGATCCAGACCATCGCCGAGGCCGGCGACAACATCGTGTCCTCCAGCGCGCTGTACGGCGGCACCTACAACCTGTTCGCGCACACGCTGCCGCTGTCGGGCATCGAAACCCGTTTCGCCGACTACCGCGATCCGGACGCCTTCGCCGGGCTGATCGACGCGCGCACCAAGGCGATCTTCGTCGAATCGATCGGCAATCCGCGCGGCAACGTCACCGATCTGGAAGCGGTGGCCAAGGTGGCGCACGCGCACGGCGTGCCGCTGATCGTCGACAACACCGTGCCCACGCCGTACCTGCTGCGGCCGATCGAGTTCGGCGCCGACATCGTGGTGCATTCGCTGACCAAGTACCTGGGCGGGCACGGCACCAGCCTGGGCGGGGCGATCGTGGACTCTGGCAAGTTCCCGTGGGCGGCGCATGCGCAGCGTTTCCGCCGCCTCAACGAACCGGACGTCAGCTACCACGGCGTGGTCTACACCGAGGCGCTGGGCGCGGCCGCCTACATCGGCCGCGCGCGGGTGGTGCCGTTGCGCAACACCGGTGCGGCGCTGTCGCCGTTCAACGCGTTCCAACTCCTGCAGGGTATCGAGACGCTGCCGCTGCGCATGGACCGGATCAACCAGAACACGCTGGCGGTGGCCAGGCATCTGCACGCCGAGGCCAAGGTGGAATGGGTCAACTACGCCGGCCTGCCCGAGCATCCGGACCATGCGCTGGCGCAGAAGTACCTGCGCGGACAGGGCTCGGGCGTGCTCACCTTCGGCCTGCGCGGCGGCCGCGCCGCCGGCGCGCGCTTCCTCGACGCGCTGCAGCTGTTCACCCGGCTGGTGAACATCGGTGATGCAAAATCTTTGGCCACCCATCCGGCCTCGACCACGCACCGCCAGCTGTCGGCGCAGGAACTGGAGCGCAGCGGGGTCAGCGAGGACACGGTGCGGCTGTCGGTCGGCATCGAGCACATCGACGACCTGCTCGCCGACCTGCGCCAGGCGCTGGCGAAGGCCTGAGCGCGCCACTTCTGGGCGCACTCCCCCAGGCCGTGGCGGCCTGGGCGCTGCGGCCGCGAGCGCACATGCGGCACCGGTCGAGGCCGCGGCGCGATGCCGCCGTCCCGAGCGGCGTGCTCTGCAACGGCTGACAGGCGCTGGGCGCTGCCCGCACAGGGCAGCGCCAGGTCAGGGCGGCATCGCGCGGGGCAGGCCGATTACTGCTTCTTCAGACAGCCGCTCATGAAGGTCTTGCGCGCATCGCCTTGCAGCTTCTGCGTGGCGGCCTGCGCATTGCAGTCCTTCATCCGCTGCTGCGACGCATTGACCGGCGCCGGCGCGCGGTTGCCGCTGAGGCAGGCCTTCTGCGCGGCCTTGTACGCGTCGCCCTGCTTGCCCTTGTTCTGGGCCGAGCACTTGGCCATCAACGATTGCTGCGCGGTCTGTGGCGTGGCTGCGGCGTCGGCCATCAGCGGGGCCGCGCTCAGGCTCAGCAGCAGGCAGACGGCGAGAGAGAGGGAACGGGTCATGGCGGTGATCCAGGCGGGTGGTGCGCGCATCCTGCGCCTGTGGATCTGACCGAACCGTGACGCACTCTGCTCATCGCGTTGCACGATGCGCCGCTGCATTCCCTGTACTTGGGCGATCCCGAAGCCGCATTGCGTGCCGATCTCTGCGTGCCGGTGCAGCGCGACGGCCGCTAGCCCGCAGCGTCCACGTACAGCATCTGCGGCGGCGGGTGCATCAGGAACTGCTGGTGCGAGATGTTCCAGGCGTAGGCGCCGGCGAGCGGGAACGCCAGGCAGTCGCCCGGCGCCAGGGCCGCGACCGGTTGCGCGCGCGCCAGCACGTCCTTGGGCGTGCACAACTGGCCGACCAGGGTCACCCGCGTGTCGCGCAACACCGACGGTTGCGTGCCGCGCAGCACCAGGAACGGATGATCGTGGCCTTGCGCGGCGGGAGTGCGGAAGTGATGGGTGCCGCCGCGGCCGATGGCGAAAAATTCACCATGGCTGCGCTTGATGTCGAGCACCTCCATCAAATACCAGCCGCAGGCGGCGCTGACGTAGCGGCCCGGCTCCAGGCGCAGGCGCAGGCTGTCGCCGTGCGCGTTCAGCAGCGCCGGCAGGCCGGCGCAGAACCCGGTCCAGTCGAACGACGCCGCCGCATCGGCGTAGTTCACGCCGAAGCCGCCACCAGCGTTCACCGTCAGCGGACCCAGTGCGTAGGCCTGGCGCCAGCCCTGCACGGTCTGCAGATAGCTGGCGATCAGGCGCAGCTGCGCCTGTGCGTCGCACTGGTGCGACATCAGGTGGAAGTGGAAGCCGGCCAGCTGCAGCACCGGGGCGTCGCGCAGCAGGCGCATGGCCGCCTCCAGGTCCAGCGCGTCCAGCCCGAACGGCGACGGCCGCCCGCCCATCATCAGGCGCGTGTCGCGCATGCCGGGCACGGCGATGTTCATGCGCAGGAACAGCGGCACGCGGCGCCCGGCGTGCGCGGCGATGCGCGCCAGCCGCTGCAGTTCGCCCAGGCTCTCCACGTGCAGCGTGCACGCAGGCAATGACACGGCCAGCTGCAGTTCGGCGTCGAGCTTGCCGGGTCCGCCGAACAATAGGGGCCGGCCCGGTTGATGTTGGTGCAGCCACTGCAGTTCGCCGCCGGACGCGGCCTCGAAACCGTCCACCGATGGCGCCAGCGTGCGCAGCAACGGCGGCTCGGCATTGGCCTTGGCCGCGTAGTACAGCTCGCAATCGGCTGGCAGCTGGGTGCGCATGGCAGTGGCGTGGCGGCGCAATGCGGCCAGGTCGTAGACGTAGGCGCACAGCGGCCCGTCGCCGCGCTCGCGCAACTGCGTCAGCGCGCTCGCCAGCGGTGCCGGATCGATGCGCAGGCTCATGCCGCGGCCTGCCGCTGCGCCGGCAGCGCGATCGGGTTGGGCAGCAGGGTGTAGTCGGCATGGCGGTCGGCGCGTTGCAGCAGGCGCAGGCGCAGGTTGTTCTTGGCCGGCAGCGGCGCGCCGTCGAGCAGCGCCTGCAGCGCCGGTTGCTTACCGTGGCGCTGCTGCCAGGCCTGGGCGATGGTGCCGACGATCCGCCACAGCTGGCGCTCGCGGCGCTCGTGGCCGTCGGCCAGATGGAAGATCGCCTCGGCCAGGTTGTTGACCAGCGCGCAGTAGGCGATCCGGTTCCAGCCCTGTTCGGCGCTGTAGTACAGCGACTGCCGCGCGGTCTCCGACATGCCGTGCAGGCGCGCAGCCGGCCAGCGCGCCGGCAGCAGCTTGGTCCCTTCCAGGTCGCGGATCCAGACCCGCGCCGGCAGGCCGTCCACGCTGCCGATCACGGTGTTCTGCAGATGCGGTTCGAGCGCGATGCCGTAGTCGAACCAGGCGCTCCAGACCCCATCGAGCAACAGGCGTGCATAGGCATTGAACCAGGCCGCGGTGGCCGCATCCAGGTTGCCGTAGCGTCGTGCCAACGCCTGCAGCGGTGCCGCGCAGGCGGCATCGCCGCGCGCATCGCGGGTGAACAGTGCGCCGGCCACCTGCGGTTGGAAACGCACGCGTTGCGCTGCCGGGATCGCCTGCCGGTAGAGCATGCCGAAGCTTTCGCCAAGCGTGCGGCAGGCCTGCGCATCGCCATCCAGCGCGGAGAAATCCAGGTCGGTGGCGGCTGGCTCCAGCAATACCTGGAAGCCCGGCACGCGCTTGGCCAGTGCGCGCCAGACCGGCGCCAGCAGGCGGGTCAGCGCGACCGCGCTTTCCAGTTCGTACCAGGCGTTCTTGCGCACGCAGTTGGTCAGGCGCACGTGCACCGACAGCTTGAGGAAGTAATCCAGCTCGGCGTGGTACAGCGTGCGCACCGACGAGGTCGGGCGCAGCGCCAGTCCGCGTTCGCCCAGCGGTTCGATCCAGCCGTGCGCCTGCGCCTGGCGCAGCAGCGGGTGCGCGAGCACGCGCTCGGCCTCCCACGGATGGCACGGATACAGGTCCGCTGCACCGCCGGCCTGCGCCAGCGTGGCGCGCACGTCCTGGCCCTGGGCGCGGTACAAGCGCGGGTCGATGCGGAACCAGAACAACTGGAACTGGCTGCGCGCTTCCGGCGCACAGGCCAGCACCTGCGCCAGCGGCACGCCTTCGCGGCTCTTCGGCGTCGGATGCAGCGCGTGTCCCCAAAGCATGGCTTGCTCCGCCTCGATCAATGCATCACCGCATGCGACCGCATTGTCAACGTCGGCCTGCTTGGCAAGACGCAGTAGCTGCGCGGTGATCGCGACGCTGTTCTGGCTTTGCGCAAGCAGTTCGGCGTTGAAACCACATTCAGGCGCCAGCCGTTCCAGCAGGAAATGGGCCATGGTATTGGCATCGGCGCAACGCCAGGGACTGCCAGGGCTTTTCAGATAGGGCGCGGACTGATATTCGCAGCGGCCTAGAATGCTGGTACGGACGACGCGCGCGCAGATCAGATAGCCGGCTTCGGCGAACCGGATGCGTAGTAGCTGTTGCCGCTCGCCGTGGAGCAGCGCGGCGGGAGCGTCCAGGCCGCGGTAATTGAAGTCAGCCTGCTCGCGTGGTAGCGCGAATTCACGCAGGTAGCAGTTCAGCCAGCAGGAAATCGCCTGCGCTTGTGCCTGTGCCTCATGCCACTGATCACGTATGCCGTGCTGGAACATATCCTGGCCTTTTGTTGATGAGAAAAACAAAGGCTGCGACGATCAGTGCGCCAATACCCGCCAGCGTTGACGCAACAAATGGCATGGCTGGTCCATAGCGCTGCATCAGGACACCGGCGATAACGCCGCCAAGCGTTCCTGACCATTTGCCGCAGGCGTCGAATACGCCAAACAGGCGACCGGTTGCCCCTTGTTTGGCGCACTCGCTGATGGCCCGATTCAAGCCAATGATCGTCAGGGTCATGCCGACACCGTACAAAACCCGCACCGGCAGCAGCGGGCCTGCATGCTTGAGCCATGCCTGGCAAAGGCTTGCGCCTGTCAGTACAGCCAGTCCGCCCAGTAGCGCCCAGTGCGAAAGCACTAGTTTTCCCGGTTTCAGCCAGGGCATCAGGATCAGGTAGACCAAGTGCGGCAGGCTATAAATCAGTCCAGCCATGCTGTCATCGGCAATCCCCAGGGTCCGGCAATAGACCAAAAAGTAGGGGAACGTGATGACCACGGAAAAGTAGTAGAGAAATTGGATGCTCAGCAGTCCCCACAGCCGGGCGCCATGGCGTTGATCCGGCTTGGCCGCGGACCGAGCATCGGCCGCACCGGGTGTGCCGGCGACTGAATCGGGCGGAAGCTGGATGGCCAGCAGCAATCCCAGTAAGGGGAGCGCGGCCAAATAGGTATACAGGCCTTGTGCAAGTCCCCGATCGGTGGCGAGGCCCAGCAGTGCCGGCGCCGTGACCATCGCAAGACGCGCAGAAAACTGGGTCCAGTCCAGCGAGCGAGAGAGTGCAGGCCCCTGCACTTGCGTAGACAGGTAGGCATTGGCGGCCGCCAGCGAGCCGCCGCAGCCACCCTGGATAATCAGCGCGAGGATGAACACCGGCAGGTTCGGAGCCAGGCCGGCCAGCGCAAAGCCGAATGCCAGTCCCAGCAGGGCGCGCACCAGCGACAGTTTGCGGCCGTACCGATCAGCCAGGCGCCCCCACGTGGCGGCAGTGAGCGCCGTGCAGATGGTGGGTAGCACATACAGCACACCGACCAGCCACTCGGGCGAATGTGGCGCCAGTTGCGCCAGAACCCTGGGCATGAAGAGCGGCATGCCCAGGGCGGTGAACGCCGCCAGATAATGAGCGGCCAGGACGCTGCGCAGGACGCGCATCAGCGAACGCCGCCTTGACGTCGCCGTCGAGCGCTTTGCGTCCGACGCGCACCCACCATGAAATTTGGCGCGCTGTTGCCGTAGAACTTCTGGATGTCGGTCGCGCCGGTGGCGTCCTTGCTGAGCAGGCTGCCGGCACTGAGCAGATACTTCACCGGCAATCTTGGCGCGTCGAACAGGTGCCAGGCCGGGCGGGTGTCAATGCCTTCATCCTGCAAATTTTGCAGGATCGCGACTATGCCCTGGCGTAATGCGCCCAGCATCGGCGCGTGCAGGGCGGGATTCGCTTCGGCGACGCACTCCAGCACCGCGAGCAGGTTGAGTTGAAGGGTGATGGTGCAGAACATCTGCCCCAGGGCGGTGTCGTCCGGCACAAGGATGCGTTGATTGTGCAGCGGTCCGAAGGCCTCTGCCTCAGGCAACTGGTTGTGCAGGCGCTGCCTGTACACGCGCCCGGCATCGTTATCCTTCATCAGCAGGCGCGGTGCCGCGTCATCGCGGTAAATAATGACGGTGTTCTGTTGATTGGCTTCCAGCGCGACGCCATATGCCAGCCACAGGCGCAAATGCACGTCGCATAGAAGATCGAGATACTGCCGCCACCAAGCGAGCACATCCCCGGCATAAAAACGATCGGCCAGATGCAGCGAAAACGCACGCCCATCCGGCATCGGCGCGCATAGTGCGGCGACGGGTACCAGCGTGCTTCGCTCGGTCATGGATGGATAGACGCGCAGCAAATACGACAAATGAAGGCTGTCGGCGACGTGCCCGAAGTGCGCTTCATCCACGTGAACATAGCGGTCGTGTAAAGCAGGGGCGCTGGCACGGATCGCGTTCAGGACGCGTTGAAACCAGAAGCCGTCGTAAAGCGAGGAAGGGCGCATAAGGCGCAGGCTCAATGCGCCAAGCGTAAACATCAGCAGCGGCAGTTTCAGGTGCTGGGTCGGATGGTCGAGGGGGATCACCGTGCGCACCGAAAGGCTCGGGCGTACGCGCAGGTAGGTGGACTGCGCGCGCAACGTGCCATCGGGCAGGGCGAACTCGTCCAGCCGCGGCCACGTCATCGGATGCACCGGGAATGCGGCATGGCTGCTTTCCAGCGCGGCGTCGAAACCCAGCTCGCGCAGGCGCGGCCAGAAGTCCGGCACGGGTGTGGATACCGTGGCCTGGTCACGCGGCACGGCCAGCCAGTGCAACTCGAAAGAGGGATTGTACTCGGGCGCGTAAGCGCGCAGAGCGGCTTCATCGAATCCGGTCTTTGCGCGCGCCGTCGGATAGAACGGATGGTCGCGATAGCTGGCCAGTTGATCGGCCAGCAGCAGGCGTTCGCTCCACTGCGGGTGATCAAGCACTTGCGCCAGACGCTCGGCATTTAACGCGAACGCCGAGCGGGCCAATGTACGGTGCTTTACCGCCAGGGCGGCTTCCTTGACATACTGTTCGTGCAGGATCCGGGTTTTTTCATCCCGTCCCTCGGCAAGCAGTGCCAGCCACGCCTGCGCGCCAAATTCGAGCTGTACACCCTGTGCCGTTCGACGCAGCCAGCCATCGCTGAGCGCCGCCACAGGCTGCATATGGTCGCTGCGCCGAACGGGTAACCAGATCGGCCCGCCGGGCCAGTGCAGTACCTGCCACCACAGCTCCGCTTGCTGGCCAACGAGCGCTGGCCAGATGGTATCCAGCGGCAATGGCGGTGCCGACGCATACCCCTGGCTGGCGATGGCATGCAGGTCTTCACGCAGGCAGCAGTCGATAATGCGCTGGGTGATATAGGCGCTGTCTGCATCGCCATCGACCTGGAAGATGCCGAAGTTGCCGACGTCCGATCCGATCGCGGGGGTTTGCTTCGGGCTCCATTTCCTCGTGTCCGATTCAGTCATGCGTATAGCTCGGCCGGCTGGCGAGTGCTCGACTGGATCTGCCAATGCAAGTGCGATTCCATGGCCGTGAACGTATCCAGCAGGCTTTTCTGATCGTCGGCGACGACGCTCAGGACACCGAGGTAGTCCTTGTTGGAGTGACTCAAGCGAATGTCATCGCCGGATCGCCGCAAGCTGCGGTAGACCGCATAGGCGTGTGGCGTTTTCTCGATCAGTGATTCACTGGCCTGAAGCAACGGCCCTTCGCGATCGGCGACGTAAAAACGCAACATCGCCTGTCGGGGCGTCGCCAGTTCGCGCTCTATTGCGGTCCGGTCCAACGGTTCTCCCAGATGCAGGCGCAAAATCCAGTCGAACCAGTGGCCGCCAAGCAAGCGATCAAGCATGAACTCGCAGCCGTCGCCAATGCTCCGGTAATTGATCTCGATCAGCACGGGGCCATATTCGGTCAGTGCAAATTCGCTATGGCACACGCCGAAATTGACGCCAAGCGCGAGCACTTGCGCCAGCGCCTGCTGGTAGTGGCGTTGACAGATCGGGCCGTTCCAGACCGACTCCAGTTCGACGAAATGCGGCGGGTCCGACAGGCGCGTATCGAAGCCGCCGACAACGCATGCCTGGTGCCCGTCACCCAGCGTTTCTAGGCTGAACAGCGGGCCGTCAAGAAACCCCTCCAGTAGCACAACACCATTGGGGAATCGACTCCAGAACGATTGCGTATAGGCATGCAGTTCATCCCGCGAAGCACACATCTGGACATCCAGTCCCGAGACGCCTTCGCGTGGTTTGGCCACTAGCGGAAAGACGGCGTCTGCCGGCACCGGTTGGCCTGCCGCCAGCGTATGAAACCAGGGCGTCGGCAATCCCAGTTCGCGCAATCGTTCGCGCATGGCGGCCTTGTTCTTGGCCGCATAGCATACGCGCCAGTCTTTACCAGGCAAGTCGAAACACTGCGCCACCAGCGCAGCGGAGGTCTGTAGGTGATCGCTGTTGGATAACACAGCCCGTGGCCGGATTCCTGCGCCGTACAACGCGTCGATCACGCTGAGGGGGCTGAATACGTCGCACTCGATAATTTTCTGCGGCGCGCAGGCCGGCTCACGCGCGAAATATTCGAGGTGATCGATACGGTGGTCGGTGAGCAAAACGACCGGCAAATTCAGCCGATGCGCAGCGGGTAGAAAGCCCTCGACAACGGCCGCGTGGCGGATGTGGGCAAGAATGACGAGTGGTTTCGCCGACATGGGCATTCCTCAGAAAGTCAGTTCGAGGCCGAGCGTGGCGGTGCGCTCGGGCGCGGGCTCGCGCCCCCACGGACTGGTATCGATCCCGCGATACCAGTAGTGGCGATTGAACAGGTTGTTCACCGCCAGCGAGCCTTTCAGGACGCTACTGCCACGCTTCGTCAGCGTGCGGGTGATCTGCGTGTTCGCGACCCAGTAGGCGGGCAATGCGCCGGCCGTGGCGATGGCGTTTTCGCGCTGGGTATTGGCGGCATCGCTGAAGGCGCCGCTGAAGTAGTAGCCGTTGAGCGCGAGCACGGTGTCGCCGAGTGCGTAGGTGGCGCCGAGAGTCACCTGGTTGCGCGAGGTATACGGCACCCGGAATCCCATGTACTTCCCTGATTTCTGCGCCGCGTCCAGATAGGAATAGCCGGCGTCGAACTTCAGATCACGCAGGAATGCCGGGCTCCATTCCAGCTGCACTTCGACACCCTGGTTGCGGGTTTTGCCGAGGTTCGAGTAGCTGGCAGTGGTGCTGTTGTATTGAATCTGGTTGTCGAAATCGATGCGATAGAGATCGACGCTGATGCTGGTGGTTGCGGTGGGCGTGTAGCGCGTGCCGACTTCGTAATTCCAGGAAAGCTCCGACTCCAGATTGTTGCCGTAGACGATCATCGTGATCTGCGGCGGACGCAGCGAGCGCTGCGCGTCGGCATGGAAATACCATTGGCTGTCGGCTTGATAGCCGACGGTGATTCCGGGAAGAAGATCGCGGATATCGTTGGAGTAGCGCTTGCCCGAGGTGCGATCCGTGAAGTCCGAATCAAGATGCTCGTAACGCACGCCTGGAGTGACCATCAGTCGGTCGTCGTAAAAGCCGATGCTATTGCTCGCGAAGGCAGCGAACGCGCGGTTATGGAATTGCCAGTCGCGAAACCGCGTGTAAGCGCCGTTGTCCAGCTCTGTGGCCTGCGCGAGGTACCCGATGTGTTCGCGTTCGAGGCGCGTGCCGATGGTCCATAGCTGGGTGACCCCGCCTGAGTTCGCGTGCAGGGCGAATTGTGGCTGGGTGCCGTAGACGTCGAAGCTGCGCGGTCCGTCGTTGTACAACTGTGGCGGCAGATCGGGACGGAATGATTCGGCCGATGCCAGGCGCGACCCGAACATGAAGTTGCGCTCGGAGGTCCAGTCGAAATTCGTCCACGAAAAGTGCGCGTCGTCAAAAGGCCCCCACGCACCCAGGTTCTGCTTGTAAACCAGCGATGCGCGCGTTGTGCGACCGGTGAAATCATCCAGCGGTCGCGTGGACTGGCGCGGGTTGCGCTCGTAGTCGGCGGCCGACAGGGCCCCGGCCAGGTTCATGTCGGCAACGTAACGCTCCACGCTGGCTTTGAGTATTTTGTCGTCCGCCAGCCACCATTCGGCACGCCAGCGAAAGTTCTTCACGTCGGTGTCGCTGTGATCCCGCCAGTACTGTCCCTTGAGCCAGTCGGCATCCAGCTGCATACCAAAATTCGCGGTCAGGTAGCCGCCGGTACTGAAATAGGTATCGCGCAGGAATTTGCCGTCGCCGCCGGCGGTGATTCTTTCGCCCAGCGTGGTGGTCCAGTTTTCCGGAATGGGCTTGCTGATCAGATTTATGACGCCGCCGACATTGTTGGGACCGTATTGCACCGCCGCGCCACCGCGCACGATGTCGATGCGATCAATCTGGTTGAGTGTCACCGGGAACAGTGAGAGGCTGGTCTGGCCATACGGTGCCAATGACAGTGGAATGCCGTCCATCAAGACCTGCACGCGCCCGCTGCGGCTTTCGTACAGCCCGCGCACCATGATCTGGGGCAGCACGCCGGTTCCGGTTTCATCTAGGATTTTCACTCCAGGCACGTGCTGGAGCGCGTCGTCAATCGAGCGGTTGGCGCCATTGGCGAGCTGGTCATGGCTGATCACCTGCCGGCTGCCGGCGTAATGTTGCACGTCCTGGGCGGTAGAACGGCCGAGCAGGCCGTGTTGCACGTGCACGGTGTCGAGCTGGTGAACCCGCGCCGCAGCGCTTTGCGCCTCCTGCGTCTCTTGTGCCATGGCCGCGAACGGTACGAGCAGTGCTGCCGCGACCGAGATGGTCAGCAGGGATTGTGGAAACGAAGCGATCAAGGAAATGACTCCAGGGAACGAAAAATCAACGTGGACGCAGGTCGGTGGCGGGCTGGCCCAGCGCGGCCTGCAACAGTGCGCGGTCCTCGCTGGCGAATAGCCGTTGCAGGTTCGGCTGCGCCAGCCAGCATTGGCGCCGTGCCGGGTCGCGCGGATTGGGGCAGCACGGCATGCTGGCGGTGGCGCGGGCCGCGGTGATCGCCAACACCTGCGTCCACCCCTGCGGGCCGACGTTCAGGTTCAGCGCGCCTTCCATGACCAGCGACACGCCGTATGGTTCCAGGATCTGCGGCAGCGCACGCACCGCGGCCGCGCTTTGTCGCATCGGCACCACGCGCAACGCCGTGCCGCGTGCATTCAACGCAGTCGGCCAGCGCGACGCTGCCGAAGCCGGTGACGCGGCCGCCGCAGATGCCGCGCCGGCCGTGCGGCGGAAAATGCGCGGCCGCGACCGCGCGTTCGGCCTGCTCGGCGCTCTCCAGCCCGGGCGGCAACACGCCGCGCGCGCTGGCATCGAGCACCCGGCCGATCAGCTTGGCGTCGACCTGGGGCACGCGTACCCAGGCCTCGCAGTCGCCCAGTTCGCAGGCGTGGAGGGCGTGTTCCAGTTCCGCCGGCGAGCGCAGTACGTGCTCCAGGTCGAGCACCACGAAGTCGTCGCCGAGGTGGCCGAACATCTCGCACAGCAGCGGGCTGGGCACCGAATTGAACAACCCGATCTTGCAAGCCATAGGGGGAGGCGAGCGGGGCTGGAGGAGGGGCTGCAATCCTGCCTTAAACGATAATGATTATCAAGTCGGTTGGGGTGCCGCCACTGCATTCGCGTCGATGCTTTTGTGCGCGGCGACACCTGGGCAGGCTTCCGCGGCTGCCGCCGTGCGCTTCCTTGCGCGTGGCTACCGCGTGGCTTCAGCCCGGCGCGGTACGCATGGCGCGGTATGGCGGCGTCGCCATCACCATCTCGGCCAGCGAATAGGCCAGTTCGCGTTCGGCCATCACCGTGCCGTCGGCGCCGTGCTCGAGCAGATGCTTGACCTCGGCATCGCTGTGCGCGCGGGCCAGCAGGGTCAGCCCCGGATTCAGCGCGCGCAGCTTGGCCAGGGCCTCGCCTGCCTCCAGTGGCTGCGGGATCGCCAGGATCGCGATCTTGGCCTTTTCCGGATGCGCCTCGGCCAGCACCCGGTCGGCGGCGGCGCTGCCGCGGATGCCGGGAATGCCGTCGGCATGCGCGCGTTCCACATGCTCGCGGTTGTCGTCGATCACCAGCACCGGCACGCCGCGTTCGCGCAGCACCGCGGCCAGGGTGCTGCCGACCCGTCCGTAGCCGATCACGATCGCGTGGTCGACCAGGTCCAGCGACGGCCCCGGCGGCAGTTCCGTCTCCAGCGTCACCGGCGCTTCCACCGCCTGCCGGGCCTGCCAGCGGTCCAGCCAGGTGAACAGCAGCGGGTTGGCGATGATCGACAGCAGCGCGCCGGCCAGGATCAGGTCGCGCCCGGTCTCGGGCAGGATCGCCAGGCTGACGCCGAGCCCGGCCAGGATGAAGGAGAATTCGCCGATCTGCGCCAGGCTGGTGGAGATGGTCAGGGCGATGCCGGCGGGATGGCCGAACGCGCGCACGATCACGAACGCGGCCAGCGACTTGCCCACGGTGATGGTCAGGAACGTGGCCAGCACCTGCCAGGGATGCTCGAGCAGGATGTGCGGGTCGAACAGCATGCCCACCGAGACGAAGAACAGCACGGCGAACGCATCGCGCAGCGGTAGCGAATCGCTGGCCGCCTTGTGGCTGAGTTCCGATTCCTTCAGCAGCATGCCGGCGAAGAACGCGCCCAGGGCGAACGAGACCCCGAACAGGGTGGCCGAGCCGAACGCCACGCCCAGCGCGATCGCCAGCACCGACAGCGTGAACAGCTCGCGCGAGCCGGTCGCGGCGACCTTCTCCAGCACCCACGGGATCGCGCGGCGGCCGACCACCAGCATCACCACCACGAACGCGGCCATCTTCAGCAGGGTGATGCCCAGCGCGCCGAGGATCGCGCCGGTACCGGCGCCCCTGCCGCCTAGCGCGTCGGCCAACGCCGGCAGCAGCACCAGCGCCAGCACCATCACCAGATCCTCGACGATCAGCCAGCCCACCGCGATGCGCCCGCGCTGGGTTTCCAGCAGGCGCCGTTCCTCCATTGCGCGCAGCAGCACCACGGTGCTGGCCACCGACAACGCCAGGCCGAACACCAGCCCGTGCAGGGTCGGCCAGCCCATGCTCCAGGCCAGCCCCCAGCCGAGCAGGGTGGCCACCGCGATCTGCGCCAGCGCACCGGGGATCGCGATCCACTTCACTTCCATCAGGTCTTCGAGCGAGAAATGCAGGCCGACCCCGAACATCAGCAGCATCACCCCCAGTTCCGACAACTGGTTGGCCAGCGCCTGGTCGGCGACGAAGCCGGGAGTGAACGGACCGACGCAGATGCCGGCCACCAGATAGCCGACCAATGGCGACAGCTTGATCCGGTGGGCGAGGGTGCCGAGCACGAAGGCGAGGGCGAGTCCGACCGCGATGATGTCGATGAGACTGGTGTCGTGATGCATGCAGATTCGCGGAACAAGATTGCAAGGAGTGTCGCCGATGCGGCTTTTGTCGGCAAATCCGCCGCATCGGCCGAGGCATGGGATGGCGCTTTTCGCGGGTTTCGCGTTGGCGCCCGCTGCGGGCGTTGCAGTGCGCACGGCGAGGCGCTGCCGGACCCAGGGCTGCGCACGGCGAGCGGGCGCTGCGGCACACATGGATCGCGTTCCCATTGCCGTGCCCCGGCGTGCTGCGCCCAGCGACGGCGGTGCCGTCCGATTGCGGTAAAGCCGCGCCGCTCCGACAAAAGGCCGGCACTGCGCCGCCTTAGCCGATGCGATGAGCGGCTGAGGCCCGCCGGCTCAACATCGGCGCCACTCTCACGAGTGCGTGATACGCAAAACCGGGCAAAATCTGGCGACCCCGGTGCCAGGCCGAATGAGAAGCGTGTCCCAGCATTCCTGCGATCCCCGCAAACCCCCGCCGCGCAATGCGTTGCCGCCGTATTGCGCTGGGCAAACTGTCTACTGTGCGGGTTCGCGCCGTGCTGTATGTTTGCGCCAATTGGGCATCCTGCCAAGGATCAAGGTGGCATGGCTACACTGAAAAAAATCGCTGGCGGCATCCTTCTGAGTGCGGCTTATTGCGCGCTCTACATGTTCGTGTGGCGCTGGTCGGTTGACCAATGGTTCCTGCCGGCCGGCTTGCGCGCGGCGGCATTGCTGTTCCTGCCCTATCGGCTTTGGCCCTATGTGTTCTTGGGCGATGCTGTTGCTTTGCTGACGATGCGTGTGCCGATGGCCAACCACGACGGGGTCAGCGAGGTATGGGCGTACCTGAGCCCGTTCCTGGTGGCGCCGGTGTTCGCTTTACTACCATGGGCGTTCCGCAGTCGTTTTATCGCTTCGTCGGCGGTGCAGCGCTGGTTACCGTTGCTGACGGTGGGCCTGGCGTTGTGGGGCCTGCTGGTCAACAAGGCTGTCAACGCCATGCTGGACGGGCCTGCTGCCTTCGTCACCCTGGAAACCAGCGTCAGGTACTGGATCGGCAGCTATCTGGGTATTTTGATGTTCATCTTGCCGGCATTGCTGTGGTTGTGCCGCAAGACAGATCGATTCATGCCGAGCAAGCTGTTACGCGACTCCGCGATCGCGGTCCTGGCGGTGTCGGGCATCTTCGTGCTGGCCATGGAGACGTCGGGTCTGATGCACCAGTTCGTTCTGCTGATGCTGTTGGTGCCGGGCGCTTGGCTCACCCTGTGCTACGGCTGGCGCGGCTCGGCGGTCGGCGTGGTGCTGGCCAACCTGGCCGTTGCAATGTCGCTGCCGCGGGTGAACTACCCGGGCGCCTACGACCAGCAGGGATTCGACGTACAGATGCTGATCGCCGTTGCGGCGACGATGCTGTTCGTGCTCGGCTCGAAGATTTCCAGCGCTTTTCGCCAGGCGCGGCACTTCGGCTACGCCGAGCAGCAGGCGCTTCAGGTGGCGCAGGCCAGCTATATGTCGGCCGAGCGCACGCTGCGCAACCGGGTGATCGAGTACACCGATATCCATACCCACCTCAACAAGCTGCACCGCGATATCGCCTCCTCGCTGAAGGAGCGCGGCCACTACGCTGCGGCCATGGAAGTGAACCGCACCGGGGTGATCCAGACGCAGCTGATGGACGATTACGTCGCCGCGCTGTATCCGTTGGATATCGAAACCCATGGACTTTACGGCGCCTTGAGTTCCGTCGCCTTCGCCAACGCCTGCGACACCGAAGTGGAGACGCGGCTGCGCGGCGAGTCGCTGCAGCTGTCGATGGGCCTGCAACTGGCGGCGTATCGCTGCGTGCTCAACGCGATGGAGGTGCTGCCGCGCGGCGGCCGGCATCTGATCACGGCGCGCGTGTGGAAAGCGCGTGGCCGGCGTGGCCTGGCGGTGTCGATCGCCGCCGATCCTGAACTGCTGCTCGGCACGGACGCGAGCAGGGACGTGGAAGAGATCGAGTGGGAGCTGGCGAGCCGGCTGAAAGCTCATGACGGCACCTGTCGGCGCCGCCATGAGTTGAAGATCAGCTTCCTCGTCTCCGAGCCGTCGCAGCTGCGCGGCGTTACTTCTTGATGGTGACGGTCCAGGCGTCGCCGGTTGGGCTGCTGGATTTCTGCACCGTGAAGTAGCGCGCGTCGTAGACCACGCTGCCGCGGCGGTGGTCGAATGCATCGACGATGCTGACCCGATCCACGTCCTTGCCCATCGGCGTCACCCAGGCGGTGTTTTCGATACGTCCGATCGCGCCACGCACCTGCCCATTCGGATCGTTCATCTGCAGATAGGTCACCCCGTTGCGCTCGAACTGGTAGATGCTTACAGTCGGGTTGGTCGATAGGTTGATTGCGGCCGGTACGCTTTCACCAAAGCCTTGTCTGGCAATCGTGCTGCTGCCGCCCCCGGTGGGGCAGCAGGTCTGCGCATGAGCGGCGGTGGCAGACAGCGAGCACAGCAAGGCTCCCGACGCCAGCGCCGCGATTTTCGAAATATTCCATTCCATAGCGTTTCCTTCCCCTGCTAAGGGTCTAATAGCCTGCCGTTCAGGCGATTCCACCTTACGCGAGTCGCAGCGGTCAGCTGTTGACAAATATGGGATGAATACACGCAGTTTCGCGATATTTCATTAGATGTTTTTGTCGATCATGAAACTGTCTACCTAAGTGACTTCCGTTGGCTGTTTCGCTGTGCTAAGCGGTTCGAATTAATCGCCAGGCACCGGCGGTATTGCCCTGCGATTGCCGCCTGCACGCGCTGCGCGGCGTACAAAAAAGCCCCGGCGGGCCGGGGCTTTTTCCGTGCACGGCGTAGGCCGTATTGGCTACGCCGTGCGGACGCGCATCACCACTTGTAGTTGACGTTGGCGTAGGCGAATGCACCGTTGAAGCCGAACGGTGAGGAGGTGCTGTACGGCAGGTAGGTGCGGGTGCCGGCGCCAGCGCGCGACTGGTCGGGATATTCGTTGAGCACGTTGTCGCCGCCGATGGTGAAATCCCAGTTGCCCAGCTTGTAGCTGGCGGCCAGGTCCAGGGTCCACTTCGCCGCGTAGGTCTGGTCGGCGGCCGTGGTGGTGCCGAAGTCGGTGAACTCGCCCCAACGTGTGGCGGTGGCGGTGAACGCCCAGTTGCCCGGCGCCCACACGCTGCTCAGGAAGAACTTGTCGCGCGGCGCGCCCTTGGTGATGCGGCCGATCTCGGCGCGGCCGATGCGCACCGCGGTCGGGTCGATCGCCTCAAGCACCGGTGGGTTCTCGGCGATCTTCTCGATCTCGGTCTTGTTGTAGTTGTAGCCGGCGGTCAGGTCCAGATTGCTGTTGCTCAGCGCGATCTTGTAGGTGCCGACCGCGTCCACGCCCTGGGTCTTGGTGTCGATCGCATTGGTGAAGTAGCGGCCGCCGCCGATGCCGGCATAACCGTTGGCCTGCAGGTAGTTGCGCACCGCGGTGGAGGTCAGGTTTTCCGACAGCACGATGCGGTCGTCGATGTCGATGCGGTAGGCATCGACGGTAACGTACAGCGCATCGACCGGCTGCAGCACCAGGCCCAGGCCGTAGTTCTTCGACTTTTCCGCCTTCAGCGGTTCGGCGCCGAGCGCGACCGCGGCCGGATTGTCGGTGCGGAAGGTGCCGATCTCGAACGGCGTGGCGGTGATGCTGCCGTCGGGCTGGGTGACGTTGATGAAGTTGGTGGCGATGGACTGGAAATACTGCTGCTGCAGCGACGGTGCGCGGAACCCGGTGGAGGCGGTGGCACGCAGCGCGACCTTGTCGGTGAACGCGTAGCGCAGCGACAGCTTGCCGGTACCGGTGTCGCCGAAATCGCTGTAGTTCTCGTAGCGCCCGGCCAGGCCGGCGGAGAACTTTTCGGTGATGTCGCCTTCCAGGTTCGCATAGGCCGAGTAGCTGTTGCGGTCGTAGTGGCCCGAGTCGCTGGGCTTGAAGCCGGCGAACACCTGTGCGCCCGGCAGCAGCGTGCCGTTGGCCGAGGGCACGCCGCCGTTGACGTAGGAGGGCACATCGCCCGGCGATTCGTTGAACTTCTCGCCGCGCCATTCGCCGCCGAAGGCCAGCGTGACCGGGTAGGCCAGGCCGATGTCCAGGGACTTGGTGAAGTCGGCGTTGAGCAGGTTCTGGGTGACTTCCAGCGCGCCGGCATAGAAGTCGGTCGGGCTGGTGGTGCCCAGACTGTTGTTGAGGCTGTTCTTGACCTCGAAGCTGAGGTCGTTGCGGCCGTAGTTGTAGCTGATGTCGATGCCCAGCCCGCCATCTGTGTCGGCCTTGAAGCCGCCGACCCAGGAGATGTCCTTGCTGACGTTGTAGATCTGCGGCAGGAAGCCGTTCGGATAGATCTCCGGGCGGTTGCGGTTGTCGCCGGACCAGCGGAAGTAACCGTTGGACAGCACCTCGCGGCGGCTGAGCATGCCGTAGGAATAGAAGGTCAGGTACTCGGCCGGGCTGTACTGGCCGTTGTACGAGAACCCGCCCTGGTCGATGTCCGGGTCGCCGTAGCGCTGCTGCACCTCGCCCTGGTAGGGCTTGGCGCGGTCGGTCTGGTCCTGGTGGCCGGCCTGCGCGGCGAAATGCACGCTGCCGTTGCCGCCGAACTTGACCCCGGCGTCGCCGGTCAGCTGGTATTGCTCGCCGTCGCCGGCGCTGTACTTGCCATAGCGTGCGGCGATGCTGCCGCCTTCGCCGCTGCCCTTGAGCACGATGTTGATGACCCCGGCGATGGCGTCGGAGCCGTATTGCGCCGAGGCGCCGTCGCGCAGCACTTCGATGCGCTCGACCGCGGCGATCGGAATCGTGTTGAGGTCGACCGGCGACGAACCGCGGCCCTGCGCGCTGTTGAGGTTGACCAGCGCGGTGGTGTGGTAACGCTTGCCATTGACCAGCACCAGTACCTGGTCCGGCGAGAGGCCGCGCAACTGCGCCGGGCGCACCGCGTCGGAGCCATCGGTGATCGCCGGACGCGGGAAGTTCAGCGACGGCACCGCACGCGACAGCGCAGTGGCCAGTTCGGTGGTGCCGGTGGACTGCAGCATTTCCGGCGAGATGATGTCGATCGGCGAGGCCGATTCGGCGACGGTGCGGTCGGCCACGTGGGTGCCGGTGACGATCACCGTATCCAGCGTCTGTGCGCTGGAGGAGGAACTCTGCGCGAGCGCAGGCGCTGCGGATGCGGCCAGGGCGAGCGCGATGGCAGTGGCGAGAGGGCTGAACATGCGGGTCATTGGCGGGGCGGCTCCAGGATGGGGGAAAAGAGTCGGCGCCGCCGCGTTCGCCATCACCCCCTCCCGGGTGTAGCGCGTCTGGCGAATGTTGCGGCAGCAGCAACGGATTACCGGCATATGTCGAATGTGTCAACGTTCTGTTAAATTTTTGCACGTGGTTGCAGATGCAACCACCGCCGCGACACTTGCGGCAGCAGCAATGCAGGTTTTCCACGCGCTTGTAGACAAAATTCGGGCGCGCTTCCTAAACGGCCTTTGCTGCGCGTTCCATTTCTCACGGGCGGGGGCGCGCTGGCGGACATCGAGGCGGCGCGCTTCTGCCCACGCGGTGCCACCTTCCACGGCTTCGCTGCGGCGGGACTGACCGACGGGCCGCCGCAACCGGGTTTCCAGCGCATCAACTCCCGCGTGGCCGGCGTCGATGGCGCCGCCGTCATGCCCCAGGCGTCGCTGCCCGGGCTTGTGGCGGGACATGGCCACCGCTGACCATGCCCTCATCGGCGCCACGGGCACGTCGAGTAGTGGCGGCAGGGGGCCTGTGACTTAAGCGTTACGAACGTTGCACGTCGCGCGCAAATCCGCCAGGCGACAATTCAGAGCGCATCAACCACATACTAGAGAGCAAAGGAATCAGCGCACGCAAGCTGGGGATTGCAGTAGCATTACTGCTCGCGGCCCTGATGGGCGGACTTTATTTTTCGGACTGGCTGGTCTTGCGCCTGCTCGGCCTGAAAAACACACCACTAGCCTGGAACACGTGGTTGCAATACGTCCAGGTCAAGAACCTGCCGCAATACGCTCCCTTCGCGGGCAAGATCAAGCTGGCTGGCGCGCTGGGTTTTGGGTTACCGATGCTCGGCTGGATGCTGGCGCTGGTGGCATTGTTCAAGCCGCGGGCCGAGTCCACGCATGGCGATGCGCGCTTTGCGGACCTGCGAGACCTGAAAAAAGCCGGTCTGCTCAAACAAACCCCGCAAAGCATCCTGATCGGCAAATACAAAGGCCGCTATTTGTGGCTCGGTGGCGCCCAGCATGTGATCGCCATCAGCCCGACCCGCTCCGGTAAGACCACCAGTATCGCCATCCCGGTGTTGCTGTCGTATATGCACTCGATGGTGGTGCTGGACTTGAAGGGAGAACTGCACAAAGCCACCAGCGGCTGGCGCCAAGCACAGGGGCATCGCATTCGGGTGTGGGCGCCGTACAACGACGCGGGCATGACCCACCGTTTCAATCCCATGACCCTGCTCGCGTGGACGACCCCCGACAAGCGGCTTGGCGACATCCAGACCATCGCTGCGATCTTGTATCCGGACGAACAAGGCAAGGATCCGTTCTGGACAAGCCAAAGTCGCGCCGCGTTCAGCGCTTTTGCGTCCTACATGTTTGAAGCATGGGATCACACCATCAACGAGCTCATGGCATGGAAGGCACCGGAAGCGCTATTCCCCAGCATCAATGCCTCGCCGAAGTTTCCCAGTCTTGAACGCATCCTGCGCTTTTCCAGTGGCGAGAACGGCAAAAGCACCCTGCAGATGCTGCAAGACATCCTCAAGAATCCCAAATACACCTACATCAGTCAGCAGACGCGCACCGTGTTCGGCAACCTTGCAGGGCTGGCCGAGCAGACGTTCAGTTCCGTCATCGCCACCATGCAGGCGCCGCTGCAGCAGTTCCTCAGCCCGACGCTGGCGGCAGCCACCAATGCCACGGATATCGACACTCTGAGCTTGCGCAAGTGCCCGACCACCTTGTATGTGATCATTCCGATCTCCATTTCGGCCAGCTACGGCGTGCGCGACCTGTGCATCGTGCAAAGCCGCGCGCAGCTGCGTTCCACCTATGGCGACAACGACGCGCAGAACTTCATCACCAACCATGGCGCGCAGGTTGTGTTCGCGCCGCGCGAGCAAAGCGACGCCAACGAGTACAGCGAAATGCTGGGGTACAAGACGGTGCGCAAGCAACAGCGTAGCCGCAGCAGCGGCGGTGGTGCGAGCCAGATATCGATCAGCTACGTGGAGGAGAAGCGGGCGTTGTTCCTGCCGCAGGAGATCAAGGAACTGCCCAGCGACGACGAATTGATCTTCTACGAAGGCAGCAAGCCGATCCTGACGCAGAAGAACTGGTTTTTCAAAGACAAGGAATTCAAGGCCCGCGCGGCGATGCCGCCGGCGCGCATCAAGGTGGTGGGGCATGATGCGCAGATGGCATTGCCAGAGCACGTCATCCAGGTGCAGAACGAGAAGGACGTAAACCGGTTGAGCTAAGCACGCTGGGTGTCCGCGCCTCGGCGGATGTGGTGCAGCAGGCCGCACCACTGCAAGAGACGGTGCAGCAGGCATAAGCGCTCAATCAACAGCGCCAGCAGCAGCTGGCGCTGGAGGCGCAGCAGCGGCAGCAGGAAGGGCCTGGCGGCAGGGGCGGGCCGGTCATGGGTCACCCTTGCGGATGTCATCGGTGCGGCTGCTGGGCGGCGTTTGCTGCAGGCAGCGCCGCCAATACGCCATCCGCTGGTAAAATCCAGTTTTCAAGCAGGAACCGCCATGCGCACGCTATATCCCGAGATCGAACCGTTCGACAGCGGTATGCTGCCGGTGGATGCGCGCCACACGCTGTACTACGAACAGTGCGGCAACCCGCAGGGCAAACCGGTGGTGCTGTTGCACGGCGGGCCGGGCGGTGGCTGCAATGCCAAGATGCGCCGCTTCCACGATCCGGCCAAGTACCGCATCGTGCTGTTCGACCAGCGCGGCTCCGGCCGCTCCACGCCGCATGCGGACCTGGTCGACAACACCACCTGGGATCTGGTCGCCGATATCGAGACCCTGCGCGAAACGCTCGGCATCCCGCGCTGGCAGGTATTCGGCGGCAGCTGGGGGTCGACCCTGGCGCTGGCCTATGCGCAGACCCATCCGCAGTGCGTCACCGAGCTGGTGCTGCGCGGCATCTTCATGCTGCGCCGCTGGGAACTGGAGTGGTTCTACCAGGAAGGCG
The DNA here is from genome assembly GCF_017301775.1 of Xanthomonas translucens pv. undulosa. Taxonomy (NCBI): domain Bacteria; kingdom Pseudomonadati; phylum Pseudomonadota; class Gammaproteobacteria; order Lysobacterales; family Lysobacteraceae; genus Xanthomonas; species Xanthomonas translucens. Next base: position 3,637,877 of record NZ_CP063993.1, read on the forward strand.
CCAGCCGCCTGTTCCCCGATGCCTGGGAACATTACGTTGCGGCGATTCCGCCGGTGGAGCGTGCCGACCTGATCTCCGCGTTCCATCGCCGCCTCACCAGCGACGACCAGGCCACGCGCCTGGCCGCGGCGCGCGCGTGGAGCGTGTGGGAGGGCGCCACCAGCTTCCTGCACGTGGATGCGGATTTCGTCGACGGCCATGAGGACGCGCAGTTCGCGCTGGCGTTCGCGCGCATCGAGAACCACTACTTCGTCAACGGCGGCTTCTTCGAGGTGGAAGACCAGTTGCTGCGCGATGCCGGGAAGATCGCCGATATCCCCGGCGTGATCGTGCAGGGCCGTTACGACGTGGTGTGTCCGGCCCAGAGCGCCTGGGAGCTGCACAAGGCCTGGCCGAAGGCGACGCTGCAGATCACCCCCAGCGCCGGCCATTCCGCGTTCGAGGCTGAAAACGTCGACGCCCTGGTGCGCGCCACCGACGCCTTCGTCTGAGCTAGGCATGGCGTGCGCCGCCGTCCGCGGCGCACGCCCACGCAGTGCGCTGCAGCTTTACATCCTGCGGGACCATTACCGCTTTTCGCGTCAGGTGCGCCGCAGGAGCGGGCGAGGGGGGGCGCTGAGTCCTGGAAGTGCGCTGCAGTCGGGACTCAAGTCCCTCCCACAATGGGCCGGAGCGGCCATCGCCTCGCCGAATGTTCCTGCGGGATCAGGCCTGGATGGCTTGGGGGCCAGCGTTCGCGACCGACTCCCGCTCTCGCGAGCGCCCCAGCTACAACCAAGCCACGCTAGGGATAAAGCCCTTCGGTGTGCAGCGCGGCGGCGCCGGTGCCGATGCCGCTGGCGGCGACGGGGCGCGGATCCAGGCGCGCCTGGTCGGTCTCGTCGGTCCACACCACGAACGATTCCAGCGTGTTGTAGCCGAAGGTGTTGCTGATCGCCACGTCGGCGGCGTCGCGGCCGCGCGCGATCAGCACTCGGCCGATGCGCGGCAGGTTGTGGCGCGCGTCGAAGGTGTACCACTGGCCGTCCAGGAACGCTTCGAACCAGCCGGAGAAATCCATCGGCGCGGCCGAGGCGGGGACGCCGATGTCGCCCAGGTAGCCGGTGCAATAGCGCGCCGGGATGTTCATGCAGCGGCACAGCGCGATCGCCGAGTGGGCGAAGTCGCGGCACACGCCGCGGCCTTCCTGCAGCGCCTGCGCAGCGCTTTTGGTCGGGCGCGCGTGCTCGTAGCCGAATTGGATCTGCGCATGCACGTAGTCGCAGATCGCCTGCACCCGCGCCCAGCCGGTCGGCGCGCTGCCGAACAGGTCCCAGGCCATGCCGCTGAGCAGGTCGGTCTCGCAGTAGCGGCTGCCGAGCAGGTACATCAAGGTGTCCTCCGGCAGCTCCTGCACCGGCGTCTGCGGCGCATCGTAGCGATATTGGTCGGGCAGGCCGCTGTCGCGCACCACCGCGTCGGCGCGCAGGGTCAGCACGCCGGCCGGGGCCAGCATGCGCGTGCAGCTGTTGCCGTACTGGTCGCGGTAGCCGCGCAGCGGGATGGCCGGCTCGGTCTGCAGCGCGGTGGCCACGACGATGTCGGTGCGGCGGCTGTCGTGGATGTCGAGCATGGCCAGCACCGGGGTGGGCTGTAGGAAACGGTAGCGGATCTCGTAACCGAGGCGGATGAGCATGGGGGAGGCTCCGGTGGGAAAGCTAGGGCATTGAACGGACGGCGATGATCGAGACTGCGCAGCCTGCGCTCAGCCCGATGTGAAGGCAGCTTGCAACCGATTCAGCATGTTGAGCAAGCGTTGCGCCCATTGTCGCTGTCCACTGGGGTCAGCGATCAGGTCCTGGCGGATCTCCAGTTCCACGTGCGCCAGGCCGCGCGCCTCGGCATGCACCGGGATCGCGTAGTCGGTTGCATCGCTGACCGAATACGGCTGGTTGTCGCCGACCACCAGCCCCGGTTCGGCGCGCAGCTGGGCCAGCAGTGCCTGCGCGAAACGGGCATCGCGCTGATATAGCACGCCGGCGTGCCAGGGCCGGGACTCGCCGGCCATCGACGGGGTGAAGCTGTGCATCGCGATCAGGATGGTGGCGCGGCCGGCGTCGCGGCGCCGGTCCAGTTCCGCGGCGATGCGCGCGTGGTAGGGAACGAAGATCGCCGCGGCGCGTGCCGCGCGTGCAGTGGCATCCAGTCCCTGGTTACCCGGCACCCGGGTGCCGTCGCTGCTCTCGGCGATCGAACACGGCGCCGCTAGCGGCCGGTTGCAGTCGATCACAAGCCGCGAATAGGTCTGCTCGATCGCGAACGCATCCAGCGCCTGCGCCAGCGTGCGGGTGACCGCGGCGATGCCGATGTCCCAGCCGATGTGCCGGTCCAGTTCGTGCTGCGGCAGGCCGAGGCCGGCCAGCGCCTGCGGCACCTGTTGCCCGGCGTGGTCGGCGATCAGCAGGTAGGGCGAGCGGCCCTGCGCCTGGTGCACGCGGTAGGGCGGCGGATCGCCGGCACCGAGCAGGGGCGGGCCGGCGTCCGCGCGCGCAATCGACTCAACCACGCGGGGTGCCGTCCAGCTGGTGCTCGATCATCCACAGCCCGGCCCATAGCTTGGCGTCCAGCTCGTAGCCTTCGCCCATCTTCTGCACCAGCCAGGCCGCGGCGCGGGCGCGTGGCACCGCGTGCACGGTGATGTCCTCGCTGGCGTCGCCGCCGCCGTCGCCGACTTTGTGCAGGCCGCTGGCACGCACGAAGGCGACCTTTTCGTTGCTGGCGCCGGAGGAGGTCGGGCCGATCATCAGCACTTCGGCGTGGTCGGCGGTCCAGCCGGTCTCTTCCTCCAGTTCGCGCACCGCCGACAGCTCGATCGATTCGCCGGCGTCGATGTCGCCGACCAGTCCGGCCGGCATCTCGATGGTGCGCGCCTGCAGCGGCACGCGGAACTGCTCGACGAACAGCACCTCGTCGTCCGGGGTCACCGCGACGATAATCGCGGCCAGGCCACCGGCATGCACGCGTTCGGAATACTCCCAGGTGCCGCGCACCACCATGCGCTGGTATTTGCCTTCGTAGACGATGCGGGGCGGGGAATCGGGGCGGGTCATGGGCGGCGTTCGCTCGGTTCGGAAGAGGATAGCGCGGCCGCGGCAGCGCGCGGCCCGGCTGTGCCTCAGTGTAGTGGCATCGGTGTCGCGGCGATGCGTGCGGCGTGCGTACGGCGATGCCGTGCTCAGCCGAACGGAGCGTCCAGCCCCGCCGCCTGCAGCAAGCGGCGCCGGGTCAGCGGGCCGAAGCGCAGCGCTTCGCACAGGCCGTGCAGCATGTCGGCGTCGGCCTGGCCGCGAGCGAAGCCGGGCGCCGCCGAATCCAGCGGCGCATCCAGCGCGATGGTGGCCAGTTGCCGCCACAGCAGCGCCTGTTCGCGCTGCTCGCGCAGGCGCACCGCCATCTGCGCCGCGCCGCGCAGGCGCAGGAACGCCACTTCGTCGATCCGCGCCAGCAGCGTGTCCAGGTCGCCGAAATGCGCCAGCAGGATCGCCGCGGACTTGGCGCCGATGCCTGTGACACCGGGAATGTTGTCGATTGCATCGCCGGTCAGCGCCAGGTAGTCGGCGATCTGCTGCGCATGCACGCCATGCCGTGCCTTCACCCCGGCCGCGCCCCAGCGCTGGCCGCGTGCGTAGTCCCACTGTTCGTCGCCGTCGAGCAGCAGCAGTTGCGACAGGTCCTTGTCGGCGGACACGATCACGCCGTGGAAGCCGGCGCCGCGCATGCGGTGCAGGGCGCTGCCGATCAGGTCGTCGGCTTCGTAGTCGTGGTGCGCCAGCACGCCCAGGCCGAGCGCGGCGCACAGCGCCTTGCAGTGCGCGAATTGCCGCCGCAGCGCATCCGGCGCCGGCGCGCGGTTGGCCTTGTAGGCCGGATACAGGCGATTGCGGAAGCAGCTGTCCAGCGCTTCGTCGAAGGCGATGGCGATGTGTTGCGGGCGCTCGCGTTCGAGCAGGTCGAGCAGGAAGCGGGCGAAGCCGTGCACCGCGTTGGTCGGCCAACCCTGCGCGTCCTGGAACTCGTCCGGGATCGAATGCCAGGCGCGGAACACGTACAGGCTGGCGTCGACCAGGTACAGCGGCCGCGTCGGCACCGCCGCGTTCACGGGATCCAGTCGCTGAGCAACTGCTGCGGATCGGGGCGCTCGCGCTCCGGCACCTGCATACGTGGTGTGCCGATATGGATGAAACCGGCGATGCGCTCGTTCTCGGCCAGGCCCAGCCGCGCCGCCACCGCCTCGTCGTAGGCCATCCAGGCGGTCAGCCACTGCGCGCCGAAGCCATGCGCCTGCGCCGCCTGCAGCAGCGCGAAGCAGACCGAGCCGGCGCTCAGCCATTGCTCGATCTCCGGCACTTTCGCCTCGCGCTGCAGCCGCGCGATCACCACGATCGCCAGCGGCGCATGCGCGAAGCGTTCGCGATCCTTCTCCACCGCGGCGGGCGGCGCGCCAGGGTCGAGCTGCAGGGTGCGTTCGGCGAGGAAATCGCCCAGCGCCAGGCGCGCCTGGCCGGCGATGCGCAGGAACCGGAACGGCACCAGCTTGCCGTGATCGGGCACGCGTACCGCCGAGCGCAGCATCGCCAGCAGGGTGGCTTCGTCGGGTCCCGGCTCGCCCAATTGCTTGGACGGCACCGAACGGCGCTCATCCAGCGCTTGCAGCGAGTGAAGTGTGCGCATAGTCTCGATTCCGTGGGGCGGGCGGAGAATTATAGTCGCGCGCCCAACAGCGGCAGCGGATGCCGCGGTTATACGGAGAGTCAAGTTCCATCCATGATCTGCCGCTAACTTCCGAATTGACGTCGGTCTCACTTGTGCTTGCGTATCACACCGCCATGATAATCGCCGAATATGCCGAGGAGCTGCTGCCCAGCCGCAACTCGGACCTGCTCGACCAGGTCCGGGACGTGGTGTCGGTGCCGCTTGCAGAGGCGTTCGGCGAGGTGCTGGACGTGCTCGCCGATGCGCTGTTGCGCCTGGCCGAGCGCGCCGGGGCGACGCAGAACGACTATTTCGAGGCGATCCAACTGCTGCGGCAGCAGCGCGAGCCGATCGCCGCGCGCTTCCGCGGCCACCTGGCGCAGGCCTGGCAGGCGCTGGAGGCCGGCCGCCCGCTGTCGGTGGAGCGCACCCTGACGTGCGCGCGCGGCGACCTCAGCCTGGTCTCCGCGCAGGAACTGGACGTGCGCCTGGCGGTGCGCAACCTGGCCGGCGCGATCCAGCACCGCTGGCGCCCGGAGCTGATGCGGCTCAGCCGCTTCCTCGGCTTCATCGCCGTTGGCCCGCGCATCGATGCCGACACCAACCCGTTCGGCCCCGAACACGTCGGCGCCGCGGTCCATGCGGCGCTGCACGGCCTGGTGCTGGCGCCGCAGGTGCAGCTGGCGATCGTCAGGATCTGCGAGCAGGAATTGCAGGAACGGGTCGGCGAGCTGTACGCCCGGCTGGAGCAGCGCCTGGACCAGGTCGCGCGCGCGCGTTCGCTGCCGACCGCGCGCACCCGCCGCCGCGCCATCCCGCGCAACGGCGCCAGCGGCGAGGACGCGGCGCCGGACTGGATCAGCCGCTTCTTCGAGACCTGGCACGCCGCCGCGCCGCTGTCGGCCGCGCCGCGCGCGCGCTGGACGCGCATGCGCGCGCCCGTGGCCCTCGCCGCCGCCGTCGCGCCCGAGGCGCCGCCGGCCGAGCCGGAGCCGGCGCTGCCGGAGCCGGCGCAGGCCTCTGATTTCGACCACCGTACCGCCGAGTATTTCCGCACCCTGGCGATGGGCACCTGGCTGGATTTCGTCGATCGCGAAGGGCGCGTACAACCGGGCAAGCTGTCCTGGGTCAGCCCGATCTCCTCGCGGTTGATGTTCGTCAACCGCCGCGGCGGCCGCCTGTGCGTGGCCTCGCCGGAAGCGCTGGCGATGATGGTGCAGCTGGATCGCCTGCGCCTGCACCGTGACGACGATGCGTTCTATAGCGCCATGCAGGGGGCGGTGGACCGCCTGCAGCGGGTCGCGGTCGCGGCCTGAATCCGCGGCGCCAGGGGCGGGTTCGCGTCGCGCTGCAGCCGGCGTTATGCCAGGACCGCCTAGGATGAGGAAAGAGGTCACGCTCCGGAGGTTGAAATGCCAAGCGCATCACGGTCGATGTTCAGGTACCTTGCCTACCATGCACAGGCGGAAACAGGGGCCGCGTCCGTTCGACTTCCTTTTACTCCTTTTCTTGCGCCGCTCCCGGCGCGGAGCCTTTGCGCATGAGTTTCAGCCCCAGCTCGCCGCACGCACATCCCGCGCGCGACCCGCATCTGTTGATGCAGGCGCGCGAGGGCATGCTGCCGGTGCTGGGGCAGGCGTTCGCCGCCGCACTGGCGCATTTCGACGACGTGCTGTTCGACCGCGCCGAAAGCGCCGGCGCCTCGCAGCTGCTGTTCCTGGATGGCATGCGCGAGCTGCGCCGCCGCCGCGACGAGATCGCCGCGCGCTTCCGTGCGCAGCTGGACCAGGCCTGGCAGGCGCTGGACGCCGGCACGCCGCTGTCGGCCGAAGTGGCGCTGGCCGGCTACGGCCAGGGCCTGAGCCTGGTATCGGAAAGCGAACTGGAATCGCGGCTGGCGGTGCGCAACCTGGCCAGCGTGCTGCTGCGCGAATGGAAGCCGATGCTCAACCGCATCGACCGCCGCCTGGGCTGGATCGCCGGCGGCCTGGAACTGGACGCCGACACCAATCCGGTCGGCCCCGAACACATCGGCGTGGCGGTGCATGCCGCCTTCTCCACCAGCGATCTGGCCCCGGAGGTGCGGCTGGTGCTGATCAAGCTGTGCGAGCGTGATCTCACCGCCGGCATCGGCAGGCTCTACCAGGAGTTGGACGACAGCCTGGCGCGCGCCGGCGTGATGCCGGAGATCTCGCGGCCCCGGCCGCCGCCGCCGCCGCCGCGGCGTGCGCCCGCTCCGGAAGAACGCCAGGCGCGCGGCGACGCGGCCGGTGTCGGCGAGGACCGCGGCGCTGCCGGCGAGACGGGCGAGTACGACGACCACCACGCGCCGTCCTGGGCCAGCCGCTTCGTCGACCGTTGGGCGCAGAGCCGCGGCCACCCGCAGTCCGCCGAGACCGGCGCCAGCCAGCAGGGCATGTTGCTGGAAGCGCTGCACGAACTGCTGCAGCAGACCCGCAGCGCGCGCGAGAACACCATCGCCGCGGCCAGCGCCGCGGTTGGCCAGCAGCGTTCGCTGAGCCAGCGCGAGATGATCTCGGTGCTGTCGCTGCTGCAGGCCACGCCCAGCGCCACGCTGCGCGCGGCGATCGGCGACGACGGCGAATCGCTGGCGCAGCGGCTCAAGAGCGAGGTGCTGTCCAACGCCACCCAGTTCGGCGTGGACCCCACGCATGCGCGGCTGGATCCGGTCGACGAGGATGCGATCGACCTGGTCGGCATGCTGTTCGACGTGATGCTCGACGAACGCGACCTGGAAGGGCGCTCGCGCGAGATGATCGAACGCCTGGTGGTGCCGTTCGTCAAGGTCGCGCTGCTGGACCGGCGCATGTTCGTGCAGAAGACCCATCCGGCGCGGCGCCTGCTCAACGCGCTGGCCGAGGCCTGCGAAGGCAATACCGGCGAAAGCCCGGCCGAGCGCGTGCTGATGGGCAAGGTTGAGGAGATCATCGAGCGCCTGGTCGCCGATTTCAATGAGAACCTGGCGATCTTCCTGACCCTGGAAGAGGAGTTCCGCGATTTCCTGGCCCAGCACCGGCGCCGTATCGAAATCGCCGAGCGCCGCGCCGCCGAGACCCAGCGCGGCCAGGAAAAGCTGGAACTGGCCCGGCAGCGCGCCGAGGCCGAGCTGCAGCTGCGGCTGCAGGGCGCGCCGTTACCGCAGGCGCTGGAGGATTTCCTGCGCCAGCCGTGGCAGCACCACCTGACCATGGCGGTGCTGCGCGAGGGCGAGGACGGCGCCGGCGTGCGCGATGCGCTGGCGCTAGCCGACGGCCTGCTCGAGGAAGCGGCCGAGGCGCGGCGGCATATCGTCGGCAAGCCCTGGTTGCAAGCCTGGCAGTGGCCGTTGCACAAGGTTTTCGCCAGCGTCGGCCTGCATGCCGAGGCGGCGGCTGCGGCGATCAATGCGCTGCACGATACGCTGCAGGCCGTGGCCGAACTGCGACCGGAACTGGAGCGCCCGCTGCCGGAGCTGCCGCAGGTGGCGCTGCCGCAGCCGCCGCTGCAGGAGGCGCAGCCGGTGGAGGTCACTGCGGCGGAAACGACCGAGGACTACGACAACGCCGACGCCGACCGGTTCCGCGCGATGCCGATCGGCACCTGGCTGGATTTCATCGATCGCGACGGCAAGGTGCAGACCGGCAAGCTGTCGTGGGTGAGCCCGATCTCGGCGCGGCTGCTGTTCGTCAACCGCCGCGGCGTGCGCTTCTGCGTAGTTTCGCCGGAGGAACTGGCGGTGATGGTGCGGCTTGGCCGGCTGCGCAGCCACATCAACGACGGCGCCTTCGACAGCGCGATGCAGGGCGTCATCGACCGGCTCGATCCGCAGAACGCGACGCTGCACTGAACCGGATCGACGTTCGCCGCGTGGCGCGGGCTGTCGCCATGCCAGCGTCGGTCGCATGACGGGAGCCGGTCCGTTTGCAGGGCGTCACGATCCCGGTGTGCGCTGATGCACCGTTTAATATAGCTTCTTGATTGCTGGTCTATACGATTATTTTATATCTGTGCGATGTCGGTTGATGAGGCGGAATCGGCGTGTTAGTTTTTCACGGGATTTTGAAAAGTCCCGCGTTGCGCTGTATCTTGATAATGCAATAAAATATGCTCTTCATGCAAATTTAAATAAATGTACTTTCAATAAAGTAGTTAAGGAATCCATATGGAAATCAGTTTCTCGTTTTCGCATTTGCAGCGCCGTGCGTCGGCCGTTCCCGCTGCAGTGCTGCTGTGTGCGATGTTCGTGACTTCTGGTGCTAGCGCTGCCGAGGTTGGTCGCCTTAGAGTCATTGGGACAGTGCTAGGACCGGCGGACAACACCAAAACGGTGTCGAGCCAAGAGGTTTTCAAGGCACTTTGGGGAAGTGCATATAGTTTATGCCGCAGTCGCCACCGCGACACCAAGTCTGTTGGCTTGGTGAGCTATACTGTTAGCAGCAGGGATAATTCAGGGAATTACAATGTCAGTAGTGTATGGGGTTGCAAAAATAATCCGTGACAACATACGGAAATTCATGCTGTGAACGGGGCGTGGATTTTCCAGTCGCGCGCCGAGTCTATTGATTATTTGAGTATTGGCAAGAAGCTGTAGCGCTGCCTTTCCTTTTCCTGCTTGCGGGAAAAGGAAAGGCTCTATCTGCGAATCTGCTTCGTTCCCGGCATTTCCCGTTCTCCACATCGGCTTGATGGTGCGGGGTAGTAACTCCTGACCCTGTCCATGCCGGGATGCCCCGTCGTCCCGCGATGTCCGGCTCAAGCGTGCCGTGCGGACCAGTCCTTGATGCCTGGCAGTCTTCGTTTTACCTCCATGCCATCCACATGGCGCTTGTCCGGCCGCCATCATGTCGCTGCGTTGTACGCCCAGGCTGCAAGCGGCGAAGGCTAGCCACGCATGCCGGTTGCCGGCGCTGCCAGCGCCGCGCGGACCCTGTAGCATCGGCGCCGACTAGGGCGGGCAACGCATGGGGAATCGCATGGCAGTGCAGGTGCTGGTGGTGAAGGAAACGGCGCACGGCGAACGCCGCGTGGCGGCGACGCCGGAGACGGTGAAGAAGCTGGTCGCGCTCGGCGCGCAGGTGCATGTCGAACCCGACGCCGGCGTGTCCGCCGGCTTCGTCGATGCGGCCTATCTCGCGGCCGGCGCGCAACTCGCCGATGCCGCGACCCCGGCGCAGGCCGATCTGGTGCTGTGCGTGCAGCCGCTGCCGGTCGCCGCGCTGCACCAGCTCAAGCCCGCCGCGGGCGTGGTCGGGATCCTGCAGCCTCAGGCCGATCCGGCGCGCGCCGAGGCGATGCAGGCGCGGCAATTGGTCGCCTTCCCGCTGGAACGGCTGCCGCGCACCACCCGCGCCCAGGCGATGGACGTGCTCAGCTCGCAGGCCGGCATGGCCGGCTACAAGGCCACCTTGATCGCCGCGCAGCTGGCGCCGCGTTTCTTCCCGATGCTGACCACCGCCGCCGGCACCATCCGCCCGTCCAAGGTGCTGATCGTCGGCGCCGGCGTGGCCGGCCTGCAGGCCATCGCCACGGCCAGGCGCCTGGGCGCGCAGGTCGAGGGCTTCGACGTGCGCCCGGAAACGCGCGAGCAGATCGAATCGCTGGGCGGCAAGTTCCTCGACCTGGGGGTCAGCGCCGCGGGCGAGGGCGGCTATGCGCGGCAGCTGACCGAGGACGAGCGCGCCGAGCAGCAGCGGCGCCTGGCCGAGCACCTGAAGGGCATCGACGTGGTGGTGTGCACCGCCGCGGTGCCGGGGCGGCCGGCGCCGAAGATCCTCAGCGCGGCGATGGTCGAGGGCATGAAGCCGGGCAGCGTGGTGGTGGACCTGGCCGCCGAGACCGGCGGCAACTGCGAACTGACCCGCCCCGGCGACACCATCGCGCACGCCGGCGTGGTCGTCGCCGGCCCGCTCGACCTGGCCAGCATGGGCGCGGTGCACGCCAGCGAGATGTATGCGCGCAACGTCTACAACTTCGTCGCGCTGTTCCTGAAGGACAGCGCGATCGGCTACGACTGGGACGACGAGCTGCTGGCCAAGACGCGCTGGACCGGTTGATCGGTCGATCGGCGCACTCGGCCGCGTGCCGCGCCTGCCACGGCGGCCGGCAACGACGCCGCGCGCCGATGCGACAGTTGCTAACGGCGCCAGAGCGTTTTCTCGCAACATTCCCCGCAGCTTGCCGGCCCTACCTGGCCTGCAAGCCGCAGGCGACCTGCGGGAGCCAACTGTGGGAGCGACTGCAGTCGCGACGGGCGTTACCGGTAGAGCGCGTCGCGACTGCAGTCGCTCCCACAACAGGCCGCCGGCTGCAAATTCCCGAGCGAAGCCTCCGGGCGACCTACCTGCGCATTTTCGACCCGGGCGATGGCGCGATATCACCCCACGGGTTTATGGCAGCCGATGCGATCGGCGACGGCCCTTGTTCGCGCGTCGCCCTCCTCACGATCGATGCCCGGATCACCCTGCGGCCGCGCCGACAGCCGGTAAACAGCTTCGAAAAACCTGCAGCCGCCTTGGCGCGCCTCTCCGGCGCTCACCTGGAATCCGGCGCTGGCCGGGTGTCGGCGCCAGCATTGGCCTTGATCCAGGCATCGCGCTGCGGCGGGGTCATCGCTTCCCAGCGCTCGCGCAGCGCCTGGCGCTGCTCCGGCGGCAAGGCGCGCAGGCGTTCGAACAGCGCGCGCGCCTCTTCGCGTTGCTGCGGACTCATGTCTTCGTAGCGGCGGGCGCCCTTGCGTGCGCGTTCGCGCTGCTCCGGGGTCATGCTCTGCCAGCGCTGCGCATGCGCGAGCATCCTGCGCCGCTGCTGCGGCGCATCGTTCCAGCGCTGGCGCATCGGTGCGATCAGCAGCTCGCGCTGCTGTGCGCTCAGGTGCTCCCAGTCCGGCAGTGGCGGGCCCGTATCGGTGTCGGCATCCGACGGCGGTGGTGGCGCTGGCGGTGCGGCGAATGCCGCCAGCGGGGCGGCGGTAGCCAGCAGGGCCAGCGCCAGGGACATGCGGATCAGGCAGTTCATCGTGTTCATTCCATCGCCAGCGAGGTATCGGAACCCAGCCACAGGTACAGGTCGGGGTTTTCGTCGAGCAGGCCGGCCGCGCTGTCGTCGCCGTCGCCCTGCGCGGCGGCGCGCGCCGAGACCGCGGCCGCCGCCGCAGTGCCGGCGACGCTGGCCGGGACCGCGACCGGCAGCGCCGGGCGCAGCAACAGGTGCATGCCGAATGCGGCGCCGAGCAGCGCCGGTGCCGCGGCCAGCAGCCAGCCCCAGCGCCGCGCCGGCGCGGCGTGCGCGCGGCGGGCGTCGTGGCGGGCGTCGTGGCGGGCGGCGCGCAGTCGCGCCAGGGTCGGCGCCGGCAGCGCCTGCAGCGAGGCCTGGTGCGCGCGGCGCATCTGCGCGTCGAATGCAGCCGAATGTGTGGGGTCGGGTTTCACCGGACGTCCTCCAGATGTTTCTGCAACGCCTCGCGGGCGCGCGACAGATGGGTCTTGACCGAGCCTTCGGAGCAGCCCATCGCGCGTGCGGTGGTGGCCACGTCCAGCTCCTCGAGCACGCGCAGGGTGAAGGCTTCGCGCTGCCGCGCCGGCAGTGCGCGCAATGCCGCGACCAGCCGCGCATGGGTCTGCCGCTGCTCGTGGCGCTGCGCCGGGGTTGGGCCTTCATCGGCCCAGTCCGGCTGGCTGTCCTCGCTGCGCTCGCTGGGCGGCGCCCAGAAGCGCAGGCGGAAGCCGCGGCGGCGCTGCAGGTCGATGATGCGCCGGCGCAGGATGCTCCAGAACAGCGGGGTCCATTCCTGCGCCGGCCGCTCGCGGTAGGCGAGCAGCTTGATCATCGCGTCCTGCACCGCATCCAGCGCATCCTCGCGCTGGCGCAGGCCGGCCTCGGCGAAGCGGAACGCGCGCGGGCCGATCTCGGCCAGGAACGCGTCCAGCGACACCGGTAGCGGACGCATGGCGTCGTCGCTGTCGCTGTCGGCCGATGCGGGTTCGAGGGCGGGCGTGCTCACCAGCACAGCTTAGCTTCCTGGTGCGGGGATACCGTGGAGAACGTCTTGCCGGCGCCGGGGTTGACCGGCCATCGGGTCGATGTCTACCGATGGCGGCCGGCCCGGGGCGTGTGCTCGATCGGCCCAGGCCGGGCAGGCGAGAACGCGCCCCGCGGCCATGCCCGCCGATTCAGCAGCCGGTTATGATTGCGGCGGTCGGGCGCGGCGCCCGGGAGAAGCGAGAATGAACGACGGTTTCGTGGCCTTGTACATTTTCATGCTGGCGGCCATCGCCGGGCATGTGATCATCTCGCGGGTGCCGGTGATCCTGCATACCCCGCTGATGTCCGGTTCCAACTTCATCCACGGCATCGTGCTGATCGGCGCGATGGTGGTGCTCGGCCATGCCGACACCACGCTGGAGAAGGCGGTGGGCTTCCTCGCCGTGCTGCTCGGCGCCGGCAACGCGGCCGGCGGCTACGTGGTCACCGAGCGCATGCTGGAGATGTTCAAGTCCAGCAAGAAGCCGGAGTCCAAGCCGTGACCCTGACCGCTGCCGAGACCTTGTCCTGGCTGGTGAAGACCAGCTACCTGGTGGCCGCCACCCTGTTCCTGCTCGGCCTGCAGCGCATGGCCTCGCCCAGGACCGCGCGCAGCGGTATCCATTGGGCCGGGTTCGGCATGCTGCTGGCGACCGCGGCAACGTTCCTGCTGCCCGGCCTGCACAACTTGCCGTTGATCCTGCTGGCGATCGCGATCGGCACCGGCGCGGCCTGGTTCTCGGCCAAGAAGGTCGCCATCACCGACATGCCGCAGATGGTCGCGCTGTACAACGGCATGGGCGGCGGCTCGGCGGCGGCGATCGGCGCGGTGGAACTGCTGCGTTTCTCGTTCCTGGCGCACCGCGACACCTCGCACTGGAGCGAGCGCGCGATCGCCGCGCTGGCCGCGCGCCAGCCCGACGCGACCACGCTGGCGCTGGCCATCGTCGGCTCGGCGATCGGCGCCATCTCGCTGTCCGGTTCGGTCATCGCCTGGGCCAAGCTCGATGGGCGGCTGGACAAGCGCGTCACCTTTCCCGGCCAGCAGGCGTTCAACCTGCTGGTGTTCGTGGCGATGCTGGGCCTGGGCGCCTGGGCCGCGATCGGGCTCAGCCCGCTGGCGATCGTGGCCTTCTTCGCGGTCGCGCTGGCGCTGGGCGTGCTGATGACGCTGCCGATCGGCGGCGCCGACATGCCGGTGGTGATCTCGCTGTACAACGCCTTCACCGGTCTGGCGGTGGCGTTCGAGGGCTACGTGCTGGGCAACGAGGCGCTGATCATCGCCGGCATGATGGTCGGCGCGGCCGGCATCCTGCTGACCCGGCTGATGGCCAAGGCGATGAACCGGCCGATCAGCGGCGTGCTGTTCTCCAACTTCGGCGGCGGCGGCCGGGCGCAGGAGATCAGCGGCGCGCAAAAACCCATCGAGGCTGGCGACGTGGCGGCGATGATGGCCTACGCCGAGCGCGTGGTCATCGTGCCCGGCTACGGCATGGCGGTGGCGCAGGCGCAGCACAAGATCTGGGAGCTGGCGCAGCGGCTGATCGAGCGCGGGGTCAAGGTCAAGTTCGCGATCCACCCGGTGGCCGGGCGCATGCCCGGGCACATGAACGTGCTGCTGGCCGAGGCCGGCGTGCCCTACGACCTGATCGCCGACATGGACGACATCAATCCGGAGTTCCCCAGCACCGACGTGTCGCTGGTGATCGGCGCCAACGACGTGGTCAACCCGGTCGCCAAGACCGATCCGGCCAGCCCGATCTTCGGCATGCCGATCCTGGACGTGGTCAATTCCAGGAACGTGGTGGTGATCAAGCGCGGCAAGGGCACGGGCTTTGCCGGGATCGAGAACGCGCTGTTCTACGCCGACAACACGCGCATGCTGTACGGCGACGGCGCCGAGGCGGCCGGCGCGCTGGTCAGCGAATTGAAGGCGCTGGACGGCGGGCATTGAGGCGGCGCCATGGATGCTGTCGCGGCTGAAGCCGCTCCTACACCCCCTGTAGGAGCGGCTTCAGCCGCGACCAGCCCCCTCAACGCCCGCTGAAGTAGGCCACGATCAGGCCAATGACCAGCCACAGCACGTCGCCGGGGCGGTTGGCCAGCACGGTCAGCGTCCACGCGTAGCGCGCGCCCAGTTTCAGCGACGAATCCCACGCATCCAGGCCCAGCCCGGCACCTACGTGCGCGGCGGCGATGCCCCAGTTGGCGGCGATGATCACCAGTGCGGTGGCGAGCACCGCCACGGCGATGCGCAGCTTGCCGCGCGGCAGCCTGCCCAGGCGCAGCATCCACGCGACCTCCAGCGCCACCAGCACCGCCATCCAGCCGGATTGGTGGCCCAGGCTCAATGCGATCAGCATCCAGGCGATCAGGGCGGTAAAACAGCCCAGGCACAGCAGCAAGGGCCATAGCCAGTGCGAGGTCCTGGCCGGCGTGGAGGAGGGCGGCATGCGATGTTCCCGGAGAATCGGCACAGGATACCCTCCAGCGCGTTCCCCGCGCACTCGGATAAACTGGGCGACTTGCACCGGCGGGGCCTGCCCCCATATCGCCCCCATGTACTCACGCAGCAGCGAACCTGTCCAATTCGAACGCGATTGCGCCGCGGTGATGGTGCCGCAGGGCGACGCGGTGACCCTGCCGGCCGGCAGCTACGGCTATATCACCCAGGCGCTGGGCGGCAGCTATACGGTGTTCGTGGAGGGCAACCTTTTCCGCATCGCCGGCAAGGACGGCGATGCGATCGGCAAGGAGCCGCCGCCTGGCCTGGACCTGCCGGAAGGCGCCAGCGACGAGCAGGTCGAGGCGCTGATCTGGCAGCAGTTGCGCACCTGCTTCGATCCGGAGATCCCGTTCAACATCGTCGATCTGGGCCTGGTCTATGAGGTCGGCGTGCAGCCGCGCGAGGACGGCCAGCGCATGGTCGAGGTGAAGATGACGCTGACTGCGCCGGGCTGCGGCATGGGCGAGATACTGGTCGATGACGTGCGCAGCAAGCTGGAGTTGATCCCGACCATCGCCGAGGCCGATGTCGAACTGGTGTTCGATCCGCCGTGGGGCCGGCATATGATGTCCGAGGCCGCGCGCCTCGAAACCGGCATGCTCTGACCCGCGCGACTGCGCGACCTGGGGCCGGCACAGGGCGCCGCCGCTGCGCTCGGATGATGCATCGGCACGGCCCTCCCTCGACTACCACAGGAAACCCCGGTGTCCGCTACCGAGCCGTCTTCGCAGTTCCGCCTGATCCCGTCCACCACCGCGCGCAGCGCCGACGAGCGCGCGCAGATCCTCGCCGCGCCGGGCTTCGGCAACTCCTTCACCGATCACATGGTCGCCATCGAATGGGACCGCGAGCAGGGCTGGCACGATGCCCAGGTCCGCGCCTACGGCCCGCTGGCGCTGGATCCGGCGGCCTCGGTGCTGCACTACGGCCAGGAGATCTTCGAGGGCATCAAGGCCTACCGCCATGCCGACGGTTCGATCTGGGCCTTCCGTCCGGACGCCAACGGCAGGCGCCTGCAGCGCTCGGCGCAGCGCCTGGCGCTGCCGGACCTGCCGGTGGACCTGTTCGTCGAATCGCTGCGCCAGCTGATCGCGGTCGATGCCGCGTGGGTGCCGTCGGCGCCGGAGACCAGCCTGTATTTCCGCCCCTTCATGATCGCCAACGAGGCGTTCCTTGGCGTGCGCGCGGCGCAGAAGGCCGGCTACTACGTCATCGCCAGCCCGGCCGGCGCCTACTTCGCCAAGGGCGTGGCGCCGGTGGCGATCTGGCTGTCCACCGACTATGCGCGCGCGGCCAAGGGCGGCACCGGCGCGGCCAAGTGCGGCGGCAATTACGCCGCTTCGCTGCTGCCGCAGCAGCAGGCGCAGGCGCAGGGCTGCTCGCAGGTGCTGTTCCTGGACCCGGTCGAGGGCAAGTACCTGGAAGAGCTGGGCGGCATGAACGTGTTCCTGGTGATGCGCGACGGCAGCCTGGTCACTCCGGCGCTGTCCGGCAGCATCCTCGAGGGCATCACCCGCGACAGCATCCTGCAGCTGGCACGCGATCGCGGTATGCAGGTGGTCGAGCGCCAGGTGAGCATCGACGAATGGCGCGAGGGCGTGGCCTCGGGCGAGATCGCCGAGATCTTCGCCTGCGGCACCGCCGCCGTGGTGACCCCGATCGGCCAGTTGAAGGGCAAGGACTTCGCGGTTGGCGATCTGGCCGCGCCGGCCGGCCCGGTGACGCTGTCGCTGCGCCAGGAACTGACCGACATCCAGTACGGCCGCGTGGCCGACCGCCACGGCTGGCTGCTGCGGCTGGGTTGAGTCCCGGCGTTCTTCGCCCGCCGCCACTGGCGGGCGCCGAGCTGGACGTGGCAACCGCTGCGCCCAGCGTCGATCTTCCTTGCGCAAGCGCGCCGCACCCCGGCGTTGCCGCCGCGGGCGTGTCAGCCCCGCGGCGCCGGTAGCCAAGACACGATTGTCCGGCCCAGGCCGATCCTGTGTCGCGCGTGATCACGCCGCGCCATACAGGAATTCTCAGTAACTGTCTCAAGTTCGTGCATCGCCTTGTCGCGAAAAGCGAAGTGGACGACGCACAATATTTTGATTTTCGTCACGTTTATTGATTTTGGACGATCAATACTCCGTCCATACGCGCCTGTATTGAGATAGCGTTGGATGAACGGCTGGCAACAGTGGGCCGGCCTGGGAATCGCGCTGCATTCGGAGTCCGTGCCTGTTCTGGCATGCGCAGCGCGAAAAATCGCCGTCAGGTGGCAATCAACGAAAAGGAAGTTTCGAATGTCCGATATTTCGCAACGTGGTTCGCGCCAGCGTCCTTGGCTGATCGTGCTTGGAGCGTCCGCATTGACCTCGCTGTTGCTGGCGACGCCGGCATTCGCTGGCGACGTCAACCTCTCCGGCCTGTCCGCCGAGCCGACCGTGCAACGTTTCATCGTCAAGACCAAACACGCTGCCTCCGTCGCCAGCGCAAGTGCCGCCGCCACTTCGCCGTCGTTGCGCGCGACGCTGCAATCGGTCGCCGCAGCGATGCCGGCCAAGAACGGCCGCGCGCTGGGGCTGACCAGCCTGCGCCGCCTGGCGGTCGGCTCGGAGGTGATCAAGGCCGACCGGCCGTTGGACCGCACCGAGGCCGAGGCGCTGATGCGCCAGCTGGCCGCCGATCCGAATGTCGAGTCCGTCGAAATCGATCAGCTCATGAAAATCGCGCTGACCCCGAACGATCCCAGCCTGTCCAACCAGTGGGCCTTCGGTACCACCAGCGCGGGCATCAACGTACGCCCGGCCTGGGATCAGGCCACCGGCACCGGCGTGGTCGTGGCGGTGATCGATACCGGCATCACCAGCCATCCCGACCTCAATGCCAACATCCTGCAGGGCTACGATTTCGTCAGCGATGCGGACATGGCGCGCGACGGCAACGGCCGCGACAGCGATCCGGCCGACCAGGGCGACTGGACCGCGGCCAACGCGTGCTATTCCGGTTCGCCGGCCACCAATTCCAGCTGGCACGGCACGCATGTGGCCGGCACCATCGCCGCGGTGACCCACAACAGCACCGGCGTGGCCGGTATCGCGTTCAATGCCAAGATCCTGCCGGTGCGCGCGCTCGGCAGGTGTGGCGGCTACACCTCCGACATCGCCGACGCGATCACCTGGGCGTCCGGCGGCACCGTCAGCGGCGTGCCGGCCAACACCACCCCGGCCGAAGTGATCAACATGTCGCTGGGCGGCAGCGGCACGTGCTCGACCACCTACCAGAATGCGATCAACGCTGCGGTCGGCCGCGGCACCACCGTGGTGGTGGCGGCCGGCAATCGTTCGGCCAACGTCTCCACCTCGTCGCCGGCCAACTGCGCCAACGTGATCTCAGTGGCCGCGACCACCTCCTCGCGGGCCAAGGCCAGTTACTCGAACTACGGCAGCGGCATCGACATCTCCGCGCCGGGCTCGAGCATCCTGTCCACGCTCAACGACGGCACCACCACTCCGGGCAACCCGAGCTACGCCAGCTACAACGGCACCTCGATGGCGACGCCGCACGTGGCCGGCGTGGTCGCGCTGATGCAGTCGGTCGCCCCGAGCCCGCTGACCCCGGCGCAGGTGGAAAGCACCATCAAGACTACCGCGGCCAGCTTCTCCTGCTCGCAGGGCTGCGGCGCCGGCCTGCTCGACGCCAACGCCGCGGTGACCGCCGCGCTGGGCGGCGGCGGCAGCACGCCGCCCAGCGGCAACACGCTGCAGGATGGCGTGCCGGTCAGCGGGCTGGGCGCCAGCAGCGACGGGGAGCTGAACTACACGGTGACGGTGCCGTCCGGGTCCAGTTCGCTGAGCGTGAGCATCTCCGGCGGCAGCGGCGATGCGGATCTGTACGTGCGTCTGGGCAGTGCGCCGACCGACAGCAGCTACGGCTGCCGGCCCTATCTCAACGGCAACAACGAGACCTGCACCTTCAATTCGCCCAGCGCCGGCACCTACTACGTGCGGCTCAAGGCGTACAGCACGTTCTCGGGCGTCACCCTGACCGCGAACTACTGATC
The DNA here is from genome assembly GCF_017301775.1 of Xanthomonas translucens pv. undulosa. Classification (NCBI taxonomy): domain Bacteria; kingdom Pseudomonadati; phylum Pseudomonadota; class Gammaproteobacteria; order Lysobacterales; family Lysobacteraceae; genus Xanthomonas; species Xanthomonas translucens. Next base: position 3,657,175 of record NZ_CP063993.1, read on the forward strand.
CGTCCGCGGCAGCGTGGCGCTCGCCTGGATGGCGGTGCCGCGCAAGCGTCGGTCGATGCCGCGCAGCGCAGGGCAGGACGCCCGGACGTCACAGCGAACACAGCCCCGCGCCTCGGCGCGGGGTTTTTCTTTGCCTGGTCGGCAGTGCCGCCGCTGTCTGCCAAGAAATCTGTCGATGCAGTCCGCACTACGAAGCGGCGGATTGTTCCAGATCGCGACATTGGGCGCGCGCGCCCCTGCACTGGCTGCCGGCAGTGCCGATATCCGAGACGTAGGACCGTAGTAGCGGTTGCGGCGGCGATGCTGGCGCGGCCCCATCGCGCTTCGCGGTGTCCCGCCCGGCGCCAGGCACGGCCGACTGCGCCATGCGTTACAGGGGAACGTCCGATGTCCAAGCGTGCATTGTCTTGCCGTGGCCGCCGCGCCGCGATCGTCTCCGCCATGCTGCTGGCGGCCTGCGCCGGCAGCGCCGCTGCCGGTGAGATCGCCCTGCAGGGTTTGGCATCGATGCCGAATCCGCAGCGTTTCATCGTCACCTACCGCGACGGCGTCGGTTCCGCGCTGTCGGCGCGCGCTCGGCCTGGCCGCGCTGCGGCGCCTGGCGACCGGCGCCGATGTGGTCGGCGCCGACCGCACGCTGGACCGGGTCGAGGCCGAGACACTGATGCGCCGTCTGGCCGCCGATCCGGCGGTGAAAAGCGTGGAAGTGGACCTGCTGTTGCGGCCGACGCTGGTGCCGAACGATCCGGGCCTGTCGCAGCAGTGGGCGTTCGGCACCACATCGGCCGCGATCAATGTGCGCCCCGCCTGGGACGTGACCAGCGGCAAGGGTGTGGTGGTAGCGGTGATCGACACTGGCATCACCGCGCATCCGGACCTGGCCGCGAACGTGCTGCCAATTACGGCGCCGGGGTGGATGTCGCCGCGCCGGGACAGGGCATCCTGTCCACCCTCAATGCCGGCAACCTGGCCCCGGCCGCGGCCGGCTACGCGTCCTACAGCGGCACCTCGATGGCGGCGCCGCATGTGGCCGGCGTGGCCGCGCTGGTGCTGTCGGCATCGTTGAACCCGCTGACCCCGGCGCTGCTGGAGGCGCGCTTGAAGGCGACCGCCAGTGCATTGCCGGTAGCCTGCACGCCGGGTTGCGGTGCGGGCCTGGTTAATGCCGGCGCGGCGGTGGCGGCCACGCTGAAGGCGCAGACCCTGGTCCGCGGCGTGCCGTTGGGCAACCTGGCGCTGAAGGCGGGGACCTCGCTGTACTACCAGGTCAGCGTACCGGCCGGCACGCCCTGGCTGAAGCTGTCTCTGGCCGGCGGCAGCGGCAACGCCGACCTGTCCCTGCGCGGCGGCAGCCTGCCGACCGATACGCTGTACGGTTGCCGCTCGATCGCCGCGGCCAATGCCGAGAGCTGCACGCTCAACCTGCCTGCCGGCACTTACTACGTGCGGGTGAAGGCAGTCACCGCCGTGGCCGGGGTGGGCGTGACCGCCAGCTACTGAGCGGCCTCATTCGCACAGGTCGCAGGCGCGCGCCTGTAGCACGTCGAGCAATCGTGCGGCGTCGATTTCCAGCAGCAAGCCGCGCTGCCCGGCGTTGAACCACACGCTGCCCGGGGCCAGCGCCGACTGCTCGACCAGCACCGGCGCCGGCCGCTGCTGGCCCAGCGGACTGATGCCGCCGACCTTGTAGCCGCTGCGGCGCTCGGCCTCGGCCGCCTCCATCATCCGCGCCGACTTGCCGGCGCCGGCCGCGGCGAGCTTCTTGAGCTGCACGCGGCGATCGGAGGGCACGACCACGCACACGGCGTTGTTGTCGATCCACGCCATCAGGCTCTTCAGCACCCGTGCCGGCGGCAGGCCGAGCGCTTGTGCCGCCTGCAGGCCCTTGGCGCCGGCTTCGGCTGCGTAGTCGTAGGGATGCAGGCGATAGGCGACGCCGGCCGCGTCCAACGCGCGGGTGGCACGGGTGGCCTTGGACATGGCGGCTCAGGCGGGTTCGAAGCGGTTCGCGGCCACGTTCTTGCGGACCTTCTGCGGGTCCCAGATCTGCCCGTTCATGGCGATGTAGACCCCGGCCGGCAGCGACTGCACCGCACCGACCGCGCAACCGATGTTGAATTCCGCGTCGGAGCCGCGGAACCGCGCCGGGTTCAGCGCACCGGTCATCACGATGGTCTTGTCCGGGATCGTCTGCAGCACCTTGCCGGTCTGCACCATGGAGTCGGTGCCGTGGGTCAGCAGCACGTGGCGCGCGGACTGCGCGGCGACGGTAGCGCGGATCAGCTCGCGGTCTTCGTCGGTGATGTGCAGCGAGTCCTTGCGGATGATCGGGATCACCGTGAAGCGGAAGGTCACGCCCAGTTCCTTGAGGATCTGGCCGATTTGCGGATCGCCGATCTGGTAGTCGGACTTGTCGTCGAAATAGATCTTGTCGATCGTGCCGCCGGTGGTGACGATCAGGAGTTCTTCCATTGCCGGTTCCTAGAGCATGACGGGGCGCGGCCACGGTCGCGCGAGACCGCCATGATACCCGGCAGGCCGGCGCCGGCCGCTCAGGGCCTGTCGCCGCCGGGCGGCTTGGCGCCGCGCTTGCGGGCGAAACGCGCGCGCAGGCCCGGTGCGCTGGACAGGCCGATCGCCAGCAGCGCCAGCAGCAGTTCGGCCCAGGCGTAGGCGCGCTGCGGCGGATGGCTCCAGGCGGCCATCACCCCGTGGCTGAACCAGAACAGCCCGAACACGCCGGCCCAGAAGCGCGCCACCGCCGCGCCGCGCAGCACGCCGATCGCCAGCAGCAGCGGCGGCAGCGCGAACACCAGCAGCGCGGCGAGGCGGTGGCGGTCGTCGTGGAACCAGGCCGCGTACAGCAGTGCCAGGAACAGCAGCGTGGCGGCCAGCGCGTCACGCAGGCGGGCGGTGCTCACGGCGCCGCCAGGCGTTGCGCGATGCCGGCCAGGCGCCGCCCCAGTGCGCGTGCCAGCTGCGCTTCTTCCTCGCTGGGTTGCGGGTCGTCGTCGGCGCCGGCGACATGGCTGGCGCCGTACGGGGTGCCGCCGCTGCGCGTACTGCTGAGCAGCGGTTCGGTATAGGGAATGCCGACGATCACGCAGCCGTGGTGCAGCAGCGGCAGATGCATCGACAGCAGCGTGGCTTCCTGGCCGCCGTGCAGCGAGGCGGTGGAGGTGAACACCGCCGCCGGCTTGCCGGCCAGGGTGGCGCTGGCCCATTCGGCGCCGAGCCCGTCGATGAAGTGCTTGACCGGCGCAGCCATGTTGCCGAACCGGGTCGGGCTGCCCAGGGCCAGGCCGACGCAGTCGCGCAGGTCGCTGGCGTCCACATACGGCGCGCCGCTGTCGGGGACCGGCGGCGCGCTGGCCTGGGTGACCGCGGCCACCGGCGGCACCGTGCGCAGGCGCGCGGCCATGCCGGGCACTTCGCCGACGCCGCGCGCGATCTGCCGCGCCAGGCGCGCCACCGAACCGCCACGGCTGTAGTACAGGACCAGGATCTCGGCCATGCGGCCCTCGCTTGCTTGCACCAGAACGGCCGCCAGTATCGGCGATGCCGGCATCCGTGCGCATCGGGTACCCTTGGCCGATGCAGCCTTTGGACACGGTCAATCTCTGGACGGAGCGAGTGCGCGACCGCGCGCGGATGCGCAGCTTCGCCGGCTTCCTGTGGCGGCGCTTCCTCGACGACCGCCTGTTCCAGGCCGCCGCGTCGCTGGCCTACACCACAATCTTCGCGCTGGTGCCGCTGGCGATGGTGGTGTTCGGCGTGCTGTCGGCGTTTCCGGTGTTCGACCGCTGGAGCGACCAGCTCAGCGACTACATCTTCTCCAACTTCGTGCCGGCCGCGGCGCGCTCGGTGGAGGCCTATCTGCGCCAGTTCTCGGCCAGCGCCGGGCAGCTGACCAGCGCCGGGACCATCGCGCTGATGGTGTCGCTGCTGATCACCTTGAACAGCGTCGAGCAGACCTTCAACCGGATCTGGCGGGTGGTCTCGGCGCGGCCGCGGCTGACCCGCTTCCTGGTGTACTGGACGGTGCTGACCCTGGGTGCGCTGCTGGCCGCGGCGTCGCTGGCAGCGTCGGCGCGGTTCTTCGCGTTGCCGCTGTTCCGCACCAGCGAAGGCCGGCTGCTGGCGCACATGGTGCTCGGCCTGGCGCCGGTGCTGATCGAGTTTGTCTGCATCACCCTGGTGTACCGGGTGGTGCCGCACCATACGGTCAAGCTGCGCCACGCGGTGCCAGGCGCGCTGCTGGCGGTGGCCCTGCTGGAACTGGTGAAGTGGGGGCTGAGCCTGTACCTGGGCAGCTTCCAGTCCTACCAGCGCATCTACGGCACGGTCGCGTTCGTGCCGATCTTCCTGCTGTGGATCTATCTGAGCTGGATCGGGATCCTGCTCGGCGCCTCGCTGGCGTCCTCGATCGCCGCCTTCCGCTACCAGCCGGCGTCGATGCGGCTGCCGGCCGGCTACGAGATCTACGGCTTGCTGCGCCTGCTCGGGCGCTTCGCGCAGGCGCGCAAGGACGGCCATGGCCTGCACGAGGACCGGATCCTGCAGCTGGAGCCGATGCTGACCGATTCGCTGGTGCAGGAACTGCTGTGCGAACTGGAGCGCAGCCGCCTGCTCAGCCGTGCTGCGCATGGCGAATGGCTGCTGGCGCGCGACCTGGCCGACGTGCCGCTGACCGAACTCTATGAAAATTGCCAGTTGCGCATCCCGATCGCCGAAGCCTACCTGCCGTGCCGCGACGACGCGCTGGGGCAGGCGGCATGGCGCGCGCTGGACGAATTGCGCATGCCGCTGCGCGACGTGCTGAAACGTCGCGTCGGCGATCTTTACACCGATATCGGAGACCTCGCATGACCCTGCGCATCCTCTTCCCGTTGTTCGCCACTGCTGCGCTGCTGGCGGGCTGCGATCGGCATCCTGCGCCGGCCGCCGGCGCCGCGCCGGGCGCGTCGGCGCCTGCCGCTCCTGCCGCCCCGGCGGCGCCAACGGCGCCCGCTGCGCCGACCGCACCCGCCGCTGGCGAAGGACCGAACGTGGTCCAGGAAACCCGGCCGCAGCCGATGCTGAAGGTGAAGGCGGTGGACGGCAGCGACTACGACCTGGCCGCGCATCGAGGGCAGTGGGTGGTAGTGAATTTCTGGGCCACCTGGTGCGCGCCGTGCCTGAAGGAAATGCCGGAGTTGTCGGCGTTGCACGTGATGCGCGACAACATCGAAGTGGTGGGCCTGGCCTACGAGGACATCGAGCCGGCGGAGATGCAGGCGTTCCTGAAGGAGCACCCGGTGGCCTACCCGGTGGCGATCCTCGACACCTACGCGCCGCCGGCCGATTTCGCCACCCCGCGCGGGTTGCCGATGACCTATCTGATCGCCCCGGACGGCAAGGTCGCCAAGCAGTTTCTGGGGCCGGTCAATGCGCACGACATCGAGGCGGCGATCGCCGCGGCGGGCGGCAAGGTCGCCGGCCAGACGAAGGCCCCGGGCTGATGGCGTCCGCCCGCTTCCTGGTCGCCGGCCGGGTGCAGGGCGTGTATTTCCGCGCCGCCACCCGCGAACGTGCGCTGGCGTTGGGGCTGGATGGATACGCGCGGAATCTGGCCGATGGCCGCGTCGAGGTCGTCGCCGCTGGCGAGGCCGCGGCACTGGAGGCGCTGGCCGAGTGGCTGCAGCACGGCCCGCCGGCGGCACGGGTCGAGCAGGTGCTGCGCGCGCCCTGGCCGGCGCCGGTGGCGGCGGGCTTCGCGATCGGGTGACGCCTCGGAAATCTTTGCGTCTCGCTGTGGGAGGGACTTCAGTCCCGACGAGGCCTTAGCGGTAGCGCGTCGGGACTGAAGTCCCTCCCACACCACCGCATGTCGCTGCAGAAGAGGTTTCAATCCGGCAGTGTCTTTGCGGAGGCGTCCGGTCGCGGCTGAAGCCGCTCCTACAGAAAACCCGTGCACCGTCGGTTGCATGCTGCACCATCGAGTCCCTAGTCCCGACCCTACCGGTAGCGCGTCGGGACTGAAGTCCCTCCCATACCACCGCATGTCGCTGCAGAAGGGGTTTCAATCCGGCAGTGTCTTTGCGGAGGCGTCCGGTCGGGGCTGAAGCCGCTCCTACAGAAAACCTGTGCACTGTCGGTTGCATGCTGCACCATCGAGTCCCGAGTCCCGAGTCCCGAGTCCCGGCCTCAAACCGGATACGACGCGATCGGCTGCAGCACGCCAAACTTTTCCTTGCGCGGCTTGTGCTTCAGCGGCGGCAGTTCCAGGTCCGGCTCCTGCAGCGGGGTGTCGGGCAACTGGTCGAGCAGATGCCGGATCAGGGTCAGGCGGCCGCGCTTCTGGTCGTTGAAATCGACCAGGGTCCACGGCGCCTGGTCGCGGTGGGTGGCATCCAGCATCGCCTCGCGGGCGCGGGTGTAGTCGGCGTACTGGGCGCGCGACTGCAGGTCCACCGGCGATAGCTTCCAGCCCTTCAGAGGATCGTGCAAGCGTTCGGCGAAGCGCTTTTCCTGCTGGTCCTGATCCACGCACAACCAGTACTTGAACAGGCGGATGCCGTCGTCGACCAGCAATTGCTCGAACAGCGGCGCCTGGCGCAGGAATGCCTGGTATTGCGCGTCGCTGCAATAGCCCATGACCCGCTCCACCCCGGCGCGGTTGTACCAGCTGCGGTCCATCAGCACCATCTCGCCGGCGGCCGGCAAATGCGTGGCGTAGCGCTGGAAATACCACTGCGTGCTTTCGCGGTCGGTTGGCTTGGGCAGCGCCACCACCCGGCACTGGCGCGGGTTCAGATGTTCGGCGATGGCCTGGATCGCGCCGCCCTTGCCGGCGGTGTCGCGGCCTTCGAACAGCACCAGCGCGCGTTCGCCGCTGTGCTGCAGCGCCTGCGCCAGTGCCGCCAGTTCCAGTTGCAGCGGTTGCATCAATGCCTGGTACTGCTTGCGTTTGAGTTTGCTCATTTGCTGCGTCTCGTGCGGGTGCCGGCCATGCTGCGCGCCACTTCCAGCAGCGCGCCCTGTTGGCGGCTGTCGAGCGTGCGGTAGGCCTGCAATAGATCGTGTTCGCCGCGGGTGCGGGCCGGGTCGAGTTGGCTGGCCAGTTCGCCGAGCAGCGCGCCGGCGGGAACGCCGAAAGTGCGCGCCAGCGCGTTGAGCTGATCGCGGCCGGGCATCTTTTCGCCGGCCAGCCAGGCCTTGACCGTGGCCGCGCCGGCGCGCGGGATGGCGGCGGCGATGTCCGCCGCGGTCATGCCGCTGGCCTTGGCCAGCAGGCGCAGGGTGGTGTCCAGGGGCATACGCGGTTCCAGGTCATTCCTTCAAGCGTGGGCGCAGCGTAGCCAGGTTGCACGGCCGGGTGCGCGCGTCGAGCTGCGCGGCGACGATCCTTTCCCAGGCGGTACGGCAGGCCGAGGTCGAGCCGGGCAGGCAGAACACGAAGGTGGCATTGGCCAGGCCGGCGAAGGCGCGCGACTGCAGCGAAGAGGTGCCGATCTCCTCGAAGCTGATCGCCCGGAACAGCTCGCCGAACCCGGGCATCTGCTTGTCCAGCAGCGGCAGCAGCGCTTCGGGGGTGGAGTCGCGGCCGGTGAAGCCGGTGCCGCCGGTGACCAGGATGCCGTCGACCTGCGGGGCGGCGATCCAGGCCGACACCACCGCGCGCATCCGGTAGCGGTCGTCGGGCAGCAGCTCGCGCGCATACAGGCGGTGGCCGGCCTCGCCGAGCACCGACACCAGATAATCGCCGGAGCTGTCTTCGGCCAGGCTGCGCGTGTCCGACACGGTCAGCACGCACAGGTTCAATGCGATGAAATCGGCTTTGGCGCTCATGCCCGAAGCCTAGCGGCTCGCCCGGCTGGCGTACAGCCCGGCGTTCAGGGCGCTTGCCGGCATGCCATCCATACGCGCCTGCTGCGCCATCGGTGGCCAACGCGCGTCACCGGCGCATGCGCCGCGTTGCCGCCGGCAGCGCAGAGGCTCGATGCGCGTGCAATCGGCGATGGCGGCCGAACCGCCGCCATCGCCAGTGCCGCAACTTACGACAATGGAAAACCAACGGATCGCGTCGCTGGCACTACCGGCCTGATGCGATCCGCCATCTACCTACGCCATGCCGAGTCATTGCGCTACGGCCGCCGCCGTGCTCTGGCAACCAACTCGGGTACCTGCCGCTAGCGGACCGGCAGGATTGCGCTGCGTCACTTTTCCGCTTGCTCGTTGATGCTGGCGGCGCTGCCGATCGCGGGATAGGCATTGTTGACCAGCATGACGAACTGATCGTGAAACCAGTCACCAGAGATCGGCGCGTTGGGCAGTGCGTCCGACAATACGCCATCCGGTGTCGTATAGGTAGGGTCGCACATAAGGTCTCCTGATTAGCCCTGACCCTCAGCCATGAAAATTGCTTGCCGCACGCAGAACCGGCTCTGGGCAAGGCTTGCAACGCATCATGGAAGTTGCGAGTCGCGGCAGCATCTCGCGCAAGCGGAATCGGCGGTTAAAACGATAGGCGGCTTCGGCCAGGTAGCGCCTTGCGTATTTGCTCTGCGCGATGGCGTGATACACGCCGCTGATTGCGCGTTTGAGGTTGCCCAGCACGACGTTGACCCAGCGCGCGCCAGGCGCTTCAGTCGCCGCCCGCCCTCCGCCGGTGTCCAGTGTCGTATGCGCGTGCCCGGCGTCTTCCAGCCGACGGAAGCAGGCCAGTCCATCGGTGTAGACCTCGCACTCCGGCGCCAGGCGACGCGCGGTCCAATCCTGCAGCGAGGCGTTGTCGAAACTGCGCACCGGCTCGATCACCGCAAAGCTCGGCGCAGCGAAGGTCGCATCGGTCTGCACGGCAACCAGGAACGGCTGTTTGTTCTCCGATCCGCGTCCGGCTTTGCCGCCGTTGCGCTCCCCGCCCATGTAAGCATCGTCGATCTGCACGAACCCGCTGAGTGTGCGCGTGGCCTCGCGCTCTGCCATGGCCTGCATGATCTTGTGCTTCATCCGCCAGGCGGTCTTGTAGTTGACGCCCAGATGGCGCATCAACTCCAGCGCCGCCAGATTGGTCTTGGTTGCCGTCAACAGGTGCAAGGCCAGCATCCAGGTGCGCAGCGGCAGCTTGGTTCCTTCGAACATCGTGCCGGCCATCAAGGTGGTTTGATGGTGGCAGGCGCAGCACTGGTAGTAGATCGCCGCGCCGCGCTTGAAACGCGACCGAGTCCGTCCGGCACAGGACGGACAACGGAAACCCTGCGGCCAACGTCACTTGTACAAAGTGCGATAACACTTGGCCTCGGTGCCGTACCATGCGATGAACTGGGACATCGACAATCCAGGCTGGAACTACACGGCATTGATGCTCATCACGCCACCTCGTCGGCTTTCAGGTGGCGCCAGCCTCTACCCAGCATGGCGCAGATCCTGCGACTATTGGCTGAGGGTCAGGGCTAATCAGGTCTTCTCAAGTAATGGAGCCTCCGGGATTCCCGGGGCGGTTCAGTTGCGCTCGCCTGGCGCACCCTGGCAACGCTGCGTCTGGGCGATGGACTTGATCGCCGCCCACTGCCACGGATAGTGGTTTTGGCCTCGAACATCCTGCGCACCGTCCGCTCGATGGCCGTTGGAGAGTCACGTCGGCGCCTTTGCGCAGATGGCACCATCGTCTCGAACACGGGCGCCTCCTGGGCAGTCGCCGCGGTTCAACTGTTTCGTCAACGGAACGTAATTTTCGTGTATCGGCGAAGGACCGTGAGGTTCGGTCGAAATACTGGTACATCGACCACTGTTGAGGAGGTGTTCCATGCAGCCTGCCGCATTGCCGACCATGTCGCCCAGAGTGAGAAGGGAAGAGATCGATCTGGAAATGGGTCTAGCGCAGGCCGCGCGCAATGACGCTCCTTCGCCGCAGCACGCCAGCGCCCAAGTCGATGCGCGGTTGCAAGACCTGCCACAGCGGCCGGCACGTCCCGTGCCTGTCAGGCCGCTGCACAACCGGCCAGCGGATCGCGGAACATGTAGCAAACGTCGCTGGCGCCACCGCCGCTGTTGTTGGAATCGCCTTGCTTGCCCCACCCCTCGTCGGATTCTTCGGCTTGATATTGGATAAACACCAGGTTGCTAAATACGGCGGAATCGCCACATTGGCAGGGTTTACCACGACCGTAGCACTGACGGTAATCCAACGCAGGGCGTCCAAATATGCGCATGGACACAATATAACCGGTAGGGCGAGCGCGTTGGGAACAAGCCGAGCGTGCCTGGATAGAGCCGTTGAATTGGTTACGGTGCCTGATGAGCACGAACGCGCCGCCCATCTGATGAGAGAAGGGGAGAACAACAGCCTAGCCATGGACCTCAAGAATCTGGCAACGTTACCCCCTTCCAGAGTGGATCCAGGCCTTTGGAACGCCGCCCGCAACGCTGGCGAAGATGCGGACGCGCTGATTGATGCATTGCTTGCGTTTAGAAGGCAGTCTGCGCGTGAGTCACATGCCGCGGCATCGTCCTCAGCGTAAAGGACCTGCAAGACGCACACGCTGCGGCCCGATGGCCGCATGCGTGGAGCCCCCTGCGACAAGCGCCGCCGTGCACACGCCATGAAGCGCCCCGGCCTGGCGGCTGTCGTCCGCGCCACCCCAACGCTGCAGCGGTGGCGTTGCTTGCGTTGATCCGCTACCAGCACTAGCCAACGAGGCACGACCCATCGGCTGTTTCGTCTCGTCCGGGATCATGCGCTTACGGCACCACGACGCGCGCGATCCAGCCTTCAGCGTGCTAGGCAACCAGTGACAGAGCGGCGCGGTGCAGAGCATCAATGACGAACTGTGATGCGCCCCTCAGTTACGCGCATGTTTCGCCAGGAGAGCTGCATCTTCGGGTGTCGGCGAAACACTGCTGGTGTGCGATTGGAGTATCGCGCACCGCCACTGTTGACGAGGTGCTGCATGTTTCCTACCGCATTGCCGCCCGTGTCGCCTAGAGCGACAGGGCAAATAGAAGAGACCGATCTGGAAAGCGGTCTTGCGCAGATCGAACACACTGCTGCGTCCTCGCCGGAACGCGACCATGCCCAAATCGATGCGCGACTGCAAGGCCTGCCGCAGCGGCCGGTACGTCCTGAGATTGTTTTTGGATTCGCGACCATGTCGCCGGGCCAGCGTATTGCCAAACGGGTAGCGCTTACGGCCCGCATCATGGGTGGTTTAACTGCATCCGGTTCGATTTCCCCGATGGGAATCGGCGTGGCTGGCCTTATCTCGAAAAACGATGAGATGAAAAAATACGGAATCATCGGCGCATTGGCGATCCCCACGGCCGCTGCCTTCTTTGCAATCGACCGCGTGGCATCCGCTTACGCGAAAGGACCCAATGCAGAAGCCAGAGCGAGAGCGCTGGGAACAGACGCAAAGTGCCTGCATAGAGCTACTGAGCTGGTCACGATGCCTGATGAAGAAAGCAATCGCTATGAGATCAAAGACGATGAGAGAATGGCGATTTCTGTGGATCTCATGAATCTGGCAACGCTGGACCAGTCAATATTGGATCCGGATCTTGTGAATATCGTACGCAATGCTGGCTGTGATGCGGACAAGCTGGTTACAGCATTGCTCAACCTTAAAAGGCAGCCCGAGCCTGACCTGCATGCTGCTGCATCGTCCTCTGCGTAACGGACACCTGCAGGGCGGGCACGCGCGGACCGATGGCCGTACGCGTGGAATCCCTGCGATAAGCGCCGCAGTGCACGCACAATGAAGCCTCCCTGCTTGGCCGCATACACCCGGTGCCCGGCGTATGCGCGCATACACCGGCGCGGCGAAGCAGCGGACAGTCGGCGTTGCCGGCGCACGTTCAACCGCACGCGCCGCATCCAGTGTGGCCTGCCTCTGCTGCGCCAGCCTTCCGAATGCGCGATCGAAACACGCCGGCCCTTCTTGCCGCACCGGCTTGCACAGGCGATCGGCGCACCCAGCAGCTGATTGCCACTGCTGCCGCCAGCCGCGCACGCAGCGTCTTTGTATGTTTCGCCGCATAATTCGCAGGAGTGCCGGCTCGGCCGAGCAAGGCAATAGCGACGGTCCTCGCAACCAAGGTACGCCGGCGCCTCCTGCAGCAGATACGTCCAATCCGGCCGGCACGGCAATGGAACTCGCCGGCCTTTCCCTGAAAGAACAACGGTGCCAGAGGCTGAGGTTCCCCCAACTTTAGTTCTCATCAATCAACGATTTGCAGCGGGTTGAGTTTGCAAAAGTGCGCGCATGGCGCGATCTTCGTGGTTACCACGCCAATGAGGACCGCAGACCATGCGCGCGCGCCAAGTATTGCAAAGATGCCTGGATTCGGCACTGTCGCCGATGCATGCGCTACGCCGGCAAACGCTGCTGCTGGCGGTTGCGTCACTGTTGGCCGGTCGCCGCCTGGTGCTGATCGATCTGGCCCGCAGCTGGTTAGGTGCCGAGCGTCTCCGTACGCCGCCCAAGCGGCTGGACCGACTGCTGAGCAACCCACGCTTGCACGCCGAACGCGAGCGCCTGTACGGCGGTATGGTGCGCTGGCTGGTGCGCTCGCCTACGCCAGTGATCGCGGTCGATTGGTGTCGCTTGGAGGGCGATGGCCGCTGGCATGTGCTACGCGCCGCGGTGCCGGTCGGCGGGCGGACCCTGACCAGGTGTTCCCGGAACGGGAACTTGCATCGCCGAAGGCAGAGCATCGCTTTCTTGAACGCCTCAACGCGCTGTTGCCCGAACACAGCCATCCGATCCTGATCACCGATGCCGGCGTCCTGGCGTCCTGGCGCCGTGGTGCCGGACGGTGGAGCGCCTGGACTGGCAGTGGATCACGCGCCTGCGGCATCGCACCCTGGTCAAGCCTGTCGAGATCCCCGACCAAGCCGATCAGTGGGTGCCGTGCCGCCCGCGTTAACGCGCCAGCAGATTGCAAGCTGTGTAGCAGATGTCGTTGGCGTAACTGCAGCGTTAACTGGAATCGCCTCCCTTGCCCCATCCCTGGTCGGATTCTTCGGCTATATAGGCGATAACGACCAAATGGAAAAATATGGTGGAATCGCCACATTTGCAGGGATCGCCACGACCGGGACATTGTCTGCAATCCAGCGTCTGGCGTCCATATATGCGCATGGACACAACATACCCGGTAGGGCGAGCGTGTTGGGAATAAGCGAAGCGAACCTGTATAGGGTCGTTGAACTGGTGACTGTACCTGAAGAGGACGAGCGCGATGCCCATCCGATGAGTGAAGCAGAGAGCAACGTGCTGGCCTTTGACCTCATGCATCTTTCAACGATGGCTTCTTCCAGATTGGATCCTAATCTTTGGAACGCTGCCCGCAACGCTGGCGATAGCGCTGATTGAGGCATTGCTTGCGCTTAGAAGGCAACCCGCGCCTGAGTCGCATGCAGCCGCTGCATCGTCCTCTGCTCAACGGACCTTCAAGACGGACACGCTGCGGACCGAATGGCCGCATGCGTGGAGCCCCTCGGGTAAGCGTGGCATTGCACAATGAAGCGCCTCGGTCTGGCCGCTATCGCCTGCACCGCTGCGTCGATGTCGCGATGGCGTTATTTGCGTGATGTGCTCCCAGGGCTAGTCAACAAGGCATAATCCATGGGCTGTTTCGTCTCTACCAGGAGCATGCGCTTGCCGCGCCATGGCGCGCGCGATCCAGCCTTCATCGCGATGGGTGACCGGTCACAAGACGCTGCCGTGCAACGGATCAACGGCGAGCCTTGATGCCCCGCTCAACCGCGTGCCGGTTTCGCCAGAAGAGCGGAATTTTCGGGTGTCGTCGGAGCACTCATGATGTTCGGTTGAAATACTGGCGCATCGCCACCCTTGACGAGTGCGCTCCATGCGACCTGCCGCATTGCCGCCCGTGTCGCCTAGAGCGACAGGGCAAGAGACAGATTTGGAAAGCGCCCTTCTGCAGGCCGAACCCGACCGCGCGCCTTCGCCGCTACACGCCAACGCGCAAATCGATGCTCAGTTGCAAGGCCTGCCGCAGCGGCCGGTAGCTCCTCCGCCAGCTGGAGGCCCGACCATGTCGACTGGCCAGCGGATTGCGCACGGTATGGCAGCCGTCGCCGGCGCCGCAGCCACTGCAACTGGAGCCGCCTCTGTTTCCCCGATCATCGTCGGCTCCTGCGGCCTTGCATTCGGGAACGCGGAGATGAAACGATTCGGCGCAATGGCCTCATTGGCAGGGATCGCCGCGACCGGCACACTCCTTGCGCTCCAACGCCTGGCGTCCGCTTATGCGCATGGATCCAACATAGAAGCCATGGCGAGAGAGTTGGGAACAACTGAAGCGTGCCTGCGTAGAGCCGTTGACCTGGTCACGGTGCCTCAGGAGCACGAACGCGGTAGCCATCTCATGAGCGAAGCGGAGAGTAACGCGCTTGCTGAGCAACTCATGCATCTGGCAACGCGAGAACCCTCCACATTGGATCCGAGACTCGTGCATGTTGTCCGCAATGCTGGCGATAATGCGGAAACATTGATTGCAGGATTGCTTGAATTGAAAAGGCAGTCTGCGCCTGAGCCGCATGCCGCTGCATCGCCCTGTGTGTAACGGCCCTGCAAGACCCACATGGCACAGAGCGCGGCCCAGCACACCGGGTTACCGCCAGCGTCGTAAGACAGCTGCCGGGATGACCGCATTGGCATGCGTGAAGCGGCGCCGAGATGGCGTTGTTTGTGTGATGCGCTCCCGGGACTAGCCAACAAGGAACGAACCATCGGCCATTCCATCTCGACCAACATCATGCGCTGACGGCGCCCCGGCCTGTCCGCCATCGTCCGCACCGTTGCGATGAGGGCAGGCGTATACGCGAGCGCACACGCACGGCGAAGCAGCTGACAGGCACGGCATGCGGGTAGTCCACGGGTAACGTTGCCGGCGCAGTTTCGCCCGCAGCCGTCGCCGGCGATGCAGCGGCCCGCATATCCGCACGCGCCGCATCCACCATGGCCTGCATCTGCTGCACAAGGCTGCCGAATGTGCGCCCCCACCCCCAACACGGCTGCGCTTCCCGCAGCACCTGGTTGCCCAGGCACTCGGCGATCGGTACCACCATCAGCTGATTGCCGCTGGTGACGCTGTTGCGCATCGGCCGCGTATCCAGCGACGGCTTGGCGAGGACCGCGTCGGACGCTGCCTGGCCACTGCCCCCGACGACCGGCGCAGCCGCGCGCACAGCGCCTTTGCTGGGAGCCTGCGCAGCACCACGACCGAGGCTGGCCCCTCGGTACCACTCGGCGATGCAGGCCCAACGGATCCGCGTGGACATCGAGCATGCCCATTGGCCGATCGCGGCTTTCGCGTTGCCGATCGCTCGTCTACCCGGACGACCACAGATCCATATGTGGCGCATTCCACCACGGTCCGGCGTCGCCGGTCGGCACGGCGCTGCGCCTTTTGAAAAGTTCGATTCCGACGATCGCCGCCAATCGCACCTAATTCCGGCCAGCACCATTGGATGCACCGACTGAATGCCTGTGGAGCACAGAATAAATGCCAGACTAAATAACATCTCTTTCATCTATTTTCTCATCACAATGCGCGACACCGGCACTGCATCCAACTTGGCTACAGTATTGGATTGCAGGGTAGACAACTGCGCTTCCGAGCATTGACACGCTACCGGCAGCGCACGAAGATTTGTCTTGCAAAAAATGCAGCCAGATTGGCTTGCCTGCTAGCGACACTGCGCTTTTTGAACCAATGCGCCACCTCATCCATACGGCTTCGCTCGTTAAGATTTATTCATCGATTCGACCCTATCACCGAATCTTTCTTTGTCTTGATTACGAGGGGAAACGATAATGTCCATGCACATGCGTCGATACGCTGCCTGTGTTGCCCTGCTGGGAGGCTGCGTGTCGCTGGCCCAGGCCGCGCCGACCTGCAGCAACCCGGTGGGCGACTGGGGGAACCAGCTGGGCTCCACGCTCCGGATCACCGCGGTCCAGCCCTCCGGGCAACTCTCGGGTACCTACACCTCCCCGTCCGGTACCACCGGCTCGGCCTATCCGCTGATCGGCTGGTTTACCAACCCCGTCGCCGGCTCCACAGCGTCGAGCAATCTGCCCGCCATCACCTTCTCGGTGCAGTGGGGCAGCTACGGCAGCATGACCGCATGGATCGGCACCTGCGATGCGTCCAGCGGCGTGCCCACCATCACCACGGTCTGGCACCTGGCGCGCACCAGTTCCCAGTATTCGTGGGACCACTTATTGACCAACAGCGATGTTTTCGTTCCCAAGTAGCAGGCTGACGACGCTGGCCTGACGAGGATCGGCGTTCAAGGCATTTTGCGTTCGGCCCCGGGGAGGCGTCGCACGGTCAAGCAGCAGGCAATGTCCGCTTGCAGTGGACATTTGCCGTGATCACATTTGTTGGCGTTGCCCGGTGCGGTCTTGCCGGGCTCATGCTGAAGTGCAGCCCGGCGGACCGCGGCGTCCGCCGCACACGGGTCGGGCCTGCGCGCCGCCGCAAGCGCAGGCGGCCATGCCAGCTCGCCGTGGCGGCCGCGTGCTCAGCGCGCAGCGGCACCCTTGCCGATGTTGAACAGCTCGAACTTGTGGATATGCGCCGCGTCGGCGCTGGACAGGATATTCAGGCGCACGCGCAAGGCGGTGACCGCCGGGAAGTGATCGATCTTCATATGCCCGATCCCCTGCGCCGCCTTGCCCCAGCCCCCGTGGCGCAACACTTTGCGTATTTCCGCGCCAGCTGGCCGTCGTTGCGCCACTCCGCCGCCATCGTGGGATCGAAGGACAGCGACTGCTTGAACTGCAGTTCCAACGTGGCGTGGTGTGAGCCGGCCGGCGCGGTCCAGAAGGTGTCGCGGTCGCCGTCCACCGCCGCGGCGATCGCATCGCCGGCCTTGAGCCGGCCGCGTACCAGGGTGCGCTCGGCGCCGTAGCGCGCCTGCAGCGCCTGGCCCATTTCTTCCAGACACTTGACGTCTGCTTGGGCAGCAGGTCGTGCTTGTTCGGGTCGATGCCCGGCAGCAACTGGCCGCCGCGGCCGATGCTGTCTTCGATCCACGAACACGCTTAAATCCAGCCTCTGCCAGGCGGCCTGCTGCGGCGACGATTGCATATCGGAGAAGCTTTCCGCCAGCGCGTGCGCTGCAGCCAGCGCAGTCTGGCCGAGAGCGGCCAGCCAGCGAATCGGAGTGCGCGGGCGGTGCGGCATCGCAGGTCCTCGCAGTCGTCGAGGACAGCCGTTTGCTGCCAGCAAAGCCAGCATGTGGTATTTAATTGATGCTACATAGGTATCTTCCGAACCGGCACAGGACCGGACCACCATGATGCGCCCCTCACTCCTCCCCCTGCTGTCGCTGTTCGCCGTGCGCGCGATCGCCGCACCGGCACCTGCGCCGGCCATGCCGGCGGCAGGCTTGCCGTCGCCGATCGTCTACAGCGAATTCGTCAACGCCGACGCGCCGACCGCGCAATGCCATGCCTCGACCCTGCTGGAAACCCGCGACGGGCTACTTGCCGCCTGGTTCGGCGGGCGCCACGAGGGCGCCGACGACGTCGGCATCTGGGTCGCGCGGCGCAGCGCGCAGGGGTGGCAACCGGCGCAACGCGTGGCCGACGGCATGCAGCCGCAAGGCGCGTCGTTGCCGGCCTGGAATCCGGTGCTGTTCCAGCCGGCAAAGGGACCGCTGCGGCTGTTCTACAAGGTCGGCCCGGACCCGAAGCGCTGGTGGGGCATGCAGACCACTTCCCGCGATGGCGGTGTGCACTGGTCAGCGCCCGAGCGCCTGCCCGATGGCATCCTCGGCCCGATCAAGAACAAGCCGGTACAACTGGCCGACGGCCGCATCCTCAGCCCCAGCAGCAGCGAGGACACCGGTTGGGTCGCGCATATGGAATGGTCCGACGATAACGGTGCGCACTGGACCCGCGGCCCGGCACTGAACGACCCCGCACGGATCGGCGCGATCCAGCCCAGCGCGCTGGTGCACACGGACGGCAGCGTGCAGGCGATCGGCCGCAGCCAGCAGAACCACGTGTTCAGCGCCTGGTCGCGCGACCACGGCCGCAGCTGGGAACCGATGACCCTGCTCGAGCTAGCCAACCCCAATTCCGGCACCGACGCGGCAGTGCTGGCCGATGGCCGCTCGCTGCTGGTCTACAACCCCACCGAAGCCGGCAAGAACTGGTGGGACGGCCGCGGCACCTTGGCGGTGGCGCTTTCCGCCGACGGCAACCACTGGACTCGCGTGCTGACCCTGGAAGACAGCGCCAAGGACGAATTCTCCTATCCGGCGGTGATCCAGACCCGCGATGGCCTTGTGCACATCAGCTACACCTGGAAGCGCATCCGCATCAAGCACGTGGTGCTGGACCCGGCGCGGCTTGGCCGCGGCACGACCACGCCCACGGCGCGCTGAATGCGGCGACCGGCTGGCGCTGCACGTCACACGCGACGAGTGGAACTTTCGTTTCAGGTACGAACGCTTCGTGTATCGGCGTTGTCGCGGACGCGCCGAAATAGGATGATCTTCCGTGATCTAGCAATCCAGCACAGAGAGTACAGACGCTATGTTTCGCCGCATAATTGGCAACAGAGCCGCCTCGAACGAGCGACGTAATAGCGCCGATCCTGGCAGCCAAGGGGCGCCGACGCGGGCGCCTGCGACTCCTGCGCCGGATGCGTCCAATCCAGCCGGCGTGGCAATGGAACTCACCGGCCTGTCTCTGCGTGCGCCGAGCCGGCAGCAGTCCCCGTCGCACTCCGGCGCTTCGTCCTCGAGCGGGCCGCGTCCCGCTAGAACACTGCTCAGGACAACGCAAATCGACAGAGACACAAATCCGCGCTTTGCATCCGCGACAGAGACCTCCGAGCCTGCTGCCAACCTCTCGCCACCGCACCTGAACCACATCGAACGCGGGCGGCTCCGACTCGACGCTACCGATTCTCCGCAACTGATGCAGGTGCGAAACCGGCAACTCGAGCAACATCTGGATGATTGGGAAAATAAGTGCCTGCAAAATACGGAATGGACGCAAAAATGGCAAGAATCACTCGGTGGTATAAGAGGAGTTGAAACACATCCAGTCGCCTCTGTGCGGTCTACGAAAAAAATACTCAAAGCGGCCGCAAGACCAGACAGAGATTCATTGAGGGTCGACATTAATGCGCTCCCGCATTTGCCCAGCGACTTATCCCATTTCACCCACCTAAAAAAGATCGACATTCGGTGCGCTGGACTACAATCACTGCCGGACTCCATTGGAGACATGCGCAACCTTCGCGAACTGACCCTCATCAACAACCCTGTGCAGAATCTGCCTCATTCGCTTCGCAATCTTAGCCAATTGCAGACGCTGGAAATCATAGAATGCAAGCAGTTCGAAACGCTTCCATCCTTACTGGTAAACGTCGGTCATGGTGGAGCGCAAGGATTGACCGGACTCAAAACCCTGAGCATGAGCGGGAGCGGCTTGACGCGCGTTCCCGACTGCGTGACGTATATGCCCCGTCTTGAGCGGCTGGACCTCAAAAACACGCGCTTGCGGGATCTGCCTGCCGGCATAAACCACATGAGAAAATTGCAGGAACTGAATCTGGAAAGGACTCAGATCCAAGTCCTGCGGGCGGAAGTATGCGAGTTGCCGGCACTAAAGAAGTTGCATTTGAGGAATTGCACGGACTTGCGCATGCTTCCGTCAGACTTGGGACGGCTGCGGAATTTGGAGGAACTCGACCTGCGTGGTTGCAACAATCTGGGTACGCTTCCTCAATCAATCAACCAACTGCCTGGCAATTGCACCATCAAGGTTCCACAACATCTCGAGCATCAGCTCAACGCTTTGCGACCGCAGGCGGCACGCGCAGCAAGGGTGACGGCACAGTATGCCGCATCCTCCTCGACTGGCGCCGCTGGTCCAAGCCAGCCACAAGCACTGGCTCCAGAAGCCGCGAGCAGCGAAGCTTCAAGGCAAAGAGTCACAAATCTTGCATACGATGCATTGGCCCTGATCGAACATAACAGAAACCCATTCATGCCTGATAACCCACCCATCGACCCGCCATCAGGATCCAATCACCGCCGAATGCAGCTGGGTGAAAGCCCCACAATCGCAAAAATGATCAAGGAAAGCAACAACCCGGAGCTGAGATCTATAATAAGAACAAAAGATGGAACGATCATGGAAAAAGATAAATATTCGTGCTACAAAGAAAATGACAAGGTAACCAATATCAACCTCAGCAGCGCCCTGAACATGTGGCGATCACGCGAGATGATCGTCATCTCCAACCCGTCTTATCGCAACCTCTTGCCAGAATTGAAACTTCATATCCCCGAGCAAACGCAAACGGATGCCAATGCCGATCCGCAGCCTCAACGGGACTAAGAGCGGCTAACAAAAGCCCCTTGAACACGTCTGTTGAGCCACCACTTTGTGGTGATGGCTCACCGCAAAGAAATCAGCACAGCTCCACGTCAATCAGGTGGTTCCCGGAACCGCTTCACATGGCTGGTCATGTACGGGGTGAGGAAAGCCACGTCCTCCCACGTCATCTCCCACCCCTGCCGCATCAGAGACTTCATGATTCGGGTCTGTTCGACCACATTGTAGAACTGGCCGGCGTCTGCCGGTTTCCCGTTCCACTGCGCCTCAAACCCGGTAGTCGAGGGTTGCCAGGATTGTCGGAAGTTGTGTCTTGCTATGCGAATTTGGAGAAGCCGCGTCGGGACCAGAGACCTTAGTATCGAAGCGACGACGTTCTCTGAAAGAGGAATGCCTGATGGATCCCATTCGTTCTCGCACGCCAAGTCCTGCTCGCGAGCTTCAGGCCGGATCTCAGCCGGATGCGGTCCAGCCCATTGCGGATCGGTTGGTGTCTCCGCCTGCTGGCAGCCCGCTGGATGGCTTGCCCGCTCGGCGGACGATGTCCCGGACCCAGCTGCCGTCGCCCCCTGCAAGCGTGCCTGCGTTCTCAGCGGGCAGCTTCAGCGACCTGTTACGTCAGGTTGATTCGTCGCTTTTTGATGCATCGTTTTTTGATTCGATGCCTGCCTTCGGCGCTCATCATGCACAGGCGGCCACAGGCGAGTTGGATGAGGTGCAATCGGCTCTGCGTGCAGCCGATGACCCGCAGCCCCCCGTGCGCGTAGCTGTCACTGCCGCGCGGCCGCCGCGCGCCAAGCCGGCCCAGCGGCCACGGCGTGCTGCGCAAACCTCCGATGCTTCGCCTGCCGCGGATGTGGATCTAAGCACGTTCGGCTACAGCCAGCAGCAACAGGAGAAGATCAAACCGACGGTGCGTTCGACAGTGGCGCAGCACCACGCCGCATTGGTCGGCCATGGGTTTACACACGCGCACATCGTTGAGCTCAGCAAACACCCGGCAGCGTTAGGAACCATAGCGGCCAGGTATTCGGAGATGATTGCGGCATTGCCAGAGGCCACACACGAAGACATCGTTGGCGTCGGCAAACAGTGGTCGGGCGCACGGGCCCTGGAGGCCTTGCTCATGGTGGCGGAAGAGTTGAGAGCTCCACCGTTACAGTTGGTCACAGGCCAACTCCTCAAGATTGCAAAACGTGGTGGCGTGACCGCGGTGGAGGCCGTGCATGCATCGCGCAATGCGCTGACTGGCGCCCCCCTGCACCTGACACCGGACCAGGTGGTGGCCATCGTCAGCAATAATGGCGGCAAGCAGGCGTTGGAGACGGTGCAGCGGCTGTTGCCGGTGCTGTGCAAGCCCCCCTATGGCCTGACCCCGGAGCAGGTGGTGGCCATTGCCAGCAATGGCGGCGGCAAGCCGGCGCTGGAGACGGTGCAGCGGCTGTTGCCGGTGCTGTGCCAGGAGTATGGCCTGACCCCGAACCAGGTGGTGGCCATCGCCAGCCACGATGGCGCCAAGCAGGCGCTGGAGACGGTGCAGCGGCTGTTGCCGGTGCTGTGCCAGCCCCCCCATCCCCTGACCCCGAACCAGGTGGTGGCCATCGCCAGCCACGATGGCGGCAAGCCGGCGCTGGAGACGGTGCAGCGGCTGTTGCCGGTGCTGTGCAAGCCCCCCTATGGCCTGACCCCGGAGCAGGTGGTGGCCATCGCCAACCACGACGGCGCCAAGCAGGCGCTGGAGACAGTGCAGCGGCTGCTGCCGGTGCTGTGCCAGCCCCCCTATGGCCTGACCCCGGAGCAGGTGGTGGCTATCGCCAGCAAGGGCGGTGGCAAGCAGGCCCTGGAGACGGTGCAGCGGCTGTTGCCGGTGCTGTGCCAGCCCCCTTATGGCTTGACCCCGGACCAGGTGGTGACCATCGCCAGCAATAATGGCGGCAAGCCGGCGCTGGAGACGGTGCGGCGGCTGTTGCCGGTGCTGTGCAAGCCCCCCTATGGCCTGACCCCGAAACAGGTGGTGGCTATCGCCAGCTACGGCGGCAAGCAGTCGCTGGAGACGGTGCAGCGGCTGTTGCCGGTGCTGTGCAAGCCCCCCTATGGCCTGACCCCGGAGCAGGTGGTGGCCATTGCCAGCAATGGCGGCGGCAAGCCGGCGCTGGAGACGGTGCAGCGGCTGTTGCCGGTGCTGTGCCAGGAGTATGGCCTGACCCCGAACCAGGTGGTGGCCATCGCCAGCCACGATGGCGCCAAGCCGGCGCTGGAGACGGTGCAGCGGCTGTTGCCGGTGCTGTGCCAGGAGTATGGCCTGACCCCGAACCAGGTGGTGGCCATCGCCAGCCACGATGGCGGCAAGCCGGCGCTGGAGACGGTGCAGCGGCTGTTGCCGGTGCTGTGCAAGCCCCCCTATGGCCTGACCCCGGAGCAGGTGGTGGCCATCGCCAGCCAAGATGGCGGCAAGCAGTCGCTGGAGACGGTGCAGCGGCTGTTGCCGGTGCTGTGCAAGCCCCCCTATGGCCTGACCCCGGAGCAGGTGGTGGCCATCGCCTGCCACAATGGCGGCACGCAGGCGCTGGAAAGTATTTTTGCCCAGTTATCCAGCCCTGATCCGGCGTTGGCCGCGTTGACCAACGGCCGCCTCGTCGCCTTGGCTTGCATCGGCGGACGTCCTGCGCTGGATGCGGTGAAAAAGGGATTGCCGCACGCGCCGGCATTGATCACAAGAGTCCATAACCGTGTTCCCGAAGGCACGGCCCATCTGGTTGCCGACCTCGCGCAAGTGGTTCGCGTGCTGAGTTTTTTCCAGTGCCACTCTCACCCAGCGCAAGCATTTGATGAAGCGATGAGGCAATTCGGGATGAGCAGGCACGGGTTGTTACAGCTATTTCGCCGTGTGGGCGTCACAGAACTCGAAGCCATCAGTGGAACGCTCCCCCCAGCCTCCCAGCGTTGGGACCGCATGCTTCAAGCATCAGGGAGGAAAGGGGCGAAACCGTCCTCTGCTTCGGCTCAAACTCCAAGCCAGGAGTCCGTGGATGCATTCGCCGATTCCCTGGAACGTGAACTGGACGCGCACAGCCCAATGCACCAGGCAGGCCAGACTCTGGCAAGCAGCCGCAAACGGTCCCGATCAGAGAGTTCTGTCAACCGCTCCTCCGCACAGCAGGCTGCCGAGGTGTTCGTTCCCGAACAGCGCGATGCACCGCCTTTGCTCCCCCTCAGTAGCTGGGGTGTAAAACGCCGGCGTACCAGGATCGGCGGCCTCCCGGATCCTGGCACGCCGACGCACGGCGACCTGGCAGCGTCCAGCGCTGCGTTCTTGGAGCAAGATGCGGACCCCTTCGCAGGCGCAGCGGAAGATTTCCCGGCATTCGACCAAGAGGAGATCGCATGGTTGAAGGAGCTATTGGCTCATTGAGGCTCAGTCGGAGACTACCTGATCGGCTCCACGTCAATCAGGTGGTCCCCGGAACCGCTTCACATGGCTGGTCACATACGGGCTGAGGAAAGCCACGTCCTCCCACGTCATCTCCCAGCCCTGCCGCATCAGAGACTTCATGATTCGGGTCTGTTCGACCACGTTGTAGAACTGGCCGGCGTCTGCCGGTTTCCTGTTCCACTGCGCCTCAAACCCGCTAGTCGAGGGTTGCCAGGATTGTCGGAAGTTGTGTCCTGCTATGCGAATTTGGAGAAGCCGCGTCGGGACCAGAGACCTTAGTATCGAAGCGACGACGTTCTCTGAAAGAGGAATGCCTGATGGATCCCATTCGTTCTCGCACGCCAAGTCCTGCCCGCGAGCTTCTGGCCGGATCCCAACCGGATGGGGTCCAGCCGACTGCAGATCCGAGGGTGTCTCCGCCTGCTGGCAGCCCGCTGGATGGCTTGCCCGCTCGGCGGACGATGTCCCGGACCCAGCTGCCGCCGCCCTCTGCAAGCGGGCCTGCGTTCTCAGCGGGCAGCTTCAGCGACCTGTTACGTCAGGTTGATTCGTCGCTTTTTAATGCATCGCTTTTTGATTCGATGCCTGCCTTCGGCGCTCATCATGCACAGGCTGCCACAGGCGAGTTGGATGAGGCGCAATCGGCTCTGCGTGCAGTAGATGACCCGCAGTCCTCAGCAAGTGCGGCGATCACTGCCGCGCCGCCGCGCACCAAAGCGGCGGCGCGGCGGCGTTCTGCCCAGACCTTGGACGCTTCGCCTGCCGCGGATGTGGATCTAAGCACGTTCGGCTACAGCCAGCAGCAACAGGAGAAGATCAAACCGACGGTGCGTTCGTCAGTGGCGCAGCACCACGCCGCATTGGTCGGCCATGGGTTTACACACGCGCACATCGTTGAGCTCAGCAAACACCCGGCAGCGTTAGGAACCATAGCGGCCAGGTATTCGGAGATGATTGCGGCATTGCCAGAGGCCACACACGAAGACATCGTTGGCGTCGGCAAACAGTGGTCGGGCGCACGGGCCCTGGAGGCCTTGCTCATGGTGGCGGAAGAGTTGAGAGCTCCACCGTTACAGTTGGTCACAGGCCAACTCCTCAAGATTGCAAAACGTGGTGGCGTGACCGCGGTGGAGGCCGTGCATGCATCGCGCAATGCGCTGACTGGCGCCCCCCTGCACCTGACCCCGGACCAGGTGGTGGCCATCGTCAGCCATAATGGCGGCAAGCAGGCGCTGGAGACGGTGCAGCGGCTGTTGCCGGTGCTGTGCCAGCCCCCCTATAACCTGACCCCGGAGCAGGTGGTGGCCATCGCCAGCCACGATGGCGGCAAGCAGGCGCTGGAGACGGTGCAGCGGCTGTTGCTGGTGCTGTGCCAGGAGTGTGGCCTGACCCCGAACCAGGTGGTGGCCATCGCCAGCCACGATGGCGCCAAGCCGGCGCTGGAGACGGTGCACCGGCTGTTGCCGGTGCTGTGCCAGCCCCCCTATGGCCTGACCCCGAACCAGGTGGTGGCCATCGCCAGCCACGATGGCGCCAAGCAGGCGCTGGAGACGGTGCAGCGGCTGTTGCCGGTGCTGTGCCAGGACCATGGCCTGACCCCGGGCCAGGTGGTGGCCATCGCCGACAATATTGGCGGCAAGCAGGCGCTGGAGACGGTGCAGCGGCTGTTGCCGGTGCTGTGCAAGCCCCCCTATGGCCTGACCCCGGAGCAGGTGGTGACCATCGCCAACAATATTGGCGGCAAGCCGGCGCTGGAGACGGTGCAGCGGCTGTTGCCGGTGCTGTGCCAGCCCCCCTATGGCCTGACCCCGGAGCAGGTGGTGACCATCGCCAACAATATTGGCGCCAAGCCGGCGCTGGAGACGGTGCACCGGCTGTTGCCGGTGCTGCGCAAGCCCCCCTATGGCCTGACCCCGGAGCAGGTGGTGGCCATCGCCAGCCATAATGGCGCCAAGCCGGCGCTGGAGACGGTGCAGCGGCTGTTGCCGGTGCTGTGCCAGCCCCCCTATGGCCTGACCCCGAACCAGGTGGTGGCCATCGCCAGCCACGATGGCGCCAAGCAGGCGCTGGAGACGGTGCAGCGGCTGTTGCCGGTGCTGTGCAAGCCCCCCCATCCCCTGACCCCGAATCAGGTGGTGGCCATCGCCAGCCACGATGGCGCCAAGCAGGCGCTGGAGACGGTGCAGCGGCTGTTGCCGGTGCTGTGCAAGCCCCCCTATGGCCTGACCCCGGACCAGGTGGTGGTCATCGCCAGCAATAATGGCGGCAAGCAGGCGCTGGAGACGGTGCAGCGGCTGTTGCCGGTGCTGTGCCAGCCCCCCTATGGCCTGACCCCGGAGCAGGTGGTGGCCATCGCCAGCAATAATGGCGGCAAGCCGGCGCTGGAGACGGTGCAGCGGCTGTTGCCGGTGCTGTGCAGGCCCCCCTATGACCTGACCCCGGACCAGGTGGTGGCCATCGCCAACAATATTGGCGCCAAGCCGGCGCTGGAGACGGTGCAGCGGCTGTTGCCCGTGCTGTGCCAGCCCCCCTATGGCCTGACCCCGAACCAGGTGGTGGCCATCGCCAGCAATAATGGCGGCAAGCAGGCGCTGGAGACGGTGCAGCGGCTGTTGCCGGTGCTGTGCCAGCCCCCCTATGGCCTGACCCCGTATCAGGTGGTGGCCATCGCCAGCCACGATGGCGGCACGCAGGCGCTGGAAAGTATTTTTGCCCAGTTATCCAGCCCTGATCCGGCCTTGGCCACGTTGACCAACGACCGCCTCGTCGCCTTGGCTTGCATCGGCGGACGTCCTGCGCTGGATGCGGTGAAAAAGGGATTGCCGCACGCGCCGGCATTGATCACAAGAGTCAATAACCGTGTTCCCGAAGGCACGGCCCATCTGGTTGCCGACCACGCGCAAGTGGTTCGCGTGCTGGGGTTTTTCCAGTGCCACTCCCAGCGAGGGCAAGTATTTCATGAAGCGATGAAGCGGTTTGAGATGAGCAGGGAAGGATTGTTGCAGCTATTTCGCCGTGTGGGCGTCACAGAACTCGAAGCCATCAGTGGAACGCTCCCCCCAGCCTCCCAGCGTTGGGACCGCATGCTTCAAGCATCAGGGAGGAAAGGGGCGAAACCGCCCTCTGCTTCGGCTCAAACTCAGGGCCAGGAGTCCTTGGATGCATTCGCCGATTCCCTGGAACGTGAACTGGACGCGCCCAGCCCAATGCACCAGGCAGGCCAGACTCTGGCAAGCAGCCGCAAACGGTCCCGATCAGAGAGTTCTGTCAACCGCTCCTCCGCACAGCAGGCTGCCGAGGTGTTCGTTCCCGAACAGCGCGATGCACCGCCTTTGCTCCCCCTCAGTAGCTGGGGCGTAAAACGCCGGCGTACCAGGATCGGCGGCCTCCCGGATCCTGGCATGCCGACGGACGGCGAACTGGCAGCGTCCAGCGCTGCGTTCTGTGAGCAAGATGCGGATCCCTTCGCAGGCGCAGCGGAAGATTTCCCGGCATTCGACCAAGAGGAGATCGCATGGTTGAGGGAGCTATTGGCTCATTGAGGCTCAGTCGGAGACTACCTGATTGACGTGGAGCCGATCACGGAACCGTGTTGTGGTCAAGTTTTGTTGGACACGTGGATAGGGGGTTTCAGGTAGTGGCTTTCTCGTAGTCGGCTGGAGATCGATAGCCGAGGGTGGAGTGCAGGCGGTGGGTGTTGTAGAAGCCGACGATGTAGTGGGTTGGTGTAGCGACGCTGCCAGACGCGCTCCATTTTCAGGCTCAGGAAGAACCGCTCCATTACCGCGTTGTCCCAGCAGTTGCCCTTGCGGCTCATGCTGGCCACTGAACCTGCCCCCTGAGAACGGACGCCAAGAAGCAGCGGGTTAAGCGGCTTGCTTCAGTGTCTTGGCATAGTCGTTGGGGGACAGGTATCCAAGCGCCGAGTGCAAGCGCGTGGGATTGTAGAAGCCATGGATGTAGCTGGCGATGGCGGCGTGGGGCGATTCAATCATTTTTTTCTTAGCGCATCCATTGCACTGATGCGTAGACACGTCGTTAAATAGCTTGCACAACTCTTAATGCTTTCATTTTTAAGGCTCGGCGGGCGTTCTTCCGGCAAAAATGCTGGCGCATGCATGCGCGATCAGGCAAAGTCCGGGTGTTGGCCGCGCTGCCCACCGTCGCTCGCATTCCGCAGTGAGGGGCTCGTTGCCTGCCTGTTGCGGCGATCGACGAGCCAGCAAGTCAGTGAAGCGAGAGTTATGGAGATTGGCGAGCGGCGCCGTATCGGCTACGTTCGCGATGGAACGGATCAGGAGAGGTGCCGTGCACGCCGAAGTGATATCCAGTGGAGTTGCCGCGCTACGTCTGAACCAGGATCGGCGCCTGATCCGGGTCACCACCGCGCTGGATCCGGACACCTTCATCGTCAAACGCTTCGAAGGCACGGAGACGGTATCGGCGCCCTATGCGTTCGCCGTCGACCTGCTGTCCGCGCAGCGGCGCCTGGAACTGAAGCAACTGGTCGGTCAGCCGATCCAGCTCAGCCTCGGCGACGAGTTCGACGACCGCGTCGTGCACGGGTACGTCAAGGCGTTCGCGCTGATCGGCGCCGAAGGTGAATTGGCGGCGTACCGCGCCGAGGTCGCTCCGTGGTTCGCGTTTTTGCAGTACACCAGCAATTGCCGCATCTTCCAGGATCTGAGCGTGCTGGAGATCGTCGAGCAGGTGTTCGGCGAATACCCCCAACTGGCCGATTACAAGTACGAGTTGAATGCCGGCAACTTCCCCAAGCTGCCGTACTGCGTGCAGTACAACGAATCGGATTTCACCTTCGTCTCGCGCCTGCTGGAGGACGCCGGCATCTACTACACGTTCGTGCACGCCGATGGCGCGCATACGATGGTGCTGGCCGACGATTCCACCGCCTCCACGGCACTGGGCGAGCCGGCGCCTGTGGCGTTCTTGTCCGACCAGGGCGTGCTGCGGACGCCCGGCTTGCACAGCTGGTCGGCGCGGCGCCGGGTCGGCCCCACCGCGCATGCGGTGAGTAGCTTCGATTTCAAGCAGCCGCGTACTGCGCTGTCGGCCAGCAAGGCGCGGTCGATCCCGATCGGCGCGCTCCCCGAACTGGAGCGCTACCACTACGACGGCGCGGCGCGTTTCGCCAACAGCCGCGTCGGCGATGCGTTGGCGGCGATCCGTAGCGAGGAAGCGGCGTGGCCCACCAAGTTGTTCGAAGGCGCCGGCAACAGTACCGAGCTGCAGGCCGGGGGGTGTTTCACCCTTGAACGGCATCCAGATTTCATTGGCCGCAGCGAGGACGACCGACAGTTCTTCGTCGTGCAGCTGCATCGCGAAGGCCGCAACAACTTCTCCAGCGACTACAGCCAGGCCGAAGCGCCGACCTATCGTTGCAGCGCCACCGCGCTGCGGCGCAAGATCCCGTACCGGCCGCTGCGCGACACGCCGCAGCAGCGCATGCCCGGCCCGCAGACCGCCACCGTGGTCGGGCCGCCGGGCGAGGAGTTGTACGCCGACCGCTACGGGCGAGTGAAGGTGCAGTTCCACTGGGACCGCAAGGGCCAGTTTCGCGAGAACAGCTCGTGCTGGATCCGTAGCGCCAGTCCGTGGGCCGGCGCCGATATGGGCGGCGTGTCGCCGCCGCGTGTGGGCCAGGAGGTGGTGGTGGATTTCCTCGATGGCGATCCGGACCGGCCGATCATCACCGGCCGCGTGTTCAACGAAGACAACATGCCGCCGTTCGGCATGGAGGTCAGCGGCCTGAAGTCCAAGACGGTCAAAGGCGGCGGCTACAACGAAATGACCATGCACGATACCGCCGGCGGCGAGCTGCTGAACATGCGCGCGCAGCGCGACATGGTCACCACCGTGCTCAACGACCAGAACGCGACGGTGAAGAACAACAAGAGCACCAGCGTGGCGGTCGACCACCGCATGGACGTGGGGTCCAACCAGAGCATCAGCGTCGGCGCCAACCGCGGCATCACCGTGACTGGCAACGACACGCTGGGCGTCACCGGCACGCGCAGCACCAGCGTCACCGGCGCGGTCACCGAGACCTACCAGGCCGGCGAGACCAAGACCATCGCCGCGGCCGGCTACACCGAAACCATCACCGGCAATTTCTCCACCACCCTGACCGGCAACTACACCAGCCAGCGCACCGGCGCGTGGAAGGAGACCGTCACCCAGACCTCGCTGCGCCAGGTAATCGGCAAGGTCACCGAGCAGCTGAGCGCCGGGCGCGAGGTCAGCATCACCGGCCTGGACAAACGCAGTGTGCAGGGCGCCGTGGAGGACACCAACGTCGGCGCGCGCACGGTCAGCGTCCAAGGCGACATGGAGCAGAGCATCACCGGCACCCACATGTTGATGTCCAACGGCAACATGACCCTGGCCTCGAGCAGCAACCTCACCGCGACGGTGGGCGGCGCGGCGATCGAGATCCTCGGCGAGAAGATCACCATTTCCGCCGGCGGTTCGGTGATCGTCATCGACGGCTCCGGGGTGTCGGTCAACGGCTCGGAAATCAAGCTGAACTGCTGAAGCCTGGGAGGGCACGCGAAGCGTGAGCAAGAATCCGGTCGAACGACGTATCGAGCTGCTTGGCGATGCGTGGATGCAGGCCAGCGAGGACCCGGCGCTGCGCCTGTTGGTGTGGCGTGTGCCGGCCAACGCCGCGCGCCTGCTTGCCGCCTTCTTCGAGGCGCAGAAACATCCCGGCGACTGGAACGCGCCGGATTACTTCCTGCGCCTGGATACGCCGTTCGACACGGGCTTCGGCTACAGCCGCGCGCTGAAGCAGGCGCTGCACGCCAGCTACCTCGGCAGCCAGAGCGCGCTGCGCGAGCAGGGCGTGGAACTGGGCTGGCCCGGCCCGGGACCCTCGCACCCGGACAGCGCGCTGGGCGTGGTCGAGGTTCTGGATTCCTTCGCCGCCTACCACCAGGTGCATCTGCGCTATCTGGCGGTGCTGCTGGAACCGGAGCGGACCACCTCCGCCGATGCATTCGCGCGCTGGATGGACGCGGCGCTGGCGGCGCCGCCGTCGCCAGCGCTCCGCCTGGTGCTGGTGGACACCCACGAGGATCCGCGCTGGCAGCCGCTGCTGGAGCGGCACGCGGCGATCGCGCGGCGCATCGAGCCGCCGCTGGACATGTTCGACATCGCGCGCGAAACCGCGGCGCAGTCGGGCGGCGCGGGGCCTGCGGTGGCCTACCGGCAGATGCTCAGCGACCTGATGACGGTGCTCGCGCGCGGCAGCGCGACGCAGCTGGCGCAGCGTGTCGAGCGGCCATTGGCGCTGGCCCAGCGGCACGGTTGGCCCGACCAGCAGGTGGTGCTGAACATGATGCTGGCCGGCGGCTGGCTGAAGGAAAAGCAGTATCCGCAGGCCATCGCCAGCTATCGGCAGGCGCGGGAGTGCGGCCTGCAGGCCCTGGCCGCGCAGCACCCGGCCGCGCGCGACCTGGTGATGCAGAGCTGGTACGGCGAGGCCGGCACCTGGTTCGTCGCCGGCCAGCCCGGCTGTGCCGCCGAAACCTACGTCGCCGCGGCCAAGGCCGCCGCCGAGATCCCCAACCCGATGTTCGTGATCGAAGGCTATCGCATGGCCGCGTTCTGCCTGGCCCAGGACGGTCAACGCGAGGCCGCGCGCGCGCATGGGTTGGAGGCGATCCGTGCGGCCAAGCCGTTGCCGCCCGCGGACCGCCGCACCACCACCTTGCCGCAAACGCTGCAGGATCTGCTGCTGCTGCAGGACAGGCCGCGCGCGCAGAAGCTTGAGCAGTGCGCCGCGTCGTATCTGCAGGCGGTGGCCGCGCTGCACGCGCAGGCCGAGGCACAGGCCGCGCAGCTCGGGCCGCGCCCGGACAGCGCGCAACTGGATCGCATCGAGGCCGCGCTGCATGCCGGTTTCGAACAGGCCTTCCATCGCGTCGCGCAGGAGCGCGAACGCCTGATCCAGGGCGGCGACGCGTTCTTCCGCAAGGTGGTGGCGGTGGGGCGCGACTTCCTGCATCCGACCTGGAACGGGCTGCCGGACATCCGCCATCCGCTGGACAACGCGATCCCCGCCTGGACCGAGCCGCCGGCGACGCAGCCGCTGCCCGATCCGTCCGCCCTGACCGGTTCCCCCGCCGCCGCGCGCGACGCGCAGGCGCCGGGGCGTTCCGGACTGACCGAGGCCACCGCATGAGTTCGCGCAAACTGGCCGTGCTGGCCGCCTTCGTCCTGATCGGCATGGTCGCGGCGGCATGGCTGGGCGTGGAGCATCGCGACGACGTGCGCGCGTTCCTGCGCGCGCTGGCACGTGCGCTGTAGCAACGAAGGAGCGTAGCGATGAGCACCGCCGCCAAGCATTTCGATCCGCAGCTGGGCATCGACATCCACATGTATCAGCTGCCGCCGTGTCCGCTGCCCACACCGCATATCGGCATCGTGCTGGATCCGTTCGACTACCTGCCGTTCCTCGGCGCCACGGTCACCGTCAACGGGGTCAAGCGCGCCACCGCCGGCACCGGCGGGCTGGACATCCATATTCCGCTGGGCGCGTGGGCGCCGCAGCTGAGCCTGCCGATGGGGCCGCAGTACGACGGCGAAGAGATCTTCATGGGCAGCAAGACGGTGTCGGCCGACGGCGACCCGTTCTCGCGGCTGGCGGTGCCGGTGCTGGACTGCAACCTGGCCGGGCTGATCCCGCCGTTGCGGATCAAGAAACCGGAGAAGCCGCTGCGTTCGCTGTGGCTGCCGACCGGCATCAATGTCGCCATCCCGACCAACGTGCAAGTCGGCGGGCCACTGACCGTGTCGTGGATGACGCTGGGGTTGCATGCCGGCTTCGCCGCGCTGGGCGCGCTGCGCCGCTCCACGCTGGGCGTGCGGGCGGCGAAGGCGTTCAAGGGCCTGCGGCAGCGTGTGTTCAAGCACATGGATTCGGGCTTCCTCAAGTGCAAGGTGCTGCGCGCCGAGCCGGTGGACATCCGCGACGGCAGCGTGTCGGTGCAACACGAGGACTTCGCGATCCCCGGGCGGCTGCCGCTGGCCTGGTCGCGCGGCTACGGCTCGGCGCGCGGCGAGGAGGCCGGCGCCTGCGGCCACGGCTGGCAGACGCCGGCCGACATCCGCCTGGAGATCGACGCCGATGGCGTGGTGCTGTTCCATGACGGCCACAGCGTGGCCGTGTTCCCGCAGCTGCCGGACGCCGACGGCGTCCCGGTATTCGAGTTCGTCGACGGCGCGCGGCTGCTGCGCGAGGGCGCCGACCTGCTGGTGCGGACCAAGTCCGACCTGCGCTACCGCTTCGCCTATGCGCCGGCGGCCGGTGTCGGCGTGCTGCCGCGCGCGCAAACCTTGCCGATCGCGCAGGTCGAGGACGCCTGCGGCAACCATTGGCGCTTCGAGCGCGGCGACGGCCACCTGGTGCGCATCGTCGAACGCGGCGTGGGCGGGCTGCAGGGCCGCTTCATCGAGGTGCAGTCGCGGCACGGCCGCATCGACCGCCTGCAACTGCACGATCCGGCCACCGGCCTGACCCATCCGCTGGTGACCTATCTCTATGTGGAAGGCGACCTGGTCGCCGCCGAGGACGCGCTGGGCGTGCCGCGCACGTTCGAGTATCGCCAGCACCGCATGGTCCGGCATACCGACCGCGTGGGCCTGTCGTTCCACTACGCCTACGACGCGCAGTGGCGGGTGGTGCACGCCTGGGGCGACGGCGGCCTGTACGACTACCGTTTCGCCTACGACGCCCTGCTGCGCGAGACCCAGGTGACCGACTCGCTGGGCCACGTGTCGCTGGTGAAGTTCGACGAGCACCGCCTGCCGCTGTGCGAGATCGACGCGCTGGATGGCGTCACCGTGTTCGAGTACGACGCGGTCGGCCGCACCGTGGCGGTCACCGACGCCGAAGGCCTGCGCACCGAATTCGCCTACGACGCGCGCGGCAACCTGTTGCGCCTGCGCCGCGCCGACGGCAGCACGCTGCACCAGGTCTACGACGAGGACGACCGGCTGCTGTCGGTCACCGACCCGGGCGGCCACACCTGGCACCAGGCGCACGACGCGCGCGGGCTGCTGCAGACGCAGACCGATCCGCTGGGCGCCACCACGCACTATGACTACGACGCGCAGGGCCTGCTGGTGGCGCAGCGCAACCCGCGCGGCGCGCAGACCGCGCTGGGCTACGACCGCTACGGCCTGCTGGCGTCGCTGCGCGACGCGCTGGGCCACGAGAGCCGCTACGCGCACGACGCGCTGGGGCGGCTGCTCAAGCAGATCGATCCGCTGGGCCAGGCCACGCACTACGACTACGACGCCAAGGGTCGGCTGCTGCGCGTGCGCTCGGCCGACGGCGGGCAGGTGCAGTGCGCGTACGACGCCGAGGACCAGCTGGTGCGCTACGTGGACGAAGCCGGGGCGCAGACGCGGCTGCACTACGTGGGCATCGGCCAGATCGGCAAGCGCGTGCAGCCGGACGGGCACACGGTGGAGTACCGCTACGACAGCGAGGAACAGCTGGTGGCGGTGATCAACCAGCGCGGCGAGGCGTACCGGCTGCGCCGCGATCCGCTGGGCCGCATCGTCGAGGAGACCGACTACTGGGGCCAGTCGCGGCACTACCAGTACGACGCCTGCGGGCGGCTGACCGCGACGATCGACCCGCTGGGCCAGCGCATCGCCTTCGCCACCGACGCGCTCGGGCGCATCGTCAAGAAGACCTTGCCGGACATACGCACGCCGGGCCAGCAGGTGCAGGAGCAGTTCGCCTACGACGCGCGCGGGCAGCTGGTGGAACTGCGCAACCGGCATCGCACCGCCACGCGCAGGTTCGACGCGCTGGGGCAGGTGCTGGAGGAAGTGCAGGACGGCTTCCGCGTCGGCTACGGCTATGACGAAGTGGGCAACCGCGTGCTGCGCGAGACCTCCGCCGGCAACCGGATCGCGTTCGGCTACGACCTGCGCGACCAGGTGGTCGAGGTGGCGATCAACGACGACGCGCCCATCGCCATCGAGCGCGACGCGCTGGGCCGCACCACCCGCGAGCAGCTCAGCGCGCAGGTCCAGCGCCAGTTCCAGTACGACGGGCGCAGCCTGCTGACCGCGCAGACCGTGTTGCGCGATGCCGCGCCGCTGTTCGAGACCACCTACGACTACGACCGCGCCGGCAACCTGAGCCACCGCCGCGACAGCGCGCAGGGCGTGGACGAATACCGCTACGACGTGCTGGGCCGGCTGCTGCAGCACACCGACCCGAAGGGCCG
This sequence comes from Xanthomonas translucens pv. undulosa, assembly GCF_017301775.1. Lineage (NCBI taxonomy): Bacteria > Pseudomonadati > Pseudomonadota > Gammaproteobacteria > Lysobacterales > Lysobacteraceae > Xanthomonas > Xanthomonas translucens. The sequence goes on from NZ_CP063993.1 coordinate 3,692,250, forward strand.
CATCGAGCGCTTCTTCAACGACCCGGCCGGCGACCGCCTGGCCACGCGCGTGCAGCAGGTGCAGCTGCGCAAGGTGGTCGGCGGCGACGACGAGCAGCAGGTGCAGTGGACCCGCGAAGGCAGCTACGCCGGCGTGCACTACGTGTTCGACCGCGCCGGCGACCTGATCCGCAAGGGCAGCCCGAACGGCCCGGAACCCGACGATCTGGAACTGTTCTGGGACGCCAACCACCGCCTGGCCGAAAGCCGTAAGGCCGGGCAGGCCACCCACTACGGCTACGATCCGCTGGGCCGCCGCGTGTTCAAGCGCAACCCGACCCACACCACCTGGTTCTACTGGGACGGGGACGCGCTGCTGGGCGAGGTCAAGCAGGCCCACGACGAACCGGATGCGGCGCCGGTGTGGGTGGGGAATGTCGCCAACCTGATCGAGGTACGCAAGCGCCAGGACAAGCTCAAGCGCCTGCACGAGCGCACGCGGGAGTACGTGTACTACCCAGGCAGCTTCGTGCCGCTGGCGTTGATCGAGAAGGAGCAGTGTGCTGCGCCGCTCGAGTTGGCGCAGCTCGCTACAAGTTCGATCTCGCAGATATCGCAACCCGATGCGCCGGCTGTGGCTAAGCATGCGTTGACGGACAGTCGCGGCTCGGATTCCACCCAGCCTCCAACGCCATCCGCGCCCGCAGACATGTCCCCGCCGCAGCGAACGCCATCCGCACCGCTGGGCGTGCTGGCGTCGTCCGCACCCAAACTGGCACCGGCCGACGGCGCTGCAAAGCCTGCGACGATGGTGGCGCCGACAGCCATCAAGTCCGGCAAGCCCCCTGGCGGTGGTGGGCTGGGCACGCTGGGTGGAGGCTTGGCGCTGGGGCAGGGTGCGGGGATCAAAACGCCTGCGATTGCGGGAACCTTGGTCGATCCGCCAGCTGGCGTGGCGACATCCGATGAGGCATCGGCAGAGGGCGAGCAAAAGCCGTCGAATTTGGTCGCGTTGGGTGCATGGGGCGAACCGTCCGCTTCCAGCAGGACTCAGGTGGCGGGTAGCCGTTATGTCGCTGTCAATACATCGGCGGCAGATGCGCCCGAAGTTAATGCGCTCGCCGCAGCGGATAGAGCAAAAGAAGAACTGCAATTCAGCTTTTCCAGGTCGGCTGAATCAGGGGGGGGGCGATCGGTGAGCTATCACTATCAGGTCGATCCCAATGGATGTCCAGTTCGTCTTATCAGTAGTTTAGGGGATGTTGCCTGGTCAGCTACATACAGTTCTTGGGGAAGGCGGGAAATTTGTGTTGGATTGATGGAGAATCCAATTGGGTACCAAGGGCAATATGGAGATCGCGAGACTGATCTATTTTATAATAGATACCGATATTACGATAATTTCTCGGGTAGCTATTTGTCCCAAGATCCGATGGGTATGCTCACTGGATCGAATACTTATGAATATGTGCGTAATTCTTTGGGATGGGTAGACCCACTTGGGCTTGTGAGCGGCAGCGCATGGGATACTATTTCGTTTTTTCGGGATCAGAATTCCCTTCTTTCGGTGGCGGATGAGGATCTTCTTGCTGCATCTGGAGCTAAAAACTCTCAAAATACTGTTGCCCTAATTCGGGTGGGAGATCGGGAATTTATTGGCCTGAATAGCCGGGTACAGAATCCTAAAAATCCATTTACGGCGGGAGCTATTAATAATATTACAAAGTATCATGCTGAAGGCAATGCTGCTCAGCAAGCAGTCGATGCAGGCATGGCTGGTAAACATCGCATTGCGGAAATGTGGGTAGATAGGGACCTCTGCCGTGCATGTGGCCCAGCAAATGGTGTCGGCTCGCTAGCAAAAGCGCTGGGTTTGGATGCGATAATTGTTCATAGCCCGTCTGGGACAAAGAAATATCACCCTCCATGTGCAGGATAATATGATAAATGTAGTTGAAGAAGTGCGTCGTGGGCCTTTGGCTGAAAGTCTTGAGTTTATTGCGGAAAGCATAGAGCAGTGTATGGGTGCTGTTAAAAGGTTGAACGGTCTTGATCGAACTGTCGTGTCATTTTCTTCGGGAAATATTATGGTTATGGTTGGTGGTGGGGATGGAATCTATGTTGTTTCAATAGAGACGCCTAAAAATTTGATAAATGTTGTGAATTTGGACGCTGAAGAGGATGAAGTGGTTGATGTTACTGTTGGCGGACAGGCTTGTGAGTATCCTCGATATTATGTGGTCAAACTAAGTCAAGTTGGTGCCGCGTTACAGGATCATTTATTTGGAATAAAGAACGAAGAAGTTGAGTATGAAATTATTCCTAAGTAGCTGTAGATACAGGGTTAACGTAAACTTGATGCCAAATGCGCATTGGTGATTGCGCATCGATGTCCGCATCTATGCGCTGCCGCTGTGTCCGCTGCCGACGCCGCATATCGGCATCGTGCTGGATCCGTTCGACTACCTGCCGTTCCTCGGCGCCACGGTCACCGTCAACGGGGTCAAGCGCGCCACCGCCGGCACCGGCGGGCTGGACATCCATATTCCGCTGGGCGCGTTGGCGCCGCAGCTGAGCCTGCCGATGGGGCCGCAGTTCGATGGCGAAGAGATCTTCATGGGCAGCAAGACGGTGTCGGCCGATGGCGACCCGTTCTCGCGGCTGGCGGTGCCGGTGCTGGATTGCAATCTCGCCGGGCTGATCCCGCCGTTCCGGTTCAAGAAGCCCAAGAAGCCGCTGCGTTCGCTGTTGCTGCCGACCGGCATCAATGTGGCCATCCCGACCAACGTGCAAGTCGGCGGGCCACTGACCGTGTCGTGGATGACGCTGGGGTTGCATGCCGGCTTCGCCGCGCTGGGCGCGCTGCGCCGCTCCACGCTGGGCGTGCGGGCGGCGAAGGCGTTCAAGGGCCTGCGGCAGCGTGTGTTCAAGCACATGGATTCGGGCTTCCTCAAGTGCAAGGTGCTGCGCGCCGAGCCGGTGGACATCCGCGACGGCAGCGTGTCGGTGCAACACGAGGACTTCGCGATCCCCGGGCGGCTGCCGCTGGCCTGGTCGCGCGGCTACGGCTCGGCGCGCGGCGAGGAGGCCGGCGCCTGCGGCCACGGCTGGCAGACGCCGGCCGACATCCGCCTGGAGATCGACGCCGACGGCGTGGTGCTGTTCCACGACGGCCACAGCGTGGCCGTGTTCCCGCAGCTGCCGGACGCCGACGGCGTCCCGGTATTCGAGTTCGTCGACGGCGCGCGGCTGCTGCGCGAGGGCACCGACCTGCTGGTGCGGACCAAGTCCGACCTGCGCTACCGCTTCGCCTATGCGCCGGCGGCCGGTGTCGGCGTGCTGCCGCGCGCGCAAACCTTGCCGATCGCGCAGGTCGAGGACGCCTGCGGCAACCATTGGCGCTTCGAGCGCGGCGACGGCCACCTGGTGCGCATCGTCGAACGCGGCGTGGGCGGGCTGCAGGGCCGCTTCATCGAGGTGCAGTCGCGGCACGGCCGCATCGACCGCCTGCAACTGCACGATCCGGCCACCGGCCTGACCCATCCGCTGGTGACCTATCTCTATGTGGAAGGCGACCTGGTCGCCGCCGAGGACGCGCTGGGCGTGCCGCGCACGTTCGAGTATCGCCAGCACCGCATGGTCCGGCATACCGACCGCGTGGGCCTGTCGTTCCACTACGCCTACGACGCGCAGTGGCGGGTGGTGCACGCCTGGGGCGACGGCGGCCTGTACGACTACCGTTTCGCCTACGACGCCCTGCTGCGCGAGACCCAGGTGACCGACTCGCTCGGCCACGTGTCGCTGGTCAAGTTCGACGAGCACCGCCTGCCGCTGTGCGAGATCGACGCGCTGGATGGCGTCACCGTGTTCGAGTACGACGCGGTCGGCCGCACCGTGGCGGTCACCGACGCCGAAGGCCTGCGCACCGCGTTCGCCTACGACGCGCGCGGTAACCTGCTGTGCCTGCGCCGCGCCGACGGCAGCACGCTGCACCAGGTCTACGACGAGGACGACCGGCTGCTGTCGGTCACCGACCCGGGCGGCCACGCCTGGCACCAGGCGCACGACGCGCGCGGGCTGCTGCAGACGCAGACCGATCCGCTGGGCGCCACCACGCACTACGACTACGACGCGCACGGCCTGCTGGTGGCGCAGCGCAACCCGCGCGGCGCGCAGACCAAGCTGGGCTACGACCGCTACGGCCTGCTGGCGTCGTTGCGCGACGCGCTGGGCCATGAGAGCCGCTACGCGCACGACGCGCTGGGGCGGCTGCACAAGCAGATCGATCCGCTGGGCCAGGCCACGCACTACGACTACGACGCCAAGGGCCGGCTGCTGCGCGTGCGCTCGGCCGACGGCGGGCAGGTGCAGTGCGATTACGACGCCGAGGACCAGCTGGTGCGCTACGTGGACGAAGCCGGGGCGCAGACGCGGCTGCACTACGTGGGCATCGGCCAGATCGGCAAGCGCGTGCAGCCGGACGGGCACACGGTGGAATACCGCTACGACAGCGAAGAACAGCTGGTGGCGGTGATCAACCAGCGCGGCGAGGCGTACCGGCTGCGCCGCGATCCGCTGGGCCGCATCGTCGAGGAGACCGACTACTGGGGCCAGTCGCGGCACTACCAGTACGACGCCTGCGGGCGGCTGACCGCGACGATCGACCCGCTGGGCCAGCGCATCGCCTTCGCCACCGACCCGCTCGGGCGCATCGTCAGGAAGACCTTGCCGGACGTGCGCGCGCCGGGCCAGCAGGTGCAGGAGCAGCGAGCGCGACGCGCTGGGCCGGCGCGTGTTCAAGCGCAACCCGACCCATACCACTTCGCGTGGCGGCGTCAGATAGTGCAGCGACGTGGCGCCCATGGCCGCAATGGCGAGGAATCGCTTGCGATGCGCCGCGTCAGTGCGCCGGGCAGGCCGGATCTTTGCCGGTGAGCGCTGCGCAGATATTTTTGCGACACTCCAGGCCGGCCATCGTGTTGGCGCCGGGACATTGACGCAGTTGGCTCTGCACGTTGGAGCTGGTCGACGCCGAGCGCGAGCCGATCGCGTCGAATGCCGCGTCGGTCTCGGTCGCGTTCTTACTGTCATCGGCCTGGATCTTCGCGATCAGCGAATCAATCGAGTCTTGTTTTGCCGTGGGCTTTTCGTCGCGCTTGATGATGCCCATCAGTGTGGCCAGCAGGTCGCTGCTGTCGTCCTGTACGTGCTTGCCGTTGGCCGGCGCAGCGCGTGGTTTGCGCTGCGAGGCGGCCGCAGCCGGCTTGGCCGGCGCAGTCGCGGCGCTGGTGGTGCTGGTGGTGCTGGCGGATGAGGCGCTGGGCAATCCGTCGACGGCGCGGGTCGGATCGCTGACGGCGTTGTCGTCTACGATCATTGCACCGCCCGGCGCCGGTGGTGTAGCGGCGGTGCCGGCGGCCGTTGCGGGATTGGCCGGAGAGACGGTGTCGGTTGCCGGCACGGTGGTGTAGGCGTCGAACTCGGCGTCGGCCTCGGCACGTCCGGCATTCCAGCGCAGCGCCGTGAACGCCGCGCCCAGCAGCGCGACTCCGAGGACAGCGATCAGCACCAAGCGGGTGGGGTGGGTCCGCGGCGCCTTGGCACGGACGCTGGATGGCGCGCTGGTTGCGCGGCCTTCCATATCGGCCAAAATGCGCCCGGAGCCGGGTGGCTGGGTCTGTCCCTGGCCCGAAAGAAGACTCGGGCGATGTAATCCGCCATTATTCAAGTGCAATCCAGCCCTTGTTCGGCGAGCGCCGGGGATTCGTCTATCTTCATTCTAGTGCTTGGCGCCGGCCCGTCAACCGCTCAGGAATCAGCAGCATCATCAGGGGGATGTAGTGGCAGTCGTCGTTGCGGGCGTGGTGATCTTCCTGCTGGTGGTGTCTATCGCCTGCTGGTTGCTGTTGTTTCCGGAGGCGCTGGAGCGGGTGCAGGCCTGGTTAGGCGAGCGCCTGCGCGGCCTTCGGCAAGGCGCCGGGCGGGTCGGCCAGCGCGTGGGCCGCAGCGCTGGCGGAGTCGGCGAGGGGGTGCGCGGCGGGATCGGCGGGGTGACGGATTTCTTTCGGCGTCATCGTTGGGTCATCCTGTGCGCGACGCTGCTGTTGCTGGTGCCACCGAGCGTGATCCTACTGGTCCGGCAGAACGTGGCGCTGGAGGATTTCCGTGCCGAGGACATGAATGAATCCAGCAGCATGGTGGCGCAGCTGCTGCGCGGCGAACGCTTGGTGCCGCCGCCGTCGCCGCCGCCGGAGGTATTCACCAACGAGGAGATCCGCCGCACCCGCCCGGAGATCGTCACCGCGGACCGGCGCTGGGAAAGCATTGACGCCGATCTGCAACAGCGCGTGCTCGCGATCTACGAGGTCATGCGTCGCCAGTACGGCTACGAAATGGTGCTGGTGGAGGGCTATCGCAGCCCGGAGCGCCAGGCCGAGTTGATGGGCGGCGGCCGCGCCACCCGCGCCAGCGCTTGGCAGAGCTGCCACCAGTACGGCCTGGCGGTGGACAGCGCGCCGCTGCGCGACGGCAAGCTGCAGTGGGACATGGGCGATCCGTGGACCAGACGCGCCTACTTCCTCTACGGCGAGCTGGCGCAGCAGGCCGGGCTGGAGTGGGGCGGCAGCTGGCGCAGCATCAAGGACTACGTGCATGTGGAGAAGCTCGAGCCCTGCCGCAGCGCCCGCGTCGCCAAGCGTGCCGAATTGATCCAAGGGTGAGCCGGGGCTGAACTCCTGCTATCTTCTCCTCCGTGGCGGCGATCGCGCCCCACGGGGGCGAATGGCGGCGACGGACCGGCCCCGGCGCAACGACCATGGAGGCAATACTGATGTCACGACCTTTTATTCTTGTGGGCGATCAGCTCGATCATGGCGGCAGCGTGGTCACAGGTTCGGCCGAAACCGATGTGGACGGCAAGCCGGTGGCGCGTATCGGCGACAAAGTGGTATGCAGGGTGCACGGTCAGACCGAGATCGCCAGCGGGGACGCCACGGTGATGATCGACGGCAAGCCGGTGGCCCGGCATGGGGACAAGGTCGCCTGTGGAGGTACACTGATCTCCTCTCAGGGAACGACTGGCATCGGATGACGATGCAAGGTAATTCGGCTCCCGTCGATGCCTAATTTACTCATGGAGCGAGGATGTTAATGTCCGGAATTCTTCGGAACGTGTTGTCGGCTACCGCGTTGTTCGGTGTGGCCTGGGGCGGTTCGATCTTCTATTGGCGCAGCAGCGGCACCACGCCCAACGGCATGGAGATGCTGACGTATCTGGGCATCCTGCCCGCTGGCGTGCTGGGCGGCAGCTGGCTGCTGCGCGATTTGGGGCGGCGCGCCCTTGCGCGCGCCGCAGACGCCGCCGACAGCGCTGCGGCCAAGGCCACCGAACGCAACGATTCCAAGGCGGCCGCGGCGAGTTCATCTTCGGCGCCGACCGCCGGCGCCGCGCCGGCATTGCTTGCCGGTGCGCTGAACCTGGCCTTGGGCCAGCAACCGCAAGCCATCCTCGCGCTGCGCGGCAATCTGCCGCGGCCTGGGCTGCACAAGCAGTTCCGCGACCATGACGGGCTGCCGGTCTTCGTGGTGCAGGTGCCGGAACTGGATGCGACCGCTGCGGCCGAGGCGATGCTCGCCTCGGCCGCAGCGGTCGCCGACGCCAACGAGCCCCCGCCGGAGCATCACAAGCGTGCCATCGCCCTGCTCGAACCGGTCGCCGAGGCGCTGTTGCTGGAGGCTGCGCAGGCGCTGCCGCCGCTGTCCGAGGCCCAGGACCGCGTGGTGGCCGGGCTGCGTCACCGGGTCGAGGCGCAGGTGCAGAACGTGCTGCGCATCGAGCTGTGGTTGCCCGCGGACTGGCCCGCTTCGCTGCACAAGGCAGTGGGCGACTGGGTGCTGGCGTCCGCCAGCGAACATGGCCTGGATCCGCGCCGTTTCGGCGTGGAGGTGATCCCGATGGCGGGTGCCGACGATGCATGGTCGCGGCTGCAACACCTGGCGCGCGGCGCGCAGTCGCCTGTGGATGGCTGGCAGCTGGTCATGGCCTGCCATTCGGCGATCGACCAGACACAGGTCGAGCACATGCTCGAAAGCGGGCGGCTGATGACGCGCCGTTCGCCTGACGGACGCGTACCTGGGGAGGGCGCCAGCGGGGTCTTGCTGGCCAGCGGACCGGGCGCTTCCGGCGACGTGGTGCTGCATCCGCTGCAGCGCGCCCGGCTGCCGCTGGACGGCAGCGCCAAGGCCAGTGCGCGGCTGAGCGGCGAACTGGCGGCGCAGACCCTGCAGCGCGCCGCGCTCGCGCCCACCCACGTGGACCTGGTGCTCAGCGACGCCGACCACCGCGCCGCCCTGGCGGCCGAGGTCGCCGCCGCTGCCGCGCTGGCCTGTCCCGATCTGGATACTGCGGTGCAGTGCCTGCCGCTGGCCACCGCCACCGGCGATCTGGCCGCAGTGCAACCGCTGGCGATGCTCGCGCTTGCCCATGCCCATGTCGCCGCCGAGCAACATGCGGCACTGATGCTGAGTGTGGATCAGGCAGGTCTGCGTATCGCTACACTCGTCAGTCCCCGTGTTTCCCCCCAGCCAGATACCGACGTCGGCGCCGTGCCGGCGTCCGCCGCCTAACCGGAACAGCGCCCGATGTTTAGCAATCTCAGGTATTACCTTCGCGATTATCGCCTCTGGATGGTTCTCGGCTTGCTCGCCGCCGCCGCAGTCGCCTACTTCGGCGCCGAGGGCTTGCGCGAAATCGGCCTGTGGGCGGCGGCGGTGCTGGCGGTCTGTCTGACGATATGGCTGCTGGTGTGGATCGTGCGCCGGATCATCGCGCGCCGCGCTGCGCGCAGCCTGGATGCGATGGTGCAAGGCGAAGCCGATCGCGCGGTCGCCGCCGCGCAGCCGGCCAACCGCGCCGACACCGAAGCGTTGCGCTCGCGGATGTTAGAGGCGGTCAAGGCGATCAAGTCCTCGCGCCTGGGCGTGCTCAAGGGCAAGGCGGCGCTGTACGAACTGCCGTGGTACGTGATCATTGGCAATCCTGCGGCTGGCAAGAGCACCGCGATCCTCAATTCCGGGTTGCAGTTCCCGTTCGAGGACAATCGCGGCAACGTGATCCAGGGCATCGGCGGCACGCGCAATTGCGATTGGTACTTCACCACGACCGGCATCGTGCTCGATACCGCCGGTCGGTATTCGGTCAGCGTCGAAGACCGCCTGGAATGGCTCACCTTTCTCGCGCTGCTGAAAAAGCACCGGCCGCGCGCGCCGATCAACGGCGTCATCATCGCCGCCAGCATCGCCGAACTGTCCGGTAGCAAGCCCGAGTTCGCGATCGAACTGGCCAAGAACCTGCGCCAGCGCGTGCAGGAAATCACCGAGCGCCTGGAAGTGTTCGCGCCGGTGTACGTGGTGTTCACCAAGGCCGACCTGATCGCCGGCTTCTCCGAGTTTTTCCACAATCTGGATCCGTCCGAGCGCGAGAACGTGTGGGGTGCGACCCTGCCCTACGATCCGACCGCCAATACCGATGCGCTGGCCGCGTTCGACACCCATTTCGACGAACTGGCCGAAGGCCTCAAGGAAATGAGCCTGGCGCACATGGCGATGCAGCGTGGGCGTCAGGTGTCGCCCGGCCTGCTGACACTGCCGCTGGAGTTCGTCGGCATCAAGCCGGCGCTGCGCACCTTCATCGCCACGCTGTTCGAAGAAAACCCCTATCAGTTCAAGCCGGTGTTCCGCGGTTTCTACTTCAGCAGCGCGCTGCAGGAAGGCCATTCCGTGCACCACGCCTCCGAGCGGGTGAGCCGCCAGTTCGCGCTGCAGGCGCGTGCGCAGCCGGGCGAAGCGGTGCCGTCGGGACAGACCGCTTACTTCCTGAAAGACCTGTTCCGCAAGGTCATCTTCGCCGACAAGCAGCTCGTCCGGCAGTACTCCAGCCCGCACCAGAACCGCCTGCGCTACGGTGTCTTCCTCGGTGGCGTCGCCGTGCTGGCGTTGGCGCTGGGTCTGTGGACCTGGTCGTACACCACCAACGTGCAACTGGTGAACAACGCCACCAAGGATCTGGACCAGGCCGTGCGCGTGCAGGCCAACAGGGTCGACTTGCAATCGCGCATCGACGCGCTGCTGCTGTTGCAGGATCGGCTCGAGCAGCTGGACCGCTACAAGCAAAAGGGCGGCATCACCTCCGGGCTGGGCCTGTACCAGGGCGGCAACATCCGCAAGAAGCTGCTGGCCGAGTACTACAACGGCATGCGCCAGGTGATGCTCGAACCGACCACCGCCAATCTGGAGTCGTTCCTGGGGCAAGTGGTCAGCGAGCGCGACAGGCTTGGCAAGTCGGCCGGCCCGCAGCAGGCCGCGCAGCAGGACAGCGTGCTGTATCAGGACGCGTCGCCGACCGATACCAACGACGCCTACAACGCGCTGAAGACCTACCTGATGCTGGGCAACCGCAAGCACGTGGAGAGCGCGCACCTGACGCAGCAGCTGACCCTGTTCTGGCGCGGCTGGCTGGACGCCAATCGCGGCCAGATGACCCGCGAGGAGATGACCCGCGCGGCCGAGAAGCTGATGACGTTCTACGTCGCCCAGGCCGAAGATGCGCAGTGGCCGCAGGTGCAGACCAAGGTCACACTGGTCAACGACAGCCGCGAGGCGCTGACCCGGGTGATGAAGGGCCAGCCGGCGATGCAACGCGTGTTCGCGCAGATCAAGGCGCGCGCGGCGGCGCGCTTCCCCACGGTGACGGTCAACGCGCTGATCGGCGAGGAAGCCAACAGCGGCGCGATCACCGGCAGCTATGCCATTTCCGGCGCGTTCTCGCGCGAGGCGTGGGAAGAATACGTCAAGGACGCGATCAAGGAAGCGGCCAACACGCAGCTCAGCACCACCGACTGGGTCCTGGACACGAGCGAGCAGAGCGACCTGTCGCTGGCTGGCAGCCCGGAGCACGTCGCGCGCGAACTGGTGACGGCGTACAAGCAGGAATACGCGCAGGAATGGCGCAAGTTCATGCAGGGCGTCAGCGTGGCGCCGTTCCAGGGCTTCGACCAGGCGCTGTCGCGGATGAATCGCATCGGCGATCCGGCCAACTCGCCGTTGCGCAAGCTGCTGGAGAAGATCAACGAGCAGACCATCTGGGACAACCCGATGGCCGACGCCTTATCGAAGAAGGCGTCCGGTGGGGCCGTCGCCTGGTTCCAGCGGGTGATCCTGCGCCGCGATCCGGCCGACGCCGGCAAGGCTGAGCAGCAGCCGGTCGGCCCGATCGGCAAGACCTTCGAGGGCCTGGCGCGGCTGATGACCAAGCGCAAGGACGAGCCGGCGGTCATCGATGCCTACTTCGACAAGTTGGCCAAGTTGCGCACGCGCATGAACGCGATCAAGAACCAGGGCCAGATCGGCGTCGGCGCGCGCAAGCTGATGCAGGACACCTTCAGCAACGAAGGCTCCGAACTCAGCGCCGCGCTGACCCTGGTGGACGAGCAGATGCTGACCGGGCTGGACGAAACCCAGCGCGACGCGATGCGTCCGCTGTTGCTGCGTCCGTTGACCCAGACCTTCGCCGCGCTGGTGCCGCCGACCGAGGGCGAGATCAACCGGGTGTGGGCGGCGCAGGTCTACGAACCGTTCCGTAACGGCATCGGCCAGCGCTATCCGTTCAACCTCAACACGGACGTGGATGCCGCCCCCGGCGACGTGGCTGCGATCTTCGGCGCCAGCGGCGCGATCGCCGCGTTCAACAAGGACGCACTCGGCACCTTGGTGATCCAGCGCGGCAACCTGCTCGAATCGCGGCGTTGGGCGGGCATCGGCATCACCTTGTCCAGCGAACTGGTGGCCAACTACGGCAACTGGGTCAGTGGCCAGTCCGGCGCGGTGGCCAAGGGCGTCAGCATCTTCGAGCTCCTGCCGACGCCGGCGGTGGGCGCGATCGAATACACCATCGACATCTCTGGCCAGACGCTGCGCTACCGCAACACCCCGCCGCAGTGGATGACCATGCAGTGGCCGAACGCCGGTGCGGTGCCCGGTGCCAAGATCACCGCGGTCACCAGCGACGGGCGCAGCGTCGAGATGTTCAATGCGCCTGGCGACAATGGCCTTGGCCGCTTGATCAAGGCAGCCGCCCAGGAACCCGTGGACGATGCCACCCGTCGCTTCACCTGGAGCGACCAAGGCGTGTCCATCAGCGTGCAGATGCGCATCGTGCAGAGTGCCGGCAAGGCTACCGGGGGCGGCGACTGGCAGCGTGGCCTGCAACTTCCGGCGACGGTGGCCGGTAGCCCGACAACCGTAGGTGCCGATGCGCCAGCGGCCGCTGCGCCGCCCGGTCCGGTTCCGGCGGGTGCACCCGCACAAGAAGGTGGCCAATGAGTCGCGAAGTCAGTGTAGGCGTCTCCTACTTCGGCAAGGTACCTTCCCGCGGCGATTTCGTGCGCGCGGCCGACAACCATCAACTGCTCGGCTGGCTCGACCGCTGGGCGGGCCTGAGCGTGGATCTGCTGAGCCAGAACCTGGACTGGAAGCGGCTCTACGACGAAGCGCCCGACATCCACTACGCGTTCCTGGGCTCGCGCAGCAAGATGGTGCTGTGCGGGCATTTCCAGCCCAGTCGTGATGCGTCGCAGCGCCGCTTCCCGTTGCTGTCGGCGGTCCGTCTGGAGGCCAGCGAGCCGCTGTCGTTCATCGCCCGCAGTCCGCTGGCGATGTCCAAGGTCTGGTCCGGGCTGTCGCGGATGGCCAAGCAGGCGGTGGTCGCGGACGACGCCGGCCCGGCGCTCACCGCGCTCGCCGACACCCGCTACACGCTGAGCACCGACGCGTCGGCGTACAACGCCACCTTCAACGACTTCCTCGATATCCAGACGGTCGGCTCGATCGAGGCCCTGCTGCGCGCGGCCGGCCATCCCGACGTGTCGTTGAAGAAACTGCTGCCGGCACTGGGCCTGCTGCTGCAGCCGATCCTCGCCGGCGGCAACGTGTCGGTGGACAAGGCGCTGGAGCTTCCGCTGGTGCAGGACGCGCTGTACCGGCCGTTGCTGGCCGCGTTCTGGCTGGACATCGTCGCCTGCTTCATTGCGCGCGGCGATTTCGAACTGGCGGTGCTGATTCGCAACGATGCCGCACCGCGCATGCTGATCGGCTTCAACGGTGCCGACCACCAGGCGCTGCGCGCAGCGCTGGACCCACGCGAGGCCGGCGATTTCCTGATCCGCGTGCAGGACGCCGATTGGGTCGAGGACTACCTGCACAGCGATTACAACCTCAACAAGCTAGCTAGCTATCTGGATCGGGACGACCTGGCATTGAAGACGGCCCGCAAGTTGTTCGGCGAGACTTTCCTGGGGACATGAACATGCGACACCTGAGTGCCAAAACCCTCGCCCTGAGTGGCCTGATGACCGCGTTCGCCGCCTCCGCCCAGGTCGCCGCGCCTGCCACGGGCGGTGTCGGCGAACGCCCGGTGATCGTGGAGGGCGTGGTGCCGGATCAGGCCACCAAGGCCCGCATCCTGAAGAACCTGCAGGACACCTACGGCAGTGCTCGCATCGTCGATCGGGTGCAGGTCGAGTCGATTCCCTCGCCGCCGAACTGGGGCGAGTACGTCGCCAAGATGGTGTCGCCAGGACTCAAGCGCGTGTCTGCCGGCAAGCTCGAGGTCAACGGCCAGGCGGTGCGGATCAGCGGGCAGGTAGTCAACGAAGCGCAGCGGCAACAGGTCGCCAGCGACCTGAGCCTGGCCAGCAACACTTCCTACACGGTGACCAACAGTCTGAAGCTCGGTGGCTCGGAACAGGGCGTGCTGGACCAGACGCTGGGCAACCGCATCATCGAGTTCCAGAGCGGCAGCGCGCGGCTGACGCCGCTGGGCATGCGCATCCTCGACGAGATGGTGGAAAAGATGTCGCAGATGAACGACGCGCGCTTCCTGATCATCGGCCACACCGACAATGTCGGCCAACGCGAGAGCAACCTCGCGCTGAGCCAGGCGCGCGCGCAGGCGGTGAAGGACTACATGGTGCAGAAGGGCATCGACGGCGCGCGCATGAACGTGCAGGGCAAGGGTCCCGACCAACCGGTGGCCGATAACGCCAGCCCGGACGGGCGTGCGCGCAACCGGCGTATCCAGTTCAAGATCCAGTAGGCGCCTGTGCGGCCGTCCCCCGCGATGCGCGGGGACGGGGCGGGTTCGTAACCTACTGCTCCAGGTTCTGGTTGACGTCCAGCATCTCTTCCATCTGGTTGAGGACGCTGTCGTCTTTGATCACCCGCTTCAGCCACACGTGCAGCGGCATCTCGCCCCAGCGCGCGGCTTTTTCGGCCAGGTAGGCGACGGGGCTGTGCGGTTCGGTACGCCGGAAGAATTCGGCGACCTGACGCAGTTGCGCCAACGCCTCCTTGCGGGTGGTCGGTGCACCGCCCGGCCCGCGTGGCGCCGAGGGCGCCGACGGCGCGTCCTTGTTCGCGGCCGGGCCGAACCCGATGCCCGGCATGTCGTGCTGGCCGGCATCGGCCTCGCCATCCAGCAGCAGCCCGGCATCGCGGGCGAACCGCGCCACGGTGCGCTGCAGGTGTTCCACCTGTTCGCGCACCGCGCTGAAGCTGGGTCCGTCGATGCCTAGGCGATCGTCCACCGCCGCTTGCAGCGACTGCAGCGCTTCGGCGCAATTGAGTAGCGCATCGACCAACTGCCGGTAGAAATCGTGAGGCGTATCGCGCCGTGCGGCCTCGAGCAGGTCCAGGCTGGGCTGGCCTTCGTCGTCGCCGGATCCGGCATTGGCGCTGCGGGTATGCGCAGCCTCGAAATCGTTGAGACCGAAACGGCCCTGCGGTCCCGAGGCGATCGGCACCGCGCGCAACCAATGCAGCGAATTGGTCAGCAGCCAGCTCAGGTTGCCGATGCGCTCTTCGTGGTCGCCGTCGACGACCAGCGGGTGCACCTCGTCCCAGTACCGGTCGCATAGCCCGGCGATCAGCCGGTAACCCAGCGCCAGCCCGGCGAAGCCGTCGATCTGGGTGGTCGCCTCGGTCATCCAGCCGGCCAGGCGTAGATCCTTGGTACGCGTCTGCAGCAGATCGCCGCACTGGCGGGCGACGCTGGACCAGTCCGCATACTTGATATCGGTCTGCCACTCGCCCTGGTCCAGGGTCGGATCGTCCGAGCGCCTGGCTTCCTGAATGCGATCGAAGTCGATGGAGAAAGACAGGTCTTCGCCGGCCGGCTGATGGTCGGAAATCGGCGCCAGCAGGGCATCCAGATCCAGCATGGCAGTTCTCGTCGGTAAGGGGCGTTGGAGATTCTAGCGTGCCTTGAGTGGGGCGGCGGGTCAGATTTTTCTGAAAAACCTGGCGGCGATCGAGCTGTCGCGCTACCTGCGGCGCGCGCTGCGCAGCGGCCCGCCGTCAGTTCCGGCTCGACACATGCGGTTGCCGCCGCCACGTCGTCGTCCCTAGGGGGGCTGCGAGTCCGCTTGCCGGCGGCTTGGGCGCAAACCCTTGGCCGATATCGCCTTTGCGCGAGGAGCGACGCGCCGGTGCCAGCGCTGACCCTGTCATCGAAGATCCCCGGGCCGGCAAGCACGCGTGGACCACGCTGCCATCCTGGTCTATTGTTCGTGCCGTCCGGCGACTTTGCGCTGCCGTCTACCGGGGGGAATTCCCACAGCGCGACCCGACGGATGTCATGGGGCCTTTTCGAATTGGAAATGCCGGCAATGCAGACGGCGCAAGCGTGCCATGGAAGCGGACTTCTTCATTTTTCCAAGGAGAGTGATCATGCGAACGCGTATTGCCAACAAGCCGTCGGTGGCCTTCGTCCGCGCATCGCGGGTGCTGCTGCTGGGCGTTGGTGCCGATTTGCTGGGCCTGTGGAACGCCGTAACGATGCGCAATGCAAAGGGCTACGACGTCACGCTGCTGTTGTTCGGCGTGTTCGCGGCGGTATCGGTACGCAAGCGCGTGCGCGATCGCGTCGACGGCATTCCCATGACGGCGATCCGCGATGGACTGGCCTGGTTTTTATGGACTGGCCTGGTTTCGGTCGTCGCCGCGCTGTCGCAGCTGAGCATCGGTTTGTCCAACGCAACGCTGACCCTGAGCGCAAAAGGCTTCTACGCGGAAGAACACGCGCGACAATGCCGGTACGTCGGCCGAGCCACCAGGATTGCCCGAGCAGCCCTAAACTGAGGGGACGCCGCAGACGGCGGACCGTCATGCCCGCCGCAGGATTCGTCTGTTAAATTCGCTCTCCAGGGGCAGGAAACGATGTTGCCCGGGGCGGTATGGCCCGGGGGCAGAGGTGTTGTGATGGAAGCACTGAATGCGTTGATGTTTCAGGCGGCCTTGCTGTCCGACAGCGGTCGCCTATACCGCTTGCAGCTGCCTGGCGGGGATGTCCAGGTGGTGGAGCGCTGGAGCGGGTCGGAACGCCTGAGCGAGGGGTTCGTGTGGTGGGTGGACGTGCTGAGCACGCAGGCGGGCTTGCCGCTGGAGGCGTGGCTGGGGCGTCGCGCGACGCTGTACACCCGGCTGGCCGATGGCGGCGAGAGCCCGCGCACGGGGCTGATCCACGAAGCGTACGAACTGGGCAGCGACGGCGGGCTGGCGCGCTACCGGGTAGGCCTGGTGCCGTGGACGTGGTGGCTGTCGCAGGGCCGGCACAGCCGGGTGTTCCAGGAACGCACGCTGGTGCAGATCGTGGAAGCGGTGTTCGCCGACTACGCGCCGATGGCGAGCTGGCAGTGGAGCGAGGAGGTGACCGGGTTCCTGGCCCAGGCGCGGCCGCGCAGCGACTGCGTGCAGTACCGCGAGAGCGACCTGGACTTCGTGCAGCGGCTGCTGGCCGAGGAAGGGCTGGGGTGGCGGCTGCAGGAGGCGGACGCGTCGCCCGGCGGGCACCAGCTGGTGGTGTTCGCCGACAGCGCCGCGCAACCGCAGGACCCCAGTTCGGCGCAGGGCGGCGGGCTGCGCTACCACCGCAGCGACGCCACCGAGGCGGCCGACAGCGTGCTGGCGATCGGCGCCACGCGGCGGCTGGGCAGCGGCCGGCTGACCGTGCTCAGCGAAGACGTCAAGACGCGTCAGGCGCGCAGCGCGCAACTGCCGCTGCACGGCGGCGGCGGACAATCGCTGCGCGAGCTGTACGAGCCGGTGGGGATGGACGCCTTCGCCAGCGCGCAGGAAGCGGACCGCTATGCGGAGTTGATGGCGCAAGCGCAGGAGGCGCAGTGGTCGCCGTGGCAGGGCCGCAGCACGGTGCGCACGCTGCGCGCCGGCACCTGGTTCACGCTGACCCAGGCGCCGCAGCAGGGCCAGGCGCCGCCGGCGCAGCTGTTGCTGACGCGGGTGTGGCATGCGGGCATCAACAACCTGCCGGTGGACGTGCGCGCGGCGGTGCAGGCGCAGTTGGGGGCCGCGCCGGCGTGGCCGGACGCCAGCGCGGTGGCCGCACGCAGCACCTGGGCGCAGGCCGAGGCGGTGGGCTACGGCAACGCCTTCGAGGCGGTGGACCGGCAGCAGCCGTGGCGGCCGGTGCTGGCCGACGGCACCGGGGCGCGGCTGAACCCGCGGCCGACCGCGCCGGGCTACCAGAGCGCCATCGTGGTCGGCGCCGATGGCAGCACCAGCGGCAGCCAGGAGGTCTATGCCGACGCGCTGGGCCGGATCCGGGTCAGGTTCCACTTCCAGCAAGACGCGTCGGCCCCGGCGGCGCAGGACAGCACGTGGCTGCGGGTGGCGCAGCGCTACGCCGGCCCGGGCGTGGGCAGCCAGTTCCTGCCGCGCATCGGCCAGGAAGTGCTGGTGGGCTTCCTGGAGGGGGACATCGACCGTCCGGTGGTGCTGGGCGCGCTGTACAACGGCAAGGGCGAAGCCGGCGTTCCCGCCACCCCCGGCGGCGCCAGTGCCGAGGCCGACACCCGCCTGTATGCCCAGGCCGGCGACGGCCGACCCAGCGCGCAGGGCAACCTGGCCGGCGGCCACGCCCCGGCCTGGCACGGCGCCGGCGGCGGCACGGACAACCACCGCAACGCTACCGCGCTGTGGGGCGTGCAATCCAAGGAATGGGGCGGCGCTGGCCACAGCCGGCTGGTGTTCGACGACAGCGACCAGCAACTGCGCTTGCAACTGGCCACGACCCAGGCGGCCACGCAACTGAACCTGGGGCACCTGATCCACCAGGCCGACAACTACCGCGGCAGCTTCCGCGGGGAAGGCTTCGAACTGCGCACCGACGCATGGGGCGCGGTGCGCGCCACCTCGGGGTTGTGGCTGAGCAGCTACGGCCGCAGCAGCGGCCCGGCCGGCGAGGCGACCCAGCCCAGCGCATTGCTGAGCCAGTTGCAGACGCTGGGCAAGACCTTCTCGCAGGCGGCGGGCACGCACCAGACGGTGAAACTGGCCGCGCACGAAGGGGCAAAGAAGGCGAACCAGTCGCAACTGATCCCCGATCAGGCGCCGCTGCAGGCGTTGCTGACCAGCGTGAAAACCACGGTGCCTGGCACGGCCTACGCCGACGCCAAGGGCGCGGCGGCCGAGCGCAGCGCCAGCCCCGGCGAAGACCGGGTGCCGCACACCGGCGATGCGCTGCTGGGCCTGGCCGCACCGGCGGGGATCGGCGTGGTGGCCGGCCAGGGCCTGAGCTGGAGCGTGGGCGAGACGCTGACGCTGGCCAGCGGCGGCGGCAGCGAAGCGGCCATCGCCGGCGACGCCCGCCTACACAGCGGCCAGGCGATCGGCGTGCTGGCCGCGGCGGTGGACGGCGGGCAAACGCAAGCCAACAGCCTGAGCCTCGTCAGCGGCGAAGGCGCGCTGGACGTGCAGGCGCAGTCGGACGAAGTGCGCGTGCAGTCGAAAGAAGGACTGAAGCTGATCAGCGCCAACGCCGAAGTGGAACTGGCGGCGGGCAAGACCATCCACCTGGCGGTGGCTGGCGGCGCCAGCGTCACCATCGAAGGCGGCAACATCACCTTCGCCTGCCCCGGCACCATCACCGTGCAGGCCAGCAAGAAGTCGTTCGTGGGGCCGACCCACTTGGAACGTGAACTTGTCATGCACCAGCCGATCTGCCTTGAATGTCTGGCCAAGGCAGCACTCAACGGGACCCCGGTGGTGCCGCTTTGAATAAGCTGCCCGACCAATGGGGCCGGATGACGGCTAATGAGCGCACTCGTAGCGTGATATTGATTGACGGAGCCATGCAACGCGGTATTGGCCTGCGCCTGCAATCGGGTCGTTTCGATGCATTGAGCTTCTTTGACCGAGAGTCCGAAGAGGCTCGCGGGCTGGGAGCGTGGCTGATGGAGCCAGCGACCGCCGATAAGCTGGGAGTCGATGGCATCGCTCGCGGCGTCACCTGGTTCTCGGGAGAGTTCTCGCTGCAAGATGCCTATAGGCACCTGAAACCCTGGGTGGTTCAGCCTTTCCCGGATGGCGTGGAGCGAGGGTACTTACGCGTGGGAGATGGTCGTACCTTGCAAGCCTTGATGGAGGTCGTCTGGACACCACGGCAGAAGAAAGCCTTCTGCGCGCCGTGGAAGGAGATCTGCATAGCGGATCGGGACGGCGTCGGCAAGTTGCTGCCGTGTGTAGATTCATCCCCCGCTATCACCAGCATGGCGCGCCGCCTGTCGGCGACGCAGTATCAAGCGTTGCTGGATGCCAGCGTACCCGACCAACTGCTGCACGAGCTCAAGCAACACGTGCGTGTACACGCCAGCTTGGCTTCGCGCGAGCTGCGTTATCGGATGGCGGTTTCGGTCATGGAAGCGGCTCGAAGGCTTGCGTATACCGATCCCTACGACCACATGATCCTGATTGGATGGGCGCTACGACATGGCGAGACCACGGGCGATGCGATCCCGGAGCTGCAAGCGGTCCAGGATGGCCTGCATGGCGAGCGGTTATGGCACGCCCTCATGACCAATGCCGACGAGGAGCAAACTATGACCAGCGCGCTGGGAGATTCGGTCCCGCTGACAGAGGAAACGGAATGACGAGGTTTCCATGCCGAATTGAACGATTGCAGGAGGTGTTCCGCGCCTTGGCGTTGGGCGGCTTGGCGGCCTTGTCGCTGGGCTGTAGCGCCGATCGAGGCCAAACGGAAGACGATGGCATGTTCAGCAGCACTGTCGAACCGATGGATAATGATCCTAGCGACACGTTCGTGCGCAATGTGTATATCGATGGGCGCTGGGCGGGATCGGCGGGGCCAGGAGGTAGTGGTGTCGCAGATGGCATACGATTGCCGATTAAGTGGCATCCTGGATTGACAGCGCATGTGCGCTGGGAGCGCTGTGAGCCCTATGCGAAGAACTGCCAATGGCATGAGTTGGACGTGCCCGTCGCTAAATACACTGAGGTTGGGATGACGCATTTGCACATCATGCCGGGTGATAAGCGGGTGCTTATTATTCCAAGCATGCTGGCTCCTAATAATTCAGAGTATCCTGGCCCCGGCTATCCAAGCAAAGATTTCGATGATATAGATCATTCCAAAAGCAATAAGAATTCCAAGGAGGGTATGCCATGACAGCTGTCGCCTATACTGCTGTTGCAGCTCCTGTTACGAGCAAGCTCGCCCCGAGTCCGCCTAAGCTTGCCGCGCCTGCTCAGACCTGCCGCATGAGCTTGAGTTTTTCTATCTTTTTTGATGGCACTCGTAACAACAGAGATTACGACCATGAGGATGGTTCGTTAAGTAATATCGCAAGATTGTATGAGTCGCACGATTTTAACGAGAATAAAGGTGTCTTTCGCCTTTATGTGCCTGGAGTGGGTACGCCGTTTCCAATGATCGGCGAAAGGCGCGCTCATCCTGATGGTGCCTCAATGGGGGAAATGGGTGCTGAGCGCATCCGATATGCATTTCTTT
Organism: Xanthomonas translucens pv. undulosa; assembly: GCF_017301775.1. Classification (NCBI taxonomy): domain Bacteria; kingdom Pseudomonadati; phylum Pseudomonadota; class Gammaproteobacteria; order Lysobacterales; family Lysobacteraceae; genus Xanthomonas; species Xanthomonas translucens. The sequence goes on from NZ_CP063993.1 coordinate 3,713,104, forward strand.
ACATCGCAAATAGAATCAAGGCCAAGCTGACGGGGACGTATTTCGTCGATGAAGTCCCGGCCAAAGTTACCTCTGCAGTGGCTAATCAAAACTTGCTCTGGCAGTGGGCTGGTTCGTTGGCCGCGATGCTGGCAGCCTCCACTTAGAGCAGCTAACAAAAGCCCCTTGAACACGTCTGTTGAGCCACCACTTTGCGGTGATGGCTCACCGCAAAGAAATCAGCACAGCGCTGTGGAAGCGCATCCACCCCTTGATCCCGGTCGTGCCGCCTTCGCCCAAGGGCGGTAGGCCGCGCGTAGACGACCAAAGCGCACTCAACGGCATCGTATACGTGCTGCGCACTGGCATCGCGTGGGAGGATCTGCCCCAGGAACTTGGCTACGGCAGCGGCATGACCTGCTGGCGCCGATTGCGTGACTGGCAGGCCGCGGGTGTGTGGCACCGTCTGCATCAGGTGTTGCTGGCCGAACTTCGCCGCGCCGACCGGCTCGATTTCAGCCGGGCCAGCCTGGACGCGGCCAGCGTGGCCTCCCCCCGGGGGGCGCCTATACGGGGCCGAACCCGACCGACCGCGGCAAACGTGGCAGCAAGCGGCACGTGATCACGGATCGGCACGGCGTTCCCCTGGCGTTCTGCGTGACCGGGGCCAACCGGCACGATTCGGTCGTGTTCGAGGAACTGGTCGATGCATTGCCCTCCATTGCCGGCAAACCTGGACGGCCACGACGCTGGCCGGACAAGCTGCATGCCGACAAGGCCTACGACATGGATCGGTGCTGGAACCACCTGAAGCGACGAGGGATGACCCCACGCATCGCCCGCAAGGGCGTGGAACGCAACGATCGCCTGGGCCGATACCGCTGGGTAGTTGAACGCACGCATGCCTGGTTTGCCGGCATGGGAAAACTGCGGACCCGCTTCGAACGCCGGATCGATATCCACCTGGCTCTGTTGTCCATGGCCTGTTGCGTCATCTGCCTGCGGCGACTTCCAGAGTTTTGTTAGCCGCTCTAAGTAAAACGCCCCCAGCTTGACAACGGCTGGGGGCGTATTACTTTGGATTCATGGCCCCCGAGTTTGAGCGACTCGGAGGCGAGCAAATGTAGGAATCAGCTACTCATGCCCAGGCGGTGCCCCTTGAGGACACCTTAGCAAGCCTGGAGTGACCCGCAAGCCCCCCTCCCTTTCCTCGCCCCCGAATCTGCCCAGCCCGAAGGCCGTTGGTAGCCGTATCACGACGACCCATTGAGTTGGGGTGCGCACGGTTTCCGGGAGCCCATTGCGGGCTCGGGCTGACCGCCACCGGGTGCGCAGGCAGTAAAGCGAGGGGGGTGAAACTCGCGCCAGCCAGGTAACGCAGATGTCGATGGTAACTGGGGAGTGCTCAATCTGGCCCCAGCAGCGTCTCCCATTCGCGGTCCCGTTACCAATGGTTCGTTGCTAGGAGAAGCCCCAGGAAAAACGCGCCTGGGCACGGGAAAAGTAAAGCAACACCGGAGAGACGCCAAGAGAACCTTGGTGACAGGACCCGGACCCGGCGCGATTGCTCGCGTGAACCTGTCGTAGTGGTGCAGAGCAGAGAATCACCACGCCCTGAGTGCTAGGGGCCGCCATCACGGGGCAACGCACGGGCCAAGTCCACCCCACCGCTTTTAGTCAGCGGGGTTAGGGGAGACTTTGCCCTTCGGCAAGGGGGAGCCGGAGGCGACCCCGAAGCCGAAGGGCAAAAGCAGGGGAGCTTTAGCAGAGCTTTAGGCCCTGAAAAGGCTACGCAATACATGCTTTTGCGTTTCAGCAAAGCAGATCGGGCGCTCCCGGATTCCTCGCTTGGACATGGACGAAGCAGCCCGGCGCGTGACCGTTCCGCAACGGCATCTATTTCCAGCGCATCACGAACGGTTCTGCATTGCCAAAGGAATGGACGCGAATGCCTTCGGGCACTCGTTCGTAGCATCCTTGGCTATAAGTGCCATCGGCGCGTTGGACCATAAGAAGGCTCCCTTGCTGGGAGGCCTGCCATCGAAAAAATGGAAAGTCCGCGCCATCCATGTCTGACATCTGCATCTGCGCGACAAGCTTGCAGCTTGCTGTCCAGAGAACGGCTGGTTGATTCTCAAAAAGGAAATGCTCTGCCGAGCGCGCGTAAGGCTGACTCATCAGCGTCCCGATGAGTTTTTCGCTGGAAATCGGGCTTGGAGTCCAGCGCTGTGGCGTCAAAGGAGGAGGAGCCTCGGGCGCTGCGCAGGTGCCGGACTGAGTGAGTTCGGCACGGCAAGGCAAAACGCTCGCGATTACCTCGGTTGCCCCTGTGTCGGGTCGGTAGACGCGGATGCCTTGCGCCGTGCGCTCGTAACAGCCGCCGCCGTCATACGCAGAGCCCGTAAACCGAGTAAAAGACTTGGTCTTGGGGTGATTTTTTACATGTTGGGTCAGCCAGCGCCCAAAAGCTGACGGTCTGGCCGAATCAGAAGCGCTTTGCGCGCGCTCTTCCTTCTCGCACGACAGCTCTGTCAGCTCGTATCGATAGCTGCCGTCCAGCACGATGGCTGTTGGATTGAGTTCGTTGTCAGTGAAGATGTCGGCAGCTGCCGCAGTGGTAGGCGCCATAGCGAGGGCTGCGAGGCAAACAAGATTTTTCATGATGGCTTCCGGGTTCTTACAGCGTCTACTTCGAGCCAAGTGGTTTGGTGAACCTAGAAGCTTCAGCGCTTTCGAGCTCGCTCCTCGCGCCGTCTCTGGATATGACGGACTTGCTTGAACGCCACGTCAAACTGGCCCGGCGCGTAGGCGGGCAGCGTCACTGGCGGGCCATACGCGTTCAGCGCGTCAAAGCGCTTCGGGATGGTGCCCGGATTGACGTAGTGCCTAAGGCCGCTCGGCAAGGTCAGGTCGTGTCCCGTGATTTCCTGCACCACCTGGATGGCAATGCCCCGCTCGTTGACCAGGTTGCTCACGATGTTGTGGCGGAAGCAGTGGAAAGACTTCAGGCGGCCGGTCAGGCCACGCTTGATGGCGTAGGCGCGGAACTGGTCGCCCATGGTGTCGCCGTAGCCACCGGCCTCTGTGTGCAGCAGGTGCGGGAACAGGCGCTCAAACCCGGCGCGCTTCACGTCCTCGACGAACGCCAGGAACCCCGCCTGCAGGACGGTGTCCGACAGGGGGACGAAACGCGAGGAATGCGCGTTCTTCAGCCGCTGGTCCGGTCGCTGGGCGCGAATGTGGATGCCCCAGTGGCCCCCAACCTCGGCCACGTCATCGACGTAGAGCTGGGCCAACTCATTGATGCGCGCGCCCGTGGCCACGCCCAAGATGCTGCCGAACCAGCGGTGCGGGTATTTGCTGGCCCACTCGGGAAAGGCGTCGGAATCGAACAGAGCGGCCAGCTCTTCCGGCGTGAAGGGTTCGCGGGTTGGGGCATCGGTTTTGGACTTTGAGCGGTTCATGATGGCCTTGTGCGGGGCTTTCGGGATGAGCGCTTCATCGGCTTGCGCATTGAAGAACGCGGCCAAATGGTCGCGGCGCTTTTCCTGGGTGCGTTCCAGCAAGGTTGGGTGGCCGCCGCCCTTGGCCTTTTGCACCACTTCCAGGGGCGTCAGGCCACGAAACGCGGCTTTCTTGCTGGCATTGGCCGGGTAGACCGCCAGGGCATCCAGAAAGGCCCGCACGTCCGTGGCCGTGACCTCTTCAATCGGCTTGTCGCCGCCCAGGGCGACGAACAGGCGCAGCGTGTATTCGGTGTCCATCACGTTGCGCACGGCCCGCTGGGCTCGCCGCATGTCGCTGAGGTAGACGTCAATGCGCTCGGACAGCAGCGGCCCGGCAGGCGGCTTAGGCGGTGCGGGCGGCTGTGGGGGCTCCCACCCGTGCATGCCCGCCATGAGAGGGTCTTTAGCCGCCAGGGCGTTCAAATCTTGCACAGTCTGCCGGAAAAGCCGGCGGTCCTCGGCCGTGTTGATTTCCACGCCGCCGAGCGTCAGTCCATTGGGGAGGCGCACTTGCTGGATGGTCAAATCCTGATGCCCGTTCTCGCGCACCCGGCGCAAAATATCCTTGATGTCGTCGTTCACCATCGTCCCTGTCCGCAGCGCCTTGAAGGACTCCGATAGTGCCATTGCCATGCGTGCAGCGACCAGCCGGGCGGCGTCGCCTCGACCGGGCAGGGCGCGAACGAGGAAGCGGCACCCCAGTAGCGGACGCAGGTCGATAGGCACCAGAAAGCGGGCATAGAGCCCGCTGGCGCGCTTCAACAAGAAGGGTTTGGGCAAAACGATACCTCAAACGATACCTTGAAGGGGTATCGTTTGAGGGTCGTAAATCACCAGAAAACCTTGCAAAATCAAGCTACTTACGCTAGATTTGCAGGTGAGAATGGTGGAGGTGGGCGACACCTCCACCGACGGAAGTACGCTGGGAGGTGCTGCTGCTCTCTACGGAGCGCATCGCATCAATTGGGCGATCATCCAGGTCTATAACTCTATAAATCGCTATCTAACTGGCGCCAATCTAATCGAAAACGATGAGGCAAAGCTCATAGTCAGTCAGATGAGCCAAATCTCGCTGGCCGAGGGCTTCAGGCGCCGCACCTACCTCGAAGTCTATGGCCGCAGGCTGGAGCAGCTGGTCAAGACCCATCAGCGTAAAGTCAAGTCGCTCAATATCGCGGTGTTCGGCTTCTCGCGCGGAGCGGCTACCGCACGCGCTTTCGTGCACTGGCTCTACGAAGTCGTCGAACCCTGGGGTAACGGCTGCGGCTACAACCTGGCCGGCGTGCCGATGCAGCTGACGTTCCTGGGGATTTTCGATACCGTGGCGTCGGTGGGCATGGCGGCGATGTCGCGCGTCAGCGAGGGCAAGATGGCCTGGGCGCAGGGCGAGATGATGAGCATCCATCCCGAGGTCAAGCAGTGCGTGCACTTCGCCGCGCTGCACGAGCAGCGCATCAATTTTCCGATGGATCTGGCGGCATCCGGCAAGGAAGTGTTGTATCCGGGCATGCATTCTGATGTGGGTGGCGGCTATAGCCCGGGTGGACAGGGCAAGGATTTCGTCGATGCGCAGGCGTTTGGCGCCGCCAAGCTGTCCCAGATTCCGCTGATCGACATGCACCACGAAGCCATCAAAGCCGGCGTGCCGTTGATGACGATGGAGGAAATCCGTCAACGTCCCGCACTTGCCAAATACTTCGGCTGCCATACGCAACTGATCGATGCCTACAACGGTTGGCTGGCCGGACACGGGATAGCCGGGGGAGATCATATGCAGCAGATCAGGCAGCACTGTCGCCAGTACCTGATTAGCCCTGACCCTCAGCCAATAGTCGCAGGATCTGCGCCATGCTGGGTAGAGGCTGGCGCCACCTGAAAGCCGACGAGGTGGCGTGATGAGCATCAATGCCGTGCAGTTCCAGCCTGGATTGTCGATGTCCCAGTTCATCGCATGGTACGGCACCGAGGCCAAGTGTTATCGCACTTTGTACAAGTGGCGTTGGCCGCAGGGTTTCCGTTGTCCGTCCTGTGCCGGACGGACTCGGTCGCGTTTCAAGCGCGGCGCGGCGATCTACTACCAGTGCTGCGCCTGCCACCATCAAACCACCTTGATGGCCGGCACGATGTTCGAAGGAACCAAGCTGCCGCTGCGCACCTGGATGCTGGCCTTGCACCTGTTGACGGCAACCAAGACCAATCTGGCGGCGCTGGAGTTGATGCGCCATCTGGGCGTCAACTACAAGACCGCCTGGCGGATGAAGCACAAGATCATGCAGGCCATGGCCGAGCGCGAAGCCACGCGCACACTCAGCGGGTTCGTGCAGATCGACGATGCTTACCTGGGCGGGGAGCGCAACGGCGGCAAAGCCGGACGCGGATCGGAGAACAAACAGCCGTTCCTGATTGCCGTGCAGACCGATGCCACCTTCGCTGCGCCGAGTTTTGCGGTGATCGAGCCGGTGCGCAGTTTCGACAACGCCTCGCTGCAGGATTGGACCGCGCGTCGCCTGGCGCCGGAGTGCGAGGTCTACACCGATGGACTGGCCTGCTTCCGTCGGCTGGAAGACGCCGGGCACGCGCATACGACACTGGACACCGGCGGAGGGCGGGCGGCGACTGAAGCGCCTGGCGCGCGCTGGGTCAACGTCGTGCTGGGCAACCTCAAACGCGCAATCAGCGGCGTGTATCACGCCATCGCGCAGAGCAAATACGCAAGGCGCTACCTGGCCGAAGCCGCCTATCGTTTTAACCGCCGATTCCGCTTGCGCGAGATGCTGCCGCGACTCGCAACTTCCATGATGCGTTGCAAGCCTTGCCCAGAGCCGGTTCTGCGTGCAGCAAGCAATTTTCATGGCTGAGGGTCAGGGCTAATCAGGCGCCAGTATGTGCAGTGGAAAGGCATGCGCCTGTGGGAGGACCCAGACAGCCTGTTGCAACAGCCGTTTTACTTGCGCGCCGATGCTGAGGACAAAGTGGACTTGGCCAAAGCGCAGCATGCCTTCGGCCAACTGGTCGCCGATATGAGCCGGCAAAACGATGCGGTCGATGGGTATCAACAGGCGTTTGCCGATTACAAGGCAAGAGACCAGGCGTGGCAAACCAGCCGTCAGGGACCGCGCCCGGTGCCTCCAAGGCGCATCGTCTCCGCGGATCTGGCGGACGCCGGCACCAAGGAACTGCTCGATGTCGTGCTGAGCAAGAAGCCCGTTCCACCTGTGGTTGCGAACCTGTTCGACAACCATGTCCACGACTCGCTGGCGGGGTTCTACATCAAGCGGTGGACCGAATTGGATATTCCAGTGGCCGCTACCAATGGCTATCTCCGTTACCGCTCAGTCTTCAAGCTCACCAGCAGTTGGCAGCAGCGCGAATGCGTCGACCCGCTGACCACTCCCATGCCGCCCGCAAACGTTCCCAGTATCGACCAGGCGTTCGGGATGATGGGAAACGCGATGCGGTAGACCGCGTGCCATGGATGACTGTGCCAGCGGCACAGCCAAGCAATCAGCGCAGGCAACCGCCCGCCTGCACAGCAGGCAGGCTGCTGGCGGCAGCGGTGGACGGCGGGCAAACGCAAGCCAACAGCCTGAGCCTCGTCAGCGGCGAAGGTGAGCTGGACGTGCAGGCGCAGTCGGACGAAGTGCGCGTGCAGTCGAAAGAAGGACTGAAGCTGATCAGCGCCAACGCCGAAGTGGAACTGGCGGCGGGCAAGACCATCCACCTGGCGGTGGCCGGCGGCGCCAGCGTGACCATCGAAGGCGGCAACATCACCGTCGCCTGCCCCGGCACCATCACCGTGCAGGCCAGCAAGAAGTCGTTCGTGGGGCCGGTGCATCTGTCCCGTGAATTGAATCGCTGGACGGAAACAAAATTTGATGAGCGCGTCAAGTTCCTGCTCCCCGATGGCACTCCCGCCTCAAATCACCGCTATGCGATTATCCGAGCGGACGGTGCCAGGATTGAGGGCGTGACCGACTCCGACGGTTGGACTGAGATGCAGAAGGCATTAGGTGTAGAGGAATACTTCATCGAATGGATAGGTAAGGCCTGACATGAGCGAGCAGACACGTCCGATATCAATCAATTACAGCCACGATGGACGCCCAGTAGGCAAAACCGTTACATCGGTCGAGAACAATCGTATTCGCGGACAAATGGTTGTTCCATCGCCTCACGTGATTCCGATCATCTTCTTGCCGGGCATAATGGGTAGTAATCTCAAAGCTAAGGCTACAGTCAGCTATCGAGGAAAAACGCTCGCTGCTGCGGGAGCCCCTGTGTGGCGAGTAGATTCCACAACCAGCTTTGGCCTTGCCTGGGCTGGGCGTTCCGCCGCAGAGCGGCAACTCCTCATAGACAGAGAAAATCTCCTCGTGGACTACCGAGGTATGGTTGACTCACTGGAGGCAAGCGACGCGTCATCTAGGCAAGGTGCTAAAGATCTGCGCGAGCAAGACCCTGAACTCGCCGACACTATGATCAAGCAGCTGGATGCTTGGGTCGCCATGAGAGCAGACCGAAGGCGCCGCGGATGGGGCACCGTAAGCTGGGCTTTTTACGGTCCTTTCCTGGTTTGGCTTGAAAGTGCGCTGCAGAATCTTGCAATTTCAGACGGAAAGCCGACTTCAACGCTCAGTGCTATTCTGCGACTCGCCAACCATTTGCCAAATGGCGCTCAAGGTGTCTCGCCCATAAATGAGAATATGATCAAACAGTTGTTGCGCTTCCAGTTTCCCGTCCATGCTTTCGGATATAATTGGGCTGATTCTAATGTTAAATCAGGGCAAAAGCTTTCGGAATATATAAATTCTGTAATTAAGGAATATGCGGCAAAGCCTGGGATTTCCTGCAATCAGGTAGTACTGATCACCCATTCCATGGGCGGCTTGGTGGCCCGTGCCGGGACAATGCTCTCTTCGGCAAAAGAATTAGTTCTCGGTGTCGTGCATGGTGTGATGCCGACACATGGCGCTGCCGCAATGTATAAGCGCGCCGTCGCAGGATTTGGCGGCGAGACTTATTCATGGAATCCTGTATCGAAATTGATAGGGCATGTCACTGGGAAAGCATTAGGTGCCTCTGACCTGCCCCCACCGTCCGTACCAGTGATTACTGATAAAGCCCTGGGTTGAAGGTTACTGCGTCGTTGGTTTGTTGTGTACGGTAGTTGGCGGCGAACTGTGCCGGCGGGATGCGACCACAACTGCTATGCGGCCTGATCTCGTTGTAGTGGCGTCGCCAGTCTGCGATCACGTCCCGCGCTTGTGCCAACGAGGTGAACCAGTGCTCGTTGAGGCACTCGTCGCGGAACTTGCCGTTGAAGCTTTCGATGTAGGCGTTCTGCGTGGGGGCACCCGGCTCGATCAGGATGTGCTCGATGCCATGTCGCTGTGTCCAGGCAATGAAGGCGCGACTGGTGAACTCCGGGCCATTGTCGGTACGGACCGCGCGTGGATAGCCACGGAAGCACGCCGCCTGATCGAGCAGCCGCACCACGTAGCGCGCCGCTGATGCCGTGATCCACGGCAATGTCCACACTCTCGCGAGTGAAGTCGTCGACCACGGTCAGGCACTTGATGCGGCGTGCGTTGGCCAACGTATCGAACACGAAGTCCATGCTCCAGGTGTCGTTCGGCATGGAGGCCGCCAGCAGTTTCTGGCGCTCGCCTAGCGGACGCTTGGCCTTGCGCCGCTTGCGCACCTTCAGCTCGGCTTCCTCATACAGGCGATAAATCTTCTTGTGGTTCACGGACGGAAACCCGGGCGCAACAAATCATGCAGTCGGCGATAGCCGAAGCGGCGGTGGGCCTGGGCCAGCTCGACCAGCCGCGCGGACAGCGCCTGCGTGGCTGGCGTCGGCACGGGTTCGTGGCGGAAAGCATCGCGGGACAGCCCCGCAAGGCGGCAAGCCCGGCGCTCGCTCAACGCGGTGTGTTCGAGCATTCGTCGGATTGCCTCGCGCTTGCGTTGCGGGGCTAGCGTTTTACCCCGAAGCCGATCTTCAGCGCTTCGATGTCTAGGTGCGCTTCGGCCAGCAACTTCTTCAGCCGATTGTTCTCGACCTCCAGTTCTTTCAGCCGCTTGGCCTCGTCGGCCTCCATGCCCCCGTACTTGGCCCGCCACTGATAAAAACTGGCTGGGCTGAAGCCATGTTGGCGGCACAACTCCGCCACGGCCATGCCCGCGTCGGCCTGCTTGATGAACCCGATGATCTGCTCGGTGCTGAATCTGCTCTTCTTCATGTCCGTCCTCTTGGCTTGACGGACTTTACAGCTTCAGATGGTATGACTCAGTGGGGGCAGGTCAACGCTACTACCGTTGAGATTCACCCACCCGGTGCCGGTGGGCGTGGCGATCTGGCGCCAGTGCGGTGTATCTGCCGGCTTAAGCGGGTCCGGACCCACTGCACGACCGAAGCGCAAGAGTTCGTATACGGCGCTTTGCACCGGAGCATCGGCCTGACCTGCATAGGCTGTGACGATTTCTGCGGACTTAGCGTACAGGTTGTACTCCGCATCCTCTTCGGTCAGCACATTGCCAAGCGTCGTTCCGTCAGCTTTGTATGTAGTGACCTTGGCATCGCCTGCCGCATAGCGGATTCCCACAAATAGCTCTTCATTCAGTGCCGTTCCGCCTGCGCCTGCGGTCTGGTTCAACGCTGGACGCTGCGCATAAACCTGGGTGGTGCCTGGCAGCTTGAAGAACATCTCGCCAAAAATAGCGTCTGTACGTCCGTTCTTGCTTGTGTCCAAATCACCACTATTGCGACCCATCAGCTTCTTGAGATTCGCATCGTTGCAGATGATCTCGAAGTGGATGATCCCGCTGGTGCCCTCAAAGCTACCCGCCGTGCCCAATTCAGCCTTTCGATGGATTTTCTCCCCCGGCTTGACGGTGCTGCGAATAGTGTTTAGGTGAAGATAAATCGAGTAGAACCGCACCTCTGTTTCAGTGGTGTCATCGGCCCCAATCGAAGTGTCATGCTGTAGGACAATACACCCATCATCTGTCCATCCCAGATAGTTGAGGGCATGGCTATCGCTCTGTTGGGTAGGTTGGCGGACATAGGCGATTGTGCCATCGGCAATGGCCCGGATCGGCTCGGTACCGGTTCCTGCACTTGGTGCGCGAAGGTGAATGCCTCCATGCCAGCCAAGTAGCTCGCTGACCGGATAGGTACCACTGTCGGCCAATGGCATGGCGCGTGCCAGCCATGAATCTTCGGCCTCAGTGGCATTGTGGGCAATCAGAAACGGAGGGCTGATGATCATGTCTCTACCTTGAGAAAGATAATTTCCTGACACCATCGACCGTGCCTTGTGGCAGCTTGTCGATGAGTGCAGTTCCGCTCTCCCCACCTAAGAGCAGATGCCGACTGGCCTTGACCGTGAACTGTCCCGGGCAGGCGAAGGTGATGTCGTCGCCTTCCAGGGTGATGCGGGTCTGTCCGGCCTGCAGCACGATCTTGTGCTGCGCCAGCACGTCGATGCGGGTGTCGGTGGCGGTGACGGTCACCGCCTGGTCGGCCAGTAGTTCCAGCGCGCCGGTGTGCGCCTGCAGGCTCACCGGGCCGGCGGCGGCGATGAGTGTGATCGGCCCGCGTTGGGCGAACAGCGCGGTGTGCTGGCCGGACACCGCCGACAGGGTCTGCCCGGCACTCAGCTGCGCATCGTGCTGCACGGTCAACTGCAGGGCCTGCCCGGCATAGGCCACCGCGCTGGCCGGGGTGGTCCAGGCGATGTGGTCCGGCGACTCGCCGAGCAGGCGCGCCTCGGCGAATCGTTCCACCGGCGCCTGGCCGTCGCGGCCGCCGTCGGCCGGCTTGGTCGCCGGCTGGCCGCCCACCGCTCCGGTGTACTTGCCCTGCGCCTGCGGGTCGATCGCCTCGCGCAGCCGGGTCACGCTGGGATGGGCGTCCAGGCCGGGCACCTGTTGCTGGGTCAGGGTGTCGTGCAGCGCCTGGGCGGTGCGTTCGGCGCCTTGCAACTGGGCCACCGCCTCGGCCACGTCCAATGCGGTCGAGGCGCCCTGGCCGCGGGCGCTGCTGGACAGCAGCAGGCCTTGCGCGGCATGCACGTTGCCCCAGCCCTGGGAAGCCAGTTCGAAGCCCTGGCCGCGCAGCGCCGCGGGCGGTGTCGCTGTGCTGGACGGGTAGCCCAGTTCCAGCCGGGTGTCGGCCAGCGAGGTGTGCAGGCGCGTGCGCAGCTGGCCGGGGGTGTCGTCCAGCAGCCATTGCTGGGTGCCGCTGCCGTCGTGGGACTGGGTGTGCAGGCCGCTGAGCGTGCCGGGGTGGCTGGCGCTCTCGTCCAGGCCGCCGCCGAAGGGGGGGGCGACCTCGCCGTTGTACAGCTGGCCGGTGATGCGCGGCTGGTCGATGTCCCCGTGCAGGAACTCCACCAGCACTTCGCTGCCGATGCGCGGCAGGAAGTGGCTGCCCCAGTTGGGGCCGGCCACCCACTCGGCCACCGGCACCCAGGTGCCGGCGCGCTGGTCGCCGGGCGCGTGGCCGGGCGCGGCGCTGGCGCTGTCGGTCAACCCGCCGGGAGTGGGCTGGGCGCCGCGTTGCCACGGGAACTGGATCCGCACCTGGTGGTCGCGGCTCGGGCTCACAGCCGCGTCGGCCACGCCGACCACGCGCGCGCTCTGCGGCCCGGGCATGCGCGGGCGGTCCTGCGGCACGTCTTATCAGTGCGCTTTTAGGTGGTTTAGCTTGTCTCGCACGGTTTTGATCTGGGAGGCATCAAGTTTAAAGATGCGCTTATCTAGGATCGACAGATAAGCGTCGGCATTACCGTTATTGACCTCGTCACAGGCTAGTAAATTACTGAATGACGTTTCCGGTGAGTCCGCTGGTTTGCGCACTCCCTTCGCATAGTCATCGGCTTTCGGGGTCGCTTTCATGAGATCGAGGTTCGGATACACGGGATTATCCCACTGGCCTTCGCTGGTGAATTTGCCGCCGCAGAATTCACCAGTCTCCCGCGCGACGATGCAACCGCTATGAGTGTCAACTAGGTTGCAGTACGCGGCTTCTTGCGTGATTGGGCCCTGTGGGGTCTCCAGCTCAGCTGATGCGATCTGGCTGAGGAACACGAATCGATGGTTGGGAGAAAGACGCGGCGACTTCTCGCGTTCAAACGCTCCATCTTGGTCCTCCTGTCCTAGCAAGGTCCTAATGGATTGCCCATCGTGCACGATGGTTACACTCCCAAATCGGCCATCGGCGGTGGGATCCCCGTAGGTCAGCACTACTGGGCTAAGGTCGGGAGACGTGGCTCCGGGGGCGGCTGCAGGCTCCGTGTGCACAGGCGGTGATGCAGCGGTGTGACCATGATTTGGATCGGCTTGTGTCGTCGATTTACATGGTGATCTAGAACTACTGCTTTACCAGTGTCTTCATTGCAATACGGTCTGAGCGTGCGTCGGGGATCAAGTCATCGATGTCACTTCAACTCTAAAGAACTACAATCCATCCATTTAACAATCTGCTTAGCCTTCGCTTGAAAGCGAATCTTACACCACCCGCTCGTTGCGTCTTCCACGGAAACCTTATCGCCTTGGATCAAGTATGATTTAGTTTTTTCTCTGGAATTTGGCTCTGGATATAAAAGGGCTTTATCTTTAACGGTCGCTGCTAGTTTTCCATTCGGCCCAATGCCAAAAATCTTGGATTTAAGTGCTGCGATAACGGTATCGCGCGTCTTATAAGGGTATTTATATATGACTTTTCCATTTGCATCGGCAAAGTCCCCGCCAAAATCAAAAAAGTGCTTCGCTGTTTCGTTTAATGATGGGGGATTTCTGCCAATATCGATGACGGTTACATCATAGAGTTGGCTAACGATCTCGAATGTACTGGGAGTGTCGCTGCTATGAATAATTGCTAATCGCTCGCCGCCATCTGTCGGAACGAGAAATGCATCTTCAATTCTACTTTCCGTGCCAGAGTATGGGAGTTCGTAGAGGAAGACGGGCTTTGTTTTTCCAGAAGAATAGTATACGGAAATGGCTGCTGGATCAGTTGGAACTCCCTCTTCAGGCGTGGTGAACAGGAAGCAAAAAGTGAAATCTCTTGAGTAAAGAGGTTTGCTGGCTTCTTTTAAGGCTGAGTTTCCGCACGAAGATTCTTTGGCGTGCAAAACCAAAGGTAGGCTAAAAATCGCAGCAAGAAGAAACCTAATCATTTTTCGTGCACCCACTGTTGAACTCTTCATTAAAGATTGGGGAGATTTCTTTTTTATATTTTTGTCTGTCGCTGAGGCCTGCAAGACCAGTATTGATTGGTTTCGTCACAGCCGTGACTGCTGTATCGCCTGAGTGTGAGGTGTCATCGGCGATTAATCCAATATTCCTTGTCTTCCAGAACCAAAGGGCTGATTCAATTGCGGCGGCATAGTCGGTTTCAAGGAGTTCCGGGTTGCTGTCGATTTTTAGGCCAGTTGCGTCAGCGCAGCTTTTATATGTTTCGTAGTGTGTCAAATGAATGAGTCCTCGTCCGCGATAGTCTTTGCCGGGATGAGCAGAGTTTCCGAAGCAATGTTCGCCGTAACCAGGGTCGTTTCCGATGAGATTATCCTCAATCCATTTAATTTTTTCTTCTTCCGTCTTAAAAGTAATGCCTTTTCGCTGAAATCCATTGTTGATTGCAGTTGGGGCTAGGTTATATAATTTCTTTCCCGTGTAAGTTTTGCTGGAATAGTTAAGGGATTCCTTGAATGATAGGAATCCGCCTGTCTCTTTTTTTGCCTGCGCCAATAGGTGTTTAATCTGACTGCAAGTATTTACCTCATATTTGGTAAATGTTGTATTTGATGCATTGATTAGCTCGGAAATGAAATTACCCTTGACAGAGGGGTCGCAAATTCGCGAGAGAAACTTTTCGGTCATACTAATTGACGCGCCGCAAGTCTTGCATATTAAAGCGCCGGAGGGTCCGGTGGAGAAATTACTAATCAACCCAATAGGATGGAAAGCATAAACCTTGGCATCCCCCGGCAAAGCTGGAGTGGTTTTTACGTCGCTCCACCACTGCAGCGATTCAATCCGATTCTTTTCCTTCTCCCAATCCGCCTTGCGCGATTCGGGGATATCGCCGTCGATCGCGTTCCATTGCGCACGCGGCGTTCCCCATTCGCTGATGTGGTGGAAGACCAGGCGGGAAATCGCCTCCGCCAACCAGGGCTGTTTCAGGGCCTTGCGCAGTTCTGCGGGGGTGAGGTGACGGTCGTCGTCCAGGTCGATGGCGTCGCATACGCGCGAGAACAGCGGGCCGCCCGTGGCCGCCTGTGCTTTGGCTTCCAGTGCGGCCTGCTCGTCGGGTTTGGCTTGCTTGGTGGCGACCACATGGCGTGCGTACAGCGCTTCCGGCGTAGTGCCGTCGGCTTCGATGAACTCAAAACCCGGCCAGTCCCACGGCGAGCAGAGGGTGACCTTGGCATGGTCCTTCTCCCTGGCCCAGCCCACGCCGCTGCTGCCGTCGATCTTGCCCACATCCACTTCCCACCAGCGGGTGCCGTCCGGTTCGGTCGCGACCTTTTTCAGTGTCTTGATGGCGGCGACGCGGATGAAGCCCGCCTCCGGCCCGTTGGCCTGGCTGGCCTGTAGCGGGAACGTGCTCCACGCCTTGAGCGAGCGGCCGGCGACGCTGGTGTCGGCGCCCATCAGCGCCTTTTGCACCCACACCGGCGCGCCGCTGGGAACGAGTACCTGGCGGCGCGGGTACTTGTCTTTTTCTTCCTTGGTCTTCAGCGCGTTGTAGGCCGCTTCGGTGATGCTGTCGCTATCGCTGGCACCGAGCACGCGATGCAGGATCTGGCCGCCGCCGTAGGCGTGGGTGGTGCTGTTGAAGCCGCTCAGGCTGCCCTTGTCCATGATCTGCAAGGTGCCTTTGCGCACCTGAACCCAGGCTCCGTCCTTGCCGCCGGGGACCACGGCGGCGGCCTCCTCGGCGCCGATCTGCTGGTCCGGTTCGCTTGGTAGCACAAGCTTGGCGCCCACGTCGATCTTGAGCAGGGTCTTTTGCTTGGCATCCAGCAGCTTCGCCCGCTCACGGCTCTTGGCGATGAAGGTCTTGAGATCTTCTGCGGTGAATACGTCCAACTGGACCAGTGGCCGCACGCCATTCTGCGCGGGGCCGGTTGCCGCCAATGGCTCGAGATCGGCAAAGCGCTGGTAGTGACCGAGATAGCCGATCAAGTCGCCGGCTTTGATCGGGGCAGGGGTTGGCAACACATAGACCGCGTCCTGGCGGTCGGGCTCGGCGCCGGCGGCGGTCAGCTCTGCCTTGTAGGCATACAGGCCTTTTGCGTCGGCAGGAACGGTCTGCCCGCTGACGACCTCGGAGATGACGAAATAGCCCTTTTTGTTGGGATTTTCGGCGCCAAGCCGCAGCTTGGCGCCGCGTGGCGCATAGCCGACCTTCTGATGCTGCGCGTCGCGCAGGTTAAGGCCTACGCCTGCCTCCGGGATGGAAGGATTGGAGGCCCTGTCGCGGTCCTTGGCCTTGTCGCCGACCACATAGGCCACGCTCTTCCAGAACGCCGGGCGCGGCTTCTTCGGATCGGCTTGGTAGCCGGCCCAGTCGAGCAGGTGGAGATAGACGCTGTAGAAGATCAGCGAAGGCTCTTTCGCCTTCTGATCGGGTGTTGCCGCAGGCTGGGCTGCCGGCTGTGGCGTGGACGGTGCCGTGTTGGCCGCGCCCGGTCCAGCAGGGGCAGGCTGCGCGGTCTGCTTGGGCGCAGGCGGCAGCTCCAGGCGGTGGCGGACCAGCACGAAGCCGCGCGAGTAGGTGGCCTTGCCGGCGCTGAAGTCGACGTTCGGGTATTTCGAGTCGATGCGATAAGCGACGACCTCGCCATCGCCGATGCAGCGGATGCCTTCTTCCTGCGCCAGGGTGTTGCCGGTTTGCGTATCGAAATGGATGCCGCCGTGCCATTGCCCGTTGGCGCCGATGGGGTAGAACCCGTCCTGCGCGTTGGACAGCGCATCGAAATAGACCTGCGGATCGTCGATGTCGGTCGGCTTGGCCCCGGCCTTGCCTGCTTCTGCGCTTTTCTGGAACGGATAGACCAGCTTGCTGATCTGCGCCAGTTTCTTCTGCTCGGTATCTGCCATGAAGATGTCTTCCTTGTAGAGGGATCAGCCCGAAAAATCGAGCATGCGGTCTGGCTCCAGATGCATCAGCCCATCGGGCAAGGCGAATTGGGGATTGCCGCTCTCCCCACCCAAGAGCAGATGCCGACTGGCCTTGACCGTGAACTGTCCCGGGCAGGCGAAGGTGATGTCGCCGCCTTCCAGGGTGAGGCGGGTCTGTCCGGCCTGCAGCACGATCTTGTGCTGCGCCAGCACGTCGATGCGGGTGTCGGTGGCGGTGACGGTCACCGCCTGGTCGGCCAGTAGTTCCAGCGCGCCGGTGTGCGCCTGCAGGCTCACCGGGCCGGCGGCGGCGATGAGTGTGATCGGCCCGCGTTGGGCGAACAGCGCGGTGTGCTGGCCGGACACCGCCGATAGGGTCTGCCCGGCGCTCAGCTGCGCATCCTGCTGCACGGTCAACTGCAGGGCCTGCCCGGCATAGGCCACCGCGCTGGCCGGGGTGGTCCAGGCGATGTGGTCCGGCGACTCGCCGAGCAGGCGCGCCTCGGCGAATCGTTCCACCGGCGCCTGGCCGTCGCGGCCGCCGTCGGCCGGCTTGGTCGCCGGCTGGCCGCCCACCGCTCCGGTGTACTTGCCCTGCGCCTGCGGGTCGATCGCCTCGCGCAGCCGGGTCACGCTGGGATGGGCGTCCAGGCCGGGCACCTGTTGCTGGGTCAGGGTGTCGTGCAGCGCCTGGGCGGTGCGTTCGGCGCCTTGCAACTGGGCCACCGCCTCGGCCACGTCCAATGCGGTCGAGGCGCCCTGGCCGCGGGCGCTGCTGGACAGCAGCAGGCCTTGCGCGGCATGCACGTTGCCCCAGCCCTGGGAAGCCAGTTCGAAGCCCTGGCCGCGCAGCGCGCCGCGGGCGGTGTCGCTGTGCTGGACCAGGTAGCCCAGTTCCAGCCGGGTGTCGGCCAGCGAGGTGTGCAGGCGCGTGCGCAGCTGGCCGGGGGTGTCGTCCAGCAGCCATTGCTGGGTGCCGCTGCCGTCGTGGGACTGGGTGTGCAGGCCGCTGAGCGTGCCGGGGTGGCTGGCGTTCTCGTCCAGGCCGCCGCCGAAGGGGGGGGCGACCTCGCCGTTGTACAGCTGGCCGGTGATGCGCGGCTGATCGATGTCCCCGTGCAGGAACTCCACCAGCACTTCGCTGCCGATGCGCGGCAGGAAGTGGCTGCCCCAGTTGGGGCCGGCCACCCACTCGGCCACCGGCACCCAGGTGCCGGCGCGCTGGTCGCCCGGCGCGTGGCCGGGCGCGGTGCTGGCGCTGTCGGTCAACCCGCCGGGAGTGGGCTGGGCGCCGCGTTGCCACGGGAACTGGATCCGCACCTGGTGGTCGCGGCTCGGGCTCACAGCCGCGTCGGCCACGCCGACCACGCGCGCGCTCTGCGGCCCGGGCATGCGCGGGCGGTCCTGCGGCACGTCTTATCAGTGCGCTTTTAGGTGGTTTAGCTTGTCTCGCACGGTTTTGATCTGGGAGGCATCAAGTTTAAAGATGCGCTTATCTAGGATCGACAGATAAGCGTCGGCATTACCGTTATTGACCTCGTCACAGGCTAGTAAATTACTGAATGACGTTTCCGGTGAGTCCGCTGGTTTGCGCACTCCCTTCGCATAGTCATCGGCTTTCGGGGTCGCTTTCATGAGATCGAGGTTCGGATACACGGGATTATCCCACTGGCCTTCGCTGGTGAATTTGCCGCCGCAGAATTCACCAGTCTCCCGCGCGACGATGCAACCGCTATGAGTGTCAACTAGGTTGCAGTACGCGGCTTCTTGCGTGATTGGGCCCTGTGGGGTCTCCAGCTCAGCTGATGCGATCTGGCTGAGGAACACGAATCGATGGTTGGGAGAAAGACGCGGCGACTTCTCGCGTTCAAACGCTCCATCTTGGTCCTCCTGTCCTAGCAAGGTCCTAATGGATTGCCCATCGTGCACGATGGTTACACTCCCAAATCGGCCATCGGCGGTGGGATCCCCGTAGGTCAGCACTACTGGGCTAAGGTCGGGAGACGTGGCTCGGGGGGCGGCTGCAGGCTCCGTGTGCACAGGCGGTGATGCAGCGGTGTGACCATGATTTGGATCGGCTTGTGTCGTTGCACTGCCACCCTCGCAAGCGGACAGTATGAGGAACACAGAAGTCAGTACATATTTCATAGTTTTGCCTTAAGGCTGCTATATCGCGCACTCGCGTCAGTCATTACACGTGAGTTGCCGTAAATATCCAGTATTGAAGATTCGTGACTAGAATGTTGGGTCGCCCAGGTTCCAGGGTCGCGTGACACTGTCGGGTTCCGTGAGAAGAAGGTGTCTAGAGCAGCACCAAAATCGCGCTCCACATATCCAGGTCGATTTACATGGTGATCTAGAACTACTGCTTTACCTAGGTTTGAACGAATGTAGTCGCTGATCTTGTGTGTGGCATATCCAGCGGGAGCAAGTGAATTGGCGGTTCGAAGACGTTTAACAAAGTCCTTGGCCTGCTTTGCCTTGTACTCATCGGTAACAATTGCGTTGGCAATTGTGGCAAGCGGCTTTGAGCTGATTTTTTTCTTGCTCTCAAAAGCGGCCTGGTCAAAGCCTTCTCGTAAGATTTGCTTCAGCTCGCTGCCAGTTTTGCCATCGTAGTAAAGATACTTTTTGCCGCCTTCGTCCTTTACTTCCCAGCCACAATCTGCAAAAAGTGACTGATACAGAGCAGGATGTTCCTGTTGGAATTCGTATACTTGTATGGGTAATTCGCCCGCCCCCTGGGGGTTAACTGTTTTCTGCATTGCGCCTGCGGTAAGGACTTCGCTATCGTAGGATTGAATGGCGTCCATATTCCCTTCATTTTCAGACATCGCAACCAAGATGTCCCGTTCCGTGGCGGTTACACTGCCAGAAGTAATTAAGGCATCCCAGCCCATGAAGTCAGCTAATTTTAGCTTTCCCCAATATACCGGGCCATACTGCTTTCCATAGCGAGCTGATGCGAAAATTTCGCCTAGGCAGCAGCCACAGGCGCAGCCCGAACTTCCAGGGAAGTTCGCAATCAACCCAATAGGATGGAAAGCATAAACCTTGGCATCCCCCGGCAAAGCTGGAGTGGTTTTTACGTCGCTCCACCACTGCAGCGATTCAATCCGATTCTTTTCCTTCTCCCAATCCGCCTTGCGCGATTCGGGGATATCGCCGTCGATCGCGTTCCATTGCGCACGCGGCGTTCCCCATTCGCTGATGTGGTGGAAGACCAGGCGGGAAATCGCCTCCGCCAACCAGGGCTGTTTCAGGGCCTTGCGCAGTTCTGCGGGGGTGAGGTGACGGTCGTCGTCCAGGTCGATGGCGTCGCATACGCGCGAGAACAGCGGGCCGCCCGTGGCCGCCTGTGCTTTGGCTTCCAGTGCGGCCTGCTCGTCGGGTTTGGCTTGCTTGGTGGCGACCACGTGGCGTGCGTACAGCGCTTCTGGCGTAGTGCCGTCGGCTTCGATGAACTCGAAACCCGGCCACTCCCACGGCGAGCAGAGGGTGACCTTGGCATGATCCTTCTCCCTGGCCCAGCCCACGCCGCTGTTGCCGTCGATCTTGCCCACATCCACTTCCCACCAGCGGGTGCCGTCCGGTTCGGTCGCGACATTTTTCAGTGTCTTGATGGCGGCGACGCGGATGAAGCCCGCCTCCGGCCCGTTGGCCTGGCTGGCCTGTAGCGGGAACGTGCTCCACGCCTTGAGCGAGCGGCCGGCGACGCTGGTGTCGGCGCCCATCAGCGCCTTTTGCACCCACACCGGCGGGCCGCTGGGAACGAGTACCTGGCGGCGCGGGTACTTGTCTTTTTCTTCCTTGGTCTTCAGCGCGTTGTAGGCCGCTTCGGTGATGCTGTCGCTATCGCTGGCACCGAGCACGCGATGCAGGATCTGGCCGCCGCCGTAGGCGTGGGTGGTGCTGTTGAAGCCGCTCAGGCTGCCCTTGTCCATGATCTGCAAGGTGCCTTTGCGCACCTGAACCCAGGCTCCGTCCTTGCCGCCGGGGACCACGGCGGCGGCCTCCTCGGCGCCGATCTGCTGGTCCGGTTCGCTTGGTAGCACAAGCTTGGCGCCCACGTCGATCTTGAGCAGGGTCTTTTGCTTGGCATCCAGCAGCTTCGCCCGCTCACGGCTCTTGGCGATGAAGGTCTTGAGATCTTCTGCGGTGAATACGTCCAACTGGACCAGTGGCCGCACGCCATTCTGCGCGGGGCCGGTTGCCGCCAATGGCTCGAGATCGGCAAAGCGCTGGTAGTGACCGAGATAGCCGATCAAGTCGCCGGCTTTGATCGGGGCAGGGGTTGGCAACACATAGACCGCGTCCTGGCGGTCGGGCTCGGCGCCGGCGGCGGTCAGCTCCGCTTTGTAGGCATACAGTCCTTTTGCGTCGGCAGGAACGGTCTGCCCGCTGACGACCTCGGAGATGACGAAATAGCCCTTTTTGTTGGGATTTTCGGCGCCAAGCCGCAGCTTGGCGCCGCGTGACGCATAGCCGACCTTCTGATGCTGCGCGTCGCGCAGGTTAAGGCCTACGCCTGCCTCCGGGATGGAAGGATTGGAGGCCCTGTCGCGGTCCTTGGCCTTGTCGCCGACCACATAGGCCACGCTCTTCCAGAACGCCGGGCGCAGCTTCTTCGGATCGGCTTGGTAGCCGGCCCAGTCGAGCAGGTGGAGATAGACGCTGTAGAAGATCAGCGAAGGCTCTTTCGCCTTCTGATCGGGTGTTGCCGCAGGCTGGGCTGCCGGCTGTGGCGTGGACGGTGCCGTGTTGGCCGCGCCCGGTCCAGCAGGGGCAGGCTGCGCGGTCTGCTTGGGCGCAGGCGGCAGCTCCAGGCGGTGGCGGACCAGCACGAAGCCGCGCGAGTAGGTGGCCTTGCCGGCGCTGAAGTCGACGTTCGGGTATTTCGAGTCGATGCGATAAGCGACGACCTCGCCATCGCCGATGCAGCGGATGCCTTCTTCCTGCGCCAGGGTGTTGCCGGTTTGCGTATCGAAATGGATGCCGCCGTGCCATTGCCCGTTGGCGCCGATGGGGTAGAACCCGTCCTGCGCGTTGGACAGCGCATCGAAATAGACCTGCGGATCGTCGATGTCGGTCGGCTTGGCCCCGGCCTTGCCTGCTTCTGCGCTTTTCTGGAACGGATAGACCAGCTTGCTGATCTGCGCCAGTTTCTTCTGCTCGGTATCTGCCATGAAGATGTCTTCCTTGTAGAGGGATCAGCCCGAAAAATCGAGCATGCGGTCTGGCTCCAGATGCATCAGCCCATCGGGCAAGGCGAATTGGGGATTGCCGCTCTCCCCACCCAAGAGCAGATGCCGACTGGCCTTGACCGTGAACTGTCCCGGGCAGGCGAAGGTGATGTCGCCGCCTTCCAGGGTGAGGCGGGTCTGTCCGGCCTGCAGCACGATCTTGTGCTGCGCCAGCACGTCGATGCGGGTGTCGGTGGCGGTGACGGTCACCGCCTGGTCGGCCAGTAGTTCCAGCGCGCCGGTGTGCGCCTGCAGGCTCACCGGGCCGGCGGCGGCGATGAGTGTGATCGGCCCGCGTTGGGCGAACAGCGCGGTGTGCTGGCCGGACACCGCCGATAGGGTCTGCCCGGCGCTCAGCTGCGCATCCTGCTGCACGGTCAACAGGGCCTGCCCGGCATAGGCCACCGCGCTGGCCGGGGTGGTCCAGGCGATGTGGTCCGGCGACTCGCCGAGCAGGCGCGCCTCGGCGAATCGTTCCACCGGCGCACGGCCGTCGCGGCCGCCGTCGGCCGGCTTGGTCGCCGGCTGGCCGCCCACCGCTCCGGTGTACTTGCCCTGCGCCTGCGGGTCGATCGCCTCGCGCAGCCGGGTCACGCTGGGATGGGCGTCCAGGCCGGGCACCTGTTGCTGGGTCAGGGTGTGCGTGCAGCGCCTGGGCGGTGCGTTCGGCGCCTTGCAACTGGGCCACCGCCTCGGCCACGTCCAATGCGGTCGAGGGCGCCCTGGCCGCGGGCGCTGCTGGACAGCAGCAGGCCTTGCGCGGCATGCACGTTGCCCCAGCCCTGGGAAGCCAGTTCGAAGCCCTGGCCGCGCAGCGCCGCGGGCGGTGTCGCTGTGCTGGACCGGTAGCCCAGTTCCAGCCGGGTGTCGGCCAGCGAGGTGTGCAGGCGCGTGCGCAGCTGGCCGGGGGTGTCGTCCAGCAGCCATTGCTGGGTGCCGCTGCCGTCGTGGGACTGGGTGTGCAGGCCGCTGAGCGTGCCGGGGTGGCTGGCGCTCTCGTCCAGGCCGCCGCCGAAGGGGGGGGCGACCTCGCCGTTGTACAGCTGGCCGGTGATGCGCGGCTGGTCGATGTCCCCCTGCAGGAACTCCACCAGCACTTCGCTGCCGATGCGCGGCAGGAAGTGGCTGCCCCAGTTGGGGCCGGCCACCCACTCGGCCACCGGCACCCAGGTGCCGGCGCGCTGGTCGCCCGGCGCGTGGCCGGGCGCGGTGCTGGCGCTGTCGGTCAACCCGCCGGGAGTGGGCTGGGCGCCGCGTTGCCACGGGAACTGGATCCGCACCTGGTGGTCGCGGCTCGGGCTCACAGCCGCGTCGGCCACGCCGACCACGCGCGCGCTCTGCGGCCCGGGCATGCGCGGGCGGTCCTGCGGCAGCGCGCGCAGCGGCGTGGCCGCCGGCACTGCCAGGAAGCGGTTGCGGTAGCTACCGTGCTCCAGCTCCGGCGCATCGAGCAGGGCGACGATGCCCTGGCCCAGGTTGTTCACCGCCACGTGCTCGATCGCCACCGGAACGAACTGCTGGCCGTCGTGCTGGGCGTGCTGGCGCAAGGTGAACGCCGCCCCGGCCGCCAGCACGCGGGCGCTGCCGGCACCGGCGTGCAGCGTGTGCGGCACGCGCAGCGCGTCCAGCCGCGCCTGCGCCTGATCCTGCGCGGTCGCCTCCTGGGCGAAACGCCCGGCGCGCGGCTGCACGTAGACCTCCAGCGGCGGCAGCGCGCCGGCCTCGGCCTGGGCCTGCGCGGCGACCGCGCGCACTTGCTCGCTGTGCCAGCTGGTCACGGTGCTGGCGGTGGGCACCACGCCGCGGCGCTCGCCGAAGGCGCTGATCGCATCGTCGGCCTCAGCCGCGTCGCTGCGGTGGAAGCGGATCGTGCCGCTGTCCGGCACCTGCGCCTGCGGGTCGAAGATCACCAGCGTGGCCGCGGTGGCCTCGCTGTCCTCGTCCTGCGCGTGCGCGTAGCGCCAGGCCAGGCCGGCCTCGGCCAGCAGGCGGGTGACGAAGGCCCAGTCGGTCTCGCGGTATTGGGTGGTGATCGGGTGCGCGGGCAACGCGGCTTGCACGTCGAAGCGGAACGCGGCCTGCGGGTAGTCGGCGAAGATCCGTTCGCAGATCGCGCGCGCGTCCAGGTCCTGGAACACCAGCGCGTTGCGCCGCAGCTCCAGCAGCGCCGTCCACGGCGCCAGGGTCAGCCGGTAGCGGGCCAGGCCGCCGTCGCCGCCCAGTTGCGCCACTTCGGTGCACAGGCCCTGCCAGTGGCGTTGCGTGCCGTCGGCCTGGCGTAGCTGCAGGTCCAGCGGCTGCTCCAGCAGCGCCTCGGCCTCGAGAAACGCCGAGGTGGCCAGGCACGCGATCTGCAGCACGGTGGCGCCGCACACCGCCTCCTGCCCGTGGAAGCGTTCCACCACCAGCCCCTCGACCGGGGCGCGCAGTTGGATCAGGCGGGCATGTTGGGACGGCTGCGCCAGACTAGCGAGGGCGACGGCCAGCGTCGGCATATCCATATCGACGTACTCACGGCAGGGTGATCGTAATGTGCGCGGTGCGTTGCGGCATCTGCACCACCTGGTTGTAGGCGGCCATGCGTTGCTCGGTCTGATGGTCCAGAGACAGGCGCAGACCGAAGAAGCCGAGCAGGCCGAAGCCGGCCACCAGCGCGGCCGGCAGCCACAGCGGCACCACACGGCGCAAGGCATGGCGCACGGTGTCCGGCGGCGGCCAATGCGGTGCGAAACCGGTGCGCTTGCCCTTGAAATAGATGATCTCGTCGCCCAGCCGCGCGGTCAGGTAGCCGAGCTTCTCCGGCCCTTCCAGCCGATACTTGCCTTCGAAGCCGAGCAGCAGGCAATAGTGGTAGATCTCCAGCGAGGGCAGGCGCACGGCGCCCTGGCGGCGCAGCTCTTCCAGGCGATCGAAGAAATGCTCGCCGGCCAGGTGTTCGCCGAACAGGCGCAGCTGCAGCGGATTGCGTTCCCAGGTTTCGTGCAGGGCCGAGGGCTGCGACAGGATCGCTTCGTCCACTGCCGCGCAGAACGCGTATTTGGCCGCGTAGATGTCCTCGGACGCGATGCCGAGCTTGACTGCGCCGCGTTCCACGCCATCGAGGAATGTCTGCACCGACTGCACGAAGGATTCGGTGTCGCCGGGCATCTGCGCGCGCTTGAGCAGCAGCAACAGGTAGAAGCCGTCGGCCATCAGGTCGAGCAGGCTCTGCGGCGTGGAGGGATGCGCGCTGGCCAGGCCGTGCGGCGCCTGCGCGGTCAGCGACGGCATCGGGCCGGGGGTGGGGGGCAGCGGGTTCATCATGAGGTCACCGCGACAAGTTCCATCTTGAGGTCATCAATGCCGGACGGCACATAGAGCATCATAGACTGCGCCTTGAGCATGCGCTCGTACAGCGGCCCGCGCGCTTCCAGGGCGAAATAGTAGCTGCCGGGACGGACCGGGATCGCCGCCGGCACCTGCGCGGCGTGGGTCAGCTTCACGCCCGGCAGGGCCGACAGCACGCACTTCTCGACGTCGTCCGGCGCACCGACCTTGAACCGTACCGGCACCGTCTGCACCAGTTCCGGCCCGGGCATGTCGGCCGACACGCTCAGGTAGAACGCGGCGTTCTCGTCGATCCGCTGCGAATCGATCCGGCCCAGGTGGAACGACGGCTTGACCTCGGTCAGCGCGATCTTGAAGTAGCGCGCCGAGATCACCGTGTCGAGCAGGTCGCGCACGATCTGGAACAGGCGCTGGAAGCAGGCTTCCGGCGCGGCATGGTTGTACCGGGGCAGGTCGTTGAGCTGGTAGGCGTTGGAGAACGTCAGCAACGCGCCGGCCATGCGCAGCAGTTCCTGGTGCAGGCGCTCGGGGTGCAGCTGCGGATGATGGAACAGGTGCGACAGCGCGCCGAACGAGGAACAGGCGGTATGCAGCAGCCAGAACGAGGCGATGTCGCCGGAGCGGAATTCGATGATGTGCTGCGACGGTTGCCGATGCAGCCCGTACAGTGCATCGACCTTGGCCTGCAGCGAGTCGAGCAGGCAGCGCAGTTCGCGATACAGCGTCGGCGAGGCGTCGATGTGCGCGCATGACGGGATGAAGTCCTCGTCCAGCTCGAAGCCGCCGGTCGGGGTACGGCGCACGCGCGCCACCGGCACGGTCACGTACGGATCGCGCGGAGTGTCGTCGGTGAGCAGCTTCACCGCCTTGCTCAGGTACGCCAGTTCCGATTCGGCCGCGTCGGTGTACAGGTCGGTGGTCGGCCGGTTGAGCTGCTGGTAGCGGGCCAGCTGCGAACCCTCCGCATCGCTGCAGTTGCCGCCGTCGTCGCGCAGCAACGGCAGCGCCAGGTACACCGTGGTGATCTGGATGCCGGCGGGGAGGTCATTCAGCGACAGCGCATCGGGCAGCGCGTCGTGCGCTGGCGCGTCGTACGATTCGCCATCGGGAAAGACCACCGACAGGTCGAGCGCGCGCAAGCTGCCGCTGGCCATGCTCTGCGGGTCGAAGCGGATCCGGCGCGTTCCCCAGCCATAGGGATGCAGCGTCTGCGCCAGATTCTGCAGTCTTGCTTCGTGGTAGGTGTCCTGGCGCTGGAAATGCTGCGGCCGCAAAAACAGCCCTTCGCCCCAAAATACTTTCGACATCCTGCTTACATGAGACACGTGTCTATCCCTGGATTGAAGAGGTCGGTCCGCACCGATAAGGCTGGCCGCGAGAGGCAATGCCTCGTATCCATACCGCAGATTCCTTGCCGACGGGCGTGATACTACAGCACGCGTCCGCAGGGAGGCGCTAGCGCGCAGCGGCGCAACGCACCGACGCCAGGCTGCTGGGATCGCCCGCCAGGCGGGTGACCAGCGCCGGGCTGTCGGTGGTCAGCGCGCAGGCGTGAATGCCGATGGTGATGCCCTGGGTCGGCAATTCCTTGCGTCGCGTATCGAAGGCCATGCGCCAGCGGCCCTCGGCCGGCGCGCGGAACAAGGCCACCACGCCCAGGGTGGTGGTGCCTTCGGACATCTGCTCGTTCAGTTCCTGGCGGGCGCTTGGCGTCAGCACGATCTCGTTGACCGACAGCAGGTCCGCGCCCAGCGCCGCCTGCTCTCCGGCCTGATCGAGGAACGCGTTGAACGGGGCTTGCTCGAAGCGTTGCGCGTTGCGCAGGTGATAGACCTTGACCACCGCGGCGGTGGCGTGCATGTCGGTACCCGCATTCAGGTTGCTGCCGGCGAACAGTCGCAGCGGAATCAGCGGAGGCGCCTCGGGCTTGGCTTCCTTGATGCCCACTGCCTGCAGGGTCTTGTCCATCGCCTTGCCGATGCCGCCGCTGGCGCAGCCGGACAGGGCCAGCATGGTCGCAACGAGGGCCAGTAGAAAAAAATCGAAACGACGGGCGGATATATTCATGCTTGCTCTGACGTTGCGGACGGAGGACGATCCGCATCCAGCGATTCAGGAGTCTTCGCCCCTGTGCGGCGCGCCCGATCGCCCGTGCACAGACGCAGAATGGGGCAGACTCTGGCCGGCTTGACGCGATTGTGGGACGCCACTATACCCGGTCCTATCCGCGGCTGTACACTTGCCGAACAACGCACAGGCTTGGTTCACTCCGCCTTCACATCGGGGTCGCCAGGTTAATTTCAGGATTGGTTTTCAGAGGAAGTCATGATGACGGTAGTCAAGGGGCTGGTCACATTCCGGCCGATGTTCGCACTCGTTCTACTCTCCGCTCTCGTCGGTTGCGCGTCCGCGCCGAAGAAGGCTCCGCCCCCGTCGTCGTTCGACGCCACGATGTCGCGCGCCGAAGCCGAAGTCACCAGCGGCGGCCCCGAGCAGGCTCTGAAAACCTTCGAAGACGCCGGTCGCGCTGACCCCACCCGTAAGGAGCCGTGGGTGCGCATCGCGCAATTGCAGTTCGACCGCGCCAATTACGCGCGCGCCATCGTTGCGGCGCAGGAAGTTCTGCAGCGCGATCCCAACGACCTGGTCGCTGACGGCGTGTTGACCGTCGCCGGCTTCCGTATCGCCAATCAGTCGCTGCACCGCCTGCAGGGCCGCGGTGCGCTGGCTTCGGGCACAGCGCGCAAGGAGGCCGAGACGCTGGCCAGCACGCTGCGCGCGACCATGGGCGACGAGATCCTGCAGCCCGACGAGCCGAAGAAGCGCAAGCCCGTACGCAACACCCGCCGCGCCGCGCCGCCGGCTGCGAAAGACGCCGCGCCGCCCAAGGAAACGCCCAATGCGTCTGCCGATCCGTTCCAGAACCTGGGCGGCAACTGACCGGTCATCCGGACTCCCCTAAAGCCTTAACGTCAGGAGACACCCATGGCTAAGAAGGAAAGCATCCAGAAACGTCTGCAGAAGATTCGGCCGCCGCGCGTGCAGCTGACCTACGACGTGGAAAAGGGTGACGCGATCGAACAGAAGGAGCTGCCGTTCGTGGTAGGCGTGCTTGGGGATTTCAGCGGCAACCCCGAACAGCCCCTGGCCAAGGTCAAGGACCGCAAATTCGTCAACGTCGACCTCGACAATTTCGACGAGGTGATGGAAGGCATGGCGCCGCGCGCGGTGTACCGCGTGCCGAACAAGATCAGCGATGCCGGCGGCGAGTTCGGCGTCGAACTCAAGTTCAAGTCGATCGACGACTTCCGTCCCGAGGCTGTGGTCGATCAGGTCGAACCGCTGCGCAAGCTGCTCGAATCGCGCACCAAGCTGGCAGACCTGCGCAACAAGCTGGCCGGCAACGAGAAGCTCGAAGACCTGCTAACGGACGTGTTGAACAACACCGAACAGCTGAAGAAGCTGGGTCGGGAAAAGGAGAAGTAAGCCATGGCCGCAGAGGTTTCGAGTGCCACCGACAATTCGGCGCCCGCCACGCTGGCAGAAACAGGCTTGCTCGACCAGATCGTCGAGCAGAGCAAGGTCGCCAAATCGGAGACCGAGCACCAGCGTGCGAAGGACATCATCTCCGAGCTGGCCAAGGAGGTGCTGGAAGGTACCGTCGTGGTGTCGGACAACCTCAATCTGACGCTGGACGCGCGCATTGCCGAGATCGACCGGATCATCTCCGAGCAGCTGAGCGCGGTGATGCATGCGCCGGAGTTCCAGAAGCTGGAGAGCAGCTGGCGCGGCCTGCACTACATGTGCGAACAGACGTCCACCGGCGTGACGATGAAGATCAAGGTCTTCAACTCGCCCCAGCGGGATCTGGTGCGCGACTTCAAGTCGGCGATCGACTTCGATCAAAGCGCGCTGTTCAAGAAGGTCTACGAGGAAGAGTTCGGCACCTTCGGCGGTGCGCCATTCGGCGCACTGGTCGGCGACTACTATATCGGCCGCCAGCCGGAGGACATGTACTTCGTCGAGCAGATGTCGCATGTGGCCGCCGCGGCGCACGCGCCGTTCATCTCTGCCGCGTCCGAATCGATGTTCGGCCTGGAAACCTTCACCGACCTGGGCAAGCCGCGCGATCTGGCCAAGGTGTTCGACACTGTCGAATACGCCAAGTGGAAGTCGTTCCGTGAGTCGGAGGATAGCCGCTACGTCGGCCTGACCATGCCGCGTTTTCTCGGGCGGCTGCCGTACAACCCGAAGGACGGCACTACGGTCGAAGGCTTCAACTTCGTCGAAGACGTCGACGCCGCCGACCATAGCAAGTATCTGTGGTGCAACACAGCTTATGCGATGGCCACGCGCCTGACCAAGGCGTTCGAGGACTACGGTTGGTGCGCGGCGATCCGCGGTGTGGAAGGCGGTGGCCTGGTCGAAGACCTGCCGACCCACACCTTCCGCACCGACGACGGCGAAGTGGCGCTGAAGTGCCCGACCGAGATCGCGATCACCGACCGCCGCGAGAAGGAACTCAGTGACCTGGGCTTCATTCCGCTGGTGCATTGCAAGAATACCGATTACGCGGCGTTCTTCGGTGCGCAGTCGGCGCAGAAGCCGAAGAAGTACAACACCGATTCGGCCAATGCCAACGCGATCCTGTCGGCGCAGCTGCAGTACATGTTCGCCGTGTCGCGTATCGCCCATTACCTCAAGGCGATGATGCGCGAGAAGATCGGCAGTTTCGCCTCGGCGCGCAATGTCGAGGATTTCCTGAACCGTTGGATCTCCCAGTACGTGTTGTTGGACGACAACGCCGGTCAGGAAGCAAAGGCGCAATACCCCTTGCGGGAAGCGTCCGTACAAGTTTCGGAAGTGCCGGGGAAACCCGGTGTCTACCGCGCGGTGGCCTTCATCAGGCCGCATTTCCAGCTCGATGAGCTGTCTGTTTCGTTGCGTCTGGTGGCCGAACTGCCGGCTGGTACCAAGAAGGCGTAGCGTTTGTTGTTGTCGTAGCGTCGAGGGACGGAGATCCCACTGTTTTGCAGTTGACGCAATGTCCTTCGGGACAGGCAAATAACCGCCAGGCCCCGCCTGGCAAATCAATCTCACGGAAGACCGGAATTTAGGAGACCAGATATGCAGCACGCGTTTCTTTCTATCGACACCATCAAGGGTGAATCGCACGACGACAAGCACACGGACTGGGTGGAGATCAAGTCGTTCTCCCAGGACTTGTTGCAGCCGCGCTCGGCCACCGCATCCACCGCTGGCGGTCAGTCGGCCGCTCGTGTCAACCTGTCGCCGATCGAGATCGTCAAGTCGATCGATCTGTCCACCACCGCGCTGAATCAGGCGTGCGCCAACGGCACCACCTTCCCCAAAGCCCGCATCGAGTTCATGCGCGCCGACAAGGACGGCAATGCCATCAACTACTACCTGGTTGAGTTGATGAACGTGCTGGTACACCGCGTCACCACGACGGTGGACGAGGACGGCATGCCGCAGGAAGTCGTCCAGCTGAGCTTCGGCGCGATCAAGTGGACCTACAACCAGCAGAAGCCGGAAGGCGGAGTCGGCGGCAAAGCGGTTGCGCAGTGGAGTGCTACCAAGAACATTCCCAACTACACCGTTTGATGTTTGTTTTGCGATGGCGCCTTCGCGCGCCATCGCATTTGCGCGCCGCGCGCAGACACAGGACCGACGCACAGCGGGGCCGCGCCATCCGCTGGTCGCGCCCAGTCGGCAGCAAAGCGCAAGGACGACTTCACGTAGGGGCGGTCAATGAAGGGACTCGAACCCAGTCTGTTGGAAAAATTGTTCGACGACACGCCCAAGTCCACGGGTGGCTCGCATGTGTTCAAGGCCATCTCCATCGACCAGTACAAGGAATCGGTCGCTCGCGACCTGGAAGGCCTATTGAACACCCGTTCGGCCTTCAGCGAAGAAGGCCTCACCGAATTTCCCAATTGCAAGCAGTCGTTGCTGACCTACGGCCTCGGCGATTTTTCCGCGATGAGCCTGGCCAATGGCTACGACCGCACGATGATCTGCCGCTCGCTGGAGCAGGCGATCGCGCGCCATGAGCGGCGCCTGCGCAACGTGCACGTGAAGCTGGAAACCGCCGGCCAGTTCGGCGGCGGCCTGCACTTCACCATCCATGCGTTGCTGGACATGGAGCCGGCGCGCGAGCCGGTGAGCTTCGACGCCATGCTGCAACCGTCCACGCTGCAGTACTCGGTCAGCCGCCTGCGGCGCCAGGCGTCGCCCTGACCATGCAAGACCTGCTTCCCTACTACGAACGCGAACTGGGCTATCTGCGTCGCTACGGGCGCGAGTTCGCCGAGCGCTATCCCAAGATTGCCGGGCGCCTGCAGCTGTCGGCCGACGGCAGCCAGGATCCGCATGTCGAGCGCCTGATCGAGGCGTTCGCGCTGATGGGCGCGCGCATCTCCAAGCGCATCGAGGACGACTACCCCGAGTTCACCGACGCGCTGCTGGAAGTGCTGTATCCGCACTATCTGCGGCCGTTTCCGTCCTGCTCCATCGCCTATTTCGACATGGAAGGCGTGGCTGCCAAGCTCAGCGCGCCGATCCGCGTGCCGCGCGGCAGCTACCTGCAGTCGCGCCCGGTGCGCGGGATCAACTGCCGGTTCCGCACCGCCTACGACGTGATACTGGCGCCGGTGGCGGTGAAGGCCGCCAGCTACCGCGGCGTGGCCGAAGCGCCGATGGCGGTCAGCCTGCCGCCGGGTACCGGCGCACAGATCTCGATCAGCTTCGAGCTGTTGTCCGACCAGGCCTCGTTCGCTGGCCTGGGCACCGACGCGCTGCGTTTCTTCGTCGACGGCGAGCCCTCGTTCTGCTCGGCGATGCGCGATGCGCTGGCGCTGGGGGTCAAGGCGGCCTATGTCGAGTCCGACGGCAGCGGACGCTGGCGCCGGCTGGCGGAAACCCCGCTGGCGCCAGTGGGATTCGCCGACGACGAATCGCTGATCGATTTCCCGGCGCGGTCGCACCCGGCCTACCGCCTGCTGACCGAGCTGTTCGGCTACCCGGACAAGTTCGGCTTCTTCGATCTTCAGCTCAAGCCGGTGACCGCTGGCGCCAGCCGCTGGTTCACGTTGCACCTGGTCCTACAAGCGACGCCGCCCGATCGCGCCGCCAACCAAGTGCTCGAGGAGTTGGATTCCAAGAACATCCGCCTGGGCTGCACCCCGGTGGTGAACCTATTCGCGCAGCACGGCGAGCCGATCCGCGTCACCCATCGCAGCGTCACCTATCCGGTG
This sequence comes from Xanthomonas translucens pv. undulosa, assembly GCF_017301775.1. NCBI lineage: Bacteria > Pseudomonadati > Pseudomonadota > Gammaproteobacteria > Lysobacterales > Lysobacteraceae > Xanthomonas > Xanthomonas translucens. The sequence continues at coordinate 3,745,570 of NZ_CP063993.1, forward strand.
ATCGCCGACGGGCGCCGCGCCTTTGCCTACGAAGTGCATTCGATCGATTCGGTGCACCGTATCCGGCAGACTCCGCAGGGCGAGCTGATCCAGGAGTTCCGCCCGTTCTATTCGCTGCACCATGGCGAAGACCCCGAGCGCGCCGGCCAGTATTGGGTGGCGCGGCGCGACGAGGATGTGGCGCGGCAGAGTCCCGGTTACGAAACCGAATTGAGCTTCGTGGACCTGGAATTCAATCCGACCCTGCCGCAGACCGATGTGGTCAGCGTCGAACTCACCTGCAGCAATCGCGATTTGCCCAGCCAGCTCGCCTACGGCATCGCCGGCGGCGACTTGTCGATCGAGGGCGGAACGCCGGCGCGCGCGATCAGCTTGTTGCGCAAGCCGAGCCGGCCACTGCGGTTCCGCCACGGGCGCGGCGCGCAATGGCGGCTGATCTCGCACCTGTCGTTGAATCAGCTGTCGCTGACCGGCAGCGGCTTGCCGGCGTTGAAGGAGATGCTGCGGCTGTACGACATCTCCGGCAGCAGCGTGTCGTCGCGGCAGATCGACGGCATCGTCGGTATCGAGCAGTATCCGGTCACCACCTGGCTGTCCGGCAAGCATTTCGCATCGGTGGTGCGCGGCCTGGAAGTGCGTTTGACCATCAGCGAAAACCATTTCGTCGGGACCGGCGTGGCCGCGTTCGCGCATGTGCTCGACCACTTCTTCGGCCTCTACGTCCACGCCAACAGCTTTACCCGGCTGGTGCTCATTTCCAGCGAAACAGGGGAGGAACTCGTCCGATGCTTACCGCGAAGCGGCGAATCGATCCTGGCGTAGCGCTGCAACTGCTGGCCGAGCCGCATCGCTTCCAGTTCTTCCAGGCGATGCGGATTCTGGAGCGGGTGTTCCAGCGCCAGGGGGTCAAGGCCGGTCAGGCCCTGCCCACGCGCGTGCGTTTTCACAACTCGCTGTCGTTGGCGTTTCCGGCGACCGAGCTGGACCCCGTCGGCCAGGCCTATTCGCAGGACGGCGAGCGCCTGGAAAGCGATGCGGCGCTGGCGTTCGCGATCGAGACCGAGAGCCTGGGCGAAGTGCATCTGACCCCGAACTTCATGGGGTTGCTGGGCACCTCCGGCGCATTGCCGCTGCACTACACCGAGACCCTGCACGAACGCGAGCTGTACCAGCGCGACCGTACCCCACGCGCGTTCCTGGACATGTTCTCCAACCGCGCGGTGGCGCTGCACTACGCCGCGTGGAAGAAGCACCGGCTGGCGCTGCAGTATGAGCTGGACCGGCGCGAACGCTTCCTGCCGCTGGTGCTGTCGCTGCTGGGCATGGGCATGTCGGGACTGCGCGATCGCATGGTCGACGGCGGCGGCGACGTCTTCGACCAGGCGGTGGCGTACTACGCCGGCGCCATCCGCCAGCGGCCGATCTCGGCCAAGCTGCTGCAGCGCGTGCTGGCCGACTACTTCAAGGTACCGGTGGAGCTGGAACAGTTCGTCGGCGCCTGGTACAAGGTGCCGGCGCAGCAGGCCACGCGGCTGGGCCAGGCCAACGCCACACTCGGGTCCAGTGCGCTGGCCGGCGACCGGGTGTGGCAGCGCGACCTGCGCATGCGCCTGCGCTTCGGTCCGCTGCAGCGTGAGGCTTTCGACCAGTTCCTGCCCGGAGGCAGCGCCGCGAAGGCATTGTCGAAATGGCTGACGCTGCTCACCGGCGGCGGGCTGGAATACGAGGTCAAGCTGGTGCTGCGCGCCGAGGACGTACGCGGCTCCGGCGTCGGCGAAGCACTGGGCGTACGCCTGGGCTGGGACAGCTACCTATGCTCGCGCCCGCAGACCCAGCCGCGCGCCGACACCACCTACGGTCTGCATACCCTTCAATAGCCCGGGCGCGAGCCCAACGCCGACGGCAGGCAGTGACGTCGGCGCCACATCATGAAACCGCCAGCATGGAGCGTCCTGTTTTCGCATGAGCATCAATCTCAAGACCCTGATCAGCAAACTCGACGACACCTGCCGGCAGGCGGCCGAGCGCGCGGCCAATCTGTGCATGGCGCGCGGCAACTACGAAGTCGACCTGGAGCATCTGTTCCTGGCGCTGCTGGAGCAACCGCAAAGCGATTTCGTCCTGATCGCGCGCCGCTGCGGCATTTCGCCGGAGACGCTGGAACGCGATCTCAGCGAGGAGGTCGGCCGCTTCAAGGCCGGCAATACGCGCACGCCGGTATTTTCCCAGCACCTGCCCACGCTGTTCGAGCACGCCTGGCTGATCGCCTCGCTGGATTCGGAAACCACGCGCATCCGCAGCGGTCATCTGCTGCTGGCGCTGCTGACCGAGCCAGACCTGTCGCAGCTGGCCTACCGCGGTTCCAAGCAGTTCGTGAAGATCAAACTCGATGCGCTCAAGCACGACTTCGCCCGCCTCACCGAAGGCTCGCAGGAAGCCGGGCAAAGCCTGCGTTTCGCCGATGCCGGCCAGGCCGACGCCGGCGGCGACCCGGTCGATGGCCTCACCGGCGCGCCGGACGGCAAGGGCGGCCTGACCAAGACCCCGGCGCTGGACCAGTTCACCACCAACCTCACCCAGCGCGCCCGCGATGCGCAGATCGACCCGGTGATCAGCCGCGACGGCGAGATCCGCCAGGTGATCGACATCCTGATGCGGCGGCGCCAGAACAATCCGATCCTCACCGGCGAAGCCGGCGTCGGCAAGACCGCGGTCGTCGAGGGGCTGGCCCGGCGCATCGCCGAGAAGGACGTGCCGGACGTGTTGCAGGGGGTGGAACTGCATGTGCTGGACATGGGCTTGCTGCAGGCCGGCGCCAGCGTCAAGGGCGAGTTCGAGAACCGGCTGAAGAACGTCATCGACGAGGTCAAGAAGAGCCCGCACCCGATCATCCTGTTCATCGACGAGGCGCACACGATGATCGGCGCCGGCGGCACCGCCGGCCAGAACGACGCGGCGAACCTGCTCAAGCCGGCGCTGGCGCGCGGCGAGCTGCGCACCATCGCGGCCACCACCTGGAGCGAATACAAGAAGTACTTCGAGAAGGACGCGGCGCTGGCGCGGCGCTTCCAGGTGGTCAAGGTCGAGGAGCCGAGCGAGACGCTGGCCGCGGCGATGCTGCGCGGCATGGTGCCGCTGATGGAGAAGCACTTCGGCATCCGGGTGATGGACGAGGCGGTCACCGAGGCGGTGCGCCTGTCGCACCGCTACATCAGCGGCCGCCAGCTTCCGGACAAGGCGGTCAGCGTGCTCGATACCGCCTGCGCCAAGGTCGCGCTCGGGCAGAGCGCCACGCCGGCGATCATCGAGGACACGCGCAAGCACCTGGACCGGCTGGCCGCGGAGCTGGCCGCGTTGAACCGCGAGACGTCCGGCGGCGCCCGGCACCACGATGCGCGCGTGGCCGAGCTACTGCAGGCGCAGGAAAGCGCACGTAAGGTGCTGGCCGACAACGAGACGCGGCTGGTGCGCGAGCGCGAACTGGCCGAGCGCATCGTCGCCCTGCGCGCGCAGCTGGAAGCGGCGCCGGCCGCCGCCGAACCCGCGGCTGCCGGCGCCGCCGCCGCCAAGCCGGCACGCGGCGCGGCGAAGCAGGTCACCGCGGCGGCTTCGCCGCAGCACGCGCAGCTGGACGCGCTGCTCGCCGAGCTGGGCGAGCTGCAGGGCGAAACCCCGATGGTGCCGCTGCAGGTCGACGGCGGCGTGGTCGCCGAGATCGTCTCGGCCTGGACCGGGGTGCCGCTGGGGCGCATGGTCAAGGACGAGATCCGCACCGTGCGTAACCTCGACAGCCTGCTGGTCGAGCGCGTCATCGGCCAGGACCATGCGCTGGCCGCGATCGCCCAGCGCGTGCGCACCGCCACCGCCAAGCTGGAAGACCCGAACAAGCCGCGTGGCGTCTTCCTGTTCGTCGGCCCGTCCGGCGTCGGCAAGACCGAGACCGCGCTGGCGCTGGCCGACATCCTGTACGGCGGCGAGCGCAAGCTGATCACCATCAACATGAGCGAGTACCAGGAAGCGCACAGCGTGTCCGGGCTGAAGGGCTCTCCGCCTGGCTACGTCGGCTACGGCGAGGGCGGCGTGCTGACCGAGGCGGTGCGGCGCAACCCGTACAGCGTGGTGCTGCTGGACGAGGTGGAGAAAGCGCACCCGGACGTGCTGGAGATGTTCTTCCAAGTGTTCGACAAGGGCGTGATGGACGATGCCGAAGGCCGCGAGATCGACTTCCGCAACACCTTGATCATCCTCACGTCCAATGTCGGTTCCTCGCAGATCATGCAGGCCTGCCTGAACAAGCCGGCCGAGGAGATTCCGGCCGCCGACGCATTGGCCGAGGCGTTGCGCCCGATCCTGATGCGCAGCTTCAAGCCGGCCTTCCTCGGCCGGCTGAAGGTGGTGCCGTATTACCCGATCAGCGACGACGTGCTGGCGCAGATCATCGCGCTCAAGCTCGGCCGCATCCGCGACCGCGTGGCCGCCAACCACAAGGCCGCCTTCCAGTGGGACCAGAGCCTGGTGGAGGCGGTGTTGGCGCGCTGTACGGAGGTGGATTCGGGCGCGCGCAACGTCGACCACATTCTGAATGGGACGCTGTTGCCGGAAATCGCCGAGAGCGTACTCGCGGCGATGGCCGAAGGCGGCAAAATCAACGCCATCAAGGTAGGCGCCGGCAAGAACGGCGCGTTCAAATACAAGTTATCCTGACCCCCGCAGTCCATCACCAAGGAGGAACACCATGGATTTTTACGGATACAACCGCGCCAAAGCCATTGCCCATTGCGACAGCCTGGCCGTGGGACGGGCAAGCCGCCAGACCGACAGCCTTCGCAGCTGGAACCGCCTGCGTCCGGAGCACGTAGTCGAACTGCTGAGCAATGCCGCCGCCGACGCGCGCGCCGATGCGCGTGCGCTGGCCTCGTTGATGGAGCGCACTTGCTGGCGCATCAATATGCAGGTGCCGACGCAGGGCAAGGCCAACCAACTGGTCAGCAACGTGCGCGAAGTGGCGATCACAGCCGCCGGCCGCGAGTTCAAGCTGCAATGCACCGAAAGCCCGTCGCTGCAGCTAGAACGCATCATCGCCGCCTGAGCCGCTTCACCACGCGCCACCCTCCAGGCCGCGCTCGCGCGGCCTTTGGCCGCCAGGCGCGGGCGGCCGATCTGTAATCGCAAGGAGCACATATGGACCCGGTCGCCACAGTACTTTCCGCGCTGAGCGCCGCCCCGCGGCAGCAAGAACGGCTGTTGCGGTTGCATACCGCGCTTGGCCCCGACGTGCTGGTCGCCGAGACCCTGGACGGCCACGAGTCGGTCGACGGCGGCGGCTTCCGTTTCGACGTGGGCGCACTGTCGGCCAACGCCGGCCTGCCCCTGGACGACCTGCTCGGCCAGCCGGTCCTGCTGGAACTGCTCACCGCCGAGTCGCGTACCGCGCTGCGCCCGTTCCACGGCCATGTCACCGCGTTCGAACGGCTCGGCAGCAACGGCGGCCTGGCGCGCTACCGGCTGGTGGTGGAGCCGTGGCTGGCGCTGCTGGCCCAGCGGGTGGACAGCTACGTGTTCCAGGACATGAGCGTGGTGGAGATCGCCGAGAGCGTGTTCGCCGACTACGCCGAGCAAGGCGCGCTGGCGCCGGCGTGGCGCTGGGAGCTGTCCGACCGCAGCACGTACGCCAAGCGCAGCCTGACCACGCAATACGAAGAGACGGACGTCGCGTTCCTGCGCCGGCTGCTGGCCGAGGAAGGCATCGCCTATTGGTTCGAGCACACCGGCGCCGCCGACAGCGACACGCGCGGCACGCACACGTTGGTGCTGTCGGACCACAACGCCGCCTTCGCCGCGCTGGGCACGGTGCGCTACCACCGCCACGACGTGACCGAGCAGCAGGACAGCGTGCAGCAGTGGTCGCCGGCGCGGCGCTGGCGCACCGCCACGCTGTCGCGGGCCAGTTGGGACTACCGCAGCCGCGGCCTGCGCCCGGCCGGCGCCGAAGCCACGCCGCTGGGCGACATCGACGCCGCGGACGTGGACACCGCCGGGCCGTACGGCTGGCAGGACAGCACGCGCGGCCAGCGGCGCGCACAGCAGCAGCTCGATGCGCAGCAGGTGGCGGCGCAGACCATCCAGGGCCAGGGGACCTGGCGCCAGCTGGCGCCGGGCACGCGCTTCGCGCTGAGCCAGCATGCGGGTGTGGCGGCCGATGCGGCGTTCCTGTGCCTGCAGGTGCGGCACCAGGCGCGCAACAACCTGGGCGCGGACGTATTCGACGCGCTGGAGCAGTCGCTGGGCGCGGTGGCGGTGGCCGGCGCGCCGCTGCCGTCGGCGCTGGCGGGCCTGAGCGGCGGGTATGCGCCGGCGCAGGACGACGCTGAAGTGGAGTTCTACCGCAACCAGTTCACCGCGTTGCCGGCCACGGCGACCTACCGGCCGCAGACCGAGGACGGCCATGGCCTGCGCCTGCATCCCAAGCCGACGGTGGCCGGCACGTTGAGCGCGATCGTGGTCAGCGACGGCGACCCGGTGCAGTCCGACCGCGACCACCGGATCAAGGTGCAGTTCCCGTTCCAGCGCGGGGCCGACGCCAGCAGCGCGCTGGCGCATCCGGGGGGCGAGGACAACGCGCCGGGCAGCGCATCGGCGTGGACCTGGGTGCGGGTGATGACGCCGTGGGCCGGGGACAACTGGGGTGGCGTGGTGCTGCCGCGCAAGGGCCAGGAAGTGCTGGTGGGGTTCCTGGAAGGGGACATCGACCGGCCGGTGGTGATCGGCAGCGTGTACAACGGGCGCGGCCAGGACGACGCGGCGCACAACCAGGTCGGCGGCGGCGGGGCCGGGGCCACCGGCAATGCGCCGGCGTGGTTCCAGGGCAACGCGCACGGCGCGGTGTTCACCGGGTTCAAGAGCCAGGCGCTGGCGCAGAGCCAGGACGGCACCGGCGGCTACCAGCAGCTGCAGCTGGACGATACCCCCGGCCAGGGCCGCGCGCAGCTGTCGACCACCCAGCACGCCAGCACCTTGACCCTGGGCCACCTGAAGGGCGGCCGCGACAACCTGCGCGAAGGCGAGCGCGGGTTCGGGGTGGACCTGTCCACGCAGGCCTACGGCGCGGTGCGCGCCGGCCAGGGCCTGCTGCTGAGCAGCGAGCCGGGCCAGCAGCAGCTGGCGGCCAGCCAGGCGCTGTCGCAGCTGGAACAGGGCGAACAGCTACTGCAGGCGCTGGCCGATGCGGCCCGGCAGCAGCAGGCGCAGCTGCCCGACGAGCCGGCCACGCTGCCGGCGCAGGACGGGCTCAAGACCCTGCAGGCCAGCCTCAAGGCGACACAGAACGGCAGCGCCGCCGGCCAGCTCCAGGGCGGCGACGGCCAGGCGCCGGGCTGGAGCCGCCCGGCGCTGCTGGGCAGCGGCAGCGCGGGCATGATGAGCCTGACCCCGGCCGATCAGGTGTGGGTGTCGGGGACGCAGACCGCGCTGCTGGCCGGCACCGCATTGAACTGGGCCAGCCAGGCGCAGCTGGTGCTGGCGGTGGCCGGCGGGCTGGTGCTGTACACCCAGGGCAGCGCCCCGGTCGCCGGCAGCCCCAACCAGGAGCGCGGCATCGCCCTGCACGCCGCGCAAGGCACGCTCAGCGCCCGCGCGCACAGGAACCAGGCCAAGCTCGCAGCCAAGACCCAGGTCAGGATCGTCAGCACCACCGCCGACATCCAGCTCGCCGCGCCGACCAAGCACCTGCTGGCCACGGCGGCCGGCGCCTACATCAAGCTGGACGGCGACGACATCGAACTGGGCGCGCCGGGGACGATCGAGTTCAAGGGCGGGCATCGGGTGTGGACGGGGCCGCAGGGGGCATCCATGAGCCCCGTGATGCCATCCGCCAGCCACAAGCTGTGTGAATACACCGCGCTGGCCGCGGATTCTGCTGGTGCTGGAACGATGGGAGCGGCGTGACGTGCAGCGCTGGCCCATCACTGAAAATACATTTCTTGAATACGATTTTGCCGTCGTCAATCCGATTCAACTGGACGATGCCGGGTGGGAAGACTTGCCGAACCTTCCGATCGTGCCTAGCCGCTATCAGTCGCAAGCGCAGCTTTTCCCGCGGCTGATCGATCTTGGTCAGCTGGATCGGCACGCCCGTATGGACTTGTTCGAGCGCCACGTTTCACTGCATTCCTTCGCACAGGTCTTCTACTTTTGCGTCCTCCTGAAATCCGCCGCGCCAGCCGTCGGTGTGGCGGGGCATCTGGCCCGCCAGATGCAGCAATACGACACGGTCAGGCGGATGCATGACGTAGTGCGTGTCCACGACGCTCGCGTGCTTCAGCATCTTGACTGGATACTGAGTGGGGAACAATGGGAGGCCTTGCTCGGCCCGATCGATCGGCTGGCGTGGCCCCAGGAGTGTCCGATCTGGACCCACCGCGAGAAAACCTCGCTCGCCAGGACTGCGCCATTGCATCTGACGTTCTCTGCTGATCAATGGCGACAGATTCTGCGGTTGTCGGAACTCAACCAATGCCTGGCACGCCTCGGTCGTCTCATCCCTGATCTGGAAAAAAGCAACAGTACCGCGCAAAAAGTGGATCGCTTGCTCGTCAAGGCACTGCAGACCTACGGTTTGCGGGATCGCCGCGATCGTGCGCTGTTCGTGGAGCAGGCGTTCCAATTCGGGGAAGGCATTCACGAGCAACAGGAGGTGCGCCGGAAACTGGAGCGGGCCTGCGAAGGTGAAGCATCGTATGTCGGCCTCTGTGCCGAAATGACAACTCCGCTGCGGCCGCTCGCTGGCGCGTGATGAAGAAAGGACACAAGCTATGAACGTATCGGTTGGAGAGATTCAAAAAGCCAGTTGCCAGTTCTGCAACAAGAAAGGGCTGCCCGTTCTCCCGTTGCGCTATGCCTTGGCGCGACAGGGAATGGGCGGGGCGCCAAGTGTCGCGTCGCCTTTCGTCGTTGCCGAAAAAGAACAGAGAAAAGAACAGTTTTCCTTGCCGAAAGACCTCGCCGACTACACGCTCCGGATATTGCGCGAGGGGTATCTTTACGTCTACGACGAATTCCGAAAGGAGTGGTCCGCCTATGTCGTGACGCAAGGCGGCTACTTGTTCGAGTTCGATCCGGATGCGCAAGTACCTCCCGGCGGTTGGGGCAAGGTGAACTTCAATTGCTCGCGGGCGGGGGATGCTTTCATCGCACGCTGCATCACGGTCAAGGATGCGGCGCGTGCGACCAAGATATGGCTCGGCTTCTCCGATGTCACGTGGACGCCGGACGTTCTGAAAAAGAATGCGGATGCGGCCTATCGGCAAGCGCATATGCGTTGTATCGATATCGCCCAGTGGCGTGCTGGCGGCGAGCTGAAGCACGCGGCCGATTTCTCCGAGCTCGCCAGCCGCGTGGCGGAGTACGCGACAACGCCCGAGAAGTTGCATGGCGAAACCAAGGCATACGTCAATAAATTGCTTCCAGTGCCTTTCAAAAGCGCTGGCGAACTGAATGGTAACGACGCGATTGCCAAGCGCGCCCGCCAGGCAAGCTCGACATTGCTGCAGCAGCTGCTTCCGGCTGCTGCAGGAGCGGCGCTTGCCGGCAAGGGCCGCGTGACCTGCGCCGCGTGGGCATTCTCCACGCAGCCGTTCTATGCCGATGGCAGCGACGCCGCGGAGATGGTCAAGTGGGCAACGCAAGCGGCGTCTCCGTTTCGCGCGGCCTTGGTGGCGCTGGACGACCCGGCCGGCGTGGCGATCGAACTCAACGGTCTGGCGCTGCAGCGCAGTACCGAGTTCAGCGAAGACCCGCAACGCAAGTGGAAGCATGAAACCGCGGTCCTGATCGATGCCCTGCGTGAAGCGGTGCAACACGGCGCCGTCGAAGACGACGTGCGCTGGAACACGGCCATGTCGCGCACAGCCGACGGCATGGCCAATATCGACGAATCGCAGAGTGTGGCCGATGCCGGCTCGTATCTGTGGACGTCGATGACCGAGGGGTCGCAGGCGGCGATGCGTGAGCGTATCGCAAAGCAGCAGCAGCGCGACCAGGCGCGTGCGCAGGAAGATGCCAGGGTTCGCGAGCGCAGCCAGGCCAATGCCGCTGCGCTGGGCAAGGAGGAGTGGAAGAAGTACACGCAGTATTTCGACCAGAACGCACAGCGGCGCGTGGTGGAGCAGGAGTATCCCCAGCAACTGGAAGCGTTCGGCACCAGCGTGCTGGCGAAGCTGGATGCGCCCTACATCGCGTGGCTCAAAAGCACGTCATTGTCGAACTATCTGAGCCATAACTTCGATCCCAATGCGTTGGGTAGCGGCGCCTCCTACACGGCGCTCGCCAACCAGATGCTGTCCAACGCCAGCGGCAGAGGCGCTGTGTTCGACTACCTGCTCGAGAGCCTGCAACAGGACCCGTCGAAACCCGAATCCTGGGTGACGCGGGCATTGAACCTGAATTACGCGCCATTGATCCAGGCGACATGGAACGATGCGGCAAAGAAAGGCAGCGAGACCGACCCGTTCCTGCCCGAATTTGTCGAGAAATTCCACGACAAATTCAAGGACGTGCTGGTGGCCGGTGCCAAGGGAGAGCTGACCAAGCCGTACACCGATGGCATCGCCAGGCTGATGTACCAGTTGAGCGGGCCGATCGTGCACGAACTGGGCAAGGCCTTGGACAGCGGCGCCACGTTCGCCGCACTCGGCTTGCCATCGAAGTGGCAACTGGGGCTGCTGGGCGCGGTGGCGCGCTCGGAGAATCCGACCCTGCGGATGATCGATCTGCGCGGCACGCGGACCTTGAGCGAGGCCACCAAGCTGCTGGCGAACCTGGTGGCGTCGTTGGGCGGCGGCCAGGAGGGCGCACTGCGCGGTGCGGTGAGGCCGACGCTGCGGCCGGTGATGGACACCGCCGAACGCTACCCGTTCCGGGCGGTGATGCTGATCGACGAATCGAAGGTCGCGCAGCTGCAGGGCAAGAGCGGCGCTGCGTTGAAGGCCGGGATGGCGGACGTGCTGAGCGCCCAGCAGTTCGACACGCTGATGCAGGACACCGTGGGCAAGATCGCGAGCGTGGAGGTCAAGGTGGCGGTGGCGCAGGCGATCCTGTCCTCGATCACGTTGTACCTGTCGTACGGCAAACTGATGAAGGCCGAGGACGACAAGGTGTGGAGCGAACGGGTCAACATGGCCGGCGGGGTGATCGGACTGGTCGGTGGCCTGACTGAAACGACGGGCATGGTCCTGGAGAAAACGCCCTGGGGCCAGACCCGGTTGAGTTGGCAGTTCAGGTTCCAGGCGGTGGTGATCGAGTCGCGGGCGAGCTGGTTTACTGGAGCTGGAAAGCTGATGGGGGTGGCTGGTGGGGTGATTGGGGGGGTGTTGGCGATGAAGGATGGTGTTGAGACGTATAAAAAACATCCTTTCATTGGTGTGTTGCTCGCAGGGCTAGGGATTGTGTCCATCATTGCCGCAGTTATGTTGCTATTTTCTGCCGTTGCAGGAATGGGAATAATAATAGGCTTGATAATTGCCGCCATTATGGCGGTTGTTTACTGGATAAAGCCTAATGCATTGCAGGATTGGCTGGCAGATACTCAGTTTGGCCTGGTTGATCAAGGAGGCGGCACCGAGTCCGCCTTTAAAGGATTGGCGCAGCAGAATATTGCTTTAGAAGCGCTTGGGAAAGGTTAATATAATGTATACGGGCTGGATAAAGGGTTTTCCAAAAGGGTGGAATTTAACCCCCGAAGTCAGGTCTTCTGCTCTAAATAAAGAGCGGCAAAAAGGCTTGGTTCCTGCGCAAAGACTTGGTCTTATTTCAATAAATTCGAAATTTATTGACTGGATAGATAGAAGATTCCTTTATAGAGGAATGCTCAACATGTCGGTTGTATTTATCGGTCTAATTGGCTTTTTGGCATTTGCATTTTTTTGTTTTTCGAGAATGGCAGAAGGAGGGCGTGGAGCTCTCGCAATCGGAGTGATGGGGCTGATGTCTTTGATGGCATCCTTGATTTTCTATGTTGTTTTTTTAAAGAACGAATTTTTCCGCTTTGTTTACTACCCAATCCGCTTCAATCGCAAAACCCGCAAGGTTTACGTCTTCCGCGAAAAACGCGACGGCGGCCTGCTGATCGTTCCGTGGGACGAGGTCTTCTTCCACATCGGCCGCGGCACCGACATGAAGTTCCTGCGCGATATCCGTGGCGAGATTCTCGACGGCACTATCGTCAAGGACACCTTCGCACTAGGCCACTGCGCCGAGCGCGACGAGCCGGTCAAGGAGATGTGGGAGTTCATCCGGCGCTACATGGAGGAAGGCCCGGAGGCCGTGGCCGAGCATCCGCTGGACAAGTATGTCGAACTGTCGGTGGCGCCGACCTGGAAAAACTGCCTGATCTCGGCGGTTGGCTTCACCAATGCGGACACGCCGTTCAAGCGCGTGCTGCTCTCGCCCTTCATCGGCACCTTCACCGTGGTGCGCTGGCTGGTGTTCAAGAGCTGCAAGCAGCCGGTGTTCCCGCCGGAGGTGGAAGCGGAGTGCACGGTCGAACCGAACGATCCAAACATCTGGCCGGTCCCCACGTCGATCGGCGAGTTCGTGACCACCGTTCCTGGCTTGATGACCTATGCGATGCGCAAGGCACAAGGCATCAGAACGCCGCCGGACGCGCCAACGGATCTGGCGTCGCAGTTCAAGGACTGGGGCAAGAAGTGACATGGCGCGCGTTGCGCCCTGGTTCGCTCTGGACGCAACTTGCAACCGACATCGCCTACACCGCGCTGGCCACCCAGATGCTGTCCAGCGCTAGCGGCAGAGGGGCTGTCTTCGATTACCTGCTCGAGAGCCTGCAACAGGACCCGTCGAAACCCGAATCCTGGGTGACGCGCGCACTGAACCTCAATTACGCGCCATTGATCCAGGCGACGTGGAACGATGCGGCAAAGAAAGGCAGCGAGACCGACCCGTTCCTGCCCGAATTTGTCGAGAAATTCCACGACAAATTCAAGGACGTGCTGGTGGCCGGTGCCAAGGGAGAGCTGACCAAGCCGTACACCGATGGCATCGCCAGGCTGATGTACCAGTTGAGCGGGCCGATCGTGCACGAACTGGGCAAGGCCTTGGACAGCGGCGCCACGTTCGCCGCACTCGGCTTGCCATCGAAGTGGCAGCTGGGGCTGCTGGGCGCGGTGGCGCGCTCGGAGAATCCGACCCTGCGGATGATCGATCTGCGCGGCACGCGGACCTTGAGCGAGGCCACCAAGTTGCTGGCGAACCTGGTGGCGTCGTTGGGCGGCGGCCAGGAGGGCGCACTGCGCGGTGCGGTGAGGCCGACGCTGCGGCCGGTGATGGACACCGCCGAACGCTACCCGTTCCGGGCGGTGATGCTGATCGACGAATCGAAGGTCGCGCAGCTGCAGGGCAAGAGCGGCGCTGCGTTGAAGGCCGGGATGGCGGACGTGCTGAGCGCCCAGCAGTTCGACACGCTGATGCAGGACACGGTGGGCAAGATCGCGAGCGTGGAGGTCAAGGTGGCGGTGGCGCAGGCGATCCTGTCCTCGATCACGTTGTACCTGTCGTACGGCAAACTGATGAAGGCCGAGGACGACAAGGTGTGGAGCGAACGGGTCAACATGGCCGGCGGGGTGATCGGACTGGTCGGTGGCCTGACCGAAACGACGGGCATGGTCCTGGAGAAAACGCCCTGGGGCCAGACCCGGTTGAGTTGGCAGTTCAGGTTCCAGGCGGTGGTGATTGAGTCGCGGGCCGGTTGGTTTACTGGGGTAGGTAAAATGATGGGAGTTGTTGGTGGAGTAATTGGCGGTGTGCTGGCTATCGTCGATGGATTTAAGACACTCGCAAAGCATCCTGTAATTGGAACTTTAATTATGTCGCTAGGATTTATTTCTGTTGTCGCCGCATTCTTGCTTCTTACCTCCGCTACGGGAATTGGAATAATAATTGGTTTAATTGTTGCAGTAATTATGGTTGTGGTATATTTAATTAAGCCAAATGCATTGCAGGATTTTTTGATAGATACTCTTTATGGGAGGAGTGATGGGGGTGGAGAGAAGAATGGTTTCAAAGGTTTGGCGCAGCAGCAGATTGCATTGGAAAATATCGCTAAATCTTAGGTGGTCAAATGTTTACTGGATGGTCGAGACCTTTTAGAGTTGACAGGCCTTTGGAGGAGGGGGAAAAATCTTCGGCTCTTCTGCGGGATATGCAGGAAAATACAATTCCTTCTCAGCGGCTTGGATTGATAAATATAAACTCGTCATACATTGACTGGGTCGATAGGCGTTTCCTTTATCGCGGAATGTTGAATACCTCATTTGTATCCATTGGGGCGATTGGATTTATTGGAATTGCATTATTTCTTTGTTTTGAGTATTTTTTTGGCGACTTTACTGAGGGGGCTAAATGGGGTTTGAAGTTTCTAGTTCCTTTTGCGCTTCTGTGTGGGGCGGTTTTATACTGGGCCTTACCTAGGTATGAATTTTTTAAATTTATTTACTACCCAATCCGCTTCAACCGCAAAACCCGCAAGGTTTACGTCTTCCGCGAAGAACGCGACGGCGGCCTGCTGATCGTTCCTTGGGACAAGGTCTTCTTCCACATCGGCCGCGGCACCGACATGAAGTTCCTGCGCGATATCCGTGGCGAGATTCTCGACGGCACTATCGTCAAGGACACCTTCGCACTGGGCCACTGCGCCGAGCGCGACGAGCCGGTCAAGGAGATGTGGGAGTTCATCCGGCGCTACATGGAGGAAGGCCCGGAGGCTGTCGCCGAGCATCCGATGGACAAGTATGTCGAACTGTCGGTGGCGCCGACCTGGAAGAACTGCCTGATCTCGGCGGTCGGCTTCACCAACGCCACGACCCCGTTCAAGCGCGTGCTGCTGTCGCCCTTCATCGGCACCTTCACCGTGGTGCGCTGGCTGGTGTTCAAGAGCTGCAAGCAGCCGGTGTTCCCGCCGGAGGTGGAAGCCGAGTGCACGGTCGAACCGAACGATCCGAACATCTGGCCGGTCCCCAAGTCGATCGGCGAGTTCGTGACCACCGTTCCTGGCTTGATGACCTATGCGATGCGCAAGGCGCAAGGCATCAGAACGCCACCGGACGCGCCAACGGATCTGGCGTCGCAGTTCAAGGACTGGGGCAAGAAGTGACATGGCGCGCGGTGCGGCCTAGTTGGCGCTGTCGCGCACAGCCGACGGCATGGCCAATATCGACGAATCGCAGAGTGTGGCCGATGCCGGCTCGTATCTGTGGACGTCGATGACCGAGGGGGCGCAGGCGGCGATGCGTGAGCGTATCGCAAAGCAGCAGCAGCGCGACCAGGCGCGTGCGCAGGAAGATGCCAGGGTTCGCGAGCGCAGCCAGGCCAATGCCGCTGCGCTGGGCAAGGAGGAGTGGAAGAAGTACACGAAGTATTTCGACCAGAACGCACAGCGGCGCGTGGTGGAGCAGGAGTATCCCCAGCAACTGGAAGCGTTCGGCACCAGCGTGCTGGCGAAGCTGGATGCGCCCTACATCGCGTGGCTCAAAAGCACGTCATTGTCGAACTATCTGAGCCATAACTTCGATCCCAATGCGTTGGGTAGCGGCGCCTCCTACACGGCGCTCGCCAACCAGATGCTGTCCAACGCCAGCGGCAGAGGCGCTGTGTTCGACTACCTGCTCGAGAGCCTGCAACAGGACCCGTCGAAACCGGAATCCTGGGTGACGCGCGCATTGAACCTGAATTACGCGCCATTGATCCAGGCGACATGGAACGATGCGGCAAAGAAAGGCAGCGAGACCGACCCGTTCCTGCCCGAATTTGTCGAGAAATTCCACGACAAATTCAAGGACGTGCTGGTGGCCGGTGCCAAGGGAGAGCTGACCAAGCCGTACACCGATGGCATCGCCAGGCTGATGTACCAGTTGAGCGGGCCGATCGTGCACGAACTGGGCAAGGCCTTGGACAGCGGCGCCACGTTCGCCGCACTCGGCTTGCCATCGAAGTGGCAACTGGGGCTGCTGGGCGCGGTGGCGCGCTCGGAGAATCCGACCCTGCGGATGATCGATCTGCGCGGCACGCGGACCTTGAGCGAGGCCACCAAGTTGCTGGCGAACCTGGTGGCGTCGTTGGGCGGCGGCCAGGAGGGCGCACTGCGCGGTGCGGTGAGGCCGACGCTGCGGCCGGTGATGGACACCGCCGAACGCTACCCGTTCCGGGCGGTGATGCTGATCGACGAATCGAAGGTCGCGCAGCTGCAGGGCAAGAGCGGCGCTGCGTTGAAGGCCGGGATGGCGGACGTGCTGAGCGCCCAGCAGTTCGACACGCTGATGCAGGACACGGTGGGCAAGATCGCGAGCGTGGAGGTCAAGGTGGCGGTGGCGCAGGCGATCCTGTCCTCGATCACGTTGTACCTGTCGTACGGCAAACTGATGAAGGCCGAGGACGACAAGGTGTGGAGCGAACGGGTCAACATGGCCGGCGGGGTGATCGGACTGGTCGGTGGCCTGACTGAAACGACGGGCATGGTCCTGGAGAAAACGCCCTGGGGCCAGACCCGGTTGAGTTGGCAGTTCAGGTTCCAGGCGGTGGTGATCGAGTCGCGGGCCGGTTGGTTTACGGGCGCGGGCAAGCTGATGGGCGTGGCTGGTGGGGTGATTGGGGGGGTGTTGGCGATTAAAGATGGATTGGATACTAGAGCCAAGCATCCCTTGATTGGATATTCAATTATTGTTCTAGGATTGGCATCCATTGGTGCAGCTGTCATGCTGCTATTTGTAGGCGTGGCGGGGATTGGATTGATAATAGGGATTGTCATAGCAATTATTATGGCGGTTGTTTATTGGATTAAGCCGAACGCACTTCAGGACTGGCTTGTAGATACCCAGTTCGGGAGGTCTGACCAAGGTGGAGGCACTTCATCTGCGTTCAAGGGATTGATTCAGCAACAGATCGCGCTTGAAGGTATTGGAAAATCTTAGGAGGTCTATTAATGTATACGGGTTGGTTTAAGAGGTTTTCGATCAATAGAGATTTTTCTGCTGAAGAACGGTCAATGTCGCTCCCCTTGGAGAGGCAAGTGGAAATCATGCCAGCACAGCGGCTGGCATTGGTTTCAATCAACTCCGTCTATATTGATTGGATTGATAGGCGGTTTTTGTACCGGGGAATGTTAAATACTTCAGTATTTTTTATTGTTTTTTTGGGAGGGGTTATTTTTTCTCCCGTTTTAATTTATGGGATTCCCAGGGGGAATTCATCGTTCGTTTTGCTTCTTTTGCTGTCGATGATGCCCGCTTTTTTTGGAGCTGTATTGTATTATATCTGGCTGTGTCGCGAATTTTTCCGCTTTGTTTACTACCCAATCCGCTTCAACCGCAAAACCCGCAAAATCTACGTCTTCCGCGAAGAACGCGACGGCGGCCTACTGATCGTTCCGTGGGAAAAGGTCTTCTTCCACATCGGCCGCGGTACCGACATGAAGTTCCTGCGCGACATCCGTGGCGAGATTCTAGACGGTACTATCGTCAAGGACACCTTCGCACTAGGCCACTGCGCCGAGCGCGACGAACCAGTCAAGGAGATGTGGGAGTTCATCCGTCGCTACATGGAAGAAGGCCCGGAGGCCGTGGCCGAGCATCCGCTGGACAAGTATGTCGAACTGTCGGTGGCGCCGACCTGGAAGAACTGCCTGATCTCGGCGGTTGGCTTCACCAATGCGGACACGCCGTTCAAGCGCGTGCTGCTCTCGCCCTTCATCGGCACCTTCACCGTGGTGCGCTGGCTGGTGTTCAAGAGCTGCAAGCAGCCGGTGTTCCCGCCGGAGGTGGAAGCCGAGTGCACGGTCGAACCGAACGATCCGAACATCTGGCCGGTCCCCAAGTCGATCGGCGAGTTCGTGACCACCGTTCCTGGCTTGATGACCTATGCGATGCGCAAGGCGCAAGGCATCAGAACGCCGCCGGACGCGCCAACGGATCTGGCGTCGCAGTTCAAGGACTGGGGCAAGAAGTGACATGGCGCGCGTTGCGGCCTGGTTCGCGCTGGACGCAACTGCAACCGGCATCTGGCTCGGCTTCTCGGATGTCACGTGGACCCCTGACGTTCTGAAAAAGAACACCGGCAAGGGCCGCGTGACCTGCGCCGCGTGGGCATTCTCCACGCAGCCGTTCTATGCCGATGGCAGCGACGCCGCGAAGACCCGCAACGCAAGTGGAAGCATGAAACCGCGGTCCTGATCGATGCCCTGCGTGAAGCGGTGCAACACGGCGCCGTCGAAGACGACGTGCGCTGGAACACGGCCATGTCGCGCACAGCCGACGGCATGGCCAATATCGACGAATCGCAGAGTGTGGCCGATGCCGGCTCGTATCTGTGGACGTCGATGACCGAGGGGTCGCAGGCGGCGATGCGTGAGCGTATCGCAAAGCAGCAGCGCGACCAGGCGCGTGCGCAGGAAGATGCCAGGGTTCGCGAGCGCAGCGAGGCCAATGCCGCTGCGCTGGGCAAGGAGGAGTGGAAGAAGTACACGCAGTATTTCGACCAGAACGCACAGCGGCGCGTGGTGGAGCAGGAGTATCCCCAGCAACTGGAAGCGTTCGGCACCAGCGTGCTGGCGAAGCTGGATGGCCCTGAGGTTGTTATGCAGAGGACGATGCAGCGGCATGGGTGTCAGGCGGCGGGTTCCTTTTAAGTTGAAGCAATGCGTCAACCAGCTTGCCTGGATCGGAGCCAGCATTGTGTACGCACTTCAAAAGATTCGGATCCAATACGGACTTGTCTAGCATTGACATATTCTGCAGATCCTTAGAGATCGCAAGTCTCTCCGTGTCGCTCATTGGATGGGGATTATTTTCTTGATCAGGCACCGTGACCAGTAGAGTAGCTGTATGCAGCATCTCTCCGCTTGTTCCCAACGCTTCCGCCCTACCGTTTATCGTCGTAGGGCCATTCGCATAATTGGATGCCTTGCGTTCGATTGCCTTCAGTGTTCCGGTCGTGGCGATCCCGGCCAATGTGGCGATTCCGCTGTATTTAGCCAGGCGGTCGTACTGATTGACAAAACCGAAGAATGCGAGGGGGGGAGTGGGAACCGACGCGATTCCAACGACAGCCGCGGTGATGCCAGCGACGTTTGCTATATTTCTCGCTATCCGCTTGCGCGGTGGCATGTCCCTGAGAGGCTCGGGATGTACCGGCCGCTGTGGCAGGCCTTGCAACCGCGCATCGACTTGGGCGCCGGCGTGTTGCGGCGAAGGAGTGTCACTGTGCGCGGTCTGCGCTAGACCCATTTCCAAATCTCTGTCTTCCGTTCTCGCTCTGGGCGACACGGGCGGCATTGCGGCAGGACGCATGGAATACCTCGTCAACGGTGGTTGGTGGACTGTCATTCCAAGCGAAAATCGTTTGGTATTCACCCCGGGCGCGAAAT
The DNA here is from genome assembly GCF_017301775.1 of Xanthomonas translucens pv. undulosa. Classification (NCBI taxonomy): domain Bacteria; kingdom Pseudomonadati; phylum Pseudomonadota; class Gammaproteobacteria; order Lysobacterales; family Lysobacteraceae; genus Xanthomonas; species Xanthomonas translucens. The sequence goes on from NZ_CP063993.1 coordinate 3,764,996, forward strand.
TTCCGCTCTTCCCACGAATCGACCTGCGGTTAAGCAACGCATCGCTGGTCACCATGAATGGTCTGGGGAAACCTCTGCGCCAGAGGAGAGGTTTGATTCAAACGGAGACTTCCTCTGGCCCCGTTGTTTGAAGGTTTCCGGCCCTGAGGTTTCCCCGCCTACCGGGCGCTCATGTCCTTGAGCGTTTGCGCGCCCACCTGGTCCAGGATGCTGCGTGCCGCGCGGGCGGCGGTGTAGATAGCCTCTCCCAGCGCGGGGAGCGTGCGTGGATCCAGATAGGGCGCCGTGCCGGCGGCGAGGATGTCGCCATGCGCGGCGATGGTGCGGATCAGGCCGTCGAGCGCATCGGCCTGGTCGAGCGTGATGCCGAAGACGAAGCGGTTGGATGCCATTTCAGCGATCCTCCGGGATGGGGTGGGCGATGGCCGCGTCAGTCTTCGCGGGCCACGCTCACCACCAGTTCGCCGTCGCGCACCTGCACGCGCAGCGTCTGGCCGATGGCGAAGCCCAGCTGCTCCAGCCAGCGGCCGCGGAAACGCAACATCGGCACATGCTGGTGGCTGGCGGGGTAGTAGCCATAGCCCACTGTGCACTGCGTGGGCGCGCGCGGGCGGCGCGGCGCGCGTGGCGGGCGGGCCAGCTCGGCGGCGATGGCGGCGGCGGCCGCTTCCACCGGCATCATCGGCGTGAGCGGTGGCTCGATGTACCGCAGGCACCAGGCCCGCGTGGGCTCGGGCGGGGGACTGGGTTGCGGCTGGCGCGTTGCACGTTTGCGGGCAGCCGTGGGGCGGGCAGGGGCGGGACGGGATGACGGTTGACGCATGGCACAGCCTCCTTGTCAGACAGGAACCCGCGCCGAAGGGCGACGGGATGTCGGGAGGCTAGAAACCGCACGTAGCCGGCGGGCTTATTTCCCCGAAGGGTGTTGTATTCGCCGCCCTCCCGACGCAGGCATCGCGTCGGAGTGTGCCTGCGGACAGGCACAAAAAAACCACCGGTTTGACGGAGGTGGGTGCCGCTACGTGAGGAGTTTCTAGGCTCCTTGGAGGGAATGGTGCTACTGGATTTGGGGGATGTCAACTGGTTTGTGCTGTAGAGTGAAGATGCGCTTTGTAAGTGAACATGGCCCCGTTATCGGACCCCGTTATCGATACCAACGAAATAAAGGCTGTGGCTCATGCCGGCTAACACCTGGGTTAAGTTGCGTCGCGAAGCGGCATCGGCTTGGGCGAATTGTTAGGCTGTTCTCCTGGGAACATGCCGCACGGTGAAGTGTGACTTGTCAATGCGTTCAGGCTCGAACTGGTCGAACATGCTGAACGTTTGTATGGGTATGCGAACTGTCGCATTCGGGTTGTGATAGACCTCGAAATCATTGCCGTGGCAACGGTCAATGTTGAAAAAGTCCATCACGGAATAGATGACTGCCGAGCAAGTTGTCTCTCCCGAGCCGAAAAAAGGGGAGGTTGGCACACTAGAACCCGACTTCTTCATGATCTCGGGCGTGTAAGCATTAAATTGATCTATGACCTTTCCCGAGTTGCATTCGATGCTCAACGTGAGGTTGCCAACTCCGTAGAGCGCGCGCGCGGGGTAAGACGGTTCGGTTCCAAACTTTGCGTGGGGTACCTGTGACGGATTGATGCAGATGATGTAGCCGTCTTCTGACGAGATTCGGCTAGCAGCTTGTGCTCGCTGGTAGTGCGACAGCTTCCCCCGAAGTGCTGACGCGACACGTAGGACAATCTGATCAATTGGAACGGCCCCGGCAACGTTTGGCCCATAGTCAATTGGCGGGACGGCGTCCGGACCTTCGCCTGCTTTCGGCGATACGGCCTCTATCCACACTCGCTTTCCGTTGACGGTTACGTAGAACTCGGGCCCAGCATCGCTTTCTTTTACGACTTCAAAGCCTGCTGCAAGTAGCTCAGTGCATAGCAGCATTTCCCAAAAGCGTGCATGAAAGTCACTTCGCAGGGAGCTGAGGAAGTTTCGGTCAGCGTAAGGCGCGTACTTTCCCCACATCGCTTCAGCTTTCCTGCGATGCACGAAGGCGTGAGGTAAGAAAGCACGCTTGTAGTCGCGGCAGGCGGGAGCACTCTCATCAAATAGCGGAAAAGTCATAGGAGTAGCCTGCCGCATGAGTTGAGCCGAGCCGCGAAGCGGTTTCAGCTTGAATGAGTTATTAGGTAGAACGACGCTACCACTTGTTGAAGGTCGTCACAAGTTAAAGGCCGCTCGGCGAAACCGCCGGCGGCCTTAATTTGTAGACAATTTCTTTGATGCCGCGCCATCCAGACCTACTGGACGGCGCGTTCCGCGGATAACTCACTTCCCCGAATTACCCCAAACCTGCCCCTTCACCCCACGCACGCTCGAAAACGGGGCCGGAGGAAATATGCGTTTGAATTAGATATTTACTCTGGCCCCGTTGTTCGGTTGTCAGGTTTCGCTCCGGTTGAACAGCTGAGTACGCAAAGCCTCTACGAATTCCGCTGCGTTCTTGCGCTGCCACGGCCAACCTTTGGCGGCGTTGAGGTCACGACCTGCAGTGTTCACTACTACGAGAGGTGAACCCCAAAGCAATACAAACGCCAAGGCTAGAAGGGAAAATCCTATAAACTTAAAGCCGCCCTCAGCACCAAGCATGACAAAGCCAAATAATAGAAAAAATAGGCCGGCGATGATACTTCGTGATATATCGAGACGGACTGAGGTTACATGTTGAAGTGGTATATCTTCGCGCGACCCGCCACTTAGCCAGCCTTTATTGCGGTAATACATGACACGCTTGTTTGTCACAGTGCCGAACTCATTTTCAACAAACGTTAACTCGGAATTTTGAATTGATTGGTTCATATATTTTCCCCGTTGTTCGGGCCGACCCGCGAAGCGGGTTCGGCTTGAGTGAATTTTTGGGCGTTACCCGGTGCCTCTGCATGAAGCATGACAGTGGCGCGCACAACTGCCCAGAGAGTAAGCGCAAGAATCTTGAATTGGTCCGCCGGTTCAAGGTCAGAGAACCGCCTGAAATGCCGCATCTCTTCATTGTCGCCCTTGATGCGCTCAAAGCACGCTTGTACTTCGCGCTTGTCATCGGCGCCGAAAGCTGTGTAAAGGTTGTTTGCGGATTGCTTGGTGAGTGATGTGTTTAACTTGTGTGCAAAATCATTGCGAAGCTTTCCAAGTACACGTAACGGAGGGCCGAATTTCTCCTTGAGACCAAGTGCAAGAGCAAGCGTCACATACTGATCGTAGTCAAGATTGAGTTTGGGCAATAAGTTGGGGCGCAACACTAGACAGTCGATAGTCTGTATCAGAAGGCTCTCAACCCGGATATGAGCGCGCACGACCATCCCCATCTGGTCCTCACGAGCGAGATCAGCGGCGAGCTCGGCAACTTCTGCTTGAAGAGTGTCTGAGAATTCCATGGCGCCTAACCACTATTCGACGACAAAATGGTGTGTAAAACTTACGCGTAATACACCTGTTCCGCCTCCATGCGGCTTAGCATGTATTCGGTTGCGAGCTCTCGCCAGTCACGCTGTCACATAATCCTTGCGTCTAACCCCACGTCCATTCCCCAGTGCATCCCCGCACAAGACCGACGCTACCACTTGTTAACGGCCGTCACAAGTTAAAGGCCGCTCGGCGGAACCGCCGGCGGCCTTAATGTGTAGACAAGTTGTTTGATGCCGCGCCATCCAGATGTACCGGATGGCGCGTTCCGCGGATAACTCACTTCCCCGGATTACTCCAAACCTGCCCCTTCACCCCCCGCACGCTCGCCTCCGCCGCGCTATCCAGATCGAACACGATCACGCTGTTCTCACCCTTACGCTGGAACGGCGCCGGGACATACAGCGCCCGCTGCGGCCCGATGTTCCAATGCCGCCCCAGGTTGTGGCCGTTGGCCCAGGCGACGCCTTTGCCGAAGGCTTGCATGTCCAGGAAGGTGTCGGTGGGTGTGCCGATCTTGATGGTGCCGCGGTGGAAGGCGGGGCCGTCGATCTTGGCGGTGGTCCAGCCGGTGAGCTTGCTCGGGTCGTCCATCGGCAGCGGGAAGGTCTGCCAGCCGGTCAGCGGCTTGCCGTCGAGCAGCACGGGGTCGACCAGGCCGGCGCGGCCGTCGGGTAGGTGGGTGCCGTAGTTGATGCGGCCGCCGTTTTCCACCAGCACGTCCACGGTGTGGGGGCCGGCGGGGATATCCACGTCCACGGCCACTTGCTGCAGGCGGCGCTCGGCGCTGCCGGCCAGGGTGCGGTCGATGTAGACGCGGGCGTAGTCGCGCACGTCGCCCAGGTACAGGCTGCCCTTGCGCGGGCCGGTGACGGTGGTGCGGTAGAGGATGTAGCCGTAGGCCTGGCCGTAGCGTTCCATCGGTTGCGGGGTGTCGGTGGTGGCGGCCGGCGCGGGCAGGTTGTCCCAGAGCGAGGCCGATTCGCGCAGCGGGGTGGCCGGTAGCTCGGCGAAGCGGATGGGCTTGGGCAGGGCGGGGGGCTGTACGCCGGTGACGCGGGCGATGGCGTCGCGGAACAGGGCGAACTTGGGGGTGGGGCGGCCGGCTTCGTCGAGCACGGCGTCGTAGTCGTAGCTGGTGGTCTGCGGGGCGTAGTGGTCGCTGGCGTTCTTCTGGAAGTTGGCGCCGTTCATGAAGCCGAAGGTGGTGCCGCCGACGAACATGTAGATGTTGGCGGAATGGCCCTGGCGCAGGATCCATTCGAATTCGCTGGCTTGTTTTTTGGCGTTGGTGTTGGCGTGTTTGTCGCCCCACTGGTCGAACCAGCCGGCCCAGTATTCGCCCACCATCTGCGGTTGGCCGGGGCGGAATTTGCTCAGGGTCTGGAACGCTTTTTCGGCGTCGCCGGGGCCGAAGTTCACCACGGCCAGGGTGTCGGGCAGGGTGCCGTTGGCCAGCACGTCGGCGCCGTCGGCGGTGAACAGCAGGGCCTTGTCGAAGCCGGCCTTGACGAACATGGCGCGGTTGGCCTGCATGTAGACGTGGTCGTTGTCGTAGGAGCCGTATTCGTTCTCGACCTGCACGGCGATGACGGGGCCGCCGTTGCGGTTGAGCTTGGGGGTGACCTGCGCGGCGACCGCGTTCAAGTAGGCCTGGCTGGCGGCGAGGAAGCGCGGGTCCTGGCTGCGCACGCGCAGGCCCGGTTGGGCGAACAGCCAGGCGGGGTAGCCGCCGGCTTCCCATTCGGCGCAGACGTAAGGGCCGGGGCGCAGGATGACGTTGAGGCCCTGGGCGGCGGCGGCGTCGATGAAGGCGGCCAGGTCGTTGTTGCCGCTGAAGTCGAACTGGCCCTGGCGCGGTTCGACCAGGTTCCAGAACACGTAGGTCTCTACGGTGTTCAGGCCCATGGCGCGGGCTTTCTGCAGGCGGTCTTTCCAGTAGGCGCGTGGGATGCGCTGGAAGTGGATGGCGCCGGAAATGATCTGGTACGGCTTGCCGGCGCGGGTGAAGTGGTCGCCCTGGGTGGCGACGGCGGGCCATGGGGTGGTTGCGTGCGTCGGCTGTGCGGATGCCGGCAGGGACAGCAGGAGCGACAGGGCAAGGGCGGACAGGGAGCGACGCAGCATGTGGGGGTCTCTGGCTGGGGTGAAGTTTGGCTTTTTTTGTAGGAGCGGCTTCAGCCGCGACCGGGCGTTACCGGTGAATTTCGGTCGCGGCTGAAGCCGCTTGTGTCTAGAGGTTGCTTTACAGTTTGAGTGGAGAGCGATGTGCGGCACGCCGACAGGCCGCAGTGTTCCAGCACGTGTAGGAGCCAGGGCGGCCGCACATCGACCTCGTTGCCTAGCCCGAACAGTTGAACGAGCGTTCGCTCGAACTTCACAAGCGTGGGCAGCGACGAGGTGGCTCTCTCCTGTCCCTTAGTCTACCTAACGCTTATGCCTCTTTGGATCGGTATCGATGTGGCCAAGGACACCTTGGCCGTCCACGTGCTTCCCCTGGACCAGTTGCTGTCCTTTCCCAATACCGCCCAGGGCCACCAGCGCCTGTGCGACCACCTTGCCGGGCACTGCGTCGGCAACGCGCTGCTGGAGGCCACCGGCGGCTACGAACGGGCGGTGATGACGGCACTGGCCACGGCAGGGATCCCGGTGACCCGGATCAATCCGCGCCGGGCACGCGCTTTCGCCACGGCCTTGGGCACAACCGCCAAGACCGATCCGCTGGATGCGGCCTTGCTGGCGCGCATGGCTCAACTGGTGCAAGCGCCCGCGCCGGTTCCCGATCCCTTGCGTGAGCAACTGCGCATGCTGGTCCAGCGCCGCGAGCAACTGGTCCAGCAACGTGACGACGAGCGCCGTCGGTTGCATCAGGCGACCCTGGCCATGGTGCGCGCATGCCTGATCGAGCAGATCGGCGACTTGCGCCGCCGTATCCAGCGGATGAACCAGGCGATCAAGCAGGTGCGGTGCCAGCTCGACGATGCGCTGGCGCACGCCCTGGGCACGGTCCCGGGCATCGGCGAGGTCACCACCGCCAGCCTGATGGCCTATCTGCCCGAACTGGGGACGCTGGATCGTCGCCAGATCGCGGCCCTGGTCGGCCTGGCTCCCTACAACGTGGACAGCGGGCAGCACTGCGGCAAACGCCGCATCCGCGGCGGGCGTGCCACGATCCGACGAGTGCTGTACATGGCCTGTTGGAGCGTTGTGCGCACCCAAGCCTCCTTCAAGGAGCGTTATCAACAGTTACGGGCACGCGGCAAGCCCGCCAAGGTCGCCATCACCGCATGCATGCGCGTACTGCTTATCCGACTCAACGCCATGGCACGAGATCGCACACCATGGCGTGAGGTGATCGGATGAGAAGACAGTTGCTCCTACAGGGGGGCGTGCGGTGGATCAAACGAACGACGGCGGCAGATCGTCCTTGGCTGCGCCGAAGGCGGGATTCGGCTTCGGCCCCATCTCCAGTTCCAGCGTGCCGCCGGCGGCGAGGTCGGCGTGGCGCAGCCAGCTGCGGGTGTAGGGCTTGCCGTTCCAGCGGGCGCGCTGGATGTAGACGTTGGCGGCGCTGTTGCGGTGGGCGACGATGCTCAGGGTGCGGCCGTGGCCGACATCGACGTCGGCGCGCTTGAACAGCGGGCTGCCGAGCACGTAGGTGGCGCTGACCGGGTCCACTGCGTAGAAGCCCAATGCGCTGAGCACGAACCAGGCGCTCATCTGCCCGCAGTCTTCGTTGCCGGACAGGCCGTTGCGCGCGTCGTGGTAGTGCTCGCGCAGCAGCCGCCGCACCATGGCCTGGGTCTTGTAGGGCTGGCCGGCGTAGGCGAACAGGTAGGCCACGTGGTGGCTGGGTTCGTTGCCGTGCGCGTACTGGCCGACCATGCCGTCGATGTCCGGCGGGGTGCCGGCCGGCAGGTCGGAGCTGGTGGCAAACAGTTCGTCGAGTTTGGCGAGGAAGCCGTCGCGGCCGCCGAACAGCTCCATGTAGCCGTACAGGTCGTGCTGGTTGAGGAAGGTGGCCTGCCAGGCGTTGGATTCGGTGAAGTCGTGCCACTTCGCCATGTGGCCTATCGCGCGTGGGTTGAACGGGGCGACCCAGTCGCCGTTGCTCAGCCGCGGTTGCATGAAGCCGCTGGCGCGGTTGAACACGTTGCGGTAGTTGCGCGAGCGTTCGCGCAAGGCGCGCGCCTCTTTGGTGGCGCCGGCGGCCTGCGCCAGGTGCGCCACCGCCCAGTCGTCGTAGGCGTATTCGAGGGTGCGGCTGACCGCTTCGGCTACCGTGTCGCTGGGGATGTAGCCGCGCTTGCGGTACTCGTCCAGGCCGTGCGTGGTGTCGTCCATGGCGCGCTTGCGGTAGGCCGGCCAGGCGGCGGCGTAGTCGATGCCGGTGAAGCCCTTGGCGTGCGCTTCGGCCAGTACCACGGCAGAGTGGTAGCCGATCATGCAGCCGGTCTCCACGCCTTGCAGCGGCCAGATGCCGACGCCGTCCGGGCATTCGTTGGCGCCGCGCACCAGGCATTGCACCAAGTCGGGCACGCGCTCGGGCTGCACCAGGGTCAGCAAGGGGTGCAGGGCGCGGTAGGTGTCCCACAGCGAGTAGGTGCTGTAGTTGTGGTAGCCGGCGGGCGCCTGGTGCACCTTCAAATCCATGCCGCGGTAGCGGCCATCGGTGTCGCTGAACAGGGTGGGCGCGAGCAGGCTGTGGTACAGGCCGGTGTAGAAGATGCGGCGTTGCGCGTCGTCGTCGCTGTCGATACGCACGCGCGCCAGTTCCTTCTCCCACGCGGCCACCGCGGCGGCGTGCACGCGCGCGAAATCGAAGTCGGGCAGTTCGGCGTCGAGGTTGGCCAGGGCGTTCTCGGCGCTGACCGCGGAGATGCCGACCTTGACCAGCAACGGCGCGTCGGCCGCATCGGGATAGTGCAGCGCCACCTTCAGGCGGGTGCCGTCGGCCTGGCGCGCGCCGGCCGCCAGCGGCTGGTCTTCGGAATACAGCTGGGCCGTGGCGAATGGCCGCGACAGGCGCATGGCGAAGTAGAGGTAGCGGCCCTTCGCCCATTGGTAGACGCGGCGCCCGCCGGTCAGGGTGCGCGCATCGACGATGCGCAGTTGCGCGTCGCTGACGCGGGTTGCGCCCCCCGGTTTGTCCTGCATGCCGTGGCACAGGTCCAGCAGCAGGTGCGCCGGTTTGCCCTTGGGGAAGTGATAGCGGTGCAGGCCGGCACGCGCGGTGGCGGTCAGTTCGGCGTGCACGCCGCTGTCCTTCAGGCGCACGCGGTAGTAGCCGGGCGAGGCGGCTTCGTCGGCGTGGTCGTAGCGCGAGCGGTAGCCGGTGTCCGGATTTTCCAGCGTGCCGGGGACCAGCTTGACCTCGCCGGTGGCGGGGACGACCAGGAAATCGAGCATGTCGCCGATGCCGGTGCCGGACAGGTGGGTGTGCGAGAAGCCCATGATCGAGCCGTCGGCCTCGTGGTAGCCGGAGCACGCATCCCACACTGCGTTGTAGGTGTCCGGGCTCAGCTGCACCATGCCGAACGGCAGCGTGGCGCCGGGGAAGGTGTGGCCGTGGCCGCCGGTGCCGATGAACACGTCGACGTGGCGGCTGAACTCGGCCTTGGCGCGCGCGTCGGCGGGCAGCGCGTAGTTGCCGGCGCGCGCTTGCGCCAGGCGGGCGATGCCGCTGCTGCCGAACAGGGCCAGGGCGATGGCGCCCTGCAGGAAACCGCGTCGTGTGGCCATGGTGCTGTCCTTGGGTGTGCAGCGGAGAGGGGATGGTGTTTGTGTAGGAGCGGCTTCAGCCGCGACCTTGGGGTTGCCGGTAAGACCCGGTCGCGGCTGAAGCCGCTCCTACAGGGGGGGGCAGGCTTGCAGCAGATGCGGTTTGCGCTGGTGCAGGTCGATGATCAGTTCGCCGAACAAGGTGTTGGCCCAGGCGAACCAGTCGCGGGTGAATTTGCCCGGGTCGTCCTGGTCGAAGGCTTCGTGCATGAAGCCGCTGCCGGCGTCGGTGTTTTTCAGCCAGGCCAGGCATTGGCGGATCTGCGCGTCGTCGTCGCTGGCCAGTGCGTATTGCATGATCGACATCGGCCAGATCATGCGCAGCCCGGCGTGCGGGCCGCCGACGCCTTCGGCGGCGCGGCCCTTGAAGAAGTACGGGTTGCGCTCGCTCCACGCCAGCTGGCGGGTGCGCAGGAACAGCGGGTCGCGGCGATCGCAGCAGCCCAGGTAGGCCAGGCTCAGCAAGCCCGGCGCGTTGGCGTCGTCGATGAACAGCTGGTTGCCGTAGCCGTCCACTTCGTAGGCCCAGAACGGCTGGCCGTCGGCGTCGCGCATCTGCCCGAACTTGTGTGTGGCGGTTTCGACGTCGTCGGCCAGCGCGCGGCAGTCGCCGGCGAAGGCGGCGTCGCGGTGCAGCGCTTCGCTCATCGTCGCCAGCTGGCGCAGCGCCGTCACCGCGAACAGGTTGGCCGGCACGAACAGCGGATACACGCAGGCATCGTCGGACGGGCGGAACATCGAGTGGATCATGCCGTTGGGCCGGGTCGGCTGGCCGTAGCCTTCCAGCATCAGGGTCTCGGTGGCCAGCGGTGAGGGGCGCTGGAACGTGTAGGGGCCGCGGTCGTGCAGGCGCTGTTGTTCGCGGAAGGTCTTGACCACCACGTGCATCGCCGCGCGCCAGTCGTCGTCGAACGGCGCGGTGTCGCCGCTGGCGCGCCAGTAGGCGTGCGCCAGCCGGATCGGATAGCACAGCGAATCCACTTCCCACTTGCGCTCGCCGACGCCGGGCTTCATCTCGGTGATGTCGGCCACCGACCATTTCAGGCGCTGGCGCTTGCCGTCGGGCAGGAACGCATTGGCGTAGGGATCGAGCTGGATGCAGGCGGCCTGGCGCTGGATCAGGCCATGGAACATGCGCCGCAGTGCGGGATCGCGCTTCGCCAGCGGGATGTACGGATGCACCTGCGCGGAGGAGTCGCGTAGCCACATCGCCTCGATGTCGCCGGTGATGACGAAGGTGTCCGGCTTGCCGTTGCGGGTGCCGATTTCCACGGTGGTGTCGAGCGTGTTCGGATAGCAGTTCTCGAACAGCCAGGCCAGGCGCGGATCGCCGATGCCGGCCTTGACCGTGCGCAGGTGTTTTTCCACCGCGGCGCTGACGAATCGCCGTTGCGCCGGCGGCGGGCGCTTGCTGGGCAAGCCTGCCGCGGATGCACCGGACGCGGCGAAGCCGGGCACGGCGCTGGCGAGCAGGCCGGCGCCGGCGGCGCTACCGAGCAGATGGAGGACATCGCGGCGGGAAGGCATGGGTGACTCCTGGTCTGGTTTATACGTGTTGGCGCATTGCTTTTCTGTAGGAGCGGCTTCAGCCGCGACCGGGCGTTACCGGTAAGACTCGGTCGCGGCTGAAGCCGCTCCTACAGGGGCGCATGTGTCGATTACCGCGGAATGGGCACCGTGCCCTGGATCGCAAACGCGGCCTCGTCGCCGGGCGCCCCGGTGCCGGGCTGGCCGCCGCCGACGAACACGCGGTAGTCGCCGGGCTGCACCGCGCGCTGGCCGGCGCGATCGACATCGCTCAGCTGCCGCGGCCCCCACAGTGGCGCAGCCTGGCTGATCTTTCTGGTCCGCATCACTTCGCCTCCGCCGGCTCGGACGGCGCACCGGCCAGGGTGCCGGCCAGATTGCGCACCTGCAAGGCGCCGCGCAGCTGCTCCAGCGTCGCCCTGCTGCGCACGTGCACGGTCAGCGGCTCGCCGGGCAACAGGTCGAAGGCGTTGTCCGAGAGCGTGGCGTCCAGATCGCCGAACGCCAGCCACACCTCGCGCGCCAGGGTGGTGCTGGTCAGGGTCAGCGTATAGTCGTCGCCGTCGGCACGCAGTTCGCTGCGGATGTCCGGGCTGGGCAGATGCAGATGCTTGGCCGCATCGAAGAACACCAGGTTGCGCGACAGCACGCGCGCGCCGTCGAGCAGTTCGAACACCACAAAGCTGCGCTTGGGATCGGCGCGGCGCAGCAGCTGCGCATCGCTGAAACTGCCCACGCGCAGGCTGGACAGCGGCGCCAGGGTCACCGGCTTCTCGCTCTTGCTCAGCACCTTGCCGGACACGTCCATCACCCGCATGCGCCAGCGCGCGGCCAGCGGCACGGTGCGGTCGGACACCAGCGTCACCTCGGTCTGGCCCTGGTCGTTGCGCAGCGCGGCGATCAGTTCCGGCGCATAGAAGCGCCTGGCGTGGTAGTGCAGCGCCTTCCAGCGGCCGAAGTAGTCCATGCTCGACCAGGATACGCCCGGCCACACGTCGTTGAGCTGCCAGTACAGCGAGCCCATCGACTGCGGCCGCGACGCGCGCAGGTGCTCGGCAGCCACGGCGATGCCTTCAGCCTGCATCAGCTGGCTCAAATACACGAAGCTCTCGAAGTCCTTGGGCTCGCCGAACGCACGGCGGATGTACAGCAGCAGGCGCTTGTTGCCGTTGTCGTACTTCTGGTGCGCGCGCATCACCGGCGACTCCGGCTGCAGGTCGCCGGGTTCGGCGAAGGCGCGGATGGTGCGCATCTCCGGGAACGACTGCAGGCCGTACTCGGACATGAAGCGCGGGGTCACGTTGAGGTACTCGGTGACCGGCAGCGCCGGGTTGCCCCAGACCTTCCAATAATGCATGTCGCCGTTGTCTTTCTGGTTGGCGTCGGTATCGAAATCGGTGCCTGGCGAGGTGGCCCAGTACGGCACGTCGCCGTCATAGGTACTGACGACTTCGCGCAATACGCTACCGAACAGGGTGGTCATGCCACGTTCGATGCGGCTGCGTTCTTCCGGACCGACCGACTTCTTGAAATCGACCCACCAGTTCTCCCAGCCGGTCTGCACCTCGTTGTTGCCGCACCATAGGACGATGCTGGGGTGGTCCCGCAGCCGCTTGACCTGATCGATCGCCTCCTGGCGGGTGTTGTCGCGGAATTCCACTTCGTTGGGCGGCACTGATCCGGCGAACATGAAATCCTGCCAGATCATGATGCCCAGCGCGTCGGCCATCTCGTAGAAGTCATCGTCCTGGTAATGACCGCCGCCCCACATGCGCAGCATGTTCATGTTGGCGTCGCGCGCCGCTTGCAGGATGCTGCGCATACGTGTCCTGTCCACGCGGCTCGGGAAGGACTCCAGTGGGATCAGGTTGGCGCCCTTGGCAAAGATTGGAATGCCGTTGACTACGAATTCCATGCTCTTGCCCCACCGGTCCTTTTGGCGGCGCAGCGTCACCGAGCGCAGGCCGGTGACGCGCTCGACCTGCTGGCTGTCGCCGTCGGCATCGCGCACGGTGGCCACGAAGGTGTAGCGGTCCTGCGCCCCGTAACCGGCAGGAAACCAGCGCTTTGGCTTGGCGATACGCACGGCCAGATCGATGCGGTGTTGGCCGGGATCGATCATCGCGTCCTGGGTGAACTGGCCGACTTTCTGTCCATTCGGGTCGAGCACATCCAGTGTCACTTGCACCGGGCCGCTGCGGCTGGCCTGCAGTTCGAGTTGCGCTTGCAGCTGCGCGGCATCGGCGTCCACCCGTCGCTGGGCGATGTGCAGTCCCTCCACGCGCAACGCGTCCCAGGACTCCAGCCGCGCCTGCTGCCAGATGCCGGCAGTGACGATGCGCGGACCCCAGTCCCAGCCGAAGCTGTAGGGCGCCTTGCGCACGTAGGTGGAGCTGTGGCGCCACTTCGGCTCGTCGCCGAACGCCGATTTGTGGCCGCCGGGCAGGGCATAGGGCTGCTTGTCCAGCCACGGCTGGATCTTCTTGATCGGCGAGAAGAACTTGACTTCCAATACGTTGTCGCCGCGCTTGAGCAGCGGCTTGGCGTCCACCCGCCACTGCCGGAACATGTTGTCGGCGGCGAGCAGTTTCTTGCCGTTGAGGTAGACCTCGGCGAAGGTGTCCAGGCCGTCGAACACCAGTTCCACGTGCTCGCGCGCGCGCAGCGCGGGGTCGGCCTTGAAGTGCGTCTGGTACTGCCAGTCGCTCAATCCGGCCCATTGGATCTTGGCCTCGTTGTCGCGATAGAACGGATCGGGCACCACCCCGGCCGCGATCAGGTCGGTCTGCACCGTGCCGGGCACCTGCGCGGGCAGCCACTGCGCTGCCTTCGGGAAGTCCTTGGCATGCGCCTCGCCCGGCGCCAGCCGCACCTGCCAGCCCTGCTGAAGGGGCTGTGCGCTCGGCGCCGCGGCCTGGCCCAGTGCCGGCAGCCCCAGAACCAGTGCCAGCCCGAGTCGCGCAGGGACGCGCGCGCTTGGGGGGCAACGGCGGTTGCGGTGTGGCTGGGTCATGCGTTTCTCCAGGGTCAACACGCGGCGGCGGGAGCGCTTGCGTGGTGGTTTCGATCGGGTGAACGGCGCCGATGGCATAGTACGGGCCGTTGCTGCGTGCGGTCGAGCGCAGGCACAGGTCATGCCTGCCGGTCTGCTTGGGCCGCGGGGCTTGCAGCGAGAATTGCTCGCCCAAGCGCCTTGCCGCCCGGCAGCGGAGGTGGCCGCGCGCACGGTGACCGGCAGAGTCACGTCGAACGGCTTGCTGTAGCGCGGCGAGTCGGCCTTGGGTTCGCTAGCCGCGACCGGGCGTTACCGGTAAGGCTCGGTCGCGGCTGAAGCCGCTCCTACACAGGGCGCATGTGCGGATCACCGCGCGATGGGCACCGTGCCCTGGATCGAAAACGCGGCCTCGTCGCCGGGCGCCCCGGTGCCGGGCTGGCCGCCGCCGACGAACACGCGGTAGTCGCCGGGCTGCACCGCGCGCTGGCCGGCGCGATCGACATCGCTCAGCTGCCGCGGCGTCAGCTCGAAACCCACTTCGCGCGCTTCGCCCGGCTGCAGCGTCACCCGCTGGAAGCCGACCAGGGTGCGCAGCGGCGACTGCGCGCCTTGCGGAGGTTGCAGGTACACCTGCACCACTTCGTCGCCGGCGCGCGTGCCGCTGTTGCGTACCTGCGTGCGCACCTGCAGGTTCGCACCCGCCTGCAGCGTTGTGGCAGACAGTTGCGGCGCGGCGTAGGTAAAGCGGGTGTAGCTCAGCCCGCTACCGAACGCGAACAGCGGCTCGCCCTTGAAGTAGCGGTAGGTGCGGCCCTTCATATCGTAGCTGACGTAGGCGGGCAAGTCCTTGGTGGAGCGGTAGAAGGTCACCGGCAGGCGGCCGCCGGGATTGACGTCGCCAGCCAGCACCTGCGCGATCGCGGTGCCGCCGGACTGCCCCGGATACCACGCCGCGACGATCGCGTCGGCATGCTGCTTGGCCCAGTTCAGCGCCACCGCGCTGCCGCTCATCAGCACCACCACGAGCGGCTTGCCGCTGGCCTTGGCGCGCTCCAGCAGCGCCTGCTGCGCGGCGGGCAGGGCGAGGTCGTTGCGGTCGCCGCCGTCGAAGCCGGGGACGTCGATGCGCAGTTCCTCGCCTTCCACGTCCGGCGACAGGCCGACGAAGGCGACCACCGCATCGGCCTGCGCGACCGCGCGTTCGGCTTCGGCCAGTTGCGGCGCGGCCGGCGCCAGCCATTCCAGGCGCAGGCCCTGGTCCTGGCCGCGGTGCTCCAGTTCCAGGCGAATGCGGCGCGGACGCGTGTCGTCGAAGTGCAGCACGGTCTCGACGTTGCGACCGTCGGCGTTGTGCATGCCGGCCGGCACGTGCTTGTCTTCGGCGTTGCCGGCGACGACCAGTTGGTCGTCGATGTACAGCCGCACCGGATCGTGGCCGGCGCAGTCGAAGCAGCGCGCCACGCGCACCGCCAGGGTGTAGTCGCCCGGCCCCGGCGGCAGCAGTTCGCCGCTCCAGCGCACCGCGTAGCGATCCTTGTCCACGCCCTTGGCCGGCGCCACGTGGTCCCAGTTGAAGCTGACCACGCGGTCCTGGCGCTGCGTGCGCGGGATGCCGGCCAGATCGACGTTGTCGAAATACTCGCCACGCAGGCCGGGCGTGCCGTCGCTGCGCAAGGCGGTCTCGGGGATCATGCCGGACACGCCGGCGGCGAGCGGGGCGCCTTGCGCATAGCGCAGGTTCGCGGCGCCGAAGCGCTCGCGCAGGCCCAGCAGCGGCGTCACCGGCGCGGCCGAGGTGCCTTGGTAGTTGGCTTCCAGCGCGGCCAGCGCGTCGGCATTGGGGCCGATCACCGCCAGCCGCAGGCCCGGCCGCAGCGGCAGGGTGGCGTTGCGGTTCTGCAGCAGCACGATCGATTGCTGCGCGGCCTGCAGGGCCAGCGCGCGGTGCGCGGCGCTGTCCACGTCCTTGGCGCCCAGCCGCGCGTACGGGTCCTTGCGCTGCGGCTGCAGTTCGCCGAGCCGGTAGCGCGCGGCGAACAGCCGCACCAGCGACTGGTCGAGCACGGCTTCGTCGGCGTCGCCGCGCGCGATCGCCTTGCCCAGGTCGCGGTAGGCGTAGCCGCAGTTGAGGTCGTGGCCGGCCTTGAGCGCGGCGGCGGACGAGCCGGCATTGTCGGCGCGGAAATAGTGGAACTGGGTCATGTCGTCCACGGCGTCGCAGTCGGAGACGACGAAGCCGGTGAAGCCCCAGTCGCCGCGCAGGCGGCCATTGAGCAGCCAGTGGGCGGCGCAGGCCGGGGTGCCGTGCAAGGAGTTGTAGGCGCACATCACCGCGCCGGCGCGGCCGTCGACGATGGCCGCGCGGAACGCGGGGGTATAGGTGGCTTCCAGGTCGTGCGGCGACACGTCCACGTCGAAGCCGTGGCGGCCTGGCTCCGGGCCGCTGTGCACGGCCAGGTGCTTGGGCGTGGCGATGGTGCGCGGGTGGGTGAGGTCGTCGCCCTGCAGGCCGTGGATGAAGCCCACCGCCAGTTGTCCGGTGAGATACGGGTCTTCGCCGTAGGTCTCCATGCCGCGGCCCCAGCGCGGGTCGCGGAAGATGTTGATGTTCGGCGACCAGATGGTCAGCCCGGCGTAGCGCGGGTGGTCCTTGCCGGGGCCGCCGGCGAGATTGAACTTGGCGCGCGCTTCGGTCGAGGTCACCGTGCCGACCTGCTCGAGCAGGGCGGTGTTCCAGGTGGCGGCCAGGCCGATCGCCTGCGGGAACACGGTGGCGTAGCCGTTGCGGGCGATGCCGTGCAGGCCCTCGTTCCACCATTCGTAGGCCGGCACGCCCAGGCGCGGGATCGCCGGCGCAGCGTTCATCGCCTGCGCCACTTTTTCCTCGCGGGTCATCTTCGCCACCAGCGCGGCGGCGCGGTCGTCGGCGTCGTCGGCGTGGGCGAGCGGCGCAGCGGCCAACCCAAGCAGACACAGCCCCTGCGAAATCCCCTGTAGGAGCGGCTTCAGCCGCGACCGCGCAGTGTCCGCATCGCGTCGCGCGCAATCGCTCATGATTCCCCCGATTTCCTTGTGCAGTGTCGTTACCATCCGCATCACTTCGCCTCCGCCGGCTCGGGCGGCGACCCGGTCAGCGTCTCTGCCAGATCGCGCACCTTCAATGCGCTGCGCAACTGCTCCAGCGTCGCGCTGCTGCGCACGTGCACGCTCAGCGGCTCGCCGGGCAACAGGTCGAAGGCGTTGTCGGACAGGGTGGCGTCCAGGTCGCCGAACGCC
This sequence comes from Xanthomonas translucens pv. undulosa, assembly GCF_017301775.1. Classification (NCBI taxonomy): domain Bacteria; kingdom Pseudomonadati; phylum Pseudomonadota; class Gammaproteobacteria; order Lysobacterales; family Lysobacteraceae; genus Xanthomonas; species Xanthomonas translucens. The sequence goes on from NZ_CP063993.1 coordinate 3,782,034, forward strand.
AGCCACACTTCGCGCGCCAGGGTGGTGCTGGTCAGGGTCAGCGCGTAACCGTCGCCATCGGCACGCAACTCGGTGCGGATGTCCGGGCTGGGCAGATGCAGATGCTTGGCCGCATCGAAGAACACCAGGTTGCGCGACAGCACGCGCGCGCCGTCGAGCAGCTCGAACACCACAAAGCTGCGCTTGGGATCGGCGCGGCGCAGCAGCTGCGCATCGCTGAAACTGCCCACGCGCAGGCTGGACAGCGGCGCCAGGGTCACCGGCTTCTCGCTCTTGCTCAGCACCTTGCCGGACACGTCCATCACCCGCATGCGCCAGCGCGCAGCCAGCGGCACGGTGCGGTCGGACACCAGCGTCACCTCGGTGTGGCCCTGGTCGTTGCGCAGCGCGGCGATCAGTTCTGGCGCATAGAAACGCTTGGCATGGTAGTGCAATGCCTTCCAACGGCCGAAGTAGTCCAGGCTCGACCAGGATGCGCCCGGCCACACGTCGTTGAGCTGCCAGTACAGCGAGCCCATCGACTGCGGCCGCGATGCGCGCAGGTGCTCGGCGGCCAGGGCGATGCCCTCGGCCTGCATCAGCTGGCTCAAATACACGAAGCTCTCGAAGTCCTTGGGCTCGCCGAATGCGCGGCGGATGTACAGCAGCAGGCGCTGATTGCCGTTGCCCTTGTCGAACTTCTGGTGCGCGCGCATCACCGGCGATTCCGGCTGCAGGTCGCCGGGTTCGGCGAAGGCGCGGATGGTGCGCATCTCCGGGAACGACTGCAGGCCGTACTCGGACATGAAGCGCGGGGTCACGTTGAGGTACTCGGTGACTGGCAGCGCCGGGCCGCCCCACACCTTCCAGTAGTGCATGTCGCCGTCGTCGGGCTGGTCGGCGGCGCCGTCGAAATCGGTGCCGGGCGAAGTGGCCCAGTACGGGGTGTCGCTGTCGTACTTGCGCACCGCTTCGCGCAGCACGGTGCCGAACAGCGTGGTCATGCCGCGTTCGATGCGGCTGCGTTCTTCCGGATCGATCGACTGCTTGAACTTGACCCGGTCGCCCCAGTTTTCCCAGCCGGTCTGCACTTCGTTGTTGCCGCACCAGATCACGATGCTGGGATGGTCGCCCAGGCGTTTGACCTGCGCTTCGGCCTCGGCGCGGGTGTTTTCGCGGAACGCCACGTCGTAGGGCGGGATCGCGCCGCCGAACATGAAGTCCTGCCAGATCATGATGCCCAGGCGGTCGGCGTCCTCGTAGAAGCTGTCCGGCTGGTAGTGGCCGCCGCCCCACATGCGCAGCATGTTCATGTTGGCGTCGCGCGCCGCTTGCAGGATGCCGTGCATGCGCGCGGCATCGACCCGGCTGGGGAAGCTGTCGAACGGGATCAGGTTGGCGCCCTTGGCGAAGACCGGGATGCCGTTGACCACGATCGCGAAGCCCTTGCCCCACTTGTCCTTGTCGCGGCGCAGCTCGACGCTGCGCAGGCCGGTGACGCGCTGGGTGGCGTCGCTGTCGCCGCCAGCGTCGCGGATGCGTGCCTTGAACGTGTACAGGTCCTGCCTGCCGTAGCCGACCGGGAACCAGCGCTGCGGCTTGGCGATGCGCACCGGCACGGTCAGCGTGTTGCTGCCCGGATCGAGCACCGCCTTCTGGTTCAGCTGCGCTACGCGCTGGCCGTCGGGGCCGAGCACGTCCAGCTCCAGCTGCACTTCGCCGCCGCGGCTGGCCTGTACGTCCAGTTGCGCGAGCAGTTGCGCCGTGTCGGCATCGACGCGTTGCTGGGCGATGTGCAGGCCTTGCACGCGCAGCGCGTCCCAGGCTTCCACGCGCACGTCCTGCCAGATGCCGGCGGTGACGATGCGCGGGCCCCAGTCCCAGCCGAAGGTGTACGGCGCCTTGCGCACGTAGGTGGAGCTGTGCCGCGCGACTGGTTCGTCGCCGAAGGCCGAGTCGTAGGCGCCGGGCAGCGCGTACGGCTGCTTGGCCAGCCACGGTTGGATCTTCTTGATCGGCGAGTACAGCCGCACTTCCAGCACGTTGTCGCCGCGCTTGAGCAGCGGCTTGGCGTCCACCCGCCACTGCCGGAACATGTTGTCGGCGGCGAGCAGTTTCTTGCCGTTGAGGTAGACCTCGGCGAAGGTGTCCAGGCCGTCGAACACCAGTTCCACGTGCGCGCGCGCGAGCAGCGCGGGGTCGGCCTTGACGTGCGTCTGGTACTGCCAGTCGCTCAATCCGGCCCATTGGATCTTGGCCTCGTTATCGCGATAGAACGGATCGGGCACCACCCCGGCCGCGATCAGGTCGGTCTGCACCGTGCCGGGCACCTGCGCAGGCAGCCACTGCGCTGCCTTCGGGAAGTCCTTGGCATGCGCCTCGCCCGGCGCCAGCCGCACCTGCCAGCCCTGCTGCAGCGACAGCGTCGCCGGCACCGCCGCCTGGCCCTGCAGCGGCACGCCCAATGCCATGAGCAGCCCGAGCCGGGCGGAGAAGCGCGCGCGCGGCGCGGAACGGGGACGGCGGTGCGGCTGGGTCATGTGTGGGTCTCCAGGAGTCAACGCGCGGCGGCGGGGGGCGCCTGCGCTGTGGTTTCGATCAGGTGGACGGCGCCGATGGCGTAGTAGGGGCCGTTGATGCGGGCGGTCGAGCGCAGGCACAGGTCGTGCGTGCCGGTCTGCTTGGGCAGCGGCGCTTCCAGCGAGAACTGCTCGCCAAGGGCCTTGCCGCCCGGCAGCGGGATCCGCGCCAGCAGCTTGCCCTTGCAGTCGCCCAGGCGCACTTCCAGTTCGCCATGCGCGGTCTTGGCCGGGTACTGCTTGACCTTGGCCTGCTCGTGCGCCAGCCCGTAGTTGCGCGCCAGCCGCGCCGCATCGATGCGGATGCGGGCGATGCCGTCCAGGCGCGCGTCGGCGTAGCGCCAGCAGCCGCTGAACAGGTCGATGTTGAACACCGGGGTGTCCTTGCCGGGCAGGTCCGGCAACAGCGGCACGCGCAGGCCCAGGCTACCGTCGGCGCAGGAATTCAGGCCCTGGGTGTCGCGGCTGAGCAGGCCGGGGCGGTCGAGGATGCGGGTGCGCGGGGCGGCCAGCACGCTGCCGTCGTCGGCGAAGGTGGCCGCGCGCACGGTGACCGGCAGGGTCACGTCGAACGGCTTGGCGTAGCGCGGCGAGTCGGCCTTGGGTTCGCTGCCGTCGATGGTGTAGCGGAAATTACCGAACCTGGCCTGGTTGCCGAGCGCGATGCTGGCCTTGCCGCTGTCCAGCGCCGCGTTGTCGCCGCCCTGGATGGCGATGTCCGGCGCGAACGCGCCGTCGCCGTAGTCGATGCCCAGTGCGCGGTAGCGGGTGAGTTGCGCCGGCAGGCGCTGCAGGAAGCCGTCCCAGCCGCGCACATCCATCGGCGACCACGCCGCTTCGGCCAGCGCGCTCAGGCGCGGGAACAGCGCATGGTCGATATGCCAGGCCGAGGGAATGTATTCGGCCCACAGCGCGGCCTGCGCGCCGAGCACGTGCTTGGCTTCCTCGGCGCTGAGCGCGGCCGGGACCGGATCGAACTCGTAGACCTTCTGCAGCGGCAGTACCGCCAGCCGGCCGTTGGGCTCGTCGTTGCGCGCGCTCTGCAGGTTGTCCAGGTACAGCCAGCCGGCGGGCGCCAGCACCACGTCGTGGCCCTGCTTGGCCGCGGCCACCGCACCGTCGACGCCGCGCCAGGACATCACCGACGCGCTGGCCGGCAGGCCGCCTTCCAGGATCTCGTCCCAGCCGATCAGGCGCCGCTCGTGCTTGCTCAGGTAATCGGACAGCTGCTGGTTGAACCAGCCCTGCATCGCGTGCGCGTCCTTGACCCCGAGCTTGCGCATCTGCGCGCGCACCGCCGGCGACCGCTCCCACTGGTCCTTGACCGCTTCGTCGCCGCCGATGTGGATGTACTGCGAGGGAAACAGCTGCAGCACTTCGTCGAGCACGCCCTGGATGAAGGTCATGCTCTTTGCGTCGGTATTGAACAGGTAGGGATTGATCCCCCAGTCCACCGACACCTTCGGCCGCTGTTTGGTGACGCCGACCAGTTCCGGATACGCCGCCACCGCCGCCTGCGCGTGCCCGGGCATGTCCAGCTCCGGCACGATGGTGATGTGCCGCGCGGCGGCGTAGGCGACCAGGTCGCGGATCTGGTCCTGGGTGTAGAAACCGCCGTAGCGGTCGGGCACGCCCTGCGTGCCGGCGCCGGGCGGGGTGCGCCAGGCGCCGATCTCGGTGAGCTTGGGATAGCGCTTGATCTCGATGCGCCAGCCCTGGTCGTCGGTCAGGTGCAGGTGCAGCACGTTGAGCTTGTGCTCGGCCATCGCGTCGATGACGTGCTTGACCGTGTCCGGGCCGTGGAAGTGGCGGGCCACGTCGAGCAGCAGGCCGCGCCAGCCGAAGCGCGGCCAGTCGCGGATTTTGACCTCGGGCACGTCCACTTCGCCCTTGCCGGCATCGGGGGTGAGCAGCTGCCAGGCGCTCATCGCGCCGTAGAACAGGCCGCGCTCGTCGCGCGCCTGGATCAGCATGGTGCTGCCGTCCACGTCCAGCCCGTAGCCTTCCGGCGCTTCCACCGGGGCGTTGGGGTTCATCTGCAGGCGGATGGCGCCGTTGGCCGGAATGGTCTCGGCGCGCACCTCCAGCGCCAGGCCGCGGGTGCTTTCCAGCAGCGCGGCCAGTTGCCGGGCCACGCGCATGGCCGCCTCGTCGTCGGTCGGGACCGACAGCGTGCTGCCGGTGCCGATGGTCAGCGTGGCGCTGCCGCGCTTGACCTGCGCCGGCGCCGGAATCAGCGGCAACGGCGCGGTGTTCTCCGGCTTCGCTGCAGCCGGGGCCGGCGCGGGGGCCGGCGCGGGCTTGGCGGTGTCCGCGGCGGCGGGCGCGTCGCGGTTGCAGCCGCTCAGTACGGCAACGAGGGCGAACAGGGCAAGCCCCAGCCGCGTGCTGCGGGACGCCGCCGCGGCGCCCGGCGGGGCGGTCGTCGGGCGGTGTGGCGTGCGCTGGCGTGCACCTGCTGCAATCATTCGGTCTACCTCGTGCTGTGCGGACGCCTATCGTAGTGGATCGGCGCGTAACGGATCAGCGCGATGCGGTCGGCAGCTCGTCCCACACCTTCGGATCCTCGGCGCCCAGCACCCAGCAGCTGAAGCCTTCCAGGCCGTATTGCTTGACCAGGTCGTAGCGTGCGCGGAAGCTGCGCGCGTCCGGGCGGAACACCCACTCGCGCAAGTCGTCGCGGTAGAAGTAGAACCACGACTCCTGCTCCTGCGCATCCCATTGCACGGTGGCGTTCTGCTCGATCGCCAGCGGGAAGGATTCGTCGGCGTCGATGTAGGTCGCGGCGATGTTCGACGCTTCGGTGCCGTCTTCCTTCACCGGGTTGCCGGTGTACCAGCGGTAGCCGTAGGTGGCGATGCCCAGCGACAGCTTGTCCTTCGGCACCTGGGTCAGTGCGTAGTCCAGGTGCTTCTTCATCCACAGCATGCCGTCGACCGGGCCGGGCGTGGTCCAGCGGGTGTGCTGGTCGTAGGTCATCAGGCTGACCAGGTCCACCGCCTGGCCCAGCGCCTTCAGGTCGTAGGCGCCGCGCCAGTATTCCCACATCCACTTGGAGAACTGCCCGCCTTCGGCGTAGCCCGGCGCGTTCGGCACCACCGCCACCGACATCTTCAGGCCGGCCTTGTGCAGCGCGTCGGCGGTCTGCTTGACCATCAGCGAGTAGGCGTCGCGGTCGGTCCAGGCGATGTTCTCGAAATCGAACTGGAAGCCGTAGTAGCCGTTCTTTTTGCCGTGGATCAGCAGCGAGGCGATCATGCGCTTCTTCGCATCCTCGTCGTGCATCAGCTTGTGGAAGCCGTCGCGGCCGGTGGTCATCGACAGGATCGGCATCACCCGCAGCTGCTTGCGCTTGGCGATGTCGTAGATGTACGTGTTGGGGGTGCCGCTGACCAGGCCGTTCTGGTCCACGCCGTACCAGGTCGGCACCACCACGTCGATCTTGTCGACGTTGGCCATGAAGGCGTTGGTCGATTTCTGCGTGCTCATCAGATAGAACAGCGCGGTCGGGTTCTTGGCCATGGCCGGGGTACAGACCATGGACAGGGCAAGCAGCAGCCCTGCGAATCGCTTCATCATCGGGGGGTATCCGTCAGCGGGTGGAGGTGGGGGAGGGCAGGTCGATGCGGAACACGTAGGCGTGTTCGCCGGCAGGTTTGGCCGGCAGGGTCAGGTGCAGGCCGTCGGCGCGCTGTTCGAACGGCACCTGCTTGCCGGTGGCGAGCAGGGTCACGCCGCGCACGCCGTCGGCGGGCGTGAGCGAGCGGATCAGCGCCTTGCCGCCGGCCGGCCAGCCAAGCTCGATCGCGTACAGCGCGCCGTGGCCGGTGGTGAAGCGGAAATCCTTGGCGGTGTAGGGCTTGGTCTTGGTGTCCTGGAAGGTGCCGCCGACCACTTCGGTCGGGCCTTCGCCATAGCTTCGCCATGGCTGGCTGTCGTAGATCGCCTCGCCGTTGGTCTTCAGCCACTTGCCGATCGACAGCAGGATGTCGCGCTCGGTGTCGGGGATCGAGCCGTCGGCGCGCGGGCCGATGTTGAGCATCAGGTTGCCGTTCTTGCTGACCACATCCACCAGCATGTGCACGATGAAGGTCGGGGTCTTGTAGGTGTCGTTCTCCACGTAGCCCCACGACGCGTTGCTGACCGAGGTGTCGGTCTGCCAGTGGGTCGGGTGGATGCCGGTGAGCTGGCCGCGCTCGATGTCCAGCGTGCCGGCGCCTTCGGCGAACGCGCCGAGCTTGTAGTTCACCACCACCCCGTCGCCGTGCGCGGCGCCGTGGTTGTAGTAGTACGCCAGCATGGTCGGCAGCGTGCGGCGGAAGGTCGGGTGCGCGATCCACCAGTCGAAGTAGATCAACTCCGGGTCGTAGCGGTCGATCAGCTCGGTGGTGCGCGCCAGCCAGTCGTCCAGCCACGCCTGCGACACCGGCGTCCAGTCGTTGACCACGTCCGCATCGTCCTTGCCCGGCAAGCGGATCTGCGCCGGCCCGTACAGGCCGGCGTAGCGCGGATCGTTGACGTCCGAGTCGAATGTGCGTCCGCCGTCGAAGAACCAGTTGTGTTCGGCGCGGTGCGAGGACAGGCCGAAGTGCATGCCCTGCGCGCGGATCGCCTTGGACAGCTCGCCGATCACGTCGCGCTTGGGACCCATCTTGGTCGCGGTCCAGTCCGACAGCTGCGAGTCGTACATCGCAAAGCCGTCGTGGTGTTCGGCCACCGGCACCACATAGCGCGCGCCGGCTTCGCGGAACAGCGTGGCCCAGCCTTGCGGGTCGAACTTGGGCGCGGTGAACAGCGGGATCAGGTCCTTGTAGCCGAAGGTGGACTGCGGGCCGTAGGTTTCGCGGTGGTGCGCGTAGTCCTGGCTGTCCTTGGCGTCGGGTTGGTACATGTTGCGCGAGTACCACTCGTTGCCGAAGGCCGGCACCGAGAACACGCCCCAGTGGATGAAGATGCCGAACTTGGCGTTGTCGTACCAGCCGGGCGAACGGTAGTGCTTCAGCGAGCTCCAGTCCGGACGGAACGGTCCCTTGCGTGCGCCGGCATCGGCTTGGCGCACCAGCCGCGCGCGTTCGGGCGCGTACTTGGCGGTGGCCTGCAGCCACTGCTGGTCGATCTGTTCGGGGCTGAGGGTGGTGGCGGTGGGCGCGGTCGGCGACGGCGCATCCGCGGCGCAGGCGGGCACGGCCGCCAACGCGAGAATGAGGGAAAAGCTGCTGGCCAGAGTCCTGCGTACAGCGCCGGCGTGGCGGGATCGGTCCGCGCGCAGGCGGGTCTCGGACGTCATGGAACTGCACTCCTCTGCAGAAAACGTGATGCCGGCGCAAACCAACCGCCGGGCAAAAAAAGGGCGCGCCACCGTGGAGAGTCGGTGGCGCGCCGCCAGTGCTACATCAGAACTTGAAGTTGAGCTGCGCGGTGTAACCACGCCCGTTCTTGTAGAACGCGGTCGGGGTGTCCTTGCTGCCGCTGTACAAGCGATAGGTGGAATCCAGCAGGTTGGTGGCGCCGAAGGTGATGCCCATGTAGTCGGTGATCTGATACGAGGCGGTCAAGTCCAGCTGCTTGTAGCTGTCTGCGAAGTCTTCCGATCCCAGGCGGCCGATCTGGGTGAAGTACTTGGAGCGGTAGCTGTAGTTCACGCGCACCGTCCAGTCGTCGTGTTCCCAATACGGAATCACGTTGTAGGTGTCGCGCGACAGGTAGGGCAGGTTCAGGCCGGAGCTCGCATCGGATTTGGCAAACGTGTAGTTCGCCTGCAACCCGAAGCCCAGGCCCAAGGTCTGCTGGTAGTTGATCGATGCGCCCTTGACCTTGGCGTTGGAGGCGTTGGTCGGGGTGGTGACCTGATAAACGCCTTCCGGGTTCAACGGGGTCTTCGGCCGCTGCTCGGCGACCGTGGTGCTCACGATGTAGGAACTGATGTCGCGGTAGAACACCTCGCCCGACAGCATGCTGGACGGGGCGAAATACCACTCGGCCGCCAGGTCGTAGTTGGTGGACTCGTACGGCTTGAGGTCCGGGTTGCCGCCGCTGGCGGTCAGGTTGCCGTTGCCGCTGCTGACCGTGAACGAACCGGCCAGGTCGGCGTAGCGCGGGCGTGCCATGACCTTGGCGGCCGAGAAGCGCAGCACGGCGTCGTCGGCCAGGTCGTAGGCCACGTTGAAGCTCGGCAGCGCCTTGCGGTACTCGTGGGTTTCGGCAACAGGCGAAAACGTGACGTTGTTATCCTGGCTCTGCCAATATTTCGACTTGTCGGTGGTGTCGAGCAGACGCACGCCGACATTGCCGCGCCATTGGCCCGACTCGAAGTTCAGTTGGGTGTAGGCGTTCTGGGTGATTTCCTTCACGTTGAACGAGGCGTCGTAAGCGGTGCTGTAGGGGCCCTGCGGCTGCGCCAGCAGATAGCGGCGGACGGCATTCAGATTGGCGGTCGGCCAGGTGGTCAGATCGCCGCTGGCGCCCAGGCCGTCGTAAAGGCCGCTCGGCGTGGTGCCGGGATTGAACTGGGTCAGCGAGATCGGGTCGGTGGTGTTGATGCGGTTGCCGCGTGCATCCACGCCGTTGTTGTGGTTGATGTACTTGTAGCCGAACTGCAGTTTGGTGAACGGGCCCCATTGCAGGTCGCGCGCTGCATCCCACTGGAAGTATTTTTCTTCGTCCTTGCTCTTCTGGTAGTAGATGCCGCCCGCCTGCATCACGCCGTCCGCCGTCGAGCCTGCCGGCAGTCCGGCAGCATTGCCCGGCAGCCCCCAGTTGGAGGCGCCACCGTTGTCGTAGTTCACCGCGGTGTGCGAGCCGTCAAAGGCGTAGTTGTAGCCGCCGTCCTGCATCAGGTACTTCATCAGGTACTCGGGGCTCTTGCCGCCGGTCGCCTGGGTGTCGCCGACCTGGGTGGTGAACACCCACTTTTCGCCCGACCAGTCGTGGCGCAGGTTCAGGCTCTTGGTGGTGACCGTGCTTTCGCGGTAGTTGGTGTCCATCTGGGAATAAGGTTGGGCTAGTCCGTTATCCGCGAAATTCGCGGAGGTGACCACTCCATTCTGGACGGTTGCCCTGTCGATCAGGCGGATGTTGCTGATTTGAACCGGCTTCCCATTTTCGTCAAGCGAGCCATCGGCGGCGGGAGATGAGCATGCCGGGCAGACATAGCGCGCCTGGCTGTAGTTGTTGTACTTGCCCTTGATGTAGATGCCGGTCAGGTTGACTTCGTTCTGCGCGTCCGGCTTCCACTGCAACGCAGCCTGCAGGCCGTTGCGCTCGCGGGTCTGCTGGAAGAACGCGCTGCTGATGCCGGCCGGCACGCGGGCGGTGGCCACGTCGCTGCCGTCGCCGGTGATGGTGGCGGTGCGCGGAATGTCGGCGCCGGTGGTGTAGCCGAAGTATTCGATGCCGGCGCGCGCGATGTCCTGCTTGTCGTGGGTGGCGGAGATCAACGCGCCGAAGGTCTCGTCGTCGTTCTTCCAGCTCCACAGCGCCGAGCCGCGCGGGTTGCCGTCCTTGGAACGGTCGTTGTAGTTGTAGCCGACCGAGCCGCGGATGGTGTTCTTCGGCAAGTCCAGCGGCTTGCGGGTGTTCACGATCACGGTGCCGCCGATCGAGCCTTCGTCGATGCGCGCTTCCGGGGTCTTGTAGACCTCCATCAGGCCGATGATTTCCGGCGACAGCAGGGTGTAGTTGAAGGTGCGGCCGCTGGTGTCGGATGGGTTGCCGCCCCAGTCGCCGGAGGCGATGGTCTGGCCGTTGAGCAGCACGCGGTTCAGCGCCGGGTCGGTGCCGTTGATGCTGACCTTCTCGCCTTCGCCGAACTGGCGGTCCACGCTGATGCCCGGCAGGTGCGCCAGCGACTCGGCGGCATTGGTGTCCGGGAACTTACCGATGTCCTCGGCGCTGATCGCATCGACGATGGAGTTGGCCGAGCGCTTGACCGACTGGCTCTTCTCCAGCGAGGCGCGGTAGCCGCTGACGGTGATCGTGTCCAGTTGCTGGACGTTCTTCGATTCCGCGCTGGAAGCGGGTGCTTCCTGCGCCATTGCATTACCGGACAGATACAGCGCGGCCATGATGCTGATGGCTAACGTGGTGGTGCGGCTATTCATTGGCTAAACCTCTGGGTTAGTACATGGGCATGAGGTGCCAACCGATGTTCCGGCGTGCTGGCCGCTGCCCGGCCTGTTGAGTGCGCGGCACCTTGCGGTGGCTGCGCGTATCGCGTTTCGGTGCGCGTCGTCCGGTCGTTGACGCGGAAGTGGCCGCCGGCGGCACCGAGGACGCCGGTCTTTCCTTTTTTCCTGATGGGGCAACCAACGTCCAACAAAGAGAGGCATGTTTCATGCCGGTGCGCGGGCGGGACTCCGTTTTCCGTGCATGGCGTTAAACTGAATTGTGAGTGTCTTTAAGTTGTAAAACTGGCGATGGTTTGAGTCTGGAATAGCGTTGACAGCGTTGTCAATACTTGATTTACGATATCTTGACAATTCTGGGCAAGGAGATCGCTAAGCGTTGTGAAGATCTATTGCAAAGGTCCTGAGTCGGATGTCTATATCGTTGTTATATAAGAAAATTTCAGCTGAAGCTGAGCCTGGTCTGCACCTTTGCGGCGACGCGGGCGGCGGGCCATCGCATGCTGCTGGGCGCAATCTGTGTCGATATTTTGTGCATTGCGGCGAATTTTTGCGGGCGTTCCGCCCCGCTTTTCTTGCGGTCTGTCGGCGGCGTCGGTGTCTTGATGTGACGGCGCCACCTATTGCTCCATCATGGCGTATGGGTGCAAGCGGTGGCGGTAGCGCGACATCCTGGGGAAATTCACCTTGACAACGTTGTCATAGTGGTCTGAAACTCGATCGATCAACAGGCCAATCGGCGTGCGCCCTTTGGGGCGCAACGGGAGAAGTACGTGTCCGCAAGCATTACACCGGTTGTAGCGGCTGGGCCGCGCGCCGAGTCTTTCATCGCCGCCGATGTCGGCGGCACCCATGTCCGTATCGGCCTGGTCGCGCGCGGCGATGCCGGTAGCGACGTGCAGGCGGTCAAGTTGCTGGACTACCGCAAGTACCGCTGCGCCGACTATCCGGGCCTGACCGAGATCATCGGCGAGTTCCTGTCCGGCCTGCCGGGCCCGATGCCGACCCGCGGCGTGATCGCCAGCGCCGGCTATGCGCTGGAAGACGGCAGGGTGATCACCACCAATCTGCCATGGAGCCTGTCGCCGCCGGAAATCCGCGAGCGCCTGGGCATGCAGGCGCTTCACTTGGTCAACGATTTCGAGGCGGTGGCCTATGCGGCCTCGTCGATGGATGCCAGCGAAGTGCTGCACCTGACAGGCCCGCGCAAGGCGCAGCGCGGACCGGCGCTGGTGATCGGCCCCGGGACCGGACTCGGCGCGGCCGTGTGGATCCCGGCCAACGGCGGCGCGGTGGTGCTGGCCACCGAGGCCGGCCACGCGGCCCTGCCGGTCGGCAGCGAGCTGGAAATGGCAATCGCGCAGCGGCTGTTGCGCACGCGCAGCTACGTGCCGGTGGAGCACCTGCTGTCCGGTCCTGGCCTGCTCAACCTCTATAAGGTGTTGTGCGAGCTGCACGATGCCGCGCCGGCGCATGCCGCGCCCAGCGAGGTCACCGCGGCGGCGTTGGGCGGCAACGATCCACTGGCGCATGACGCGCTGTCGGCGTTCTGCGGCCTGCTCGGCAGCGTGGTCGGCGACATGGCGCTGCTGTATGGCATCCAGAGCGGCATCTACCTGGCCGGTGGCTTCCTGCCGCAGATCGGCGCGTTCCTGGCCGCCAGCAGCTTCGTCGAGCGCTACTTGAACAAGGGCGCGATGCGCCCGGCATTGGAGCAGATTCCGGTGAAGCTGGTCGAGCACGGCCAGCTTGGGGTGATCGGCGCAGCCAACTGGTTCCTGCAGCAGCCGCGCTAGCGCTCGCGGCGCGCGGGCTGCGTTGGCGAGATGGGAACATGGCATCGCGGCGCGCGGCGTGTCGGGGATCGTCCTCCGCCGCTGAAAGGACCCTGGAAAACCTCGCGTCCGGAATCGGTGCGATAGGGCATCATCGGCGTTGCCGTTCTCCTGTCGCGGCTGAAGCCGCTCCTACAGGAGCGAGCGGTGCGGCTTCTGTAGGAGCTGCTTTAGCCGCGACAGAAAGACGAAGCGGTCGCGAAGCCGCCGGTAGCGACCGCAAGCGCCGTCGCAGCGACGCTCGCTGGTGCCGCGATGACGAGCCCGCGGAGCGCCGATGCCTGCAACAACAGCGGTGGCCCGTGCGGCCGCCGCCATCGCCGTGGTTATAGCGTGAAGTGCACGCTGAGCATGTAGCCGCGCCCGTTCTTGTACAAATAATACGGCTGGCTCTCCTGGCCGACGTAGCTGTAGTAGGTCTGGTCGAGCAGGTTGGTGCCTTCCAGCTGCAGCTTGACCTTGTCGGTGATGGCATAGGACACCGACGCATCGAGCTGGGTGAAGGCATCGGTCATCTGGTTGGCGCCCAGGCGCCCGATCTGGGTGAAGTAGGCCGAGCGCCAGCCCAGGGTCAGCCGCGCCTCCCATGGCCCTTTCTCGAAGTAGGGGCTGAGGTTGTAGCTGTTCTTGGAGTTGTAGGGCAGGTTGTAGTCGCCCTGGGTATCGGCCTTGGAGTAGGTGTAGTTCGCCGCCACGCCGAAGCCGCCGCCCAGTTCCTGCTGGTAGCTCAGCGACACGCCCTTGACCTTGGCCGCGCCGGAATTCTGCGGCAGCGTCACCTCGTAGATGTCTTCGCGGTTGTAGGTGTTGTTGTGCAGCGGTTGCTGCACCAGGGTCTGCAGGATGTAGTTGGAGATATCGCGGTAGAACAGCTCGCCGGAGAGCACGCTGTTGGGCGCGAAATACCATTCCAGCGAGGCGCCGTAGTTGGTGGAGCGGTACGGGTCCAGCACCGGATTGCCGCTGCTGGCGGTGAGCTTGTTGTCGTCGGCGTTGACGTAGGGGGTGAGGTCGGCATAGCGCGGCCGCGCGATCACCTTGGCCGCGGCCACGCGCAGGATCAGCGCATCGGACAGGTCGTAGGCGACGTTCAGCGACGGCAGCCATTCGCCGTAAGACGTGTTGTAGCGTACCGGTGCATAGGCGCTGCCGTCGTACTGGTAGCCGCCGATCGCATCGCGGGTGTTGACGTAGCGCACGCCGATGTTGCCGCGGTAGGTGTCGCCGGAAAAATCCGCCTGCAGGTAGGCGGCGCGGTTGCGCTCGACCACGTCGAAGCTGCTGCCGTAGCTGGGTGCGAGCGTGTCGCTGCCGGGCAGGCCGCCGACGTAGTCCACCAGCGCGCCGGGGCTTTGCCGCGGCCAGTGGCGCATGTCGTCGCTGACCGACAGGCCGTCCAGGTAGCCGCCGGGCGTGCTGCCGCCATAGACCGCGCCCAGCGTGGTGTTCGGGTCGGCGGGGAAGCTGTCGTAGTACATGTCCTGCGCGGTGCTGTGGCGCGTGGCCTTGACCCCGGCGCGCAGCTTGGTGATCGGCCCCCAGTCCACGTCGTGGTCGAAGTCCAGTTGCGCGTAGCGCTCCTTGTCCAGGTTCGGATAGCGATTCACGGTGGCGCCGAGCACCGACATCGTATCCAGCGTCGATGGCGGCACCGCGTAGTCCACGCCGACGTTGCGGTGGTTGATGGCGTAGTCGTAGCCGCCGTTGCCGCGGAAGGTGAGGCCGTAGATGCGATCGGCGCCGCCGGCCGAGCGGGTCGCGCCGACCTGGCCGGAAACGTTCCAGCCGTCGCCGTGCCAGTCGCCGCGCAAGGTGTTGCTGCTGGTCTTGACCGTGGTCTTGCGCACGTACGCGTCGAGGATGGTTTCGGCGTTGTCGCCATAGGCGCCGGAGGTGGCGACGCCATCGTTCACCTCCAGCGCGGTAGCGTTGGCCGGGATGAAGTTGGCGTAGCGGCTTTGGTTGATGTTGTCGAACGTCTCCTCCACATACAGGCCGGTGTAGGTCAGCTCGAAGGCGTCGTTCGGCTTCCACTGCAGCGCGCCGGTGACGCCGTCGCGCTTGCGGGTCTGGGTGAACAGCGCGCTGTTGATCGCGGTGGGGTAGACCCCTTGCTTGCCGGCGGCGACCGCGTCGGGGAAGCCGGCGCCCTGGATGTCGCTGTAGCCGAAGATCTCCACGCCGTCGCGGCGCAGCGCGCGCTCCGAGTGCATCACCGAGCCGAGCACGCCGAGCGTGCCGGCGTCGTTCTTCCAGTTGTACAGCAGCGCGGCATTGGGCTTGCCGTTTTCGGAACGGTCGTTGTCACCGTAGCTGACGCTGCCGGTCAGCAGGTTCTTGTCCAGTTCCAGCGGCTTGCGCGTGTGCAGGATCACGGTGCCGCCGAGACTGCCTTCGTCGATGTTGGCCTGCGGGCTCTTGTAGACCTCGGCCCTGCCGATCACCTCCGGCGCCAGCAGTGAATAGTTGAACGAGCGGCTGTCCGGATTGTTCGGATCGCCGCCCCAACTGGTGGAGGCGATGCTCTGGCCGTTGAGCAGCACCCGGTTCAGCGCCGGATCGGTACCCAGGATCGAGACCTTCTCGCCTTCGCCGAACTGGCGATCGACGCTGACCCCGGGCAGGTGCGACAGCGATTCGGCGACGTTGGCCGCGGGAAACTTGCCGACGTCCTCGGCCGAGATCGCATCGACGATGGCATCGGCATTGCGCTTGATGTTGAGCGATTTCTGCAGGCTGGCGCGGTAGCCGGTGACCTTGACCGCATCCAGCTCCTGCACCGCAGACGAGGCCGGCGCGTTGGCGTCAGCGGCGGGCGGCGGTGGGGCGGCGTCGCCCTGTTGCACAGGGACTTGCTGGGCGAGGGCGCTGGCGGGTGCGGCCAGAATGCCGGCGATGGCGAAGGCCAGGGGAGCGAGGCGGATGCGGTTCAAGCGGGCGGTCTCCGAAAGGTGCGCAGGACGCGCAAGGCCCACCGGCGTGGCGGCGGGCAAGTGACGCCATCGGCCCGGATGCGGCGCGATGGACGAATCGAACACAGGAGCGGGGCGTGCATGCCCGCGAACGGCGCATGCGGCGTGTCGGCATCGCGGCCATGGCGTGCCGGCGTGCCGGCGCCGTACATGGGCGCGGCAGCGGCGGATGGCGCACGCGGCAGCGCGTGCGTGGCTTGTGCGGACAGGCGACCGTGCGGCGACGGGCCGTGTCGTTCGTTGCACCGGTTCAAACCGGAGGCACTCCGCGCGATGGCTCAGGAGCGCCGACTGTGTCGCGCCTGTCCTTCGTTGTCAACGCGCATCGCGGTTAAAAAAACGCTAAGAAAAGCGCTGTTTTACCGGGGAGATCGACGCTCCGCGCGGCGTCGGCGTTGCAGCCGTCGCGCGCCTGCGACTCTGCCTGTGCACGCGATTGCGTGCACAGGCTCACAGGTCGCCGCAGCGCGCCTGCAATGCGGCGATCGCGGCCAGGCCGGCGGTTTCGGTGCGCAGGATGCGCGGACCCAGGCGCAGTCCGGCGAAGCCGGCAGCGTGCAGCGCGGCACGGTCGCGTGGCGACCAGCCGCCCTCCGGGCCGATCGCGATCGTCGCCGCGTTGCCGGCGATCTCCAGCGTGCGCAGCCGCTGTTCGCCTTGCGGATCGAGGGTGAGCTTCCGCTGCGCGCCGGCCACCGCGGCGGCGGCGTCGGCCAGCGCCAGGGGCGCGGCCAGGCTGGGCACGCGCGCCCGGCCGGACTGTTCGCAGGCCGCGACCACGACGCTGCGCCAGTGCGCCACGCGCTTGTCCGTGCGCGCCGCATCCAGCTTCACCTCGGTGCGCTCGGCCCAGACCGGTACGATCGCGGCCACGCCCAGTTCGGTCGCCTTCTGTAGGATCAGGTCCATCTTCTCGCCGCGCGCCACACCCTGCAGCAAGGTGATCGCCAGCGGCGATTCGTTGTGCGCGGGCTGCGCCGTGCCGATCCGCGCGCTGGCGCCGCGCTTGCCGACCTGCAGCAGTTCGGCGTCGTAGTCGCAGCCATCGCCGTTGAACAGCACGCAGCGGTCGCCCTCACGCAGCCGCAGCACGCGCAGCAGATGCCCGGACACGTCCTCGGGCAACACCAAGTCCTCGCCTTCGCACAGCGGCAGCGCGACATGGCAGCGGGTCAGGCGCATGCCACGGCCTCGTCGATCGCGGCCAGGGTGGTCTCGGCGAGCAGCGCCAGTTGCGCATCGTCCACGCAGTACGGCGGCATCCAGTACAGCACGTCGCCCAGCGGGCGCAGCACCACGCCGCGCTGCAGGGCGGCGCGATACGCACACAGGCCGACCCGTGCGCCGGCCGCGAACGGGGTGCGCTTGTCGCCATTGCGGGTCAGTTCGAACGCCACCACCATCCCGGCCTGGCGCACGTCGGCCACGTGCGGATGGTCGTTGAACGGCGCCGACAGCGCGCGCAGGGTTTCGGCGGTGCTGCGGTTGCGCGCGATCACGTCGTCCTGCTGGAAGATCCGCAGGCAGGCCAGCGCCGCGGCGCAGGCCAGCGGATTGCCGGTGTAGCTGTGCGAGTGCAGGAAGGCGCGCTCGCGGCTGTCGTCGAGGAAGGCGTCGTACAGGTGTTGCGTGGCCAGCACCGCCGACAGCGGCAGGAAACCGCCGGTCAGGCCCTTGGACAGGCACAGCAGGTCCGGCATCACCCCGGCCTGCTCGCAGGCGAACAGGGTGCCGGTCCGGCCGAAGCCGGTGGCGATCTCGTCGGCGATCAGAAACGCGCCGTTGGCGTCGCACAGTTCGCGCGCGCGGCGCAGGTAGGCCGGGTCGTGCATGCGCATGCCGCCGGCGCATTGCAGGCGCGGCTCCAGGATCACCGCGCAGATCTCGCCGGGATGGCGATCGAACAGGTCGGCCAGCGCATCGGCGGCAGCATCGGCGCGCTGCCGCGCGCTCTGTCCCGGCGCGGCCAGGTAGGCGTCGGGCGAGGGCGCGAACAGCGCTTCGCACAGCAGCGGCGCGTACACCCGCCGGTACAGCGGAATGTCGCCGACCGCCAGCGCGCCGATGGTTTCGCCGTGGTAGCCGTTCTCCAGCGCGACGAAGCGGGTGCGGCGGGTCTCGCCGCGGTTGTGGAAATAGTGGAACGCCATCTTCAGCGCCACTTCGACCCCGGCCGAGCCGTTGTCGGCGTAGAACACCTTGGCCAGCGGCGCGCGCCCGTCCTGGCGCGGCGCCAGCGCCAGCAGCTGCTCGGCCAGTTCCACCGCCGGCACATGGCTGAAGCCGGCCAGCATCACCTGTTCCAGCTGGGTGGCCTGTGCGGCGATGGCCGCGGCGATGCGTGGTTCGCTGTGGCCGAACAGATTGGTCCACCAGCTGCTTACCGCATCCAGGTAGCGGTTGCCTTCGTGATCGATCAGCCAGGCGCCGTCGCCGCGGGCGATCGGCAGCAGCGGCAGGGTGTCCGGATGCTCGCGCATCTGCGTGCAGGGGTGCCACAGCACGGCCAGGTCGCGTTGCCGCCATGCAGCGGCAGTCTGTGAAGCAGTCAGGTCTGTTAGCATTTCGCGCTCATGAACAGGTTCTTCGCTCCGTGCATTCTATCGGCCGACGCTGCACAGCGTTGCGGGTTGCCGGCGTGAGCCGTCCGTTGCCGATCATCCACGCCTTGCGCGAGCGTGGCGAGTCCGCGATGCAGCGCAAGGTCGAGGAGCTGGACCTGGAGTTCAGCAACGGCGAACGGCGCGTGTTCCACCGGCTCACATCTCCCGGCCACGGCGCGGTGGTGGTGGTGCCGATGCTGGACGCGCAGACCGTGCTGCTGGTGCGCGAGTACGCCGCCGGCGTGCACCGCTACGAGTTGGGCCTGGTCAAGGGCCGGATCGACGCGGGCGAGACGCCGCTGCAGGCGGCCGACCGCGAACTCAAGGAAGAGGCCGGCTATGGCGCGCGGCAGCTGCAGGTGCTGCGTGCGATGACCCTGGCACCGACCTATATGAGCCACCAGTCGTGGCTGGTGCTGGCGCAAGACCTGTATCCCGAAAAACTTGCCGGCGACGAGCCGGAGGAACTTGAAGTGGTGCCCTGGAAACTGGCTGAATTGGATCAACTGATGTTGCGTGAGGACTTTTCCGAAGGGCGTTCGCTGGCGGCGCTGTTCATCGCCCGCGAGTGGCTGGGTCGTGCCGGATGATCCGCATCACCGCCGACCTGCGTGAAACCGTCATCGCCATCGCCATCGATGCCGCCGCTGCGATCATGGCGGTCTACGCCACCCGCTTCGACGTCGAGCACAAGGCCGACGCCAGTCCGCTGACCCAGGCCGACCTGGCCGCGCACCGGATCATCGTCGAAGGCCTGGAACGGCTGACCCCCGACCTGCCGGTGCTATCCGAGGAGTCGGCGCAGATCCCGTGGGACGTGCGCGAGCACTGGACCGGCTACTGGCTGGTGGACCCGCTCGACGGCACCCGCGAGTTCGTCAAGCGCAATGGCGAGTTCAGCGTCAACATCGCGCTGATCCACCAGGGCGCGCCGGTGTTCGGCGTGGTCCAGGCGCCGGTCGATGGCCGCGTCTGGCACGCGGTACGCGGCGAGCAGGCGTACCGCCGCGACGGCTTCCGCGATACCGCGCTGAACACGCGGCGGCCGGCCAGCGCGCCGCTGCGAGTGGCGGCCAGCCGCTCGCACCGCGATCCGCGCACCGACGCGCTGCTGCTGCGCATGGGCGAGACCGAGGTGATCGCGCAGGGCTCGTCGCTGAAGTTCTGCCGCATCGCCGACGGCGAACTGGACGTGTATCCGCGCTTCGGCCCGACCTCCGAATGGGACACCGCGGCCGGCCAGTGCGTGCTGCAGGCCGCGGGCGGCACGCTGCTCGCCGCCGAGACCGGCAAGCCGTTCCGCTACAACCGCCGCGCATCGCTGCTCAACGGCGATTTCATTGCGCTGGGCGATCCAACGCTGCCCTGGCGCAGCTGGCTGGGCTGAGCGGACGTTGCCGCCGGCATCGGCGGTGGCCTGCAAGGCGGCTCGCGGCTGACGCTGCCGCAATGCGCGCCCTCGGTCGCCAGGCGCGATGACGGCGTTGCGGCCATGTGCCGCAGGCCGTTTGCCTGCGCCGCATCGCCGCTCGCCACACCGCCGAGCGCTCATCGTGCGCGCCGCTCTGCCAAACTAACCGACAGGCGGCGCCGTTGCCGTCGCATCGGAACCCGCATGTGATCGCAGCCCGCTACGACCTTCCCGCCCTGCTCGAGATCATGGCGCGCCTGCGCGATCGCGAGCACGGCTGCCCCTGGGACCTGGAGCAGGATTTCGCCAGTATCGCCGCTTACACGATCGAAGAGGCGTACGAGGTGGCCGACGCGATCGACCGCAACGACCTGGGCGAACTGAAGGACGAACTCGGCGACCTGCTGCTGCAGGTGGTGTTCCATGCGCAGATGGCGCGCGAGCAGGGCGCCTTCGGTTTCGACGACGTGGTCGCCGCGATCTGCGACAAGATGGTGCGCCGGCATCCGCACGTGTTCGGCGACAGCCAGGTCGCCGACGCCGAGCAGCAGACGCTGAACTGGGAACAGATCAAGCGCAACGAGCGCGCCGCGGCCGGCAAGACCGACGATTCTGCGCTGGCCGGGATCGCGCGCGGCCTGCCGGAATGGCAGCGCGCGGTGAAGCTGCAGGCGCGCGCGGCGCGGGTCGGCTTCGACTGGCCGCAGCCGGAACCGGTGCTGGACAAGTTGCAGGAAGAGCTGGAGGAAGTGCGCGCGGAATTCGCCCGCGGCGCAGTGCAGGACAACCAGGCGCGGCTGCAGGACGAGATCGGCGACCTATTGTTCGTCTGCGCCAATCTCGCGCGCCACGCCCAGGTCGATGTCGGTGCTGCGCTGCGTCATGCCAACCAGAAATTCGAACGCCGTTTCCGCGCGATGGAGCAGCTGGCGCAGCACGATGGCGGCGCGCTGGACGGCTTGTCGCTGCAGCAGCAGGAAGCGTACTGGCAGCGTGCCAAGCGCCAGGAACGCGACGCGGCGCAGGAGTGAAGACGCTGCTGTTGTTCGTGCTGACTGCGCTGGCCGAGATCGTCGGCTGCTACCTGCCGTACCTGTGGCTGCGCGCGCACGGCAGCGCTTGGCTGTTGCTGCCTGCGGCGGCCAGCCTGGCTGCGTTCGTGTGGCTGCTGAGCCTGCACCCGGAGGCCAACGGCCGCGTCTATGCCGCGTACGGCGGCGTGTACATCGCGGTGGCGTTGCTATGGCTGTGGGCGGTGCAGTCGATCCGGCCCACGCGCTGGGACCTGCTCGGCGCCGGCCTGTGCTTGCTCGGCATGGCGGTGATCATGTTCGCGCCACGGCAGGCCTGAGCGGCGCGATTGGGCTGCGCAGAGGCGCTCATTCCTTGCAGATCGGTCCCACGCGCCGACTCTGCGTTGTCGCATCCGTTCCCGTTGATGTCGTCGCCCGCACAGCGGCGTATGCTGAGCGCTTGCGCTGCCTGGGAGGGCCGCCGCATGCGTCGCTTCGCCAGTTTGCGTGCGTTCTATCCGTTCTACCTGAGCGAGCACCGGCATCCGCTGTACGCGTTCGCCGGTGACTGATTCATGTTCAAAGACATGCTGCGCTGGCGCATCCGCTGGCAGCGCGGGCGGCCTGCCGGCGCTCGCTATACTCGTGGTGTATTCATCCCCTGGTTAATGGAGCAACCTGATGCCATCCACTTATTTCCTCGCCCTGGTGATCCTGGTCGCGGGCGTGATCGTGCTGTTCAAGACCGTGCGCGTGGTGCCGCAAGGGTTCCAGTGGACGGTGGAGCGCTTCGGCCGTTATACCCATACCCTGTCGCCCGGCCTGCACTTCCTGATTCCGGTGGTCTACGGCCTCGGCCGCAAGGTCAACATGATGGAGCAGGTGCTGGACGTGCCCAGCCAGGACGTGATCACCAAGGACAACGCGGTGGTGCGGGTGGACGGGGTGGTGTTCTTCCAGGTGCTGGACGCGGCCAAGGCCGCCTATGAAGTGTCGAACCTGGAGATCGCCACGATCGCGCTGGTGCAGACCAACATCCGTACCGTGATCGGCTCGATGGACCTGGACGAATCGCTGAGCCAGCGCGAGACGATCAACGCGCAGCTGCTCAACGTGGTCGACCATGCGACCAATCCGTGGGGTATCAAGGTCACCCGTATCGAGATCCGCGACATCCAGCCGCCGCGCGACCTGATCGATTCGATGGCGCGGCAGATGAAGGCCGAACGCGAGAAGCGCGCGCAGATCCTGGAGGCGGAGGGCTCGCGGCAGTCGGAGATCCTGCGTGCCGAGGGCGAGAAGCAGGCCGCGGTGCTGGAGGCCGAAGGCCGCAAGGAAGCCGCGTTTCGCGACGCCGAAGCGCGCGAGCGCCTGGCCGAGGCCGAAGCGCGCGCCACCACGATGGTGTCCAAGGCGATCGCCGAGGGCGACGTGCAGGCGATCAACTACTTCATTGCGCAGAAATACGTGGAGGCGTTCAAGGAACTGGCCACCGCGCCGAACCAGAAGTTCGTGCTGATGCCGATGGAGTCCAGCGGCATCATCGGCTCGATCGCCGGCATCGGCGAACTGGCGCGCGAGGCGCTGAGCAAGCAGCAGTCCGCGCCGCCGGCGGTGCCGCGGGGCATGCCGCCGCGTAGCGGAGTCTGAAGCATGCGCGCCGAGGTGGTGGCATGGGGCGCGCTGACCTTGCTCCTGTTCGCGGCCGAGGCGCTGGCGCCGGGCGCGTTCATGCTGTGGATGGGCTTCGCCGCCGCAGCGGTGTTCGTCGCCGTGCTGGTGCTGCCGGACATCGCGCTGCTGCTGCAGATCGGTGCGTTCGTGGTGCTCAGCTTCGTCTCGATCCAGGTGTACCGCACCTGGTTCCGCGGCCGCGACCGGGTCAGCGACCGGCCGCTGCTCAACCGCCGTGCCGAGCAGTTGATCGGCCGGGTGGTGATGCTGGACCAGCCGATCCAGGCCGGCCGCGGCCGCGCCAAGGTCGACGACGCGTTCTGGGTGGTCGGCGGTCCCGATCTGCCCGCCGGCAGCACGGTGCGCATCGTCGGGGTGGATGGGATGACGTTGTTGGTGCAGGCGGAGTAGGGCCGGGACTCGGGACTCGGGACTCGGGACTCGGGACTCGGGATTTTCGCAAGTCCGCAGCTTCTGCGCTTTTTTGTAGGAGGGGCTTCAGCCCCGACGCGTTACCGGTAAGGCGTCGGGGCTGAAGCCCCTCCTACAGAAAAGCAGCTGCGCCGGAGCTGAAAAAAAAGCCGCTTTTTTTTAAAAAATCGGCCCTTTTTGCATCAAATCGCTTGACAGCGATTGACCCCGGGACATCATTCTGCCGTCCCGAGTCCCGAGCGTCCCATTCCTTCTCCCCCGCGCAGCCGGCGATAATGGGCGACTTTCGCCACGGACCCGCGCCATGACCCAGAAGACCATCCTCAACGACAGCCATCGCGTCCTCGGCGCCAAGATGGTCGACTTCGGCGGCTGGGACATGCCGATCCACTACGGTTCGCAGATCGACGAGCACCATCAGGTGCGCCGCGACGCCGGCATGTTCGACGTCAGCCACATGACCGTGGTCGATCTGCACGGCGCGCAGGTGCGCGCGTTCCTGCGCCATCTGCTGGCCAACTCGGTGGACAAGCTGAAGCTGCCGGGCAAGGCGCTGTACACCTGCATGCTCAACCCGCAGGGCGGGGTGATCGACGACCTGATCGTCTACTACCTGTCCGACACCTTCTTCCGCCTGGTGGTCAACGCCGCCACGCGCAGCAAGGACCTGGCCTGGATCGGCGAGCAGGCGCAGGCGTTCGGCGTGGACGTGCGCGAGCGCGAGGACTTCGCGATGATCGCGGTGCAGGGGCCGAATGCGCGCGCCAAGGTGATCGGCCTGCTGCGCGAGGACGATCGCGCCCCGGTGCAGACGCTGGGCCGCTTCGCCGCGTTCGAAGCCACCTCGGCCGACGGCGTGGCACTGTTCGTCGCGCGCACCGGCTACACCGGCGAGGACGGCTTCGAGATCGTGCTGCCGCAGGCGCAGGCGGTGGCGTTCTGGAACGCGCTGCTGGAAGCCGGGGTCACGCCGGCCGGGCTGGGCGCGCGCGATACGCTGCGCCTGGAGGCCGGCATGAACCTGTACGGGCAGGACATGGACGATAGCGTGTCGCCGTACGAAGCCGCGCTGGCCTGGACCGTGACGCTGGACGAGGGCCGCGTGTTCATCGGCCGCGAGGTGCTCGAAGCGCAGAAGGCCAATGGTGCGCCGCGGCAGATGATCGGCCTGGTGATGGATGACAAGGGCGTGCTGCGCCACGGCCAGAAGGTGCTCACTGCGCAGGGCGACGGCGAGATCCTGTCCGGCACGTTCTCGCCGACGCTGGGCAAGGCGATCGCGTTTGCGCGCGTGCCGGCCGGCGAACCGGGGCAGGTGCGGGTGGACATCCGCGGCAAGGAAGTGCCGGTGCGCGTGGTCAAGTTCCCGTTCGTGCGCGAAGGCCAGGTCCAGCCCGGCGTGCTCGGCTGAGCTGCGGCTGCCGCGGCGTTCGCGCAACCGGTGCGCGGCCGCTGCGTTGCGGAGCATCCGGTTCGCTACACTATCCCTCCATCCCCGACACCGTCTTTTCCGGAGCAGCCCCATGAGCGAGATCCCTGGCGACCTCAAATTCCTCAAGTCCCATGAATGGGCGCGCGTCGAAGGCAACGGGCGCGTCACCGTCGGCATCTCCGAGCACGCGCAGGGCCTGCTCGGCGATCTGGTCTACGTCGAGCTGCCCAACGTCGGTGACGAGGTCGTGGCCGGCAACGGCGTGGCCGTGGTCGAGTCGGTGAAGGCGGCCTCGGACGTGTACAGCCCGCTCACCGGCAAGGTGGTCGAGGTCAATGCCGCGCTCAGCGACAAGCCGGAGACGATCAACGAGGACGCCTACGGCGAAGGCTGGATCTTTGTGCTGGAGATCGCCGACCCGGAGCAGTTGAACGAGCTGCTGACCCCGGACGATTACGCCGAGCTGCTCGAGGAAGACGGCCACTGAGCCGAAGCGCTTCATCGCGACAGCCGAACCGGCCGCCTTGTGCGGCCGGTTTTCGTTTGCGCGGCACAAACGAACGCTTCAACAGGAAGCGGCGCGCGCGTTCGACAGTCCGCAGGTTTGCCGATCAGGCGCTCGGCGCGGCTGAGTGGCTGAGTGGCAGGCGTAGCGGCGCGCGGGCGCGATGCAGGTGACGGATGCGACACGCCAGGCGGCGGATGCCGGCCGCGCCGCAAGCATCGATGCGCACGATGTGGTCGCCAGGTCCTGGAAGGCGACGCCGCTGCAGCGGCGCCGGGACGCGGCGAAGGTCGCGCCGGTTTTCTGGCAGTGACGGTGATGTGCATCGCAGTCGGGTGCCGCTGGCGAAGCGTCTGCCGATCGCAGCCGCGTTCGCTGCGCCGCGGCCAGCGGCGGCCAGCGGCGTCGCGTGCGTTCTCGGTCGGGTGTGTTCGCCGTGGCGCGCATGCGCGGTGCTGTGGGGGCGCTCGTGGCGAACATGCACTCGGCAGCCGACGCGTCGGCCAGAGCAAACGCGACACGTCCGCTCGCATGTGCGTGATGTGCCGGTGAGGAGCATGCGCAGTCATGCGGACGCGACAACGGCATCGTCGTCGCCGCCGCGATGCAGTGCGCGGCGGCGCGCGTGCACGCTCGCAAGCGCCGAACAGCGCGGAAAAGTTTGCGCAGTTTTGCGCATTTGCTCGTGTGCGATGCCGGAACGGCGCATGCCGCGAAAAGTTTTTTTCAGCTTGCGGACAGGCTCGCGTACACGCGCCTGGATGTCGCCGGCGCCGCGCACGGCAGCACGCGAAACGGCTGGTCGCGTCGGCGTGTTGCAAAAAAGCACGGGAATTACCGCTGTTTTTGTTTGCGTCGAAGTTTCGCCGCAGGTTTCGCGATGGCTGTTGTCGAGGTCCAGCAGCTGCCGATCGCGGCGATCGGTGCGCTCGCGGCACGCGACGCCTAAAAAAAAATTGCGTAGAACTGTTGACAGTAAAAAAAAGCGTGATTAGGTTTCGCCCAGCAGACGTTGCTGCGCAAGCGAGTGAATCGGATCGACATCAGAACGCGAAGCACAACTTGGACCTCCACCAGGAACCTGACGATGGTGGATCAGGTGTCGCTTCCCTCCGAGAAACGCAACGTCTCCCCTGGCACGACACCCGTATCGAGCTTCGCTACGGGTGTTTCTGTATCCGACCCGGCCCCCACTACGCGCCGGCGGATCCTGCAGGCGGACCATCGCCGCGGGTTTGCTTTGACTGGGCGTTTTCAATCCATAGTTCACTGACGAGGAGCCATCCCATGGCCACGAAAAAAGCTGCGAAAAAGAAGCCGGCCGCTAAGAAAGCGGTCAAGAAGACTGCCGCCAAGAAGCCGGCAGCGAAGAAGGTCTCGGTAAAGAAGGCGGTCAAGAAGGTCGCCAAGAAAGTCGCCAAGAAGGTCGCCAAGGTGAAGAAGGCCATCAAGAAGGCCACCACCAAGAAGACCACCGCGAAGAAGGCGGTAAAGAAGACTGCGAAGAAGGCGACTGCCAAGAAGGCCGCCACCAAGAAGACCGCGAAGAAGGCCGTCGCCAAGAAGGCCGTAAAGAAGACCGCGAAGAAGGCCGTCGCCAAGAAGGCCGTGAAGAAGTCGGCTGCCAAGAAGCCGGCCGCGAAGAAGGCTGTCGCCAAGAAGGCCGTCGCCAAGAAGAAGCCGGTTGCCCGCAAGAAGAAGACCGCTCCGGTCGCGCTGCCGGCAACGCCCGCGCCGCTGATCTGATCTGATCCATCCCGATAGCCGTACCTAAGCTCTCTCCCCGGTGCCCAGCGGGGAGGGAGCTTTTTTATGGGCGTGCGCTTGCCGCCGCCGCGGCGAGCTGCGTGCCATGGCGCCGAGGTGCCACGGGCCTGCTACCCATCTGCCGGCGACGTGTCGCCTGCACCGCGGCCAGTCCCCGCGTAGGCGGTGTTGCCGCCATCGTGCTCTATCGCAGCCTGGCGCGTGCCCGATCAGCACTGAATTCCGACTGCGCTGCAGGCGACGATGGCGCGCGTATTCGCCAGGCGCTTGCCTGGCTGTTGCGGCAGACGTGTTCGCCGCCGCGGCCGCCGCCCGGCTTCGGCTGCGTTCTGATCCTCCTTCTCCCCCCACGACCATGGCAGCCTTTTCGAGCGAGGTGGCGCGTAGCGCCGGTTGCGGGTGTGTGCGTAGTGAAGCGTTATGCGCCGAGGTGACGTGCATCGCCATGCGTCCTTATTGCCGCGCGGCTTCACCCGGACCCTCACCCCAACGCCTCTCCCGATGGAAGAGTGGCTTTTCGGCGTGGGCCGAGCCGCACGCCGCCCCCCCTGTGGGAGCGGCTTCAGCCGCGACCAGATCCCCAGGATTCCATCAACCTCGGATCAGGCGCAGTTGCTGGCTTGCGCAGCCCACCAGATCTTGTCGCGGTGAGGCGCAGGGATCGCGAAGCCAGCGCGCAGACAGCAGAAAGGCGGCTTGCGCCGCCTTCCGCTGCATCCATCGGCAGACCGCCCGCGTCAGCGCGGCGACGCCGCCGACTTGGACGCGGAGGCGCCCTTCTTGTCCTTCGGGTCCGGACGCTCGGCCATCATGTTGTCGCTGCCGAAGTCGGTGTCCACGTCCAGCCAGCGCTGCGCCGGCAGGCCGATCGCGCGGTCCAGGATGGTCGGCAGCAGGCCGGAGGGCAGGCCGCTCTCGCCGTTCCACAGGATCGCCACGCCCAGATCGCGTTCCGGCACCAGCGCGACCAGACCGCGATAGCCCTGCACCGCACCGGCATGGAACACCACCTGGTGGCCCGAATAATCGAAGATGCGCCAGCCCAGCGCGTAGCTGGCCGAGTTGACCCGCTCGCGGCGCCAGCCCGAGCGCATCTCGCCGGGGGTGAGGATCAGCGGCGCATGCAGGGTCGCCAGCAACGGCGCCGGCAGCACGTCCGGACGGTGCCCGGTATGCGCGATCAGCCACTGCGCCATGTCGCTGATGCTGGCGTTGACGCCCGCCGCCGGGGCCAGCCGGTAGTAGGTGGGCTTGGGCATCAGCGACACCCAGCCGTTGCGGCTGCGCACATGCGGGCGCGCCCAGCTCGGGCTGGCCTGGATCCCGGCCAGGCCCATGCTGGCGTCGTTCATGCCCAGCGGCTTGAAGATGCGGCGCTCCACCGACTGCTCATAGAAGCTGCCGGAGGCGGCGAACACCACGTCGCCGATCAGGCTGAAGGCCACGTTCTGGTAGGCGTAGCACTCGCCTGGCGCGCACTTGAGCGGGGCATAGGCGAGCTTGTGGCTGAGCGTGTAGTAGTCGGTGTTGGACTCGACGTCGCGGTCGTAGGCGTTGTAGGTCAGGCCGACGCGATGGCTGAGCAGGTCGGCCACATTCAATTGGCGGGTGGCGACCGGGTCGCTGAGCTGGAAGCCGGGCACGTAGTCGGTGACCTTGCTGTCCCAGCGCAGGGTGCCGTCGTTGACCAGCAGGCCGGCCATGGTGCCGGCGAAGGCCTTGGACAGCGAGGCCAGGCGGAACACGGTGTGCGCATTGACCGGCTGGGGGTGATTGACGTCGGTGACGCCATAGCCGCGCGCGCTGATCACCTGGCCGTTGTGCACGATCGCCACTGCCAGGCCGGGCACCCGCTCGCCGTAGGTGAGCTGCTCGGCCATCGCTTCCAGGCTGGCGACATCGAAGTCCTTGGCCAACGGCAGCACCTTGCTGTCCGGCAACGAGGCGCGGTACGGCAGCGGCTGGGTTGGCGAGGTGTAGTGCGTGGCCTCGGTGTAGATCGGCGGCGGCAGCGGTTGCGAGGGCGCCGGCGTCTGCGCGGTGGAGGACATCGCAAAGGGCAGCAATGCCCCGAGCAACCCGGTTGCCACCGGTCGAAGGAGCCGGTGCCTGCTGTTCTGTTTCATTGCGCGTGTGGCCTGTGAGGTGCTGCCCAAACTGATTCTAGCGCCGCTGTTCGCCATTGCACAAACCGGGAGAAGATGAATGGGCATCGTCTTGATCCTGCTAATGATTTTGCCGAGCCGGCAAAGCTGGCAACGCGCCGTCCGCATGGCGGTGCCGCAAGCGCGCGGCGGTTGCGTAACCTCATGCAACCGGTGTGCCGAAGTCGCTGCGCGCGGCCTCGCCCCGGCCTGCCGCGATGCCGCTGCGGTGACGCCGCCGCGCCGCTGCGGGATCATGGCGCATGCCCGATCCCGCCCTGTCCCCGGTCCCGCTCGCGCGCACCGCGCCCGCCGCCGCGACTTGGCTGGGGCTGGCCTTCGTGCTGGTCTGGTGCACCGGCTACATCGCCGGCAAGCAGGTGGTGGCGCACGCGGCGCCGTTCACCGCGCTGCTGTGGCGCTTCGGCCTGACTGCGCTTTGCTTCGCGCTCGCCGCCGGTCCTGCGCGGCTGCGGGCGTTGCCGCGCGCGCAACTGGCGCGCAGTGCCGTGGCCGGGGGGCTGATGCTGGCCCTGCAGTTCGGCGGGGTCTACGCCGCCTTCGCGCTGGGCACCGGTTCCGGCGCGGCCGCACTGGTGATCGGCGCGATGCCGCTGCTGGTGGCCTGGGCCAGCCCGTGGTGGGGCGGGGCGCGGCTGCGCGCGGCGCAGTGGCTGGGCATGGCGCTGGGCTTCGCCAGCGTCGCCACGGTCGCCGCCGACCGCATCGACGGCGCCACCCCGTGGGGCGGCTGGCTGGCCTTGCTGGTGGGCCTGTTCGGCATCGCCGCCGGCACCCTGTACCAGAAGCGGCATGCCGCGCAGCTCGACCTGCGGGTGGGGCTGGCGGTGCAGAACGCGGCGGCGACGCTGCTGCTGCTGCCGCTGGCGGCATGGGAAGGCTTCCGCTTCCAGGCCAGCGACGGCTTCGTCGCGGCGATGGCGTGGCTGGTGCTGGTCAATTCGATCGGCGGCTTCGCGCTGCTGTTCCTGCTGCTGCGGCGCGGCGCGGCCACCCAGGTGGCGAGCCTGTTCTTCCTGATGCCGCCGGTGACCGCGGTGTTCGGCCACGTACTGCTCAGCGAGCACCTGACCGCGCTGAAGCTGTGCGGCTTCGCGCTGGCGGCGCTGGGCGTGTGGCTGGCCGGGCGCGCGCGCTGAGGCGCCAGCGCCGCTGGCGCGTGCTCGCCTCCGCTCAGTCGCGCAGCACGCCGTGGCCGCGGATCAGGTCGGCGGCGCGCTCGGCGATCATCATCGTCGGGCCGTTGGTGTTGCCGCTGACCAGGCGCGGCATCACCGACGCATCGACCACGCGCAATCCTTCCAACCCGCGCAGGCGCAGCTGCGGATCGACCACCGCCTGCGCGTCATTGCCCATGCGGCAGGTGCCGATCGGGTGGTAGATGGTCTCGGCCTTGGCGCGGATGTAGGCGATCAGGCCGGCTGCGTCCAGGTCGTCGCGTTCCGGCAGCAACGGCGCGCCGCGCCAGGCATCGAACGCCGGTTGCCGCAGGATGCGTCGCGCCAGGCGCGCGCATTCCACCAGCATGCGCAGGTCGAAGCCGTCCGCATCGCTGAGGTAGTTGGCCTGGATCCGCGCCGGCGTGCGCGGGTCGGCGTCGTTGAGCGACAGACGGCCGCGGCTGCGCGGCTGCAGGTGGCAGGCGTGCAGGGTGAAGCCGTCGCCGGGCAGCCGGTGGCGGCCGTGGTCGTCGAGCATCGCCGGCACGAAATGCAGCTGGATGTCGGCGCGCGCGTCCGGCGCCAGCGGCGAGCGGATGAAACCGCCGGCCTCGGCGATATTGCTGCTGCCGGCGCCACGGTGGCCGCGCAGGAAATAGTCGAAGGCGATCTTCAGCTGGTTGCGGCGGTCGTAGCTGATGCCCGGGCGGGTGCGGTACAGCGTGCACACGTCCAGATGGTCCTGCAGGTTGGCGCCGATCTGCGGCTGGTCCAGGCGCACGTCGATGCCATGGCGCTGCAGTTCGTCGGCCGGGCCGATGCCCGAGAGCATCAGCAGTTGCGGCGAGTTCACCGCACCGGCGCTGAGCAGCACCTCGCGCGCGGCCCGCGCCTGCACTTCGGCGCCGCGCTGCGCATAGGCCACGCCGACCACGCGTTCGCCCTCGAGCAGCAGGCGCAGCACCAGCGCGTCGGTGATCACCTGCAGGTTGGGGCGTGCCTGCGCTGGCGCCAGATAGGCGACCGCCGCCGAGCAGCGCGCGCCGTCCTTCTGGGTGACTTGGTACAGGCCCACGCCCTGTTGTTGCGGGCCGTTGAAATCGCGGTTGTGGGCGAAACCGGCCTGCTCGCAGGCAGCGATGAACACGTCCGACAGCGGGTTGTGGTAGCGCAGGTCGGACACGTGCAGCGGCCCGTCGCCGCCGTGCAGCGCATCGCCGCCGCGGCTATTGCGTTCGCTGCGCCGGAAATACGGCAGCACGCCGCGCCAGTCCCAGTCCTCGGCGCCGTGGGCGGCCCAGTCGTCGTAGTCGGCTGCCACGCCGCGCACGTAGCACATCGCGTTGATCGAACTGGAGCCGCCCAGCACCTTGCCGCGCGGCCACCACAGGCGCCGATCGTTCAAGGCCGGCTCGGGCGCGGTGAGGTAGTTCCAGTTGATGCGGCGGTTGCCGATCAGTCGCGCCAGGCCGGCCGGCATGTGGATGAAGGGATTGCGGTCGCGCGGCCCGGCCTCGATCAGCAGCACCTTGCAATCGCGATCCTCGCTGAGCCGGTTGGCCAGCACGCAGCCTGCCGAGCCTGCGCCGATGATGATGTAGTCGTACACCCGCGGTTCCCCCGTTTCGTGGCGCCGACGCTAGCCGCCGGGGATAGAGCATATGCTCGGCCGCGCCGCGGGATGCCGACGTGCCGAGGAGCGTGGGTCTACGCGTGGCGGCGGCGCTGGCGATGTTGCAGTGCATCGGCTACCGTGCGCGCAACCACCCGGCGAACGGCAGGCCGATGCAATCGGAAAACAAGCGCGTCCAGACCGGCGAGCTGCGCGCGGTGCTGCTGTCCTTCGTCTATTTCTTCTGCGTGCTGGCGGCGTACTACGTGATCCGGCCGGTGCGCGAGCAGCTGTCGGCGGCGGTCGGCTCCACCCAGTTGCCTTGGTTCTTCATGGCCACCTTCGTCGCCACGTTGCTGCTGACCCCGCTGTTCGCATGGATGGCGGCGCGCTGGCCGCGGCGGATCGTGGTGCCGGCGGTGTACGTGTTCTTCGCGCTGTGCCTGCTCGGCTTCGTGCCGCTGTTCAGCGGTCACGGCGGGCTCAGTCCGCGCGTGCTGGGCATCGTGTTCTTCGTCTGGGTCAGCGTGTTCAACCTGTTCGTGGTGTCGGTGTTCTGGAGCTTCATGGCCGATATCTGGAGCAATGAACAGGCACGGCGGATGTTCCCGTTGATCGGCCTGGGCGGCACTGCCGGCGCGTTGGCCGGGCCGCTGCTGACCCGCGGGCTGGTCGGGGTGATCGGCGTGGCGCCGCTGCTGGTGGTGTCGGCGGCGCTGCTGTGCGTGGCGCTGGCCTGCGTGATTCTGCTCGGGCGCTGGGCGCGGGTGCATGGCGCGCGCCGTCATGACGTCGGCCACGAGGCGGCGGTCGGCGGCGGCATGTTCGACGGACTCAAGCAGATCCTGTCCAATCCGTTCATGCGCGGCATGGCGTTGCTGATGCTGCTCGGCGATTGCATCGGTACGGTCGGCTATGCGCTGATGACCGATTACTCCGGCGCCACTTTCCACAACGCGGTCGAGCGCACCCAGTTCGCCGCCAATATCGACATGGCAACCAACGTGCTGCAGGTCGTCGTGCAGATCAGCGTGACCCGCTGGCTGCTGATGAAGAAGGGGGCCGGCGCGGTGATCGCGCTATGGGCGCTGATCAGCATCGGCACGCTGGTGGCGACTGCGTTGTCGCCCGATCCGTACGCGCTGGCGGGGTGGATCGTGCCCTGGGTGGTACTGCCGCTGGTGATCACCCGTTCGCTGACCTACGGCATGGTCGGACCGGCGCGCGAATCGCTGTACACGCGGGTGCCGCGGCAACTGCGCTACCAGGGCAAGAATGCGGTGGATACGGCGGTGTGGCGTGCCGGCGACGTGGCCGTGGCCTCGGCGATGAACGGCCTGCGCGGGCTGGGCATGGGCGTGCCCGGTTTCGCCGCGTTGGCCGCACTGGCCGCGACGCTCTCCGGTGTCATCGGCTGGCGCCTGGCGCGTGCGGTCGAAAGCACCGCGCCTGCCGCGTCGGAGACGGCGCCCACGCGTTGAGTCTGCGCGCAGCCGCGCGGTCGCGGTGCCGGCCGCTGCGGCAACGGCTATGCTGTGCATCCTGTTTTGCCAACGGACGCGCGCATGACCCTGCTGGCCTCGATCCTGGTATGCCTGGTGGCGTTGCTGCACCTCTACATCCTGGTGCTGGAGATGTTCCTGTGGACCCGCCCGTTAGGCATGAAGGTGTTCCGCAACACGCCGGACAAGGCGCAGCTGACCAAGGTGCTAGCGGCCAACCAGGGCTTGTACAACGGTTTCCTGGCGGCGGGACTGTTCTGGGCATTGCTGGCACAGCGTCGCGACGTGGCGACCTTCTTCCTGGTCTGCGTGGTAGTGGCCGGCATCTACGGCGCGATGAGCGTCAGCCGGCGCATCTTGTTCGTGCAGGGGATGCCGGCATTGCTGGCATTGCTGCTGGTCTGGTACGGCGGGTAAGACGCAGGTAAGTATCGCCGCCGCCGCACCCGCATCGCGGCGGGCGCGGCGGCGATCGGGGATCTACGGTGTCTGGTCAAGGCCGCCGGCGTCAGCTGCGCTCGGCTGCGACCAACAGCGCCATCAACCAGGCAACGACCGCTTGCTGCGGAACATTGCGCGCAAGCGCCGCTGTGCCACGGGCGCGCGAGCGTTGATCGGAAATGCGCGGGGCTGCGAGGCGTCTTGCGCGTAGGCGAGTCGCGGCCCAGTCGATCCGTTGCCCCGCAGGGGAAGCGCGGCTGGGTATTCGCCGCATCGGGAGACGGCGAAGATAAGACGGATCAAGTCCAGGGTGCATTCTGCGAGTTCCTTGCGAGCCTCTCTTGATTAAGGAGTGGCTACGTGCAGCTGGAGTGCGATGCCCACAAATTTTGTCTAATCTTTATCTTTTTTGTAACTTAATTTTTATTAATGAATGGTATGCTTTGCAACAATATGGCGGATGTGGTGGATCCAGTCAGCGAGTATTCGGTCGAATCGAATCTTCCTGGGGAGGAGTCTCTACCGTTGCAAAAGTGACGCTGTTGCAAGCCTCTTATGCCTGTTTTTGTGCGCTTTCGCACAAGAAAGCGTATGCCGGTGCGGTGGGTGTAATTAATCGCGCGCATGCAATTTTGGTGCGCCTGCACTATTTGAGAGATCTCAGCATTTTTAAATAAATGTCATAATTTTTTAAGGATCTGTCGGTATGCGCGTAGAGGACGATCGTGGTGATGTGATCAACATTTCGGTCGCTCAGTCGCAATTGGATAATGCATCGTCTTCGATTCGGCAGCGGAATGGGATGGCGAGGGTGGCGCTGCCCGGCAATGTCGTGACCTGGGCCGCGGGCCGTCATCAGACGCTCAAATGCATCCTTGCCGACCAGCGCTTCAGCAGAGACTGGCGGCATTGGCGAGCGCTGCAGGATGGCGAAATCCCCGAGGATCACCCGCTGATCGGAATGTGCAGGCTGGATAACATGGTCACTGCGCACGGTGCCGATCACCAGCGCCTGCGCGGACTGTTGGCCAGAAGCTTCGCGCCCAGCCGCATCGCCTTGCTGGCTCCCGATATCGAACGCCGCGTCGACCAGCTCCTCGCCGGGATCGCCGCGCGCGGCAGCGCCGATCTGATGCAGGAGTTCGCCGTCCCGCTGCCCGCCAGCGTGATTGCCGAACTGTTTGGCTTGCCGGAGGAAAACCGTGCCGAGATCATCCTGCTCACCAACAGCCTGGCCAGCACCTCCGCGTCGGTCGCCGAGGTGCAGCAGACGCGGCAACGCATTCCGGATTTCTTTCGCTGGCTGATCGCGCTCAAGCGGCGCCGGCCCGGCGACGACCTGGCGTCGGCGCTGATCGCCGCGCGCGATAGCGGCGAACTCGTTTCTGACACCGAACTTATCGACATGCTGTTCATGGTGCTTTCGGCGGGTTTTGTGACCACCACCGGCGTCATTGGCAATGGCGTGCTGGCATTGCTGACGCATCCGCAGCAGCTGCGCCTGGTGCTGAGCGGCCAGGTTACGTGGGCGCAGGCGATCGAGGAGATTCTGCGTTGGGGCAGCAGTGTGACCAACCTGCCGTTCCGCTATGCCACACAGGATGTGGAAATCGAAGGCTGCACGATCCGGCGTGGCGAGGCCATCCTGATGGCGTTCCACGCGGCCAACCGGGACGAGCGCGCGTTCGGGCCGGGCGCCGAGGCCTTCGATGTCACCCGGCAGCCCAACCACCACCTGTCGTTCGGGCAGGGGCCGCATTTCTGCCTGGGCGCCGCGCTGGCACGCCTGGAATTGCTATACGCGTTCCCGGCGCTGTTCGCGCGGCTGCACGAGCTGGCGTTGGCCGTCGCCCTGGAAGACATCGCCTATCAGCCTTCCTACGTCATCCGTTGCCCACAACGGCTACCGGTCACCTTCCGCCCTTCCATCGCCAGAAAGTGAGTCCTGTCATGTCGCAAAGCGAATTGGTAGCGCTACCCATGTGGCGCGTGGAGCATATCGAGCCTTCGCCTGCAATGCTGATGTTGTGCGCGGACGGGCCGATCCACCGCGTACGCTTTCCCTCCGGACACGAAGGCTGGTGGGTGACGGGCTACGACGAGGCCAAAGCGGTCCTGTCTGATGAGAGGTTCCGCCCGGCGGGAATGCCGCCAGCCGAATTCACGCCGGATTCGGTGATCTTGGGTTCGCCGGGGTGGCTGGTCTCGCATGAGGGCATTGAACACGCCAGACTGCGCACGATCGTCGCGCCGGCCTTCAGCAACCGGCGGGTGAAGCTGCTCGCGCAACAGGTCGAGGCGATCGCCACGCAGTTGTTCGATGCGCTGGAGGCCCAGCCGCAGCCCGCCGACCTGCGGCACGCGCTCTCCTTCCCGCTTCCGGCCATGGTCATCAGCGCGCTGATGGGCGTGCCTTACGAGGATCATGCCTTCTTCGCCGGACTGTCCGACGAAGTGATGACGCACCAGCACGAAAGCGGCCCGCGCAACGCGTCGCGCCTGGCCTGGGAAGAACTGCGCGCCTACATCCGCGGCAAGATGCGGGAAAAACGCCAGGCTCCGGGCGGCAACCTGTTGACGGATCTGATGCAGGCGGTCGATCGCGGCGAAGCGACCGAGGAGGAAGCGATCGGCTTGGCAGCGGGCATGCTGGTGGCAGGGCATGAGAGCACGGTCGCGCAGATCGAATTCGGGCTGCTGGCGTTGTTCCGCTATCCGCAACAACGCGAGCGTCTGGTCGGCGATCCGTCTCTGGTCGAGAAGGCGGTTGAGGAAATCCTGCGCATGTACCCGCCGGGCGCCGGCTGGGACGGCATCATGCGCTATCCGAGGACCGACGTGACCATCGCAGGGGTGCACATTCCCGCGGAGAGCAAGGTGCTGGTCGGCCTGCCGGCGACCGCGTTCGATCCGCGCCATTTCAACGACCCGCAAGTCTTCGATATCGGACGCGACGAAAAGCCGCATCTGGCGTTCTCCTACGGTCCGCACTATTGCATCGGCGTCGCGCTGGCCAGGCTGGAGCTCAAGGTCGTGTTCGGCTCGATCTTCCAGCGCTTTCCCGGATTGCGCCTGGCGGTGGCGCCCGACGAACTCAGACTGCGCAAAGAGATCATCACCGGTGGATTCGAGGAGTTCCCGGTGCGCTGGTGAGGACGAATACCAGCGGACACGGCGATCTTCCGCCAGTCGCCGGCGCGCTTGCCGCGCGCCGGGCAGATCAACCAGCCAAGCAGGGAAAGACGATGGACGTGCAAAACACCACGGCAGTATGCCGGGACGCATTCGCCGAACTGGCATCGCCAGCGTGCATCCGCGACCCGTACCCATTCATGCACTGGCTGCGCGAGCACGATCCGGTGCATCGCGCGGCCTCGGGCATCTTCCTTTTGAGCCGTCATGCCGACATCTACTGGGCGCTCAAGGCGACCGGCGATGCATTCCGCGGACCGGCGCCGGGCGAGCTGGCGCGCTACTTTCCGCGTGCGGCGACCAGCCTTTCGCTCAACTTGCTGGCATCCACGCTGGCAATGAAAGAACCGCCGACGCACACGCGCCTGCGTCGGCTCGTTTCCCGTGACTTCACCGTGCGCCAGATCGACAGCCTGCGGCCCAGCATCGTGCGGATCGTCGAAGCGCGGCTGGACGGCATGGCGCCCGCGCTGGCGCGCGGGGAGACCGTGGACCTGCATCGGGAGTTCGCGCTCGCCTTGCCGATGCTGGTCTTCGCCGAATTGTTCGGCATGCCGCAGGAGGACATGTCCGGCCTGGCTGCCGGCATCGGCACCATTCTGGAAGGTCTGAGCCCGCATGCCAGCGACGCGCAGCTGGCCGCGGCGGATGCCACCAGCGCCAAAGTCCAGGCCTACTTCGGTGCCCTGATAGAGCGCAAGCGGACCGAGTCCCGTCAGGACATCGTGTCGCTGCTGGTCGGCGCGCACGACGACGATGCCGATGCGCTGTCGGATGCCGAACTGATCAGCATGCTCTGGGGCATGCTGTTGGGCGGTTTCGCGACGACTGCCGCGACCATCGACCACGCGGTCCTGGCCATGCTGGCCTATCCCGAGCAGCGGCACTGGCTGCAGGGCGATGCCGCCGCGGTGAAGGCGTTCGTCGAGGAGGTCCTTCGCTGCGAGGCGCCGGCGATGTTCAGCTCCATTCCGCGCATCGCCCAGCGCGACATCGCACTGGACGGCGGCGTGATCCCGAAGAACGCGGACGTGCGCGTGCTGATCGCGGCCGGCAACCGCGATCCGAATGCGTTCGCCGACCCCGACCGCTTCGATCCCGCGCGCTTTCACCACACCAGTCCTGGCATGTCGACGGAGGGAAACATCATGTTGAGCTTCGGCCACGGCATCCATTTTTGCCTCGGCGCGCAACTGGCCAGGGTGCAGTTGGCAGAGAGCCTGCCGCGGATCCATGCGCGCTTTCCCACGCTGGTGTTGGCCGAGGAGCCGACCCGGGAGCCGTCCGCCTTCCTGCGCACGTTCCGCGTGCTGCCGGTGCGGCTGCATTCGGTGGGGGCCTGAGATGCGCGTCTTGGTCGACCAGCATCTGTGCGGAACCACCGGGCAGTGCATGCTGACCCTGCCGCGCATCTTTCGCCAGCGCGCGTCGGACGGCATCGCCGAAGTGTGCGTGGCGGTCGTGCCGGACGCCCTGCATGCCGCCGTGCGGCTCGCGGCCAGCCAGTGTCCTGTCGCCGCGATTCGCCTCATCGAGCGCGACGCTGTCGATGACGCCGATCACGGCAATGCCCCGCCGTCGTCGTCGGTCGCGGGACAGACGGCGACCGACCAACCGATCCCGGGAGGGCGCGATGAACCGGTTTGAAGGCAAGGTGGTGGTGGTGACCGGTGCAGGCGCCGGTATCGGCAAGGCATGCGCGCTCGCCATCGCGCGCGAAGGCGCCAGGGTGGTGGTGGCCGATATCGATGGTCCGGCGGCCACGGCGTGCGCCGCGCAGATCGCATCCGCCGCGGGCCAGGCGCTGGCCGTCACCACGGACATCGCCGATGCGCAGGCGGTGGCCGCACTGTTCGAGGCGGCACAACGGCACTTCGGCGGGGTCGATCTGTTGGTCAACAACGCGAGCGCGATGCAGCTGACGCCGCGCGACCGCGCGCTCCTGGAGCTGGACATGGAGGTCTGGGACCAGACCATGGCGACCAATCTGCGCGGCACGCTGCTGTGCTGCCGGCAGGCCGTCCCGCGCATGATCGCCCGCGGCGGCGGCGCGATCGTCGTCATGTCCTCGTGCCAGGGGCTGAGCGGCGATACCGCGCAGACCTCCTATGCCGCGTCGAAGGCGGCGATGAACATGCTGTCGACCTCGCTCGCCACCCAGTACGGTCACGCGCAGATCCGCTGCAATGCGGTCGCGCCGGGCCTGATCATGACCGAGCGACTTGTCGCCAAACTGGACGACGCCACGCAACGGCACTTGCGCCGGCACCAACTGCTTCCACGCGTCGGTCGTGCGGAGGACGTGGCGGCGCTGGTGGCGTTTCTGCTGTCCGACGATGCCGCCTTCATCACCGGTCAGGTCGTCTGCATCGATGGCGGCATGCTGGCGCATGTGCCGACGTATGCGGACGGCGGCAACAGCCGCGCTGCTGCGCATGTTGCCGCCCCCGACGCGGCCGCGGCGCCGCACCGCTGATGGCCATGCTGCTCAATCCGTTGGACCTTCGTCCGCGGCTGCGCCACGACATCCCGGTCATGCGCGGCGCATTTCCTCTGGTCGGGCATCTTCCTGCCATCGTGTGTGATCTGCCGAACTTGCTGCAGCGCGCCGAGCAGACGTTGGGCAACCACTTCTGGCTCGATTTCGGCCCTGCCGGGCAACTCATGACCTGCCTCGATCCGGAGGCGTTCGCGCTGCTCCGACACAAGAACGTGTCGTCGGCGCTGATCGAAGAAATCGCACCCGAACTGCTCGGCGGAACGCTGGTCGCACAGGACGGCGCCGTGCATCGACAGGCGCGCGATGCGATCAAGGCGGCGTTCCTGCCCAAAGGGCTGACCCAGGCCGGAATCGGGGAACTGTTCGCGCCGGTCATCCAGACGCGGTTACAGACGTGGCGCGACCGGGGCGAGGTGGCCATCCTGCGCGAGACGGGCGACTTGATGCTCAAGCTCATCTTCAGCCTCATGGGCATTCCGGCGCAGGACCTGCCGGGATGGCGTCGCAAGTACCACCAGCTGCTGCAGTTGATCGTCGCTCCGCCTGTCGATCTGCCTGGCCTGCCGTTGCGGCGCGGCCGCGCCGCACGCGAATGGATCGATGCACAGTTGCGCCAATTCATCCGCGACGCGCGCGCGCATGCCGCGCGCAATGGCCTGCTCAACGACATGGTGAACGCCTTCGACCATGGCGACGATGCCCTCTCCGACGACGTTCTGGTCGCGAACATCCGATTGCTGCTGCTCGCCGGCCACGACACCACCGCTTCGACGATGGCCTGGATGGTGATCGAACTGGCGCGGCAACCCGCATTGTGGGACGCCCTGGTCGAGGAGGCGCGGCGCGTCGGGGAGGTGCCGACCCAGCCTGCGGACCTGGCGCAGTGTCGGGTCGCCGAGGCGCTGTTCCGCGAAACGCTGCGCGTGCATCCGGCGACCACGCTGCTGCCGCGCCGCACACTGCAGGAACTGCAACTGGGCCAGCGGCGGGTTCCGGCAGGCA
The DNA here is from genome assembly GCF_017301775.1 of Xanthomonas translucens pv. undulosa. Taxonomy (NCBI): domain Bacteria; kingdom Pseudomonadati; phylum Pseudomonadota; class Gammaproteobacteria; order Lysobacterales; family Lysobacteraceae; genus Xanthomonas; species Xanthomonas translucens. Next base: position 3,821,933 of record NZ_CP063993.1, read on the forward strand.
CCCGCCTGTGCATCCCGCTGCTGTACTTCTCGACCTCGGCGCTGCTGCACGAAGAGGCGGATCTGTTCCGCTTGGAGCGGTGGCTGCAACGCACCGAACCGATCCGGCCGGTGGACATGCTGCAGTTCGGTACCGGTCCGCATGTGTGCATCGGCTACCACCTGGTGTGGCTGGAATTGGTGCAGTTCTGCATCGCCCTGGCACTGACCATGGACAAAGCCGGGGTACGGCCGCGGTTATTGGGCGATGTCGAAAAGGGCCGTCGCTATTACCCGACCGCGCATCCGTCGATGGGCATCCATATCGGCTTTTCGTGAGGTTACACAGCGTGCGCTCGGTCGGGACATCGACGCTGACGAGCCAAGACATTCCGGCGCCCACGGCCATGGCCGATGGGGCGCTGGCACCATCGCGGCGGTTCGTCTTCCGCCGTGGCCGTTTCCTTGCAGGTACAAGGACATGAACAACATGCACACCGGTTCCACGATGTACGACCCACGATCGGATGCTCCCGCTGCTGGGAGTACGCAGATGCAGGCGCGCGATGCCTCTGCCACGTCGCTCCAGGAGCCGTGGGCGCAGGCTGGCGCAAGGCGGGTCGAGCAGGCGATGGCGCGGTTGCTCTGCGTCGAAGACGACGGAGGGACCAAACTGGTGGCGGCGATGCGTTACGCCACCTTGCAGGGCGGAAAGCGTACCCGCGCCTTGCTTTGTCTGGCTGCCGGCGCACTGGCCGACGCGCCGGCGCATGTGCTCGACGATGTAGGCGCCGCTATCGAACTGATGCACGCCTGCACGCTGGTCCACGACGACCTGCCGGCGATGGACGACGACGTGCTTCGTCGCGGCATTCCGACCGTGCACGTCGAGTTCGGCGAAGCCACCGCGATCCTGGTCGGCGATGCGTTGCAGGCGCACGCGTTTCTTACCCTCGCGCAACTGGATGCGCCCGGCGACATTCGCGTCGCGCTCGTCCGCGAGCTGGCGCATGCCGTGTCCGCTGCCGGCGCCGCCGGCGGGCAGGCACTGGATCTGGCCTTGGTCGGACAGTATGTGGAGCTGGACAAGATCGTCGCGATGCACAGCATGAAGAGCGGCGCGCTGGTGCGTGCTTCCGTGCGCATGGGCGCCTTGTGCGCGATCGCCGAAGACGGCGCGCACGCCGAGCTGTACCGTGCGCTCGATCGCTACAGTTCCTGCTTCGGCTTGGCATTGCAGGTGGTCGACGACATCCTCGATGCGACCGCCGATACCGCGACGCTGGGTAAGACCGCGGGCAAGGATGCGGCGGCGCAGAAGCCGACCTGCGCGTCGATCATGGGGCTGCAGGCCGCGCGCGCGTTCGCGCTGGAGCTGTTGCGCGATGCCGGAGCGGCGATCGCGCCGCTGGGGCCGCGCGCGGAACGGCTGGCGCAGATGCTGCGGCGGGCCGACCTGTATCTGGCCGAGCACGCGCCATGCGTATGAAACGTCCTGCCTGCCTCGATGCACCCCGCCGCCGTGGCAGCCGGCCGCGGCAGCGGGTCCACCCTGGCCCGGGTCGGGGCCACCGATCGCCTCGGTCGCCTGGCGTGGAAACGCTGCAGGCGCCGCGTTGCGCGCCGCCGTGCCCAAGCGCGTTGGCAGTGCGGCGATGCACGCAGGCGCGCGGCGAACCACGGCGGGCGTATCGCCGCGTGCGCGGCATGCGCCAGATCCAGTTTCTCGTCTCCCACTGTCAGAAGGAAGCCCGCGTGAACGCGCTGTCCGAGCAGATCCTCCACGAATTGCGGCAATTGTTGCGCGAGATGCACGATGGCGGCAGCGTCGGTCCCTCCTGCTACGACACGGCACGCTCCCTGCAAGTTCATGGCGACTGGGCCGATCGGCAAGACGCCTATATGTGGCTGATCGCGCAGCAACAGGCGGATGGGGGATGGGGAAGCACGGACTTCCCCCTGTTTCGCCATGCGCCCACATGGGCGTCACTGTTGGCGCTGCAGCGCGTCGAGCAGCTTCCGGGCGCTGCCGATGCGATAAGGTCTGCAACGCGATTTCTTGCGACCGCGCCCGATCCCTATGCGCATGCGGTGCCGGAGGACGCACCCATCGGGGCGGAGTTGATCCTGCCACAATTGTGCAGCGAGGCCGCTCCGCTGCTGGCCGGCCTGGCGCATCCACGTCACGCGGCGCTGTTGCCGCTGCGGCAGGCGCGCCTGGCCAAGCTGGGAGCGGTGACCTTGCCAAGCGGGCATCCGCTGCTGCATTCCTGGGAAGCGTGGGGCACGTCGCCAGCGACGGCGCGTCCGGACGCCGACGGCAGTATCGGCATCAGTCCGGCGGCCACCGCCGCTTGGCATGCGCAGGCGCTGGCGCAGGGCGGCACGCCGCAGCTCGGCAGCGCCGGCGCGTATCTGCAGGCGGCGGCGCGGGCGACCCGCAGCGCCATCGACGGCGTCGTTCCCAACGTCTGGCCGATCGATGTGTTCGAGCCGTGCTGGTCGCTGTACACACTGCATCTGGCCGAACTGTTCGCGCATCCCGCGCTCGTCGATACGGTGCAGCCGCTCGTCGCGCAGATCGACGCGCGCATGAGCGTGCGCGGTCTGGGTCCGGCCTTGCACTTCGCGGCCGATGCGGACGACACCGCCGTGGCGGTGTGCGTTCTGCACCTGGCAGGCCGCAATCCGACCGCCGACGCCTTGCGCCAGTTCGAAAGCGGCGATCTGTTCGTCACCTTTCCCGGCGAACGCAATACCTCCGTGTCCACCAACATCCATGTCCTGCATGCGCTGCGATTGCTGGGACTGCCCGCCGACGGCGCCAGCGCCTACGTCCAGGCCCAGCGTAACCGACACGGTCTGTGGGACAACGAGAAATGGCACGTGTCGTGGCTGTATCCGACCGCGCATGCGCTCGCAGCGCTATCGCAGGCGCAGCCGCAATGGCGTGACGAGCGTGCGCTGGCCGGGCTGCTCCAGGCGCAGCGTGGCGACGGTGGTTGGGGCGCCGGCCGCGGGTCCACGCTCGAGGAAACCGCCTACGCGTTGTTCGCATTGCACGCCATGGACGAGCGCGAGGAGCCGCAGGGGCGCCGGCGCAACGCGCAGGCCGTGGCGCGCGCGCTGGACTACATGCTCGCCCGCTACGCGCCGGGTGCGCCGACCCAGACCCCGCTCTGGATCGGCAAGGAACTGTATTGCCCCCTGCGGGTGGTGCGCGTTGCCGAGCTCGCTGGTCTATGGCTGGCGCATCGTTGGGGCAGCCGCAGTCCGGCGCACGCAGCGGAGGCGACGCCGTGATCCAGGCCGAGCGCGCAGTGGAGCAGGTGATGGCCTGGGGACAGTCGCTGACCGGGTTTGCCACCGAGCATGCCGAGGAGGCGGTCAGGGGCGGACAGTACATCCTGCGACGCATCCAGCACGGTTTGCACAAGAATGCCGCCCGCACCGGCCGCGATCCGCAGGACGAAACGCTGACCGTGGCGTTCTATTGCGAAATGGCGCTGCTGTTCTGGTTGGACGACTGCAACGATCTGGGGCTGATCACTTCCGCGCAGCTCGCCGCAGTGGAAAAGGCGTTGTGGCATGGCGTGCCGTGCGCGGTCCCCGGGTTCGACGGTTGCGCTGCGCTGCGCACGTCGCTGGCCGCGCTCGCCTACGATCGCAGCGACTATGCGCAGCTGCTTGCCGATACCCGACGCTATTGCGCGGCGCTGCGCAGCGGAAGCGCGCGGGCGCCAGCGGCGGAACCCTGGTCGTATGCGGAGTATCTGCACAATGGGGTCGATTCTATCGCCTACGCAAACGTATTCTGTTGCCTGTCGCTGCTCTGGGGGCTGGACATGGCCAGGTGCCGCGAGCAGCCGGCGTTTCGCCATGCGCTGTGGCTCATCTCGGCGATAGGGCGCCTGCAGAACGATCTGCATGGGCGGGACAAGGACAGGTCGGCGGGCGAGTCCGATAATGTCGCGCTGCTGCTGCAGCGCCGCTATCCGGCCATGCCCGTGGCAGCGTTCCTCGAAGATGAGTTGGCCGGCCATGCGCGCATGCTGCAGCGGGTGATGGCCGACGCGCGCTTTCCCGAGCCGTGGGGACGGTTGTTCGAGACCATGGCGGTCATCCGCGCGCAGTACTATCAAACCTCGACCGGCCGCTATCGCAGCGAGGATGTGCAGGGAGATCGCCATGCGCCGGCGTGAACGTGCGGATGCGGCGGCGCATGCAGTGACACCTGCGATCCAAGACGATGCCATGCGATCGTGCGACGGCGCGAAGGACGCGAGCATGAGCGATTGCGGTCTGAGCCGGCGCAAGGACGATCATCTGGATATCGTGCTGGATCAACGCGTGACATCGGCCACCGCCGCGGCCGCGGCCGGCTGGGACCGCATCCGTTTTGAACACTGCGCATTGCCCGAGTTGGATCTGGCGCAGATCGATCTGCGCGCCTCGCTGTTCGGAAAGGGGGTGCGGGCGCCGTTGCTGATCAGTTCCATGACCGGCGGCGCGTTGCGTGCGGAAGCGATCAATCGGCATCTGAGCGAGGCGGCGCAGGCGCTGGGGATCGCCATGTGCGTCGGTTCGCAGCGGGTGAGCTTGCGATCCGGGAATTCGCAAGGGCTGACGCGCACGCTGCGGCGCCTCGCGCCGGACGTTCCCTTGTTGGCCAATCTCGGCGCCGCGCAACTGCGCGAAGCCGACGGTCTGGACCTGGCGCGTCGCGCAGTGGAGGCGCTGGAGGCCGATGCGCTGATCGTCCATCTCAATCCATTGCAGGAAGCGGTGCAGCCGGAGGGCGACCGCGATTGGAGCGGGATCCTGGCTCAGATCGCACGCGCCGTGCGCACCGTCGGAGTGCCGATCGTGGTCAAGGAAGTAGGCTCCGGACTGTCGGCATCGGTGGCGTGCGCGCTGGTCAATGTGGGCGTGGCGGCGATCGATGTCGCCGGAGCCGGCGGCACCAGTTGGGCCGCAGTGGAAGGCGCGCGCGCCAGCGATCCCGCCGACCGTGCGGTGGCGATGGCGTTCGCAGATTGGGGCATCCCGACCCCGCTCAGCGTGCAGGCAGTACGTAAAGCGTTGCCGGCGGTGACGTTGATCGCCTCGGGCGGGATCCGCGACGGTGTCGATGTGGCCAAGGCCATCCGCCTGGGGGCGGACATCGCCGGGCAGGCGGCCGGCGTGCTGCGTGCCGCGGCGCTATCCACCGAGGCGGTCGTCGCGCATTTCGAGATCGTGATACGCCAGTTGGCGGTTGCGTGTTTCTGTACGGGCTCGGCAGATCTGGCCGCGTTGCGTCAGGCGCGTCTGCTGCCTTCGGCGCATCCGCCCGCCGGCTGAGGCCCGCGTCGGCGGCGCTGGCCGGTGGCAAGCGCACAGCGACGACAGGCGCGTGCCGCAGGATTCAGTCGAGGCGCGAGGCCCCGCTCGGGCAGCGAACGAGCGCCGCCAGCGATGCTGCAGTCGCTGCTGGCGGCGGGAGTCGCGAGGCGCCGCACAGCGGTGCAAGCAACGCGACAGCGCGCAGCTGTCGCGCTCTGCGCCGACGGGCAGACCCAGGTCCGCCGGCGCAGGGCGCTGCGATCAGGCCGCTTCGCGCGAATGGTCGTCGCCGGCCGTGGCGCGGTGGTAGTAGCTGGCCGAGCGCAGTGCGTCGGCGTCGAAATCGTCCACGCTGATCGTGTCCATGGTGATCTCGCGCAGTTCCTCCAGCTGACGGCGCTCGTCGGCCGAGAGCACGCCTTCGCGCACCGCCTCGTCCAGCTGCGCCGCGAAGTCCAGCGCCTCGATGCCCTTGCTTTTGAGCGCCTTCAGGAACTTGCGTTCGACCGGCTCGGCCAGCACCGCCTTGGTCAGGTAGCTGGCGATGCGGCCGCCCGGGTTGTTCTCGCACGGTGTCAGGAACACGCCCTGGCCGAGGCGGTCGCGGGCTTCGTTCGGGGTCATCAGCAGTGCGGCGACGCGGTGGCCCAGACGGTCGCCCGGGGCTTCGGCGCGGCGGCCCCACGGGAAGATCAGCGCCCACATCAGCCAGCCCACCGGGCGGATCGGGAAGTTGCGCAGCGCCGCCGACAGCGCCAGTTCGATCTTGTGCACGCTGTCGTGGAACGCCCAGGCCAGCAGCGGCTGGTCGGTCGCCGGGGCGCCCTCGTCGTGGTAGCGCTTGAGCATCGCGCTGGTCATGTAGATATGGCTCAGCACGTCGCCCAGGCGGCCGGACAGCGATTCCTTGAACTTCAGCTTGCCGCCGAGCATCAGCATCGACACGTCGGCCATCAGCGCCAGGTTCGCCGAATAGCGGTCCAGCTTGCGGAAGAAGCGGCGGGTATAGGCGTCGCCGGGGGCCGCGCCGATGCGTGCGGCGGTCAGGCCGAACCACAGCGAGCGCACCGCGTTGGAGATCGCGAAACCGATATGGCCGAACAGGTTGCGGTCGAACGCGTCGACGCCAGCCTTGTGGTCGGGGTTGGCGGCGGCCTTCATTTCCTTCATCACCCACGGATGGCACAGGATCGCGCCCTGGCCGAAGATCAGCAGGCTGCGGGTCATGATGTTGGCACCTTCCACGGTGATCGCGATCGGCGCCGCCTGCCAGCTGCGGCCGGCGAAATTGCGCGGGCCGAGGATGATGCCCTTGCCGCCGACCACGTCCATCACGTCGCTGATGACTTCGCGGCTCATCGAGGTGCAGTGGTACTTGGCGATCGCCGACGGCACCGACGGCACGTCGCCGCGATCCACCGCCGCGGCGGTGGCCTGGGCCAGCGCGCTGATCGCATAGGCCTTGCCGCCGATCCGCGCCAGCGCCTCTTCCACGCCCTCGAAGCGGCCGACCGACAGGCCGAACTGCTTGCGGATGCGCGCGTAGGCGCCGGTGACGATCGCGCCGTACTTGGCGCCGCCGCTGGCGGTGGAGGGCAGGGTGATCGAGCGGCCCACGGCCAGGCACTCGTTGAGCATGTTCCAGCCCTTGCCGACCATGTCCACGCCGCCGATCAGCTGGCTGAGCGGGATGAACACCTCGCGGCCGTGGATCGGGCCGTTCTGGAACGGCGAGTTCAGCGGGAAGTGGCGGCGGCCGATTTCAACGCCCGGCGTTTCGCGCGGCAGCAACGCCAGGGTGATGCCGATGTCCTTGGTGTCGCCGATCAGGCCGTCCGGGTCGTACATGCGGAACGCCAGGCCGACCAGCGTGGCCACCGGCGCCAGGGTGATGTAGCGCTTGTCGAAGGTCAGCTTGACGCCGAGCACGTTGGCGCCGTTCCACTCGCCCTTGCAGACGATGCCGTAGTCGGGGATCGAGGTCGCGTCGGAACCGGCGAACGGGCCGGTCAGGCCGAAGCACGGCACTTCCTGGCCCACCGCCAGGCGCGGCAGGTAATAGTCCTTCTGTTCCTTGGAGCCGTAATGCAGCAGCAGTTCGCCGGGGCCCAGCGAGTTCGGCACGCCGACGGTGGAGCTGACCACGCTCGATACCGAGGCGATTTTCTGGATCACCTTGTGGTGGGCCAGCGCCGAGAAACCCAGGCCGCCGTATTCCTTGGGAATGATCATGCCGAAGAATTTGTGCTTCTTGACGAAGCTCCACAGCTCAGGCGGCAGGTCGGCGTGGACGTGGGTGATTTCCCAGTCGTTGGTCATCCGGCACAGCTCTTCCACCGGGCCGTCGAGGAAGGCCTGCTCCTCGGCGGTCAGCTGCGGCTTCGGGTAGTCGAGCAGCTTCTGCCAGTCCGGATCGCCGGTGAACAGTTCGCCCTCGAAACCGACCGAACCGGTTTCCAGCGCGATCCGCTCGGTCTGCGACAGCGGCGGCAGCACCTTGCGGAACACCTTCAGCATCGGCGCGGTGAGCAGCGGCTTGCGCACGAACGGCAGCAGCAGCGGCACCGCGACCAGCGCCAGCAGCACCGCGGCGACGATGGTGGCGGTGTGGCTGGCGCCGAGCAGCCAGCACGCGACCAGCAGCGTGGCGCTCAGCGCGGCCCAGACGGCGAGCCGCATGCGGTGATAGGCGGCGAAGGCGCCTGCCAGCAACAACACGAGGAAGGGTGCGACGATGCTCATGGGCTTGCTCCGGGGACATGCTCGGTAACGGCGGACGGTGCGCCGGCGCTAGCCGGTGGCAATGCGTCCAGATAATGCAACACAGTGGCGGTAAACGCGGCGTTGTCGTCGCCGGCCAGCATATGCGTGGCCTCGGGCAGGTGTGCATGCTGCGCATGCGGCACCAACGACAGGAATTCTGCGATGGTCTGCGGGGTGACCAGATCGCTGCGCCCGCCGCTGACCAGCAACACCGGGCAATGCACCTTGCTGGCCGCCTGCGCGATCGCCTCCTGGTGTCGCTCGCTGTCGCGCGCCAGTTCTTCCACCAGGCGCGGATCCCAGTGCCAGTGCCAGCGGTCGTCGGCGTGCCGGCGCAAGACGCTGCGCAGCGCTTCGGGCGACTTGCGCGCACGTTGCGGCAGATAGGCGGCGATGGCATCGCCGGCGTCGTCCAGGCTGGCGAAGCCGTGCGGATGCACGGTCATGAACGCAAGGGTGCGCTCGACCCCGGCCGGCTGCCAGCGCGGGGTGATGTCGACCAGCACCATCGCGCGGAACAAGCCCGGCCAGCGCGCCTCGGCCATCAGCCCGAACAGTCCGCCCATCGAGGCGGCCACCAGCACCGGCGCCGGCGCCATCTCGCCGGCGACCACGATCAGGTCGTCGATGAACTGTTCGCCGCGGTAGGGCAGGGCGGCGGGATTGCGCGTGGAGTCGCCATGCCCACGCGCGTCGTAGGCGACGCTGCGGTAGCCGTGGGCCTGCAACGCCGCGGCGCTGGCCATCCAGGCATGCCGTGTCTGCCCGAAGCCATGCGCGAACAGCACGCTGCCTGCAGCGCCGGGCTCGGTGACGGTCGCGGCCAGCTGCATGTCGTGCGCGCCGGCGAGCAGGGCGGATGCCGCAATCGGGATGCTGGAAGGAGAGGAAACCATACGAAGTAGTATGGAGTAGACGCCAGCGATGTCAATACGATGCAGTATGGAGACGAAAAGCCAGTGCTGCCGGGCATTTGCGTGCGATTCATGAAAAACACATACTGCAATCGGCTTCCCCGTATGGTTAAATCGACGGATGAACAATGTCTCCGTGTCTTCCATAGACGAGGCCGCCGCTCCCAACGGTGGCCGCAACAACCGACTCAGCGCCGAGGATTGGGCGCAGGCCGCACTGGACCTGATCGCCGAACAGGGGGTCAACTCGGTGGCGGTGGAGCCTCTTGCACGGCGACTGGGCGTGACCAAGGGCAGCTTCTACTGGCACTTCCCGTCGCGCGATGCGCTGCTGCAGGCAGCGCTGGAGCGCTGGGAGTTGGTCGAACAGCAACAGGTGTTCGGCAGCCTGGAGGAAGTGCCGGATCCGCGCACCCGCTTGCGCGCGCTGTTCCAGCTGGTCGCGCACGAGGTCAAGCCGCACATCATCTACAGCGAGTTGTTGAAGGCGCTGGACCATCCCGCGGTGCGCCCGGTCATCGACCGGGTGTCGCAGCGGCGCATGGAGTACCTGATCGCCTCGTTCCGTCAGGCCGGGCTCAGCCGCACCGATGCCCAGCACCGCGCCCGGCTGGCCTACGCGGCCTACGTCGGCTTCCTGCAGCTGTCGCTGCAGTTGCACCAGCCCAAGCAGGCGCGCGAGGAATTCGAGGCCTATGTCGAGCACGTCATCGTGACGTTGATTCCGGGGTGATTCACTGCGTGGATGAGGAGGTCGTCTGCGTTTGCGGCCGTCCACTCCCAAAGGGACTTGAGTAATTCATCCGGAACTAATTGACCGGTTGCTGGACGTGAGCCTCCTTCGTTGCAATGAGCCGTCCTTGAAAATACCCCGGCTGCCAGACGACCTTGCCCTACCATCCCAGTTCGCTCAGAAGCGACACAAGGCGCCGTGCGGCGCCTTGTGCTTCGATCAGGGGGTGCCGACAGTGACGACGCCGCAGTTTCCAATGCAGCCACCGGGCAGATTGGCACCGCCACCACCACCACCGCCACCCTGCTGCGTGCCTGGGATAGGCGTGACACACACGGTGCCGACGTTGCAGACCACGGAACCCTTTTCTTTCGATCCATCCGAGTAGGTTACGCTGACCTGATCGCCGATACCCACGGAACCCGTGCCATTCACCGTGCGATACATTCCGACTAGTGCTGTCAAGGCAGCGATTCGAAGCTCTCCCATGTCATCGGCCGAAAATACCCTGTGCTGCGGCGACCGTGTTATACGGCGCTGTGCCGGCGTTGATGCTGATCGTCCCAGCAATCGCCGCGAAAGACAGCGCCATTGCGGCGAATAAGCTGAACCGCTTCTTCGTCAAAGACTTCCTTTCCATAGAGCCTCACTTTTTGGTTGGTAGGAACGCGCTTACCTCCTGGACCTTGCTATTTAGCAAGGCTGCATCGCCTGCACTGACGAGATTATCCCGTACGAACGATTCAAAATCTGTGCTGGAGCAACCAGACGTGTTCAAGCATGCGGAGTTCATGATCTCCGAGCCGGTCCCGCACGCCAACCCCATCCGGCAGGCTGCGATGCTCCAGGCATAGCCAGAAAGCTTGTCGCTTGCCACATTGGTGTAGGCCCCGACATCACCGGAATCCACGTTACCGGCCACCAGTTGCCCCATCTCGAAGACGGCGTTCGGATCTCTGCTATTAACAACGCGATCCATGAAGCCTTTCAATTGCTCACCCTGCGGCCTTTGGTTTGAAGTCAGATAAATCTGCGCTTGTGCGGCCAAGTCACCATTCTTGGCGGCTTGCGCGAGCCATAACTCGCGCGCCTCAATCGGGATGATTGCCCCATTATCAACGACCGAGCATTCGTTTACAGCAGCCTTTGCTGCGTGGCGTAATCCTTCGGCATTGGCTGGCGTCTTCGCTTGCTTGGCAATTGCTTCGTAACTCGCCAAATAACGCTCGGAATTCGTGTTGACCGGAATGCAGAGGCCGTGACCTGCCCCCACCGTCCGTACCAGTGATTACTGATAAAGCCCTGGGTTGAAGGTTACTGCGTCGTTGGTTTGTTGTGTACGGTAGTTGGCGGCGAACTGTGCCGGCGGGATGCGACCACAACTGCTATGCGGCCTGATCTCGTTGTAGTGGCGTCGCCAGTCTGCGATCACGTCCCGCGCTTGTGCCAACGAGGTGAACCAGTGCTCGTTGAGGCACTCGTCGCGGAACTTGCCGTTGAAGCTTTCGATGTAGGCGTTCTGCGTGGGGGCACCCGGCTCGATCAGGATGTGCTCGATGCCATGTCGCTGTGTCCAGGCAATGAAGGCGCGACTGGTGAACTCCGGGCCATTGTCGGTACGGACCGCGCGTGGATAGCCACGGAAGCACGCCGCCTGATCGAGCAGCCGCACCACGTAAGCGCCGCTGATGCCGTGATCCACGGCAATGTCCACACTCTCGCGAGTGAAGTCGTCGACCACGGTCAGGCACTTGATGCGGCGTGCGTTGGCCAACGTATCGAACACGAAGTCCATGCTCCAGGTGTCGTTCGGCATGGAGGCCGCCAGCAGTTTCTGGCGCTCGCCTAGCGGACGCTTGGCCTTGCGCCGCTTGCGCACCTTCAGCTCGGCTTCCTCATACAGGCGATAAATCTTCTTGTGGTTCACGGACGGAAACTCCGGGCGCAACAAATCATGCAGTCGGCGATAGCCGAAGCGGCGGTGGGCCTGGGCCAGCTCGACCAGCCGCGCGGACAGCGCCTGCGTGGCTGGCGTCGGCACGGGTTCGTGGCGGAAAGCATCGCGGGACAGCCCCGCAAGGCGGCAAGCCCGGCGCTCGCTCAACGCGGTGTGTTCGAGCATTCGTCGGATTGCCTCGCGCTTGCGTTGCGGGGCTAGCGTTTTACCCCGAAGCCGATCTTCAGCGCTTCGATGTCTAGGTGCGCTTCGGCCAGCAACTTCTTCAGCCGATTGTTCTCGACCTCCAGTTCTTTCAGCCGCTTGGCCTCGTCGGCCTCCATGCCCCCGTACTTGGCCCGCCACTGATAAAAACTGGCTGGGCTGAAGCCATGTTGGCGGCACAACTCCGCCACGGCCATGCCCGCGTCGGCCTGCTTGATGAACCCGATGATCTGCTCGGTGCTGAATCTGCTCTTCTTCATGTCCGTCCTCTTGGCTTGACGGACTTTACAGCTTCAGATGGTATGACTCAGTGGGGGCAGGTCAGCCGTACAGCTCCGCCAGCTCTCGCTGCGAGGCTGCATCGCCCTTTGCGGCGCGATCCTTGAGCGAAATGAATTTCTCCAACGCCTTGTTGGAGTCGAAGGCCGGAGCCAGGATTTGATCTTGATTGACAACAGCGCGTTCCGATCGGGCGCCGTTACCCCGTCCTCCGCTGGGGAGAGGTTCAGAGGACTGCTTAGGCACTGTGAGTGACGGGTGGACTGGCCAGAGTTCCGTAGACACTCAGTTGCGGCTCTGCGCGTAGCGCCTTTCAAACTCTACAGGTGACAGCCCGGCAGCGGAACCATGCCGGCGGATCGGGTTGTAGAACATCTCGATGTAGTCGAACACGTCCGATGCTGCCATGGCGCGTGTCGGGTAGATCCGCCGCTTGATCCGCTCCTTCTTCAAGACGCTGAAGAAGCTCTCGGCCACGGCGTTGTCGTGGCAGTTCCCGCGTCGGCTCATGCTCGGCACCATCCGGTGCGCTTTCAGGAACGACTGCCAGTCGCTGCTGGTGAACTGACAGCCCTGATCCGAATGCACCAGCACACCTGGGCCCGGCTTGCGCCGCCAAGCTGCCGCCACCAGCGCCTGCAGTACCAGATCGCTGGTCATCGTCGACGCCGTCGCCCAGCCGACGATCTGCCGCGAGTACAGATCCATCACCGTCGCCAGGAACAGCCAGCCCTCGTAGGTCCTGATGTAGGTGATGTCCGTGACCCAGACCTTGTTCGGCGCCTGTGGCGCGAATTCCCGGTTGAGCACATTGGTCACCACGCCCACGGGACCACCGTGATGACGTGGCTTGCGGCCGTAGCCGACTTGGGCACGCAGGCCTTCTGCTTTCATCAACCGCAGGACGCGGTGCCGGCTGCAGCGCTCGCCGGCCTCGCGCAGGTCCAGGGTGATCTTGCGATAGCCATACACCGTGCCGCTGGCCAGCCAGTGGTGCTTGATCAGCCCCAGCAGACGCTGATCTTCGCGCTCGCGAGCACTGGCGCCATGGCGCAGCCAGGCGTAGTAGCCACTGCGTTGCACGTCCAGCACCCGGCACATCGCCACCAGACGGAACTCCCGGACGTGCGCGCGCATGAACGCGTACTTCGCCCTTACCCCTTGGCAAAGTACGCGGCGGCTTTTTTTAGGATGTCGCGCTCCTCGGTTACCCGCCGCAGCTCAGCCTTGAGCCGGCGGATCTCGGCCGAGTCGCTCGGCGCGGCCGGGGCTCCAGGGGCCGGTACCGTCTTCTTGGCCGCCTGCACCCAGCCATACAACGTGTGCTTGGGAATCCCTATGCGGGAGGCGACGTCAACCACCGTGAAGCCACGCTCGATCACCTGCCTCTCCGCCTCGGCACGGAACTCATCCGTGTACTGCTTGCTGTTGCCCATAAACACCTCGGTCATTGCCATCAATTATGGCAACTGGATGTCTACGAAAGGCTGGCCGGTCCACTAGGTGAAGGCCCCGGTGCCGCGTCAGATTTCTCTGACCAATGTCAGGGTGGACAGTGGCTGACCTGTCGGCATTCAGCCTCTCCCCAGCCCCAGCTGGTGGCGGCGAGACCGGAAATCGACTAGTTACACCCTGACCCATTACATGCCTTGGACCGTAAAAAAGAAACGGCCCCTTGCGGGGCCGTTGCTTTAGACGATCAGATCGCGATCAGCAGCGATCAGAACTTCTGGGTATACTGCATGAACAGGTAGCGGTCGTAGTCCAGCATCGGATCGATCGACGACGAGTTGTTGTTGGTCAGCGAGTTGGTGATCGGCGGCTGCTTGTTCCAGACGTTGCGAGCACCCAGGGTGACCGAGCCGTTCCAAGGGGCTGCCCAGCTGACCGAGACGTCCTGGTAGCTGATCGAGCCCTTCTTGTTGGCGCCTACGCCGCCGCCCCAGCCGGCATTGGTGGTCTGGTAGTTCGGTTCGTTGCACTCGTCCGCGTTATAGCAGAAGTCGCGATAGCCGCCGTAATAGCGAAGGTTCCAGTTGGCCGACAAGTCGCCCTTGGCCCAGTTGACGCCCACTGTGGCGCGCACGCGTGGGTAGTTCCAGTAACCTGCGGCGTCGTCCCACGGGGAGGTGTCGTCGCTCTGACTGCGGAACGCAACCAGATAGTTGCTGTCCAGGCGAAGCGCGAACTGACCAACCGCGAATTCCGGCAGGCGGTAGTTCATGACGAAGTTGTAGCCTTCGGTTTCCAGCGCCCCCAGGTTGGTGTTGCCGCGGCTCAGGGTCACGACCTGACCGCTGCTTGCGTCACGGGTGTAGTTGCAGAACGAGGTCACGCCGTTGTAGCACTGGTTCAACACATAGGTCGCACTGACCGCGGTGATGACATTGGAGATGCTGATCTTGTACCAGTCCAGGGAGAAGTCCAGGCCCTGGATCCAGCGCGGGCTGAACACCAGGCCGACAGTGCGGGTCTTGCTGTATTCCGGTTCCAGATTGGCGTTGCCGACGCCGGCCTTGAACGGTGAGTTGCCCTGGATTTCGCGCGCGGTCACCGGCACGCCGGCGTTGTCGGTCTGACGGAAGGTCGGTGCGAGGCCTTCGCTGGCGCAACGGGCCGCGACGGCCGGGGTGGACAGCAGGCCGAAGCGGGCATCGCACGGATCGGTCATGGGGTCGAAGGACTGCGAGCCGCCGCCGAAGGTGTCGTCCAGGGTCGGGGCGCGGAAGCCCTTGCCGTAGGTGGCACGGACCAACAGGTCCTCAACCGGCTTCCAGGTCAGGCTGAATTTGCTGTTGGTGGTGTCGCCGAACCGATCGTAGTCGGAATAGCGGCTGGCGACATCGAACGACAGCTGCTTGGCGAACGGCAGATCCTTCAGCAACGGGATCATCAGCTCCAGATAGACTTCGTCGGTCTTGTACTTGCCCGTCGTCGCGCCAGCGGCCAGGTCGGTGGTATAACCGGCGCTGGACAGTTGGTCCGGGTAGTCGTAGCCGGAGACTTCACGGTGCTCGACACCGGCCGCAAAGGCGAATTCGCCCGCGTCGCCCGGCATGTCGAACAGGCCGCCGGTGATGTTGGCGAAGTACTGCTTGCTCACGCTCTGCTGGGTGGCCTGGCTGAGGGTGTTGACGTACTTCAGCGCGTCGGCGGTGGAGGCCGACGGACCGCCCAGGATGTTGAAGGGTGTGCACTGACCAGCCGACAGGCTGGTGCCCAGCGGGATCGGATTGGCGGCAGTGCCGCACTGGACGACGCCCTGGTTGTTGAGGAACGACGGCCCGAGTGCCTTCTCCAGCGCCAGCAAGTTGACATTGCCGGTGCTGATTTGCGTCACGTCGAACTTGTTGTAGTTGATGCCTGCGTCCCAGTTCCAGCCGTGCGTCCCGACTTCGAACGCGCCTTCCAACGCGGCGTCGAAGTGGTAGCTCTTCACGTTGTTCTGCGAAACGCGCGGGATCTCGATGATGCGGCGGAACCAGGAGTTAATGTCTTCGCCGACCGGGTTGTAGTAGCTCTGGCCGCTGATGGCCACGGGATACTTGGGCTGCGACACGCCGCTCAGCGGATAGCCGGCGACCTGGCGCTCGGAGTTGCGCTCCGAGTACATGACCGTCGACTTGAAGGTGACGTAGTTGTTGATCTCGAAACTGCCGCCGGTGAAGACCGACTTGGTTTCGGTTTCCTGCGCCAGCATGATCTGCTGGGTTGCGTTGAAGCGGTCGTCGGTGCCTACGCCGATGTGATAATTGTTAAAATCACGCGAGTCCGACCCGGTTCCGGCACCGTTCCAGGTACCAGAGTGGTTCAGCACCCAGGTGTTTGGGGTCCAGGTGCCAGCGCCGGGGGCGACGACGTTGCCATCTTTGTCCAAGTAGTTGCCAGCGCCGGCGGTCCCGGCAGCGCGCGGATCATTGAAGCGGCCCCACGGACCGGTCGCGCTGAGCGCGTCCAGCGGGTGGTTCGGGCCGAATTGGGTCCGGGTCAGGACGCGATCCTTCGCCCATACCGGATCCTCCTTGGTGTAGTTGGCGCCGAAGATGATCGAGGAGCGCTCGCCGCTGGCGCCGAGGGTGAAGGAATACGCTTCCTTCTGACCGTCGCCGCGGCTGTTCTGGCCGACCAGCGCCGAGACTTCGGCGCCATCGAAGTTCTTGCGCAGGATGATGTTCACCACGCCGGCGATGGCGTCGGAGCCGTAGATCGCCGAGGCGCCGTCCTTCAGCACTTCGATGCGGTCGATCAAGGCGGCCGGGATGGTCGACATGTCGGTGTAGCCGGCCAGGCTCGAGGTCCAGCGCTTGCCGTTGACCAGGACCAGGGTGCGCTGCTCGCCCAGGTTGTACAGGTTGACGTACTGGCCGCCCTGTTCCGGGTTGGAGTTCAGCACGGCAGCCTTGCTGTAGGTCTGGGTGCCGGAAACGGTCAGGTTCTGCAGCACGTCGCCGACGCTGACCAGGCCTGATTTCTTGATTTCCTCGGAGGACACCGTGAAGACCGGCTGAGCGGTTTCGACGTCGACCGAGCGGATACGCGAGCCAGTGACTTCGATGCGATCCAGATTGGTCGCGCCGGTGCCGGCGTCCTGTGCCGAGGCAGTGTTGATGCTGACGCCCGCGCCCGCGCCCGCGACCAGCGCGAGCACAACGGCGTCGCGCAGTTTGTTGGTCTTACAATTCATTAGCTCTCTCTCCGAATGAGATCTTGGTTTGACCCAATGGTGTGTTGTGCCTGCCGGTGGAGTCGAAAGAGCGACGCCAATTCCTTCAGGGTGACCCGATGGTATCTCGCCTTGCCGAAGAATTAAAGTAGCGTTAACAAGTTGGTGGAATTGGGTGAACGTTGGAGATGGGGACACCGGCCATTCATCACAAAAAAAGCGCCTATGGGCGCTTTTTTCAACAAAAATTTCATTGAAGATTAAGGGCTTACAAATCCTGTTCGTAGCGCACGTAGGGGATGGTGCCTTCCTCGGTGCTGATGTTGTTCGGGGCGAACGGATTCTTGCCGCTGGTGACCACGTTCTCGGCGCCGACGGTCAGCTGGCCACTCCATGGGGTGCGCCAGGTCAGGCCCACGCCGAGACCGGACCACTTGCCGGGCTGGCCCGGTGCGTCGACCACGCGGCCGATCACGTTGGCGCTGAAGGAGCCGTAGCCGCCGCCGATGCTCAGGCTCTTGCTGTCCCACTGGTCGACCAGCGCCTGCGAGGCGTCGGCGATCGGGACCAGGCGCGCTCGGGCGTAAGTGCCGCCGATCGAGACGAAGCCTTCGCGGCCGATATTCTGCTGCGCGAACACGGTCAGGTCGTTCTGCTCCATGCGCAGCGATGGGGTCTTGTTGGCTCCCGCCAGCCATGGCGGCATGTTCTCGCGGCCGGTCCCCGCCGATAGCGACAGGCGCCCGCCGGGACGGTTGAAGGTGGTGGTCGCAGCGACATGGTGGCCGACATCGCCGTCGTCGTCGCCAAGGCTGGCGAGCATGCAATGGCTGGCCAGCCCGCTGATGCTGCTGCCGCTGGCGCTGTTGCACAGCAGGCCGAGCGAATCGCCGGACGACAGGCCGAAGGCGGCGTCGAGCGAATTGCGGCCGAAGTGCCAGCGTGCGCCGACCGCCTGTTCGCCAGTCGGTTCCAGGTACAGCAAGGCTTCGACCTTGCCGCTGCCCTTGTTCCACACCGGCAGCACGGTGCGGTCGTGGGTGCCGGCGGGCTTGCTCTGCGCGTGCGCGCCCGTGCTCGCCGCAAGGGCGATCAGCAGGGCAAGTGGTAGGCGCAGTAAGGCTCGCATCGGCAGTGTATGACTCTCGGGCAGGAACTAAAGTTCCCGCCGGGCAGGGGCAATGATGCTAGAGGATTTATGTTTCTTTAACAAGTCGGACTCCCTGTCCTAATCCCCATTTCCGACTATTGCAAGCGCTCGGGAGGCGTCGGTTCAGCCGGTGTTGCAGCGAACAATACGCCGAATTCCGTCAAGGGGAAGTCATAGCGACGGCCGCAGAACTCGCACCGTATCTCAACTTGGCCGCTTGTCTCGGCGGCGGCGCGCGCTTCTTCCTCGCCCAGCGAGCGCAGCATGGCCGCCACCCGCTCGCGCGAGCAGGAGCAGCCGAAGCGCAACGGCCTGGTGCCCAGCAGTTCCGGCGCTTCCTCGTGGAACAGCCGGTGCAGCAGGGTTGCCGCCGGCAGGGCCAGCAATTCGGCTTCGCTCACCGTCTCGAACAAGGCCCCGGCGCGGTTCCAGCCGTCCTCGTCGCCGCTGTCGCCGGGCAGTTTCTGCAACAGCAGGCCGGCCGCCTGGTGGCCGTCGGCGGCCAGGATCAGGCGCGTCGGCAGCTGTTCGGACTGGCGGAAATAGTCTTCGAAGGCCTCGCCCAGTTCGGCCGCCGACAGCGCCACCAGGCTCTGGTAGCGCTGCGGTTCGCGCGGATCCAGGCCCGGGTTCTCGATGGTGATCGCCAGCAGCGCGCTGGTGCCGAGCGCGCGCAGGTCGCGCGGCGCGTCGCTGCCTTCGGTCAGCTGGACGATGCCGCGCAGGGTGCCGGCCGCGGTGCATTCGGCGAACAGGGTGCGCAGCGCGCCCTGGCTGCGCAACTGCACCGACAGTCGCCCGTCGACCTTGGTGTGGCCGGTGAACAGGGCGGCTGCCACGCAGGCCTCGCCGAGCAATTCGGTGGCCGCGGCGGGATAGCTGGCCGGCGCGAGGATCTCGCGCCAGGCCGATTGCAGGCGCACGTGCACGCCGCGCACGCCGGCGCCGGGCAGCAGGAAGCGGGTCAGGTGATCGTGATCGGAAGAATGCATCGCGGCCTCGCTGCGCATGGGAAGATGGCGACCGCAGGATAGTGGGTCATCACGGTGGACAAAGTCGAAGAACGCATAGCAATGGGGGCGACGCGGGGCGTTGCAAGTGGCGCGGCCGTGCCGCGGCCGCGGCGCAGGCGCTGGCTGCGCTGGCTGCTGGCGGCGCCGCTGCTGTTCGCGCTGGCGAGCGTCTCGCAGGTGATCATGCTGCGCCTCGTCGATCCGCCCTTCTCAGCGATGATGCTGGAGCGCCAGTTTGGCGCCTGGGGCGAGGGCGACTGGTCGTTCCGCGTCGCCTACGACTGGCGCGACAGCGCGCAGATCGCGCCGAGCCTGCCGATTTCGCTGGTGGCGGCCGAGGACCAGCGCTTTCCCAGCCATCACGGTTTCGACCTGGAGGCGATCGAGAAGGCGCGCGACCACAATGCGCGCGGCGGGCGCCTGCGCGGCGCCAGCACGATCAGCCAGCAGGTGGTCAAGAATCTGTTCCTGTGGCAGGGCCGCAGCTGGCTGCGCAAGGGGTTGGAGGCCTGGTACACGGTGCTGATCGAGGCGCTGTGGTCGAAGCAGCGGATCCTGGAGGTGTATGCCAACGTCGCCGAGTTCGGCGATGGGGTCTACGGCGCGCAGGCGGCGGCGCGCAGTTTCTGGGGCAAGGATGCGGCGCAGCTGAGTCCGGCGCAGAGCGCGCTGCTGGCGGCGGTGCTGCCGGCGCCGCAGCGCTACGCCGCCACGCACCCGGGGCCGTACGTGCAGCGCCGCGCCAACTGGATCCAGCGGCAGACGCGGCAGTTGGGCGGGCCGGCGTATTTGCAGGCGCCTTAGGAACATTTGCGCTACGGCGCGTGCGGCACAGCGCCGTGCGACGTTCGCCGCGATGCGGCGTTTTTGTAGCGCAGGCGCTGCGTTTTAGCCCCTCTCCCATCGGCAGAGGGGTGAGGGTGAGGGTCCGGCGCGAAGCGCCTGGCGGATTTGGGTATGCGAGGCTTCGCCCGTTCCCTCATCCGGCGCTGCGCGCCACCTTCCCGCAAAAAGGCGGCCATGGTCCCGAGGGGAGAAGGAACGGCCGTTGCCGGTGGGAGAAGGGAGCGACTCCGGATTCTGGTCAGGTGGCGCGCTGCCGCTGGTGAACGCGCAGTCCGCTCCGTACCATCGGCCCATGGAACCCGAGCGCCTGACCGTCGTCGTCACTGCCTTCAACGAGGCGCAGACCCTGCCGTTGCTGCAGCCGCGGATCCTCGCCGCGCTCGATGGCGTGGATGGCCTGGAGGGGCGGGTGCTGTACGTGGACGACGGCAGCCGCGACGCGACCTGGGAGGTGATCCTGGCGCTGGCCGCGGCCGATCCGCGGGTCGGCGCGCTGCGCCTGTCGCGCAATTTCGGCAAGGAACTGGCGCTGACCGCCGGCCTGGATTTCGTCGAGCACGGCGCGGCGATGCTGCTGGACGCCGACGGCCAGGATCCGCCGGAGCTGATCGCGCAGTTCGTCGCGCAGTGGCGCGCCGGCTACGACGACATCTACGGCACCCGCATCGCGCGCGAGGGCGAGAGTTGGCTCAAGCGCGGCACCGCGTCGCTGTTCTACCGCGTGATCGGGCGCCTGTCGAAGACCCCGATCCCGGCCGATACCGGCGATTTCCGCCTGTTGTCGCCGCGCGCGCTGGCGGCGCTGGCGCAGTTGCGCGAACGCCATCGCTTCATGAAGGGGCTGTTCGGCTGGGTCGGTTTCCGCCAGCTGGCGTTGCCGTACCGGCGTGCGCCGCGCCTGGCCGGGCGCAGCAAGTACGGCCTGTGGCGGCTGTGGAACTTCGCGCTGGAAGGCATCACGGGTTTTTCCACTGCGCCGCTGCGGGTGGCGACCTATCTGGGACTGGCGACCGCGCTCGGCGCCTTTCTGTTCGGCACCTGGATCGTGGTCAAGGCGGCGTTATGGGGCGATCCGGTCGCTGGCTGGCCGACGATGATGGCGGTGATCCTGTTCCTGGGCGGCACGCAGCTGATCGCGCTTGGCCTGATCGGCGAATACCTGGGCCGGTTGTACGAGGAATCCAAGCAGCGGCCGCTGTATCTGGTCGATACCTGGCGTGCGCCGGGCGGAGGAGTATGCTCGGCCGTGCGATCCAGCGAACCGGGAGGCAGCGATGCGTACGGTACGACAGTTGTTGGGCGACAAGGGCGGTGAGATCCATGCGGTGGCGCCGGATGCGGCGGTGGTCGATGCGCTGCGGCTGATGGCCGACAAGGGCATCGGCGCGGTCCTGGTGATGCAGGACGGGCGCCTGGCCGGGATCCTGTCCGAGCGCGATTACGCGCGCAAGGTGGTGCTGCAGGACCGCTCTTCGGCGACCACGCCGGTGCGCGACATCATGAGCACGAAGGTATACACGGTGGACCCGTCGCAGAGCGTGCAGCAATGCATGGAACTGATGACCGGCCAACGCATCCGCCATCTGCCGGTGGTGCAGGCCGGCGCGGTGGTCGGAGTGATCTCGATCGGCGACCTGGTCAAGGCGGTGATCGAGGAGCAGCAGCGGGAACTGGATCAGTTGCAGCGCTATATCAGTAGTTGACGGGACTCGGGACTCGGAAAAGCAAGAGCGCAATATGAGCTTTTGATTTTCCGAGTCCCGGGTCCCGAGTCCCGGCTACTTAGAGCGGTGACCGACGCAATCGACGTCCTTGCCTGGCCCCGTCTCGAAGGTCGCCAGCAGGGCCGCCGGCGGGGCGATGGCGCCCAGCGCCAGGGCGACGGCGCCGCGCATGCCAAGGGCCTTGAAGTCGGGGCGGAAGGTCGGGTCCTTGAAGGTGCCGGCGACGCGCAATGGCGAGCGCAACGACAAAATGCTGTGGTCCTTCGGGCGCGCCTTCAGCAGCAGGTCCAGTGTTTCGTGGCCCAGGTCGATGTTGCCGCTGCCGACGAGCAACGTGTCGGTGGTGTCGAAGGCCAGGGCGCGCGCGTCCATCACCCCGTCCCTGACCGCGAAATCGCCGAACGCGCAGCGCACCGGAATCTGCCGGTCCTTGGTGACGAGGAACTTCAGCGATTCGGCAATGTCCAGCCCGGCCAGTTCCATGACCAGGTTGCTGACGTGGCCCTTGCCCATGCCGACGGCGACGCTGCCGTCGGCGCTGCCGAGCATCTGCGCGATCGAGTTGCCGGTGCCGGCCAGTGCGATCTCGCCGCCGATCGCGCCGGAGGCTTCCTTGGCCAGTTGCCCGTCCGGGAACAGCTTGCCCAGCTGCATGCCGCGCACCGAGATCTGCGCGCGGGTGGCGATGGTCGATTTGCGCGCATCCATGCGGATGTCCGAGCGGATGTTGCCGCCGGCTACGCCGAAGTCGAGCGGCTGCAGCAGCAGGACGCCGTCGTTGAGCTTCAGGTGCGCGTCCATGGCGTCCAGCGGCAGTGTCTGCGCGTTGATCCGCTGCGCCTTCCAGCGCACGTCGGCGTCCATCGCGCGCAGCTTGCCGAGGTCGTACGGGGTGGACGGCAGCAGCTTGGCGCTGGCCGCGAGCTTGGCCGCCTGCGCCTTCTGTTCGTCGTTGGCGGTCTCGCCGGCGCCGGTGCGCGGCGGTGCGCCGACGAAGCCGCCCAGGTCGTCGAAGTCCAGGCGCCGCGAACGCAGGTCGGCGCGCAGGAACGGGCGCTGTCCGGCGCTGTCGATCTGCACGGTGCCGGCCAGGTCGCTGTCGCCGGCGCGGCCGTTGAAGTCCTCGTAGCGCCAGATTTCGCCATTGCGCTTGAGCCGGCCGTCCAGTTGATAGGGCGGGGTGGAGGGCATGGCGATGCCGAGCAGCGGATACAGGTGTTGCATGTCGGTGCCGGCCAGGCTCAGCTGCAGGTCGAACACGCGCAGCCGGAACGGATTGGTCAGGGTGCCGCGCATGTGCGCGCGGGTGCTGCCGGCGCTGCCGCGCAGGTCGATCTTGAACGGGTGGTCGCTTTCGCTCAGTTCCAGCGGCGAAGCGGTGCTGCCCTTGAGCGTGAACGGGTTGCCGCGCCAGCGGCCATCGCCGGCGACCGCGATCGGCGGCGCTGCGTCGCCGCGGCGTCGCTGCGAGGTCAGGCTGTCGACGCTGACGTCGATATCGGTGCGGCCGGGGACGTCCTGGAAGCGCAGCCGTCCCTGCTGCACCAGCATGCGGCCCAGGACCACCTGGGTGCCGCCATCGCTGCTGCCGAAGTTCCAGTTGCCGGGTTGCCCGTTCGGCCCGGTTTCGAGCAGCAGGTTCGGCTGGGTCAGGCGGATCTCGGGAATGCGCAGCTTGCCGCGCAGCAGCGGCCACAATGCGAGGTCGATCTCGGCACGTTGCGCGCTGGCCATTTGCGGCTGTTTCGACCAGTCCGCGTTGGCCAAGCGCAGGCGCTCGCCGTGGAGGGTGACGGTGCTGCCGAGGTCGACGTCGAGGTTGCCGTCGATGTGGAATGCGCGGCCGGTCCTGGCCTGCACGGCACGTTCGACCGGACCCTTGAACCAGTTCCAGTCGAACACCAGGATGACGATCAACAGAACCAGTACCAGCGCGCCGAGCACGAACGGCCAACGCCGCAGGCGGCCATCGTTGCGGCGCCAGGGCCAGGAGCGGCGTCGGCCACGTTGTGTAGAAGTGGGTTCGCGATCCATCCAGCCATAGTAGGCGGTGCGCGTGCACGGGGCGCGAAAGCCGCGCGTCATGCCAGGCGCGCTAAAGCACTTGCGCGGTCACCGCAACGAAATGGCAGACGCTGCCGGCAAGTACGAACAGGTGCCAGATCGCATGGAAGTAGCGCACCGTGTCGCGTTGATAGAAGTAGGTGCCCAGCGTGTAGAACAGGCCGCCGGCCAGCAGCCAGCACAGGGTGCGCATATCGACCGAGTGCAGTAGCGGCTCGATCGCCACCACGATCAGCCAGCCCATGGCCAGGTAGAGGATGGTCGACAGCAGCCGGAAGCGGCCGGTGCAGAACAGCTTGAACACCACTCCGGCCAGGGCGATGCTCCAGATCGCCGCGAACAGGCCCCAGCCCCAGGGGCCGCGCAGGCTGATCAGGGTGAACGGGGTGTAGGTGCCGGCGATCAGCACGTAGATCGCACAGTGGTCCAGCACCTGCAGCCGCGCCTTGGCGCCGGGATGCGGGATGGCGTGATACAGCGTGGAGGCGGTGTACAGCAGCAGCAAGGCGACCCCGAACACGATGGCACCGGCCAGTTGCCAGCCGTCGCCGTAGATCGCGGCGAGGGTGATGAGGACCGAGCTGCCGGCCAGTGCGGCGACTGCGCCCAGGCCGTGGGTCAGCGCGCTGGCCAGTTCGTCGCGCCAGTCCGTAGAAGGCGGCGCGTCGGCATTCATGAGCGAGGGCCGTGGGTCTGCTTCCATGGCGCGAAAAGGTACCTCAACTGCGAGCGATTCGCATCCGTTGCGGCGCAGCACGTGGCGCGCGGTTCACGCCCGCGCGCTGCCCGCTGCAGACCGGCGCCTCAGTCCAGCGCGACGCTGTGCGCGTGCTCGCGGGTCGCGGCGAAGCGCACATCCGGCGCGCGTTCCTGCGCCAGCTGCAGGTTGACCCGGGTCGGCGCCAGATAGACCAGTTCGCCGGCGCCGTCGATGCCGAGGTTCATCGCGTTCTTCTCGCGGAATTCCTCCAGCTTCTTCGGATTGTCGCAATGCACCCAGCGCGCGGTGACCACGCCGACCGGCTCGAAGCTGGCGTCCACGCCGTATTCGTCCTTGAGCCGGTAGGCGACCACTTCGAACTGCAGCACGCCGACCGCGCCCAGGATCAGGTCGTTGCTCATCAGCGGGCGGAAGAACTGGGTGGCGCCTTCCTCGGACAGCTGCGCCAGGCCCTTCTGCAACTGCTTGAGCTTGAGCGGGTCGCGCAGCCGCGCGCGGCGGAACAGTTCCGGGGCGAAGTTGGGGATGCCGGTGAACGCGAGCGCCTCGCCCTCGGTGAAGGTGTCGCCGATGGAGATGGTGCCGTGGTTGTGGATGCCGATGACGTCGCCGGGGTAGGCCTCGGCGGCGATCTCGCGGTCGCTGGCCATGAAGGTCAGCGCGTTGGCCAGTTTGGTGTCCTTGCCGGTGCGCACGTGCAGGGTCTTCATGCCGGCGCTGAAGCGGCCCGAGCAGATGCGCATGAACGCGACCCGGTCGCGGTGCTGCGGGTCCATGTTGGCCTGGATCTTGAACACGAAGCCGGTCAGTTTCTCTTCGGTCGCCTGTACCTCGCGGCCGGTGGTGGCGTGCGGCTGCGGCGGCGGCGCGTGTTCGGCGAAGAAGTCCAGCAGCGGCTGCACGCCGAAGTTGTTGACGCCGGAGCCGAAGAACACCGGGGTCTGCTTGCCGGCGCGGTAAGCGGCAAGGTCGAACGGATGGCTGGCGCCCTGCACCAGCTCCAGTTCCTCGCGCAGTTCGGCCAGCATCTGCGCGCCGATGCGTTCGGCCAGGCCGGGCGCGTCCAGCGACGGGAAGATGGTCGAGTCCTGGCGGGTGAAGTTGCGGCCCTGTTCGTACAGGTGCACTTCGCCGCTGATCAGGTGCACCACGCCCTTCAGGCGCTGGCCCATGCCGATCGGCCAGGTCACCGGCGCGCACTGGATGCCGAGCACGGTCTCCACTTCGTCCAGCAGGTCGATCGGGTCCTTGCCTTCGCGGTCGAGCTTGTTGATGAAGGTCATGATCGGCGTGTCGCGCAGCCGGCACACTTCCATCAGCTTGATGGTGCGTTCTTCCACGCCCTTGGCCACGTCGATCACCATCAGCGCCGAGTCCACCGCGGTGAGCACGCGGTAGGTGTCCTCGCCGAAGTCGGCGTGGCCGGGGGTGTCAAGCAGGTTGATGATCTTGCCTTCGTACGGGAACTGCATCACCGACGAAGTCACCGAGATGCCGCGCTCCTTTTCCAGCGCCATCCAGTCGGAGGTCGCGTGGCGCGCGGCCTTGCGGCCCTTGACCGAGCCGGCCATCTGGATCGCGCCGCCGAACAGCAGCAGCTTTTCGGTCAGCGTGGTCTTGCCGGCGTCGGGGTGGGAAATGATGGCGAAGGTGCGGCGGCGCGCAGCTTCCTGGGCAACATCGGACATGGCAACGGCGCCCACTGGGCGATCACAGCGACAGGGAAGAGCGCGATTATAGCGCCGCGCCGCCGGGCACGGGTTGCGTGGCGTCCGTGGCGTCCTCGCTGCGCGGCAGCCTGAGTTCGCCCAGCGCGCCGGCCATGCGGAACGGGATCGCGTCCAGGCGCATGCCGCGGTTGACCTGCACCGCGAAGTGCAGGTGCGGCGCGCTGCTCAGGCCGGTGTTGCCGGACAGCGCCAGGCGTTGTCCGGCGGCGACGCGCTGGCCCGCACGCACTGCCATGCCCTGCGGCGCCAGGTGCGCGTACAGCGCCATGCTGCCGTCGGCATGCAGGATGCGCACGAAGTTGGCACGGCCGCCGAAGCGTTCGCGGTCCAGCCCGGCCGCGGCGAAGCCCGCTTGCACCTGCATCACCGTGCCGGCGCGCGTGGCCAGCACCGGGGTGCCTTCGGCCAGGGCGAAATCCAGCGCGTAATAGTTCTGCGCGTCGTGGTGGCTGAAACGGCCGCCCACGCCCTGGTCCACGCGCACCGGGGCGACGTCGAACGGCAGCCGGTACAGCACGTCCTGCGGCTTGGCGGCCGGGTCGCCGGGCACGGCCTCCAGGATCAGCTCGAATGGGCTGGGGTGGCGCGGGTCGCCGGGATACAGCCGCGACAGCAGCGCGCTGCCGCGGGCGGGCAGCAGCGCGCGCAGCGGCAGTGCAGGAACTGCGGCGAGGTTGTCGGCGCGGCGGGAGCGCAGTTGCACCTGCACCGGCCCGTCCACGCGGTTGTCGGCCCAGGCCTGCTGGCGCGGGAGCTGGCCGACCACGCGCAGCTGTGCCAGCGGCAGTTCCGCCACCGCTGGCTGCGGCTGCGGGGCGGGCGTCGCCGCGCGCTGCGGATCCGTGGCGCGGTCGCCGTAGTGGGCGACGCCGTCAGCGTCGCGCCACGCATACAGCGTGCCGGCCGCGCCGCAGGCGGGCGCCAGCGCCGAGCCGCACACGGCCAGCAGCAGCCAGCGCGGCGCAGCGCGCAAGCGGATGGCGGCGGCGTCGCGGACGCGGGCGGGGGCCGGGCAGTGGCCGGGCATCGGGGCTCCTGGCGCCGGCGTGGGGAGCGCCGTGGCGGTGCGCAGTATGCGGCAGTCACCGATGTGGCTTCTTATATCGCTCCATCCGAATAAAGAGATTTGACAGCGCCGAAAAACGCTGGCATCGTGGCGCCACCATCGAGACCGGCGGAGGGACAGGCCCTTTGATGCCGGGGCAGCCAGCGGGCGCGCAAGCGACCGTGTAGGTGCCAAATCCTGCGGGGACCACCGCGTCCGCCGAAAGATGGTTCGATTCGTGCCTTCCGCACGTCGAACGCGAGCTCCGCGAAGCTCGATGGCCGTTCCTCACCGGATACCGCCATGAGCTTCGTGAATACGCCAAATCGCCCGCTTGACGCGCATCCAGCGCTTGACCGCTACGCCGCCGACGTCGCGCCGGCTGCCGATGGCGTGATCGCGATGCGCGGCGAAGTCGCGGTGGCGCTGCCGCTGCGCCACGCCGGCGTGCAGCTGCTGCGCCTGCGCTACGAACTGAGCGGCCCGGCCGATGCGCCGGTGGTGTTCGTCGCCGGCGGCATTTCCGCGCACCGCCATCTGGCCGCCAACGCGAGCTTCCCCGAGAAAGGCTGGGCCGAAGGCCTGGTCGGGCCGGGGCGGACACTGGATGCGGGCCAGCGGCGCCTGCTCGGGTTCGATTTCGTCGGCGCCGACGGCAGCCTGGACGTGCCGATCGACAGCGCCGACCAGGCCGATGCGATCGCCGCGCTGCTGGATGCGCTGGGCATCGCCCAACTGCATGGCTTCGTCGGCTATTCCTACGGCGCGCTGGTCGGCCTGCAGCTGGCGGTGCGGCATCCGCAGCGCTTGCTGAAGCTGGTCGCGGTCAGCGGCGCGCACCGCGCGCATCCGTATGCCGCGGCGTGGCGCGCGCTGCAGCGCCGCGCGGTGGCGCTGGGCCAGTTGCAGTGCGCCGAGAGCCACGGGCTGTCGCTGGCGCGGCAGTTCGCGATGCTCAGCTACCGCACCCCGGAAGAATTCGGCGAGCGCTTCGACGCGCCGCCGGAAGTGATCAACGGCCGCGTCCGCGTCGCCGCCGAGGACTACCTGGATGCCGCCGGCGCGCAGTACGTGGCGCGCACCCAGGTCAACGCCTACCTGCGCCTGTCCGAATCCATCGACCTGCACCGCATCGATCCGGCCGCCGTCGCCGTGCCCACCGTGGTGGTCGCGGTGGAAGGCGACCGCCTGGTGCCGCTGGCCGACCTGGTCACCCTGGTCGAAGGGCTGGGCCCGCGCGGCAGCCTGCGCGTGCTGCGCTCGCCGTACGGCCACGACGCCTTCCTGAAAGAAACCGACCGCATCGACGCGATCCTCGCCACCGCCCTTCGCCCCACCGGAGTTACCGCATGAGCACTGCCCACGACAATGACCTGCCCTGTAGCGCCGCCACCGCCGCGGTGCGCGCCGGCATCGACCGCGACACCGCCTATGGCGCGGTGACCCCGCCGATCGTGCTGTCGTCGAACTTCAGCTTCGACGGCTTCGGCAACAAGCGCCAGTACGACTACACCCGCAGCGGCAATCCGACCCGCGACCTGCTCGGCGAAGCGCTGGCGGAACTGGAAGGCGGCGCCGGCGGTGTGATCACCGCCACCGGCATGGGCGCGATCAACCTGGTGTTGAACGCGCTGCTGCAGCCGGGCGACAAGCTGGTGGTGCCGCACGATGCGTACGGCGGCAGCTGGCGCCTGTTCAACGCGCTGGCCAAGAAGGGCCATTTCGAGCTGATCACCGCCGACCTGACCGATCCGCGCTCGCTGGCCGAGGCGCTGGCGCAGTCGCCGCAGCTGGTGCTGATCGAAACCCCGTCCAATCCGCTGCTGCGCATCACCGACCTGCGGTTCGTCATCGATGCCGCGCACAAGGCCGGCGCGCTGGCGGTGGTCGACAACACCTTCCTGTCGCCGGCGCTGCAGAAGCCCATTGCGTTCGGTGCCGACCTGGTGATCCATTCCACCACCAAGTACGTCAACGGCCACAGCGATGTGGTCGGCGGCGCGGTGATCGCCGCCAACGCCGACCTGCACCAGCAGCTGGTGTGGTGGGCCAACGCGCTGGGCCTGACCGGTTCGCCGTTCGATGCGTTCCTGACCCTGCGCGGCCTGCGCACGCTGGATGCGCGGCTGCGCGTGCACCAGGAGAATGCGCAGGCGGTGGTGGCGCTGCTCGACGGGCATGCCGCGGTCAACCAGGTCTATTACCCGGGCCTGGCCACGCATCCGGGGCATGCGGTGGCGGCGCGGCAGCAGACCGGTTTCGGCGCGATGATCAGCTTCGAGCTGGCCGGCGGCGAAGCGCAGGTGCGCGCCTTCGTCGATGGCCTGCGCTATTTCACCCTGGCCGAGTCGCTGGGCGGGGTCGAGAGCCTGATCGCGCATCCGGCGTCGATGACGCATGCGGCGATGACCGCCGAAGCGCGCGCCAACGCCGGCATCAGCGATGGCCTGCTGCGGCTGTCGGTGGGCATCGAGTCCAGCGAGGATTTGATCGCCGACCTGCAGGCCGGCCTGCTGCGTGCGCAGCAGGCGGGCGAGGCGGTGGCGCGCAAACGGGTGGACGCGTGAGCAGCAGCGTCGCCGATGCGATAGCGCCGGCGCAGGTGCGGGCGGCCGATGCCGCGCTGCCGCGACTCGGCCTGCTCGGCACCGGCACGGTCGGCCGCGCCTTCGTCGCGCGCTACCAGGTGCTGCAGCAGCGCCGCGCGGGCTTGCCGGCGTTCGCCTGGCTGGCCAATTCGCGGATCCTGCAGGAATGCCGGCAGGCGCCGGCGCAGGCGCTGGTCGTGGCCAACGCTGCCGCGCGCGGTGATGGCCGCCGCGCGCCGCAGCCCGCCGACCTGCGCGGCGGCGACATCGTGGTCGATGCCACTGCCAGCGAGGCGGTGGCGCAGCGGCATGCCGAGTGGCTGGCGCGCGGGGTGCACGTGGTCACCGCGAACAAGCTCGGCCAGGGCGCGGCGTTGGCGCGCGCCGAACAGATCCATGCCGCGCTGCATGCCGCCGGCGCGCACTACGGCGACAGCGCCACGGTGGGTGCGGGCCTGCCGTTGCTGAGCAGCCTGCGCGCGCTGGCCGCTGGTGGCGACCACATCCACGCGGTGGAAGGCGTGCTGTCCGGCTCGATGGCCTGGCTGCTGCACCGCTATGACGGTAGCCGGGCGTTTTCCGACTGCGTACGCGAGGCGGCGGCGGCCGGCTACACCGAACCCGATCCGCGCGAGGACCTGTCCGGCGAGGACGTGCGCCGCAAGCTTCTGATCCTGGCACGCGCGGCCGGGCTGTCGTTGTGCGCCGAGCAGGTGCAGGTCGATTCGCTGCTGCCGCCGGCGCTGGCCGCGGCGGCGTTGCCGGAGGTTGATGCCGCACTCTCTGCACTGGATGCGCCGCTGGCGGCGCGCCTGGCGCAGGCGCGTGCGAACGGCGCCTGCCTGCGTTTCGTCGGCCGCTTCGATGCGCATGGCGCGTCGGTGGGACTGCGCGAACTGCCGCTCGCGCATCCGCTGGCCAGCGGTGCCGGCACCGACAACCGCGTCGCCATCCACAGCGACCGCTATCTGCAGCAGCCGCTGCTGATCCAGGGTCCGGGTGCCGGCGCCGAGGTGACCGCGGCGGCCTTGCTCGACGACGTGCTGCGGATCGCGGTGCGCTGAGGCGCCTGCAACCGCTGCGCTGCTAAGGCGCAGCGCTCGGCGCGGCCAAGGCCTGCAACAGTGCGGCGTTGAAACGCGGCGGCGCCTCGACCTGCGGCGCGTGGCCGAGGTCGGCGCATTCGATCAGCGTCGCGCCGGGAATCGCCGCCGCCGCGCGCTTGCCCAGCGCCGGATAGGCGCCCAGGCGCTTGGCCAGCGCCGGCGGCGCCAGGTCCTTGCCGATCGCGGTGCGGTCGCGCTGGCCGATGAACAGCGTGGTCGGCACGCGCAGCTGCGCGAACTGCTGCAGCACCGGCTGGTTGAACACCATGTCCGAGGTCAGCGCCTGGTTCCAGGCCACGCGCTCGTGGCCGGGGCCGGCGTACAGCCCGGCCTGCATCGTCACCCAGCGGTCGTACTCGGGTTTCCACTGCCCGCCGTAGTAGACGCTCTGCTGGTACTGCTTGATCGAGGCGGCATCGGTCTTGAGTTCCTTCGCGTACCAGTCGTCGACGCTGCGCCACGGCACGCCGGCGGCTTTCCAGTCTTCCAAACCGAGCGGGTTGACCAGTAGCAGCTGGCTCACGTCCTGTGGATATTGCAGTGCGTAGTGCGCGGCGAGCATGCCGCCCATCGAGTGGCCGACGAACACCGCGCGGGTCACCCCGGCGTGTTGCAGCAGCGCGTGCGTGTTGGCCGCCAGTTGTGCGAAGGAGAACTGGTAGGCCTGCGGCTTGCTCGACTTGCAGAAGCCGATCTGGTCCGGCGCGATCACCCGGTAGCCCGCGGCGGTGAGTGCCGCGATCGCCGATTCCCAGGTCGCCGCGCAGAAGTTCTTGCCGTGCAGCAGGACCACGGTGCGGCCATTGGCCGTGCCGGTGGGGGCCACGTCCAGGTAGGCCATCTGCAACGGCTGGCGCTGCGAGACGAAGTTGTAGCGCGCGCGCGGATACGGATAGTCGAAGCCTTCCAGCTGCGCGCCGTAGCGCGGCGCGGGCGTGGCGGCGTGGCTGGGCGGCGCCAGCAGGAGCGCGGCGGCGAGCGCTGCGAGAAGCGGGAGTCGGCGCATGCGGGCTGGAAGACGTACAGGGAGGCCACGACTCTAGCCCGGGGCATGCGCGCGCGGCGTCAACGCGGCTCAGCAGCGCGAATGCACCAGGCTCAGGCAGGCGTGGTGCTGCATGCGTTCGGCCGGTTCGTGCAGCGCCGCCAGCACCTGTTCGGCCTGCGTGCCGAGCACCGGCCGGTACGCGGCCCAGCCGTTGCGGCCCTTGGCCTTGGCCTTGTACAGCGCGCGGTCGGCCAGGACCAGCAACTGTTCCCAGCCCAGGCGGCTGTCGGGATCGTGCACGAACGGGAATTCGGCCAGGCCGATCGAGCAGGTGATCTGGCTCTGGCGACCGTGCTCGAGCGCGAAGCTGTGCGCAGCGATCGCCCGGCACAGGCGCTCGGCGGCCACGGTCAGGTTCTCGCGCGGCGCCGAGCGCAGCACCATCAGGAATTCCTCGCCGCCCCAGCGCACCACGTAGTCGCTTTCGCGGGTCAGCCTGACCAGCAACTGCGCCATCTGCTGCAGCACCGCGTCGCCGGTATGGTGGCCGCCGCGGTCGTTGATCGACTTGAAATGGTCGATGTCGATCAGCGCGAACAGCATGCCCGAGGACAGCATGTCCTGGTCGTTGGCGGCCATGCGCCGGTACAGCGCGATGTCGCTGGGGATGTGCAGCGACAGGTAGCGGCGATTGCGCAGCTGGGTCAGGTCGTCGGTGAAGCTGGCGTCCTGCAGGCGCTGGTTCGCCGCCTGCAGCGCCTCGGTGCGCTGGCGCACCTGCCGCTCCAGGGTTGCGCGCAGGCGCTGGTTGACCACCCGCGCCATGCCGATGCAGAGCAGCGTCAGTGCCAGCACGCCCAACCCGAGCAGCAGCTTGTACAACAGCGTTTCCTGGAAGCGCAGCCGGATCCGCAACGGCAGCCGTGCCGGCGCCTGCGCCCAGACCCCGGCGTTGTTGCTGCCGGTGACCTCGAACACGTAGTCGCCGCCGGGCAGGTTGGTATAGCTGGCCACGCGCTGGCGGATGTCGTCCAGGCTGCGCCACTGCGGGTCGTAGCCGACCAAGCGATAGCGCAGTTCCACGTTCTCCGGCGCCTGGAACGAGGCGGCGGTGAACTCGAAATCCAGGTCGCGCGCCTGCGCCGGCAACGGCGTGGCGCGCAGCGCCTGTGGTGCCATCCAGCGGCCCTGCGCGCGGATCCGCTCCACCACCGGCTGCGGCGCGACCGGGTTCTTGACGATGCCGGCGGTGTCCATGGTCACCACGCCGTCGCGGCTGGGCAGCCACAGGGTGCCGCCGTCGATGAAGCCCTTGCCGTTGCCGGCGCCGTTGCAGCACAGGCCCTGCACGCCGCCGTGGCGCTGGCCGCGTTCGTTGAGCAGCAGTTCGGCCTGCAGCGGCGTGCCCGCTACCTGGATGCGCTTGAGCAGGCTCGCCAGCGGCATCCGGTACACGCCGCGCAGGCCGGCCACCCACAGGCTGCCGTTGCCGTCGTCGGTGATGAAGAACGCCGCGTTCGCCGGCAGTCCGGTGTGTTCGTCGAACATGCTCCAGCGCTTGCCGTCGAACACCCACAGCTGTTCCGACAGCGTGCCCACCACCCACTGTCCGCCGGGCAGTTCGTGCACGGCGGTGATGTCGGCGTCGGCCAGCGCCGAGCCGGCCGCGGCGAGCGGCAGCAGGCGCTCGCCGTGCAGTTCGTACAGGCCGGCCTGGGAGCCGATCAGCAGGCGCCCGGCGCGGGTCTCGTGGATCAGGCGGATGCGCGGGTCGCGCAGGCCCGCGCGCTCGCCGTAGCGCTGCAGGCGCACGCCGTCGCTGCCGAACAGGCCGTCGCTGGTAGCGAACCATAGCCGTTGCGCGCGGTCGCGGACGATGCCGCTGACCTGCAGTTCGTGCAGCGGCGCCAGCAGCGGCGGCTCGGTGACGCGCCCGGCGCGGTAGAGCAGCGCGCCGCGACGGGTGCCGATCCACAGCTGGCCGGGTTCGGCGAGCAGGGTGTAGGGCACGTCGGCGGGCAGTTGTGCGCGGCGCAGCACCTGCTGGTAGCGGCCATCGCGCAGCCGCGCCAGGCCGTTGCCGGTGCCGACCCATAGCGAGCCGTCGGGATCGCGCGCCAGCGTCCACACCAGCGGGTCGGACAAGCCTTCGTCGCTGCTGTAGCGGCGCGTCCAGCCATTCCACAGACGGGTCGCGCCATTCCAGCGGCTGCCCAGCCACAGGTTGCGCTCGCGATCCTCGAAGATCGCATTGGCGGCGTCCTGCTCGCGTTCGGCGTAGTGCTCGACGATGCCGCCATCGCGCACGCGCAGCAGATCGCCGGGCAGGCCCACCCACAGATTGCCGTCGCTGTCCTGGTACAACGCCTCCACCGCGCGCCGTGTCAACGCCGGGTCGCCGGGCAGGCGCTGCCAGCGGCCGTCGCGGCGGAACAAAAGGCCGTCGCGGCTGCCGGCCCATAGCCGTCCCTGCGCATCCAGCAACTGCCGCACCGGCGCAGTGTGCGCATCGGCCGGCAACGGCAGCGTTTCGCCATCGCCATCGCCATCGGCGAAGCGCAGCACCGCGCCGCGGGTGCCGACCCACAGTTCGCCATTGCGCGGCAACAGCGCGTATGCGCCGTCGGCGATGCGATGGCGCAGGCGCAGGCGCAGGCTGTCGCCGGCCACGGCGTAGACGCCGTCCTGCGCGGCGACCAGCACCGTACCTTGCGCATCGACCGCGATCGCTTCGATGTTCAGCAGCGGCGCTTGCGGATCCTGCGGCAGCAGGTTGCTGAAGCGTCCTTCACGGTAGCGCGCCAGCCCGCGATAGGTGCCGATCCACAGGTCGCCGCGGGAATCCACGTGCAAGGCATTGATCAAGGTGCCGGGCAGGTTGGCTGGTGCCTTTACGCCGAAGCTGGTCATGCGCACGCCATCGAAGCGCGCCAGCCCGCCCATCGTGCCGATCCACAGATAGCCCTGCCGGTCCTGCGCGAAGGCCTGCACGCTCAGCTGCGGCAGCCCTTGTTCCAGGCTCCAGCGCTGGCGTTCGTACTGGTTGAACTGCTTGTCCGGCTGCAGCGCGGCCGCGCTCGGCACGAGTGCGGTCCAGGCCGCGAAGAGCGTGGCCAGCTTTAGCGCACGGGTGCGCCAGGAAGCGGGGTGGGACTGCAAGGGGATTCCAGTGCCGGCTCTGCGTATCGTCGACGTTGCTATCGGCGCAGGCGCGCCGATCTTTATCCGCATCGCAACAAAGGCCTGCGCGGCGTCGGCGATCGCGACAGCCGCAAGGCCTGTCATCCAGGCAGGTCCCACCTGCGGGGTGCGCCGTCATGGCCCGCGCATGCGCCGCAGCGGCGCGCTCCGTTCGGACAGGCAGGACACGCGTGCGGCATCAGCTCAGCACTCGATCACGTTCACCGCGAGCCCGCCGCGGCTGGTTTCCTTGTACTTGTCCTGCATGTCGCGGCCGGTGTCGCGCATGGTCCGGATCACCTTGTCCAGCGATACCTTGTGCTTGCCGTCGCCGCGCATGGCCATGCGGCTGGCGTTGATCGCCTTTACCGCGCCCATCGCGTTGCGCTCGATGCACGGGATCTGCACCAGGCCGCCGATCGGGTCGCAGGTCAGGCCGAGGTTGTGCTCCATGCCGATCTCGGCGGCGTTCTCGATCTGCCCCGGCTTGCCGCCGAGCGCGGCGACCAGGCCGCCGGCAGCCATTGAGCAGGCCACCCCGACTTCGCCCTGGCAGCCGACTTCGGCGCCGGAGATGGAGGCGTTTTCCTTGTACAGGATGCCGATCGCCGCGGCGGTCAGCAGGAAATCGAAGATGCGCTGTTCGTCGCTGCCCGGGCAGAAACGGTCGAAGTAGTGCAGCACCGAGGGAATGATCCCGGCCGCGCCGTTGGTCGGTGCGGTGACCACGCGCCCGCCGGCGGCGTTCTCTTCGTTGACCGCCAGCGCGTACAGGTTGACCCAGTCCAGCGTGGTCAGCGGATCGCGCATCGCCGCTTCCGGCTTGGACGACAGTTCGCGGTACAGCGCAGGCGCGCGCCGCGATACGTTGAGGCCGCCGGGCAGGGTGCCTTCCTCGCGAATGCCGCGCGCCACGCAGGCCTGCATCGCGTTCCACAGTTCGCGCAGGCCGGCGCGGATCTCGTTCTCGCTGCGCCAGCATTTCTCGTTCTCTAACATCAGCGCGGCGATGCTCAGGCCGCTGCGCGCAGCCTGCGCCAGCAGTTCGTCGCCGCTCTTGAACGGGTAGGGCAGCGGCGTTTCGTCGGCGACGATGCGGTCGTCGGCGGCGTCGTCCTGGTTGACCACGAAGCCGCCGCCGACCGAGTAGTAGTCGCGCGTGGCGATCACCTCATCGTCTGCGGCGTAGGCGGTAAAGCGCATGCCGTTTGTGTGGTACGGCAGCTTCTGGCGCTTGTTCAGCGCCAGGTCGCGCTTCTCGTCGAAGGCGATGCTGTGTTGGCCCATCAGATTGATGCGCTTGCTGCTGCGGATGCGCTCCAGCGTGCCGGGAATGATGTCCGGGTCGATCAGGTTCGGGCGCTGGCCTTCCAGGCCCAGCAGCAGCGCCTTGTCGGTGCCGTGGCCGCGCCCGGTCAGCGCCAGCGAGCCGAACACCTCGGCGCGGATCCGCACCACCTCGCCGAGCCGGCCCGGATCCAGCAGCCAGCGGTGCACGAAGCGCTCGGCCGCACGCATCGGCCCCACGGTATGCGAGGAGCTCGGGCCGATGCCGATCTTGAACAGGTCGAAGATGCTGACAGCCATACGTGCCGCAGAGGTGGAAGGCCAAAGACCATCTATTCTATCCCCCTGGCGCAGTGCGGACGCCCGCAGCGCAGCATCGGAGCCGCGGCCATGTCCCTGACCCTGTACCAGCGCGACGACTGCCAGCTGTGCGACCAGGCGCTGACGGTGCTGGCGCAGGCGCGCGTGGGCGACCTGCAAAGCGTGTTCATCGATGGCGATGCGGCATTGGAGGCGCGCTATGGCGAGCGCGTGCCGGTGCTGCGCGACGCCGGCGGGCGCGAGCTGGGGTGGCCGTTCGATGTGCGTCGGGTGGCGGACTGGTTGGCACGGCAGGATTGATCGCCGCCGCCGTGCCCATCCAGGCAAAAAAAACGGGCGGACCCGAGGAGGGAATCCGCCGCCCAGTGGCCGCGTGCCGCTGCGGCCTGTGGCGAATCACTTCGCCTTGAACACCACTTTGGTGCTGATCGCGGTTTCGTTGGGGATGGTCTTGGTGTCGGCCCAGTCGCCGCCGCCGACGCCGAAGTCCAGGCGCTTGACCAGCGCCTTGCCGGCCAGCACCGGCTGCGCGCCCGCGGTCCAGGTGAAGGTCAGGGTCACCGGCTTAGACACGCCGCGCAGTTCCAGTGTGCCGTCGGCGGCGTACTGGTTGTTGCCGAGCGCACGGAACTTGTCGGCGCGGTAGTGGGCGGTGGCGAACTTGGCCACGTCGAAGAAGTCCGGCCCCTGCAAGGTGGAGTCGCGGTCGGCATTGCCGCTCTTGGCGCCGGCCAGCGGGATCGCCACGTCGAGCCTGGCGCTGGCCAGGTTGGCTGGGTCGAAGCTGAGCTTGGTGTCGAAGCCGGGGAACTGGCCGGTGAACACTTCGCCGTCGTACTTGCTGGCGAACACCAGGCTCGAACCCGGCGCCTGCACGTAGTCGGCGGCGAAGGCGGGGGCGGCGAGCATCGCCACCAGGCTGGCGGCGACGGCGGCGGGGGAGGCGAAACGGGACGACATGCTGGAACTCCTCAGGATTTGGGGCTCAGCCAGCCGCGCGGCAACATCCGCGCCAGGGTGGCATCGCGTTGCAACAGGTGGTGGTAGAAGGCGGCGCCGGCATGCGCCAGCACCACTGCGATCAGGATCCAGAAGCCCCATTCGTGGGTGGCGTGCGACAGGTCGCGCAGCTGCTCGTTCGGAGCGCTGAGCTTGGGCACAGCGACCAGGCCGAACCAGCGGAACGGGCGCAGGCCGCTGCTGGAGTCGTACAGCCAGCCGGACAGCGGCATAGCGAAGATCAGCACGTACAGCAGCACATGGGTGGCGCGGGCGATGCGCTCCTGCCAGCTCGGTGTGCCCGGCACCGGCTTGGGCGCGCCGGCATACAGGCGCCAGCCCAGGCGCGCGATCACCAGCGCCAGCACGGTCAGGCCGAGCGACTTGTGCGCGGTGTAGACCCAGAAGTACTTGGGCGTCTTCGGCAGCTCGCCCATGGTCAGGCCGACCACGCCCAGCAGCAGGATCAAGGCGGCGATCAGCCAATGCAGGGTCTGGCTGATGCTGCCCCAGCGCTCGGCGGTGTTCCTGGCGGTCATGGCGTGGCGTCCTGGCTGGCGCTGGGGTCGGGGGTGTCGGCGGCGGGGGCATCCGCCGGCGACGGGTCGGCATTGGCACTGCCGGCGCGGGTCGCCTCGGCCTCGATGCGCAATTCGACCGTGGCGCCGATCACCGACGGCCAGGCGGCGATGCCGAAATCGGCGCGCTGCAGCGTGGTGGTGGCGGAAAAGCCCACGGTGCGGCGGAACGGTGGCAGCGGATGCCGCTTCAGCGCGTTGAGGGTCACGTCCAGCGCAATCTCGCGGCTAACCCCGTGCAGGGTCAGCGTGCCGAACACCTTGGCGTGGGTGGCGTCGATCGGCTCGATCCGGGTGGAGACGAAGCGCCCCTCCGGGAAATGCTCGCCGTCGACGAGGTTGTGCGCCAGCGCGGCGCGGTTCCACTTGGCGTCGCCCAGGTCCAGCCGCTGCAGCGGGACCCGCGCGTCCAGCCGCGCGCTGCGCCAGTCGTCCGGATCGAACAGCAGCGTGCCGCTGCTGCCGGACACGGTGCCCAGCGCCTTGGAGAAACCGGCGTGTTCGATCGCGAACAGCACGCGGGTGTGCACCGGGTCCAGCGCGTACTGCGCCGGGGCCGCCAGCGCGGCGGTCGGCAGGGTCAGCAGCAGGGCGAGCAGGCAGCGCTGGAGCATGGGTCGGCCATGAAGAAGGTGTAGGCCGGATTCTAGGCGCAGTCCGCCGCGCTTGCGCCTGCGTGCCGTGCAATGGTGCGTTGCGCCGCGCGGCGGGTGGGATTTTGCCGCCCCCCGCTGTATAAGAACGCTGCCGCATCAAGGCGGCACGGAGCGGCCGCCTTGATGCGGCCGGCCCCGGCAGTGCGCCGGTGTTCATCCGCCGCCGATCGTTCACTGCCGCTGGAGCCGATGTCGATGCAAATCCCACGTCCTCGACGCCTGCGCCGCGGCTGGATGCTCGCCTGGCTGCTGGTGCTGGCCGGCTGCTGCGCCAGCGCGCTGGCGACGGTGCCGGAACTGCCGCAGTTCCGCGTGCTGGGCGCCGAGCACGGGTTGCCGTCCAGCGAGATCTCGCGGCTGAGCCTGGACCGCGACGGCTACCTGTGGATCGCCAGTGGTGACGGCCTGGCCCGCTACGACGGGCGCGAATTCCTCATCTGGCGCCACGATCCGGACGATCCGCAGTCCCTGCGCTGCAACAACGTGCAGGAATTGCACATCGATGCGCGCAACCGGGTGTGGGTGGCCTGCGAAGGCGGCGGCCTGAGCGTGCTCGACGCCGGGCGCCGCGGCTTCCGCCATTTCAACATGGCCACGCAACCGGCGATGCGCAGCGACGATGTGTTCGCGATCACCAGCCGTGGCGACGAGATCGTGTTCGGCACCTATGCCGGCGGCCTGTATCGGCTGCCGCCGGACGGGCGCGTGCAGCGCATCCAGGCCGGCGACGGCGAGGTCGATGCGATGCTCGACAGCGCGGTTTCTGGCCTGGCGTTCGATCGCTCCGGGGTGCTGTGGGTCGGCACCATCAAGGGCCTGGTCCGCTACGACGGCACCCGCGCCAGCGCCTATCGGCTGCCCGGTAGCGATGGCACGCAGCAGCGGCTGTCGGCGCTGGTCGCGCTGTCCGACGGGATCTGGGTCGGCATCAACATGGACTTGTACCGGCTCGGTCACGACGGGCGTTGGCAGCGTGCCGATTGGACCGGCGCACTGCCGGGCGGGGTGCTGTGCATGGCCGAGGACGGCAGCGGCGGTTACTGGCTGGGCAACGGCCAGGGCCTGTGGCACAAGCCGGCCGACGGTGCGTTGCGCCACATCAGCGAAGGCGAGGCGGCGGTGTCCGGCGCCAACGTGGTGGCGAGCATGCTGCGCGACAAGGAAGGCGGGCTATGGGTGTCGTTGCCGACTCGCGGCCTGGGCTACCTGCGTCCGGACTGGCGGCGGCTGGCGGTGCTGGGGCCGTCGCACGGCCTGGCGCCGGACCTGTACGCGGGCCTGGCGCCGGCCCGCGATGGCGGGGCATGGCTGACCGGGGCCGGCGGCAACGTTTACCGGTTGCAACCGTCCAGCGGCGAGCTGAGCAAACCGGCATGGGCCTCCGGCCTGCTCGGCACCCGCTTGATGTCGGTGCTGCATGACGCCGCCGGCATGCTGTGGCTGGGCAGCAACGGCACGCTGTTGCGCAGACCGGCCGGCGCTGGCGCGTTGCAGAGATGGAGCCGCAAGTCGGCGCGCGACCCGACCCCCGAAATCGGCGGTAGCGTCTGGCTGCGCGAGCGGGCCGACGGCAGCCTGTGGGTGGCCGTGCCCATCTTCGGCGTGCAGGTGCGTTCGCTCGCCGACGGCCACGTGCTGGACAACATCCACGGTCCGCAGCGCGGCTTGGCCGCCGCCGCCGATATCGCCGCGTTCGATCTGGCGCCGGACGGCACGCCGTGGCTGGCCGCCGAGCACTTGCACTACTGGGACGCCGCTGCCGGGAAGTTTCGCGCCCCGCCGGAGTTCGATGGCGAACGGGTGCAGTCGTTCGCCTTCGCCGATGCGCAGACCCTGTGGCTGCATCGCCTGTCCGGCCTCGAGCTGTGGCGCCGCGAGGGCGGGCATTGGCGGCAGCTGCAGCGCTATGCGGCCGCCGAGGGCGTGCCGGCGACCGAGTCGCAGGGCCTGGTCGTCGATCAGCAGGGGCGCGCCTGGCTGGGCACGCGCCGCGGCCTGTTCCGGATCGATCCGCGGCACCTGCCGGCGGTGCGCGCGTTCGGCGCGCGCGATGGCCTGAGCAGCCAGGAAGTGGTCAAGCGCGGGCTGCTGATGGCGGCCGACGGGGTGTTGCTGGCGGCCACCGCCGACGGCAGCGTGGCCTTGCTGGACACGCGCCTGCCGGACCCGCCGTCGGTGCCGCTGGCGCTGAGCGTGGAGAGCGTGCAGGTGCGCCGCGGCGAGCGCCTGCTGGCGCTGCCGGTAAGCGGCGGTTTCGCCCTGCAGCCGGACGACCGCGACCTGCGCGTGGTGGCGCGGCTGCTCTCGTTCGTCGATCCGGAGGGCATCGGCTACCGCTTCCGCCTGTCCGGCTACGACCGCGACTGGGTCGCGGTCGGTGCCGCCGGCGAGCGCATGCTGCCGCAGCTGCCGGCTGGCGCGCATGTGCTCGAGGTCCAGGCGCGCACCCGCAACGGCGCCTGGTCGCCGACGCTGCGGCTGCCGTTCCGGGTGTATCCGCCGTGGTGGCGCAGCGTCTGGGGCATCACCGGGCTGCTTGCCGCCGGCGCCTTGCTGGTGCTGCTGTCGCTGCGCGCCTACCGCCGTCGCTTGCGCCGCCAGCATGCCTGGCAGCTGGCGCTGCACAAGCAGGAAGTGGCCGAGCAGGCCTCGCTGGCCAAGACGCGTTTCCTGGCCACGCTCGGGCACGAGGTGCGCACGCCAATGACCGGCGTGCTCGGCATGAGCGAACTGCTGCTGGCCACGCCGCTGGATCCGAAACAGCGCGGCTATACCGAATCGATCCGCCGTGCCGGCACGCATCTGCTTCATCTGGTCAACGACGCGCTGGACCTGGCGCGGATC
Source organism: Xanthomonas translucens pv. undulosa (assembly GCF_017301775.1). Classification (NCBI taxonomy): domain Bacteria; kingdom Pseudomonadati; phylum Pseudomonadota; class Gammaproteobacteria; order Lysobacterales; family Lysobacteraceae; genus Xanthomonas; species Xanthomonas translucens. Next base: position 3,863,589 of record NZ_CP063993.1, read on the forward strand.
GAGGCCGGGCGCCTGCAGCTCGACCTTCAGCCGTTCGCGCTGCAGGCGCTGATCGCCGACGTGGTGAACCTGATGGCGCCGCTGGCGCAGGCGCGCGGGCTGCGCTTCGAATGCCACGACACCTTGCCGGGTACGGTGACCGTCAACGGCGACGCGGTGCGGGTGCGGCAGATCCTGCTCAATCTGGTCGGCAATGCGATCAAGTTCACCGCCAGCGGCTCGGTCACGCTGCACCTGTCGCCGCTGCAGAGCGGGCACGGGCTTTGCGTGGAGGTCGCCGACACCGGCCCGGGCATGAGCGCCGAGCAGCAGGCGCGGCTGTTCCAGCGCTTCGAACAGGGCGAAGGCCCGCGCACCGCCGCCCGCTACGGCGGCAGCGGGCTGGGCCTGGCGATCAGCCAGGAACTGGCGATGGCGATGGGCGGGCGCATCCAGGTGGACAGCCGGCTCGGGCATGGCGCGCGCTTCCGGGTGACGCTGCCGCTGCGCTGGCAGCTGCGGCCTGCCGAGGCGCTGACGGTGGTGCCGCTGCCGGCGCGGGTGCAGGCGCCGCTGCGGATCCTGCTGGTCGAGGACGAACCCACCGTGGCCCAGGTGATGGCCGAACTGCTGCGCAGCCGCGGCCACTACGTGGCCTGCGCCGCGCATGGCCTGGAAGCGCTGACCGAGGTCAGCCAGGCTACCTTCGACCTGGGCCTGCTCGACCTGGACCTGCCGGCGCTCGACGGCCTGGCGCTTGCGCGGCAGCTGCGCGCGCTCGGCTACGACTTCCCACTGGTCGCGGTCACCGCACGTTCCGACGGCGAGGCCGAGGCCGCGGCCAAGGCGGCCGGTTTGGCCGGCTTCGTGCGTAAGCCTGTCACTGGCGACATGTTGGCTGAGGCGATTTGGAGAGTGATGGATGTGGAGGCCGGGACTCGGGACTCGGGACTGGGGACCCGGAAAGCGTAAGGGCTGCAGCGGATTCGCAGGCAACGCCTGCGCCGCTTTTCGAGTCCCGAGTCCCACACCCCACCACCCGTCGGTTGCCAGCGGCGGCGCTTATCGCCGACGATGGCGGCGGACGTTGGCAGACCCGGCGTCCATGCACAGGGAGATGACGATGCGGTCCAGAAGGATCTTGGGATGGCTGCTGCTGCTGTGGTCGGCGCTTGCCGTGGCGGCGGTGCCGCCGACCCCGCAGCCGCGCCAGCTGACCGTGGCCGACGGCTTGCCGTCCAACAGCATCAACGGTTTTGCCGAAGACCGGCTCGGCTACCTGTGGCTGGCCAGCAGCGACGGCCTGGCGCGCTTCGATGGGCGCGGCTACCGCATCTGGCGGATCGAGGACGGGCTGCGCGACAACAAGATCTGGACCGTGCATGTCGATGCGCAGAACCGGGTGTGGTTCGGCACTCAGAATGCCGGCCTGGGCATGCTCTCGGCGGACCGGCGCACGTTCCGCTACTACGACCGCAGCAACTATCCGCAGATCGGCGGCGCCACGGTCTGGGCGATCACCTCCACCCCCGACGGCAGCATCTGGTTCGGCACCGCCAACGGCGGCCTTCACCGGCTGCAGGCGGACGGCAAACTGAGCCGCTACATGCCGATGCCGGGCGACGAGCGCAGCCTGCCGTCGCCGGTGGTGATCTCGCTGGCGACCACGCCCGACGGCACGCTGTGGGTGGGCACGCGCGGTGGCCTGGCGCGCTGGACCGGGCACGATTTCGAGCGCTTGCCGGCGTCGGCGCTGCCGCGTCTGGAGGTGCAGGGGCTGACTCCCGAGCGCGACGGCAGCGTGTGGGTGACCAGCCAGGGCGGTACGCGCCTGCTGCGCGCCGACGGCAGCGCGGTGGCGCCGTACTGGCGCAACATGCCGAGCGAGAACGTGCTGGGGATGCTGGTCCACGACCGCCACGGCAATCGCTGGTTCGACACCATGGACGGCCTTGGCCGCGAGGGCGATGCCGGGCATATCCTCAACGTGCCTCTGTACAGCAATTCCGCGCACGGGTTGGTCAAGCCCAATTGGTCGCTGGCGTTCGAGGGCCGCGAAGGCGATCTGTGGTTCGCCAGCTTCAACGCCGGCCTGTGGTATCTGCCGGCCAACTGGCGGCAGTTCTCGGTGCTGTCGTATCGGGTCGACGATCCGGACTCGATGGGCAATCCCTACGTGATGGCGACCGCCGCCTCGCGCGATGGCGAGGTGTGGTTGGCGGGCACGCGCGGCGTGCTGGACAAGCTGGATCCTGGCACCGGTGTGGTGCGCCACCACATCACCGCGCTGTTCGGGCGCGACTGGTCGCTCGCGCTAGTCGAGGACGGCCAGGGCCGGGTCTGGGTGGCGGCGCTGGCGGGGCTGTTGCGCTACGACCCGGTCAGCGGCGAGGTGCGGCGCTGGGGCAAGCAGGACGGAGCCGATGCGCCGATGCCCGGCTACATGTATCAAATGATGGTCAGCAGCGACGAGCGCGTGTGGTTGTTCGGCGAGATCGGTGGCGCGCAGGTCCGCGACCTGGAAGGGCACGTGTTGCGCAATATCGCCCCTGGCGCCGACGGATTGCCGATGGAGTTGACCGTGGACGCTGCGCGGCCCGGCCCGCTGGGCCAGCCCTGGTTGCTCGGCCAGCATGGCATGCTGGCCTGGGACCCGGCCCGCGCGCGTTTCGTGCCGGTGCCGGGCGCCCCGGAGCGGCCGCTGAGCGCCTTCACCATCACCGATGGCAATGTGGTGTGGCTGGCCAGCCTCGGCCGCCTGGAACGTTATCTGTGGGACGGCGAGCGGCTGAACCTGCTCGACCGCATCGATGCCGAGCAGGAGTTGCCGTCGCTGGCGCCGAACGGCATCGTGGTCGATGCCAGCGGCGTGGCCTGGTTGAGCAGCGTGCGCGGCCTGATCCGGGTCGATCCGGCGAGCAAGGCGATCCGCTCCTACAGCGTGCACGACGGCCTGCCCAACCAGGAATTCCGCGCCCAGACCCTGATCCAGGCGCGCAGCGGGCAGATCCTCGGTGGCACCCCGGACGGGATGGTGCTGTTCGAGCCGTCGCAGGTGGTGCCGTCGCGGCGGCAGCCGCCGCTGGTGATCGAGCGCATCGGCGTGCGCCGCGGCGAGCGCGCGCTGGATCTGCTGCATGCCGGCAGCATCGTGCTGCAGGAAGGCGACCGCGACCTGCATGTGGTCGCGCGCCTGTTGTCGTTCTCCGATACCGACGCCAACACCTACCGGTTCCGGCTCAGCGGCTACGACCCGGACTGGGTGGATGTCGGCGCCAGCGGCGAGCGCCTGTTCTCGCACTTGCCGTCCGGCCACTACACCCTGGAAATGCAAGCGCGCACCGCCGACAAAGTGTGGTCGAAGGTCATCGCGCTTCGCTTCCGCGTGCTGCCGCCGTGGTGGCGCAGCCCCTGGGGCCTGGCCATGCTGGCCGTGCTGGCCGTGCTGGCGCTGTGGCGGGCCTCCTACCTGTACCGGCGCCGCCTGCGTCGGCGCAACGCGTGGCAGCTGGCCCTGCACAAGCAGGAGCTGGCCGAGCAGGCCTCGCTGGCCAAGACCCGCTTCCTGGCCACGCTCGGGCACGAGGTGCGCACGCCGATGACCGGCGTGCTGGGCATGAGCGAACTGCTGCTGGCCACGCCGCTGGATCCCAAGCAGCGCGGCTATACCGACTCGATCCGCCGCGCCGGCGCGCACCTGCTGCGCCTGGTAAACGACGCGCTGGACCTGGCGCGGATCGAGGCCGGCCGCCTGGAACTGGACCAGCAGCCGTTCGACCTGGGCCAGCTGATCGTCGAACTGGAGGCGATGATGGCGCCGATGGTGCACAGCCGCGGCCTGGCGTTCGCGCTGGACAACGCCATGCCGGCCGCGGTGACTGCCAACGGCGATGCGACGCGGGTGCGGCAGATCCTGCTGAACCTGCTCAACAACGCGATCAAGTTCACCGATCACGGTAGCGTGACCTTGCGCGTGGCGCCGCTGCACGATCGCCAGGTCGTGCGTTTCGAAGTCGCCGACACCGGTCCCGGGATCAATGTCGAACAGCAGGCGCGGCTGTTCCAGCGCTTCGAGCAGGCCGACGGCGCGCGCACCGCCGCGCGCTACGGCGGTAGCGGCCTGGGTCTGGCGATCTGCCAGGAACTGGCGGTGGCGATGGGCGGGCGCGTGGAGTTGCACAGCAAGCTCGGCGTCGGCACCCGCTTCATCGTCGACCTGCTGCTGCCGTGGATCCCGGAAGCGCTGCCCGCCGGCACCCGCGGCGAGCGCGATACGCAGGCGCCGACGCAGCCGCTGCGCATCCTGCTGGTCGAGGACGACCCCACCGTCGCCGAGGTCGTCAGCGGCCTGCTCTGCGCGCGCGGGCACCACATCACCCATGCCGCGCACGCTCTGGCGGCGCTGACCGAAGCGGCCGGCGCCCGCTTCGACGTGGCCTTGCTGGACCTGGACCTGCCAGGCCTGGACGGCCTGGCGCTGGCGCGGCAGCTGCGCGTGTTCGGCTACGAGATGCCGCTGATCGCGGTCACCGCACGTGCCGACGCCGATGCCGAACCGCAGGCGCGCGCGGCCGGCTTCGACGGCTTCCTGCGCAAGCCGGTGACGGGGGACATGCTGGCCGAGGCGATCGAGGCGGTGGTGGAGCCGGGACTCGGGACTCGGTAGCCGGACTCGGGACTCGGGACTCAAAAAAGCGTGATGTCGCAGCTGATCGTTTGACGGACTGCGTAGAGCTGCCGCCGCGGTGCTCCCCGCGAGTCCCGAGTCCCCAGTCCCCAGTCCCCAGTCCCGGCTACTCCGCCACTTCCTCCACCTGCTTGTCCGGATGCGGCCGGCTGTCCGGCAACTGCCAGAAGATCAGGGTCGAGGTCAGGGTGATCGCGCCGACGCAGACGAAGGTCGCGTGCAGCGCGGCAGTGGCGCCGTGGCTGTCGCCGAGGTGGTCGTTGAACGCCGCCAGCAGGCTGCCCGCGGCGGCGGCGCCGAAGCCGGTCGCCAGCATCATCACCATCGACAGCAGACTGTTGCCGGCGCTGGCCTGGTCGCTGTCCAGGTCGCGTAGCGTCACCGTGTTCATGACCGTGAACTGCAACGAGTTGACCGCGCCGAACAGCGCCAGCTGCAGTAGCCGCCAGCCCAGCGGCTGGCCGGTGTCGAACAGCACGAAGCTGGCCATCGCCAGGCCGACCAGTACCGTGTTGATCATCAGCACCCGCCGGTAGCCGCAGCGCTGCACCAGCTTCACCGCTGCGCGCTTTGAGGCCATGCCGGCCAGCGCCACCGGGATCATCATCAGGCCCGCGCGCATTGGGCTCATGCCCAGGCCGACCTGCAGCAGCAGCGGGATCAGCAACGGCATGCTGCCGCTGCCCACGCGCGCGAACAGGTTGCCGAGGATGCCGATGCGGAAGCTGATCACCTTGAACAGATGCAGCGGGAACAGCGCTGCCGGTGCATTGGCCGCGTGCAGCCAGTAGCCGATCAGCGCGGCCAGGCCGGCGATGGCCAGCAGCATCACGCACGCATGGCGCAGGCCCAGCTCGGAGATCCCGTCCAGCGCCAGCGACAGCGCGATCATGCCGAACGCCAGCATCGCATAGCCGATCAGGTCGAAGCGGGTGCGCTGCTCGCCATGGAAATCCGGCATCACCTTCAGTGCCGCCACGAAGCCGAGCGCGCCGATCGGTAGGTTGATCAAGAACACCCAGTGCCACGAGGCCACCTGCACCAGCCAGCCGCCGAGGGTCGGCCCGACCAGCGGCCCGATCAGCGCCGGGATCGCGATGAAGCTCATCGCGTTGAGGAACTGCGCGCGCGACACCGAACGCATCACCGACAGGCGTCCGACCGGCAGCAGCATCGCCCCGCCGATGCCCTGCAGCACGCGCGCGGCGACCAGGTAGGGCAGGCGTGGCGCGGCCGCGCACAGCAGCGAGCCGAGGGTGAACAGCACGATCGCGGTCAGGAAGGTGCGGCGCGTGCCGTAGCGGTCTGCGATCCAGCCCGAGGCGGGGATGAACATCGCCACCGCCAACGCATAGCTGAACACCACCGACTGCATCTGCAGCGGGCTCTCGCCCAGGCTAAGCGCCATCGCCGGCAACGCGGTGTTGACGATGGTCGCATCCAGCATCTGCATGAAAATGGCCAGCGACACCAGCCACAGCAGCGGCCGGAAACTACGGTATGTCGGAACGGCGATCGGATCGGAAGAAGGCGCGGACATCGGCACGCACGGCGACGCGAAGGGCGGACAGGATCGCGCAGAGCGCGTCGAGGCGCCGTGCAGCAGCGGGCGGTTGTGGTGCGCTGCGCATGCTGCAGCCCGGCCGCGATGGTGGATCAAGGCATCGCGCGCGACATGCTGTCGTGGTTCGTGTGGAGGGCTTCAGTACCGACGCTGTTCGAACCGGTTGCGTCCACCGCTTCGTTCGTCGCGGCTGAAGCCGCTCCTACAGGGACTTGCGGCGCGCTGGCCGGGTGCACTGTGGGAGGGGCTTCAGTCCCGACTGCGTGATGGCGGGAGCGCGTGTTGCGACGGTTTGCTGCGCGGGGCTATGCCTGCGTGCGGCGACTGTGCGCCTGCACCGCGGCGACCAGCGCGCCGACGTGCTCGGGTTGCATGTCCGGCGACAGCCCATGGCCGAGGTTGAACACGTGGCCGTCCGCCGAGCCATTGCCGTCGGCGTAGCTGCGCAGCACGCGCTGCACCTCGCGCTCGATCGCCGCCGGCGCGCCGTACAGCGTGGCCGGGTCCAGGTTGCCCTGCAGCGCCACGCGGCCGCCGGTGCGGCGCGCGGCCTCGGCCAGGTCGACGGTCCAGTCCACGCCCAGGCCTTCGGCGCCGGAGGCGGCCAGCTCTTCCAGGTATGGCGCGTTGCCCTTGCCGAACAGAATCAGCGGGGTGCGCTCGGCGCCGTCGCCGCGCGGCAGTTCGCGGGCGATGCGCCGCAGGTAGGGCAGCGAGAATTCGCGGTACATCGCCGGGCTGAGCACGCCGCCCCAGGTGTCGAACACCTGCAGCGCCTGCGCGCCGGCCGCGCGCTGCGCCGCCAGGTAGGCGATCACCGCATCGGTGTTGACCGACAGCAACTGGTGCAGCGCCGCCGGGTCGTTCAGGGCCATGGCCTTGATCCGCGCATAGTTGTCGCTGCCGCCGCCCTCGACCATGTAGCAGGCCAGCGTCCACGGACTGCCGGAGAAGCCGATCAGCGGCACGCTGCCGTCCAGTTCGCGGCGGATCACCCGCACCGCATCCATCACGTAGCGCAGTTCGGTCTCCATGTCCGGCACGCCGAGCCGGGCGATCGCCGCCGCGTCGCGCACCGGGTGCTTGAACTTCGGACCCTCGCCTTCGACGAAATACAACTCCAGGCCCATCGCATCGGGGATGGTGAGGATGTCGGAGAACAGGATCGCCGCGTCCAGCGGGAACCGCGCCAGCGGCTGCAGGGTCACTTCGCAGGCCAGTTCAGGGTTCTTGGCCATGGCCAGGAAGCTGCCGGCGCGTGCGCGGGTGGCACGGTACTCGGGCAGGTAGCGCCCAGCCTGGCGCATCAGCCACACGGGGGTCTGGTCCACGGGTTCGCGGCGCAGGGCGCGCAGCAGACGGTCGTTCTTGAGCATGGGGGTTTCCTTAGCGCGGGGCGTCGGCGCCGCGGGTGAACATGACCTGGAAGCCGCGCTTGAGTTGCGCATCGCGGGCTTTCTCGAAGGCGGCGTGGGCGGCGTCCTGCAGCAGGTATTGCTCGCGCTTGAGCTGCGCGCGGCCGCCGATCTGGCCGGTCTCGCGCAACAGCTCCCAGCCGCCGAACAGGTCCGGTTGCAGGGTCAGCTGGATGTAGCGGGGCGGCTCGTTGCCGCCGGGACGTTGCTGGAGGAAGACGCGCATGAGCCGATTGTAGCCGTTGCCAGTGCGCGCGAGGTTGCGCGATCGTCGCAACGCAGCGGGCCGTGGTCGGCCGGTGCGGAACCCTCGGCGTCAGGACAAGGGCGTGCGAACCGCTGGCGCAGCGCGACGTCGCAGGCGCTGCGTTGCAACGCCAAGTGGGCGCTGTGCCGCAACTTCCGCTCGCGCACCAGGCGCTGGAGCGGCCGCCACTGCATCACGTTGGCCCCGGGCAAGCGGAAATGCCGGATGAACGGCGCTGGCGCAGCCGCACATCCGCGCCCAGCCGCAGCGGCGCTCCCGCCGCTGCAGCATCCGGCCGAGCGGGGCGTCGCGGCGGCGGCCCGCACCGTCTCAGGGTGATCGTCTGCCGTAGCGTCCGGGACTTGCGTCGTCGCCTGCTGCAATCGGCGTCCTATCACGATACCGTGACCGCGCCTGTAGTCTCATAGGCAGACGTCATGCCGTTGCGTGCGCACACAGCTCCTGGTGTCGCGGCATGGTCATTCATCACAAGTGCGGACGCAACGGTATGCAAAGCCAGAACAATGAGTGGTTTCCTGGGCGGCACCCCGATGCCGGCGCGGGACTTCCCGCCACGCGCGCCGGCTGCCGCGATCCCGGCGCGGCGATGCCCGCCAGCGGCCAGGGCGCAGGCGGGCCGGCCATGGCCCGCGCCGAGCGCGGCGCGGGGCGGATGGCGGTCCTGTCGGGACTGGCCGCGCTGTGCCTGGTGATCGTCGGCATCTGTTACTGGATCGGACATCGCCGTCAGCCGACACCAGCGCCCGAGCCGTTGCGGGTGCAGACGATCACGGTGGCGCCGCACACGGTGCCGGACATCATCGAAACCTCCGGCATCATCGTGTCGCCGCACAACGTCGATGTCCGGCCGCAGACCGACGGCGTGCTGCAGTCGGTGCTGATCCACGACGGCGAACAGGTCCGCGCCGGGCAACTGCTGTTCACCATCGACCCGCGGCCGCTGCGCGCCACGCTGGCGCAGGCCCGCGCCGCCCTGGCGCGCGACCAGGCGCTCGCCGCGGATGCGGCCGACACGGAAGCGCGCTACAGCAAGCTGTCCAAGACCGGCGCGGTGGATCCGAAGACCTACATCACCGCGGCCGACACGCTGCGCTCGCTGCGCGGGACCGTCGCGGTCGATCTGGCCCAGGTCGAGCAGACCCGGCTGTCGCTGGCCTACACCGAGATTCGCGCGCCCATCGACGGCCGCGCCGGCGCCATCGGGGTCAAGCCGGGCAATCTGGTGTCGAGCGGTTCCAGCACGGCCCTGCTGACGATCAACGTGAACGCGCCCATCGACGTGCGCTTCGCGCTCGCTCACGTGCAGGTCGATGCGGTGCGCGCGGCACGCGCAGGACGCGATGGCCTTGGACTGACGGTGCTGGCGCTGGATGCGGTGAGCGCCAGCGTGCTCGACCGCGGCCGGCTGGCGTTTCTCGATAACGCATTCGACAGCAGTAGCGGCACGCTGGAACTGCGCGCGCGGTTCGCCAATGCCGGCGCGACGCTGTGGCCCGGACAGTTCGTCAGCGTCCGGGTGATCCTGGCGGAGGATCCGCAGACCCTGTCCGTCCCCGAAGGCGCGCTGCAGCAGGGGCAGCAGGGTCCGTATGTGTACTGCGTGGTGAACGGGCGGGCGATGGCGCGGCCGTTGACCGTGGCGCGGATGGTCGATGGGCAGGCGGTGATCAGCAAGGGCTTGCGCAAGGGCGATACCGTCATCCTGACCGTTCCCAACGAACTGCGCGATGGCGCGGCGGTGCAATCGAACGACCTGCCTGCCAGACAAGGCGCGGCGGCCACCGGGCAGCACGCGTGAATCTATCGGCCGTGTTCATCCGCCGCGTGGTGATGACGTCGGTGTTGATGATCGCCCTGGTGCTGGCCGGCGGCATGGCGTATTTCGCCCTGCCGGTGAGCGAGCTGCCCGACGTCAGCTTCCCGACCATCACCGTCAACATGTCGCTGCCGGGGGCCAATCCCGAGACCATGGCCGCGGCAGTGGCCACGCCGCTGGAACGCCAGTTCAGCGGCTTGCCGGGGCTGGAGACGATGAGCTCGACCAGCAGCGTCGGCAGCACGCGCGTCGTCCTGCAGTTCGCGTTGAGCCGCAATGTCGATGCGGCGGCGCAGGATGTGCAGAACGCGGTGTCGCAGGCGGCCGGCCTGCTGCCGCGCGAAATCAACCCGGCGCAGATCCAGAAGGAGGATCCCAGCGCGGCCCCGATCATGCATCTGATCGTGCGCTCGAAGACGATCGCGCTGCCGCTGCTCAACCAGTTCGCCAAGGATCGCGTGGCGTTGCGCCTGGCGTCGGTGCCGGGCGCAGGACAGATCGACGTCAACGGCGCGCAGAAGTATGCGGTGCGCCTGTTTGTCAATCCGTACCTGCTCGCCGCCCACCACATGGGCTTCGACCAGATCGTTTCCGCGGTGCAGGCGGGCAACAGCAACGCGCCGGCGGGAACGCTGATGGGGCGGGCGCGTTCCTACACCGTCCGCGCCGACGGCCAGCTCAAGCGCGCGGCCGACTTCGACAACATGGTGCTGTCCTATGCGGACGGCGCGCCGGTGCGCTTTCGCGACATCGGCCATGCCCAGGACAGCGTCGAGAACCTGCAGACCGCGGCCTATCTCAACGGCCAGCGCGCGATCGAGATCAACATCCATCGCCAGCCGGGCGCCAACACGCTGGCGGTGACCCGTGGCATCCAGGCGGCGCTGCCCGCGATCCGCGCGCAGCTGCCCGGCGATGCCCAACTCGACGTGCTCTACGACCGTGGCGACTATATCGGCGCGTCGGTGGAGGACGTCGAGTGGACGCTGCTCGGCTCGCTGCTGCTGGTGATCGTGGTGATCCTGCTGTTCCTCAGGAGCTGGATGGCGACGCTGATCGTCGCCCTGGCGCTGCCGACCTCGTTGATCGGTACCTTCGCGGTGATGCGCCTGCTGCATTTCAGCCTCGACAACATTTCAATGCTGGCGCTGACCCTGTCGGTCGGTTTCGTGGTCGACGATGCGATCGTGGTGATCGAGAACATCGTCCGCCACGCCGAACAGGGCGCCAGCCGGATGGACGCGGCCATCGCCGCGACCAAGGAGATCGGCTTCACCGTGCTGTCGATGACGCTGTCGCTGTCGGCGGTGTTCCTGCCGATCGTGTTCATGGGCGGGCTGGTCGGGCGGCTGTTCTCCGAGTTCGGCATGGTGATCGCGATCGCGGTGATCCTGTCCGGGATCGTCTCGCTGACCCTCACGCCCATGCTCGCCAGCCGCTGGCTGGATCCGAAGAAGAGTGCGGGCTGGGTGTTCGAGCGCTTCGATCGGCTGGTCGAGGCTTCCGAGCGCGGTTACGCCCGCTCGCTGGAATGGTCCACGCAGCGCATCGGCCTGATGGCCGCGATCGGCATCGCCACGCTGGTGTGCACCGCAGGCATGTATGCCATCGTCGAGAAGGGCTTCATCCCGCAGGTCGATTCGGGCAAGATCGACGGCGATACCCGCGTCCCCGAAGGCACCGCCTTCGCCGATTTCCTGGCCAAGCAGAACGCGGTGGTGAAGATCATCCAGCGCAATCCGAACGTCGCCAATGTGGAGTCGGTGATCGGCTCGGACAACACGCTCAGCAACAGCGGGCGCCTGCTGATCGGGCTCAAGCCGCTGTCCGAGCGCAGCGGCACCGCGGAACAGGTCATCCAGGCGGTGCGCAAGCAGGTGGCCGGGATCCAGGGCATCACCCTCAACATGCGCAATCCGCCGGCGATCGACATGGGGCCGACGGCCTCCAACGGCTCGCTGCAGTACGTGTTGCAGTCGACCGATCAGAAGGCGCTGTACGCGCAGTCGGACGCGATCCTGCAGGACATCGGGCGGGTTGACGGCGTACAGGATCTGCAAAGCGACCTGCAGCTCAAGAATCCGCAGATCGAGGTGATCCTGCACCGCGAGCAGGCCGCGGCGCTGGGCGTCACCGCCGCCGGCTTGCAGGACACCCTGCAGAGCGCGTACGGCGGCCGCAAGATCAGCACCATCTATGGCGACACCGACCAGTACGAAGTGCTGCTGCAGGTCGCGCCATCGGCACAGGCCGATCTCAACGCTCTGGATGCGTTGTCGTTCAACGGCAACCAGAACCCGGGCATCACCGCGATCGGCACGCAGACCTCCAACAGCAGTTCCGGCACCAGCGCGGTACTGACCGCGGCCGGCGGCCCGATGGTGCCGCTGCGCGCGGTGGCCGACGTGCGCATGGGGGTGGGGCCGGTGGCGATCAATCACTACGCCGGCCTGCCGGCGGTGACGCTGTCGATGAATCTGGCGCCCGGCGTCTCGCTGGGCGATGCCGCCAACGGGATCGGCACGCTGATGGCGCAGACGCTGGGTAAGGGCGATGCCCGGGCCATCAGCGGCCAGTTCGCCGGCTCGGCGCAGGCGTTCGAAAACTCGCTGAAGACGCTGCCGATGCTGTTGCTGATCACGGTGCTGCTGATCTACGGCGTGCTTGCGATCCTGTACGAGAATGCGCTGCACCCGATCACCATCCTGACCTCGCTGCCGCTTGCCGGGTTCGGCGCCATCCTGATGCTGGTGCTGTTCCGCCAGGAGCTCAATTTGTTCAGCTTCGTCGGACTCATCCTGCTGGTCGGGCTGGTCAAGAAGAACGGCATCATGATGGTGGATTACGCGCTGGACCTGGAACGCTCCGGCGACGCGCGCTGGAAAAGCCCGCGTGCGGCCATGCTCGAAGCGGCGACGGTGCGCTTCCGCCCGATCATGATGACCACCCTGGCGGCGGTGCTGGGTTCGTTGCCGATCGCGCTGGGCTTCGGTGCCGGCGCGGAAGCCAGGCGCCCGCTCGGCATCGCGGTGGTGGGCGGCCTGCTGTTCTCGCAGGCGCTGACGCTGTATCTGACCCCGGCGTTCCATATCGCGATGGCCGAATGGAGCGCGCGCCGCCGCGCGCGTCGCGGCGGCACCGCGCCGCCGCCTGCGCCGTCGCTGCCGGAGCCGGCCTGATGCGCGCGGTCGCGCTCATCGCCGCCGGCATGCTGTCGGCGTGCAGCCTGGCGCCGGCCTATGTGCGCCCCGCGTCGCCGATCCCGCCGTCATGGCCGGCAGGCGATGCCTACCTCGCGCAACGCGAAGCCGCGCTGCCGTCGCTCACGTATCGGCAGCTGTTCGGCGACCCGCGGTTGCAGGCCGTCATCGCGCAGGCCCTGGACAACAACCGCGACCTGCGGATCGCCGTGGCCGATATCGCCCAGGCGCGGGCGCAATACCGGATCCAGCGCGCCGCCTTGCTGCCCGAAATCGACGCTAGCGCGAACTACACGCGTTCCTATCGCGGCAAGGGAGCGGCGCCGCTGGCCGCCAGCGCTCAGGACGCAAGCGCGGACGCGCGCTCGCAGGGCGATGCGAGCAACTACGCGGTGGGCATCGGCGTCAGCGCATTCGAGCTCGATCTGTTCGGGCGGGTGCGCGCGCTGACCGCCGCCGCGCAACAGCGTTATCTGGAACAGGCGTCGGCCGCGCGCGCCACGCGCCTGACCCTGGTCGGCGATATCGCCACGGCGTGGCTGACCTACGCCGGCGACAGGAGTCTGCTGAAGATCGCCCAGGACACCGCGCACAGCGCGGAGGCCAGCGTTGCGCTGATCCGGCAGCGGGTCGACGGCGGCATCACCCCGCACTCCGATCTGGATCAGGCCAACCAGGTGCTGCACACTGCGCAATCGGACCTGGCCGAGCAGACCACGGCGATGGCCCAGGACATCAACGCGCTGCAGCTGTTGGTGGGTGGCCCGGTCAATTCCGCGCTGTTGCCGGAGTCGATCCAGGACGCGGCGGCGCGCATCGGCGAGCTTCCCGCCGGACTGGACTCACGCATTCTGCTGCGCCGCCCCGACGTGGTGCAGGCCGAATACGAACTGCGCGCGGTCAACGCCCAGATCGGCGCGGCGCGGGCGGCGTTGTTCCCGCGCATCAGCCTGACCGGCCTGCTGGGGCTGACCAGCACCGCGCTGTCCGAGCTGTTCGCGCACGCCGCGTTCAACCGCTCGGTGGGTGCCGGCGCCAGCGCTGCCATCTTCGATGCCGGTGCGGCGCGCGCCAATGTGAGGTACACCGAGGCGCAGCGCGACGCCGCCCTGGCCAGTTACGAAAAGACCGTGCAGACCGCCTTCAGTGAAGTGGCCGATGCGCTGGCGCGGCGCGGCACCATCGATGCGCAGTTGCGCGCGCAACAAAGCCTGGTCGCCGATTCCGCCAGCACCTACCAGTTCAGCGAGCAGCGCTATCGCGTTGGGGTCGAGACGTCCCTGTCCAATCTCGATGCGCAGCGCAGCTACTACGCGGCGCAACGCAGCCTGGTCGCGGTCGAGCTGGTCGCGGCGGTCAACCGGGTGACGCTGTATCGCACGCTGGGTGGCGATGCGACGCTGGAGACCGTGCAGCGCTGAGTCAGTCGGCGTCCAGCACCGCCAGCACCGCCGCCTCGTCCACGTCCGGCACCACCTCGGCGCGGCCGATGCCGCGCCACAGCACCAGCCGCAGGCGTCCGGCGATGTTCTTCTTGTCCAGCCGCATCCGCGCCAGCAGCGCCTGCGGCGCCAGGCCGGCCGGCAGCGCGGTGGGCAGGTCGTAGTCGGCCAGCAGCGCGCGCAGCCGTTCGGTGTCCTGCGCCGTGGCCATGCCCAGCTGCGCCGACAGCCTGGCCGCCAGCACCATGCCCACCGCCACCGCTTCGCCGTGGTTGAGGTTGGCGTTGCCGGGCGCGCCGTAGCCCTGTTCGGTCTCGATCGCGTGGCCGAAGGTGTGGCCGAGGTTGAGCAACGCGCGCTCGCCCTTCTCCAGCGGGTCGCGGGCCACGATCTCGGCCTTGTGTTCGCAGCTGCGCGCGATCGCCTGCGCGGTCGCCGCCGGTTCGGCGGCCAGCAGCGCGCGGCGTTCGGCGTGCAGCCATTCGAAGAACAGCGGGTCGCCGATCGCGCCGTACTTGATCACCTCGGCCAGGCCGGCGCGCAGTTCGCGCGGCGGCAGGCTGCGCAGCGTGGCGGTGTCGGCCAGCACCGCGCGCGGCGGATGGAACGCGCCGACCAGGTTCTTGCCCTGGGCGATGTCCACCGCGGTCTTGCCGCCGACCGAGGAATCGACCATCGCCAGCAGCGTGGTCGGCAGTTGCACGCAGTCCACCCCGCGCATCCAGCACGCGGCGACGAAGCCGGCCAGGTCGCCGACCACGCCGCCGCCCAGGGCCAGCACGCAGGCGTCGCGGGTGGCGCCGAGTTCGGCCAGCGCGGCGATCGCCGCGGCGAAGTTGTCCAGGGTCTTGGAGGCCTCGCCGGCGGGGATCGTGAAGACCCCGATCTTCAGCTCCGGGCGCGTGGCCAGCAAGGCCTGGCGCACCTGCGCCGCGTACAGCGGGGCGACGTTGCTGTCGCTGAGCAGCAGTACGTGGCGGCCGCGCACGTGCTCGGCCAGGCGCGCGCCGTCGTCGAGCAGGCCGGGGCCGATGCGGATGGTGTAGGACGGGTCGCCTTCGACCGCGACGCTGCGTTGGGAAAAAGTCATGCAATGGGGTCCGGAAGCTTCCACGACGCGGCCAGGCGCACGACCAGCTGCGCGGTGGCTTCGGCGGGATTGAGGTGGTCGGTGTCCAGGATCAGGTCGGCGACGTCGCGGTACAGCGGCTCGCGCACCGCGTGCAGTTCGTGCAGCACCCGCTCGCGGTCGCCGCGCTGCAGCAGCGGGCGGCTGCGGTCGCGCTGCAGGCGCTGCAACTGCGAGGCCACGCTGACCCGCAGGTAGACCACGAAGCCATGTTCGCGCATCTCGCGGCGGCTGTCGGCGTCGAGCACCGCGCCGCCGCCGGTGGAAATCAGGTGGCCGGGGGTGCTGAGCACGCTTTCCAGCACGCTGCGTTCATGCTCGCGGAAGCCGGCTTCGCCGGCGTGCTCGAACAGCGAGGGGATGCTGGCGCCGGTGCGTTCGACGATGGCCTGGTCGCTGTCGACGAAGACGAGGCTGAAGCGCTCGGCCAGGCGGCGGCCGATCACGCTCTTGCCTGCTCCCATCGGGCCGACCAGCACGAGATTGGGGGCGGGATTCATCCGCCGATGCTAGCAGACGTGCCCTGCATGCAGGCCCGGTTGCAGGTCGCGCGGCGCGTGGCGTGCGCCGCGCAGGCCATGCCCGGCCCTGCGCCGCGACGCGACGCCGCGTGCGTCGCGCCGTGCATGGCGCGACAATGGGCCATCGTCCGCCGAGTGCCTTGCCGCCATGCCTGATCTCTACGCCGAAGCCCTGTCCACGTTCGCCGACCTGTTCGCGAAGGCGCGGACCAGCGACGAGGCCGAATACAACGCGATGGTCGTCGCCTCGGCCACGCTGGAGGCGCGCCCGTCCTCGCGGGTGGTGCTGCTCAAGTCCTACGACCCGCGCGGTTTCGTGTTCTACACCCATCTGGACAGCCAGAAGGGTCGCGAGCTGCAGGCCAACCCGCAGGCCTCGCTGCTGTTCCTGTGGCGGCGCATGCGCGAGGACGGCGTGCAGGTGCGCATCGACGGCGAAGTGCAACTGGTCGCCGCGGCCGAGGCCGATGCCTATTTCGCCTCGCGCCCGCGCATGAGCCAGATCGGCGCATGGGCCTCGGCGCAGTCGCGCCCGCTGCAGTCGCGCGAGGAGTTCGAGCAGCGCGTGGCCAAGGCCGAGGCCAGCTTCGCAGGCCGCGAGGTGCCGCGTCCGGATGGCTGGGGCGGGTTCCGCGTGGTGCCGCGCAGCTTCGAGTTCTGGTACGGCGGCAAGTACCGCCTGCACGAGCGCTGGCAGTACAGCGCCGACGCCGCCGGCCACTGGTCCAAGCGGATGCTGTTCCCGTGAGCGATGGCTACTCGATCCGCGCCGCCGTCGCCGCCGACCTGCGCGCCTGGGCGGCGCTGCGGGTGGCGCTGTGGCCGGACGAGCGCGATGCCTTCGGCGGCGTGGTCGAAGCGCTGCAACGCGAGGACGCGGCCAATTTCCTGGCCTTCGCCAGCGACGGCCACGCGATCGGCTTCGCCGACGTGACCCTGCGCCAGGACTACGTCAACGGCACCGACAGTTCGCCGGTGGGGTTTCTGGAAGGCTGGTACGTGGTGCCGGAATGGCGCGGCCGCGGCGTCGGCCGCGCGCTGCTGCGCCAGGTGCAGGAATGGACTTGCGCGCAGGGCTGCAGCCAGCTGGCCTCCGATGCGCTGCTCGACGACGCCGCGGCGCAGGCTGCGCACCGCGCCTGCGGCTTCGAGGAAAGCGAGCGCGTGGTGTATTTCCGCATGCCGGTGGCGGACTGACATGGGCCCGCAGCGCATCGTCTGCCTGACCGAGGAACCCACCGAGACGCTGTACGCGCTCGGCGAACAGGCGCGCATCGTCGGCATCAGCGGCTTCACCGTGCGTCCGCCGCAGGCGCGCCGCGACACGCCCAAGGTCAGTGCCTTCACCAGCGCCAACATCGACACGATCCTGGCGCTGCAGCCTGATCTGGCGATCGGCTTCTCCGACATCCAGGCCGACATCGCCGCCGCGCTGGTGCGCAACGGCGTGGAGGTGTGGATCGCCAATCACCGAAGCGTCGACGGCATCCTCGACTACGTGCGCCGGCTCGGCGCGCTGGTCGGCGCCGGCGCGCGCGCCGCGGCCTATGCCGATGAACTGCAGCGCGGCCTGGACGCGATCGCGGCGCAGGCCGCAGCGCTGCCGCGGCGGCCCAAGGTGTATGTCGAGGAATGGGACGAACCGATCATCACTGGCATCCGCTGGGTCGCCGAGCTGGTGCGCATCGCCGGTGGCGACGACGTGTTCCCGGAGCTGTCGGCCGAACCGCTGGCCAAGGCGCGGATCCTGGCCAATGGCGAGGACGTGGTGCGGCGCGCGCCGGACATCATCCTCGGCTCATGGTGCGGCAAGCGCTTCCGCCCCGAGCGGGTGGCGGCGCGGCCGGGCTGGGCGGCGATCCCGGCGGTGCGCGACGGCCAGCTGTTCGAGATCAAGTCGCCGCTGATCCTGCAGCCCGGCCCGGCCGCGCTGACCGACGGCGTGCGCGCGATCGCCGCCATCGTGCAGGCCTGGGCGCAGCGCCGCTAGCTGCGCCGCTGCAGATTCAGCGCGGCGCCACCGGCTGGGTGCGGCCGGCGATGCCCAGCCCGAGCAGCGCCAGCACGGCGGCCACCGCGAAGGTAGACAGGTACGCGGCGGTCACCGACTGCGCCAGCAGCGCCGCGAACAGCGAGCCCCCCACCGCCAGCGTGGTCGCCACCGCGATCGCCTCGCTCAACTGCAGCGCCGAACTGTTCGCGCCCTGCTGCGCCGGCGGCGACAGAGTCAGGGTCAGCACCGACAGTGTCGGGTAGATCAGGCCCATGCCCAGGCCGGTGGCGGCCCAGCCGAGCATCGCCAGCGCGGCCGGCACGCCGGGCAGCACGGCCAGCGCGGTGCCGCCGATGCCCAGCAGCATCAGCACGCTGCCGCCGCGCAGCCGGCGCAGGCGCGAGCCGCGCTGGCCGTCGTGGCCCTGGTACCAGGAGCCAGCGAACCAACCCAGCGCCCCGATGCTCAGCGCGATCCCGGCCCAGGTCGGCGACAGGCCGCGTTCGCGCGACAGCAGCAGCGGCAGGAACGCTTCGCAGCCGAAGAACGCCGACGCCGCCACGCCGCGCAAGGCGATCACGCTGGGCAGGCCGCGCGCGCCGCGCAAGCTGCCGTCCGGCAACAGCCGCCACGCGCACAGCAGCAACCCGCCCAGCGCCGGCAGCACTGCGGGCAGCAGCCACAGTCCGCGCTGCTGCCCGGCAAGGTACAACAGACACACGCTGGCCGCCGCCCCTGCCGACCACAGGATCGGCGCGGCGCTGGGCGACGGCGCCGCGGCCAGCGTGGGCAGGCGCCGCAACGCCGGCCGCAGCAGCAATGCGGCCGGCAGCGCCAGCAGCGGCACCGCCAGGAACACCCAGCGCCAGCCGACATGCTCCACGATCAGGCCGCTGATGCTGGGGCCGAGCAGCGACGGCACCACCCAGCCGGCCGAGAACGCGGCGAAGATGCGCGGGCGCAGCGCCTCGGGGTACAGCCGTGCGACCAGCACGTACAGCGCCACCGAGATCGCGCCCGCGCCCAGCCCCTGCACCAGGCGCCCGGCCAGCAGCATCGGCATGCCGCAGGCGAACCCGGCCAGCAACAGTCCGCAGACGAAGCAGGCCAGCCCGGCCCACAGCGGCAGCGCTGGGCCGCGCGCATCGCTGCAGCGTCCGGCCACGGTCATGCCGATCACGCTGGTCGCCAGGGTGCCGCCGAACGCCAGCGCGTACAGGCGCAGGCCGTCCAGTTCGCGCGCCACGGTCGGCATCGCCGCGGCCACCGCCAGCGCCTCGAACGCAATCAGAGAGACCAGCGCGACCATGCCCAGCGTGGTTGCGCGATAGTGCGGCGACAGAACCGAATCGGCAGTGGCGGCAGCGGTGTGGGCGGAGGTCATCGCCGCCAGCGTGCCGTTGCGGCGGTCGCCTGCGGGTGAAGCGCGCTGATGCATCGGTGCGGGCTCATGGCGGAAGAAAATGATCGCCTGCTGGCGCGATGTTGCGCGGCAGGCGATGGGCGTGCAGCATGCAACCTCAACTGCACTTGAGGTCAAGCGATGCATGAGCAACTGAGCGTGGGGCAGGTCGCCGAACGCAGCGGCGTGGCGGTCTCGGCGCTGCACTTCTACGAGAAGAAGGGCCTGATCCACAGCCTGCGCAGCGCCGGCAACCAGCGCCGCTATGCGCGCGACGTGCTGCGGCGGCTGGCGGTGATCCGCGTCGCGCAGCGCGTCGGCGTGCCGCTGGACAGCATCAAGGCCGCCTTCGCGCAACTGCCCGATGCGCGCACGCCCACGCGGGCGGAATGGGCGCGGATGTCGGCGGCCTGGCGCCAGGAACTGGACGCGCGCATCGCGCAGCTGACCCAGTTGCGCCATCAGCTCACAGACTGCATCGGCTGCGGCTGCCTGTCGCTGCGCCGCTGCCGCCTGAGCAATCCGGCCGATGCGCTGGGCGCGCAGGGCGACGGGCCGCAGCGCTGGACAGCGCCCTGAGCGGCTTTCGCGCGGCGGGAAAAAGCGCAGGGACGTTGTAGGAGCGGCTTCAGCCGCGACCGGCGTTACCGACAGATCCTGTCGCGGCTGAAGCCGCTCCTACAGTGCGCGCAGCGGCAAACCGGCAACGCTGGCGCGCTAGAACGTGCGGGCGAAGCGCACCGTGCCCGCACCATCGGCGCTGCGCACGTCCACCTGCAAATTCAGCTGATCGTGCTCGCTGATGCGCACCGTGCCGACGTAGTCGGTATAGGCGTCGGTGACCGCTTCGCGCATTGCGATGGGGTGCCGGCGGCCGCTGAGGTCTGCCCCGACGGCGCTGACCTGGCCGCTGGCCGGCAGTTCTTCGCCGTCCTGCACGCGGCGCAGGGCGATCACCACCAACGCGGTCTCGGCGTCGCGGGCGATGCCGTAGCGGCGCGCGACGCCATCGCTCAGCGCCAGCGTCGGCAGTGCGTTGTAGTGCACGCGCAGCGCGCCCAGGTCGGCCTGCGCGGGCGTGGCCGCGACCAGCGTGGCGGGGCGCGGCGCGTCCTGCGCCGAGCAGGCGGCCAGGGCCAGGCACAACAGCGCGGCGGCAGGCAGGTTGGGCATCGGCGGTGCTCCGGTCAGTCGTTGGCGGCGGACAGTGCGCGGCCGCGTGCGGCGGCGGCGGCGATGGCGGTGGCGGTCAGCGCTTCGAAGCCGCCGGCCTGGAAGGTCTCGATCGCGGCCTGGGTGGTGCCGTTGGGCGAGGTCACCCGCCGCCGCAGTTCGCTCGGCGCCTCGCCGGATTCGGTGAGCATGCGCGCCGCGCCGAGCATGGTCTGCAGCACCAATGTGCGCGCCGCGGCAGCCGGCAGGCCTTGCGCGATGCCGGCCGCTTCCATCGCTTCGGCGAGCAGGAACACATAGGCCGGGCCGCTGCCGGACACCGCGGTGACCGCATCGATCAGCGCCTCGTCCTCGACCCACACGCTGACCCCGGCGGCGGCCAGCACGCGCTCGGCGTGGCTGCGCTGCGCGGCGTCGACGCCGGCATTGGCGTATAGGCCGGTGACGCCGGCGCCGAGCAGCGCGGGCGTGTTCGGCATCGCCCGCACCAGGGCGTGGCCGCCGCCGAGCCAGCGGTCCAGTTGCTGCGTGGTGATGCCGGCGGCGATGGACACCAGCAGCGGCCGCTGCGCCGTGGCCAGCGTGCTCAGTTCGTTGCACACGCTGCGCAGCACCTGCGGCTTGACCGCGAATACCCAAAGCGGCGCGCCGTCGGCGGCCTCGGCCGCCGCGGCCACGGCGTGCACGCCGTAGTCCGCCGCCAGCGCCTCGCGCAGTGCCGGTACCGGCTCGGCGACGCGGATCGTGTCCGCTGCGATGCCCTGGCGGACCAATCCGGCGATCAGGCTGCGGGCCATGTTGCCGCCACCGATGAAGGCGATGTCGGCGCTGGGTGAGCCGGAGCTGGCAGAGGGCATGGACAGGCACCAAGAACGCGAGGAGCCCTATGGTAGCGGCTGCGTCGCGTGGCGGCAGTGCGGCCGCCGCCGGCCGGCGAGCGGGCGTAGGGCGGCGCCTGCCGAGAGGTCCGCGCTGGCGACAGGCCGCATCGCCAGCGCGGCTGGCTCAGTTGGCCTCGGTGAACGTGATCGACGGCGTGGAGCCGCCGGCGGCGGAACAGCTGCCCAGGTTCAAGTTGTTGGTTTCGCCGGTGGTGCCGGCTTTGGCGGCGCAGGTCGGTGCGGCGGTGGAGCCGTTGGTGGCGGCCACCTTGACCGTGATCGACGAGCCGGAGTTGAAATTCGCGCTCGAACCGCCGGCATTGCCGACCACGTTGAACTCGGACAGCTTCCACACCGTCGCCAGTTTGACCACGCTGTCCTTGGCGCTGACGCTGTAGGCGGTGTTGCCGTTGGCGAAGGTGATGGTGTCGTTGCCGTTGGCCGTCGCCGAGCCGGTCAGCTTCAGGTTGGCCAATTGCGTCGCGGGTACGTCGGGGGCGCTGACCGCATTGCTGTTGCGGTAGCAATACGTGCCGCCACCGCTGAACCAGCCGCTCGGGCAACTGGAACCGTAGCCGATCAGCCAGTACTGCATGAACACCGCCGCTTCGCCCTGGGTCTCGTAGTCGGTCGCGTACACGAACTGCTGCCAGACCGTGCAGCCGGAATGCCCGTTGCAGACGCTGGTGGTGCTGTCGTAGTTGGAATTGAGCTGCAGCGAATACTCGTTGGGCCCGAGAACGCCGCCGCCGCCGAAGGCAGCCACGCCGACGCCCTTTTCGGAGGTGACGCCGCTGACCTGGGGGAAGCTGCCGACGGTCTTGCTGATCAGGCTGCTGGACTGCAGGGCGTAGTCGTAGGTGTTGCCGGTGGTTTCCGACGCGCCCCAGTGGACGCGGTGCGGGATCGGGTGGATGTGCCGGGTCAAGGTCTTGCAGGTGTCCGCTTGCCAGTTGGTGTTGGGGTAGGTGGCGTGGAAGCAGCCTTCCGCGGGGGGCGGCAGGTGCGCCATGGTGTCGCGCCACGTGGTGCGCGCGCTGGCTTCGGCAGGCGTCATCAGAGGGTCGTCCGCGCTCCAAGCGCCTGTCGCCAACGGCGCCGCCATCGCGGTCGGGACCTGCAGAAAACCGACAACACAAGCAGCAAGCAGCAATCTGGTCGATGCATCCATTTGGTTGACTTCCATTTGGTTGACTTCGTGCGTGCCGATCTCATTCGGCGATGGACAGCGGAGAGCCCGCTTCCGCCGCCATTGAGCGGAGTTTTCCGGGTCAGAACCTTGACCGACTTAACGGTTGTACATGCCATCCCTGCATGATGCTTGCTTCAAGTGAAAAAGCCATGGTTTTTAAGCGTTTGAGCTACGACATATTTCCGATGTCGTTTAATCGCATTTGAATATTTCGTAGACAAGCGTCCGGCCGCGCTTGCCGCTGCCACAGCTTCCTCGTTTGCGCGACATCGTCAGGGTGCGGCGTGCGCTGCGCGGCTGCCGAACAGCGCGGTGCCGATGCGCACCAGATTGGCGCCGGCCGCGATCGCCGCAGCGAAGTCGCCGCTCATGCCCATCGACAGCGTATCGGCCTGTGGATACGCGGCGTGCAGCCGCTCGAACAGCGCGGCCATGCGCGCGAAGGCGGCGCCGCGGCGCTCGGCGTCCGGCCATGGCGCGGGAATGGCCATCAGCCCGCGCAGCGCCAGTGCCGGCTGCGCGGCGATGGCCGCGGCCAGCGCCTCCACCTCGGCGGGAGCGCAGCCGTGCTTGCTGGCCTCGTCGTCGATGTTGACCTGGATCAGCACGTTCAGCGGCGGCCGCGACGCGGGGCGGTACCTGGCCAGGGCGCCGACCAGCTTGGCCCGGTCCAGCGTCTGCACCCAGTCGAACAACTGCGCCGCCTGCTCGGCCTTGTTCGACTGCAGGTGGCCGATCAGATGCCATTGCAACTGCAGCGGCGCCAGTTCGGCGATCTTGACCGCCGCCTCCTGCACATAGTTCTCGCCGAACGCGCGCTGTCCCTGCGCGGCGAGGGCGGCCACCGCCGCGGCCGGCTGGGTCTTGGACACGGCCAGCAAGCGGGCCGGGGGGCGCTGCGCGGAGGCCGCGGCGCGGTCCATGTCCAGGCGGATCTGCTGCAAGGGGGAGAGGGGCACGGGCGGCGCTTCTGGCAATGGGGAAGGGCGCTATACTGCCGCCCGGGGAATCATCCTTCCAGTCGCAGCCCAAGGGGGAAAGCAGCGTATGGATATCGCTGAACTATTGGCGTTCTCGGTCAAGAACAAAGCGTCCGACCTGCACCTGTCCGCCGGCCTGCCGCCGATGATCCGGGTCGATGGCGACGTCCGCCGCATCAACATCCCGGCACTGGACCACAAGCAGGTGCATGCGCTGGTGTACGACATCATGTCGGACAAGCAGCGCCGCGACTACGAAGAGTTCCTCGAAGTGGACTTCTCGTTCGAGATTCCCAGCCTGGCGCGCTTCCGCGTCAACGCGTTCAACCAGAACCGCGGCGCTGGTGCGGTGTTCCGTACCATTCCGTCCGAAGTGCTGACCCTGGAAGACCTCGGTTGCCCGCCGATCTTCCGTCAGCTGATCGACCAGCCGCAGGGCCTGATCCTGGTCACCGGTCCGACCGGCTCGGGCAAGTCGACCACGCTCGCCGGCATGATCGATTACATCAACAAGAACGAATACGGCCACATCCTCACCGTCGAGGATCCGATCGAATTTGTGCACACCTCGCAAAAGTGCCTGATCAACCAGCGCGAAGTGCACCGCGACACGCACGGTTTCAATGAAGCGCTGCGCTCGGCGCTGCGCGAAGACCCGGACATCATCCTGGTCGGCGAGTTGCGCGACCTGGAAACCATCCGCCTGGCGCTGACCGCTGCGGAAACCGGTCACCTGGTGTTCGGCACCCTGCACACCAGTTCGGCGGCCAAGACCATCGACCGCATCATCGACGTATTCCCGGCCGGCGAAAAGCCGATGGTGCGCTCGATGCTGTCCGAATCTTTGCGCGCGGTGATCTCGCAGGCGCTGCTCAAGAAGGTCGGCGGCGGCCGCACCGCGGCGTGGGAGATCATGGTCGGCACCCCGGCGATCCGCAACCTGATCCGCGAGGACAAGGTGGCGCAGATGTACTCGGCGATCCAGACCGGCCAGCAGTACGGCATGCAGACCCTGGACCAGCACCTGCAGGATCTGGTCAAGCGCAGCCTGATCACCCGCAACCAGGCGCGCGACTACGCCAAGGACAAGCGGGTCTTCGAGTGAGGCCGGGACCTGGGACCGGGGACTCGGAACTCGGAAAAGCGATCCATCGCGGTTTGATTTTTCATTGGGTGGACAGGGCAGGATCGGGAGTCGGCGGCTTGCGTCGTTCGAGTCCCGGGTCCCGGGTCCCGGGTCCCGGAGCCTGCAAATGAGCACCATCGACTTCACCTCATTCCTGAAACTGATGGCGCACCAGAAGGCGTCGGATCTCTTCATCACCGCGGGCATGCCGCCGGCGATCAAGGTGCACGGCAAGATCACCCCGATCACGCAGACGCCGCTGACCGCGCAGCAGAGCCGCGACCTGGTGCTGAACGTGATGACCCCGGCGCAGCGCGAGGAATTCGAGAAGACCCACGAGTGCAACTTCGCCATCGGCGTGGCCGGGGTCGGGCGCTTCCGCGTCAGTTGCTTCTACCAGCGCAACCAGGTCGGCATGGTGCTGCGCCGGATCGAGACGCGCATCCCCACCGTCGACGAACTGAACCTGCCGCCGGTGATCAAGACCCTGGCGATGACCAAGCGCGGCATCATCATCTTCGTCGGCGCCACCGGCACCGGCAAGTCGACCTCGCTGGCGGCGATGATCGGCTACCGCAACCAGAATTCCACCGGCCACATCATCACCATCGAAGACCCGATCGAGTTCGTGCACAAGCATGAGGGCTGCATCATCACCCAGCGCGAAGTCGGCATCGACACCGACAGCTGGGAGAACGCGCTGAAGAACACCCTGCGCCAGGCGCCGGACGTGATCATGATCGGCGAGGTGCGCACCCGCGAAGGCATGGACCACGCGATCTCCTTCGCCGAGACCGGCCATCTGGTGCTGTGCACCCTGCATGCCAACAACGCCAATCAGGCGATGGACCGGGTCATCAATTTCTTTCCCGAGGACCGCCGCAGCCAGCTGCTGATGGACCTGTCGCTGAATATGCGCGGCGTGGTCGCCCAGCAGCTGATCCCGAGCCCCGACGGCAAGAGCCGCCGCGTGGCGATGGAGATCATGCTCGGTACGCCGCTGGTGCAGGACTACATCCGCGAAGGCGAGATCCACAAGCTCAAGGACGTGATGAAGGAATCCACCAACCTGGGCATGAAGACCTTCGACCAGAGCCTGTTCGAGCTGTACCAGGCCGGCGAGATCAGCTACGATGACGCGCTGCGCCACGCCGACTCGCAGAACGAAGTGCGCCTGCGCATCAAGCTCGCCCAGGGCGGCGACGCCAGGACCCTGGCGCAGGGCATGGACGGTGTGGAAATCGCCGAGGTGCGCTGAGCGCCCAAAAATCGCCATGTGCCTGTTCCTTCTCCCGTCGGGAGAAGGTGCCCCGCAGCGCCGGATGAGGGTACGGGCGCCGCCTCGCGCGCCCAACACCGCGAGACGCTTCGCGCCTGATCCTCACCCCAACCCCTCTCCCTGGGGAGCATGTCGCGCGCTGGTTGCAGGCGAGCGGCGTTGGCTGCAGGCGCCGTTCTGCGGGCGCGGTGGTCGTGTCGACATGCGCAGGCGCAGGGCGCGCCGCAGCGTGGTTCACGCGCCGCGCATCCATGCAGGATCCAGCCGCGCGATGCGCGCGAACGCCGGGCAGTCTTCGCGGTGCGCGCCGCGCAGGTAGCCCAGGCTCATCAGGAACTCGCCGGTGATCTCGCCACCAGTGAAACGGAAAGTACGCTTGAACAGCTTGATCCACTCGGCCTTGTCGCGCGGATGATGCGCATCCAGCCAGGCGGCGAAACCGCCGTGCGAGGCACGCAGGCCCTGGATCACCTGCGCGTTGTGAATCGCCGCGTGCACCTTGAGCCGGTTGCGGACGATGCCGGGGTCGTCGAGCAGGCGCAGTACGTCGGCCTCGCCGTAGCCGGCGACCGTGTCCACATCGAACCCGGCGTAGGCGGCACGGAAGCCGGCACGCTTCTTCAACATCAGCTCCCAGCTCAGCCCGGCCTGATTGATCTCCAGCACCAGCCGCTCGAACAGGTCGGGTTCGGCGCGCTGCGGAACGCCGTATTCGGCGTCGTGGTACGGGCCATGCAAGGCGTGGCCGGGGGCGATGTCGCAATAGCTGGGCATGTCGGGCGGACTCCGTCAGTCGTCCTGGTCATGGTCTTCGGGCGAGATTTCGGCGCGCTGCGCATCCGGCAAGCTCAGGTCCGGCCAACGCCGTGGCACCAATCCCAGCTTGCCGGCGCGCAGCGCGTCGAACGGCGCATCCGCGCGATCGGGCGAGCTGGGCGAGAAATGCACGCGCGCCACGTCCTGCCAGCGGTCCTGGCGGCGCGCATGGATCCGGCATGCCATGCCGAAGGTGTCGCTGTCGTTGCACAGCAGCGCCTCGTCGCTGCCGTCGCCGTCCAGATCGCGCACCAGCAGCACGCAGTGGTCCTCGCGTTGGCGACAGCCGCCGTCGTGCAGGGTGCCGGCGAGCAAGGCCTGCCACCAGCCATCGCCGGGATCGGCGCTGCCGGCGGCGAGCGGGATGTGCTGGCGCAGTTCGGCTGGAGCGGCGATGCGGTCCTGCGCGCGCTGCTCGCCGCTGGCGTCGCCGTCGCCGCCCCAGCGCTGCGTGCGTTGCAGGATGCGTTGCAGCCGTTCGCGTTGCGCCGGATCGTCGGCGAAGCCCGGCGCGTCGTGCAGCGACTGCAGCGCCTGGTAACCGCGGCGGCCGCTGTCGAAGCGCAGGTAGGACAGATCCACGTCCGCGGCCGCGGTGCGGCCGTCGGCGAAGCGTTGCAACTGGTTGCCGACCACGATGCGGTAGGGGTCCAGCAGCGGCGAACTGGTGGCCAACGCCAGTGCGATCACCACCCAGGACATGACCCGGTTGACCGGCGCCAGCGGCCCCAACCAGCGCCCGTCCGGGTGCAGCACCGCCCACGCGTAGCCGAACGCGTAGCCGCAGGCGACCACCGCCACCAGCACGCCGTTGAAGCGCTCCGCGCTCCAGCCGTACTGGTCGATGCGCAGCCACAGCGCGTACAACGCCAGCAGCGCGTACAGCGACAGGCTCAGCAGGCCGGTGTCGATCAGCCGCCGCAGCCATTGCGGATAGGGCGCGGTCGCGCTGCCATCCTGGTAGACGGCATTGACGAACAGCACCAGGGCCGCCACCAGCGCGATCAGGATCTTCGCCGCGGCGCGGGTTTCCCACAGCGGCTGCAGGCCGGTAAACGGCAGGCTCAGCGCGAACAACACCGCCACGAACGCCAGCAACGGCAGCAGCCCGGTGCAGATCGCGAACAGGATCTGCCGCATCACCTGCACCGCGCGCTGCTGGGTGCGGCCGATCAGCAGGCCCAGGCCGAACATGCTGCCGGTGGCGAGATAGACGAAGGCGGTTTCGCGGAACAGCGTGCGGAAGAAATCGATCTTCACCAGCACGAACAGAGCGCCCCACAGCCACAGCACCAGCCAGCAGATGCCGACGAACAGCCAGGCCAGGGACAGGGTCAGCGCGTTCTGCCAGGCGTGTTCGAACAATTCGCGGTACGGCGCCTTCCAGTGGCCATGCTGCAGCCGGCACTGCAGCCACGGCAGCAGCACGAACATGCCCAGCGCGATGGCCATGCCGAACGGCACCAGCACTTCCTCGCTGCGCAGCCCGGGCGCGCCGGTGGCGCTCCACGCGGCCCAGGCCGACAGCGCCGCCACCAGCAGCGCCAGCGCGATCAGGTGCTGCCACAGGCGCAATTCGCTCAGGCGGCGCATCGACAGCAGGGTCAGCGTCGGCACGGTCAGCACCAGGGTGTACCAGCACACCCGGTCGCCCAGCGCCGCGAACGGCCACCACCCGGCATCGGCGCCACGCTGGGCCAGGTACAGCAGCGCGCCCTGCAGCAGCGCGACCAGGACGATGAAGGCGCGGCTCTGCCGCGGCAGGTCGGGGGCGGTTTCCATGCGGGAAAGCATCCTTGGCAGCGCGGGGGTGCGCGATCGGGAACGATTATGGCAGTCCGCTCCGGCCCGGCGCAGCGCCGGGCCGGGAGGGACGATAGAATGGGGCCATGTCCGCTTTGCCTACCCCCCTGGTCAACCAACTGCTGATCGCGCTGCCGGCGCTGTCCGATCCCCATTTCGCGCGCGGCGTGGCCCTGATTTGCCAGCACGACGCCAACGGCGCGATGGGCGTGCTGGTCAACCGCGCCTCCGAATACACGTTGGGCGAAGTACTGGAGCAGATGGGCATCGACACCATCGACGCGACCCTGCGCGAGCAGGTCGTGCTCAGCGGCGGGCCGGTGCATCCGGAGCGCGGCTTCGTCATACACGACGGCGCGCGCGCCTGGGATTCGAGCCTGGCGTTCGGCGACGGCCTGTTCCTGACCACCTCGCGCGACGTGCTCGAAGCGATGGCCCGCGGCGACGGCCCGCGTAACGCGGTGGTCGCGCTGGGCTGCGCCGGCTGGGGCGCCGGCCAGCTCGAATTCGAGCTGGGCGAGAACAGCTGGCTGACCGCGCCGGCCGATGCCGAACTGCTGTTCGAGCTGCCGCTGGAGCGGCGCTGGCAGACCGCCGCCGGCCGCATCGGCGTGGACCTGTTCCGCCTCACCGACTACAGCGGGCATGCCTGAGCCCGGCGCGCCCGCTGCGGACAGCGCCGCTGCCGGTACGATCCGCCGCGACGGCACCGTGCTCGGCTTCGACGTCGGCCACCGCCGCATCGGCGTGGCCGTGGGCAGCAGCTTCGGCAGCGGCGCACGCGCCCTGGCCGTGGTCGATGTGCATGCGCAGGGGCCGGACTGGCCGGCGCTGGACCGCCTGCATGCCGAATGGCGCCCGCACGGCCTGGTGGTCGGCGATCCGCTGACCCTGGAAGGCGCCGACCAACCCAACCGCAAGCGCGCGCATGCCTTCGCCCGCGAACTCGGCGCCCGTTACACGCTGCCGGTGGTGCTGGTCGACGAGCGCTCCAGTTCGGTCGAGGCGGCCCAGCGCTTCGCCGGAGACCGCGCCGCCGGGCGCAAGCGCCGCCGCGACGCCGCCGCGCTGGACGCGGTCGCCGCCGCGGTGATCGTCGAGCGCTGGCTGGCCGCGCCCGACGACGCCACTCCCATTTCCTGATTCCTTTCCCGGACCCGCCATGACTGACCCGCAACTCGATTCGAACGGGCGCCTGCGCCACCTGCTGACTCTGGAAGGCCTGCCGCGCGTGACCTTGCTGCAACTGCTGGACCGCGCCGGGCAGATCCGCGACGCGGCGGTGGGCCGGGTCGGCAAGCGCAACGTGCTGGCCGGCACCGCGGTGTGCACGCTGTTCTTCGAACCGTCCACGCGCACCCGCAGCTCGTTCCAGCTGGCCGCGCAGCGGCTCGGCGCGGACGTGCTGAACTTCGACGCCTCGACCTCGT
Source organism: Xanthomonas translucens pv. undulosa (assembly GCF_017301775.1). Lineage (NCBI taxonomy): Bacteria > Pseudomonadati > Pseudomonadota > Gammaproteobacteria > Lysobacterales > Lysobacteraceae > Xanthomonas > Xanthomonas translucens. Next base: position 3,893,685 of record NZ_CP063993.1, read on the forward strand.
CGACGCGCAAGGGCGAGACCGCGCGCGACACGCTGAAGAACCTGGAAGCGATGGGCGTGCGCGGCTTCGTCGTACGCCACCCCGAGGACGGCGCGGTCGAGCGCCTGGCCGAAGCGGCCGGCGAGGGCACCGCGCTGATCAATGCCGGCGACGGCCGCAGCGCGCATCCCACCCAGGGCCTGCTCGACATGCTGACCCTGCGCCATGCCAAGGGCGGCGACTTCTCCAAGCTCAAGCTGGTCATCGTCGGCGACGTCAAGCACTCGCGCGTGGCGCGTTCGGACCTGCACGCGCTGCGCACGCTCGGCGCCGGCGAAGTGCGCGTATGCGGTCCGCAGGCGCTGCTGCCCGACGACGGCACCCTGGACGGCTGCGTGGTCGGCGACGACTTCGACGCCATGCTCGACGGCGTGGACGCGGTGATGATGCTGCGCCTGCAGCGCGAGCGTATGGAGGAAGGCCTGGTGTCCTCGCTGGAGGGCTACCACGCGCACTACGGCCTCACCGCCGAACGCCTGCGCCGCGCCGCGCCGGGCGCGGTGGTGCTGCATCCGGGGCCGATCAACCGCGGCGTGGAGATCACCGACGAGGTCGCCGACGGCCCGCAGTCGTGCGTGCTGCGCCAGGTCGCCAACGGCGTGGCGGTGCGCATGGCGGTGCTGGAGACGTTGTTGGGGTGAGGCGTGGGGCCCGCGTGGTAGGCACTCTGGCCTGAATGTATTGCCTGTCGCGATGGGATGCCTGCTTCGTTCGTCGCGGCTGAAGCCGCTCCTACAGGAACCTGCAGCGAACCGGCTGGGCTCACTGTAGATACCGTCTTCCTCCCTAACAGACAAGGGTCTTTTGAGGATCGAAGGGCGTGCGTGATTTGAGCACGCCGTAGGCGATGTGCAGCAGCTTGCGCATGGCGGCGCAGATGATCTGCTTGTTGGCCTTGCCACGCTCGCGCATGCGCTGCTTCAGCGCACGGACGACTGGGTTGTGGGTCATGGCGACCAAGGCCGGCAGGAACAGGCCGGCGCGCAGGCGCGGGGAGCCGGTGCGGGAGATGCAGACCTGGCCCTGACGCTTGCCGGACTCCTGCAGCCGGGGGTTGAGCCCGGCAAAGGCGGTCACTGCCGAGGCATGGGCGAAGCGCTCCACATTGCCCAGTTCCGCCAGCATCAACGCCGCGCTGGTGCCGGCGATCCCGTCGATGCTCACCAGCAGTTCGCGCTGCCCACGCAAGGTGGGGTCCTGATCGATCTGGTCGTCGATGGCCCGTTCGATCTGCGCGATGCGCGCCTGCAACTGGCCGATGTTCTCCAGGAGCGAGTCGCGCACCACCAGTGCTGCGACGTCTAAGCGGTTGCGCTCCATCTGCAGCATCTGCAACAGGTCGTCCCGGCGCCGCACCAGCGCCTTGAGCCGCTTGAGCGCCGGCGGATCGGGCTGCCAGGGCCGCAGCTGGGCCGCATGGCGCTGGCCGTAGCTGGCGATCAGCTTGGCATCGCTGCGGTCGGTCTTGACCCGGGTTAGCTGGCTGCGTGCATACAGCGCCATCTGCGCCGGTTGAGCACGCACACGCGGTATCCCAACCCATACACGAACTCGGCCAGGGCCTCGTGGTAGGTGCCGGTGGCTTCCATCACGATCCAGCTGTCCGCCTGCGCATGGGTTTGCAGCCACGTCTGCAGGATCTGAAAGCCCTTCGGATCGTTGGGGAGCTTGGCCTTGGTGCGGTACTTGCTGTTGGCCAGGTCGATAGCCAGGTCGAAACTGCGTTTGGCGACGTCGATGCCGACGACTGGGGACATGAGCGATTCCTCCATCGTGGGGTGAACACGATCATCGCTGCGCCCGGTCCTGCCTTGTGGATGCGAGTTCACGCCAGCGGCGGACTCTGGATACCGTACGGACATCGTGGGCCAGCAAACGGAGGGCGGGAGCCGATCTACAGCACAAGCTCGAAGCTTCAGGAGCGACTGGACTTCCGGCACCTCCTCCGATGATCAGTCGGAAGACATAACGCCGTAGGGGCCCTATGTCCAGATACAAGGAGCGGCTTCAGCCGCGACGAACGCAAGCGACGTGCCCCCCCGCCTGCGGTGAATGTCCACACCGACGACCACGCCGACCGGCACATCCACGCCACGCCGTTTCGGCCTACCATCGGGGGCGATCCTTCCCACGGACGCCCCACATGATCCATGCCCTGCGCCGCGCCGGTTTCGCCGCGGCTTGCGTTTCCCTCGTCGGCTTCGCCCAGGCCGCCGCCGCCGCGCCGGCCGCTGCCGCACCCGCCAGCGGCTACGACCCGCTGGCCCTGTTCGCACCATTGCAATTACCGCAGCCGGCCAACGCCTATCGCAGCGGCGGCGGCGTGCCTGGGCCGCTGTACTGGCAGAACCGCGCCGACTACGACCTGCACGCCAGCATCGATCCGGCCACGCGCACGCTCAGCGGCCAGGAAACCATCACCTACAGCAACCGCAGCCCGGACACGCTGGACGTGCTGTGGCTGCAGCTGGACCAGAACATCTACCGCGCCGACGCGCGCGCCCGCGGCGTGCGCCCGGCGCGCGAGGACCGCACGCCATCGCCGACCAGCGACGGCTACCGCATCGCCAAGGTGGAAGTGGAGCAGGGCGGTAAGCGCGTGCCGGTGACGTTCCTGGTCGACGACACGCGCATGCGCGTGGACCTGCCGCAGCCGCTGGCCGGCGCCGGCACGGCGCTGAAGCTGCATATCGACTACGCCTACACGGTGCCCGGCACCTGGGGCGGGCGCACCGCGGTCACCCCGACCGGCGACGGTGACATCTACGAGATCGCGCAGTGGTATCCGCGCATGGCGGTGTACGACGACCAGCGCGGCTGGGACACGCAGCCGTATTTGGGCGCGGAGTTCTACCTGGACTACGGCGACTTCGACTATGCGGTGACGGTGCCGTGGAACTACCTGGTCGCCGGCTCCGGCGAGCTGGTGAACCCGGCGCAGGTGCTGACCGCCACCCAGCGCCAGCGCCTGGCCCAGGCCGCGGCCAGCGACCGCACCGTGGCGATCCGCAGCGCCGCCGACATCGGCAATACGGCCAGCCGGCCGACCACCAGCGGCACCCAGACCTGGCGCTTCCACATGGCGCATACCCGCGACGTGGCGTTCGCCGCCTCGCCGGCGTTCGTCTGGGACGCGGCGCGCATCAATCTGCCCGACGGCAAACACGCGCTGGCGATGTCGGTGTATCCGCGCGAAGGCGTCGGCGCCGACAAATGGGGCCGCTCCACCGAGTTCGTCAAGGCGTCGATCGAGCATTTCTCGCAGTGGTATCCGTATCCGTGGCCGGCGGCGGTGAACCTCGGCGGCCATGGCGCCGGCATGGAGTATCCGGGCATCGTCTTCGACGACATGCACGACGGCGGCAAGGACCTGTTCTGGATCACCGCGCACGAACTGGGCCACGGCTGGTTCCCGATGATCGTCGGCTCCAACGAACGCCGTGACGCGTTCATGGACGAGGGCTTCAATACCTTCATCGACGTCTACGCTTCCGACGCGGTCAACCACGGCGAATTCGCGCCCAAGCGCGACGGCGAGTACGCGCCGAAGGGCGGCAACCCGGTGGACGAGATCCTGCCGCTGCTGGCCGACGCGCAGGCGCCGAACCTGCTCGACCGCGCCGATGCCACCAGCGAGACCTACCGGCATCCGCTGACCTACTTCAAGGGCGCGCTGGGCCTGGTGCTGCTGCGCGAGCAAATCCTCGGCCCGGCGCGTTTCGACCCGGCGTTCCGCAAATACATCGCCACCTGGGCGTACAAGCATCCGACCCCGTCGGATTTCTTCCGGCTGATGGAAAGCGAGTCCGGCGAAGACCTGTCGTGGTGGTGGCGCGGCTGGTACCTCAACAACTGGCAGCTGGACATGGGCGTGCGCGCGGCCCGCTATGTCGAACACGACCCGGCCAAGGGCCTGCTGGTGACCTTGCAGAGCCGGCAGAAACTGGTGATGCCGGCGACCTTGCGCATCGACTTCGCCGACGGCAGCCACCTCGACCAGCGCGTGCCGGTGGAGACCTGGATCCAGCAGGCTCAGCCGCAGATCCGGGTGCCGAGCACGCAGAAGGTGGTGCACGTGACCCTGGATCCCGAGCACAAGCTGCCCGACGCCGACCGCGGCGACAACCAGATCGACGCGGTGAGCTGAGCCCGCGGGCTCAGCGGCGCTTGGCCCCTGGCGGCGCGCCGCTTGCGCCGTGCCGTCAGCGCGGCGATAGTGCCGCCCCGCACGCGCTCGTGTGCAAGCGTTCGCATGCAGGGAGATCCCGCTGGAAGGCAATTCCAGTGGCGAACCGTCCAACATCTGGATCGACCACAGCACCTTGTTCGCGTCGCTGAGCAAATGTGCCGGCGACGCGTCCTGCGACGGCGGCATCGACATGAAGAAGTGCGTTCACCACGTCACCGGGTCGTACAACGACGTGCCCGACTACCAGAAGGTCGCGCTCAACGGCTATAGCGACAACGACACCAAGAACGCCGCCGCGCGCACCACCTATCGCCACGACCGCTTCGAGAACGTGGAGTCGCGGCTGCCGCTGCAACGCCGCGGGTTGAGCCACAGTTACAACAACGACTTCAACAACGTGCTCACCTCCGGCATCAACGCGCGGATGGGTGCGGTGGCGCTGATCGAGGCCAACTGCTTCGAGAACGCGAAGAACCCGGTGATCGCGCGCGACAGCAGCGAAATCGGCTACTGGGATCTGATCAACAACTACGTCGGCAACGGCATCACCTGGAGCGTGCCGGACAGCGACAGCAAGCCATGCGCCACGCCAACCGCTGGATCTCGTCGAAGACCGTCCCGCAGCCGCTTGCCTACCGGTACACCGCAATCCCGGCCGCGCAGGTCAAGGCCAAGGTCATCGCCATGGCGGGCGCAGGCACCAACCTGGCCGAATAAGCCGTCCAACCGCCACGCGGCCGCCCCGGTCCGTGCCGCTGGCCGTCCTTCCGCATGCGCGCCACGCATGCGCTGCGCATGGCGCGTGCATGGAGCCGGGTCGCATCGGCGGATCGGCTCATGTCAGGCTCCGCAGTGAATGTGAGTCGCAATGCGACGCCGGCGCATAACGCGATCGCGTCGCAGTCGCGCTTGCCGGCTGCCCTTTTCACATGGGTTTGATCGATCCGCGCATGTCGCGGCGGCCTCGCCGAGCTGTCTGCACATGCCGCTCACCTATGTAACGGCATTCAAAAAAACATGCGCAATTGCGCATCAAGAATCTGTGGCCGCCGCCGTTACATCGCCCAAGCATCGACAGCGGTCTTATGCTCGGCAGGCATAAGCTTAACCAATTTAACTGTTTTCCAGCCGTGCCAGCACTGTTGTGCATTTTCTATTTTGTGCCAGGTTCCGCATGTTTGTAAGCCGTGGCGCAGTCTCACTTCCTTTCCCCTAAATAGGTGTCCCATGATCGGATTTCTTCAGCGCTACAACGTCGGCACGCGGCTCTCTGCGGCGTTCGGTGTGCTCATCCTGCTTTCCTGCGCGCTCGTTGTCGCCGGGTTGATGACCCTGGCGCAGGCGCGCGAACGCATGGAAACCATCGTCAAGCGCAACCTGACCATCCTCGGTTACGTCGGCGAGATGCAGAAGGCCAGTTCGGATGTGGCCATCAACCTGCGCAACATCGTCCTGCCGACCACGCGCGGGCAGAACCTCCAGTTCGCCAAAGCCATCGAGCGCGAGCGTGCGCGCTACAGCGATAACCACGACAGGCTCTATGCGATTCCGGTTTCGGATTCCACTGCCGCGCACATGCGCAAGGAGATCGATGACCGCTACGCGCTCACCCGCGCGGCCAATCAAAAGGTGCTGGACCTCGGCATGGAGGACAAGGACGATCTGGCGCTCACGGTGTTGATGAAGGAGGCCGGACCCGCCACCGAGAAGTGGCAGCAGGCGATCGACGTGTATTCGGAGCGGCAGCACAAGCGTGGTGCCAAGGCTTATGCCGATGCCAATCTGGCGATGGATCGCGGCCGCGTCATGCTGATCAGCGGCGGCGTGGCGGTGGTTGTGGTCAGCGCGCTGCTTGCCTGGCTGATCACCCGAAGCCTGACTGTGCCGCTGGGCCGCGCCACGCGCGCCGCCGAGGCGATCGCGCGCGGCGAACTGGACAACGACGTGCAGACCCAGGCCAGCGACGAGACCGGCCGTTTGCTGAGCGCGATGCATGGCATGCAGGCACAATTGCGCAACCTGATCGCCGCACAGTTGGACATGGCCAAGCGCCATGACGCCGGCCAGATCAGCTACCGCATGGATGTGGCGGTGTTCCCCGGCGACTACGGTCGCATGGCGGCGGAAACCAACAGCGTGGTCGATTCGCATGTCTCGGTGCAGCTGAAGCTGGCGCAGATCATGGGCCGTTACGCGATCGGCGACCTCAGCCAGGACATGGACCGCCTGCCCGGCGAGAAAGCGGCGTTCACCCAGACCATGGATGAGGTGAAGGCCAACCTGTCGGCGATGAACGGCCAGATCAAGCAGCTGGCGCAGTCCGCCGCCAACGGCGACTTCAGCGCCCGCGGCGACGCCGAGCGTTTCCAGTTCGACTTCCGGGTCATGGTCGAGAGCCTCAACCAGCTGATGACCACCGCCGACGGCAATCTGCAGTCGCTGTCCGCCTTGCTGCAGTCCATCGCCGCCGGCGACCTGACCGCACGCATGCACGGCGAGTTCCATGGCGTGTTCGCGCAGATGCGCGACGATGCCAACGCCACCGCCGAGCAGCTGGCCGAGATTGTCGGCCGGATCAAGCACTCGGCGGTGTCGATCAACGCCGCGGCCAGCGAGATCGCGACCGGCAACGACGACCTGTCGCGACGCACCGAACAGCAGGCAGCCAGCCTGGAGGAAACCGCTGCCTCGATGGAGGAGCTGACTTCCACCGTGAAGCAGAACGCCGAGCACGCACGCCAGGCCAACCAGCTCGCGGCCGGTGCCGCGTCGGTGGCGTCGGAAGGCGGCGAGGTGGTCGGCCAGGTGGTGGCCACCATGAGCGGTATCGAAGCGTCCTCGAAGAAGATCGCCGACATCATCTCGGTGATCGACGGCATCGCCTTCCAGACCAACATCCTGGCCTTGAACGCCGCGGTGGAAGCGGCGCGTGCCGGCGAGCAGGGCCGCGGCTTCGCCGTGGTTGCCTCGGAAGTGCGCACCCTGGCGCAGCGTTCGGCCAGTGCGGCCAAGGAGATCAAGGAACTGATCGACGACTCGGTCAGCCGTGTCACCGAAGGCTCGGCGCTGGTCGGCCAGGCCGGCAAGACCATGCACGAGATCGTGTCTTCGGTGCAGCGCGTCACCGACATCATGGGCGAGATTTCCGCCGCCTCGCAGGAGCAGTACGCCGGCATCGAGCAGGTCAACCAGACCGTGACCCAGATGGACGAGAGCACCCAGCAAAACGCGGCCCTGGTGGAAGAGGCCAGCGCCGCGGCGCGGTCGATGGAGCAGCAGGCGACCGAACTTTCGCAGGCGGTGGCCCTGTTCAAGCTGGAAGAGCACGCGGCGCCGCAGCGCCAGCCGACCCTGGCGATCGCACCGAAGCCGAGGAGCTACACCCGTCCGGCGCCGGCGCCGATCGCTGCGCGTCGTGCGCAGTCCGTCGCCGCGATATCCACCGACAAGGACTGGCAGGAGTTCTGAGCGGCACGTCCGCGTGTCCGCCGCGGCGTTTGCACGCCGCGGCGGATGTTGCCATGCGCCGGCGAGGCTTTACTCCTTAACCTATTGCAAGACGTCGGTTGCCGCCCGCGCGGTCTGATGGACCCAACGCCCGGCGCCTGGGCCGCCGCATCCACGGCTGCCGCTGGCTGCGTCACTGTGCCGGCGCTGGATAGCGGATTACTCCGGCGGTATGGAAGATGCGCTACGCGGGAGCACGTACGAGGTGATGTATTCGCCGTTGGATCCATAGACCACGACGATCATCTGTTTGGAGTCCTGGTAAACCACGGTGGCGCTACACGGGCAACTCGCGGCGGCGGTGACCATGCCGAGCGGGCGGTCCTTCTCGTCGTTGACGACGATCAGCGGCTCTTGTGCGGCCAGGCCGATCGGCAGGCGCGATTGAGCGCCCGGGGTGACCGCCATGACCGTGATCACCTCGTCCTTCGACGAGTTGATCTGGGCGAAGGTCAGCCCGGACTTCTCGAACGTGTAGACCTTGAACAGCGGAGACAGGCTGACGTTCTTCTTGCCGGCGGGGACGCGTTCGCCCATGCCTTGGATCGTGTCGTTGGCTTCCAGCTTCTGCCCGGTGGCATGGGTCTGCGCCGCAGTGAATGCGACGGCCAGAACGGCCAGGGTCAACAGGGGTTTGATCATGGTGTCTCTCCTTGTCTTGATTCAGCGGACCGTTGCGCTCGGACGGGCGGCAGCCGTGGTCCTTTCCGGCCGAGCCGCTCGGTGCAGGCCAGCTCCTGGCCTGCCATCACGCGTGCGGGCGGAGCCATACCGGGCGACCGGCGTCGTGCCTGTGGGCGGCGCTACGCCGATCGTCGAGCAACGCTTCCACCTCGACGCTTTGTTCAGTATTTCTGACGTTAGTATCGCTGTCAATATCTAAAATCAATGACTTGTGGCACGTGTGGCGAAATTTTATTGTTTTGTATCTCCGAACTTCGAGTGTCGCTTGTTGGCCGTGCAGGTCGCGCCCTGTTTGCGCGTGCGCCGACGGGGTGCGAAGGGCAGCGGAGCGAAGGGGAAGGGAAGCAAAGGGCAGGGCGATGGGCAGGCGCCAGTGGCCGCGTCGCCGCGGCAGTCCGCTGGACGCGATAGCGCATCGCGGCGGGCCAGGCCAGTCGCCGCTGACCAACTCAGACACTGCGCCGCACGCTCGGTGCCGCTCAGCTCGGGCCATGCGTGTCCATCGGCGGCTACGCGGTTCGAAGACCCGGCGCGACCCGCTCAGGATCGGCTACTGCGCGGCGGCGAGCACGGTGCCAACGCGACGCGGTATCGTGTCGGGATTCCTGCCAATCGACGAACCCGATGCCGCATCCGTCCATGCCTCCCGGTCCCGCCGCCGCGTCCGCCGCGCCTATGTTGCGCCATGCGCTGAAGCCGCGGCAACTGATCATGATGGGGTTGGGCAGCGCGATCGGCGCCGGCCTGTTCCTGGGGTCGGGCGTCGGCGTGCATGCGGCGGGGCCGGCGGTGCTGATCTCCTATCTGGTCGCCGGCGCGCTGGTGATCATCGTGATGAACGCGCTGGGCGAGATGGCCGCGGCCAAGCCGGCCAGCGGTGCGTTCTCGGTGTATGCCGCCGATGCGATGGGCGCCACTGCGGGGGCGACGGTGGGGTGGTTGTGGTGGCTGCAGCTGGTGATCGTGATCGCCGCCGAGGCGGTGGGCGCGGCCAGCCTGCTGGCCACGGTGTGGCCGGCGTTGCCGGTGCCGCTGGTCGCGGTGGTGTTCATGGCCGCCTTCACCGCGATCAACCTGCTGGGCGTGCGCAATTTCGGCGAGTTCGAATTCTGGTTCGCGATCCTCAAGGTGGTGGCGATCGTCGGCTTCATCCTGGTCGGCGTGGCGCTGCTGGCCGGTTGGTTGCCGAACGTGGTGGCGCCGGGCTGGTCCAACGTCACCGGCAACGGCGGTTTCGCGCCCAAGGGGCTGGCCGGGATCGGCGCGGCGCTGCTGGTGGTGGTGTTCGCCTTCGGCGGCACCGAGATCGTGGCGGTAGCGGCTGCCGAGACCGCCGACCCGGAGCGCAGCATCGCGCGCGCCATCCGCACCGTGGCCTGGCGCATCCTGGTGTTCTACATCGGCTCGCTGAGCGTGATCATCGCGGTGGTGCCGTGGCAGAGCGAGGCGCTGAGTTCGCCGTTCGCCGCGGTGCTGCAGGCGGCCAAGATTCCCGGCGCGGCCACCGGCATCACCCTGATCGCGGTGATCGCGCTGCTATCGGCGCTCAACGCCAATCTGTACGGCGCCTCGCGCATGATCTTTTCGCTGGCGCAGCGCGGCGAGGCGCCGCGCGTGCTGGCCTTCACCAACGGCCAGCAGGTGCCGTTGCTGGCGGTGCTGGCCAGCGTGCTGTTCGGCTTCGTCGCCGCGGTGCTGGAATTGCTGTATCCGAATCGGGTGCTGCCGACGCTGCTGAACATCGTCGGTGCTACCTGCCTGCTGGTGTGGACGATCTCGCTGCTGTCGCAGCTGATCCTGCGTGCGCGCGCCGATCGCGCCGGCATGCGCTTGCCGTTCCGCATGCGCGGCTACCCGCTGCTGACGGTGCTGGCGCTGGCGATCCTGGCGCTGATCTTCGGCCTGCTGGTGGCCTCGCCCGACACCCGCGCACAATTCCTGTCGATGGCCGCGCTGACCGCGGCGATCGCGCTGATCAGCGGCGTGGCGCGGCGGCTGCGCGCGCAGCGGGCAGGGTAGGGCTCCCCACTTCCGCTTTCTGTAGGAGCGGCTTCAGCCGCGACCGAAAGCTGGGCAGATGCGCCAAGCCGCACAGCACGGAGTTTTTGCGAGAACGCAAAGCCCTCTGGCTCACGTTCGTCGCGGCTGAAGCCGCTCCTACACAAAAGCGGGCACGGCTCAGCCCAGCAACAGCCGCGCGCCCAGTGCGCACAGCAGCGCCGGCGGCATCACCAGCGCGCCGACTTTCAGGAAGCGCCAGAAGCCCACGTCCTCGCCTTCGCGGCGGATCGCGGTCAGCCACAGGATGGTGGCTAGCGAGCCGGTGATCGACAGGTTCGGTCCGAGGTCCACGCCGATCAGCAACGCATCGACGACCAGTTGCGGTGGATGCGCCTGGGCGATGGTGGTGCTGGCGATCAGGCCGGCCGGCAGGTTGTTCATCAGGTTGGAGGCGAACGCCAGCAGCGTGCCGGCCGCGCCGGCGGTGGCCACCGGCGACTGCGCGGCGGCGGCGGACAGCGACTGCGCGAGCCAGGCGATGACGCCAGTGCGCGACAGGGCCTCGACCAGCACGAACAGCCCGGCTACCAGCGGCAGCACCGCCCACGACACCGCCTTGGCCAGCGGCAGCGGCGATTGCCGGCCGCCCAGGCACACCGCCGCCAGCGTGGCCAGGCCGGCCAGGCAGGTGGGCAGGCCGAGGTCGCGTCCCAGCGCGGACACGCCGACCAGCAGCGCCGCGGTGACGAGGATGCCGGCCAGCGCGAACGCGCCGCCGCGGCTCAGCGGCACCGTGTCCACGCGTTCGGCGCAGCGCCCGCGCAGGTCCTTGCGCTCGGCCCAGTACAGCATGCCGAAGGTGACCGTGATCGCCAGCAGCGAGGGCAGCGCGAAGGCGGCCATCCATGCGCCCAGCGTCGGCATGGTGCCGCCGTACAGCACCAGGTTGGCGGGATTGGAGATCGGCAGCACGAAGCTGGCGGCGTTGGCGATCAGCGCGCAGGCGAACAGCATCGGCAGCGGCTTGGCCCCGGCCTTGCGCGCAGCCGCGTACACCGCCGGGGTCAGCACCACCGCGGTGGCGTCGTTGGACAGGAACGCGGTGACCACGATGCCGACCCCGAACACCACCGCGAACAAGCGCCGCGGCGAGCCCTTGGCGAGGTTCACCGCGTGCATCGCCACCCAGTCGAACAGGCCTTCGGCGCGCGCGGTTTCCGACAGCAGCATCATCCCGATCAGGAACAGGTAGACGTCGTAGCCCTTCAGCACCGCGTGCCAGGCCTCGGCGCCGGGCATCAGCCCGAGCAGCAGCAGCAGCAGCGCGCCGCCCACCGCCCACAGTGCCTCGGGCAGCTTGAACGGCCGCGTGATCACCGCGGCGGTGGCCGCGGCGCAGATGCTCCAGGTGGCGACATTGGCCGCGTGTCCGCTCAGCATGCGCATGCCGCCAGTGCGGTCGGGCAGGGCGCCGGCGCGCGGCGGTTGGCGAGGGTGGTGGCGCGGTCCGCGGCGGACGCGTGGGGAAGGCTGGACATGGGGGCAATCGGCGCGTGCGGCGGCGTGGGAGAAAAAGGCTGGCAAGGATAGCAAGCTGGGGGACTCGGGACCCGGGACCCGGAGAAGCGGCAAGGGGGAGCGGATAGGCCGCGATTGCGCTTTGCACACGATGCTTGAGCCGTCATGCTCCTGCCGAGTCCCGAAGTCCCGCTACGGTACGTACCGATCGATCCACCCTTGCAAAAAGTCGCTCAGACCCAGCCTGGCCGGCGGCGACAGGCCGGCACTGCGGACGAAGCCGGCCGCGGCCTGCGCGAAGTCCTGCTTTGCACGCCGCGTCGCCTGCTGCGCGGCTGCCTGCTGCTGGCGCAACTGCACCAGGTGCAGCGATGGCCGTCCCGGCGGCGCGAACTTCTGGTCGCGGCGCAGGGCATCGGCGGATCGCGTGGTGGCGTGCGTGGCCTGCAGCAGCGCCTGCTTGGCCTGCAGCAACTGCAGCAGCCATTGTCCGCTGTCGCTGAGCCGCCAGGGTGCGGCGGGATCGGAGGTGGCGCTCAGCAATGGCGGGATCGCGGCATCGGCGAGGCCGGCGGCGCTCGGGTCCAGGCGTTGCAGCCGGGCGAGGAAGTCGGCGTGGGCGAAGATGGGGTCGGTTGCCATGGGCGGCGCGGGAGGGAGCGAGCGCGGACTGTACGCGGTTTTGCCGCGCGCGTGGATGCGGCGCGGCCGAGCGTGCGCGCCGCGGCAGCGTTCAGGCGCCTTGGGCGCTGTCGGCTGGCGGCCGCTGCTGTCCTGCCTTTGCCTGGCTCGGCGCCGCCAGCGTCTGACGCAACCCGGTCCGGATGCTGCCGTTGGTGGGACGGGTTCGGTCGCGGCTGAAGCCGCTCCTACAGGGGCGTGAAGGGCTGGAAACCGGACCGGTCTGTGGCGCCGGCTCAGCTGCCGCCGGTCGCGGTTTCCGGCGCCGCGTCGGCGGTGTCGGCGCCGCGCTTCTGCGCGAACAGCCATTGCCACATCTTCGGGTTGCGGTAGGTGGCGTCCCAGGCGTTGTGATTGCCTTCGGGGTATTCGGTATAGCGCACGTCGGCATCCAGATTCTTGAACGCGCGGTAGATCTTGCGGTCGTCGTGCGGCAGCACCACGTCGTCCTCGGCGCCGTGGAAGATCCACACCGGGATCCGCTGCAGGCGCTCGGCCAGCGCGGTGTAGGGATCGGACAGCTCTGCCACCGGGGTCACCACCAGGTACTCGCGGTCCTCGTGCGGGGACAGGATCGCGCCGCACACCGGCACCAGCGCGGCGAAGCGCTGCGGCTGCTGCAGCGCGATTTCCCAGGTGCCGTAGCCGCCCATCGACATGCCGGTCAGATAGGTGCGCTGCGGGTCGCCGTTGAATTCGGTGCTGGCCGCGTCCAGCGCCTGCAGCGCCATGGTCGCGTTGATCCCGTTCCATTCCTCATCGTCCGGCACCTGCGGCATCACCACCAGCGCCGGGAAGTCGGCCAGATGGCGGCGCAGGTACGAACCCACGCCTGAATCGGCCTGCTGCCGGCCGTCGCTGCCGCGCTCGCCGGAACCGTGCAGGAACAGCACCACCGGCAGCGGACCCTGGCGCAACGGCGGCGCCGGCACGAACACCTGGTAGCGGTACAGGCGGCCGCCTACGGTCAGCTGGCGCGACACGAAATGGCCGCTGGCCGGGTCGCTGGGCAGGCTGCTGCAACCGACCATCGACAGGCACAGCAGCATCAGCAACGAACGCATCGACATGGGCGGCTCTCGGCGGTGGAGAGTCCCAGTATCGGCGTCCCGGCGCTTCGGCGACAGAGCGGCGTGCTGCCAGGGCCGGGTGCCGGACATGCGCCAGTCAGGCGCTGGCCGCGCGGCGTTCCTGCTTGCGCGGGCGGGTCGGCGCGGCCCGGCAGGCGCTGGCGGGACAGCCGATACAGGTGCGCTGCGCGGCAATGCGCAGGCCACCTGGATCGGGCTACAGCAGCACCAGCGTGGCCAGGCCGAGGAAACTGAGGAAGCCCATCACGTCGGTCAAGGTGGTCAGGATCACCCCGCCGGCCAGCGCCGGATCGAAGCCAAGGCGCTTGAGCGTCAGCGGCACCAGCACGCCGCCGAGCGCGGCGGTGAGCAGATTGATGGTCAGCGCCGAGCCGATCACCAGCGACAGCAGCGGCTGCTTGAACCACGCCAGCACGATCAGGCCCAGGCCGATGCCCAGCGCCAGGCCGTTGATCAGCGCTACCGCCAGTTCCTTGCGCAGCAGCACGGCGAAGTTGGAGGCGCCGATCTGGCCCAGCGCCAGGCCGCGCACCATCAGCGCCAGCACCTGGGTGCCGGCGTTGCCGCCCATGCCGGCGACGATCGGCATCAGCGCGGCCAGCGCCACCAGTTTGGAAATGGTGCCCTCGAACTGGCTGACCACGCTGGAGGCGATGAACGCGGTGCCGAGGTTGATGGTCAGCCACAGCAGGCGGCGCCGGAACGCGCGCCGCACCGGGCTGAACATGTCCTCGTCCTCGTCCAGGCCGGCGGCGCTCATCGCCTGGTGCTCGGCCTGGTCGCGGATGATGTCGACCACGTCGTCGATGGTGATGCGGCCAAGCAGGATGTTGTTGTCGTCCACTACCGGCGCGGAGATCCAGTCGTGGTCTGAGAACTGCCGCGCGACCTCGTCGGCGCCTTCGCCCACGTCGATGGCCGGCTGCTCGTCGTCGATCAGCCGGTTGATCGGGGTGGAATCCTCGTGGGTGACCAGCGCGGCCAGCGACACCCGGCCCAGGTACTGGTGGCGGCGGCTGACCACGAACAGGTGATCAGTGTGGTCGGGCAGTTCGCCGCGCAGGCGCAGGTAGCGCAGCACCACGTCGACGTTGACGTCGGCGCGCACGGTGACCACGTCCGGGTTCATCAGGCGCCCGGCGCTGTCCTCGGGATAGGACAGCACCTGCTCCAGGCGTTCGCGGTTCTCGCGGTCCATCGACTTGAGCACTTCGTCGATGACCGTGTCGGGCAGATCCTCGACCAGGTTGGCCAGGTCGTCGATGTCCAGGTCTTCGACCGCGGCGACGATCTCGTCCGGGTCCATGTCCGCAAGCAGGCTTTCGCGCACTTCCTCGCCGACGTGCAGCAGCACCTCGCCGTCGTCTTCCGGATCGACCAGGCCCCACACCACCACGCGCTTGCCGGGCGGCAGCGACTCGAGCAGGTTGCCGATCTCGGCCGGCGCCAGCGTATTGACCAGCCGCCGCACCGGGCCCAGGCGCCCGCTGTCCAGCGCATCGGACAGCAAACGCAACTGCCGCGCGGTCTTGTCGTGGCGGACGGCATCGGCCATGCGCTGCTCCTGAAAGTGGAAGGCCGCGCGCCGACGGCGTGCGGTGGATCAGATGTTCATCGCGACATTATCGCCTGCATGTTGCGGGAAGCACAGCGGTGTGGAGCCGGGACGCGGAAAGGCGACAGCAACAGCGGGTTGCCGATGGCGATGGGGGATTCGCTGCGCCGATGCTGCAGGTCGGTGCGTGGTGCTTTTTTTGTCGTAGCGCAGAGAACGCTTGCACTCGCGATCAAGTTCCCGGGTCCCGGGTCCCGGGTCCCGCGTCCCGGCTCCACCGCTCGATCCCCTTCCGATCCCGCGCCTGCAGCAGCTTCGCGCCGCGCAGGCGCAGCGCCTGCAGGTCGGTGTCGCGGATCACCCGGCGCACTTCCAGCAGCGTCGCCGGGTGCAGGCTGAACTCGCGCAGGCCCAGCGCCAGCAGGATCGGGGTCAGCGCCGGGTCGCCGGCGATTTCGCCGCACACCGCCACCGGCTTGGCGTGGGCCTGACCGGTGGCGATGACCTGCGCGATCAGGCGCAGCACCGCCGGGTGCAGCGGCGAATACAGCTCGCCCAGCGCTTCGTTGTTGCGATCGGCGGCGAGCAGGTATTGCACCAGGTCGTTGGTGCCGATCGACAGGAAGTCGATGGCGTCGATAAAGGTGTCCAGCGCGATCGCCGCGGCCGGCACCTCGATCATCGCGCCGAGCTGCACCTGTTCGGCGATGGCGTGGCCTTCGCGGCGCAGCTGCGCCGCGATGCGCTTGAGATGGCGGCGCATCGCCATGATCTCCTCGCGCGCGCTGATCATCGGCAGCAGCACGCGCACCGGGCCGTAGCCGGAGGCGCGCAGGAGCGCGCGCAGTTGCGTGTCCGAGACCTTGGGCCTGGCCAGCGACAGGCGCACCCCGCGCAGGCCCAGCGCCGGGTTCTGCTCGTTGCTCATGGTCAGACCGGTGCGGTCGGCCTTGTCCGCGCCCAGATCCAGGGTGCGGATGGTCACCGGCCGCCCGCTCATGCCGAGCACCGCGTCGCGGTAGGTGCGGAACTGCTCTTCCTCGTCGGGCAGCGCGTCGCGCTGCAGGAACAGGAATTCGGTGCGGTACAGGCCCAGGCCGTCGGCGCCCAGCGCATGCGCGCGGGCCACGTCGTCGCGCGACTCGGCATTGGCCAGCAGCACGATATCGACCCCGTCGCGGGTGCGGCTGGGTTTGGAGCGCAGCTTGCCGAGGCCGCGTTGCAGCCTGGCCTGGTCGCGCACGCGGGTACGGTAGTCGCGCAGGTCGTCGGGGGTGGGCTCGACGATCACCGCGCCGCGTACCCCGTCCACGATCAGCACGTCGCCGTCGTTGATCTTCTGCAGCGCATCGGCGACGCCGACCACCAGCGGCAGGTGCAGGCTGCGCGCCAGGATCGCGCTGTGCGACAGCGCGCTGCCGACGCTGGTGACGATGCCGACCACGCCCTGCGCCTGCAGTTGCGCCAGTTCCGACGGCGCCACGTTCTCGCATACCAGTATCTCGCCGGCCAGGCCGGCGCTGTCGGGCTGGCGCTTCTGCAGGAACGCATGGATGCGCCCGATCACATGGTCCAGATCGTCCATGCGGCTTTTCAGGTAGGCGTCTTCCATGGCGTCGAACACGGTCGCCAGGCGGTCGCGCTGCAGGCGCAAGGCATAGTCGGCGCTGTAGCGGCCGGTGCGGATCAGTTCGTCCAGGCCGTGCAGCAGTTCCGGGTCGTCGAGCAGCAGCGCGTGCAGGTCGAGGAACTCGCCGACCTCCTTGGCCAGGGCGCCGTGCAGGCGCTGGCGCAGGCCGTGCATTTCCTCGCGCGCGGCGTTCACCGCCAGGTGCAGGCGTTCCAGTTCCTCGGGAATCTGCGCGGCGCCGATGCGTTGTTCGGCCACGTCCAGCGCGTGCGGCAGGCGCACGCGTGCGCGGCCCAGCGCGTTGCCGCGCGAGGCGCCGTGGCCGTCGATGCGCAGGCTCACCGCGCGCCCCCGCCTCGGCACGGCCGCGTCGTCGCCTGCGGCGGCCGGCGCTGCATGCTCAGCTGTCCTCGTCGAAGCGCCGCTCAAACAGGCCGACCACGGCCTCCAGCGCGTCGGCTTCGTCGGCGCCGTCCACCCGCACCGTCACCGGCGTGCCTTGCGCGGCAGCCAGCAGCATCACCCCCATGATGCTCTTGGCGTTGACCTCGCGGCCCTTGGCCGCCAGCGTGGCGTTGCAGCGGAACGAGGACAGCATCTGCACCAGCTTGGCGGTTGCGCGCGCATGCAGGCCCAGGCGGTTGGAGACGATGAGTTCGCGTTCAAGCATCGTCGATCACCACGCCGTTGCGCGAGCCAGCGGCCGCGGTCGCGGGCAACTGGTCCAGTCCCTGTTCGGGGTAGTTCATGATCCGCAGCAGCATCGGCAGGCTCAGCGCCGAGACGCGCCGCACGGGGGTGCCCAGGCGCGCGAGTTTCGCCGCCAGGTTGCTCGGGCTGGCGCCGTACAGGTCGGTGACGACCAGCACGCCGGCGCCGTCATCGACCCGCCGCAACGCCGCAGACGCCTGCGGCAGCAGCGCGTCCAGATCTGCATCCAGCGGCACTTCGAACGCTTCGGTCTTCAGCGGCAACTGCCGCAACAGTCCGGTGGCCACGTTCAACAGCGACGCGCCCACACCGGGATGAGTAATCAGGAGAATGCCACAGGCCATGGGAGAACGTTAACAGGTCGCGCAGGGCGCAGGGAATGGTTCGGGACCCGGGACCCGGGACCCGGGACTCGGGACTCGGGACTCGATCGTGAGTGTGAGTGTGAGCGTTGTCTGCGCTCAGGCGCTCTTCGCTTTTCCGAGTCCCGAGTCCCGAGTCCCCTCAATCCTGCTCCCGATGAAACGTCGCCACTTCTGGCCAGCCCTGTTCGCGCGCGTGGCGGGCCAGGCGTTCGGCCAGGTACACCGAGCGGTGCTTGCCGCCGGTGCAGCCGAAGGCGATGGTGACGTAGCTGCGGGTGTCGTTGCGCAGCCGCGGCAGCCAGGTGTCGAGGAAGCCGATGATCTGCGCGGTGTATTGCTGCACCTCCGGCTGCGCGTCCAGGTAGTCGCGCACGTCGCTGTCGCGGCCGGTCAGCGGCCGCAGTTGCGGATCCCAGTGCGGATTGGGCAGCACCCGCGCGTCGAACACGAAGTCGGCTTCGGCCGGCACCCCGCGCCGGTAGGCGAAGGATTCGAACAGCAGCGACAGGCTGTTCTCGTGGGTCAGCGCGAATTCGGTGGTCACCCGCCGGCGCAGCTGGTGCACGTTGAGCGCGCTGGTGTCGATCACCGCGTCGGCCTCGCGGCGCAGCGGTTCGGTCAGCGCGCGCTCGCGCTCGATCGCCTCGGGCAGCGACAGGCCCAGGTGCGACAGCGGATGCCGGCGGCGGGTGTCGGCATAGCGCTTGATCAGCGCCTCGTCGGTGGCGTCGAAGAACAGCAGCCGCGCGTCCAGGCCGAACTGCGCCACCGCCTCGCGCCAGCGCGTCAGCTGCGCCAGGTCGCTGTGACGGCTGCGCACGTCGATGCCCACCGCCAGCTTGCCGGGGCCGACGTCGTCGCGCACCAGGCTCTTGACGAAGGCCGGCAGCAATTCCAGCGGCAGGTTGTCGACGCAGTAGTAGTCCAGGTCCTCGAAGGTCTTCAGCGCCACCGATTTGCCCGAGCCGGACAGGCCGCTGACGATCACCAGGGTGGAGGTGTTCGCCACCGCGTTCATGACGTGCGCCGTTCGAGCAGGTTGCTGTGGCGGGCGATGAACATCGCCGCCGGGTCGATGCCCTTGGTGCGCAGGATGTGCAGGCGCGTGGCGGCTTCGGTCAGCACCGCCAGATTGCGCCCGGGCATTACCGGCAGGGTGATCAGCGGCACGTCCAGGTCGAGCACGTGGCGGGTGCCGGAATCGCCGGTCAGGCGCTCGTAGCCATACGGGGTCGGTTCGGTCATGGGCCGGGTCAGGTGCACGATCAGGCGAAGATACTTGTTCTTCTTTACAGCGGTGTCACCGAACATGTCGCGCACGTTGAGCACGCCCAGGCCGCGCACTTCCAGCAGGTCCTGCAGCAGTTCCGGGCAGGTGCCGTCGAGCACGTCGGGGGCGATCTGGGTGAATTCCGGGGCGTCGTCGGCGACCAGCCGATGGCCGCGGCTGAGCAGTTCCAGCGCCAGCTCGCTCTTTCCGGAGCCGGCCTCGCCGGTGACCAGCACGCCGATCGAGTAGATCTCCATGAACACCCCGTGCAGGATCACCCGCGGCGCCAGCGTGCGCGCCAGGTGGTAGGAGAGGTGGTTGAGCAGTTCGTGGCCGCGCTTGGGCGAGCCCCACAGCGGCGTGTCGGATTCGTCGGCGGCCGCCCGCAAGTCTTCCGGGCACGACTGGTTCTTGGTGATCACCAGCGCCAGCGGCCGCACCTGCACGATCTTCTCGATGGTCTCCCAGCGCTGGCGCGCATCCAGCGAATCCAGCCAGGCCAGTTCCTCGGTGCCGAGGATCTGCACCTTGTTCGGGTAGATCGTATTGAGGTAGCCGGCCAGCGACGGGCGCCGCGACACCGCGTTGCCGGCTTCCAGCTCGCGGTGCTCGCCCTTGTGCCCGCCCAGCCAGCGCAGGCCGAGCCGGTCGCGTTGCTGGTCGAACAGTTCGCGGGCGGTGATGCTGGTGTTCATGCTCATGCGGCGCTGGCCTGGGGAGCGCCGCCGAGCAGGTCGTGCAGCGCGGCAGCGTCGGGAGCGCGGCGCAGCGCGGCGCGGAAGCCCTCGTCGGAGAACTGTTCGGCCAGTTCCGACAGCAGCATCAGATGTTGGTGGGTGTAGTGCGCCGGCACGGCCATGGCGAAGATCAGGTCGACTTGGCTGCCGTGGCCGTCGAAGTCGATCGGCTGCTCCAGGCGCAGCAGGGCGCCGCGCGGGGCATCGAGATGCGGGGCGCGGCCGTGCGGGATGGCGATGCCATGGCCGATGGCGGTGCTGCCGAGCCGTTCGCGCTCGCGCAGGCTGGCGAAGAGTTCGTCACAACCGGCCTGCGGACAGGCCAGCAGGCCGGCAGCGGTACGCAGCAAGGTGTCGCGATCGGCGGCCGGCAGCACCTGGGTGCGGACGGCCGCTAACAGCTCGGTCAGAGGCATGGATCGGTCAAGGGCATGGCAGGAGCGAGGTGTGCAGGATCACACGATATTGTCGCGCACCTCGGCCGCGTGGTGGTCCTGTTTCTTTTCCTTGTGCTTGATGATCAGCCGGTCGAGCTTGTCGGCGAGCAGGTCGATCGCCGCGTACATGGTCTGCGCGCTGGCATCGGCATGCAGAGTGCGGCCGGGAACGTTGACGGTGGCCTCGACGTGATGGTCGGGCTTGCGCAGCGCCAGCTGGGCGCGGACCTCGATGGTTTCCTCGTAATGCCGCTTCAGCCGCTGGAGCTTGGTCTCCACGTACTCGCGCAAGGCGGGGGTGACTTCGATCTGCTGGCCGTAGGTCTCGATACGCATCGGATACTCCTTGGTTCGGGATTCACCTTATGAACCATTTCCGCTTGCCGCCGACGCTCAACCGATGCGGACGCGTTCGTGGGAAGCGGAAATGTTCATGGCCTCACGATACTTCGCAACCGTGCGCCGCGCTACAGGCACGCCGGCGCCTTTCAGCAGCTCGGCCAGCTTGGCGTCAGAAAGCGGCTTGCGCGGGTTCTCGGCGTCGATCAGGCGCCGCAGCATCGCCTGAATGGCGGTGCTGGAGGCTTCGCCGCCGCTGTCGGTGTCGATGCCCGAGGCGAAGAAGGCGCGCAGCGGGATGGTGCCGCGCGGGGTGCGCACGTACTTGCGGGCGATGGCGCGGGAGATGGTGCTCTCGTGCAGGCCCAGTTCGCCGGCGATCTCGCGCAGGGTCAGCGGGCGCAGCGCCTGCTCGCCGAATTCGAGGAAGCCGGCCTGCTGGCGCAGCAGGCAGCGGGTCACCTTGAGCAGGGTCTCGCCGCGCGCCTCCAGGCTCTTCAGCAGCCAGCGCGCTTCCTGCAGCTGGCCGCGCAGGTAGCCGGCGTCGCTCTCGCCGCATTGGCGGATCAGCTGTTCGTAGCCGCGGTGGATGGTGACCTTGGGCCGCGCGTGCCCGGCCAGCGCCGCATGCCAGATGCCGCGCTGGCGCCACACCACGCAGTCGGGCACCACGTAGGTGTCGGCGCTGAGTTCGCCGACCTGCTTGCCCGGGCGCGGGTCCAGCGAGCGCAGCAGAGTGACCGCGGTCTCCACCGCCGAGGCCGGGCGCTTGAGGTCGTGGGCGATGCCGGCGATGCCGCTGCGCGGCAGTTTCTCCAGCGGTCCGTTGGCAATCGTGCGCGCCAGCTCCAGCCCAGGCGTGTCCGTGGGCAGCACGTCCAGCTGCAGGTTCAGGCATTCGCCCAGCGTGCGCGCGGCGATGCCGACCGGGTCGAAGCGCTGGATCTGGTGCAGCACGGTGAGAATTTCCTCCTCCTCAGCGAGGATGTCCGGCTGCAGCGTCTCGGCGATCGTGGCCAGCGGTTCGCGCAGGTAGCCGTCGTCGTCGAGCGCGTCGACCAGCGCCGCGCCGATACTGCGGTCGCGCGGCGACAGGTGCGACAGGTGCAACTGCCACAGCAGGTGGTCGATCAGCGTATCGGGTTCGGCGACGCGCTCGGCGGCGCTGCCCATGTCGTCGTCGTCGTCGAACGAGCCGCCGCCGCCGCTGCTCCAGGCCGGCTCGGCATCGGACCAGTCGTCGCCGTCGTGCTGCGGAACGTTGTCCAGCGTATCGCCGGCCGGCGGCACGACCTCGGCCTCGCCTTCGGCGCTGCCGGCGCCGGCGACATCGAGCGTGGGCACGGCGTCTTCGGCCCATTCCAGCAGCGGATTGCTCTCCACCGCCTCGGCGATCTCCACTTCCAGCTCGGCGCTGGACATCTGCAACAGCTTGATCGCCTGCCGCAACTGCGGCGTCATGACCAGATGCTGTCCCAGCGATGTCTGCAGCCGTGCTTTCATGCCTGTGCCGAACGGGAAAGGGCGTGGCGCAACGCCCGCGCGGTCAGAGCCTGAAGGTTTCCCCGAGGTAGACGCGGCGCACGTCGCTATCGGCCAGCAATGCTTCCGGCGCCCCCTGCGCCAGCACGCTGCCTTCGTTGAGGATATACGCCCGGTCGCAGATTCCCAAGGTTTCGCGCACGTTGTGGTCGGTGATGAGCACGCCGATGCCGCGTTGCTTGAGGTGGGTGACGATGCGCTGGATCTCGCCGACCGAAATCGGATCGACGCCGGCGAAGGGTTCGTCGAGCAGCATCAGCCGCGGCTTGGCGGCCAGCGCGCGGGCGATCTCGCAGCGGCGGCGCTCGCCGCCGGACAGGCTGGCGCCGAGCTGCTCGGCGACGTGGCCGATCTGCAGTTCGTCCAGCAGCGAGGACAGTTCGCGCTCGCGGCCGGCGTCGTCCAGGTCTTCGCGCAGTTCCAGCACCAGGCGGATGTTGTCGGCCACGCTGAGCTTGCGGAACACCGACGGCTCCTGCGGCAGGTAGCCGACGCCGAGCTTGGCGCGCTTGTACATCGGCAGCGCGGTGATGTCGTTGCCGTCGAGCACGATGCGCCCGGCATCGGCCTCGACCAGGCCGACGATCATGTAGAAGCAGGTGGTCTTGCCGGCGCCGTTCGGGCCGAGCAGGCCGACCACTTCGCCCGCCTCAAGGGTCAGCGCGAACTCGCGCACGACCTCGCGCTGCTTGTAGCGCTTGCGCAGGCCTTCGGCGAGCAGCATCACTGGCCCCCTTGCTTGGCCGGGGTGGTGGGCTTGGCCGGCGCCGCGGCGGGCTTGGCGGCCGGTTTGGCGGCGGGCTTGGCGCCGGCAGCCGGGGCGCCGGCTGCCGGCGCGTTCTTCGGCTGGATCACCGTGTGTACGCGGGTGCCATCGCCGCCGCCCTGCATGTCGCCGGTCTTGGTGTTGTAGACCATCCGCTGGCCGGCATTGGTACCCTTGGGCGAGGTCATGCGGTAGTTGCCGGTCAACACCACGGTGTCGGTGCCGACCTTGTAGTCGATGTTGTCGGCCACGGCATCCATCGGCGAGCCGTCGTCCATCAACTGCTTCAACGTGGCCTGCTTGCCGGTCAGCACCACGCGGTCGATCTCGCCGTCCTTGCGGAACAGGTCGGCGGTATCGGCATGGATTTCGAGCGTGCCCTGGATGATGACGACATTGCCCGTGTAACGGATCTTGCCGTTGTCGTCGAGCATGTTGCCGCTCTGGTTGGCGGAGGTGATGTCCATCGGCTGATTGCGATCGGACGACTTGGCCATCGCCAGTGCGGGCAGCAGCAGGGCGAGCAGCGCGAGCTTAGCGGGCAGCGTTCGGTTCATAGCGGGTCTTGACCTGTGAAAGGAGCTTGTACTGCCGGGACTTCAAGTCGACTTCGAAGCCGACGCCGGACTGCATCATACCGGGCCGGGTCATGGTGACCGGTTCGGCGGTGCGCGCGGTGCTGGTCTGCGGGAAAACGTCCAGGCTCTGGGTACGGAAGGTGGTGGGCGGGATGCTGGGGACCTTGGGGCTGTCGCCGGCCACGTCGCCGCGCAGGCGCAGTTCGTTGCCGTCGGCGCTGACCCAGCCGGTCTTGCTGCGCATTTCCCAGTGCTGGCCATTGGCGTCCGGCAGCAGGAACAGCGGGGTCTCGATCGCCATGGTCTGGTCGGCGCGGCTGCGTTCCATCTGCGGCGCGCGCAGGGTCATCGACTCCTTGCCCTGCTTGTCCAGCGCGACGATCTGGAAATCATGCGCGATGTAGTCCGAGCGGGCCTCGGCGTCGGTGCTCGGTACCCGCTTGCTGCGCTGGTGCCAGGCCGACCAGCCGCTGACCAGCGCCGCGACCAGCAACAGGCCCCCTAGAAAGGTGCGCCAGTTCATGCGCCATGCTCCTGCAGCAGGGAAGGAACGTGGCCTTGCGCGGCCAGCAGCACGTCGCACAGTTCGCGTGCGGCACCTTCGCCGCCGCGGGCGCGGGTCAGCCAGTGCGCGTGTTCGGCGGTCCACGGGTGCGCATTGGCCGGCGCCACCGCCAAGCCGACCACGCGCAGCGGCGCCAGATCCGGCAGGTCGTCGCCCATGAAGCACACCTGCTCCAGGCTCAGCCCGCGTGCCTCGCACAGCGCCTGCACCCCGGCGCGCTTGTCCTTGACCCCGATCTGCACCAGCAGGCCCAGTTCCTGGCCGCGCTTCTCCGCGGCCAGGCTGGGCCGCGCGGTGATCAGCGCCACCTCGATGCCGTGCCGGCGCAGCTGCACCAGGCCCTGGCCGTCGAGCACGTTGAACGCCTTGCTCTCGTTGCCGTCGCGATCGTAGTACAGGCGGCCGTCGGTCAGCGTGCCGTCCACGTCGAAGCACGCCAGGCGGATGCGGGCGGCGCGGTCGATCAGGTCGGCGGAAAGGTCGGCCAGCGGGGAATAGGGCATGGTTCGCTATATCGGGGCGGGAAGGCCGGCTTTCCAGCAGGCCAGGTCCAGCGGCGCAAGGCGCCGGCAGGCAGTGAACAAGTTCAGGCTGTTAAACCACTCTGGCGCGCAACAGGTCGTGAATGTTGAGCGCGCCGACCGCGCGGCCGGCGCCATCGACCACGATCAAGCCGTTGATCTTGTAGGTTTCCATCAGCCGTGCGGCCTCGGCGGCGAGCTGGTCGGCGCCGATCGTGCGCGGCTGCCGGGTCATCACCTCGGCGATGCGGGTCTGGCGCACGTCCAGCGCGCTGTCCAGGGTGCGGCGCAGGTCGCCGTCGGTGAACAGGCCGAGCAGGCGCCCGTCGCCATCGACCACCGCGGTCATGCCCAGGCGCTTGCGGCTCATCTCCACCAGCGCCTCGCTGAGGCTGGCGTCCTCGCGCACCCGCGGCAGTTCGTCGCCGCCGTGCATCACATCGGTGATGTGCAGCAGCAGGCGCCGGCCCAGGCTGCCGGCCGGGTGCGAGCGGGCGAAATCGTCGGCGGTGAAGCCGCGCGCGTCCAGCAGCGCCACCGCCAGCGCATCGCCCAGCGCCAGCGAGGCGGTGGTGCTGGAGGTCGGCGCCAGGTCCAGCGGGCAGGCCTCGGCCGGGACGCTGACGTCCAGGTGCAGGTCGGCCTCGCGCGCCAGCGTGGACTGGGCGCGGCCGGTCATCGCAATCACCGCGTTGCCCTGGCGCTTGAGTACCGGCAGCAGCATCAGGATCTCGTCGGACTCGCCGGAATAGGACAGCGCCAGGACCACGTCGGCATCGGTGATCATGCCCAGGTCGCCGTGCCCGGCCTCGCCCGGATGCACATAGAACGCCGGGGTGCCGGTGGAGGCGAGGGTGGCGGCGATCTTGCGCGCCACGTGCCCGGACTTGCCCATGCCGGTGGCGACCACGCGTCCGCGCGAGGCCAGGATCAGCCGGCATGCGGCGGCGAACGCGGCGCCGATGCGCGCGCCGACCGCGCCCAGCGCGGCCTGCTCGATCTCGACCACGCGGCGGCCGCTGGCGACCAGGCTGGCGTCGTCGATCGCGTCAGGGGACAGGGGCGATACAGCCATGCGGATGCCGGTCGGAGGGTAGAATGGCCGATCATTTTATTAGGAAAGCCCGTTGGACGCCGAAACCATCCGTAAACTGATCGAGGCCGGCCTGCCCGGCGCGCGCGTGCAGGTGCAGGGCGACGACGGCGTGCACTTCGAGGCGACCGTGGTCAGCGCCGCGTTTGCCGGCAAGCTGCCGCTGGCCCGCCACCGCATGGTCTACGCGACGCTGGGCGAGCTGATGGGCGGGGCGATCCATGCGCTGGCGCTGACCACGCTGACCCCCGAGCAGGCCGGCTGACCAGGCCGGCTGCGCCGCGTCCCCGCGTTCCGTTCCGTTTCTTTTTTTCCAATCCCCCGAGACCCATGGCCAAAATCGTAGTGACCGGCGGCAATGCGCTGCACGGTGAAGTGAACATTTCCGGCGCCAAGAACGCAGTGCTGCCGATCCTGTGCGCGACCCTGCTGGCCGATGCGCCGGTGGAGATCACCAACGTGCCGCAGCTGCACGACGTGATCACCACGGTGAAGCTGCTCGGCGAACTGGGCGCCGAAGTCACTATCGACGAAGGCACCCTGGCGCGCGGCAGCGCGATCACCGTGGATCCGCGCAAGGTCGACCAGCACGTGGCGCCGTACGAGCTGGTGCGCACCATGCGCGCCTCGATCCTGGTGCTGGGGCCGCTGCTGGCCAAGTTCGGCGCCGCGGAAGTGTCGCTGCCCGGCGGCTGCGCGATCGGCTCGCGGCCGGTGGACCAGCACATCAAGGGCCTGCAGGCGCTGGGCGCGGAGATCAGCGTCGAGAACGGCTACATCAAGGCCACCAGCAACGGCCGGCTGAAGGGCGGCCGCTACGTGTTCGACATGGTCAGCGTCACCGGCACCGAGAACGTGCTGATGGCCGCGACCCTGGCCGACGGCACCACAGTGCTGGAAAACGCGGCGATGGAGCCGGAAGTCACCGACCTGGCCGACGGCCTGATCGCGCTCGGCGCCAGGATCGAAGGCGCCGGCACCTCGCGCATCGTGGTGCACGGCGTGGAGCGCCTGTCCGGCGGCCGCCACGCGGTGCTGCCCGACCGCATCGAGACCGGCACCTTCCTGGTCGCCGCGGCGATGACCGGCGGCAGCGTCACCGTGCGCCGCGCGCGCGCCGACACGCTCGACGCGGTGCTCGACAAGCTGAGCGAGGCCGGCGCCAGCATCGAGACCGGCCCGGACTGGATCCGCCTGGACATGGACGGCAAGCGCCCGCGCGCGGTCAGCCTGACCACCGCGCCGTACCCGGCGTTCCCGACCGACATGCAGGCGCAATTCATGGCGCTCAACTGCGTGGCCGACGGCGTTGGGGTGATCAACGAGACGATCTTCGAGAACCGTTTCATGCACGTCAACGAGCTGCTGCGCCTGGGCGCGGATATCCAGGTCGAAGGCCATACCGCGATCGTGCGCGGCACCGAGCGGCTCAGCGGCGCGCCGGTGATGGCCACCGACCTGCGCGCCTCGGCCTCGCTGATCCTGGCCGGGCTGGTCGCCGACGGCGACACCACCATCGACCGCATCTACCACCTGGACCGTGGCTACGAGAACATCGAGGAGAAGCTGGGGGCGCTGGGCGCGTCGATCCGGCGCATCGCATGATCCTCAGTGGCCGTTTCACCCGGCGGCGCAAGGTGCTGCTGGCGGTGGTGATCCTGCTACTGGCCTGGATCGGCTACGCCTGGTATGCCGGCATCGCCATCACCCAGGGCATCGAACAGCGCGACATGGACTGGAACGGCGACGGCCAGGTCAGCCGCAGCGAGATCGCGCAGGCGTTCTACGCGGTTGGCGTGACCCGCACCCTGAACGGCCCGCGCCAGTGCAGCACCTTCTACTGGCGCAACAGCGGCGTGCAGATCCGCGTAGATTGCCGTACCAGCTTCGTGCCGGCGGGCAAGCAGTTGCAGACGACAAAGACGCCATGAGCCATCCGTGCGTTGGCGCTGTCCGCCCATCGCGCGCTGCTTATCCGAGCAGTTGAAAGAAAAAGGCGGGCCGTGCGGCCCGCCTTTTTCGTGATGGATGCTTGTCTAGTTCAGTGAGCTCATGACCAGAAGCAGCGTTTGTTTGCCGTTGTCGGTTTGCTGGATGCGTACCGGAGCCGGTGCGTCGGGCACGATCCAGGCCAGGGTCTGCTTGCTGCCATTGGTGTAGCTGATTTTGGTCGCATTCTCGGTCTTGCCATTGAAGCTGATCGTTTCAGTGCCGACCACCTGATATGTCGTCTGTTGCGCCTTGCCCAGGTTCACGATGTTGTAGATCAGAGGATTGCCTGCGTTGACGTCGCTGACGATCGCCAGATTCACCAGCAGCGGGTTCAGGTCGCCAATCGTCAGTGGCACCGGCCCGCTTTGCTCGGATGTGACGTTGCCCGACCAGGTTGCTTGCAGGCTACTCCAGTTGTATTGGCCAAGCGCCTCGCTCTTGTTGCCGAAGGTCTTCAATACATCATCGCTGGCGAGCGGGCGCAAACGACCAGTGGCGGTATCGAATACAGTGGTTTGGTTGAGTTGGGCGAAAAGATTCTTGATATCGAGGTTATAGGTCCACTGGTCGCTGCCATTTTGGGTCAGGGTCATGGTGCCAGTGGCTTGCGTACCCAGGTAATTGGCTTGGTATTTCGCTTGGAATGGCTCGATTGCCATGGCTGATACGCTTGCCAGACTCAGTACTGCGGCAGTGAGGGCGCACAACGGACCTGAGATGCGTGACATCTTTATACTCCTCTTATATTGATTTAGGCAGATCGATGCGGTGCTTGACTGTCTTCATGCGTGCAGACGGCGTGCCGGTATTGCTACGCCATTGGTGCTCTGCAGCGATGCGTTTCTGCCGCCAACTATCCGTGAAACGCAAAGCGCGTCGTGCTTGAGATGCTCCATGCTTGGTATTTAATTAATTACATGCCATTTTGGGCGGGCGATAAAAATGCTGCTGAACCAGGTTTGATGTCAATGTGGGTTCTGGTTCATGCGTTGTCCATTTTTGCGAAAAGTGATGGCGCGCATTTTTATTTATTGATGGAGGCGCGCTAGATGTTCAGTGATCGCATGGCGGCCTCTTCACTCTTCGAATATGCAGGCTTCATTACAGCTTGGCGCAGGCACGGTTCATAGCGCTCGATGGCGTGAGCGTGATGAACTCTTCGATCGGGTTTTCGTCCACGCCGATGAAGCGCTGGGCCGGGGCATGGACATTCGGGGCGGCATGCCGCGATCATGCCTGGCCGCGTGGCGGGCGGCGTAGTACGCCCCCGCTGCCGATCACCGACCTGTGCGCGTCGGTGCTGTTGATGCAAGGCGGGCACTGCGGCCCGCTTTTTTGCGTGACGCCGCGGTTCAGTGCAGCGTCTTGATGGTCAGGTCCAGCGCGTCCTGGCCGTTCTCGCGTTGCAGGATGCGCACCGGCACCGGCATGTCCGGCACGATCCAGGCGATGATTTCCTTGGAGCCGTCGCTGCGGCTGACCTTGGTCGCCTGCTCGCTCTTGCCGTTGACGGTGATGGCTTCCTTGCCGGCCACCTTGTAGGTCATCGGCTTGGCGCGGCCCTCGTCGACCATGCGGTAGCTGGGCGTCTTGCCGGCGTTGACGTCGCGCGCGATCGCCAGGTTGATCAGCAGTGCGTCCATGTCGCCTTGCTGCAACTTTACCGGGCCGCGGCGGTCGGGCTTGACGTCGCCGGCCCAGGTCGCCTGCGCGGTGCTCCAGTCGTAGGTGGCGGTCACCGCCTTCTTCTTGATCAGGAACAGCGAGCGGTCGTCGCTGCTGAGCGGGCGCAGTTGCCCGCCTTTCTCCTCGAACACGGTGCTCTGGCTCAGGTCGGCGACCTGGTTCTTGATCGACAGGCTGTAGCGCCAGCGGTTGTTGCCTTCGCTGGCCAGGGTCATCAGGCCGTTGGCCTGCATGCCCATGTAGCTGGCCTGGTAGTCGGCCTTGAACGGCTCCAGCGCCAGGGCAGGCAGGCTGGCCATGGCCAGCAGGGCGGCGGCGAGGGCGGACAGCGGGCGGGCGATGTGTGTCATGGTCAGACTCCTTGGTATTCGGTCAGGCGCAGGTCGATGCGGTCTTCGCCGTCTTCGCGCTGCAGGATGCGTACCGGCGTCGGCACGCCGTTGGCGATCCACAAGATGGTCTCATTCTTGCCGCCATTGGTGCGCGACACGCGCAGCGCGTCGTAGCTGATATCGCCGACCTGCACCGTCTCGGTCTGCTCGGCGGCGTGGTAGATATGTTCGCGGACCCGGCCGACATCGACGAAGCGGTAGCTCATGGTCTTGCCCGGCTGCGCGTCGCGCATGATCGACAGGTTGATCAGCAGCGCGCTCTGGTCGCCGGGCTGCAGCGGTATCGGCTGCTGCCGGTCCTTCTTCAGGTCGCCGTCCCAGCGCGCCACGCCCTTGCCCCAGTCGTAGACGCCGGTGACCTTCTTGCCGAAGAACATCGCCTTCTTCACGGTGCTCTGGCTCTGCGGCACGTAGCGCCCGTCCTGGGTGCGGAACACCGTGCTCTGCTCGATGTTGAGGCCGAGGATGCTGGCGAAGCCGCTGCGGCCCTGCACGGCCAGGTCCACGCGCCATTCGTCGCTACTGCCGTGGCTGACTTCCATGCGCGCATCGCCGGCCTGCTTGCCCTTGTACAGGGCCTGGTAGGTGGCCACGAACGGTTGCAGCGGCGGCGGCGTCCACGGCGCGGCCTGCAGCCCGGGCGCGGCAGCCGCTGCGGGAGCGGCAGGCACGGCAGGCGCTTGCACAGGTGTCGTCGGCGCGGCGGCCGGCGGCGGGGGCGCCTGCGCCAGCACGCCGACGGCCGGCGCCAGCAGGCCGAGGCAGGCCACGGCGAGAACAGCGAACTGACGCGGAAGGGGCTTCATGGGATCGGCTGCGAGGGGAGGGAGTTGGGCGCGGAGGCGCCGCAGCAGAATGAAGGCTGCGGCGTATTCAGAAAATCAGCATGCCTTGGCAATCTAGGCGCAGCGGACTAAACCGACACTGACCGTCGAGCCAGACGCTGCCATCCCGTTCAGCCAGGCGTCCGGCCGCGGCCAGTTGCAACACCGCGCACAGTAGCTGGTGCTCGCGCGGCAGCAGGCGCTGCGCCAGGGCGTCCGGCTGGTCGCCAGCCTGCACCGGCACCCGCACCTGCGCGATCACCGCGCCGGCATCCAGTTCCGGCACCACGAAGTGCACGCTGGCGCCGTGTTCGGCATCGCCGGCCGCAAGCGCCTGCGCATGCGTGTGCAGGCCGCGGTACTTGGGCAGCAGCGAGGGGTGGATGTTGAGCAGGCGGCCGGCGAAGCGCTGCACGAAGCCGGCGCCGAGGATGCGCATGTAGCCGGCGCAGACGATCCAGTCCGGCTGCACGGCGGCGACCGCGTCGCCCAGCGCCTGGTCGAACGCGGCACGGTCGGGGAAGCCGTTCGGCGCCGCCGACCAGCGCTGCGCCGGCACCACCTTGGCCAGCGCCGGCGCCTGCGCACGGTCGCTGAACACCCCGACCACCTGCGCATCCAGCGCGCCGGCGGCGATCGCATCGAGCAGCGCCTGCAGATTGGAACCGCGGCCGGAGACCAGCACCGCCAGACGGATGGTCATCGGCGCGCGTCCTGGAACAGGGCGATGGCGGCCGGACGCTGCAACACCAACAGCGTCCACACCCCCAGCGCGGTGTCCAGGGGGAAGCCGAAACAGGTCAGCGTCGCGGCGATCTTGCATAGCAGCAGCTGGCGGCGTCGGCGCAGTGCCAGCGCCGCCGCCACGTTCGCCAGCAGCAAGAACAGCCCCAACGCCAGCATCACCGAAAACATGACGATCACGCTCTGGCCGCTCTGCGCGCGGTCGGCGCCCTGGCCGGCAGCGTTGAGCGAGGCCTCGTAGTGGATGCCGAAGGCCAGGAAGCCGCCCAGCAGCAGGACCGACAGGCCTTGCAGTGCCGCCATCAGCGCGTACGGGGTGGCCAAGGTGCGCACGTCCGAATCGGTGCGCAGCGACGCGATGCGACCGAGGTCCGGCGAGGGCAGGGGCGGGGGCAGCGACATGGTGCGATCTCTAGCGCGGCGAGGGCAGGGGACGGCCGGTACGCCGCCACGGCCAGGCGCTCGCGCAGCCCAGGGTGGCCAGCAGCATGTCCATGTGCGCGTCCCACGGATCGCCCTGCTGGCCGTTGTAGGACTCGGCCTGCGCGGGCGAGAGCAGCAGCGCGATCAGCCACTCCAGCCATTCGTAGAGCAGGCTGGCGCACATGATCGCCATCGTCGCCAGCACGAAAGCCTGCCGCGCCGTCAGCGCCGGCCAGCGCTGCCGCGCGTGGTCGCGCAGCGCTGGCGCCAAGCACAGCCCGAACAGCAGGTGGATCAGCCGGTCGGTGTGGTTGCGCTGCCAGCCGAACGCGGCGTTCGGCGACCAGCCGCCGCTCAGCGTGCGCAGCCACTGGTCGTAGGGCACGTTGGAATACAGCCAGTGCGCGGCGATGTTGTGCACGCCGATGAAGGCGCAGATCGCGGCAAAGTGCGCGCTGCGCAGCGGCCAGCGGCGGTCGTGCCAGACCAGCCAGACGATGCCCAGCACCGCCAGCGAACTGTGCATCGCCTGTTCCGCAGGCCACAACGGGTGCAGCCAGCTGGCGGCGAACACTGCCAGGGTCAGCGCCAGCCAGGCGCGTTTGCCCGCCGCCATGCGGCTCAGCCGATGTGCACGCGTTCGCCGGCGCCGGCCGCCACCACCGCGCCGATCTGCCAATGCGCCAGGCCCAGCGTGTCCAGGCTGCGCTCCAGCGCGGCGACCTGGTCGGGCGCGGCCACCAGCACGAAGCCGATGCCGCAGTTGAAGGTACGCCACATCTCGCTGTCGGCGACCGCGCCTTCGCGCTGCAGCCATTCGAACACCGGCGGCAGAGACCAGGCGCTGGCGCGGATGTCCAGGCCCAGGCCGTCGGGGATGACGCGGATGATGTTCTCGGTCAGGCCGCCGCCGGTGATGTGCGCCATCGCGTGGATGCCGTCGGCATGCTCGCCGCGCAGCAGCGACAGGATCGGCTTGACGTACAGCGCGGTCGGCGCCATCAGCGCGTCGGCCAGGGTGGTGTCGCCGACCTGCAGCTCGGCCGGGCGCCCGGCGCGGTCGTAGATGCGGCGGATCAGCGAATAGCCGTTGGAGTGCGGGCCGGAGGAGGCGATGCCGATCAGCACGTCGCCCTGGCGCACCTTGGCGCCGTCGAGCAGCTGCGACTTCTCCACCGCGCCGACGGTGAAGCCGGCCAGGTCGTACTCGCCCGGCGGGTACATGTCGGGCATTTCCGCGGTCTCGCCGCCGATCAGCGCACAGCCGGCCAGTTCGCAGCCGCGGGCGATGCCGCCGACCACCGCCACCGTGGTCTCCACGTCGAGCTTGCCGGTGGCGAAGTAATCCAGGAAGAACAGCGGCTCGGCGCCCTGCACCAGCACGTCGTTGACGCACATGCCGACCAGATCGATGCCGATGCTGTCGTGCCGCCCCAGCTGTTGCGCCAGCTTCAGCTTGGTGCCGACGCCGTCGGTGCCGGACACCAGCACCGGCTCGCGGTACTTGCCGGACAGGTCGAACAGCGCGCCGAAACCGCCCAGCCCGCCCATCACTTCGGGGCGGAAACTGCGCTTGACCAAGGGTTTGATGCGTTCGACGACGGCATTGCCGGCATCGATGTCGACGCCGGCGTCGCGGTAGGTCAACGGGGCGGCGGCGGGGGTCTTGGGAGTGGTCACGGGCGGTGGCGTCGGCGGAAAGACGGCGATTTTAACAGGCCGCATTGGCGCCAGGCCCGCATTCGGGCAACAATTCGCCCCGGATACGCCGAGCAATGGAACCTTCGATGCGCCGCAGCCTTGCCTTACTCCTGTCTTTCGCGCTGTGCCTGCCCGCCGCGGCCGCCCTGGCCCAGGCCGGTCTGCGCACCGAAGGCGACGTCGCCGGCGCGCAGAGCCCCTACGACGCCGAGGTCCCGGTCAACAGCCAGAGCGAGGTGGACCGCAACGGTGCGGTGGCGCGCGCGCTGGGCGTGGTGCTGGGCAAGATCTCCGGCGACCGTACAGTGATGTCGCGCTCGGGGGTAGCTCAGGCGCTGCGCAACGCCAAGAATTTCGTCGACAGCTACGACTACCGCCAGGACCAGGGCACCTCGCCCAGCGGCGCGCCGACCTTCCGCACTACCTTGATCGCGCGCTTCCGGCAGAGCGACGTCGACGGCCTGGCCGCCGCGCTGGGCCTGCCGCTGTGGCCGCAGCCG
Organism: Xanthomonas translucens pv. undulosa; assembly: GCF_017301775.1. Taxonomy (NCBI): domain Bacteria; kingdom Pseudomonadati; phylum Pseudomonadota; class Gammaproteobacteria; order Lysobacterales; family Lysobacteraceae; genus Xanthomonas; species Xanthomonas translucens. The sequence continues at coordinate 3,927,766 of NZ_CP063993.1, forward strand.
CGGCCCAAGCCGGTGCTGTGGCTGGCGATCGACGACGGCAGCGGCCCGCGCCTGGTCGGCGTGCAGCAGTCCAATGCCGCGCGTAGCGTGCTGGACCGCGCGATCGAGCGCGGCTACCGGCTCGGCCTGCCCACCGGCAGCGCCGCCGAGCAGGCCCTGGTCGGCGCGATCTGGCGCCAGGACACCGCTGCGGTGGCCAGCGCGTCCTCGCGCTACAGTCCACCGATGCAGTTGATCGGCAAGCTGTACCGCGGCAAGTCCGGCGGCTGGACTGCCGACTGGGTGTTCGTCGACAGTGGCAAGGCGCTGTCCAGCTGGTCGGCCAGCGACGCCGACGCGCGCCGGGCCATGGCCGCCGGCGCCGACGGCGCCGCCGACGCGCTGGTCAAGCGCTACGCCAAGGCGGCCAGCACCGGCCCGGCCGGTGTGTACCGTGTGCTGATCAGCGGCATCGGCAGCGCCGACGACTACCTGCGCGTGTCCGCGGCGCTGCAGAACACTTCGGTAGTGCGGCGCATCGTGCCGATCCAGGCCAGCGGCGACCGCCTGGAACTGGACCTGGACCTGCTCAGCGGCGTGTCCGGCCTGAACCGCATGCTCGGTGCCGACAGCCCGCTGCAGCCGGTGACGGTGCCGGTCGAGGGCGGCCCGATCATCCTCAACACCGAGCGCACCGAGTACCGGCTCAAGTGACGCTATCCCCCGAAGCGGAAATCGCCCAGTTCCTGCGCCGCCTGAAATGGGCCGCGGTGATCCTGGGCGTGCTGTGGGTGATCGCGCTGCTGGCGCCGATCCTGACCCCGTTCGCGCTGGCGCTGCTGCTGGGCTGGCTCGGCGACCCGCTGGTCGATCGCTTGGAGCGCGCCGGCCGTTCGCGCAACATGGCGGTGACCCTGGTATTCGTGCTGATGCTGTTGCTGCTGGTGCTGGCGCTGCTGATCCTGGTGCCGATGCTGGAGCGGCAGATCGTCACCTTCATCGACGTGCTGCCGCAGGCGCGCGACTGGTTCACCGGCACCGCGATCCCGTGGGCCGAACACAAGACCGGGCTGCAGCTGATGGCCTGGCTGGATCCGGAGCGGCTGATCGAATGGATCCGCGGCCACTGGCAGCAGGCCGGCGGCGTCGCCGCGACCTTCTTCGGCTACCTGTCGCGCTCGGGCTTCGCCATGGTCACCTGGGTGGTGAACCTGGTGCTGCTGCCGATCCTGACCTTCTACTTCCTGCGCGACTGGGACATCCTGGTCGAACGCGTGGCCGCGACCATCCCGCGCAACCACGTCGCCACCGTCGGCCGCCTGGCGCGCGAGTCCAACGATGTGCTGGGCGCGTTCATCCGCGGCCAGTTCCTGGTGATGCTGGCGCTGGGGGTGATCTATGCCGGCGGGCTGAGCCTGATCGGGCTCAATCTGGGCCTGCTGATCGGCATCGTCGCCGGCCTGATCAGCTTCATCCCCTACCTGGGCGCGACCACCGGCATCCTGCTGGCGATCCTGGCGGCGCTGGTGCAATCCAAGGGCTTTGACCTGCAACTGATGATCCTGGTCGGCGTGGTGTTCACCGTCGGCCAGTTGCTAGAAAGCTACGTGCTGACCCCGCGCATCGTCGGCGACAAGATCGGCCTGCATCCGGTGGCGGTGATCTTCGCGGTGATGGCCGGCGGCCAGCTGTTCGGCTTCCTCGGCATGCTGCTGGCGCTGCCGGTGGCGGCGGTGGCCAACGTGCTGCTGCACTATCTGCACGAGCAATACCGGCAGAGCGAGCTGTATGCCGGCGACAAGTCGGCAATCCTGCTCGACGGCAGCGCCGAGCGCGCGCCGCTGATCGAACCGCCGCCGCGTGGCCCCGAACAGCCGTGAGCGTGCCGCAGCTGCCGTTGGCGTTGCGCTATCCGCCGGAGCAGCGCCTGGACCGCTATGTCGGCGCCCCGGCTGGCCTGCTGGCGCAATTGCAGGCCGTCGCCGACGGCCGCGACGTGGACTGGATCTACCTGTCCGGTCCCGCCGGCACCGGCAAGACGCATCTGGCGCTGGCGCTGTGCGCGGCGGCCGAGCAGGCCGGACGCAGCGCCGCCTACCTGCCGCTGCAGGCCGCCTCCGGGCGCCTGCGCGACGCGCTGGAAGCGCTGGAAGGCCGCCACCTTGTCGCGCTGGACGGGCTGGAAGCGAGCGCCGGGCAGCGCGAGGACGAAGTGGCGCTGTTCGATTTCCATAACCGCGCGCGCAGCGCCGGGGTGACCCTGCTGTACACCGCGCAGGCGATGCCCGACGGCCTGGCGCTGACCCTGCCCGACCTGCGCTCGCGGCTGGCGCAATGCACGCGCATCGCGCTGTCGCCGCTGGACGACCCCCGCCGCGCCGTGGTGCTGCGCGAGCGCGCGCAACGCCGCGGCCTGGTCCTGGAAGATGCAGCGATCGACTGGCTGCTGACCCATGCCGGCCGCGACCTGGCCGGCCTGGTCGCGCTGCTGGAACGCCTGGACCGCGAATCGCTGGCGGCGCAGCGGCGGGTCACGGTGCCGTTTTTGCGGCGGGTTGTGGGGGCGGCGGGACTCGGGACTCGGGACTCGGGACTCGGCAAAAGCTGAGCTCGCCGGCATCCGCATGCAGCGGCTGGCGGCAGGCTTGCCAAACCGGATTCGATTGTCCGCCTCGCGCGTTGAGCGTGAGATCGCCGGAACTCAGCTTTTGCCGAGTCCCGAGTCCCGAGTCCCGAGTCCCGCATCCAACTCCGCCAACCGCTGCGGCGTCCCCACATCGGTCCAGCGGCCGCGATGGTGCAGGCCATGAATGCGGCCGGTTGCCATGTGCGCACGCAGGATCGGCGCCAGTGCGAAGCGCGGCGGCGTGGCGTGGTCTGCAATCGGCGTAGTGAATGCCGCCTGCCAGTCGCGCAGCAGTTCCGGCCGATAGACGCCGATGCCGGCGTAGGTCAGTAGCGGCGCGCCGTCGCTGCGCAGGGTGGTGTCGGCGTGCAGCGCGAAATCGCCGTGCGCGGCATAGGCCGGTGGATCGACCAGCACCAGTTGCGCGAGCCCGGCCGGTTCCGGCTTCAACTGCGCGAAATCGAAATCGGTCCAGATGTCGCCGTTGACCAGCAGGAACGGCGCCGGTCCCAGCAGCGGCAACGCGTGCAGCATGCCGCCGCCGGTTTCCAGCGGCGTGGCGCCTTCGTAGGAATAGGCGATGCGCAGGCCGAACGCGCTGCCGTCGCCCAGCGCCTGCGGGAACTGCTCGGCCAGCCACGAGGTGTTGATCACCACCTCGCGCACGCCCAGCGCGGCGAGCTTGCGCAGGTGCCAGACGATCAGCGGCGTGCCGCCCACCGCCAGCAGCGGTTTGGGCGTGCGTTCGGTCAGCGGCCGCATGCGCTCGCCGAAGCCGGCGGCGAAGATCAGCGCCTTCATGCGCCGGCCGCCGCGCGTTGCGCCAGTGCCGGCTTGATCCGCGCCTGCAGCAGCTGCGCCAGCGGTTGCAGCTGCGGGTGCCGCGGCAACACTTCGTCGAGGTAGCCGATGAAGCGCGGCACGTTGTCCAGGTACCAGGCCTTGTCGTCGCGGTAGTTCAGCCGCGCGAAGATGCCCAGGTTCTTCAGGTGCCGCTGCACGCCCATCCAGTCCGCATCGCGCAGGAACTGCGCCAGCGGCGGCAGCGCGATCCCGGCCCGCAGCGCACGCGCGTGGTAGCGCTCCAGCCAGCCATCGACTCGCGCCAGTGGCCAGCTCACCGTGGTGTCCTTGAACAGGCTGATCGGATCGTAGGCGACTGGGCCGAGCACGCAGTCCTGGAAGTCCAGCACCGCCGGGCCATCGGCCACCGGCATCAGGTTGCGTGGCATGAAGTCGCGGTGCACCAGCACCCGCGGCTGCGCCAGCGCGTTGTCCATCAGCTGGCGTTGTAACGCGTGCAGCGCATCGCGGTCGGCGGCGTCCAGGGTCAGCCCAAGATGGCGCTGCAGGAACCATTCCTCGAACAGGCCGGCGTCGCGCTGCAGCAGCGCCTCGCCGAATACGCCCAGTTCCGGCGGCGCCGCGATCGCCTGCAGCCGCAGCAACTGCCCGAGCGCAGCGTCGAAGTGCGCATCGGCCGACGCGTCGTCCAGCATCTGCGCCATGGTCGGCCCGCCCAGGTCTTCCAGCAGCAGGAAGCCGGCCTCCGCATCCTGCGCCAGGATCGCCGGCACGCGCACGCCGCCTTGCTGCAGCAACGCATGCATGCGCAGCCACGGGCGCACGTCCTCCAGGCCGGGCGGCGAATCCATCAGCACCCGGCTGGCGCCCTTGCCGTGGCTGCGCCAGTAGCTGCGCCAGCCGGCGTCGATCGAGGCGCGCTGCAGCGTCGCCTGCGCGTCGCCCAGTGCGGCACGCGCCCAGTGCAGGCGTTGTGCGGCGCGCAGGTCCGCCGCGTCGGAAAGGTCGGTGCTGGATCTCATCGGGACGCTGCGGCGGACATGGGCCGCACAGCGTAAACGTGCGGCGTCGGCATGGCGAGCCGTGGCGACGCAGCGGTGCGGCTCAGCGTTTGCCGAGGAACAGCCGCAGCAGTGCGAGCAGGGCGATGGCGCCGAGCAGTGCGCCGAGGAAACCGGCCGGCTCGCCGCGGCTGTACCAGCCCATGTAGTGGCCGAACCAGCCAGCCACCAGCGCGCCGGCGATGCCGAGCAGCACGGTGAACAGGCAGCCGGAGCGGCCACTGCTCGGACCCAGGAAACGCGCCAGCAGGCCGACCACGAAGCCGACCAGGATGACGTACAGCCAGCTGTCGCTGCCGAACAGGGTGTGCATGGAGGCGTACCGGAACGTGGAAGGGAAGCGGATCGTGCCAGATTCGGCCGCGCTGCGGCGTACACGCACGCGTGGCCGGCGACGACCTTTAAGCGGCCGTGCAGGCGCGGCTTGCGCATGCGCCGAGGCCAAGCGCCTCTGGCAGCGCCCAGCGCATGGCAGCCATCATCGCGACGGCCGCCGCAGGCTCAGCAGCAGCCGTGCGCGCCGTGCTGCTCGCCGCCGGCCACCGCGGCGCTGCCGGTGGTCTCGCCGCGCACGCTGGCGGCATGGTGCTCGGCGATCACCTTCGACACGCAGGCGGTGACCCGCTTGCCCATCGGGATGTGCAGGAACTCGTTCGGCCCGTGCGCGTTGGAATGCGGGCCGAGCACGCCGGTGATCATGAACTGCGCGCCGGGGAACTTCTCGCCGAGCATGCCCATGAACGGGATCGAGCCGCCTTCGCCCATGTACATCGCCGGCTTGCCGAAGGCGGCCTGCGAGGCGGCCTCGATCGCATCGGTCAGCCACGGCGATTGCGCCGGCGCGTTCCAGCCCGAGGACGACTTCTCCAGCGCCAGCGACACCTGCGCGCCGTACGGCGGATCGCGCAGCAACACGTCTTTGAGCAACTCGCCGGCGTGCTTGCCGTCCAGGGTCGGCGGCAGGCGCAGCGACAGCTTCACCGCGGTCTGCGGGCGCAGCACGTTGCCGGCCGAGGCCAGCGGCGGCAGGCCATCGGCGCCGGTCACCGACAGCGCCGGGCGCCAGGTGCGGTTGAGCACCAGCTCGGTCAGATCCTCATCCATCGGGGTCATCCCCGGCAGGAACGGGAACTTGCTGTAGACCTCGTCGCCGAGCACCTCGGCGACCTTGCGCGCCTGCGCCAGGCGTTCTTCCGGAATCTCCGCGTACAGGCCCTCGACCCTGATCTTGCCGGTGGCCTCGTCCTCCAGCCGCGACAGCAACTCGCGCAGCACGCGGAAGCTGGACGGCACCACGCCGGAGGCATCGCCCGAATGCACGCCTTCGCTGAGCACCTTGACGCTGAAGTTGCCGCCGGCCAGGCCGCGCAGCGAGGTCGTGCACCACAGCTGCTCGTAGTTGCCGCAGCCCGAATCCAGGCACACCACCAGCGACGGCTTGCCGATGCGCTCGGCCAGGTGATCGACGTAGGCGGGCAGATCGTAGCTGCCCGATTCCTCGCAGGCCTCGATCAGGATCACGCAGCGCGCGTGTGCGATGCCCTGGTCCTGCAGGGCCAGGATCGCGGCCAGCGAGCCGAACAGCGCGTAGCCGTCGTCGGCGCCGCCGCGGCCGTACAGGCGGTCGCCCTTGAGCACCGGCGTCCACGGACCCAGGTCGGCGTCCCAGCCGGTCATTTCCGGCTGCTTGTCCAGGTGCCCGTACAGCAGCACCGTGTCCGTGCCGGTCTCGGCGCCGGTGGCCGGCACGTCCAGATAGATCAGCGGCGTGCGCCCTTCCAACTGCACCACCTCGACCACCAGACCTGGGATCGCTTGCGCGCGCGCCCAGCGCTCCATCAGCCGCACCGCATCGCCCATGTAGCCATTGGCGACCCAATCGGCATCGAACATCGGCGACTTGTTGGGAATGCGGATGTAATCGACCAGCTGCGGGACGATGTCGTCGTCCCACTTCGCGCTGAGGAAACGGTCGATCTTGGCACTGTCCATGGAACGCTCCGGAATTGTTGCACTAACAGGAATGGCGCCCATTCTACGCCGCGGCCCCCGTGTAGGGTTTTTCCTACACGTTGACGCGCCGTTTACCTGCTGTTTGCGGAGGAGGTTGGCGATAGGCTGTATCCACGTGGCGAGGGATGCTTTCGACACCGGCAGGAGAGGCCGGTGAAGTCCCCATCCAAGTCACAAGGAGTGTTGCCATGCAGTCTTTTATTGTGGTCCTGAAGTCTCTGGTTCTGGCCTTGCTGCTGACCGGTTCCGCGCTCGCCGCGGACAAGGTCAACATCAATTCCGCCAGCGCTGCGGAAATCGACCGGGTGTTGTTGAACGTGGGTGCCTCCAAGGCACAGGCGATCGTCGACTACCGGCAGGCACACGGGCCATTCAAAAGCGTCGAGGACCTGGCGCTGGTGAAGGGAATCGGACTCAAGACGGTCGAACGGAACCACGACCGGATCGAAGTGGGAGCCACGAAGGCGACCACGCCGACGGTAGCCAGGACGGCAGCCGCCAAGCCGGTGGAAAGGCGTTAAACGGATTTGAGCGTTAAAGGGATTTAAAGCATTAAAGGGATTGAAAAGGAAAAGATACGGCTGGTGCGGGACGCGCGGTCGCGACCTCGTTGAGCAGGATGCCCAGGGGGGAGGCAGGAAGCCGACATGGACGTACATCGTCGCCCGGTGTTGCACAGTGACGTGCAGCCGGGCGACGTTTTTTATGGGCGATGGTTTTTCTTGGGCGCCCTGCCGGGTGCTCCCGCCGACATCGCGCCCGTCGTGGTTGCCGGCGCGACTTGCCGGCGTCCCGTTTGCCGGCGCGTCCCGTCGCCGTGGCGGCACACACCGATGGCGAGTCGCGATGCGCGCAAGGCGTCGTCGGGGCGCTGCTTGCGTGCGTATCGCGCCCACGCGGCGCCGAGTGCGCGCAAGGCGTCGCGGTGCCGCTGCCTGCGTGCCGATCGCGCCCACGCGCCGCCGAGCGGATGGGCAACGATGCGTGCTTCCGCACCCGATCGTGCAGAATGCGCCGATGGACTGGTGCCACATGCCTTCGCGGGTGATCCGCGCCAACGACTACTGCCGCGAGCGCTGGCGCAACGGACTGGGCTGGACCCGGGAGATCCTGCGCCTGCCGCAGCCCGGCAACGACGACTGGTTGCTGCGCCTGTCGATCGCCGAGATCGAGCAGGACGCGGCTTTTTCAAGCTTCCCCGGCATCGACCGGGAACTGGTGCTGCTGCGCGGCGCCGGCCTGCGCCTGCGCTTCGACGACGGCGCTGAGCACCTGTTGCAGCTGCCGTACGCGCGGCTGCGCTTCGCCGGCGAGCGAGCGCTGCGTGGCGAACTGCTCGACGGCCCAACCCACGACTTCAACCTGATGTGGCGCCGCGACCGCCTGCGCACGCAACTGCTGCACCGGCCGCTGGTCGGGCCGATGCTGTTCTTCGCCGAACCTGGAATCGGTTGGGTCGTTCATCTTCTGGCAGGGCAGGCCCGGTTCGATACGGACTGCGGATTGCCGCCGCTGGCCGCCGGCGACAGCGCCTGGTTGAGCGCCAACGCCAGGCAGCGCTTCGCTTTGCGCGGTGGTGGCGAGCTGCTGGCGATCCGCATCGAACCGCTGCCGACGCCCGCCGACTGAGCTGTCGGCAGCGCGCGCGCGGCGCTTGCGGCGTCGGCACCAACCGCGTCCAATGCGCGGACGCGGCTATCCCGGAGCCGTGGAGCGGAACGAAAGGTGGCCTCGGACAACAGCAGGTGGTTGGCGAAAGTAGTGGTGGTGGACGACGACGCGGCCTTGCGCGACCGGATTCGCGATTATCTGGCCCGTTTCAATTTGCAGGTGCACGATGCCGAAAACGGCGCACAGCTGTACGCGCAGCTGGCGGCCGATCGCTACGATGCGGTGCTGCTCAATGCCGGCCTCAGCGGCGGCGAAGGGCTGAACCTGTGCCGGCAACTGCGCGACCGCGGCGGCATCGCGATCGTGATGATGGCCGACCAGGCCGAGCCGGTGGACCGGGTCATCGGCCTGGACCTGGGCGCGGACGATTACCTGACCCGGCCGCTGGACTTGCGCGAACTGGTGGCGCGGCTCAATGCGGTGCTGCGGCGTACCCGCGTGGCGCCGTCGCCGGCCCCGGCGCAGGACGGCGAATGGCAGGTCGATGCCTATCGGCACCAGGCGGTGGCCCCGGACGGTCGCGCGATCCCGTTGTCGCCCAGCGAACTGCGGCTGATGGCGGTGTTCCTCGATCAGCCCGGCAACGTGCTCAGCCGCGAGGATCTGCGCGCGGCGATCGGCGACAGCGACGGCAGCGTTCCCCAGGGCGGTCGCGGTATCGACCTGCAGGTCTCGCGGTTGCGGCAGAAGCTGGGCGACGATCCGCTGGTGCCGCAATGGATCCGCACCGTGCGCGGCAAGGGCTACCTGTTCGAGCCGCATCGGCTGGGAATGCCCGCCGTACGCTGATCCCGCATCGCATCGCATCGCATCGCCGTGCGCCGTGCGCCGTGGGCCTTGCGGCAGGCGGCAGGCGGCAGGCGGCAGGCGGTGCGGATGGCTGTGAGCCGCCCCTGCACGCTCGGCCATCGTTTCGGTTGCGCCGTCTGTCGGCGCGCTTGTGGGGGCATCTCGCCACTCGCATCGCCGGCCATCGGCCGAGCGATCGTCCTGCATGCGATTTCACCTGCGGCGGCGACTCACAGCGGGAACATCTGCACAGCGATATGTTCCCATGTGTCGCGCGGTGCGCTGACCGGAACTGGCTGCATGCACACGCCGAGATCGCAATCGGGCCTGATCAATGCGGCGGCCATGCGCCGGCGCTGCAGGGGCGGTACGCCGTCGCGCAAGCCGTAGGCGTCCAGCCGTGCCGTCGCCAGCAGCGGGTTGCTCTTGCGCCATGAAGATCAGCGGTGTCAGCAACTCGAACAGATCGCAATGGCCGACGATCGCATCGCCGAAATCGAGCAGGCCGCTCAGGGTCCATTGGTCATGGTCGTTGCGCGCCATCACGTTCCAGGGAGGGATGGCCATGTGCATGAAGCGCAGCTGCAGAGGCGGCGAAAAATCGTCGGCACGCTGTGATGTGCGGCATGGCAACGAAGCCGTCGTCTGGATGGACGTCGTCAGATCAGTGCACTTGCCGAGTGCGCGCTTCATTGGCCAATGGCGGGCGCAGGCACAGCAAAGCGCTGGGGCCGTCGCCGCGCCGGGAGCGCTCAGTACACGTCGCGCCGGTAGCGTCCTTGCAGCAGCAGCGTTTCCTTGCCCAGCCGCCCCAGCACGTCCTCCAGCACTGCATCCACGCCCGGGGCCATGCCGCGCAGGCTGCCGCAGACGTAGATCGCCGCACCTTGCGCGACCCAGTCGCGCAGGTCCGGCGCGGCCGCGCGCAGGGCGTCCTGCACGTAGCGGTACGCGCCAGCGTCGCGCGAGAACACCGCATCCTGCCGCTGCAATGCGCCGTGCGCCAGCCAGGAGCGCAGTTCCTCGCCGTAGTGGTCGTCGTGCGCGGCATGGCGTTCGCCGTACAGCAGCCAGGTACGGCGGGCACCGGCGTCGATGCGCGCGCGCAGGTGTGCGCGCAGCCCGGCGATGCCGGTGCCGTTGCCGATCAGGATCAGCGGCCGCGCCGGATCGGCGGGCGGGTGGAAGTTCGGATTCGGGCGCAGCCGCAGCGCGATCTCGGCGCCGATCGGCGCGGTATCGCATAGCCAGCCGCTGCCCAGGCCGGGCGTGCCGTCTGCGTGCAGCGCGCGGCGCAGCAACAGGCGCAGCGCGCCGTCGCTAGGCATCGAGGCGATCGAGTATTCGCGATGCGGCAATGGCTGCAAGCGCGCGGCCAGCGCTGCGGGCGCGCTGCCGGCGGCTTGTTGCGGATCGGGCAGGTGGCTGCGTGCCAACAGCGCGGCCAGCGTGGTCGGCGCCTGGCCGGGACGCGGCAATGGTGCCGAACCGTCCAGGCCGCTGGCCTGCAGCCAGGCCTGCACCGCGGCGTCGCCATGACACGGACCGATCTCGGCCAGGTCGCCGGCCTGCCAGAGCGGCAGCGCGCCGTCGGCGGGCTGCAGCGCCAGCTCGAACACCGCGCCGCCGACGCTGCCGGGATTGCACAGACGCCGTTGCTGCAACTGCCAGCGCTGGTAGGCCGGCGCGCTCCAGTCGGCTTGCTCGCTGCTGCCGGCGAGCTGGCCGAGCAATTGTTGCCAGTGGCGCAGCGTGGCGGCGTCGGCGTTGTCCACGTCGATGCGGTCGAACAGCGGGTGCGCGCCGCGCTGGCGCAGCCAGGCATCGAGCTGGCGGCCGAACGCGCAGAAATGATCGTAGCGGCGATCGCCCAGCGCCAGCACTGCGTAGCGCAGCTGCGGCAAGGGCGGTTGTTGCGCCATTGCGGTGCGCAGGAACGGCAGCGCGTGGTCGGGCGGATCGCCTTCGCCGCTGGTGCTGACCACGAACAGCGCCTGGCGTGCGCCGGCCAGTTCGGCCGCGGAGATTTTCTGCAGGGGCAGCACGCGTACCGCCTGGCCCGCCGCGCGCAATGCCGCCGCGCTGCGCAGCGCCAGTTGCTGGGCGAAGCCGGTCTGGCTGGCCCAGGCCAGCAGCAGCGTCGCGTCGCCCTGCTTGCCCGTGCGCCGTGCGCCGCGCCACCACAGCCACGCGCACGCCAGCGCGTACGCCGCGGCGACCAGCGCCGCGTAGACGATGCGCTGCTGCGATGGCGCACCGTTCCACCAGGGCTGCGGATGCAGCCGCAGCAGCGCATAGCCGATCGCGCCCAGCAGTGCGAACGTCGCCACGTGCCCGATGCCGTTCCAGTTGCGTGGCGAGCGCGGCCGGGTCATGCGTCGAGCAGCGCGGCGAAGGCGCTGCTGAGCCGCTCCTGCACGCGTTCGCCATCGCGCAGCAGGAAGCGTGCCGCCAGCCGTTCGCGTTCGGCGCAGGCCAGGCCGGCGTCGGCGCCGAGCACGCTCAGCGCGGTGGCCCAGGCATCGGCGTGCATCGCATCGGCGGCGACCACGCTGACCGCCGCCAGCGACGCCGCGATCGGCATGCCGCTGCGCGGATCCAGGGTATGGCTGTAGCGCTGGCCGTCTTGTTCGAAGCGGTGCCAGCGATCGCCGGAGGTGGCGACCGCGCGGCCGTCCAGCGCCAGCACCCGCGGCGGCGTCGCCGCCTGCGCGTCCTCGTCGGGTGCCGATTCCACCAGCACCCGCCACGGCTGCCCATCGGGCTTGCGGCCATAACCGTAGAGTTCGCCGCCGACCTCGACCAGCGCGCTGGCCACGCCTTGCGCCTGCAATGCGCGCACCGCCAGATCCACGCCATAGCCCTTGGCGATCGCCGAAAGATCCAGGCGCAGGCCGCCGGGCTGGCGCAGGCTGGCGCCGCTCTCGTCCAGCGCGAGTTGCCGCCAGTCGCCAGCGGCGCGCGCCTGGCGCAACGCAGCCGCACCGGGCACGCGCTGGCTGTCGGCGTCGGCGCCGAAACCCCACAATCCCAGCACCGCGCCGATCGTCGGATCGAACGCGCCGTCGCTGCGCCGCGCGATGTCCAGCGCGCAGCGCAGCACCTCGGCGAACGCCGCGGGCAGCGCGTGCACGCTGCCGGCGGCGGCGCGGTTGTAGCGGCTGATGGCCGAGTCCGCTTGCCAGGTGCTCATCTGCGCGACCACCTGGTCGAGCTTCGCCTGGATCGCCGCGTGCAGCGGATGCAGGTCGCGACCGCGGCGCAGCACCAGTTTCGCGCTCCAGGTCGTGCCCATGCTCTGCCCGCCGAGGGTGGCGATCTCGGTCTCGGCGTCGGCGCGCGCGTGCGACGCGTTCATGCCGCCGCGTGCCGGCTCGCGCAGGAGCGGCGCGCGGTCACTGCGGCAGCACTTCCAGCGTCGCCACGTAGCTGAGCCGGCGCTGCCTGGCCTGCGGCAGCGAGGTTTTGGCGTCCTCGCTGCTGCTCTGCAGCCAGTACATGCCCGCTTCCGGCCAGGTCACGCTGAAGCGGCCCTGCGCGTCGGTGGTGAGCTTCAGTGCGTCCTGCGCGTTGCGGTAGCGGGTGCCGCCGCGCACGATCGCCACGTCCAGCCCGGGCGCCGGCTTGCCGTCGATGTGCAGCGTGAAGGTGGCCTGCTCGCCGGCGAACAGGTCGTTGGGATGGGTCACCGGCAGCAGTTCCAGGCCGCGGCCGCTGGGGGTGAGCGCGGTCTGGTTGGGGGCGCCGTTGGTGACGAAGGTTTCCACCCGGCCCAGCGCCTGCGACACCTGCAGGTCCTGCGCATCCTTCGGCACTTCGCTGGCGAAGCTGGCGGCATTGCCGCGCCAGCGCTTGCGCTGGCCGTTCTCGTTCCAGTTGGCGAACAGGCCGTCGTTGACCAGGGCCAGGCGATAGGTGCCGGTCTGCATCAGCTCCAGGTCGAACACGCTGCGATACTTGCCGGTGGCCGGGTTCTGCGGCTGCACGGCGCTGCCGTCGGGCGCGGTGATGAGCAGGGTGTCCAGGCGCAGCGGCACGTGGTTGAAGTAGAACAGGTCGTTGGACACCGCCGCATCGACGGTGATCCATGGCTGCTCGCCGGCGAGCACGGTCTGCGAGGGTTGCAGCCAGGCCTTGTGGGCGAGGGCAGAGAACGGCAGGACCGCGGCGATGGCCAGCGTCAGCACGAAAGGACGCTTCATGGACTTGCTCCTTGCGACGAAAGAGGGAATCACGGCTTGGCGCTCAGGCGCACCGCGCCCAGTTCGCTGCTGCCCTGCGCGCTGCCGGTCTCGCGGGCCTCGGCCGGCCACGCGAACGGGATCTTCAGCAGCTCACGGCCGCCGACTTCGCGCACGGCTTCGACCACCAGCGTGTACTGGCCCGGCGCCAGGCCCTTGAGTTGCTGCGCGTCGGTGAACGCCAGCGCGTGCTTGCCGGCCGGGCGGGTCGGGCCGCTGATCCCGTCCACCGGCATCTGCAGCGTACGCCCGCTGCGCCGCCACCATTGGCGCAGGTCCGGCAGCCACTTGTTGCCGTGGCCTTCGGCGCTGTCGCTGGACTGGTACCAGACCGCCAGGTTGCGCGCGAGCTGCTGGTCGGCGCCTTCCACCCAGATCGCGACATAGGGGCGGTGGTATTCGGCGACGTTGAGCTTGGGAATCTCCACGTCCAGTTCCAGCGTGGCCGCATACGCGGGCATTGACAGCAGGCCGCTCAGGGCGATGGTCAGGGTGACGCGCATGCGAGGCTCCATGGGTGAACGAGGCGGGTCGGGTCAGTGGATCAGCAGCAGCGCGATCAGCAGCGGAATCAGCAGGCCCAGCCCGACCAGCGGCCAAGTCATGCGCCGCTGACGCGCATGCAGCTGCAGCAGGAACAGGCCGGTGCTGCAGAACACCAGGCAGGCCACCGCGAACAAATCGATGAACCAGCCCCACGCCGGGCCGGTATTGCGGCCCTTGTGCAGGTCGTTGAAGTAGGAGACCCAGCCGCGGTCGGTGCGTTCGTATTCGACCGCGCCGCTGCCGCGGTCGATGCTCAGCCAGGCATCGCGGCCGGGTCCAGGCAGCGCCAGGTACACCTCGTCGGCCGACCACTCGGCCGGTTGCCGGCCCAGGCGCAGCGCCAGTTCGCGCTCCAGCCAGGCCGACACCGGCTGCGGCAGCGGCGCGTCGCCCTGGGCCTGGCCGCCGAGGCGCTGCAGCAATGCGGCCGGCAACTGCGCGGTACGGTTGAGCACCTGCGGCTTGGCCTCGATGCGCGCGGCGTGGTTGAGGGTGAGCCCGGTGGCGGCGAACACCAGCATGCCGATCAGGCACAGCGCCGCGCTGATCCAGTGCCACTGGTGCAGCGTGCGCAGCCAGAAGCCGCGGCGCTGCTGCGCCGTGGCCAGATCGGGAGAAGCGGAGTCGGACAACGCGGCAGTTGAAGAGGCGGGACGAACTGCATTCTACATAAATGAGAATTAGTCGCAATTGCGGCTGGGCCGCTGCCACATGCGCGACGCGGGAAACACCGCGGTCGCAACAGCAACGCAGCGCCGCCGACCGTGTTCACCGCCCGGCTCAGGTCTCGGACCAGTCGCGCAGCAGGTTGTGGTAGACGTTGCTCAGCCGCAGCAGCGCCGCGGCATCGGCCTTGGTGGCGGTCAGCGCCTGGATCGCCGTGTCCAGCTCGAACAGCGACTGGCGCCGGCCGGCGTCGCGCACCAGGCTCTGCACCCAGAAGAACGAAGCCAGGCGCGCGCCGCGGGTGACCGGCAGCACGCGGTGCAGGCTGCTGGACGGATACAGGATCAGGTCGCCGGCCGGCAGTTTCACCTCGTGCTCGCCGTAGGTGTCGCTGATCACCAGTTCGCCGCCGTCGTACTCCTCCGGCGCGGACAGGAACAAGGTGCAGGACAGGTCGGTACGCAGGGTCAGCGCCGGCTGCGTGGCGCTGGCGGCCTGGGTCATCACCGCGCCATCGACGTGGAAGCCATACTCGCCGCCGCCTTCGTAGCGATTGAAGCGCGGCGGGATCGTGCGCAGCGGCAGCGCGGCGGCGAAATACAGCGGGCTGCGCGCCAGCGCGTTGAGCACCGCCTGGCCGAGTTCGTGCTTGAGCGGCGCTGCGTCGGGCAGTTGCAGGTTGCGCTTGACCTGCGCGCCCTGCGTGCCGACTGTCTCGCGGCCGTCGGTCCAGTCGGCGCCGGCTAGCGCCTGGCGCAAGCGCGCGACTTCGTCGGCGCTGAGGATATTGGGGATGTGCAGCAGCATGGGGACGCTCCGGCAACGGTCGCCTTCCGCGCGGAAGGCGACCGTTGCACGTCGGTGGAGGAAGCCGCGGTCAGAACTTGATGTTGGCGCTCAGCATCGCCGAACGCGGCGCGCCGGGCGTGTAGCGGAAGCCGCTCTTGTTGATGGCCGCGACGTAGTCCTTGTCGAACACGTTGTACACGTTCAGGCGCAGATCGAAGTGGTCGTTGATCGGGTAGATCAGCACCGCGTCCCATACCGCATAAGACTTCACCAGGGCCGGCGTGCCCACCGCGCTGTCGCTGCCGCGCTTCATCGCGCCGGAGTAGCGGGCGCCGCCGCCGACGCTCAGGCCGAACGGCAGGGTGTAGGTGGTCCACGCGGTGAATGCGCTGTCGGGGGTGTAGGCCAGGTCCATGCTGCCGTCCTGCGACACCTTGGCGCCTTGCTGCACCTGTGCGTCGAGCTTGGTGTAGCCGGTGGAGATCGACCAGTTGTCGCTGAGCTTGCCGACCGCCGACAGCTCCACGCCCTGCACCTGCTTCTCGCCGGTCTGGTAGTAGAGCCCGTCGCTGCCCTGCGCGATCTCGTTGCTGACGTCGGTGCGGAACAGCGCCATGGTCACGAACAGGCTGTCGTCCAGGAAGTTCCACTTGCTGCCGACTTCGGCGGTTCTGGCCTTCTGCGGGTCGAAGCGGGGGTTGTTGGCGTTGTTGGCCGATGCGCTCAGTTCCAGCGAACTGCCGCCCGGAGGCTGCTGCGAGATCGCGTAGTTGGCGTACAGGCTGACGTTCTCGGCTGCCTTGTAGACCGCGCCGAGCTTCCAGCTGAACAATGTATCGGAGATGTCCGCGTTCACGCCGACCGCGGTGGTGCAGGGTACGGCGGTGGAGGTGGCGGTGGTGCAGGTCAGGCTGTTGAAGTCGGTCTTGTAGCGGTCGGCGCGCACGCCGGCGGTGACCAGGACGCTGTCGCCGAACTTCAGTGTGTCGAAGGCGTAGGCAGAGAATGTGGTGGTGCTGCCCTTGCTGTGCGCGCCGTTGCGCGCGGTGAACAGCGGCGTGGTATTCCAGTCCGGGGCGTAGACGTTGGCCGGGTTGGCGGCCAGCCAGGCGGCGCGGTCGACGATGTTGTGACCCCAGCTCTGCAGCTCCTCGCGCGCGGCTTCCACGCCGGTGCTGAGGGTGTGCCGCACCGCGCCGGTGGCGAAGTCCACGCGCAGGTTCAGCTGGTCGGTGAGGATGGTGTACTGCTGGTCCTTGAAGGTGGGCAGGCTGCGCGCCACCGTCCAGGTCGCGGTGTCGGCGGGGTTGGGCATGAATGCGAAAAGCAGGTAGTCCTGTTCGTTGCGGCCCCAGCGCGCGGTGTTGGTCAGCTTGACCGTGTCGGAGACGTCGTGCTCGAAGCGGAACGTCGCCATCTTCGCGGTCACGTCGTCGTGGTCGTCGCGGGTGCCGTAGAAGTTCTCGCTGTCCACGCGTGGGGCGTTGCTCAGCCACGGACGCGCCGGATCGGGCGAGGTGTAGCCGGGCAGGCCGATGCTGGCCACGCCGCCGTCGGGTATGTTGTCCTGCTTCACGTACAGCAGGTCGAGGTAGTAGCGGGTGTCGCTGCCGAGGCCGAACACCAGCGACGAGGCCAGGCCCCAGCGCGTGTTGTTGACGTGGTCGCGGCCGAGCGCATCGCTGTCCTGGCCCATCACGTTCAGCCGCAGCGCGCTGCTGGCGCCCAGGGACTGGTTCCAGTCCGCGGTCAGGCGGCGCTGGTTGTCGCTGCCCCCGGACAGCGAGCCGCTGACCGCATCGCTCAGGTTCGCCTGCTGGGTCACCAGGTTGATCGCGCCGGTCGGCGCGCTGCGGCCGTTGTCGGTGCCGGCTGGGCCCTTCTCGACCTCGATCTGCTCGACGTTGAACACATCGCGCGATATCGAGCCCAGGTCGCGCACGCCGTCGACGAAGATGCTGCTGGAGCTGTCGAAGCCGCGCATGTAGATCGCATCGCCGGTGGCGGTGCTGCCGTTCTCGCCAACGTAGAAGGTGCCCACGCCGGGGCTGTTGCGCAGCGCCTCGGTGAGCGTGGTGGCGCCCTGTTCGTTGAACAGGTCCTTGCTGATCACGTTGATCGTCTGCGGGGTGTCGATCAGTGGCTGGGTGAACTTGGGCGAGTCCGGCGCTTCCACCAGGTAACGCTTGGCGCGCTGCGCTTCCACGTCGACCTTGCCGAGGGTGGTGGGCGAGTCGATGGGCGCGGCATCGGCATCAGCGGCGAGCGCGCGAGGCGAGAGCAGGCTCAGGCCGCCCAGCAGCGCGGCGGCGGTGAGGGTCTGCGCGGACACCGGGCGGGAAACGGCGTGCTTGCGGCTCTTGATCGGGGAGGTCATGGACGGTTCGGCTATGCAGGAAGAACGGGCGGTCCGCAGCGCACGCAGCCGTGTCCGGAGGGCAGGCCGTACGCAAGGTCGGAGGGGGGCCAGAGGACTGGCTGACGCTGGCCGCACGGCGCGGACATCCGCTCTATTTCCGCGCAAATACGAATTGTTTGCAATATCTTTCGTGTATGGCGCCGCATCGCGGGCCATGCCGGCGCTTCCGATAGCGGCCGCACCAACCTCTTTTCTTTCTCTAAATTTCTGAAAAGAAAGGGGATTGCGTGGTGCCGCGGGCCGCCCGATCAGTCGCGGTCGTCGCGGGTCCAGAGTCCGCCGTGTTCGGACTTCACCGGGAATTTCGGCACCGGGCTATAGGCCGGTGCGCACAACGGGCGGCCGTCGCGCACGTCGAAGCGGGCGCCGTGCAGCACGCATTCGATGCTGCCTGCGGCGGCATCGAAGCTGCCGGGGGACAGCTCGTAGTCCTCGTGGCTGCAGCGGTCTTCCAGCGCGTAGAAGACGCCGTCGAGGTTGAACACCACGATCGGGGTGGCAGTGACCTCGTCCCACACCGTGGCGGTCTCGCCCGGCAGCAGCGCGCCGTCGGCGCAGACGAAGGTCCAGGTCTCGCTCATGCCGCGCTCCCCAGCGGCTTCTCCAGCAGCTCGAAGCGCAGGTCGTCGCGCCTGGGCGCGCCGAAGCGCGCGTCGCCGTAGGGGAAGGGTTTCTTGACCCCTGTGCGGCGGTAACCGCGGCGCTCGTAGAACGCGATCAGCTCCTCGCGCAGGTCGATCACCGTCATCTGCATCACCGGCAACTGCCATTCCTGCCAGGCAATGCGCTCGGCCTCGGCCAGCACGGTCGTGCCCAGGCCGCCGCCCTGCGCCTGCGGCTGCACCGAGAACATGCCGAAATAGCCGGCGCCGCCGTCGTCGGCCATGTGCGCGCAGGCGATCAGCTCGCCGTCGCGCTCGGCCAGCAGCACCAGGCTGCGCGGGCGCAGGATATCGGCGCGCAGCACCTCGCGATCGATGCGGTTGCCGTCGAGCAGATCGGCCTCGGTGGTCCAGCCGACGCGGCTGCTGTCGCCGCGATAGGCCGAGGTGACCAGGGCGGCGATGGCGTCGATGTCGGCGACGGTGGCGGGGCGGAAGGTGAGGGGGGGCATGGGGGGATTTTATGTCATTGACTCGGGACTCGGGACTCGATTCAAGAGTCCTTGCGACAGGGGCGCGCGTACCCAGCGCCGACCGCTCTCCGGTTACGAAGTGCTGCTTTTCCGAGTCCCGAGTCCCGAGTCCCGAAACAACTCAACCCAACAGCTTCCGCACCTTCAGCAACGCCGCCACGAAGCGCTCGATCTCGGCATGCGTGTTGTAGAACGCCAGCGAGGCGCGGCAGGTGGCGGCGACGCCGTAGAACTGCAGCAGCGGGTGCGCGCAGTGCTGGCCGGAGCGGACCGCGACGCCTTCCAGGTCCAGCAGTGTGGCCAGGTCGTGGGCGTGCGCGCCTTCGACCAGGAATGACACCACCGCGGCCTTGCCCGGCGCGGTGCCGAAGATGCGCAGGCCGTCGATCTTGTGCAGTTCCTCGGTGAAATGCGCCAATAGTTCGGTCTCGCGCGCTTCCACGTGCTGCAGGCCCAGCGCGCTGAGGTAATCCACCGCCGCGCCCAAGCCGATGAAGCCGGCGATGTTCGGGGTGCCGGCCTCGAACTTGTGCGGCGGGTCGTTGAACACGGTGCCGTCGAAGCTGACTTCCTTGATCATCTCGCCGCCGCCGATGAACGGCGGCATCGCCTGCAGGTGCTCGCGCCGCGCCCACAGCGCGCCGGTGCCGGTCGGGCCGCACATCTTGTGCCCGGTGATGGCGTAGAAGTCGCAGCCGATCGCGGTCACGTCCAGGGCGCGGTGCGGCGCCGCCTGCGATCCGTCGATGACGCTGACGATGCCGCGCTTGCGCGCCTCGCGGCAGATCTCGCGCACCGGATTGACCGTGCCCAACACGTTGGAGACGTGGGTCAGCGCCAGCAATTTCACGTCCGCGGTCATCGCCTTGCGCAGCGCGTCCAGGTCCAGCGCGCCGTCGGCGCTGATCTCGGCGACCTTGATGGTGGAGCCGGTGCGCTGCGCGACCAGTTGCCACGGCACGATGTTGGCGTGGTGCTCCATCCGCGATATCAGGATGCTGTCGCCGGCCTTGAGCCGCGGCAGCGCCCACGAGTAGGCCACCAGGTTGATCGCGAAGGTGGTGCCGCTGCACAGCACCAGCTCGTCGGCGCGCACGTTGAGGAAGCGCGCCAGCTTGGTGCGCGCGCCCTCGTAGGCGTCGGTGGCCTCGGTGCCAAGCGCATGCACCGCGCGGCTGACGTTGGCGTTGTAGCGGCGGTAGAACTCGTCCAGCGCCGCGATCACCTGCAGCGGCTTCTGCCCGGTGTTGGCGTTGTCGAAATAGATCAGCGGCTTGCCGTGCACCTGCCGCATCAGCAGCGGGAAATCGCTGCGGACCTTGTCCCAGTCCGGGGCCTGCTGGGGCGCCGTGGCGTGCGCGGCCACGCTGCTCATGCCACGCCCGCGGCGGCCAGCGCCTGATCCAGGCGTGCGACCAGGAACTCGCCCAGCGCCGGATCCAGCACGCGCAGCGGTTCGCGGCAGAACGCGGTGGTCAGCAGCTGCTGCGCGCGCGCGCGCGGCAACCCGCGCGAGCGCAGGTAGAACAGCGCGTTGGCGTCGAGCTGGCCAACGGTGGCGCCGTGCGCGGCCTTGACCTCGTCGGCGTCGATCACCAGCACCGGCTGGGTGTCGATCTCGGCGTCGGCGGACAGCAACAGGTTCTTGTTCGACAGGTTGGCATCGCTGCCGTCGGCGCCCTGGCGGATATGGATGCCGCCATGGAACACCACCCGGCTGCGCGCCGCGGCCACGCCGCGCCACAGCAGTTCGCAGGCGGTGTCGCGGGCGATGTGCTCGATGCCCAGGCGGGTGTCGATCTGGCGGCGGCCATTGCCGAGCAGCACGCCGTTGGCGACCAGCCGCGCGTTGTCGCCTTCCAGGCGCACGTTGAGCTCGTGCCGCGACAGCGCGCCGCCCAGCTCCAGGTCGATGCGCCGGTACTGCGCGTCGCGCGCCAGCACCGCATCGGTGCGCAGCAGCGCGGTGACGCCGGACGCATCCGCCTGCACCCGCGCGTGGGTCAGCTGCGCGCCGGCGGCCAGGTGCACGTGCGCCAGGGTGTTGCTCAGGTGTGCGGCCTCGCCCAGGTGCAGGTGATGCTCGACCAGCGACAGCGCCGCGTCCTGGCGCAGTTCGATCAGGTGGCGATGGTGCCAGGCATGGTCGCCGGCGCCGGTGGTGGACACGAACACCAGGTGCAGCGGCACCGCGACCTGCACGCCGGCATCCACGCGCAGCACGCTGCCTTCGTCGGCCAGCGCGGCATTGAGCTGGGCGAACACTTCGTCGCTGCGCTCGAAGCGGCGGCCGAGGAAGCGCATCGCGTCGTCGCCGCTGCGCAGGATGCTGGACAGGCGCTGCAGCTCGACGCCGGCCGGCAGGCCGGCCAGGTCCGACAGCGCATCGCTGCCGCGGCCGTTGACGAACACCAGCCGCGGCGCGGGAATGCCGTCGACGATGGCCGTATCCACGGTCGGCACCGCGCTCGGTGCCGGGCTGAAGCTGCGCCGCTCCAGCGCACGCAGCGAGGTGTACTTCCACGCCTCGCTGCGCGGGCCGGGCAGGCCGTCGCGCAGCGCCTGTTCCAGCGGCGCGCGGCGTGCGCCGTCGCCATGGAAGGCGGCTGCCAGGGAGTCGAGCAGGGCGCTCATCGGACCGTCGCCTCCGGCGCCACACGGTCCTTCAACCATGCGTAGCCATGCGCTTCCAGTTCCAGCGCCAGTTCCGGGCCGCCGCTCTGCACGATGCGGCCGTCGGCGAGCACGTGCACCACGTCCGGCTTGATGTAGTCCAGCAGGCGCTGGTAGTGGGTGATGACCAGGAACGCGCGCTCGGGCGAACGCAGCGCGTTGACGCCTTCGGCGACGGTCTTCAGTGCGTCGATGTCCAGGCCGCTGTCGGTCTCGTCGAGGATCGCCAGCCTCGGCTCCAGCACCGCCAGCTGGAAGATCTCGTTGCGCTTCTTCTCGCCGCCGGAGAAACCCTCGTTGACGCCGCGGTGCAGCAGCTCGTCCTTCAGGTGCAGCACGGCGAGCTTCTGCCGCACCAGCTTGAGGAACTGCATCGAATCCAGTTCGGCCTCGCCGCGCGCCTTGCGCTGCGCGTTGAGTGCGGCGCGCAGGAAGTAGGTGTTGTTGACCCCGGGGATTTCCACCGGGTACTGGAAGGCCAGGAACAGGCCGGCGGCAGCGCGTTCCTCCGGTTCCAGCTCGAGCAGGTCGCGGTCTTCGAAGCGCACGCTGCCCTGGGTCACCGCGTAGCCGTCGCGGCCTGCGAGGATATTGCCCAGCGTGGATTTGCCGGCGCCGTTCGGGCCCATGATGGCGTGCACCTGGCCGGGCTTCACGTCCAGCGACAGGCCCTTGAGGATGTCCTTGCCGGCGACGGAAGCGTGAAGGTTTTCGATAGTAAGCATTGGAAATGGGTCCGTCAGAATTCTGTTGTAGCCCCTCTCCCGCCGGGAGAGGGGTTGGGGTGAGGGTCCGGCGCGCAGCGTCTCGTGGAGTTCGCGGGCGCGAGGCGGCGCCCGTACCCTCATCCGGCGCTTCGCGCCACCTTCTCCCCGAGGGAGAAGGATGTAAGGATCAGCCGACCGAGCCTTCCAGCGACACTTCCAGCAGCTTCTTGGCTTCCACCGCGAACTCCATCGGCAGTTCGCGGAACACCTGCTTGCAGAAGCCGTCGACGATCATCGACACCGCGTTTTCCTGGTCGATGCCGCGGGCGCGGCAGTAGAACAGCTGGTCGTCGCTGATCTTGGAGGTGGTGGCCTCGTGCTCGACCGTGGCGGTGGGGTGCTTGACCTCGATGTACGGGAATGTGTGCGCGCCGCACTGCTTGCCGATCAGCAGCGAATCGCACTGGGTGTAGTTGCGCGCGCCCTCGGCGCTGCGCTCGACCTTGACCAGGCCGCGGTAGGTGTTCTGGCCGCGCCCGGCGCTGATGCCCTTGCTGACGATCTTGCTCTTGGTGCGCTTGCCGATGTGGATCATCTTGGTGCCGGTATCGGCCTGCTGGCGGTGGTGGGTCAGCGCCACCGAGTGGAACTCGCCGACCGAGTCGTCGCCGATCAGCACGCACGAGGGGTACTTCCAGGTGATCGCCGAGCCGGTCTCGACCTGGGTCCAGGTGATCTTGCTGCGCGCGCCGCGGCATTCGCCGCGCTTGGTCACGAAGTTGTAGATGCCGCCGACGCCGTTCTCGTCGCCCGGGTACCAGTTCTGCACCGTCGAATACTTGATCTCCGCGTCTTCCAGCACGACCAGCTCGACCACCGCCGCATGCAGCTGGTTCTCGTCGCGCATCGGCGCGGTGCAGCCTTCCAGGTAGGACACGTAGGCCTTGTCCTCGCACACGATCAAGGTGCGCTCGAACTGGCCGGTGTGGCCGGCGTTGATGCGGAAATAGGTGCTCAGCTCCATCGGGCAGCGCACGCCCTTGGGAATGAACACGAAGCTGCCGTCGGAGAACACCGCCGAGTTGAGCGCGGCGAAGTAGTTGTCGCCGACCGGCACCACGCTGCCCAGGTATTGCTTGACGATTTCCGGGTGTTCCTTGATCGCCTCGGACATCGAGCAGAAGATCACGCCCTTCTCGGCCAGTTCCTTGCGGAAGGTGGTGCCGACCGAGACCGAGTCGAACACCGCGTCCACCGCCACGCCGGCCAGCCTGGCGCGCTCGTGCAGCGGCACGCCGAGCTTGTCGTAGGTGTCCAGCAGTTCCTTGGGCACGTCGTCCAGCGAGGCGTACTTGGGGCCCTTGGGCGCGGAGTAGTAGCTCAGCGCCTGGAAATCGATCGGCGCGATGTTGAGCTTGGCCCAGTGCGGCATCGGCATCTTCAGCCAGTGCCGGTAGGCGGCCAGGCGCCATTCGGTCATCCACGCCGGCTCTTCTTTTTTGACCGACAGGGCGCGCACGACGTCTTCGTTCAAGCCGGGCAGGAACGCATCGGATTCGATATCGGTAATGAAGCCGGCGTCGTAGCGACGTCCCAGCCGTTCGAGAATTTCAGCGTTTTCGGTGGCCATGGGGCTGCCTACAGGTCAGGTGGTCGCGAACCGCACGGCGATCGGACGCCGTCTGGTTTCGCCGGAAGAGGGAAGCGGGTGCAGCATCTGCGCCAGGGTCACGCCGCGCAGCGCGTCGGCGACCACGTCGTTGATCAACCGCCAGTTGGAGCGCACGCCGCATTTCTGCGCGATGCCGCACTGGCTGTGGTCCTGGCTGCATTCGGTGATCGCCAGCGGGCCTTCCATCGCCTCGACGATCTGGATCAGGGTGATGGCATCGGCCGGCTGCGCCAGCCGGTAGCCGCCATGCACGCCGCGCAGGCCTTCGACCAGCCCGGCCTGGGCCAGCGGCTTGAGCAGCTTGCTGACGGTAGGAGGCTCCAGCCCGGACTGTTCGGCCAGTTCGGTCGCGCTCAACACCTCGCCGGGACTTGCGGCGAGCACGGTCAGCACGACGGTGGCGTAATCGGTCAGTTTGGTGACGCGGAGCATGGGGCAACGGCCGGAATTCAATGCGGACCGAAATTGTACGCTTTCGCGGCGCTGGCGTCCAAGCCGCACGTTCATGTTTTTCCCTGTCGCGGCGATCGGCGCCGCCGTCAACGGTGCGCTGCGGGGCTTGGGATCGCCGCCGATGTGCGCCAGAATCACCGCTTTCCCGTTCCGGACCGCCGCATGCCCCGCAAGATCGCCGCCCGCAAGTCCCGCATCCATGGCAATGGCGTGTTCGCCGCGCTGCCGCTCAAGAAGGGCGAGCGGGTCATCGAGTACAAGGGCCGGCGCCGCACCCATGCCGAAGTGGATCGCGACGAGGCTGGCGATGTCGAGACCGGACACACTTTCCTGTTCACGCTCAGCGACGACTACGTGATCGACGCCAACTACGAAGGCAACGACGCGCGCTGGATCAACCACAGCTGCGCGCCGAACTGCGAGGCGGTGATCATCGAGGCCGAGGGCGACGACCGGCGCCAGGACAAGGTGGTGATCGAGACCTTGCGCGCGATCAAGCCGGGCGAGGAACTGACTTACAACTACGGCATCACCCTGGGCGAGCGGCACACGCCGCGGCTGAAGAAGATCTGGGAATGCCGCTGCGGATCCAAGAACTGCAGCGGGACCATGCTGCAGCCCAAGCGCTGACGCCTGCCTGTGCACGTCGCATAGACGCCCGGCTCACGACGCTGCAACCACGGCGTTCCCAAGCTGAGGCTCCACCTTGCAGGAGCCTCTCATGAGTACAGCATCTTCCCTGTCCGGCAAGCGCGTCGCGGTCCTGGCCACCGACGGTTTCGAACAGTCCGAGTTGCAGGAGCCCAAGCGTCTGCTGGAATCGTGGGGCGCGCAGGTCGATGTGATCGCGCCCGGCGACGCGTCCAGCATCCGCGGCTGGAGCAAGCAGGATTGGGGCGCTAGCGTACCGGTCGACAAGCGCCTGGCCCAGGCCGATGCCGGCGACTACGACGCGCTGCTGCTGCCGGGCGGGGTGATCAATCCGGACAAGCTGCGCACCGAAGCCTCCGCGATCCGCTTCATTCAGTCGTTCGCCAGCGCCGGCAAGCCGGTCGCGGCGATCTGCCACGGCCCCTGGCTGCTGGCCGAAAGCGGTCTGGTGCGCGACAAGCAGGTGACCTCGTGGCCATCGGTGAAGACCGACCTGAGCAACGCCGGCGCGCGTTGGCAGGATGCGGAAGTGGTGGTGGACGGCAATCTGATCACCAGCCGCAAGCCGGACGATATTCCCGCGTTCGCCGCGGCGGTGGCCAAGGCGCTGGGCTGAGTGCAGCGGCCAGCGTGCGCAACGAGAAACGGCGGCCTGTTGGCCGCCGTTTTTTTTAGGACTGGCTTACGTCCCCCGGCTTGGGAGTGGAACAGCCGGAGCGATCGAACCGGGAAGGTCGCGGCTGAAGCCGCTCCTACAGGGAATGCGGCCAGCGCACTGGGTGCACTGTAGGAGCGGCTTCAGCCGCGACAACATCTATCGTCGCGGCCAAGACGCCGTGCGCGACTCGCAGCGACACCAGTGCGCCGTTCTATCCTCGCGCTGATCCATGGCACGCAGCGTCATCGCATCAGCTGCAGCAGCGCAGCATCACTGCCCCGACAACGCCCCGGCCGGCACCAGCTTGCCGATGTCCTGATTGAGGTGCACCACCAGCTTGCCGTTCTCCACCGCCGCCGATTCGATCTGCACGTTGCCCATCACCGCGGCCAGCGCCGGATCCAGCTTGTAGATCGGTTCCTTGCGCGCGTAATCGTCCAGCCACACGTTGAGCAGCTCGCGGGTATTGGCGTCGAGCTTGCCACCGCTGGCGGCCGGGCGGAAGTCGTCGATGGTCGGTGATTGCAGGTGGAAGCTCTGGCTCTGCTGCTCGTAGCGCAGCCCGCTGGTCAGCAGCACCGTGCCCAATGGCGTCGGCGCGCCACCGCCGGTGGCCATGCTCAGGTCGAACTGCATCTTCAGCCGGTTGCCCGGCGGCAGCGACAGCTTGGGATCGCGGATGGTCATCTTCACCAGGCCGCCGAGCGCCTTGTGCGTCTGCGGGAAGCTGCCATCCAGGTACTGCTGCACATCGGCGGCGCCGACGCTGACCTGCTTGCCCTGGATCATCGGTTCGGCCTGCAGCTGC
The DNA here is from genome assembly GCF_017301775.1 of Xanthomonas translucens pv. undulosa. Lineage (NCBI taxonomy): Bacteria > Pseudomonadati > Pseudomonadota > Gammaproteobacteria > Lysobacterales > Lysobacteraceae > Xanthomonas > Xanthomonas translucens. The sequence continues at coordinate 3,954,127 of NZ_CP063993.1, forward strand.
GCAGCGGCGGCGAGGAAAGCGAGCAGCGCGACGGTGCGCAAGGTCGGCAAGCGAAGCTTCATGGGATGTGGTGCCTTGGCGGAGTCAGGGGCCAACATAACCGCAGCGGGTGAATGCGCGATTAGCGGAAGCGGGGTGCGGACCGAAGCTCAGTGCGCACGGACCCGATCACGTCAGGCGCTGCTCGGCGCCAGCCGCGCCAGGATCGCATCCAGGCGCGGGCGCAGCGGTGCGAGCAGCGCCTGCGCCTCGCTGTGGCCGCGCTCGCTGAGTCCGTGCAGCAACTGCGTACCGATGGTCAGCGCGGCGCGCTCGTCGCCATGCAGGCCGGGATGACGCTGCGCCGCTTCTAGCAGGCGCATCCAGTCCTGCCGGCACCGCGCCTCGAATTCGATGGTGCAGCGCCCTTGGCATTGGAGCCCGTCGGCCTCGATCGGCGTGACGGTGATGCGGTAGCGTTGCGAGGCGGTCATGGGCGTGCGTACGGCGGATGGACGACCCACGATAGGCCGCGTCTGCTGCGATCACGATAGTGATGGCCGCGACGCTCTGTTCCAGCGTCTTCGTTCAGCGCGCCGCGCGCAGCAGCGGCAATGGATCGTAGGCGCCGCCTTCGGCATAGACGCCATAGTGCAGATGCGGTGGCGTGCCGCGCGCATTGCCGCTGTCGCCGACGCTGCCGAGCGGGTCGCCGGCCTCGACCAGGTCGCCGACCTGCAGGCCCGGCGCCCAGTCCTGCAGATGCGCGTAGTAATGGCGCTGCCTGGCCGGGCCCATCACCCAGACCTGGCGGCCGCCGAGGCCGCGCTCGGCGACTGCGACGACGATACCGCGGGTGGCGGACAGGACCGGCGTGCCGCGCCTGGCGAAGATGTCCACGCCGGCGTGCTGGCGATCGCGGCCGCGCGGCGCGCCGAACGTGGCGGCGACGCGGCGCGGATCCGCGTCCTGTACCGGCATCCGCAACGCGGTCGGCGGTGGCTGCCGTGCCAGTTCCCAGCCGGCCCGCGCGCGCAGCGCCCAGGGCTGCTGCCAGGCCCACGCCAGCGCCAGCGCTGTGCAGGCCAGCGCCGCGGCGCGCAGCAGCCAGCGGCGCAACCGCCGCGCAGGCGAGGGCGGCGCGGCCGACATCGCAACTCAGCCTGCGTGCGCTGCGGCTTGCCGTTGCAGGTGCTGCTTCAGGCTGTCGTCGATGCCGAGCTGGCGCGCCAGTTCGTCCAGGTAGCTGCGTTCCATGAAGCTCTGCGCGTCGGCGGCGAGCAGGCTGGCCAGGTACATCTCCGAGGCGATCTCCGGCGTGGTCGCGGCCTGCGCCACTTCGGCCGGGTCCAGCGGCTTCTCCAGTTCCGCATGCAGCCAGCGCTGCACTTCCTGGTCGCCGTTGAGGCGGGTGAACTCGCCTTCGATCAACTCGCGTTCGCGGGTGTCGATGTGGCCGTCGGCTTTGGCCGCGGCGACCAGCGCGCGCAGCACCGCCTGGCTGTGCTGTTCCATCTCCAGCGGCGGCAGCCGGTCCAGGGTCTGCGGTTCTTCCGGCGCGACGGCGCCGAGCTGCTGGCGCTTGTAGTCGCCGTAGGCGCGATAGGCCATCACCCCGATTGCGGCCAGGCCGCCGTAAGTGGCGAGCTTGCGGGTGGTGCGGTTCTTGCCCAGCAGCAAGCCCAGCGCGCCCCCGGTCAGGGCGCCCTTGCCGAAGTCGGCGTTGAGCATGCTGCCGAGGCCGCCGCTGCTGGCGGGCAATCCCGCTGAGGCGGACGTGCCGGTCCTGGCCATGGCCTGGCCGGCAGCGCCCTGCGCCGACTGCAGCAGTTGGTCGAGAAAGCCCTGTAGCTTCATGCACGCATTCCTGTCGTGTGGAGCTGCAGGTATAGCGGGCGTCGCCTTAGCGGCCTGTCAATCCCGCTGCGTGCGGCGGCGAGCGCGCAAAAAAACGAGACGGCCAGGGCCGTCTCGTCAGGTGTGCTTGCCTGAATCAGGCGACGCTGCTCAGAGCGCGGCGTCCTTGAGCTTCTTCAGCGGGCGCACCTTCAGCTTGGTGGTGGCCGGCTTGGCGGCGAACCACTGCTCTTCCTTGGTGAACGGGTTGATGCCCTTGCGCTTCGGCTTGGCCGGCACGCTGACCGAGGTGATCTTGAGCAGGCCCGGCAGGGTGAACGAACCGGCGCCCTTCTTGCTGACCGAGCCGGCCACGGCGTGCTCAAGCGAGGCCATCACCGCGCGCACGTCCTTGGCGACGACGCCGCTGGCTTCGGCGATGTGAGCGACCAGTGCCGACTTGCTCAGCGCTTCCTTGATCGGCTTGGGCGCGGCCGGCTTGGCGGCGGTCTTGGTGGCTACTTTCTTCGCTGCCTTCTTCGGGGCAGCCTTTTTCGCGGTCTTTGCCATGATGTCCTGATTCCGTAAACGATAGGTGGTTGGGTCGCGCCGACCCCGTCGGCATGGCGAAATGTAGGGCATGTGCTACGCCGCGCCAATAGGCAAAGCGCAAAAAGGCGCGGGAAAAGCCCCGCGCCGCGTTTTTTTGCGCCGTAAGTGCGAATTTTTGCAGTGAAAATGGCCGCGCGCCGCCGCCGGTCCTGCCTGCCGCTGGCAAGCCGGCGGCGCCCGGGCGCTGTCGCGCCGCCGCCGGCAGCGCCCGCACAACGCGCGCCGGCCGCCGCGCGCGCTGCGCCGCACAAGGCCGTAACGCCGCCTGCTCTATTGTGCCGGCCTCATCCACCAGCAGGAGCATCGCATGGGTATTTCGCGTCACGCCACCGCACACTGGGAAGGCGATCTCAAGACCGGCAAGGGCCAGCTGAGCACGCCGCAGAGCGGGCTGTTGCAGCACACCCGCTATGCCTTCAGCAGCCGCTTCGGCGACGAGAAGGGCACCAACCCGGAAGAGCTGATCGCTGCCGCGCATGCCGGCTGTTTCACCATGGCGCTGTCGGCCAAGCTCAGCGAAGCGGGCTTCCCGCCGACCGCGCTGGACACGCGCGCCGAGGTCGATCTGTCGATGGAAGGCGGTCCGCAGCTGTCGCAGATCCGGCTCAAGCTCAAGGCCGTGGTCCCGAACATCGAGGCCGCGCAGTTCCGCGCGCTGGCCGAAGACGCCAAGCAGAACTGCCCGATCTCCAAGGCGCTGAGCGCGGTGCCGATCAGCCTGGAAGCGGAACTGGGCTGAGCGCCGGGCCTGGCGCGCGCCGCCAGGCCGTCGCTTCGACATGGCTCAGGCTGTGCCTGCGTGCGACTGGCAGGCACGGCGCTTCGCGCACGGCGATGGGAACGGTTGCAGCCGCGCTGCGTGGCAGGCCATGGCTGCGCCCGCAAGCGACAACAGCTGTCGCGGCGCTAAACAGGCGCCGCCGAGCGGTCCCAATTCAGTTTTGTTTCACCGACGCGGGCCGAGCATGCAGTTGCGCGATCCACGCGCTTGGAATCTTCGCCATGAACAAGCTCTCGACCCGTCTTCTGACCGCCGCGCTCGCCGTGGGCGTGGTCGGTTCCGCCGCTGCGCAGGACTATGGCCGCTACGACACGTATCGCGATCGTGGCTATCCGGGCAGCGGCACCTACGACTACGCCCGCGTAGTGCGTGCCGATCCGATCCTGGTGCCGGTGCGCGGCCCGCGCGAGACCACCGAGCGCTGCTACGAACGCCCGGCGTCCGGCGAATACGTCGACAACGGCTATCGCGGCGACGGCTATTACAACGGCGGCTATCGCGGCAGCGACGGCGGGCGCAGCGCGGCCACGGTGGTCGGCGGCATCGCCGGTGCGCTGCTGGGCAGCCGCGTCGGCGGCGGCAACGGCCGTTTCGTCGGTACCGCGGTCGGTACCATGGTCGGCGGCCTGGCCGGGCGCTCGATCTACGACAGCAACAGCCGCAGCAGCGTGCAGACCGGCTCGGTCCGCGTCTGCGAACCGGTCGCCTACCGCAGCGAAACCTATGACCGGGTGGATGGCTACGACGTGACCTACGAATACGGCGGCCGCTACTACCACACCCGCAGCGCGCAGCGTCCCGGCGACCGCATCCGGGTCCGCGTCGACGTGTTGCCCGACTGACCGGCGCGGACGCCCCATGCGAGGCGTCCATGGGCGTCGTCGGCCGCGACCGTTTGCACGGTTGCGGCCGGACGCGACGCAAGCGACATCCCTTCATGCCCGCCGCCGATGCCGGCGGGCATGCCGATCCGCGCATCAACGCCAGTCGATGTGTCCCTCGATCACGGTCTGCACCTGGCCGCCGGACCAGACCTCGCCGGCGCTGTCCACGCTCAGGGTCAGCATGGCGTCGTGGCCGACTTCGCGGCCCTGGCTGACCACGTAGCGGCCATCGTGGCCGGGGAGCGCGGCGCGATGATCCAGCCACGCCGCGAGCACGGCATTGGCGGCGCCCGACGCGGCATCCTCGAAGCGACGGCCATTGCCGACGAACGCGCGCACGGCCAGCTGATAGGCCTGGGCATTGGCCCGCGCATAGGCGAACACGCCCATGCTGGCGGTACGTTCGGCCAGGGCCGCGATCGCGTCCCAATCCGGCGTCAGGCTGCGCAGCGCCGCCTCGTCGGCGACTTCGACCAGCCACCAGCAGCGGCCGCCGTCCATGCGCACCGGTGGTTGCGCGCCGAGCGGCCAGCCGGCCAGCGCGGCGCTCAGGCGCGGATCGTCGGCATTGGCGATCTCGCCGACCTGCGCGCGCGGGGTGCGGATGGCGATGCTGGGCACGCCACGGTCGGCAACCAGCCGCAACGGCAGCAGCCCGGCGATGCCTTCCTGTACGAAGACGCCGTCCTTGGGCACGGCGATGCCAGACTCCAGCACCGCGTGCGCGGTCCCGATGCTGGGATGGCCGGCGAACGGCACTTCCTTCTGCGGACTGAACATGCGGATGCCGTAGCTGGCGCCCGGTTGCTTGGCAGGGAACACGAAGGTGGTCTCCGGCAGCCGCGTCCAGCGCGCGATCGCCTGCATGGCGGCGTCGTCCAGGCCTTGCGCATCCAGCACCACCGCCAGCGGATTGCCGGCGCCGGGGCGCGGGGAGAACACGTCGAGCTGAAGGAAACGGCGTTTGCTCATGGTCGTTGCATCATCGTTCGGGGGAGCGCGAAGCTTAGCAAGCAGGGCGCGGGCAGCAGACGTGCCTGCGTCACACGCTTGCGGCCAAGCGCCGGCAGCGCGGCGCTTGGCATAGAATCGCAAGTTCCGCCCGGCGTTCCGGGCCTCTTTCCCTCCATCAGACCCCACAACGAAATGGCCTCTTCCCCCCACGTCGATCGCTGGATCGTCCTCAAGTTCGGCGGCACTTCGGTGTCGCTTCGTCATCGCTGGGATACGATCGGAACGCTGGCGAAAAAACGCGCCGACGAGACCGGGGCGCGGGTGCTGGTGGTGGTATCGGCGCTGTCCGGGGTCACCAACGAGCTGACCGCGATCGCCGACGGCAGCGCCGACAGCGCGCAGCGCGTGGCCGCGCTGGAGCAGCGCCACCGCGAGTTCCTGGGCGAACTGGAACTGGATGCGGACAGCGTGCTCGGCGCGCGCCTGGCGGCGCTGCGCGGATTGCTCGACGACCCGCGCGCGGCGACCCGCACGCTGGACTGGCAGGCCGAGGTGCTGGGCCAGGGCGAGTTGCTGTCGTCCACACTGGGCGCGGCCTACCTGCGCGCCAGCGGCCTGGATGTCGGCTGGATGGATGCGCGCCAGTGGCTGGACGCGTTGCCGCCGCAGCCCAACCAGAGCGAGTGGTCCAAGCGCCTGTCGGTATCGTGCCAGTGGCAGGCCGACACCGCCTGGCGCGAACGCTTCGTCGCTCAGCCGGCGCGGATGCTGATCACCCAGGGCTTCATCGCGCGGCACCAGGAAGGCGGCACCGCGATCCTCGGCCGCGGCGGCTCGGATACCTCGGCGGCGTACTTCGGCGCGCTGCTCGGCGCCAGCCGGGTGGAGATATGGACCGATGTGCCAGGCATGTTCAGCGCCAATCCACGCGAGGTGCCGGACGCGCGCCTGCTGACCCGGCTGGACTATTACGAAGCGCAGGAAATCGCCACCACCGGCGCCAAGGTGCTGCACCCGCGCTCGATCAAGCCGTGCCGCGACAGCGGCGTGCCGATGGCGATCCTGGACACCGAGCGCCCCGAGCTGCCCGGCACCAGCATCGACGGCAACGCGCGCACCGTGCCCGGGGTCAAGGCGATCAGCCGCCGCAACGGCATCGTGCTGGTGTCGATGGAAGGCATCGGCATGTGGCAGCAGGTCGGCTTCCTGGCCGATGTGTTCGCGCGCTTCGCCAAGCACGGCCTGTCGGTCGACCTGATCGGTTCGGCCGAGACCAACGTCACCGTGTCGCTGGACCCGAGCGAGAACCTGGTCAACACCGACGTGCTGGCGGCGCTGTCGGCCGACCTGGCGGAGATCTGCCGGGTCAAGATCATCGTGCCGTGCGCGGCGATCACCCTGGTCGGGCGCGGCATGCGCTCGCTGCTGCACAAGCTCTCGGACGTGTGGGCCACGTTCGGCAAGGAGCGCGTGCACATGATCTCGCAGTCGTCCAACGATCTGAACCTGACCTTCGTCATCGACGAGGCCGATGCCGAGGGCCTGCTGCCGATCCTGCACGCCGAGCTGATCGACAGCGGCGCGATGCCGGTGGAGGAGACCGAGGTGTTCGGCCCGCGCTGGCGCGAGATCACCGGCAGCGTGCGCACGCGGCCCACGCCGTGGTGGCATGCCGAGCGCGAGCACCTGCTGCGCCTGGCCGAGGCCGGCACGCCGCGCTATGTCTACCATCTGCCGACGCTGCGCGCGCGCGCGCGCGCGCTCAAGGCGATCGCGCCGATCGACCAGCGCTACTACGCGATCAAGGCCAATTCGCACCCGGCGATCCTGGAGACGCTGGTCGCGGAGGGCTTCGGCCTGGAATGCGTGTCGCATGGCGAGCTGCGCCGGGTGTTCGACACCTTGCCGGAGCTGTCGCCGCGGCGCGTGCTGTTCACCCCCAGCTTCGCGCCGAAGGCCGAGTACGAAGCCGCATTCGCGCTGGGCGTGACCGTCACCGTGGACAACGTGGAGCTGCTGCAGCGCTGGCCGCAGCTGTTCCGCGGCCGCAGCCTGTGGCTGCGCATCGACCTGGGCCATGGCGACGGCCACCACGAGAAGGTCAACACCGGCGGCAAGGCGTCCAAGTTCGGCCTGTCGGCGACGCGGGTGGACGAATTCGTCGAGGTCGCGCGCACGCTGGAGATCCGCATCGTCGGCGTGCACGCGCATCTGGGCAGCGGCGTGGAGACCGCGCAGCACTGGCGGCGCATGTGCGACGAGCTGGCCGGCTTCGCGCGCCGCATCGGCAGCGTGGAGATCATCGACATCGGCGGCGGCCTGCCGATTCCCTACAGCGCCGACGACGAGCCGTTCGACCTGGACGCCTGGGCGCAGGGCCTGGCCGAGGCCAAGGCGGTGCATCCGGCGTTCCGACTGGCGGTGGAGCCGGGCCGTTACCTGGTCGCCGAATGCGGGGTGCTGCTGACCCGCGCCACCCAGGTGGTCGAGAAGGACGGCATTCGCCGGGTCGGCCTGGATGCGGGCATGAACGCGCTGATGCGCCCGGCGCTGTACGACGCCTGGCACGACGTGGCCAACCTGAGCCGCCTGGACCGCGACGCCGATACGGTGTTCGACGTGGTCGGCCCCATCTGCGAATCCAGCGACGTGTTCGGCAAGCGCCGCCGCCTGCCCGCCGCCACCGCCGCGGACGATGTGATGCTGATCGCCGACGCCGGCGCCTACGGTTACGCGATGGCCAGCACCTACAACCAGCGCGAGCTGCCGCGCGAGGATGCGATCGATGCGCCCGCAGGCTGAGTTCATTGCGCTCAGCGCCGGAGCTGGCGGTGCCGCGATTGCGTTGTCCACCTTGGCCGATCAGGCGGACACGAGCTTGCCGTGGCAGTGGACCGATAGCCTCAAATGGCTGGCGCCTGCGCTGATCGCGGCAGGCGCGGGCGCGTGGTTGGCATGGCGCTGGCAACGCCGGTGGCCTGCCGGCCGTGCGGGCGCGATGGCGTTGCGCACGGTGCTGCTGGGCGCATGCAGTTATGTGCCGGCGCTGACGTTGTATCTCGCGGTGGTGTTCGTGGCGTCTGCCGATGCCAGGCAGAGGAGCTTGAACTGGGAGTTGTTTCCGCTGGCGTTCCTGTTCGGTTGCCTGCCATGGCGATGGGCGGCGTTGCCGTTTTCGATGATCGAATTTTTCCTGTGCCGACGTTACTTGCGTCGCACGCGTGTCCTTGCAGGTAGTCCATGACCGCTTTCGACAAACAGCATATCGCCACCTTCCGTTTCGTGCGCTGCGCGTTCGACGCCGACAGCGGTGTCGCGCGCCTGGTCTATGCGTTCGACCAGGGGCCGGAGCTGGTGGAGACGATCACCGTGCCCGGCGCTCCGTTCGTGCTGGACGCGGCGCGCGCGCAGGCGGTGCAGCGCGCGCTGCGCCTGCTGCATCTGATCGCCGGGGTCAGCTATTACAAGGCCGCGGTGCCACCGCAGATCGCCATCGACGACTACGCGATCGACGCGGCGACCGCCGCGCTGCTGCAGAGCGTGTACCTGCACGGGCTGGGCGAGTTCGCTTACCGCAACGGCCTGGATCTGCACGGCAAGATCCGGTTTCCCGCGAGCGCAGCGGCGGACGGGCAGGGCGCGGCGGCGCTGGGCCTGGGGGAGCACGCGCTGGTGGCGATCGGCGGCGGCAAGGATTCGCTGGTCAGCATCGAGGCCTTGCGCGCGGCCGGCGTGGAACAGACCGTGGCCTGGATCGGCGGCTCGCAGCTGATCCGTGCCTGCGCCGAACGCACCGCCTTGCCGACCCTGAACATCGGCCGCGCGCTGGCGCCGGAGCTGTTCGAACTGAACCGGCAGGGCGCGTGGAACGGGCATATCCCGGTGACCGCGGTGAACTCGGCGATCCTGGTGTTCGCCGCGTTGCTGCACGGCGCCGGCCAGGTGGTGTTCTCCAACGAGCATTCGGCCAGCTACGGCAGCCAGATCGCAGGCACCGGCGAGGTCAACCACCAGTGGTCCAAGGGCTGGGCGTTCGAGCAGGCGTTCGGCGCGCACGTGCAGCGCTACGTCGCCGCCGACCTGCGCTACTACTCGCTGCTGCGCCCGCTGTCGGAACTGGCGGTGGCGCGGCAGTTCGCCAAGAACGACCATTACGACGCGCATTTCTCCAGCTGCAACCGCAACTTCCACATCCTCGGCGAGCGCCCGGCGCACCGCTGGTGCGGGGTGTGCCCGAAATGCCATTTCGTGTTCCTGGCGCTGGCCCCGTTCATGCCGAAGACGCGGCTGGTGCGGATCTTCGGCCGCAACCTGCTCGACGATGCGGCACAGGCGCCGGGCTTCGATGCGCTGCTGGAATTCCAGGACCACAAGCCGTTCGAATGCGTGGGCGAGGGCCGCGAATCGCGTGCGGCGATGGCCACGCTGGCCGCGCGTGCGGAATGGAAGGAAGACGCGCTGGTGGCGCGCTTCATCCGCGAGATCCAGCCGCAGCTCGACAGCGAGGACCTGCGCGTGGAACCGCTGCTGGCGCTGGACGCGCAGCACCGCATTCCGGCCGAGCTGTGGGAACGCGTGCGTGCGAATTTCGCAGCTTGAGGGCTTGCGCGTCGCGCTGTGGGGCTGGGGACGCGAGGGGCGGGCTGCTTACCGCGCGTTGCGCGGGGCGCGGGACTCGGGACTCGGGACTCGGGACTCGGCAAGCGCGCCGCTGACGCTGTTCTGTTCGGCTGACGAAGCCGCCGAGGTCGCTGCGTTGCACGATTCCTTGCTGCATGTGGAGACCGAGGCCAGCGCCGAGCGCCTGGCCGCGTTCGACGTGGTGATCAAGTCGCCGGGGGTCAGTCCGTATCGGCCCGAGGCGCAGGCCGCTGCGGCGCAAGGCACCCGCTTCGTCGGCGGTACCGCGCTGTGGTTCGCCGAACACGCAAGCGCCGATGGCGTGGTGGCGGGCAGCGTGTGCATCACTGGCACCAAGGGCAAGAGCACCAGCACTGCGCTATTGGCGCATCTGCTGCGCGCCGGCGGCCACCGCACCGGCCTGGTCGGCAACATCGGCCTGCCGCTGCTGGAAGTGCTGGCGCCAGCGCAGCCGCCGGAATACTGGGCGATCGAATTATCCAGCTACCAGACCGGCGACGTCGCCAGCAGCGGCGCGCGGCCGCAACTGGCGCTGGTGCTGAACCTGTTCCCGGAACATCTGGACTGGCACGGCAGCCAGGCGCGCTACGTCGAAGACAAGCTGGCGCTGGTGACCCGGGCGCGGCCGCGTATCGCGCTGCTCAACGCCGCCGATCCGCACCTGGCCGCGCTGGCGTTGCCCGATAGCGAGGTGCGTTGGTTCAATCGCGAAGACGGCTGGCATATGCGCGGCGCTGTCGTGCACCGCGGCGAGGTGGCGGTGTTCGACAGCGCGCGGGTGCCGCTGCCGGGCCGGCACAACCGCGGCAACCTGTGCGCGGTGCTGGCGGCGATCGAGGCGCTGGGCCTGGACGCGGCGGCACTGGCGCCGGCCGCGGCGGATTTCCGGCCGTTGCCGAACCGCTTGCAGACCCTGGGCGAGCGCGACGGCATCGCCTATGTCAACGACTCGATTAGCACCACGCCGCACGCCACGCTGGCGGCACTGGAATGCTTCCGCGGACGCCGCATCGCGCTGCTGGTCGGCGGCCACGACCGCGGCCTGGACTGGCAGGACTTCGCCGCGGCGATGCGCCACGGCGCGCCGCTGCAGATCGTCACCATGGGCAGCAACGGCCCGCGCATCCACGCGCTGCTGGCGCCGCTGGCCGCGGCCGGCGGCTTCGGCCTGCATGCCGCCGCGGACCTGCCGGCGGCGGTCGCGTTGGCGCGCGCGGCGCTGGGCGCAGGCGGCGGCGTGGTGCTGCTGTCGCCGGGCGCGCCCAGCTTCGGCGCCTACCGCGATTACGTGGCGCGCGGCCGCCATTTCGCCGAGCTGGCCGGGTTCGACCAGGAGGCGATCAGCGCGATCCCGGGGTTGGGCATCGCCTGAGCTGTCTGCTCCTGCATCGGGTTGGCGCGCACGCCGCTTATCCGGCGCCGTGCCTGGAGGGCTTCGATCGAGATGATGGTCTTTGTAGGAGCGGCTTCAGCCGCGACGGGCACTCCCGATAAAGCCCGTCGCGACTGAAGTCGCTCCCGCAAGTGTGCGAATCGCCGGAAGAAAACGTTCTAGACTGCCGATTCGTTCCGATGGGAGAGACGCGATGCGCACTCGTTCGATGCGGTGGATCGGCGTGTTGGGCCTGGCCCTGGCGCTGCCGTTGCCGGCGTTGGCCCCGATGCAGGCCAGGCCGGTGGAATGGAAGGTCGGCAAGGACAGCTTCAGCGGCGTGCTGGTCTACGACGATGCCGACCGCGACAAGCGCCCGGGCCTGGTAATGGTGCCGAACTGGCGCGGGGTCAACGCCTCGGCGATCGAAAAAGCCAAGCAGCTCGCCGGCGACGATTACGTGGTGCTGCTGGCCGACGTCTACGGCGCGGGCAAGCGCCCGGCCAACGATGCCGAGGCCGGGCAGTTCGCCGGCGCGCTGAAGAAGGATCCGGCGACGCTGCGCGCGCGTGCATTGAAGGCGGTCGAAGTGCTGAAGGCGCAGGCCGGCAAGGCGCCGCTGGACGCTGCGCGGATCGGCGCGGTCGGCTTCTGCTTCGGTGGCACCACCGTGCTGGAACTGGTCCGCGCCGGCGCGCCGCTGGCGGGCGTGGTCAGCCTGCACGGTGGCCTGAGTACGCCGTCACCGGCCGCCGCAGGCAGCGCGAAGACGCCGCTGCTGGTGCTCAACGGCGCCGACGACAAGAGCGTGAGCCGCGACGACATCGCCGCCTTCGAGCAGGAAATGAACGGCGCCGGCGCCGACTGGCAGTTCGTCAACTTCAGCGGCGCGGTGCATTGCTTCGCCGAGGCCGATGCCAACAGCCCGCCAGGCTGCCAATACAACCCGCGCGCAGCCAAGCGTGCCTATCGCATGTTGCATGATTTCTTCGAGGAAAGGTTTGGCCAATAGCAGGGCTTGGGGATTGGGGATTCGCAAAAGCGGGTCCTGTCCTTCAGCGAAACAACCACACGGCTTTGTGGTCAGGGATGTGCGCTGACCAGCTGTTCCGCTGTCGAATGCCGGGATCGTAAAAGCGCGATCAAGCCGCTTCTGCCAATCCCCCATCCCCGCTTTCCACCGCCGAATGGCGGGTCATCCGGTCCGCCACGCACAGCGCGCCGGATCAATGCCTGCGTTCGACCGCGTAACGCGCCAACCCGCGCAGTGCGGCCACCGCTTCGCTTTCCGGCAGGCCGTCCAGCGCGCGTTCGGCGGCGGCGGCGTATTCGGCGGCGCGGCGGCGGCTGTAGTCGAGTCCGCCGCTGGCCTGGATCGCCGCCAGCACTTCGGGCATCGCCTCCGCATCGCCCTGTTCGACGATGTGGCGCAGGCGCTGGCGGGTGGCAGCGTCGGCGTGCGCCATCGCGTGGATCAGCGGCAGCGTGGCCTTGCCCTCGGCCAGGTCGTCGCCCAGGTTCTTGCCCAGTTCGGCGGCGTCGGCGGTGTAGTCGAGCACGTCGTCGGCGATCTGGAACGCATAGCCCAGGTGCATGCCGTAGTCGTACAGCCGCTGCTGCACGTCGTCGGACGCGCCCGAGGCCATCGCCCCGAGCCGGGTGCCGGCGGCGAACAGCACCGCGGTCTTGCGCTCGATCACCCGCAGGTACGCGGCCTCGTCGGTATCCGGGTTGTGCACGTGCAACAGCTGCAGCACCTCGCCCTCGGCGATGCGGTTGGTGGTGTCGGCGAGCAGCCGCATTACCTGCATGTCGTCCAGTTCGACCATCAGCTGGAAGCTGCGCGAGTATAGGAAATCGCCGACCAGCACGCTGGGTGCGTTGCCCCACAGCGCATTGGCGGTGCTGCGGCCGCGGCGCAGGTCCGATTCGTCGACCACGTCGTCGTGCAGCAGGGTCGAGGTGTGGATGAATTCGACGATCACCGCCAACTGGTGGTGCACCGGTCCGCCGCCGGCGCAGGCGCGCCCGGCCAGCATCACCAGCATCGGCCGCAGGCGCTTGCCGCCGGCGGAGACGATGTGCTCGGCGATCTGGTTGATCAGCACCACATCCGAGGCCAGGCGGCGGCGGATCAGCGCATCGGCGGCACTCATGTCGGGCGCGGCCAGCGCCTGGATCTGAGGCAGCCCCAGGGCGGGGCGGAGGTCTTCGGCGAGGCTCATGCGGTCGGACTAGGGGGAATGCAGGGATTATAGGCCCCCCGGTGCGGGCAAGTCCTACGCCTGAACCGGGGCCGGGCTGATATCCGCCGCCAGCCCGGTATAATTCACTGTCCTTGCCCGTTCCCGAACTGGCAACCCTATCCGACATGCCCGCGCCCGAGCGGGTTCACCACCCCGAACGGAAGAATTCCATGGCCCGCGGCATCAACAAAGTCATCCTCGTCGGCAACCTCGGCAACGACCCCGACACCAAGTACACCCAGGCCGGCATGGCGATCACCCGCATCAGCCTGGCCACCACCAGCGTGCGCAAGGACAAGGACGGCAACCAGCAGGAGCGCACCGAATGGCACCGCGTGGTGTTCTTCGGCAAGCTCGGCGAGATCGCCGGCGAGTACCTGCGCAAGGGCAGCTCGGTCTACGTCGAAGGCTCGATCCGCTACGACAAGTACACCGGCCAGGACGGCGTGGAGAAGTACTCCACCGACATCGTCGCCGACGAGATGCAGATGCTGGGCGGCCGCGAAGGCGGCGGCGGCGGTGCCGGCATGGGCGGCGATCGCCCGCAGCGTGCGGCCGCGCCGCGCCAGGAACGCCCGAACCAGGGCGGCGGCGGGCAGGGCGGCGGTGGCCAGGATTATGCGCCGCGCCGGCAACAGCCGGCGCCGCAGCAGTCCGCGCCGATGGACGATTTCGCGGACGACGATATCCCGTTCTGAGCCGAACATCGGTCTGGCCTCGAACGCGGCCCGCTTCTCCCGGCAGAAGCGGGCTTTTTTATGCCCGCGTGCGATTTCGGGTTGCATAGCCGCCTTTGAACGCTGACGCGGGGGACGTGGCTGGGATGGCGAGGTTCACTCGATGCAGCGCAGCGGCTGCAGTCCGATCGCCCACGCGACCATTGGACGAAGCAGCGCTGCTCCGAAGAACCGGGATCGGCTGCCTGCGAGAAGCCGCGGCGGGCGGCGCTGCAGCGCCGTTGCCGGCGGCAGGACTCAGCGCGGCGACAGCCGCTCGGCCATTTCCTTGACGACGTTGTGGGTGATGGCACGCAAACAGCGCATCTCGCCAGCGAGCGTGGCATCCGGGTCCGGGGTGTGCTTCAACAACTGGGCGTTTTCGGCGTCCACCTGGTTGAGCAGCTGTTGCGCCTCGTCCAGGATCGCCGACCGCTGCAGTTCGAGTAGATTCGCGGCAGCCTTTCGCGTAAGTCCCATGGCTTCGCCCGCCTGCACCAGGTGTGCGAAGTTCACCTCGCCGAATTGCTCCACGCCCAGGATCGGCCGTGCCAGCGTCGCGTGCTCCGGCCGTTTTCCGCTGCCGTATGCGCGTGAGTCGTAGCAGGTTGTGCACAGCAGATCGTAATGCGGTGCCAGGTTCACCCCGTCCGGCCCCACCAGGAAGCTCAGATTTTTCAGGTGCGCATCGCTGTTTCCTGTCAACACGTTGAAGATCAGCCACCTGTAGAGGCGGAACCGGGTCGCAAGCTTGTTGCGGCAAAGTGCGCCGATCCGCGCCAATGCCTCGACGCTGCCCATCTGGTACTTGAAGCTGCGGTCCAGGCCGAGCAGCTGGCAAGCATCGATGGCATGCACGCGGCGCACGCCGGTCGCTGTGCGCTGGCGGTCGAAGCGCTCGATCAAGAACGCAGGCTCGGGTACATAGCGCCGCTGCACAGGCGGCACGTCGAGGCCCGCCCGCGCGGCCAGGCGCATCACGAACCACTCGTTGGCCACGCTATGCGGATAGTCCCCACTTGTGTTTTCTGGCTTGAGGATGTGGGTCGACGGCTCGGCCCCGATCGGCTGCAACAAGCGCCCGTCGCGTTCGATGACGGCCAGCTTGTGCTGGGCGCCAGCGAGCGACATGCGCTTTGCGGCGCCAGCGGCCAGCGAGTGATGCGGCAGATCGCGGATGCGCGCTGAAAGCTGCGCATCGGACAGCTCGGCCATGCCACCCGCTTCAAGGGATTTGCCGGGCAGCAGCAGCGTCAGCGAACCCGCCGATTCCGCACCGTAGTAGGACAGCAACGCGAAGGCGTCCGCGCCGGGGATCCCGGCATCGGCCGCCATCAACTGCCGCTGCGCCTCTTCCGGCAGGAGATTGTCGAAATATCATTGCACCGGACGGAAGGAGGACCCGTCCTGGATCTCGCCCTCCTGCAACGGCAAACTGGCGCCAAGGCGAAGCGGTCGGCACTGGCCATCCACGCCGGGGCGTAGGTGAATTTCCACACGTTGGCGTATTCGGAGAGCGTGCCGATGCGTTGGGTGCCGATGCTGGCCAGCAAACTGCGCTTTGGATAGTGCAGGCCGTCCAGGACAGTGACGCCGATGGCGTCGTGCAGGCGCTGCGGCGGCCGGCTCATCGCGTGCGCGCCCGCTTGCGCTGGTTGGACGCGTCCATGACGCTGTCGGCAACATCGATCTCGACGTGCAGGCCCAATTCGGATAACACGGCGAACAGCTTGCCCCATTGCACCGTGCCGCTGCCGCGCTCGACCTTGGCCAGGAAGTTCTCGCTCACGCCGATGCCTTCGGCAGTGGCGTCCTGGCGCAAGCCCTGGTGCTTGCGCATGGCCTTGACCAGTGGACCCAATGCTTCCGCGTTGTCCAGCCTGATCTTCATTGCGCAATTCTCATTCTCATGCGGATTCACCACATCCAACCCATCTTACCGATCTTACCGATCTTACCGATCTTATCCTGTCGATCGTAAGGAATATTTGGATAAATCCTTTCGATCATCAGGACCTACTGGTAAATCCTTATTTTCGTAAGGATTTTCATTGCGGTGAACGGATTTCGGTAAAAATCCTTACATCTGTAAGGAATTTTGCGAGCGCGGCAGGCGCAGGCGTTCACTGGTTGCGTTGCCTATGCCGGGCTGGACTGCCCGCTCAAGTGCGTTCGCATCTGCCTAGAAAAGCAGCTCGGCGCCCCCGTGCTTTGCCGGCTCCGCGTGCGCGCCGTATTAAACTTCCGTTCGCAAGCCAAACCAACATGGAGACAGGGGATCAGGATGAGCGGGAGACTGGGGACAGTCGCGTTGTGCTGTGTGCTGCGTGCTGGGAATCGGAATGGGCAGCGCGCAGGCGCAGGTGGATCTGGCACCGTTCCTCAAGCAGGAGCAGGTCGGTGAGCTGACGTTGTCGCTGACCGGCGAGCAGGCGCGGCCGTGCAGCGTCAGCCACGATCCCTACAGCCGCACCGAGGTGCTGGACGTGTACAGCGGCCGGCGGCGGCCGCTGGTCGGCTTGCCCAAGGTGCGCAGGGCCAGCTTCTACAGCGATGAGCAAGTCAAGATCCGTTTTGCCTCCGGTGCCGACGCGGACAATGCCGACAAGCTGCTTTACCGCGATGCGCAAGGCGGCGACTGGCGCCTGCTCAACGACCAGAACCTCAGCCATCACGCCGAGTGGCCGATCGGCTTTTCCGAAAATGGGCGCACCGCGTATCTGCAGGTCCAGCAGGACAAGGGCAGCGACGCGATCGTGGCCTGGAATGTGGACAGCAACGAACGCAAGGAAATAGCGCGCGATGCCCTGGCCGATCGGTACCGGATCATGTATCGCCACGGCACCCGTATCCCGGTGGGGATCCAGGTGCTGGCCGACAAGCCGCGCAGCCTGTTCTTCGACCCGACCTCGCCCCAGGCCAAGATCCAGCGCTCACTGGAAGCGGCGTTCGCGGGGCAGGCGGTCTATGTGATCTCCAGTACCCGCGATGGCCGGCTCAACCTGGTGCAGGTGCAATCCGGACGCAATCCGGGAGAGTTCTACCTGTTCGACACCGTGGCGAAGGATGTGACCGACGCTACGCGTTGGGCGATTGCCCGAGGGATCGCCGATCCTGCGCGCATCTGCATGTACGGCGCCAGCTACGGTGCCTATGCGTCGTTGATGGGGGTTGCCAGGGAGCCATCGCTTTACCGCTGCGCGGCCGGCTATGTCGGCGTCTACGACTTGCCGATGATGTATGTCAGGGGCGATGCTCAGAAGCGCGACTCGAGTCAGAACTTCCTGCGCGAATGGATGGGGGCGGGCAGCGAACTGGCGGCAGTGTCGCCGGTGAACCTGGCCGGCAAGATCAAGGTGCCGGTGTTCATCGCCGCGGGCGGCGAGGATGAAACCGCGCCGATCGAGCATTCCAAGAAGATGGAGGCGGCGCTGAAGAAGGCTGGGGTGCCGGTGGAGACGCTGTACGTCCCCACCGAGGGCCATGGCTTCTACACAGAGGAACACCGCCGTGAGTTCTATACCAGGCGACTGGCGTTCCTGAGCCGCTCGCTTTGCGGTGCGCAGGCTGCACCTGCACCTGCGCGCTAGTTCCACGGTGCTGATGCGCTGCAAGCGCATCAGCACCTGCAAGCCGCGAAAGCCGATCCGCGGCCCGACGCACGCTCAGGCCGCGCCTCGCGCGTAGCGACGACGGTGCCGACGCTCAGCGCACCCCGTGCATCATCCGCCGCAGCAGCGGCGCGGCCACGAAGGCCAGCACCGCGCAGCCCACGCCGATCCACAGCATCAGCCAGAACAGGTGCGCGTACTTGCCGGCGGCATCGGCGATGTTCAGCGTTTCGCCGTCCGGCACATCGATCGCGGCGAGCTTGCCGAACAGCGCGGCCAGCGCCTCGGAGAACGCCGTGGCCAGGAACCAGGTGCCCATCATCAGGCTGACCACGCGCGGCACCGCGAGCTGGGTCACCGCCGATAGCCCGACCGGCGACAGGCACATCTCGCCCGCTTCCAGCACCAGATAGGCCAGCACCAGCCACCACACGCTGGCCATCTGCCCGCTGGCGCCGACCTGTTGCGCGGCCAGCGCCAGCGGCACGAACGACACCCCGGCCAACAACAGGCCCACGGCCGACTTGGCCGGCTTGGACGGCTCCAGGCCGCGCCGTTCCAGCCACGCCCACAGTGCGGCGAACAGCGGCGCCAGCAGTACCAGGAACAGTGCGCCCAGGTAGGTCAGCGAACCGGCGGTCTGAGGCAGCACCAGGCAGTCGCGGACCAGGAGCAGCAGCATCAGCACGCTGACCGCGATGAACAGCAGGCGCGGTGCGGCAGACGTCGGGTTGCGGTCGGACAGCGACGCCGCGGCGACGAAGCCCAGCGGCGCCAGCAGCAGCGAGGCGATCGACCACGGCAGCGGCGTGCCGTCGCGGATCACCAGCGATGGCACGATGTCCTTGGTCATCAGCCGGTCGGTGAAGGTGACCCAGGAGCCGTAGGTCTGCTCGTACAGGGTGAAGTACACCAGCGCCATCGCGATCAGCACCATCAGCGCGATCATCTGCTGGCGCTGTACCGGCGTGCACTGGGTGCCGGTGAACCAGGCGAACCACAGCAGCACGCCGCCGAGCACCAGCAGCATCAGCAGCAAGGCCAGCGAGATCTCGCCGCCCAGGCTGAAGGCGCCGTTGGCCGCGGCCCACATCAGCCAGGCCACCGGCAGCACGCCGAGCACCGCGCCCAGGTAGATCGCCCCTTCGCGCGGCAGCCCGGCCACGCGCTGGCGCAGCAGCGCCGGCTGCGCCGGCTCGGCATGGCCGTGCAGGTATTTCTGGCCCCACAGGAACATGCCCAGGCCGAGCAGCATGCCGATCCCGGCGGCGCCGAAACCGTAGCGCCAGCCGTAGGCTTCGCCGAGGAAGCCGCACACCAGCGAGGCGAACAGCGCGCCGAGGTTGATGCCGGCGTAGAACAGCGAAAAGCCGGAGTCGCGGCGCGGATCGTCGGGCGCATACAGCTTGCCGACGATGGTGGAGATGTTCGGCTTGAGAAAGCCCACGCCCATGATGATCATCGCCAGCGACAGGTAGGTCACGCCCAGCGACGCGGTATCGCGCACCACCACGCCGGCGACCCGGGTGGCGGCGTGGCCCTCGAAGGCCATGCCGGCGTGGCCGAGCACCAGCAGAATGCCGCCGAACACCACTGCCTTGCGCATGCCCAGCCAGCGGTCGGCGAGCAGGCCGCCGATCACCGGCACGCAGTACACCAGCCCGCCATAGGCGCCGAGCAGGTCCAGCCCGGCCTTGTCGCCGAACAGGTGGTACTTGGTCAGGTACAGCAGCAGCAGCGCCTTCATCCCGTAGAAGGAGAAGCGCTCCCACATCTCGGTGAAGAAGCAGACGTAGACGCCCTTGGGATGGCCGAGGAAATCGTCGCGCGCGTCGCGCGCGTCGCGGGCGGAAAGGGCGGTGGCGGACACGGCTGGCCTGGGTGGCAAGGGCAGCGGTGGAGTATAGGCGTGCAGGTGGGGATTGGTTGCGTCGCGGCAGCGTGGCGAGGCACTTCCTTCTCCCACCGGGAGAAGGTGCCCCGAAGGTGCGGATGAGGGTGCGGGCGCAGCCGCGTGGGATCGAAACAGCGCGAGGCTTCGCCCCGTCCCCTCACCCCAACCCCTCTCCCGGTGGGTGTGGGGCTGACCATCGGCTGCCGGGGCGATGCTGCATCTACGAATCCCCAATCCCCATTCCTCGCCTCCCAGACATGTGCCAAAAGCTGGGCGGCGGGATGCTGGACTTGCCCAGCCCCAGACGCTAGCGTGGAAAACGTTTTTGTCGTTTCAGGGGTCACCATGAACAACGCTGCTGCGCCGCGTCAGCTCACTTTCCGCGCGGTCGTGCTGGCGATCGTGCTGGCCGTCGTGCTGTCGGCCGCCAATGCCTACCTGGGATTGTTCGCCGGCCTGACCATCGCCACCGCGATCCCGGCGGCGGTGGTGTCGATGGGCGTGCTGCGCCTGCTCGGCGGCGGCACCATCCTGGAGAACAACATCGTGCAGACCGGCGCCTCGGCCGGTTCGTCGATCGCCGCGGGGGTCATCTTCACCATCCCGGCGCTGGTGATCATGGGCTACTGGCCGGACTTCAAGTACTGGTGGGTGCTCGGCATCGCCGGCATGGGCGGCCTGCTCGGGGTGCTGTTCTCGGTGCCGCTGCGGCGCTCGATGATCGTCGAGGATCCGCTGCCGTTCCCCGAGGGCAAGGCCGCGGCCGAAGTGCTCAAGGCCGGCGCGAACCCGGGGCCGGGACTGAAGATCCTGGCGCTGTCGGCGAGCATCGGCGGGCTGGTCAAGCTGGCCGCGGCCAGCGGCCTGAAAGTGATTCCCGACACCTGGGCGCAGGCCACCTACCTGGGCAGCAGCAAGCTGGTCGGCTACGTCGGCACCAACCTGTCGCCGGCGCTGCTCGGCGTCGGCTACATCGTCGGGCTCAACGTCGGCATCGTGGTGCTGTCCGGCTCGATCCTGTCCTGGCATATCGCCATTCCGCTGTACCAGCAGTTCTTCATGGGTTCGGACCCGGCGCTGGCGCAGAGCCTGGTCACCGCGCCGGCGGCCGAGGCCGCGTTCGGCATCTGGGCGGCCAAGGTGCGCTACCTGGGCGTGGGCGCGATGCTGATCGGCGGCGTGTGGACGCTGTTCTCGCTGCGCAAGTCGCTGTTGTCCGGGGTCAAGAGCGGCTTCGCCGCCGCGCGCAAGAGCACCGCCGGCACGGTGGTCGCCGAGACTGACCGCGACTTGCCGATGAAGTGGATGCTGGTGGCGCTGCTGCTGTGCACGCTGCCGCTGCTGGGCCTGTACCAGGCGATCGTCGGCCAGTGGCACGTCAGCATTCCGATGACCATCATCATGATCGTCGCCGGCTTCCTGTTCGTGTCGGTGTCCGGCTACCTGGCCGGGCTGATCGGTTCGTCGAACAATCCGGTGTCGGGCATCACCATCTCCACCATCCTGTTCGCCTCGGCAGTGCTGGTGCTGCTGCTCGGGCGCGACTCGCCGATCGGCGCGGTCGCCGCGATCATGATCGGCGCTGTGGTGTGCTGCGCTGCAGCGGTGGGCGGCGACAACCTGCAGGATCTGAAGGCCGGTTACCTGGTCGGCGCCACGCCGTGGAAGCAGCAGCTGATGCTGGCCATCGGCGCGTTCTCCTGCGCGCTGATCATGGCGCCGGTGCTGAACCTGCTGGCGCAGGCCTACGGCATCGGCGCGGCGACGCCGGAGCATCCGAACTCGCTGGCCGCGCCGCAGGCGACGCTGATGGCCTCGGTGGCCAAGGGCCTGTTCGGCGGCGAACTGCCGTGGACGATGATCGCCCTCGGCGCCGGCGTCGGCGCGGCGATCATCGCCCTGGACGAGTGGCTCAAGCGCACCGGCAAGCGCTTTCGCGTGCCGGTGCTGGCTGCGGCGATCGGCATCTACCTGCCGCTGGAACTGATGGTGCCGATCTTCCTCGGCGGCCTGATCACCTACCTGGTCGAGCGCTTCCACAAGATCCGCGCCGACGACGAGGAAGGCCGCGACCGCGTGCACCGTCCAGGCACGCTGTTCGCCGCCGGCCTGATCACCGGCGAGGCGCTGATGGGCATCGCCATCGCCGTGCCGATCGTGGTCTCCGGCCACGCCGACGTGCTGGCGCTGCCTGCGGCCTTCCATCTGAACCAGTGGTACGGCCTGGTGCTACTCGCCTTCGTCGGCTGGCTGCTGTACCGCACCGGCAAGAAGGGCGAGCCGACCGCGCCGCCGTCCGCGTAAGCAGTCGCCCACCTCAGCCCCGCAATGCACGAAGCCCGGCCACGCGCCGGGCTTCGCGTTTTCGATGGCGGCGACGTGATGGGCGACGCACTAGGCAGCGTCTTCGCAACATCCAGCGCCCCCTCGCAGATCGACGTTGCGTGCCTTGCACGCAAGCACTGCAGCGCTGCGGCAGCACGGCACAGTCGTATGCAAGCCAGCGTCGCTGCACCCTTGCAAAGAAAGACGCAGCGCCGATGCTCCTGCGAGTCCCGAGTCCCGAGTCCCGAGTCCCGAGTCCCGGCCCCCCCCATGACTTCATGCCTTTGCGCCGCGCCCATCCGCCCACCTACCATCGACGTTTTGCCGTCTTCCGGAGACACCCGATGACCTTGCGCTACGCCTTGCTGCCCCTGTGCCTGCTGACCGCGCTGCCTGCGCTGGCGGCGACCCGCGGTTTCGACGTCCGCGACATGGTGGCGCTGGACCGGGTATCCTTGCCGCTGCTGACGCCCGATGGCGGCACGCTGATCTTCGCCAAGCGGCAGGTGGACAAGGCCAGCGACAAGGCCAGCACCGGGCTGTGGCTGCGCAACCTGCGCACCCGCGATGCGGCGCCGCCGAAGCGGCTGACCCCGGACGGCTGGAACGTCAATGCGCCGGAACTGTCGGCCGACGGCAAGACCGTGTACTTCCTCAGCGCCAAGTCCGGCCGCCAGCAGCTGTACGCGCTGCCGCTGGCCGGCGGCGCGACGCGCCAGCTCACCGATTTCGCGCTGGACGTGGACAGCTACCACGTCGCGCCGCAGGGCGACCGCGTCGCCTTCAGCGCCGGCGTGTTCCAGGACTGCGGCTCGGATCTGGGCTGCACGCAGAAGCGCCTGGACGCGAAGAAGAACGCCAAGGCCAGCGGCGTGGTGTTCGACCAATTGTTCGTGCGCCATTGGGACACCTGGAACGACGGCCGCCGCAACAGCCTGTTCGTCGCGCCGCTGCCCGGCGACGCCAAGGCCAAGCCGGTGCTCGGCGCCTCGGCGATCAGCGTGACCCTGGCGGGCGACATTCCGTCCAAGCCGTTCGGCGGCAGCGAGGACTACACCTGGGCGCCGGACGGGCAGTCGCTGGTCGCCAGCGTGCGCGTGGCCGGGCGCGAGGAGCCGTGGTCCACCAACTTCGACCTGTACCGTCTGGATGCGGCGGGCAAGGCCGCGCCGGTCAACCTGACCGCGGCCAACCGCGCCTGGGACGCCGGCCCGGTGTTCTCCGCCGACGGCAAGACCCTGTACTACCGCGCGATGAAACGCCCCGGCTTCGAAGCCGACCGCTTCGGGCTGATGGCGATGGACGTGGCCAGCGGCAAGACCCGCGAGATCGCGCCGCAGTGGGATCGTTCGGCCGGCGAGATCGTGCTCTCGGCCGACGGCGGCACCGTCTACACCACCGCCGACGACATCGGCCAGCATCCGCTGTTCGCGGTGAATGTCGCCAGCGGCAAGGTCGCGACCGTGGTCGCCGACGGCCACGTCGGTGCACCGGTGCTCGCCGGCAGCACCTTGGCCTACACCCTCAACAGCCTCAAGAGCGGCGACCAGGTGTTCGTCGCCGACGCCGATGGCCAGCATCCGCGCGCGATCACCGCCAGCGCCGGCGAACAGCTGCCGGACGTGGCCTTCGGCGACTACGCGCAGTTCCAGTTCAAGGGCTGGAACGGCGAGACCGTGCACGGCTACGTGGTCAAGCCGTACAACTACCAGCCCGGCAAGACCTATCCGGTCGCGTTCCTGATCCACGGCGGGCCGCAGGGCAGCTTCGGCAACGGCTGGAGCAACCGCTGGAATCCGCAGACCTACGCCGGCCAGGGCTACGCGGTGGTGATGATCGACTTTCACGGTTCCACCGGCTACGGCCAGGCGTTCACCGATGCGATCAGCCAGCACTGGGGCGACCGCCCGCTGGAAGACCTGCAGAAGGGCTGGGCTGCGGCGCAGCAGCAGTACAAATTCCTCGACGGCGACAAGGCCTGCGCGCTGGGCGCCAGCTACGGCGGCTACATGGTGTACTGGATGGCCGGCAACTGGAACCAGCCGTGGAAGTGCCTGGTCGACCACGACGGCGTGTTCGACAACCGCACCATGGGCTACGCCACCGAGGAACTGTGGTTCAGCGAGTGGGAGAACGGCGGCACGCCGTGGCAGAACCCGGCCGGCTACGAGACGTTCAACCCGGTGCTGCACGTGGACAAGTGGAAGGTGCCGATGCTGGTGATCCACGGCCAGCAGGATTTCCGCATCCCGGTGGAGCAGGGCCTGGCCGCGTTCAGCGCGCTGCAGCGCAAGGGCATCGCCTCCAAGTTCCTGTACTTCCCGGACGAGAACCACTGGGTGCTGAAGCCGCAGAACAGCATCCTGTGGCACGACACGGTGAATGGGTGGTTAAAGCAGCATATCGGGCAGTGAGGCCGGGACTCGGGACTCGGGACTCGGGACTCGGGACTCGGGACTCGGGACTCGGGACTCGGGACTCGGGACTCGGGACTCGGGACTCGGGACTCGGGACTGGTCTCATGTGTGAGTGAGTCGCTCCATCCGGCTTTGCTTTTACGAGTCCCGAGTCCCCCGTCCCGAGTCCCGATTTCCCGATGATCCACAACGACATCATCATCTTCGGCCTGATCGCGGCCACCCTCGGCGCGGTGTTCTGGACCGCGGCGCGGCCGCGCGGATTCTGGAAGCGCTTCTACGGCGTGGTGCCGGTGCTGTTGCTGTGCTATTTGATTCCCGGCATCTACAACACCGTTGGGCTGATCGACGGGCAGCACAACCGCCTGTACGACCCGGTCGCGCGCGACCTGCTGCTGCCGGCGGCGTTGGTGCTGCTGACCCTCACCGTCGACCTGAAAGGCATCCTGCGCCTGGGGCCGACGCTGGTGGCGATGTACCTGGGCGCGTCCTTCAGCATCATGCTCGGTGCGGTGGTCGCGTTCCAGCTGATGCGCTGGCTGCATCCGGCCACGGTGGCCGGCGACACCTGGGCCGGCATGGCCGCACTGGCCGGCAGTTGGATCGGCGGTGGCGCCAACATGCTGGCCATGCGCGAAGTGTTCGACGTCGATGCCACCACCTTCGGCCAGTTCGCGGTGGTCGATGTCGGCGTCGGTTATGTGTGGATGGCCGTGCTGATCTTCCTCGCCCCGCGCGCGGCGGCGATCGATGCGCGCCGCGGCGCCGACACCTGCGGCATCGACGATCTGAAACAGCGCATCGCGCAGTTCCAGGCGCAGCACGAACGCGTCGCCAGCCTCACCGACCTGATGCTGATCGTCGGCCTCGCGTTCGGTGCGGTCGGTCTGGCGCATGCGATCGCGGCGCCGATCGCGGCCTGGTTCGCGGCCAACGTCGCCTGGGCCAGGCAGTTCAGCCTCGGCGCGCCGTTCGTATGGGTGGTGGTGCTGTCCACCACGATCGGCCTGCTGCTGAGCTTCACCCGCGCACGCACGCTGGAGGGGGCCGGTGCCTCGCGCATCGGCTCGTTGCTGCTGTATTTCCTGATCGCCTGCATCGGCATGCAGATGGACCTGCTGGCGCTGTTCGACCGACCATGGATCTTCCTGCTCGGGCTGATCTGGCTGTGCGTGCACATCCTGCTGTTGCTGGCGCTGGGCAAGCTGCTGCGGGTGCCGTTCTTCTATTTTGCGATCGGCTCGCAGAGCAACGTCGGCGGACCGGCCTCGGCGCCGGTGGTGGCCGCCGCGTTCCACCCGGCGTTGGCGCCGGTCGGCGTGCTGCTGGGCACGATGGGCTATGCCACCGGCACCTATCTGGCGTACCTGGTCGGGATCACCTTGCGCGCGATGGCGGGCGTGGGCTAGCGCACCGTCACCAACTCTGTCACCAACCCTGTAGGAGCGGCTTCAGCCGCGACCGGGCTTTACCGATAGATCCTGTCGCGGCTGAAGCCGCTCCTACAGGGGGATTGCGTGCGCCTTACTACTGCAGCGCGACCCGGCGCTGCTGCTCCTCCTGCTGCGGCACGTTCGCCTGCAAATTCTGCTGCTGCAACTGGCCGATGTTGGCCTGCGCCGGTTCGCTGGCCGCTGCCGCGGTCTGCACCTGGCTGCGCATGTGCGCCTGGTCGTCGGCGCGGCCCTGCACC
Organism: Xanthomonas translucens pv. undulosa; assembly: GCF_017301775.1. Classification (NCBI taxonomy): domain Bacteria; kingdom Pseudomonadati; phylum Pseudomonadota; class Gammaproteobacteria; order Lysobacterales; family Lysobacteraceae; genus Xanthomonas; species Xanthomonas translucens. The sequence goes on from NZ_CP063993.1 coordinate 3,980,088, forward strand.
GCGAACAGGCGGTCGCCGTCGCGGCTGGGCAGCAGCTGGTCGATGCGCTGCAGCCCGTCGTTGCCCGCGCGCGCGGCGATGCTGGCGGCGGTGTTGAGGAACTGCGCATCGTCGTGCAGGCCGAGCCGCTCGCGCTGCCCGTCCAGTTGCACCGCCGCGTCGTTGAACAGGCGGCTGCCGGTGGGCAGCGCGCGTTCCCGGGTCTGCGCGTGGCTAGGCGATGCTAGGTCTTGCGCTTTGATCACCGAATCGATGCCGTGCAGGTCCAGGCGATGCTTGAGCATCCTGCCTGGCAGCAGGCGCTGGCCGAACGACAGCGGATCCGGTTCCGGCAACTGGATCTGATGGCCGGCGGCGTCGGGCAGCGCCCACTTCAGCGGGATGCTGTCTTCCTGCAGATGGGTCAACAGTTCGTTCTTGACCTGGTAGCCGCGGATCAGGCCGTCGGCGGCATAAGCCTTGGCCGCGGACGCATCCAGGCCTGCGCGCTCCAGCGTGCGGTCGTTGACGCCGGCGGCGTTGTAAGTGACCGCCGGCACGTCGTTGACCATCGCCGAGGCCGCGGCCACGCCGCCGCCGAGCGAATGCCCGGAGATCATCAGCTCCTGGCCGAAGGCCTGCCTGGCCTGGCTGCCGAGCTGGATCGCCGCGGCGTACTGCGCGTCGGCAAAGCGCAGGCCCTGGCCGATGTTGTGCTTCCAGTCCTTGCCTTCGTCGGTGCCGCAGAACGCCAGCACCACGTTGCCCTGCGCGTTGCGGTAGAACGCGGCGTCGAAGCCGCTCTTGGCGTCGTGCAGCATGCCCGGGTCGATGCCGGCACGTTGCACGGCGCCGTCGTCCAGGCGGGTCCAGCCTCCGGGCAGCGGCGCGAAGCTTTCAGCGCCGCCGGCGCGGCGCTGGCCGGCGGTGACATACAGGTCCTGCAGCAGGGTGGGAAGTTGCGCGTCCACCGCCTGCGGTTGCTGGCCGCGGACGGCCTCGCCGAAGGGCACGGACGCGGCGTTGTCGGGCAGATCGTTCTGGCTCATGCGCGGCTCCTTGCGTGTGCTGCGAACAGCCGCCTCAGCGGGTCGCTTCCAGGAGGATGGCGTGGGCGCTCAACCAGTCGCGTACCGCGGCGCGGGCCTGCTGCGCGGTGCTGTTGAGCAGGCGCTCGGGCGTGGCGAAGAAATACGCCTGGAAGGTCTTCTGCTGCGCGTTGCGCAGGCCCGGATCGACGCCGGCCTGCAGCAGTTTCAGCACCCACGGATTGCCGGCGCTGCTCTGCGCGGCCAGGTGCAGCAGCGAGTTGCCGCTGGCATCGACCCGGTGCGGATCGGCGCCGGCCTGCAGCAGCAGCTGGATCTGTTCGTCGCGCTTGCTCTGCAGCGCGCGGAACAGCGGCGTCCAGTGGCCGCGCGCGCTGACCGGATCCACCGGCGCGCCGTGCTGCAGCAGGAGCTTGAGGTATTGGGGATCCTTGGCCATCGCCGCCATGTGCACCACGGTTTCCTGGTCCATGCCCGGTTCGGCCGGGTTCGCGCCGGCGTCCAGCAAGGCGCCGAGCGCACGTGGCTGTTCGTTCCAGATCGCATATTCGAGCAGGGTGACGTTCTGGTCTCCATGCGCGGACAGGTCCACGCCCGGCGCGAGCGCAGCGATACGGGCGGCATCGCCGCGCGCGACGGCGGCGGCGATGTCGACGAGATGGGGATCGCGGAACGCGACCGAGTGATCCTGCAGCGTGGCTGACATGGCAGAGTGCTCCTTGGCGCCGGGTGGGGCGGCGCATGAGACCGAGATGGACATCGAGGTCGCAAGCGCGATCAGGGCGGGGAACTGCTTGCGCATGGAGGGCTCCTTTCCTGTTCGCGTTCCTGTTGCCGGTGGCGACGTTCCTTGCCACTGCGACCGATGCTAGCAGCTGTCCGGCGCCGGTTCGGTAAGGTTTTGTGACAAAGCGCGCGCGACCTGCATGGCGGGGCCATGCGCGGCGCAAGGCCGATCAACGCGAAACGCAGGTTCGCGCCGGGAGCGAGGCGTCGCCCGACCGCGGCCAAGCGCGCGCATCGGCGCTGCCGCACGCAGGCGGCATACATGCGCAACTTGGCATAATGCGGGTTTATGCCGAGGCCCTTGCGATGACCGCATCCCCTTTCGAACTGCTGATCAGCGACTGCGACGGCGTGCTCGTCGACAGCGAGGTGCTGGCCGACCGGGTCATGTTCGATGCGCTGGGCGCTTACGTGCCCCTGGCCGAACTGGAGGCCTACCTCGCCGGCAGTTTCGGCCAGACCGCGCGCGAGATCGTGGAGCGGGTGCAGCGGCATTTCGCGGTGGCTTTGCCGCCGGGCCTGTTCGAGCAGATCCAGCGGCGTTCGGAAGCCTTGATCGCCGCCGAGGTGCAGGCGATCGACGGGGTGCGCGAAGCCTTGCTGGCGCTGCCGCTGCCGCTGGCGGTCGCCTCCAACAGCCAGCGCCACAGCGTGGTGGCGTCGGTGGCGCGCGCCGGCCTGACCGAGCGGGTGAATGGCCACATCTTCAGCGCCGACATGGTGGCGCGGCCGAAGCCGGCGCCGGACGTGTATCTGCTGGCCGCGCACACGCTGGGCGTGGCGCCGTCGCGGTGCCTGGTGATCGAGGACAGCGCCACCGGCGCCAGTGCCGCGCTGGCCGCGGGCATGACCGTGATCGGTTTCACCGGCGCGGCGCATATCCCGCCGGGCCATGCCGACACCCTGCGTCACCTCGGCGTGGCCGCGGTGATGGAGCACATGCGGCAGTTGCCGCAGGTCTATGCGGAACTGGTGCACGCGGCGGCGTAGTTTCGATCGGGAGGTCGCGCTGCCGGGTGGCGGCGACGCACAAACGCAGAGCCGGGGCTGTCCGCTCGCTGGGACCTTGCCGCGGAGCGTGGCGGACGGAAAAAGCCGCTCCGGACAGCGTCTCGCCATTCGCGGTGCGTGTCTTCGCCGTGCTGCCTGTCGCGGCTGAAGTTGCTCCTACAACCGCCTGCGAATAGCCGGCTGGGTGCACTGTAGGAGCGGCTTCAGCCGCGACAACTCCCGAAGCCGGAAGGCCCGCCGCTCCGCTCGTCGCGGCTGAAGCCGCTCCTACACCGGATGGCGCGTGTTCAACGCATGTCGGAGTGCGCGCTCACGCACCGAAGCGTCATGGCGTGCGTTCCGCAGCCGCGATGCCCTCAGGCACCGCACTCCCGCCGTTGCCAATCCCGGCTTTCCACAGCCAAATGGCTGGTCATCCCCAATCCCCACTCCCGGCCTTTCAACAACAGCGAAACCCGCTCTTGCCGCCATAGCGTGCTTCCTGGCGCTCGCGGAAGAAGGTCTTGTAGTCCATCGGTTGCCGGTCGGGATGTTTCTCCAGCACGTGGCGCACGTAGTTGTCGTAGTCGGGAATGCCGCAGCACAGCCGCGCGGTCTGCACCAGGCGCCGCCACAGCCGGCGATGCGCCTGGTAGTGCCCGACCGGAATCAGTTCGGTCGTCATCAGATGTCCGCCATCTGGTGCGGCTGCAGCGCCACGTACGCGGTTTCCCTGTCGCTGCGCTGCGGGTTGCGGCGCGCGGCGAGGATGGTCTTGACCGCATAGATCAGGATCGAGAACACCACGAACAGGAACAGCGCGGTCAGCCCGGTGTTGACGTAGGCGTTGGTGACGATCTGCTGCATCTGCGGCACGGTCTTGGCCGGGGCGGTAAGGGTGCCGCTGGCGATCGCGTCCTGGAACTTGTGCGCCTGCGCCAGGAAACCCTGCGCCGGATTCGGGTCGAAGATCTTGATCAGCCCAGCATAGGTGGTGCAGAGCAGCAACCACAGCGCCGGCACGATGGTGACCCAGGCGTAGCGGTCGCGCTTCATCTTGAACAGCACCACCGTGCCCAGCATCAGCGCGATGCCGGCGAGCATCTGGTTGGAGATGCCGAACAGCGGCCACAGCGTGCGGATGCCGCCGTAGGGATCCTTGACCCCGGTGTACAGCAGGTAGCCCCACAGCGCCACGCAGCCGCCGGTGGCGATGATGTTGGCGCTCCATGATTCGGTCCGCTTCAAGGCCGGGATGAAGTTGCCGAGCAGGTCCTGCAGCATGAAGCGCCCGGCGCGGGTGCCGGCATCGACCGCGGTGAGGATGAACAGTGCCTCGAACAGGATCGCGAAGTGGTACCAGAACGCCATCATGTCCTCGCCCGGCAACAGCTGGTGCAGGATCTGCGCGATGCCCACCGCCAGGGTCGGCGCGCCGCCGGCGCGGGCCAGGAGGGTGGTCTCGCCGATATCGCGCGCGGTGGCCTCAAGCACCTCGGGGGTGATCGCGAAGCCCCATTCGCTGACCTTCGCCGCGACCGCGACCACGTCGCTACCGACCATCGACGCCGGCGCGTTCATCGCGAAATACACGCCTGGTTCGATGATCGAGGCGGCGACCAGCGCCATCACCGCGACGAACGATTCCATCAGCATGCCGCCGTAGCCGATGTAGCGCATATGGCCTTCGTTGGCGAGCAGCTTGGGCGTGGTGCCGGAGGCGATCAGGGCATGGAAGCCGGACACCGCGCCGCAGGCGATGGTGATGAACAGGAACGGGAAGATGCCGCCGGTCCACACCGGGCCCATGCCGTTGTGCGCGTATTGGGTCAGCGCCGGCATCTTCAGGTCGGGCATGACCACCAGGATGCCGATGGCAAGGGCGATGATGGTGCCGATCTTGAGGAAGGTGGACAGGTAGTCGCGCGGTGCCAGCAACAGCCACACCGGCAGCACCGAGGCGACGAAGCCGTAGCCGATCAGCATCCAGGTGATCTGCACGTCGGTGAAGGTGAAGGCCGGGCCCCAGGTCGGATCGGCGGCGACCTTGCCGCCGAACCAGATCGCGGCCAGCAGCAGGATCAGCCCGACGATCGAGATCTCGCCGATCTTGCCGGGGCGGATGTAACGCATGTACACGCCCATCATGATCGCGATCGGCATCGTCGCGATCACCGTGAACATGCCCCACGGACTTTCCGCAAGCGCCTTGACCACCACCATCGCCAGCACCGCCAGGATGATGATCATGATCAGGAACGCGCCGAACAGGGCGATGGTGCCTGGGATCTGGCCCATCTCCTCGCGCACCAGCTCGCCGAGCGAACGGCCGTTGCGGCGGCTGGACAGGAACAGCACCACGAAGTCCTGCACCGCGCCGGCGAACACCACGCCGACCACCAGCCACAGGAGCCCGGGCAGGTAGCCCATCTGCGCGGCGAGCACTGGCCCGACCAGCGGCCCGGCGCCGGCGATGGCGGCGAAGTGGTGGCCGAACAGCACGTGCTTGTTGGTCGGCACGTAGTCCAGGCCGTCGTTGTTGAGCACGGCCGGCGTGGCGCGGGTGGGGTCCAGCTGCATCACCTTGGTGGCGATGAACAGGCTGTAGAAGCGATACGCGATCAGGTAGATCGAGACCGCGGCGACCACGATCCACAGCGCGTTGATGTGTTCGCCGCGGCGCAGGGCGATGGTGCCCAGGCAGAACGCCGCCAGCACCGCGAGCGCGGCCCAGGCCAGTTTGGAAAACCCTTTCATGCAGATCGCTTCCCCACAAGATTCCCGCAAGGGTCGCCCCGATGGCCTGGGGGGTCAATGCCGGGGCAGGGAATGGCCCTAGTACTTTGGTCGTAGTCCGCGACGCTGGGCGAGGGCGAGGGCCACGCGCGCTGCTGGCGCAGCCCCCTGGCCGTGCTCGGCGGCGGCGATCTGCTGCAGCTGCAGGCCGGCGCTGTGGGCGCACGGCCGATCCTGGTCGCCCGCCGCCCGCCGCCCGCCGCCCGCTGCGCGAACCGGTGGCGCGTCACGGGCCGTGCGTGGTGAACATGCGCGAGGCGCCGATGCAGGCCTTCGTCGATTTCCAGGAAGGACGGTTGCAGCGGCTTGGGATGTCGATCGACACGCCATGAAACCTGTAGGAAGCGGCTTGCGGATCGCCTGTTGGGTGCACTGTAGGAGCGGCTTCAGCCGCGACAACTTCTGAAGCCGGAAGGCCCGCCGCTGCGTTCGTCGCGACTGACGTCGCTCCCACAAGGGTTCCAACGGCGCCGCTGAGCGGCAAGGCCGCTTGTGGGAGGGACGTCAGTCCCGACTGCATACCCGTTCGGAACACCACTGCGCTCGTCGCGGCTGAAGACCGTTGCTCCTACAAAGGACGTTGCCTGGCTCAGCGATCCAGCGCCACGCTGGTCGTGCGCACGTCCAGGCCCTGCACCAGCGACTGCAGCGATTGCAGTTCCTGCACATCACTGGCGTCGATCCACACCTGCGCGTAGTGGTTCTTGCTCAGCTCGACCACGGTCACCCGGCGCGAGGCCAGGCCCGGCGCGTTCGCGCCGCCCAGGTCGGGCCGGTACCAGTGCATGCTCTCGCCGGCGATGCTGCCTTTCTCTTCGCGCAGGTTGCGCGCCAGCGGGATGTCCGGGTCGCGCGAGGTCAGCATCATGCCCAGCACCTGGCGGCCGTCGGCGGCTGTCGCGCGGCACACGATGAAGCCCTTGTCGCTGCGCTCGCTCCACTGCAGATTGGACTGCGGCGGCAGTTGCGGGCAGTTCTGCGCCTGCTGCGCCATGGCCGTGGCCACCGCCAGCATGGCAGGCAGGAGCGATAGGCCGGTGAGCCAGTATGCAACCCTCATTCGCGATGTCCCCATGCGCCGCCGCACTGCGACGGCATCGATCTTCAGCGCACGCCGACGCAGGCCGGCACGGCACGTCACCCTCAGTCCGTTGCGGGATCCGCGTGCAGTGCATACCGCTGTGCCGTGCGTGTCCCGGTGTGCGGCCGCAGTTGCCCAGCCGCCATCGGAACCATAGCCGAGCGGGCGGCACTTGACAATTGGGATGCGGGTCTAGATGCGGCCGATCCGGCGCTCGCGCAGCAGGCGCGCTTGGATGCGGTGCTGGTCACGGCGGCGGCACCAGCGGCATCGCGCCGGCGGACGCTATTTGCCATATTCGGGTAGTTGGATGCATTTGCAGTCCTCGGCCGATTTCGGCAACCACGCACACGTCTTCATGCCGTGCAACGGATGCGGCTGCGCGCGCAGCGATGAAGGCGTGCGCTCGGAATCATGTTCCATTAATTGCCTATGTGTGCGCAGCGGCGGCGCCTCCGCTGCGCGACCGCGCCGGCGGGGATGCCACCCACAGGCCGCACACGTCGCGGCACCGACGCAGCGGCACTGCTCCACGTGGCAGCATCACAGCAGGCGATCGGTGGCCGCCTGTACGCTGACCTCGCCGCGGCGCGAGGCCAGCCGGTCGGCCAGGCGGGTCGGTTCCGGCAGGCGGTAGCCGCGCAGGTAGCGCAGTGTCCACTCCAGCGCGCTATCCACCGCGACGCGGTGGCCGGGCGAGACGATCAGCGGATTGCAGCGCGACTTGCTGCGCAGCGCCCAGCCGACGGTGTCGCCGCGGTGCACGATGGGGCTGCGGTCGCCGGCCTGCGGGCCGGGTTCGTCGTAGCGCCCGGCCAGCAGCTTCTTGGCCACGCCGATGCTGGGCAGGCCGCTGATCACGCCGAAGTGCGCGGCGATGCCGAGCCGGCGTGGATGGGCGATGCCCTGGCCGTCGACGAACACCAGGTCCGGACGTTGCCGCAGCAGGGCCAGCGCGGCCAGCAGCGCCGGCAGTTCGCGAAAGCTCAGCAAGCCCGGCACGTAGGGCATCGAGGTCGGCACGCGGGCGATCTCGGCCTGCTGCGGTTGCAGGGTGTTGGCATCGATCAGCACGGCGGCGGCGCGGGTGATGCGGCCTTCGTCCTCGAAACCGACGTCGAACCCGGCCAGCCAGCGCGGCGGGTCCGCCACTTCGTCCTGCAGCCGCACCTGCTTGGCCAGCGTGGCCTGCAGCGCCCGCGCCTGCACGATGCTGCCGTCCCAGTCGCCGAAGACATTGTTTAAAGAAGTGTCCATGCGCAGATGATCGCGCTGCGTTCGTGGCCGTGGCGTGCAGGTTGGTATGGCTGCTGTCGCTGGAGCATGTCGGCTCGGGGGCACTGCAGTTGCCGAAGTGGTGTAGGAGCGGCTTCAGCCGCGACGGGCTTTACCGATAGAGCCTGTCGCGGCTGAAGCCGCTCCTACAGGGGACATCGTCGGAATTGAAGCGCTTCGGCGAATGGCCTGCGTGATGTGGCCACCACGGCATCCGCTTACGGCGATGCCGCTACAATCCAGGGCCGCACGACCCACCCATTCCCACAACGGAGACCGTCGCAGTGACCCGCAAACTCGTACTGTTGCGCCATGGCCAGAGCCAGTGGAACCTGGATAACCGCTTCACCGGCTGGGTGGACGTGGATCTCACCGAGCAAGGCCGCCAGGAAGCCGCCGCCGCCGGGCGCCTGCTGCGCGAGGAGGGGCTGCAGTTCGATATGGCGCACACCTCGGTGCTCAAGCGCGCGATCCACACCCTGCAGGGCGCGCTGAAGGAACTGGATCAGGATTGGCTGCCGGTGCACAAGAGCTGGCGCCTCAACGAGCGCCACTACGGTGGCCTGCAGGGCCTGGACAAGGCCGAGACCGCGGCCAAGCACGGCGAGGAGCAGGTCAAGATCTGGCGCCGTTCCTACGATATCCCGCCGCCGCCGATGGACGCCGACGATCCGGGCCATCCGCTGCACGACCGCCGCTACGCTACGCTCGATCGCAATGCGTTGCCGGCCACCGAGTCGCTGGCGACCACGCTGGAGCGCGTGCTGCCGTATTGGCACGATGCGATCGCGCCGCAGCTGAAGGCCGGGCAGACCGTGCTGGTCACCGCGCACGGCAACTCGCTGCGCGCGCTGTACAAGTATTTGAACGGCGTCTCGCGCGAGCAAATCCTGGAACTCAACATCCCCACCGGCATCCCGCTGCTGTTCGAGCTGGACGACGAATTGAAGGTGCAGTCCTACCGCTATCTCGGCGATCCGCAAGCGGCGAAGAAGGCGGCCGAGGCGGTGGCCAACCAGGGCAAGGCCAAGTAATACGCAGGCACTACGTGCCGCATCAAGGAGGATGCGATGTTCGGTTTCAGCATCTGGCACTTGGTGATCATGTCGGTCCTGCTGGCGCTGCCGGTGCTGGTGTTCGCGTTGGTGTGGCTGGCGATGCGCGCCGACCGGCGTGCGCAAGCGTCGCGCTGCGCCGCTGCGCCGCCGCCGCTGCCGCCCGCGGCATCGGTTCAGATGCGGCTGCGCGCGCTTGAGGCGTTGCGCGCGCAGGGCCTGGTCGACCAGGCGGAATACGAACGCCGGCGCCAGCAGATCCTCGCCGAGGTGTAAGCGCGCCGCGCGGCGGCGCGCAAGTTCAGTCGTCGCCGCTGGCGTCCACCCACACCCGCATCTCGCCTTCGCCGCGGTTGGCCCAGGCGAAGTAGGGTACGAAGGTCAGGGTCTGCGCCTGCCGCGACGCCGGCGGCGCGTCGTAGCGGTACAGCGGGATGGCGTCGGCCTGCGCATCGTCTTGGCCGTGCAGGCGTTTGCCTGCGGCCTGCAGCAGCACCTGGCCGGCCAGGGTGCCGCTGCCGGGTTCGGTGCGGATCGCCGCGTCGGCGGGCAGGCGCAGCTGGTGCAGTTGCGTGCCGTTGTCGGCCTGCTCCAGGCAGTACACCAGCGGCCCGCGTTGCAGCGCGACCTTGCCGGCCAGATGGCGCACGCGCGGATGGCCGCTGACCCGCATCGGCGGCATCGGCAGGTGCAGGTGCAGCGTGTCGCCGCGTTGCCAGCGCCGACGCAGCACGCAGTAGCCGTGCTGCAGATGCGCCGCGATCGCCACGGCTTCGCCGTTGAGTCGCAGTTGCGGCGCACGGCACCAGTCCGGCAGGCGCAGCGCCAGCGCGGCTTCGACTGGCGCGTCGCAGTCCACGCTCAGTTCGACCTGTTCCTGCCACGGGTACTCGCCGCGCTGGCGCAGGGTCAGGGTCTGCCCGCCCACGTCGAACGCCGCATCGCTGCCGACGTACAGGTTCACGTACAAGGTGTCGTCGCGGCGGGTGTAGAGGTAGTGGCCGAGCGAGGTCAGCACGCGGGCGATGTTGGGCGGGCAGCAGGCGCAGCCGAACCAGCGCTGGCGCACCGGTTTGACGTGGTCGAAGCCGTGGTTGCCGTGCACGGTGGGCGGATGCACTTCCAGCGGATTGACGTAGAAGAAGTGGCGCCCGTCCAGGGCCATGCCGGCCAGCACGGTGTTGTACAGCGCACGCTCCATCACGTCGGCATAGCGGCTGTCCGGCGCCAGCTGCAGCATGCGGTTGGCGAACATCATCAGCCCGATCGAGGCGCAGCTTTCGTTGTAGGCGGTGTCGTTGGGCAGGTCGTAGTCGACGCTGAAGGCTTCGCCGTAGCTCTGCGCGCCGATCGCGCCGGTGAGGTACAGCTGCCGCTGCGTGGTGTTCTCCCATAGCCGCTCGCAGGTCGCGCGCAGTTGCGCATCGCCGCTGTGCCGCGCCAGGTGCGCCACGCCGGCGTACAGGTAGACGAAGCGCACCGCGTGGCCGACCGCGCTGGTCTGCAGCGCGACCGGCACATGCGCCTGGCTGTAGGTCTTGTCCTCGATCATCCACGCCGGCCCGTGGCCGCCCCAGAAGAAGCTGCGGCCGCGCTTTTCGTATTCTTCGTCGTAGTAGTGCGGCGTGGTGCCGCGCTGCTCGACGAAGTAGCGGGTCAGCGCCAGATAGCGCGGCTCGCCGGTGGCCTCGTACAGGCGCATCAGCGCCAGCTCGATCTCCGGATGCCCGGGGTAGCCGTGCAGTTGCTGCGGGCCGGGGCCGAAGGTGGCGTCGATGTGGTCGGCGAGCCGGCACACGATGTCCAGCAGCGCGCGCTTGCCGGTGGCCTGGTGGTAGGCGACGCCGGCCTCGATCATGTGTCCGGCGCAGTACAGTTCGTGGCATTCGGCCAGGTTGCTCCAGCGCTGTTCCGGCGCCTTCACCGTGAAATAGGTGTTGAGGTAGCCGTCGGTCTGCTGCGCGGCGCCGATCAGTTCGATGGTGGCGTCGGCATCGCGCTCCAGGGCCGGATCGGGATGTTGCGCGAGCAGGTAGGCCACCGCTTCCAGCCACTTGGCCACGTCGCTGTCCTGGAACACCATGCCGTAGAACGCGCCGTCGCTGCGCCCGGCGGCGATACGGAAGTTCTCGATCGCGTGGCTGGGTTCGGCATCGGCGACATTGTCGTTGAGCGCGTCCCACTGGTACGGCAGCACCACCTCCTGCACCAGGCGCTGGTAGCGCTGCCAGAACGGGTCGGCGATGCGCAGGCGGTCGAGCGGGAGTTCGGGCGGCGGGGCGAGCGAATGCGGCATGGAGGCGGCCAGTCCTGTGGGGAGGAGGAGGGGAACGGTCAGTGCACCGGGCGCGCGGCCAGATCGGCGCCGATCTCGGCCAGCAGCGGCCGGCGCAGGCCGCAGCGCTGGATCACCGCGGCCAGCAGCAGGTGCAGCGCCGCAGGAATCAGCGTTTCCAGCAGGGTGATGGCCTGCAGCGAGGCGGCGGTCTGGTGTCCGGCGCCGGCGCGGTAGCCCACGCGCACGAACAGGTAGCTGATCACCACCGCGCTCGAGGCCCAGGCCAGCTTGATGCAGAACAGGTTGAAGGCGAAGTTGATGCCGGAGGAGCGGATGCGGTTCTTCCACGCGCCGTAGTCGTCGGCGAAGGCCATGATCGAAAAATGCAGCGGCAGCGCGAAGCCGAGCACCAGGCAGTTGACGAAGATCAGCCCCAGCCACAGCGTCTGCTGCGCCGGCCCGGTGGGCATGCACCACTGCAGCACACCCAGCGCGGCCAGCGCCAGGTTGGTGTGCAGGTACAGCGCCAGCGGATCGAAACGGCGGCACAGCGCATTGACCACGATCGCGCCGAGCACCGTGGCCAGCGCCACCATCGCGAAGAACAGCGAGGTGTAGCCGGCGCCGCCGCCGAGCACGTAGGTGATGAAGTACAGATAGCCGCCGCCGCGGATGTTGAACACGTTGATCAGCAGAAACGACATCAGCAGCACCAGCCGCATCTGGTCGTTGCGCAGCAGCCCGCGCAGGTGCTCGCCGATGCCGGCCGCGCAGAGCAGGCTGACCGGCACGCGCTCGCGCACGGCGAAGAAGCAGCACAGGAACATCGCCACTGCCAGCGCGCCGAGCAGGCCCACGCCAAGCTGGTAGCCGTGCGCGGCATCGCCATCGCCGAGCACCCGCACCAGCCACGGCAGCCCGACCGAGACCAGGAAGCCGGCGATGCCGCACAGCACGAAGCGCCAGGACTGCGCCGACACCACTTCGCGGTGGTCACCGGTCATGCTGTTGATCAGTGCGCAGTACGGCACGTTGATCGCGGTGTAGCACAGCGACAGCAGGAAATAGCTGGCGAAGGCATAGGCGACCTTGGCGGCGTAGCTCAGCTGCGGGGTGCTGAAGGTCAGCACGCAGGCGATGCCGATCGGCAGGGCGATCCACAGCTGCCAGCCGCGGAAGCGGCCCCAGAGGCTGCGGGTGCGGTCGGCGAGCAGGCCCATCAGCGGATCGGACACCGCATCGGCGATGCGCAGCACGGTGAACAGGGTGCCGACCAGCGCCGGGGTCAGGCCGAACACGTCGGTGTAGAAGAACGTGAGGAAGTTGGCGATCAGGCAGGTGACGATGGTGCCGCCGGCATCGCCCAAGCCGTAGCCGAATTTTTCCAGGCGCGAGAGTCGGTGCGTGGCGGCCTGGTCGGCGCCTGCGGCAACGGGGCCAACGGCGGTCGCATTCAACGGGACGGTTCCTGGCGGGCGCGGGTGCGGCGCCAACGCAAAGTCGCACGCCGCCGGCATCGGAACAAGAGCCGGTGCGGTATAAAAACGGTACGATTCCGACCTGCGCGGCCACCGCGGCGCACACGGCGATGCCGTGCAATTGATGCTGCAGTGCAGCGTGCCATTCGCGATGCAGAGACGCTTCCGACATGCTCGAACTCGCAGTCGCCTATCCGATCCGGGTCCAGAACGGCGGCCTGTTCATTTCCCGCGGGGTCGGCGCGCATCCGACCCGGGTGATCCAGTCCTACGAGCTGATCTTCGTCGAGCGCGGCACCTTGTCGATCCGCGAACAGGACCACGACTTCCACATCGGCCCCGGCGAAACCCTGATCCTGTGGCCGGGCCGCGAACACGCCGGCCTGGGCCGCTTCTCCGACGCGCTGCGGTTCTACTGGGTGCATTTCGAACTGGCGCCGGCAGCCGCCGCCGCCGCGGACCAGGCGACGCTGCTGTCGATGCCGCAACGCACCGCGATCCGCGATCCGGAGCGCTTCGTCGGCCTGTTCCGCTGGTTCCTCAGCGAGCAGGAAGAACGGCGCACGCTGCCGATGCTGGAGCCGATCGTGCTGTCGATGCTGCAATGCGTGGCCGGCGCCTGGCCCGATCCGCACGACTCCGACCGCGCCGGCGTGGCGCTGGCCTACCGCGCCAGGCAACTGATCGGCACCCAGTTCCAAACCGCGCTCACCGCGTCCGCGCTGGCCGCGCAGCTGCATTGCAATCCGGACTACCTGGGCCGCATTTACCGCCGCGCGTTCGCCACCACGCTGACCGAGGCGATCCATCGCCAGCGCATCGCCTTCGCCGAGAAGCTGCTGCTGGTGAACACCTGCAGCGTCGACGAGGTCGCGCAGCGCGCTGGTTTCAGCGACAGCGGCTATTTCCGCCGCATCTTCCGCCAGCGCCTGGGCATGACGCCGAGCGCGTACCGGCGGTTGTACTGTAAGGATCACATCAACTCGGGGTGAGCCATGCGACCGCCCTGGCAGGGTCGATTGGTCGTGCCAAGGCGGCCCGTCAGTTGGACATGTCGGTCAAGACGTTGGGCAATTGGGAGGACGCTTTGCGTACTGGCGGCCCGAGCAGTTCTCCCAGCCGCAAGCCGGTTGCGGAGATGGAGAGCGAATCGGCTCAGCGGGGGGCGAGAATGCCAGGCTCAAAATGGAGCGCAAAATCCTAAAAAAAAGCGACGGCGTTCTTTGCCAGGGAGTCCAAGTGAGGTACGCCTTCGTCGCGCGTGAACGGACTCGCTATCCGATTCGGTGTGGTGCCTGGGGCTGGTGGTATCGGTTTCCGGCTTCCATGGGTACCTGCACCGTCGCGATCGCCTGGATCCAGCGGCGGTCCTAGGCGTCGAACTGCCCACGATCCACGCCCACAGCCGCGGCTTCTTGCCGAGCATGCGCCGCAAGGGCCGCTGCTTGGAAAACGCCATCGCCGAGCGCTTCTTCGCCACGCTCAAGAGCGAAGAGGCCACTTGCGTCTACGAGTCCAGGGCCGCTGCCCCCGCCGCTATCGCCAGCTACAGCCATGGCTTCTACAATCCCACACACTTGCACTCGGTGCTTGGATACCTGTCACCCATCGACTCTGCCAAGAAACCGGAGCAAGCCGCGTAACCCACTGCTTCTTGGCGTCCGTTCTCTGGGGTCAGGTACATATCCCCGCTTGCAATAGCTGTGGCGCAAGGGCAAGCCATGCTCGGCACGCACTGAGTTCTCCGAAGGTGCGCCGGTCAGCGAATAGGCGTAGCGTCCCATGCCCACCGCACGCAATTCTTCCTGGCCGCTTGCCGTGCTGGCATCGTTGCGGTCTTCGTAACTTCCTTTCCAGGTGCCTGCCATCATGTGCTTCGCATGCACGAGTTCATGGGCCAGCAAGCTGACCTTGTCGTTGTTGCTTGCAGTCGGACAGGTCGGATATCCGTCTCTGTCCAGCCCCATGCTCGTCTGATGTGCGCTCCACGACACGACAACGCTCGATCCCACATTGGGCCGGTTGTCCTTCTCCAGTGCATAGTGGCTGCCGGCGACTTCTCTGATCTCCTCATAGCTCTCCAGGTCGGGATGTCGCTGCAACTGATGGCCCGACAGCACCGGCTCGGCCATGGGGCCGCGCCTAGAGAGAGGCTTCTCACGGATGGTGAGCTTATGGCTCCGTTGATTGCTCAGTGCCGTCAGTTCATCGAGCAACTGATTGCCGCTGGGTTGCGAACCGAGATTGTCCAGGTGAGTTGTCACTTCCGCATTGAATCGCGCTTCGTCTCGTTGGTTGTCGTGAAACGACTGAGAGTAAATTCCACGATACTTGGTTGGGATGGTCATGGCGATAGCGGTGACAGGCTGCTGGAGATGGGGTAGGTGCCGGTCGCGTCCGTTGCCGCTGAAGTGTCGCCAGTCCTGCGCGTGCCCGTTTGGTATCGCACGCAGTTCTGTTTGAAAAGGCGAACGCCGCCCGCCGCCGCGCAGCGCGGCAAAGGCAGGCGCCCCGCACGGCGTGGAGCGCCGGCTAGCCGAGCTGCTGCACGATCTCGCGCGCCATCGAGCCCAGCGGCAGGATCTTCTCCGCGCCGCCGCGTTTGATCGCTTCCTTGGGCATGCCGAACACCACGCTGCTCTGTTCGTCCTGGGCCACGGTGCGCGCGCCGGCCTGGCGCATCTCCAGCAGGCCCACCGCGCCGTCGTCACCCATGCCAGTCATGATGATGCCCAGCGCATTGGCGCCGGCGGCGCGCGCGGCAGAGCGGAACAGCACGTCCACCGACGGCCGGTGCCGGTTCACCGGCGGCCCGTCCACCACTTCGACGAAATACTGCGCGCCGCTGCGGCGCAGCAGCATATGTTTGCCGCCGGGCGCGATCAGCGCGCGGCCCGGGACCACGCGGTCGTTGTTGGCCGCTTCCTTCACCGCGATCTGGCACAGGCTGTCCAGCCGTGCGGCGAACGCGGCGGTGAACTTCTCCGGCATGTGCTGGACGATGACGATGCCGGGGCTGACCCGCGGCAGCGCGGTCAGCACTTCCTCCAGCGCCTGGGTGCCGCCGGTGGAGGTGCCGATCGCGATCACCCGTTCGGTGGTCTGCGCCAACGGGCGCCCGCCTTGCGCCGGCAGGATCACGTCGGCGGTGTGCTTGACCTCCGCTTCCACCGGCGCCGCGGCGCTGCGCATCGCCAGGCGCTTGACGTTGGCGCGCGCGGCGGTGCGCACCGTGGCGACGAGTTCGTCGGCCGAGTCGGTGAGGAATTGCTTCAGGCCGAGCTTGGGCTTGGTCACCACCGCCACCGCGCCGGCGGCCAGCGCGTCCATGGTCACCCGCGCGCCCTTCTCGGTGAGGGTGGAGCAGATCACCACCGGGGTGGGGCGCTCGCTCATGATCTTGCGCAGGAAGGTGATGCCGTCCATCTTCGGCATTTCCACGTCCAGCACGATCACGTCCGGCCATTGCTGGCGCATCTTGTCCATCGCCAGCAGCGGATCGGCGGCCGCGGCGATCACTTCGATGCCGGGCGCTTCGTTGAGCACCGCCACCAGCACCTGGCGCACTACCGCCGAATCGTCGACCACCATGGCCTTGATCGTCGTCGTCATCGGTGGTTCCTTTGAAAACCGGCAGCGCTGTTCATGGCTTGCGGTACACCGACGGCGCCACCTGCACGACCTCGTTGTTGACGTCGTTGAGGCTTTCCGAGTGGCCGATGCAGAAGATGCCGCCGCGCTTGAGCACGGAGAGCACCCGCGCCACCACTTCGCACTTGGTCTGGCCGTTGAAATAGATCATCACGTTGCGCAAAAAGATCACGTCGAACTGGCCGAGGTTGGGCAGCGACGCATTGAGGTTGGCGTGCAGGAAGCGCACGTTGTCGCGCAGTTTGCGGTCAATCAGCAGGCTGCCCTCGTATTCGCCGCGACCTTTCAGGCAGTAGCGCTTGAGCAGCGCCGGCGGCATGTGCTCGATGCGCTGCAGCGGATAGTGGCCGGTGCGCGCCTTGGCCAGCACGCGGGTGCTGATGTCGGTGCCGACCACTTCGTAGGCGCGGCCCTGCAACGCGTCGTCCAGCACCATCGCCATGCTGTAGGCTTCCTCGCCGGTGGAACTGGCCGCGCTCCAGATGCGGAACGGGGCGTTGCCCTTGTGCTCGCCCGCCAGCTTGCGCAACAGTTCGAAGTGCTTGGGCTCGCGAAAGAAGTAGGTCTCGTTGGTGGTCAGCAGGTCGATCGCGGTCTGCACTTCGCCGCTGCCTTCGCGGCTTTCCAGCAGCTTCATGTACTGGGTATAGGTCTGCAGCGAGTGCGCCTTCAGGCGCTTGCCCAGGCGCCCGCACAGCATCGCCTTCTTGGCCGGGGAAATGGTGATGCCGGCGGCGTCGAAGATGAAGCGCTGGAACTTGCTGAATTCCTGCTCGGTGATGGTGTCGGTGCTGGTCATGATGGTCTGCGAGTTAGTGGTGCGGCGCTTGCGTCGAAGCGGGTCCGTGTTCCTGCAGCCGCGCCTGGTGATCCAGCAGCCAGGTGGTCAGCGCGCCGCCGCCCATCGGCCGCGCCAGCAGATAGCCCTGGCCCAGGTCGCAGTCGAGTTCCTGCAGCAGTTGCCAGTCCTCGACTGTCTCGATGCCTTCGGCGACGGTGCTCAGGCCCAGCCGCTGGGCCATGCCCAGTGCTGATTCCAGCACGGTGCGCAGATTGCGGCTACGGTGCGCGTCGTGGACGAAGATACGGTCGATCTTCAGTTCGGTGAAAGGGATGCGGGTCAGCTGTTGCAGCGAGGAAAAGCCGGTGCCGTAGTCGTCCAGCGACAGGCCGAAGCCCTGCAGCCGCAACCGCGCCAGCATGCCCAGCGCGCTGGCCTCGACCAGCGAGCTTTCGGTGATCTCCAGGATCACGTCGGCCGGCACCAGCCCGTGGCGGCGCAGTTGCGTATGCAGTTCGTCGAGCAGTCCCGGGTCCTGCAGCAGGCACGGCGACAGGTTGATCGCCAGGGTCAGGCGGAAGCCGGATTGCTTCCAGGTCGCCAGCCGCGCCATCTCCTGGTCGGCGACGCTGGCGGTCAGCGCGTGGATCAGGCCTTCGCGTTCGGCCAGGGCGATGAAGCGGTCCGGCGCGATCTGTCCGTTCTGCGGATGCCGCCAGCGCGCCAGCGCTTCCACGCCGCTGACCTGGCCGCTGCGCATGTCCACCTTGGGCTGGTACGCCACTTCGATGTCGCCGCGGCGCAGCGCTTCGTGCAGCATCGCCGCGTCGGTCGTGCCGCCCAGGCTGGCGTCGCTGCGCACTGCCGGCGCGGGCTGCGGGTGCGCCTGCAAGGCCGCGCCGAGTTCGGCCGCGCGCAGCGGCTTCTCCAGGCCGGCCAGCATCTGCAGGCCGCTGGCGCGACCGACCTGCAGCACCGATTCGATCAGCGTCGCGCCGCGTTGCGAGGCGACCACGATCGGCACCCGCACGTTGCAGTGGGCCAGCGCGTCGAGCAACTGCACGCCGTCCATGCCGGGCATTTCCAGGTCCACGATCAGCAGCCCCGGCGCCGGTCCCTGGATCACCCGCGCCAGCGCCGCATGGCCGTCGGCCACACCTTCCACCGCCACCGCGCCCAGCCGTAGGCACAGGGCGAGCGCATGTTCGCGCTGGACCTGGCTGTCGTCGACGATCAGGACCGTGCCGAACTGGCTGAGCGTGGCGATTTCTTGTGCGAGCGGCATGCGGATTCCGTCGTTGGACAAGGGCGGGACGCGGCGCGCTGCGCCACGCATGAAACTCAGGCGGCGATGCCTTCCTCGCCCCCGGACGGGATGCCGGCCATGGCGACGAACTCCTGGGTGGACAGCGCTGCGTCGGCATCGAGCAGGATCACGAAGCGCTCGCCGACCTTGCCCATGCCATGGATGAAGTCGCGGCGGATGCCGGCGCCAAACGCGGGGGCCGGGGCGATGTCGTCGGCGGCGATCTCCAGCACTTCGCTGACCGCGTCCACCAGCAATCCCAGCACTTGGCGCTCGTTGCCGTTGGCGACTTCGACGATGACGATGCAGGTGCGCTTGGTGACCTCGCTGGCGGCGCGGCCGAAGCGTTGCTGCAGGTCCACCACCGGCACCACCGCGCCGCGCAGGTTAATCACCCCGCGCAGTGCCGGCGGCATCATCGGCACGTCGGTCGGGGTGCGGTATTCGATGATTTCCTTGATGCCGAGGATGCCGACGCCGAACATCTCCTTGCCGAGCAGGAAGGTCAGGAACTGGTTTGGAGCGAGATCGGTGGCGCCGAACGGTACGGGCGCTGCGGAAGTGGTCATGGCCTGTCCTCAGAAAGTTTCGAAATGGGCTTCGTCCGGCGTATCGCCGGTCAGCGCGAGCTTGCCATCGGCGAAATGCACGAACGGCTTGCGCGCCGGGCCACGCGCGGACTGCGCGGGCTTGCGCGGCGCCGGGGCGGCGGCAGGCGTGGCGCGGCGCGGCGCCCGCGCTGCGCTGCCGCCGAGCTTGAAGAAGCTCATCAACTGCTGCAGCTGCTCGGCCTGGCTGCTCATTTCCTCGGCGGTGGCGGCCAGTTCCTCGGAATTGGACGCGGCCTGCTGGGTGGTCTGGTTGAGCTGGCCGATCGCGGTGTTGATCTGGTTGACGCCGGAGGCCTGTTCTTCCGAGGCCGCGGTGATTTCCTGCACCAGGTCCGAGGTGCGCTTGATCGACGGCACCATCTGGTCGAGCAGCTTGCCGGCGTTCTCGGCCAGCTCGACGCTGGAACCGGCGACATCGCCGATCTCCTGGGCAGCCACCTGGGCGCGCTCGGCCAGTTTGCGCACTTCCGCGGCGACCACGGCGAAGCCCTTGCCGTGCTCGCCGGCGCGCGCCGCCTCGATCGCCGCGTTCAGCGCCAGCAGGTTGGTCTGGTAAGCGATGTCGTCGATGATGCCGATCTTCTGCGCGATCTGCTTCATCGCCACGACCGTGGCGCGCACCGACTCGCCGCCATCCATGGCCTGGCTGGAGGCCTTGCTGGCCATGCCGTCGGTGACCTTGGCGTTCTCGGTGTTCTGCCCGATCGAGGCGGTCATCTGCTCGATCGCGGCGCTGGTCTCTTCCACGCCCGCAGCCTGCTCGCTGGCGGCCTGGCTCAGCGATTGCGCGGTGGCGCTGACTTGCTCGGAGGCGCTGGCCAGCGATTCGGCGTTGCCGTTGACCTCGTTGACCACCTGCGACAGGCGCGCAATGGTGTCGTTGACGTAGTTCTTCATCTCCGCGTAGGCGCCGTCGTAGTGCTTGTCGATGCTCCGGGTCAGGTCGCCCTCGGCCATCGCGCCCATCACCCGCACCACGTCCTGGATGCTGTCGCCGCTGGTCTGCACCAGATCGTTCAGGCCCTGGCCCATCTCGCGCTGGAAGCCGGCCAGCCCGTCCAGGGCGACCTGCTCGGAGAAGTCGCCGCGATTGGCGGCCTGGACCACGCGGCGCTGGCCGTCGATGACCAGTTTCAGCCGCTCGACCATGCTGCGCATCGCGTACAGCGCGCTGACGCTGTCGTTGGCGCGGATCTTCACCTCCAGCGCCAGGTCGCCCTGCGCCACCTTGTTGGCGATCTCGGCCACGTAGGCCGGCTCGCCGCCGAGCAGGCGCATCAGCCCGCGCACAATGAACACCGAAATGCC
Organism: Xanthomonas translucens pv. undulosa; assembly: GCF_017301775.1. Taxonomy (NCBI): domain Bacteria; kingdom Pseudomonadati; phylum Pseudomonadota; class Gammaproteobacteria; order Lysobacterales; family Lysobacteraceae; genus Xanthomonas; species Xanthomonas translucens. The sequence continues at coordinate 4,000,512 of NZ_CP063993.1, forward strand.
GGCGCCGAGCAGCACGCACGCCGCGAGCACGCCGATGATCCAGCTGCGCGCGCTGGCGTACTGCGCATCGGCCTGCGCGCTGGCGGTTTCGCCGCCCTTGACGTTGATCTCGACCAATTTGTCGAGGATCGCCGAGGCGTCGTCGAATAGGGTCTGCTGCTGGCCGTTGAGCAGGGCCATCGCCTCGCGGGTCTTGAGGTCGCGCGACAGCTGCAGCACCTGCTTGTGCAGCGCCAGGTACTGGTCGAACTTGTGCGCGAAGTCGTCGTAGCTGGCTTTTTCCTCGGGCGAGGAGATCAGCTTGACGTAGCGGTCGCGGTTGCTCGCGTAGTCGGCCAGGAGGTGTTCCATCACCTGATCGAGCCTGGCCCTTTCTTCCTGGCGCTCGCTGACCACGTGCTGCAGCTCGGCCACGCGCAGGTCGGAGGTGTTGGTGTTCATCTGCTGCACGTAGCGGATGCTGGGCATCCAGTTCTCGGCCATGTCGGTCGAGGCCTGGTCGATCTGGGCCAGCTTGTCGGTGGCGAACACGCCCATGCCGAGCATCAACAGCAGCACCGAGGCGAAGCCCAGGCCGATTCTTGTACCGATTTTCATGTTGGCGAACACGGAGGTGATCTCTTGAGGATGAAATGCGAGCGGCGTCCGCAATGCGGGCGTTCAGTGTTCGGGAAAGGCAGGCGGGCGTCGCGGCCGTTCAGAAGGTGTCGAAGTGCAGTTCGTCCGGGTCCGTCACCAGCGCCAGCCCGGCCTCGCCGTAGCTGCGCGCGCGTGCCTGTGCCGGCTTCCTGCCGTTGCGCTGCACCGCGACCGGCCGCCGCGGCGCGGGCGCCTGGCTGGTGCGGAAGAAGCTCATCAACTGCTGCAACTGCTCGGCCTGCGCGCTCATCTCCTCGGCGGTGGCGGCCAGTTCCTCGGAATTGGATGCGGCCTGCTGGGTGGTCTGGTTGAGCTGGCCGACCGCGGCATTGATCTGGCCGACGCCGGAGGTCTGTTCCTCGGAGGCGGCGGTGATCTCCTGCACCAGGTCGGAGGTGCGCTTGATCGACGGCACCATCTGGTCGAGCAGCTTGCCGGCGTTCTCGGCCAGCTCCACGCTGGAGCTGGCGACGTCGCCGATCTCCTGCGCGGCCACCTGGGCGCGTTCGGCCAGCTTGCGCACTTCCGCGGCGACCACGGCGAAGCCCTTGCCGTGCTCGCCCGCACGTGCCGCCTCGATCGCCGCGTTCAGCGCGAGCAGGTTGGTCTGGTAGGCGATGTCGTCGATGATGCCGATCTTGTGCGCGATCTGCTTCATCGCCGCGACCGTGGAGCGTACCGCTTCGCCGCCCTCGATGGCTTCGCGTGCGGCCTTGCCGGCCATGCCGTCGGTGATCTTGGCGTTTTCGGTGTTCTGCGCGATCGAGGCAGTCATCTGCTCCAGCGAGGCGCTGGTTTCCTCCACGCCCGCGGCCTGCTCGCTGGCCGCGTGGCTCAGCGACTGCGCGGTGGCGCTGACTTCCTCCGAGGCGCTGGCCAGCGCTTCGGCGTTGATGTTGACCTCGCCGACCACCTGCGCCAGGCGCGCCACCGTGCCGTTGATGCTGTCGCACAGTTCCTTCAACTGGCCCTGGCACGCCACCTCGGCAGTGCGGGTCAGGTCGCCGTCCTCCATCGCCTTGAGCACCTGGCGCGCTTCGTTCAGCGGCCCGATCACCGCGTCCAAGGTCTGGTTGATGCCGTCGACGATGCGGCGGAAATCGCCGTGGTGCAGGCCGGCGTCGGCGCGCACCTCAAGACGGCCGGCGCCGGCGGCCTCGACCAGCAGGTTTGTATCGCGGATCAGCGCGCGCAGGTTGGCGCGCACCTGCTCGATGGTGTCGTTGATGAACGCCTTCTTGCCCGGGAAGGTCTCCAGTGGCGCATCGAAGTTGCCGCGGCCGAACTCGGCGATACAGGCCATCGCCTTCTTCTTGACCGCGATGTGGCCGCCGACCATGCGGTTGATGCCATCGGCCATAGTCCGGAAGTCGCCGTCGAACCGGTTGCTGTCGATGGTCACGTCGATGTCGCCGGCGTCGTGCTCGGCGGACATCTGGTTTATCTGCGCTATCAGCCCCAGCAGGTTGCGGCGCACCTGTTCAATGGTGTCATTGATAAACGCCTTCTTGCCGGGGAAGCTCTCCAGCGGCGCCTGGAAATTGCCGCGGCCGAATTCGGCGATGCAGGCCATGGCCTTCTTCTTGACCGCGATGTGGCCGCCGACCATGCGGTTGATGCCCTCGGCCATGCTGCGGAAATCGCCTTCGAAGCGCTGACCATCGATGACCGCGTCGATGTCGCCGGCATCGTGCTCGCGCGACATGCGTTCGATCTCTTCGCTGATCTGGCGCACGCTGCCCTGCACCTGGCGCAGCGCCAGCAGGATTTCGCAGGCCTGGTCGTTGCGCACGGTGGGCAGCACCGCCTCGAAATCGCCCCGGGCGAAGCGGCTCAGCGTGGTGGTGGCGATCCGCAGCGAGCGCGAGATCGCGTACGCCACATAAGCGAGCACCGCACCGCCCAGGACCGCCGCGGCGATGGCCAGCGCCAGCACCTGGCCTGGCGGCAGCGCCAGCGCTAAGCCGGCCGCACTGGCTGCCAGCGGCAGCAGCACGGCGATGCAGCAGCCAGTCCATAGCTTGGAGGAGAGTGAGGTGGCGTTGGACATCGCAGTGTACCTGTGGATGATGGAGTGGCGGGTCGCGGACATGTGGCCACCCGTTTCGGGGTGGGCTGTTGCGGGGATCAGAAGGTTTCGAAAGCGCTTTCGTCGAGCCGCACCCCCGCCGCGGGGCCGGCGCCGGCGAAGGCGCGCAGGCGTGGCGCCGGCGCCGGTGGTGCCGGCGCGCGCCGCGGCAGCGGGGTCGGGGCGGGCGCCGCGCTGGCCGGGCCGGTCTTGAAGAAGTTCATGAGCACCTGCAGTTGTTCGGCCTGGCTGCTTACTTCTTCGGCCGTAGCGGCCAATTCTTCAGCGTTGGCAGCCGATTGCTGGGTGGTCTGGTTGAGCTGGACCACCGCGCAGTTGATCTGGCCCACCCCGGAGGTCTGTTCCTCGGAGGCGGCGCTGATCTCCTGCACCAGGTCGGACGTGCGGCGGATCGATGGCACCATCTCCCCGAGCAGGCGCCCGGCGCTTTCCGCCAGGTCCACGCTGGACCCGGCCACGTCGCCGATTTCGTGTGCGGCGACCTGGCTGCGCTCGGCCAGCTTGCGCACTTCCGCGGCGACCACGGCGAAGCCCTTGCCGTGCTCGCCGGCACGCGCCGCTTCGATCGCCGCGTTCAGCGCCAGCAGGTTGGTCTGGTAGGCGATGTCGTCGATGATGCTGATCTTGCGCGCGATCTCCTTCATCGCCGCGACCGTTTTGCGCACCGCTTCGCCGCTCTCGGCGGCTTCGTGCGAGGCCTTGGCGGCCATGCCGTCGGTGACCTTGGCGTTCTCGGAATTCTGCGAAATCGAGGCGGTCATCTGCTCCAGCGAGGCGCTGGTCTCCTCCACGCCGGCGGCCTGCTCGCTGGCCGCCTGGCTCAGCGACTGCGCGGTGGCCGACAGCTGCTCGGAGGCACTGGCCAGCGTGGCCGCATTGCCGTTGACCTCGTTGACGATGCCGGTGAGCGTGTCGATGGTGACGTTGACGTAGCGCTGCATGTCGGCGAACGCGCCCTCGTAGCGGCCCTTCACCTTGCAGCTGAGGTCGCCGTCGGCGACCGCGCCCATCACCTTGATCACGTCGGCGACGCTGCGCAGGTTGCCGCGCGCCTGCTCGATGGTGTCGTTGATGAAGGCCTTCTTGCCTGGCAGTTGCGCCAGCGGCGCATCGAAGTTGCCGCGGCCGAACTCGGCGACCACGCCCATCGCCAGTTTCTTGACCGCGATGTGCGCGGCGACCATCTGGTTGATGCCGTTGCCCATCGCGCCGAAGTCGCCCTCGAACTTGGCGGTGTCGATGACCACGTCGATGTCGCCCTTGTCGTGCTCGGCGGACATGCGGTTGATCTCGGCGATCAGGTGCTTGAAGTTGCCGCGCACGAGCTCGACGGTATCGTTGATGAAGGCCTTCTTGCCGGGCAACTGCGCCAGCGGCGCGTCGAAATTGCCGCGGCCGAACTCGGCGACCACGCCCATCGCCAGCTTCTTGACCGTGATATGCGCGCCGACCATGCGGTTGATGCCGTCTCCCATGGCGCGGAAGTCGCCTTCGAACCTGGCGGTGTCGATCTGCACGTCGATATCGCCCTTGTCGTGCTCGACGGACATGCGGTTGATCTCGGCGATCAGGTGCTTGAAGTTGCCGCGCACGTGTTCGATGGTGTCGTTGATGAAGGCCTTCTTGCCGGGCAGCGGCGCCAGCGGCGCGTCGAAGTTGCCGCGGCCGAACTCGGCGACCACGCCCAGCGCCAGCTTCTTGACCGCGATGTGCGCGCCGACCATGCGGTTGAGGCCGTCGGCCATGCCGCGGAAATCGCCCTGGAACTGCGCGCTGTCGATGACCGCGTCGATCTCGCCGGCCTCGTGCTGGTCGGACATCCGCCGCATTTCCGCGTTCAGCCCGAGCAGGTTGCGCCGCACCTGCTCGACGACCTCGTTGATGAACGCCTTCTGGCCCGGGAACGCGGCCAGCGGCGCGGTGAAGTTGCCGCGGCCGAATTCGGCCACGCAATCGATCGCCTGCTTGTTCACGCCGATGTGTCCGGCGACCATGCTGTTGATGCGCTCGGCCAGGTCGCGGTGCGTGCCGGGCCAGCGCGCCGGATCCAGCGCCACGTCGCATGCGCCGGCGGCATGCGCGTTGGCCATGTGGCCGACGTCGGCATGGAACTGGCGCAGGTCGGCCTGCGCGGTGCGCAGCAGCTGCGCCACTTCGTTGTCGGTTGCGCCGGCCGGCACGATCCGCTCTAGGTCGCCGCGCACCAGCGCGTCCAGCCCGGCGCTGGCCAGGGTCAGCGCGCGCGCCGCGGCCAGCGCGGCCCAGCCCAGAAAGCCGGCGCAGGCCAGCGTCGCGGCCGCGACCAGGGCCAGCGCGGTGCCCTGCGCGAGCGGCAGCAGCAACGCCGTGGCGGCGGCAGCGGCGGGCAGGGCGATGCCGATCGCCGTGGTGGTCAACAGTGTGGTCGCGATCCGTGAGCGATAGGACATGGCGGCGGTTCCTGGCTAGCGTCTATGAAGGGGTGTGGGTGCGCGGTGGCACCCTCGGAACGGCCTCAGGCCGCCAGCGAATCGGAAGCGGGTTCCACCTGGGTCAGCAGCGAGGGCACGTCCAGGATCAGGGCGACGCCGCCGCTGCCGAGGATGCTCGAGCCGCTGATGCCCTTGACCCCGGCAAACACCTTGGCCAGCGGCTTGATCACGGTCTGCCATTCGCCCAGCAGCGTGTCCACGACCAGGCCGAAGCGCTGCGCGCCCTGGCGGATCACCACGATGCTCTCGCGCGCCGGCGGTGTGCCGGCGATGCCGAACAGCGAGCGCAGGCGCACGTACGGCAGCACTCCGCCGCGCAGGTCGATGTAGTCGCTCTGGTAGTTCGGCGCGAATTCCACGCATTCCTCGACCACATCCAGCGGCACCACGAACACCGACTTGCCGACCCCGACCTGGAAGCCGTTGATGATCGCCAGGGTCAGCGGCAGCCGCACCGAGATGGTGGTGCCCACGTCCTGCTGGCTGCTGATGTCCACGCTGCCGCGCAGCGCGGTGATGTTGCGCTTGACCACGTCCATGCCGACGCCGCGGCCGGACAGGTTGGTAACCTTCTCGGCGGTGGAGAAGCCCGGTTCGAAGATCAGCGCGAACACTTCGCGGTCGGACAGGCTGCGGCCGGGTTCGATCAGGCCGCGCTCCAGCGCCTTGGCCAGGATTCGCTCGCGGTTCAGGCCGCCGCCGTCGTCGCTGATCTGGATGACGATGCTGCCCGAATCGTGGAAGGCGTTGAGCCGCACCGTGCCGCGCTCCGGCTTGCCGCGCGCCTGGCGCAGCTCGGCCGGCTCGATGCCGTGGTCCATCGCGTTGCGCACCAGGTGGGTCAGCGGATCGGCGATCTTCTCCACCACCGACTTGTCCAGCTCGGTGTCCTCGCCGTTGACCACCAACACGATGTCCTTGCCCAGTTCGCGCGCCACGTCGTGGACCACGCGGTGGAAGCGGCTGAAGGTGCCGCCGATCTTGACCATACGCAGCTGCAGCGCGCTTTCGCGCACGTCCTCGACCAGTCCGGCCAGGATCGAGGTGGATTCGAGCAGTTGCGCATCGCCGGTGCGCTGCGCGTTGGCGCCGGTGCTGGCGACGGCGATGATCAGCTCGCCGACCAGGTCGATCATGCGGTCGAGCTTGTCGGCGTCGACCCGGATCGAGCCGCCGTCCTGCGCGCGTGCGGCAGCTGGCGCCGCGGCAGCGGCAGGAGCGGTCGCTGCCTGGGCCGGGGCCGGGGCAGCGGGCGCAGGTGCGGCGGCCGGCGCCGGGCTGTCGAAACCGGCGAAGTCGTCGGCGTGCGCCTGGTTGCCGGCCTCGGCCACCAGTAGCGGCAGCTCCAGGTTGGCGGCGTCGCCGTGCGGATCCACCGCGACCACCTGCAGCTCGCAGTCGTCGCGGACGAATTCGAAGATGTCCTCGATCGCCGATTGCGGCGCGTCCGAGCGCAGCAGGATGTCGAAGCCCAGGTAGCAGGCTTCCGGGTCCAGTTCCGGCAGCGTCGGCACGCGCGCGTGGTCGGTGCGCACCGCCTCCAGCGTGCCCAGGCTGCGCAGGCAGCGGATCAGGTGCAGCGGCGAGTTGCCGAAGCGCAGCGCATCGCTGAACAGCTGCAGCGAGATCCGCCAGTAGCCGGTCTGCGCGGCAACGGTGGCCGCGACTGCGGCGGCGGCTGTCGGCGCGGCGGCCGGTTGCAGGTAGGTGTGCAGGCGCGCCAGCAGCGGCGCGCCTTCGGCGGCGAGCACCGCTTCGTCGGCCTCGGCGCCGGCCGCCGCTTCCACCAGCGCGCGGATGTGGTCGCAGCAGGCCAGCATCAGCTGGATCAGCTCCGAATCCAGCGCCACCGTGTGTTCGCGCACCAGATCCAGCACGCTTTCGACGACGTGGGTGAAGCCCACCAGTTGCGCCAGGTCGAACAGCCCGCCGGAACCTTTGATGGTGTGCGCGGCGCGGAAGATGGCGTTGACCGCGTCCGGGCCGGCTTCGCCGCGTTCGGCCTCCAGCAGGTTGCGTTCCATGTCCTCGAGCAGGTCGCGGCTCTCGGCGATGAAGGTCTGCAGCAGTTGAGCGAAATTCATGAGCTGGCGCCGATCAGTGGAAGGTGTCGCCGGCGCCGGGCGCGAGCGTGTCGCGCAGGCCGAGCAGGTCGAGTGCGTCGGTGACCGGCGCGCTGCAGCCGTCGAGCTGGAACGGCCGGCCCAGCGCGCGCAACGCGGCCTGGGTGGCGAGCAGCAGCTGGATGCCGGTGGCGTCGATTTCGGTGACCGCCTGCAACTGCAGCTGCAGGCCGCCGGGGTGGTCCAGTGCCGGCAACAGCAGCGGCTTCAGTTCGCCGGCGCGGCGGATGGTCATGTCGCCGTCCAGGCTCAGTTGCAGCGGCGAGGGCAGGGAGTCCGGGAGTTTCGAGCGCATGGGATGTCTCCGATTCGGTCAGGGGGAACGTCGAAATCCCGGGCCGCGGCGCGGGTACTGAACAGTCGGTTGGGATTGGCTGTAAGCAGATATCGGCGCTTTTCGGGAATATTTAGGCCCAATTGCAGATTTGTCTCGCAAATCTTTGATAAGGATGAGCGGTTCATTCTTGTGAGCGGCACCCCATTCCAGTTGCACCGGGCGCCGCTTGGCCACCCCGAAACGGATGCATGCGCCGTGCCAACGCCGGGTTGGCACCGGCACGACAAAAAACGGCCGGGGAGGCCGGCCGTTTTCGGAGCGTTCGCGTTGGTGCGCACCCTAGGTGCGCGACCGACCGGATGGCATGCCGCGTTTCGCGCAGGGGGCCTGCGCGCAGCTCAGGGCGCGGCGGTCACCGCGGCGACAGCGCCGCCAGCAGGCCGCGGGCGGCGTTGAAGCGGTCCGCCGCTTCCGGCAGCGGCAGCTTCACCTTCAGCTTGTCCGGCCCGTCCATCGCGTACAGCTTGGGCTGCTTCTGGATCATCTGGATGATGGTCATCGGATCGACGTCGGGCTTGGACTCGAACACGATGCGGCCGCCGTTCTCGCCCAGTTCCAGCTTGCGGATGCCCAGCGTGTTTGCCTGCAGCTTCAGCTCGGCGACCGCGAACAGGTGCTTGACCGCCTCCGGCAGCAGGCCGAAGCGGTCGATCATCTCCACCTGCAGTTCGCGCAGTTGCTCGCTGTCGCGGGCGCTGGAGATGCGCTTGTACAGGGTCAGGCGGGTGTGCACGTCGGGCAGGTAGTCGTCCGGGATCAGCGCCGGCACATGCAGTTCTACTTCGGCGCCGCGCGCTTCCTCGCCGGCGTCCAGGTCCGGCAGCTTGCCCTGGCGGATGCTGCGCACCGCGCGCTCCAGCAGTTCGGTGTACAGGCTGAAGCCGACCTCGGCCATCTGCCCGCTCTGGTCCTCGCCGAGCAGTTCGCCGGCGCCGCGAATCTCCAGGTCATGGGTGGCCAGGGTGAAGCCGGCGCCGAGTTCGTCCATCGAGGCGATCGCGTCCAGCCGCTTCTGCGCATCGCCGGTGATGCTGCGCCGGTCCGGCACCAGCAGGTAGGCGTAGGCGCGGTGGTGCGAACGGCCAACGCGGCCGCGCAGCTGGTGCAGCTGGGCCAGGCCGAAGCGGTCGGCGCGGTTGATGACGATGGTGTTGGCGTTGGGGATGTCGATGCCCGATTCGATGATCGTGGTCGACAGCAGCACGTTGAAGCGCTGCTTCTGGAAATCCAGCATCACCCGTTCCAGTTCGCGCTCGGGCATCTGCCCGTGGGCGATGCCGATGCGCGCTTCCGGCACCAGCTCGCTGAGTTCGCGCTGCATGCGGCCGATGCTTTCCACGTCGTTGTGCAGGAAGTACAGCTGGCCGCCGCGCGCCAGCTCGCGCTGGAACGCCTCGCGCAGCAGCGCGTTGTCCCAGGCGGTGACGAAGGTCTGCACCGCCAGCCGGTTCGGCGGCGCGGTGGCGATGATCGACAGGTCGCGCAATCCGGCCATGGCCATGTTCAGCGTGCGCGGGATCGGCGTGGCGGTGAGGGTGAGCAGGTGCACGTTGGCGCGCAGCGCCTTCAGCGCTTCCTTCTGGCGCACGCCGAAGCGCTGTTCCTCGTCCACCACGACCAGGCCCAGGTCCTTGAACTTCACGTCCGGCTGCAGCAGGCGATGGGTGCCGATGATCACGTCGATGCCGCCGTCGGCGACCTTCTCCAGCTCCGCCTTGATCTCCTTGGCGCTCTTGAAGCGCGACAGCACTTCCACCCGCAGCGGCCAGTCGGCGAAGCGGTCGCGGAAGTTGCGGTAGTGCTGTTCGGCCAGCAGCGTGGTCGGCACCAGCACCGCCACCTGCTTGCCGGCGCTGGCCGCGGCGAATGCGGCGCGCACCGCAACCTCGGTCTTGCCGAAGCCGACATCGCCGCAGACCACGCGGTCCATCGGCTGGCTGCTGGCCAGGTCGCGCAGGGTGGCCTCGATCGCGGCCAGCTGGTCGGCGGTTTCCTCAAACGGGAAACCGGCCGCGAACGGCTCGTACATGGCCCGGTCCACCTGCAAAGCCAGACCGGCGCGGGCGCGGCGCCGCGCCTGGATCTCCAGCAGTTCGGCGGCCACGTCGCGCACCTTCTCGGCGGCGCGGCGCTTGGCCTTGCTCCATTGCTCGCCGCCCAGCGAATGCAGCGGCGCGGTGTCGGCCGAGGCGCCGGAGTAGCGGCTGATCAGGTGCAGCTGCGCGACCGGCACGTACAGGCGGTCGCCCTTGGCGTATTCGATCTCCAGAAACTCGCCGGGCATGCCGCCGGCATCGAGCACGATCAGCCCGCGGTAGCGGCCGACGCCGTGATCCTCATGCACGATCGGCGCGCCTTCGGTCAGCTCGCCGAGGTCGCGGATGATCGCTTCCGGCTCGCGCCCGGCGCGGCGCGTGCGCCGCGGCTGGCCGGCGCGTTCGGGGAACAGCTGGCGCTCGGTGAGCACCGCGATGTACGGATCGTCCAGGGCGAAGCCGTCGTCCAGGGGCGCGACGGCGATGGCGAAGCGCGCAGGCGCCACGTCGGAGGCTAGCCCCTCTCCCTGCGGCAGAGGGGGGGGGGGGAGGCTACGGCCGCCAGCGACCTGTGCCTGCGCGGCGTTGGCGGACGCGGACGACGCAGCGGCCTTCTGCGCTGAGGATGGCGCGCGCGGCGTACCCGCATCCGCCGCTTCGCGCCACCTTGTCCCGGGGGGAGCAGCGAGGAATGTCGCGAAGTTCGGGATGACCTCCGGCTTCAGCCCCGCCGCGGCCAGCACTTCCAGCAGCGCTTCGCGGCGGCCCGGCGAATCGGCGGCGATCAGCACGCGGCCCGCATAGCTGCCGAGGAAGCTCTTCAGCGCCTCGGCCGGGGCGGCGTCCTTGGCCGCTACCGGCAGCGGCGGCAGCGGCTGGTCGCCCAGCGCCTGCGCGTCGTCGATGCGCGCGTGGTCGGCGGCCCACACCTCGATGCGCGGCAGGCCGTTGAGCTTCTCGCGCAGCGTGTCCGGCGCCTGGTACAGCTCCTCGGGCGCCAGCAGCGGGCGCTCCACGTCGTGGCGGCGCTGCTCGTAGCGGTTCTGGGTCTGCGCCCAGAACGCATCGGCGGCGGCGCCCACGCCCGGCGCGAGCAGCGGCAGCACCGTCTCGCCCAGATAGTCGAACAAGGTGGCGGTGGCATCGCGCGCCGGCTTGCCCGCGCTGCGCGCTTCCTGGAAGAACAGCGGCAGGTAGTACTCGATGCCCGACGGCGCCAGCCGCGCCTTCAAGTCCTGGTACAGCGCGCTGCGCCGGGTGTCCACGTCGAAGCGTTCGCGCAGCGTGGCCAGCACCCGCTCCACGCTGACATCGTCCATCGGCACTTCGCGGCCGGGCAGCATCTTCACTTCCTGCACGTGGTCCAGCGAGCGCTGCGATTCCGGGTCGAAGGCGCGGATCGAGTCGATGTCCTCGTCCAGCAGTTCGATCCGCAACGGCGTGTCCGCACCCATCGGGTACACGTCGAGCAGGCCGCCGCGCACCGCGAAATCGCCCGGGTCCATCACCTGCGGCACGTTGCGGTAGCCGGCGCTTTCCAGGCGGCGCTTTTCCGCCTCCAGGTCCAGGCGCTGGCCCACGCGCAGGTCGAAGCTGCCGCCGACGATGTAGCGCAACGGCGCCACGCGCTGCATCAGCGTCTGCACCGGCACCACCACGATGCCTTGCTGCAGCGTCGGCAGCCGGTGCAGCGCCGACAGGCGCTGGCTGATGATGTCCGGGTGCGGACTGAACTGGTCGTAGGGCAGGGTTTCCCAATCCGGGAACGGCACCACCGGCAAGCTGCCGTCGCCGGCCAGCAGCGTGTGCAGGTCGGCCTCGATCTGGTGCGCGCTCTGGTTGTCGCGCGCGACCACCAGCAACGGCCCGCGATGCGCCGCAGCGGCGCAGGCGATGTGCCAGGCCAGCGCGGTCGAGGACGCAGGGGCGCGCCAGAAGGCGCGGAGCTGGCCGGACTTGGGCAGCGGCGGAACGGGGAAGGAAAGAGGCGCCATGGACCGACTAGTCTAGCAAGCTCGGGACCGGGGACCGGGGACCGGGGACCGGAGAGTCGGGACTCGGGACTCGGGACTCGGGACTCGGGACTCGGAGAAGCGTGGCGCGGCGGTTAGTGGTGTGCGGTGGCGGGGAGCGGGGTCAGTTCCCCAGTTCCAGCACCACGCGCACCAGGCCCGGGGTGTCCGGGTGCGACATCGGTCGGAAACCCAGCGATTCGGCCAGTTGCAGCATCGGCAGATTGCTTTCCAGCACGTCGCCGTAGAGCCGGTCCAGGTACTTGCGCCGCGCCCACTTGACCAGCTTGCGCATCAGCTGCCGGCCCAGGCCCTGGCCGGCGACGAAGCTGCTGACCAGGATCGCATATTCGGCCTCGCGGGTGCCGGGCGTGATCGCCGCGCGCGCCACCGCGCCGACCACCGCTTCGCCCGGCGGCAGCGGTTCGGCCGCGACCAGGGTCAGTTCGGTCTTCGGATTGGGATGGGTCAGGCGTTGCGCCATGTCCTCGGTCAGCTCCTGCACCGAATGCAGGAACCGCTCGCGGATCTCGGTCGGCCCGAGCAGACTGAAGGCGCCTTGCAGCGGCGCGCTGTCTTCCGGCCGGATCGGCCGGATCAGCAGCTCGCGGCCGCTGGGCAAGGTGAAGTTTTCATGCCACGGAGGCATGCGGTTGCGGGTAGCCATGGCCGGATGATCCTCGACGAAGCCTGGATTCTCGCATTACCCGGGGCGGATGCCGTGAACGCAGCGCTCACCGCGTTTGCCTACCCTGTGCGTGGATTTTTCGATCGAGATAGGCCATGTCCGGCAGCGACGATTCGCGGCGCGCCATCTTCTTCGCGCTCGGCGCCAACCTGGCCATCGCCCTGGCCAAGGGCGCGGCGGCGCTGGCCACCGGCTCGGGCGCGATGCTGGCCGAGACCGTGCATTCGCTGGCCGACTGCGGCAACCAGTTGCTGTTGCTGCTGGGCATGCGCCAGGCCAAGCGCCCGGCCAGTGCCGAATATCCGCTGGGCTACGGCCGCGCCATCTACTTCTGGTCGTTCCTGGTGGCGGTGATGCTGTTCTGCATCGGCGGCATGTTTTCGGTGTACGAGGGCGTGCACAAGCTGCTGCAGCCCGAGCCCTTGCGCAGTTGGGGCTGGGCGGTGGGCGTGCTCGGGTTCGCGCTGGTCGCCGAGGGCGTATCGCTGCGCACCTGCCTGCAGGAGATCGGCAAGGTGCGCGGCGCTCGCTCGCTATGGACCTGGTTCCGCGAGAGCCGCCAGGCCGAGCTGATCGTGATCTTCGGCGAGGATCTGGCGGCCTTGCTCGGCCTGGCGCTGGCGCTGGCCGCGGTGCTGCTGAGCGTGCTGACCGGCAATCCGCTGTGGGACGCGCTGGGCACCATCGCCATCGGCGCACTGCTGATCGTGGTCGCGGTGCTGGTGGCGATCCAGATCAAGGCGATGCTGATCGGGCAGAGTGTGGACCCGGCGCTGCAGCGGCAATTGCATGCGTTCTTCCAGGCGCAGCCGCAGATCGAGCGGGTGATCCGCCTGATCGCGGTGCAGCTCGGCGAAGACGTGCTGGTGTCGGTGCAGGCCACGCTGCGCCAGAAGCACGACGCGGCGGCGCTGCTGGCCGACATCACCCACATCGAGCGCGGCTTGAAGCAGCAGTTCCCGATGGTGCGCTGGAGCTTCTTCGAACCGGAGTCGGGCGCCGCCGCGGTCGCTTCCGGCGGCTGAGCGGCATTGCTACAGTGGCGCCTGGTCCAGCGTGGGCGACAACGCAATGAAGACCTCGAACGCTGTGCTGCTGTCCACCGTGATCACCTTGGCGCTGGTCGCGGTGCTGGGTGGGCTGATGCTGGGCGGCTTCTGGTGGCTCAAGCGCACGATGCAGGGGGCGCTTGAGCCGGTCGCGCCATCGTCCAGCACCGCGTCCGCGGCGAGGGTGCCGGTGCCGGCCGATGCGGTGCTGGCGCCGTACCGGCAACGCCTGGAGGCCACGCGCAAGCCTGTGGCGCAGCTGCGCCTGCAGCCGATGGCGCAGGACGATCGCCTGGCCAGCAAGGTCGGCGGCCGCCCGTACTGGACCGCGGACCAGGCATACCCGCACGACGCCCATGGCCAGCCGCTGGCGCTGCTGGCGCAGGTGAACCTGGCGACACTGCCGCCGCTGCGTGGCTATCCCACCCACGGCATGCTGCAGTTCTTCATCGGCAGCGACGATTTCTATGGCGCCAACTTCGACGGCGCCAGCGACCTGGCCGCATTGAGCGCGCAACGCAATTTCCGCGTGGTGTATTGGCTGCGGCCCGACGCGTCGGCGCGGCAGGCCGCGGTGCGGTTGCCGGCCGGCGACGCGCTGCCGTTCGATCCGGCGCATCCGCGGGCGATGCATTTCGCTGTCGGCGCGGAAACCATCGGCCGCAGCGACGTGCACTTCGCGCAGGCGCTGGGGCGGCCGCTGGACGCGGTCGCCGCCGCCTACGCCACACGCCATGCGTTGCCGCAGGACGACGTGGACGAGGCGCTGTACGCCGCATTGAATCGCAGCGGGCACAAGCTCGGCGGCTACCCAGAGTTCACCCAGGAAGATCCGCGCATCGCGCAGGACGCGTAGGTGCTGCTGCTGCAGCTGGACAGCGACGACGCCATGATGTGGGGCGACAGCGGCATCGCCAACGTCTTCATCGATCCGGCCGACCTGCAGCGCGGCGATTTCAGCCGGGTTGCCTACAACTGGGATTGCTATTGACCCAGCGCCGTGCGCGCGCTTGCGACGTGCCGGGATGCCGCGCGCGCCGCCTCACTCCTCGCGCTTGAGCCACTCCAGGCGCGTCGATGCGCCCGTTTCGCCCAGATGCACCTTCAGCGCCGGCAGCGCGCTCGCCAGCGCCTGCTCGAACTGCCAGGGCGGATTGAGCAGCAGCATGCCGCTGCCGTTGAGCCGCAGCGGCGAATCGTCCGGGCGCACCTGCAGCTCGGCCAGCAGCGCCGATTTGGCCGGCATCGCCGCGGCCTTGCGGAAAAACGGCTGCAGGCTGCGGCGCTGCTTGATCGGATACCACACCGCGCACATCGCCTGCGGCCAGCGGGTCAGGGTCTCGCGCAGCGCCGCGGCGATCAGCGGGTATTCGGCGTCCTGCGATTCGTAGGGCGGATCGATCAGCACCAGGCCGCGGCCGATCTTGGCCGCGCCGGCCCTCGGCGGCACGAACGCCTTGATCGCCGCATAACCGTCGCCGGCATGCACCTGCACGCGGCGGTCGTTGGCGAACAGCGTCTTCAGTTCGGCCGCTTCCTCGGGCTGCAGCTCGCAGGCGGCGAGCCGGTCCTGTTCGCGCATGGCCTGGGCGACCAGCAGCGGCGAGCCGGGGTAGTGCTTCAATTGAATCCCCGCACAGGGACGTGCGGGCTTTTGCGAGGGACTCGCATCCTTCGCGCCGACCGGGACCGGGTTGTCGGCCTGCACTGCGCGCAGGTAGCGCTCCAGCACCTCCGGCAAGGTGGGCTGGCCCATCAGCTTCAGCACCCCGGCCGCGGCCTCGCCGGTCTTGCGCGCCTCGCTGCCGGCGAACAGGTAGCGGCCGCGTCCGGCGTGGGTGTCGAGCACGAAGAACGGGCTGTCCTTGCGCTTGAGCGCGTGGATCAGCGCGAGCAGCACGGTGTGCTTGAGCGCGTCGGCATGGTTGCCGGCGTGGTAGGCGTGGCGATAGTTCATCGCGGCAGTGTACGGGCGGGCGGGGGTTGCGGCTATGCTGCGCGCCATGTCCGCGCCCGCCGCCCCGTGCGTCCTCGTCGTCGAGCACGAATCCGCCATTGCCGATACCGTGCTGTACGCGTTGCGCAGCGGGGGCTATCAGGTGCGGCACTGCCTGCTCGGGCGCGAGGCGCTGGCGCAGGCGCGCGCCGGCGGCATCGACGTGGTGGTGCTGGATGTCGGCCTGCCGGACCTGGGCGGCTTCGAGGCGTGCCGCGAACTGCGCCGCTTCAGCCAGGTGCCGGTGATCTTCCTGACCGCGCGCAACGACGAGATCGACCGCGTGCTCGGCCTGGAACTGGGCGCCGACGACGACATGGCCAAACCGTTTTCGCTGCGCGAACTGGTGGCGCGGATGCGGAGCAGGGCTGGCAGCGGCACGGCGCGTTCGCGATCGCGATCGACCGCGACGGCCGCCGCATCCACGACGGCGACGCCGCACTGGACCTGACCCGCTACGAATACGCGCTGCTGGCCGCGCTGCTGCAGCGGCCTGGCGCCATCCTCAGCCGCGCGCAACTGATGGACCGCGGCTGGCGCCCGCGACCTTGGCGCGGCGCAGCGGCGCAATCCGCGCGCGATTATGTCGAGCAGTATGTGCAGTCGCTGACCCACGAGATGAAGAGCCCGCTGGCGGCGATCCGCGGCGCCGCCGAACTGCTGCAGGAACCGCTGCCGGACGCGAGCGGCGACGCTTCGTGCACCATATCGCCGAGCAGCAGCAATGCCTCACCGAAACCATCGACAAGCTGCTGGCGCTGGCCGAGGTCGAGCAGCATGGTTGGCTGCAGCGGCGCGATCGCGTCGCGGTAGCGTCGCTGTTCGCGCAATTGGCCGAGGCGCTGGCGCCGCAGTTGCGCGCCAGCGGCGTGCAGGTGCAGGGGCCGGACGCCGAGCTGGCACTGGCCGGCGATCCGTATCTGCTGCGGCAGGCGCTGCACAATCTGCTCGACGACGCGATCGCGTTGTCGCCCGCCGGCGGCACGGTGGTGCTGCGCGCAGAGCGCGCCGCGCACGCGCGCATCGCCTTGCTGGTGGAGGATGCGGGTTCAGGCGTACCCGCTTACGCGCTGCAGCGGGTGTTCGAGCGCTTCTATTCGTTGCCGCGGCCGGCGACCGGGCAGCGCAGTTCCGGCCTGGGGCTGTCGTTCGTGCGCGAAGTGGCACGGCTGCACGGCGGCGAGGCCAGTTTGCGCAACCGCGCGTGCGGCGGCGCGCTGGCGCGCCTGGTGTTTGGTTGAAGACAGCGCAGTGCCGGCGTGCCGGCACTGCGCTGTGCCTGTCCGAGGTCGCTGCGGCAAGGCGCGCTCGCCGCAGCTCAGCGGCTAGTAGGCGACCGCCGCCACCTTCACGTCCTTGGCTACCACCGACCAGGAGAGCTTGGCGAAGCCCTTGTCGCCCCAGCCCTTGCCCCAGCTGTTCTCGATCAGCAGGCCTTCTTCGTCGTAACCGAGGGCGATGACCTCGTGACCTCCGAGGATCGGGCTGCTGTCGTCGTAATCCACTGCGTTGCTGGGGGTGAGGGAGTCGAAGCCCTGGCGCGGGAAGAAGCCGATGGCGACCGGTGTGGAATTGGCGAGCGCCGCCTTGATCTGCTGGATCAGCGGCCGGCCACCGCCCTTGTCGCTCCAGTCCTCGAAGATCACCTGATACTGGTAAGGCTGCTTGTACTTGGCGGCGTTTGCATGCTCCTCTTTGGTCGGCGGGGTCAGGTAATCGTAGTTGCCCTGGAAGTAATGGCGCTCCGTATCGATGCCCTGGGCCAGGGCGACGTCCAGCGGCGCTTCCAGGGTGGAACCGTTGTCGCCTCCGCCGTTGACCTGCTCGTACAGGTACATCGGGGCGAACTTGGTGACAGTGCGTCCCGTGAAATTCGCATACCAGCCAGCCAGCGTATGCGCGGTCGCCCACGATGCGCAGGCGCCAACCTGTTTCTGGTCGCCTGGTTCGATCGCCCACCGTTTCAGGGAAACGCGTTGCGGCAGCGGCTCCGCACGTTGCTCATCGGTGGCGAACAACGGCAGCACCTTCTGTACCGTGGCGGAAGGCTTCAGGCCCATGCCATGCGATTGCGCATGCGCGAGCGTAAATGCCGACAGCGCGAGCAGGCCGAAAAGGCTGGAAGTGATTGGGCGATGCAGAGCCATGGAGGTTTCCTGTGGGTGGATTGAAAGGGGTCACGCGTTTCGTGGGCCGTACCGCAGCAATCAGGCAGGCGGCGATCGGTTGCGCTAGGCAAGCGATCGGAACCAGTCCGGAAAGGCAGGTGCATGCGGTCCGGCCATTACCTGAATCGGATCGGAACGCAACACCATCATTCATTGGTGGGCGCTTGCAGACGAGGGCGGTGCGCGAAGTCATGAAGGCGCAACCGAAGCCGGGTGCGGGCGTTCATCACAGATTCCCGCTTTGTCGCGCTCACGCTCCGACTTCACACTTGCTTCAACTTCGCCTCAAATCCCGCACACGCAGCGGCGGCACCCTGGCGTCCTCCATCACCGAGGAACGCCGATGACATCCCTGAAGCTGGTCCTGCGATTCGCCACCATCGGCGGATTGATCCTGTTGCTGCTGATCCCGCTGCTGATGATCCGCGGCACCATGCAGGACCGCCAGCGCTACCGCGACGAATTGGTGCAGCGGGTGTCGCAGAGCAAGGCCGGCGAGCAGCGCCTGCTCGGTCCGTTGCGGGTGGTGCCGTGGACCCAGGTGCGCGATGTCGCGGTGGTCGATGCCGAGGGCAAGCGCAGCGTCAAGCGCGAAACCGAATCCGGCTACGACCTGCAGACGCCGCGGCGCCTGGCGATCAGCGGCGAGCTGAAGCCGTCGCAGCGCAGCATCGTTCTGGTCAAGGTGCAGGTGTATCGCTGGCATGCGCAGCTCAAGGCGCAGTTCGACGACCTCGACTACGCCGCGGTCCAGGGTCGCCGCTATGGCCAGCCGTCTCTGCTGGTCGGCATCCAGGACGTGCGCGGACTGGTCGGTACGCCCAATCTGCGCACCGACGGCATGGCGCTGGCGCTGCAGCCGGGGTCGCTGGCGCTGGCCGGCCACAGCAAGGGCGTGCACGCGCTGCTGCCGGCGCTGGCCGATGCGCGCCAGGGCAAGCTCACCGATCTGCACAGTGTGGAAATGGAGTTCGTGCTCGATGGCACGCAAGGCCTGTCGATCGTGCCGGTCGGCGACGACAACCAGATCGCGCTGAGCTCGCCGTGGCCGCATCCGCTGTTCGGCGGGCGCTTCCTGCCCAACGAGCTGCGCATCACCGAACAGGGCGTCCAGGCCAACTGGGCGCTGTCGTCGCTGGCCACCGGCGCGCAGGGACGACTGGCCTCCGGCAGCGAGGACCTCGATGCGCGACCAGGACTCCGCCATGTCGGCACACATCGCGAGGCTGGCTGCAAGACGCCGCACCGACCAGGGCATCGCCAAGCCGGCAGCGCCACGCAAACGCCTGCGGTAGAGTTCACCGATGGACGCTCCGCTCCCCATCCAGCGCCTGCGCGGCGCGCAGATCGCCCCGTTCCTGGACGATGTCGCACGGCTGCGCATCGCCGTGTTCCGCGACTGGCCGTATCTGTACGCCGGCGACCTGGATTACGAGCGCGAGTATCTGTCCGCCTATGCCGCCTCGCCGGACAGCGTGTTCGTGCTGGTGCGCGACGGCGAGCGCGTGGTCGGCGCCTCCACCGGGCTGCCGCTGGGCGACGCCGCCGACGCCTTCGGCGCGGCCTTCGCCGGCAGTGCCTTCGCGGTAGCGGACGTGTTCTATTTCGGCGAATCGGTGCTGTTGCCTGCGTATCGCGGCTGCGGCGTCGGCCATGCCTTCTTCGATCATCGCGAAGCGCATGCGCATGCGCACGCGCTCGGCCGCTTCCGCCTGACCGCGTTCTGCGCGGTGGACCGCGATCCCGACGATCCGCGCCGTCCACCCGGCGACCGCAGCAACGACGCGTTCTGGCACAAGCGCGGCTACGTGCGCCAGCCGTCGCTGCGCATGCAGCTTGCGTGGGACGAAATCGACCGCGGCGAGATCCTGCACACCCTGCGTTTCTGGACCCGCCCACTGGAGCCTGCCGCATGAAAATCGCCGTCGCCAAATACCCGATCGGCGCGCCGGTCGATTTCGCCGCCTTCGCCGACAAGCAGGCGGCCTTGATCGGTCAGGCCGCGCAGGCCGGCGCGCAGCTGGCGGTGCTGCCCGAATACCTGTCGCTGGAACTGGCCGCGACCTTCGCCGCGGCCGTGGCCGAGGACCTGCCGGCCTCGCTCGCCGCGATTCAGGCGCTGCACCCGCAATACCTGGCGCTGTTCGCGCAGCTGGCGCAGCGGCATCGCCTGCATCTGCTCGCCGGCAGCTTCCTGCTGGCCAGCGGGGAAGGGCGCTATCGCAACCGCGCTTACTGGTTCGCGCCCGACGGCCGCCACGGCTGGCAGGACAAGCTGCAGCTGACCGGCTTGGAGAAGGCCACGGGCCTGATCGACGGCGGCGACGCGCTGAAGGTGTTCGCCGCGGGCGAGGGCGTGCGCGCCGGCGTGGCGGTCTGCTACGACAGCGAATTCCCGCTGCCGGTCCGCGCCCAGTACGAGGCCGGCGCGCGGCTGCTGGTGGTGCCCAGCTGCACCGACACCGAGGCTGGCGCCACCCGCGTGCGCATCGGCTGCCTGGCACGTGCGCTGGAGAACCGCATCTTCGTCGCGCACTCGGTCACCGCCGGGCTGGCCGAATGGAGTCCGGCGCTGGACGTGAACACCGGCGAGGCGGCGATCTACGCGCCGATGGACGCCGGCTTCCCGGCCGACGGCATCGTCGCGCAGACCCGGGGCGAGCAGGTCTGGGCGCTCGCCGAGCTGGACTTCGCCGCGTTCGAGGCCAGCCGCGCCCGCGCCCAGGTCGCCAACGACCGCGACTGGCGCGGCCAGCTGGCACCGGCCATCGTGCGCGCGGAGCTTGCCGGCTTCGATTAGGGCTGCGGCGCACCGCCCCCGCAGCTGCAGCACACGCGATCCGAACGCGCGATGCGCTTTGCTGCGTCTTCGATCTGCTCCCGGTGTATCGCTTTGATGCCCAAGACCCTGCTGCCGCACGCTGTGCGCCTGGAATTCGCGCCTGGTGCGCTGGTCCACGCCAACCTCTCCGGCGCCGCCTTCACCGACGACTGGCTGTGGGTGGCCGGTGACGAAGCCTGCGCGGTCGATCGCCTGCACGCGCTGGCGCCAGTCGGCGGCGAGGCGCTGCGCTTCGGCGCAGGCCGCAGCTTCGCCCTCGACGAATTGCTCGACCTGCCCGGCGACCACGACGAAGAGGCCGACCTGGAAGGCATGGCGCTGTCGCCCGGCTACCTGTGGGTGGTCGGCTCGCACGGCATGACGCGCAAGAACGCCAAGCCCGATCGCGACGATGCCGCCAACGGCAAGCGCCTGGCCAAGCTCAAGCTCGACGCCAACCGCCGCCTGCTCGCCTGCCTGCCGATCGAGCGCGATGCCGACGGCGCGCCGCAGTTGGTCCGCGAAGCGGCCGACGGCCGCCGTGCGCTGCGGCTGAAGGGCGACGCCAGGCACAACCAGCTCACCGCACTGCTCGAAGACGATCCGCATTTCGGCGCCTATCTGAAGATTCCCGGCAAGGACAACGGCTTCGATATCGAAGGCATGGCGGTGGACGGCCAGCGCCTGCTGCTGGGACTGCGCGGCCCGGTGTTGCGCGGCTGGGCGGGGCTGCTGGAGATCGCGGTCCAAGCGCACCACGACCATCTGCGGCTGGTGCCGCTGGACGCAGAAGGCACCTTGCTGCGCAAGCATTTCCTGCAACTGGGCGGGCTGGGCGTGCGCGACCTGCATTTCCACGGCGAGGACCTGTACCTGCTGGCCGGCCCGACCATGGTGCTGAACGGCGAGATCCGCCTGTTCCGCTGGCCCGGCGCGCGCGCGCTGCTGGCCGCCAATTGCAAACCGGTGCGGTTCCAGCGCGAGCTGGTCAAATCGCTGGTGCTGCCGCATGGCGAGGACAGCGATCGCGCCGAAGCGCTGTGCAACCTGCCGCCGGCGTTGTCCGGCGGCGTGCCAAGCTGGCTGGTGCTGTACGACGCGCCCGGCCCGGCGCGCAGCGACGGCGAATGCATCGTCCACGGCGACCTGTTGCGCTAGCACCTGTCCCAATCGCGGTGACAGGCCCTGGGTGAATCGCCAAGGTTCAGAGTCTTTTGTAGGAGCGGCTTCAGCGGCGACGGGCGTTGCTGGTAGTGCCTGTCGCGGCTAAAGCCGCTCCTACAATGGAAAAGCCCAGGCACGGCGCCGGCTGCCTTCGGGCACCACAAGGCACGGCGGGGTAAAATTGCCCGATTCCCGTTTGCTCCGAGCGTTCCATGGCCTGCCGCACCCGTTTTGCCCCCAGTCCCACCGGTTACCTGCACATCGGCGGCGCGCGCACCGCGCTGTACTGTTGGCTGGAGGCGCGCCACCGCGGCGGCGAGTTCGTGCTGCGTATCGAGGACACCGATCGCGAGCGCAGCACCCAGGCGGCGATCGACGCTATCCTGGAAGCGATGGACTGGCTCGGCCTGGACTACGACGAAGGCCCGGTCTACCAGACCCAGCGCATCGCCCGCTACCAGGACGTGGCCGAACAGCTGCTCGCCGCCGGCAAGGCCTACTACGCCTACGAGACCCGCGAGGAACTGGACGCAATGCGCGAGGCGGCCATGGCCAAGCAGGAAAAGCCGCGCTACAACGGCGCCGCACGCGAGCAGAACCTGGCGTACCGCGACGACCCGAACCGGGTGATCCGCTTCAAGAACCCGGTCGGCGGCAGCGTGGTGTTCGACGACCTGATCAAGGGCCGCATCGAGATCGCCAACAGCGAACTCGACGACATGGTGATCTTCCGCCCCGACGGCTACCCCACCTACAACTTCGCGGTGGTGGTGGACGACTGGGACATGGACATCACCGAAGTCATCCGCGGCGACGACCACATCAACAACACCCCGCGCCAGATCAACATCTACGAAGCGCTGGGCGCGCCGGTGCCGAAGTTCGCGCACATGCCGATGATCCTGGACGAGCAGGGCGCCAAGCTGTCCAAGCGCACCGGTGCGGCCGACGTGATGCAGTACAAGGACGCCGGCTACCTGCCGCACGCGCTGATCAACTACCTGGCGCGGCTGGGCTGGTCGCACGGCGACCAGGAACTGTTCGGCCGCCAGGAGCTGATCGACCTGTTCGACGTCAAGGACGTCAACTCCAAGGCCGCGCGGCTGGACATGGCCAAGCTCGGCTGGGTCAACCAGCACTATCTGAAGACCGACGACCCGGCCACGATCGCGCCGCAGCTGGAGTACCAGCTCGGCAAGCTCGGCATCGACCCCGCCGCCGGCCCGGCCGCCGCCGACGTGGTGGTGGCGCTGCGCGAGCGCGTGCAGACACTGAAGGAAATGGCCGAGAAGGCGGTGGTCTGGTACCGGCCGCTGGAAAGCTATGACGAGGCCGCGGTGGCCAAGCACCTGAAGCCGGGCGCCGAACTGGCGCTGGGCAAGGCGCGCGAGCTGCTGGCCGCGCTGGGGCAGTGGAGCGTGGACGGCGTGTCCGCCGCGCTGCACGAGGCGGCCGCGGCGCTGGAGATCGGCATGGGCAAGGTGGCGCAGCCGCTGCGCGTGGCCATCACCGGCACCCAGGTTAGCCCGGATATCTCGCACACGGTGTACCTGGCCGGCCGCGAGCAGGCCTTGAAACGCATCGATGCCGCGCTCATCAAGATCCCAGCGGGAAGCTGATTCCCCGGAGAAGCCCATGTCCAGCAAGAAGACCGCCTGCACCGAGCCGCACCACCACGTCCACGACGCCGACGACTTCGTCAAGGTGGTGGAGCGGGTGAGCCGCGAACGCGGGCTGCGTCTGACCCCGATCCGCGCCAACGTGCTGCGCCTGATCGCCGAGGCGGGGCGGCCGGTGAAGGCCTACGATCTGCTGGAATGGGTGCGCGAGGGCAAGAGCGTGGGCGCCGATGCGCCGCCCACCGTGTACCGCGCGCTGGATTTCCTGATGGCCAACGGCTTCGTGCACAAGCTCGAGTCGGTCAACGCCTTCGTCGCCTGCCACCACCCCAGCAGCGCTCAGCACTCGGTGCCGTTCCTGATTTGCGACCGCTGCCACAGCGCGGTCGAACTGGAGGACCGCGACGTGGTCGCACAACTGGAACAGCGCGCCAAGGCGCTAGGCTTCCAGCCGCAGGCGCAGACCCTGGAAGTGCATGGCCTGTGTGCGCGCTGCGCGGGCTAGGATACGTCGCTTTCGCAAGGCCGCATGCGCCGGCTGCCAAGCCTGCCGGCGCCGAATGGCACAGCGCCACAACAGCGCCGCACGATCGTCTGCGTGCGGCTGGCCTGCGTGCGGCTAGGCCGTGGAGGCAGGCGGCGTCTTGGCGCCCCACAGCGCATAAAACAGCACATACAGCTCGCACGCGGCGGTGAGCAGGAAGGCGCGCTGCAGGCCGACATGGTCGGCCAGCCAGCCCTGCATCACCACCAAAGCGCCGCCGGCGATGGCCATGATCAGCAGGCCGGAGCCTTCCTCGGTGAGCGGGCCCAGGCCCTTGATGCCGAGGGTGAAGATGGTCGGGAACATGATCGAGTGGAACAGGCCCACCGCGATCAGCGACCACATCGCGACGTGGCCGGTGGTGAGCACCGTCAGCAGCACCACCACGAACGCGCCGACCGAGAACAACGCGAGCACGGTCTCCGGCGCGATGCGGCGCATCAGCGCGCTGCCGGCGAAGCGGCCCACCATCATTCCGCCCCACAGCAGGAACAGGTAGTGCGAGGCCTGTTCGTGGGTGAGGTTGCCGATCTGCGGCTGCGAGACGAAGTTGATGAACAGATTGGACACGCCGATCTCGGCGATCAGGTAAATGAAGATGGCCGGGATGCCCAGCACCAGGTTGCGATGCCGCCACAACGACTGGCTGGCGCGTTCCTGGCCGCTGGCGCGCCGGGTCGCCTGGCCCAGCGCGGGCAGCTTGAAGCGGGCGATGACCACGGCCAGCAGCACCAGGACCACGGCGACGATCAGGTAGGGCAGCTGCACCGACTGCGCGTCTGCCAGGCGTTCGGCCTGGGTCAGCACGGCGTCGCCCTTGGCGGTGCCCGAGGCCGAGCGGCCCAGGATCAGGTAACCGCCGAACAGCGGTGCCAGCGTGGTGCCGACCGAGTTGAACGCCTGCACCAGATTGAGCCGCGCCGAGGCGGTGTCCGCGCTGCCGATCACCGCGACGTAGGGATTGGCCGCGACCTGCAGCAAGGTGATGCCGCTGGCGATCACGAACAGCGAGCCGAGGGTGATGCCGTACGAGACCAGGCGCGCGGCCGCGATCATGCCCAGGGCGCCGAGCGCCATGATGCCCAGTCCGATCACCAGCGCACGCTGGTAGCCGATCCGTTCGATCAGCTTGGCCGACGGCAGCGAAGCGAAGAAGTAGGCGATGAACCAGATCGACTCGATCAGCGTGGCCTGGGTGTAGCTCAGCTCGAACACGCTGCGCAGATGCGGCAGCAAGGTGTTGTTGATGACGGTGATGAAGCCCCACATGAAGAACAG
This sequence comes from Xanthomonas translucens pv. undulosa, assembly GCF_017301775.1. Lineage (NCBI taxonomy): Bacteria > Pseudomonadati > Pseudomonadota > Gammaproteobacteria > Lysobacterales > Lysobacteraceae > Xanthomonas > Xanthomonas translucens. The sequence continues at coordinate 4,025,546 of NZ_CP063993.1, forward strand.
CGAGGCCAGCAGCGACAGCGCGGCGCGGTAGGAGGGCGCCTTGCCGGCGCGCGGCGCGGAGGGTGAGAGCGGAGCCGCCGGCTCCATCGTTCCTGCCATCGAGGGTGTGTCCTGTGTGCTGTTGCGGATTTGTCGTTGCATGCGCAACGGCGTGTCTGTGCGCGTTGCGGCGGTGCCGGCGCAAGGCCGAGAATAGCCGCGCCGGCGGCGCGCGACCAATGCTTTGCAGCGCAGCTGCCATACGATTATGGCAATGCTGTGCTGCGGCATGGCGCGGTAGCGGACGCGGCGAATGTGCCGTGAGGCGGCGCTGTCGCTGTTGCGCGCCGCCTGCATGGTCATCTTGCCGACATGGCAGCGCCAGGCCGCGCTGCCGTGACGCCGTGGCCGTCCAAGTGCCGCCGATGGCGCCCGCCGGCATGCGCGTCGCGTCACAGCGTCTGGTTGACGCCCTGGATCATGTCCATCGCGACCTCGCGCGTGCCGGGCGCGGCCCGCAGCTGCTGCCATGCGCGCAGCGCGGCATCGGCCGAGCCATAGTCGAGCATGGCGCTGCCGTCGATGTCGGAGGCGTAGACGACGCTGCCGGCGCTGCGGCGGGCCAGTGCCTGCGCGACGTCCGGCGTGGTGCCGAACAGCTTGAGCCTGCCGGTGAGCAGCACCGGCTGGCCGCTGCGTTCGTTGATCGCCACCCGCATGCCGCTGATCCTGGCCGTGCCTGCGTCGCTCGCGCTCGCGGTGCGTCCGCTGCCGTTCAACACCACGGCATACGGCCCGATGCGCGCGGCGATGACGTCATCGCCAGCGCGCGCGGTGGACTCGGCGCGCTGCACGCTGGCTTCTTGCGCCATGGCCGAGGTCGATCGCACCACGGCGTCTGGCAGCAGGCGGAAGCTGGCGCGGCCCCCCTGGAAGCGCGCGCCGGTGGCCGCCTGGTGCAGGGCCTTGGCGTCGGCGTATTGCGCCGATGCCGGCGCCGCGGCGCTGATGGCGAGCAGGGCGAGAAGTACGAGCGCGGTCGTGTTCATGTCAGTGTCCCACCATGCGGAGTTCGAAGTTCTGGAGCTTTTCATTGCCGGTGTCGGCGAGCATGTCGGTCACCTCCAGCGTCCATCGCCCGGCCGAGTCTTCGTCCAGGAATGCGTTGCTGGCGGTGAGCGGGACAGAGACGCCGTCTTCGGCCGCCTTGTTCAGTGCGGAGAACGGCGTCATCACATAGCTGCGGGTGCCGTGCGGGGAAATCAGGACTACACGCAGCGCGCTGGGATCCTTGTGCGTGCCGCCGAAGTACAGCTGCACGGCTTCGACCTTGAATGTCTGTTTGATGTCGATGCTGAGCGTGGCCGGCGCGGCGACGCCGCCGATCTTGCTCGCCGGCCCGTGGTAGGCCTTGTAGCCGGTGTCCTGCATCGGCGGCAGCGAGACGAAATGGGCCGAGGCATGGACCGCGGCGGCGGCGTCCACCAGGCCGAAGCCGTACCAGTTGCTGAAGGCATGGCCGGCGGCATTGGTGATCCAGCCCGGGTCGATCACGCTCCCGTTGTAGACCGCCTTGGGCTGTCCGGGATCGATCTGCTGCGCCGTGGTGGCCAGGATGTACTTCACATCGCGCCAGGTCAGCTGCGGGTTGACGCTCAGCATCAGCGCCGCCACGCCGGCGACGGTGGGTGTGGCGGCAGAGGTGCCGTTCATGCTTGCGGTGTAGTTGCACGAGGCGTCGATCGGCGATTTGCTGGTGTCCAGCGCGTTGTGCATCGTGCCGCTGCGATCGCGGTTCATGCCTGCCGCACAGCCGCTCAAGTCGGTGCTCACGATCGCGGGATCGAACCTGGGATTCGTGTCGAAGTCGGCACGTGCCAGCTTCGATTTTTGCGGATTCGAATCGTAGCGCTTCTGGTAGCCATACTCGCCGCCAAGACCGGCGACCCATACCGCCGAGCCGGGCGAGGAATACGAACTGCGCACGCCCCGCGCGTTGACGGCGCTGACCGCGATGCTGGTGATCAGGTCGTCCATCGGATCCACATTGGCCAGACTGCAGCCGACGTTGTAGCGCCGCGCGTTGTCCGGGCACTGGTCCACCGGTTGGCCCTGCGCATCGGGGACCAGGAAATCGGAGAACGCGTTGCCGGCGGCCTTGACGTAGATGCCGCCTTTGCCGTTGCGCATGCTGCGCATCAGCTTCTCCCACGAATACTGGTCCTCGACGGAAAAGCTGGGGTAGAAGTTCGACAACATGCCCCAACTGTTGTTGAACACGTCGGCGCGTTTGGCCTCGGCGCCGCCGCCCCATGCGTAACGCTGGTCGTTGGCCCCGTGTGCCGCATCCGCATTGCTGAGGTTGAAGCCTGCCAGTGCCGCTTCCGGCGCCACGCCGCGGCCGCCTTTGCCGTTCCAGCCGACGGCGGCGATGATGCCAGCCACGGCGGTCCCGTGGTCGTCGTCGGCATTGATCGGCTTGGGATCGTGCGAGCCGTCGAGGAAGTTGTACGATCCGTTGGGCACCATGTTGGCGGCCAGGTCCTCGTGGCCGATCTCCAGGCCGCTGTCGACCACGGCGACCTCGACGCCGGCACCGCGGATGCCGAGCGTATGCAGGATCTCCACGTCCAGGTCGACGCCGGGCGTCGGCAGCGTGTCGCCGATGACGGCCTGGCCCTGGTTGGAGAGGTACCACTGGTAACGGAACAGCGGGTCTTCGGCATCGGCTGGATTCGCCGGCGCGGCGGCGGCGTTGCAAACGCCGAGCGCGAGTGTCGAGAGCAGCACTGCGGCGTGCCTGTTGCGGGAAAGCATCATCTGCAGAATCCATGGGGTGAGGGAGGCCGATCGCGTAGCTGCGATCGCGTGAAAATTTTTCGGTGCAGATGCCGCCGCTACGCTGCGCCAAGCGCCTTCGGCACAGCGCGTCCAGCATGCACGATTACATCCTGGCCGCACCGTATAGCGTGAGCCGCTTGCGCTGCAATCGTAGCGGCAGCGGCTGCCGCTGCAGCAAAGCATGAACTGGGTCGCGGCGTGCCGGGAGTGTGCCGATTACCGCGCCAATCCGCGGGATTTTCACCGGTGTGCGGACCGGCTGCACGCAGATTGTCTACGAATTCATTCGGGGAAAAAATGCAGCGATCACTTCCTTCAACGCGGACGGCGGGTTTTTAGCGGCGTTTGTAGCGGCATGCGCCTGGCGTGCGCTAGTGTCGCTGGCGCGACGCGACTACAGTTGCGACAGCTTCCCCATGCAAAGGAAATCCCGATGAACCTGTTTGCCCACGCCATGCCGCTGTCGACGCTGACCGATGCGGCGACCGATGAAGACGCCAAGATGATCAGCCTCACCCGTGTCGGCACGGCCACCTCGGCGATTGGCCCTGAAGCGTATTTCACCGGCGCGGTGCACATCGATGCGCTGTTCCAGGGCGCAGCGCCGGCCCGCGTCGGCGGCGCCTCGGTCAGTTTCGAACCCGGCGCGCGCACCGTCTGGCATACCCATCCGCTGAGCCAGACCCTGATCGTCACCGCCGGCGTCGGCCGCGTGCAGGAATGGGGCAAGCCGGTGCAGGAGATCCACCCCGGCGACGTGGTGTGGATTCCGCCGGGGGTCAAGCACTGGCATGGTGCCAGCGCGCAGGTGGCGATGACCCATATCGCCATTACCGAAGCGGTGGACGGTTCGCTGGTGACCTGGCTGGAGCCGGTATCGGACAGTCAGTACAGGGGAGAGTGAGCGGCGCGACGCGAGCTGGCGAGCGACCGCATGCGGTCGCGGTCGGGTCGGCGCAACCGCCCTGTGGTCCGCCTGTTGCTGCACACACGTGCCCAGGCGGCCCGTGCCGTGCCAGGGACAGGGTGCACGGCGGCATTGCGGGATCGCGTCTGTGGCGAACCCCGCTCGCTGCCATGCGCACGTTAGCCGGCGACATGCTGCGTGCCTGCGCCTGCGGGCCGATCAGGCCTTGAAGAAGGCCAGCAGATCCTGGTTGATCTGTTCCGGGTGGGTGGTGCACATACCGTGCGGGTAGCCCTTGTAGACCTTCAGCGTGGCGTGCTTGATCAGCTTGGCCGACAGCAGCGCCGAGTCGGCGATCGGCACGATCTGGTCGTCGTCGCCGTGCAGGATCAGCACCGGCACGTCGATCCGCTTCAGGTCGTCGCTGAAGTCGGTTTCCGAGAACGCCTCGATGCAGTCGTAGTGGGCCTTGGCGCCGCCCATCATGCCTTGCCGCCACCAGTTGTCCATGGCGCCCTGCGAGACCTTGGCGCCATCGCGGTTGTAACCGTAGAACGGCACCGGCACCTCTTTGTAGAACTGCGCGCGGTTGGCGGCCAGCTGCGTGCGGAAGCCGTCGAACACGTCCATCGGCAGGCCGCCGGGATTGTGCTCGGTTTTGACCATGATCGGCGGCACCGCGCCGATCAGCACGGCCTTGGCCACGCGGCCGGCGCCGTGCTTGGCGACATAGCGCGCCACTTCGCCGCCGCCGGTGGAATGGCCGACGTGGATGGCGTTTTTCAGGTCCAGATGCTTGGCCAGCGCGGCCACGTCGGCGGCGTAGGTGTCCATGTCGTTGCCGGTCGCGGTTTGCGTGGAGCGGCCATGGCCGCGGCGGTCGTGGGCGATGACGCGGTAGCCCTGGGCGACGAAGAACAGCATCTGCGCGTCCCAGTCGTCGGCGCTGAGCGGCCAGCCGTGATGGAACACGATGGGGTGGCCGCTGCCCCAGTCCTTGTAGAAAATTTCGGTTCCGTCTTGCGTGGTGATGCTTGGCATGGCTGTGTCCTGAGTGGCGTGCGGGCGTGCCGCAGGCGTGGAGGAAAGGCCGGTTCGGCCCGGTGCGGCAATGCCTGCCAGGGGCGGGGCGCCCAACCCGGCGGCGCCGAGCAGCAGGCGCCACCGCATAGGATCGGCGATGTCGGTGTGTGTCGTGTGAGCGTGCATCGCAGTTCCCGTGTCGAAGCAGCGATACAGACGATGCGCGGCGTGGCGCGGCGCAAGGCCGATTGCATGATCCTGCTGGTTTGCCGCGCCCCGCCGCGCCGCGTCGCCTGCATGCACGGTCGCGCCGTTGCGCTTTCGTCGCCGCCAAGTCACCTCGTCACCACAGGCCGCTGCTTAGGCTGAGGTTCCCCCCCCCAGCCTGTGCCGCCGCATGTCCGCTGCCAGACACTGTTTCCACGATGCCATCGATGCCTGCCGGCAGCGCGCGCCTGCGGTGCTGGCGGTGGTGATGGGCACGCAAGGCTCCACCTATGCCCCTGCCGGCGCGGTCGCGCTGTTCGGCGCCGATGGCGCGCAGCAGGGCTGGCTCAGCGGCGGTTGCCTGGAGCCGGAGATCGCGCGTTGCGCGGCGGCGGCGGCCGCGGCCGACGCGCTGGCGTGGATGGACATCGACACGCGCGACGATGAGGACCTGCTGTCCGGTTCGGCGGTAGGTTGCCGCGGTCGCCTACACCTGGCCTTGTTGCCGTTGCGCGCCATGCCCGGTTTCGAGCGCCTGGCGCAGGCCTGGCTGCAGCGACGCGGCGGCCTTGCCCTGGCGCTGCAGGCCGACGGGCGCCTCGCTGTGGCGGTGGCTGGCGAGGCGCTGCAGTGGCGCCTGCCGTGCCAGCCCTGGCACGGCGCTGCGGCGCGCGGCGGCGCGGTGCAGGTGCCACCGCCGCCGCGCGTCAGCGTGTTTGGCGCTGGCCCGGAAACCGCCGTGCTGCTGCCGCTGCTGCGGCAGTTGGGCTGGATGACCACGCTGGTGGAACAGCGTCCGCGCTGGGCGGCGCTGGCTGGCCAGGCCGACCAGGCCCTGGCCTGCACGCCGAGCCGCGCACTGGCCGACTGCGCCGACAGCGATGCGGCGCTGGTGATGCACCATCACTTCGAGCTGGATCGCGAGGCGCTGGATGCGCTGGCGGCGAGCGCGATCCCGTTCCTGGGCCTGCTGGGTCCGACGCGCCGGCGCGAGGACCTGTTCCGCCTGCTGCGCCCGCAGCAGCACGCGCAACTGCTGCCGCGTCTGCATGCGCCGATCGGGCTGCGGCTCGGCGGTAGCGGCGCGGAGGCGATCGCGCTGAGCATCGCCGCGCAATTGCAGGCTACCCGTGCCGTGCAGTCCCACGCGGATACCGCGCCAAACCCGAGCCCATGCAGCGTGACCCGCCTGCATGGCGGCGATGCCGCAGTGGCTGCGCGCATGCCGTTGCGCGCCGACAGCGGCGCATGCGGCGCGGCGCAGTGAGCCACGTGCATGCCGCCCTGGTGCTCGCCGCCGGCGCCAGCCACCGCCTCGGCTATGCCAAACAGGCGCTGACCCGCGACGGCGAGCCGTTGTTGCGTCGCGCCGCGCGGCTGGCGCTGGCCTCGTCGCCGGCCCGCTGCGTGGTCGTGTTGGGTGCGCAGGCCGAGGCGCTGCGTTCGGCGCTGGACGACCTGCCGGTGGAGATCGTGATCAATCGCGATTGGTCGACCGGCATGGGCGGCAGTCTGGCCTGCCTGCGCGCGGCGCTGCAGGGGGATGGGGCAATCACCCACAGCCTGGTGCTCGGCTGCGATCAGCCGGCGCTGGAGGCTGCGCACTTGCAGGATCTGCTGGCCGCGTCGCGTCGCGCCGCCTCCGGCTGCGCGGTCAGCGCCTACGCTGGCGTGCGCGGCATGCCGGCGGTGGTGGCGCAGGCGTGCTGGCGCGAATTGCCCCTGTGCGGCGACCAGGGCCTGCGCGGGTTGTTCGATGCGATGGCGCTGGACAGCCTCGGCTGCATCGTCGCCCCGGTGCTGGCGCTGGATATGGATACGCCGCAGGATGTGCAAGCCGCGGTGCAACGCGGCTGGTTGGATCCGTAGGCGCTACATTACGCTGGATCGATAGTTGCTCCTACAGGTGCGCGTGGCCTTCTGGATCATGCGATGGTCTGTCCGTACACGCGCCATGCGCGGCGCCGCGATTGCAGTTTCCACCTTGCTCAGCCGATCAGCTTGTCCGGGGTGATCGGCAGTTCTCGGATGCGCTTGCCGGTGGCATGGAACACGGCGTTGGCGATCGCCGCGGGAATGCCGACCATGCCCAGCTCGCCCATGCCCTTGACCCCGAGCGGGTTGACGATGGTGTCGTCTTCTTCGACGAACATGGTCTCGATCAGGTGCACGTCGGCGTTGACCGGCACGTGGTAGTCGGCCAGCGAGGCGTTGAGCATGCGCCCGTAGCGATGATCGACCTCGGTGCCTTCGCTGAGCGCCATGCCGATGCCCATCACCACGCCGCCGATCTCCTGGCTGTGAGAGGCCAGCGGATTGATGATCTTGCCGCAGGCGGTGGCCTCGATGACCCGGGTCACCTGCACCATGCCGGTGTCCGGATCGACCTTGACCTCGATGAACTGCGCGCCGTGCGCGGCGGTGGCGTAGTTCTTGCGCTCGGCCGAGGGCTTGGACTCGTGCACCACTTCCAGTTCCTGCAGGCCGTGCTGGCGCATCAGCTCGGCTACGTCCAGGCCGGCCTCGGGCTTGCCGGTCGGGCGCAGCTGGCCATCGACAAGTTCCACCGCATCCACGTCCAGCCCCCTGAACGCGGCTTTTCCGTCCTGCCTGGCCAGTTCCAGCAGCTTGCCGCGGATCGCGCGCGCCGCGCCGTGGATCGCGCTGCCGACGCTGGCCGTGGTCCACGAGCCGCCCTGCGACGGTGCCTTGGGCAGGCGCGTGTCGCCGAGTTCGAACTGCACGCGCTTGGCGTCCAGGCCCAGGTATTCGGCGGCGATCAGGGTCATCACCGTGTAGGTGCCAGGGCCGATGTCGGCGGTAGCGCTGCCGACCGTGGCGCTGTCGTCGGCCTTGAGCAGCACCCGCGCCAGCGCCGGCATCTGCATCGCCGCCCAGGTGCCAGTGGCCATGCCCCAGCCGACCAGCAGGCGGCCATCGCGCATCGAGCGCGGCTCGGGCGTGCGCTTGTGCCAGCCGAAGGTCTGCGCGCCGAGCCGGTAGCACTCGCGCAGCGCCTTGCTCGAGAATGGTTTGCCGGTCTCCGGGTCGGTCTCGGCATAGTTGGCCAGGCGCAATTGCAGCGGATCCATCTGCAGCGCGTAGGCCAGTTCGTCCATCGCGCATTCGATGCCGAACATCTGGCTGATGGTGCCGGGCGCGCGCATCGCCTGTGGTGTCGGCAGGTCGGTTTCCACCACCTCGAAGCGGTCCTCGACGTTGGCGCAGGCGTACAGCGAGCGCGCGTTGCGGAAGTCGTTCTCGTTGAACGCCTCGATGCGCGAGGTATTGAGCACGTGCCGATAGCGGATCGCCTGCAGCTTGCCGGCGGCGTCGGCGCCCAGGCCCAGCTCCACCCGATAATAGGGACGGTAGCCGTGGCCGCTGAACATCTGCCGGCGCGTGTAGACGATCTTGACGGGGCGGCCGACCGCCTTGGACACCGTGCCGAGCAGAAAGGTGTAGTAGTTCGGGCGCAGGCACGAGCCGAACGCGCCGCCGACGAACAGCGACACCACGTTGACCTGCTGCAGTGGAATGCCGAAGTAGCCGGCCAGCTGCTCGCGGTCTTGGTGCACGTTCTGGCTCTTGTTGATCACGGTCAGGGTGTCGCCGATCCAGTAGCCGATGCCGCCATGCGGTTCCATCGGGTTGTGGTGCTCGATCGGCATCGTGTACGCGGCTTCCACCTTGACCTTTGCGGCAGCGAACGCCGCGGCCGGGTTTCCGCGTGGCTGCGGCGAGTCGTCTGGAGTTGGATCGTGGGCCTGGCCGAGCAGCGCGTCGAAATCGGTATGCGCGGTCTCGGCCGCGTAGTCCACCAGGATCAGCCGCGACGCATGCCGCGCCTGCTCGAACGTGCTGGCGACCACTACCGCGATCGGCTGCGCGCTGAAATGGATGCGGTCGTCGAGCAGGGCGCGGAACGACAGGTCCTGGCCCTTCTTCTTGACTGCGTCGGACACCGGCTTGACCGAGTTCAGGTGGGTCAGCACCTTGATCACTCCGGGCGCGGTTTCGGCGGCGCGGGTGTCGATGCGTACGATGCGGCCCTTGGCGATGGTGCTGGTGAGGATATAGCCGTGGAGCAGATGCGGGATCTGGAATTCCGCGGCATAGCGCGCCTGGCCGGTGACCTTGGCGTAGCCGTCGACGCGGCGCATTTCCTTGCCGATGTAGTTCATTGCGGGTTCTCCGGTTCGCTGCTCACGCGGCGTCGCCGCCGCTGGCGCGGTGCAGGGCGCGGATCATCGCGTGCGTGCCCATCGGCACCTTGTAGGCGTTGTGCGCCAGCGGGCGCGCGGCGGTCATCTCCGCCTGCGCGGCGGCGGCGAAAGCGGCTTCGCCGACGCGCTGCCCGAGCAGTGCCCGTTCGGCGGCGTGCGCGCGCCACGGCTTGTGCGCCACCCCGCCCATCGCGATGCGCGCCTCGCGGATGCGTCCGTCCGGCTCCAGCGCCAGCGCTGCGGCTACCGAAATCAGCGCGAACGCGTAGCTGGCGCGGTCGCGTATCTTCAGATAGTGGCTGTGCGCGGCGAAGCGCTGCGCCGGCAGCATGATCGACTCGATCAGTTCGCCATGCGCCAACTGGTTGTCCAGGTCGGCGCGCGCGTCGGGAAGCAGGTGGAATGCGGCGAAGGCAATCTCGCGGCGCACGCCGGCCGGCGTGCGCACCTGCACCGTGGCGTCCAGCGCGGCCAGTGCCACGCACATGTCCGACGGATGCACCGCCACGCACTGTTCGCTGTGCCCGAAGATCGCGTGGGTGCGGTTGAGCCCCTCGCGCGCGCCGCAGCCGCTGCCGGGGCTGCGCTTGTTGCAGGGCAAGGCGGTGTCGTAGAAATAGCCGCAACGGGTGCGCTGCAGCAGGTTGCCGCCGTTGGTCGCCATGTTGCGCAACTGCATCGTCGCCCCGGCCAGGATCGCCTGGCTCAGCAGCGGATAGCGCTGGCGCACCAGCGGATGGTTGGCGGTATGGGTATTGTTGGCCAGCGCGCCCAGGCGCAGGCCGCCGTCGGCGGTTTCGGCGATCTCGGCCAGGCCCTTGAGCCGGGTCAGATCGACGATCTCGTCGGCGCCGGTCACCCCTTCCTTCATCAGGTCGAGCAGGTTGGTGCCGCCGCCGAGGAAACGCGCGTTTGGATTGGCGGCGACGCGGCGCACCGCATCTTCCGGGGAACTGGCGCGCTGGTAATTAAACGGCGTCATCGGTCACCTCCTTCGCCAGCTTCAGCGCGGTCAGTTCGGACTGGTCGACGTAGCGCCAGGTCAAAGGGCGCATCGCGCCGCCGCTGTGCACGTCCTGGATCGCGGCGACGATCTTCGGATAGGCGCCGCAGCGGCAGAGGTTGCCGCTCATGCGTTCGCGCACTTCGGCGTCGCTAAGTTCGGTGACCGGTTGGCTGACGTCGGCGCTGACATGGCTGGCGTCGCCGCGCTTGATCTCCTCGAGCAACGCGACCGCCGAGCAGATCTGCCCGGGCGTGCAGTAGCCGCACTGGAAGCCATCGTGCTCCACGAACGCGGCCTGCATCGGGTGCAGCCGCTCGCCGTCGGCCAGGCCTTCGATGGTGGTGATCTGCGCGTCATCGGCCTGCGCGGCCAGGGTCAGGCAGGACAGCCGCCGCTCGCCATTGACGATCACCGTGCAAGCGCCGCACTGGCCGTGGTCGCAGCCTTTCTTGGTGCCGGTCAATGCCAGATGCTCGCGCAGCGCATCGAGCAGCGTGGTGCGCGGCTCAAGCTTCAGCGCATGGCGCTGGCCGTTGATCTGCAGCACGACCGGCAGCGCGTCCTGCGGCGGCGTCACGTTCGTCGGTGCGGCGAAGGCGGCCTCGCTGAAGGCGATCTGGCCGTCTGCACCGCTGAGGCCGGCGGCCGACAACAGGGCGATGAATTCGCGCCGCGACAGGCCGCTGATGCCGAGCCGGCGTGCGAGCGCGGCCTCGTCGGCGCTGAGTTCGGCATCGCACGGTATCCCGCTTGTGCCGGATGCGGCCTGGGAAGAATGGGGGTCGTGCTGCATCAGTCTCTCCTGCCTGGGGACCGCTACGTTGCCGCGCGCGCGGGGTGCAGCGGACGTGGACGGTGCGACCTGGGGTAGCGGTGCCGCCGTCACGGCACCGGCGCACGGGCCCGCGTCGGCGCCCGCCAGCGAGCATCGCAACGGCACCGCGAAGAGATTGCGAAGGGAGGGTGGCGATGCGGTGATGCAGGGGTGGGCTGGCGTGACTCGGGACACGCGGGACGCATCGATGAACTCGCACGCTGCACGCGCGAACTCACCTCTGCGCTGAGATGGTCCGCCGGAAGTGGATGCTACGGCTGGCTTGTGGGGGGGCTTTCGAAGAGCGCAGCGTACCCCCTTCTGAACTCTTCCATCGGCGTTACGAACGCTTCCAGATCCGGGATCACGCCATGCTTGAACGGGGGCATGGTCAATCCCAACGACGTGCCAATAGCGCGGATACACATTTCCGACTTCGCTCCACTGCCACGTTTGTCTGGCATCGCGTTCGCGAGCAGCCAATGCATATGCCCCAGTGTCTGGATGCGGTCATTCACGTCCGACCTGGCAGGCAGCGTCATCCGCAATCTCTCCACCTCTTGCAGCAGAACAGGGATCCGGCTTGCCGAGGTGTGGCTTATCATGGGGGGCATCGCATCGTCGGCAAGCTCGGTCAGTCTACTGTCCGCACGATACGGCAGGCGTATTTCGGTGAGGGGGATGGATGTTCCGTTGATCTGGACGGATTGGCGCAGTTGCACCAAGTGAATGTCGGGCCTTCCCGGGTAATTTATAAGTTTTGCTGCAGCCGCGTTCTTTGCCTTGTCGGCAACGAACTCGTACTTTCCCGTTATCGGCGTGAGCGAGAATGCGCCATTGCTGAGGCGTCGCTCCGAGAAATCGCCCGTTGCGTCACCCTGCTGCATGCGCCAATGCGTCGCAAATCGCCATACGTCCTCGATATTCCGCAGCTGGCCAGAGCCCAGCTGTCGCGCCGCATCGTCGACTGCGATGGCGAATCGGAGGCCGTATGCCACATTCGCTGCGCTGTCGGAGGTGTCAAAGTGCGGATCCGGCCAGCGTGCGACACCGATCTTTGCGCGCTCTTCAGGCAACAACCCAGCGTGTCGCACATTCCGACCAGGGCGCACGCCGCTTCTGGATGGCAGTCCAGCCAATGGGCCGGAGGGCCGATGTCCATCGAAGCCGGAACCTGCGGGGGGCGAAGATGCCTGGCGACCGGACGCACTGTCGCCGGTGGCGTAGCTGGCGCTGGAGCGTGTGATGGGATGTGAAGTATTGCGCATTGGCTGACACTAGCTCTACGACGACCTGACGCCTTGGTTGCAAAGGATAGGTCGCTCACGGCGATCGGTGTGTGCGGGTGCGAATTAAAAAAGCACATTGCGAACCTGGGATGCTGCACTCAAGCCGCTTCTATGCAGCATCCACTGGTCGCCAATCGCCGTAATGGAACGTGCAGGCGCTACCAGCGATACGCCACCGACACCTGGTACTGGCGGCCGGAGATCGGGCGGCCCATGAACACGCCGCCGGTGGCCGCGCCGGGCACGCGCACGTTGCCTTCGGTCAGGCCCAGCGTGTCGGTCACGTTGCTGCCGCTGGCGGTGAGCTCCCAGTGCTCGCCGGCATGCAGGCTGGCGCCCACGTCGAGCATGTCGTAGGACGGCAGGCGCTGGCTGTTGGCCAGGTCGGCGTAGCGCTCGCCGATGTAGGCGTAGGTGGCGAACACGCGCAGGTCGCCGAACGGCAGCATCCAGTAGTAGCTCGGAGTCAGCCGAAACTGGCGCTTGGGCTGGCGCATCACCTGGTTGCCGGTGTACTCGCGGTAGTTGCGGTAGTTGGCGTCCAGCCACACCCCGGTGCCGGCCAGTTCGAAGCCGCCGAACGGACGGATCGCGCCTTCCACTTCCAGGCCGTAGGCGCGCGAATCGCCGACCGTGGTGAAGTTGCTGCCGTCGGCCAGGAACGCCTGGAAGGGCGAGTTCTTGAAGGTGTTGTAGAACCCGGTCAGGTACAGATCGTAGGCCGCCGCACCGGACTTCAAGCCCAGTTCGTACTGGTCGATGTCCTGTACCTTGGTCTGGCCGTCGCGCAGGTTGTCGAAGCCGGGAAACTTGACCCCGGAATTGACCCGCGCGAACAGGCTGTTGTGCGCGTCGAGCTTGAAGTTCAGGCCGGCGGTCCACGACAGCGCGTTGTCGTCCTGGTCGATGCGGCGCGCGCTCGGCAGCGCGATCGAGGTGGCGTTGTCGTACAGCGTGGCCGGATCGCCGTCCAGGTCCACGGTGGCGGTGTCGTGCACGCGGCCGGTGACGCGCTACCGGTTGCGCAGGCCGGTCGCAAGCGCTGCGTGCTGTTCGGCGTGCCGTGCGCAGCGCGACGCCGCGTCGTGGCAGCGACGCCTGCTGGCCTCGTGACCTGCCCCCACCGTCCGTACCAGTGATTACTGATAAAGCCCTGGGTTGAAGGTTACTGCGTCGTTGGTTTGTTGTGTACGGTAGTTGGCGGCGAACTGTGCCGGCGGGATGCGACCACAACTGCTATGCGGCCTGATCTCGTTGTAGTGGCGTCGCCAGTCTGCGATCACGTCCCGCGCTTGTGCCAACGAGGTGAACCAGTGCTCGTTGAGGCACTCGTCGCGGAACTTGCCGTTGAAGCTTTCGATGTAGGCGTTCTGCGTGGGGGCACCCGGCTCGATCAGGATGTGCTCGATGCCATGTCGCTGTGTCCAGGCAATGAAGGCGCGACTGGTGAACTCCGGGCCATTGTCGGTACGGACCGCGCGTGGATAGCCACGGAAGCACGCCGCCTGATCGAGCAGCCGCACCACCACGTAAGCGCCGCTGATGCCGTGATCCACGGCAATGTCCACACTCTCGCGAGTGAAGTCGTCGACCACGGTCAGGCACTTGATGCGGCGTGCGTTGGCCAACGTATCGAACACGAAGTCCATGCTCCAGGTGTCGTTCGGCATGGAGGCCGCCAGCAGTTTCTGGCGCTCGCCGGACGGACGCTTGGCCTTGCGCCGCTTGCGCACCTTCAGCTCGGCTTCCTCATACAGGCGATAAATCTTCTTGTGGTTCACGGACGGAAACTCCGGGCGCAACAAATCATGCAGTCGGCGATAGCCGAAGCGGCGGTGGGCCTGGGCCAGCTCGACCAGCCGCGCGGACAGCGCCTGCGTGGCTGGCGTCGGCACGGGTTCGTGGCGGAAAGCATCGCGGGACAGCCCCGCAAGGCGGCAAGCCCGGCGCTCGCTCAACGCGGTGTGTTCGAGCATTCGTCGGATTGCCTCGCGCTTGCGTTGCGGGGCTAGCGTTTTACCCCGAAGCCGATCTTCAGCGCTTCGATGTCTAGGTGCGCTTCGGCCAGCAACTTCTTCAGCCGATTGTTCTCGACCTCCAGTTCTTTCAGCCGCTTGGCCTCGTCGGCCTCCATGCCCCCGTACTTGGCCCGCCACTGATAAAAACTGGCTGGGCTGAAGCCATGTTGGCGGCACAACTCCGCCACGGCCATGCCCGCGTCGGCCTGCTTGATGAACCCGATGATCTGCTCGGTGCTGAATCTGCTCTTCTTCATGTCCGTCCTCTTGGCTTGACGGACTTTACAGCTTCAGATGGTATGACTCAGTGGGGGCAGGTCACTCGGGCTCTAGGTCGCGATGTGCCTTGCCGCTGACGCATGGCGCACCAGACCGCTGCACCCGAACAGTGGCTGGATGCTGTCGCTGCGCGTGTGCGGATCGATCGCGTCTTCGGGCGCCATCAAAAAAGAGGCCGCCCGAAGGCGGCCTCCACTGACGCTCGGGAGGGGAGCCGCGTCAGAAGAACAGGCGCACGCCGAACGAGGCGTTGCGGCCGGGCAGCATCACGTCGTCCTTCAGGAACGAGGTGTGCACACGCGCGTCCTGGTCGGTCAGGTTGTTGCCGTCCAGGAACACTTCCCACGCGGTGGCGCCGGTATCGACGTGGTAGGCCAGGTGCGCATCGACCAGCGTGTAGCCGTCGGTCGGGGTCTCGTTGACCGCCACCTTGTCCTGCTTCTGGTAGCGGGTGGCGCCGAGCGAGGCGCGCCAGTTGCTCGCGTCCCAGCGCAGCTGCGCGCCGTAGCGTGCCGGGGCGATGCGCGGCAGGTTGCCGCCGTCCTTCAGCCGCGCGCGCACGGTGTCGCCGAACACGCGCAGTTCCCAGGCGCCGCTGTCGTTGTCGGCCAGGTGGAAGGTGGCCTCGCCCTCGAAACCATGGAAGATCGCGTCGGCCTGGGTCCACTGGCGGATCGGCAGGAAGTCGTTGTCCTCCTCGTGGAACCACTGCGCGCCGGTATCGACGATGTAGATGAAGTCGTCGTAGCGGTTGTAGTACGCCGCCACCTTGGCATCCATCCAGGTGTTCTGGAAGTTCAGTCCCAGCTCGGCCTGGTTGGCCTTCTCCGGCTTGAGGTCGGCGTCGCCGATCTCGTAGGCGAGGGTGGCGATGTGCGGGCCGTCGGCGAACAATTCCTCCTCGGCCGGCGCGCGTTCGGCATGGTCGAGGTTGGCGGTCAGGCGCCACTGCTCGTTGAAGCGGAAGCCGCCGCTGAGCGAGAAGCTCTTCGGGGTGAAGTCGCGGTCCACGCCGGTGTCGGTCTCGTACTTGACCTTATCCACGCGCGCGCCGACCTCAGCGGTGACGCGTTCCCAGTTGTTGCGGGCCACGGCGAACACGCCGATGGCGCGGGTGTCGGTCTTCGGCACGAACGCTTCTTCGCCGATCGCCTGGAAGGTGGAGTCGCTGCCCTGCACGCCGAACGCGGTCTGCCATCCGCCGCCGACGCTGAAGGAGGCTTCGACGCGGCCTTCGTTGGCGCGCTTGTCGAACACCGTGCCCACTTCCGCGCCCTCGAACTCGGTGTGGGTGTAGGCGGTGTGGCCGAAGCTGTAGCGCAGCGCGCTGCCGTCGCCCCACGGATCGGTCAGCCCGCCCTTCAGTTCGTAGCGGTCCTGGTGCATGCGCAGCGACACGCCGCGCTCGCCGGCGGCCAGGTCGCCCGGTTCGCCCGGGTTGCCGTAGTTGTCGCGGAAGCGCGAGGCCGACACGCCGACGAAGCCCCAGTCGCCTGCCAGCGAGGCGCCGATCGCGCCGGTCTTGGTATCCAGGAAGGAATTGGCCTGGCGGCCCTGCGGTGTGTCGTAGTCCTTCTGGTTGCGGTACACGCCGTCGGCGTGGATCGACAGGCCGCTACCATTGCCGGCATCGACCCGGAACATGTCGGTGTTGCCGTCCTTGTCGCCGCCGTCGAAGCGCATTTCGGCACGGCCGCGCACGCCGTCCACCGGTGTCTCGGCGATACGCCCGTCGACCACGTTGACCACGCCGCCGATCGCGCCGGAACCGTACAGCAGGGTGGATGGCCCCTTCAGCACTTCGATCTGGTCGGCCAGGAACGATTCCACGGCCGGCGAGTGGTCCTGGCTGACGGTGGACACGTCCTGGGTGGACAGGCCGTCGCTGAGCACCGCCACGCGCGGGCCGTCCAGGCCGCGGATGATCGGCCGGCCCACGCCGGGGCCGAAGTTGGAACTCTGCACGCCGGGCAGGCTGGCCACGGTCTCGCCGACGCTGGCGCCGCGGTTCTCGTCCAAGCGCTCGCCGGCCAGCACGTCCACCGGTTGGCTCAGGTCGCCGGCGGCATCGCGCAGCGGACTGGCGGTGACCACCACTGCGTCCATGTCCTTCACGTGGCGATCCTGCTTGCGGCCGTCGGCATGGCGGCTGTCGCTGGCCGGCGGTGTAGCGGCGTCCGCGGCGAGTGCATCGGCGGCCAGAGCCAGGGCGGGGCTGAGCAGGCCGCCCAGCGCCAGGGACAGGGCGGTGCGACGGAGCGAGCGGGAGCGGGAGGAGGAGGACATAGACATAGACATACCGAATAGGAGGAAAAAGGCGCCGCCAGGCGAGCGCGGGCGCTCGCGTTCGCCGCGCGCAGGCGGCGACAGGCATGGCATGGGGGCGTGGCGACCCCCTGGTCGCCGGCCGGGTAATGTTATATTATTCTATAACGCAATCACCACTGTGCTGGACGTCATGTCGCCCACCTCCGATCTGCGCGTACTGCTCGACCGCCTTGGCGCCACCGGTTCGCTGCTGTGCGCGGTGCATTGCGCGCTGCTGCCGCTGGCGCTGGCGATACTGCCCTCGCTGGGCCTGTCGGTGTGGCTGGGCGATGGCGTGGAACGCACGCTGGTGCTGTTCGTGACTTGCCTGGGGCTGTTCAGCCTGGTTCTGGGATACCGCCGGCACCGCGCCTGGCAGGCGCTAGGCCTGTTGCTGCTGGGGCTGCTGTCGTTGTGGGCCGGCATGCTGGTGCCGGCGCTGCACCATGCGGTAGCGGCGCACGCGGCGATCATGACCTTCGGCGGCACCCTGGTCGGGCTTGCGCACCTGCTCAACCTGCGCCTCAACCATGGCCACGTGCACGACGCCAGCTGCGCCCACTGAGCGCACGTGGTAGGCTTGCCGCCCTTGCGCGAGGGCGCTGACCGCGTTGGCCTCGCCAAACCCGTGCACCGCGCGGGGATTTTCGCACACACATTCAGGAGTCGATGAGCATGGGTAAGGGTGACCGCAAGACCGCCAAGGGCAAGCGCTACAACGCCAGCTACGGCAATTCGCGCTCGCACAGCGTGAGCAAGGTGGCCGTGGGCGCCGCGTCGCCGGTCGCCAAGAAGTCGGTGGTCAAGGCCCCGGCGGCGAAGAAGGCCGTGGCCAAGAAAACGGTCGCCAAGGCCGGATGAGCCTCGGCTCCAGCGGGACGAAAGAACGCGGCGCTTGCGCCGCGTTTTTTTTGCAGCCCGCAGGACGGCAGGTCCGCGCCATCGGCGAGCATCGACGCCGGCCGTGACGCGCTCTAGAAGCGATCGATGACGCTGATGCCGATCTCGCGCGTCGCGTCCATGGAGGTCAGGACCGCAATGGCCTCATCGAGCCTCACCCTTTTGCCGATAAGCTTTTGCGGTGCGATCTTCCCGGCTTCCATCATCGACAGCATGGCATCGTACCGCCAAGCCTGCATCCCATGGCTGCCGTAGATCTCCAGTTCGTGGCCGATCACCTGCGCCATCGGGATGCTGGGCGTGGCGTGTTCGCCCACCATCAACCCAATTTGGACATGACGACCGCGCCGCCGCAAGTTCTTGATGGAGTTGAAACAGGTCGCAGGACTGCCGAGCGCATCGATGGAAACGTGCGCGCCGCCCTTGGTGATCTCGCGAATCGCCTCGACAGTGTCGGCCACTTTCGACGCATTGACCGTCGCGACCGCGCCGCATTCAACGGCGAACGCCAGTTTGTCGTCGAAGATGTCCACGGCGACCACCTGCGCACCCAGAGCGGCTGCGATCATCACCGCCGAAAGTCCGACGCCGCCGCAGCCATGCACCACAACCCATTCGCCGGGGCCGGTTCTGGCCTGGTCGACGATGGCCCGAAAGGACGTGGCGAACCGGCACCCCAGGCTTGCCGCCGTCGCATCGTCGACGTTTTCCGGCAGTCTGACCAGATTCGTCTCGGCAAAGTCGATCGCGACATACTCTGCGAACGCGCCCCAATGGGTGAAGCCCGGCTGGAACTGGTTCGGGCAGACTTGCTGATTGCCACTATGGCATTCGCTGCAACGCCCGCACCCCGACACAAACGGCACGGTGACCCGAGTGCCGATCTGCAAGCGCGAAATGCGTTTTCCCACGGCGACCACTTCGCCGGCGAATTCGTGCCCTGGCACGTGCGGCAATGCGATGTCCGGATCATGTCCCATCCATCCGTGCCAATCGCTCCGGCATACGCCGCTCGCCGCCACCTTGATCACCACGCCGTCCTCGGTCGGCGTCGGGTCAGGGACATGCACAATTTCAGGAGGCTTTCCAAAGCGCTCGAAATGCATTGCTCGCATACATAACCTCATGAAGACCGGACGATGATGCGCATCTGCCGACGCTACGCCGCTCGCGGGCGGCTGCGCAGTCTATGTTCGTGGGCGCGCGTCGTCCTCGCCGCTGTCGCCTGCCAACTCCACGACCAGCGGCGTCGGCGTTTCCTCGGGAACGGGCGGCTGCGGCGGCACCGCCAGCAAGTGCTCGGCCAGGCCGCGGTAGATCGGCGTGCGGCACACCAGCGCCGAGGCGCCGCGTGCGATCAGCACCGTGGCCAGGATCGGCAGCAGCATGTCGCTGCTGTCGGTCAGTTCCAGCGAGATCACTGCCGAGGTCAGCGGCGCCTGGGTGACGCCGGTCAGATAGGCGCACATGCCGAGCAGCACGAAGGTGCGCGGATCCACATCCGGCATCAGCACCGCCAGGTTGTGGCCGACCCCGGCGCCGACCGCCAGCGCCGGGGAGAACAGGCCGCCGGGGATGCCGGCCACGTACGACACCAGGTTCGCCAGCAGCTTCATCAGCCCGAATTCGTGGCCGACGCTGGCATGGCCCTGCACCAGGCTGCGTGCCTGCTCGTAGCCGGTGCCGAACGCACCGTTGCCGAACACCAGCCCCAGCGCGACCAGTGCCAGGCCGCAGGCCGCGGCCAGCAACACCGGATGGCGGCTGCGCAACGCGCCCAGCCAGCGCGGCTTGCCGGCCACGGTGGCCAGCACCATGCGGCTGAATGCGCCGCCGAGCAGGCCGGCGACTACCCCGCATAGCACGATCGCCAGCCACGCCCGGCCCAGCGGCAGCGCCGCCGACACCTTGCCGAAGTAGGTGTAGTTGCCGAGCAGGCCCAGCGAGATCACGCCGCCCACGATCACCGCGGTCAGCAACGTGCCGGAGAAGCGGTGTTCGAAACGCCCGCTCAGTTCCTCGATCGCGAATACCACCCCGGCCAGCGGCGTATTGAACGCCGCGGCGATGCCGGCGGCGCCGCCGGCGAGCAGGAAATGCGAGGCCTGGCGCGGATCGCGGAAGCCGAACCAGCGCCCGAGCACGTACATCAGGCTGGCGCCGACATGCACGGTCGGCCCTTCGCGCCCGACCGAGGCGCCGCCGAGCAAGGCCAGCGTGGTCAGCATCAGCTTGCCGGCGGACACGCGCAGCGACAGGTTGGTCTGGCGGAAGGCGTCGTCGGGCTGCTCCAGCGCGGCGATGACCTGCGGGATGCCGCTGCCGCGGGTGGGGCGCAACACGCCGTTGGTCAGCCAGGCGAGCAGCGCGAACACGCTCGGCGTGAGCAGCAATGCCCACCATGGCGAGTGCGCGATGATGCGCTGGAACAGGTGGAAGGCGGCGTCGCTGGCCTTGGCGAATACAATTGCGACCAGCGCCACCGCGACCGCGCCGCCCCACAGCACCGCGCGCTGTTTCCAGCTCTCGTGCGAGAGCAAGGGGCGCAAGCGATGGTGCATGCGCGGCGGTGGCGCGGGATCGGGCGACTGCATGCGCCGATTGTCGCATGGTCGCCGCGGTGTGGGACCGAGGCCGGGTCGTTGCATTCATGCCCGACGCGGGGTTGCATGCAGCCTCGCAGCCGCTGCGTGCGATCGTGCCGAACGCGTGCCTGCGCGATGTGCAGTCGGCATCTGCGAGCGACTCCGAATGGCTTGAGCGCCATCGCTCACGACACGCCTTGCCGCTAGGGTTTTTCGCAGCGCCGCGGCGCTCAGCGCAGTGCCGGCAGCAGCGCCTGCGGATCGCCGTCGTTGGGCGCGGCGGGAATGCCGAGCAACCGCGCCAGCAGCGGATACACATCGACATTGTCGAACGGCGCCAGCGTGGCGCCCCGGCGGAACGCCGGGCCGCGCGCGATGAACACCGCGCGCATCGACGGCAGCGCCGGATCGTAGCCGTGCGAGCCGCGCAGGCCGGTCCGCGGCTTTTCCGCGGCGCGCTCGGCCGGCAGCGCATCCCAGCCTTCGTGCAGTTGGCACACGATCGGCGGGATGCGCGGGTTGCTGCCGTAGTGCCAGCGCGCCGGCAGCGCGGCCTTGCGCCAGCAGTCGTACTGCGGATGCGCGCCAAGCAGTCTGGCTTCGACCCGGGCCTGCTGGCCGGGTCGCGGCGCGATCCCGAGCGACTGGCCGTAGCTGACCACCTCGGCCTCCTGCATCGACACCATATCCTCGACGATGAGCACCTGCTGCGCCGGCACCGTGGCCATACCGTGGTCGGAGACCACGATCAGATTGGTGCGATCCAGTTGCCCGCGCCGGGCCAGCCCGTCGAGCAGATGGCCGATCGCCGCATCGACCTGTTCGACCGCGCGCGCGTACTGCGCCGATTGCGGGCCGAAGTCGTGGCCGGCCTCGTCGACCTGCTCGAAATACAGGGTCAGCAGCTGCGTATGCGGCGCGTCGCGGTCGTCGAGCCAACCCAGCGCCTGGTCGACCCGCGCGTTCGGCGCGATGTGTTCGTCGAAGGCCTGGTGGCGGCTCGGGCGCACGCCCTGGATCGCCGCCTCGCTACCCGGCCAGGCCCAGGTCGCCGCGTGCAGGCCGGCCTTTTCGGCGCCGACCCAGATCGGCTCGCCACCCCACCAGCGGCCGTCGCCGACCGCGTCGCGGTCGCTGAGCCGGAACGTGCCCAGCGTCGGATCGGTCATGCTGTTGTGGACGATGCCATGGTGATCCGGACGCAGCCCGGTGACGAGGGTGTAGTGGTTGGGAAAGGTCAGCGACGGATACGACGGCGACATCCATTGCGCACGCACGCCTTCGCGCACCAGCCGGCTCAGGTTCGGCGCGATGCCGCGATCGAGCATGTCCGCGCGCAGGCCGTCGATGGAGATCAGCAGCAGCAACGGCCGCTGCGCCGCACTGGACGCGGCCTGCGGTGCGATGGTCGCGGTGCTGGAAGAAGCGGGCGTGGAGGCGCAGGCGCTGAGCAGCAGCGCCGCGCAGGCGCCTGCCAGTCGTAGGGCGATGGACGTCATCGGCGCATGATAAGGCGCGCCTGGTGACCTGACGAAGACAGGCTGTGGCGCGCGGGGCGTTTCGCGGAGTGTGTGCACGAGGCGCGCCCGTACCCGCATCCGGCCTTGCGGGCCACCTTCCCCCGAAAAGGGGGCCATGGTCCCGGGGGAGAAGGGCCTAGCCCCTTTCCCCCGGGAGAGGGGGAAAGGTGAGAGGACGGCGCGAAGCGTTTCGCGGAGTCGGGACACCGCCGCTCAATCGAACAACGCTGCCGGCGCGCCATGCGCGGGGTCGGCGCCGCGCCGCTCCAGCGCCAGCAGCGCGGCCTTGGTCGGCAGGCCGCCGCCGAAGCCGGTCAGCGCGCCGTTGGCGCCGATCACCCGGTGGCAGGGCAGCACGATCGGCAGCGGATTGCGGCCGTTGGCGGCACCGACCGCGCGCACCGCACGCGGCTGACCGATATGCCGCGCCAGCTGCGCATAGCTCCAGGTCACGCCGAACGGGATGTCGGCCAGCGCCTGCCAGACCAGGCACTGGAACGCGGTGCCGCGCGGCGCCAGTGGCAGCTCGAAGCGGTCGCGTTCGCCGGCGAAATACGCCAGCAACTGCTCCCGCGCTTCGCGCACCGGCGCCGCGTCGCGGATCCAGTCGGCACGGCCGCGCACGTCGTAGCGGTTCTCCGCAAACAGGATGTGGCGCACGCCGTGGGCGCCGACGGCCACGCTCAGTTCGCCGATCGGAGTGGCGAAGGCATCGTAGTACAGGCGTTGCTCAGTCATGCGGGACTCTCCTCGGGTGGGTCGCCGGCCAGATGCCACAGGTGCAGCACGGCATAGGCGCGCCATGGCCGCCAGGCCTGCGCGCGGGCGTCGGTGGCGCGTTTGCTCAGGCGCGCGCCGTCGGTGCCGAGCATGCGTTGCAGGACCAGGTCGCCGGCCGGGAACGCATCGGGTTGGCCAAGCGCGCGCAGCGCGATGTAGTGCGCGGTCCAGGCGCCGATGCCGGGCAGGGCGGTTGCGCGCTCGACGAACTCGAACAGGCGCTGGCCGGCGCGGAACTGCAGGCGTCCGCCGGCCACCGCCGCGGCCAGAGCGCGGAGCGTGGCGGCGCGCGAGCGCGGCAGGCCGATCGCCTCCAGCGGCGCGTCCAGCAGGTCCTGCGGCGCCGGGAATGCGCGGTCCAGGCCGGGCGGCTGGCCCGGTCGATACGCGCCGTGGCGCTCGACCAGACGCGCGGCCAGGGTCGCCGCGCCGGCCACGCTGACCTGCTGGCCGAGCACCGCACGCACCGCCACCTCGAAGCCGTCCCAGCCGCCCGGCACGCGCAGTCCCGGGCGCCGCGCGATCGCGCGCGCCAGCAGCGGTTCGGCGCCGAGCGTGGCGTGCACCGCGCGCAGGTCGGCGTCCAGGTCGAAGATGCGGCGCACCCGGCGCACGATGTCGGGGATCGCGCGCGGATCGGCCGCGGCGATCTGCAGGCGCAGTTCGTGGCGCTGCGGGTCGGCTTCGACGCGGATCCTGGTGGAGGCGTCGAGCGGGCCGAGCACGCGCTCGTAGCTGGCCTCGCCGATGCGCTCGATGCCGGGGATCGCGCGCTTGCGCAGGAACGCCAGCATCGCCGCGAAGTCCAGCGGCGGGCGATAGCCCAGGCGCAGCAGCAGATCGCCGCCGGGCACCTCGGCGCGTTGCTTGCGGATCGCCGACGGCGGCATGCCGCAGCCTTCCAGGAACGCGGCGTTGAAGCGGCGCAGGCTGTTGAAGCCGGCCGCCAGCGCGACCTGGGTGATCGGCAGCGCGGTCTCGGTCAGCAATTGCTTGGCCAGCAGCAGGCGCCGCGTCGCATGCACCGCCGCCGGGGTGGCGCCGAGCTGGCCGACGAACACGCGCTGCAGCTGCCGCGCGCTGAGTCCGACCTCGGCGGCGAGCCGTTCGACGCTGGCGTCCTGCAGCGCGCCGTCGGCGATCAGCGCCAGTGCGCGCCGCACCGATTCCTCGCCCAGGTGCTGCTGCGCGTCCGGCGACAGCTCCGGCCGGCAGCGCAGGCACGGGCGGTAGCCGGCGGCCGCCGCGGCCGCGGCGCTGGGGTAGTAATGCACGTTGCTGCGCTTGGGCACCGGCGCCGGGCAGACCGGCCGGCAATAGATGCCGGTGCTGCGCACGGCGGTGAAGAACACCCCGTCGAAGCGCGCATCGCGGGCCAGGCGGGCGCGGTCGTAGCGGGCGTGGTCGTCGAGGGTGGGCTGGGACATGGCGCCAGTCTAGTCCGCGCCGGCGCGGCAGACTCGCCGTTTTCGGACATGGTTGCGGCAGCCCCCGCGCGGCCGCTGGCGGCGCGCTGCCGGCGGTTTAGGCGCAGTTGGGAAGCGCATGCGGATCGGCACTAGACTAGCCCTGCGCATCGCCCATGCGCCGCCTCTCCGCTGCGGATTTCCCTATCTTGTCTTTCCCCTGCAAAACCTGGTGGCTGGCGTTGTGCTGTGCGGGCCTGGTGTCGTGCCAGCCGGGCGCGCCGTCCGCCGGCAGGACCATGGCCGATAGCCCGCCCGGCGATGGTGAGCACATGGTCTCGGTGGGGACGCCGCCGCCGCCCCCAGTGCCACCGCCTGCGGCCAAGCCGAAACCGGCCAATGACGCCGGCACCGACCTGTGGGACGCGGCCGCGCTGGAGAACGGCGAGGCGTTCGTCAGCTGCGCCACCGACTATGCGGCCGCGGCCGGCGACGGCGAGGCGCTGGCCGGGCTGGACCGGCCCACCATCGAGGCGGCGCTGGCGCCATGTCGCGAGCGCGGCCTGCTGCGGGTGCGCTACGAAGGCAAGATCAACGCCGGTTTCGCCGCGATGGTGCGGCGCCTGGCCGAGGTCGCCGCGCACGCCGGCATCGGCAAGCGCGTGCTGGACCTGGATTCCAGCGGCGGCCAGGTCGAGGCGGCGATCCGCGCCGGCGATGCGATCGGGGAGTCCGGCTGGACCATCTGGGTGCGCGAGGGCTCGATCTGCCACAGCGCCTGCGTGTTCGTGCTCGCGGCCGGCGACAACCGGCTGATCTCCGGCAAGGTCGGCATCCACCGCATGATGCGGATCAGTTCCACCGCGACCTCGCGCGCCGAACTCAACCGCGAGCTGCAGGAGGTCTACGGCAACGTCAAGGACTACCTGGAGCGCAACGGCGTGGCGGTGGCGGTGGCCGACCTGATGATGACCGTGCCCAATCGCAGCCTGCGTCTGCTCAGCAACGACGAACTCAAGCAATACGGGCTGGACGGCACCAACGCGGTGCAGGACGACCTGGAGCGGATCAAGCAGCTGCGCAAATGCGGCGACGATTTCGTGCGGCGCAAGGACGCGTTCCTGATCGCCTTCGACCACGAGTGCAAGGCCAAGGGCGTGGACCTGGAGACGCTGACCGCCTGCGGCCAGGCGCTGAAGCAGCGCTTCGGTTTCCCCGACCAGGCCTGCCCGGCGGAAAGTCCGCTGTCGGAAATCGACGTGGCCACGTTGCCGCTGGCCTCGCCCGGCGCCTGAACGCCGGCTGCGCGCTGCGACCGGCGTTCACGTGCCAGGCACCGGGGCGGCGCTAGCGTCCGCGCCATCCACTTCGGGAGCAGGCGCATGGCGATCGGAACCAGGCTGATGGTGCGGCTGTACCTGCCGCCGGCGTTGCTGGTGCTGGGCGGCTTCCTGGTCGCCGAACTGCTGCTGCACTTCGCCAGCGGCGCGCATGCGCAGGCCATCGCGCGGATGGCCTCGCTGCTGAGCCTGGCCGGGCTGCTGGGCGGCACCGCCTGGGCCTTGGGGGTCAGCTGGCATGCCTGGCACCGGCAGCGCTACGCGGTGCCGGCGGCCGCGGCCGTGCCGGGCGAGGAGCCGTGAGCGGCGCTGCGCAGGCGCACATGGCCGGCGTAGACTGCGGCCCCCGCCGTCACCGCACTGCCTGAGCGATGCCCATGCCGTTGTTTCTTCGCCTGTTGCCCGCGTTGCTCGCCGCTGCTGCGTTCGCGGCAGCGGCGCAGCCCGCACCGACCGTACCGACCGCACCGACCGTACCGACCGCACCGACGCAGAGCGTCCCTGCGCCGTCCGCGCCGGCCCAGCCTGTGGCGCCCAAGCCCGCCGCCGCCAAGCTCGCCGCGGCCAGGCATGCCGATCCTGCCGCGCCGGGGCCGCTGTCCAAGCAGGACGCGCAGATGGCGCAGGCCGGCTTGCGCGCCGCGCAGCTGGTCGATGCCGGCCGCAGCGGCGAGCTGTGGGATGGCGCATCGGCGGTGGCCAAAAAGGCGGTCGCGCGCGAGGCGTTCGTGCGCCAGGTCGATGCCGACCGTGCACGCCTGGGCGCGCTGCTCGGCCGCGGCGTCGCCAGCGTGGCGCGGGTGCAGTACACGGCGGGGTCGCAGGTGCCGCCGGGGGTCTACGTCAACGTCAGTTTCCCCAGCCGGTTCGCCAACGCGCCGCAGCCGGTGCGCGAACTGGTCTCGCTGCGCCTGGACGAGGACAAGACCTGGCGCCTGGTCGGTTACCACGTCGGTCCGCCGACCTGACGCGCGCACGCGTCGCGCCCTAGACCCATCACAAGGGCCGCCCTAAGGCGGCCCATCCAAGGGGAGCGCGCAGCGCCCCCGCCAGCCGCTTTGAGCGGCTCATACATCTAAAGCCCCCGGCTTTTAAAGCCCCCGGCTTTGCCGTGGGATACTTACCTTCCGCCTACGGTGACAGTGCCATTGCAATGCCCTATACAGCCGCCTGGTAAGTTCACACCGCCGCTACTGCCGCCGCCACCACCACCACCACCCCCTTCGCCACCGCCACCGCCACCGCCGCCGTTACTGCTAGTGGTCCTTGGTACAGCTGTGTTGCCGAGCCAGCGGTTGCTGTCGGTTTTCGTATAGGTGACACATGCATTCGCATTACACACTACGATCTTATCGCCTACATTAACATTTGTTGGAAAAAATTTGTTCTCCATTTCAGAGACTTTTTTATTAATGTAATCCTTGGTATTGGAATCAGCATCGGAGTGTCGACCGTACATGTTGAGCAGGCATATGGCCCATACATCTTGGACTCATCGGCGTAAGCATAAATTCCTACCAGTCCCAATGCGATAAACTCTGTCGATAAAAAAAACTTCCTTTTAACCGTTCCGTTCGACATAATTTCATTCCTAGTTTGCGCAGCAGGATTGGTATATTGCGTTTGCTCTATTGGTTGCCGCCTGCTGCTGATCGGCTCTCAATGAATTTTGATAACGTTTCATCTTTTCGCTTGAAACGGAATTTGGGTATGCTCTCTGAGCGGCTAGATAATATGCGTAGGCGCTCGTTTGATCTTCTTTTGCGAGTATTCCGTCCTCATAAGCGTCAGCCAGTCTTACGACGGCATCAATGCTACCCTTGGATGCAGCATTTTCGAGAAAACCCATGGCGTTGGTTTTCCATTTAATTACTTTATCGGGATTCTTGATGAAAGTGTCCGAAGGCCCAATGGCTGATTTGGTATCTATGGAATATAGAATCATTGCCTCAATAGAACCCTGTTGCGCAGCTGTGATGAGCCATTCCCCCTGCATGATCTCGTTATTTCCAACTAAACTTGAGCATTCATCAAGTCTCCGCTCGTAATCTTTCAGGAAATTCTTATCGGCACCAACTTCCTTCATGGCATTGAAGCTGTTTAGATCATCTGTAGAATACGCGCCTTTACAGTCGAGAACTGCCAGGTAGATATTGAACGTGGCGAGAGCGTTCCCTTTTTTGGACGAATCCAATAGGGAGTTGACGTAATCCAGAGCATTCCCATGGGGTCGAAAGTCACCAGTCCGAGTTATGACAAACGCCTTTGGCCCTACCATCTGAGTGAACTTCGCTGGCACCTTATCCGTGGTTATAAGTGCATTTAAAGTATTTTGACTTTTGAATGCTGGTGACTCAGGTCGATCACTAGCTGCAGTGCTGTCAATCACATTGCTATTATTCTTGGATTTAAAATAATAGAAAAATAGCGCGGTTATAAAGGCGGCGCCAAGCAAAATAACAACGATGGTGAGCTGCTTTTTCTTCACAATCATGACTTCCGTGTTGATTTTGCGAAGAATATCGAAATGTGTTTTACATGGCAATAGCTTGATAAGCCATGCCCGAGACCTCTCCCGAGGCTTCTCGCTCTAGACCAATCGCGAGAGTCCCCCGGCTTTGCCGTGGGATACTTGCCTTTCCGCAACTGTCCGAGGCTCCGATGACGATCGAAATCCGCATGCTGGCCTGGGCGATCCTGCTCGGAATCGTGCAACTGCTGCTGGCCGCCGCGTTCGTCACCGCGCAGCGCGGCCTGAAATGGAATGCCGGCGCGCGCGACGCGCCGCAGGCGCCGCCCGCCGGCGTGGCCGGGCGCCTGGAGCGCGCGCTGCGCAACTTCCTGGAGACCTTCCCGATGTTCGCCGCCGCGGCGCTGGCGGTGGTGGCGATGGGCAAGGGCAGTGCGCATACCGCACTGGCCGCGCAGCTGTATTTCGGGGCACGGCTGGCCTACGTGCCGTTGTACGCGGCCGGCGTGCCGTATCTGCGCAGCCTGGTGTGGGCGGTGTCGCTGTGGTCGATCCTGCAGTTGGTGTGGGCATTGTTGTCCTGAAGCAGCGCCGGCGGCCTTGCGCGCTGTGCGGGGGCGCGGCCGCAGCGGGGGTCTGACCCACTGCGCTGCGACCGTTTGCCGCAGCGCTGATCCAGATCAATGCCGCGTCGCGCCGCGGGTTTATGCTGGCCGCGTCTATTACCGGAAGCGCCGCCATGCAGGTGGATATCGCCATCGTCGGTGCCGGCCCGGCGGGCCTGTGCCTGGCGCGTTCGCTGGCCGGCAGCGGGCTGTCGCTGGCGCTGATCGAACCGCAGCCGCGCGCGGCCCTGGCCGCTGCCGCCTTCGACGGCCGCGAGATCGCGTTGACCCACGCCTCGCGCACCCTGCTGGAACAGCTCGACCTGTGGTCGCGGATCGATCCGGATGCGATCGCGCCGCTGCGCGATGCGCGGGTGATGAACGGCTCCTCGCCGTTCGCGCTGACCTTCGCCGCCAGTCAGGACCGCCACGGCGACCTGGGCTGGCTGGTGCCCAACCACCTGATCCGTCGCGCCGCGTTCGCGGCGGTGCAGGCGCAACCGGGACTGCGCCTGCTCGACGGCGTGTCGGTGCAGGCGCTGCGTTGCGACGACACGCAGGCGCAGCTGACCCTGTCCAGTGGCCAGGCGCTGAGCGCGCGCCTGGTAGTGGCGGCCGACAGCCGCTTCTCCAGCACCCGGCGCATGTGCGGCATCGGCGCGCAGATGCGCGATTTCGGCCGCAGCATGCTGGTGTGCCGGGTGCGTCACGCGCGCCCGCACCACCACACCGCCTGGGAGTGGTTCGGTTACGGCCAGACTCTGGCGCTGCTGCCGCTGCACGGCAACCAGGCCTCGGCGGTGTTGACCCTGCCGCCGCAGCGCGCGCAGGCGCTGCTGGAGATGGACGCCGCCGCACTGGGCGCGGAGATCGGCGCCCGCTTCGAACACCGGCTCGGCGCAATGACGCCGAGCGTGCGGCCGCAGGTGTATCCGCTGGTCGCGGTGTACGCGCAGCGCTTCGTCGGCAGGCGCTACGCGCTGATCGGCGACGCCGCGGTGGGCATGCATCCGGTGACCGCGCACGGGTTCAACTTCGGCCTGCAGAGCCAGGCGCGGCTGGCGCGTGCGCTGCATGCGGCAGCGGCGCAGGGCCGCGACATCGCCGCGCCGGCCTTGCTGGCCGGCTACGAACGCGGCCACCGCCTGGCCACGCGCCCGCTGTACGAGGCGACCAATGCGATCGCCGCCTTGTACACCGACGACCGCCTGCCGGCGCGCGCGCTGCGCAACGCGGCGCTGCGCGTGGCCGACCGGGTGGCGCCGTTCAAGCGCGCGATCGCCGCGCACCTGACCCAGCGCGGCGCGGCGCGTGCGCGCTGAGGCGCGCACGCGCGGGATGCCGGGGAGGCCTATGCCGTTGCTCGGCGAGTCGCAGCGAAAGCCGAGCCGCCAGCTACCGCGCACCCGGTCTATTGCCCAGTTACACCCTGTAGGAGCGGATTCAGCCGCGACCGGGCGTTACCAGGAAAGTTCCGGTCGCGGCTGAAGCCGCTCCTACAAAAGCCAGCGCCACCTGGTATTGGCGGCATATGGCCTGAAGATCGGCACGCGGATGCCGGCTGTCCTATGCGCTTGGCGAAGCATTGTGGGAGCGACTGAAGTCGCTCCCACAAAAAATCGTTGCCTGACACAGATGTTGGAAAGCGCCTGGGGTTGCGGCGTGCGGGCGAGGCGGTGTGCATCAGCCCCGGCAATGAACTGGGCGAGGCCGCGTTGCACATCGCCCGCGCGTTCGCTCATGCCTTGCCGATCACCCGGATCTGCACGTCGTGCAGCGCGACCACCTGGCCCGCGTGGATCTTGCAGGCCTTGCGCAGCTCGACTTCGCCGTCCACGCGCACATGGCCTTCGCTGATGACGGTCTTGGCCGCGCCGCCGCTGTCGCATACGCCGGTCAGTTTCAACAGGTGCTTGAGTTCGACGTAGTCGCTTTCTAACTGGAGATCGATGGTCTGCATGGGGGACGCTGTTCGGAAATCGGCGCTCATTGTCGGTCATTCGCGGGCGAAACGCTCGGACTTCGCGCCGCCACGCGAGGCGATGGACAAACGCTGCCCACATCGCGGCGCAGCGGCGGCTGCACTCAGTCGTGGCCGAAGCGCTCGGCCTCCTCGAGCAGGCGGCTGGCCTGGCGCAAGCTCGAGCCACCCAGCAGGTCGTCGACGATCCGCGTCAGCCGCGGCCGGCCGGGGCGGCGCGACCAGCGGTACAGCCAGACGCTGGCGGCGATGCCGGCCACTCCCACGCCGAGTCCGGTCCACACCAGGCCGGCCGCACGCGCCTGCAGATCGATGCCGGCCAGCGCGCCAAGCAGCATCAGCAGCGGCACCCACAGCAGCCACCACGACAGCCCGCAGACCACAGCACTGCGCACGTAGCAGCGGCGGGTATGCGCGATCTGACGCTGGATCTGCAGCACCGGCGCGCTGTAGTCGAGCTGCAGCAGTCGGCCCAGGACGATGCCGGCCATCGCCACGGCGATCACACCATACGCATGCACCGCCACCCCGGCGGCGATCAGCGGCGCCGGCAGCGTCCCGCCCCGGCTCCACAGCAGGCCGGTCAGGGCAATGCAGCCCAGGCCGAACGGCAGTTGCAGCAGTTGGCCCCACAACAGCGGGCGCAGGCTGCCGCGCACGCGCCGATCGAGCAGGTGCTGCAGGTGCAGGTCGTCGTGGCGCTGCAGGCGCCGCTCCAGCGCCTGCCAGGCGTGTTTCAGTTCGTCGGGATGCATGATGGGTTCCTGTCAGGGGGATTTTAGAGTTCGTCGCGGAGGCGTTGCTTGAGGCGGCCGATCCTGGTGGAGACGTTGCTTTCGCCGATGCCCAGGATCTCGGCGATCTCGCGCTGCGGGCGCTCGTCCAGGTACAGCAGCGCCAGCGCCCGCTCCAGCGCCGGCAGCTGCGCGATGAAGCGGTACAGCGCCTGCACCTGGCGTTCGCGCTCCGGGTCGGCGGCGTGCGGGTCGGCGAGGTCCATATCCTGCAGCGGCAGAGTCTGGCTGTGCGCGCGGGTGCGCCCGCGCAACTCGCCGATCGCCACGTTCAGCGCGATCCGGTACAGCCAGGTGGAGAACGGCCGCTGCCGGTCGTAGCGCGGGAACGCCCGCCAGGCCTGGGCGGCGATCTGCTGGATCAGGTCGGCGCGGTCGTCCGGGTGCCGGCAATAGCTGCCGGCCACTTTCGCGGCGATGCCGCGGTGCGCCTGGAACAGCGTGGCGAAGTCGGCCGGAGGCGGTGCGGCGGGGGTGGGGGCGTCGGGCATGGGGCGGGTCGCGGAAAGGTCTGCAAGGTGGTTCGCGGCAGGCCGAGGTTTCTCACGCCTGAACGGCATCGTTCACCTGGTTTAGACATGCGGCCCGTCAAGGCGCACAATGCGCTTCTTTGCGCCTGCCGGTTCGCTGCGGCGCCTCCGGAGTCTCCCATGTCCCAAGATACCCCCGCGCCGCTGCTGTTCGCAGATCTCGGCCTCTCGCCTGCTGTGATGAAGGCCGTGGCCGATGTCGGCTACGAGTCGCCGTCGCCGATCCAGGCGGCCACCATTCCCGCGCTGCTGACCGGCCGCGACCTGCTCGGCCAGGCCCAGACCGGCACCGGCAAGACCGCCGCGTTCGCGCTGCCGATCCTGTCGCGGCTGGACTTCAACCAGCGCAAGCCGCAGGCGCTGGTGCTGGCGCCGACCCGCGAGCTGGCGATCCAGGTCGCCGAGGCGTTCCACCGCTATGCCGCGGCGATCCCCGGCTTCCAGGTGCTGCCGGTGTACGGCGGCCAGCCCTATGTGCAGCAGCTGTCGGCGCTCAAGCGCGGCGTGCACGTGGTGGTGGGCACCCCGGGGCGGGTCATCGACCATCTCGAGCGCGGCACCCTGGACCTGTCCGAACTGCGCACGCTGGTGCTCGACGAAGCCGACGAGATGCTGCGCATGGGCTTCATCGACGACGTCGAGGCGGTGCTGAAGAAGCTGCCGGCCTCGCGCCAGGTGGCGCTGTTCTCGGCGACCATGCCGACCGCGATCAAGCGCATCGCGCAGACCTATCTGAACGATCCTGCCGAAGTCATCATCGCCTCCAAGACCACCACGTCGGCGAACATCCGCCAGCGTTACTGGGCGGTCAGCGGGCTGCACAAGCTCGATGCGCTGACCCGGATCCTGGAAGTGGAACCGTTCGACGCGATGATCGTGTTCGCGCGCACCAAGGCCGCCACCGACGAGCTGGCGCAGAAGCTGCAGGCGCGCGGTCTGGCCGCCGCGGCGATCAACGGCGACATCCAGCAGTCGCAGCGCGAGCGGGTGATCCAGCAGCTCAAGGACGGCAAGCTCGACATCCTGGTCGCCACCGACGTGGCCGCACGCGGCCTGGACGTGGAGCGGATCAGCCACGTGCTGAACTACGACATCCCGTACGACACCGAAAGCTATGTGCACCGCATCGGCCGCACCGGCCGCGCCGGCCGCAGCGGCGAGGCGATCCTGTTCGTCAGCCCGCGCGAGAAGGGCATGCTGCGCGCGATCGAACGCGCCACCCGGCAGCCGATCGAAGAGATGCAGCTGCCGAGCGTGGACGCTGTCAACGACCAGCGCGTGACCCGCTTCATGGAGAAGATCAGCGAGACCATCGCCAGCGGCGGCATCGACACCTACCGCGATCTGCTGCAGCGCTTCGAGACCGAGAAGAACGTGCCGATGGTCGAAGTGGCCGCGGCGCTGGCGCGCCTGCTGCAGGGCGACACGCCGCTGCTGCTGGCCCCGGAGCGCGCGCGCGCGCCGCAAGGCGAGCGCTTCGAGCGCCCGGGCGCCGACCGCCGCGAGCGCGCCGACCGCGGCGAGCGTACCGAACGTCCCAAGTTCGAGCCCAAGTTCGACCGCGAAGCCCGTCCGCCGCGCCGCGACGAAGGCGAGCGCGCACCGCGTGCGCCGCGTCCCGCGCCGGCCGGACATGGCCCCGACTTCGACTACCAGCGCGACGTCGGCAGCTTCGAGGCGCCGCGCCGCGACAAGGCACCCAAGGCGCCGCGCGGCGAGCCGGAAGTAGGCATGGAGACCTACCGCATCGAGGTCGGCCACCAGCACGGGGTCAAGCCGGCCAACATCGTCGGCGCGATCGCCAACGAAGCCGGCCTGGAGAGCAAGTACATCGGCCGTATCGACATCCACGACGACCATTCGGTGCTGGACCTGCCGGCGGACATGCCGAACGAGCTGCTGACCCACCTGAAGAAGGTCTGGGTGTCCGGCCAGCAACTGCAGATGCGCAAGCTCGACGACGCCGCGGCCGGCGCCAGCGCGCCGTTCAAGCCGAAGTTCGCGCGTGCCGCCGGCAAGCCCGGCGGCCGCCCGAACGCGGCCGGCCCGCGCCCGGCCGGCGCCGCCACGCGCATGGCCGACAAGGCCGGCGATCGCCCGCCGCGCAAGGGTCCGCCCAAGCGCTGAGCGGCTGCAGCGGGGAGCGTTGCTCTCCCCGCGCACCTGGCCGCGCAGCGGCGGCACGCAGCTGCCGCCGTCGTAGCGTCCATCGCGGCCGCCGCCAACGCATCGCCGGCTTTGCCGAGTCCCCAGCCCCGAGTCCCGGCCCCATGAGCACCCGCCTCAACAAGCACATCGCCGAAACCGGCTACTGTTCGCGCCGCGAGGCCGACCGGCTGATCGCGGCGCGCCGCGTGACCGTCAATGGTCGGCCCGGCGGGGTCGGCGCGGTGGTGGGCGAGGGCGACGAGGTGCAGGTCGATGGCCAGCCGCTGCGCGCGCGCGCCAAGCAGAAATCCGGCCGCCGCCACGTCTATATCGCGCTGAACAAGCCGGTCGGGGTGACCTGCACGACAGAGAGCGAGGTCAAGGGCAACATCGTCGATTTCGTCGGCCACGAGCAGCGTATCTTTCCGATCGGGCGCCTGGACAAGGAGTCCGAGGGCCTGATCCTGATGACCAGCAACGGCGACATCGTCAACGAGATCCTGCGCGCCGAGAACCGCCACCAGAAGGAGTACCTGGTGGCGGTGAACAAGCCGGTCAGCGACGAATTCCTGCGCGGCATGGCGCGCGGGGTGCGCGTGCACAACGAGACCACGCTGCCGTGCCGCACCGCGCGCATCGCCAAGTTCGGTTTCCGCATCGTGCTCGAGCAGGGCCTGAACCGGCAGATCCGGCTGATGGCCGCCGCGTTCGACTACCGCGTCACCCAGTTGCGCCGCGTGCGCATCGACAACATCAAGCTCGGCGCGCTGAAGCCGGGGCAGTGGCGCAACCTCACCGAGCAGGAGCTGCGCGGCCTGCTGCCGCAGCGCCAGGACTGGTGAGGCCGGCCGCGGCGCGGCTTTTCACTGGCATTTGTGCCGGAATTGGCGATACTCCGCGACGCATCCCGCATCCCGCATCCCGCTCCCGTGATCAAGCCACGCAAGCCCGACAACGAAGCCGAACGCCTGCGCGCCTTGCATGCGTTGCAGATTCTGGACACCGCGCCGGAGGCCGCCTACGACGACCTGGTCGGCATCGCCGCCAGCCTGTGCGACACGCCATCGGCGCTGATCTCGCTGGTCGACGAGGAGCGGCAGTGGCTCAAGTCGCAGCGCAACGTCACCCTGCTCAGTACCGCGCGCGACGACTCGTTCTGCGGCCACACCATCCTTGCGCCGCAGGACGTGCTGGTGGTCCGCGACGCGGCCGCGGATCCGCGGTTCGCGTTCAATCCGCTGGTCACCGAGGTCGGCGTCCGCTTCTACGCGGGCGCGCCGCTGTTGAACAGCGAGGGGCTGGCGGTTGGCGCGCTGTGCGTGCTCGACTGCCGCCCGCGCACGCTGGAGCCGGAGCAGGTGGTGGCGCTGCAGGCGCTGTCGCGGCAGGTGATGCAGTTGATCGAACTGCGCCGCACCAGCCATGCGCTGGCGCAGCAACTGCGCGAACGCGACTGCTACGAGCAGCAGCTGGCCGGGTACCAGGCATCGCTGGAATCGCTCAACGCCGAACTGCTCAAGCAGTCGCGCACCGATCCGTTGACCGGGCTGCTCAACCGCCGCGCCTTCGCCACTGCGCTGATGATCAATGCGGATGCGGCGCAGTCCAGCCCCGCGCCACTCAGCGTGGCCTTGCTGGACCTTGACTATTTCAAGCACATCAACGACCTGCACGGCCACGACAAGGGCGACGCGGTCCTGCTGGCGCTGGCCGACATGCTGCGCGCGCAGACGCCGCCGGGCAGCCTGGTCGCACGCTACGGCGGCGAGGAATTCGCGATCCTGCTGCCGGGGCTGGACGCGCGCCAGGCCATGCACGAATGCGAGACGCTGCGCCAGGAAACCGCCCTGCTGCAGCTGGGCGTGGCGCTGACCGCCAGCGTCGGCGTGGCCGCCTTGCAGCCGGGCGAGAGCGCCGAGCAGGTGCTCAAGCGCGCCGATCTGGCGCTGTACCGAGCCAAGCGCGCCGGCCGCGATTGCGTCTCGCTGGCGGAATGAACCGCGCCGCCGGCGCGCTCACTCCAGCGCGTTCTTCGCTTCGCAGGTCGCCAGCAGTTCCGGGTGCCGCACCCGCCTGGCGCGGGTCAGCAGCGGATGCAGGAACACCGCGCCCAGGATCACCGCCACGCCGAGGTAGAACAGCGCGGTGAGTTGTTTCTGCTCGTCCAGCAGTACGATCGCGAACACGATCGCGTAGACCGGCTCCAGGTTGGTCACCAGTTGCACAGCATAGGCGCTGAGCCGGCGCAGCGCGACCAGCGCCAGGGCGAACGGCAGCAGCGTGCACAGCAGCGCCAGGGCCAGCAGCAGCAGGGTGTCGTGCAGGCTCGGTAGCACCAGCAGCGGGCCGCTCAGCGCCGGCAGCACGAACGGCAGCAGCGGCGCCAGCACGGTCAGGGTCAGGGTGCCGGCGCCCAGTTCCACGGCGGTCACGGTCAGCGGGTCGGCGTGATCGACAAGGCGCTTGTTGAGCGAACCGAACGCGGCGACGAACAGTGCCGACACTGCGCCGACCACGACCCCGGCGCGCATCCCGTCGGGCACCCCGCCGACCACCAGCGCCACACCCGGCAGCACCGCCAGGCCGAACACCAGTTCGCTGGGACGGAACGGGCGCTTGGCCACCCACGGTTCGATCACCGCGGTGAACACCGGCGCCAGCGCGATGCAGGTTGCCGCCACCGAGGCGTTGGCCAGCTTGATCGCGCCGTAGAAGGTCAGCCAGTGCAGGCCGACCAGGGCGCCGACCACGGTGTAGCCGAGCAGCAGCTTCGGTGTCAGCGCGGCCAGCCCGCGCCACACCCGCGGCAGCAGCGCCAGCGCCGCCACCACCATCAGCATCCGCCACCACACCAGCGGCAGCGCCGGCAGCGTGATCAGCTTGCCCAGGATCGCGGTGATGCCCCACAGCAGCACGCAGAAGTGGATTTGCAGCTGGGCTTTGCTGGTGGGGTGCAGGGGCATGGCGCCTATTGTCGCGTAAACCGGCGACGCGGCGAACGGCGGTTTTTGCGTGGATTCCGCAATCGCGTCGCCAGCTGCGCCTCACCAGCCGCGCGTCAGCTGCCGGGCGGGGCGCGCCTGGCGCATGCACGTGCGTGCAATGCGGTCAGCAGCGGCACCAGCAGCGAGGTCACGATCACCGAGGTCGCCACCAGCGCGGTGGCGGCCGGGGCGGCTGCACGGAACTGCGGCGCCATCGCCGCGATCAGCGCCGGCGTCGCCACCGCGGCGCCGGCAGTGCTGGAGGCGGCGATGCCGGCGCTGCCGCTGCCGCCGCCGAGCAGCCGATCGGCGAACAGCAACGGGATCCCGGTGACCACGACGACCAGCAGACCGAGCAGCACGCCGGGCACCCCGGCGCTGGCGATCACGTGCAGATCCAGCGTATTGCCCAGCGCGAAGGCGAAGAACGGGATCAGTGCCGGCACCGCCGCGGCGAACAGCGCGCGCAGCTGCGGATCCAGATTGCCGAGCGCGAAGCCGACCAGCAGCGGCAGCACCGCGCCCAGAAATAGGCGTGGCTCGAACACGGCGACGCCGGCGCTGCCGAGGATGAGCATCGTCATCAACGGCCCCGATTCCACCGACATCAGCACCACCGCACCGGCTTCGCCGGGCTTGCCGTACTGCTGCATGAGCGAGGCGAACAGCCCGCCGTTGGTCATGTCCATCGCCGCGACCAGGGCCAGCACCGAGATGCCTTTCCAGCAGCCTTGCGCGATCCCGTCCGGCGGCAGCACCCGCGCCGCGAGCACCGCCACCAGCCAGGCCACGCCGAGCTTGGTCAGCAGCAGCACGCCCGACTGGCGCAGGATCCGGCCGCTGGCGCGCAGCTGGATCGAGGCACCCATGCACAGGAACCACACCGCCAGGATCGGCACCACGCCGCCGATCAGGCCCTGGCTGAACGAGCCGAGGAAGGCCCCGGCCTGCGGCCATGCGCTATGGCAGGCGGCGCCGAGGAACAAGGGCACCAGCATCATGCCGCCTGGAATGCGTTCGAGCGTTTGCTTGATCTGCATCGGGTTTGGACGTCCTCTTGAAAAAAGTCGCATCCGACGCCGACATGCGCCGGTGTCATTCTGCGTTAGTGCTTTTACTGCAACTGCATGGCGCGCTGGGTGTCGCGGCGCCGCGCCGTCTGTGCTGGGTTCAGTCGCATGTCGCAGCGGCACTGTGCCGTCGGTCGCTTTTGCCCGCAGTCGCTGGCGCCGCCGCCGTTCGCTCAGCGCGTGCCGAGTTCGGCCAGCAGCGCCATTGCCGCGGCCGGATTGCGTTCCTTGGCGGCGCTGATGAAATAGACGAACACCTCGCGCGGCCTGGCCGCCGCAGTCGCCGCGCCGACATGCGGCAGCGCGTGCGGATCCTCGCCGCGGCGCCAGGCCTGCGCCTGCGCCGACCAGGCGCGCAATTCCTTGGGCGCATAGCCGTGCGCCAGTTCGGCGCGGCTGCGCATCAGCCGCGCGTAGACGAAGTCGCTGCTGAGATCGGCGAAGCAAGGGAAGTCGGGCGAATCGGTGAACACCGTGGCCACGCCGTGGCGGCGCACCAGCTCCAGCAGGGGTGGCCCGACGCAGGCCGGGTCGCGCACCTCCAGCACATGCCGCAAGCGGCGGCCGGCGGCCTGCTGCGGCAGCAGGTCCAGAAACGCGGCGAGCTCGTCGAGCTCGAGCGTG
The DNA here is from genome assembly GCF_017301775.1 of Xanthomonas translucens pv. undulosa. Classification (NCBI taxonomy): domain Bacteria; kingdom Pseudomonadati; phylum Pseudomonadota; class Gammaproteobacteria; order Lysobacterales; family Lysobacteraceae; genus Xanthomonas; species Xanthomonas translucens. Next base: position 4,064,179 of record NZ_CP063993.1, read on the forward strand.
CGGCCGTGCTCGAATTGCCAGAGCAGCGGGCCGAGTTTGTCGCCGAGCGTAGCGATGCCGCCGACGAAGTCCTCGATCTGCGCGCCGGCCGCGGCCAGCTTGCGCATGCCGGTGATGCGCTTGGGCGCCTTGGCCGAGAACAGGAAATCGTCCGGCACCGCGTCGCGCCAGCGCGCATAGGTGTCCGGTTTCTGCGTGCCGTAGTAGGTGCCGTTGATCTCGATGCTGCTGACATGGCGGCTGGCGTATTCCAGCTCGCGGCGCTGCACCAGCCCTTGCGGGTAGAACCGGCCGCCACGCCACGGCGCATAGGTCCAGCCGCCGATGCCGACGCGGATGCCGTCCGGCGCGGCCGGGGCGGAGTCGAAGAGATCTGTCATGGCATACACGCCGGCGCGGACAGGGGAGGCGCAGTGTGCCGCAGTCCGCGCCGTTGCCGCATGCATGGCCGCTGCCGCATGCGTCGCGCTACCATCCAGGCAACGCCGACTGCCCCGACCGACCATGACCTGGACCACGCCCGATCTGTGCGACGCCCATCCCGAGGTGCAGGTCGCCGAACCGCTGTTCCGCAGTTACGGCGGCCACGCCGCGTTCTGCGGCGCGATCGTCACCGTCAGCTGCTTCGAGGACAACGCGCGGGTGCGCGAACTTGCGGCCACCCCCGGTGCCGGCCGCGTCATCGTCGTCGACGGGCAGGGCTCGCTGCGCCGCTCCCTGCTCGGCGACCAGATCGCCGAGAACGCGGTGCGCAACGGTTGGGCCGGGCTGTTGCTGCATGGCTGCGTGCGCGACGTGGAGGCCTTGGCGGCGTTGCCGCTGGGCGTGCAGGCGCTGGCCGCGTGCCCGCGCAAGACCGAAAGACGCGGCCTCGGCGAGGTCGATGTGCCGCTGCGGTTCGCCGGGGTGGCGTTCCTGCCCGGGCACTGGCTGTACGCTGATCGCAACGGGGTGCTGGTCGCCGCGCAGGCGTTGCTCCCGGCGTGAGCGTGCCGGCGCCTGTTCCTTTCCCTGCTGGAGATACCGATTTGAAGACCCTGTCGATGGGCTGCCTGTTGTTGGCGATGACCGCCACCGCGCAGGCGCAGGCGCCCGCTCCGGTGGACGCCGCAGTGCCGCCTGCGCTGCAGGATCTGGATGCGCGGGTGGAGCGGGTGCGCAAGCAGTTCGACGTGCCCGGCATCGCCATCGCCATCGTCAAGGACGGGCAGGTGGTGCTGGAGCGCGGCTACGGCGTGCGCGAACTGGGCAAGCCCGAGCCGGTGGACGCGCAGACCCTGTTCGCGATCGCCTCCAACACCAAGGCGTTCACCGCCGCGGCGCTGTCGATCCTGGCCGACGAGGGCAAGCTGAAACTCGACGACCGGGTGATCGAGCACCTGCCGTGGTTTCAGATGGCCGATCCCTACGTGACCCGCGAGATGCGCGTGCGCGACCTGCTCAGCCACCGCAGCGGACTGAGCCTGGGCGCCGGCGACCTGCTGTTCTGGCCGGCCACCAGCTACAGCACCGAAGAAGTGGTGCGGCGCCTGGCGCACGTGCCGCTGAAGGGCGGTTTCCGCGACCGCTATGCCTACGACAACATCCTCTACGCGGTGGCGCAGAAGCTGATCGAGCAGGTCTCCGGGCAGTCCTACGCCGAGTTCGTACGCCAGCGCATCTTCGTGCCGGTGGGCATGAGCGGCGCGCGTATCAATAGCGACTACCTGCAGCCCGGCGACCGCGCGGCGGTGGGCCATGCCAAGTTCGACTTCCGCGAGCTGCGCCCGGTGCCGCCGCTGACCTGGTCGAATAATTCCGGCGCCGGCGGCATCTACGCCAGCGTGCACGACATGGCCAAGTGGATGCAGGTGCAGCTCGACGGCGGCCGCCTGCCATCGGCCGATGGCCAGGAGCGGCGTCTGTTCAGCGCGCAGCGGCAGCAGGAGATGTGGCAGGTGATCACCCCGATCGCCATCGCCGAGCCGAGCGTGCCGCAACTGTTGCCGGCCAGGCCGAACTTCGCCGGCTATGGCGAGGGCTGGAGCCTGAGCGACTACCGCGGGCACAAGCTGGTCTGGCACACCGGCGGCTGGCCGGGCATGGTGTCGCGGCTGACCCTGCTGCCGGAACAGCAACTGGGCGTGATCGTGCTGACCAACCAGGAAGTGGGCGTGGCGTTCAACGCGCTGACCCTGCAGGTGCTCGACGCTTACCTGGGCGCGCCGCCGACCGACTGGACCGCCGCCTATGCCGCTGCCGTGGCCAAGGCCGACGCGAAGGCCGACGAGGACTGGAGCAAGCACCAGGCTGCGCGCGATGCCAGCTCTAAACCGTCGCTGCCGCTGGCAGCTTACGCAGGCACGTATCGCGATCCGTGGTACGGCGAGGTGGCGATCGTGCAGCGCGGCAAGCAACTGGAACTGCGCTTCAGCAAGACCGCGCAGCTGGTCGGCACGTTGCAGCACTGGCAGCACGACACCTTCATCGTGCGCTGGCGCGACCGTTCGCTCAATGCCGATGCCTTCGTCAACTTCGCGCTGACCCCGGACGGCAAGGTGCGCGAGGTGCGCATGGAAGCGATCTCGCCGCTGACCGATTTCAGCTTCGATTTCCAGGACCTGCTGCTGACCCCGACGACTGCCGCATCGTGAGCGCGGCCATGCCGATGCTCTCGCACGTGCATCTCGGGGTGAACGACTTCCCGGCCGCGTTCGCGTTCTACGCGCCGTTGCTGCAGGCGCTGGGGCTGCAACTGAAGTTCCGCGATGACGTGCGCGGCTGGGCCGGCTGGACCGCGCCGCACGCGCCGCGGCCGCTGCTGCTGATCGGCCGTGCCTTCGACGGCCAGCCGGCGGCGCCGGGCAACGGCCAGATGCTCGCATTGCAGGCGCCGAACCGGGCGCTGGTGGATCGCTGCCACGCGCTGGCGCTGGCCCAGGGAGGGCACTGCGAAGGCCCGCCCGCGCTGCGCGCGCACTACCATCCGGACTATTACGGCGCGTATTTCCGCGACCTGGACGGCAATAAGCTAGGCGTGTGCTGCCACCGCGCGGAATGAGCGCGATGGTTGTTGCGATGCTGTCGGCCGCTGTCCTGGTTTAGGTGCATCGCATCGGAAACAAGCACCGATCGCCAGGCCAGTTGGTTGTAGGAGCGGCTTCAGCCGCGACATCGAAGCCGCGTGGTATCCGGCTTCGGCAGCCGTCGGGACTGAAGTCCCTTCCACAAGAAGCCGGGTCGGCTATGCGGATGGTCTTGGACATGTGCAGCTTGTTGTAGGAGCGGCTTCAGCCGCGACCTCGAAGCCGGAAGGCCTCTGCCTTCAGCTTCGTCGCCAGCCCGGTCGCCATGCAACGCCGCCATCCGTTCGACGGCGTGTTCGACTGGGCGCGGCAGCAGTTGCACACCGGCATCGGCGCTGCGGACCTGGCGCGGGCCGCGGCGATGAGCGAACGCAATTGCTACCGCCGTTTCAAGGCGGCGATCGGCACCACCCCGGCACACTGGCTGCAGCAGGGGCGCGTGCGTGCGGCGAAAGCCTTGCTCGAGGAAGGGCGGCTGGATCTGCAACGGGTCGCCGCGGCCTGCGGCTTCGCGACGCTGGAGGCGTTCCGGGCCGCGTTCCGGCGCCATGTGGGCGTGGCGCCATCGGTTTACCGCAGCGGCTTCGGGCCGTTCGCCTGAGACGAAACGCGTGCGTGCGCCGCGGCACCCGGCGCGAACGCACATGGCGAGGACACCGGCATCGGCTACGCTGCGCGTCTTGCAGAAGGATGGCCCGCAATGTTCCGCTGGTTCGAGTCGCTGATTCCCGTGTTCCCCGCCATCGATCCGCGTACGCCGCCACGCGGGGTGTGGCGCTTCTATGCGTTCTACCTGCGCCCGGTGTGGCCGGTGTTCGCCGCCACGCTGGTGGCCGGACTGCTGCTGGCGCTGGTCGAGGTGGCGATGTTCGACTTCCTCGCCCGCATCGTCGATCTGGTCGCCGGGGCGTCGGGGCTGGATTTCTTCGTGCGCCACCGCGACGAACTGCTGTGGATGGCGGCCATCACCCTGATCGCGCGGCCGCTGCTGACCGGGCTGCACAACCTGCTGGTCAATCAGGCGATCATGCCCGGGCTGAGCAACCGCACGCGCTGGCTGATGCACAACTACGTGGTGCGGCAGAGCCTGGGCTTTTTCCAGAACGACTTCGCCGGGCGCATCGCCAACCGGGTCATGCAGACCGGCACCTCGCTGCGCGAATCGGCGGTGCAGATGGTCGATGCGCTGTGGTACATCCTGGTCTATACCGGCACCGCGCTGTACGTGTTCGCGCAGGACGACGTGCGCCTGATGGCGCCGTTGCTGGTCTGGCTGGTCGTCTACGCGGCGCTGATGGCGTACTTCGTGCCGCGCATGCAGCAGCGCGCGTGGATCGCCGCAGAGGCGCGCTCCAAGGCGATGGGCCGGATCGTCGACGGCTACACCAATATCGCCACGCTGAAGCTGTTCGCGCATGCCAAGCGCGAGGAGGCCTATGTGCGCGAGTCGATCCAGGAGCTGGTGGTCAAGCACCGCGGGCAGACCCGGATGACCACCGCCATGGACCTGTCGATCGCGGTGTTGAACGGCTTGCTGATCGTCGGCACCTGCGCGTTGGCGCTGTGGCTGTGGAGCCAGGGCCGGATCAGCGTCGGCGCGATCACCCTGGCCACCGGGCTGGTGATCCGCATCCACAACATGTCCGGCTGGATCATGTGGGTGGTCAACGGCATCTTCGAAGACATCGGTGCGGTGCAGGATGGCATGGAGAGCGTGGCCCAGCCGATCCAGGTGCAGGACTGCACCGATGCGCAGGCGCTGCAGGTCAGCCGCGGCGAGGTGCGTTTCGAGCACATCCATTTCCACTACGGCAAGCGCGGCGGGGTGATCGCCGGGCTCGACCTGCAGGTGCGCGCGGGCGAGAAGATCGGCCTGGTCGGGCCGTCCGGCGCCGGCAAATCGACCCTGGTCAACGTGTTGCTGCGGCTGTACGACCTGGAGCGCGGGCGCATCCTGATCGACGGCCAGGACATCGCCACGGTGACCCAGGCAAGCCTGCGCGGGCAGATCGGCCTGGTCACCCAGGACACCTCGCTGCTGCATCGCTCGATCCGCGACAACCTGCTGTACGGCCGTCCCGACGCCAGCGAGGCGCAGCTGCAGGAAGCGGTGCGCAAGGCGCGCGCCGACGGCTTCATCGACGCGTTGCGCGACGGCGAAGGCCGCAGCGGCTACGACGCGCATGTCGGCGAACGCGGGGTCAAGCTGTCCGGCGGCCAGCGCCAGCGCATCGCCATCGCCCGCGTGCTGCTGAAGGACGCGCCGATCCTGGTGCTGGACGAGGCCACCTCGGCGCTGGATTCGGAAGTGGAGGCGGCGATCCAGGACAGCCTGGACGAACTGATGGCGGGCAAGACGGTGATCGCGATCGCGCACCGCCTCTCGACCATCGCGCGGATGGACCGGCTGGTGGTCATGGACCAGGGCGCGATCGTCGAAACCGGTACCCACGCCGAACTGGTTGCGCGCGGCGGCCTGTACGCGCGGCTATGGGCGCGACAGACCGGGGGCTTCGTCGCGGGATGAGTGTCGGAGCGGCTTCAGCCGCGACCGGACTCTGTCGCGGCTGAAGTTGCTCCTGCAACATCCGATAGCTACTGGCACCCCTAATAAGAGCGGCTAACAAAAGCCCCTTGAACACGTCTGTTGAGCCACCACTTTGCAGTGATGGCTCACCGCAAAGAAATCAGCACAGCGCTGTGGAAGCGCATCCACCCCTTGATCCCGGTCGTGCCGCCTTCGCCCAAGGGCGGTAGGCCGCGCGTAGACGACCAAAGCGCACTCAGCGGCATCGTGTACGTGCTGCGCACTGGCATCGCGTGGGAGGATCTGCCCCCAGGAACTTGGCTACGGCAGCGGCATGACCTGCTGGCGCCGATTGCGTGACTGGCAGGCCGCGGGTGTGTGGCACCGTCTGCATCAGGTGTTGCTGGCCGAACTTCGCCGCGCCGACCGGCTCGATTTCAGCCGGGCCAGCCTGGACGCGGCCAGCGTGGCCTCCCCCCCGGGGGGCGCCTATACGGGGCCGAACCCGATCGACCGCGGCAGCAAGCGGCATGTGATCACGGATCGGCACGGCGTCCCCCTGGCGTTCTGCGTGACCGGGGCCAACCGGCACGATTCGGTCGTGTTCGAGGAACGGGTCGATGCATTGCCCTCCATTGCCGGCAAACCTGGACGGCCACGACGCTGGCCGGACAAGCTGCATGCCGACAAGGGGTTCAGCCGACAGACGTGTAAAAATGACTCACAAGATCGGATTTCACCTATTGTATCAGTGAGTTAGCGGATATTTCCGGGCAACAAAACTACACCGCCAACGCCAGTTCAATCCAATACGGTTCCGTGATCGGCTCCACGTCAATCAGGTGGTCCCCGGAACCGCTTCACATGGCTGGTCACGTACGGGGTGAGGAAAGCCACGTCCTCCCACGTCATCTCCCACCCCTGCCGCATCAGAGACTTCATGATTCGGGTCTGTTCGACCACGTTGTAGAACTGGCCGGCGTCTGCCGGTTTCCCGTTCCACTGCGCCTCAAACCCGGTAGTCGAGGGTTGCCAGGATTGTCGGAAGTTGTGTCCTGCTATGCGAATTTGGAGAAGCCGCGTCGGGACCAGAGACCTTAGTATCGAAGCGACGACGTTCTCTGAAAGAGGAATGCCTGATGGATCCCATTCGTTCTCGCACGCCAAGTCCTGCTCGCGAGCTTCAGGCCGGATCTCAGCCGGATGCGGTCCAGCCCATTGCGGATCGGTTGGTGTCTCCGCCTGCTGGCAGCCCGCTGGATGGCTTGCCCGCTCGGCGGACGATGTCCCGGACCCAGCTGCCGTCGCCCCCTGCAAGCGTGCCTGCGTTCTCAGCGGGCAGCTTCAGCGACCTGTTACGTCAGGTTGATTCGTCGCTTTTTGATGCATCGTTTTTTGATTCGATGCCTGCCTTCGGCGCTCATCATGCACAGGCTGCCACAGGCGAGTTGGATGAGGTGCAATCGGCTCTGCGTGCAGCCGATGACCCGCAGCCCCCCGTGCGCGTAGCTGTCACTGCCGCGCGGCCGCCGCGCGCCAAGCCGGCCCAGCGGCCACGGCGTGCTGCGCAAACCTCCGATGCTTCGCCTGCCGCGGATGTGGATCTAAGCACGTTCGGCTACAGCCAGCAGCAACAGGAGAAGATCAAACCGACGGTGCGTTCGACAGTGGCGCAGCACCACGCCGCATTGGTCGGCCATGGGTTTACACACGCGCACATCGTTGAGCTCAGCAAACACCCGGCAGCGTTAGGAACCATAGCGGCCAGGTATTCGGAGATGATTGCGGCATTGCCAGAGGCCACACACGAAGACATCGTTGGCGTCGGCAAACAGTGGTCGGGCGCACGGGCCCTGGAGACCTTGCTCATGGTGGCGGAAGAGTTGAGAGCTCCACCGTTACAGTTGGTCACAGGCCAACTCCTCAAGATTGCAAAACGTGGTGGCGTGACCGCGGTGGAGGCCGTGCATGCATCGCGCAATGCGCTGACTGGCGCCCCCCTGCACCTGACCCCGGACCAGGTGGTGGCCATCGTCAGCCACGATGGCGGCAAGCAGTCGCTGGAGACGGTGCAGCGGCTGTTGCCGGTGCTGTGCCAGCCCCCCTATGGCCTGACCCCGAACCAGGTGGTGGCCATCGCCAGCCATAATGGCGGTAAGCAGGCGCTGGAGACGGTGCAGCGGCTGTTGCCGGTGCTGTGCCAGGAGTATGGCCTGACCCCGGAGCAGGTGGTGGCCATCGCCAGCCATAATGGCGGTAAGCAGGCGCTGGAGACGGTGCAGCGGCTGTTGCCGGTGCTGTGCCAGGAGTATGGCCTGACCCCGAACCAGGTGGTGGCCATCGCCAGCCACGATGGCGCCAAGCAGGCGCTGGAGACGGTGCAGCGGCTATTGCCGGTGCTGTGCCAGCCCCCCTATGGCCTGACCCCGGAGCAGGTGGTGGCCATCGCCAGCAATCATGGCGGCAAGCTGGCGCTGGAAACGGTGGAGCGGCTGTTGCCGGTGCTGTGCCAGCCCCCCTATGGCCTGACCCCGAACCAGGTGGTGGCCATCGCCAGCAATCATGGCGGCAAGCAGGCGCTGGAGACGGTGCAGCGGCTGTTGCCGGTGCTGTGCCAGCCCCCCTATGGCCTGACCCCGGAGCAGGTGGTGGCCATCGCCAGCCATGGCGGTGCCAAGCCGGCGCTGAAGACGGTGCAGCGGCTGTTGCCGGTGCTGTGCCAGGACCATGGCCTGACCCCGGAGCAGGTGGTGGCCATCGCCAACCACGACGGCGCCAAGCAGGCGCTGGAGACAGTGCAGCGGCTGCTGCCGGTGCTGTGCCAGCCCCCCTATGGCCTGACCCCGGAGCAGGTGGTGGCTATCGCCAGCAAGGGCGGTGGCAAGCAGGCCCTGGAGACGGTGCAGCGGCTGTTGCCGGTGCTGTGCCAGCCCCCTTATGGCTTGACCCCGGACCAGGTGGTGACCATCGCCAGCAATAATGGCGGCAAGCCGGCGCTGGAGACGGTGCGGCGGCTGTTGCCGGTGCTGTGCAAGCCCCCCTATGGCCTGACCCCGAAACAGGTGGTGGCTATCGCCAGCTACGGCGGCAAGCAGTCGCTGGAGACGGTGCAGCGGCTGTTGCCGGTGCTGTGCCAGCCCCCCTATGGCCTGACCCCGGAGCAGGTGGTGGCCATTGCCAGCAATGGCGGCGGCAAGCCGGCGCTGGAGACGGTGCAGCGGCTGTTGCCGGTGCTGTGCCAGGAGTATGGCCTGACCCCGAACCAGGTGGTGGCCATCGCCAGCCACGATGGCGCCAAGCCGGCGCTGGAGACGGTGCAGCGGCTGTTGCCGGTGCTGTGCCAGGAGTATGGCCTGACCCCGAACCAGGTGGTGGCCATCGCCAGCCACGATGGCGGCAAGCCGGCGCTGGAGACGGTGCAGCGGCTGTTGCCGGTGCTGTGCAAGCCCCCCTATGGCCTGACCCCGGAGCAGGTGGTGGCCATCGCCAGCCACAATGGCGGCACGCAGGCGCTGGAAAGTATTTTTGCCCAGTTATCCAGCCCTGATCCGGCCTTGGCCGCGTTGACCAACGACCGCCTCGTCGCCTTGGCTTGCATCGGCGGACGTCCTGCGCTGGATGCGGTGAAAAAGGGATTGCCGCACGCGCCGGCATTGATCACAAGAGTCCATAACCGTGTTCCCGAAGGCACGGCCCATCTGGTTGCCGACCTCGCGCAAGTGGTTCGCGTGCTGAGTTTTTTCCAGTGCCACTCTCACCCAGCGCAAGCATTTGATGAAGCGATGAGGCAATTCGGGATGAGCAGGCACGGGTTGTTACAGCTATTTCGCCGTGTGGGCGTCACAGAACTCGAAGCCATCAGTGGAACGCTCCCCCCAGCCTCCCAGCGTTGGGACCGCATGCTTCAAGCATCAGGGAGGAAAGGGGCGAAACCGCCCTCTGCTTCGGCTCAAACTCAGGGCCAGGAGTCCTTGGATGCATTCGCCGATTCCCTGGAACGTGAACTGGACGCGCCCAGCCCAATGCACCAGGCAGGCCAGACTCTGGCAAGCAGCCGCAAACGGTCCCGATCAGAGAGTTCTGTCAACCGCTCCTCCGCACAGCAGGCTGCCGAGGTGTTCGTTCCCGAACAGCGCGATGCACCGCCTTTGCTCCCCCTCAGTAGCTGGGGTGTAAAACGCCGGCGTACCAGGATCGGCGGCCTCCCGGATCCTGGCACGCCGACGCACGGCGACCTGGCAGCGTCCAGCGCTGCGTTCTTGGAGCAAGATGCGGACCCCTTCGCAGGCGCAGCGGAAGATTTCCCGGCATTCGACCAAGAGGAGATCGCATGGTTGAAGGAGCTATTGGCTCATTGAGGCTCAGTCGGAGACTACTGAATCGCCCCGGCTTTCCTAGACACCTTGCAGCCATAATTCGCAGTAGTAAAAGGGGCGTCTATGAGCAGCAAGCGATACACGCAAGAGTTCAAGGTCGAGGCGGTCAAGCAGGTCACTGAGCGAGGGCACTCGGTCGCCGATGTGGCAAGTCGGCTCGGCATATCGATCCATAGTCTCCATGCCTGGCGGACGCAGTGCGCGAATTCGTCATCCACACATCCGGCAGCAATCGATCAGGCGTCCGAACTGCGACGGGTCAAGTCGGAGTTGCGGCGGGTCACCGAAGAGCGAGACATCCTAAAAAAGGCCGCAGCGTACTTTGCCAAACTGTCCGGGTGAGGTACGCGTTTATGCTCGACCATGAGCGGGAATTCGGCCTTCGAAGCATGTATAAGGTGTTTGGCCTGCACCCCAGCGGGTACTACGCCTGGCGAAGCAAGCCGATGTCGCCCCGTGCCAAGGATGACGCGCGTGTCCTGGGCCTGATCAAGCAGTCCTGGCTGGAAAGTGGCGGGGTGTACGGTTACCGGAAGATCACCCGTGATCTGCGCGACTTGGGTGAATCGTGCGGCAAGCATCGGACGGCACGATTGATGCGGCACGAAGGCCTGCGGGCGCAGGTGGGCTATCACCGCCGGCCGGGCATGCACGGAGGGAAGCCGGCTATCGTCGCCAACAATGAGCTGGCGCTTCAGTTCGATCCGGGCATTGCAAATCAGGCATGGGTGACCGACATCACCTACATCCGAACGCACGAAGGCTGGCTGTACCTGGCCGTGGTGCTGGATCTTTTCTCAAGGAAGATCGTGGGTTGGGCGATGCACTCAACGATGCACACCGACGTGGTGCTGCAAGCCTTGATGATGGCCGTATGGCGACGCAAGCCGCCTGCGGGGCTGCTAGTGCACTCGGATCAAGGCACGCAATTCACTGGGCACGACTGGCAAGATTTCCTGAAAGCACATGGCCTGGTCAGCAGCATGAGCCGGCGCGGCAACTGTCACGACAACGCGGTCGCCGAGAGCTTCTTTCAGCTCCTCAAACGCGAGCGCATCAAGCGCAGGATTTACGTGACGCGCGAGGAAGCCAAGTCCGACGTCTTCAACTACATCGAGATGTTCTACAACACCAGACGACAGCACGGACACAACAACGGGCTGTCTCCGGTAGAGTTCGAAAAGCAACGATCAAAATGAGGCTTCGGGGTGACTACAGAAGCCGGGGCGATTCACCCGCTAGTCGAGGGTTGTCAGGATTATCGGAAGTTGTGTCCTGCTATGCGAATTTGGAGAAGCCGCGTCGGGACCAGAGACCTTAGTATCGAAGCGACGACGTTCTCTGAAAGAGGAATGCCTGATGGATCCCATTCGTTCTCGCACGCCAAGTCCTGCTCGCGAGCTTCAGGCCGGATCTCAGTCGGATGCGGTCCAGCCCATTGCGGATCGGTTGGTGTCTCCGCCTGCTGGCAGCCCGCTGGATGGCTTGCCCGCTCGGCGGACGATGTCCCGGACCCAGCTGCCGTCGCCCCCTGCAAGCGTGCCTGCGTTCTCAGCGGGCAGCTTCAGCGACCTGTTACGTCAGGTTGATTCGTCGCTTTTTGATGCATCGTTTTTTGATTCGATGCCTGCCTTCGGCGCTCATCATGCACAGGCTGCCACAGGCGAGTTGGATGAGGTGCAATCGGCTCTGCGTGCAGCCGATGACCCGCAGCCCCCCGTGCGCGTAGCTGTCACTGCCGCGCGGCCGCCGCGCGCCAAGCCGGCCCAGCGGCCACGGCGTGCTGCGCAAACCTCCGATGCTTCGCCTGCCGCGGATGTGGATCTAAGCACGTTCGGCTACAGCCAGCAGCAACAGGAGAAGATCAAACCGACGGTGCGTTCGACAGTGGCGCAGCACCACGCCGCATTGGTCGGCCATGGGTTTACACACGCGCACATCGTTGAGCTCAGCAAACACCCGCCAGCGCTAGGGACCATAGCGGCCAGGTATTCGGAGATGATTGCGGCATTGCCAGAGGCCACACACGAAGACATCGTTGGCGTCGGCAAACAGTGGTCGGGCGCACGGGCCCTGGATGCCTTGCTCATGGTGGCGGAAGAGTTGAGAGCTCCACCGTTACAGTTGGTCACAGGCCAACTCCTCAAGATTGCAAAACGTGGTGGCGTGACCGCGGTGGAGGCCGTGCATGCATCGCGCAATGCGCTGACTGGCGCCCCCCTGCACCTGACCCCGGACCAGGTGGTGGCCATCGTCAGCAATAATGGCGGCAAGCAGGCGCTGGAGACGGTGGAGCGGCTGTTGCCGGTGCTGTGTCAGCCCCCCTATGGCCTGACCCCGGAGCAGGTGGTGGCCATCGCCAGCCACGATGGCGCCAAGCCGGCGCTGGAGACGGTGCAGCGGCTGTTGCCGGTGCTGTGCCAGCCCCCCTATGGCCTGACTCCGGAGCAGGTGGTGGCCATCGCCAGCAATGGCGGTGGCAAGCCGGCGCTGGAGACGGTGCAGCGGCTGTTGCCGGTGCTGTGCAAGGAGTATGGCCTGACCCCGGAGCAGGTGGTGGCCATCGCCAGCAATAATGGCGGCAAGCTGGCGCTGGAAACGGTGGAGCGGCTGTTGCCGGTGCTGTGCAAGCCCCCCTATGGCCTGACCCCGAAACAGGTGGTGGCTATCGCCAGCTACGGCGGCAAGCAGTCGCTGGAGACGGTGCAGCGGCTGTTGCCGGTGCTGTGCAAGCCCCCCTATGGCCTGACCCCGGAGCAGGTGGTGGCCATTGCCAGCAATGGCGGCGGCAAGCCGGCGCTGGAGACGGTGCAGCGGCTGTTGCCGGTGCTGTGCCAGGAGTATGGCCTGACCCCGAACCAGGTGGTGGCCATCGCCAGCCACGATGGCGCCAAGCCGGCGCTGGAGACGGTGCAGCGGCTGTTGCCGGTGCTGTGCCAGGAGTATGGCCTGACCCCGAACCAGGTGGTGGCCATCGCCAGCCACGATGGCGCCAAGCAGGCGCTGGAGACGGTGCAGCGGCTGTTGCCGGTGCTGTGCCAGCCCCCCTATGGCCTGACCCCGGAGCAGGTGGTGGTCATCGCCAGCAATAATGGCGGCAAGCAGGCGCTGGAGACGGTGCAGCGGCTGTTGCCGGTGCTGTGCCAGCCCTCCTATGGCCTGACCCCGGAGCAGGTGGTGGCCATCGCCAGCAATCATGGCGGCAAGCAGGCGCTGGAGACGGTGCAGCGGCTGTTGCCGGTGCTGTGCCAGCCCCCCTATGGCCTGACCCCGAACCAGGTGGTGGCCATCGCCAGCCACGATGGCGGCAAGCCGGCGTTGGAGACGGTGCAGCGGCTGTTGCCGGTGCTGTGCCAGCCCCCCTATGGCCTGACCCCGAACCAGGTGGTGGCCATCGCCAGCCACGATGGCGGCACGCAGGCGCTGGAAAGTATTTTTGCCCAGTTATCCAGCCCTGATCCGGCGTTGGCCGCGTTGACCAACGACCGCCTCGTCGCCTTGGCTTGCATCGGCGGACGTCCTGCGCTGGATGCGGTGAAAAAAGGATTGCCGCACGCGCCGGCATTGATCACAAGAGTCCATAACCGTGTTCCCGAAGGCACGGCCCATCTGGTTGCCGACCTCGCGCAAGTGGTTCGCGTGCTGAGTTTTTTCCAGTGCCACTCTCACCCAGCGCAAGCATTTGATGAAGCGATGAGGCAATTCGGGATGAGCAGGCACGGGTTGTTACAGCTATTTCGCCGTGTGGGCGTCACAGAACTCGAAGCCATCAGTGGAACGCTCCCCCCAGCCTCCCAGCGTTGGGACCGCATGCTTCAAGCATCAGGGAGGAAAGGGGCGAAACCGTCCTCTGCTTCGGCTCAAACTCCAAGCCAGGAGTCCGTGGATGCATTCGCCGATTCCCTGGAACGTGAACTGGACGCGCCCAGCCCAATGCACCAGGCAGGCCAGACTCTGGCAAGCAGCCGCAAACGGTCCCGATCAGAGAGTTCTGTCAACCGCTCCTCCGCACAGCAGGCTGCCGAGGTGTTCGTTCCCGAACAGCGCGATGCACCGCCTTTGCTCCCCCTCAGTAGCTGGGGTGTAAAACGCCGGCGTACCAGGATCGGCGGCCTCCCGGATCCTGGCACGCCGACGCACGGCGACCTGGCAGCGTCCAGCGCTGCGTTCTTGGAGCAAGATGCGGACCCCTTCGCAGGCGCAGCGGAAGATTTCCCGGCATTCGACCAAGAGGAGATCGCATGGTTGAAGGAGCTATTGGCTCATTGAGGCTCAGTCGGAGACTACCTGATTGACGTGGAGCCGATCACGGAACCGTATTGGATTGAACTGGCGTTGGCGGTGTAGTTTTGTTACCCAGAAATGCCCGATAAATCACTGATAAAATAGGTGAAATCCGATCTTGTGAGTCATTTTTACACGTCTGTCGACTGAACCCCGACAAGGCCTACGACATGGATCGGTGCCGGGACCACCTGAAGCGACGAGGGGTGACTCCACGCATCGCCCGCAAGGGGGTGAAACGCAACGATCGCCTGGGCCGATACCGCTGGGGAGTTGAACGCACGCATGTCTGGTTTGCCGGCATGGGAAAACTGCGGACCCGCTTCGAACGCCGGATTGATATCCACCTGGCTCTGCTGTCCATGGCCTGTTGCGTCATCTGCCTACGGCGACTTCCAGAGTTTTGTTAGCCGCTCTAAATCCCCACCTTCAATAGTCCACCGCTAAAGCCCCGCCAAAGAGACTCGTGGCATCTTTTGCAATAGAAATGGCCTTGCGTACTTCCCTGCTCGTCAAATCCAAGGCTCTCAGCTTGCCCTTCACTTCGGCGACGGATTCGATTCGTCGATAGGCTTTAGCGTGCGTTTCTGCGTAAGCAGCCAATCCCTGCAACTTGGGCAGCGCATCGGCCAAGTGCAGGCCATGGGGGTCAACAAGGTCAACCACGACTTTTCCATCCTGCTCGGCGAAGAAGATGAAGTCCGGGCGTACGATCTCGTACTGGTCGCCGTTGATATAGGCGACTCCCAGCGACGACTGCCCAGGCTGCCCAGGATTTCGTTACCAATGTGTTCATGCATTCCCTAACGGCAAATACAACGTATGCGAATTCGCTGTGGCTTCGCGGAAGCCATAGGCGCGATAGAAACGGGCCGCGTCCTCGTGCAGTGCATCCACCAGCAGCATGCGCACACCTAGCTGCTCGCGCAGCCCCAGGCTACGCGCCACGGCATGCGCCAGCAGGTAATTACCATGCCCCTTGCCCTGCTCACTGGCCGAGACGGCAAGTCGCCCCATGCGAATGGCCGGCACCGGGTAGGTGGGCAGGCGCTTTCGATCCACCTCCTGCAAGTCGGTCAGCAGAAGCTGGGCAGCGGATAGGCTGTAGTAGCCGAGGATGCGGGTCGGATCGGCGTCATCCACAAGGACATGCGTGGTGCTGATGCCGTCGCGATGGTGTTGGGCGGCCTGCTGGCGCAGGTAGGCATCCAGCGTCGGCTCACCACACTTGAATCCGTCGCGGTTGTGCCGCTTGGGCTTGAGTTGCTCGACAACCAGCACGAATCAGACCTGCCCGGCGCGGGCGAGGGCTTTCTTCAGCTTGGCATTGGGCTGGAAGGGGGCATCCAGCGCCTTGAGGAAGCGCCGGGACTCTTCCGCAGACAGGGTGAAAGTCAGTTCGGCAGCCATGACGCTTTCGGCTTCGCGCAGTACCGCGTCGCGCACGAAAGCGGACAGCGGCACGCCTCGCAGGTTGGCGGCACGGGTAATACGCGCCTTGTCCGTAGGGTTCAGGCGCAGGTCGAGACGGGCGGCAGCAGTGGTCATGGCGGTTCTCCTTGTACGGAATAATACCGTACAAGGGCCGCAAGTCAATCGCTAGTCCAGGACTTCACTGGCTGGTGTGGCCCTGAAGCGATGGCGCAGGCCAGTGCCCCCAGCTCTTCTCGCGCCGAATCAGAAGCTGCGCTTGCGCATTCGTTTCAGCAGCTCGGGGTGACTACTCAGTCCGTTCATGGTCTGGATCATGCCCGCGACCCATTCGTCGACCGTGAGGGCTAGCAAGGGCGGAAAGGGAGCCTGCGCGTTGCCAACAGCAGGCGGTCGCCTAGGATCGTCAGCGCGCTTGGTCGTGGCGTCGTTTGGTCGCATCTTGGCTAAATCCCTGCGTCGCTCATCAAGTTAGCAACAGAGGTTCCGGAATGAGGCGTGGAAAACAGACCGGGTGTGGAACTCGGCAATGCGCGCCGCTAGGCTTTCGCTTCTCGATGGATCACCGAAACGATCAGCGTGCTGTGGGCCGCTTTTCCCGGGTCCCCGGTCCCGAGTCCCCGACGACTACTGAATCGGCTCATCCAGCATCAACTCGCGCACGAAGCGTACCGGCGGCGCGCCGTAGGACAGCACCTGGTCGTGGTACGCCTTCAGATCGAAGGTGTCGCCGAGCTTGGCCTGCATCGCCTTGCGCAGGTCCAGGTGTTCCTGCACGCCGACGAAGTAGGTCGGCAGCTGCGCCGAGCTCAGCTGCGCGCGCAACCACTTGCCTTCGGCTTCGCTCTGCTGCTGGAAGGTGTCGTGCACCATCAGCCGCAGTGCCTGTTCCTTGCTCCAGTGGTCCACGTGCACGCCCTGGTCCAGCAGCGCGTTGGCCAGGGTGCGCAGGTAGAACTTCAGTTGCATCAGATGGAACAGCGGATCGTTGTCCAGGTAGCCCTGCTCCTGCATCATCCGTTCGGTGTACACCGCCCAGCCCTCGGCGAACGTGCCCGAACGCAGCACGCCGCGCAGGGTCGAGGGAAACTTGGTCGAGTGCCAGCCTTCCACGTAGTGGCCGGGCACGCCTTCGTGGATGCTCAGCAGGTGGATCATGCGGCCGTTGTATTCGCGCAGGAACGACTCGGCCTGCTGCGCGCTCCAGTCGTCGGGAATCGGCGACACCGCGTAGAAGGTCTTCAGGTTCTTGTCCAGCGGGCCGGGCGAGTCGCAGTACGCCACCGCTACGCCGCGCTGGAACTCGGGCATCAGGATGATGTCCACCGGCGCGTCGGGCAGGGTCAGCAGGTCCTTGGCGCGGACGAATTCGGTAGAGGCCGCCAGCGACGCCTTGGCGTCCTCGACCACCTTGTCCCGCGCCGGATGCTGCGCATACGCCAGCTCCAGCGCCGCTTCGATCGCGGCCTGCTGCTGCGCGTCGCTCGGTGCATCGACCAGCGTCGGCGCGTTCGGGCGGTCCTTGAGCACGGTGCGGGCGATGCCGTACATCTCCTCGCGCACGCGCTTGAGCTCGGCCTCGGCGCGCTGCTTGATCTCGGCGCGCGACAGCGAGGAGTTGAGCGCGAATTTCAGTTTCTGGTCGTATTTCTCCGCACCGATGCGGAAATCGCCCTTGGCGTTGGGTACCAGGGTCTTGTCCAGCCAGGTCTGCTGTTCGGCCACCGCTTTCTTCAGCCCGTCGATCGCCGCCTGCAGGCGCCGCGCGTCGGCATCTGGCAGTTCCTTGACGTGCGGTGCGATGAACGTATCGACGATGCTGAGGATGCCCTGGTTCTGCTTGGCCACGGTCTTGGCGTGGATCTCCGGTACCCGTGCCGGATCCAGGTTCGCGCGCGCCTGCGCGAACAGCGCAGGGATCTTTTCCATGCGCGCGGTGGCGGACTTCAGCCGCTCCGGCAGCGGCGCGAATTCGCGCGCCATCAGCCCGTAGATCGCGCCGCCTGCCAGGCCGGTGTACACCTGCGGATCCCAGGCCCAACTCTGCGAGACCTCACTGCTCCAGATGTCCGACTGCAATTGGTTGCGCAGGATCGCCGCATCCACCTGGTTTTCGCGCGAGAGCTTGGTCACCTGCAGCTTGTCAAGGTCGGCCAACACCTGCTTGCTCGCGTCCAGGCTCTTCCGCCGGCCGGCGGCGCTGAGGTCGTCCAGCTCGCTGTCGTAGCGGTGATCGCCGGTCTGGGTGGCACCGACCGGGGACAGCTGCATCCAGGTGTCCACGGCACGCTTGGACAACGCGGCGAAGGCGGCGTCGGCAGCCGGGTCGGCAGCATCGGCGGCCGCGCCGGGCATGGCGGCGGGCGCCACGGCCGGTGCGTCGGCGGGCTTCTGGCAGCCGGCCAGGGCGGCGAGCAGGGCAGTAGCGAGCAGGTGCTTGCGCATTGGGTTTCCTGTGGTGGTCGATTCCCAAGCATAGGCGGCCGCCGCAGCGCGCGCACCTGCCGTTGGATTACCCTGGTGTTTCATCCACCTGTCGGCGAAGCTGGCCGAACTCGATACGCAATTGCTGGCCGCCAGCCAGGACGCGGCGCAGCAGCGTCGGCGCATCGAGACGCAGCGCTTGATCGTGCAGTTCGCCGCGCCCGCTGGCGAACGCAGCCGCAGCGAGATCGGTGAGGCGTTCGCCGAGACCGGGTCGCTCTTCGCCGCTGCCACCGCCTGGGCGATCCGTGCGCTCGCGGCCCTGGCGCCGTTCGTGGTGCTGGGTGGCGCGATCCGGTGGCGGCTCGCCTGGCTGCGCCGGCGCCGCGGGCGCGTTTAGCAAGCTGGCGCTTTCCAGGGCGTCACTTGTAGGGCGGCTTCAGCCGCGACAGCCTCTATCGGTAACGCCCGTCGCGGCTGAAGCCGCTCCTACAGGGCTTTGGTGCCGAGAGAGGGGGGGCTAGCCTTCGTCCTGCTCGAACTCCACGATCACTTCCAGGTCGAACGCCAATGCTTCCACCGCCTCGCGCACCTTCAGCGCGGTGGCGGTGTTGCCGGCTTCGATCTCCACTTCGTGGGTGCCCGGACCCTGGTCGTCGGGCAGTCCGGCGGAGCTGGAATCGTCGTCGTCCATCTGGTTCATCAGATCGTCGATTTCCTCGACATGCTCGATGCCTTCCAGGCTGCCGAGCAGGTTGATGATGGCGCGTGCGTCGTCTTCGCTGCCGGTGATGCGGATACGGAGCAGGGGCATGTGCCTTCCTCTGGGGAATGAAAGGCAAGGCTAGGCAGACGCCGGCTAAGGCGAAGTGAAGTGATGACGGCTCAGCGCGCACGGCGCCGCGCTGCCCACTGCGGCGCGGTCACTGCGTCCGGCACCCGTATCGGACAGCATGGCGATGTCGGCGATGGCCCGCTCGCGCACCTCCGCGCGGAGACTGTCGCGGCTGAAGCTCCTACAAAAGCACGCGACCAGGCGAGCTGGCTCGCCCTCGGCGGCAATCCGAGCAGCTCCGCCGGCAGCGCCGACATCGGCGTGCGTTCGTCCAGCGCTTCGCGCTTGAGCCAGTGGATGAACTGGCTGACGGCCGGGCTGAGCGTGGCGCCGGCGGCGTTCGCCGGCGCCGCCGCCTCGCTGCTGATGTACTACCGGCTGATCCAGCGCATCGGCCCGGCGCGCGCGTCCACGGTGACCTATCTGGTGCCGGTGTTCGGCGCGCTGCTGTCCTGGTCGATCCTCGGCGAGCCGTTGACCTGGAGCATGCTGCTGGCCGGCGTGCTGATCCTGGGCAGCGTCGCCTTCAGCCAGCGCGCGCGTTGAAGGACCGACCGATGACCGCTTCCCTGCTCGTATCGCAATTCGCCTACAAGGCCTGGGCCAACGCCGAGCTGTTGCAGGCGTTGGCGCAGATCGATGTGGACGCCTATCCGGCGCAACGTCAGCGCGCGATCCGGCTGTTGAATCACACCTACGTGGTGGACCGGATCTTCGCCGCGCATCTGGACGGCGGCACGCATGCGTTCACGGACAGCAACACGCCGCAGACGCCGGCGCTGGAGGCATTGCGCGCGGCCGTCGCCGAATCCGACCGGTGGTATGCCGGCTACGTCGCCCCGCTCGACACGGCCGCATTGCAGCAGTCGCTCGCATTCCGCTTCACCGATGGCGATGCCGGCCGCATGACCCGCGAGGAAATGCGGTGCCACGTACTGGCGCATGGCGCCTATCACCGCGGCAACATCGCCATCCTGCTCAGCGAGTGCGCGGTGGAGCCGCCGCGCGAGTTGTTCACCCGCTTCCTGCATGCGCGCGACCCCGAGCGCCGCGGCGCAGCGCTGGGCTGAGCGCCGGCGGTGCAGCAGTGCGCCGCCGGCTGGCGCATTACTGCGGCGGCGTGCGTACCGGCAGCGGCACGTTGCACAGGTCGATGTGTCCGGCCGGGCGTTTGTAGAAATCGTCCCTGCGGTTGCGCCGCGCTTCGGCCACGTCGCGGAAGGTCTGGGTGTCGGTGCGCAGCAGCTGCAGCGGAGTGCGCTCGGCCTCGGGCAGGTCGCTGGCGAGCTTGATCGCGCGGATCGGCGTGCGCTGTTCGGGCTTGGCATAAAAGCCCATCGGGTCCGGTCCGCGCGGAATCACGCTGAGCAGTTCCATGCCCTTGACCACGCGCCCGACCACGGTGATGTTGCGGTCCAGCTGCCGCGGCGATTGCCCGGTGACCACGTATAGCTCGGCGCCGATGCTGCTGTCCTCGTCATTGTTGCGGCCGGCGCCGAGGGTGCCGTAGCAGTGCGCCAGCCACGCGGTGCCGTCCTTGGGATCGCGTGCGGCCGGAAAGCCGTCGACGAAGCCCACTTGCGGCGCCCAGCCGTCGCGGTCCGGCAGCGCCTGGAACGCCAGGCCCGCGGCCGGGCGCTGGAACTCGGCGGGCAGGTGGCGCTTGGCCGAACCCAGCGGCTTGGCCTTGTCCGCCTCCTCGCCGTCGGGATCGCCGAACTGCACCACGAAGTTGTCCTGCGAACGGTAGATGCTCAGGCCGTCCCAGAAGTGCTCGTGGGCCAGGGTGCGGATATTGCCGACATGCTGCGGCGCGAACGCCGGCGCCAGTTCGATGATGACGCGACCGGCGTCCAGGTCCAGATACAGGGTGTTGGCCGGATCCAGCGTGCGCCAGTCGCCGGGCTTGGACGCGTCCAGGATCTGCTGCGGACTGCGGTATGGCGCGGCCGGCGCGGCCGCCAGTGCGCAGGCGGCGGACGACAGCAACGCGAGGGCGAGCAGGGTGGGGTGCAAGGGCATGGCGGCAGCCTGGAGGACGGTGGCTGATTCTTACCCAGCCACCGCCGTTGCGCCAATGCCGCCGTTGCGTAGCCTGCGTGCCGCCGGACTCAGCGCGCCGGTGCGCGCTGCGCGGCGGCCGGCGTCTCCTGCGCGGCGGCTACCGCGGACTGTTGTGCCGTCGCATTCAAGGCATTGAGCTGGCGCACGCTGTCCTGCAGCGGCGTGGCCGTGGCGACCTGTGCGTCCACGTAGGCGGTGCGTTTGTCCGCCGACATCGGGTCGCCCTGTACCGCGAACACGCGCCCTGCGTCGTTGCGCAGCACATGATCGATCCGGGTCAGGCCTTCGCGCCTGGCCGCCAGCAGCAGGTGCGTGGCCAGTTGCGGATCGGCTGGCGTCAAGCGGGCGTCGATCATGCGCTGCATCGCATGGTCCGGATGCGCGGGGTCGCGCGGATCGGACGGCGCGTTCGTCGGTGCTGTCCGCGTTGCGGCCGCGGGGCTGTCGATGCCGGCGTCGATCCGGGTCGGCGCACCGCTGGGCGCGACGTCGGCATCGGCGGCGACGTGGAGCAGGCGTTCGCTCAGGCCATGCGGGGAATTGCTGAGCGTGCGCGCCAGATCGAGCGCGAACGCCTGGTTGCTCATGCGGGCGTAGGCGCCGGCCTGCTCGCGATCGAACGGGCGCGCCTGCGCTGCCTGTGCGTACTGCTGGCGCAGTGCGCCCATCTGCGCTTCCGAGAAGTTCAGGCTCAGGTCCTGGCCGGCGGCGATGGCGTCGTCGTCGGCGTCCTTCCTGGCCAGCGCGGCATTGAGCAGTTGCGCCTGATTGGCGTCGACCTTGCCGAAGCCGAGCTGGTAGCGCCGCGCCGCGACGTGTTCGCTGCCGGCGGCGTCGAACTGGCGGGTCAAGGTGAGCGGCACGTTGTCGGCGTACTGCAGCTTGCTGGTGACGGTGCTGCTGCCATCGACCTGGGTGGCACGCACGTCCTCCCCGCTAGTGCGCTGCCCGGCCAGGTCCAGGCTCAGCGGTCCCAGGCCGAGTTTGGCGCGGGTCTGCGAGCTCATGCTCAGGGTGTCGATCCGCTGCGCGTCGCTGACCCCGGGCGCCTGCGCCGGCAACTGGCCGCTGCCGAGGAAATCGCGGTAGGCGGCCTGCGCCTGCCGGTCGCGCAGGTCGAAGGTCGCGGTGTGCATGCTGGCCTGGCCCAATGCGTCCTGGCGGCCGAGCATGGCCTGCGCGACTGGGGTCTTCAGCCCGAGCATGCCGATGCGTTCGATCGCCTCGGTCGGTCCGATCGCCACCCGCACGTGGCACGGGTCCAGGCGCTGCGCGGTGTAGCTCACGCCTGCTGCATCGGTGTGTTCGCTGCTGCTGGCGAAGCTGCGGAACGCGGTCTCCAGCGAGGTCCGAACGAAGGCTTGGCCGTCGAGCCTGACGCTTCCATTGACCGGGATGGTGAGCGGATCGAACGGATTGACTGCACGCGCGGCCTCGGCGCTGGCGTCGCCGGGCAGCGTGACGTTGTAGCGCGCGCGCTCGCCGAGCTGGCTGGTGCTGCTGAGGCTGGCGGCGTTGCGGCCGCTGCTGGCGGCGTCGAACTGCTGGCCCTGGCGGAATTCCATCTCCAGGCCGAACTCGGTTTTGTCGTCGGCGCCGCGCCGGCTGGCGCCCACGCTCTGGGTGCAAACGAGCTGGTGCGCGAGCGGCCCGCTGCGTCCCAGCGACTGCGTGTGCTCCACGCTGACGCTGCCGTCGGCCGGATTCCATTTCAACGGACCGGCGTTGCCGCTGCCGGTAGCGCTGGCGAAGGTGGGGTCGGTGGCCTGGGCGGCGGCGGGCGTCGTCGAACTCATGCATTCCTCTTGGATGGCGCCCGCCGGCGCGAGCGGCGTGGAGGATAGTCAGGCCGATGTTGCCGATGCGTCAGGCGTTCGTTATGCCCGCTATGACTACCGGCACATTCGCTATACCCAACGCAACACGGCGGCTGTCGCTGGTCACCGGCATCTTCTACTTCACCTGGGTGATCGCCGGGGTCTGCGTGTCGCTGGGCATGCTGGCGCTGCTCATCGGCGTGCCGTTGCTGATGCTGCGCTTCGGTGCGGCTGCTGTCGCTACTGGAAGGGCGCATCGTCGAGGTGCTGCGGTTCGCCACGCTGCACTTGGCGCGTGCGGTCGGCAAGCATGCACGACATGCTAGCCAAGCACCTGTTGGTGCACAGCTCGGCGCAATGACATTGACGCTGCGGCCGGCAAGCGCCGGCCGCGAGCGGGACGCCGCTCAGCCGGCCTTGCGGCTGCCGCGGCGCTTGAGCGGGGTGACGTTGCCGCCCGGCGCCTGCGCCGTGGCCGACGCGCTGGCGGCGATGAACGCACGCACCTGCGGATAGACGATGTCGCGCCAGCGGCGGCCGCTGAAGATGCCGTAATGGCCGGCGCCCTCCACTTCCAGATGCTGGCGGCGCTGCGCGGCGATGCCGGTGCACAGGTCCTGCACGGCAGCGGTCTGGCCCAGGCCGGAGATGTCGTCCAGTTCGCCTTCGATGCTGAGCAGCGCGGTGTCGCAGATCGCCGCCGGATCCACGCGTTCGCCGCCGATCACCCATTGCCCGCGCGGCAGCAGGAATTCCTGGAACACCACCCGGATCGTGTCCAGGTAGTAGCGCGCCGGCATGTCCAGCACCGCGTTGTATTCGTCGTAGAAACGGCGGTGCGCCTCGGCATCCTGCAGGTCGCCCTTGACCAGGTCGGCGTAGAAATCCCAGTGCGACATGAAGTGCCGGCTGGGGTTCATCGCCAGGAACCCGGTGTGCTGCAGGAAGCCCGGATACACCGCGCGGCCATGCCCCGGATACGCCTGCGGCACGGTGTGGATGACATTGTGCTCGAACCACGACAGCGGATTGCGCGTGGCCAGGTTGTTGACCTGGGTCGGGCTGCGGCGCGCATCGATCGGCCCGCCCATCATCACCAGCGAGCGCGGCGTGGGCTCGCCGCGCCCGGCCATCAGCGACACCGCGGCCAGCACCGGCACGGTCGGCTGGCACACGCTGATCACGTGCAGCGTGTCGGCGCCGATGTGGCGGATGAAGTCCTGCACGTAGTTGACGTAGTCGTCCAGGCCGAAATCGCCGTCGCTTTGCGGCACCATGCGCGCGTCGATCCAGTCGGTGACGTAGACCTTGTGGTCGCGCAGCAGCGTGCGCACGGTATCGCGCAGCAGCGTGGCGTGGTGCCCGGACAGCGGCGCCACCACCAGCACCGTCGGCTGCTGCTTGAGTCCGGCCACGACCTTGGCGTCGTCGCTGAAACGCTTGAAGCGCAGCAGGCGGCAGAACGGCTTGCGCAGCACTTCTTGCTCGACGATCGGCAGCGGGTGGCCGTCGACCTCGACGTGGTCCAGCGCCCAGGCCGGCTTCTCGTAGTCCTTGCCGAGCCGGTGCAGCAGTTCGTTGCTGGCGGCAAGGCGTTCGGCGCCCGGGAGCGTGGCCCACAGGCTATTGGCGTCGGAGAAGATCTTGGCGTTGGCCGCTGCCTGGTGGACCCAGGGGGCGAGCAGGTTGCGGGTCAGTTCGTGCCACTGGTAGAGCATGCCGGTGTTTCCATCCTGAGCGTATGCTGCCGTGCAGCATATCTTATCCGGGGTGGTTGCACCTTAATGGGGCGCCAGGCCAATCGTTTCCAGCGCCGCTGCATCCCCCGCCAGCGCTGGCGATAGCCAGCAATGACTGCCGACCGGGCGCAGCCCGAGTGCACCAAACTGGCGCCGGTACCAGCGCGCCGGACGCGGCTGGAAGCCGGCATGGTCGCCGTCGAAGTCGTCCTCGCTGGCGAAGGTCTCCAGGAATGCGACTCCGCCGCACAGGTCGGCCAGGCCCGGCAGGCCCTGGCGCAGTTCGCGGTTGGGCACGTAGTGCAGCACGTCCGAACACACCAGCAGGTCCACCGGCGGGCACGGCCGCAGCCAGGCGAAATCGCCGAACCGCGCCGGGCGCAGGTCGCGATGGCGGCCGTAGCGCGCGATCGCGTATGCGCTGCTGTCGAAGCCCAGGTAGCGCAGTTTCGGCCGCAGCTTCAGCAGCGGCGCGCGCCAGGCGCCTTCGCCGCAGCCGATGTCGAGCACGCTGCGGATCGGCCGTTCCAGGTAGTACTCGGCCTGGGCGACGGCGAGCGCGACCTTGCGCGCCAGGCGCGCGTTGCCGCCGATATCGTTGCGGCGATACCAGCGCTGGAAATAGTCGGCGTCGTACTGTTTGTCCATGCGGGATCGTGGTCCGTGCGGGGGCGATGCGAATCGGCGAAAATAGCGTGACATCCTACGCCAGCGACCCGGAGCCAGCGCATGCACCTCTACCTGTGGATCAAGTCCTTGCACCTGTTGTTCGTGGTCGCATGGATGGCGGCGGTGTTCTACCTGCCGCGGATCCTGGTCAACATCGCCGAGAGCGCAGGGCAGCCAGAGGTACAGGCACGGCTGGTGTTGATGGGGCGGCGCCTGTACCGCTTCGGCCACATGATGTTCGGCCTGGCGCTGCTGCTGGGGCTGACGCTGTGGCTGGGCTACAAGGTGTTGCCCGATTTCCCGACCATGGTCGTACCCGGCCACAGCGGCTGGCTGCACGCCAAGCTGGGGCTGGTGGCGCTGATGCTCGGCTATTACATCTTCAGCGGGCGCTGGCTCAAGGGCGTGGGCCAGGCGCGCGCGCTGCCGTCCGCGCGCGCGCTGCGCCTGTTCAACGAACTGCCGGTGCTGGCGCTGCTGGTGGTGATCTGGTTGGTGTTGGCGAAGCCGTTCTAAGTGCTCGGGACCCGGGACCCGGGACCCGGAATATGCGTGGGGCTGACCCGGTGACGGCGTGCCCGGGCCACTGGAGCGTTTTGGGCGACGGATGCTGTAGAGCTTCAGGGAATGCGCGTCGCCCCTGATGGCCGATGCGGCCAGAAGTCGCGCGCACCGCTGTTGGGGCGCAATGCGCTAGGTGCTGGCGCTGTCGAGTCGCTTGAGTTCCCTGCTGGCCAGGTCGATCCACTGGCGTTGGTCGCGCTGGTAGTAGCGCGGGGCCAGGCGGGAGCGCTTGAGCACTTCGTTTAACACGTCGCCGGCGCGCTGCGGCTGGCCCGCGCGCTGCAGCAGTTGCGCGTAGCGTACGCGCGCTTCTTCGCCGGGGTAGTCGTCGGCGAGCGCGGCGTATTCTTCCAGCGCCGCGTCGGTCTGGCCCAGCGCTTCGGTGGCGCGCGCGTAGAGCAGGTGGCCGTCGTGCGAGCGGAACTGCGGGTTGGCGGCGATCAGCCGGTCCAGCGTGGCTTTCACCGCGGCCGGTTGCTCCAGGCCGAACTGCGCCTTGGCCAGTCCCAGCAGCAGCCACGGGTCGTCGCGGTGGATGCCGCGCAAGCCGCTCTCGAACACCTCGGCGGCCTGTGCGTATTCGCCGTTGCCCAGGTGCACCTCGGCCAATTGCCGGCGGTTGTCCACGGTGTCGGCCAGCTCCAGGCGATTGCCGGCGGTGCGCGTGTCGCGGTTCGGGTCGAGGGTGGCGCCGACCTTGCGCAGGTGGCGGCGCGCGCGCGGATCGTTGCGCCATTGCGGCAGCAGTTCGGCGATCACGTAGGTCAGGATCCCCAGATACGAAAAGATCAGCAGGATGAAGATCCAGTACAGCGGGCGGCCGCTGCGCACCACGTGCACGCAGCAGGCCAGCTGCAAGGCCAGCGACAACAGGACGATCGGATTCATGGACAACGCTTCCTTGTGTCGTTGCGATCAGGCCGCTTCGTACGCCCCGTAGCCGCGCAGGCGCTCGTAGCGCTTCTGCAGCAACTGCTCGACCGGCAGCTTTTCCAGCGCGTCCAGTTCGTTGAGCAGCACCGCCTTCAGGCGCCTGGCCATTTGCGTGGGGTTGCGGTGCGCGCCGCCGATCGGCTCGCGCACCACCTTGTCGACCAGGCCCAGCGCGGACAGGCGCTTGGCGGTCAGGCCCAGTTGCTCGGCGGCGTCCTTGGCCTTGGCGGCGTCCTTCCACAGGATCGAGGCGCAGCCTTCCGGCGAGATCACCGAATAGGTGCCGTATTCCAGCATCAGCGTGCG
The DNA here is from genome assembly GCF_017301775.1 of Xanthomonas translucens pv. undulosa. Taxonomy (NCBI): domain Bacteria; kingdom Pseudomonadati; phylum Pseudomonadota; class Gammaproteobacteria; order Lysobacterales; family Lysobacteraceae; genus Xanthomonas; species Xanthomonas translucens. Next base: position 4,091,213 of record NZ_CP063993.1, read on the forward strand.
GTCGCCGACGCCGATCGCCAGCGCGCCGCCGGAGCCGCCTTCGCCGATCACGGTGCAGATCACCGGCACCTTCAGTTCGGCCATCTCCAGCAGATTGCGCGCGATCGCCTCGCTCTGGCCGCGCTCTTCGGCGCCGATGCCGGGGTAGGCGCCGGGGGTGTCGATGAAGGTCAGCAGCGGCAGTTTGAAGCGCTCGGCCAGCTTCATCAGCCGCAGCGCCTTGCGGTAGCCCTCCGGACGCGGCATGCCGAAATTGCGCGCGACCTTGCTCTTGGTGTCGCGGCCCTTCTGGTGGCCGATGATGACCACCGGGCGCCCGTCGATGCGGCCCAGGCCGCCGATGATGGCCTTGTCGTCGGCGAACGCGCGATCGCCGGCCAGCTCCTGGAATTCGTCGCAGAACACGTTGATGTAGTCCAGCGTGTACGGCCGCTGCGGATGCCGCGCCAGCTGCGAGATCTGCCACGACGACAGGTCGCGGAAGATCTGCGCGGTGCGCACCCGCAGCTTGTCCTGCAGCGCGCGCACCTCGGTGTCGACGTTGACCGCCGGGCCGGTGCTGGCGTTGCGCAGTTCCTGGATCTTGGCTTCCAGATCGGCGATGGGTTGCTCGAAGTCGAGGTAGTTCGGATTCATTGGAGGCCGTCGTGAACGTAAGGGGCGCAGTTTAGCCGAACCGATGCGGTTGGCCCGTACGGGGGGGTAGTGAGGGGCCGGGACCCGGGACTCGGGACTCGGAAAGTCAAAGGCAACGGCCCTTGCTCTTACGGGTCCCGAGTCCCGGGTCCCGGCTCCTCAAGCCCACGGCGGGCTGTACTTCACCTTCACCGCGCGCACGCCCGGATCGGCGCGCAAGGTGTCCAGCAGTTGCGGGTCCACGCGCACCGCGTGGCTGCCGTTGAGGTCGAGCATGCCGGCCACCGCGCCGTGTTCGGATTGCAGCAGCAGGTCCAGGCGCAGGGGCGTCTTGCCGGGGCGGTGGCGCGCCAGCAGCGCGTCGATGCGCGGCCAGGTGCTGCGCTGGCGCAGGTCCAGGCGCAGCGACAGGCGCTGCGCGTGGTGGGTGCAGATCTGTTCGTAGTCCCAGCACTGGCGGATGCGCATCGCATAGCCGCCGTTGAATTCGTCCTCGCGCACGCCGCCCTTGACGATCAGGATGCGGTCGCGGGTGAGCAGGTGGCCGAACTCGGCGATGGCGTCGGTGAACGCGCTGCACTCGACCCGGCCGCGGCCGTCCTCGAGTTGCACGAACACCTGGCTGTCGCCCTTGCGCCGCAACCCGACCACCTGGCCGGCGAGGATCGCGCTGATTTCCGGGCGCCAGGCGCGTTTTTCGCCGTCGCCGCCACCGCCGCGTCCGCCGCCGGATTGCGCGCAGATCTTTTCCAGCGCGCTCAGGTCGCAGCCGACCAGCTCGCGCACTTCCTCGCGATAGGGATCGAACGGATGGCCGCTGAGATAGAAGCCCAGTGTCTCGCGCTCGCCGGTCAGCAACTGGCCGAGCGGCCATTCCTTGCTTTCCGACAGATCCAGGTGCAGCGCCGGGGCGCTGGTGTCGGCACCGCCGAACAGCGAGTTCTGCCCGGAAGCGCGCTCGCGCGCCATCTGCTCGGTGGCCTTCATCACCTCCGGCAGCTGCAGCATCAACGTGGCGCGGTTGCTGCCCAGCCCGTCCATCGCACCGGCGTTGATCAGCGCTTCCAGCGTGCGCTTGTTGAGCTTGGCCGACTCCACGCGGGTGCAGAAATCCAACAGCGAGACGTAGTCGCCGCCGCGCTCGCGCTCGGCCACGATCGCCTCGCAGGCGCCGCGGCCCACGCCCTTGATCGCGCCCAGCCCGTACTGGATGGTGTCCGGCGTGGCCGCTTCGAACATGTAGGCCGAGGCGTTGAGCCGCGGCGGCAGCACGGTCAGGCCGAGGTTGCGCACCTCGTCGAGGAAGCCGACCACCTTGTCGGTGTTGTCCATGTCCGAGGACAGCGTCGCGGCCATGAACTCGGCCGGGTAGTGCCGCTTCAGCCACGCGGTCTGGTAGCTGACCAGCGCGTAGGCGGCGGCGTGCGACTTGTTGAAGCCGTAGCCGGCGAATTTCTCCATCAGGTCGAAGATTTCGTCGGCCTTGGCCTGCCCGACGCCGCCCTTGGCCGCACCCTCGCGGAAGATTTCGCGGTGCTTGGCCATCTCCGCCGGCACCTTCTTGCCCATCGCGCGGCGCAACAGGTCGGCGCCGCCCAGCGAGTAGGCGCCGACGATCTGCGCCATCTGCATCACCTGCTCCTGGTACACCATGATGCCGTAGGTGTCCTTCAGGATCGCTTCGGTGCGCGGATCGGGGTAGATGATCTCCTGCTGGCCGTGCTTGCGCGCGTTGAAGTCCGGGATCAGGTCCATCGGGCCGGGGCGGTACAGCGACACCAGCGCGATCAGGTCTTCGAAACGGTCGGGCTTGGCGTCCTTGAGCAGCCGGCGCATGCCCGAGGATTCGAACTGGAACACCGCGCCGGTGTTGCCCGAGGCGAAGATGCCCTTGTAGGTGGGCGCGTCGTCGAGCGGGATCGCGGTGATGTCCAGCGGCGGGATGCCGGCGCGCGCATGGCGCACGTTGATCGCCTTCACCGCCCAGTCGATGATGGTCAGCGTGCGCAGGCCGAGGAAGTCGAACTTGACCAGGCCGACCTGCTCGACGTCGTCCTTGTCGAACTGGGTGACCGGGTTGCGGCCCAGATTGTCGACGTCGTGTTCGGCGAACAGCGGGCAGAAATCGGACAGCGGCGTCGGCGCGATGACCACGCCGCCGGCGTGCTTGCCGGCATTGCGGGTGAGGTCTTCCAGCTGCCGCGCCAGGTCCATCAGGTCGCGGACATCGTCCTCGCTCTGGTAGCGCTGGATCAGCTCCGGCGAGGCCATTTCCGAATCCTTGCCTTCCCCCATCGCGTCCTTCAAGGTGATGCCGAGGATGTTTGGGATCAGCTTGGCCACGCCATCGACCAGGCCGTACGGGAAGCCGAGCACGCGGCCGCAGTCGCGCACCACCGCCTTGGCCGCCATGGTGCCGTAGGTGATGATCTGGCTGACCCGGTCGCGGCCGTACTTGCGCGCGACGTAGTCGATGACCTCGTCGCGGCGGTCCATGCAGAAGTCGATGTCGAAGTCGGGCATCGACACGCGTTCGGGATTGAGGAAGCGCTCGAACAGCAGGTTGTACGGCAGCGGATCCAGGTCGGTGATCTGCAGCGCCCAGGCCACCAGCGAGCCGGCGCCGGAGCCGCGGCCCGGGCCGATCGGGATGCCTTGGTTCTTGCCCCACTGGATGAAGTCGGCCACGATCAGGAAGTAGCCGGGGAAGCCCATCTTGATGATCGTGTCGAGCTCGAACTCGAGCCGGTCGACGTAGTCCTGGCGGGTCTTGCCCGGCGCCAGCGGATGCTTCTCCAGGCGTGCGGCCAGGCCGTCGCGCGACTGGCTGCGGATCCAGCTGTCCAGGGTTTCGTCGTCGGGCACCGGATAGGCGGGCAGGAAGTAGGTGCCCAACTGCATCTCGATGTTGCAGCGCTGCGCCAGCGCCAGCGTGTTGTCCAGCGCGTCGGGAATGTCGGCGAACAGCGCGGCCATTTCCTCGGACGACTTCAGGTATTGCTGGTCGCTGTAGTCGCGCGGGCGTTTGGGGTCGTCGAGCACGCGGCCGGAGGAAATGCACACGCGCGCCTCGTGCGCGGCGAAATCGCTGGCGTACAGGAAGCGCACGTCGTTGCTGGCCACCACCGGCAAGCCGCGGGTGCCGGCGGCATGCAGCGCGAACTGGTTGAACGCTTCCTCGCCGTCGCGGCCGGTGCGGGTCAGTTCCAGGTGCAGGCCGTCGCCGAAGATACGCTGCCAGTCGGCCAGTTGCTGCTCGGCCAGGTCGTGGCGGCCTTCGCTGGCCAGGCGTCCGGCCAGGCTGCTGCGCCCGGCCAGCGCGAACAGGTTGTCGCTGCCGGTTTGCAGCCATTCCGGGCGGATCGCCACGCCGCCTTCGTTGCGGTGGCCTTCCAGCCAGGCGCGGGTCAGCAGCCGCGACAGGCTCAGATAGCCGTCGCGGTTGCGGCACAGCACGGTCAGCCGCCACGGCGTCTCGCCGGCGCTGTCGGCGATCGACAGGTCGGCGCCGGCGATCGGCTTGATGCCGACGCCTTCGGCGGCCTTGTAGAACTTGACCAGCGCGAACAGGTTGTTCAGGTCGGTGACCGCGAGCGCGGGCAACTCCAGCTCGACCGCGCGGCTGAGCAGATTGGCCTGCTTGGCTTTCTTCGGGTCGGCCTGATCCGGTTTCTCTGGCACACGGATGGTCGAATCCGCCAGCGAGAACTCGGTGTGGACGTGCAGATGGGCGAAGCGGGAAGTGGACATGCGGAACCAGAACGATGCCCGGGCAGGTTAGCGGCGGGGGCGGAGGCGGGCAAGGCTTGACAAGCTCGGGACTCGGGACCGGGGACTCGGGACCCGGTGGTCCGCCGCGTGCGGACCCTGTGCGCGCTGTTGCAGGCCGGAATCTATGCGCTCTGCGGCTGTTCCGGGTCCCGAGTCCTGAGTCCCGGGTCCCGCCCCAGCAACGCACGCCGCACCGGCGCGAAGCTACGCCGATGCTGCGCGCACGGGCCGTGCGCGGCCAGCGCGGCCAGGTGCGCCGGGGTGGCGTAGCCCTTGTGCAGGTCGAAGCCGTAGTGCGGGTGCTGTGCGTGCAGGCGCTGCATGAGGCGGTCGCGGGTGACCTTGGCCACGATCGAGGCGGCCATGATCGAGCGGTCCAGGCCGTCGCCGCCGACCAGCGCCTCGGCGGCGCAGGGCAGGCCCTTGGGCACCCGGTTGCCGTCGATGCGCGCGAAACCGGCCACGTGCGCCACGCCCTCGACCGCGCGGCGCATGCCCAGCATGGTGGCCTGGTAGATGTTCAGCCGGTCGATCTCGTCGGCTTCGATCAGCACCACCTGCCAGGCCAGCGCACGCTCGACGATGTGCGCGTACAGCGTCTCGCGGCGCGCGGCGGTCAGCTGCTTGGAGTCGTCCAGGCCGTTGATGCGGGGGCGCGCCGGATCGAACACCACCGCGGCCACCGCGACGGGTCCGGCCAGCGGCCCGCGCCCGGCTTCGTCGACGCCGGCGTAGAGCCGGGACTCGGGACCCGGGACTCGGGACTCGCACAGCAGTTCCCGCTGCGGCGATGTGGCATCGGGATGCTTCATGGCGTTGCTTTTTTCGAGTCCCGAGTCCCGAGTTCCGAGTCCCGGCTTTCCAACAATTCCGCCACCGCATCGGCCGCCCGCGCCGACGCATCCTGGCGCAGCAACTGATGCAGCCGCGCGTAGTCGGGTTGCAGCGCGGCTACTGCCTGCGGATCGCGTAGCCAATGCAGCAGCGCGGCGGCGAGCGCGTCGGGAGTGCAGGCGTCCTGCATCAGTTCCGGCGCCAGGTCGCGGCCGGCGAGGATGTTGGGCAGTGCATAGCGGTCGACCTTGAGCAGGCCCAGCGCCTTGACGAGGCGGTAGGTCAGCGGCGCGACCTTGTAGCCGACCACCATCGGCCGCTTCATCAGCATCGCCTCCAGTGTGGCGGTACCCGAGGCCAGCAGCACCACGTCGGCGGCGCGCAGGGCGGTGCGTGCCTGGCCGTCGAGCAGGTGCGAATACACCACCGGCAACGCCGAGCGCGATAGCTGCTCGGCCAGCAATGCCTTGCACGCGGGGTTGGCGGCCGGCACCACCACGTGCGCGCCCGGCAGCTCTTGCAGTACCTCCCAGGCGGCGGCGAAGAAGGTGTCGCCGAGCCGGCCGATCTCGCCCAGGCGGCTGCCCGGCAGCACCGCCAGCACGGTCGCGCCGGCCGGCAGGCCCAGTTCGGCGCGTGCCGCGCCGCGGTCCTCGTGCAGCGCGATCGCGTCGGCCATCGGGTGGCCGACGAAGCGCGCGTCCACGCCGTGCCTGGCGTAGATCGGCGGTTCCATCGGGAACAGGCACAGCACCAAGTCGGCGCTGGCGCCGATCTTGGCCGCGCGCCGCTCGCGCCAGGCCCACACCGACGGACTCACGTAGTGCACGGTGCGGATGCCGCGCTGCTTGAGCCAGCGCTCCACGCCGAGGTTGAAGTCGGGCGCGTCGATGCCGACGAACACGTCCGGGCGCCAGTCCAGCAGGCGCTGGCGCAGCGTGCGGCGCAGTTGCAGCAGCCGCGGCAGATGCCGCAGGACCTCCATCAGGCCCATCACCGCCAGTTCGCTGGCGTCGAACCAGGTCTGGCAGCCGGCGTTGCGCATCGCATCGCCGCCGATGCCGGCGAATTCGGCATCCGGGTAGCGCGCGCGCAACGCCTCGATCAGCCCGGCGCCAAGCTGGTCGCCGGAGGCTTCGCCGGCGACCAGGGCCACGCGCAGCTTCGCTGCGCCGGGACTCGGGGGGCGGGACTCGGGACTCGGAGCTCCGGCCAGGGAGCTGCGCGATGTCGTGCCGTTACGGGTCCAGAGTCCCGAGTCCCGAGTCCCGGTGGTTCCACTGTTCATCGCAACAACGGCCGCTCGCTGGCTTCGATGAATTCCAGCATCGCGCGCACGTCCTCGCTGTTTTCGGCCAGTACCGCCAGTTGCTGCTTGGCCTCTGCCAGCGGCAGGCCGGCCACGTACAGCGCGCGGTAGGCGCGCTTGATCGCGGCCAGGCGCTCGGTGTCGAACCCGCGGCGCTTCAGGCCTTCGCTGTTGATGCCGCGCGGGCGCCCCAGCGAGTTGCCGCCGACCATGGTGAACGGCGGCACGTCGCCGTTGATCAGCGCGCCCATGCCGAGGAAGGCGTGGGCGCCGATGCGGCAGAACTGGTGCGCGCCGGCGAAGCCGCTGATGATCACGTGGTCGCCGACTTCGACATGCCCGGCCAAGGTGGTGTTGTTGGAGAACACGCAATGGTCGCCGACCACGCAATCGTGGGCGACGTGGGTGTAGGCCAGGAACCAGTTGTCGCTGCCGATGCGGGTGATGCCGCCGCCATTGCCGGTGCCGCGGCTGACGGTGACGAACTCGCGGATCACGTTGCGGTCGCCCATCACCAGTTCGGTGCGCTCGCCGGCGAACTTCTTGTCCTGCGGATCGCCGCCCAGCGCGACGTGGCCGACCAGGTGGTTGTCGCGGCCGATCCGGGTCGGGCCGACGATGCTGCAATGCGAGCCGATCACGCTGCCTGCGCCGATGGCGACCTCGGCGCCGATCAGGCTGAAGGCGCCGACGCGCACATCCGCCGCCAGCGTCGCCGACGGATCGATCACCGCGCTGGGATGGATCAGAGGGACGTCGTCGCTCATTGCAGGTCTCCTGCCTGGCTCATTCGCGGGTGCCCGCGCACAGCACCTCGGCGCAGGCGACGACCTTGCCGTCGACCTTGGCTTCGCCGTAGTACACGGCCATGTTGCGGATCACCCGCTTGATTTCCACGTGCAGCTCCAGCACATCGCCGGGCACGACCTGGCTGCTGAAGCGGGCCTTGTCGACCTTGACCATGTAGAACAGCTTGGACTGCGCATCGCGGCCCATCGCGAGCTGGGTCAGCACGCCGCCGGCCTGCGCCAGCGCCTCGATGATCAGCACGCCGGGCATGATCGGCTTGCCGGGGAAATGGCCCTGGAAGAACGGCTCGTTCACGCTGATGTTCTTGTGCGCGACGATCTTGCGGTTCTCGTAGTCGAGCGACACCACCTTGTCCACCAGCAGGAATGGATAGCGGTGCGGGATCAACTTCTGGATCTGCTCGATGTCCGGCAGGGTCTGGTCGTGGCTCATTACTTCTCCTTGCTGGCAGACAGGATGCGACGGGCCAGGGCATCGAGCTGTTTGAAGCGCGCGGCGTTCTTGCGCCACGTGCGGTTGTCGGTCAACGGGGTGCCGGACGAGTATTCGCCCGGCGCATGGATGGAGTTGCGGACCACCGACTTGCCGGTGATCACCACCTTGTCGCAGATTTCCAGGTGGCCGACCACGCCGACCGCGCCGCCGAGCATGCAGTAGCGGCCGATCCTGGCGCTGCCGGCGATGCCGGTGCAGCCGGCGATCGCGCTGTGCGCGCCGATGTGCACGTTGTGCGCGACCTGCACCAGGTTGTCCAGGCGCACGTCCTCTTCGAGCGTGGTGTCTTCCAGCGCGCCGCGATCGACGCAGGCGTTGGCGCCGATTTCGCAATCGTCGCCGATCGTCACGCCGCCGAGCTGCGGCACCTTGATCCAGTGGCCGGCGTCCATCGCCAGGCCGAAGCCGTCAGCGCCGAGCACCGCGCCGGGGTGGATGCGCACGCGCTTGCCCAGGCGCACGCGGGTGACCAGGGTGACGCGGGCAATCAGTTCGCAGCCGTCGCCGACCTGGCAGTCGTCGCCGATCACGCAGCCCGGACCGATCACGCAACCGTTGCCGACCACGCTGCGCGCGCCGATGCTGACGAAGGCGCCGATATGCGCGCTGGCGGCGATCTGCGCGCTGGGGTCGATGCTGGCGCTGGGATGGAGGCCGGGCGGTCGCGCCGGCGCCATGTCGAACAGCGCGGCGATCCTGGCGAAGGCGACGTACGGATCGCGCGCGATCAGCGCAGTGCCGGGCGCCGCGTCGGCATCGTCGGCGCGCAGCACCACTACCGCCGCGGCACTGTCGGCCAGCTGCGCGCGATAGCGCGGATTGGCCAGGAAACTGAGCTGTCCGGGGCCGGCATGGGCCAGCGTGGCGACGCCGTGCACGGCGACCGCGCCGTCGCCATGCACCTGCAGACCGAAGCGTTCGGCGATCTCGTGTGCGGTATGGGAAGGAGTATTCACTCGGGGATTCTACCGTGTGCCATCGGCACGGTCATGCTGCGCCTGTGCAGCGGGCAGCGCAGGCCCCACCTACCCACCAGCCAGGCTGCGATCAATCAACTGGAGAAAAGCCCCTGACTGGCCCACTACGCGATTACTCATCTGGACAAGATCCCGGATCAGATCGCAGTCAACCGGCTGGAGCAAAGCCCCCTTTTGTAAAGGGTGCGCGCCGACAGGCGCGGGGATTTGGCGAGCTAAGCCCCGGGGCCCAAGTTCCCGCTACGCGGGAGCCTGGGGCCGCCAGGGCAACGCCCTGGCGGCGGGTGGGCAGTTCCTCAGAACTGCCCACCAAACGTGAACTGCAGGCGCTCGATCTCGTCGTTGTCTTCCTTCTTCAACGGGATCGCGTAGCTGATCGAGATCGGGCCGACCGGTGCGCGCCACAGCAGCGCCACGCCAGTGGAAGCGCGCAGTTCGTTGGTCTTGTAGTTGTCCACGCCGTTGAACACGTTGCCGACGTCGACGAACGCGGAGATGCGTGCCGAGGGGCTGTCGAACAGCTTCGGGAAGTACATTTCCGCCGAACCCACGGTCTTGAACGAGCCGCCCAGCGGCTGTCCTCGTCTGTAGGACTGCGTGGCCTCCGAACGCGGGCCGAGGGTGTTGTCCTCGAAACCGCGCACCGAGTTGGTGCCGCCGGCGTAGAAGTTCTCGTAGAACGGCAGGCCCGCGGCGGTGAGCGTGCGGGTGGTGCCGTCGGGGTTGGTGATGGTGCGGCTGACGTCGCTGCCGTAGCTGTCGCCGTAGCCGAATTCGGCGCGGGTATTGAGCACCAGCGACGGAATAAGCGTCCAGTACTTGGAGATCTGGTAGTTCAGCTTCCAGTATTCGACGGTGGAGCCGGGCAGGGTGGCTTCCAGGCCGACGCGCTGGTACATGCCGCGGGTCGGCATGAAGTAGTCGTTGCGGGTATCGCGCGCCCAGCCCAGCTCGCTGCGCCAGGCGTGGAAGGTGCGCTGGCCGATCGCATCGATGTAGTCGATGATCGCCCGCGGGGTGTAGTTGGGGTAGGTGGTGATCTGGTTGCTGTCGATGCCGAACATCAGCGAGACGGTGTCGTTCTCGGTGATCGGCACGCCGAAGATCACCTGCGCCGCGCCGTTCTTGCTGTTGTACTGGGCGGTGCCGAAGTCGGAGTAGTCGAGCTTGCGCCAGGACACGTTGTAGCCCAGCGACACGCCGTCGTCGGTGAAGAACGGATTGGTGTAGGAGAACGCGTAGCGCTCCTGGTAGCTGCTGCGCGAGGCGTCCACCGAGACGCGGTTACCGCCGCCCAGGAAGTTGTTCTGCGAGAGCTGCACCGAGGTGGTCACGCCGTAGGTCTGCGAATAGCCCAGGCCGAAGGTGAAGCTGCCCGAGGTGGTTTCCTTGACGCTGTAGACCACGTCCACCTTGTCGTTGCTGCCCGGCACCGGCGGCGTTTCCACGTTCACCGATTCAAAATAGCCCAGGCGCTGCAGGCGGACCTTGGAACGGTCGATCGCCGCCTGCGAGTACCAGCTGTTCTCGAACTGGCGCATCTCGCGGCGCAACACTTCGTCGGAGGTTCGGGTATTGCCCTTGAACACGATGCGCCGTACCGACACACGCGGGCCCGGCACCACCTGCAGGTTGATCGCGACGGTGCGCTTCTCGCGGTCGGTGGTGGGGATCGGATTGACCTTGGCGAAGGCATAGCCAATGTTGCTGAGGGTGTTGGTGATCGCGTCGGAACTGAATTCCAGCAGCGCGCGCGAGAAGGTGTCGCCCGGCTTCGGGATCACCAGTTTCTCGATCTCTTCCTGCGGCAGCACGGTGTCGCCGGTGACCTTGATGTCGGAGATCTTGTACTGCTCGCCCTCGGTGATGCCGGCGGTCAAGTACATGTCGCGCTTGTCGGGGCTGATCGCCACCTGGGTGGAATCGACGCTGAAATCGACGTAGCCGCGGTCCAGGTACCAGGAGTTGAGCTTCTCCAGGTCGCCGGACAGTTTTTCCTTGGAGTACTGGTCGTCGCGGCGGTACCACGACAGCCAGTTGTGCTCGCGCGATTCCCAGCTGTCGAGGATGTCCTTGGTGGCGAACTTCTCGGTGCCGATCAGGTTGACGTGCTGGATCTTGGCGGCCTTGCCTTCCTTGATCGCGATCGCCACATCGACCCGGTTACGGTCCAGCGGGCTCACCGTCGGGGTGATCTCGACGTTGTACTTGCCGCGGTTGTTGTACTGGCGGGTCAGTTCCTGGGTCACCCGGTCCAGGCTCAGCCGGTCGAAGGTGCCGCCCTCGCTCAGGCCGATGTCGGACAGGCCCTTGAGCAGCTCTTCGCTCTTGATGTCCTTGTTGCCGGTGACGGTCAGCTTGTTGATCGCCGGGCGTTCCTTGACCGTGACCACCAGGATGTTGCCCTGGCGATCGACCTGCACGTCCTCGAAGAAGCCGGTGCGGTACAGCGCGCGGATCGCCTCGCCGACCTTGGCATCGTCCACCGTGTCGCCGCGTTCCACCGGCAGATAGGTGAACACGGTGCCGGAGGAGATGCGTTGCAGCCCGTCGACGCGGATGTCGCTGGCGGTGAAGGGCTCCGTCGCCTGGGCCAGGACCGGCAAGCTGAAGCTGGCGGCGAGGGCGAGGGCTAGCAGGCGGCGAGTGGGAAATCGCGTCATGTCACGTCCGGTAGAGGTCGATATCGTTGTTGCATGGGCGCCGGCGTAAGACGACGACAGCGGGGTCGAGTGGATCAGCATCGGGTTCATCGCAAGACCTGGCCGAAGATGTCGTTGTAGAACGCCAACCCCATCAGCCCGGCCAGCATCGTCAGACCGACGACCTGCCCCGCAGCCATGGCTCGCTCGCTCAGCGGGCTACCCTTGACCAACTCAATAAGGTAATACAGCAAGTGCCCGCCGTCCAAGATTGGAATCGGCAGCAGGTTCATGATCGCCAGGCTCAGCGACAGCAGTGCCAGGAAATACAGGAACACGTCCGGCCCCTGCTTGGCCGAGCCGTTGGCCACCTTGGCGATGCTGATCGGCCCGGACACGTTCTTCATCGAGGCATGGCCGGTCAGCATGCGCCGAATCAGCCCCAGCGTATCCCCGGCCAGCTTGCCGGTCTCGCGGAACGCGACCGGGATCGCCGCCAGCGGGCCGTATTGCAGCCTGGCGTCGAACGCCGGCGGCGGGCGGTCCTGCTGGCCGAGGTCCACGCCCAGCGACAGGCCTTTCAGCCGCGGATCCTTGCTCTGGGTGAGGCGCACGTCCAGCGCCAGCCGCTCGCCGTTGCGCTCGACCTCGACCAGGCCGCTGCCGCCTTTCCTGGCCAAGGCCCGCACCTGCGGGGCGACCTGGTCGGCGCTGACCACCGCGGCGCCATCCACCGCCAGGATGCGGTCGCCGGGGCGCAGTACGCCGTCGGCAGCCGAGCCCGGGCTCACCTTGGCCACGATCGCCGGTTGCAGGGCGAAGCGCCAGGTGAGGCCGGCCAGGCGCGGCACTTGCTGCTCGTCGAAGTCGGCCGGCAGCTGCGACAGGCGCAGCGTGTGCACGCGGGTGGCGCCGTCGCGGCTGTCCTCGGTCTGGATGCGCACGTCGGCGCGGTCCATCGCGGCCACGGTCAGCTGCATGCTGGCATCGCTCCAGCTGGACACTTCGCGGGTGCCGATGCGCACGATGCGCTCGCCCGGCTGCAGCCCGGCCTGCAGCGCCAGGCCGTCGGCGCGGCCGACGATCGCGGCGTAATCCTGCTTGCCGATCACGAACATCGCCCACAGCAGCGCCACGCACAGCACCAGGTTGGCGACCGGGCCGGCGGCGACGATGGCGATGCGCTGCCACACGTGCTTGTTGTTGAAGGCCTGTTCGCGCTCGGCCGGGGCCACCTCGCCCTCGCGCTCGTCGAGCATCTTCACGTAGCCGCCCAGCGGGATCGCCGCGATCGCGAACTCGGTGCCATGGCGGTCGTAGTACGACCACAGCGGCTTGCCGAAGCCCACTGAGAAGCGCAGTACCTTGACCCCGCAGCGGCGCGCGACCCAGAAATGGCCGTACTCATGGAAGGTCACCAGCACGCCCAGGCTGACGATCATCCACCAGACGGACCCGATGAAATCACCCATGCGCGTGGCTCATAGGGGCGTGCGTGTCAGACATGGGCAGGCTGGCGGGCAATGGCGAGTTCGGTGATCTTGCGCGATTGCGCGTCCGCCGCCAGCAGCGCGTCCAGGCAGTCGGCCGCGCCTGCAGGCAGCACGGTCAGGGCGTTCTCGACCAGCGCAGGAATCGATAGGAAACCGATACGGCCCTGAAGAAAGGCTGAAACAGCCACTTCGTTGGCCGCATTCAGGATCGCCGGGGCGCTGCCGCCGGCCTGCATCGCGCGCCAGGCCAGGCCCAGGCAGGGGAAGGCGTCCAGGTCCGCCGGCTCGAACTCCAGGCGGCCATGCGCCAGCAGGTCCAGCCCGGCGACCCCGGATTCGATCCTCTGCGGCCAGCCCAGGCCCACCGCCAGGGTGGTGCGCATGTCCGGCAACCCCATCTGCGCCAAGGTGGAACCGTCGATGAACTCGACCAGCGAGTGGACCAGGCTCTGCGGGTGCACCAGCACCTCGATGCGCGCCGGCGGCAGCGCGAACAGGTGGTGCGCTTCGATCACTTCCAGGCCCTTGTTCATCAACGTCGCCGAATCGACCGAGATCTTCGGCCCCATCGACCACTTCGGGTGCGCCAACGCCTGCGCCGGGGTCACGCCCTGCAGCCGGTGGCGGTCCCAGCCGCGGAACGGGCCGCCGGAGGCGGTCAGCAGCACCCGTCGCACCTCGGCGCCGGCCTGGCGCGAGCGCAGGCACTGGAAGATCGCGTTGTGTTCGCTGTCGATCGGGATGATCTCGGCGCCGGCGGCGGCGGCCGCGGCAGTGACCAGCTCGCCGGCCAGCACCAGCGATTCCTTGTTGGCCAGCAGCAGGCGCTTGCCGGCGCGGGCCGCGGCCAGGGTCGAGGCCAGGCCGGCGGCGCCGACGATGGCGGCGACCACGCTGTCGCAGGCGTCGCTAGCCACCAGCTGGTCCAGCGCGGCGGCGCCGGCATGCGCTTCGGTGCGCAACCCGGCAGCGCGCAGGCCGTCGCGCAGCGCCGCATACAGTGCCGGGTCGGCGATCACCGCGTGCGCCGGCCGGTGCGTGGCGCATAGCGCCAGCAGCGCGGCAACGTTGCCGCCGGCGGCCAGCACGCTGGCGCGCAACCGTTGCGGATGGCGCGCGATCACGTCCAGCGCGGAGGCGCCGATCGAACCGGTAGCGCCGAGCACGGCGATGTGGCGGACGGCATCGGCCATATTCAGAACCCGAAGATGTCCTTGCCCAGCGCGAAGATCGGCAGTGCCGCCAGCACGCCGTCGATGCGGTCCAGCACGCCGCCGTGGCCGGGGATCACGTGACCCGAGTCCTTGGCGCCGACGTGGCGCTTGAGCAGGCTTTCGAACAGGTCGCCGACCACCGAGGCCAGCACGCTGAGCGTTGCCACGATCAGCAGCCCGGGCAACTGCGGCAGGGTGACCCCGGCCAGCCCGCCGAAGCCGGCGGCGCAGACCAGGCCGGCCAGCAGCCCGCCGAGCAGGCCTTCCACGGTCTTGTTGGGGCTGATCCGCGGCGCCAGCTTGTGCTTGCCGAACTGGCGCCCGGCGAAATAGGCGCCGGAATCGGCGGCCCACACCGTGACCAGCGCGGTCAGCAGCCAGCGGTGTCCGTTCGGCTCGCTGGCATGGATCAGGCCCAGCGCGGCCCAGGCCGGGACGATCGCCAGGGTGGCGGCGGCCAGCTTGAACACCCGCGCGTAGGTGGCGTGGTCGGAGCCGAACTGGAAGAAGCGCAGCCACAGCAGCGCCACGCACCACCAGCCGACGCCGGCCAGGGTGGTCAGCTGGAACAGCACCAGCGAACCGGCCGAGGCCCACACCAGCAGCACCATCAGCAGCAGGTTCAGCACCAGCAGGATGGTGCGCGGCAAGGTGTCGTCGACCTCGGCCAGCTTCAGCCATTCCCACAGGCCGACCAGGAAGATCAGCGCGGCCAGCGCCGCCAGCCATTGCGTGGGCAGCAGCGCGATGGCGCAAATGGCCAGCGGGGCCATGATCAGCGCGGCGATGACGCGGGTACGGGTCATGCGGATGTGTTCTCCGTCGCCGGGGCGACTTGCGCGCTGGTCAGGCCGAAACGCCGCTCGCGGCTGGCGTAGTCGTCCAGGGCTTGTTGCAGCACCTCGGCGCCGAACTCGGGCCACAGGGTCTCGGTGAACCACAATTCGGTGTAGGCCAGCTGCCACAGCAGGAAATTGCTGATGCGCACGTCGCCGCCGGTGCGGATGAACAGGTCCGGCGGCGGCAGGTCGGACAGCGCCATGCGCGCCGACAGCAGCTCCTCGTCGATCTGCTCGGGGCGCAGGCGCCCGGCCGCGACGTCTTCGGCCAGCGCCCGTGCGGCCTGGGCGATGTCCTGGCGGCCGCCGTAGCTGGCGGCGATCGACAGGTGCAGGGCCTGGTTGTGCTGGGTGCCGGCTTCGGCCTGGGCCATGCGCTGGCGCAGCGACGGCGCGAAGCGCGAGCGGTCGCCGATGAAGCGCACGCGCACGCCGCGCCGCTGCAGTTCCTCGACCTCGCGGTCCAGCGCGTGCAGGAACAGCTTCATCAGCGCGTCCACTTCTTCCTGCGGCCGGCCCCAGTTCTCGCTGGAAAAGGCGAACAGGGTCAGCGCGGGGATGCCGCGCTCCAGGCAGAAGTCGATGGTGCGGTTGACCGCGCGCGCGCCGGCGCGGTGGCCGATCACGCGCGGCCGCCGGCGCCGCTGCGCCCAGCGGCCGTTGCCATCCATGATGATGGCGATGTGGCGGGGCAGGGACATGGAAGAGGGGTCCGAAGGCATGGCCGCGAGGCGCAGGCTCAGACCGCCATCAGTTCCTGTTCCTTGCCCTTGACCACGTCGTCGACGTCCTTGATCGCCTTGTCGGTCAGCTTCTGGATGTCGTCCTCGGCGGCGCGGGCCTCGTCCTCGGTGACATGCTTGTCCTTCAGCAGATCCTTGATCTGCTGGTTGGCGTCGCGGCGGATGTTGCGGATCGCGACCTTGCTGTCCTCGCCTTCGCCATGCACGACCTTGGACAGCTCGCGGCGGCGTTCTTCGGTCAGCGCCGGCAGGTTGAGGCGGATGGTGGTGCCGGAGGTGTTCGGGGTCAGGCCCAGGTCCGAGGCCAGGATCGCCTTCTCCACCGCGCTGACCATCTGCTTTTCCCACGGGCTGATGGTCAGCGAGCGGGCATCGGCCACGGCCACGCTGGCGACCTGGCTCAGCGGCATTTCCGAGCCGTAGTAATTGACCTTCAGGTGTTCGACCAGGGCAGTCGAGGCGCGGCCGGTACGCACTTTGATGAGCGTATGGCGCAGCGCATCGATGCTCTTGGCCATGCGGGTCTGTGCGTCTTGTTTGATTTCGTTGAGCATCGCCGGTGTCCGTGCTGAATCTGAATCGGACGATTATAGCGGGTAACTGCCGGGGCCCGGGACCCGGGTCCCGGAAAAGCGCAGCGCCACGGGCTGAGGCTTTACCGACTTCCGTTCTTCGGGTCCCGAATCCCGAGTCCCGACGTCCCGGCCACCTTCAGCTGCGCCCCTTCACCAACGTCCCGATCTCCGCGCCGTGCAGGATCCTCAGCAGTTCGCCGGGCTGGCCCATGTTGAAGATGCGCAGCGGCAGGTCGCTGTCGCGGGCCAGGGCGAAGGCGGCGGTGTCCATCACTTCCAGGTTGCGCGCGATCACGTCGTCGTAGGTCAGGCTATCGAAGCGCACCGCGTCGGCGTGCTTCTTCGGGTCCTTGTCGTACACGCCATCGACCTTGGTCGCCTTTAGCAACAGGTCGGCGCCGATCTCGATCGCGCGCAGCGCCGCCCCGGAGTCGGTGGTGAAGAACGGATTGCCGGTGCCGGCGGCGAAGATCGCGATGCGGCCCTTTTCCAGGTGGCGGATCGCGCGGCGGCGGATGAAGTCCTCGCACACGTCGTTGATCTTGATCGCGCTCATCACCCGCACCTTGGCGCCGAGCTTTTCCAGCGCGTCCTGCATTGCCAGTGCGTTGATGACCGTGGCCAGCATGCCCATGTGATCGCCGGTGACCCGGTCCATGCCGCCGGCGGCCAGGCCAGCGCCGCGGAAGATGTTGCCGCCGCCGATCACCAGCGCCACTTGCGCGCCAGCGTGCTGCGCTTCGATCACTTCATGCGCGAGGCGGTTGATGACCTTGGGGTCGATGCCGTAATCCCCATCCCCCATCAGCGCTTCGCCGGAAAGTTTCAACAGGATGCGGCGATAGGCGAGCTGGGACATGGTGACCTCGGGGGGGGCAAACCACGCGATTCTAGCCGAAGCGCGGCGCGGAATCTGCCGCGCGCGCACAATGACCCGGTTCAGGCCAGGGTGTTGCGGAACGAGCGCGCGGTGACCCGGTTGCGGCCGCCGTGCTTGGAGCTGTAGAGCATGTCGTCGGCGGCCTGCAGCAGCTCTTGCGCGGTGCTGAAACGCTCGCGCCCGCCCTGGGTGGCGACGCCGGCGGAGAAGCTGATGTGCAGCGGCCCGCTCTTCAGTTCGACCATCGGCCGCTGCACGATGTCGAGCAGGATGCGCTTGATCACGCTCAGCGCGGCCTCCTCGCTGGTGTTGGGCAGCAGCACCAGGAACTCCTCGCCGCCGAAGCGCGCCACGGTGTCGCTGCTGCGCAACAGCGGCTGCAACGCCTGCGCGAACGCGCGCAGCACCTGGTCGCCGATCAGGTGGCCGTGGGCGTCGTTGATCTTCTTGAAATCGTCCAGGTCGATGAAGGCGATCGACAGTGGCCAGTCGTGGCGGCTGGCCAGGTCGAACTGCTGGCTGAGCAGGATGTCCAGCTGGTGCCGGTTGTACACGCCGGTCAGCGCGTCGCGGCTGGCTTGCTCGGCCAGGCGGCGCGCGCGGTGCTCCGATTCGTCGGCCTGCCGGCGGGCGTGGGTGGCTTCCTGGATCTCGCGCAGATTGCGCAGCACCATCAGCTCGCGGGCATGGCTGATGATCGCGTCGATCCGCTCCGGCTGCGTGATGCGCATGTCGAAGATCGGCGCGATCACCGGCAGGGCTTCGGCCATGCCGGCGATCACCTCGTCGAAGCGGCGGCTGTCCAGTTGCAGTTCGCGATACGTGCGCTCCATCGCCAAGCCGCGCGCGGCATCGGTGTCGGCGCTCAGCCAGATGTCGGCGACGTTGCCGGACAGCAGCACGCACCGGCCGAACGTGTCTTGCGCCGGATCCGCGCCGGCACTGCGGCCGATGTTGCGTTGCAGGTAGCCGGGCAGCTTCCACTTCTGCGCCAGCCAGGCGCCGACCTCGGCGTGGTCGCAGCCCAGCCGCTCGCGCTCCAGTGCCAGCACGGTCGCGCCGTCGCTGGCGCCGGCCTCGCGCAGCAGCGGCGCGTAATCGTCGTGGCAGACGTGCAGCAGGGCCAGCGCGCCCATGTCCTGCAGCAGCCCGGCCAGCATCAGTTCCTCGTGCTTGCGCATGCCCACGGCCTGGCCGAGCAGGCGGCTGGCCAGCGCCGACAGCACGCTGCGCCGCCAGATGCGTTCCTGCAGGTCGCTGGAGACCGTGTCGCTGCGCAGGCTCTGCACCATCGAAAAGCCAAGCGCCAGGCTCAGTGCGGCGTTGAGCCCGAGCATGGTCAGCGCCTGGCCGAGGTTGTCGATGCGGCGCCGGCTGGCGTACAGCGGCGAATTGGCGATGCGCAGCATGCGCGCGCTCAGCGCCATGTCCATCGCGATGGTATCGGCGGCGGTGGCCAGATCGACGTCCGGATCCTGGGCCAGGTCGATGATGCGCAGTGCGATCCCGGGCGGCGAGGGCAGGTTGCGGGAGTGAGCCAGGATGGCTTCAAGTTCAGTGCGCATGCGGTTCCGCGGGCAATGTGGTGGGGACGGCAACACTGCGTCCCAACGCATGCAGCGTACCACCGGCAAAAAAAAAGCCGCGACCAGGCGCGGCTTTTTTCCGGATGGGCCGGACTCAGGCCAGGCCGGCCTGCTTCATCACTTCGGCGGCGTAGTCTTCCACCACCTTCTCGATGCCTTCGCCCACCGCCAGTCGCTGGAAACCGATCACGTCGGCGCCGGCGGCCTTGACCGCCTGCTCCACGCTCTGGTCGGTGTTCAGCACGTAGGGCTGGCCGTACAGTGTGACTTCGTTGACGATCTTGGCGATCTTGCCGCTGATGATCTTCTCCAGGATGTCGGCCGGCTTGGCCTTGTCCTTTTCCGACATCTTGGCCAGCTCGATCTCCTTTTCCTTGGCGACGAACTCGGCCGGCACGTCGGCGGCCTTCACGTGCGGCGGGTTCATCGCCGCGATGTGCATGGCGATGCCGCGGGCCAGCTCGATGTCGCCGCCCTTGACCTCGACCAGCACGCCGATGCGGCCGCCGTGCACGTAGGCGGCGACGTTGTTGGCGCTGTCGATGCGCACCAGGCGGCGCACCTGCACGTTCTCGCCGACCTTGGCGATGACCGCGGCGCGGGCTTCCTCGACGGTCTCGCCGGCGGGCAGCTTGGCGCTCTTCAGCGCCTCGGCATCGGCGGCGCCGGAGCTCAGCGCGGCCTGGGCCACGGCTTCGGTGAAGGCCAGGAAGTTGTTGTCCTTGGCGACGAAATCGGTTTCCGAGTTGATCTCGACCAGCACGGCCTTGCCGCCGTCCTGGGCCATCGCGATGCGGCCTTCGGCAGCGACGCGATCTGCCTTCTTGTCGGCCTTGGCCAGGCCCGACTTGCGCAGCCACTCGGCGGCGTTGTCGATATGGCCGGCGTTCTCGGTGAGCGCCTTCTTGCATTCCATCATGCCGGCGCCGGTGCGCTCGCGCAGTTCCTTAACCAGGGAAGCAGTGATTTCCACGGGGTGACCTCACAAAAGGTGGGTAAGGGCCGGTTTGCGGCCGGCCGGTATTCTCGGAAACGGGCGCTTGCGGCGCCCGCGGACCCGGGCGCGCAGCGCGCGCCGGGTGGCGACTGCGCATGCTCGCGCAATCGCATGGCGCGCCGGTTACTCGGCGGCGGGAGCGGATTCTTCGGCCTTCTTGCCGTTCTTGCGCGGGCCGCGGCCCTTGTCGTCGCCGGTTTCGCTGAACTCTTCCTCGCGCACGCTGGCGGCGTTCGGCGCGGCGGC
This sequence comes from Xanthomonas translucens pv. undulosa, assembly GCF_017301775.1. Taxonomy (NCBI): domain Bacteria; kingdom Pseudomonadati; phylum Pseudomonadota; class Gammaproteobacteria; order Lysobacterales; family Lysobacteraceae; genus Xanthomonas; species Xanthomonas translucens. The sequence continues at coordinate 4,111,260 of NZ_CP063993.1, forward strand.
CTTGCCTTCCAGCACGGCGTCGGCGGCGGCGCGCGCATACAGCTGCACGGCACGGATGGCGTCGTCGTTGCCCGGGATGGCGTAGTCCACCAGTTCCGGGTTGTAGTTGGTGTCGACCACCGCGACCACCGGGATGCCGAGCTTCTTGGCTTCCTTGATGGCGATGTCTTCGTGGCCGATGTCGATGACGAACAGCGCGTCGGGCAGGCGGTTCATTTCCTTGATGCCGCCCAGCGAGGCCAGCAGCTTTTCGCGCTCGCGGCGCAGGGTCAGCACTTCGTGCTTGACCAGCTTGTCGAAGGTGCCGTCGGTTTCGGCCGCTTCCAGTTCCTTCAGGCGCGCCACCGACTGCTTGACGGTGCGGAAGTTGGTCAACGTGCCGCCCAGCCAGCGCTGGGTCATGAACGGCTGGCCGCAACGCTCGGCTTCTTCCTTGACCGAGTCGCGGGCGCTGCGCTTGGTGCCCAGGAACAGGATGGTGCCGCGCTTTTGCGCGACGCTGGAGATGAAGTTCATCGCGTCGTTGAACAGCGGAACCGTCTTCTCGAGGTTGATGATATGGATCTTGCCGCGCGCGCCGAAGATGTACTGGGCCATCTTGGGGTGCCAGTAACGGCACTGGTGGCCGAAGTGGACGCCGGCTTCCAGCATCTGACGCATGGTGACTTGGGGCATTGCAGTGACTCCTGATGGGGAACCGGCCATGCGCGGGCGGTGTGAGTGGAGTCCGCGCATGGACATGCAGGCCCTTACGAGGCGTGCACGACGATTCCGGGGTTGTGCCTCCCTGCAGCCTTACGTGACCGAACTCCTCGCGGAGCACCCCGGCACGGGCGATGGCAGCAGGTGTGGATTCGCCGGTGCGTCCGGCGTGGACGGTGTGCTGGCCCGGAGGGCGCAACGCAGCCGCAGAACTATAACGAGCCGCGGCCTTCGGCGCAAATGCGGGCAGGCCGGGTCATTCGGCCTGCAATGGCTGCAGCTCGGCCTGGTTGTCGAGGCGGGCGGCGAAATGGCCGCCGCGCGCGGCCCCGACCTCGGCCGGGAGCTGCCAGCGCTTCTGTTCCCCGGCCAACACATAGCCGGCCAGATTGCTGAACAGAGTCAGCTGGCGGCCGTCGGCGCTGATGAAGCTCAGATCGATCAGTCGCGCGTGCGCCTTGCCGCGGTTGCGCACCTGCAACTCATGGCCGTAGGCACCGGCGACCAGGCTGACGCTCAGCGCGGCGGCCGGCGCGGCACCGGGGGGCACCAGGAACACGGGCGTGGAGTAACGCAGCAGCAGGCGCGGGTCGGCAGGGCTGTTGTCCGGGGCCGGGCGTTCTTCCAGCACCAGGCGGTAGGCGAGCTCGCTGTCGGTCGCGGCCGGACCGATGCGCACCACCCGCAGCAGTTGCCGCCCCTGCGCAGGGATGTCGATCAGGCGCGGGCTGACCTGGACCTCGTCGGTCGGCTGCAACTGCTCCATGCCTTCGGCCTGGTGCCAGCGATAGAGCTGCGCCTGCGCCTGCCAGGGCCGGTCCTGGGTATTGTTCAGCCAGATCTCGGCTGTCTGCGCGCCGGGCGGCATCTGCACGATGGTCGGGCTGATGCGCACGCCAGCGGCCGCGGCCAGGCTCGGCAACAGCGCCAGCAGCAGGCCGGCGATGCGTCCGCGATGGCGGCCGCCCACTTAGAACGCGACCGTGGCGTAGCGCGCATCCTGGCGCTGCACTCCACTGGCCAAGCTCAGGCTCAGCGCCAGCGCACCGGCGTTGGGCGAGGCGGCGCCGTCGATGCTGACCTGGTAGGGCAGCGGACGGCTGCAGGCCACCTGCGCGGCGGCCGCGCCTGGCTGGCTGCGTCCGGCGGTGTCGATCTCGCAGCTGCCCAGCAGGCGGATGCCGACCCGGAACGCCGTGTTTTCGTTCGCACCGGGACTCTGCGCCGCCGCGCTCGCGCAGACGGCACAAAAACTGGCGAGCAGCAGCGATTGCATGAACGGCCTGGCGGTCATGGTGGCATTCCAAGGAGGACGCGACAGATAACGGCGTCCGGCGAGGCAACTTTACCGCGTCCGCGTCCGCGTTTAGCCCTCAGTAGGTAACCGTCACCTTGACCACGTCGCTGTAGCTGCCCGGGGGCGGGGTCTGCCCGGCCGGCACTCGGCCGTACAGGGTCAGCGACTGGGTATTGCCGGTGCCGGTGCCAGTCTGGGTGTCGCTGTTCAGGGTGCTGCCCCACCGTTGGCTGCGTGCCGCGTCGCGGTACAGCTCGTAGGTCAGGTACTGGCCGGCGGCGTTGCGCATGCGCCGGATGTTGCCGCTGGCGTTCTGCCCGTTGTCCAGGCCGACCTGCCAGGCGGTGCGCCGGCGGCAGTCCATGCTCAGCGCGGTGGTGTAGTTCAGCGCGGTATCGACCAGGCCGGACTGGCTGCCGAAGTCCAGGTCGGCGATGCTGGCGATGGTGCAGACCGGCGCCGCGGTGACCGAACTCACGAACGGGAACTGCGCCGCGGTGGCGCCGCCGGTGCCGCCGGTGGTGCAGGAGGCGGGCATGCTCGGTGGGGTGCCGATCAGCGGTTCGGAGTAGCGGTACTGCAGGTTGGTGAACGCCCCGCTGAAGTTGTTCTGATACAGCCCGGTGGCGATGCCGCTCTGCAGCGGGATGCGTCCATAAATGGTGTAGGTGGCGCTGCCGCTGCCGCCAGTCAGCAGCGACGAATAGGTCAGGTCCACCTGCAGCGGGGTGGAAGCGTTCAGCGCGCTGCCCCAGATCAGGCTGCGCGCGCTGTCGCGGTACATCTGGAAGCCGAGGGTGTCGTTGAGCGGGTTGAGCATGCGCCGCGGCGCGATGCCCAGGCCGCCGCCCTGCGCGCCCTCGCCGATGTTCAGGCACATGCGCACGTAGATCGTGCCCAGGATGCTGAGCGCGCCGGTCTGGCAGGTCACCGTGATCTGCGCGTTGCTGTCGGTGGCGGCGCTGGTGGAGAGGGTGCCGAAGTCCAGCGCGGTGGTCACCGCCGTGCAGGTGGTGGCGGCGCTGGCGCGCAGCGGCGCCAGCGCCGCCAGCAGCGCCAGCAGGGCGGCGCAGCCCCATGCGGTGCGGCTCATGGTGCCGGCCCTGCGTTGCAGCGCAGCGGTCCCAGGCGGGTCGGGCGCTGCTGCGGCGTGTACTCGATGCGCACCTGGCAGCGGCCTGCGGTCATCTCCACCTGCAGGTCGTTGCGCCCGACCTTGAGGCCTTCCAGGTAGGCCTCGCCGTCGTAGCCGACCACCGCGTCGATGCCGGGACCGCGCACCCGGCTGCCGACCGGCAGCGGCTGATTCTGCGCATCATGCAATTGCACCAGCACGCCGTCGCTGGTGCGGATCGGGAAGTTCACCACCACGCCGCTGCGGTCGCGCGGCACCACGATCTGGTCGATGCGCTCCGGGCGCATCTGCGGCGGCAACTGCATCGGATCGATCGACACCTGGTTGTGCTGCCAGCCCATCAGCGGGGTGACCATCAGGAAGCCGCGCGCGTCGGTGACGCCGACCGGGCGGTTTTCCAGTAGCACCGGCACGCCGGCGACGCCGCCGGTGGAGACCAGGGCGAAGGCCTGGTCGAGATCGCGGCCGGGGAACCAGCCGCCGCCGATCCGGGCCACGCCGCCGGCGGCCTCGGCATAGCCGTAGGTCTGGCCGCCGTAGCTGGCCAGGCCGGCGGCATAGCGCGCGTTCTCGCCGCGCCAGGTGGTCTCGGCCAGGCCGCCGGCGCTGTCCTCGCCGCTGCGCGCCTGCAGCCGCCAGCCGCTGCCGCCGTCGGCGGCGGCCGAACGGCTGAGGTCGGCGGCGGTGCTGAGACGGTCGCCGACCCGCTGAAGGGCGACGCTGGCCTGGCGCGCGCCGCTGAGCGAGATCGACCAGCCCAGGTACATGCTGCGGTCGCTGGCCTGGTCCAGATTCTGGTTGACGCTGAGATTGAGCGAGGACTGCCACGGCAGCGCCCGGGTCCAGAACAGGCTGGCATAGCGCAGGTCGCCGCTGTCCGGGTAGGCCAGGCGCACATAGCTCAGCGCCACGTTGCCGATCTGCTCCCAGCTGACCCCGGCCAGCGCGCGTTCGCTGATCCGCGGCGGCGGCGCGCCGTACTGCGAGGCCACGTCGCGATAGCCGGGCTGCGCGCGCTGGGTGTCCATGGAGACGTTGAAGCGGCCGTTGTTCCAGCGGTAGCTGAGCGCGTACTGGTGGCCGCTGCGGCCATCGCTCTGACTGTGCGCCAGCGAGGCGCCGACAACGCCGGCCCGTGGCAGCAGCCAGATGCCGCCGGCACCGGCGTTGCGCACTCCGGCGCCGGCCTCGGCGTGCGCCTCGGCGGTGAAGCGGGCGCTGATGCCGCGGCGCCAGCTGGCGCTGGCGACGGTGTCGCCGGCATAGTCGAAGGCCTCGCTGCCGTAGCCCTCGCGGACCCGGCCCAGCGCCAGCGACCAGTCGTCCAAGCCGTCGGCCAGCAGGTCCTGGGTGGCGTAGAACGGGATTTCGACCGAACGGCTGCGGCCGTAGGCGTCGGTGATGACCAGTTGCGCGTTGCCGGCGCCGTCCACGCCGGGCGCGGCGGACAGCTGGAACGGCCCGGCCGGCAGCTCCGAGCCGTACTGGCGGATGCCGTTGACGTACAGGTCCACGTTCGACGGCACCGTCACTTCGCCGAGGAATTCCGGCAGCGGGGTGGTCACGCGGTACGGCTGCAGGCCGAAATCGCGGCCCACGCGGATCCCGCCCAGACGCAACGTGCGGCTCCAGCTGGTGCTGCTGCTCAGCGTGTCGCCGACCACCACGCTGGTCATGCTCTCGGGCAGCGACCACTGCCACTGCGTGTCCAGGCGGATCGCCTGGCTGCGCCAGTCGCGCTGCGGCTCGCGGTACAGGCGGCCGACGAAGGATTGGCGGAACATGCCGCGGCCGAGCACACCGTCGCCCAGGCCAAAGGCGCGCAGTTCGCCGCTCGCGGTGAGATTGCTGGCGTTGCCCTGGCGGCTGGCGTACAGGTCGTAGTCCAGCAACGCGCCGGGCGAACTGGTCGCCGGCAGCGCCGGGCCGCTGTCCTGTGCGTCGATCCGGGTCAGCGGCACGTCGAGCAGCGCCACCGGCGCATCGATCGCCAGCTGCTGCAGGCCGGCGTCGTAGCGGTAGCGCACCCCGTCCAGGCTCTCCAGCGCGATCGTGGCGTTGGCAGCGGCATCGATGCGCAGGCCGATCTGGCGCAGCGTGGCGGCCTCGGCCTGCATGCGTTCGCCGTCGCGCTGGAAGCGGAACAATCCGGGCTTGCGGGTTTCGTTGAGGGTGACTTCCAAGTACAGCGTTTCCTGTTCCACCGGTGGGCCGCTTGGCTGGGCGGCGGCAAGTTGTGCGGCGCTCGCCCACAGCGCCAGCAGCAGCTCAAGGAGCCTTTGCTTCCAGCGCAAGCGATTGAGCAATGGGTTCACCGTTGATCGTTGCCTTGAACGTGCCTTCGGCACGCGCTAGCGCAGGCGGGAGCGGCCAGCGCTTGTGTTGGCCGGGTAGCACGTAGCCGGCCAGGCCGTCGGCAATCGCGGCACGGGTGCCGTCGCTGGCGACGAAATGCAGGTCCACCAGTTGCGCGTGTTCGCTGCCGTTGTTGACGATTTCCAGGGCCGGCGCGCTGGCGTCGCGGATCAGCCGCGCCTGCAGCGCAGGCGTGGCGGCGGCGGTCGGCTTGACGAAGATCGGCACCGAGTAGCGCAGCACGAACTGCAGGCCGGATGCGCTGGCCGTGGCGTCGGGCGACGGCAGTTCGTCGACCAGCACCCGATAGGTGTCCTCGGTGCTCCTGGGCGCAGCGTCCAGGCGGATGATGCGCACCAGTTGCCGCGAGTGCGGCGCCAGTTCCAGCATCGGCGGGCTGATTGCGATCCTGTCGCTGGGGTCGAGCCGGTCCTCGCCGTCCTGCTGACGCCAGCGGAACACCCGTACCTGCGCCTGCAGCGGCTTGTCGCCGCTGTTGCTCAGCCACAGGCCTTGCGCCGACTCCTCCGCGGTCAGCTGCACGGAGGTTGGCGCGACCTGCAGACTGGCGGCCTGCGCCGCCAGCGTCGCCGCCAGCCATGCGGCCAGGGCGATCGGCAAACGCAGCGCGAAGTGGGATCGCATGGACATGGAACGCTCCGGTTACCAGGTGACAGTGGCGGTGACGACGTCGCTATAGGAACCGGCAGGATAATTGGTGCTGGCGACCTGGCCGTAGACGACCAGGGGTTGTACCGCACCATTGCCTGTGCCGGCCTGGGTGTCGCTGCCGATGGTCGAGCCCCAGTTCTGGGTGCGCGCCGAGTTGCGGTACAGGGCGTAAGGCACGCGCGCGGTGTTGGCCGCATCGGCGCTGCCCATGGTGCGCGCGGTCACCGTCGCGCCGGAGCCGCTGCCGGCGTTGAGCGCGATGTTGTACGGCGTGCCCGAGGTGCAGCGCACGTTCAAGGTACCGGTGCTGTTGATCGAGGTCTGGGTGGAGTTGACGCTGCCGAAATCGACGTCGGTCGGTGCGGTCTGGATGTCGCAGACGCTGGTGATCACGATCTTGACGTTGAAGGTGCGCGAGTCGGTCTGGGCGGATGCCACGCCGGTTCCGGCCGCCAGCAACACGGCGATGGCGATGGCACTGCGGAGAGTTTGCATGGGGTAAGGCTCTTCGGAATGACGGAGTCCGTCGGTGCCGAACCAAATGCAAAGTGCGGGCCAATCTGCAGTGCTCTGGATGGGCATCTAAATTTCGAAAGTGATGGGTTCAGCGCTTATCCCGGTTGTCATTTGTGAAGGCGGCGGAATCCCGGCCCGGCGCCGAAAAACCGTCAGTGCGCAGCGGCGCGTTCAGGAAGGCCGCGAATGAGCGATAATGGCGGGCATGACCGTCAATCTGAAAACTCCGCAGGACATCGAGAAGATGCGCATCGCCGGCCGCCTGGCCGCCGAGGTGCTCGACCTCGTCGGGCCGCATGTGAAGCCCGGCGCGACCACCGCCGAGCTGGACCGCATCTGCCACGACCACATCGTCAACGTGCAGCAGGCGGTGCCGGCCAACATCGGCTACCGCGGCTACCCGAAGACGGTATGCAGCTCGGTGAACAACGTGATCTGCCACGGCATCCCCAGCGAAAGCAAGGTCCTGAAGGACGGCGACATCGTCAACATCGATGTCACCGTGATCAAGGACGGCTGGCATGGCGACACCAGCCGCATGTACTACGTCGGCACGCCCTCGGTGATGGCGCGGCGGCTGGTCGAGGCGACCTACGAGGCGATGTGGCGCGGCATCCGCGCGGTGCGGCCGGGCGCCACGCTCGGCGACATCGGCCACGCGATCCAGCAATACGCCGAAGGCGAGCGTTTCAGCGTGGTGCGCGAGTACTGCGGCCACGGCATCGGCAAGGTCTACCACGACGAGCCGCAGGTGCTGCATTACGGCCGGCCCGGCGAAGGCCTGGTGCTGAAGCCGGGCATGACCTTCACCATCGAGCCGATGATCAACGAAGGTTCGCGCTACACCCGCGTACTGCCGGACGGCTGGACCGTGGTGACCAAGGACCGCAAGCTATCGGCGCAGTGGGAGCACACGATCGCGGTCACCGCAGACGGCGTGGAAGTGCTGACCCTGTCTCCCGGCGGCCTCGGCGAGCCGTGAGCCTGCTGCCGGCCGGTAACGATGCCGGCATGCCCGACGCGGCCGCCGACGATGCCGAGTGGGCCGCGGCGGCGCGGCAGTTGCTGGCCCAGGCCGACGCGCGCCTGTGCAAGCGCTTCGACCAGAACGACGACATCGACCGCCTGCTGGCGCTGCGCGCGCGCGCGCTGGACCAGTTGATCAAACATGCCTGGAGCCGTTGCCTGCCGCGCGATGCCGGGCTGGCGCTGTACGCGGTCGGCGGCTACGGCCGTGGCGAGCTGTTCCCGCGCTCGGACATCGACCTGCTGGTGTTCGGCGAATCCGAGCGCCAACGCGCCCACGAACAGGCACTGGCGCAGCTGTTCGCGCTGCTCTGGCATGCCGGCGTGCCGGTCAGCCACGCGGTGCGCTCGGCGGCGCAATGCACCGCCGCCTGCGCCGACCAGAGCGTGCTGACCGCCTTGATCGAGGCGCGCCCGCTGCTTGCCGACGCCGCCGCCAAGGCGGCGCTGGCCGTGGCGATCGCGCCGCAGCAGGTCTGGCCGCCGCGCGCCTTCTTCCTGGCCAAGCGCGAGGAACTGCAGGCCCGCCACCAGCGTTTCGGCGACACCGCCGACAACCTGGAGCCAGACATCAAGGACGGCCCGGGCGGCCTGCGCGACCTGCACACGCTGGGCTGGATGGCGCTACGCGCGTTCGGTGTACGCGACCTGGAGCCGCTGGTCGGGCTCGGCCATGTCGGCAGCGACGAGGCCGCGGCGCTGCGCCGGGAGCGCCGCGAGCTGGCCCGCTTGCGCTACGGGCTGCACCTGGTCGCCAACCGCCCGGAGGAGCGCCTGCGCTTCGACTACCAGAAGACCCTGGCGCAGCGGCTGGGCTTCTCCGACGACGCCGAGAGCCTGGGCGTGGAGAAGATGATGCAGCGCTTCTACCGCAGCGCGGCGATCGTGCGCCGGCTCAGCGACCGCCTGCTGCAGCGCTTCGAAGAACAGTTCGACGGCGAGGCGCAGCCGCAGCCGCTGGGCGCCGGCTTCTCGTTGCGTCGCGGCTACCTGGCCGCCGATGCCGAGACCTGGCCGCAGGCCGATCCGGTGCAGGTGTTCGCGCTGTTCGCGACCTGGGCCGCGCATGGCGAGGTCCGCGGCCTGCATTCGCTGACCGCGCGCGCGCTGGCCGAGGCGCTGTCGCAATTGCCTGCCTACGACGGCGCCAGCGCGCTGGCGCGCGAGCGCTCCCTGGCCCTGTTGCGCGGCCCGCGCGCGGTGCAGACGCTGACCCGGATGGCGCGGCTGGGCGTGCTCGGGCAGTGGATCCCGGCGTTCGCCCAGGTCTCCGGGCGCATGCAGTTCGACCTGTTCCATGTCTACACCGTGGACCAGCACACGCTGATGGTGCTGAAGAACATCGCGGTGTTCGCCAGCGCCCGCGCCGACGACCGCTTCTCGATCGCGCACGAGGTATGGCCGCGGCTGCGCAAGCCGGAACTGCTGCTGCTGGCCGGGCTGTTCCACGACATCGCCAAGGGCCGCGGCGGCGACCATTCCGAACTCGGCGCGGTGGATGCGCGCGCGTTCTGCGCCGGCCACGGCCTCAGCGCGGCCGATACCGACCTGGTGGTGTGGCTGGTCGAGCAGCACCTGCGCATGTCGGTGACCGCGCAGAAGCAGGACATTTCCGATGCTGACGTGATCCACCGCTTCGCCACCCTGGTCGGCGACCGCGAGCGCCTGGACTATCTGTACCTGCTGACCTGCGCCGACATCGCCGGCACCAGCCCCAAGCTGTGGAACGCGTGGAAGGACCGGCTGCTGGCCGACCTGTACTTCGCCGCGCGGCGCGCGCTGCGCGACGGCCTGGAGCATCCGCGCCCGGTCGCCGAGCTGGTGCAGGAGGCGCGCGAGGCCACGCGCGCGCTGATGCACATCCAGGGCCACGACGATGCGGTCATCGACCGCCAGTTCGCCGGCATGCCGGACGAGAGCTTCCTGCGCTTCCGCCCCGAACAGCTCGCCTGGCAGGCGGGTTCGCTGATGGAAGTGGAACTGGGCGACACCCTGGTCAAGGTGCGCCCGGTGACCCCCGACGACGACGCGCTGGAAGTGTTCGTCTACTCGCCCGACCGCGACGGCCTGTTCGCCGCGATCGTGATGACCCTGGACCGGCGCGGCTACGGCATTCACCGCGCGCGCGTGCTCGACGCACCGCATGAAGCGATCTTCGATACCTTCGAGGTGATGCCGGCCGACGCCTTCGCCAGCGGCGACACCGCGCAGCTGGAAGCGGCATTGCGCGAGGCGCTGTCCGGCGACCTGACCCGGCTGCGCCCGGCGCGGCGCGTGGTGCCGCGCCAGCTGCGGCATTTCCGCTTCGCCCCGCGCATCGAATTCCGCGAGAGCGTGGACGGCCGCCGCACCCGCCTGAGCCTGGTCGCGCCGGACCGGCCCGGCCTGCTGTCGAACGTGGCGCAGGTGCTGCGCCGCCAGCAGCTGCGCGTGCACGACGCGCGCATCGCGACCTTCGGCGAACGCGCCGAGGACGTGTTCCAGATCACCGACGAGCACAACCTGCCGTTGCCCGACTCCTCCCGCCAGGCCCTGCATGCCGCACTGCAGGCCTGTCTGGACCCCGATACCCCGCCTGGAGAATCCCGCTAATGGCCACCAAGAAGCCTGCCGCCGCCAAGAAGCCTGCTGCCAAGACCGCCGCCGCCAAGACCTCCGCGAAGAAGGCCGCGGGCAAGAAGGCCGTGGCCGCCCCCGCGGCGGCCAGGCCCAGCGCCGTGCCCAAGGCACCTGCCAGGACCGTGCGCGCCAAGCCGGCCGCCGGTCCCAACACCGACGAGCTGAAGTTCACCATCGACAGCGCCTTCGAGCGCCGCACCGCGCTGACCCTGGACGAGATCGAAGGCTCGACCCGGCCGGTGGTCAACCGCGTCATCGACGGCCTGGAAGCGGGCGAGTTCCGCGTCGCCGAGCCCGACGGGCATGGCGGCTGGAAGGTCAACGAATGGCTGAAGAAGGCGGTGCTGCTGTACTTCCGGGTCAACGAAATGGCGGTGGTCGAGGCGCAGCCGGCGCCGTTCTGGGACAAGGTCGAATCGCGCTTCGCCGGCTACCACGAGGCCGAGTTCCGCAAGGCCGGCGTGCGCGTGGTGCCGGGCGCGATCGCGCGCCGCGGCAGCTATTTCGGCAAGGACGTGGTGCTGATGCCGAGCTTCACCAACATCGGCGCGTATGTGGGCGAGGGCAGCATGGTCGATACCTGGGCCACGGTCGGTTCCTGTGCGCAGATCGGCAAGCATTGCCATCTGTCCGGCGGCGCCGGCATCGGCGGCGTGCTCGAACCGCTGCAGGCCGGCCCGACCATCATCGAAGACCACTGCTTCGTCGGCGCGCGTTCGGAAGTGGTGGAAGGCGTCGTGGTCGGCCACCACAGCGTGATCGGCATGGGCGTGTTCATCGGCCAGAGCACGCGCATCTACAACCGCGCCACCGGCGAGATTTCCTACGGCTATGTGCCGCCGTACAGCGTGGTGGTATCTGGTCAGCTGCCGTCCAAGGACGGCTCGCATTCGCTGTACTGCGCGGTGATCGTCAAGCAGGTGGACGCCAAGACCCGCAGCAAGACCAGCGTCAACGACTTGCTGCGCGGCCTGGCGGATTGACGCATCGCCTTCTCCTCTTGGGAGAAGGTGGTGCGCAGCGCCGGATGAGGGTGCGTGTGTCGCTGCGTGCTGCGTGCCGGCAGGTGAGTGGACGATGTGCGCTCATCGTTGCTCACCACCACCAGGCTTCGCCCGTACCCTCACCCCACCCCCTCTCTCCCACGGGGACTTCCTGCGGTCGCCGACGGGAGAGGGGCTTTACTCGCTTGATGGGACCTTCCGATGACGACGTTGTACGGACTGAAGAACTGCGATACCTGCAAGAAAGCGACCAAGTGGCTGGACCGCTTCGGCGTGGCCTATGCGTTCGTCGATTACCGCGAACACAAGCCGAGCCCGGAGACCCTGGTCGCGTGGGCCGGCAAGGCCGGCGGCTTCGATGCGCTGATCAACAAATCCTCGACCACCTGGCGGCAGCTGCCGGACAACAAGAAAACGCCGGGGTCCGAGGCCGAGTGGAAACTGTTGCTGCGCGAATATCCGCAACTGATCCGGCGGCCGGTGGTCATCACCGACGACGGCCAGCTCAGCCAGGGTTTCTCGGACAACGGCTTCAAGCAGCGCTTCGGCGTGGGCTGAGCCGGTGGCGCCGCTGTTGGCTCCCTGTAGGAGCAACTGTCTTCTCATCCGATCACCTCACGCCATGGTGTGCGATCTCGTGCCATGGCGTTGAGTCGGATAAGCAGTACGCGCATGCATGCGGTGATGGCGACCTTGGCGGGCTTGCCGCGTGCCCGTAACTGTTGATAACGCTCCTTGAAGGAGGCTTGGGTGCGCACAACGCTCCAACAGGCCATGTACAGCACTCGTCGGATCGTGGCACGCCCGCCGCGGATGCGGCGTTTGCCGCAGTGCTGCCCGCTGTCCACGTTGTAGGGAGCCAGGCCGACCAGGGCCGCGATCTGGCGACGATCCAGCGTCCCCAGTTCGGGCAGATAGGCCATCAGGCTGGCGGTGGTGACCTCGCCGATGCCCGGGACCGTGCCCAGGGCGTGCGCCAGCGCATCGTCGAGCTGGCACCGCACCTGCTTGATCGCCTGGTTCATCCGCTGGATACGGCGGCGCAAGTCGCCGATCTGCTCGATCAGGCACGCGCGCACCATGGCCAGGGTCGCCTGATGCAACCGACGGCGCTCGTCGTCACGTTGCTGGACCAGTTGCTCGCGGCGCTGGACCAGCATGCGCAGTTGCTCACGCAAGGGATCGGGAACCGGCGCGGGCGCTTGCACCAGTTGAGCCATGCGCGCCAGCAAGGCCGCATCCAGCGGATCGGTCTTGGCGGTTGTGCCCAAGGCCGTGGCGAAAGCGCGTGCCCGGCGCGGATTGATCCGGGTCACCGGGATCCCTGCCGTGGCCAGTGCCGTCATCACCGCCCGTTCGTAGCCGCCGGTGGCCTCCAGCAGCGCGTTGCCGACGCAGTGCCCGGCAAGGTGGTCGCACAGGCGCTGGTGGCCCTGGGCGGTATTGGGAAAGGACAGCAACTGGTCCAGGGGAAGCACGTGGACGGCCAAGGTGTCCTTGGCCACATCGATACCGATCCAAAGAGGCATAAGCGTTAGGTAGACTAAGGGACAGGAGAGAGCCACCTCGTCGCTGCCCACGCTTGTGAAGTTCGAGCGAACGCTCGTTCAACTGTTCGGGCTAGGCAACGAGGTCGATGTGCGGCCGCCCTGGCTCCTACACGTGCTGGAACACTGCGGCCTGTCGGCGTGCCGCACATCGCTCTCCACTCAAACTGTAAAGCAACCTCTAGACACAAGCGGCTTCAGCCGCGACCGTATCGCCGGGGATTGCATCGAAACCCGGATAGCGCAGTTGCCGGCATGTCTGGCACCCTGCGTTCCTGTCGCGGCTGAAGCCGCTCCTACCGTGATTTCCTGTCATGACCGACGTTGTTGACTTCACCTGCGCATTGATCGCCCGCCCATCGGTCACTCCCGACGACGCCGGCTGCCAGGCGCTGATCGCGCAGCGGCTGGCGCGCGCCGGCTTCGCCATCGAACGGCTGCGCTTCGGCGACGTCGACAACCTGTGGGCCACGCATGGCAGCGGCGCGCCGGTGCTGGCGCTGCTCGGCCATACCGATGTGGTGCCGCCGGGGCCGCGCGAGGCCTGGGCCAGCGATCCGTTCGTGCCGCAGATCCGCGACGGGGTGCTGTACGGCCGCGGCGCCGCCGACATGAAGAGCGGGGTGGCCGCGTTCGTGGTCGCCGCCGAACAGTTCGCCGCCGCGCATCCGGACCATCCCGGCACGCTGGCGCTGCTGCTGACCTCCGACGAGGAAGGCGACGCGTTGGACGGCGTGCGCAAGGTCGCCGAGAGCTTCCGCGCGCGCGGCCAACGCATCGACTGGTGCATCACCGGCGAACCGTCCTCCACCGAACGGCTCGGCGACCTGCTGCGGGTCGGCCGCCGCGGCAGCCTGTCGGCCGCGCTCGTGGTGCAGGGCGTGCAGGGCCACGTGGCGTATCCGCACAAGGCGCGCAACCCGATCCACCTGGCCGCACCGGCGCTGGCGGAGCTGGTCGCACGGCATTGGGACGACGGTTACGAGAGTTTCCCGCCGACCAGCCTGCAGATCTCCAACCTGCATGCCGGTACCGGCGCCAACAACGTGATCCCCGGCGAGCTGCAGGTGGCCTTCAACCTGCGCTACAACCCGCACTGGGACGCGCCGCGGCTGGAAGCGGAGATCGCCGCGCTGCTCGATCGCCACGGCCTGGACTACACGCTGCGCTGGCACCGCAGCGGCGAGCCGTTCTACACCCCGGAAGGGCGCCTGCGCAGCGTCGCGCGCGCGGTGCTGGGGGACTTCGCCGGCGCGGCGCCGGAAGAGAGCACCGGCGGCGGCACCTCCGACGCGCGCTTCATCGCGCCGCTCGGCGCGCAGTGCATCGAGGTCGGCCCGGTCAACGCCAGCATCCACCAGGTGGACGAGCACGTGCGCGTCGCCGACCTGGAGGCGCTGCCAGGGCTGTATCTGGCATTGCTGGAGCAGCTGTTGCAGTGAACCTTCGGGGCGGCCGCCTGGGGCGGCCGCGGTTACCGGTGCGATCGCGCCGGACGCTCGCGGCCGCGACAGGGGGCGCCGCCCGCCTGCGCCTGGCCGCGCTTATTCCTTGGCCATCGGCGTCGGCGTCAAGGTCGTGGCACGGCCGCCCTGGATCGCCGTCACGCGCTGCTCCGCATCGCGCACCTGCGCCCGATCGGCGAGCAGGGTGTAGGTCAGTTCGAAGTCTGCATGCTGTCCTGGCTGCAACTGCTTCACCCGGCCCTGCGCGCGTTCGATCGTCACCGGGTAGGCATAGCTGGTGCCAGGTTCGATTCCGGTGACATAGCCCTGTTTTTCGGTATCGGTGTTCTTCCACAAGGTCAGCGCCGGCAACTGGTGGGTGTCGAAGGCGATGGACACGCCCTTGTCGCCGGCACGATTCACCAAGGCGGCCAAGGTCTTGCCGGCGCTGTCGGCATAGGGGGCGATGTTGAACACCTGCTCGTCGAAGCCGCGGGTCGGCCCCTGGTAGCGTTGCCATGCGCCCAGCCCGGCCTTGGCATAGTCGTTGAACGGCGACACCTCCCGCGCCGGCGCCAGCAGGCGCGCGCCTTGTTCGAGGATCGGCCGCCCGAAGTTGCTGTGGTAGATGATCTGGTAGTCCTGGGCATAGTCGCCGGCGTTGCTCAGCACGTCGTGGATGGTGAACGCGTTGCTGCCCGGGACGTAGCGCAATTCGGTCCAGGTTTCGAGGTTCGACTTCTTGAAGCTGTGCTCCTTGAGCAACCCGCGCACGCTGATCGCATATGGCGCGTGCTCGTCGATGTCCACGATCACCTTGGAGGCGGGCGTATTGCCGGCGCGGCCATGCAGGGTATACAGCATGCCTTGCGCGGTGACCGGATGGCCGGTCCATTCATAGCCGCAACGCACCAGCATCTCGTTGAAGCCTTGCAGCCAGCCCAGGCCGTTGCGGCTTTCCAGGGTGATGCTATTCGGATTGACCACCTCATCCACCGGGGAGTCCCAGCCCAGGCGGATGCCCTTGCCGGTGACGTGCAACAGGCCCATGCCGCGGGTCGGGCTCAGCACGATGACCAGGCCGTCCTCGCTGCGGATGGTGATGATCTTGCTGCCTTCCTGGCGGCCGCCGTGCAGCACGCTCTGTTCGATGCTGAAGTTGTGCTCATGGATTCCCAGCGCCTGGCTGTCGATGCGCCAGTCGCCTTGCGCCTGGTTGGCTTGCGTGTCGGTCAACACGATGCTGCGTGCCGCTGACGTGGTGGGCAGCAGCAGCGCCGCGGCCCAGATCAAACATATTTTCATCTATTGGCTACTCTGGAATTGCGGCGGTGGCATGGGACGCGACGGTCATTGGCCACGGCGTGATAGGGCAGGCAGGCGCGACGTTGCGCACGCGCCTTGCCGGTTGCCAAAAAATGGCGTGCGCTAGTGTAGCAAGCGCAGTGCCGCCAGTTGCTGCGAACCCCATGCGCTCGCTGCATTGGCTACGGCATGCACCGCGCGTCGGCGCTGCTCCTGCCTCGGTCGCCGCTGTGCAGCCGGGCGAGTGTTCATCGTTGCCCTTGAAACAGTTGCGCCATTGCGCCGGCCGGGTTACGTTCGCCGCATGATCTCCATGTCCGCCCTCCGCCCGATCATCGCCAACGGCCGCAATAATGCGCTGGCGAATAATCGTGCGCGGCCGATGCGGGTCTGCGACTAGGCGCTACCGAAACACCACGCCCAGTCTCAAGGAAACCCGCATCGGCCGATGCGGGTTTTTTTATGTGTGAGATTTTTTGTGTGAAATTTTTCGCCGCATCGCGCTGCCAGCCGGCAACCGCTGCAGACCATCGCCGCAACGACCTGTTACCCCCACACACCATCCAGGAGCTTTTCCATGTGTTCGATCTTCGGCATCTTCGGCCTGCAACCCGGCGACGACCTGCAGGCGCTGCGCCGGCAGGCGCTGGACTGCTCGCAGCGGCAGCGCCATCGCGGTCCGGACTGGAGCGGCGTGTATGTCGACGACGGCGCGATCCTGGTGCATGAGCGCCTGGCCATTGTCGATCCGGCCGGCGGCTCGCAGCCGTTGCTGTCCGCAGACGGGCAACTGGCGCTTGCGGTGAACGGCGAGATCTACAACCACCGCGAACTGAAGCAGCAGCTGACCCAGCCCTACGCGTTCCAGACCGGCTCGGATTGCGAAGTGATCAACGCGCTGTACCGCGAGCAGCCGCCGGCCGCGCTGCTCAACCGGCTCAACGGCATCTTCGCCTTCGCGCTGTGGGACAAGGCGGCCGGGCGCGTGCTGATCGCGCGCGATCCGATGGGCGTGTGCCCGCTGTACTGGGGCCACGACCAGCAGGGCCGGCTGCGCGTGGCCTCGGAAATGAAGTCGCTGGCCGACAGCTGCGCCGACGTTACCCAGTTCCCGCCCGGCCATTACTACGACAGCGCCAGCGGCGAACTGCGGCAGTACTACCGCAAGCCGTGGCGCGACTACGCCGCGGTGCAGGGCGTGCAGGTGAGCAAGCAGGAACTGCGCGAAGCCTTCGAGCGCGCCGTGCACCGTCAGCTGATGACCGACGTGCCGTACGGCGTGCTGCTGTCCGGTGGCCTGGATTCGTCGCTGGTCGCAGCGGTGGCGGCGCGTTTCGCGCGCAAGCGCATCGAGGACAACGACGAGGCCGAGGCCTGGTGGCCGCGCCTGCATTCGTTCGCGATCGGCCTGAAGGGGTCGCCCGACCTGGCCGCCGCGGCGATCGCCGCGCAGTCGCTGGGCACCGTGCACCACGGCTTCGAGTACACCTTCGAGGAAGGCCTGGACGCGCTGCCGGAGGTGATCCGGCATATCGAGACCTACGACGTCACCACCATCCGCGCCTCCACGCCGATGTTCCTGCTGGCGCGGCGGATCAAGGCGATGGGGGTGAAGATGGTGCTGTCCGGCGAGGGCAGCGACGAGATCTTCGGCGGCTATCTGTATTTTCACAAGGCGCCTAACGCGCGCGAGTTCCACGAGGAGCTGATCCGCAAGCTCGACGCGCTGCACAACTACGATTGCCTGCGCGCCAACAAGTCGATGATGGCCTGGGGCGTGGAGCCGCGGGTGCCGTTCCTGGACGTGGAATTCCTGGACGTGGCGATGCGCATGGACGCGCAGTACAAGATGATCGACAAGACCAGCAGTGGCGCGATGCGCATGGAAAAAGGCGTGCTGCGCGAGGCGTTCGAAGGCTATCTGCCCGATTCGATCCTGTGGCGGCAGAAGGAGCAGTTCAGCGACGGCGTCGGCTACGGCTGGATCGATGGGTTGAAGGCGCATGCCCAGACGCAGGTCAGCGACCGCGAACTGGCCGCGTCCAACAAGCGTTTCCCGGTCAATCCGCCGCTGACCAAGGAAGCCTATTACTACCGCACGCTGTTCGAGCGCGCGTTCCCCACGCCGGCCGCGGCCGAGACCGTGCCCGGCGGCAAGTCGATCGCCTGTTCCTCGCCGGCGGCGATCGCCTGGGATGCGAGCTTCGCCAACGCCGCCGACCCGTCCGGCCGCGCGGTGGCCGGGGTGCACGAGCAAGCTTTGGCTTCGTGAGCCGGCGCCTCCCGCCGGCAATGGGCCGGCGGGGGCGGGACCGGGGACCCGGAAAAGCCCGATAACGCGATCTGAAGCTCTACCGACTTCCGTTCTTCCGGTCCCGTGTCCCGAATCCCGGCAGCTATTCGAAACGCATGCAGCGCCCGTAACGCTCCGGCTGGATGTCCACGCCGGAGGCGTCGGCCTGGTTGTTCTTGCGCCACACGTTCTGGCGGAAGTCCGGACCGCTGCAGTTGGCGGCGCGGTCCACGCCGATCGTGTAGGTGTAGGGGTTGCCCTGGAAGGTGTTGTTCTCGAAGGTGTTGTCCTGGCTCATGCTGTTGTCCCAGCACAGGATCTCCGGGGTGCGCTGGCGGATCGAGCAGGCCAGGTAGATGCCGGCGCCCTTGTTGCCGGTGAACTGGTTGCCGACGAACAGGTTGCGCCGCGCATCGGCCATGTACACGCCCTGGCTGCCGTTGCGTTCCAGGCGGTTGTTGCGGATCTCGCTGTCTTCCAGGTGCTCGGTGGTGATGCCGGCGGCGACGTTGTCGTGGATGTAGTTGCCGATCAACTTGATCTTGGACGTGCGGTTGAACGACACGCCGTCCCAGATCGCGCCGGAGACGTCGTTGCGCTCGATCAGCAGGTCGCGGCTGTCGTACTCGCTGAGCAGGCAGGCGCTGCGGCACTTGCTCACGCGCAGCCCGGACAGGCGGATGTTCTGGCCGGCGCGCACCACCACCAGACTGTTGCTCAGGTAGGGGCGCTCGGGCATGAACTCCTTGTCGGCACTGCCGCCGACGATCTGCAACTGCTCGACCACGACATCGCGGATCGGCCGCTGCGGGCGTTCGTTCTGGTAGTCGCCGACCACGATCACCGGCTGCTGCACGCCGTCCTGCATGCGCAGCACGGTGGCATCGCCCTGGCCGCGCAGGCGCAGGCCGTCGCGCTGGATCGACAGCAACTTGGTCACGTGGAAATCGCCGGCGGTCAGGCATACCGTGGCCGGTTTGCCGTCGTTGGGCACGCGGTCCACCGCGGCCTGCAGGTCGTCGCCCGGCTCGGCGCGCACGCTGCAGTCGGTAGCGGCAGAGGCGGGGGCGGCGGCCGTGGCGCAGCCGCTCGACAGGCAGGCGGCGAGCGGTAACAGCAGGGCGAGCAGGGGACGGGAGTTCATTGGGGGACAGGCTCCGCTTGGGGGAGGGAAGGGCGCGGCGATCGGCCGCAGGCGCCGCGCGACGCTGGCGCGACAAGGCGTGCAGTGCCGTGCGCGGGTGGCGCGGCAATCGCTCATTGTCGCGCAGGTGGCCGTAGGCTCAGCGTGTAGCGGGCCGGGCCGGGCAGGAACGGCGAGGCCCGGCCTTGCACCCAGTCGTCGTGGCCGGCCCCCCAGAACGGCGACAGCGGATGCTCGCTCTGGCCGCCGGGCATGTGCGCGATGCCGTCGGCCTCGTGGCCGGGCGCGACCACCATGCGCTCGGAGGCGCCGAAGTCCGGACGCTGCACCCGCGGCATGTCGTTGTCGCCGGGCAAGGCCTCGGTCGGCATGCACAACCAGCGCCGCAGCACTCCCGGCAGCGAGCGCGCCAGCGGATGGCAGACCGCGGCGATGTTCTGCTCGCCCCAATGGCGCTGCGGCAACGGCGCGTCCTGGCCGGGTTGGTCGCGCACTTCGGTGGCGGCGTCTTCCAGCAAGGCCTGCCAGCTGGCGTAGCGGCGCGGCAGCAGATGCGACGGCTGCTGTTGCAGCATCGGCCAGGCCACCGCTTCCAGCTGCGGCAACGGCGGCATGGCGTAATCGGTTCCGAGCGCGGCGCGGGCCGGCGCGATCAGGCCGTCGCGGATCCGGCTCAGCAGCGCCAGGCGCCAGGCGCGCACCAGCCGGTAACTCACCGAGTCGGTGCTGGCGCGGCCTTCCCAGTGGTTGCTGGCCTGCGCCAGCGCGTGCAACGCCGGCGTGGCGGCGCCGCCGTCGCGTTGCTGCAGCAACGTCCACCAGCGTTGCAGCAACAAGGCGCGGTCGTCGAGCTGGATCGCCAGCAACTGGCGTTCGTCCAGTTGCGGATGCAGGCGCAGGTCGTCGCGGATCTGCTGCGCGCGTGCGCCCAGCGCGTAGCCGCCGTCGCCGAGCACTGCCAATTCGTCGCCGCCGCCGACGCGCGCATTGGCGGTCCACAGTTGCCCGTCGGCAGGATCGATCCGCTGCGGCGAATGTGCCGTGGAGACCGGCCACGGCGCGCAGCGCTGCGCTGCCGGCACCGCCGCGCTGACGTCGTGGACCAGGGCGTCGCTGAGGCAATTGGGTCCGCGCAGCGGCAGCGCGCCGAGTACGCGCCAGCCGATGTGCCCGGCGCTGTCGGCCAGCAGCATGTTCTGCGCCGGCATGGCGATGCGCTGCGCGCTGGCGAAGGCGCTGGCGAGGGAATCGGCGCGGGCCAGGTCGGCCAGGCCCAGGTTCAGCGCGCCGGGCAGCTGCGCCACCCAGCGTTGCGCCAATGCCGTGCCGTCCGGCTCGTGCTGCAGGATTGGGCCGTAGACGGTGTCTTCCACGTCCAGCGCGACATCCATTCCGCCGGCCACCTTGATCGGCTCGCGGTGGTGGACGACCGCGGTGCAGCCGGGCCGCGGCGTGGCCGCGCACGGCGTCAAACGGTACCAGTCGCTGCTGTCGGCGTAGCTGTTGGTGAAGCCCCAGGCGACGTGGCCGTTGCTGCCGACGATCACCGCCGGCAGACCCGGCAAGGAAAAGCCGGTGATGTCCACGCGGCCGCCAGGCGCTTGCGCGTCGGCGTAGCGCAGCCGCACCCGGAACCACAGGCTGGGCGCGCCCAGCTGCAGGTGCATGTCGTTGGCGACGATGGCGCGGCCGTCGGCACTGCGGCTGCCGGCGATGGCCCAGTTGTTGCTGCCGGGGGCGGCGTGGTCGGCGCTACTGCCGTCGGCGGCGGCATCGGGCAGCGTGCGCAGGTCGACCTGGCTGGCGTCGGGCAGCGTGGCGTCGCCGCGCGCCGGGGCGTCCAGCGCCGCGTCCCAACTGCTGCCGTCGTGACGCAGCAGCGCGAACAGCGGCGCCGGCAGGTGCTGCTGCAGCCGGTACAGCGACAGTTCGCGGCCGAGCTGGCGGCCTTGCAGGTCGAAATACATCGCGTCGCCGGCCAGCACCGAGTCCACCGGTTGCCAGTTGCGCGGCGCCTTGACCAGTAGCAGGTAGGGCCACGGCCGCACCCGCAGCGCATGCAGGCCGCGATTGACGCCAGCGCTGTAGGCCTGCAGCGCCGCGGCATGGCTGCCGCCGAAGCTCGCCAGTTGCGCGGCGGCGTGCGCGCGCAGGCGGTGCATGCGCCGCTGCTTGTCCACCCCGAGCGTGGCGTTGCCGACCAGCTCCGACAGTTCGCCGGCCGCGGCGCGGCGCATCAGGTCCATCTGGAAGTAGCGTTCCTGCGCATGCACGTAGCCGAGCGCGCGCATCGCATCGGCCTCGTTGCCGGCGTCGATGGTGACCGTGCCCAGCGCGTCGCGCTGGATCCGCACCGGCGCCGCCAACCCGTCCAGATCGACTTGGCCGTCGAGCGTGGCCAGACTGCCGCGCAGCAGCAGCCACATCGCCAGCAGCAGGCCGATCGCCAGCGCCGCCAGCCACAGCATCCTTCGTTTCCACTTGCGTTGCATCCAAGCATCTCCGCCGGCCAATCGTGGATTCTAGACGCGACTGCGTGTCGTTCTTGCGTACATCCGGCTGGTGCTCGCGTGCGGTTGGGGCGTGGTCAGCTTCGCCCGCGCCGCTGCGCCGCTGCAATCGGGATGCTAATGATTCCGATTGGAACGTGGGTCGCGCGGCTCGTGCACTATGGTGGCCTCAGTCGAGACGGAGCCTGCCCCATGAAGGGACATCCTGAAGTTGTGCAATGCCTGATCGCGTTGCTGCGCGGCGAACTCGCCGCACGCGACCAGTATTTCATCCACTCGCGGCGCTACGAGGATCAGGGCCTGCAGGCGCTGTACACGCGGATCAACCACGAGATGGAAGAAGAGACCGAGCATGCCGACGCGCTGCTGCGGCGCATCCTGTTCCTGGAAGGCGACCCGGACATGCGCCCGCATGCGTTCGAACCCGGACGCACGGTCGAAGAGATGCTGGAAAAAGACCTGAAGGTCGAATACGAAGTGCGCGCGAATCTGGCCGCCGGCATGAAGCTGTGCGAGCAGCACGGCGACTACGTCAGCCGCGACATCCTGCTCAAGCAGCTGCAGGACACCGAAGAAGACCACGCCTGGTGGCTGGAACAGCAACTGGGCCTGATCAAGCGGCTGGGCATGGCGCTGTATCAGACTTCGAAGATTGGTGGGAGTGTGGTGGGGGAGTAACGGGACTCGGGACTCGGGACTCGGGACTCGGGACTCGGGACTCGGGAGAGCCTCCCGCTGATTGCCGATGTATGGCGAGGCAAAAAAAATCGGCCCGAAAGGGCCGATTTGCTGTTCGCTGTTGCGAGTCCCGAGTCCCGGCCCCACCTCACTCCACCGCCAGATCATCCACCTTCTGCCACCCGCGCGGCAGCAATCCGCCGCGGCTGGCGCGCACGCCGAGGTAGGCGTCCAGGTCCTTGAACGACAGCGACATGGTGCGCTGCCCGCTCTTCACCAGCAGCGTGTTGCCCGGCGCGACCGCGGCGATCGCCACCACCCGCTCGGTGCCGAGCTTGGCCTTGGGGATGTCGATGATCTTGTTGCCCTTGCCCTTGTCCAGCTCGGGCAGGTCGGCGATCGGGAACGCCAGCAGGTGGCCGGCGCTGGTCACCGCGACGATGCGGTCGGTCTGTGCGTTGCCGACCGAGGCCGGCGGCAGCACCTTGGCGTTCGGGGTCAGGTTGAGCATCGCCTTGCCGGCCTTGTTGCGGCTGGTCAGGTTCTCGAAGCGGGTGACGAAGCCGTAGCCGTGCGAGGACGCCAGCACCAGCCGGCTGTCGTTCTCGCCGCTGGCCATGGCCTGAAATGAGGCGCCGGATGCGGGAGAGAAACGCCCGGTCAGCGGCTCGCCGTTGCCGCGCGCCGAGGGCAGCGAATGCGCCAGGGTGGAGTAGGCGCGGCCTTCCGAATCCAGGAACGCCACCTGCTGCGTGCTGCGCCCGCGCACCGCGGCCAATAAGCTGTCGCCGTCGCGGTAGGACAGGCCGGCCGGGTCCACGTCGTGGCCCTTGGCCGCGCGGATCCAGCCCTTCTCCGACATCACGATGGTCATCGGCTCGCTCGGCACCAGTTCGGTCTCGTCGATCGCCTGCGCCGCGCCACGCTGCACCAGCGGCGAGCGCCGCGCGTCGCCGAATTTCTTGGCGTCGGCGACGAGCTCGTCTTTGATCATCTTCTTCAGCCTGGTCTTGCTGGCCAGTACCGCCTGCAGCTGGTCGCGCTCCTTGGCCAGCGCGTCCTGCTCGCCGCGGATCTTCATTTCTTCCAGACGCGCCAGCTGGCGCAGGCGGGTTTCCAGGATGTAGTCGGCCTGTTCCTCGCTGAGCGCGAAGCGCGCGATCAGCGCCGGCTTCGGCTCGTCCTCGCTGCGGATGATGCGGATCACTTCGTCCAGGTTGAGGAACGCGACCAGCAGGCCTTCCAACAGGTGCAGGCGGCGCTCGACCTTCTCCAGCCGATGGTTGAGCCGGCGCACCACGGTGTCGCTGCGGAAGCGCAGCCATTCTTCCAGCAGGGTCTTGAGGTTCTTGACCTGCGGGCGGCCGTCCAGGCCGATCACGTTGAGGTTGACCCGGTAGCTGCGCTCCAGGTCGGTGGTCACGAACAGGTGGCCCATCAGTTGCTCGGCGTCGACCCGGTTGGAGCGCGGCACCAGCACCACCCGCACCGGATTGGCGTGGTCGGATTCGTCGCGGATGTCTTCCAGCCACGGCAGCTTCTTGGCGCGCATCTGCTGCGCGATCTGCTCGATCACCTTCGACGGCGACACCTGGTAGGGCAGCGCGGTGATCACGATGTTGGCGTGTTCCTTCTGGAACGTGGCGCGCGCGCGCACGCTGCCGTGGCCGGTTTCGTAGATCGCGCGCAGGTCGGCGGCGGGAGTGATGATCTCGGCGCTGGTCGGGTAGTCCGGGCCGCGCACGTGTTCGCACAGGTCGTCGACGCTGGCGTCGGGATCGTCGAGCAGGCGGATCAGCGCGCTGACGATCTCGTTGAGGTTGTGCGGCGGCACGTCGGTGGCCATGCCCACGGCGATGCCGGTGGTGCCGTTGAGCAGCAGGTGCGGCAGCCGCGCCGGCATCCAGGTCGGCTCGTCCATGGTGCCGTCGAAGTTCGGCGACCAGTCCACCGTGCCCTGGCCGAGTTCGCCGAGCAGCACCTCGGCGATCGGGGTCAGCTTGGATTCGGTGTAGCGCATCGCCGCGAACGACTTCGGGTCGTCGGTGGAGCCGAAGTTGCCCTGGCCTTCGATCAGCGGGTAGCGGTAGGAGAACGGCTGCGCCATCAGCACCAGCGCCTCGTAGCAGGCGCTGTCGCCATGCGGGTGGTACTTGCCGATCACGTCGCCGACGGTACGCGCGGACTTCTTCGGCTTGGCCCCGGCATTCAGGCCCAGCTCGCTCATGGCGTAGATGATGCGCCGCTGTACCGGTTTCAGGCCGTCGCCGAGGAACGGCAGGGCGCGGTCCAGCACCACGTACATGGAGTAGTCGAGGTAGGCGCGTTCGGCGTATTCGCGCAGCGGCAGCTGTTCGAAACCATGGAAGGCGGGGCGGGCGAGATCGGTCATGCGCGGGGAATACCTGTAGGGGAACGCGGCGGCGGGCGCCGCAGGTCAGCCGGTCGATTATCCGGATGCGGCCGGCGATGCCAAGCTGCGCGTCGCGCCGGCACCGCCGGCAGCGGCCGGATCGCGTGCCGGAGGATGGCCGCAATGGCTGCGCAAGTCGGTGACGAAGGCGTATAGCCGAGGTGGAGTGTGGCATCGGCGGCGCTGGCGCCGTCATTCAGCTGGCGCAGCGTCTCGGCCAGCCGTGCCTGCTATTGGCAGCCGGCGAAGCTGAACCCGGTCTCCTCGCGCAAATGCCGGCTCAGGTTGCTCGAGGACAGTCCGGCCCACTTTGCCCACTGCGACAGGCAGCGGCCATCGGCAGGGGCGAGCAATTGCGTGGTGATCCGCAGCAGGCGCCGGTCGCTGCGGTTCGGCAGGGGCAGGCGATCGAGCGGCGCCTGGCGCAGTGCGTCCAGCAGCACCGCGCAGATCCGCCGTGGTCCGCGTTCAGGGAGAGGGGCGACGCCAGCGTTGCGCGACTGCAACACAGCATTTACTTATTTTCGCGATATTTTCTTGACATATATTTCCAAATGAAAATAATTGGCGTCCATGAACTGCGCTCCCTCCCATCCCGGTCCGCCGTCGTTCGGCCTGCTGCTGCGGCAGGTCCGCGACGGGCTGATGCGCCGCCTGGACGATTCCATGGCCGAACTCGAGCTCGGCCTGGGCTTCAGCCACTACATCGGCATGAAGGCGCTGGCGTACATGTCGCCATGCACCGCCAACGAACTGGCCCAGGCCATCGACCAGAACCCCAGCGCGGTCACCCGCCTGCTGGACAAGCTCCAGGACCTGGGCTGGGTGCGCCGTGAAGTGCATGCGCAGGACCGCCGCGCGCTGCAGATCGTGCTGACCGACGAAGGCCGCGCGCTGTGGCAGCAGCTCAAGCGACGCGGCGACGACGCCATCGCCAGCGCCTTGCGCGATCTCTCCGCCGACGAGCGCGAGCACCTCACGTCGTTGCTGACCCGCGTCCGCGACTCCCTCAATTCGCCATGACTCCGCTTATGAACCTCTCCGCTTCGTCCCATCGCCTGCGCCCGTTCGCGGCCGCGGCCCTCACCCTGGCGCTGGCCGCCTGCGCCAGCAGCCGTGGCCTGGGACCGCAGGGCCGCCGGCTCGACGCCGACCGGCAACTGCAGGCCGGCAAGACCCTGGCCGCCGGCCAGCTGGCGCCGGCCGCCTGGCCGCAGCAGGACTGGTGGAAGGCGCTGGGCGACCCGCAACTGGATGCGCTGATCGCCGAGGCGCTGCAGGGCACGCCGAACCTGGACTTGGCCGACGCGCGGCTGCGCCTGGCCCAGGCCCAGGCCGGCGCGGCCAATGCCGACCGCGGCGCCAAGCTGTCGCTGTCGGCCGGCTATACCGGGCTGCAGTTGCCCAAGGGGCTGGCCGGCGACGAGATCGGCGGCAAGTACATCCATGCCGAGCAGGCAGTGCTGGATTTCAGCTACGGCTTCGACCTGTGGGGCGGCAAGCGCGCTGCCTGGGAAGCGGCGGTGGACCAGGCGCATGCGGCGCAGGTCGATGCGCAGGCCGCGCGCCTGGACCTGTCGGCCGGCGTGGCCCGCGCCTATGCGCAGCTCGGCTACGCCTGGCGCCTGTACGACCTGGCCGGCGAAGAACTGGCGCGCTCGGACAACAGCCTGAAGCTGGTGCGGCAGCGCCGCGACGCCGGCATCGACAGCAACCTGCAACTGCGCCAGGCCGAGGCGCGGGTGCCGGCGGCACGCCAGCAGCAGCAGGCCGCGCAGCAGCAGATCGACGAGGCGCGCAC
This sequence comes from Xanthomonas translucens pv. undulosa, assembly GCF_017301775.1. Classification (NCBI taxonomy): domain Bacteria; kingdom Pseudomonadati; phylum Pseudomonadota; class Gammaproteobacteria; order Lysobacterales; family Lysobacteraceae; genus Xanthomonas; species Xanthomonas translucens. The sequence continues at coordinate 4,137,722 of NZ_CP063993.1, forward strand.
CGCGCTGGCGGCCTTGCTCGGCCGCGGCCCGGATCGCGGCCTGCAGATCGAGCGGCCGCGGCCGTTGGACCCGGTGGCGGTGCAACTGCCGTCGGTGCTGCCCAGCGACCTGCTCGGGCGCCGCCCCGACGTGGTCGCCGCGCGCTGGCGGGTCGAGGCCGCCTCGCAACGTATCGGCGCGGCCAAGGCGCAGTTCTATCCGAGCATCAACCTGCTCGCGCTGGGCGGCGTGGCCGCGGCCAATCCCGCCGACCTGTTCAAGGGCGATGCGCTGCTCGGCCTGTTTGCGCCGAGCGTGAGCCTGCCGCTGTTCGACAGCGGCCGCCTGCGCAGCCAGCTGGCCGAGCGCGACGCGCACTACGACCTGGCGGTGGCCAGCTACAACCAGGCGCTGGTGGCGGCGCTGCGCGAGGTCGCCGACCAGGTCAGCGCCGCGCGTTCGCTGGCGCAGCAGGCGCGGCAGCAGGCGCAGGCGGTGAGCACCGCGCAGGCCGCCTTCGACCTGGCGCAGCAGCGCTACCGCGCCGGTATCGGCAACTACCTGGACGTGCTGAGCGTGCAGCAACCGTTGCTCGAGGCGCAGCAGCGCCTGGCCTCGCTGCAGGCCAACCAGATCCTGGTCTCGGTGCGCCTGAACCAGGCGCTGGGCGGCGGCTACGACGCCACCCCCGCCGCCGACGCAACGTCGACCTCTTCCGCTTCCACGCATTCCTGAGACCGCTGCAATGAATCAGACAACGACTCCCGATTCCTCCGCTCCCGCCACCAGCCGCCGCGGCATGCTGCTGCGCGGCCTGGCCGTGCTGGTGGTGCTGGTGCTGATCGCGCTGGCGATCTGGTACTTCGTCTCCGGCCGCTGGCACGAAGACACCGACGATGCCTACGTGCAGGGCAACCTGGTGCAGATCACGCCGATGGTGACCGGCACCGTGGTCAGCATCGGTGCCGACGACGGCATGCGCGTGCAGCGCGGCCAGTTGCTGATCAAGCTCGACCCGGCCGACACCCAGGTCGCGCTGCAGCAGGCCGAGGCCAATCTGGCGCGCACCGTGCGCCAGGTGCGCGGCCTGTTCCGCAGCGTGGAAGGCGCGCAGGCCGAACTGTCGGCGCAGCAGGTGACCCTGCAGCGCGCGCGTGCCGACGTCGCCCGGCGCAGCAGCCTGGTCGCCACCGGCGCGATCTCCGCCGAGGAACTGGCGCATGCGCGCGACCAGCTGGCCGCCGCCGAGGCCGCGGTCAGCGGTTCGCGCGAGACAGTGGAGCGCAACCGCGCGCTGATCGACGACAACGGCGTGGCCCACCAGCCCGACGTGCAGGCCGCCGCCGCGCAGCTGCGCCAGGCGTTCCTCAACAATGCCCGCAGCGCGATCGTCGCGCCGGTCTCCGGCTACGTGGCGCGGCGCTCGGTGCAGGTCGGCCAGCGCGTGCAGCCCGGCACAGCGCTGATGGCGGTGGTGCCGCTGGAGCAGGTGTGGGTGGAAGCCAACTTCAAGGAAACCCAGCTCAAGCACATGCGCCTGGGCCAGCCGGTGGAACTGCAGTCGGACCTGTACGGCGGCGCGGTGCGCTATCAGGGCACGGTGCAGAGCCTGGGCCTGGGCACCGGCAGCGCGTTCTCGCTGCTGCCGGCGCAGAACGCCAGCGGCAACTGGATCAAGATTGTGCAGCGCGTGCCGGTGCGCATCGCCATCGATGCCAAGCAACTGGCGCAGAACCCGCTGCGCATCGGCCTGTCGATGAAGGTGGACGTGAACCTGCACCAGCAGGGCGGCGGCGTGCTGCCGAGCAAGTTCGCCACCGGCACGCTGCTGGACACCGACGTCTATGCGCAGCAGCTGGGCCAGGCCGACGCGACCATCGCGCAGATCATCCACGCCAACCTGCCCGACGCCGCCAAGGCGAACTGAGTCCGGCCATGTCCAACCAAGCTGCCACTCCTGCCGCGCCCGGAGCCCCGGACGCGGCGATGGGCTTCCGCCCGCCCAGCGTGGCGTTGTGCACGGTGGGCCTGGCGATGGCCTCGTTCATGCAGGTGCTCGACACCACCATCGCCAACGTCTCGCTGCCGACCATCGCCGGCAACCTCGGCGCCAGTTCGCAGCAGGCGACCTGGGTCATCACCTCGTTCGCGGTCAGCAACGCGATCGCGCTGCCGCTGACCGGCTTCCTGAGCCGGCGCTTCGGCGAGACCAAGCTGTTCGTGTGGGCCACGCTGGCCTTCACCATCGCCTCGCTGCTGTGCGGCCTGGCGCAGAGCATGGGCATGCTGGTGGTGTCGCGCGCGGTCCAGGGCTTCGTGTGCGGGCCGATGTACCCGATCACGCAGAGCCTGCTGGTGTCGATCTACCCGCGCGAGAAACGCGGCCAGGCCCTGGCGCTGCTGTCGATGATCACCGTGGTCGCGCCGATCGCCGGCCCGATCCTGGGCGGCTGGATCACCGACAACTACAGCTGGGAGTGGATCTTCCTGATCAACGTGCCGCTGGGCATCATCGCCGCGATCGTGGTCGGCTCGCAGCTGCGCGGCCGTCCGGAACCGACCGAGCGCCCGCGCATGGACTACGTCGGCCTGATCACCCTGATCATCGGCGTCGGCTGCCTGCAACTGGTGCTGGACCTGGGCAACGACGAGGACTGGTTCAGTTCGAACAAGATCGTGGTGCTGGCCGCGATCTCGGCGGTGGCGCTGGCGGTGTTCCTGATCTGGGAACTGACCGACAAGGATCCGATCGTCAACCTGCGCCTGTTCCGCCACCGCAACTTCCGCGCCGGCACGCTGGCGCTGATCGTGGCTTACGCCGCGTTCTTCAGCGTGTCGCTGCTGATCCCGCAGTGGCTGCAGCGCGACATGGGCTATACCGCGATCTGGGCCGGCCTGGCCACCGCGCCGATCGGCATCCTGCCGGTGCTGATGACCCCGTTCGTCGGCAAGTACGCCTCGCGCTTCGACCTGCGCATGCTCGCCAGCATCGCCTTCATCTTCATGGCGGTGACCAGCTTCATGCGCTCGGACTTCAGCGTGCGGGTCGATTTCGCCCACGTGGCCGGGGTGCAGTTGCTGATGGGCGTGGGCGTGGCGCTGTTCTTCATGCCGGTGCTGCAGATCCTGCTGTCGGACCTGGACGGGCGCGAGATCGCGGCCGGTTCCGGCCTGGCCACGTTCTTGCGCACGCTGGGCGGCAGCTTCGCCGCCTCGCTGACCACCTACCTGTGGGCCAAGCGCACGCAGATGCACCACGCGCACCTCACCGAGCATATCTCGGCCTATACGCCGGGCATGCAGGAGCAGGTGCAGGCGATGGGGCGGGGCGACCTGCAGACCGGGGCGGCCTTCCTCAACAACACCATCAACCACCAGGCCTCGCAGATGGGTTTCAACGACATCTTCTATTTGCTGGGCTGGACCTTCCTGGCGATCATCTTCTTCCTGTGGCTGGCCAGGCCGCCGTTCGCGGGCGGTGGCGGCGCGGCGGCCGCCGGCGGTCACTAAGTCCGGGCTGCCGGCTACGACGAAACCCCGCCTGCTGCGGGGGTTCGTTTGTGCGCCACGCTTGCCGCCGCAGCGCGCGGCGGACCAGAATGCGGCTTCCTCGCAGCCCTCGGCAGGTTCGGACATGCAGCGTTTTCTGCGCGCCTTGTGCGCTCGCTCGGACCGCTCGCGGCCGCGCCGCGCTGCTGCACGCACCTGGCCGCGTGCGGCGCTGCTGCTGCTGTGCCTGGGCGCCCTCGGCAGCGCCGCGGCGCAGGCCGATGCGGGCGTGGCCGCAACCACCCCGACCGACCGCCTGCACGAAGCCTGGTGGGCGCAGCGCCACCAGCAGGTGCTGGAGCAGACGCGCGCGCATCCGGACACGCCGCTGCTGCTGATCGGCGACTCGATCACCCACAACTACGACAAGGCGAACGCGCCGGACCAGGATTTCCAGCCGACCTGGCAGACCTTCTACGGCAGCCGCGGCGCGCTCAACCTGGGGTTCAGCGGCGATGCCACCGAGCACGTGCTGTGGCGGCTGCAGCACGGCGAGGTGGACGGCCTGCAGCCCAAGGTGGCGGTGCTGCTGATCGGCACCAACAACACCGGGCACGAGCAGCACAGCGCCGCCGACACCGTGCTCGGCATCGACGCGGTGGTGGCGACTCTGGAACAACGCCTGCCGACCACGCGCATCCTGCTGCTCGGGCTGCTGCCCAGCGCAGGCTTGGCGCAGAAGAACGCGCGCGACGCCGAGGTCAATCGCGCCCTGGCGGTGCGCTACGGCGACAATCCGCGCGTCGCCTATCTCGACATCGGCGCGGCGTTCCGCAAGGACGGCGCGCTCGACCAGCGCCTGTTCTACGATCCGCGGCTGCAGCCGCCCGGCCACGCGCTGCATCCGGACACGCGCGGCCAGCGGCGCATGGCCGAGGCGATCGAGCCGACCCTGGCGCGCCTGCTCGGCGAGCCGCCGCGGGTACCGCTGGCGGCGATGACCGCGGTCAATCCCGCGCTGATTCCGGTGCCGTGGCTGGAGCAGGATGCCTACGACTGGTACGCGCGTCACCACGCGGTGCTGGACGCGGCGCGCCGCGTGCAGCCGGAGGTGGTGATGCTCGGCGACTCGATCACCCATTTCTGGGGCGGGCCGCCGCAGGCCACCCGGGTCGGCGGTGCGCAGGCCTGGCAGCGCACCTTCGGCGCGCGCAAGGTGCTGAACCTGGGGTTCGGCTGGGACCGCACCCAGAACCTGCTGTGGCGGCTGCGCCAGGGCGAAGTGGATGGATTGGCGCCGCGCTGGGTGGTGATCAACATCGGCACCAACAACCTCACCGGCACCGAGCACGCCCGCGCGAGCACACCGCAGGAAGCCGCCGACGGCGTGGCCGCGGTGGTGGCCGAGGTGCGCCAGCGGCTGCCGCGCAGCAGGATCGTGCTGATGGGCATCCTGCCGCGCGGCTTCGCCGCCGACGCACCGCTGCGCGCGCCGATCGCGCAGACCAACCGCCTGCTGGCCGCGCGCTTCGGCCACGATCCTGCGGTGCGCTGGCTGGACATCGGCGCGCGCTTCCTGCAGCCCGACGGCGGCCTGCCGCAGGCGCTGATGCCCGACAGCACCCATCCCAGCGAGGACGGCTACCGGATCTGGGGCGACGCGCTGCGCGAGATCGGCGTAGGCGGTTGAAACGCGCTACCGCATTGATTGCCGTGCCACTGAAGCATCTGTAGAAGCGGCTTCAGCCGCGACAGCCATTTAACGAAGGTACCTGTCGCGGCTGAAGCCGCTCCTACAGGGGGGCCTTGCTGGCGGATGCGGCGCGCTCAGCCCTTGTCCGGCTTGAGCAGTTCCAGCACCGCTTCGCGGCGCCGTGCCGGCAGGTTGCGGTAACGGGTCAGCAGCGCCTGTTCGTGGGGGTCGTGCGCCTGCAGTGCGTAATCGGCCGGCATGTCCTGCAGGCGTGCGCTGCCCTGGCCGCAGATCAGCTCGTCCAGCGAGCGCTTGAGCGTGCCGCGCAGGTTGGGCAGCAGGCGGAAGCTGGGGGTTTCGCGATCGTTCTCCCATGCCGATACCGACGACTTGGTCACTCCCAGCGCGAAACCCAATTGTTCCTGGGTGAGCCCGGCGGCTTTCCTGGCCTCGCGCAATCGGTCGCCGAAGCTTTTCATCGCGGTGGACCTTGCAGAGACGGGGCCTACAAAGATATGGAGCATCCGTAACCTTGTCGTACAGCAACGCTTGACTCTAGATGTTCTGGGATCCGATACTTTGGCGGTGCGGGCCACGCCGACACGTGAGGGCACGCACGCCGGACAAGGACGATCGAGGAGTGCATGGTGTTTGGCCGAGTTTTCATCGCCGTCGCCGCGACGGCGCAATGCAGCGTAGTGGCGTTGCGCCAGGCGGCCGCAGCGGTGGCCAGCGATCGCTGCACGGTTGCAGCACAGGGTGGGGCATGGCCACCTACGAAGTAAAACTCAGGCGCGTGGCGCAGCTGGAGCCGGCGCTGTACGTGCTGGTCCACGCCGCCAATGCGTATCTGGCCGCGCGCGCCGCCGAGCGCCACAACCCGGGCTACCGGGCGTACATGGTGGCGGTGTGGGTGGACGGCGTGCGCGTGGACATCGGCGCGTTCCGGCCGCCGGATCGCTAGGCGAGCGAACGCGGGACGCGCGCACGAGGGCATGCACTGTGCGGTCCTTCTGCTGCACCGGTGGCGCACCGCCGCAGCGTCGCTGCGCCGTGATTTGCGCCGCATGGCCGCGCGGAGCGCTTGCGGCGAATCTGCATCACCACTCGCTGCGGCAGCAGCATCGATGCGCACGTTCTTGCAGGCATCCGCCGTGGCGGCCGCGCCTGCACAACATCGGGACCGATTTCTCCCCGCAAACGCCAGGCAAAAAAAATCCCGCCGAAGCGGGTTTTTTTTTCTGCTTGCTGTATCTGGTGCCCAGGAGAGGACTCGAACCTCCACGAAGTTGCCCCCGCTAGCACCTGAAGCTAGTGCGTCTACCAATTCCGCCACCTGGGCGATACAGTTCGAGAATTCTGTCGGTTGCGCGCACCGCTGTCAAGCGGCGTTTTGCATGCGCGCTTCGGCGGTGCGTGCGCCGTGGCTACAGCGCACGCACCGCCCGCCGGCGCCTCAGCTGGCGGTGAAGCGCAGGCCCTGATTAATCGCGCAGCGATAGCCGAGCGTGACGCCGTTTTGCTGGTAGCCAGGCAGGGCGAACACGGCCATGCTGAAGTCGACGCTGCTGTCCGGGTGCACCTGGTAGCGCAAGAATTGCTGGATCGGCTTGCCGTCGCGGCCCACGGTGAGGTGTTCGTCGGCGAAGGACAGGGTGCCGTCTGCGATCACCCGGTAGGCGCCGATGCGCAGGCCGCCGCGGGTCTGGGTCGGCGTGGCGCCGCCGGTAGTGGGCGTGCACTGGCTCAGGTCGACCGCGACCGCGACCGAGGCGCCGCTGTCCAGCGCGCGTTCGATCTCGGCGAGCGAATCCAGTGGCGTGGCGGCGCCAGGATGGGCGAAGGCGAGCGGCGTGGCGGCGAGCAGCGAAGCGGCGAGCAGCGACAGGGGCAGGGACTTCATGCGGAGCTCCGGAGCATGGGGGAAGGAGGGGCGGTTTGCCGCACGCACGCTAGTCCTTTGCGCTGCGCGGTCAACCGACAAAGTCGCGTTTTCGGGGATGCGTCACAGTGTTTGTTAGAAGCAGTTCCGCTTGCTCTGGCGCAGCTTGCGCGTCGTATCCGGATCCGCATGAAAGATGCGGTTTTTTGCCGAATGCGCCGCGCCTGCGCAGAGCGATCCGCCAGCAGGTGGCCGCTCGCGATCCGGCGCCGCCATGCGTTGCCGGTGGCGCCGTGGCCGAGCCATGCCGCAGCAGCAGGCGCGTCGCCCTGGCTGCCGGTTGGTGATCTGCGCGCCGCGCACTGCGCGCTGTGCCGGACGCCGCGTTGCGCGGAGGCATTGACAAGGCCGCGCGCTGCCCGCAGAATTCGCGGCCTTCAGCGCCCAGATGGCGGAATTGGTAGACGCACTAGCTTCAGGTGCTAGCGGGGGCAACTTCGTGGAGGTTCGAGTCCTCTTCTGGGCACCACATGCAAGACGCGGGAGCGCTGAACTCCCGCAACGACCGGCCCGCTGATGCGGGCCTCGTCGTTTCTGGGAACCGCCGCTGCACCTTGCGCCCGCCGGTTTGCCTGCGTTGACGACCCAGCGAGTACCATGGGCGGATGACCAATCGAAAAACCAAGTCCGGCAAGCCCGGCAAATCCGCATCCCACGACACGCCCGCCAGCAAGGCCGGCGCCCCGGTGGCTCCGCCTCCGCCGAAGAAATCCAGGATGCCGTCGTGGATGCCCAGCCTCCCCAGTTTCCTGCGGCGCAGCCCCAAGCCGCCGTTGCAGCCGCTGCCTCCGCCTGAGCCGGTGGCCGCCGCGTCCTCGCGCAAGAAGCCGGCCGCCGCGGTGGCCGATCCGTTCGCCGCCCGCGAGGCCGAGCGCTATGCCGAGCCGATCGCCAGCCGCGAAGCGATCCTGCAGCTGCTGGACCGCTGCGACGGCCCGCAGACGCTGGAAGAGCTGGCCGCGCAACTCGGCCTGACCGAGCCTTCGCGCAGGGAGGCGTTGAGCAAGCGCCTGGGCGCGATGCTGCGCGAGGCGCAACTGGTGCAGAACCGCCGCGGCGGCTACGCGCCGGTGCAGCAGACCAACCTGATCCCCGGCGTGGTGATCGCCAATCCCGACGGCTTCGGCTTCCTGCGTCCGGACGAAGGCGGCGACGACCTGTTCCTGCCGCCCTACGAAATGCGCAAGGTGCTGCATGGCGACCGCGCGCTGGCCAACGTCACCGGCATCGACCGCCGCGGCCGCCGCGAAGGCAGCATCGCGCGCGTGCTCGAGCGCGGCCTGAGCCGGCTGATCGGCCGTTTCAGTATGGAAGGCGGCATCGCCTACGTGGTGCCGGACGACAAGCGCATCCAGCGCAACATCCAGATCCCGACCGATGCGATCGGCGAGGCGCGCGACGGCCAGCTGGTGGTGTGCGAACTCACCTCCACCCCGGACGGGCGGCGCCCGCCGATCGGCAAGATCATCGCGGTGCTCGGCGACAAGCTGACCCCGTCGCTGGTGGTGGAAACCGCCATCCACGGCCGCGAGCTGCCCTACGAATTCCCGCAGGCGGTGCTCGACGAAGCCGCGGCGGTGCCGCTGACGGTGGAGCCGGCCGCGATCAAGGGCCGCGTGGACCTGCGGCAGACGCCGCTGGTGACCATCGACGGCGCCGACGCCAAGGACTTCGACGACGCGGTGTTCTGCGAACCGAACGCGGATGGCTTCCGCCTGGTGGTCGCCATCGCCGACGTGTCGCATTACGTGCGCCCGGGCACCCCGCTGGACGTTGAAGCGATCCGCCGCGCGACCTCGGTCTACTTCCCCGGCTTCGTGGTGCCGATGCTGCCGGAGACGCTGTCCAACGGCATCTGCTCGCTCAATCCCAAGGTCGACCGCATGTGCTTCGTCTGCGACATGCAGATCGATCGCCAGGGCGAGGTGGCCGGCGCGCGCTTCTACGAGGCGGTGATGAATTCGCACGCGCGGCTCACCTACGACCAGGTGTGGCAGGCGGTGGGCGAGAAAGACGAGCAGGTGCGCAAGGACGTGGCCGCGGTGCTGCCGCAGATCGAGCGCCTGTACCAGCTGTTCCAGGTGCTGGCCAAGGCGCGCTCGCGCCGCGGCGCGATCGAGTTCGAGACCTCGGAAGTGCGTTTCGTGCTCGACAACACCGGCGAGGTGACCCAGGCCGGCATGCTGGTGCGCAACGACGCGCACAAGCTGATCGAGGAATGCATGATCGCCGCCAACGTGGCCGCGGCGCGCCACCTGCTGGAGGCGCGCATTCCGGCACCGTACCGCGTGCACGAGCGGCCGCCGGAGTCCAAGTACGCCGACCTGCTGGAGTTCCTGAAGGAATTCAAGTTGAGCCTGCCGCCGTGGAGCAAGGTGGTGCCGGGCGACTACACCAAGCTGCTGAAGAAGGTGCGCGAGCGCCCGGACGCGGCGTTGCTGGAGTCGGTGCTGCTGCGCAGCCAGAGCATGGCGGTGTATTCGCCTGACAACGCCGGCCACTTCGGCCTGGCGCTGGAGGCGTATGCGCACTTCACCTCCCCGATCCGCCGCTATCCTGACCTGCTGGTGCACCGCGCGATCAAGTACGCGCTGACCCGCGGCGCGCCGGACAAATACCTATATTCGCCGCGCGAGATGGCGGCGCTGGCGCTGCAGTGCTCCGAGCGCGAACGCCGTGCCGACGAGGCCGAGCGCGAGGTCGACGAGCGCTACCGCGCGGCGTGGATGGAAAAGCACGTCGGCGGCCAGTTCGACGGCGTGGTCAGCGGCGTCACCAGCTTCGGCCTGTTCGTGGAGTTGGACCAGTCCAAGGTCAACGGCCTGATCCACGTGACCCAGCTGCCGCAGGACTATTACCAGTTCGACGCGGTGCGCAAGACCCTGTCCGGCGAGCGCCGCGGCATGCAGTTCCGGCTTGGCGACCGGGTCCGCATCCTGGTGCTGAAGGCAAGCATGGAGGAGCGCAAGATCGACTTCCGCCTGGTGGTGGAAGGCGAGCCGATGACCGATATGCCGCCGCCGCCGGAACGTGGGCAGCAGCCGGCCAAGCGCAAGAAAAAGAAGTACTGACGGTGTGGCGTCGCGGCGGGCCGCCTGGGGGACGCCGCGATCGTTCGCACCCTGCGCGCAGCGCACGGGGCGCGGCCCGCGCACTGCGGTTCGCAGCGGAGAGCCGACATGGAGCATGACGATTACAGCGGCGGTTGCCAGTGCGGCGCGGTGCGTTTTCGCGTGCGCGGCCGGCTCGACGACGCCTCGATCTGCCATTGCCGGATGTGCCAGAAGGCATTCGGCGCCTATTACGCGCCGCTGGTGTCCACGCGCGGTGCGCAACTGCTGTGGACGCGCGGGGCGCTGAAGTATTTCCAATCATCCAATCTGGTGCAGCGCGGCTTCTGCGCCGACTGCGGCACGCCGCTGACCTACGAGGCGCCGGACGGCGTCGCCGTGGCCGCCGGCGCGTTCGACGATCCGGCGGCGCTGCCGCCGCGGATCCAGTACGGGCTGGAACGCAAGCTGCCGTTCGTGGACGGCCTGCACAAGTTGCCGTCGATGCGCACCGAGGCCGATCTGGACGCGGCGCCGTTCCTGGCGCAGCTGGTGTCGCACCAGCATCCGGACCACGACACCGAGCGTTGGCCGGGCTGAGCGTGCTGGCGCCGTAGCGCGCCTGACGCCGGTCCTGGGTCTGCTCGCCGAGGTTTTCGCCGAAGGCCTGCGTGCCACGGACACCGAGCAGTGCCGCCGCATAGGCGTTCGGATGTGTCGCGTTTGCCGTGACAGGCGGGTTCTGTTCGTGCCGGGCGAGCGGGATTCCCATGCGCGCCGCTTGCTCGGCTCCGCTGCGTGGCGGCGGCTCCGTCGGGTCCCGAAGCCTGCTGCGCATGGCGCAGATGCCGGGTCGGCGTGGTCCTGTGGCGCAGGCGATGTGACGCGAGCGCCGGCAACGCCTACCATTCCCGCTTTCCTTATCTTGCAGCCCCGCCTCATGAGCAAGCAGAACCAGTGGATCGTCGGCGTCAACGCCGTGGCCTCGTCGATCGAGAACGATGCCGACAACGTGCGCGAAGTGCTGATCGAGGCGGGCAGCAAGAACCCGCGGCTGGTGGAGATCGAGGAGAACGCGCGGCGCAAGGGCATCGAGGTGCGGCGGGTCAACACCCAGGCGCTGGACGGCGTCGGCGGCTCGGTGCGGCATCAGGGCGTGGCTGCGCGCTATGCGGCCGCGCGCACCTGGGGCGAGAACGAACTGGAAGGCCTGGTTGCCGCCGCGGAAGGCCGCGCGCTGCTGCTGGTGCTCGACGGCGTGCAGGATCCGCACAACCTCGGCGCCTGCCTGCGCAGTGCGGCCGCGGCCGGCGCCACTGCGGTGGTGATCCCCAAGGACAAGTCGGCGCCGGTCAACGCCACCGTGCGCAAGACCTCGGCCGGCGCCGCCGACCGTATCCCGATCGTGGCGGTGACCAATCTGGCGCGCTGCCTGCGCGACCTGCAGAAGCAGGGCGTGTGGATCTACGGCCTGGTCGGCGAAGCCGAGACCTCCCTGTACGCGCAGGACCTGCGCGGCAACGTGGCGCTGGTGCTGGGCGGCGAATCCGACGGCCTGCGCCGGCTCACCCGCGAGCATTGCGACGGCCTGGTCAAGATCCCGATGCCGGGCGACATCGAGAGCCTCAACGTGTCGGTGGCCACCGGCGTGACCCTGTTCGAGGCGGTGCGGCAGCGCATTGGGTGAGGCGCCTGCGCGTCGCCGGCGTCGCGGTCATATTCGGTGGCGGCTGGTCACGCCGGGTGCGGAGCAGACGCAGGGCCAACTGCTGCAGCGTGCCGACGGAGCGTGGCGATGGGATGGGGTGTGCTGCGGCGCCTGAGTGCGGTCGTGCTGCGTTGCGTAGCGCAGCGCGACCGCCGCGAACGGATGTTCAGACCTCCTCGGCCGACAGCGATCCCAGGCTGAACCCGGACACCACGTTGATCTTGCCGCGCCACAGCACGCTGCGGTTGTTCGGCAAGGGTTGGCCGCCCGGCGAAAAGTGGCGCGATTCGATCAGGTGGATGAACTGCGGAGGAGACGGGGTCTGCGCGTCGTTTTCCGAGTCGTAGATCGACGCATGGCTGGCGAAGGCCTGGCGAATGCTTTCCTTGCCGTCGGCGTCGCCGGAATAGGCGGCGGAGAATCCTGAGCAATGTCTCGAAGTTTTTGGCCGCTGTGACCTGGCACCGGCGCCTGACGCAGACTTGGCTGCGTGCGACGTGGCGCCGGCCGCATCCCCGTCTTCTCTGGGCGCCTGCCTGGCACCGGCATCGTCGATCCCGGCGCTGCTGGAGCTGGCTGACAACGGCCGAGCTGCTGCGCTTCGGCAGGTACCCTCCGTGGCGGCCGTCTTCAGGCGGTGGCGGCGCCGGCGCGGCGCAACTGCTGGGCCAGTATCAGCGCGACCGCTAGCGCGAACAGATTCAGGCCGAGAAATATCGTCTTGACCGATTGGAACATGGTGAACACGAAGCTGCTGCCAAACATGAAGTCGACACCGAACTTGTTCGGCGCGAGCTGCACGCCGGCGGTGAGGCGAAAGCCGCAGGCGAAGCGGTAGCTGACCAGCGGGCTGGTGAAGGCCGGCACCTGTGCCAGCCAGAACGCCAGGTTGGCGCGTACCGCGTTCCGGTGTCCTTCCAGGAGTTTCGTGCCGCAGTAAATACCCCAAGCATATAGCGCCGCGAATCCGCCACAGATGGCCCAATCGGATGGGTGCAGCAGGGTCGGAAACTTGAGGGCGATGGATAAAATGCCGACGCATCCTCCAGCGATGGCGAGAATGCCGATAGTCCGGCGTTTCCACATTTGCATGATGTTGTCGCCTCTGTGCCTGCGCCTATGCCGTCGCAGCGCAAAGCGTAGCATGCGGGTATGACGCACCCTGGACGCGGCCGGTGTGCATTGCGTCCATCGCGACGCGGCCCGATCGGGATTCCGCGGTTGCCGGCCGACGTCGCGGGGCAGGCTTGGATCAGCGCGCAGCCAGGGAGCGTGGCACCTCGACGGTCAGCAGCCGCAGCAGCGCCGGATCCATGCAGGCGAAGTCGTCGGGGATGCCGCGGCAGACGATCCGCGCGCGGCTGAGGTGGCGCTTGAACTTGCGCGACAGCTTGGCGCGATGGGGCGGCTCCATGACGAAGACGGTGTCCGCTCATGCCAGCGGCTTCGGCGTGACCACGTTGTCCGCATCGTGGTCGACACCGGCCGAGGTCGACCACGGCGCAGGGAAGTTTGGGCGCCGGCGCCGGTGACGGCCTCCGCGCCAGTACCGGCGCGGCAGACAGGTCGGCCAGCAGCGCCAATAGCGCCCGCCAGACGCGGTAGGGCCGCAGCGCGGGCGGGGTGGCGATGGGCTTCAGCCGATCTGCGGCGCCGGCCAGGCGTTGGCGATCTTGCAGAACAGGCGCGCGGTCTGCTCGGTGTCGTAGACCGCGCTGTGCGCGTCGGCGGCGTTCCAGTCGAAACCGGCGGCCTGCACGGCGCGGGCCAGCACGGTCTGGCCGTAGGCGATGCCGGCCAGGGTCACGGTGTCGAACACGCTGAAGGGGTGGAACGGGTTGCGCTTGTGGCCGCAGCGGGCCACGGTGGCGTTGAGGAAGTTCAGGTCGAAGTGGGCGTTGTGGCCGACCAGGATCGCGCGCTGGCAGCCGTACTTCTTCACCGCCGCGCGCACCGGCGCGAACACGTGGTCCAGGGCTTCGCGTTCGGGCTTGGCGAAGCGGAACGGGTGGTCGAGGATGATGCCGGTGACTTCCAGCGACTTGGGGTCGATGGCGGTGCCGGGTGCCGGCACTACATGCGCGCTGGCAGTGGTGCCGGGATACAGCTGGCCGAAATCGTCCATCTCGATCGGCACCGCGGCGATCTCCAGCAGCGCGTGCCGGTTCCAGTCGAAACCACCGGTCTCCACATCCACCACCACCGGCAGATAGCCGCGGAAACGACGCGACATCGGGGCGGCGGCGAGGGGCTGGGACGGGCTGTCGACGTGATCGTTCATCCGGCAAGGGTAGCAGAGCGCGGCTAAACCTCCGCCGCGACAGGGCGCGCGTGGGCTTGGCGAAGACGGATCGGGACAGGCGCGCGCCTTCGACACAGGCGCCGCAGCACGTGGCGAGACCAATTTCTGCAGATCGGTGACGCGACGTCCAGATCGAGTGGGGGGGGGAGGGGCGCCGTCGGCGGGGTGTTGTGGGAGCGACTTCAGTCGCGACGGCTTTACCGTGAACGTCTGTCGCGACTGAAGTCGCTCCTTGTATCTGGACATAGGGCCCCTACGGCGTTATGTCTTCCGACTGATCATCGGAGGAGGTGCCGGAAGTCCAGTCGCTCCTGAAGCTTCGAGCTTGTGCTGTAGATCGGCTCCCGCCCTCCGTTTGCTGGCCCACGATGTCCGTACGGTATCCAGAGTCCGCCGCTGGCGTGAACTCGCATCCACAAGGCAGGACCGGGCGCAGCGATGATCGTGTTCACCCCACGATGGAGGAATCGCTCATGTCCCCAGTCGTCGGCATCGACGTCGCCAAACGCAGTTTCGACCTGGCTATCGACCTGGCCAACAGCAAGTACCGCACCAAGGCCAAGCTCCCCAACGATCCGAAGGGCTTTCAGATCCTGCAGACGTGGCTGCAAACCCATGCGCAGGCGGACAGCTGGATCGTGATGGAAGCCACCGGCACCCCACGAGGCCCTGGCCGAGTTCGTGTATGGGTTGGGATACCGCGTGTGCGTGCTCAATCCGGCGCAGATGGCGCTGTATGCACGCAGCCAGCTAACCCGGGTCAAGACCGACCGCAGCGATGCCAAGCTGATCGCCAGCTACGGCCAGCGCCATGCGGCCCAGCTGCGGCCCTGGCAGCCCGATCCGCCGGCGCTCAAGCGGCTCAAGGCGCTGGTGCGGCGCCGGGACGACCTGTTGCAGATGCTGCAGATGGAGCGCAACCGCTTAGACGTCGCAGCACTGGTGGTGCGCGACTCGCTCCTGGAGAACATCGGCCAGTTGCAGGCGCGCATCGCGCAGATCGAACGGGCCATCGACGACCAGATCGATCAGGACCCCACCTTGCGTGGGCAGCGCGAACTGCTGGTGAGCATCGACGGGATCGCCGGCACCAGCGCGGCGTTGATGCTGGCGGAACTGGGCAATGTGGAGCGCTTCGCCCATGCCTCGGCAGTGACCGCCTTTGCCGGGCTCAACCCCCGGCTGCAGGAGTCCGGCAAGCGTCAGGGCCAGGTCTGCATCTCCCGCACCGGCTCCCCGCGCCTGCGCGCCGGCCTGTTCCTGCCGGCCTTGGTCGCCATGACCCACAACCCAGTCGTCCGTGCGCTGAAGCAGCGCATGCGCGAGCGTGGCAAGGCCAACAAGCAGATCATCTGCGCCGCCATGCGCAAGCTGCTGCACATCGCCTACGGCGTGCTCAAATCACGCACGCCCTTCGATCCTCAAAAGACCCTTGTCTGTTAGGGAGGAAGACGGTATCTACAGTGGCACATGACCGGTGAACCGAAATGCCACCGTGCTTGCCTATCGCGTTGCGCGCCTCAGGCCGGTAGGCGGATGCCGAGCACGCTGTCCTGTTCGCGCAGGCGCTCGAGCAACGCCGCGCCGTCGTGCAGCAGCACAGCAGGGTCCTGGCCGTGCTCGGCGGCCAGGCGCAGCAGTAGGGCGCGCCCGCTGTGCTCGCCGTCGCGCAGCCGCTCGATCACGGCATGGGCTAACGGCGCCAGTTCGGCGAAGCGCGCCTGGCCGTCGGCATCGCGCCGCGCCAGCAGGCAGGTCGGCTGCGCCGGCGCCTCGCACGGTTGCCAGGCAGGGCCGATGCGCTGCACCGGCCAGCGATAGCGCAGCAGGCGCAGCCAGGGCGACAGCTGCGGAACGCCGCCGAGCAGGTCGCCGTGCGGGTCGTGCGGCGGCAGCGGCGTGTCGTCGATCTGCACCTCCAACTCGACCGTCTCGTAGTGCGCCAGTTCCGCCAGCCACGGCCGTTGCGCATCCGCCGTGCGCTGCTGCAGGAAGCGCACGAACTCGCCGCCCACGCGCGGGAACAGGGGGGTGCGGGCGCGGTGTTCGGCGCAGAACGCGTGCAGCAGGGCCTGCCATGCGTCCGCGTCGAGGGTGGCGCGCAGCACCGGGAAATGCGCGGCGAGCAGCTGCGCGATGTTGTCGAAGAACAGTGCGCGGTACACCGCCAGCCGCCGCGGTTCGATGTCCGCCGGCGGCGCATGCCGCTGCGGATCGCGCAGGTGCAGGGCCAGCGCGAACTGCTGCGCGTGCAGCGACTCAGCCATGCGCCAGCGGTGCCGCCTGCGTCGCCATGGCCCGCGCCTGCGCCTCGCGGATGCGTTGGACCTCGTGCAGCAGGTCGGACAGCGGCGGCAACTGGCTGTCGCGCTCCAGCAGGGTCGGGCGCACGCCATGCAGGCGATAGGCGGCGTCGAGCAGATCCCACACCTCGGTCGCCACGGCCGCGCCATGGGTGTCGATCTTCAGCGCGCTGGCGGCGTCGTCGCGATGCCCGGCGATGTGGTACGAGGCGATGCGTGCGCTCGGCATCGCGGCGAGGAAGGCGAGCGCGTCGTAACCGTGGTTGGCGGCGTTGACGCAGACGTTGTTGACGTCCAGCAGCAGGTCGCAGTCGGCTTCGGCCAGCACCGCGGCGACGAACGCCGCTTCGCTCAGCGCCTGGCCGGGCGCGGCGTAGTAGGACACGTTCTCCACCGCGATGCGTTGGCCCAGCGCGTCCTGCGCCTGGGCGATGCGCGCGCCGGCGTGGCGCACCGCCTCGTCGGTGAACGGCAGCGGCAGCAGTTCGTAGAGCTGGCCGTCGTCGGCGCTGTAGCTGAGGTGTTCGCTGTACAGCGCGACCTTGTGCCGATCCAGGAACTGCCGGGTCTGCCGCAGCAGCACCGCATCCAGCGGCGCCATGCCGCCCAGCGACAGCGACAGGCCATGGCAGCTCAGTGGATGGCGCGCGGCCAGCGTGTCCAGCATCGCGCCGAGGCGGCCGCCGACGCCGATCCAGTTGTCCGGCGCGCACTCCAGGAAATCGAACGCGGCCGGCGCTGCCTGCAGCAGTTCCGGCAGCAGGCCACGGCGCAGGCCGAGTCCGGCGCTCGCCGCGACCGGCCTGCGCGGCGCGGCATCAGCCGCCGCCACCGCACTTGCCTTCGCCGCACTTGCCTTCGGCCATCGCCTTGTCGTCGTGCTTGGCCGCGGCGGCGGCCGACTTGTCAGGCTTGGCCGCCGCGGCGTCCTGCGCATGCGCCGCGCCGGTGGCCTCGGTAGCCTTGCCGGCGCCTGCGGCATTGGCAGGCGTCGACGTGGACTTGGGCTGCGCCGGCAGCGTGCTCGCTGCCTTGTCGGCGTTCGGCGGCGCTGCGGCCTGTGCGCCGAGCGCATAGCCCTGGGCCAGCTCGGTCATCGCCAGTGCGGAGGCGGACAGGCCCAGGCCGCCGAGCAGGACGGCGCCGGCGAGGGCGGTGGACGGACGCGACGGGATGGACATGCGGACTCTCCAGGCAGGCGGGACAGGGCGCCGGCGTCGCCACGCCGGCCGTGTTCGCCAAGCGTACCCGCTGGCGAACACGGCCGCATGCGGGGCTACGCCGTCGTCTACGAAAAGGCCCCGCCGAAGCGGGGCCAGCTGTGCGTCGCGGTCGATGGGGGTGGTCACGGATCGACCGCATCCATCACGTGTCCATGCCGCGTGAGGCGGCGCTCAGATACCGGAGGTGGTGCTGGTCTCGTCGCGTTTGTCGCGCGGCGGCAGCGGCTGGTCGCCGTGCACCAGGAACCACACGTTCTCTGAGATGTTGGTGGCGTGGTCGCCGATCCGTTCCAGGTTCTTGGCCATGAACAGCAGGTGCGTGCACGGGGTGATGTTGCGCGGGTCTTCCATCATGTAGGTCAGCAGTTCGCGGAACAGCGCGGTGTACTGCGCGTCCAGCAGCGCATCGCTCTGGCGTACCCGCAGCGCGGCGTCGGCGTCGTTGCTACGGTAGGCGATCAGCGCTTCGCGCACCTGCTGCGCGGCCAGCTTGCCGAGCTGGCGCAGGCCCAGCGTCTGCGGCATCGGCGGCGAGGTGTTCAGCGCGATCGAGCGCTTGGCCACGTTCGCGGCGTAGTCGCCGATGCGCTCGATGTCGGCCGGGATGCGCAGGCCGGCGAGGATCTCGCGCAGGTCGCGGGCCATCGGTCCGCGCAGCGCCAGCCGCATCACGTCGCTGCTGATCGAATGCTCCAGCGCGTCGATCGCTTCGTCGTTGACGACGATACGCAGCGCGGCGTTGTCGTCGCGGCGCTCGACCACGTCCAGTGCCGCTTCCAGCTGCGCCACCGCGGTCTCGCCCATGCGCACGATCTCGGCGACAAGGCGCTGCTGTTCTTCGTCGTAGCTCTTCACGATGTGCTCGTTCGGCTGGGTGTTCATGTCGTAAGTACCTTGGATTCGTGAGTGTCGCCGCAGCCGTCCTGGCGGTGCGGGACTGGCATCGGAGCGTCTCAGCCGAAGCGACCCGTGATGTAGTCTTCGGTCTGCTGCTTGCTGGGCTGCGAGAAGATGATCTCGGTGCGGTCGTGTTCGATCAGGTCGCCCAGGTACATGAAGGCGGTGTAGTCGGACACGCGCGCGGCTTGCTGCATGTTGTGGGTGACGATGACGATGGTGTAGTCGGTCTTCAACTCTTCGACCAACTGCTCGATGCGGCTGGTGGAGATCGGGTCCAGCGCCGAGGTCGGCTCGTCGAGCAGCAGCACGTCCGGGCGCAGGGCCACCGCGCGGGCGATGCACAGGCGCTGCTGCTGGCCGCCGGACAGGCCCAGCGCGCTCTGCCCGAGCTTGTCCTTGACCTCGTCCCACAGAGCGCCCTGGCGCAGCGCCTGCTCGACGCGGTTGGTCATGTCCGCCTTGGAAAGCTTCTCGTGGTGGCGGATGCCGTAGGCGACGTTCTCGAAGATGGTCATCGGGAACGGCACCGGCTTCTGGAACACCATGCCGACCTTGCTGCGCAGGCGGTTCATCGGGTACTTCGGCGACAGGATGTTCTCGCCGTCCAGCAGCACCTCGCCGCGCGCCTCCAGCTTCGGATACAGCGCATAGATGCGGTTGAAGATGCGCAGCAGGGTCGACTTGCCGCAGCCGGACGGGCCGATCAACGCGGTGACGCGCTTTTCCGGCACCTCGATGTTGATGCCCTTCAGCGCGTGGTACTTGTCGTAGTAGAAGTCCAGGCCGCGTGCGGCCACCTTGACCGGCGACGGCGCCAGCGCGGTGTGTCCGGCGGGCATGGCGATGCGGTGCATCGGTGCGGTGTTGTGCTGATCGTTCATGGCCGGTTCCATAGGGGACTCAATCGTTGGAAGTCTTGTAGCGGCGCAGCAGGCCGCGCGCGCCGAGGCTGACCAGCAGCACGAACACGGTGAGTACCAGCGCGCCGGACCAGGCCAGCTGCTGCCAGCTCGGGTAGGGGCTGCCGGCGAAGGAGTTCATCACCACCGGCACGCTCGCCATCGGCTGCATCACATTGTTGTTCCAGTACTGGTTGCCGAATGCGGTGAACAGCAGCGGCGCGGTCTCGCCGCTGATCCGCGCCAGCGCCAGCAGCACGCCGGTGACGATGCCGGCCGAAGCGCTGCGGTACAGCACCTGCACCGTCACCTTCCACTGCGGAATGCCCAGCGACAGCGCCGCTTCGCGCATCTGCGACGGCACCAGGCGCAGCATTTCGTCGGTGGTGCGCACCACCACCGGCAGCACGATGAAGGCCAGCGACAGCGCGCCGGCCATCGCCGAGAAACGCCCGCCGGTCTGCATCACGTACAGCGTGTACACGAACAGGCCGAGCACGATCGACGGAGCCGACAGCAGGATGTCGTTGACGAAGCGCACCACCTGGCCGGTCTTGCGCGCGTTGCCGTATTCGGCCAGCCAGGTGCCGGCGGCCACGCCCAGCGGGGTGCCGATCAGCAGCGCCAGGCCGCACATCACCGCGCTGCCGAAGAACGCGTTGGCCAGGCCGCCTTCTTCGCCCGGCGGCGGTGTCATGCGGGTGAACAGGTCGATGTTGATGCCGGCGATGCCCTTGGACAGCAGGGTCCACAGGATCCAGCCCAGGAACGCCAGCCCGAACAGCGCGGTGAGGCAGGACAGCAGCAGCGCGAACACGTTGACCACGCGGCGGCGGTTGTACAGGCGGTCGGCGATGTCGGCGGCCATCAGTTGCCCTCCCGGCGCGACAGTTGCTGCAGCATCAGGCGGGCGATCGCCAGCACCACGAAGGTCACGATGAACAGCACGAAGCCCAGCAGCAGCAGCGCCGAGCGGTAGGTCTCGGTGGCCTCGCCGAAGTCGTTGGCGATCAGCGCGGCGATGGTGGTGCCCGGTTCCAGCAGCGACGGCGACAGCCGCACCGTGTTGCCGACCACGAACGCCACCGCCATGGTCTCGCCGAGCGCGCGGCCCAGGCCCAGGAAGATGCCGCCGATCACCGCCGAACGGGTGTAGGGCAGCACGATGTCCCAGCTCACTTCCCACTTGGTCGAACCCAGCGCGTAGGCCGATTCCTTCAGCCGCGTCGGCACGGTCAGGAACACTTCGCGCATCACCGAGGAGATGAACGGGATTACCATGATCGCCAGCACGAAGCCGGCGGTGAGCAAGCCGATGCCCAGCGGCGGTCCCTGGAACATCGGCCCGATCACCGGCAACGTGCCGATGTGGTCGTTGAGCCACGGGGTGCCGTATTCGGTCATCACCGGCACCAGCACGAACAGGCCCCACATGCCGTAGATGATCGACGGGATGCCGGCCAGCAGCTCGATGGCGGTGCCGATCGGGCCGCGCAGCCAGCGCGGCGACACTTCGGTGAGGAAGAACGCGATGCCGTAGCTCACCGGGACCGCGATCAGCATCGCGATCATGGCGGTGACCAGGGTGCCGTAGATCGGCGCCAGCGCACCGTACTTGTTCTCGACCGGGTTCCATTCGCTGGAGTAGAAGAAGCTCAGGCCCTGCATCTGCAAGGCATGGCGGCCGCCCCACAGCATCGACAGCGCCGCGCTGGCCAGGGCGACGAGAACGAAGACGACGGTGGCGGTGAGCGTCCAGCGGAACAGACGGTCGGCACGGGCGTCGCGCAGGTCGCGTCCGCCGGGCGCCGATATCGCTTCGGGAATGACAGTGGCGTTCATGGGCTCGGTGTGTGCCGGAACGCGCGCTGGCGCGGTCCGGTCGTTGCCGCGGCGGAAGTGGCCGCACGCGGTGGGTGGCTGCGTCGCTCCCGCGCAAGCGGGAACCCGAAAGTCCGGAATACGTGGTGCCGATCTGGCGCCCGCTGCCGACTGCAGCGGCGCCGGGCGCGATTCACCTGCGCGGCGCGTACCGCGTCCGCGCGCCTGCTTCCGCCGGCGAAGGCGGAAGCGCGCGTGCGCTTACTTGAACTCTTTGGCCCAGTACGCTTCGATCTGCTGAACCAGTTCCGGCGGCAGCGGCACGTAGTGCAGTTCGTTGGCCTGCGGCTGGCCCTTCTCGAACGCCCACTTGAAGAACGCCAGGGTCGCCTTGCTGCGCGCCGCATCCTTCGGCTGCTTGTGCATCAGCATGAAGTTGGTGGCGGTGATCGGCCACGCCTGCGCGCCGCTGGCGTTGGTGATGACCAGATTGAAGTCCTTGGCGTTGGCCCAGTCGGCCGACGCGGCGGCCGCGGCGAAGCTGTCGGCGTTGGGCTGCACCCAGTTGCCGGCCGCATTCTGCATCGAGGCGTACGGCATCTTGTTCTGCAGCGCGTAGGCCAGTTCGACGTAGCCGATCGAGCCCTTGATCTGCTGCACGTACGAGGCCACGCCTTCGTTGCCCTTGCCGCCGACGCCGCCCGGCCACTGCACCGAGGTGCCTTCGCCGACCTTGCTCTTCCACTCCGGGCTGACCTTGGACAGGTAGTTGGTGAAGTTGAAGCTGGTGCCCGAGCCGTCGGAACGGTGCACCAGGTTGATCTTGGTGCTGGGCAGGGTGGTGCCGGGGTTCAGCGCGACGATCGCCGGATCGTTCCAGGTGGTGACCTTGCCGAGGAAGATGTCGGCCAGCACCGCGCCGGTCAGCTTCAGCTTGCCGGCTTCCATGCCGTCCAGGTTGACCACCGGCACAACCCCCCCAATCGCCGAGGGGAACTGGCCGAGGCCGGCGGCGGCCAGCTCGGCGCTGTCCAGCGGCTTGTCGGAAGAGCCGAAATCGACCGTGCCGGCCTTGATCTGGGCGATGCCGCCGCCGGAGCCGATGGACTGGTAGTTGATCTTGTTGCCGGTGGCGGTGTGGTAATCGGCCGACCACTTGGACACCAGCGGATAGATGAAGGACGCGCCGGCGCCGGAGATCTCCGCGGCGGTCTTGGCGCCGTCGGCCGCAGCGGCTGCGGGTGCGCCACCTGCCGCATCGGCGGCACCCTGCGGCTTGTCGCCATTGCCCGGCTGGCAGGCAGTGACGGCGAAGGCGAGGGCCAGGGACAGAACGGCAAAGCGTGCCGGCTGCAGTTTCATGGGGTCACTCCGTAGCGAAGAGGGCCGGAAGCTCCGGCGGATGCTCGCTATGAAATGATGTTTTTGTTACAGCCTCATGACGCGGCTGCCCGTGCGTGAAATTGATCAAGGAAAACAGCAGCTTCGCTCCCCTCTCTCGTCGGGAGGGGGCGGGGGTGAGGGGACGGGCGCAGCCTCGTGCGGATCGGCGGAATCGCTGCGCTGGCGCTCGCCTCCTGGGTATCTGGGCGGCTCTTGTGCGTCTGCGACTTCCGGCACCGCGTCGCGCTCCTGCATGTCCTGCGGTATCAGGCTGCGGCGTCCTCACCAGGACACCGCTTCCCGCCTGTCCTGATCCGCCCTGTGGGCACCTTCGTCCGGAAAGGGGGCCATGGTTCCGATGGGAGAAGGGGAGCATGTTGGTGGAGAAGGAATAAAAAACGCGGACCCCGTGAGGGGTCCGCGTCGGGTAACAATCGGCGGAGAGAGAGAACGCCGATCAATACTTCAGGTTGGCGCTCCAGTAAGCGTCGATCTGCTTGACCAGCGCGTCCGGCAGCGGCACGTAGTCCAGCTGCTTGGCCTGGGCGTCGCCGTTGGCGTAGACCCACTTGAAGAAGTCCTTGGTGGCCTTGGCGCTGGCCGGGTTCTTCGGCTGCTTGTGGACCAGGATGAAGTTGGTCGCGGTGATCGGCCACGCGGCCTCGCCCGGGGCGTTGGTCATCACCAGGTAGAAGTCCTTGGCGTTGGCCCAGTCGGCGCTGGCGGCCGCGGCGGCGAAGCTCTCGTCGCTGGGCTGCACGAACTTGCCGGCGGCGTTCTTCATCGCGGTGTAGGCCATCTTGTTCTGCAGCGCATACGACAGCTCGACGTAGCCGATGCCGCCCTTGATCTGCTTGACGTAGGCGGCGACGCCTTCGTTGCCCTTACCGCCGATGCCGACCGGCCACTGCACCGCGGTGCCTTCGCCGACCTTGCTCTTCCAGTCCGGGTTGACCTTTGACAGGTAGTTGGTGAAGTTGAAGCTGGTGCCCGAGCCGTCGGAACGGTGCACCACGGTGATCTTGGCGTCGGGCAGCTTCGCGCCCGGGTTCAGGGCGACGATCGCCGGGTCGTTCCAGGTCTTGACCTTGCCCAGGAAGATGTCGGCCAGGGTCTTGCCGTCGAGCTTCAGCGCGCCCGGGGCGATGCCCTGCACGTTGACCACCGGCACCACGCCGCCGATCACCGACGGGAACTGGGCCAGGCCGGACGCGGCCAGCTCGTCCGGCTTGAGCGGCGCATCGGACGAACCGAAGTCGACCGTGGCCGCCTTGATCTGGGCGATACCGCCGCCGGAACCGATCGACTGGTAATTGACCTTCTTCCCGGTGGCGGTGTTGTAGTCGGCCGACCACTTGGACATGACAGGATAGATGAACGAGGCGCCCGCGCCGGTGACATCGGCGGCATTGGCGGCATTGGCGGCAAACACGAACGAGGCGACGACGGCGGCAGCCGCGACGCGGGATTTGAGCGAGAGGATCACGGAGGAAGCTCCTGAAGGGGGGTATGCGGGGCACCGCATGCGGTCATTACATAACCGTTCGATGACGATGCCGGGGCTGGTACATGACGGAAACATGACGCTGCGATGGAGCATGGCGCCGATGCAGCGCACGGCCTGCGCCGCGCACTGCAGCGGGCCGCGGCGATTACCAGTAGAACTGCGCGCGCGCTTCGAGGATGTTCGGCTTGTCGCTGACGTTGCCGCGGGTGGTGCTGCTGTACTTGCTGCTGTCCACCATCACGTAGTTCAGCGCCAGCTTGAAGTTGGAACGCCAGTACCAGTTGGCGCCGACCGTCCAGGTGCTCATCTTGCCGCCGAGCACCCCGTCGACCAGCGGTGCGCCGACCGGACGCGCGACCAGATCGCCGTCGTTCAGATCGATGCTGTCGTAGCGCAGGCCCAGCTGCCACATGCCGCTGGCCGGCTCGTTCGGCAGCGGGGTGGTCGGCACGCCGGCCTTGTAGCCCCAGGTCTCGCCGGTGATGTTCCACACGCCGCTGAGGTACCAGCCGTCGCTGCTGTAGTTGTCGCTGGAGCCGTAGCGCTCGACCTTGGCGTTGTAGTACTCGGCCTGCGTTTTGAACGGGCCGGTGACCCACATCGCTTCGCCGCCGATCACGCCGATGCGGTCGGTGTTGGTCAGGTTGCCGCTGTCGACCAGGCGCACCGAGGCCAGGTCCGCGTCCGGACGTGCTCGCAGGCGCAGCGTGTCGGCGTCGGTGTCGTAGTTCACGTAGCTCAGGCCGAAGTGCAGGATGTTGCCCGCCTCGTTGATCGGCGCGAAAGTGCCGCGCGCGCCGTAGCCGCTGCCATGCGCCAGGTTGCGGGTCAGCTCGCGGCCGAACACGCTGCCGACCACGCTCCAGTTGCTGTCGCCGTAGCCGACCGCGCCGCCGAGGCGACGCGACACCGCGTAGGTGTTGGTGACCGAGGCCTTGGAGATGAAGTCGTTGTTCTTGGTGCTGGAAAGTTCTTCCAGGCTGTTGGGCTGCTTGTACTGGCCAAGCTGCAGGAAGTTGTTGGCGTTGCCGCCGAACTTGTATTTGATGTTGTTGTCCAGGAACTTGCCGGTGCTGCGCACGGTGGTGCCGTTGTTGGCCGACTCGCGCAGGACGCTGGCGTCGTAGCCGACCACCCACTCGTAGTTGCCCGGGCCCTTGCCCTTGGCGACCAGCTCTGCGCGGCGGATGCCGAACTCGGCGTTCTTGCCGTTGTTGCCGGTGGTGCCGTTGAGGTCCTGGACGTCGTTGTCGTACCAGTTGCCGTCGGCCTGGACCAGGCCTTCGAAAGAGACTTCCGAACCGCCGATCACGTCGATGGCGATTTCGGCGTGCGCGGCAGGCGCGAACACGGCGGTGAGCACGGCTGCCGAGAGGAGGGTGCGAGACAGTTTCATGGGGTGCCTGGGCGGTTGGAAGATGCGCGCAGGCTAATATGTAAAGATTGCGTAAATATGACACTCGGCAGACATCTGCCGCGCACGCCAATGCGCGCCATCGCGTCGTCTGCGCTATTGGACGCGCCGCATGTTGCGATCCGATGGCGCGCAGATGAAACGCCGCATGGCGGTTGTCGCCGACGACGGGCATCACAAAGCGGGATATCGTCTCGCGATCGCACCACCGATCGGTCTTTTTGTGCGCCGCACCACTTGTCGATGCCGAAAACGCTGGGTAGCGTGGGGCCATGAATTCGCATGCCCGCAATCGGATGCCGATGCTGGCCGCCCTGCTGCTGACCGCGCTGCTGGCGCTGATTGCGGTGTCGCGCCCGGCAGCGACGACGTTGGCGCCTGCGCTGACCGACAGCGGTCTGCTGGCAGCGCCGGAATTGCCGGCAGCCGACGCGCAGGCCGAATTGCGCAACATCGCCGATCCGCTCGACGACTACGACAGCGCAGTGGTGCCGCCGGCGCCCTGGCGGCAGGCGCGCTTGACCATGTCAGGTTGGCCCGAGCCAGCCGCCTGGCGCGGTGCGGGCACCCATCCGCAGCCACGGTTGCGACCTCCCAGCGCCTGAGCCGCTGGATCCGGACTCGCCTGGCTCACGGCCGCGGCGAGCTCGATCACCTCGATCGCCGTTCCGGCAGCGTCCGCACCCAGCGCCAGATGCGATGACGCGCTGGCGACGGCGCGGTCGCCGCCTTGCATCCCCGTTCCCACGTTCTGCGGCATCCGCCGCGGCGACGTCGTTCCCTTGCCCCTTTGTTCCGAGGTATTCCCATGGACAGTCTTCTCGATGGTTTCCGCCACTTCCGCAAAGAGGTCTACCCGCGCCAGCGCGGCCTGTTCCGGCAACTGGCCGGCGGCCAGACCCCGCATACGCTGTTCATCACCTGCGCCGATTCGCGGGTGATGCCGGAACTGATGTTCGCCGCGCAGCCCGGCGAACTGTTCGTCTACCGCAACATCGGCAACGTGGTGCCGCCGTACTCGCAGCACGTCAGCGGCGTGGTCGCGGCGATCGAGTACGCGGTGGCGGTGCTGCAGGTGAAGCACATCGTGGTCTGCGGCCACACCGACTGCGGCGCGATGAAGGCGGTGCTCAATCCCGACTCGCTGCGCGAGGTGCCGAACGTGGCCGCGTGGCTCAAGCACACCGACAGCGCGCGCCAGGTCGCCGCGCAGCACGATCATGCCGGGCATCCCGAGGACGCGCTGCACTGCCTGACCGAGGAGAACGTGGTGGCGCAGCTGGACCACCTGCGCACCCAGCCGGTGGTGGCGGCGCGGCTGGCCCGCGGCGCGCTGCGCATCCATGGCTGGATCTACGATATCGCCCACGGCGAGATCCGCGCCTTCGACACCGAGCAGGGGCGTTTCCTGCCGCTGCTGCCGGAAGAGGGCAAGCGCGCGCCCGAAGCCACCCCGCGGCCGCGCCTGGTGCCGGTCCTGCGAAACGTCGCGGTCTGAAGGAGTCGACCATGCGAACCATGACAGAATCCTCACGCGCCGGTGCGTCGGCGCTCGCCGGCTATCTGCGCAACGGCGTGTTCGGCCGCGACCTACTGGCCTCGGTGGTGGTGTTCCTGGTCGCGCTGCCGCTGTGCATGGGCATCGCCATTGCTTCGGGCATGCCGCCGGCCGCCGGCCTGATCACCGGCATCGTTGGCGGCCTGGTGGTCGGCCTGATCGCCGGCTCGCCGCTGCAGGTCAGCGGCCCGGCCGCCGGCCTGGCCGTGCTGGTGTTCGAACTCGTGCGCCAACATGGCGTGGCCGCGTTGGGGCCGGTGATCCTGCTGGCTGGCGCGATCCAACTGGTCGCCGGGCTATGCCGGGCTGGTGTGTGGTTCCGCATGACCTCGCCGGCGGTGGTCGCCGGCATGCTGTCGGGCATCGGCATCCTGATCGTCGCCTCGCAATCGCACGTGCTGATGGATGTGGCACCGAAGGCGCGCGGGCTGGAGAATTTCGCCGCCTTGCCGGCGGTGCTGTGGCAGGCGCTGGATACGGGCGTAGGCCGCGCCGCGCTGTTGGTCGGCCTGGGCACCATCGCGATCATGCTGGCCTGGGAGCGGCTGCACCCGCAGCGGCTGCGCTTCGTGCCCGGCGCGTTGCTGGCGGTGGTGGCGATGACCGCGCTGGTGCAGCTGCAGGGCATGGACGTACGCAAGGTCGACGTGACGGCCAACCTGTTCTCGGCGATCCAGACCCCGACCCTGGCCGAGATGCTGGGTGTGTTCGACGCAACGCTGCTGTTGTCCGCCTTTACCTTCGCCTTCATCGCCAGCGCGGAGACCTTGCTGTCGGCCGCCGCGGTGGACCGCATGCACAACGGCCCGCGCACCGACTACGACCGCGAACTGGCCGCGCAGGGTGTGGGCAACATGCTGTGCGGGTTTCTCGGCGCGTTGCCGATGACCGGGGTGATCGTGCGCAGCGCGGCCAACGTGCAGGCCGGCGCCGCCACGCGCATGTCCACCATCCTGCACGCCGGCTGGCTGCTGGTGTTCGCGCTGCTGCTGCCGTGGCTGCTGCGGATGACCCCGGTGGCGTGCCTGGCCGGCATCCTGGTCTATACCGGGCTGAAGATGGTCAAGCTCAGGCAGGTGCGCGATCTGGCCGTCTACGGCCGCGGCACCGCCGCGATCTACCTGGCGACCACCTTCGCCATCGTCGCCACCGACCTGCTCACCGGCGTGCTGATCGGTTTCGCGTTGTCGCTGCTGCGGCTGGCGCTGCAGCAGTCGCGGCTGAAGGTCGGCGTGCATGCGCACGAGGACGGCGCCGGCAGTGCGGCGGTGGGTACCGGCAAGCTGCGCCTGTCGCTGGAGGGCTCGGCCACCTTCCTGCGCGTGCCGACCATGGCGCGGACCCTGGAGCGGCTGCCGCCCAACACCGAACTGCACCTGGACGTGGCGCGGCTGCACCACGTCGACCATGCCTGCCTGGAACTGCTGCGCGACTGGAGCCGTAACGCCGCCGCTCGCGGCTGCGCGCTGGTGGTGGACTGGAAGGAACTGGACCGGCGCGTGGAGGGGCGGCGCGCGGCGTAGCGTGCCGCGTTGTTCTGATGCGCATCCCCGGCAATCGTGCAGGCGTGGCTTCGGTCGCGACGAGCGCCGCGGTGGGCCTTCCGGCTTCGGAGTTTGTCGCGGCTGAAGCCGCTCCTACAGTGCACCCTGCCGGCTATTTGCAGGCTGTTGTAGGAGCGGCTTCAGCCGCGACGAGCGCGGTAGCGAATGTTCCGAACCTGCATGCCGTCGGGACTGACGTCCCTCCCACAAGAGGCCTCGCCGCTCCGCTGCGCCGGTGGAGCCATTGTGGGAGCGACGTCAGGCGCGACGAGCGCAGCGGTGGGCCTGCCGGCTGCGGCCGTTGTCGCGGCTGAAGCCGCTCCAGTGCAGCTGAGCGCCGCTACGACGGCTGTCGTTCGAACGGCCTCACTCCGGCGTCTTGTCCTTGAACCGGCACAGGTCGCGGATCACACAGCGCGGGCATTCCGGCTTGCGCGCCTTGCACACGTAGCGGCCGTGCAGGATCAGCCAATGATGCGCATCGTGCATGAACTGCGCCGGCACCCGCTTGAGCAGGCCGTCCTCGACCGTGCGCACGTCCTTGCCCGGGGCCAGGCCGGTGCGGTTGGCGACGCGGAAGATATGCGTGTCCACGGCGATGGTTGGCTCGCCGAAGGCGGTGTTGAGCACCACGTTGGCGGTCTTGCGGCCGACCCCGGGCAAGGCTTCCAGCGCGGCGCGCTCGCGCGGCACGTCGCCGGCATACTGTTCGACCAGGATGCGGCAGGTGGCGATCACGTTCTTGGCCTTCGCGTTGAACAGGCCGATGGTAGAGATGTAGCGCTTCAGGCCGTCCTCGCCCAGTGCCAGGATCGCCGCCGGCGTGTTCGCCACCCGATACAGACGACGCGTGGCCTTGTTGACCCCGACGTCGGTGGCCTGCGCCGACAGGATCACCGCGATCAGCAGCTCGAACGGGGTGCTGTAGTCCAGCTCGGTGGTCGGCGTTGGATTGAGTTCGGACAGGCGCGAGAACAGTTCGTGAATCTCGGCCTTGCGCAACGTGGGGCCACGCCGCGGCACGGCGACCGCTGCGCTCATTGCGGACCCCGCGCGGCGGCCTTGGCCTTGGCCCGGGCCAGGATCGCTGCCGCGGCCGGTGGCAGCGACGGCGCCGCGGCGGCGCCGGTCGCTGGCGGCGCGCGCCGTGCCTGGCGTGCGGCGGCGCGGCGTCCCAGGCGGGCGCTGCGCGCGCGGTAGCGTTCGCGTGCGGCCCAGGCCTCGCGCAGGCGCTGTTGCGCCGCGAGCAGCTGCGCGCGCAGTTGCGGATGCGCCGGATCGAGCCGGTCGTCGTCGTCGGCGCCGACGTACGCCATCAGGCCGCCGTCGATGGCCGCATCCAGATCGTCGTCAAGCACCCAGCGCAGCAGTTGCAGCGGCGATGCGGGGGAGGGCAGGTCGGACATCGGGGCGCGCGGCTCAGCGATTGCGGAACAGCGGCGGGCGCCGCTCCAGGAACGCACGCGTGCCTTCGCGCATGTCCTCGCTGGAGAACAGCAGGCCGAACTGCGCGGTCTCGTATTCGAGGCCTTGTTCGATCGCCGATTCGGCGCCGACCTGGATCGCGTCGAGGATGCCGCGCAGCGCCAGCGGCGCGGCGGCAGCCAGTTGCTGCGCCAGCTGCAGCGTGGCCGCGCGTAACTCGGGCGCAGGCACCACGCGGTTGACCAGGCCCAGTTGCAGCGCGCGCGCCGCATCGATCGGCGTGCCGAGCAGGCACAGTTCCAGCGCCGCGGCGCGGCCGGCCAGGCGCACCAGGCGCTGGGTGCCGCCGAAGCCGGGGATCAGTCCGAGGGTGATCTCCGGTTGGCCGAGCCGGGCGCCATCGGCGGCGATGCGCAGATGGCAGGCCATGGCCAGTTCCAGTCCGCCGCCGAGCACGAACCCGTTGACCATCGCCAGCACCGGCTTGGACAGGCGCTCGATGCGGCGCATCAGGCGCTGGCCCAGTTGCGAGAAATCGCGGCCCTGAACCGGTGTGAGTTCGTTCATTTCGGCGATGTCGGCACCGGCCACGAAGGCCTTCTCGCCGGCACCGGTCAGTACCACCACGCGGATCGCGGGGTCGGTTTCGGCCTCGGCGAAGGCCGCGTCCAGCGCCTGTAATGTTTGCCGATTCAACGCGTTGAGCTTGTCGGCGCGGTTCACGGTGATGATGCGGATTGCATCCTGGGTCGCGGTGACGACCGGCGTGCCGGACATGGTCATTCCTAAAAATGTAAAAAAAGAGTGAGGGGAACTCCGGCGGCGCAAGGTTGTCAGAGTTGCGTCGTCGGTAGCGGATATGCGCCGCGGCGGCTATCCTAACGCGTCATCTCAGGCGGCACAGGCCGCCCCGTGCCACCACCCTGGAGAATTGTTTGATGAAGTTGCGTTCTATTGCGGTCGCCGTGGCGGCCCTTGCCCTGAGCGGCAATGCGTTCGCCCAGGACACCTCGTCCGAGAAGGGCAAGCTGAGCTATTACTTCGGTTACGACTACGGCAACAACCTTGCCGAACTGTCGGGCCGTGGCGAGCAGCTCGATATCAATGCGGTGGTGAAGGGCTTGCAGGATGCCTACGCCAAGAAGCAGCCGGCGGTCGCCGCCGACCAGCTGAAGCCGGCGGTCGAAGCGTTCCAGAAGCGCGAGCAGGGCCGTGCCCAGCAGGCCAAGGCCGACTACGAGAAGGCCGCTGCCGAGAACAAGACCAAGAGCGAGCAGTTCATCGCGCAGAACAAGGCCAAGGCCGGCGTGCAGACGCTGCCCAGCGGCGTGCAGTACCGCGTGATCGAAGCCGGCAAGGGCGCCAAGCCGACCCAGGCCAGCACCGTGCAGCTGGAAGTGGCCGGTCCGTACGCGTTCGGCCAGCGCCCGGCGCAGGCGCGTCCGGCGCAGCAGATCCCGTCGATCAAGGTCAGCGAAGTCGAGATGCAGGCCATGCGCGACACGCTGCTGCAGATGCCGGCCGGTTCCAAGTGGGAAGTGACCCTGCCACCGGACAAGGCCTATGGCGCCGACCCGCGCACGCCGTTCCCGCCGAACGTGGCGGTGCAGTTCGAGATCAAGCTGATCAGCGTCAAGTAAGCGCGCTGCGCAGTGCATCACGATTGCGCCGGCGGCAACGCTGGCGCAATTTTTTTGCGTCAAGGGAAGTGCCGCTGCCGGCGAATCGCGCTAGTCTGATCAGGTGTCGAACCCGATGGATCCCGTCCCCCATGCACTGCTCACGCCCTGCATCGGCATCTGCGCCCTTGACGCGCATGGTTACTGCGCGGGCTGCCTGCGCAACGGCGACGAGATCGCGCGTTGGCGCGGCATGAGCGACGCCGAGCGCCAGCGCTACATGCAGGAGATATTGCCGCAGCGCGGCTGGTCGCCCACGCCAGGCCAGCGCCTGGCCGAGCGCACGCGCCTGCTGCGCGCGCTGCATCCGCTGCAACTGCCGCCCGGCGGCCCCGGCTGGAACCACCACGAACTGCACGATCTGCTGCCCGACGGCGCACCGGCCGAGGCGGCGGTGCTGGTCGGGCTGTTGCCGCGCGCCGACGGCACCCACGTGCTGCTCACCCGCCGCACCGACAGCCTGCGCCACCACGGTGGCCAGGTCAGTTTTCCCGGTGGCCGCATCGAAGCCGACGACGCCGATGCGGTGGCCGCCGCGATCCGCGAGAGCGAGGAAGAAATCGCGCTGTCCGCAACGCAGGTGGAAGCGTTGGGCTATCTCGATCCATTCGTGACCATCAGCGGTTTCCGGGTGATGCCGGTGGTGGCCGCGCTGGATCCAGCGTTCGTGCCGCAGCCGCATCCCGGCGAAGTGGCCGAAGTGTTCGAAGTGCCGCTGGCCTATCTGATGGCACCGCACAACCTGCGCAGCATCGAGACCGACTACCGCGGGCGGCCGCGGGTGGTGCTGGAATACGGCTGGCCGGGGCAGCGGATCTGGGGTGCGACCGCGGCGATCCTGCTCAACCTGCGCCGACGACTGGAGCAAACCGCATGAGCGCACCGTCACCCGACTGGCAACGGCTGGTTGATGCGCCGACCCTGGCCGCCGCGCTCGGCCACCCGGACCTGCGCATCGTGGATGCGCGTTTCGCCGCCGCCGCGCTTGCCGATCCGCAGGCCGCGCAGCTCGCGCGCCAGGCCTACACGCAGTCGCATCTGCCCGCTGCGGTGTACGCCGATCTCAACACGGATCTGTCCGACCTGGGCCGTCCGGGCCTGGGCCGGCATCCGTTGCCCGAGGCCGATGCGTTCGCGCAGACGCTTGGGTGCTTGGGTATCGCGCCGCACACCCAGGTGGTCATCTACGACGCCGGCGACGGCAGCATGGCCGCCGCGCGGCTGTGGTGGATGCTGACCCTGCTCGGGCATCGCCGCGTCGCCGTGCTCGACGGCGGCCTGGCCGAATGGCGCCGGCATGGCTTGCCGGAAACCGAAGCCGCCGCAACGCCGTCGCCGCTGCCGCCGTATCCGCAACGCTTCGATGCCAGCCGTATCGTCGCTGCCGACGAAATCGCCGCGCGCCTGCACGAGGCGCCGGGCTGGTTGCTGGATGCACGCGCCGCTGAGCGCTTCCGCGGCGAGGTCGAACCGATCGATCCGATCGCCGGACACGTGCCTGGCGCGATCAACCGCCCGCTGGGCCAGAACCTGCGCGATGGGCGCCTGCGCCCGCCGCAGGAATTGCGCACGGAACTGGAGCCGCTGCTGCACGGGCGCGATCCGCGCGAGGTGGTGCTGATGTGCGGATCGGGCGTGACCGCCTGCCATCTGCTGTTGGCGCTGGAGCATGCCGGCCTGCACGGTGCGCGCGTGTATGCCGGATCGTGGAGCGGCTGGATCGCCGATCCGGCGCGGCCGCGTGCCAGCGGCTAGCCGCTGCGGGTGCGCGTCGGTGTTGGCGTGGAGGAGGCATGGGTGGCAAGTACAGGGGCTGAGGTGATGCGCTGTCGTGGGATGTGGATGTGGATGTGGATGCTGACGGTGGCGCTGAGCCTGGCCGCTTGCGGCGAACGTCCGCGCACGGCCGGCGCCGACGCCTCGCCGCGCTCGCAAGCCGACGCGCACTATCGGATGGCGGTGGAGCAGCACCGCGCGCAGCGGGTGGCGCGGCTGCGTGCAGCGGGCGGCTGGCTCAGCTATACCGGCTCCGGCCGCCTGTACAGCGGCGTGCACCAGGTGGGCAGCGCCGCAGACAACGACGTGCAACTGCCG
Source organism: Xanthomonas translucens pv. undulosa (assembly GCF_017301775.1). Classification (NCBI taxonomy): domain Bacteria; kingdom Pseudomonadati; phylum Pseudomonadota; class Gammaproteobacteria; order Lysobacterales; family Lysobacteraceae; genus Xanthomonas; species Xanthomonas translucens. The sequence continues at coordinate 4,171,636 of NZ_CP063993.1, forward strand.
GCCGGTCCCGCGCACCTGGGCAGCTTGCGCATCGATGCCGATGCCGGTGTGGTGTTCGAGGCCGCGGCGGACGCCGCGCCGACGGTGCGCGGGCAGCCGTTCCGGGCCGGTCGCCTCGGCACCGATGCGGCGCACGGCACCGAGACGCGGCTGGCGCTGGGCGAGCAGGAGTTCTACGTGGTGCGCACCGGCAACCTGTTCGGTTGGCGCTTCCGCGATCCGCACGCTGCCGCACGCAGCAGCTTCCACGGCATCGACTATTTTCCGATCGATCCACGCTGGCGGGTGGTCGCCGACTGGCATCCGGCGCCGCTGCCGCGCGCGCTGGTGCTGCTCACCTCGATCGGCACGCCGCAGCCGCTGACGCTGGCGGGCAGCGCCGAATTCACCCTCGGCGGCCGCCGCTACCGGCTGCAGGCGCTGCGCGACGACGATGGCAAGCGGCTGTTCTTCCCGTTCACCGACCGTACCAGCGGCCGCGAGAGCTACGGCGGCGCGCGCTATCTGTTCGTCGAGCCGGCGAAGGGCAGGCGCATCGTGCTGGACTTCAACCTGGCGCAGAACCCGCCCTGCGCGTTCACCGCGCACGTGGTGTGCCCGCTGGCGCCGGTCGGCAATCGCCTGGAGCAGGCGGTGACCGCGGGCGAGAAGAACTATCTCGGTCTGCGCTAAGCCTGCCAGTTCGGAACATTCACCACTTCGCTCGTCGCGGCTGAAGCCGCTCCTACAACAGCTTGCGCATAGCCGGCTGTGTGCACTGTAGGGGCGGCTTCAGCCGCGACAATTTCCGAAGCAGGAAGGCCCGCCGCTGCGCTCGTCGCGGCTGAAGCCGCTCCTACAGGGGCGGTGTCAGCGGTCGGAAAGCGCATTCGCCGAAGGCGCATACGGCGTCAGCGCGACTGCCTCCAGCACCTGCGGCCACGGAAAGCGCGGGCCGGGATCGAGCTTGCGCTGCACCTGCAGGGCCGGGTCGTCGCTGGCGGTTTCGCGGCTGCGGTCCAGCGCGTCGTGGCCGGCGATATGGCGCAGCTGCGGCAGCTCGGCCTGCAACTGTTGCAGCAGCGCGATCAGCGCCTGGATCTGTGCCGGCGGGTAGCGTTCATGCATCGCCTGGTGGCGCGAATCCAGCCAGTGCGGATAGCGCCCGCGGTTGACCAGTTCGATGCCCAGCGACTGCGGGTTGTAGCCGCGCACGTGGTGCGCCACCCGCTGCAGCGGCACGTAATGGTGCACGCTGCCGTCGCGGTCGATGTAGAAGTGGCCGCTGTTGCCGGTGCCCGACGCATACAGCACGCGTTCGCCGTAGGCGCGCGCGGCGGCCAGGTCGGGCAGTTCGGTGCAATGGATCACCGCCAGGTCGATCGCGTCGAGGGTTCGTGCCTGCAACCGTTCGACGTAGGGCAGGGGGGCATCGTGGATCGGCAACGGCGGGATCTGCGGCATGCACGGATGCTAGCATTCGCCGATCACTGTGAATCCCGATGATGACTCTGAATCCCGATAGCCCGCTGGCGACGCTGCTCGCCACGTTGCCGCGCGCCGGACGCGTGGACTGGATAGGCCTGCGCCCGGCGCGCGATGTGCCGATGCTGGAAGTGGCGCAGGCGGTGGCGCATGCCGATGGCGGCCTGTTCGGCGACCGCTACGCCGGCCGCAACGGCAGGCGCGGGCTGACCCTGATCCAGGCCGAGCACCTGCCGGCGATCGCCGCGTTGGCCGGCCATGCGCAAGTGCCACCGGCGACGCTGCGGCGCAATCTGGTCGTCTCCGGCATCCCGCTGATCGCGTTGAAGGGGCGCCGTTTCCGCATCGGCGAGGTCGAGCTGGAAGGCATCGCGCCGTGCGATCCGTGCTCGCGGATGGAGGACGCGCTGGGTCCGGGCGGCTACAACGCGATGCGCGGCCATGGCGGCCTGTGTGCGCGGATCGTGCACGGCGGCACGCTGCGGCTCGGCGATGCGGTGCTGGCGCTGTGAGCCGCGGCCACTGCATCCTCGCGCACGGGTTCGAGAGCGGTCCAGACGCGATCAAGGTCACGGCATTGGCCGAGGTCGCGCAGCGCCTGGGCTGGAGCCATGAGCGCCCGGATTTCACCGACCTGGACGCGCGCCGCGAGGTCAGCCAGCTCGGCGACGTGCCGGCGCGGCTGCAGCGCCTGCTGGGGGTGGCGCAGGCCGCTGCGCAGCGCGGACCGGTGGTGCTGGCCGGGTCCAGCCTGGGCGCGTACATCGCCGCGCAGGTGTCGCTGCAGGTGCCGGTGCGCGGCCTGTTCCTGATGGTGCCGCCGACGCGGATGGGCTGGATGCCGGCGCTGGACGCGGCGCCGGTGCCGATCTCGATCGTGCACGCCTGGCACGACGAGCTGATTCCCGCCGCCGAGGTGATCGCCTGGGCGCAGGCGCGCGCGGCGCGGCTGCTGCTGGTCGACGACATGCATCGGCTGGGCGGCCATGTCGAAGCGTCGGCGCGCGCATTCGCCGAACTGTTGGAAACGCTGTGAGCTTCGTGTTCCGCGCAGCAGACTGCATCAACCGGAGCCACCGATGGAACTGAACATCCGCGCCGAGACCCAAGCCGACCACGCCGCGATCGAGGCGCTGACCCTGGTCGCGTTCTTCCGCGTCGCGCACAGCCGCCACGACGAACAGCAGATCATCGAACGGCTGCGCGCGGACGGCGCGCTGACCCTGTCGCTGGTGGTCGAACACGATGGCTACATCGTCGGCCATGTGGCGGTGTCGCCGCTGCAACTGTCCGACGGCAGCCGCGGCTGGTACGCGCTGGGACCGCTGTCAGTGGGGCCGGGCCACCAGCGCCAGGGGCTGGGCACACGGCTGGTGCGCGAGGCGCTGGCGCAGCTACAGGCGCTGGGCGCGGCCGGCTGCGTGGTGCTCGGCGAGCCGGCGTTCTACGCGCGCTTCGGCTTCGCGCCGGAACCGGGACTGGTGCTGCCGGGCGTGCCGGCCGGGGACTTCCAGGCGATCGGTTTCGGCGACCGTCTGCCGCCGGTGGCCGAGGCCGAGTACCACGACGCGTTCCTGGTCGGAGGCTGAGCGTCGCCGCTGCGGTTGTACCGCAGCCGCGGATACACGGGTTACCATCGTGTCTGCGATGAGCGAGCCGAGGATTTCTCCGAAACGATCCGGCCGACTTCGGCTCGCTGGGCGAGTGCTGGGACATCGCCCTGCGGCTGCGCGCCGCGGGCTCGGCCCCGTGACCGCGCAGCGGCCGGCGGCCGAACGCAGCGGCTGCGAAGCGAAGCGATGCGCGTGCCGCTGCTCGGCGCCTGGCTGTCCGACGCCGATGTGCTGATCCCGGCCGAACCGAGCAACCAACTCGACCGTGCGCAGCGCCGGCAACCAGGCGTGGACCGCGCCCCGGGCTGGTAATGGTGGGCGCGATGGCCGACCATTCGCGTCTTGCCGTCCGTTGCCGCCGCCCGCCCGCCGTGGGCCGCGCTGCCGCGATACGCGCAGGGCGGGTCTGGCGCCCGCCCGCGCATCCCTTCTTCTTCGTGTGGTCCGCATTCCCGTGAAATTCTTCGTCTCCTGCGCCAAGGGCCTGGAATACCTGCTCGTCGACGAGCTGCTCGCGCTCGGCGTCGCCAAAGCCACCGCCACCGTGTCCGGGGTCAATAGCGAGGGCGAGCTGCGCGATGCGCAGCGTGCGGTGTTGTGGTCGCGCCTGGCCAGCCGCGTGCTGTGGCCGCTGGACGAGTTCGACTGTCCCGACGAGACTGCGCTGTATGCCGGCGTGGCGGCGTTGCCGTGGCGCCAGCACCTGACCTCGCAGCACACCCTGGCGGTGGACGCGCACGTGTCCGGTACCGCGATCACCCATGCGCGCTATGCCGCCCAGCGGGTCAAGGACGCGGTGGTGGACACGCTGCGCGGCGAAGGCCTGGAGCGGCCGTCGGTGGACGTGGAGGATCCGGATCTGCGCCTGAACCTGTCGCTGCGCAAGGGCCGCGCCACGCTGTCGGTGGACCTGGGCGGCGGCTCGCTGCACCGGCGCGGCTGGCGCCAGGTGCAGAACGCAGCGCCGCTGAAGGAGAACCTGGCCGCGGCGGTGCTGCTGCGCGGGCAATGGCCGCAGCTGTACGCGCAGGGCGGCGGTCTGCTGGATCCGATGTGCGGCAGCGGCACGCTGCTGATCGAAGGCGCGCTGATGGCCGCCGATGTGGCGCCGGGCCTGTTGCGCGGCGATCTGGCCGCCGCGCGCCGTGGCGACGCCGGGCCGCTGTCATTCAGCGCCGCGCCGAGCCGCTGGCTGGGCTTCGACCAGGAGACCTGGCGCGCCCTGTTGACCGAGGCACGGCAGCGCGAGGCCGCCGGCCGCGCCGCGCTGCAGCCGGTGATCCATGGCAGCGACATCGATCCGCATGCGATCCGCGCCGCGCGCGAGAACGCGCAGGCGGCCGGTGTTGCCGCGGCGATCGTGTTCGAGGTGCGCGATGTCGCCGATCTGCGCACGCCGGCGCAGTCGCTGGGCACGGTGGTGTGCAATCCGCCGTACGACGAACGCCTGGCCGCCGACACCGCGCTGTACCGGCGCCTGGGCGAGGCGCTCAAGCGCGCAGTGCCGCAGTGGCGCGCCAGCCTGCTGTGCGGCAATGCCGACCTGGCTTATGCCAGCGGCCTGCGCGCGGCGAAGAAATACCAGATGTTCAATGGCGCGCTGGAATGCCCGTTGATCGTCTGCGACCCGATCGCGGTGGCGCCGCGCGCGCCGGCCGAGGCGCCGCGCGCGCTCAGCGACGGCGCACAGATGGTCGCCAATCGCTTGCGCAAGAATCTGCGCAAGTTCAAGAGCTGGCGCGCGCGCGAACGGGTCAGTTGTTTCCGCGCCTACGATGCCGACCTGCCCGAGTACGCGGCGGCGATCGACGTGTACCAGGAAGACGGCGGCCAGGCGCGCACCTACCTGCACGTGCAGGAGTACGCCGCGCCGGAGGAAATCCCCGATGCCGACGTGCGCCGCCGCCGCAACGAGTTGCTGGCTGCCGTGCGCGAGGTGTTCGAGGTGCCGGCCGAGCGCGTGGCGCTGAAGTCGCGCGAGCGCGGCAAGGGCGGCAGCAAGTACGGGCGCTTCGAACAGCGCGGCGAGTTCCTGGTGGTGCGCGAACACGACGCGCTGCTGCGGGTGAACCTGTTCGATTACCTGGATACCGGCCTGTTCCTGGACCACCGCCCGCTGCGCGGGGCGATGGCGCAGCAGGCGCGCGGCAAGCGTTTCCTCAACCTGTTCTGCTACACCGGCGTGGCCAGCGTGCAGGCGGCGGTGGCCGGCGCCGATTCCACCACCAGCGTGGACCTGTCCGGCACCTACCTGCAGTGGTGCGCCGACAACCTGGGCTTCAACGGCAAGGGCGGCGCCCAGCACCGGCTGGTGCAGGCCGACGCGCTGACCTGGCTGGAGGCGGAGAAGAACCGCTACGACGTGATCTTCTGCGATCCGCCGACCTTCTCCAACTCCGCGCGTGCCGAGGATTTCGATCTGCAGCGCGAACACGTGCGGCTGCTGCGCGCGGCGGTGGCGCGGCTGATGCCGGAGGGCGTGCTGTACTTCTCCAACAATTTCCGCCGCTTCAAGCTGGACCAGGACGCGCTGGGCGAATTCGCGTCGTGCGAGGAGATCACCGCGCAGACCATCGCCCCGGATTTCGAGCGCAATCCGCGGATTCACCGCGCCTGGCGCTTGCAACGGCGCTGAGCGGGCGGGCGTCGCGACGTTTTTGTCTTGGTCTCGCTGTTGTAGGAGCGGCTTCAGCCGCGACAGGCGCTACGGAGAGCGCCTGTCGCGGCTGAAGCCGCTCCTACATCGGGTGTAGCGGCGGCCGCGCGGCTCAGCCGTCGCTGTGCCGCGTCGGGTCGTGCGTGCTGGCGCGCTGCGGTACGTCCTCGCCCGGCTCGCGTTTGCTCCAGTAGTCCTGAATCTGCAGGATCTGCGGCAGGATCTCGGTGAACAGGCTGACCAGGCGCGGCTCGAACTGGGCGCCGGCCTGCTGCTGAAACAGCTCCATCACCTTCGCCAACGGCCATGCGTCCTTGTACGGACGCTGCGTGGTCAGCGCATCGAACACGTCGGCCACGGCCACGATCCGCGCCGACTCGGGAATGCACTCGCCGGCCAGGCCGGCCGGATAGCCTCTGCCGTCCCAGTGCTCGTGGTGGTACAGCGCGACCTCGGCGGCGAGCCGGAACAGCGGCGCGCTGCTGCGGCTGAGGATGTCGTAGCCGATCTGCGGATGCCGCTTCATCACCGTCCATTCGTCCGCATCCAGCGGCCCGGGCTTCTGCAAGATCGCGTCGGGAATGCCGATCTTGCCGGTGTCGTGCATCGGCGCGGCCTGCTCGAGCAGCTTGGCGTCCTCGCCCGACCAGCCGGCGGCGATCGCCAGCGCGCGCGCATAGGCGGCCATCCGCCAGATATGGGTGCCGGTGTCCGAGTCGCTGTAGTGGCCGGCCATGCCCAGCATCTGGATCGCGTCGCGATGGCTGCTGGCCAGGCTGGCGGCGCTAACCAGCGACAGGTGGGTGCGCACCCGCGCGCGCAGGATGCTCGGCGAATACGGCTTGGTGATGTAGTCCACGCCGCCTGCTTCGAAGCCGATGCTCTCGTCGGCGTCCTTGTCCTTGGCGGTGAGGAAGATGATCGGGATCGCCGCGGTGCGCGGGTCCTGTTTCAGGGTGCGGGCGATGGTGTAGCCGTCCAGGTCGGGCAGGTCGACGTCGAGCAGGATCAGCGCCGGGCGATGCTTGACCACCGCGCGTAGCGCCTCGGCGCCGTTCTTGGCGAAGGTCAGCGGGTAGTCCTCGCGCAGGATCTGGCGGATCAGCGCCAGGTTGCTGGCTTCGTCGTCTACGCACAGGATGGGGGACTGGACCATCGTCGTTCCTTGTCGTGTGCACCCAATGGCAGCTGGATTGGACCGGCGCTGCGAATGCTATTGAATCGCATCGGCCTGCCAGCGCCTGACTTTGGCCTCGGCCTCGCGGAACGAAAAACTCTCGACCAGCTGCGTCAGCTCGGTGGCCATCGCCACCGGCAGCGCTGGCGCCAAACCATGCAGCACGCGCTCGACGCGGTCCGGATCGTCGCTGTCCAGAGCCTGCAGCAGCTGCTGCAACTGCTGCTGCAGCGGCAGCGCCGACGCGGCAACGCCGCCCGCAGCGCCATCGCTGGCAGTGGGCGCGTCCAGCAAGGCCTGCGCCGCCTCGGCCTCGGCCGCGGCCACGAAGCGCTGGATTGCCGCGGCCGTCGCCTGCATTGCCGTGCCCAGCGCGGCGATCGCGGCGTCGGCCTGCGCCGGTGCGTCGCCGAGCCGTTCCTCCAGCGCGGCGCTGGCCGCGACCAGCGCCGGCAGCGCCAGCGAGCCGGCCGAGCCGCGCAGCTTGTGCACATAGGAGATCGCCGCCGCCGGTGCCTGCTGATCCAGCAACGCCTGCAGCGTCGCCACCGGATCTGGCGTGTCCTGCAGCAATTTCAGCAGGTAGCGCTGGTAGGGCGCGCGTTCGCTCCACAGGCGCTGCGCCTGCTCGGCGTCGAGCAGGTGCGGATCGGCATTGGGCCAGACCTCGGCCGCGGCGGCCGGCAGCGGCTCCAGCGCCGGCGGCAGCCGCAGCGGCAGGAACTGGCGGATGATCGCGATCAGTTCCTCGACCTGGAACGGTTTGGCGATGAAGCCGTTCATGCCGCTGGCCAGTGCCAGTTCCTGTTGCTGGCGGTAGGCACCGGCGGTCAGTGCGATCACCGGCAGGCCGGCCAGGCGCGGGTCTTCGCGCAGCAGGCGGGTGGCCTCGTAGCCGTCCAGGGTCGGCATCTGCACGTCCATCAGCACCAGCTGGAAGCGGCTGGGATCGCGCCGCAGCCGTTGCAGCGCCTGCTCGCCGTCGTGGGCCAGTTCCACCAGCGCGCCTTCGCCTTCGAGGATGCGCTGCGCGACCTCGCAATTGATCTCGCTGTCGTCCACCACCAGCAGCCGCGCGCCGGCCAGGCGCGGGGTGCCGTCGCCGCTGAGCAAGGGCGCAGGGCCGTCGCCGCGGCGCAGTGCCAACAGGGTGGCGATGGTGCGGTACAGCGCCGAGGCGGTGACCGGCTTGGTCATCACCGCGTCCACGTCACTGGGCGCGTGGTGCTGCTCTTCCAGCAGGCGGCGCTCGTAGGCGGTGACCATGACGATGATCGGCTGCCGGTCCGCCGCCGATTGCGCGCGGATGCGCTGCGCCACGCTTAGCCCGTCCAGGTCGGGCATGCGCCAGTCGAGCAGGATCACGTCGAAGCCCTCGCGTTCCGGGCAGGCCGCGGCGATCGCATCGGTGCCGTTGGCCACCGCTTCCACCTGCCAGCCGAAGCCGCTGGCGATGCTGCTCAGGTTGCTGCGCACCAGGTCGTGGTCGTCGGCGATCAGTACCCGCCGCGCCTCGGGATGCTCGGCCTCGGCGGCCGGCGCCGGCAGCACCGGGAAGCTGATCGCGAAATAGAAATCGCTGCCGCGGCCCGGCGTGCTCTGCACTTCCAGCTGGCCGCCCATCAGTTCCACCAGGCGCCGGCTGATGGTCAGGCCCAGGCCGCTGCCGCCGTAGCGGCGGCTGGTGGAGGTGTCGGCCTGCAGAAACGGCGAGAAGATCAGACTCTGCTTGTCGCGGGCGATGCCGATGCCGGTGTCGCGCACCGAGAAGAACAGCTTGATCTTGCCAGGTTCGCCGCTGGGGAAGCTGCGCACCGACAACGCCACTTCGCCCTGTTCGGTGAACTTGATGGCGTTACCGACCAGGTTGATCAGCACCTGGTTCAGGCGCAGCGCATCGCCGCGCAGCCAGCGGCAGCCGGCCGGCAGCGGTTCGACGATCATCTCCACCGGCTTGGCGCTGATCGCCGAGGTCATCAGCGCGGCGATGTTCTCCAGCAGCTGGTTCAGGTCGAACGGTTCCGATTCCAGGTCGATGCGCCCGGATTCGATCTTGGAGAAGTCGAGGATGTCGTTGATGATCTCCAGCAGCGCACGCGCCGACGCGTCGCTCTTCTGGATCATGTCCTTGGCCGCCTGCGGCAGTTCGCTGTGCTGCAGTAGGTACAGCATGCCCAGGATCGCGTTCATCGGCGTGCGGATCTCGTGGCTCATGTTGGCCAGGAAATCGCTCTTGGACTGGTTGGCGGTTTCCGCCGCGTCGATCGCCAGGCGCAGTTCGCGCTCGCGGCGCTTCTGCTCGGTCAGATCGACGGCGATGCCGAGATAGCCGATCACCTGGTCGTTTTCGTCGCGCAGCGTGCTCAGCGTCAGCAGCACCGGGAACGGGCGGCCGTCCTTGCTGACGTAGGTCCATTCGCGGGTGTCGCTGCGCCCCAGCGTGGACAGCGCGGCCACCGACTCGAACGCCGGCGCCACCGCCATGCCCGATTGCGCGGCCATGTGTTCTGCGCGCCTGGCCAGTTGCTCCGGATCCAGGAACAGGCCGGTGGCCTTGCGCCCGATCATCTCGTGCGCGGGATAGCCGAGCATGGTCTCGGCGGCGGGGTTGAACAGGGTGATGGTGCCGTCCGGGTCGGTGGCCACGATCGCGTAGCCGGCGTTGGCCAGGATCGCGCGCTGCAGCGCCGAATAGGTGACCAGTTCGCTGGTGCGCTGCGCCACTTGTTGTTCCAGCGTCGCGTTGAGTTCCAGCACCCGCGCCTCGGCACGCACCCGCTCGGACACGTCGTGCAGCAGGTGCGAATGGCCGACGACGTCGCCGTCGTTGTCCGCGATCGGCGAGGCGCTGGCCAGCACGTTGAGCATATGGCCGTCGCGATGCCGCAGCTTGCGCAGCTGTGTGCCGTTGCCGCTGGCGTCGCGCACCTGCGCGCCGAGCAACTCCTGCAGTGGCTGGCCGATGGCCTGCGCAGCGGCGTAACCGAAGATGCGTTCGGCGGCTGGATTCCAGTGGGTGATGCGGCCATGCAGGTCCTCGGCGACGATCGCCTCGCTGGAGCTGCCGACCAGCGCGGCCAGTTGGCTCTGCTCGCGCAGGATCAGGTCGCGACGGTGGCGGCCGGTCAGGTACAGGTACAGCAGCGCGGCGAGCAGCGCTGAAATGCCGCTGGCCAGGCCGCCGGCCAGCAGCGGCGAGGTCTGATTGAGCGAGCGCACGAAGCTCGGCGTCGCCTGCGCGCTCAGCAGCCAGCGGCGGCCGTAGACCGGCAGGCTGCGTTCTGCATGCAACTGTGCTGTCGGCGCCTGCGTGGCCGCGGCGCCGCGGCGATAGAAGGGTTGGGTGCCGTTCTCGCTGTCAGCCAGGGTCAGCTGCAATTCGTGGGCGTGGTTGGGCGAGGCCGCCAGCACCTCGTCGATGTTCAACGGTGCATAGGCCCAGCCGGTGGTGGCCTGCCAGCGCTGCTCCGGGGTCTGCAGCGGCACGCCTTCGCGGTAGACCGGCAGCAGCAGCAGGAAGCCGCTGTTGCCGCCCCCGGGATGCTGTACCAGGCGGATCGGCGCGGTGATGGTCGGCTGCCCCGAGCGTGCCGCGGCGAGTGCCGCCGCGCGCCGCGCGGGCTCGGAGGCGATGTCGACGCCTTGCGCAGGATTGTTGAGCCGCAGCGGCTGGATATACAGGATCACGAAGCGCTCGCCGTCGTGCGGCGTCAGCTGACGGATCTGCAGCGACGGCGCACCGTCGCTGCGCGCCTGCTGCAGGAAGCCGGCTTCGTCGGCCTGGGTCACTCGGCGGATATAGCCGAAGCCGCGCACTCCGGGAAATTCACGCCGGTATTCGCGCGAGTTGCTGTAGCGCTCGAAGCGTTCGCGGCTGATGTGGTCGCCGCCAGCGGCGATAACGGCACCGCGCGCGCCGCGCAGGCCGTGTTCGTAGACGTTGAGGCGTTGCTGCAGTTCGCCGGTGACGTGCGTGGCGAGCTGCTGAAAGCGGTCGCGGGCTTCTTGCAGATTGCGTTGCTGCAGGCCGCGCACGATCAGCGCCGCCGCCAGCAGGCCGAGCACCAGCACCGCCAGCGCGGCGCCGAGCGCCGACCGTGCGGGGCCGGCGGCAGGTGTCCAGCGGTTCTTCGGCATGCGCCCCTTTCCTTTGGCGAAGGCTGGCGATGCGCAGGCATCGGCGTCCTTTCGGTCCGTACGGGATGGCTTTCACGATTGAAGCGACGGCCCTGCAGGCGCCTTGCAACGCACGCTAGCGCGATCGTCGCTGCCTTACCAGCACCAGCGGCGCACAGCAGGGATACCCGTCTAAAACCTTCATGGAATCAGCGTGACGGCTGCGTGCAGCACGACCCCGATCAGGCCGCCGACCAGGGTGCCGTTGAAACGGATGTACTGCAGGTCGCGGCCGACGCTCAGCTCCAGCTGCTCCACCAGATGACGTTCGTCCCAGCCTTTCACGGTCTGCGCGATGTGCTCGGTGACGCCGCTGCGCAGACGTTGGGTCAGCTTCTCCGCACCGCCGAGCAAGTGCTGGTTGAGCGCGTCGCGCAGGGCGCGGTCCTGGGACAAGGACTCCCCCAGCGCGCCCAGCGAGCGTTGCAGATGCTGCACCAGCACCCCGTCGCTGCGCGACAGGTCCCCGCGCAGGCTGGCGTGGATCTGCTCCCACAGGCCTTGCACGTAGTCCTGCACGCCAGGATGTTCGATCAGCCGCTGCTTCATCGCCTGCAGCTTGTCGGCGGTGGCCGGGTCGTCGCGCAGGCGTTGCACGTAGCCGCCAAGCCAGCGCTCGTAGTCCTGGCGCAGCGGGTGCTGCGGCTGCGACAGCACGTCCTGCAGTTCGTCCAGCAGGGCATGCGCCAGGCGTTCGGCCAGGGTGTCGGCGATGCCTTCCACCGGCTTGACCCATTCCAACGTGCCGACCAGCTTGGGCCATTCGCGGCGCGCGTACTTGACGATCATCGCCGACACGCGCTGCTTCACCGTCGCATCGTCCAGATGCCGGCCGAGCCGGGTCAATGCTTCGTCGAGCAGCGCCTGGTGGCGGCCATCGGCGGTGAGCAGGCCGAGGATCTCGCCGGCGGTCGCGGCCGCGTTCCATTCGTGCAGGCGCGCCACCACGAAGCCGTGGATGCGGCGCCGTACCGCGACCTCGTCGAGCAGGTCCAGCGCCTGCAGCGCCCAGCCGCGGGCGAGGTCGGCCAGCTTGCCGGCCTGCGCCGGTTCGGCCAGCCACTGGCCCAGCCGCTTGGCCGGATCGAACGCGCTGAGCTTGGCCAGCAGCGCCGTCGGCTCAAGGAAATGGTCGCGCACGAACAGCGCCAGGCTGTCGGCGATGCGCGCCTTGCCGTGCGGGATGATTGCGGTGTGCGGGATCGGCAGCCCCAGCGGATGGCGGAACAGCGCCACCACCGCGAACCAGTCGGCCAGCGCGCCGACCGTGGCCGCCTCGCAGAACGCGCCGATCCAGGCCCAGGTGCCGTGCATGCCCATGACGTGGCTGAGCAGGAAGCCGGCCAGCATGGCCAGCAGCAACAGCGCCGCCAGCAGTTTCATGCGCCGCAGCTGCGCGCGGCGCGGATCGGGCAGCATCGATGGGGAAGACACGCTCATGCCGGCCAGTGTACGCAGCGCGGGGTTAGGTGGATTTCATTGTGTGGGCAAGGCTGGCTGCGTGTCGCGCGGCAAGCGCCTGCGAACGATGGCCTTTGCACGTGTCATCGCGGTGTGTGGCATCCCCCGTGGCACGCGGGCAGCGTCCCTGTGGGAGGGACGTCAGTCCCGACGCGGCATTGCCGGGAACGCCCCCGGGACGGAAGTCCCTGCTGCATGTGCGGCGCATCGGACCGATGCGTGGCGGGCCGATGCCGGATCACTCCTGCAACTGCGCGCGCAATGCCGCCACTTCCTCGCGCAGCGCCCGATTCTCGGCGTCGAGCTCGGCCACACGCTGGCGCAGTGCGGCCAGTTCGCTGCCGCCGTGCGCTGCATCGGACTCGCTCTCCGGTCCGGGGGCCGCGATTTCGCGCGGCTTGCGCCTGGACGCGCGGGCGCGCTTGGCCGCCTGCTTGAGTTCGTCCTTGCCGGCGATGGCCGCGGCGCGCTGCTCGTCCTCGGGCAGGCTGGCCACTGCGGCCGCGGCGTTGATCGAGATCGTGCCGGACTTCACCGCTTCCACCACTTCGGCGGCGGCCTGCTTCTGGATCTTCTCGATCTGCAGCACCTGGCTGTTGCTGAGCCGCGCGGCGCGCGCCAGGTCGGCACGGCTCAGCGGCGCCGGCATCGCCTCGACGCTCGCGCCGTCCGCGCCGGCCGGCGCATCGGCCCAGGGCGCGGCATCGTCGTGCGCATCGGTTGCCGCGGCATCGGTGCCGTCGGCGGATTGCGTAGGCGGCGCGGCGGCACGGCGGCGGCGTTCGGCCAGGATTTCGCGCTTGCGCAGCGCCAGCACGCCGCGCTGGAAATCGGACACGCTGCGCCGGCCCAGGTGCTGGTCGATCATCCACAGGTGCACGTCCTGCAGCGACTGGAAGCGGGTGTTCTGCACGGTCTGGAACGGCAGCCCGTGCTTCTGGCAGATGCCGTAGCGGTTGTGCCCGTCCACCAGGATCTCGCCCCACAGCACCAGCGCATCGCGGCAGCCTTCGGCGAGCAGGCTGCGCTCCAGCGCCGCGTACTCGTCGGCGGTGAGCGGATCGATGTAGGCCTTGAGGTCTTCTTTGACGACGATGTTCATTGGGGGAAGGGCACGGCGTTGCGGCGGGGGCGGCATTGTAGAAGAACGGGACTCGGGACTCGAACAGCAAAGCACACTACGCGCGTCGCCTAAACGAGCCGCGCTTTCCCGAGTCCCGAGTCCCGAGTCCCGCGGCGCGCGCCTCAGCCGACCACCACCTCGCTGATCTGCATCACCGGAGTCAGATCGGTGTAATTCTTGATATCGCCGAGGATTTCCTCGGCGTGCGGGCCGAAGCCGGCCTGGAACGCTTCCACCGAGTCGCTGAAGATGTGGCACATGCCGACATAGGTCGGGTCGCTGCCGGGGGTGCCGCCGGACAGACCCTTGTCCACGGTATAGCGCTTGCAGGCCGCGCCCATGCGTGCCTGCAGCAGCGGCATGTGCGTGTCGCGGTAGTAGGCGTGGTCGAAACGGGCGCCGGGCGTATACGGGTACATCACGCTGACCTTGATCATGGAGCCACTCCTGTGGTTGCGGCGGTAGGGCCGGGGGTCGCGCAAGGCTACAGTGCCGCGGCGCCGCGTCCGTGCTGCGTTGCGGCGCCGCGCGGCTCAGCGCATCGTCGGCATCGCGAACTCGGCATCGCGCGCCGCCGCCGGCCAGCGCGCGGTGACGGTTTTTAGCCGGGTGTAGAAGCGCACGCCGTCCGGGCCGTGCACGTGCAGCGGGCCGAACAGCGAGCGCTTCCAGCCGCCGAAGCTGTGGAACGCCATCGGCACCGGGATCGGCACGTTGATGCCGACCATGCCGGCCTGCACGCGCCGGGCGAAGGCGCGCGCGGCGCCGCCGTCGCGGGTGAACACCGCCGCGCCGTTGCCGTAGTCGTGCGCGTCGATCAGCTGCAGCGCGGCCTCGGCGTCGGCCACGCGCACCACGCACAGCACCGGGCCGAAGATTTCCTCGCAGTAGATGCGCATGTCGGCGCGGACGTGATCGAACAGGCTGCCGCCGAGGAAGAAGCCACCCGCCTGCGCCGCCGCCTGCGCGGCGCGGCCATCCACCACCAGCGTGGCGCCGTCGGCCACGCCGCTGTCGATGTAGCCGCGCACGCGCTCGCGGTGCGCGGCGCTGATCAGCGGGCCCATGTCCGGTTCGTCGGCGCCGGCGCCCAGGCTCAGCGCGGCCACGCGCGGCGCTAGCCTGGCGACCAGTGCGTCGGCCAGCGCATCGCCCACGCACACCGCCACCGAGATCGCCATGCAGCGTTCGCCGGCCGAGCCGTAGCCGGCGCCGAGCAGGGCGGACACGACGTCGTCCAGGTCGGCGTCGGGCAGCACCACCAGGTGGTTCTTGGCCCCGCCCAGCGCCTGCACGCGTTTGCCCAGCGCCGCGCCGCGCGCATACAGGTCGGCGGCGACCGGGGTGGAGCCGACGAAACTCAGCGCCTGCACCTGCGGGTGCGCCAGCAGCGCGTCCACCGCCGTCTTGGCACCGTGCACGACGTTGCATACGCCGTCCGGCAGGCCGGCCTCGTGTAGCCAGTCGGCCAGCAGCAGCGAGGCCGACGGAGCGCGCTCGGAGGGCTTGAGCACGAAGCTGTTGCCGCAGGCCAGCGCCACCGGCAGCATCCACAGCGGCACCATCGCCGGGAAGTTGAACGGGGTGACGCCGGCGACCACGCCCAGTGGCGCGTACTCGCTCCATGAATCCACGCCGCGGCCGACATCGACCGAATGCTCGCCCTTGAGCAGATGCGGCATGCCACAGGCGAATTCCACCACCTCCATGCCGCGGGTGACCTCGCCGCGCGCATCGGACACCACCTTGCCGTGCTCGGCGCTGATGCAGCGGGCCAGGGTGTCGGCATGCCGTTCGAGCAGGTCGCGTAAGCGGAACAGCACCCGCGCGCGCTGCAGCGGCGGGGTCGCCGCCCAGGCCGGGAACGCCTGCGTCGCGGCCGCCACCGCCATCTCGACCGCATGCGCATCGCCCAGCGGCACGCGCCGCGCCACCGCGCCGCTGGCCGGGTCGAATACCTCGGCGTAGTCGCCGTTGCGGAAATCGACGCGGCGGCCGCCGATGTAGTGGGACAAGGAGTCGGTCATGGTCGGTGTTCCTCGAAGCAAAGGCTCAGCCCAGCGCGTCCAGCGGCCGCACGAACTCCGCGCCCAGCGCCTGCGCCACCGCGCGGTGGGTGAGCTTGCCGGCGTGCACGTTGAGGCCGTTGCGCAGGTCCTGGTCGTCGCGCAGCGCCTGCAGGCCGTGCTCGGCCAACTGCAGCACGAACGGCAAGGTGGCGTTGGTCAGGGCGAAGGTGGAGGTGCGCGCCACGCCGCCGGGCATGTTGGCCACGCAGTAGTGGACGATGCCGTCCACTTCGTAGGTCGGCTGCTGGTGGGTGGTGGCGCGGCTGGTCTCGAAGCAGCCGCCCTGGTCGATCGCCACGTCCACCAGCACCGAACCCGGCCGCGGCAGCGCCAACTGCGCGCGCGACACCAGCTTGGGCGCGGCGGCGCCGGGGATCAGCACCGCGCCGATCACCAGGTCGGTGTGCGGCAGGCAGTGCTCGATCGCATCGCGGGTGGAATACAGCGTGGTCAGCTGGTGGCCGTACAGTTCGTCCAGGTACTTTAGCCGTTCCAGCGAACGGTCCAGCACCGTCACCCGCGCGTGCAGGCCCATCGCCATGCGCGCAGCGTTGATCCCGACCACGCCGCCGCCGATCACCAGCACTTCCGCCGGCTTGACCCCGGGCACGCCGCCGAGCAGCACGCCGCAGCCGCCCTGCGCCTTTTCCAGCGCATGCGCGCCGGCCTGGATCGCCATGCGCCCGGCCACCTCGCTCATCGGCGCCAGCAGCGGCAGCCCGCCGTGGCCGTCGGTGACGGTTTCGTAGGCGATGGCGGTGCAGCCGGACTGCAGCAGCGCGTTGGCCTGCGCCGGGTCCGGCGCCAGGTGCAGGTAGGTGAATAGCAGTTGCCCCGTGCGCAGCAGCGCGCATTCGTCCGGCTGCGGTTCCTTGACCTTGACGATCATCTCGGCCTGCGCGAACACGCTGGCCGCATCGTCGGCCAGGCGCGCGCCGGCGCGTTCGTAGTCGGCGTCTGTGAGGCCGATGGCCTGGCCGCCGTCGCGCTGCACCAGCACCTGGTGGCCGTGCAGCACCAGTTCGCGGACCCCGGCCGGGGTCAGCCCGATCCGGTATTCGTGGTTCTTGATCTCTTTCGGGACGCCGACCAGCATGAGCGGTTCTCCAGGCATGCGGCGCGCAGGGGGAGCGCGGAGCGGGTTTGAGGTGAGGGCGGGGATCAGGGCGTGCTGCAGATCATGTCGGCGAGCACCGCGAAGATGCGCTCGATGTGCTCGCGCTCCACGATCAGCGGCGGCGACAGCGCGATGGTGTCGCCGGTGACGCGGATCAGCAGGTCGCCCTCGTGGAAGCAGCGCTCGAAGATCTCGTAGGCGCGCGCGCCGGGCGCGCCGTGCCGCGGCGCCAGTTCGATCGCGCCGATCAGGCCGAAGTTGCGGATATCGATCACGTGCGGCAAGTCCTTCAGCGCGTGGATCGCCTGCTGCCAGTCCTCGCCCAGCGCGATGGCCTGTTCGAACAGCTGCTCTTCGGCATAGGTGTCCAGCGTCGCCAGCGCCGCAGCGCAGGCCAGCGGGTGGCCGGAATAGGTGTAGCCGTGGAACAGGTCGATGGCGCCGGCCGGGCCGTGCGCGAAGGCATCGTGGATAGCGCGCGAGACGAACACCGCGCCCATCGGCACGCAGCCGTTGGTCAGGCCCTTGGCGGTCGTCATCAGGTCCGGGGTGACGCCGAAGCGCTGCGCGGCGAAAGCCTTGCCCACGCGGCCGAAGCCGGTGATCACCTCGTCGAAGATCAGCACGATACCGTGCTTGTCGCACAGCTGGCGGATGCGCTGCAGATAGCCGTGCGGCGGCAGCACCACCCCGGCCGAGCCGGAGATCGGTTCGATGATCACCGCGGCGATGGTGGAGGCGTCGTGCAGCGTGACCAACCGTTCCAGATCTTCGGCCAGCTCTACGCCGTGTTCGGGCAGGCCTTGCGAGAACGCGTTGCGCTCCAGGTCCAGGGTATGCCGCAGATGGTCCACGCCGGGCAGCAGCGGCCCGAACCCCTTGCGGTTGTTGGGCAGCCCGCCGACCGAGATGCCGCCGAAGCCGACCCCGTGATAGCCCTTCTCGCGGCCGAGGAAGCGGGTGCGCTGGCCCTCGCCGCGCGCGCGGTGGTAGGCCAGCGCGATCTTCATCGCGGTGTCCACCGATTCGGAGCCGGAGTTGGTATAGAACACGTGATCCAGACCGGGCGGGGCGAGTTCGACCAGGCGTTCGGCGAGCACGAACGGCAGCGGCGACCCCATCTGGAAGCTCGGTGCGAAATCCAGCGTGGCGATCTGCCGGGACACCGCCTCGACGATGCGCGGCCGCGCGTGTCCGGCATTGCAGCACCACAACCCGGCGGTGCCGTCGAGGATCCGGCGCCCGTCCACGCTGCGGTAGTACATGCCCTCGGCCGAGGCCAGCAGCCGCGGCCATGCCTTGAACTGGCGGTTGGCGGTGAACGGCATCCAGAACGCGTCCATGTTCTCGGGCGCCTGCGTGGCCTGGGCCGCATAGTGATCGGCCAGCGCCTGGGAGGAGGAGGGCGGCTCGGGGCGCATCACAGGCTCCACGCGAAAGGGGTGTTGAAAAAACTTTACACCAACCCGGCCTGCGGTGGCAGGGGCAACGCCCGCGTTGCGCCGCTGGCGCGTCCGGGTGGCCGCGCCGTCGGCGTTGCGATGCGCGATCAGGCGGAAATGGCGCCGCCGCACGCCGGTCCAGGCGCCGCCGCCGCCGCCGCCCCCGGCACACGGCGCCTGGCAAATTGACCGCGCGGACCGGCTGTGTAAAGTATCCGGCAACACCTTCAAGGCTGTCCTCATCACGCGATGGATATCGGCGCCCGCCTGCACCGGGTTCGTACCGCCCACCGGCTGAGCCAGCGCGAGCTGGCCAAGCGGGTGGGCGTGACCAACAGCACCATCTCGCTGATCGAGCAGAACAAGGTCAGCCCGTCGGTGAGTTCGCTGAAGAAGGTGCTGGACGGCATCCCGATCTCGCTGGCCGATTTCTTCACCCAGGATCTGCAAATCGGCCCAGCCGATGCGCCGTTCTATGCTGCCGACGAACTGCCCGACGTGGGCAGCGACGGCATCCACTACTACCTGGTCGGGCAACATCGCCCGCAGCGGCAGATGTGCATCCTGCGCGAGGTGATGCCGCCGGGCAGCGACACCGGCAGCGCGATGCTGGTGCACCAGGGCGAGGAAGGCGGGGTGGTGGTGGCCGGCGAAGTGGAGATTACCGTTGGCGCGCAGGTGCGGGTGCTGCGTGCCGGCGAGGGGTATTATTTCGAGAGCCGGGTGCCGCACCGGTTCCGCAACGTCGGCAGCGAGGCGGTGGTGATCGTCAGCGCCAACACCCCGGCCACGTTCTGAGCGCCGCCTGCGCCGCGGCGCGCGCTCCCGCCTTGCCGCGACCGCACGCCACGCAGATCCGTTCCTTCCTCCCGACCCGGAGCTTCCGATGAACGCACCCCGCACCCGCGACGCATGGCAGGCGATGGCCGCCGCGCTGCACTTGCGCACCCAGGCCTTCATCGACGGCCGCTACGTCGACGCGGCCAGCGGCAAGACCTTCGACTGCATCAGCCCGATCGACGGCCGCGTGCTCGGCCGGGTCGCCGCGGGCGAGGCCGAGGACATCGCGCGCGCGGTCGCCGCGGCGCGGCGCAGTTTCGATGCCGGGCACTGGTCGCAGGCCAGGCCGGCGCAGCGCAAGAAGATACTGATCAAGCTGGCGCAACTGGTCGAACAGCATGCCGACGAGCTGGCGCTGCTGGAGTCTCTGGACATGGGCAAGCCGGTGCGCGACGCGCGCAGCGTGGACGTGGCGGCCACGGTGCGCTGCCTGGCCTGGACCGGCGAGGCGCTGGACAAGGTTTACGGCGAGGTGGCGCCGACCGGGCAGGACGAACTGGGCCTGATCACCCGCGAACCGCTGGGCGTGGTCGGCGCGATCGTGCCGTGGAATTTCCCGCTGTTGATGGCCGCGTGGAAAATCGCCCCGGCGCTGGCGGCGGGCAATTCGGTGGTGCTCAAGCCCTCGGAGAAATCGCCGTTGAGCGCGCTGCGCCTGGCCGAGCTGGTGGCCGAGGCCGGCATCCCGGACGGCGTATTCAACGTGGTGCCCGGTTTCGGCAAGAGCGCCGGCGAACCGCTGGCGCTGCACATGGACGTGGACGGACTGGTGTTCACCGGGTCCACCGCGGTCGGCAAGCGCCTGCTGCAATGCGCCGGGCTGTCGAACATGAAACGCGCCTACATGGAATGCGGCGGCAAGAGCCCGAACCTGGTGTTCGCCGATGCGCCGGACCTGGAGCAGGCGGCGCAGGCCGCGGCCGGCGCGATCTTCTACAACCAGGGCGAGGTCTGCACCGCGGCCTCGCGGCTGCTGGTGGAGCGCTCGATCAAGGATGAATTCGTCACCCGCGTGGTCGCCGCCGGGCGCGCGCTGCAGCCGCGGCATCCGTTCGACGACGACGCGGCGATGGGCGCGCTGGTGGACGAGGCGCAGACCCACCGCGTGCTCGATTACATCGCACGCGGCAACGATGAAGGCGCGCGGCTGCTGCTCGGCGGCAAGCGCGTGGAGGTGGTCGCCGGCGGCTGTTACGTGGAGCCGACCATCTTCGACGAGGTCGGCCACGAGCACACCATCGCCCGCGAGGAGATCTTCGGCCCGGTGCTGTCGGTGATCGCCTTCGACGACGAGGCGCATGCGTTGCGCATGGCCAACGACAGCGACTACGGCCTGGCCGCGGGCGTATGGACCCGCGACATCGGCCGCGCGCACCGCGTGGCGCGCAAGCTGCGCGCCGGCAGCGTGTGGGTGAACTACTGGGACGGCGGCGACATGACCGCGCCGTTCGGCGGCTATAAGCAATCGGGCAACGGCCGGGACAAGTCGCTGCATGCGTTCGACAAGTACACGGAGATGAAGGCGACTTGGATCAATTTGGCCGTTTAGTTCGGGACTCGGGACTCGGGACTCGGGACTCGGGACTCGGGACTCGGGACTCGGGATTTTCGCAAGTTCGGCGCATTTCTGCTTTTCTGTAGGAGGGGCTTCAGCCCCGACGCCTTACCGGTAACGCGTCGGGGCTGAAGCCCCTCCTACAGAAAAAGCAGCTGCGCCGGAGCTGCAAAAAAAAGCCGCTTTTTTTTTAAAAAAATCGACCCTTTTTGCATCAAATCGCTTGACATCGATTTACCCCGGGACATCATCCCGAGTCCCGAGTCCCGAGTCCCGAGTCCCGAGTCCCGAATTCAAACCCGCTCCACGCGGCAGGCGAAACAGCCCTGGCGCGCATTGTGCAGATGCAGGTAGCGCACGCGCGGATCGGCGAAGGCCTGCGCGATCGCCGCCGCGACCGTTTCGCCGGGATGCACGTCGGCGGCAAGCAGCATGTCGTCGGCAGCGTAGCCGCGCAGCGAGATCAAGCGCCTGCGGATCGCGTCGGGCACGTGGCCCGGTGCCACCATCGCGGTCTGCACGTGGCGGCGCACGTAGATCGGCCCGGCGGCGCGGTATGGCGTGTCGGCCGGCTGGTGCAGGTAGTGCAGCAGCAACAGTTCCTCGCCGGGTTGCGCGTCTTCCAGGCTGATCCGGCACGGGAAGCCCGGTGTCTGGTCGGCGCGGACGCGGCGCGCGCCGTGCGCATGCAACTGCGCATCATCGAGTGCGAACAGCGGTGCGAACGGCGCGGCAGGCAGGCCGATGCAGACGAAGCTGGACATGTGCGCTCCAAGAGAAGATCGAGCGCATAGCGTGCGCGCCGTTGCGGCGCCGCGCTGGCCGGATTCGGACGCGGCAGCCGCCGCCGGGCGGGGCGAAAGACCCCGGACGGCGGCCGCAAGCGAGCACCTCGATCTGGCACGCTGCCGGTTGCAGCCAACGCCTTCGCTACGTCCGGCTCAGTTGCAGGGCGTGCGCGCCGGTTGCGCGCGGACTCAGTCCGGCACGTACTCGGCAAAGGTAAGCGGATGCTTCGGATCGGCTGCATCCACCTTGTCCGCGGTCTTCTTCAACGCATCGGCGCCCGGCGCCGGATCCGGGTTCAGCTGCCAGCTCTGGCGGATGCGCTTGTCGAACAGCCAGGTCTTGCGTTCTGGTTCGTAGCGGAAGGTGATGAAGTAGGTCCAGTGCTGGCCGCAGGAGACGCCGTTCTGCACGGTGAAATAGCGGCCCTTGGCCGCGAACGGATCGTCGCTGTCGGTGAACGGATCGCACTGGCCGCCGTCGTCGCGCTTGAGCACCACGTGGTCGTTGCGCGCGGCCAGCCGGTAGTGGCCGTCGGCCTGCTGCACGAAGATCAGCAGCGGCCGTGCCGGCGCTGGTTAGCGCTCGGCTTCGCCGCGTTGCTGCAGCGCCAGCAGGTAGTCGGCGCGGCCGTCTCCGTCGAGATCGGTGCGCAGCTGTTGCAGCGGCAGGTAGCCGGCTGGCAGCTGGCGCAGCACGTCGGCGGGCAGGTCGGCGGCGCGTGCGCCATGCGTGGCGAGCAACGGGAAGCCAGCGGCGGCGACGCGAAGCGACATGGGCATTGGCATGGGAACGTTTCGGATGCGCAAGGGCGCAAAGCCTAACCGACCCTGCTCGCAAATGGCGCAATTGCGCTGCTGGCGTGCCGGTGTGCGTTGCCTTCCTCCTTGCGAATTTGCCAGAGCGTCCTGGTTCCGAACAGGCGTAGCCGGTAACAGCGTCGTGACTGAAGTCCCTCCCACGCGCAGTACGGAAGCGTCAAAGCGCAAGCGCCTCGGCGCCCCAATTCCGAATCCCCAATCCCCAATCCCCAATCCCGCCTCACGCCTCACGCCAACCCGGCAAACGCCTGCGCCAGCGCCTGCACCCCCTCGCAGTCGTGCGCGTCATAGCCGGGCAGCAGGCCGAGTTCGTGCTGGAAGCTATCGCTGCGCAGCGAATCCACGATCGGGGGGGGCAGGCGGCCGCTGTCCAGCGCCGCGCGACGGCACAGCAGGAAATAGCGCTCGCTGACGATCGGGATGAACGCCATGCCATAGCGCAGCGCCGGCGGTTCCAGGCCGAAGCCGGCATCGGCCAGACCGCTGGCGACGTAGGCGGCGACCGCGGCGTGGGTCAGTTCCTCCATGTCGGTGCCATTTAGGCCACGCAGCGGCAGGCTCTGCTGCGCCACCAGGCATTCCAGCAACACGCGCGTGCCCGAGCGGAGCTGGCGATGGATGAAGCGCACGTCGGCGCGCAGCAGCGGCTGCCCGAACAGGCGCCGCGCCTCGCGCAGCGTGCCCCAGGCATAGCGGTAGGACAGCCCGGTCTGGCGGCAGGCCGCGGCCAGCGAGCCGGTGTCGCGGATCGCCAGCAGCAGTTCCGCCAGCCGCGGCGGCAGGCGCTGCCCATCCTCGGTGTGCAGTTCCCACTGCGGCTGGATGGTCACCTTGTACACGCGGGTTGCGGCTCGCAATCGGCTTTCTACAGCCGATTATTAGACCATCCGACGCTCGGCGCCATCGTGCTTTTGTACTAGGCTCGCCACGCGTCGTCGTGTCTGCAATATGCGCTTCATCCCATAAAAAGCCGATGCGCTGTGAGGGCAACCCAATGAGCAACTTGAACGGCGCGGCGACTGCCGCGCACATCGCCCAGGCCGGCATGCTGTCGAAGGAACGCATCGTCGCCGGGCCGGGCTTCAATCGCTGGCTGGTGCCGCCGGCGGCGCTGGCGATCCATCTGTGCATCGGCATGGCCTACGGCTTCAGCGTGTTCTGGTTGCCCTTGTCCAAGGCGCTGGGGGTCACCGACGTGGTGGCGTGCCCGGCGGACATGGGCTTCCTGGCGCGCATCGTGTCGGCCAGCTGCGACTGGAAGATCAGCGAACTGCAGTGGATGTACACGCTGTTCTTCGTGCTGCTGGGCTGCTCGGCGGCGCTGTGGGGCGGATGGCTGGAACGCGCCGGGCCGCGCAAGGCCGGCGTGGTCTCGGCGCTGTGCTGGTGCGGCGGGTTGGTGATCTCGGCGCTGGGCATCCATCTGCATCAGATCTGGCTGCTGTGGCTGGGCTCGGGCGTGATCGGCGGCATCGGCCTGGGGTTGGGTTACATCTCGCCGGTCTCGACCCTGATCAAGTGGTTCCCGGACCGCCGCGGCATGGCCACCGGCATGGCGATCATGGGCTTCGGCGGCGGCGCGATGATCGGCAGCCCGCTGGCCGATGCGCTGATGCGCCATTTCGCCGGCCCGGCCTGGGTGGGGGTGATGGAAACCTTCCTGGTGATGGCCGCGCTGTATTTCGTGTTCATGATGGCCGGCGCGTTCGGCTACCGGGTGCCGCCGAGCGGTTGGACGCCGGCCGGCTGGACCGCGCCGACGGCCAGCGCCAACGCGATGATCACCGCCCACCACGTGCACGTGAGCAAGGTCTGGGGCATTCCGCAGTTCTGGCTGCTGTGGGGCGTGCTGTGCCTGAACGTGTCGGCCGGCATCGGCGTGATCGGCATGGCCTCGCCGATGCTGCAGGAAGTGTTCGGCGGCCGCCTGATCGGCGTGGATGCCGGCTTCGGCAGCCTGGATACCGCGCAGCTGGCGGCCATCGCCGCCATTGCCGCCGGCTTCACCGGCCTGCTCAGCCTGTTCAACATCGGCGGGCGCTTCTTCTGGGCCAGCATGTCCGACAAGCTCGGCCGCAAGAACACCTACAGCCTGTTCTTCGTGCTCGGCATCGCGCTGTTTGCGGCCGCCCCCTGGGCCGGCAAGGTCGGCGGCAGCGCGCTGTTCGTCGGCATCTTCTGCGTGATCGTGTCGATGTACGGCGGCGGCTTCGCCACCATCCCGGCCTGCCTGGCCGACCTGTTCGGCACGCAGATGGTCGGCGCGATCCATGGCCGCCTGCTGACCGCCTGGGCCACCGCTGGCATCCTCGGCCCGGTGGTGGTGGGCTATATGCGCGACTACCAGCTGGACCTGGGCGTGCCGCCGTCACAGGTGTACAACACCACCATGTACATCCTGGCCGTGATGCTGGTGCTGGGGCTGATCTGCAACCTGCTGGTGCGGCCGGTGGCAGCCAGGCACTTCATGACCGCGCAGGAGCTGGCCGCGGAGAAGCAGCTGGCGCACGAAAAAGTCGGCAGCAACGGCGGCGTGGCGCTGGATGCGGCGCAGCTGGCGCAGGTCGGCCACGGCGGCAATCCGCTGCTGGTGGCGCTGGCCTGGCTGGCGGTCGCGGTGCCGATGCTGTGGGGCATCTGGGTCACCTTGCAGAAGGCGTTCGTGCTGTTCCACTGAAGTTGCGGGAGGGAGGCGTCATCATGGACTCGCGTGCGTCTTCCCGGCCCGGCGCCGTCGCGCGCGGCGTGCGTCGTCATCGCGACGGGCGCACCGCGCTCACCCAGGACCTGGTGGCGGCCGAGGTGCCGGTGGCGTTCGCTTACAACGGCGAACCGTTCGTGGTGATGATGGCCACTCCGGAAGACCTGCACGATTTCGCATTGGGCTTCTCGCTCAGCGAAGGCATCGTCGAGGAGCCGGCGCAGTTGCGGATCGCCAGCGTGGACACCTTCCTGGAAGGGGTGTCGCTGCAACTGCAAATCCCGCCCGCGCATGCCGCGGCGCTGCAGGCGCGGCGCCGCAACCTGCATGGCCGCAGCGGTTGCGGGGTGTGCGGCAGCGAATCGATCGAGGCGGTGCTGCGCGCGCCGCAACCGCTGCCGGCCGGCGCCGCGATCGCGCCCGCGGCGCTGGCGCGGGCCTTGCGCGAGCTGCGCCAGCAGCAACCGCTCAACGCGATCACCGGCGCCACCCACGCCGCCGGATGGGCCGACGCGGACGGATGCGTGCAACTGGCGCGCGAGGACGTCGGCCGGCACAACGCACTGGACAAGCTGATCGGCGCACTGGCTACTGTCGGCCTGGACCCGGCCAGCGGCTTCGCCGTGGTCACCAGCCGCGCCAGCTACGAGATGGCGATGAAGGCGGCGCAGGCCGGCATCCCGCTGCTGGCGGCCATTTCCGCACCCACCGCGCTGGCGATCGCGCTGGCCGACAGCGCCGGCCTGACCCTGATCGGTTTCGCCCGCGACCACGATTACGTCGTCTACAGCCATCCGCAGCGCCTGCACCAGGCCGAGCACGCCGGAGAGCCCGCATGAGCAAGAAGACCATCCAACCCTATACGCAGCCGGCCGGAGGCTGGGGCGCGTTGCGCGCCGTCGCCAGCCACCTGCTGCAGCAGGACGTGGCGGTGCAGGGGGCCAAGACCCTGTTGCACGCCAACCAGCCCGACGGCTTCGATTGCCCCGGCTGCGCCTGGCCCGACCGCGACCACACCTCGACTTTCGAGTTCTGCGAGAACGGCGCCAAGGCGGTGGCCGCCGAAGCCACCGCGCGCCGCGCCACGCCGGAGCTGTTCGCCCAGCACAGCGTGACGCAACTGGCCAAGTACAGCGACTACTGGCTGGAAGGGCAGGGCCGGCTGACCCATCCGCTGCGCTACGACAGCGCCAGCGACCACTACGTGCCGGTGAACTGGGACGCCGCGTTCGCGCTGATCGCCACGCACCTCAACGGCCTGGCCTCGCCGGACGAGGCGATCTTCTACACCTCCGGGCGCACCAGCAACGAGGCCGCGTTCCTGTACCAGCTGTTCGTGCGCGAGTTCGGCACCAACAACTTCCCCGACTGTTCGAACATGTGCCACGAGCCGTCTGGCACCGCGCTCGAGTCGCAGATCGGGGTCGGCAAGGGCACCGTGT
Organism: Xanthomonas translucens pv. undulosa; assembly: GCF_017301775.1. Taxonomy (NCBI): domain Bacteria; kingdom Pseudomonadati; phylum Pseudomonadota; class Gammaproteobacteria; order Lysobacterales; family Lysobacteraceae; genus Xanthomonas; species Xanthomonas translucens. The sequence continues at coordinate 4,198,079 of NZ_CP063993.1, forward strand.
CGCTGCACGATTTCGAACTGGCCGACGCGATCTTCATCTTCGGCCAGAACCCCGGCACCAACCATCCGCGCATGCTCGGCGAGCTGCGCCAGGCGGCCAAGCGCGGCGCGGCGATCGTGTCGTTCAATCCGCTGCGCGAGCGCGGCCTGGAGAAGTTCGCCGATCCGCAGGACAAGCTGCAGATGCTGCACAACGGTTCGACGCGGATTTCCTCGGACTATTTCCAGCTGAAGATCGGCGGTGACCTGGCCGCGGTCAAGGGCATCATCAAGCACGTGCTGGAGCGCGATGCCGAGGCCGCGCGCGCGGCGCAACCGCGGCTGCTGGATCTGCAGTTCATCACCCAGCATACCGCCAACTTCGATGCCTTCGCTGCAGAGGTGATCGCCGAGCCGTGGGCGACCATCGTCGAGGAATCCGGGCTGAGCGAGGCCGAGCTGCGCCATGCCGGCGAGATCTACCTGAAATCCGAACGGCTGATCGCCTGCTGGGGCATGGGCATCACCCAGCACAAGCATTCGGTGGCCACGATCCACATGATCGCCAACCTGCTGCTGCTGCGCGGCCATCTGGGCCGCCCCGGCGCCGGCGCCTGCCCGGTGCGCGGCCACAGCAACGTGCAGGGCGATCGCACGATGATGATCTACGAGAAGCCGCCGGCCGCGTTCCTGGACCGGCTGCAGCAGGTGTTCGGTTTCGAGCCGCCGCGCGCCTCCGGTTTCGATACGGTCGGCGCGATCGAGGCGATGGGCGACGGCCGCGCCCGGACCTTCTTCGGCATGGGCGGCAACTTCGCCACCGCCACTCCCGACACCGAGGCCACGCATCGCGCGCTGCGCCGCTGCGACCTGACCGTGCACGTGACCACCAAGCTCAACCGCAGCCACCTGGTGCACGGCCGCGACGCGCTGATCCTGCCGTGCCTGGGCCGCACCGAGATCGACATCCAGGAAGGCGGGCCGCAGAGCGTCAGCGTCGAGGATTCGATGAGCATGGTGCACCTGTCGGCCGGCATCAATCCGCCGGCGTCGCCGGAACTGCTGTCGGAGCCGGCGATCGTCGCGCGCCTGGCCGAGGCCACCCTCGGCACGCGCAGCGCGATCCGCTGGCGCTGGCTGGTCGCCGACTACGACCGCATCCGCGAGCTGATCGCGCAGGTGTTCGAGGATTTCGCCGACTTCAATACGCGGGTGCGCGTGCCTGGCGGCTTCCGCCTGTCCAACACCGCGCGCGACCGCGTGTGGGACACGCCGGAAGGCCGCGCGGTGTTCAAGGTGCACGCGGTGCCGACCGACAACCCGATCCACCGCGCGCGCCGCCAGCACCCGCAGCAGCCAGTGTTCACCCTGGCCACCACGCGCTCGCACGACCAGTACAACACCACCATCTACGGCCTGGACGACCGCTACCGCGGCGTGTTCGGCGAGCGCCGGGTGCTGTTCATCAACGCCGCCGACATCGCCGACCTGGGCTTGCAGCCCGGCGCCTGGGTGGACCTGGAAAGCCTCGGCGAGGATGGCGTGCAGCGCCATGCCCGGCGCTTCCTGCTGGTCGCGTACAACATCCCGCGCGGCTGCTTGGCCGCTTACTACCCGGAAACCAATGGCCTGGTGCCGCTGTCCAGCTTCGCCGACGAGGCGCGCACGCCGACCTCCAAGTCGATCCCGGTGCTGGTGACCCCGCACCGGGCCGAGGCCGCCGACGCGGTGCCGCGCGACATCGGCGTGGCGCTTGTCCGCTGATCCGGCGCTGACCCAGGCGCTGTTCGAAGCGCTGGCGCCGGAGCCGGAAGGCGTCGCCCTGGCGCGGTTGTGCAAGCGCCTTGGCGTGCGCATGAGCGTGCTGCTGCGGACCCTGGCCTGGCTGGGCGAAGCCACCCTGGACGGGCGTGCGGGGCCGGGCTGGATCCGGGTGGAGACGCGCGGCGAACGCGAGGTGGCGGTGCTGACCGCGGCCGGGCGGGCGCAACTGGCGCGCTGAGCGCAAAACAGCCGCCATCCGACGCGACATCGCAGCGCCTGCGCGTGGCGATTCCGCTGCCTCGCCGAGCGCCTCGCGATGCGCGCTCGACGCGAGCGAACGCATCTTCCGGGACATCTTGGCGACGCTCGCCAGCGCAGCTGCGTGCGTATCCGTTGCCGCCTGGTGCAGCGGCCTGGTATCGCCTTGGGCGCGTGACGTCCAGTCGCTTGTTGCGTGACGGCAATCGGTTTTTCCGGATAGCGGATGATTCCGACGTTTCTTGCGAGAACTGCTGCGCGATAAAAAAGTCTATCAATTCTCGGTATGAATAAATGTAATTCCGATGATTTTAAAAGGGTCAGTGACCCAGTCCCTTTTTTGTAAATTTGGCGCGTGGAATTCTATTCGAGTCTCAATCTGTGAGATTGCCGGATTCGACGCTGCGAGTCGTTTCCACAAAGCAAGTCGGAGCGATCGGTCGAAGTGGCGGCATGCCGTGGCCTAGCTTTTGTTGCATGTAAAGTTTGGTTTATACGGCTTGAATGCCTGTTTCGTGGACACGCAGGAGGGGCTTGGCCAGGCGCGTCTGGCGATGGCCCAGGCTGGTTTTTTTGCCGCCAGAACGGATGCGACGCAGCGCGGTTTCCCGGCGTGTGGCCTGGGAAATACTCCGATTTTTCTTGTCGTATTTATAGTGAGGTAGTGTGATGATCGTTGAAAAGATTTTGGCATTGCGTACGTGCGCCAATAACATGGCCGACCACTGCGGGTTGATCTGGCCGATGGCCGGTCCCGTGGAATGCAAATTCTGGAAACCGTCGGGACTGCACGAAAATGGTCTTACCGGGCTGTTGTGGGGCAAGGGCGTCGGGGCGCATCTGAGTGCGCACGCCGATGCGCGCTGGGTCGTGTGCGAAGTCGCCGTCGACGAGATGCTGCAGTTGGCCGAAGAGGGGATGATCAAGTTCCCGCGCGCAACTGTGCTTTTCGTCGGAAATCGCAGCCAGGCGCTGGACTATATTGCAGCCAACATGCCGCTCTACGGCGCCGCTCCACAGCTGGCGGCACCCGCTGCGCCGGCGCATGTCCACATGCCCGCAGCGGAGCCGTCCGCGCCGGCAACGCAGGCGACCTCTGCAACCCTGCCGACCCCAGCCACCCCTTCCACCCAGGCCACCCCTTCCACTCAGTCAACTCAGTCAACTCAGTCAACCGAAGCGACCCAGTCAACCGAGGCGACCCCGGTTGCCACGGTCGCCGCAGCGCCGCCTCCTCCGGGACAGCAGCATGACGTGATGGCGAAGAAGACCGAAACCGGTGTCTATGGCAGCACACTCACAGGCGCCGACCAGAGCCGGCTCGTCGCAGGCTACGGCAGTACCGAAACCGCAGGCGATCACAGCGATCTGATCGCCGGCTATGGCAGCACCGGGACCGCCGGATCCGACAGTTCCATCCTGGCAGGGTATGGCAGCACGCAGACTGCCGCGGGCAGGAGCACGCTCACCGCCGGCTATGGCAGCACGCAGACGGCGCAGGAAGGCAGCCGTCTCACCTCCGGTTACGGCAGCACTGCGACCAGCGGTTCTGACAGCGCGGTGATCTCCGGCTACGGCAGCACGCAAACGGCCGGTAGCGAGAGTTCCTTGACCGCTGGCTACGGCAGCACGCAGACCGCGCGCAAGGGCAGCGACATCACCGCCGGCTATGGCAGTACCGGTACGGCCGGGTCGGACAGCGCGTTGATCGCCGGCTACGGCAGCACCCAGACCGCCGGCAGCGAGAGTTCCTTGACCGCCGGCTACGGCAGCACGCAGACCGCACGCAAGGGCAGCGACGTCACCGCCGGCTACGGCAGTACCGGCACGGCGGGTGCCGACAGCACCTTGATCGCGGGCTATGGCAGCACGCAGACCGCTGGCGGCGAAAGCTCTCTCACCGCCGGCTACGGCAGCACGCAGACGGCGCGGCAAGGCAGCGACATCACCGCCGGTTACGGCAGTACCGGCACTGCCGGTGCGGACAGCACGCTGATCGCCGGTTACGGCAGCACGCAAACCTCGGGCAGCGACAGCTCGCTGACAGCCGGTTATGGCAGCACGCAGACCGCGCGCAAGGGCAGCGACATCACTGCCGGCTACGGCAGCACCGGCACCGCCGGATCCGACAGTTCGTTGATCGCCGGCTACGGCAGCACGCAGACCGCTGGCAGCGAAAGTTCGCTGACGGCCGGCTACGGCAGCACGCAGACCGCCCAGCAAGACAGCTCGCTCACCACCGGCTACGGCAGTACCTCGACGGCGGGTCACGACAGTTCGCTGATCGCCGGCTATGGCAGCACCCAGACCGCCGGCTACGATAGCACCCTGACCGCCGGCTACGGCAGTACGCAGACCGCCCAACAAGACAGTTCGCTCACCACCGGTTACGGCAGTACCTCCACCGCCGGTGCCGACAGTACGCTGATCGCCGGCTACGGCAGTACGCAGACCGCTGGCAGCGACAGTTCGCTGACGGCCGGTTACGGCAGCACACAGACCGCACGCGAAGGCAGCGACGTCACCGCCGGCTACGGCAGCACCGGCACCGCGGGTGCGGACAGTACCTTGATCGCCGGCTACGGCAGCACGCAGACCTCCGGTAGCGACAGTTCGCTGACGGCCGGCTACGGCAGTACGCAGACCGCGCGCAAGGGCAGCGACGTCACCGCCGGCTATGGCAGCACCGGCACGGCGGGTGCGGACAGCACGCTGATCGCCGGCTACGGCAGCACGCAGACCTCCGGTAGCGACAGTTCGCTGACGGCCGGCTACGGCAGTACGCAGACCGCGCGCAAGGGCAGCGATGTCACCGCCGGCTACGGCAGCACCGGCACGGCGGGTGCGGACAGCACGCTGATCGCCGGCTACGGCAGCACGCAGACCTCGGGTAGCGACAGTTCGCTGACGGCCGGCTACGGCAGTACGCAGACCGCGCGCAAGGGCAGCGACGTCACCGCCGGCTACGGCAGCACCGGCACGGCGGGTGCGGACAGCACGCTGATCGCAGGTTACGGCAGCACGCAAACCTCGGGCAGCGACAGTTCGCTGACGGCCGGTTATGGCAGTACGCAGACCGCGCGCAAGGGCAGCGACATTACCGCCGGCTACGGCAGCACCGGCACCGCGGGCGCGGACAGCACCTTGATCGCGGGCTATGGCAGCACGCAGACCTCCGGCAGCGACAGTTCGCTGACCGCCGGTTACGGCAGCACGCAGACCGCACGCGAAGGCAGCGACGTCACCGCCGGTTACGGCAGCACCGGCACGGCGGGCGCGGACAGCACCCTGATCTCCGGCTACGGCAGCACGCAAACGGCCGGCAGCGACAGTTCGCTGACCGCCGGCTACGGCAGTACGCAGACTGCGCGCAAGGGCAGCGACGTCACCGCCGGTTACGGCAGTACCGGCACCGCGGGTGCGGACAGCACCTTGATCGCGGGCTACGGCAGCACGCAGACCTCCGGCAGCGACAGTTCGCTGACCGCCGGTTACGGCAGTACGCAGACCGCGCGCAAGGGCAGCGACATGACCGCCGGCTACGGCAGTACCGGCACCGCTGGCGCGGATAGCACCTTGATCGCGGGCTACGGCAGCACGCAGACGTCCGGCAGCGACAGCTCGCTGACGGCCGGTTACGGCAGCACGCAGACCGCACGCGAAGGCAGCGACGTCACCGCCGGTTACGGCAGCACCGGCACGGCGGGCGCGGACAGCACCCTGATCGCCGGCTACGGCAGCACGCAAACGGCCGGCAGCGACAGTTCGCTGACCGCCGGCTATGGCAGCACGCAGACGGCACGGCAGGGCAGCGACGTCACCGCCGGCTACGGCAGTACCGGTACCGCGGGCGCGGACAGCACCCTGATCGCCGGCTACGGCAGCACGCAAACGGCCGGCAGCGACAGTTCGCTGACCGCCGGCTATGGCAGCACGCAGACGGCACGGCAGGGCAGCGACATCACCGCCGGCTATGGCAGTACCGGGACCGCGGGCGCCGACAGTTCGTTGATCGCCGGCTATGGCAGCACCCAGACCGCCGGCTACGACAGCAACCTCACTGCCGGTTACGGCAGCACGCAGACGGCGCGCGAGGACAGCTCGCTCACTGCTGGCTACGGCAGCACGTCCACCGCCGGTCATGACAGTTCGCTGATCGCCGGCTATGGCAGTACCCAGACCGCTGGCTACAACAGCATCCTGACCACCGGCTATGGCAGTACCCAGACTGCACAGGAGAGCAGTTCTCTCACTGCCGGCTACGGCAGCACCTCCACGGCCGGCTACGACAGCACCTTGACCGCCGGCTATGGCAGTACCCAAACCGCCGGCTACAAAAGCACGCTGACCGCGGGTTATGGCAGCAACTCGACCGCCGGCCACGAGAGCTCGTTGATCGCCGGCTACGGTAGCACCCAGATCGCTGGATACGAGAGCACCTTGACCGCGGGCTACGGCAGTTCGCTGACCACGCAGCAGAACAGTTCGCTGACTGCCGGCTACGGCAGCACCGAGATCGCCGGCTATGCCAGTACGCTGATGGCCGGCTACGGCAGTTCCCAGACCGCCGGTTACGAGAGCACGCTGACCGCCGGCTATGGCAGCACCCAGATGGCCGAGCACAGCAGTTCGCTCACTGCCGGTTATGGAAGCACCGGCATCGCGGGGCAGGACAGTTCGCTGATCGCCGGCTACGGCAGCAGTCTGACCAGCGGGGTACGCAGCTTTCTGACCGCCGGCTACGGCAGCAACATGATCGCCAGCTACGGAAGCTCGCTGATCGCCGGCCATGAGTGCACCCAGATCGCCGGCCACAAAAGCATGCTGATCGCGGGCAAGGGCAGTTTCCAGACCGCGGGGGCTCGCAGCACGCTCATTGGCGGTGCCGCCAGCGTGCAGACCGCCGGCGACCGCAGCAAGCTGATCGCGGGCGCCGACAGCACCCAGACCGCCGGCGACCGCAGCAAACTGTTGGCCGGACGCAACAGCTATCTCACCGCCGGCGACAGGAGCAAGCTGACCGCCGGCGACGACAGTACGTTGATGGCTGGCGATCGCAGCAAGCTGACCGCCGGCAAGAACAGCGTGCTGACCGCCGGCGCCAACAGCAGGCTCATCGGCAGTCTGGGTTCGACGCTGAGCGGCGGGGAGAATTCGACGCTCATTTTCCGTTGCTGGGACGGCGAGCGCTACACCAATCTCGTGGTCAGGACAGGGGAGCAGGGCGTGGAATCGGACATCCCCTATCAGGTCGACGACGAAGGAAATCTGGTAGGAAAAGCGGATGACGATCTGGTGCTGGATTACGACCCTGGCATGATCCTGGATGGGCAGTGCAGTCCCGGCACTGGCGAGGAACTGCGCGATGTCTGAGCGGCGCGGTGGCCGCGCAATCGGCGCTCGCCGCAGGACGTGGGGCGCATCGGTGACGATATGGCTGCGCCGATAGAGTTCGGCTAGCGCGTTGCCGTGGCTTCTGGATGTGCTCGTGCGCGTCGCGCATGGGCACATCCGCAGGCCGTTGCGGCCATGCTCGTGGCGTCGCTTGTGCGGCGTCGCGCGTGTTGCATGGCTGGCGCGGTATCGGCGGTGTTGCATTGCCGGCAATCGAGATCCCACGCACGCAATGGCGCATGGGCGCTTTCGCGTGTGGGCAACTGTGCGAAGCATGCGCCACACATGCTGGGCCGATCTGCCAGAATTGGCTGGTTTCCCGCCGACACCCAATCCATGACTGCTGCCGCGCTTCCCGCTTCGCCCATCAATTCGCAGCACCGCGTGCTGCTGGCCAGTCTGGTCGGCACCACCATCGAGTTCTTCGACTTCTACATCTACGCCACCGCCGCGGTGCTGGTGTTCCCGACCCTGTTCTTCCCGGCCGGCGACGCCGACGCGGCGCGGCTGCAGTCGCTGGCCACGTTCGCGGTGGCGTTCGTGGCGCGGCCGGTCGGCTCGGCGCTGTTCGGCCATTTCGGCGACCGCATCGGGCGCAAGGCAACGCTGGTGGCCGCGCTGCTGACCATGGGCCTGTCCACCGTGGTGATCGGGTTGCTGCCCGGTTATGCCAGCATCGGCGTGTGGGCGCCGGCGCTGCTGACGCTGTGCCGCTTCGGCCAGGGCCTGGGCCTGGGCGGGGAATGGGGCGGTGCGGTGTTGCTGGCCACCGAGAACGCACCGCCGGGCAGGCGCGCCTGGTACGGCATGTTCCCGCAACTGGGCGCGCCGCTGGGCTTCCTGCTGTCCTCCGGGATCTTCCTGCTGCTCGATGCGGTGCTCGACGATGCGCAGTTCATGCGCTGGGGCTGGCGCATCCCGTTCGTGGCCAGTGCGTTGCTGGTGGTGACCGGGCTGTGGGTGCGCCTGCGCATCCATGAAACCCCGGATTTCCGCAAGGCGCTGGAGCGCAACGCGCGGGTGGCCCTGCCGATGTGGACGGTGCTGTCGCGGCATGCCGGCGCGCTGCTGCTCGGCAGCTTCGGCGTGTTCGCGACCTTCATGCTGTTCTATCTGATCACGGTGTTCGCGCTGGGCTACGGCACCTCGGTGCTCGGCTACGGCCGCGAGCAGTTCCTGCTGCTGCAGATGGTCGGCATCCTGTTCTTGGCCGCCGGCATTCCGCTGTCGGCGCATTGCGGCGACCGCTACGGCACGCACCGGGTGATGATCGCCGCTTCCCTTCTCATCATCCTGTTCGGGCTGGGCTTCGCGCCGCTGTTCGGCGCCGCGCATCCGTGGCAGCTGCTGGCGTTCCTGTCGCTGGGGTCGTTGTTCATGGGCCTGACCTACGGCCCCTGCGGTACCTTGCTGGCCGAGCTATACCCGGTTCAGGTGCGTTACACCGGCGCCTCGCTGTCGTTCAATCTGGCCGGGATCATCGGTGCGGCACCGGCGCCGTACGTAGCCAGCTGGCTGGCCAAGCACTACGGGCTGCCATGGGTCGGCTACTACCTCAGTGCCGGCGCGGCGCTGAGCCTGTTCGCGCTGCTGGCGATCGGCGCCAGGCGCCGCTGAGGCCGGCGCCGCCGTTCAGCGCGCGTGCTCGACCCGGTTGCGGCCGCCGGCCTTGGCAAGGTACAAGTGCTTGTCGGCTTCGGACAGCAGCGGATGCAGCGCATCGTGCTGTGCGTCGCTGCGGGACACGCCGATGCTGATGGTGATGCGCAGCGTCTGCTCGCCCACCTGCACCTGCAGCGCATCGATGCGCTGGCGCAAGGTCTCGAAATAGGCGCTGGCCGCCGGCGCATCCAGGCCCGGCACCAGCATGCAGAATTCCTCGCCGCCGAAGCGTGCCACCAGGTCCTGCGGGCGCGCATGCGCGGCCACCGTCGTCGCCACCGCGCGCAGCGCGTGGTCGCCGGCCTCATGGCCCCAGCTGTCGTTGATGTGCTTGAAGTGGTCGATGTCGAGCATCGCCACGCTGACCGTGTCGCTGCGCGCCAGCCATTGCGGCAGCAGGCGCTGGCTCTGCTCCAGGAAATGCCGGCGGTTGGGCAGGCCGGTGAGGAAGTCGCGCGTGGCCAGGTCCTGCAGCGTGCCGATCAGTTCCAGCTGTTCCACGTTCTGCGACACGCGGCAGAAGAACTCTTCGCGCGAAAAGGGTTTGCGCAGGAAATCGTTGGCGCCGTTCTTGAGGAAGCGCGGCACCAGCGACGGGTCGCTGTTGCCGGACAGGCCGATCACCGCCAGCTTGTCGCGGGCGCGGATCGCGCGCAGCCGGCGGGTGAACTCCACCCCTTCCATGCCCGGCATTTCCTGGTCCACCACCGCCAGGCGGATCGCCGGATTGGCCTCCACCGCCTTCAGCCCGGCGGCGCCGTCGGCGGCTTCCACCACCTGGTAGCCGTACATCGCCAGCAGGCTCGCGGCGTAGGCGCGCGCCGAGCGCGAATCGTCCACCACCAGCGCGGCGATGCTGCGGTTGCGCGCCAGCCGCTGCACCAGCCAGGCCAGGTAATCGATGCTGCCGGGCGCGTTCTTCAATACGAAGTCGATGATCTGCTGGGTCAGCACGCGCTTGCGCAGGCTTTCGTCGTAGACCCCGCTGACCACCACCGTGGGCAGGCCGCGGGCGACGAAGAAGTCCACCACCGTGTCGCGGTCGCCGTCGGCCAGCACCAGTCCGGTCAGGGCCAGGAACCAGGAACCGCCGCCGTCCAGCGCGTCCGCCGCTTCGGCCAGGGTCGAGACCACGGTGACCGGCAGTTCCACCCGCTGCTCGATCGCCTCGCGCAGCAGTCCGGTGAACGTGCGCGAATTCTCCACCAGCAGGATGCGCTGCTGGGCAGCCCCGCTTTCGCTGGCGATCGGGTAGGCCGGCAACGGTTGCAGCATGCGAGCCGCGCAAGGCGTCCTCGGGGAGTAGACCCCAGGTAGCGGCCGCGGCGGCGGCAACTTTAGCCGTCGCCGCGCGGCGCACTCACCACAGCGCGTCGCGTAGCTTGTACCAGGACATCGCCGCCACCAGCAGCGGCGTGCGCAGCGCACGGCCGCCGGGGAACGGCGCGTGCGGAATCCTGGCGAACAGGTCCAGGCGCTGCGACTGCCCGTCGATGGCGGCGGCGATGACCTCGCCGGCCAGGCCGGTGGCGGCCACGCCATGGCCGGAAAAGCCCTGCGCGAAGTACACGTTCGGGGTCAGCCGGCCCCAGTGCGGGGCGCGATTGCGGGTGATGTCGACATAGCCGCCCCACACGTAGTCCAGTTCGACCTCGCGCAGTTGCGGAAACACCTGGCGCATGCGCCGGGTCATCACCCCGCGCAGGCCCGGCGGCGGCAGCGACGAATAGCTGGCGCGGCCGCCGAACAGCAGGCGGTGGTCGCGGCTGAGGCGGAAATAGTCCAGCGCCCAGTTCACGTCGGCCACCGCCATGTCGTTGCCGATCAGTTCGCACGCCAGCGCTGCGCCCAGCGGCGCGCTGGCGCCGATGTAGGTGCCGACCGGCATGATCCGCGATTCCAGTTCCGGCGCGATGCCACGCAGCCAGGCGTTGCCGGCCAGCACCGCGAAATCGGCCTGGACCTCGCCGTGCGCCGTGCGCAGCATCGGCCGCGCGCCGCGCACCAGCGCGGTCACCGGCGAGTGCTCGTAGATGCGCACGCCGGCGGCCAGCGCCGCGCGCGCCAGACCGTGCGCGTACTCGAGCGGGTGCAGGTGGCCGCTGGCCGGGTCGTACATCGCGCCCAGGTAGCGCTCGCTGCGCAGGTGTTCGCGCAACTGCTCGCGGTCCCACCACTGCAGCGGATAGTCGTAGCGCTGCGCCATCTCGGCGATGCCAGCCTGCAACGCCCGCACCTGGCGCGGCTTGATCGCCACGTGCGCATGGCCGTCGCGCCAGTCGCAGGCGATGGCGTGGCGCTGGATGCGCTCGCGCAGCAGCCGCATGCCGTCGCGCGAGAAGTCGAACAGCAGCCGCGCCTCGGCGTGGCCGAGCAGCGTTTCCAGCGTGCGCTGCTCGCAGCCGTAACCGACGATGGCCTGGCCGCCGTTACGCCCGGACGCGCCCCAACCCACGCGCTGCGCCTCCACGATCGCGACCTGGTAGCCGGCCTCGGCCAGCGCCAGCGCCGCGCTCAGTCCGGTATAACCGGCGCCGAGGATGCACACGTCGGCCTGCACCTGGCCGCGCAGCGGCGGCTGCGGCGGGAAGGGCGTGGCGCTGGCGGTGTACCAGGAGGTGTCGGGACGCGGGACTCGGGACTCGGGGGCGAGGCCGGGACTCGGGACGCGGGACGCGGGACTCGTTGGAGAGCGGGTCATGGCAACGCGTTGCTGGAGAGGAAAAACATCGGGTCAGCCTCCGGATGCTTGGCTTTTGCTTTCCGAGTCCCGAGTCCCGCGTCCCGAGTCCCGGCTCCACTCACACTGTCCGCAAATACCATCGGTAATCCAGATCGCTCACCTGCGCATGGAAATCCAGCATCTCGCGGCGTTTCTGCTGGCCGTAGATGTGCCGGAAGCGGGCGCCGAACCGATCGGCGACGAAGTCGCTGGCGAGGAAGTCGGCGATCGCGCCGCGCCAGTCCGGATGGCGAATCCGGGTCTGTGCGTAGGCGTTGCCCTGCACCGGCGGGCCGGGGTCGAAGCCATGCTGCAGGCCGTGCTCGATGCCGGCCAGCACCGCTGCGGCGACCAGGTAGGGATTGGCGTCGGCACCGGCGATGCGGTGTTCGATGCGGGTGTTGGCCGGATCGCTGTGCGGCACCCGCATCGCCACGGTGCGGTTGTTGAAGCCCCAGCTGTCGTTGAGCGGCACGAACGCATTGGGCACGAAGCGGCGGTAGCTGTTGGCGTGCGGGGCGAACAGCAGCAGGCAGTCGTCGGCGCTGCGCTGCAGGCCGCCGATGGCGTGGCGCAGCGCATCGGCCGGCGCCTGCGCGGTGCCGGCGAAGACGTTGTCGCCGGCAGCGTCGAGCAGGCTCACGTGCAAGTGCAGGCCGCTGCCGGACTGCGCGGCGAACGGCTTGGCCATGAAGCTGGCGAGCAGGCACTGCTGCTGCGCGATCGCCTTGATCGCGCGCTTGAGCATCAGCGCGTCGTCGCAGGCGGCGAGCGCGTCGCTGCGGTGCTTGAGGTTGATCTCGAACTGGCCGGGCGCGTATTCGGCGACTGCGGTATCGGCGGGGATGCCCTGCGCGCGGCAGGCCTGCGCGACCGCGTCGGTGAAGCCGCGCTGGTCGTCCAGTTCCTGCATGTAATAGACCTGGGTGCTGTCGTTGCGCAGCCCGGTGTGCGCCTGCAGCGGCGGCTGCGGCCGGCCGTCGACGTCGGCGCGCGGATCGAACAGGTAGAACTCCAGCTCCACCGCGATCACCGGTGTGAGCCCACGTGCGCGTAGCCGCGCCAGCACCCGTGCCAGCACTTCGCGCGGCGCGAATTCCAGCGGGCTGCCAGCGTCGTCTTGCATCGCCAGCAGCAGCTGCGCCGAGGGTACCGGCGCCCACGGCACCGGCTGCAGCGTGCCGGGGACCGGGAAGCACAGCCGGTCCTCGTCGCCGATGTCGTAGCCCAGGCCGGTTTCCTCGACCGTATTGCCGGTGATGTCGGTGGCGATCAGCGACATCGGCAGGCAGACCCCGTCGCGATAGACCTTGTCCAGCGCGTCGCGGGTGATGCGCTTGCCGCGCAGCAGGCCATTGCTGTCCGGCAGCAGCAGGTCGATCTGTTCGCAGCCGGGGATGCGCTGCAGGGCCTGGGCGGCGTCCGGAGGCAGGGGCGGAGCGTCGTGGGTGCGGGTCATGATGGCGGCCTGCGGGAGTGCGACGAGCTTAGCAGAGCCGGGTTCGCGTCAAGAATACTCAACAGGCGCCTGCGTTCGACGCCGAAACGCGCGCCGCGCGCCGGGTCGGCCTGCCTGCCGCTGCGTACTGTAATAAAGCGCACGCTGTCTGCTGCGGGCATGGCCGGCAGGCGTGCGCCGGCCGCTTCGCACCGCTGCGGCGTGTTGTAAAAATAAAACGCCCGGGGTAAGTTGCGGCCACGCCACACGAGCTTTTCGCATGGCTGTATCGCCTCTGGTCGGCCTGTCGACCGATCGTAAGCCCATCGGCCAGCATCCGTTCCTGGTCGCCGGGGAAAAGTATCTGCGGGCCGCGGTCGATGGTGCCGGGGTGACGCCGGTATTGCTGCCGTCGCTGCAGCCGCCGGTCGCGGCGTGCGACTGGCTGGCACGCCTGGACGGCCTGTTGCTGACCGGTGCGGTCAGCAACATCGAGCCGTATCACTACGGCGACGAACCCAGCTGGCCGGGCAATCCGCACGATCCGGCACGCGATGCCACCACCCTGGACCTGATCCCGCAGGCGATTGCGCTTGGCCTGCCGATCCTTGCGATCTGCCGCGGTTTCCAGGAGGTCAACGTGGCCCTGGGCGGCACCCTGCACCAGAAGGTGCATGCGCTGCCCTGGCTGTCCGATCATCGCGAAGATCCCCAGGCGCCGCTGGACCAGCAGTACGCGCCGGTGCACGAGGTGACCCTGAGCGAGGGCGGCTGGCTGGCCGACATCGCCGGCAAGCAGCGGGTGCGGGTCAATTCGCTGCACGGGCAGGGCGTGGCGCAACTCGGCGGCGATCTCATCGTCGAGGCGCTGGCGTCGGACGGACTGATCGAAGCGTTTCGCGGCATCGGTCCGGGCTTCCTGCTAGGCGTACAGTGGCACCCGGAATGGCGCGTGCTCGACGACCCGTTCTATCTCGGCATCTTCCAGGCCTTCGGCGACGCCTGTCGCCATTACGCGGCTCGCCGCACGCACTGAATCGACATTCCCATGGCCAGCCGACCACGCTCCCGCAAGAACACCCCCGAACAGCAGGAAAGCTCGCTGCGCCGTTGGCTGAAGGACCGCCACATCACCGAAGTCGAGTGCCTGGTGCCGGACATCACCGGCAATGCGCGCGGCAAGATCATTCCCGCGGCCAAGTTCTCCCACGACTACGGCACGCGCCTGCCCGAGGGCATTTTCGCCACCACCGTCACCGGCGAGTACCCCGACGACTATTACGACCTGACCTCGCCGTCGGACTCGGACATGCAACTGCGCCCGGACCCGGACACGGTGCGGATGGTGCCGTGGGCCACCGACCCGACCGCGCAGGTGATCCACGACTGCTACACCAAGGACGGCCAGCCGCACGAGCTGGCGCCGCGCAACGTGTTGCGCGGGGTGCTGCAGGCGTATGCGGCGATCGGCTTCAAGCCGGTGGTGGCGCCGGAGCTGGAGTTCTTCCTGGTGCAGAAGAACACCGACCCGGACTTCCCGCTGCTGCCGCCGGCCGGGCGCTCGGGGCGGCCGGAGACGGCGCGGCAGTCGTACTCGATCGACGCGGTCAACGAGTTCGATCCGATCCTGGATCTGATGTACGACTATTGCGACGCGATGGAACTGGATGTGGACACCTTGATCCACGAATCCGGCGCGGCGCAGCTGGAGGTCAACTTCACCCATTCCGATGCGCTCTCGCGCGCCGATCAGGTGTTCCTGTTCAAGCGTACGATGCGCGAAGCGGCGATGCGCCACGGCGTCTACGCCACGTTCCTGGCCAAGCCGATGGAGAACGAGCCGGGCAGTGCGATGCACATCCACCAGAGCCTGGTCGACAAGCACGGCAAGAACGTGTTCAGCGGCCGCCGCGCGGGCGAGTACAGCCGCACCTTCGGGCATTACCTGGCCGGCCTGCAGAAGTACGTGCCGATGGCGATGGCGGTGCTGGCGCCGAACGTCAATTCCTACCGCCGGCTGATGTTCGGCGAGGTGTCGCCGAGCAACGTGCTGTGGGGCTTCGACAACCGCACCTGCGGGCTGCGGGTGCCGATCGACACGATCGAGAACATGCGTGTGGAGAGCCGCTTCGCCGGCTCCGACGCCAATCCGTATCTGGCGATGGCGGCGACGCTGGCCTGCGGGTTGCTGGGCATCCGCGAGAAGCTGGAGCCGAGTGCGCCGATCAGCGGCAACGGCAAGGAGATGGGCTATCAGTTGCCGCGTTCGCTGGGCGAGGCGCTGGACGAGCTGGAGCGGTGTACGCCGTTGCAGGAAATGCTGGGGCCGCGTTTCGTGCGCGCCTATATTTCGGTCAAGCGCAAGGAATACGAGACGTTCTTCCGGGTAATCAGTTCGTGGGAGCGGGAGTTCTTGTTGTTGAACGTGTGAGTCCGCTCTTGCTTGCGATGGCGAATCGAGAGGGCTGCAAGCTGTTGCTGTTGCTGTTGCTTTGCTTTTGATCTACCGGGTCCCCTCAGCGCGGCAGACCCGGCGGGCGAATACCCGAAGGGCGGCGCGCAGGATGCGCGACGTTTTTCGTTGGCACATGGATGTGCCATCGAAAAATGCCCGTTGGGGCTGCGGACCCGGAGCGCGTAGCGCGGAGGGCGCGCTGCGGGGTGTGCTTTCTTTTGGTTACTTTTCTTTGCACAAGCAAAGAAAAGTGACCCGCGTAGCGGAAGCTTTTGCTCCTGCTTTTGCTCCTGCTGTTGCTCAAGGTTTAGTGGAAAAAACAACGCGAAGCGAAGGCAAAGGCAAAAGCTTTCGCGCTTGGGCGCGAGTCACTTTTCTTTGCTCGCGCAAAGAAAAGTAACCAAAAGAAAGCGCGCCCTGCCTCGCGCCTTCCGCGCTGCGCGCTCCAGGTCCGCGTCCATGACGGGGATTCGCGGAAGGGGCATCCTGCCCCTGCCGCGAACGGCGCACATCCATGTGCGCCGCCCCTTCGGGGTTTTTCCCCGCCATGGCCGCCGCTGCGGAAGGGAACCCGGTAAGTCAAAAGCAATTGTAAAGGCAACAGCCAAAGCCAAAGCGACAGCAAGAGCAGGAATAGCAAGAGCAAGAAGAGCAGCAGCCACAACAACAGCGGCAGCAACAGGCATAGCAACTAGCACGGAGTGGACATGGATCGGATAGAGACGCGGGCCCTGCAGGATCTGGATGCGGCGCATCACCTGCACCCGTTCAACGACAACGCCGCGCTTGCACAGAAAGGCACGCGCATCCTCACCCGCGGCGACGGCGCCTACGTCTGGGATGCCGACGGCAACAAGCTGCTCGACGCCTTCGCCGGGCTGTGGTGCGTCAACCTCGGCTACGGGCGCAAGGAACTCGGCCAGGCCGCCGCGCGGCAGATGGAACAGCTGGCGTACTACAACAGCTTCTTCCAGTGCACCACCGAGCCGACCATCCGCCTCGCCGCCAAACTCGCCGAACTCACCCCCTGCGATCTCGACCATGCCTTCTTCACCAATTCCGGCTCCGAGGCCAACGACACCATCCTGCGCCTGGTGCGGCACTTCTGGGCGGTGCAGGACCAGCCGCAGAAGAACATCTTCATCGGCCGCCACGACGGCTACCACGGCACCACCATGGCCGGCGCCAGCCTCGGCGGGATGAAGGGCATGCACCGCCAGGGCGGGCTGCCGATCCCCGACATCCACCATATCGACCCGCCATACCCGTTCGGCGACGGCGGCGACCTGGACCCGGAGGAATACGGTCTGCTGGCCGCGCGCCGGCTCGAGGACAAGATCCTGGAACTGGGGCCGCAGCGCGTGGCCGCGTTCATCGGTGAGCCGATCATGGGCGCCATCGGCGTGTACATCCCGCCGCGCAGCTACTGGCCGGAGATCGAGCGCATCTGCCGCCGCTACGACGTGCTGCTGGTCGCCGACGAGGTGATCTGCGGTTTCGGCCGCACCGGCGAATGGTTCGGCGCGCAGCACTTCGGGTTCCAGCCGGACGTGATGACCATCGCCAAGGGCATCACCTCCGGCTATATCCCGCTTGGCGCGGCGATGTTCGGCAAGCGCGTGGCCACGGTGCTGAAGGAGCAGGGCGGCGAGCTGGCGCACGGTTGCACCTATTCGGGGCATCCGGTGTGCGCGGCGGTAGCGCTGGAGAACCTGCGCCTGCTGCAGGACGAGGGTATCGTCGAACGCGCGCGCCGCGAGATCGCGCCGTACCTGGCGCAGCGCTGGGCCGAACTGGGCGAGCACCGGCTGGTCGGGCAGGCGCGCATCGTCGGCATGATCGGCGCGCTGGAACTGGTGCCGGACAAGCCGCGTCGGCAGTATTTCCCCGACCGCGGCAAGGTCGGCGCGCTGTGCCGCGACCATGCGCTGCGCCGCGGCCTGATCCTGCGCGCGACCAACGATGCGATGCTGCTATCGCCGCCGTTGATCCTGAGCCGCGCCCAGGTCGACGAACTGTTCGACAAGGCCTGGCTGGCGCTGCAGGACACCGCGCAGGCGCTGGGCAAATAGCCCGGCGCTGGTTAGTCTGGATGGGTCGTCTCGCGTCGGCCGCGCGACACCGCGGCGTGTATTTTCCGATCTTCCCCATGGACCTGCGGAGACCTGCAATGAAGCTGCGACTGCTCACCCTTTCCCTCGCTGCGGCGCTGCTCGCCTCCTGTGGCGGTTCCGCTGGCGGCGAGGGCGGCGAGCCCGCGGCGGGCGAGGACCAGGTCCTCAACGTATACAACTATTCGGACTACATCGCCGAGAACACCGTGCCCACGTTCGAGAAGGCCAGCGGGGTCACTGTCACCTACGACGTGTTCGACAGCGACGAGATGGTCGAGACCAAGTTGCTGGCCGGCGGCAGCGGCTACGACGTGGTGGTGCCGACGCTGAACTTCTTCGGCCGGCAGATCCAGGCCGGCGTGTTCCTGCCGCTGGACAAGCGCCAGATCCCGAACCTGGCCAACCTGGATCCGGAAATCATGCGGCGCATCGCGCAGCAGGATCCGGGCAACACGTACGGCGTGCCGTACATGGTCGGCACCACCGGCATCGGCTACAACGTGGACAAGGTCAAGGCCGCGTTCGGCAGCACCGACATCGCCAACAGCTGGGACCTGGTGTTCAAGCCGGAGAACATCGCCAAACTCAAGGACTGCGGCGTCACCATCCTGGACACGCCGTCGGACCTGATCCCGATCGCGCTGCACTACCAGGGCGAGGATCCGCACACCACCGATACCGCCAAGATCGAGCAGGCCGCGGCGCTGATCAAACGCATCCGACCGTACGTGCAGAATTTCCACTCCTCGCAGTACGTGACCTCGCTGGCCAACGGCAGCACCTGCCTGGCGGTGGGCTGGTCGGGCGACATCATCCAGGCGCGCGACCGCGCCGAGGAAGCCAAGAACGGCGTGCACGTGGCCTATTCGATTCCCAGGGAAGGCGCGCCGCAGTGGTTCGACATGCTGGCGATCCCGAAGGATGCCAAGCATCCGCAGAACGCCTACAAGTTCATCAACTACCTGCTGACGCCGGAGGTGGCCGCGGCCAATAGCAACTTCATCCACTACGCCAACCCGGTGCCGAAGGCGACGCCGCTGGTGGATGCGGCGATCCGCAACGACCCGACCATCTATCCGCCGCCAGAGGTGGCGGCGAAGATGTTCACTTATTCGATCAACCCGCCCGAGGTGGACAAGCTGTACACCCGCCTGTGGACGGAGATCAAGACCGGCCGCTGAGCCAGTCGTGTCCGTGGTCCATGGCGTGGCGCCACGGCGCGGGGCCTGCACGCATTACGGCCGCGCCGCGCGCGGCCGCCGAAGGGGAGGACTACCTGGACGCGCGCCAGCGCGGCGTCCCGCCAACCGCTGCCCGCACGGGCGGCATGGAGACGACGATGAAGCGGCGCGCGATAGCGGGGATGGTGGCGGTGCTGGGCCTGGCCGGCTGCGGCGGATCGGGCCAGGGGGATGGCGCGGCGGCGGCGGCCGGCGCTGGCGAAGCGACGCAGTTGAACGTCTACAACTGGTCGGACTACATCGCCGAAGACACCGTGCCCGGCTTCGAGCGGCATAGCGGTGTCCACGTCACCTACGACGTGTTCGACAGCAACGAGGTGCTGGAGGCCAAGTTGCTGGCGGGCGGCAGCGGCTACGACGTGGTGGTGCCGTCGCTGAGTTTTCTCGGCCGGCAGATCCAGGCCGGCGTGTTCCTGCCGCTGGACAAGCGCAAGATCCCCACCCTGGCCAATCTGGACCCGGCGATGATGCAGCGCATCGCGCAGCAGGACCCGGGCAACAGCTACGCGGTACCGTACCTGTAGGGTACCACCGGCATCGGCTACAACGTCGACAAGATCCAGGCCGCGTTCGGCAGCACCGAGGTGGTCGACAGCTGGGACCTGGTGTTCAAACCGGAGAATCTGGCCAGGCTCAAGGACTGCGGGGTGACCTTCCTCGACACCGCCTCGGAGATCGTGCCGACGGTGCTGCACTATCTGGGCGAGGATCCGAACAGCACCGACCCGAAGGTGATCGAGAAGGCCGCGGCCAAGCTCAAGGAAATCCGCCCCTATATACAGAACTTCCATTCCTCGCAGTACATCGACGCGCTGGCCAAGGGCAGCACCTGTCTGGTGGTGGGCTGGTCCGGCGACATCCTGCAGGCGCGCGACCGCGCCGAGGAAGCCAGGAACGGCGTGCGCATCGCCTATTCGATCCCGAAGGAGGGCGCGCTGCAGTTCTTCGACATGCTGGCCATCCCCAAGGACGCCAAGCATCCGGAGAACGCCTACCAGTTCATCAACTACCTGCTGACCCCGGAAGTGGCCGCGGCCAACACCAACTTCGTCAGCTATCCGAACGCGGTGCCCAAGTCGCTGCCGCTGATCGATGCGGCGATCAGCGGCGACCGCACCCTCTACCCGCCGGCGGAGGTGCAGGCCAAGCTGTTCGCGCTGGCGGTGATGCCGCCGGAGGTGGACCGCCAGTACACGCGGCTGTGGACGGAGTTGAAGACGGGGCGCTGAGGGGATTGCGCGTGGGGAAGGTGTAGGCCGCGGTGGGCGCAGTTTGTGACATGCATTCAGTTTCGAGATTGGATAGACCGCTTGTCCCGGACCCTCATCCGCCCTTTGGGCACCTTCTCCCGACGGGAGAAGGAGGGGTAGGGGGGAGGGGACGGCGCAAGCGGAAGGCCTGCACCAGGCTGCACTCGATGCGCCTGACCACACACCATGGGCCATCGCCGTGGTGGACAAGCATCGGGTGAGGAAATCGCAGCAGGGCGCCTGAACGCTGCCGCCAGGCGCATTCACACAATCTGGACCCACTGGTAGAAATACTTGTAAAGTTTTCCGTACGCCCCCGTCTGGTTGGCGCGTCGCCCGGCAGTGCATCGCTGTTCCTGCACCGTCAAGCGCACTGGCGACGATGGTCCCCACACCCAGGAACCTGCGACTTTGAGCACCCACGACCCAGATCCCACGCAGACGCAACGGCAGGCCACTTCGGACGAAGCACGCGCCGCGCCGGCCCAGGACGACGCCAGGCAGCCCGACGAGCCGTCGCCGCTGAAGAATCCCAAGGTGAAATGGACGCTGCTGCTGATCGGCCTGGTCGTGCTGATCGCCCTGCTGGCGTGGCTGGTCTATTACCTGACCACCGGCCGCTACCTGCAGGAAACCAACAACGCCTATCTGCAGGCCGATGCGGTGGCGGTGGCGCCGCGGGTCAACGGCTACGTGACCGGCGTGTTCGTCGGCGACAACCAGACGGTCAAGGCCGGGCAGCCGCTGCTGCAGATCGACGCGCGCAGCTACCGCGCCACCCAGCAGCAGGCGCAGGCGGTGGTCGCGGTACGCCAGGCCGATATCGCCGCCGCCGAGGCCGGCCTGCAGGCGCAACGCGCGACCCTGCTGCAGGCGCGCACCCAGATCACTGCCGCTGCCGCCAGCCTGCGCTTCGCCCAGGCCGAGGCCAAGCGCTTCGCGCCGCTGGCCGCGTCCGGCGCCGACACCCACGAGCACTACGAGAGCATCGTCCACGACCGCGACCGCGCGCAGGCCCAGTACGACGCGGCCAAGGCCCAGGTCGTCGCCGCCGAGAGTCAGGTGCAGGGCGCGGGCGCGCAGTTGGACCAGGCCCGCGCCGGTCTGCAGCAGGCGCAGGCCGACGCCGACCAGGCACAGGTGGCGATGGAGGACACGCGGCTGACCGCGCGCATCGACGGCCGTATCGGCGACAAGACCGTGCAGGTCGGCCAGTTCGTCGCCGCCGGTACGCGGCTGATGAGCGTGGTGCCGGTCGATGCGCTGTATCTGAGCGCCAATTTCAAGGAAACCCAGGTCGGACTGATGCGGCCCGGGCAGCCGGCGCGGATCGAGGTCGATGCGCTGTCGGGCGTCGAGCTGGACGGCGTGGTCGAAAGCATCGCGCCGGGTACCGGCTCGCAGTTCGCGCTGCTGCCACCGGAGAACGCCACCGGCAACTTCACCAAGGTCGTGCAGCGGGTGCCGGTGCGGATCCGGCTCAAGGCCGGCGCGGAGGCGCGCAAGGTGCTGGTGCCGGGCATGTCGGCGACGGTCACGGTGGATACGCGCGCGGCCAAGGACGCCAAGGAGCGGGTCGAGCAGGAAGGCAAGCAGGACGAGGGCAGGCCGTGAACGAAGCCGCCGCTGCGCCGGCGGCGGGTGCCGGCGCACAGCAGAAGGCCGATGTCGGCGCGTGGCTGGCGGTGGCCGCCGGCACCATCGGCTCGTTCATGGCGACGCTGGATATTTCCATCGTCAACGCCGCGTTGCCGACCATCCAGGGCGAGGTCGGCGCCAGCGGCACAGAGGGCACCTGGATCTCCACCGCCTATCTGGTTGCCGAGATCGTGATGATTCCGCTCACCGGCTGGTTCGTGCGCACCCTGGGATTGCGCAACTTCCTGCTGATCTGCGCGCTGCTGTTCACGTTCTTCTCGGTGGTGTGCGGCCTGTCCAACAGCCTGCCGATGATGATCCTCGGCCGCATCGGCCAGGGCTTCGCCGGCGGCGCGCTGATCCCCACCGCGCTGACCATCGTCGCTACGCGCCTGCCGCCGGCGCAGCAGCCCATGGGCACCGCGCTGTTCGGCATGACCGTGATCCTGGGGCCGGTGATCGGGCCGCTGCTCGGCGGTTGGCTGACCGAGAACGTCAGCTGGCACTACGCGTTTTTCATCAACGTGCCGATCTGCGCCGGGCTGGTGGCGTTGCTGCTGCTCGGCCTGCCGCACGAGCGCATGCACCTGCGCGGGCTGCTCGACGCCGACTGGCTCGGCATCTTCGGGCTCACCGCCGGACTCGGCGCGCTGACCGTGGTGCTGGAGGAGGGCCAGCGCGAGCGCTGGTTCGAGTCCTCCGAGATCGTGCTGCTGAGCCTGCTCTCGCTGCTCGGCTTGGGCGCGCTGGTCGCCTCGCAGTTCCTCAGCCGGCAGCCGGTGATCCGCCTGTCGATCCTGCTGCAGCGCAGTTTCGGCGCGGTGTTCGTGATAATGCTCGCGGTGGGCATGATCCTGTTCGGGATCATGTACATGATCCCGCAATTCCTGGCCACGATCTCCGGCTACAACGCCGAGCAGGCCGGCTACGTGGTACTGCTGTCCGGCGTGCCGACGGTGCTGCTGATGCCGTTGATGCCGAAGATGCTGATGTGCGTGGATGTGCGCATCCTGGTGATCGGCGGGCTCAGCTGTTTCGCCGTCGCCTGCTTCGTCGACATGAACCTCAGCGCCGATTCGGTCGGCACGCATTTCGTGATCGGCCAGTTGCTGCGGGGCTGCGGCCTGGCGCTGGCGATGATGTCGCTGAACCAGGCCGCCATCTCGTCGGTCCCGCCGGAACTGGCTGGCGACGCGTCCGGGCTGTTCAACGCCGCACGCAACATGGGCGGCTCGATCGGCCTGGCGCTGATCTCCACCTTCCAGGAGCGGCGCATGGTGTTCCACACGCAGATGATGGGCAGCGGCACCAGCGCCAATTCGCCGCTGGCGCAGGATGACCTGCATGGCCTGGCCGCGCAGCTGCAGTCCGCTTCCGGCGCCGGTGCGGCGCTGCAGTCGGTGGCGCAGCTGGCGCGCATGGTGCAGCAGCAGGCGCTGGTGATGACCTACAACGACCTGTTTTGGATCTTCGGGTGGATCGTGGTGTGCACGATTCCGCTGGGGTTGTTGCTCAAACCGCTGCCCAAGGGCGGCGCTCCGCTTGCGATGCATTGAGGATTCCATGGCTCAGCGTTTTTCCCGTGTGCTCGTCCCCGCCGCGTTGCCGCTGCTGCTGTCGGCCTGCGTGCTCGGCCCGAATTACGTGAAGCCGCCACCGGTGGCCGCGGCGGCGCAGGCGCAGCCGCAACTGCATCGCGCCGATGCGGTCGCCGCGGCGGCCGGCGTGGTGCCGGCCGCGCCGCCGCAGCGTTGGTGGGAGGCGCTGCAGGATCCGCAATTGAACGGTCTGGTCGAGCAGGCGTTGCAGAACAGCCCGAACCTGCGCGCCGCGCAGGCCAAGCTGCGCGCCTCGCGCGCGCTGGTGCAGCAGCGCCATGCCGAACAGCTGCCAAGCGTTGGCGCCAATGCCGCCTACCTCAACGCCAGGGCGCCGGACGCGCTGGCCGACGGCCTGGGCAGCGTCGCCGCCGGCAGCGGCCAGCCACTGTCCATCGATCCGCATGCGCAGCTGTACAACGTCGGCTTCGATGCGAGCTGGGAACTGGATTTCTTCGGCCGCCGCCGCCGCGCCAGCGAAGGCGCACTGGCCGATGCGCAGGCCGACGAGGCCGAGCTGGCCGACACCCAGGTGCAGCTGGCCGCGGAAGTGGGGCAGGCCTATCTGGGTTATCGCGGCACCCGCGAGCGCATCGCCATCGCCCAGCGCAACCTGGAAGCGGCGCGGCAGACCCTGCAATTGACCCGGCAGCGCCGCGAGCGCGGCGCCGACGCCGACCTGAAGGTGGAGCGCGCGCAGGCGCAGCTGCAGCAGCAGGAAGCGGTGTTGCCCGATCTGCAGGCACAGGCGAAGGAGGCGCTGGACCAACTGGCGCTGATGATCGGCCGCGAGCCGGGTGCGCTCGACGCCGCGCTGGCCGCCGACCGGCCGCTGCCGATGCTGCCGGCGGTGGTGCCGGTGGACGATGCGGGTGCCTTGATCCGCCGCCGCCCGGACGTGCGCCGCGCCGAACGCCAGCTGGCGTCTTCTTCGGCGCAGATCGGGCAGGCGCTGAGCGCGTACTTCCCGCAGGTGACCCTGCTCGGCAACATCGGCATGGCCGCGACCTCGCTGAGCGGCTTGGGCAGCGATGCGATCAACAGCGTAGTGGCGCCGTTCCTGCGCTGGTCGCTCTTCGATTTCGGTGCGACCAAGGCCAAGGTCGCGCAGGCGCGCGCCGGCAACGACGCACGCCTGGCCGCCTACGAAGGCACCGTGCTGGCGGCATTGCAGGACGCCAACAGCGCGCTGGCGCGGTTCGGCGCCGCGCGCCAGCAGGCCTTGGCCGCGGCCAAGGCCGAAGCGTCGGCCGACCGTTCCGCGGCGCTGCTGCAGCAGCGCTACGCGGCCGGCGCCTCGTCGCTGATCGATGCGTTGGACGTGCAGCGCCAGCAGGCCTCGGCGCAGGACAGCGCGGTGCAGGCGCGCACCCAGGTGCTGCTGCGCTACGTGGCCCTGCAGAAGAGCCTGGGCCTGGGCTGGGCGGCGGCGCCAGCGCAGACACCGACACAGACACCGGCACAGCCGCGATAAACGCCTGCGCTGCGGTATCGCCGACGCGGCGGCCGCGGCTACACTGGGCCGTAACGTACGGGAATTGGCCGCGTAATCCCGGCAGCATCGGCGAACGCGCGCTGCGGTGTCTTCCACGGGGAGCAACAGATGGCGTTGAGCGCAGCGAGACCCGATCTTCCGCCGGCCGCGATCGCGGCCGCCGCGGCGCCGCCGGAAAAGGGCAGCGGTTACCTGTCCATCGCCGGCTTGCGCAAGGAATTCGATGGCTTCGTCGCGCTCGACGACGTCGATCTAGATATCCGCCAGGGCGAGATCTTCGCCCTGCTCGGCGGCTCGGGCAGCGGTAAGTCCACCCTGCTGCGCTGCCTGGGCGGGTTCGAACAACCCAGTCGCGGCCGCATCGTGCTCGATGGCCAGCCGCTGGACGATCTGCCGCCGTACGAGCGCCCGCTCAACATGATGTTCCAGTCCTACGCGCTGTTCCCGCACATGACCGTGGAGCAGAACATCGCCTTCGGCCTGAAGCAGGACGGGCTGTCGCGCGCGGCCATCGCCAGGCGCGTCGGCGAGATGCTGGAGCTGGTGCAACTGGGCAAGCTCGGCAAGCGCAAGCCGCACCAGCTCTACGGCGGCCAGCAGCAGCGCGTGGCCTTGGCGCGCTCGCTGGCCAAGGGGCCGAAGCTGCTGCTGCTGGACGAGCCGATGGGCGCGCTGGACAAGAAGCTGCGCTCGCAGATGCAGCTGGAACTGGTCGGCATCATCGAAACCTCCGGAGTGACCTGCGTGATGGTCACCCACGACCAGGAGGAGGCGATGACCATGGCCACCCGCATCGCGCTGATGGACGCCGGCTGGATCCAGCAGGTCGGCACCCCGGACGAGATCTACGAGCAGCCGGCCAACCGCTTTGCCGCCGAGTTCATCGGCTCGGTCAATCTGATCGAGGCGGTCATCGACCAGGACCTGCCGGACTACGTGACCCTGCGCAGCGGCGCGTTCTCCGACAGCATCTACGTCGGTCACGGCATCACCGGCATCAGCGGGCAGCCGGTGTCGTTCGCGGTGCGCCCGGAGAAGCTGGGCATCGGCAAGGATGCGCCGGATCAGGCGCACAACAAGGCGCAGGGCACGATCGAGGACATCGCCTACTTCGGCAGCCATTCGGTCTACCACGTGCGCCTGCCCAGCGGGGTCAAGCTGATGGCCAACTTCGCCAACCGGCAGCGCTGGGCCAGCGACAACCTGACCTGGGGCGACGCGGTGTGGGTGTGGTGGGGCGACACCGACGGCGTGGTGCTGACCGCATGAGTGCGCCCGTCGCCGCCGCATCTGCTGCCGCGCAACCCGCGGCGTCACCGCGCACGCTGCTGCAGCGCCTGCGCCAGCGGCGCCTGCTCGGCGCGCGCTGGCTGGTGATCGCCGCACCGTATCTGTGGTTGCTGCTGTTCTTCGCGATCCCGTTCCTGATCGTGCTGCGCATCTCCTTCGCCGAACAGGCGATCAGCAGCCCGCCGTACAGCGCGCTGGTGGACTACAAGGACGGCGTGCTGACGCTGAAGTTCACCCTGCAGAACTACCTGGCGCTGGTGCGCGACAACCAGTACATCGAAGCCTACTGGGGCTCGATCAAGATCGCCGGGATCTCCACCCTGTTGACCTTGCTGATCGGCTATCCGATGGCCTACGTGATCGCGCGCCTGTCGCCGTCGGCGCGCAACATCGCGATGATGCTGGTGGTGCTGCCGTCGTGGACCTCGTTCCTGATCCGCGTCTACGCCTGGATCGGCATCCTCGACAGCAACGGCGTGCTCAACCGCACGCTGCTGGCGCTGGGCCTGATCGAGCAGCCGCTGCGCATCCTGTACACCCCGATCGCCGCCTACATCGGCATCGTCTACTGCTATCTGCCGTTCATGGTGCTGCCGCTGTACGCCACGCTGGTCAAGCAGGACCACCGCCTGCTGGAAGCCGCCTACGACCTGGGCGCGCGGCCATGGAAGGCGTTCGCGACCATCACCTTGCCGATGTCGCGCCCGGGCATCGTCGCCGGCTGCATGCTGGTGATGATCCCGGCGGTGGGCGAATTCGTGATCCCGGAAATGCTCGGCGGGCCGAACACGCTGATGATCGGCCGGGTGCTATGGGGCGAGTTCTTCAACAACCGCGACTGGCCGGCGGCCTCGGCGGTGGCGATCGCGATGCTGTTGCTGCTGATGGTGCCGATCCTGATCTTCAACCGCTACCAGCAGCGCCAGCTCGCCGGCGGCCTGGCATGAGCGCGCTGCGCGGCGGGCCGGTGCTGCGCTGGGCGGTGCTGGGCGGCGGCTTCGCCTTCCTGTACCTACCGATCCTGCTGCTGATGGTGTACTCGTTCAATTCTTCCAAGCTGGCCACGGTGTGGGCGGGGTTCTCGACCAAGTGGTACGGCGAACTGCTGCGCGACCGGCAGATCCTGCAGGCGGCGTGGATCAGCCTGAAGGTGGCGTTCTGGACCGCGACCGCATCGATGGTGATCGGCACGCTGGCGGCGATGGTGATGACCCGTTTCCGCCGCTTCCCCAGCAAGAGCCTGTTCGGCGCGCTGGTGACCGCGCCGCTGGTGATGCCGGAAGTGATCATCGGCCTGTCGATCATGATGATGCTGGTGTCGATGGGCGGGCTGATCGGCATCCCGCCCAAGGGCGTCACCGCGATCTGGGCCGCGCACGTCACCTTCACCCTGTCCTTCGTCACCGTGGTGGTGTCCTCGCGCCTGCAGGAACTGGACCGCTCGCTGGAAGAGGCGGCGATGGACCTGGGCGCGAACCGGCTCAAGGTGTTCTTCCTGATCACCTTGCCGATCATCGCCCCGGCGCTGGTGTCGGGCTGGCTGCTGGCCTTCACCCTGTCGCTGGACGACGTGGTGATCGCCAACTTCGTGGCCGGACCCAACTCGACCACGCTGCCGATGACGGTGTTTTCCTCGGTGCGGATGGGCTTGAAGCCGAAGATCAACGCGCTGGCCACGCTGATGGTGCTGGCGGTGTCGATCGCCGCCTTCGTCGGCTGGTGGCTGATGGCGCGCAGCGAGAAGCGCCGCCAGCGCGACATCCAGCTGGCGCTGCAGCAGGGCGGTTAGCGGAGCGCTGCGTTTCTGTAGGAGCAGCTTCAGCCGCGACAGGCATTGTCGGTAAGGCCGGTCGCGGCTGAAGCCGCTCCTACAAAAGCTGCGGCCAGCGCGGAACGCTGTGGTCCATCGCGATCGCCGTGTCGCCACGCCAGCGCAACCTGCGCAGCGCTAGGCTGGCCGGACTTTTTCCAGGAGTTCGTCGCGATGCCCTACGACACCGTCAATCCCGCCACCGGCCAGGTCGACTACCGCCTGGAGCTGATGGATGCCGCCGCCGTCGAGCGGCGCCTGGCCGCGTCCGCGCAGGCGTTTCCCGCCTGGGCGGAAACGTCGCTTGCGCAGCGCGGCGCGCTGTTGCGGCAGGTCGGCGCCCAGTTGCGCGCGCGCCGCGAGCAGATCCAGCGGCTGATGACCGCGGAGATGGGCAAGCTGCGCCAGGAGGCGCTGGCCGAGATCGACAAGTGCGCCGATGCCTGCGACTACTACGCCGAACATGCGGCCGACTACCTGCGCGAGCAGCCGATCGCCACCGATGCGCAGCGCAGCTACGTGCGCTACGAGCCGCTGGGCTGCGTGCTGGCAGTGATGCCGTGGAATTTCCCGCTCTGGCAGGTGTTCCGCTTCCTGGCGCCGGCGCTGATGGCCGGCAACGTGGCGCTGCTCAAGCACGCCAGCAACGTGCCGCGCTGCGCCGATGCGATCCACGCCGCGCTGGCCGCCGCCGGGGTGCCTGACGGCGTGTTCGACGTGCTGCACATCGACAACGACCAGGCCGCCGCGGTGCTGCGCGACGCGCGCATCGCCGCGGTGACGCTGACCGGCAGCGAGCGTGCCGGCCGCTCCATCGCCGCCAACGCCGGCGAACAGCTGAAGAAGTGCGTGATGGAACTCGGCGGCAGCGACGCCTTCGTGGTGCTGGACGACGCCGATCTGGACATCACCGTGGCGGCGGCGGTGAAGTCGCGCTTCGACAATGCCGGGCAGACCTGCATCGCGGCCAAGCGCTTCGTAGTGGTCGATGCCATCGCCGACGACTTCGTGCGCCGCTTCGTCGCCGCGGCGGTCGAGCGCCGGCTCGGCGATCCGCAGGACGCAGCGACCACGCTGGCGCCGATGGCGCGGCAGGACCTGCGCGACGAGCTGCACAAGCAGGTGCAGGCCAGCATCGCCAAGGGCGCGGTGGCCTTGCTAGGCGGCGCGCCGGACACCGCCACCCACGCCGGCTATCCGGCCTCGATCCTGGACCACGTGGTGCCGGGCATGCCGGCCTACGACGAAGAGCTGTTCGGCCCGGTCGCCGCGATCCTGCGCGTGGCTGACGAGGCCGAGGCGGTACGCGTGGCCAACGACACCAGCTTCGGCCTGGGCGGCAGCGTGTGGAGCGCCGACCGCGCCCGCGGCGAGCGCGTCGCCCGCCAGTTGCAGTGCGGCGCTGCCTTCGTCAACGCCATCGTCAAGAGCGACGTACGCCTGCCGTTCGGCGGCATCAAGCGCTCCGGCTTCGGTCGCGAACTGGCCGAGCACGGGATTCATGAGTTCATGAATATCAAGTCGGTGTACGTGGGGTGAGGCTCGGGACTCGGGACCCCGGACTCGTGAACAGTAACAGCGTGCGCTGACGCACCGCCCGAAGCGCTATCGGCCATGGGAATGCGCTTTTACGAGTCCCGAGTCCCGGATCCCGACCTACAACCACCTTGCCCGCTTGAACGCCAGATACAGTCCCAGGCAGACCGCGGCCACACCGCCGACCATCAGCGGGTAGGCCCAGGGCCATTCCAGTTCCGGCATCTGTTTGAAATTCATGCCGTACCAGCTGGTGATCAGGGTTGGCGCGGCCAATAGCGCGGCCCAGGCGCCGAGGCGCTTGACCGTCTCGCCCTGGGCCAGGGTCACCAGCGACAGGTTCACGCTCAGCGCGGTGCCGAGCATCTCGCGCAAGGTGTCGATCGCTTCGTTGGTGCGCACCGCGTGGTCGAGCACGTCGCGCACGTACAGCCGCACTTCGTCGGGGATCAGCGGGCCGGGGTTGCGCTTGAGGTGGGACAGCACGTCCTGCAGCGGCGCCACGCCCAGGCGCATCTGGTTGAGTTCACGCTTGAGTTCGTACAGACGGATCGCGGTGTCGCGCCGGTAGGCCTCGGCGAAGATGTCCTTTTCCAGGCGCTCCAGGCTCTGCCGGAATTCGTCCAGGATCGGCTGGTAGTTGTCGACGATGTAGTCCAGCACCGCGTACAGCGCGTAGGACGGGCCGAGCTGCATCAGCGCCGCCTCGCGCTCCAGGCGTTCGCGCACCGGCGCGTACGGCAGCGAGGCGCCGTGGCGCACGGTCAGCAGGAAGCGCGCGCCGAGGAAGGCGTGGGTCTCGCCGTAGACGATGCGTTCGTCGATCACCTGCGCGGTGTGCACGGCCAGGAACAGCGAATTGCCGTAGGCCTCGACCTTGGGCCGCTGGTGCGCCTTGCGCGTGTCCTCGATCGCCAGGTCGTGCAGCTGGAATTCGTCCTGCAGCTGCTGCAGCACATGGTCGGCGGGTTCGTACATGCCGACCCAGACGAAGCCGTCGCCGCCGGCCAGCACGTCGCTGATCTGCTCCAGAGCGATGTCGTGGCGGCGACCATCGCCATCGTAGTGCACGCAGTTGATGACGCAGGCGGGATTTTCGGGGACGGTAGCCATGGGCGGGAATCGTGTGCGGGCGGGATCAGCGCTGCAAGCGGCGCCGGGTGAACGCCCAGGCGAGCGCGGCGTGCACCGGCAGCAGCAGGGCGATCCACTGCAGGTTGAATTGCGGCTGCAGCATCGACAGCCAATGGATCAGCAAGGCCGCGCCGGCCAGGGCGACCACCAGCCACAGCACGATGCCGAACCAGCGTCCGGGCTGGCGGCCGCGCAGCTGCGCGATGGCTCCCCCGACCAGCAGCAGGCACAGCGGGTCGAGCAGCAGCAGGTTGCGATTGGCCCAGGCCGCACGGTGGTCGCTGCAGCCCCACAGATACAGCAGCACGCCGCCGCCGAGCGCACACAGCAGCCAGAACGGCAACCCCAGTGCCGCCAGCCAGCGCGGCCGCCGTGCCAGCGCGATCACGCCGGTGGCGACCACCAGCCCGGCCAGCAGCCACGGCCACCAGTGCCGCGCCTGTTCGGTCGGTTCCGGCGCCAGCCGCTGCGGCAGCACCTGCTGGCGCGTTTGCACCAGCGGGCGCCCGGCGCGGTTGCGCACTTCGCCCAGGCTCTCGGCCAGGCGCATCGGTACGAACGCCTCTTCCCAACGCGACAGCGGCTTGTCGGCGAACGGCCCCAGGCCCAGGTCGAAGCCCAGCCACATCCATGGCGCAGGCGAGGCCAGGCGGACCGATTCGCTGCGGTAGGTGTTGCCGCGCGAACGCCCGGACAGCTGCGCGTGCAGCGTGCCGCCCAGCGCCCGGTCCAGTGCGTCGCGCACCATCGTGGCGCAGTTGGCGGTGTAGTAGTTGTAGCGGTAGCGCGCATTCTCCGGCCGTGCGCGCCAGGCCAGCGCCTGCTGCAGCGCGCGCGCCTGCGCCGGTTCCATGTCCAGCCACTGGATGTCCACGCCGCGGCCGGCGTCGCGGTACTGCGCCAGGTCTTCCTGCAACGGCAGCGCGACCAGGTAATACCGCATGTCGCCGGCGGCGAAGCGGCTCACGAAGTCCGGTTCGCCGGGATCGAAGAAGCCGAAGTTGTACGAAGTGGCCTGGCCGCTGCGCGGATCCATCACCACGATCGCATCGTGGCCGAAGCGCTCGAAGAACACCTCGCCCGGCTGCATCGTGGCCACGCCGATGCGCGGCGCCGGTGCCGACGCGTCGCCGCCGGGCGGACCGGCGACGGGCGCCGCGGCGGCCGCGGGCGCCAGCGCGCGCGGTGCGGCCAGGTCCGCGGCGCCGGCCTGCGCGAACGCCAGCGCCGCGCAGCCGGCCAGCAGCGTACCCAGCAGCCAGTGCGGCCAGCCGCGTGCCGGCCCGCGCGGCAGCGCACGCGCGATCAAGCGTCTTCCTGCGGGTCGGGCGGCAGGATGGTGACGTGGAAGGCCTGCACCCTGCGCGCGTCGGCGCGCGCCACGCGGAATGCGAAGCGCCCCAGGGTCAGCTCCTCGCCGGTTTCCGGCAGATGGCCGATGGCCTCGGTGACCAGGCCGCCGACGGTGTCGTAGTCGTCGTCGGAGAAGTCGGCGCCGAAACGCTCGTTGAAATCCTCGATCGGGGTCAGCGCATCGACCACATACTGGCCATCGGCCTGTGCGGCGATCAGCGACGCTTCGTCCTCGGCGTCGTCGTGCTCGTCGTCGATCTCGCCGACGATCTGCTCCAGCACGTCCTCGATGGTGACCAGCCCGGCGACGCCGCCGTACTCGTCCACCACGATCGCCATGTGGTTGCGCGAGAGCCGGAACTCCTTGAGCAGCACGTTGAGCTTCTTCGACTCGGGGATCAGCACCGCCGGGCGCAGCAGTTCGCGCACCGTGCCCGGACCGTGGTCGGCGACCACGCCGCGCAGCAGGTCCTTGGCCAGCAGGATGCCGAGGATGTCGTCCTTGTTCTCGCCATGCACCGGGAAGCGCGAATGGCCGGATTCGACCACCTGCTGCATCAGGTCGAGAAAGCGCGCTTCGGCCGACAGCGACACCATCTGCGAGCGCGAGATCATCACGTCGCCGACGGTGAGTTCGGACACCGACAGCGCGCCTTCCATCATGCGCAAGGTGTCGGCGGCGATCAGCCCGTCGTGCTGGGCGTCGCGCAGCACCTCGACCAGGTCGTCGCGGGTGTGCGGGTCGCTGGAGAAGACCGAACTCAGCCGTTCCAGCCAGCCGCGGCGTTTTTCGTGGGTTTCCGGAGCGGAGCTACTAGAGTCGTCTTCTGACATGTTCTGTGGATACGGCACCCGGTCTGCCGGGCGATGGGCGCAAGTCTAGCAGGGCCAATGGGACAGAGCCGCGACGCCGATGGCGGCCGCGGCGGTGGGCGTGGGGACGGATTCAGCCGCCGCTGGCGGGCGCGTGCAGCGGGTCCGGCGCCGGCGCGGCGGCCGGATCCTCCGGCAGATCCAGGCTGTAGCTGCAGCCGGCCAGGGTCTTGCCCGGATGCGACTGCACCGTGGACAGACTGAGGATGATCGATTCGATCATCGGTTCGCCGGTCTTCGGGTCGGTCACGTCGCGGCTGACCACTTCGCGGCCGAACATGGCTTTCTGCGGTGTATCCACCGCCGCCTCCAGCTGCAACTGCCTGGCCAGCGGGCGCGGATCGGCCAGGTCCAGGATCGCCATCACGCTGGCGCCGGCCACACCGATGCGCGTGGTGCTGTGGCCGAACACCTGGATCGGCCGCACCAGTTCGTATTCGCTCATGAACAGGTTGGATTGCGGCAACGGCCGCCAGCCCTGTGCCACCGCTTTCAGCGGATCGGCCAGCAACGGCCCCAGCGCAGCGAAGTCGGCCACGCCCTGGCGGCATTCGAGCAGCGCCGGCAGGTCGATGGCGGGGGCGGGGGCGGCCGCCGCGGGCAGCGCGGCCGCGAGCGCGAGCACAAGCAAGGATGGACGGATCAACGCGCTGGACCTCGGGCCGGTGAGCGGAGTGGCGCGGCGCGGTGGCCGCGCGGCAACGGTAGCGCCCGCGCCCGCGCTTGACCAGCCATCGCCAGCCTCAGCGTTCCCCGGCGTAGGGGTCGCCCACGCCCAGGTCGGCCAGGATCTCGCGCTCCAGCTGCTCCATCGCGTCGGCTTCCTTGTCGTCCTCGTGGTCCCAGCCGAGCAGGTGCAGCACGCCGTGCACGGTCAGGTGCGCGTAGTGGGCGTTGAGCGGCTTGCCCTGTTCGGCGGCCTCGCGCGCCACCACCGGCGCGCAGATCACCAGGTCGCCGAGCAGTGGCAGCTTGACGCCTTTGGGCAGGCCTTCGGGCAGCTCGGCCGGGAAGCTGAGCACGTTGGTGGCGTAGTCCTTGCCGCGGTAGTGGTGGTTGAGCGCGCGGCCTTCCTTGGCGTCGACCAGGCGGATCGCCAGGTCGGCTTCGCGGATGCGGCTCTTCAGCGCGGCGGCCACCCATTTGCGGAAGCTCGCCGCCGCCGGCAGCCCGGCGCGGGGCAGGGCGTAGCTGACGCCGACATCGAGGCGAACCGGACCTTTGGTCATGGCGCCGGCCCGGTCGTCTTGTCGATGATGTCGCGTTTCTCGTAGGCGGTGACGATGCGCGCCACCAGCGGATGCCGCACCACGTCGCGCGCCTCGAAGAAGGTGAAGCTGACGCCTTCGACCTCATGCAGCACCTCGATCGCGTCGCGCAGGCCGGACTTGACGTGCTTGGGCAGGTCGATCTGGGTCAGGTCGCCGGTGACCACCGCGGTGGAGCCGAAGCCGAGCCGGGTCAGGAACATCTTCATCTGTTCGATGGTGGTGTTCTGCGCCTCGTCCAGGATCACGTAGGCGTCGTTGAGCGTGCGTCCGCGCATGTAGGCCAGCGGCGCGATCTCGATGACGTTCTTCTCCAGCAGCTTGATCACTTTCTCCACGCCGAGCATCTCGTACAGCGCGTCGTACAGCGGGCGCAAGTAGGGATCGACCTTCTGGCTCAGGTCGCCGGGCAGGAAGCCGAGCTTCTCGCCGGCTTCCACCGCCGGGCGCACCAGGATCAGCCGCTGCACGCGCGATTCGTTCAGCGCCTCGACCGCGCTGGCCACCGCCAGAAAGGTCTTGCCGGTGCCGGCCGGGCCGATGCCGAAATTGATGTCATGGCTGGCGATGGCGTGCAGGTACCTGGCCTGGTTGGCGCCGCGGCCGCGCACGGTGCCGCGCTTGACCTTGATCGCCACGTCCTGCGGCGCGTAGGCGCGCTCGGCGACCAGATCGACATTGGCCTGGTTGAGCCGCAGGTGGATGGCCTGGTCGTCGAACACGACGCTGTCCGACTCGGCGTAGAGGGCCTGCAGCACGGTTTCGGCGGCGGCGGCCGCGGTGGCCGGGCCGGTCACCCGGTACACGTTGCCGCGGTTGGAGATCTCCACGCCCAGGCGCAGCTCGATCTGCCGCAGGTGCGCGTCGAACGGCCCGGCCAGGTTGGCCAGGCGTTCGCTGTCGGCGGGGTCCAGGGTGAAATCGCGTTGCGCGGGTAGGCTCATTCGGTGCGGACGCGGCGCGCGCGT
Organism: Xanthomonas translucens pv. undulosa; assembly: GCF_017301775.1. Taxonomy (NCBI): domain Bacteria; kingdom Pseudomonadati; phylum Pseudomonadota; class Gammaproteobacteria; order Lysobacterales; family Lysobacteraceae; genus Xanthomonas; species Xanthomonas translucens. The sequence continues at coordinate 4,233,318 of NZ_CP063993.1, forward strand.
GGCACGGCCGGGAGTCGTTCAGGACTGGGGATGGAAGCGTAGCGCGCGTGGCGGTGAAGGGCCAGTCGGCGCCGCCGCTGGCCGCTGCCGGCCCGCGTCGCTCAGGCGTCGTCGGCGACCACGCGGCCGCGCAGGGAATTGCTCAGCGCCTCGGTGATCGCCACCGCGACGAACTGGCCGACCAGACGCGGATGCCCGGGGAAGTTCACCGAGCGCATGTTCTCGGTCTTGCCGGTCAGTTCGGCCGGGTTCTTCTTCGACGGACCTTCGACCAGCACTGTCTGCACGCTGCCGACCATGGCGCGCGAGAGTTGCAGCGAGTGCGCGTTGATGTGCGCCTGCAGCCGCGCCAGCCGCGCGTGCTTGACCGCGTCGGGTGTGCTGTCTTCCAGGTCGGCCGCGGGCGTGCCCGGGCGGCGCGAGTAGATGAAGGAGAAGCTCTGGTCGAAGCCCACGTCCTCGATCAGCTGCATGGTCTTGTCGAAATCGGCGTCGGTCTCGCCGGGAAAGCCGACGATGAAGTCCGAGCTGATCGAGATGTCCGGGCGCACCGCGCGCAGCTTGCGGATCTTCTGCTTGAATTCCAGCGCGGTGTAGCCGCGCTTCATCGCGCTGAGAATGCGGTCGCTGCCGGCCTGCACCGGCAGATGCAGGTAGTTGGCCAGCTGCGGCACGTCGCGGTAGGCGTCCACCAGCGAATCGCTGAACTCCAGCGGGTGCGAAGTGGTGAAGCGGATGCGGCCGATGCCGTCGATCTGCGCGATGCTGCGGATCAGCAGGCCCAGGTCGGCGTACTGCGGCTGCTCGCCGGCCTCGGCGTCGGCGTAGGGCCCGCGGTAGGCGTTGACGTTCTGGCCGAGCAGGTTGATCTCGCGCACGCCCTGCGCGGCCAGCTGCGCCACTTCCACCAGCACGTCCTCGAACGGCCGGCTGATCTCCTCGCCGCGGGTGTAGGGCACCACGCAGAACGAGCAGTACTTGGAGCAGCCCTCCATGATCGACACGAATGCGGACGGGCCTTCGGCGCGCGGCTCCGGCAGGCGGTCGAACTTCTCGACCTCGGGGAAGCTGATGTCCACCTGCGGCTTGCCCGATGCGCGCCGCGCGCGGATCAGTTCCGGCAGCCGGTGCAGGGTCTGCGGGCCGAACACCAGGTCCACGTAGGGCGCGCGCTTGACGATCGCCTCGCCCTCCTGCGACGCCACGCAGCCGCCGACGCCGATGATCACCGGCTTGCCTCCGGCCTTCAGGGCCTTCCAGCGGCCGAGCTGGCTGAACACCTTCTCCTGCGCCTTCTCGCGGATCGAGCAGGTGTTGACCAGCACCACGTCGGCATCTTCGGGGTTGTCGGTCAGCTCCAGGCCTTCGGCGGCGGCGAGCACGTCGGCCATCTTGGCCGAGTCGTACTCGTTCATCTGGCAACCGTGGGTCTTGATGTACAGCTTGCCGCGGACCGCGGGCGCGGCAGCGGCCGGAGTGCCGGCGGAGGGCAGGGGATGCAGGGCGTTCCCGGTCATGGCGCTTAATCCAGGCGGGTGGCTGAGGAGAGCCGGCTAGTCTACCTGGGCCGGCTCCCTCGCGCAGGCCGCTCAGGCGGCGTCGGCGTCGATCGCCTGCGCGCGCTGCACTGCCGGCCGCGCCGCCATGCGTTCGACGTAGGCGCGGGTCGGCGCCGGCGGGTCGACCAGGCCGAAGCCGATCATCCAGCCCAGCGCGCTGCCCCACAGCACGTCGGCGGCGGTGCAGTGCGCGCCGAGCAGGTAGTCGCCGCGCGCCAGCTGGTCGTCGACCACGCCCATCACCGTGTCGCAGTCGGCGTATGGCGACATCGCCCGCGGCGGCGCCTCGCGCGTGAGTGCGCGGTCGATCACCGCCGGCTCGAATGCCGAGCCGTAGAACGCCAGCCAGCGCAGGTAGGGGCCGCGGCGCGGATCGCCCATCGCCGGGGCCAGCCCGGCTTCCGGGTACAGATCGGCCAGGTATTGGTAGATCGCCACCTGTTCGGTGACCACCGCGCCGGCGTGGTCGATCGCCGGCACCTTGCCCATCGGGTTGATCGCCAGGTACTCCGGTTCCAGCTGCGCGCCGCTGGCGAAGTCGATGCGTTGCAGCGCGTAGTCCGCGCCCAGTTCCTCGAGCAGGATCAGCACGCCTTTGGAGCGGGATTTGGGATTGTGGTACAGGGTCACATGGCGGTCGGCGATGGGCATGGCGGCTCTCCTCGGTGATCGAGCGCCCATGCTAGGCGCTATTGCGGACGGAGTCTGTCCGCAATTCCGTGCGCCATGGCGTCCCCTGTCTCACGCACCTTGCGCCTGATCGGCTTGCTGCACACCCGCCGGGTCCGGGCCGGCGCCGGCCACGCGCGAATGAGCCGGCCAGGCGCCAGGCGGGCCGGGCGGCGAAACGGGCGGCCGGTCGCGCCGCCGCCGCCGCGCACTTGGCAAGTGCCGGCGAAGTTGGGACACTCGCGGCCATGAAGGGGATGGCGGGGCTTGTGGGGCTGGCAATCGCAACGCTGTCGGTCATGCCGGCCAGCGCGGGTACCCTATACAAGTGCATCGGCGGCGACGGCGTACCCAGCTACGGCGGCAAGCGCGTGGCCGGCGCCACCTGCAGCGTGGTCGGCCGCTATGCGCCCGAGCGTCGTGCCGTGCGCGCGGCGCCCGTGCTTGCTCCCGCTTCGGCCGAGCGCGCGCCCAGCCGCGGGGGCATCGCCCTGGCCGCGGCGCAGGCCGGCGCCCCGGCCACCATCATCAGTCGTCCCCCGGTCGCGGCGCCGGCGCCGGTCGCCGCCAGCGTGGCGCCGACGCGGGTGGCGCCCGTGCCTGCGATGGCCGGCACCGCGCCGCGGCGGGTGGTCAGCGGCCAGGTCTATTCCTATATGAAGGACGGCGTGCGCCACTACACCAGCGCGCGGCCGACCCAGGTCGCCAGCCTCGGCACGGTGCGCACCATCCGCTATAGCTTCATCGAGACCTGCTACGCCTGTGCCAACCCGGGCCTGAACTTCGGCGCGGTGCGGCTGAACACCACCGCCTACCAGAGCGAGATCGCCGCCGCCGCGCGCGAGTACGGGGTCGACGAGGCGGTGGTGCGCGCCATCATCCATGCCGAATCGGCGTACAACCCGATGGCGCTGAGCCGTGCCGGCGCGCAGGGCCTGATGCAGCTGATGCCGCCGACCGCGCGCCGCTTCGGGGTCAGCGATGCGTTCGATGCGGCGCAGAACATCCGCGGCGGCGTGCAGTACCTGGCCTGGTTGCTGAAACGCTTCAACGGCAACCTGAGCCTGGCCGCCGCCGGCTACAACGCCGGAGAAGGCGCGGTAGACAAACACGGCGGGGTGCCGCCTTATAGCGAGACCCAGCGCTATGTGCAGCGCGTCGGCGTGCTCGCCGACCGCTACCGCGGCGTGCTGGCGACGTCGCATTGAGGCATTCTGGTTGCCGTCGCACCAATGCATTGTCTGCGCGTTAAGGGTTCCGCTACACTGCAGTGGATTTAATGCGGCTCGACCCCCACCGAGCCGCTGGCAGCCTCACGCTACCCAATCAAAATCGGAGTGCCGGATGGCCAACGATGGGGTCAACGATTCTGTTAATGCAGGACGCCGCCGCTTTCTCACTGCCACCACGGCGGTGGTGGGCGCGATGGGTGCGGGTTTCGTCGCGGTTCCTTTCATCAAGTCATGGAACCCCAGCGCCAAGGCCAAACTCGCCGGTGCGCCGGTCACCGCCGACATCAGCGCGTTACAGGAAGGCCAGCGCCTGATCCTGGAGTGGCGCGGTCAGCCGATCTGGATCGTCAAGCGCTCCAAGGCGATCCTGGACGCGCTGCCGACGCTGGACGGGCGGCTCAAGGACCCCAAGTCCGAGGTCACCGACCAGCAGCCGGCCTACATCAAGGGCGAAGGCCGCTCGATCAAGCCAGACATCTCGGTGCTGGTCGGGCTGTGCACGCACCTGGGCTGTTCGCCGGAAATGGTCGCCGAGATCCGCCCCGAACCCTACGATCCGGAGTGGAAGGGCGGCTACTTCTGCCCCTGCCACAAGTCGCGCTTCGACATGGCCGGCCGCGTGTTCCAGGGCGTGCCTGCGCCGATCAACCTGCTGGTGCCTCCGCATCACTACCAGGACGACAACACGCTGATCATCGGTGTCGATCCCAGTTCGTCCGCGAAGGGGGCAGCGTAAGCCATGGCCGACAATCTCCTCACCCGCACCGCGGGCAACGTGTTCGACTGGGTCAACGAACGCGCGCCGGGACTGATGCCGTTCTACCGCAAGCACGTCGGCGAGTACTACGCGCCGAAGAACTTCAACCTTTGGTACTACTTCGGTTCGCTGGCGATGGTGGTGCTGGTCAACCAGATCGTCACCGGCATCTTCCTGACGATGCACTACAAGACCAGCGCGGCCGAGGCGTTCAACTCGGTCGAGTACATCATGCGCGACGTCGAGTGGGGCTGGCTGATCCGCTACATGCACTCTACCGGCGCCTCGCTGTTCTTCATCGTGGTGTACCTGCACATGTTCCGCGGCCTGCTCTACGGCAGCTACAAGAAGCCGCGCGAGCTGGTGTGGATCCTCGGCATGCTGATCTACCTGGTGCTGATGGCCGAAGCGTTCATGGGCTACGTGCTGCCGTGGGGGCAGATGTCGTTCTGGGGCGCCAAGGTGATCATCTCGCTGTTCGGCGCGATCCCGGTGATCGGCAACGGCCTGACCGAGTGGATCATGGGCGACTACCTGCCGTCCGACGCTACCCTCAACCGCTTCTTCGCGCTGCACGTGATCGCGCTGCCGCTGGTGCTGTTGCTGCTGGTGGTGCTGCACCTGGGCGCGCTGCACGAAGTCGGCTCCAACAACCCCGACGGCGTGGAGATCAAGAAGGGACCCAAGGGCAACCGCTGGGATCCGAACAAGCCGGCCGATGGCATTCCGTTTCATCCTTACTACACGGTCAAGGACCTGGTCGGGGTCGGCTTCCTGCTGCTGATTGGCGCCTTCATCATCTTCTTCGTGCCGGCCTTCGGCGGCCTGTTCCTTGAGCACGATAACTTCACCGAGGCCAACCGCCTGGTCACCCCCGAGCACATCAAGCCGGTGTGGTACTACACGCCGTATTACGCGATGTTGCGGGTGGTGCCGAACAAGCTCGGCGGCGTGCTGGTGATGTTCTCGGCGATCGCGATCCTGTTCCTGGTGCCATGGCTGGACCGCGCCAAGGTCAAATCGATCCGCTACCGCGGCTGGCTCTCCAGGGTGATGCTGGGCGTGCTGGCGGTGTGCTTCGTGTGGCTCGGGGTGATCGGCTCCGGCCCCGGCACCGATGCCAGCGAGACCATCATCGGGCGCGTGCTGACCGTGCTGTACTTCGGGTTCTTCCTGACCATGCCGGTCTGGACCACGTTGGACCGGACCAAGCCGGTGCCGGAGCGGGTGACCACCCATGATTAAGCCCGTGATTGCCGTGCTGGCCTGCTTCGCGAGCGTCTCGTTGCTGTCCGCCATGCGCTACCTGCTGCCGTTGGGGCAGATCGCGTTCTGGGGCCGGCAGGCGCTCGGCTCCTGGTTCGGTGCGATGGCGGAGGGATCCCTATGAGCAAGCGCCTGCTGTCCGCCCTGGTCTGCTTCGTCTCCGCGCTGCTGTTGTCCGCCTCGGCGCTGGCCGCAGAGGGCGGCGCCACCCAGCAGGCCGGCAACGACCTCGGCGACCGCGCCTCGCTGCAGCGCGGCGCCAAGCTGTTCATGAACTACTGCTCCGGCTGCCATTCGCTGAAATACCTGCGTTATTCGCGCATGGCCGAGGATCTGGGCCTGAGCGAGGACGAGGTGATGGCCAACCTCAACTTCACCGGTGCCAAGGTCGGCGAGCACATCGAGGCGGCGATGCCGCACGATGCGGCGACCAAGTGGTTCGGCAAGGCCCCGCCGGACCTGAGCCTGATCGCGCGCGTGCGCGGCACCGACTGGGTCTATACCTACCTCAAGTCGTTCTACCTGGACCAGTCTCGCCCGTTGGGCTGGAACAACAAGCTGTTCGCCAATGCCTCGATGCCCAATCCGCTGTGGGAACTGCAAGGCCTGCAGCAGCCGATCTACGGCAAGGCCGAGCAGCCCGGTGTGGACAAGCCGGTGGAGCGGCTGCAACTGGCCTCGCCAGGCAGGGAAACGCCGGCGCAGTTCGACCAGACGGTCCGCGACATCAGCAATTTCCTCGAGTATGCCGGCGAACCGGCGGCGCTGAAGCGGCAGAGCCTGGGCGTGTGGGTGGTGCTGTTCCTGGCGCTGCTGACCTTCCTCGCCTATCTGCTGAAGAAGGAATACTGGAAGGACGTGCATTGAGCGTCGGCCGCGGTGCCGGCGCCCTGTCTGCATCGTTGCTGACCCGATCCCCTGTTCATCCTATTGGCTTTTGCGAGCGAGGGTTGCACACTCAGGGGCCGTGATGACCGTCAGCAGGGTGTTGGCGGCATCGATGCGGCCGGCGGATTCCGGTCGTCGGAGAGCCTTTAATGGCGGCGAGTGTGCGTATGCGAAATACCTTGACGTTGTTTTCTTCCACGGATGACGTGCTGTGCCACCGCGTGCGTCTGGTGCTCGCCGCAAAGGGCGTGACCTACGATTTCGTGGCGGTGGATCCGCAGAATCCTCCGGAAGACCTGATCGATCTCAATCCCTACCATTCGGTGCCGACGCTGGTTGAGCGCGAGCTGGTGCTGTACGCCGCCTCCGTGGTCAGCGAATACCTGGACGAGCGCTATCCGCATCCGCCGCTGATGCCGGTCGATCCGTTGTCGCGCGCGCGCCTGCGCCTGGCCATGCTGCGCATCGAGCACGACTGGGTGCCGCAGGTGCAGGCGATCCAGCTCGGCAACAAGGCCCAGGTCGAGGCTGGGCGCAAGCGGCTCAAGGAGCTGCTGACCGCCTCGGTGCCGCTGTTCAAGGCCAGCAAGTTCTTCCTCAACCCGGAAATGAGCCTGGCCGATTGCGCGATGGCGCCGATCATCTGGCGCCTGCAGGCGCTGGACATCCCGTTACCCAAGGACGGCAAGGCGATCGAGGACTACGGCAACCGCATCTTCCGCAATCCCGGTTTCATCCGCAGCCTGACGGATCAGGAAAAGAAGCTGCGCGACCTGCCGGCCTGATGCTCCGGCCGCGCGTGGCGCATCCGATATTTCCCGAGTTGCGCCGGCGCCTTCGCGTGCCGGCGCGTAGAATTGGCGCATGACCGACGATATTTCCCGCATGACCAGCCATCGCCCGTACCTGTTGCGTGCACTGGTGGAGTGGATCAACGACAACGGCATGACCCCGCACATCCTGGTGGATGCGGGCCTGCCCAACGTGCAGGTGCCGCCGAGCGCGGTCAAGGACGGCCGGGTGGTGCTCAACATCGCCGAACGCGCGGTGGTGCGGTTGCAGATCGACAACGACGGGGTCAGCTTCACCGCGCGCTTCGGCGGCGTCAGCTATCCGGTGCAGGTGCCGATGGCCGCGGTGCTGGCGGTGTATGCGCGCGAGACCGGGCAGGGCATGGCGCTGCCGGACGACATCCACGGCGCCGGCGAGCCGCCGGGCGACGACACCCCGCCGCCGCGGCCCAGCGGTTCCGACGATGGTGCCGGTGGCAAACGTCCGCATCTGCGCGTGGTGAAGTAACGGCGACCTCGGGTCCGCGCCGGCGCGGACGTGGCCGGAGCGATGGTCCGTCCGCTGTTGGTGTCGATGCCGCAACGATCGCGCCCACCGCCAGACGCTGCGCAGCATTCGCCACGGTTCCCGCACGCCAACGCCAGGGTGGATCGCGCGCTCTGTAGGAGCGCCTTCAGGCGCGACCGGCATCCATGCAAGACATGCGATCTGCCCTGCTGGACCTCTTGCCGACCCCGTCTTCGCGAACCATGAAGCGGTGCCTCACTCGCGCGGCGCACGTCCTTCGTGCAGCGCCGTCACCGTGGCCACCGAGGGGCCGGTGAAGGCGATCAGCTGATCGCCGAGCAGCACCAGGCGGCCGCTGTGGCGATCGACGCCATCGTAGGAGTAATCGAAGCGGAAGGTCCGCTCGAAGCCGAGCCAGCCGCTGGGCAGGCGCCGCAGGCGCAGGCCGGTGCCGTGCACGCTCTGGTCCAGCCACTGCACATCGGCGGCCTTGCAGGCATTGCGGCCGAGACTCTCGGCGCGTTCGGCGGCGGCGCGCGACGCGTTCCAGAACGCGAACACCGCAGCGCCGGCAATCATCCACAGGATCAGGCTAGGCATGCGTCACTGTAGCGAGGCGCGGGGTGGGGCGGCAATGCTTGGTTGGGGACTCGGGACTCGGGACTCGGGACTCGGGACTCGGGACTCGAAGCCGGAGCCGGGGCATGGATTCGAGGAGGCGTGGATTTCGAGCGGGGAGTTTGCGTGTACGGCTCATGGCCTTTTGTGGGAGCGACTTCAGTCGCGACGGGCCTCACCGACTGTCTACTGCGACCGATGGCCCGAGGCGAACCGGCATGGATGCGGAAGGTCGCAAGCGGTCGATAAGACGCTAGCGCTCCGGCAGCGGTTCGGTCGCTTGCGATTGCGGCACGGGTGTCGCCGGTGCCGCGGCCGGCGCAGTGCCGGATGCCGGCGCTGGCGCCATCGGCGCAGCGGCCGGCAGCGCGGCCGGCTCCACTGCGGGAACCACACCCTGCAGCGCCAGCGGCCGCAGCTGCGCCTGCGGTTGCAACTGCAGCAGCGCCGCCCAATCCTGGCGATTGAAGTCGCACAGTTCCTCCCGGCCGGGCGTACACTCCAGGCCGGCGCCGTCGTCGCCGACCTGGTCCTGCGCCAGTGGTGCCTCCAGTTGTAGGCGGCCGGCGCGGTCCAGCGGCAACTTGCGCATGGTCACCGCGTTGAGCACGTTGCCGCCGATCAGGTACAACGTGTGGTCGCCGCCGACGTTGGCCGCGACCACGATGTCGCAATGCGACTCCCACGGCAGCGCGCCGCCGCGCGCCAGCGCCTCGCGCAGCCCGGCCGCGCCCAGCGGCTGCTTGCGCCCGCGCAGGAAGCACAGTAGGTCGCCCGGCGCCGGCTTGTCCTGCTGCGGGTCGGCATAGCGGTAGGGCAGGCCGTCGCTACCGGCCTGGTAGGCGGCGCGGATGTAGTCGATGTGCCGCACCGAGGAATGGAAGCCATCGACCCCGGCGCGCACCATCGCCCAGGACACGAACGCCGCCGACCACGGGTTGTCGACCAGGAACGCACGGCAGTCCGCCTGCCGGTAGCGTGAGCCGTCCAGCTGCTGGCAGCTGGTGGCGCCGTCGCTGCCGCCCATCGCGTCCAGCGTGCCGCTGTCGCGCCAATACGCGGCCACGCGCTGCCAGGCCTCGATGCCGTGATCGGCCAGATAACTGCGCTCGGCCTCGGTCACGCGCAGGCCGGCGAGCCGGCCGTTGCTATCGATGAACGGCCGCCACCACAGCCGGTGCTCGTTGCAGGCGGTGTGCACGATGGCCACCGCGGCCGGGCTCAGGCCGAAGCGCGGCGGCAGATCGCACACCTCCGCGGCGGCCGCGCGGCCTGCGGGAAACAGGGCGGCGGCACACAACAACGCGAACCAGTGGCGGGCCATCGGCGAACTCGGGGAATAGGGAATGTGCGCAGCGTCGCAGAGCGGCGGGACCGCGGCCGTGAAGTCAGTGCGGCGGCGGTCCCAGCTTCAGCGACAGATCCACCGCCTGCACGTGCTTGGTCAGCGCGCCGATGGAGATGCAGTCCACGCCGTCGGCGGCGATCGCGCGCACGCCGTCCAGGTCGACGCCGCCGGAGACCTCCAACGGAATCGCCCGGTGGAACGGCGCCGCCGCGGCGATCGCCACCGCTTCGCGGCGTTGCGCCGCGTCGAAATCGTCGATCAGGATGCGGTCGCAGCCCACCGTCAACGCTTCGCGCAGTTGCGCCAGCGTTTCCACTTCGACCACCAGCGGCAGCTGCGGCCACTGCGCACGCGCCGCCTGCACCGCCGCGCTCAGCGAACCGGCGGCGTGGATGTGGTTTTCCTTCAGCATCACCGTGTCGTACAGGCCGAAGCGGTGGTTGCTGCCGCCGCCGCAGCGCACCGCGTACTTCTGCGCCAGGCGCAGGCCGGGCAGGGTCTTGCGCGTGTCCAGGATGCGCGCGCCGGTGCCGGCGACCGCGGCCACGTAAGCGGCGGTCGCGGTGGCGGTGGCGGACAGGGTCTGCAGGAAGTTCAGCGAGGCGCGCTCGGCGCTGACCAGCGCGCGGCTGCGCCCGTGCAACAGCGCCAGCACGGTGCCGGCGGCCACGTGCTCGCCCTCGGCGATGTGCCAGTCGATCCGCACCTGCGGGTCCAGTGTGCGGTGGCAGGCGTCGAACCAGGGCCGGCCGGCGATCACTGCGTCCTGCTTGCACAGCAGGTAGGCGCGGTCGGCGCGGTCGGGCAGCAGCGCGGCGGTGACGTCGCCGCTGCCGATGTCCTCGGCCAGCGCGCGTGCCACATCGGCGTCGATCGATGCCTGCGCCGGCGGCTGCAGCGGCGCCGCGGCGCCGCTCATTTGCCGGGGAAGTCGGTGAGCTGGGCGGTGCCGATCGCTTCTTCGGCCAACAGCACCGGGATGCCGTCGTCGACGCGGAACAGCTGCTTGCGGTCGCGGGTGATCAGCGCCTCGCGCAGCGCTTGCGCCTGCGGGCTGCCGTCGGCGCGCTGCACGCCGCCGGCGGCGATGGCGCGGTTCAGCGCCTCCAGCCCGCGCGCATCCAGCAGGGCCAGCGGTTGGCGGGTATCGGGCGAGCACAGCAGGTCGAGCAGTTTGCGATCCATCCGGTCTTCGTCTTGCGTGGAAGACGGCTAGAATACGTCTTTAAGGCAGGGGACGGCCATGACCTCCAAGCAAACCACGCCGCTCGTCGGCATCGTGATGGGTTCCCGCTCCGACTGGGAGACCATGCAGCATGCAGCGCAGAAACTCGATGCGCTGGGCGTGCCCTATGAAGTGAAGGTTGTGTCCGCGCACCGCACTCCGGACGTGCTGTTCGCCTATGCCGAAGCGGCCTCCACCCGCGGCCTGCGCGCGATCGTGGCCGGCGCCGGCGGCGCGGCGCACCTGCCGGGCATGCTCGCGGCCAAGACCGCAGTGCCGGTGCTCGGCGTGCCGGTGCAGTCCAAGGCGCTGAATGGCCTGGATTCGCTGCTGTCGATCGTGCAGATGCCGGCCGGCATCCCGGTCGCCACGTTCGCGATCGGCAACGCCGGTGCGGCCAATGCCGCGCTGTTCGCCGCGGCGATGCTGGCCGCCGAGCATGCCGACATCGGCACCGCGCTGCACGCCTTCCGCCAGCGCCAGACCGACGAGGTGATGGCCAAGGACGACCCGCGCCAATGAGTACCACTGTCGGAATTCTGGGCGGCGGCCAGCTGGCGCGCATGCTCGCCGTTGCCGGCGCGCCGCTGGGCCTGCGCTTCGTGATGCTGGATACGGTGGCCGACGCCTGCGCCGGGCAGGTCGCGCCGCTGCAGGTCGGCGACTACCGCGACGAGGCGGCGCTGGCCGCGTTCGCGGCCAAGGTCGATGTGGCCACCTTCGATTTCGAGAACGTGCCGGCGGCCAGTGCCGAATGGCTGGCGGAGCGGGTGCCTGTGTTCCCGAATCCGCGCGCGCTGGCAGTGGCGCAGGATCGGCTGGCCGAGAAGACCCTGTTTCGCGAACTGGGCATTCCGGTGCCGGATTTCGCCGCGATCGACAGCCGCGCCGAACTGGACGCTGCGTTGGCGCAGATCGGCACCCCGTGCATTCTCAAGACCCGGCGCCTGGGCTACGACGGCAAGGGCCAGTTCCGGATCAAGTCCGCGGCCGACGCCGATGCGGCCTGGTCCGCGTTGGGTGCGCAGGCGACCAGCGTGGGCCTGATCGTGGAAGCCTTCGTGCCGTTCCAGCGCGAGATCAGTGTGGTCGCGGCGCGCGGCCGCGACGGCGAGTTCCGCACCTGGCCGCTGACCGAGAACTGGCATGTGCAGGGCGTACTGTCGGCCAGTCTGGCCCCGGCGCAGGCCGATACGGCGCTGCAGCGGGCCGCCATCGCCCATGCGCAGGCGCTGGCCGAGCGCTTGCAGTATGTGGGCGTGTTCGCGCTGGAGCTGTTCTGTCGCGACGGCGAACTGCTCGCCAACGAGATGGCGCCGCGCGTGCACAACTCCGGCCATTGGACCATCGAAGGCGCGGAGACCTCGCAGTTCGAGAACCACCTGCGTGCGGTGCTGGGCCTGCCGCTGGGGTCCACGCGCATGCTCGGCCATGCCTGCATGCTCAACTGGATTGGGCAGATGCCCGACGCCGTGCCGGTGCTGGCGCAGCCGGGCGGACATTGGCACGACTACGGCAAGGAAGCGCGCGAAGGCCGCAAGGTTGGCCACGCCACGTTGCGCGAGGACACGCCTGAGGCCTTGGCGCAGGCGCTGCAGACGGTCGGCGCGCAGTTGCAGCGCGACGACCAGGTCGCCCCGGTGATCAAGGCGCTGCGCGCGCAGGGCTGAGCGGGTGCCGACGGCCGCGCCCCGGCCATGCCTGTGCGTGGTTGGGCGTGGCTGGGGCAATGCAACGATGCCGCCGGCCAGTCAGATCGAATCCCGAATCCCGGCTTCAAACCATGTTCGCCGTCACGAACTCCCAGTTCACCAGCTTCCAGAACGCTTCCAGGTAGCGCGCACGGTCGCCGCGGTAGTCGATGTAGTAGGCGTGTTCCCATAGGTCGCAGGCCAGCAGCGGGGTGTCCTCGCCGGTCAGCGGCGAGCCGGCGTTGACGGTGGCGAGCAGCGCCAGCGTGGCGTCCGGGCGTTGCACCAGCCACACCCAGCCCGAGCCGAACACAGCCAGCGCCATGTGTTCGAACTCGGCCTTGAAGCGGGCGAAATCGCCGAAGTTCCTGGCGATGCGCTCGCCGAGCGCGCCGCCAGGTTCGCCGCCGCCGCGCGGACGCAGTCCACGCCAATAGAACGCGTGGTTCCATACCTCGGCCGCGTGATGGAACAGGCGGCCCTGGGTGCGGCGCACCAGGTCCTGCAACGGCAGGTCGGCGAATTCGCTGCCGGCGATCTGGGCATTGAGCCGTTCCACCAGCGCGCGCTGGTGCTGGCCGTGGTGCTGGTCCAGGGTCTCGGCGGACAGGTGCGGCGCCAGCGCCGCGCGGTCGTACGGCAGGGGAGCGAGTTCGATGGCCATGGATCCTCTGGAGCGGTTTCGGGGGCGTGTTTCGGTACTGCCATGCGCAGGGCTTACACTATGCTGCTACGCGAAAGTCTAGCCGACCGCCAAGGTCGTTCTTTCGCCCCAGCAGGAGAAAACCCGCATGCAGGTGATGGAGCGCATCCAGGCCGACGTCGAACGCCATCCCATCGTGTTGTTCATGAAGGGCACGCCGCAGTATCCGATGTGCGGGTTTTCCAGCCGCGCGCTGCAGGCCCTGCTGGCCGCCGGCGCCGATCGGCTGCACACCGTCAATGTGCTCGACGAGCCCGAGATCCGCGCCAATCTGCCCCGCCATTCGAACTGGCCGACGTTCCCGCAGCTGTTCATCCACGGCGAACTGATCGGCGGCTGCGACATCACCATGGAACTGTTCGAATCCGGCGAGTTGCAGCGCATTGTGGCCGAGGCCTACCAGCCGTGACAGCGGCGGCGGCGATGCACGCGGGCGCGCTGGCGCAGCGCGTGGTGTTGGTGTGCGGCGCCGCCGGCGGGCTGGGCAGTGCCGCGGCCATGGCCTGCGCCCAGGCCGGCGCCACGGTGGTGCTGCTCGGGCACAAGCCGGCGCGCCTGAACCGGGTTTACGACGCGATCGCCGCCATCGGCGCGCAGCCGCTGCTGTATCCGCTGGACCTGCTCGGCGCCACGCCGGAAGACTATGCGACGCTGGCCGAGCGGCTGCAGGCCGAGCTCGGGCGGTTGGACGGACTGCTGCACTGCGTCGCCGATTTCGTCGGCCTGACCCCGCTCGAACACGCCGACCCGGCGCAGTTCGCGCGCGCCATCCACATCAACCTGACCGCCCCGGGCTGGCTGACCCAGGCTTGCCTGCCGCTGCTGAAGCAGGCGGCGGACGCGGCGATCGTGTTCGCGCTCGATGACCCGGCGCGTGTCGGCCAGGCTTACTGGGGCGGCTACGGCGTGGCCCAGCATGGCCGCCGAGGCCTTCTGGCGACCCTGCACGGCGAACTGGCGGCCTCGACGGTGCGCGTGGCCGGACTGCAGCCCGGGCCGATGCGCAGCGCGCTGCGCGCACGCGCCTACACCCACCAGGAAGACCTGGACGCGGTCGATCCGGCGCACTACGCGGCCGCCTGCGTGGAACTGCTGGCGCCCGCCGGCGCCGCGCACCGCGGCGCGATCTGGAATCCCCTGGCATGACCATCCTGTCGGCAGCCTTGCTGCTGTTCCTGATCCTCGACCCGCTGGGCAACATCCCGGTATTCCTCAGCGTGCTCAAACCGTTGCCGGCCAAGCGCCAGCGCGTGGTGCTGGCGCGCGAACTGCTGATCGCGCTGGGCGTGCTGATGGCGTTCCTGTGGGGCGGCAAGTACGCGCTGGAAGTGATGCACCTGCGCCAGGAATCGGTGTCGATCGCCGGCGGCATCGTGCTGTTCCTGATCGGCATCCGCATGATCTTCCCGCGCCCGGAAGGGCTGATGGGCGAGATCCCCGACGGCGAGCCGTTCATCGTGCCGCTGGCGATCCCGCTGGTGGCCGGGCCGTCGGGCATGGCCGCGGTGATGCTGATGGGCAGCAACGAACCCACCCGGCTGGGCGAATGGAGCCTGGCGCTGATCCTGGCCTGGATCGGCACCTCGGCGCTGCTGTTTTCCGGCACCCTGCTGTACAAGCTGCTCGGCATGCGCGTGCTGATCGCGGTCGAGCGGCTGATGGGCATGCTGCTGGTGGCGATCTCGGTGCAGATGTTCCTGGACGGCCTCGGCGTCTATCTGAAGCTGCCGGTCGCCGGCTGAGCGGCGGTCCGCCGCGCGCCTGCGCGGTGCCGTGCCATCTCTCTCGATCCGTGCCGATGCTGCGATGCGCAGGATAGTGGCGGCGATCGCACGCCAGCTGCGCTGGCGCCAACGCCACGACCACGCAAACTGTGATGTAGAGGACGTCATGTCCATTTGTTCCAGTTCGTCACGTTTCGGCAACAAATCGGCACTATGGTGTTAAGCTGATGTTAAACCTTGCGGGGGATCTAGCAAGGGGGCACGAACCTCATTCCGCTGCCGTGCGCCGACCAGGACGGCGCGCTATGCGCATTTCGTCAACTTCCATCGAGGCTATTGCAATGACTCAACCCCGCCGTCTCCGGATGTCCAAGCTCACCCTTGGCCTCGTTGCTGCGCTCGCCGCCGCCCCTGTGTTCGCCCAGAGCACCTCCTCCGGCATTGGTGGCATGGTCACCCACAATGGCCAGCCCGTCGCGGGCGCCGAAGTGACCATTACCCACGTCGAATCCGGAACGGTCAGCCGCGCTAGCACCGATGCGAGCGGCCGCTACAACGCGCGCGGCTTGCGCGTCGGCGGCCCGTACAACGTCACCATCACCAAGCCGGGCGATGGCACCCAGACCCAGGAGGGCATCTATCTGGGCCTGGATCAGGTCGCCAGCGTCAATGCGCAGCTGACCGGCGACGTCGCCACGCTGGAGTCGATGCAGGTCACCGCCGCACGCGGTTCCGAGGCGTTCACCTCGGACAACAAGGGCATTTCCACCAACCTGTCGCGCGGCGATCTCGACCGCACGCCGATGCCGGACCGCTCGATCCAGAACGTGGTGCGTTCCGATCCCCGCGTCGTGGTCACCGACCGCGATCGCGGCGCGTTCTCGGCAATGGGCCAGAACAATCGCTACAACAGCATCACCGTCGACACCATCAGCGCGGGCGATCCCTTCGGTCTGAACGACAACGGCCTGCCGACCAAAGGCACGCCGATCTCGCAGGACGCGATCGAGAGCTACAACATCTCCACCGCCAACTTCGACGTCGCCACCCGCCGCGGCGTGGGCGCTTGGGTCAATGCCGTCACCAAGAGCGGTACCAACGATTTCCACGGCTCTGCCTACTACGTCTACCAGAACGCCGACGACATGATCGGCAAGGGCGAGACCGACGCCAAGTGGACCGGCTACACCAAGGACACAACCAAGGGCGCGACCCTGGGTGGGCCGATCCTCAAGGACAAGCTGTTTTTCTTCGCTTCCTACGAGGAGAGCAAGAAGGAGGCCCCGGGCGCGATCTGGGGCACCTCCGATTCCAGCGCCATCAGCAAGGTGAGCGGCGTAACCACGGCGCAGCTCCAGCAGATCACCACGACCGCGCAGAACCTCGGGCTTTCGCCGGGCGACGACGGTTCGGCCAGCACCGACATCGAAAGCAAGCGCTACCTGGCCAAGCTCGACTGGAACATCAGCGACTACCACCGCGCCAGCCTGCGCTTCAGCCGTACCGAAGAAGACGAGCCGATCATCACCGCCAGCAGTTCCACACAGCTGAAGCTGTCGAGCAACTGGTACGTGTTGAACAAGACCAACACCAGCTATGCGCTGAGCTTCTACGACGACTGGAGCGAGAAGTTCTCCACCGAAGCGTCGGTGGGCTACAGCAAGTTCGAGCAGGACCGTGCGCCGCTGGTCGGCGGCTACCAGCCCGAAATCACCGTGCGCACCAGTGGCGCCGACACCGGCAGCAGCGTGCTGCTTGGCACCGACTATTCCAGCCAGGCCAATGTGCTCAGCGTCAAGAGCTGGAACGCGTACTTCGCCGGTAGTTGGTTCCTCGGCGACCACGTGGCCAAGGCCGGTATCGACTACCAGCAGGACGAGGTCTACAACCTGTTCCTGCAGCGCTACAACGGCACCTACGCCTTCAACTCGATCGCCGATTTCGCCAGTGGCACCTATCGCCGCTATCAGCTCTCGCAGCCGGCCGCAGGCTATACCCTGGACAACGTCGCCGCCATCTTCAAGATGAAGCAGTACGGCCTGTTCCTGCAGGACACCTGGCGGGCGACCGATCGCCTGTCGATCCAGTACGGCCTGCGCTACGACGTGCCGAAGGTCAATCCGATGCCGACCTACAATCCGTGTTTCGCCGCGGACGCGGGCGTCACCGGCAATTTCGGCGCGTGCGGCCTGCGCGCGACCCCGGCCAACGCCAACGCGTCAGTGGGCGGCTTCGGCTTCTCCAACACCGGCACCATCGACGGCAACAGTGTCCTGCAGCCGCGCTTCTCCTTCAACTACGACCTGGATACCGAGCGCCCGACGCAACTGCGTGGCGGTGCCGGTCTGTTCGTCTCCAACACGCCGGCGGTATGGGTGGGTAACCCCTATTCCAACAATGGCGTCGCTGTGACCACCTACGACGTCAACCGTCGTAAGACCGCCGCCGATCCGGCGTTCAGTGCAGATCCGTTCGGCCAGAACGTCCCGGGCGGCACGGTGACGCCGCCGGGCCTGGGCAGCTCGAGCATGACCGTGAACGTGGTCGATCCCAACTTCAAGCTGCCGGCCGTCTACAAGTACACCCTGGGCCTGGACCACCAGCTGCCGTGGCAGGACCTGGTGTTCACCGCGGAATATCAGCACCTCGACGTCGACAAGGGCATCCTGTATCAGGATCTGAACATGGGCGCGCCGACCGGCACGCTGCCGGATGGACGCTACACCTATGCACGCTTCCCGAACCAGGCACCGGGCAGCACCAACACCGCGAACTGGAACAAGAATGCGTCGTTCAGCAACGTCATCTATCTGACCAATACGGACAAGGGTAAGTCGGACAACTTCACCGTATCGCTTAAGAAGCCCTTCGACGGCACCTGGAGCGCGATGCTGGCCTACACCTACAGCCGCGCCACCGAAGTGAACCCGGGCACCTCCAGCGTCGCCTACAGCAGCTATCAAAATCGCGCCTGGTACAACCCGTCCGACGATGCCGCTGGCATTTCCAACTACTCCATCCCCAACCGCATCATCGCGCAGCTGAGCTGGGAGCATAAGTTCTTCGGCGACTACGCGACCCGCGTTTCCGCGTTCTACGACGGCCACAACGGCGCGCCGTACAGCTGGGTGTTCGGCAACGATGCCCAGGGCCTGGGTCTGTCGTCCGGCCGCTCGCTGGCTTACGTGCCGTCCGGTCCGAACGACGTGGTCTGGGCCAATGCGACCTCGCAGCAGCTGTCCTCGTCGTTCTGGGAGTACATCGGCAAGCATCCGGAGCTGGCGCGCTACAAGGGGGACGTTGCCGAGCGCAATTCCTCGCGTGCGCCATGGGTGAACCAGTTGGACATGTCCTTCAGCCAGGAAATTCCCGGCTTTGCCAAGGGCCACAAGGGCGAGATCCGTCTGGACATGTTCAATGTGCTGAACATGCTCAACAAGGATTGGGGTGTGGAGCACCGTGCCGACTTCCCGCTGGTACGCAACCTGGCCAACGTGGCCGGCGTCACCGCCGACGGCAAGTACATCTACGATATCTCCAGCACCAGCCTGTACAACCGCAACGGCACCTATGCGCCGACCGATCTGGCCATCAACGAAACGCAGAACCCGTCGCAGCGCTGGTCGCTGCTGCTGACGCTGCGCTATACGTTCTAACCGGGTCTTCGCGCAGGCGTTACACGAAACGGCCGGGGTAACCCGGCCGTTTTCTTTTGCGGAGGCTGACGCTACAGTCGCCGTTGACGACAACGACAAGAATTGCGATATGACGACGAGCAATACGGCGGCACGGGCGCTGCCGGTAGTGGATGCGCGGATCTACCCGCGCGGCGCCCTGGACATCCTCTCGCGCGTGGAAGTGGTGCGCCTGCGCGACGCGTCCAGCGGAGGCCTGCACGAACTGCTGCGGCGCTGCGCGCTGGCGGTGCTGACCAGCGGCAGCGCGTCCGACGACCCGCGCGCCGCGCGCGACCTCTATCCGGACTTCGACATCCAGGTGGTGCAGCGCGATCGCGGCGTGCGCATCGACCTGCTCAATGCGCCGGCGATGGCGTTCGTGGACGGGGAGATCATCAACGGCGTGGCCGAGTTGCTGTTCGCCGTGGTCCGCGACCTGGCCTACATGGCCATCGAACTGGGGCCGGAATCGGCCGCCGACTTGGAGTCCGGCGAGGGCATCACCAATGCCGTGTTCGGGCAGCTGCGCAACGCGCGCATCCTGCAGCCGGCCGATCCCAACCTGGTGGTGTGCTGGGGCGGCCATTCGATCTCGCGCGACGAGTATCTGTACACCAAGCAGGTCGGCTACGAGCTGGGCCTGCGCGGGCTGGACATCTGCACCGGCTGCGGCCCGGGCGCGATGAAGGGGCCGATGAAGGGCGCCACCATCGCCCATGCCAAGCAGCGCAAGCACGACAACCGCTACATCGGCCTCACCGAGCCGGGCATCATCGCCGCCGAGTCGCCGAACCCGATCGTCAACCACCTGGTGATCATGCCGGACATCGAGAAGCGCCTGGAGGCCTTCGTCCGCATCGGCCACGGCATCATCGTGTTCCCCGGCGGCGTCGGCACCGCCGAGGAGATCCTGTACCTGCTCGGCATCCTGCTGCGCGAGGAGAATCGCGCGTTGCCGTTCCCGCTGCTGCTGACCGGCCCGACCATCGCCGCGCCGTATTTCCAGCAGATCGACCGCTTCCTGCGCCTGACCCTGGGCGAGATCGCCACCTCGCGCTACGAGATCGTGGTCGGCGATCCGGTCGCGGTGGCGCGCAAGATGGCCGAGGGCATCCAGGAAGTGCGCCTGCACCGCAAGGAGCAGAAG
The DNA here is from genome assembly GCF_017301775.1 of Xanthomonas translucens pv. undulosa. NCBI lineage: Bacteria > Pseudomonadati > Pseudomonadota > Gammaproteobacteria > Lysobacterales > Lysobacteraceae > Xanthomonas > Xanthomonas translucens. Next base: position 4,253,121 of record NZ_CP063993.1, read on the forward strand.
GACGCGTTCTACTTCAACTGGTCGGTGGACATCCCGCTGGAATACCAGCGTCCGTTCGTGCCGACCCACGAGGCGATGGCCGCGCTCGATCTGCATCACGGCCGCCCGCCGCACGCCCTGGCGGCGGATCTGCGCCGCGCCTTCTCCGGCATCGTCGCCGGCAACGTCAAGGAAGACGGCATGCGCCGCATCGAGCAGTACGGCCCGTTCGAGATCCATGGCGACGCGGACATGATGCAGGCCCTGGACGCACTGCTGCGCGCCTTCGTCGAGCAGCGCCGGATGAAGATCTCCGGCGAGTACCGGCCTTGTTATCGGGTCATGGCCTGAGTTCGATCCGGATCGTCGCCACGAACAACGCGTCGTCCTCCAGGCCCGTGCTCAGGACGCCGCCCTGCATGCTTTCCAGGCGCGTGCGCAATGCCGACAATCCGACCCGGTGGCCACGACCCAGGTGCGGCGTGGAACCGGCCGGGGGCAGCGTATTGCTGACCTCGATCTTCAGTCGGTTGTGGGCTTGGCCGATGGCGATGCGGATCTCGCCGCCATCGGGCGAGCATTCGATCCCGTGATGCACTGCGTTCTCGACCAGGGGTTGCAGCGAAAGCCGCGGGACTCTGGCCTGCGGCAGCGGCGACGGCAGCTCCCAGCGCACGCGCAGGCGCGGTCCGAAACGAATGGCTTCGATGTCGAGATAGCGCCTCGCCAGGTCGATCTCGTCGTCGAGGCTGACCAGGTCGGGCGTTGCCAGCGCGGCGCGGAACAGATCGGATAGATCCATCAGCAACTGCTCGACTTGCTGCGGTTGGCGATGCACCAGCATCACCGCGGTATTGAGCGTATTGAACAGGAAGTGCGGCTGCACGCGCGCGGTGAGCGCGTCGATTTCCGCCTGCTTGGCGCGTTCGACCAATTGCTTGATGCGGATATGGTTGTTCAGCGCAGCCATACCGAGCAGGCCGATCAGCAAGGTGATGCCGGACAGCTGCAGCGAGAGCGTCAGCCATGCTGCGGTCGACAGCTGCCAGTAGTCGCCGAACGCAGACAGGATCACCCAGCTGATCAACCAGGTCAGCAACTGCATCAGGCCAAGCGTCGCGGCAGTGATCGGCAGGATGCCTCTGCCGGCCAGGGCGCGGCGCAGCATCAGCAGGCTGGCCAGGGTCAGCAATGCCACCCATTGGATACCGAGCGAGGCCAGGCCGAAGTAGACCCAGCGGTTTCCCCCTGGGCCCTGGCTCGGGGTCAGCGCCAGAATGGCGGCGATGCATTCGCCGGCCATGACGATCCAGATCAGCGTGGATGGTTGCTTGAGCACTTGCAACTGGTCGTTCGAGTACGCGGGGGAGGGCATCGAGAGCGGGCGGAGGAGGGCGGACGCGCATCATGCCGGCAACGGCGCCGGTTCGCACGATCCGTCCAGCCGCCCATATCCGCCATCCGTCGGCAATGGCTGGTGCGGCGGCGGTACACCCGTTAGTGTTCGCCTGGGGAAATTTGGGGAAACGATATGTGTGTTCCTGAGCAGCGCCGCCTTGCCGTATCCAGGCTGCGCGGGTTCACGCTGGTAGAGCTGATGGTCACGGTCGCCGTGCTGGCGATCATCATGGCGTTGGCATTTCCCAGCTTCACCATGCTGATCCGCAGCAACCGCTTGACCAGCACCGCCAATGAGTTGGTCGCCGCCTTGCAGGTATCGCGCTCGGAGGCGGTGCGCCTGAACGGCGGGGTCAGTCTGTGCCGCAGCGACAACGGCAGCACCTGCGCCAGCGGCGGCGACTGGACCCATGTGCTGACGGTGGCGCGCGACGGCACCGTGTTGCGGACAACGACGCTGCGCACCGGCCTGTCCGTTTCCAGTTCGGCACTGGATGCGCTGGGCGACAAGCTCACGTTCAATGCCGACGGCATTGCCCGCGACAGCAACGGTACGCCATTGAACAGCGATGCAGTGCTCGTCGTTTGCATGCCGGTCACCAGTCCCTCCGACAACGTGCGCAGCGTGTCCATGAGCGGGGGCAGTCGGATTTCCATCGCGCGTAGTTCGAACGGCGGCCAGTGTCCGGGCCAGACCGCTCCTTGACAAGCAGAGGCGCCATGAAACGATTCCACAGCGGCAGGAACATCGCCGGCGTCACCCTCATCGAGGTGATGATCTCCGTGCTGATCCTCGGGATCGGCATGCTCGGCGTGGCCGCGATGCAGACCACCGCGCTACGCAACAACCAGAGCGCGATGCAGCGCAGTCAGATCGTCATGCAGACCTACACCATTCTGGATGCGATGCGCGCCAACCGCGACGCTGCGCTGATCGGCAAATACAACACTGCCGGCATGGTCTGCAAGCCGCCGACCGGCGGCAGCCTGATCCAGAATGATCAAGCCGCGTGGCTTGGCGCTCTGCAAAACACCATCGGCGGCGATCCCACGACGACCTGCGGTTCTATTGCATGCCTGGATGGCAAATGTAAGGTCAGCATCCAGTGGGACGATAGCCGTGCTGCAGATGCCAGCCAGTCCCGTATTGGTAGTGCCACGCAAACGCTCGATACGGTGACGCAGCTGTGAAGCCTTCTTTTCTTCGCACCTCACCGTCCCGTCAGTCCGGCTTCAACCTGGTCGAACTGATGATTTCGATGCTGCTCGGCTTGCTGGTCGTCGGCGCTGCCATCGGCATCTTCCTGTCCAATCGCAAGGCCTACGCGGCCACCGAAGGCCTGAGCCGGGTGCAGGAATCGGCCCGCATCGCCTTCGAAATGATGGCCCGGGATATCCGAGAGGCGGGCGGTAACCCCTGCGACTCCGGGTTGCCTGTGGCCAACGTACTGTCTGATCCCACGTCCGAGTGGTGGAAGAACTGGGCGCAGCCGCTGCAGGGCTTCGACAACAGCGGCCCGCCGGGTATCACCTCCAAGAGCGGCACCGATGCGATCCAGGTCCTGTCCGCAAGCAATGGTGGCGCCACCGTCACTGCGCACAACGCCGGCAGCCAGACCCTGACGCTCAACGCCGCCGCCGCCGATCTTCATACCAATGCGGTGATGTTGCTGTGCGACCGACAACAGGTTGCAGTGCTGCAAGCCGATGGCGTCTCGGGCACCAGTGTTACCTACAAGAGCGGCGCCTTGAACGCATGCAATCGGCTAGGACGTCTGCCGGGAGTCTGTGCTGCCGGCTCCAATAACTACACCTACGAGATGAATTCCCTGCTGACCGAGTTGCGCGCGGTGCGTTGGTATGTCGCGGACAACCCGCGCGGCACCTCGCTATACCAGGCTGTGCTCGGGCCGGGCGGCACGGTCAACGCAAACGAAATCACCGAAGGTGTCTCGAATTTGCAGTTCGAGTATCTGGTTACCGGAAAGAGCGGCTACGTCACAGGCGCTGCCGTCGCTGATTGGGCCAACGTGGTTGCGGTCAAGATCACCATGACGGTCAATTCCGGGGACGCCGTGAGCAGCGACAACACGCCGCTGTCGCGTGAATTCACGACCATCGTGAGCATCAGGAACAGGAATTCGTGAGCATGCATTCGTCCATCCGTCGGCAATCCGGCATCTCCCTCATCATCGTGCTGCTGCTGCTGCTGGTCATGACCTTGCTGGGCCTGGCCGTGCTGCGCAGCACGTTGCTGGAGGAGCGGATGTCTTCCAACATGCGTGACCGCAGTCTGGCATTCCAGGCGGCGGAAGGCGCGCTGCGCGATGCGGAAAAAGTCATCCAGGGCGCCGCAAGCGGCAATCCCGTGGGATTCAACTGCTCATCCGGCACTACCGTCTGCCCTGCCATACCGAGTAATACCTATACCGGCAATGTCAGCGGATGCACGCTGGGTGCCGAAGAATGTTGGGTGGATGCCAAAATCGCCCAGACGTTGCAACCCGGCCCCCCGCAGTACTACATCCAATACCTGGGTCAGCGCACCAGCGAAGACCAACTGGGCCTGGGGTCGAGCGTCAATCAGAATCAGTACGGCGGTGCCGGCGGTACCTCGCTCGAACACTACTACCGGATCATCGCGCGCAGCGCCAGCCCCGCGGCCGCAGATGGGCGCGCGATCGTCGTCCTGCAAACCAACGTCACCGTCAAGTAAAGGCCTTCACCATGACCAGTCGGGCAAAAAATGCGAAGCGCAGGGACTCGTTCCTCGCCGTGGCGGCAGGTCTCCTGATCGGGACCATCGGTGGTGCGGGCGCGGAGGTCGACGTGTCGCAATCTCCGCTGTACGTGGGCAGTGACGTGCCCGGTAATCTCGCGCTGGTGCCTTCGGTTGAGTATCCCACTGCGATTAGTGTGGCCAACCTGGGCGATTTTGTGGTTGGTACGAAATATGTGGGCTATTTTGACTCGTCCAAATGTTACAAATACCACTACGAAGAGATTGAGGCCAATCGCTATTTTTACCCGGTCAATCGGACCGAGGCTCAGCCCAACGCTAATTATCAGTGCGATGCAGATGGCTATTGGTCGGGAAATTTTCTCAATTGGGCTGGGACTCAGACTATCGATCCATTCCGTTCGGCATTGACAGGTGGATATCGCGTGGTCGATACGCCGACTACCACCGTGGTTGAGAAGGCAATCGGCGAGCGGGTCGATGTTAGAGATTTCCCGAGGCGCACGGTGTCCGATGCCAATACAGTGAAGGGGGGCATCGCTTCCAAGTGGAGTAGCCTCAAGATTCGTGTAGATGGACTCGGCAGCCAGATGTGGATCACGAAGAATGTCGATGTGGTTAACACTACCAATATCAACACTTCTTTGATATATCCATACAATCCAGCAATACACACATTGGACGGTAGCTGTGTAAGCTACGATAGCAAAAATAAGTGCGTTCTAACCGACGATAACGCGGTTTTTGCCGTAAGTGTGCGAGTCAAGGTCTGCGACAGTTCCGCAGGATTGGAAGATAATTGCGTCAAGTATTCGCAGGGCTATAAGCCAGAAGGGCTGATTCAGCAGTATTCGCAACGGATAAAATACAGCATATTTGGATATTTGAATATCGATGGTAATGGAGTTGATACAGGGGTCTTGCGTGCCAGGCAGAAGTTTGTAGGGCCAAAAACGTATGCGCCGGAGCAAGGGCCGGCAACTAATCCAAATGCTGAGTGGGATCCAACGACGGGCGTGCTTGTTGTAAATCCGGACAAGGCGGATGCGGATGCGGCGACGCTTCTCGTTGGCGCAAGCAAGCCTATCATCAATAGTGGTGTCATCAACTATCTGAATAAATTCGGGCAGATGAAGACGGGCAAGAACATCAAAAGTAATGACGACGTCAGCGAGCTTTATTACGCGGCCTTGCGGTACTTCAAAAAACAGGGTGATGTAGCCGCCTACTCCGCCTTTACCAGTGCTGATGCCAATGTGCGCTATCAGCAGGCGGATGCTTTTCCTGTAATCAATAAATGGAATGATAAAAAGCTCGACCCCATATCGTATTGGTGTCAGACGAACGTTATTCTTGGTATTGGTGACACCAATACCCATAACGATAAAAACCTTCCGGGCAATCAAGGGTATGGTGGTACTAGCCTTAGCAATGAGCCTGCGATGCCGCAGGAGGTTAAGAATGACAAGGCCGTCGATGTCGTCAAATTGCTGACCAATATCTTGAAGATGGAAGGGCAGTCTGATGCGACTGCGTTGTCGCGTGCAACTTCCGCTAATTTTAACGGAAATGGAAATTCTGGATATATTGCCGCGCTCGCTTATCATGCGCATACTCAGGATCTGCGCTCTGATCTGCCGGGAATCCAGACTGTATCGACGAATTGGGTGGATGTGGTCGAGGGCGGCGACTACAAAAGCAAAGTGAAGAATCAATATTGGTTGGCTGGAAAATACGGCGGTTTCACCGTTCCGGCAGGATATGATCCTAACACTAATATCAAGCCCCTTGCGATTGAGGCTTGGTGGACGAATAGGGAATATGTTGGTGGCAATAAGGATTTCCAACGTGCTGACAATTTCTATGTCGCAAACGAAGCCGCGAAGATGGTCAGCAGCCTTAAAAGCGCTTTCCAGCGTATCCTGGATCAACTGAGGGGTTCGGCGGCGTCACTTTCCAGTAATACGACGAAATTGGAATCTGGCGCGATGGCCTATCAATCATCGTTTTACGCCGGTACGTGGCGTGGCGATGTTGCAGGGTACAAGGTCGATCGTTCCAGCGGTGCGCTTACCCAGGCATGGAGCGCTGGCGAAAATTTTCCTTCCTGGAGTAGTCGGGTCATCAAGTTCGCCAGTGCTGGCGTTTTGAAGGATTTCAACTCTTCGAATCTGTCTGGTACTGCTCTCTCTACTGCGACCCAGGCGCAGATTGATTATTTGCGAGGGGATCGTTCCAACGAGAAGTCCAACACCAACGGTACGCTACGCACGCGGACCGGCATCCTGGGCGACATCGTCAATTCGCAGCCGGTTTATGTGGGCTCGCCGAATGCGCGGCTCTACACCACAGCAAGCTTTACCGGCGCGAGTGCATACGCCTCGTTTGCCGCTGCCAAGGCGACGCGCACTCCAATGCTTTACGTGGGCGCCAACGACGGCATGTTGCATGGTTTCGACGCTGGCTCTGGCGCCGAAAAGTTCGCGTTCGTGCCAGCGGCGGCGATGAACGGCCTGCTGAAATACACCGATCCCGGGTACCAGCATCGCTACTACGTGGATGGGGAGCTCACCGTTTCCGACATCTACGATACGGCGTCTGCGAGCTGGCGCTCCATTCTGATTGGAACCATGGGGCGCGGCGGCAAGGGCATGTTCGCGCTGGACGTCACCGATCCTGACAACATTTCCCTGCTGTGGGACAAGACCTCTACCGACCTTGCTGCGCTGGGGAACAATCTTGGCAAGCCGATCATCGGGCAGCTTGGCAACGGCCAGTGGTATGCAATGGTCGGTAATGGTCCCAACAATAGCGGCGATTCGGCCGATCTGGTGCTGGTCAACATTCTGAGCGGGGACTCCAGCAGCATTGCGACCGGCGCGGCTGGCGACAATGGCTTGTCCTCGGTGCTGGCGTGGTCCTCGAACAACGACTACATCGTCGATCGAATCTATGCCGGCGATTTGAAAGGCAATCTGTGGCGCTTCGACATGACTGGTGCCTCCGGCAAGGCGACGCGCCTGTTCACTGCGCAGTACGCTGCCAAGACTCAGCCGATCACCGCTGCGCCAACCGCGGCAAAGGATCCTTCGACAGGATTGACCTGGGTATTCTTCGGTACCGGTAAGTACTTGTCCGATGGAGATATTTCCAACAAGGACGTGCAGACCTGGTATGGCTTGATCGATCGCGGTAGCGCGATCGCGTCGGATCGCTCCACCTTGAACAAGGTCGATATCGAGCAGCAGGGTGTCGTGAACGGGTATGCCGTGCGCGTCATCGAAGATCAGCCCAGTCCTGGCGTGAATGGCTGGTACATGGACTTGATCCCCCCTTCCGGAACGGCGGAGGGCGAGCGCATGGTGGTGTCGAATTTCTTCCAGGGGACCGCGTTGATCGGCACTACTCGGATACCCGACTCGGGCGATGTCTGTAGTCCCAGCGGCAAGGGCTTCGTGATGGCGATCAATCCGTTCACGGGCGGGCGCATGCCGCAGTCGTTCTTCGATCTGGACGGCAGCGGTGGCTCCAGCACCGGAGATACCTTGAATGGCAAGCCTGTTTCCGGGATCGGGCTGAACAGCAGTCCCAACAGCCCCATCTTCATCGGCAATCAGATGCAGATCGGTCTGGACAATGCCAGTACGATCAGTCTTGGCACCAATAGCAGCGCGCTCAGCATGAAGCGCGTGTCCTGGCGTGAACTTCTGAGGAACGATTGATGCGTCCCCTTCTTGGCACTCCTTCGCGGCAGCGCGGCTTCACCCTCATCGAAATCATGATCGTGGTGCTGATCGTGGGCATCCTGGCGGCCATCGCCTTCACCAGCTACCAGGCCTATGTTGTCAAGGCGCGCCGGTCTGCTGCGGCGGTATGTGTGCAGCAAGGAGCGCAGTTGATGGAGCGCCAGTACACACTCAAAATGTCGTACCTCAACGAGGACGGAAATCCACCTAAAGCTCCGGTGTGTGACGCGGGCGTAGACCGGTTCTACACAATGAGCTTTACTGGTCAGCCAACCGCCAGTACTTTCAAGCTCACAGCCACGCCCACCGACTTGCAGAAGGACACGAAATGCGGTGCGCTGAGCCTCGACCAGACTGGCGCCCGCACGACATCAACAGGCGCGAACGAAGCTGAATGCTGGTGATGGAGTAGGAAGCTTAGCGCTGGAGGGGGGAGGCTGCCTTGCCCCCCTTGTCATGCCCCTAAGGCCTCTATACAATGCGCCTCCCCGCCCGAATAGCTCAGCCGGTTAGAGCACTTGACTGTTAATCAGGGGGTCGTTGGTTCGAGTCCAACTTCGGGCGCCAGAAATATCAAGGGCTTGCGGATCATCCGCAAGCCCTTTTTCGTTGCAACACGAAAATTGCCGTGAAAATTAGGCCCCTTTAGGGGTCGTTGGCAGCAGCGCTCGGTGGACTGGCCAGAGTTCCGTAGACACTCAGTTGCGGCTCTGCGCGTAGCGCCTTTCAAACTCTACAGGTGACAGCCCGGCAGCGGAACCATGCCGGCGGATCGGGTTGTAGAACATCTCGATGTAGTCGAACACGTCCGATGCTGCCATGGCGCGTGTCGGGTAGATCCGCCGCTTGATCGGCTCCTTCTTCAAGACGCTGAAGAAGCTCTCGGCCACGGCGTTGTCGTGGCAGTTCCCGCGTCGGCTCATGCTCGGCACCATCCGGTGCGCTTTCAGGAACGACTGCCAGTCGCTGCTGGTGAACTGACAGCCCTGATCCGAATGCACCAGCACACCTGGGCCCGGCTTGCGCCGCCAAGCTGCCGCCACCAGCGCCTGCAGTACCAGATCGCTGGTCATCGTCGACGCCGTCGCCCAGCCGACGATCTGCCGCGAGTACAGATCCATCACCGTCGCCAGGAACAGCCAGCCCTCGTAGGTCCTGATGTAGGTGATGTCCGTGACCCAGACCTTGTTCGGCGCCTGTGGCGCGAATTCCCGGTTGAGCACATTGGTCACCACGCCCACGGGACCACCGTGATGACGTGGCTTGCGGCCGTAGCCGACTTGGGCACGCAGGCCTTCTGCTTTCATCAACCGCAGGACGCGGTGCCGGCTGCAGCGCTCGCCGGCCTCGCGCAGGTCCAGGGTGATCTTGCGATAGCCATACACCGTGCCGCTGGCCAGCCAGTGGTGCTTGATCAGCCCCAGCAGACGCTGATCTTCGCGCTCGCGAGCACTGGCGCCATGGCGCAGCCAGGCGTAGTAGCCACTGCGTTGCACGTCCAGCACCCGGCACATCGCCACCAGACGGAACTCCCGGACGTGCGCGCGCATGAACGCGTACTTCGCCCTTACCCCTTGGCAAAGTACGCGGCGGCTTTTTTTAGGATGTCGCGCTTCTCGGTTACCCGCCGCAGCTCAGCCTTGAGCCGGCGGATCTCGGCCGAGTCGCTCGGCGCGGCCGGGGCTCCAGGGGCCGGTACCGTCTTCTTGGCCGCCTGCACCCAGCCATACAACGTGTGCTTGGGAATCCCTATGCGGGAGGCGACGTCAACCACCGTGAAGCCACGCTCGATCACCTGCCTCTCCGCCTCGGCACGGAACTCATCCGTGTACTGCTTGCTGTTGCCCATAAACACCTCGGTCATTGCCATCAATTATGGCAACTGGATGTCTACGAAAGGCTGGCCGGTCCAATCCGCAGTATTGTCTCAACCGGTACGGCTGATGCCCAGGTTGGCCCCAAAGCGGATAATGCGGTTCGATCAGCGTCAGCAGGGCCTTCCACGGCACCATCTGGTCCATCTCTCCGACAAAAACATTTCCCGGCGCGTCCGCTTGCGCCTGCCGTTGCCCTCCACATCGCCGAAGGTACGCTGCATCGCCGTCGTTCCGCTCGCTCCGGTGTCATCAATGAGGAGCGGCAGGGATTCTGGCAAAAACAGCCAACATTGAGCTACCCCACTGTCAGTAAAGAATTTTTGGCGGATTCCTGTCGACCTTTGATGCCGATCCGGCGGAGCCTCAATGAGGCAATAGCGTCATCAACCATGCGATCTCCTCTTGGTCGAATACCGGGAAATCTTCCGCTGCGCCTGCGAAGGGATCCGCATCTTGCTCACAGAACGCAGCGCTGGACGCTGCCAGTTCGCCGTCCGTCGGCATGCCAGGATCCGGGAGGCCGCCGATCCTGGTACGCTGGCGTTTTACGCCCCAGCTACTGAGGCGGAGCAAAGGCGGTGCATCGCGCTGTTCGGGAACGAACACCTCGGCAGCCTGCTGTGCAGAGGAGCGGTTGACAGAACTCTCTGATCGGGACCGTTTGCGGTTGCTTGCCCGAGCCCGGTCTGCCTCGTGAATTGGGCTGGGCGCGTCCAGTTCACGCTCCAGGGAATCGGCGAATGCATCCACGGACTCCTGGCTCGGAGTTTGAGCCGAAGCAGAGGACGGCTTCGCCCCTTTCACCCCTAATGCTTGAAGGATGCGGTGCCAACGCTGGGAGGCTGGGGGAAGCGTTCCACTGATGGCTTCGAGTTCTGTGACGCCCACACGGCGAAATAGCTGCAACAATCCTTCCCTGCTCATCTCAAACCGCGTCATGGCTTCATGAAATGCTTGCGCTGGGTGGGAGTGGCACTGGAAAAACCCCAGCACGCGAACCACTTGCGCGTGGTCGGCAACCAGATGGGCCGTGCCTTCGGGAACACGGTTATGGGTTCTTGTGACCAATGCCGGCGCGTGCGGCAATCCCTTTTTCACCGCATCCAGCGCAGGACGTCCGCCGAGGCAGGCCAAGGCGACGAGGCGGTCGTTGGTCAACGCGGCCAAGGCCGGATCAGGGCTGGATAACTGGGCAAAAATACTTTCCAGCGCCTGCTTGCCGCCATCTTGGCTGGCGATGGCTACCACCTGGTCCGGGGTCAGGCCATAGGGGGGCTGGCACAGCACCGGCAACAGCCGCTCCACCGTTTCCAGCGCCTGTTTGCTACCGCCATTGCTGGCGATGGCTATCACCTGGTCCGTGGTCAGGCCATAGGGGGGCTGGCACAGCACCGGCAACAGCCGCTGCACCGTCTCCAGCGCCTGCTTGGCACCGATATTGCTGGCGATGGCCACCACCTGGTCCGGGATCAGGCTATAGGGGGGCTGGCACAGCACGGGCAACAGCCGCTGCACCGTCTCCAGCGCCTGCTTGCCGCCATTATTGCTGGCGATGGCCACCACCTGGTCCGGGGTCAGGCCATAGGGGGGCTGGCGCAGCACCGGCAACAGCCGCTGCACCGTCTCCAGCGCCTGCCTGCCGCCATCGTGGCTGGCGATGGCCACCACCTGGTTCGGAGTCAGGCCATAGGGCGGCTGGCACAGCACGGGCAACAGCCGCTGCACCGTCTCCAGCGCCGGCTTGCCGCCGTAGCTGGCGATAGCCACCACCTGTTTCGGGGTCAGGCCATAGGGGTGCTTGCACAGCACCGGCAACAGCCGCCGCACCGTCTCCAGCGCCGGCTTGCCGCCATGATTGCTGACGATGGCCACCACCTGTTTCGGGGTCAGGCCATAGGGGTGCTTGCACAGCACCGGCAACAGCCGCCGCACCGTCTCCAGTGCCGGCTTGCCACCGCCATTGCTGACGATGGCTATCACCTGGTCCGGGGTCAGGCCATAGGGGGGCTTGCACAGCAGGGGCAACAGCCGCTGCACCGTCTCCAGCGCCTGTTTGGCGCCCTTATAGTTGGCGATGGCCACCACCTGCTTCGGGGTCAGGCCATAGGGGGGCTGGCACAGCACCGGCAACAGCCGCTGCACCGTCTCCAGCGCCTGCCTGCCGCCATCGTGGCTGGCGATGGTCACCACCTGGTCCGGGGTCAGGCCATGGAGCGGCTGGCACAGCACGGGCAACAGCCGCTGCACCGTCTCCAGCGCCTGCTTGCCGCCATGATTGCTGGCGATGGCCACCACCTGGTTCGGGGTCAGGCCATAGGGGGGCTGGCACAGCACCGGCAACAGCCGCTGCACCGTCTCCAGCGCCTGCCTGCCGCCATCGTGGCTGGCGATGGTCACCACCTGGTCCGGGGTCAGGCCATAGGGCGGCTGGCACAGCACGGGCAACTGAACCTGTCCCACTGAAACGGACGCCAGGAAGCGATACTTTCACCGCAACCTGGAGGTTTCCATGCAACGCATTACCCGTCGTCGCTACACGGACGATTTCAAGGCCCAGGCGACCGCCTTGGCGGAGTCGGTTGGTCGCGCCAAGGCGGCCCGTCAGTTGGACATGTCGGTCAAGACGTTGGGCAATTGGGTGGACGCTGCGCGTGCCGGCCGCCCGTGCAGTTCTCCCAGCCGCAAGCCGGTGAGTGAGATGGAGAGCGAGCTGGCTCAGCTACGGGCCGAGAACGCCACGCTCAAAATGGAGCGCGAAATCCTAAAAAAAGCGACGGCGTTCTTCGCCAGGGAGTCCAAGTGAGGTACGCCTTCGTCGCGCGTGAGCGGACTCACTATCCGATCCGGATGTTGTGCCGCGTGCTGGCGGTGTCGGTCTCCGGCTTCCATGGGTACCTGCACCGCCGCGATCGCCCGGACCCGGAGGCGGCCCTGCGCGCCGACCTGCGCACGCTCCACGCCGGCAGCCGTGGCACCTACGGACGCCCGCGCATGGTCCGTGCGCTGCGCGCATGCGCGCACGCCGTGGGCCACACGCGCGTGGCCCGGCTGATGCGGGAGGAGGGGCTGCGTGGCAAGACCAAGGGGCGCTTCACGCCGCGCACGACGGACAGTCGGCATGGCCAGCCGGTGGCCGAAAACCGTCTGGATCGTCAGTTCGCTGTGGACAGCACGGTGCCGGCCTGGGCCGGTGACATCACCTACGTCCCGACCCGCGAGGGCTGGTTGTATCTGGCCACCGTGCTCGATCTGCGGACTCGGCAGGTGCTCGGCTACAGCCTGTCCGAGCGGATGCCCGACGATCTGGTACGGCAAGCGTTCCTCAATGCCTGGTCGGCCTCGCCGGTCGGTGCCGGCGTGCTGTTCCACTCCGACCGCGGCAGCCAGTACGCAAGCGGCGACTTCGGCAAGACGCTGGCCGCGCACGGCTTCGTGCCGAGCATGAGCCGCAAGGGCAACTGCTGGGACAACGCCGTCGCCGAGAGCTTCTTCGCCACGCTCAAGAACGAAGAGGCCACCGGCGTCTACGAGACCCGGGCCGCTGCCCACGCCGCCATCGCCAGCTACATCCATGGCTTCTACAATCCCACGCGCTTGCACTCGGCGCTTGGATACCTGTCCCCCAACGACTATGCCAAGACACTGAAGCAAGCCGCTTAACCCCCTGCTTCTTGGCGTCCGTTCTCAGGGGGCAGGTTCAAACAGCCGCTGCACCGTCTCCAGCGCCTGCTTGCCGCCATTATTGCTGGCGATGGCCACCACCTGCTCCAGGGTCAGGCCATAGGGGGGCTGGCGCAGCACGGGCAACAGCCGGTGCACCGTCTCCAGCGCCTGCCTGCCGCCATCGTGGCTGGCGATGGCCACCACCTGCTCCGGGGTCAGGCCATAGGGCGGCTGGCACAGTACCGGCAACAGCCGGTGCACCGTCTCCAACGCCTGCTTGCCGCCATTATTGTTGACGATGGCCACCACCTGGTTCCGGGTCAGGCCATAGGGGGGCTTGCACAGCACGGGCAACAGCCGCTGCACCGTCCCCAGCGCCAGCTTGCTGCCATGATTGCTGACGATGGCCACCACCTGGTCCGGGAGCAGGTGCAGTGGGGCGCCAGTCAGCGCATTGCGCGATGCATGCACGGCCTCCACCGCGTTCACGCCGCCACGTTTTGCAATCTTGAGGAGTTGGCCTGTGACCAACTGTAACGGTGGAGCTCTCAACTCTTCCGCCACCGTGAGCAAGGCCTCCAGGGCCCGTGCGCCCGACTTCTGTTTGCCGACGCCGACGATGTCTTCGTGTGTCGCCTCTGGCAACGCCGCAATCATCTCCGAATACCTGGCCGCTATGGTCCCTAGCGCTGGCGGGTGTTTGCTGAGCTCAACGATGTGCGCGTGTGTAAACCCATGGCCGACCAGTGCCTCGTGGTGCTGCGCCAATGTCGAACGCACCTTCGGTTTGATCTTCTCCTGTTGCTGCTGGCTGTAGCCGAACGTGCCTAGATCCACATGCGCGGCAGGCAAAGCGTCGGAGGTCTGGGCAGAACGCCGCCGCGCCGCCGCTTTGGTGCGCGGCGGCGCGGCAGTGATCGCCGCACTTGCTGAGGGCTGCGGGTCATCTACTGCACGCAGACCCGATTGCACCTCATCCCCCTCTCCTGGAGCAGACTCTGCACGAGCAGCGCCGAAGGAAGGCAATGAATCAAAAGGCGATCCAGCAAAAAGCGACGGATCAATCTGCTGACGTAGCAGGCCGCTCAAGCTGCCCGCTGAAAACGCCGGCGAGCGTGCAGGGGAGGGCGGCGGACTGGTCCGGGATACCATCCGCCGAGCGGGCAAGCCATCCAGGGGACTGCTTGCAGGCGTAGACACCAACCGATCCGCGATGGGCTGGACCGCATCCGGCTGAGATCCGGCCTGAAGCTCGCGAGCAGTACTTGGCGTGCGGGAGCGAATAGGCTCCATCAGTCATTCCTCTTTCAAAGAAGGCGGATAACTTGCAAATGCAACACGTTGGCAGTCCGCGCCAAGCATGAGGGTTGAAACAACGGGGCCAGAGAGAAGTATCCGTTTGAATCAGACATCTCCTCTGGCCCTGAGTTTTCCTTAGAATATCAATGCTAAGCTGCAATGCGTGGCTCAACTGGGCATCGATTCGCCGGAAGAGCGGAAATTTCGCGGTTTAGGGATGCTCTGATCAACGCTTCCTAAAAAGAAGGGTGGCAGCTTTTTGTCGATAAGCGGTTTCTCAGCGCATATTGGGACTCATCCCCAGATGATAGGCGCATGCTTCCCGCAGCAGGCATCAATTGCTTTCGCTCCATCCACAGGTTCAACAGCGCAAACAACGTCAACACCTGTGAGCACCCGAAAGGATGTTCGACCTGCGCGTGCAGGCTGGCTTTGGCGTGCTTCCGGCGCTTGGCCCACTTCCCTTCGCACTTGCTCTTGATCTGCTTCAGCTTCAAGGGTCTTTCTGCGATCAGAGAACGCAACTTGCGCTTGCTCGCCCTCTGCCCGCGCTTCTTCAGCCCGGTGTAGCCACACTGTCACCGCTGAGCGTGTCTTCCTTGCCATGCAATAGCCTGTGCGCCTGTGCGACGTCGGCCACGTTGGCTGCCGTGTGCATTCCAGGTCGTGCATCAACTCCGGAGTCATCGTCCACGCCAGAGTGCGCCTTCATCCCGAAGTCGTACTGATTTCTCTTCTTGGGCTGGTGCATCTGCGGATCGCGTTCGCTGTCCTTAGTTCTTGGTCGGACTGGGTGCACAGATAATCGTTGCGTCCACGATGGTCCCACCCCGCAAGCTCTGGCCCTGGCGCGACAGATGCGCGTTCACCCGGTTGAACAGCTGGCGCGCCAGATCGTGCCTCTCCAGCAACCGGCGAAAGTTCAGGATCGTGGTCACCTCCGGCACGTCATCCAGACCGCCGATCTTGGCAAAACGGCGCATCGCGACCGTGCCGTACAGCGCCTCCTCCGCTCCAGGGTCGCTCAGCGCGTATCACTGCTGCAGAACGTGGATCCGCGGCATCGTCTCCAACCGGTAGGGCTGACGCCCAGGCTGGCCCGAAAGCGGGCAATGCGGTTCGATCAGCGTCAGAAGGGCGTTCCACGGCCGGCATGGCGCGGACCGAGTTTGTTCGGCTCGCCGTTGCGACTGTTCGAGTCCAGGCGTGCGGGCGAGGGCGCGCGGGTCACCGGCGCGCCGGGTATGATCGAGGCCATGAATACTTCCGCGCTGCCTTCCGCTCCCCGTATCTGTTTTCTCGCCAGCACTGCGCCGCCTGCGGTGCTGGCGCGCGATAAGTTGATCGCGCGCTATGGCGACTGTGCGCCGGCCGAGGCCGATGTGCTGTGCGCGCTTGGCGGCGACGGCTTCATGCTGCAGACCATGCACCGCCACGGCGGCCTGGGCAAGCCGGTGTTCGGCATGAAGCTGGGATCGGTCGGTTTCCTGATGAACCAGTACCGCGACGACGACCTCGGCGTGCGCCTGGCGCAGGCCGAGCCGGCCAAGCTGCGGCCGCTGGAGATGCTGGCGCAGACCGAGTCCGGCACCACCACCGGTTCGTTGGCCTACAACGAAGTGTCGCTGCTGCGGCAGACCCGCCAGGCCGCGCATGTCAGCATCGACCTCAACGGCCAGACCCGCGTCGATGAACTGATCTGCGACGGGGTGATGGTGGCCACGCCGGCCGGCAGCACCGCCTACAACTCCTCAGCGCACGGCCCGATCCTGCCGCTGGGTTCGCACACGTTGGCGCTGACTCCGATCGCGCCATACAGGCCGCGGCGCTGGCGCGGCGCGATCCTCAAGGCCGACATCGAGGTGCGCCTGCGCGTGCTCGACCCGTACAAACGCCCGGTCAGCGTCACTGCCGACTCGCATGAGACCCGCGACGTGGTCGAAGTCACCATCCGCGAATCGCGCGACCGCCTGGTCACCTTGCTGTTCGATCCGGAGCACAATCTGGAAGAGCGGATCTTGAGTGAGCAGTTCATGGTGTGAATGCCGGGGCTCGGGACTCGATAAACGCAACTGCTGCTTGGCGTGCTTCGATCGCATGGCCGGTGCCGGCTAAACTTCCGTTATGGGACGCTTTTCGAGTCCCGAGTCCCGAGTCCCCCAAAAATGTCCGACAACGCCCCCCGCCTGCTCACCGTCGCGATCACCTCGCGTGCCCTGTTCGATCTGGAAGAGGGCCATGCCCTGTTCGAGAAGGAAGGGGTGGAGGCGTACAGCGCCTATCAGCGCGAGCGCGAGGACGATGTGCTGGCGCCGGGCGTGGCGTTTCCGGTGGTGCGCAAGCTGCTGGCGCTGAACCAGGGTACGCCGCCGGAGACGCCGCCGGTGGAGGTGATCCTGCTGTCGCGCAATTCCGCCGACACCGGGCTGCGCATCTTCAATTCGATCCAGCACTACGGGCTGGGTATCGTCCGCGCCACCTTCACCTCCGGCGAGGCCACCTGGCCCTACGTCAAGCCGTTCGGCACCGACCTGTTCCTGTCCGCGAATCCGGAATCGGTGCGGCGTGCGCTGAGCCACGGCATCGCCGCGGCGACGATCCTGCCCAAGGCGCCGGGCGAACATGCGCAGGAGGCGGCCGCGGCGGCCGGGGCGATCGATTCCGAGCGCCTGTCCACGCAGCTGCGCATCGCCTTCGATGGCGATGCGGTGATCTTCGGCGACGAGGGCGAGCGTTTTTCGCGCGAGCAGGGCGTGGAAGCGTTCGGCCGCTACGAGCGCGAGAACGCGCGCGAGCCGCTGACCGGCGGGCCGTTCCGCAATTTCCTGTCCGCGCTGCATGCCTTGCAGTCCGCGTTCCCGGCCGGCGAGGCCTCGCCGATCCGCACCGCGCTGGTCACCGCGCGTTCGGCGCCGGCGCACGAGCGGGTAATCCGCACGCTGCGCGAGTGGGGCGTGCGCCTGGACGAGGCGCTGTTCCTCGGTGGCCGCCACAAGGGGCCGTTCCTGCAGGCGTTCGGCGCCGACATCTTCTTCGACGACTCGCAGCACAACATCGACAGCGCCGCACGCGAGCGCGTAGCCGCCGGGCACGTGCCGCACGGCGTGGCCAACGTCATCGCCAAGCCGTGAGCGCGGCCTCCGGCGGCAACCGCGGCGCAGGCGGTCGCTGGGCCACGCTGCGCCGGCTGCTGTGGCCCGACCGCGCGCAGGCGCACGCGCTGCACCCGGGACGGCCCTACCTGGAACGCGGCTGGCGCTACACCAGCCTGCAGTTCAAGGGCGAGGTGACGCAGAGCCGGATGCTCACCTTGTGGCCGCACCTGCTGGAGGTGGGCTATACCCGCAGCATGCTCGGCGCGCTGCTGCTGCGGCCGGATCCGCACTGCATCGGCATCGTCGGCCTGGGCGGCGGCTCGCAGGCCAAGTTCTGTTACCGGCACCTGCCGCAGGCGCGGATCGAGGCGATCGAGGCCGATGCCGACGTGCTGGCGCTGCGCGATGCGTTCCACATCCCGGCCGACGATGCGCGCTTTCAGGCGCTGCACGGCGACGGCGCGCAGCTGCTGCCGCAGCGCGGCGGCCGCTACGATCTGTTGCTGCTCGATGCCTACGATGCGGACGGCATCCCCGCGGCGCTGCGCACGCGCGGTTTCTACGATGCGTGCCACGCCGCGCTGACGCCCGGCGGCGTGCTGGCGGTGAACCTGTACGCCACCGACACCCGCCAGCACGTGGCGCACTTGCGCAAGATCTTCGGCGGCCGCGTGCTGCGGATGGACGAGCCGGAGGGCGACAACCATGTGGTGTTCGCCTGGACCGGCGATGTGCAGGCGCTGGATGCGCGCGCCGCGCTGGCGGGCCTGCCGTGGCCGGCGCGCTGGCAGTTGCGGCCGGCGTTCCAGCGCCTGCAGCGCGCGCTCGATGCGACTGCCTGGCGCCGCTGAGCGGCGCGTCGCCACCTGTAGGAGCGGCTTCAGCCGCGACACACCGGTGCAGAAGGGAATGCGGCTTCGGTGTAATCAAGTCGCGGCTGAAGCCGCTCCTACAGGGGCAGCAGGATGTTGCTGAGCTTCCAGCGCAGCCCGTCGCGGGTGAAGACGCACGGCACTGCGGTGCCGTCGGCGGTGTGGAGGGTGGCGACGAAGCGCGAGGTCGATTCGAAGCGGTGTTCGGCCTGCCGCAACGGTTGCGGCGGACGCGGCGCGGCGTAGGTGTCGCCGCCGACGGTGTCGCCGCTGGCGCGTTTCCATAGCGCATCGCCTTGCAGCAGCGCGCCGATCCCGGCCGGGGTGACCATCGCATCCACGCCGATGCCGCTGACGCTGCCGGCCAGCGACAGCAGCGCGCCGCCGAACAGGCCGGACTGCAGGTCCGGCCCGGCACGGCGCAGCAGCGCATCGTCCACCTGCGCCTTCAGGTTGACCCGCAGGGTGGGGAAGTCGACGTAGCGCTCCAGCGCCGCCGCATCGCGCTGCTGCAGCGCCTGGCTGATGCCGCGGATCGCCAGATAGGGCCCGGCGACGACATAGCCGCCGAGCGCGAGCAGGGCGAGGAACAGCAGCGCCAGCCATTTTTTCATTGTGTGCCTCGTGCGGTGGCAAGCTTTTGCAGGAGCGGCTTCAGCCGCGACGAACGCAGCCAGGAACCTTGGCGGTTTTGCTTGTCTGTCGCGGCTGAAGCCGCTCCTGCAGTGCACCCTGCGAGCAAACCGCAAGCGCCTTGTAGGAGCGGCTTCAGTCGCGACGAACGAAGCGGTGGACGTGCCGCGACCGGGCGGCGTCGGGACTGAAGTCCCTCCCACAGTGCACCCTGCCAACAGGCCGCAAGTTCCTGTGCCTGTGGGACCACGGCCATCTCTAGAATTCCAGATCCAGCGCCGCGCACAGGTAGTCCACGAACGGGGCCAGCGTCTGCAGGTCGGCCGCCACCAGCGCGCGTAGTTTCGGCCCGGTCATGGTGGCGTCGTCGAGCTTGCGCCAGAACACCCAGTTCTTGTGCTTGAGGTCGTCGATGAATTCGAACTCGGCGGGGAAGCCGCGCGGCGGCCGCACCAGCATTTCCGTGGCCTCGAAATCGAAGCGGCGGCGCAGCTTGGGCGCGTGTGCGGCGGCTTTCCAGCTGCCGGGGTTGTCGAAGATGAACTGGCGCACCTTGCGCTGCGTGTCCGCTTCCGGATGCCACAGGCCGGCGCCGACGAAGCTCTCGCCCGGTTGCAGATGGAGGTAGAACGACGGCGCCGGCACCTGCTTGCGCCGCTCGTGGAACAGGCGCGCGCCCTGCCAGGTCTTGTACGGCGATTTGTCGTGGGAGAAGCGCGCGTCGCGATGGATGCGGAACAGCGAGCCGCCGACCCCGCGCGGGTCGGAGCGGAAATGGTCGCTGACCTGGGCCAGGTCCGGCTGCAGGTCGGTGATTAGGCGCAGGAACGGCTGGCGCACGTGTTCTTCGTACTTGTGCCGGTTGTCGTTGAACCAGGCCTTGTCGTTGTGCCGCGCCAGGGCACGCAGGAACTTGAAGCTGGCGTCGCTGAAATAAGAGGTCATAGGGTGCGTTGCAGGTCCTGGCCCCAAGCGGCCAGCTGGTCGAGCAGAGCCTGCTTGGTAGCATCGTCGGGGTGAGCCAAGCGTAAATCGGCGAGCTGCGCGTCGTAACCGTCGAAGCCCAGTTCGGACAGGCCGCTGTCGCCGTGCAGGCGTTGGCGCCTGTAGTCGTCCCAGCGGCCCTGCTCGGCGATCGACAGCGTCTGCGGCCAGTTGCGCGCGCGGTAGCGGAATAGCAGTTCGGGCAGGCGCGGATCGCGGAAGCCGTGCTCGAGCGGCGCCAGCTGCGCCGGCGGGGTGGCGCGGACCTGCGCCATCGCGCGCTTGTCGGTGTCGGCCAGGAAACCGTCGTACAGCGAGGCATCCACGTCGGCCGGGGCCGATGCGCGTTCGTTGCCGAACACGCGGCGCACCTTCTCGGCCAGTTCCGGCCCGGCCTCGCGCAGGCGCGCGGCTTTGGCCAGGATCTGCGCCGGGTCGATCTGCAGGCGCGCGAAATCCGGATCGCGCAGATGCGACCAGGCGACCAGCGCCGGCGCCTTGTTCAGGTGCACTTCCTTCAACGGGATGCGCTGTTCGCCTTCGGGCAGGTCGGCCTGCGGCGTGTACAGGCGGTCGGCGATCTGCTCGGGCGTATAGCGCAACAGCGGTTCGATATCGCCTTCCAGGTCGAACACCAGCACCCGGCTGTCGATGCGCGGATGCCGCGCCAGCGGCAGCACCGGCGCCGCGCACAGGCGTGCGGCCGGATAGCGCATCGACACGTGCAGCACCGGCTGCATCGCCACCACGTCGAGCAGGCCGCCGCAGAAGCGCTTGTCGCGCAGTTTCAGCGCGTAGTCCCACAGCCGCGGCTGGTGTTCGCGGAACAGCCGCGCCATGCCGATGGTGGCGTGGACGTCGGACAGCGCCTCGTGCGCGTCGCCGTCGCGCACGCCGTTGGCCAGCGCCAGCTGCTCCAGCTTGAACGAGGTGGCACTGTCCTCGCGTTGCGGCCAGACGATGCCGTCCGGGCGCAGCGCGTGCATCAGCCGCAGCATGTCCAGCAGGTCCCAGCGCGAATTGCCGCCGCGCCATTCGCGCTCGTACGGGTCGTGGAAATTGCGGAACAGGCCGTGGCGCACGAACTCGTCATCAAAGCGCAGCGAGTTGTAGCCCAGCGTGCAGGTCTGCGGCCGCGCCATCTGCTCGGCGATGCGCGCGAACGCGTCGGCCTCGTTGACTCCATCGCGCAGCGCCTGCTGCGGTGTGATGCCGGTGATCAGCGTGGCGATCGGCGAGGGCAGCAGGTCGTCGGCCGGCTGCACGAAGAAACTGATCGGCTCTTCGATCGGGTGCAGCGCCGCATCGGTGCGCAGCGCCGCGAACTGGGCGATGCGCGTGCGCCGCGGATCGGCGCCGAAGGTTTCCAGGTCGTAGAAGAGAAAGCTGTCGGGCATTGTGAAGTCGGCGGTATGTGGTAGTGGATCGTCGGCCTCGGCTGCGTTGCCGCTTGCGTTACGCATAGGCCGGCTTTTGCAGGAGCGGCTTCAGCCGCGACCAACGCTACCGGGAATGCCGGTCGCGGCTGAAGCCGCTCCTACAGGGTAAGGCAAGATTGGCTCAATGCGCGCTTTCCAGTGGCGCCAGGCGCGCGTGCACGCTGCGTTCCAGCCAGGCCCAGTCGATCCGCGACAGATCGCTGTGGCCCTGCGTGGCCTGCACCAGGATCTGGCGCTGGATCTCGCTGCGCTCCAGCGCCAGCGCATACGGCGTGCGCAGGAAGGTGACCATGGTGTAGTGCGGCACGAAGCGGGTCGGATGGCGCGTCTGCAGCGCCTGCTCCAGTTCGCGCTGCAGCAGGAAGCCGGCATCGCCGACGCGGTCGCGCATCTCGATGTAGTTCTCCAGCGCCATCTGCTGGATCGCGCTGGCGTTGGGCTTGCGCTCTGCCTCGAATGCGGCGTAGGCACGGCCCAGGTTCGGCTCGCGCTGCAGGTGCGCGGCCAGGGCCACGCAATCCTCGAATGCGCAGTTCATGCCCTGGCCGTGGAACGGCACCATCGCGTGCGCGGCGTCGCCGAGCAGCACCGCGCGTGCGTCCAGGTGCCAGCGTTCCAGGCGCAGCGTGCCGAGCAGGCCCGGCGGGTGCTGTTCCCAGTGTTCGGCCAGTTGCGGCATCAGCGGCAGCGCATCGGCGAAGTCGCGTTCGAACAACGCCAGGGCTTCCGCGCCGCTGCGGGTGGTGGCGAAACTGGGCTCGCCTTCGTTGGGCAGGAACAGGGTGACGGTGAAGGTGCCTTCGTCGTTGGGCAGGGCGATGCACATGTAGTGCCCGCGCGGCCAGATGTGCAGCGCATTGGCCTCGATGCGGAAGCTGCCGTCGGCGTTGGGCGGGATTTCCAGTTCCTTGTACGAATGGTCCAGGAACTCGGTGTGCTCGGCCATCGGCGACTTGCGCTGCATCGCCGCGCGCAGCGCCGAGCCGGCGCCGTCGGCGCCGATCATGCTGTGGAAGCGAATGTCGTGCGGCTGGTCGTCGCGGTCGTCGATGAAGCGCGCGTAGCCGGCGTCGAAATCCACCGTGTGCAGGCGCCGGTAGAAGTGGATCTGCGCGCCGGCCTGTTCGGCCAGCTGCAGCAGGGTGATGTTGAGGTCGTTGCGGTGCACCGACCAGATCACTTCGCTGTCGTCGCGGCCATAGCGCTGCAACTGTTGGCGGCCGTCGGCGAAGTGCACCATGCGCCCGCGCATCATCACCGCCTTGGCCATCACCGCGGCGTCGGCACCGGCCTGGCGCAGCGCATGCAGGCCGCGTTCGGCCAGCGCCAGGTTGATCGAGCGGCCGCGCTCGTAGTCCTGGATGCGCGGGTCGCCACGGCGTTCGTAGACGGTGACGCGCCAGCCCTGGCGCGAGAGCAGGAGGGCGAGCAGGGAGCCGGCCAGGCCGGCGCCGATCAGGGTGATGCTGCGGGGGGAGGCGCTCAAGGAAACATCCGGCAAGACGCGCGGCCGCGGCCGCGCAGAAGGGGGCGGCTCAGACGCCGGCCCAGGTTTCCACTTCTTCGACGAAGCGGTAGATGTCGCGATAGCGGGTGTACAGCGGCACCGGGCTGATCCGGATCACGTCCGGTTCGCGCCAGTCGCCGAGTACGCCGACCGATTGCAGGTATTCGAACAGCGCGCGGCCGCGCTCGCGCCCGCCGATCACGCGCAGCGACAGCTGGCAGCCGCGCTGCGCCGGGTCGGCCGGAGTGAGGATCTGCAGGGTCTCGGCCAGGCGCGCGTGGATCAGCGTCTCCAGGTAGCCGGTGAGCTGCAGCGACTTGCGCCGCAGCGCCGGCAGCCCGGCGCGTTCGAACAGCTCCAGCGAGGCGCGCAGCGGCGCCATGCTCAGGATCGGCGGATTGCCCAGCTGCCAGCCGTCGGCGCCGGGCGCGGCGACGAACTCCGGCCCCATCTGAAAACGCGTGCGCTTGTCGTGGCCCCACCAGCCGGCGAAGCGCGGCGTGTCGCCGTGGCCGTGGCGCTCGTGCACGAAGGCGCCGGCGACCGCGCCGGGACCGGCATTGAGATATTTGTAGTTGCACCACACCGCGAAGTCGGGCGCGGCGTCGTGCAGGGTCAGCGGGATGTTGCCGACTGCATGCGCGAGATCGAAACCGACCGCGGCGCCGGCCGCGCGCGCCAGCCGCGCCACCGCGTCCAGGTCGAAGGCCTGCCCGGTGCGGTATTGCACGCCCGGCCACAGCACCAGCGCCAGGCGCGGGCCGTGTTCGCCGATGGCGCGTTCGATTGCCGCCAGCGACACGATGCCGTTGGCGCCATCGGGTTGCACCTCGATCAGCTCGGTGGCCGGATCGAAGCCGTGGAAGCGGATCTGCGAGGCCAGCGCATGCTGGTCGGACGGGAACGCGCCGGCCTCGATCAGGATCGCCGGGCGCTCGCGGGTGGGGCGGTAGAAGCTGACCATCAGCAGGTGCAGGTTCACCGTCAGCGTGTTCATCGCCACCACTTCGTGCGGCAGTGCGCCGACCAGCTGCGCCAGCGGCGCGGCCAGCAGTTCGTGGTAGGTCATCCACTGCGTGTCGCCGCTGAAGTGGCCTTCCACCGCCAGCGTCGACCATTTGTCCAACACCTCCTGCACCGCGGCGCGGGCGCCGCGCGGCTGCAGGCCGAGCGAATTGCCGACGAAGTAGGCCTGGTCGGCACCTTGGTGCTGCGGGAACAGGAATTCGTCGCGCAGCTCGCGCAGCGGGTCGGCGGCGTCGAGCGCGGTGGCGTGGTCGCGGGTCAGGATATGGTTCATCGGCAGCGGGCAGCGGGCAGCGGGGCGAGGGCACAGTCTACCGGTCGCGCTGCGGCGCTTCGTCGGCGGCCGCGGCGGCCACCGGCAGCATGGCGCCGCGCAGCAGGTGGGTGAGGGTGCTGACGCTATCGGCGACGCGGTCGCTGGTATCGGCCAGCGCGGCCAGCGCCGCGCCGTCGCCGGCCTCCTGCAGGTGCGCGGCCAGCGCCTCGGCCAGGCGCCGTTCGTCGTTGCGCAAGGTCGCCTGCGCTGGCGCGGTGCCGCTGCGCAGGCTGTCGGCCAGTTGCGTCAGCGCCGCATGCGCCTGCTGCCGGAACTGCTCCAGCTCCGGCAGCTGCGGCAGCGACGGGCTGTCGCGCAGCACCGCCTCCAGCGCCAGCGAAGCGCGGAGCAGGCGGTTGCCGTTGGCCAGGACCGATTCGGCCAGGGTCAGTTCGCGCAGGTTGCGTTTGCGCCGCGGCTCGCCGCGCAGGCGCTCGATCGACGCCTGCACGTTGGTGCGCGCGGTGCGGGAGGCGGCGCGGGTCTCTGGCAGCGCCTGCAGGCGGCCTTCGAACAGCGCGGCCAGATGGTCGCGATAGGCCAGCAGCAGCTGCGCCAGGGTGGCGCGGATATGCCGGCGCTCCCAGGTCGGCCACAGTGCGTAGGCGACCAACGCCAGCGCGCTGCCGAGCACGGTGGCCTGGATGCGTTCGCCGATCGCCTCGCCCGGGGCCATGCCCTCGAACGACAGCAGCAACACCAGCATGCCGGTCAGCGAGGCCACGCCGAGGCCGTAGTTGACCTGGGTCAGCAGGCGGAAGCCCAGGCAGAACACGGTCAGCAACAACAGCCGCAGCACCGCGCCGTCCATGCTGAAGTGGGCCAGCACGGTGGCCAGCAGCAGCCCGGCGAAAGTACCGGCCACGCGCAACGCGCCGAAGCTGAGGGTGCCGCCGAAATCCGGCTTGAGCACGATCGCGGTGGTCATCGGGATCCAGTAGCCGTGCGGGATCGCCTGCCAGCGTGCGAACAGCACCGCCAGGCTCAGGCACACGCCGCAGCGCAAGGCATGCCGGAACGCGACCGAGCAGAAGCCGAGGTTGGCGCGCAGGGTCTGCAGCGGCGCCAGGGGACGCAGCGCCGCCGGCAACCTGGCCTCGGCCAGCTCGGCCTGGATCTCGCCGCGGCTGCTGGCCCAGTGGCCGTTGCGCACCAGCGCGCGCAGTTGCCCGCCCAGGCCCTGCACGCGGGCCACGGCGATGCGCAGCAGGCGCCGCTCGCGGGTGTCCGCGGCTTGCGCCTGCGCTTGCGCCAGCGCGTCGGCCAGATCGTCGAAGCCGGTCATCGAGGCCTCCGCCGCGGCCGGGTCCTCGGCGTTGTCCAGCGCGTGGGCGAGCTGGTCCAGCACCACCGCGCTGCGTTCCAGCACGCGCTCGATCGGCAGCCGCGCGGGCGACACCTCGTCCAGGCGCCCGTGCAGGTCGGCCAGGGTCAGCAGTTCCAGCCGCGCGCGTTCGCACAGCTCGGCGATGATCCGGAACGACTGCACCGCCAGCCCGCGCGAGCGATGCTCGCCGTGCAGCATCACCATCGCCTCGAGCACCGCCTCGGTGGCCGGCGGCGCCAGCGTCGCGCTCGGCCGCTGGCGGGCGATGCCGGCCAGCTGGCGCATCAGTTCGGCCAGCGCGAACCGCTCCGGGCGGTAGCGCTGCAGCGGCCAGGCGGCCAGCGCCATCAGCATCTGCAGCACGCCGCCGGCGAAGATCAGCGCGGCCACGCCGACGCTCTGCGCCGCCGGCAGGCGTACGTCGGCGCTGACTACCAGCAGGATCATGCTGGTCAGCCCGACCCGCGCCGCGACCGGGCCCAGCGCCACCAGCAGGCCGCCGCCCAGCCCCAGCAGCAGCGCCGCCAGCGCCAGCGCCGCGGTGTGCGCGCCGATCAGCATGCCCAGCAACGCCGCGCCGCCGGCGGCCAGCGCCGCCATCAGCATGCGTTGCATGCGCGCACGGTACGGCCCGGGCTGGTCGGAGAACATGGTGTTCAGTGCGCCGGTGGCCATCGCCAGGCCGAGTTCGGCATGGCCGCCGGCCACGCCTACGGCGAGCGTGGCGACCACCGCGAAGGTGTTGCGCAGGGCCACGCGCAGCGGAACGTCGCGCGGCTTCAGCGCGATCAGGCCATGCAGCAGCGCGGACCCGGCACCGCGGTCGGCGAGGGCGCTCACGGCGCGGTGGCGGGCGCCGGCAGCGGGTGCACCTGTCCGCACTGGTCGCAGGTGCGCAACGCCTCGGAGGCGTAGAAGCGCGCGAATACCGGCGGGAAATCGGTCTCGATGTTGCGCAGCGGGAAGTAGTCTGCGTACAGCAGGTGATTGCAGCGTTCGCAATACCACTGCAGGCCGTCGTTCTCGTGCGGCAGGCGCCGGCGTTCGATCACCAGGCCCACCGAATCGGGCCCCCGCTGCGGCGAATGCGGCACCTTCGGCGGCAGCAGGAAGGTCTCGCCGGCGCGGATCGGGATCTCGCGCACCGCGCCGTCTTCCTGGATCTTCAGCAGCATCTCGCCCTCGAGCTGATAGAACCACTCAGGGCCTTCGTCGTAGTGGAAGTCCGTGCGTGCGTTCGGCCCGCCGACCACCATCACGATGAAGTCGCCGGCATAGATGCACTTGTTGCCCACCGGTGGTTTCAGCAGGTGCCGGTGGTCTTCGATCCAGGCGTGCAGGTTCAGCGGGGCGGGCAGCATGCGGGGTCCTTGGGTGGTCGCGGCGGCGCGGACGCCGCCGGATCAGCGATCCTCGCGGTCCTGGCAGATCCGCGCCAGTGCCGCATCGTAGCGCGGCGCCAGGTCCTCGATGCGCTCCAGTTCCATGCCCAGGTCGTGCACGCGGCCGTCGCGCAGGCTGTAGACCCAGCCGTGCACGGTCAGTTCCTGGCCGGCCGCCCAGGCGTCGCGCACGATCGAGGTACGGCTGACGTTGACCACCTGCTCGAGCACGTTGAGTTCGCACAGCCGCGCGTGCTGCAGGGTCAGATCGCCGGCCTGCTGCAGGCAGCCGTCGTGCTTTTCGGCCACGTCGGTGACATGGCGGATCCAGTTGTCGACCAGGCCCAGGCGCGCGCGGGTCAGTCCGGCATGCACGCCGCCGCAGCCGTAGTGGCCGACCACCAGGATGTGCCGGACCTTCAGCACTTCGACCGCGAACTGGATCACCGACAGGCAGTTGAGGTCGGTATGCACGACCACGTTGGCGATGTTGCGGTGGACGAACACCTCGCCCGGCGCCATGTCGATGATCTGGTTGGCCGGTACTCGCGAATCGGAGCAGCCGATCCACAGATATTCCGGGGTCTGCTGCTTGGACAGGCGGCCGAAGAAGTCCGGATCCTCGCGATTGATTCGCTCGGACCAGGCGCGGTTGTTGTGCAGTAGCTGATCGATTTTGCTCATAGCCGCGCATTATTCCAGAAGCCGGCGCGCGCATGCAGCCGCGATGGCAGCGCCGGGCGCATCGGTTCATCGGCCAGCGCGCCGGGCGCCGGCACACACGCCTGCGTATGGGGCGGCGCAGCGCGCGGCGGGGGTGCGGGCGACACCGCGCCGGCAGGGCACGCAGGCTCAGCGTCTGCGCGCCGCCGTATCGGGTTTTTGCCGATCCCGCCGCCTGCGCCCGCTCGCCACACTTCCTCCAAGCCCGCTGACGGGCGCACTCCTGGAGGATCGCAATGGCCGACTTCAACGCGTTTTTCCCTACCTTGCTCAAGCACGAGGGCGGCTTCGTCAACGATCCGGTGGATCCGGGCGGCGCCACCAACAAGGGCATCACTTTGGGTACCTTCCGCCTCTACGCCAAGTCGCTGCTGCAACTGGAACCCAGCCTGGACAACCTGCGTGCGCTCAGCGACGCCCAGGCCGCGGTGATCTACAAGGCCTGCTACTGGAATGCGGTGCACGGCGACGAGATCGCGCTGCAGCCGCTGGCCGAGATCCTGTTCGACTTCCAGGTCAATGCCGGCAGCAACGCGACCAGGCTGCTGCAGCGCGTGCTCAACGACCAGAAGCCGACGCTGCAGTTGCCTGCGGATGGCAAGTTCGGCGCGGCCACCCTGGCGGCGCTGCAGGCGGCCGACCAGCGGGACCTGTATACGCGCTACAAGCAGGGCCGCCGCGACTACTACCGGCGCCTGGTCGATGCCAAGCCCGCGCTCGGCAAGTTCCTCAGGGGCTGGCTGGCCAGGGTCGACGCGTTTCCCGATCTGAACTGAGCGTGCGCCGCCGCGCCGCTGCGCACGCATCCCGCTGCCGGCGCGGCGGGTGCGCCAGCGTGCTGCGCGACACCGATCCGCTGCCGTCGCCGACGGCAGCCCCCTTTCTCCAGGAGCGAACATGGCTGGGCAGACCGCATTGAATGACCTGATCGAAGCGTTGGCCGGTGCGGTGATCGAGGCGCAGGACCGCATCGAACAGCACCAGATGGCCAACCTCGGCGATTACTTCGACGAGTTCCACCGGCCCAAGAGCGTGATCATCCGCCTGCCGTCGCAGCATCCGCAGGCCGGCGAGGACGACGAGGACTACTACCGCGCGCCGCTGCTGCCGCTGGTCTCGACCAATGTGCTGCGGATCAAGGACGTGGAGATCAGCTTCGACGCGCAGCTCGGCGACATGGGCGGGCTGCAGTCCAGCGAAGGCTTCTACGCGCCGCCGCCGCCGGCAACCGATCCCGCCGCGGCGCAAGGCGCCTGGCGCTCCAAGCGCAGCGCGGCCAAGTCCAGCGTGCGCGTGGACACCAGCGCCAGCGCGAAGAGCCAGCGCCACAGTGCCGTCCACGTGGTGTTGCGCGTGGAAGGGACCGAACCAACTGACGGAGCGGCCAGGCTGATGAATCACCTGGCGCAGACGCAGGGCGTGTTCAAGACGGTCATGGCCGACAAGCCGACCGCCGCGGGCACGGACGATGTCACCAATCCACCTACCTAAGGAGTTACTGCAATGCCTGACGAACTCGTAAACATCTCCAGTCAGTTCAAGGGTCTGCCGATGGCCGACCTGATCGGCGGTCCGCTGGATGCGGCCTGCGACGCGCAGGTCAAGCTGGCCCGCGCCACCGCCGATTTCATCCGCGTCATCGGTTTCATGCCGCCGGACGCCGGCAGCACCGATCCGCAAGCCCTCGGCGCCACCCGCACCGCGAGCTTCCGCTTCAAGCGGCCGGTCGACGACCCGACCACCGCCGGCGGCATCGCCGAAGAAGAAGTGGAGCTGGAAGTGCCGTTGCTGGCGATCGTCAATGTGCCCAGCCTGAGCATCCGCACCGTGGACGTCACCTTCGACATGGAAGTGAAGTCGTCCTTTTCCGAGAAGTCCTCCACCGACGCGTCGGCCTCGCTGTCGGCCGACATGGAATTCGGCTGGGGCATGTTCAAGGCCAAGGTGCATATCCAGGGCTCGGTGGCCACGCACAAGGAGAACACCCGAAGCTCCGACAACGCGGCCAAGTACCACGTCTCGGTGCACGCCGAGGACCGGGGCATGCCGGAAGGCCTGGCAAGGGTGATGGACATCCTGCAAAGCTCGGTGGCGCCGCGCAAGGTCGGCGCGCCGGTACCGGTTGCCGCGTAAGGCACTAGTTGGACCATCTCGTCGGGGGACTCGTCAACGATGTTCGACCTCACTGAAGTCAAGTTCGTCAAGCGGGTCGTGGTCGGCAGCGACAACCCGACGCAGATGCAAACGCCCGAGCAGGTCGAAGCGGCCCGGGCCTTGCTCAACCGCTGCCTGAGCGATACGCCGAAGGGCGCGATCATCGGCACCGAAAAGAATTTCGCCGTGCTCCAGGTCGGCGAGCACCAGGTGGTGATGCAGTGGCTGTGCTACCACGTGGGATTTCCGCGCAGGCCCGCCTGGCTGAAGGACGAATGATGCGCGCGCTGCGCTGCGAGTTCGATCTGTTGCTGCAGGGCCTGTCGGCAGCGTTGCTGGATGCGCAACAGCGCTGCCGTGCCCGCCACGAACAGGTGTTGCGGGCCTGCTTCGGCGGCGAGGCCACGCTGCCGCTGGCAGCGGCCACGGACGACGCGCCGTCGCTGCAGATCCCGTTGTGGGAACTGCGGGCCTTTCAAACTCCGCAGATCGGGCAACTGACGCTGGCCTTCGAGGTCGAGCTGGCTGTGCTGGACATGCCCGACGAAGCGCCGCGCCTGCTGTTGCAGGTGCTGCCGCGCAAGCCGCGGCGACCCGGCCACCGCCTGCAGATCGTGTTCGAGGGCACGCACGCGCCGCTGGGCGAAGTGCTGTTCGACGGACAGCGGCTGAAACTCTGGAACCTGCAGCGCCCACCTGGCGCGCAGCAACTGCCCACGGAGCCAGAGCATGCCTAGACACGGTTTTGTCCTGTCGCGGCGCGACACCGACCAATGGTGCCGGGAGCTGCGGATCGACCTGCTGTCGCTGGCCCGCGCGCAGCGCCGACGGCGGCGCAGGCGCATCGCCTCGGCGCTGTTCGCGGTGCTGTCGGCATGCGCCGCGTTGCTGGCCATCGCCTATTTCTTCGCGCTGCCGTGGTGAGCGGCGGCCGCTGTCCCATCCATTCCCAACAGGAGAGTCGCATGGCCATCCAAACGCGTCGTTTGCCGCCCCCACGCCGCTGGCCGGCGCTGTGCCTGGCGCTGGCGTTGCCGCTGAGCGCCAGCGCCGCACCGTTGCCGCCATCGGCACCTGCAGCGCCTGCAGCGCCCGCAGCACTGCCGGCCGGCGACTGGCGCGGCAGCCTGGCGCTGGATGCGCGGCGCATGGCCGCGGTGCAGCTGCTGCAAAAAGCCGGCAAGACCCGCCTGCAGTTCGGCGCGCCGCTGAACTGCGGGCTGAACCTGCTCGCGCAGGACGGCGCTGCCTACCGTCTGGAGTCGATCAACGGCGGCATCTATTGCGACAGGCTGCTGGGCAAGACCCTGACCGCGCAGCGCAGCGCCGACGACCTGCAACTGCGCATCGACGGCACGCCGCTGCCGCTGCTGCTGCTGCTGCACAGCTTGCCGGCGCCGGCGAGTGCGCTGCAGGGCAACTGGCGCCTGCTCGCAGGCACCAGCGGCGCCAGCCGCCCCGCGGCGCTGACCCTGAAGATCGCCGCCACGCCGTTGGCGCCCGGTGCCGCCGTGGCCACGCTGCGCTACGGCAGTCCGCGCGATTGCCAGATCGAAGCGCGCTATGCCGGCACGCGCGACACCACCGTGGTGCTGTCGCTCGGCGTGAACGACGCCGGCTATTGCGGGCGTCTGAGCGATGGCCAGGCCGAACTGCAACCGCAGCAGGACGGGAACGTCAGCCTGCAGATCTTCGACCGCCTCGGCACCCGCGCCGACAGCGGAACCCTGCAGCGCATGCCTTAGCCCGGGCGACCTCCGCCCCCCGCCACACGGCGGCGGGGCAGCACGCCTCTGTCGCCGCCGGCCCCTCCAGGAGTGCTCCGATGAACGCATGGATCCAGCCCCTGGGCGCGGCGGCACGGCGCTGGCTTGCCGGCGTCGGCACGGCCGCCGCCGCGCGGGTTCCGCCGCCGGGCATCCTGCCGCAGCTGCGGGTGGAGTGCGAGGCGATGGCGCGTTACGCGCTCGAACACGGCATGGCGGTTCCGCCGGAACTGGTTGCGCGCCTGTCGGCGTTGCTGGACGGCATCGCGCCCAGCGCCGCCGGCAGCGAGCACGGCGCGTACGAGCTGGCGGTGACGCATCGGCGGCTGGCGCAGATCATCCGCCCGGCGACGCCGCAGGCGGTGTTCGCTCGATGCCGAGCGCCGCCGCCGGCACTGGGCGACCTTGCTCGGCCCCTTGCCGCTGGTGCGCGCGCTGACCGCGACCTCGCTGCTGTTCCTGTTCGCGGTGGTGGCATCGGCCTTGTCCGATGATGTCAGCGCCGACAACGTGCGCCTGGGGTTCCTGGATTCCTCCGGCAGCGTGCTGCTGTGGAATGCCGTGTTCCTGCTGTCCTGCGCCGGCCTGGGCGCCTCGTTCTCGTCCCTGTTCCATGTGCATCGCTACGTCGCCAACGCCATCTACGATCCCAAGTTCGACGCGTCCTACGGCGCGCGCATGATCCTGGGCCTGATCGCCGGGCTGATCCTGGTCGAGGTCCTGCCCGGCGACCTGTTCGAGAGCGGCGGCATGCGCACGTTCGGCAAGCCGACCCTGGCGATGCTGGGCGGATTTTCCGCGACCGCGGTGTACCGGTTGCTGCAGCGCCTGGTCGATTCCATGGAAACGCTGGTGCGCGGCGACGCCGCGGCGCAGACCCAGGCGACGCTGGAGGTGCAGCGCGTCGGCAACGATTCCGAACGCATGCGCTGGCAGGGCGAACTGGCCGCGCAGCTGATGGCGCTGCAGCAGTCGATCGACGCCGGCACGCCGCCTGCCGCAGTCCAGCAGCGGCTCGCCGAGTTCGCCCGCGCGATGCTGCAGGCGGACAACCCGGCGCTTCCGGCCGCGCTGCCGAAGCCGGACTGATCGCCGCCGCCGCCACGCCGCTGCCGGCGCCTGCCGTTGCGCCGCCGGCGGCGTGTTCGCGTGCGCGCCGGCGGCGCGGCAGGCACGACGTTTTCTCCGCTGCCAAGCACACGTTGCGCGCCGTTGCGATAGCGCCTGTCTACGCATCGAGACGAATGCGCGAATCTCTGCAAGTTCAGGTATGGCCGCCACCCATATCAGCCTGCGGCCGATGGCTGCGATTGCGCGGCGTGACAAGCTGATTGTGCCGCGCAAGTGAGGTAACGCTGTCGCATCGGCTCAAAAGGGGCGTGTCGCGCCGCAGGGAACGCGTGTTTTCGCGCGGCGGCGAGGAGCGTAGGGAGATCCATGGCGAGGACAACGGATAGAGAATGAAAACACGTATCGTGATTGCCGCCGACCGCAGCATCGTGCTGGAGGGCATGGTCGCCCTGTTGAACAACACGCCGGACATCGACGTGGTCGGCCATGCCGCCGACGGACTGGAATGCGTGCAACTGGTGACCAGGAGCCAGCCCGACATCGTGCTGATGGACGTGATGCTGCCGGGCCTGAACGGGATCGAGGCCACGCGCAGGCTGCTGCAGCGCAGCCCGCAGAGCAAGGCGATCTGCATCGCCGCCTCCGATGCCGCCGCCAACGTGCGCGCGGTCATCGATGCCGGCGCCAAGGGCTACCTGGCCCGCAACAGCACCTTCCACGAACTGCTGCGGGCAATCCAGCAGGTCAGCAACGATCAGTTGTACATCAGCCCGGGCCTGTCGCAATCGCTGGTCAGCGAGTACCGCTGCCCGCAGGGCGACGCCGTTTCCGCCTATACGCTGCTGACCTCGCGCGAACGCGAAATCGTGCAGTTGCTGTCCGAAGGCCTGTCCACCAAGGAAATCGCCGCGCGGCTGCACATCAGCGTCAAGACCATCGGCACCCATCGCGAGCACATCATGCTCAAGCTCGGCATGCACGGCATCGCGCAATTGACCCGCTATGCGATCCGCGAAGGGCTGTCGCCGCTGGACGGCGGAATGGCGACCACCGGACGGGCGGACAGCGACCGGCAGCGGCTGCTCAGCAACTGCGGCTGAGCGGCGCGTGCAAAAGCCCCTCTCCCCTCGCGAGAGGGGTTGGGGTGAGGGTCCGGCGCGAAGCGACTCGCAGCGTTGGGAGCACGGGGCTGAGCCCGTACCCTCATCCGCCCCTTCGGGGCACCTGCCCCCGAAAAGGGGGCCATGGGAGACGGAACCGGCGCCGCTCAGCCGTGCGGCAGGCGCTCGCGCATCAGCGCGGCGACCGCCTGCGCGCCGGGATCGGCCTGCGCCTGCAGCGCCTGGCGCACCGCGTCCACGTTGGCGCACGGATGGTTCTGGCTGAGCTTGAATTTCAGTTCCACCCGCTCCGGCTCGAAGCGGAAGCCGATGATGCCGCGCAACTGGCGCCGTTGCGCGTTGTCGTGCGGCTCGAAGCGCCAGTCGCTGCCGAGCGCGCGCTCGTGGCGTTCGCTGAGCCGCGCCACCAGGTCGGCCAGCAGCGTTTCGTCGTCGCTGACCTGCAACCGGCCATGCAGCTGCGCGGTGGCGTAGTTCCAGGTCGGCACCCGCGCCATCGCCTTCTTGTCCGGATACCAGCCCGGCGACACGTAGGCATGCGGGCCATGCACGATCAGCAGCGCCGGGCCGCAGTGCCGCGCCTGCGGATTGGCACGCGCCCAATGGCCCTCGATCACGATGCTCGCGCCGTCGCGGCGGTACAGCACCGGCAGCGGGGTGGCGCAGGGCAGGCCGTCGTCGCCGACGGTGGCCAGGGTCGCGAACGGATCGCGCGCGATCAGCGCGTCGAGCGCGCCCAGGTCGGTTTCGGCGAACGCTGGCGTGATATGCATCGGCGGCTCAGGTGCGCGTGCCGAGGGTCTGGGTCATGCGCCCGCGCAGCGCCGCATCGTCGTCGGCCTGCGGCGGCGCCACTTCATGCAGCGAGAAGCCGCGCGCCAGCGCATCGTCCTCGTCCAGGCCGTCGTAGGCGACGAACTCGGCGTCGAACAGCGCCGCCTGCGCGGTGTCCTCGCTGTCGTAGCTGAGCGTGTTGCCGTCGCTGTCCAGCACCTCGGCGGTACCGGCCGCGCGCACGCGCAGGCGCGCCCACACCAGGATGCGGCCAAGGCTGGCCAGGTACCAGCGGTCTGCGGCGGGTGCGTCTAAAGTCATGGAATCACCAGGGAAAGCAGCCAGAGCAGGGCCGCCATGCCCAGGCCGAAGAAGATGGTCAGCAGCGACAGCCAGGCCGGCGTCGCCAGCCCGGACAGCAAGCGGTCGCCGAGCGGGCGGTAGCGCCGCGCCAGCAACCAGCCCAGCGCCACCGGCTTGAGGAAGGCGCCGGGGCCGAACGCGGCCACCAGCGGCGGATGCCGGTCGCGGATATGCACCAGGGTCAGCGGCCAGAAGATCAGGAACGCGCTGAACCCGGCGATGGCCACGCCGACGAAGCACAGCGCGAAGAACAGGATCATGGTGCGTCCTCTGGATGCCTCAGAACTCGGCGCTGCCCGGCGCGCGCGGGTAGGGGATCGCATCGCGGATGTTGCTCAGCCCGCAGACGTAGACCACCAGGCGCTCGAAGCCCAGGCCGAAGCCGGCGTGCGGCACCGTGCCGTAGCGGCGGAAGTCGCGGTACCAGCCGTAGTGCTGCGGATCCAGGCCGAACTGCACCATGCGTGTGTCCAGCACGTCCAGGCGCTCCTCGCGCTGGGCGCCGCCGATGATCTCGCCGATGCCCGGGGCCAGCACGTCCATCGCCGCGACGGTCTTGCCGTCGTCGTTCAGGCGCATGTAGAAGGCCTTGATGTGCTCGGGGTAGTTGGTCACCACCACCGGGCGGCCGACGTGCTGCTCGGTCAGCCAGCGCTCGTGCTCGGTCTGCAGGTCCAGGCCCCATTCCACCGGGAACTCGAACGTGTGCCCGGACTTCTGCAGCAGCGCGATTGCGTCGCCGTATTCGATGCGCTCGAACGGCGAGTTGATGAACGTCTCCAGCTTGCTGATCGCGGTCTTGTCCACGCGCTCGGCGATGAACGCCAGGTCGTCGCCGCGCTCCTCGAGCACCGCGCGGAACAGGTACTTGAGGAAGTCCTCGGCGACTCGCGCGTTCTCGGCCAGGTCGGCGAAGGCGATCTCCGGCTCGATCATCCAGAACTCGGCCAGGTGGCGGGTGGTGTGGCTGTTCTCGGCGCGGAAGGTCGGGCCGAAAGTGTAGACCTTGCTCAGCGCCAGGCAGTAGGCCTCCACGTTGAGCTGGCCGGACACGGTCAGGAAGGTTTCCTTGCCGAAGAAGTCGCGGCCGAAATCGACCTGGCCCTTGCCGTCGCGCGGCAGGTTGGCCAGGTCCAGGGTCGACACGCGGAACATCTGCCCGGCGCCTTCGGCGTCGGAGGTGGTGATGATCGGGGTGCTGATCCAGTTGTAGCCATTGTGGTGGAAATAGCGGTGCACCGCCTGCGCCAGGCAGTTGCGGATGCGGGTGACCGCGCCGAACAGGTTGGTGCGCGGGCGAAGGTGCGCGACCTCGCGCAGGAATTCCAGCGAATGCGCCTTGGGCTGGATCGGGTAGGTCTCCGGGTCCTCGACCCAGCCGACCACCTCGATGCTCTCGGCCTGGATTTCGAAGCTCTGGCCCTGGCCCTGCGAGGCGACCAGGCGCCCGCGCGCGATCACCGCGCAGCCGGCGGTCAGCCGCTTCACGTCCGTCTCGTAGTTGGGCAGCTCGGCCGGCGCCACCACCTGGATCGGCGCGAAGCAGGAGCCGTCGCTGACGTTGACGAAGGACAGACCCGCCTTGGAATCGCGCCGGGTGCGGACCCAGCCGCGTACCGTCACTTCGCCGCCCGCCGGGATCTTCCCGGCCAGCGCATGCTCAACGCTCACCACCGTCATGACTTGAATCCTCGCCGCAGCGACTCGATATGGAACGGGCAAGTGTACTGGCTGAACCGCGGCGCTTGCGAGGCGTGGCGCGCATCCGCCGCCGCGCTTCCTCCCTATAATGACCGTTCGCTGTTCCCGGAGTCGTTCGCCATGGCCATCCACCTCACTCCCGTCGCCTTCGAGCGCGTGCAGCGCTTCGTCGCCCAGACCCCGGGCGCGCTGGGCCTGCGCTTCGGGGTCGAACGTACCGGTTGCTCGGGTTGGGGCCATGTCACCGACCTGGCGCGCGAAGCGCACCCGGACGATGCGGTGTTCGAGCAGGACGGCGTGCGCATCTACGTCGATGCCGCCAGCCTGCCGCTGGTCGACGGCACCGAGATCGATTTCGCCAAGCAGGGCCTGGGCGAGACCTTCATTTTCCGCAATCCCAACGCCACCGCCGAATGCGGCTGCGGCGAGAGCTTCACCACCGCCGCCGAGCATGCGGCCGCCGCCGTGTCCTGAGCGCCGGCGCCGCGCTCACCACGCGTAGTGGGTCAGCACCAGCTGCGTATCCAGGTCCAGGCGCGCGAAACCGATCTCGCAGCGCTGGCCCTCGACGAACTGCGCGCATAGCGTCTCGGTGAGCCGCAGGCGCAGGCGCTGCTGCGCCAGGTCGACCGCACACACCCGGGCCGCGGCGAAGTCGAAATAACGCCCGACCGCGCCGAACGCGGCCTTGAACAGGCTTTCCTTGGCCGAGAACAGCGCGGTCAGCAATGCATCGTGCGGCCATTGCGCATCGGCCGCGGCGGCCAGCAGGCTTGCTTCCGTCGTATCGATCGCCACGCCCAGCACCGCCTCGCGCGCGGTGGGCGCGAGCAGCCGTTCCAGGTCGATGCCGATGCCGCGGCCCTGGCTGGCCGGCAGCGCCACTGCCGCGGCGCAGCCGCCGCTATGGGAAATGCTGCCCAGGCTGCCGGTTGGCCAGCGTGGCGCGCGCGTCGCGTCGATCGTGATCTCGGCCTGCGCCTGCGCCGGGCCCAGCGCCTCGCCCAGCGCCAGCCGCGCGGCCAGGCGCCCGAACAGGAATTCCGCCTGGCGCTTGCGCACGCTGCGCGCGACGCTGTCCGGGCAGGCGATCGCGGCCGCGGCGAAGGCCTGCAGCCGGAAGCGCTCGGCATCGAAGGCCAGTGCGTACAGCGGCGTGCCGTCGTCCAGCAGGTAGCGGCGTGCGCTACGCAGGGCCGTGGCGACTGCCGGCGGCAGGTCCAGCTGCAGCGGCTGGCCGACGCGCAGGGCAGGGGCGGTGTGCGGGCGGGCGTTCAACGCGCTTGCCTGGATGACGTGCCGCAGGGCCAGGCGCGCGCAGCGCGGCGTTCGGCGCGGCACACCCGCGCAGGCCGGGCCGCAGGGGCGCGGCCTGCGGCAGCGGGCAAGGCCGGTGGCCGCGCACGCAGGCGTGCAGGACCAGGCGTAGCTTCGGTGGCTGAGGGCGCGGGCAGTGTGCTGTTCACTCCGCCAGTGTCGCAAAACCGGCGTCGGCGCGGCGGCGGCGACGACGGCGCGCGCAGCGTCTGCCGTGGGAGGCGTCCCCCTGCCTGCTGGGCATAAAGCCCCCCAACTTGCGGCCCGGCCCCTGCGCTGCCATACTTTCTGGCTTCCTGCGCCCGTTGTGGCGGGATTCCTTGCCCCACCGCACCCGTCCCGGGCCTCGCGGGGGGCTGTCCGGCCCTCGGGCCACATCCGAAAGGTATAACCACATGAGTCGTCATTACGAAATCGTGTTCCTGGTCCATCCGGACCAGAGCGAGCAGGTCCCGGCCATGATCGAGCGCTACAAGTCGCTGGTCGAGAACGGCAGCGGCACCATCCACCGCCTGGAAGACTGGGGCCGCCGCCAGCTGGCGTACCCG
The DNA here is from genome assembly GCF_017301775.1 of Xanthomonas translucens pv. undulosa. Lineage (NCBI taxonomy): Bacteria > Pseudomonadati > Pseudomonadota > Gammaproteobacteria > Lysobacterales > Lysobacteraceae > Xanthomonas > Xanthomonas translucens. Next base: position 4,291,942 of record NZ_CP063993.1, read on the forward strand.
ATCCAGAACCTGGTGAAGGCGCACTACGTCATGCTCAACATCGAAGTGGACCAGGCCATCCTCGCCGAACTGGTCGAGAGCTTCCGCTTCAACGACGCCGTGCTGCGCCACCTGGTGATCAAGCGCGACGGCCCGGACACCGAGCAGTCGCTGATCATGAAGAGCAAGGACGAGAAGGGCGACAAGCCCGAGCGTAGCGAGCGCCGTCGCCGCGACGACGAGGAAGGCGATGCGCCTGCCGCCGCCACCGAAACCGACGGCGACGCCGCCGAAGCCGCCTAAGGAGCACTGCCATGTCCAAGTTCTTCCGTCGCCGCAAGTTCTGCAAGTTCACCGCCGAGGGCGTCAAAGAGATCGACTACAAGGATCTCAACACCCTGCGCCAGTACCTCACCGAGAACGGCAAGATCGTGCCGAGCCGCGTGACCGGCACCAAGTCCAAGTACCAGCGTCAGCTGGCCACGGCGGTCAAGCGCTCGCGTTTCCTGGCGCTGATCCCGTACACGGACAACCACGATATTTAATTTGATCGGCGGGATTTTTCCATTCCCGATTCCCGGCAATCCCATCCCCGTCCTATTCGGACAGCGTGCGTTGCGTCGGTCGCGAGCCGGCGCTAACGAATAACGGAGCAACACCATGCAACTGATTCTTCTGCAGAAAGTGACCAACCTGGGCGGCCTCGGCGACAAGGTCGACGTCAAGCCGGGCTATGGCCGCAACTTCCTGGTACCGCAGGGCAAGGCCGTGCCGGCCACCGCCGCCAATATCGCCGAGTTCGAGGCCAAGCGCGCCGACTACGAAGCCAAGGCGCAGTCGATCCACGCCGACGCCGAGGCCCGTGCGGCCAAGCTGGAAGGCGCCAGCGTGACGGTCAAGGCCAACGCGTCCACCGAAGGCAAGCTGTACGGCTCGGTCGGCCCGCGCGACATCGCCGAGGCGTTCACCGCCGCCGGCCTGCCGCTGGAAAAGGGCGAAGTGGTGCTGAGCGAAGGCGCGTTCCGCAACATCGGCGAGTACGAGGTGCTGGTGCGCCTGCACGCCGACGTCGAGACCACGGTCAAGGTCGTGGTGGAAGCCGAAGCCTGATCCACGGTTTCCAGCTGTACCGAAACGGGCACCGCAAGGTGCCCGTTTCGTTTGCGGCCTCCGGCCCCGGCCTCCGCTGGGTGCCGTTATACTCATCGGTTCGTGCCTGTTTCCTGTCCGGCGATCGTAGTCGTATCAAGGGCTTGGAAGCGGGACTTCACCTGGATATTCATTAGCGGCAGCGTGTGCCGGCATGCCGGCCGCGCCTGCCATGGATTGCCTGCCCCATGCGCCTGTCGACCATCAAGCTGTCCGGCTTCAAGTCCTTCGTCGATCCGACCACGCTGCACCTGCCGACCAACATGACCGGCATCGTCGGTCCGAACGGCTGCGGCAAGTCGAACATCATCGACGCGGTGCGCTGGGTGATGGGCGAAAGCTCGGCCAGCCGCCTGCGCGGCGATTCGCTGACCGACGTGATCTTCTCCGGCTCCTCGGCGCGCAAGCCGGTGTCGCAGGCCACCGTGGAGCTGATCTTCGACAACTCCGACCACACCATTTCCGGCGAGTACGCCTCGTTCAACGAGATCTCGGTCAAGCGTCAGGTCAGCCGCGACGGCAGCAGCAGCTATTACCTCAACGGCACCAAGTGCCGGCGTCGCGACATCACCGACCTGTTCCTGGGTACCGGCCTGGGCCCGCGCAGCTACTCGATCATCGAGCAGGGCATGATCAGCCAGATCATCGAGGCGCGCCCGGAAGACCTGCGCGTGTACCTGGAAGAGGCCGCCGGCATCTCCAAGTACAAGGAGCGACGCAAGGAGACCGAGACCCGCATCCGCCATACCCGCGAGAACCTGGAACGCCTGGGCGACCTGCGCGAGGAGATCGGCAAGCAGCTCGAGCACCTCAAGCGCCAGGCGCGCCAGGCCGAGCAGTACCAGGCGCTGCAGGAAGAGCGCCGGGTCAAGGATGCGCAGTGGAAGGCGCTGGAATACCGCGGCCTGGACGGCCGCCTGCAAGGCCTGCGCGAGGCGCTGGGCCAGGAAGAGACGCGCCTGCAGCAGTTCATCGCCGAACAGCGCGACGCTGAAGCGCGGATCGAGACCGGCCGCGTGCGCCGCGAGGAAGCCGCCGACGCCTTGAGCAAGGCCCAGGCCGAGGTCTACCAGGTCGGCAGTACGCTGGCGCGCATCGAACAGCAGATCCAGCACCAGCGCGACCTGTCGCAGCGCCTGCACAAGGCGCGCGACGAAGCGCAGCTGGCGCTGGCCGAACTCGGCCAGCACATCAGCGGCGACGAGGCCAAGCTGGCGCTGTTGCGCGAGTCGGTGGACATCGCCGGGCCGCAGCTGGAGCAATTACAGGAAGACAACGACTACAAGCAGGAAGCGCTGCGCGAGGCCGAGGCCAGACTGGCCGACTGGCAGCAGCGTTGGGAAACCCACCAGCGCTACACCGCCGAAGCCTCGCGCGCCGGCGAAGTTGAGCGCACCCGCGTCGATTACCTTGACCGGCAATCGTTGGAAGCCGAGCGCCGCCGCGAAGCGCTGGCCGCCGAGCGCGCCGGGCTGGACCTGGACGCGCTGGCCGCGGCCTTCGAACAGGTGGAGCTGCAGCACGAGACCCAGCGCGCCGCGCTGGACGGGCTCAACGAACAGGTCGAAACCCGCAAGCAGGCGCTGACCGCGCTGCAGGAACAGCAGCGCGGCGCGCAGGCCGAGCTGGCCGAGGTGCGCAAGCAGGCGCAGGCCGCGCGGGGCCGGCTGTCGTCGCTGGAAACCCTGCAGCAGGCCGCGCTCGGCCAGGAGCAGGGCGCCGCGGTGGCCTGGTTGAAGGCGCGCGGGCTGGATTCGGCGGCGCGCGTGGGCGAGCGCATCAGCGTCGAAAACGGCTGGGAAAACGCGGTCGAAGGCGCGTTGGGGCAATTGATCGAAGGCGTGCTGGTCGCTGCGCCGGAGACCCTCGTCGATGCGCTGGGCGAACTCGGCGAAGGCCGCATCGCGCTGGTCAGCAGCGACGAAGAGGCCGGCCACTTCGCGCCGACCTCGCTGGCCGCCAAGGTGCAGGGCCCGATTGCGATCCGCCGCCTGCTGTCGCGGCTGCACGCGGCCGAGGACCTCGCCGCCGCCCGCGCCTTGCTGCCACAGCTGGGCGAGTGCGACTCGGTCATCACCCGCGACGGCGCGCGCCTGGGCGAGGGCTGGCTGCGCGTGTCGCGCTCCGGCGCGGCCAAGCAGGGCGCCTTGCTGCGCGAACGCGAGATCCAGGCGCTGCGCGGCCAGATCGACGCGCTGCAGGACCGCGAAGCCGAGCTGGACCAGCGCCTGGCGCGCCTGCGCGAGCAGTCGCTGGCCGCCGAGCAGCAGCGCGAGGAAGCGCAGCGCCAGCTGTACCAGGCGCACCGCAGCGTGTCCGAACTGGCCGGGCAGTTGCAGAGCCAGCAGGGCAAGGTGGACGCCGCGCGCACCCGCATCGCGCGCATCGAGACGGAGATCGCGCAGCTGCTGGAAACCCTGGACAGCAGCCGCGAGCAGGCGCGCGAGGCGCGTTCCAAGCTGGAAGACGCGGTCACCAGCATGGGCGACCTGGAAAGCACACGGCACGCGCTGGAAAGCGAGCGCCGCCAGCTCACCGAAGCGCGCGACCTGGCCCGCGATGCCGCACGCCGGGTGCGCGAGGCCTCGCATGCGCTGGCCCTGACCCTGGAATCGCAACGCACCCAGATCGCCTCGCTGAGCCAGGCGCTGGAGCGCATGGGCAACCAGCGCGGGCAACTGGATTCGCGCCTGGGCGAACTCAGCGCGCAGCTGAGCGAAGGCGATTCGCCGGTGCATGCGCTGGAAGCCGAGCACCAGGCCGCACTCAGCGAACGCGTGCGCACCGACCGTGCGCTAGGCGAGGCGCGTGCCCTGCTGGACGGCATCGACAACGAATTGCGCGGCCTGGAACAGACCCGCCAGCAGCGCGACGAACAGGCCCTGGCGCAGCGCGAGCGCATCGCCCAGCGCCGCCTCGACCAGCAGGCGCTGGTGCTCAGCGCCGAGCAGCTGTCGGCGGCCGTGGTCAAGGCCGGCTTCGTGCTCGAAGACGTGATCAACGGCCTGCCCGAACAGGCCGATCCGGCCGAATGGGAGCAGGCGGTGCAGCAGATCGACGGACGCATGCGCCGCCTGGAGCCGGTCAACCTGGCCGCGATCAGCGAATATGGCGAGGCCGCGCAGCGCGCCGAGTATCTGGAAGCGCAGGACGTCGATCTGAACACCGCGCTGGAGACCCTGGAGGATGCGATCCGCAAGATCGACCGCGAGACCCGCGGGCGGTTCAAGGACACCTTCGACCGGGTCAATGCTGGCGTGCAGGCGCTGTATCCGCGCCTGTTCGGCGGCGGCCACGCCTATCTGGAACTCACCGGCGAAGACCTGCTCGACACCGGCGTGGCGATCATGGCGCGCCCGCCCGGCAAGCGCGTGTCCAGCATCTCGCTGCTGTCCGGCGGCGAGAAGGCGATGACCGCGGTGGCGCTGGTGTTCGCGATCTTCCAGCTCAACCCGGCGCCGTTCTGCCTGCTCGACGAGGTCGACGCGCCGCTGGACGAAGCCAACGTTGGCCGCCTGGCGGCGATGGTCAAGGAAATGAGCGAGAAAGTGCAGTTCCTGTTCGTCAGCCACAACAAGGCCACGATGGAGGCGGCGCACCAGCTCAGCGGCGTCACCATGCGCGAGCCGGGCGTCAGCCGCCTGGTCAGCGTGGACCTCGAGGAAGCCGCGCGTTTGGCGGGCGCGGCCTGACGTGACATGCTAAATACCTTGTCTTCCCCCTACGCACCCCTGCCGGAGTAACCCCCGTAATGTCCGACATGGTACTGCTGCGCATCGGCATCCTCGCCGCCGGTCTGTTGCTGATCGCGGCGATCTTCCTGTTCGGCCGCCCGAAGAAACCGACCCAGGGCCGGCGCGTGGAACCGGCCGACCCGGCCGCGCCGCGGCGCGAGCCTTCGCTCGGCGATGCCGCGGTTGCCGCCGACGGCGACGCGCTCGCCGCGCCCGACCAGGACGGCGCCCTCGGCCAACCCGAACTGGGCCTGTCCGCCGCCGAAGCGGCCACCGCCGAACTCGGCAAGCGGCCGAGCCAGGACTTCGACAAGATCGTGTCGCTGTACGTCGCCGCGCGCGCCGGGCAGGTGCTGCGCGGCGAGGACATCGTCGTCGCCGCGGAGAAGACCGGCCTGGTGTTCGGCCACATGAACGTGTTCCACCGCCTGATCGAAGGCCATCCGGAGCGCGGCCCGATCTTCAGCATGGCCAGCATCATGAAGCCGGGCAGCTTCGACATGGCCCACATCCGCGAGATGGAGACCCCGGCGATCGCGTTCTTCCTGACCCTGCCGGCGCCGCTGACCGCGCTCGACGCCTGGGAAAAGATGCTGCCGACCGTGCAGCGCATGGGCGAACTGCTGGACGGCGTGGTCCTGGACGACAGCCGCAACGCCCTCGGCCGCCAGCGCATCGCCCACATCCGCGACGAACTGCGCGCCTACGACCGCCAGCACCAGGCGCCGCCGTTGACGAAGGCGCCGCGTTGGTAGGTTCTGGACTCGGGACTCGGGACTCGGGACTCGGGACTCGGGACTCGGGACTCGGGATTTTCGCAAGTTCGCCGCATTTCTGCTTTTCTGTAGGAGGGGCTTCAGCCCCGACGCGTTACCGGTAAGGCGTCGGGGCTGAAGCCCCTCCTACAAAAAAAGCGGCTGCGCCGGAGCTGCAAAAGAAGCCGCTTTTTTTAAAAAAATCGGCCCTTTTTGCATCAAATCGCTTGACATCGATTTACCCCGGGACATCATCCTGCCGTCCCGAGTCCCGAGTCCCGAGTCCCGAGTCCCGAGTCCCGAGTCCCGAGTCCCGAGTCCCGAGTCCCGAGTCCCGAGTCCCGAGTCCCGAGTCCCGAGTCCCGAGTCCCGAGTCCCGAGTCCCGAGTCCCGAGTCTCGCTACTTGCGCGCTTTCAAGAACGCCTCACGAAACCGCAGCATCTCCGCCTCGCTGCCGACGGTGACGCGTACCAGCTTCGGCCAGACCGGCCAGCTGCGGCCGATCATCACGCCCTGCTTGCTCATCGCCTCGGCGAATGCCTTGCCGTCGCGCTTGACGTCGACCATGAAGCAGTTGGCCTGCGACGGCAGGCACGTGTAGCCCTTGCTCTGCAGCCAGGCGATGGTCTCGTTGCGGATCCGCGCGTTCTCCGCGCGCCGCAGCGGCACCAGTTGCACGTCGCTCAGGCTGGCGATGCCGGCGGCGACCGCGGTCACTGCCACCGGGTTCTGGCCGAACGCCGCCAGCTTGGTCAGCAACCCCGGCGAGGCCACCGCCAGGCCCAGGCGCAGCCCGGCCATGCCGTACAGCTTGGAGAAGGTGCGCAGCACCAGCAGGTCCTGGCGTTGGCCGATCAGGTCGATCACCGAGGGCTGATCGCTGTAGTGGATATAAGCCTCGTCGACCAGCAGCACGCTGGAAGCCGGCTTGTTGGCCAGCAGCCATTCGATGTCGGCGCGCGCGGTGACCGAGCCGCTGGGGTTGTTCGGGTTGCACAGATAGATCAGCCCGGCGTTCGGATCAGCGCTCGCCATCGCCTTGACGTCGTGCGCGCCATCGGCGCGCAGCGGCACCCGCCGCACCGGCGCGCCGTGCGCGGCGGCGACATCGGCCACCGCCTCGAAGGTCGGATCGGCCACCACCACGCCGGCGCGGGCCGAGGTGAACGCGCGTGCGGCGCGGTTGAGCGGGTCGCTGGAGCCGGGATACACCGCGACGTGGTCGCTGGGCAGTTGCTGCGCGCCGGCGAACAGGGCGATCAGGTCGTGCTGCAGCTCGAACAGGTAGCGTCCGGCGCGCTGCAGGATCGCCTGCGCCGCATCCAGCGCGGCCGGCGCCGGACCCAGCGGGCATTCGTTGAAATTCAGGTACACCGGATCGGCGGCCGGCGCCACCCCGGGCGCTGTGACGGCCGCCGCCTTGCGCTTTGCCGCCTCCGCGCCGGGCGCCAGGCCCAGTGCGCCGACCGCCAGCCCCGAGGTGGCGAGGGAAAGGAAGGAACGGCGCGAAACAGGTAGCGACACGGCACTCTCCAGGTAAAACGTTGTAGCAGGGAAAGGCAAAGCTAATGTTCTCTTAACGTTCGGGCAAGCTGGGACAGGGGGGCCGGGACCGGGGACCCGAAGAACGGAAGTCGGTAGAGCTTCCGATTGCGACGTTGCGCTTTTACGGGTCCCCGGTCCCGAAGCCGGACACCCCACATTTCCCCTAGCCAGGCACCCAGTTACTATCGCCCCCTTTCCGTCACCGGACTCTGGCTGCCGCGCATGACCGCTCCATCCGATCTCCAGCAGCGTGTCGCGGCGTTGCGCCAGCGCATCGAAGACGCCAACGACCGCTACTACGTGCACGACGATCCCACGATCACCGATGCCGAGTACGACGCGCTGATGCGCGAACTGGAAGCACTGGAAGCCGAACACCCGCAGCTGGCGCGCGCCGACTCGCCGACCCGCACCGTCGGCGCGCGGCCCGACGGCGGTTTCCCGGAAGTGCGCCACGCGATCCCGATGCTGTCGCTGGCCAATGCGTTCGAGACGCCGGGTGTGGCCGATGCTGCCGACGACCGCGAACGCTTCGCCGAAGTCGCCGATTTCGAGCGGCGCATCGAGCGCGCGCTGGACCTGGCCGCGCCGGTGTTCTCGGTCGAGCCGAAACTGGACGGCCTGGCGATCAGCCTGCGCTACGAGGAGGGCGTGTTCGTGCGGGGCGCCACCCGCGGCGACGGCAGCACCGGCGAGGACGTCACCGCCAACCTGCGCCAGGTGCGCTCGGTGCCGTTGAAGCTGCGCGACCTGGGCACGCCGTTTCCGGCGGTACTCGAGGTGCGCGGCGAGATCTACATGCCGCGCGCCGCCTTCGCCGCCTGGAACGCCAAGGCGCTGGAACGCAACGAGAAACTGCTCGCCAACCCGCGCAACGGCGCTGCCGGTTCGCTGCGCCAGCTCGATCCGGCGGTCACCCGGCGGCGGCCGCTGGCGTTCTTCGCCTATTCGGTCGGCGAGGTGCGTGGCCTTGAACTGCCCGAGACCCATTCGCAGACCCTGGCGCTGTTGCGCCGCTATGGCTTCCCGGTGGCGACCGAGGCCGCCACGGCAACCGGCTTCGACGGCCTGATCGCGTATTTTCGCCAGATCGGCGCCAGGCGCGACACGCTGCCGTACGACATCGACGGCGTGGTCTACAAGCTTGATGATTACGACCAGCAGGCGGCCATGGGCTTCGTCTCGCGTGCGCCGCGCTGGGCGCTGGCGCACAAGTTCCCGGCGCAGGAGCAGTCCACCGTGCTGCGTGCGATCGAAGTGCAGATCGGCCGCACCGGTGCGGTCACCCCGGTGGCGCGGCTGGAGCCGGTGCAGGTCGCCGGCGTCACCGTCACCAACGCAACCTTGCACAACGCCGACCAGATCGCGCGGCTGGACGTGCGCGAAGGCGACACCGTGATCGTGCGCCGCGCCGGCGATGTGATTCCCGAGGTGGTGCGGGTCATCGAGGAGCGAAGGCCCGCCGGCACGGTGCCGTGGACGATGCCGACCGCGTGTCCGGTGTGCGGTTCGCACATCGTGCGCGAAGAGGACGCGGTGGCCTGGCGCTGCAGCGGCGGGCTGGCCTGCGCCGCGCAGCGCAAGGAGGCCGTGCGCCACTTCGCCTCGCGCCGGGCCATGGACATCGAAGGCCTGGGCGACCGCCAGGCCGATGCCTTGGTCGAGTTCGGTTTCGTGCAGTCGCTGGCCGATCTATACGCGCTGAGCGTGCAAGACCTGGTGCGGATGAAGGCGGCACTGGACGCGGCGACCGCGGCCGATCTGGTGCAGGCCGTGAACGACAGCAAGGGCGCGATGACGCTTGATGCGCAAGGGCAGGTGCTGCTGGCGCAGGAATCCCCTGACTGGAAGCGCGCCGACTTCCTGCGCGCGCATCTGGCCATGGATCTGAGCGGCAAGCTGGCGACGAAATGGGCGGAGAACCTGGTCGCCGGCATCGCCGCCAGCTGTGCCACCACATTGCCGCGGTTCCTGTTCGCGCTCGGCATTCCGCACCTGGGCGAGACCACCGCCAAGGCGCTCGCGCACTGGCTGGGATCGCTGCACTTCGTGCGCAGCACGCCGGCGGTGCTGCTGCAGGCGCTGCCCGATATCGGCGGCGAGGTCGCTCGCTCGATCGCCACGTTCTTCGAACAACCCGGCAACGCGGCCGTGGTCGATGCGCTGGTCAAGGCCGGCATCCGCTTCGCCGACGAAGGCGCACCGCCAGCGGAACTGCGCGAACGCCTCGGCCTGGCGCACCTGCTGACCACGCTGCCGGTGGACAAGCTCGGCGGCAAGAGCGCGCAACGGTTGGCTGCGACCTACGGCACGCTCGATGCGCTGCTGCGCGCCAACGAAAGCGGCTGGACCGGCGCCGGGCTGTCGGCGGCGGGCGCGGCCAACCTGGCCGCCTATCTGGCCGATGACGCGAACGTGCAGGCCTTGCGCCAGGCCGATGCGGCGATGCGGCGCCTGCTCGATGCGGCGCCGGCGCAGGCCGCGCGCCGCGCCGCGCCGCTGGACGGGCAGACCATGGTGCTGACCGGGACCTTGCAGCAGCTCAGCCGCGACGCGGCCAAGGCGCGGCTGGAAGCGCTGGGCGCGAAGGTCGCCGGCAGCGTATCGAAGAAGACCAGCGTCGTCGTCGCTGGCGCCGAGGCCGGTTCCAAGCTGGACAAGGCGCAGGAGCTGGGCGTTCCGGTGTGGGACGAAGCGCAGTTGCTGGCCTTGCTCGGCGAGCTCGAGGGGCAGGGATGAGCGGCTTGCATCCATCGCGCTCGTTCTGCGGATCGCCGCGATGAATAACGCCGTGGATATCGCGGCACTGCGCCTGCGCGCCGCGCTCAACGCGCGCATCCGCGCCTTCTTCGCCGCGCGCGACGTGCTCGAGGTGGAGACCCCGATGCTGTCGGCGGCCGGCAACACCGAACCCAACATCGACAGTTTTCAGACCCGTTTCAGCGGCCACGTCGATGCCGGCCCGGCGCTGCGCTGGCTGCGCACCTCGCCCGAATATCCGCTGAAACGGCTGCTGGCCGCCGGCGTCGGCGACTGCTACGAACTGGGCCGGGTGTTCCGCAACGGCGAGGCCGGCGGCCGCCACAATCCCGAGTTCACCATGCTCGAGTGGTACCGGGTCGGCTGGAATCATCTGCAACTGGTGGACGAGACCGTGGCGCTGGTGCGCGAGGCGCTGGCGCTGGTCGCGCGCACGGCCACGTTGCACGTGGTCACCTACCGGCAGCTGTTCCTAGATACCCTGGGCATGGATCCGTTGCTTGCGCCGTTGCACGCGCTGCAACAGCCGTTGCGCGACGTGCGTATCGACGCGGCGGGGCTGAGCCGCGACGACTGGCTCGACCTGCTGATGACCCATCGCGTGCAACCGGCGTTCCCGGCCGACCGCATCACCGTGGTTCACGACTGGCCGGCCACGCAGTGCGCGCTGGCGCGCATCCGCGACGAGCACCCGCCCATGGCCGAGCGCTTCGAGCTGTACCTGGGCGGCTACGAACTGGCCAACGGTTACCACGAACTCAACGATGCCGCCGAACAGCGCCGCCGCTTCCTGCACGATCACGCGCTGCGCCGCGAGCGCGGCGCGCTGCTGCCGCCGCTGGACGAGCATTTGCTGCATGCCTTGCCGGCGCTGCCCGATTGCGCCGGCGTCGCCGTCGGCGTGGATCGTCTGCTGATGGCGATGCACGGCACCGCGTCGATCGGCGATGTGCTCGCCTACGATTTCGCGCGAGCCTGAACCCGCACCGGGTTCGTGTAGCATGTTCTTGCTTTGTCGACATCGATGATGGTTTGATCCAGCCCAGCATGCGCTCGGCGCGACATGTCGATGGTGTCGTCTTCCGTTGTTCAGGTTCTACGCACAGAGGCAGAGCCAAGCATGAAGTGGTCGTATCGGCTCGGTGGCTGGTGGTGGTTGGGATTGGCGGTTTCCGCGTGTCCGGCGAAGGCGCTTGCGCAGGTGCCGGACGGTTACGACGCGGCGGTGGTGCGCTGCGAATCGCGCGACATGAGCTGGGTGCATTGTCCGATGCCGACCGAGCGGGGCGTGGAACTGGTCCGGCAACTGTCCGACAACGACTGTATCCGCGGCAGCGAATGGGGCTCGGACAGCACCGGGGTGTGGGTGACGCTGGGCTGCCGCGCCGAATTCCGTTCCAATCCGCCCGAGCCCTCGCGCAACGCGATGCGCCGCGTGTTGCGTTGCGAATCCGACGGCCGGCTCGAAAGCTGCTCGGTGATGCTGCGTGGCGCGCCGGTGCGGCTGATGCGCCAGCTGTCCTCGGTGCCGTGCCGCGAAGAACGCAGCTGGGGCGTGCGCCGCAACGAGATCTGGGTGTCGCGCGGCTGCCGCGGCGAGTTCGAGATCGGCGCCAGCGACGGGTCCGGCTTCCCGGTCGGCGCGCGCCCGGTGCTGTGCGAGTCCAAGGGCCGTTCGCTGCGGCGCTGCGGGGTCAGCGTCCGCAACGGCGTGCAGTTGCGCCGGCAGCTGTCCGGCACCGCCTGCGTACAGGACGACAGCTGGGGCTGGGACCGCGACGGCATCTGGGTGGACAAGGGCTGTCGCGCGGAATTCAGCGTCAACTGAGCGCGGCCTGCAGGTCCGGCCGTTCCATGGCGCCGCCGCCGTCGCATTTGCGAATCCGCGCTTTCCCACCGCCGGATGGCTGGTCATCCTCAAGAATCCCGCGCCGTTTACAATAGACCGATGAACGCCGCCCTCGATATCGATTACGCCCGCTACGACCACATCCGCCCGATCCTGTGGACCGGCGAGGCGCTGGAACTGCTGGACCAGCGCAAGCTGCCGTTTGTGGTCGAGCACCTGCAATGCACCGACAGCGACCAGGTCGCCGACGCGATCCACACCCTGGCGGTGCGCGGCGCACCGGCGATCGGCATCGCCGCCGGCTGGGGCGTGGTGCTGGCCGCGCGCGCGGTGCAGGCCGACGACGGCGCACAGGCGCTGGCCAGGCTGGAACCGGCGCTGCAGCGGCTCAATGCGGCGCGACCGACCGCGGTCAACCTGGCCTGGGCGCTGATGCGCATGCGCAACACGCTGGCGGCGGCCGGCGCCGACTGGCGCGAGGCGATCGCGCGGCAGGCGCAGGCGATCGCGGAGGAAGACCTGGCCGCCAATCGCCACATGGGCGTGCTCGGCGCGGCCCTGATCGCGCCCGGCAGCGGCGTGCTGACCCATTGCAATACCGGCTCGCTGGCCACCGCCGGCTTCGGCACCGCGCTGGGCGTGATCCGCGCCGGCATGGCCCAGGGCCGCATCGCCAAGGTGTTCGCCGGCGAGACCCGGCCGTGGCTGCAGGGTGCGCGGCTGACCGTGTGGGAACTGCAGCAGGACGGCATCGACGCGACCCTGATCGCCGATTCGGCGGCCGCGCACCTGATGAAGACCGGGGTGGTGCAGTGGGTGATCGTCGGCGCCGACCGCATTTGCGCCAATGGCGACACCGCCAACAAGATCGGCACCTACCAGCTGGCGATCGCCGCGCGCCACCACGGGGTCAGGTTCATGGTGGTGGCGCCATGGTCCACGGTGGACATGGAGACCGCCGACGGCGCGCAGATCGAGATCGAGCAGCGCGACCCGGGCGAGTTGTTCGGGCTGGGCGGGATGCGCACCGTGGCCGAGGGCATCGCCGCCTGGAACCCGGTGTTCGACGTGACCCCGGCCGCGCTGATCGATGCCATCGTCACCGAGCGCGGGGTGATCGAGCGGCCGGATCCCGAGCGCATGCGCGCCGCGTTCGGCGGCTGAGCCGCGGCAACCGTGCCGAACGCCCAGCACGGCCCCGCAAATCCACGCAAGTGCTTGTTCGGGCCGGCAAAAACCGGGCATTCGCACGCCTGTCATGATAGAATCCGGCGGTTCGATCGACCGCCGCGCGCCGTAGATTTTCGGTGCCGGCAGGCCCGCTTGCCGCGGGCCGGCGTCCTGGTCGATTAGCCACCAGACTTACGGAACCCGAATGGCAGAATCCGCCAAGGAAATCATCCAGGTCAACCTGGAAGACGAGATGCGCAAGAGCTACCTCGATTACGCGATGAGCGTGATCGTGGGGCGTGCCCTCCCGGATGCGCGCGACGGCCTCAAGCCGGTGCATCGCCGCGTGTTGTTCGCGATGAACGAGTTGGGCGCGCACAGCAACAAGCCCTATTACAAGTCGGCGCGTATCGTCGGCGACGTCATCGGCAAGTACCACCCGCACGGCGACCAGTCGGTGTACGACACGCTGGTGCGCATGGCGCAGCCGTTCTCGCTGCGCTATCTGCTGGTGGACGGGCAGGGCAACTTCGGCTCGGTCGACGGCGACTCCGCGGCGGCCATGCGCTACACCGAGGCGCGCATGTCGCGGCTCACCCACGAGCTGATGGCCGACATCGACAAGGAAACCGTCGATTTCCAGCCCAACTACGACGAGAAGGAACTGGAGCCGACGGTCATGCCGACCCGGTTCCCGAACCTGCTGGTCAACGGTTCGGCCGGCATCGCGGTGGGCATGGCGACCAACATCCCGCCGCACAACCTGACCGAGACGATCAACGCCTGCATCGCGCTGATCGACAATCCGCAGATCGATGTGGACGGGCTGATGGAATACATCCCTGGCCCGGATTTCCCCACCGCCGGCATCGTCAACGGCACCAGCGGCATCGTCGCCGGCTACCGCACCGGCCGCGGCCGCGTGCGCATGCGCGCCAAGGCCGAGATCGAGATCCAGGACAACGGCCGCGAAGCGATCGTGGTCAACGAGATCCCGTACCAGGTCAACAAGGCGCGGCTGATCGAGAAGATCGCCGAGCTGGTCAAGGAAAAGAAGCTCGAAGGCATCAGCGAACTGCGCGACGAGTCCGACAAGGACGGCATGCGCATCTACATCGAGATCAAGCGCGGCGAAGCCGCCGATGTGGTGCTGAACAACCTGTACCAGCAGACCCAGATGGAGTCGGTGTTCGGCATCAACATGGTGGCGCTGGTCGATGGCCGCCCGCAGCTGATGAACCTCAAGCAGATGCTGGAGGCGTTCGTCCGCCACCGCCGCGAAGTGGTCACCCGCCGCACCATCTTCGAGCTGCGCAAGGCGCGCGCGCGCGCGCACATCCTCGAAGGCCTGACCGTCGCGCTCGCCAACATCGACGAGATGATCGAGCTGATCAAGACCTCGGCCAACCCGACCGAAGCACGCGAGCGCATGCTGGCCAAGCGCTGGGACGCGGGCCTGGTCGGCGCGCTGCTCGGCGCCGCCGGCGCCGATGCCTCGCAGCCGGAAGACCTGCCGGCCGGCGTCGGCCTGCTCGCCGACGGCTACCAGCTGACCGAAGTGCAGGCCACGCAGATCCTGGAAATGCGCCTGCACCGCCTGACCGGGCTGGAGCAGGAGCGCCTGACCGAGGAATACAAGCAACTGCTGGACGCGATCGCCGGCCTGATCCGGATCCTGGAAAACCCCGACGTGCTGCTGCAGCTGATCCGCGAGGAACTGCTCAGCATCCGCGAGGAATACGGCGATGCGCGCCGCACCGAGATCCGCCACAGCGAGGAGGACCTCGACATCCTCGACCTGATCGCGCCGGAAGACGTGGTGGTGACGCTGTCGCACGCCGGCTACGCCAAGCGCCAGCCGGTCAGCGCCTACCGTGCGCAGCGCCGTGGCGGCCGTGGCCGCAGTGCGGCGGCGACCAAGGAAGAGGATTTCATCGACCAGCTGTGGCTGGTCAACACCCACGACACGCTGCTGACCTTCACCAGCAGCGGCAAGGTGTTCGCGCTGCCGGTGTATCAGTTGCCGGAGGCCGGCCCGAACGCGCGCGGCCGCCCGATCATCAACTGGATCCCGCTGGAGAACGGCGAGCGCGTGCAGGCGGTGCTGCCGGTGCGCGACTATGCCGGCGGCCGCTATGTGTTCTTCGCCACCCGCAACGGCATGGTCAAGAAGACCCCGCTCAGCGACTTCGCGTTCCAGCGCAAGGCCGGCAAGATCGCGATCAACCTCGACGAGGGCGACGCCCTGGTCGGCGTGGCGCTGACCGATGGCGAGCGCGACGTGCTGCTGTTCGCGTCCAACGGCAAGACCGTGCGTTTCTCGGAACGACCCAAGGACGATGAAGCCGAGGACGGCGCCATCGAAGAAGGGGCGGGCGACGACGACGTCGTGCTGGCCGAGGCGGTGGAAGACGGCGACGACGCGCGCAGCCCGCGCCGCAAGAGCCGTGGCGGGGTCAAGCCGACCGGCCGCAGCAGCCGCGGCGTACGCGGCATCCGCCTGGCCAGGAGCGAATACGTGGTCAGCCTGATCGTGGCCGAGCCGGCCGAGGGCCAGGACGAGGATGCCGAGGACGTGGAGCCGGCACTGGAGGTGGACGCCGATGCCGAGGTCGTGGTGCGCAACGGCGACGAGCCCGATGCCTACATCCTCACCGCCACCGAGAACGGCTACGGCAAGCGCACCCCGCTGGCCGAGTACCCGCGCAAGGGCCGCGGTACGCAGGGCGTGATCGGCATCCAGACCAGCGAGCGCAACGGCAAGCTGGTCGGCGCGGTGCTGCTGAGCACCAGGGACGAAGTGCTGCTGATCTCCGATGGTGGCACCCTGGTACGCACCCGCGCCTCGGAAATCTCCCGCGTCGGCCGCAATACCCAGGGCGTGACCCTGATCCGCCTGTCCAAGGGCGAGAAGTTGCAGGCGGTGGAGCGCCTGGACGGGTCGCTGGTCGAGGAAGAGCCGGCCGAGCCGATCGTGGGCGAAGACGGCAGCGTCGAGGCCGTCAGCGAGTTGCCGCCGGAAAACTGATCGCGCAAGCGAGAGCGGTAGATGACGCCGGCGCAACGTCGGCGTCGTCGTTTCCAGCGCGGGGTGAGAGTACGGCGCAAAGCGTCTCGCGGAGTTTGGGTGCACGAGGCTGCGCCCATACCCTCATCCGGCCCTGGGCGCCGCCTTCCCCCGAAAAGGGGGCCATGGTCCCGATGGGAGAAGGAAACAGCCGCACATGCATGGCCCTGCGGCAGCGGCTACTCCAACTGCGCGCGCGCGAACGCCGCGTCCAGGGCTTCCATCGCGTCGCGCGGCTTGAGCTTGGCCGCTTTCTCGAATGCGCCGGCGGCGTCGTCCTCGCGCTTGTCGCCGTGCAGCAGCAACAGCACGTTGGCGTATTCGACATGCGCGATCGGCGCATCCGGGGTCAGCTTCAGCGCCTGCTGGATGTGCTGTTCGGCGGTCGCGGCCTTGGCGCCGTAGGTCAGCCCGCCGATCATCGCGCCGACCTTGCCGATGATCTCGGCGTGGTACAGCGCCAGCGCCATGTGCGCCTCGGCGTGCTTGGGTTCCAGCTCCAGCGCGGTCTCCAGCGATTGCCGCACCTTGCCGGCGATGCCTTGCTTGAGCGCCTTGACGATGCTCAGGCCCTGGCTGTAACGGCCCAGCGCGAAGGCGTGGCGGTAATGGCTGTTGGCCTCGTCCGGCAGTGCGGCGATCGCCGCCTCGGCCAGCGTCGCGGCTTGCTGCAGACGCTGTAGTTTTTGCTTGTCGTCCTCGACCAGGTAGCTGGCGTGGATGCCCAGCGCCTTGACCGCGACCGACGCGCCGAACACGCCCAGGGCCTGCCCGGCGCCGTAGGCCTGCTGGAACTGGCCCTGGTGGAAGGCGCGCCAGGCCTCGATCAATGCGGCCGACAGCGTGTCCGCAGCGTGGCCCTTTGCAGCCTTGCCCGCTGCGGCGAGCATGGCCTGCGCGCGCGCCAGGTCGGGGTAAGGCTCGCGGTCGCCGGCGTGCAGCTTGGGCCAGGCCTTCTTCAATGCTTCGCCCGGATAGGCGTAGGCCTTGGCGTCATACGGAAACGGTGCCCATGCGGTCGGTGTCGCTGCCATGCCTGGCCTCCCTGGAGTTCGCAGCGAGCATGGCGCCGCCATGGCCGCCTGGCAAGCGTCGCTGCGGATAGTGTGTTTGCTCAAGCCGCTGCCGCCAGCATGCGTCGCATCGGTGCCGGTGTCGGCATCCAAGGAGACCTGCGATGGCGACCAAGAAGCGTTCAACTTCCGCACCCCGGCCCGAAACCCTGGCGCCGCGGCACCTGTGGCTGGCCGGCCTGGGCCTGCTGTCGCTGACCCGCAAGCGCGCGCAGGCGGCCGCGGCCGATGCCGCCAGCGGCGCGAATACGCTGAAGGCGCTGGTGGCGCAGCTGGCCGACGACGCCGAAAGCAGCGTGCGCGAAGGCGCCGCGGCGCTGCGCGGCCAGGTGCAACCGCTCAGCGCCGAGGTCGAGGCGCGGCTGCAGCCGGTGTTGGTCAAGCTCGGCCTGCAGCCCACGCCGCGCGCCACGCCGCGCAAGCGTCCGGCGGCGACCAAACCCGCCAAGCGCGCGACCAAGAAGACCGCTGCGCCGCGCCGCGTGGCGAAGCGCAGCGCACGTTCGCAGTGACAGCGAACGGCGTTGCCGCCGGATGTGGGAGCGCTTCGGGTGCCGGCACCGCGATCCGAGTGTCGTGTGCTGGATTCTGTCGCGGCTGAAGCCGCTCCTTGTATCTGGACATAGGGCCCCTACGGCGTTATGTCTTCCGACTGATCATCGGAGGAGGTGCCGGAAGTCCAGTCGCTCCTGAAGCTTCGAGCTTGTGCTGTAGATCGGCTCCCGCCCTCCGTTTGCTGGCCCACGATGTCCGTACGGTATCCAGAGTCCGCCGCTGGCGTGAACTCGCATCCACAAGGCAGGACCGGGCGCAGCGATGATCGTGTTCACCCCACGATGGAGGAATCGCTCATGTCCCCAGTCGTCGGCATCGACGTCGCCAAACGCAGTTTCGACCTGGCTATCGACCTGGCCAACAGCAAGTACCGCACCAAGGCCAAGCTCCCCAACGATCCGAAGGGCTTTCAGATCCTGCAGACGTGGCTGCAAACCCATGCGCAGGCGGACAGCTGGATCGTGATGGAAGCCACCGGCACCTACCACGAGGCCCTGGCCGAGTTCGTGTATGGGTTGGGATACCGCGTGTGCGTGCTCAATCCGGCGCAGATGGCGCTGTATGCACGCAGCCAGCTAACCCGGGTCAAGACCGACCGCAGCGATGCCAAGCTGATCGCCAGCTACGGCCAGCGCCATGCGGCCCAGCTGCGGCCCTGGCAGCCCGATCCGCCGGCGCTCAAGCGGCTCAAGGCGCTGGTGCGGCGCCGGGACGACCTGTTGCAGATGCTGCAGATGGAGCGCAACCGCTTAGACGTCGCAGCACTGGTGGTGCGCGACTCGCTCCTGGAGAACATCGGCCAGTTGCAGGCGCGCATCGCGCAGATCGAACGGGCCATCGACGACCAGATCGATCAGGACCCCACCTTGCGTGGGCAGCGCGAACTGCTGGTGAGCATCGACGGGATCGCCGGCACCAGCGCGGCGTTGATGCTGGCGGAACTGGGCAATGTGGAGCGCTTCGCCCATGCCTCGGCAGTGACCGCCTTTGCCGGGCTCAACCCCCGGCTGCAGGAGTCCGGCAAGCGTCAGGGCCAGGTCTGCATCTCCCGCACCGGCTCCCCGCGCCTGCGCGCCGGCCTGTTCCTGCCGGCCTTGGTCGCCATGACCCACAACCCAGTCGTCCGTGCGCTGAAGCAGCGCATGCGCGAGCGTGGCAAGGCCAACAAGCAGATCATCTGCGCCGCCATGCGCAAGCTGCTGCACATCGCCTACGGCGTGCTCAAATCACGCACGCCCTTCGATCCTCAAAAGACCCTTGTCTGTTAGGGAGGAAGACGGTATCTACAGTGCACCCAGCAGGCGATCCGCAGGCCGTGTAGGGGCGGCTTCAGCCGCGACAACGTCCGAAGCCCGAAGGCCCGCCGCTGCGCTCGTCGCGACCATCGGCGTCGCCGCGGTAGATCGCCGGGATCGTGTCCAGCCAGGGGCGCAGCCGTTCGATGTCCAGGGTCGGATCAGCGCGTGCAGCCGCGCCGGCTCAGTCCAGATAGGCCTGCATCAGCGTGGTCAGATGCGCGCGCTCGGCCTCGCGCAGGAACGGGCTGATCAGCCGCATCACCTGCACGATGCCGTGGCGGATCGCCAGTTGTTCGTCCTTCTCGCCGCGCGCGGCGGCGTAGTTGAGCCAGAACGTTGCCACCACCAGCACATTGGTGGAGATGCCGCCCAGTTCCTGCGCGGTGGCGCGCAGCGCCCCGGCCTGCGCCAGGCCCTGGAACACCGCCTGGGTGCTGTCGTCGGCGCGGCGCAGGATGCGCGCGAAGCGCAGGCGCAGGCGCCGGCTGCGGCTGAGGATCTCGATCAGGTCGCGGTACAGGAAGCGGTAGTCCCAGATGCACTCGAACACCAGGTGCAGTTGCAGCCAGATGTCCTCCAGCCCGGGCAGGCGCGCGCTCGGCAACTCCAGCGCCGCGTCCATGTGCTCCTCGTAGCGCGCGAACAGGTGCTCGATGATGTCGTCCTTGTTGCGGAAGTGGTAATACAGATTGCCGGGGCTGATCTCCAGCTCGTCGGCGATATGGTTGGTGGTGACGTGAGGCTCGCCCTGCGCGTTGAACATCGCCAGCGCGGTGTCGAGGATGCGCTGTCGTGTATCGCGCGCCATCAGGCCAGCAGCTTCTTCACCAGGTCCACGTACTTCTTCTGCGCCTCGGCCTGCGGCATGCCCTTGAGCTTGGCCCAGGCCTCGTATTTGGCGGTGCCGACGAAATCGAAGAAGCCGGGCTTGGCGCCGGCGACATCGCCTTCCGCGCCCTGTTTGTACAGCGCATACAGGCGCAGCAAGGTGTCGTTGTCGGGACGTTCCTCGCGCTGCCTGATGTCCTTGGCCGCTTTCTCGAAGGCCGCCTTGATGTCCGCCATGCTGCTGCTCCCGCCCTGATCGGAACGCATCACAGCACGCGCGACCGGCCCGGTCAACGCTGCGGCATGGCGGCCCGGCCTGGCGGCATTGCCGCGTGCGCAGGTAGCGCGCGGGCCTGGGTCAGGCCAGGGATGCCGCGTGCGCGGGCTCGCCGGCCTGCGTCTGCGCCTGCCCGGCCAGCGAGGCCTTGGCCGCGATCGAGCGGATGGCGTCGGTCACGTCGGCGAGCGGGACGTGGCTGCTCAGGCGCTGGAAGGTGTCGCGGCTGTTGTAGCCGGAGCCGTCCTTCAGGTACTGCTCGTACATCGACAGCAGTTCGGTGCAGGCGGCGGTCAGGGTATCCACGTTGCCCCTGGTCAAGGCGTGGCCGATCTCGTCCATGCTGTGCAGGCAGTCGGACAGCCAGTGCAGGTCGTAGCGCGCGCTGCTCGACTCCGGCGCGTTGTGGCCGCGGCTGTAGGCGCTGTAGCGGCGGATGCTCCTGGCCACTCGCGCCACGTGCGCGAGCAGCGTGCCGATCTCGGCGGAAATGTCCAGGCGCTCCATCACCAGGATCGGCACCGTGGGCCGTTCCATGGCTTCCTGCGCTGCGTGCGGTTCCTGCGTCTCTTCCAGTGTCTGCGCTTCCAATGTCTGCGCTTCCAGTGTCTGCCGCAGGCCGGCATAGGCCTGTTGCAGCGTCTCCAATTCGCGCGCGCCGGCCGCCGCCCGCGCCTTCAGCTGCGACAGCGCGGCCTGGTAGCGCTCAATGGCGTCCTGCGCGCTGGCCTGTTCCTGTTGTTCGCGGCGCAGACGGTCGAAAAACACCCAGGCTAGAACCGAGGCGGTGAGCGCCCAGAGTCCGATGGCAGGAACCAAGTAGATCAGGACGCCCATGAAGGCTCCTTGAGACGTTGCCTGTATTTTCGGCACTGTGCCGGCGAACTTGAGCGCGACGATGGCGATGCGTGACGGCGGTCGTGCTGCGTGTGCATGGGCCTGCACGCCGATGCGTTGGCGCTGGCTCCGATGCAGTCGATTCGCCCGCGCGGCATCGGCGCAGATCGGGTCCACGACGGACGCTGTGCCGGCCGCCCGTCACGATTGGCCGCTTGCGCCAGGCAGCGGCCTCAGCCCAGGATGCCCGGCAGATCCAGTCCCTTTTCCCTGGCGCAGTCGATCGCGATGGGGTAGCCGGCATCGGCATGCCGCATCACGCCGCTGGCCGGGTCGTTCCACAGCACGCGCGCGATGCGCTTGGCCGCCGTCTCGCTGCCGTCGCAGACGATGACCATGCCAGCGTGCTGGGAGAAGCCCATGCCGACGCCGCCGCCGTGGTGCAGCGAGACCCAGGTGGCGCCGCTGGCGGTGTTGAGCAGGGCGTTGAGCAGCGGCCAGTCGGACACGGCGTCGGAGCCGTCGGCCATCGCTTCGGTCTCGCGGTTGGGCGAGGCGACGCTGCCCGAATCCAGATGGTCGCGGCCGATCACCACCGGCGCCTTCAGTTCGCCGTTGGCCACCATCGCGTTGAACGCCAGCCCCAGGCGGTCGCGATCGCCCAGGCCGACCCAGCAGATGCGCGCCGGCAGGCCCTGGAACTTGATCTTCTCGGCGGCCATGTCCAGCCAGCGGTGCAGGTGCGGGTTGTCCGGGATCAGTTCCTTGACCTTGGCATCGGTCTTGGCGATGTCCTCCGGATCGCCGCTCAGCGCCGCCCAGCGGAACGGGCCGATGCCGCGGCAGAACAGCGGGCGGATGTAGGCGGGTACGAAGCCGGGGAAGTCGAAGGCATTCTCGACGCCTTCTTCCAGCGCCATCTGTCGCAGGTTGTTGCCGTAGTCCACGGTCGGCACGCCCAGCGCATGGAAGGCGAGCATGGCGCGGATGTGGTTGGCCATCGAATCGCGCGCGGCGGCTTCCACCTCCTTCGGCGCGCTCGCGCGCTTTGCGTCCCACTGCTCGACGCTCCAGCCCTGCGGCAGGTAACCGTTGACCGGGTCGTGTGCGGAGGTCTGGTCGGTCAACAGGTCCGGCTTGACCCCACGCACCAGCAGTTCGTCCAGCACGTCGGCGACGTTGCCGAGCAGGCCGACCGACAGCGGCTTCTTCGCCGTGCACGATTCCTCGATCAGGCGCAGCGCTTCGTCCAGGTCGTCGGTCCAGGTGTCCAGATAGCCTGTGCGCAGGCGCATCTCGATGCTGCTCTTGCGGCATTCCACCGCCAGGCACGAGGCGCCGGCCATCACCGCGGCCAGCGGCTGCGCGCCGCCCATGCCGCCGAGGCCGCCGGTGAACAGCCACTTGCCGGCCAGGCTGCCGTTGTAGTGCTGGCGGCCCATTTCCACGAAGGTCTCGTAGGTGCCTTGCACGATGCCTTGCGCGCCGATGTAGATCCAGCTGCCGGCGGTCATCTGCCCGTACATCGCCAGGCCTTTCTTATCCAGTTCGTTGAAGTGGTCCCAGGTGGCCCAGCGCGGCACCAGGTTGGAATTGGCGATCAGCACGCGCGGCGCATCGGCGTGGGTGCGGAACACGCCGACCGGCTTGCCGGACTGCACCAGCAGGGTCTGGTCGTCGTCCAGGCGCCTGAGCGCGGCCACGATCGCATCGAAGGATTCCCAGTCGCGCGCGGCGCGGCCGATGCCGCCGTACACCACCAGTTCCTGCGGGCGCTCGGCTACGTCCGGATGCAGGTTGTTCATCAGCATGCGCAGCGGCGCTTCGGTCAGCCAGCTCTTGCAGCTGAGGGTGCTGCCGGTGGGCGCGTGGATGGTGCGGGTGGGGTCGAGGCGGGTCATGCGGATTCCTTGATTTGAAGAGTCCGCACATGCAGGTGCGGAGGTTTGCGAAGGATTCGCAGCGTCAAACGTTCGTGGAGGGCGGTGCGGCGGCTGGCGAGGAATGCGCGCTGTCGCGGGCGAAGTCCAGGCACGCCTGCAGCACCTGTTGCAGCACCGCACGCAGCGGCGCGGCGTAGTCCGGTTGCCACGGCGAGGGCCAGTTGTCCGGTGTCACCTCGTCTGGTTCGTGTATGTAGCCGCGGCAAGCCAGTTCCATCTGGATTGCATGCACGCCGCGCCGAGGTGCGGCGTGGTGGCGCGTGCTCCAGCCGCCCTTGAAGCGGCCGTTACGCACGTGGCTGGAGCCGCTACCGGCGCAGACCCGTTCGACCGCATCGGTCAGCGCCGCGGCGCAACTGGTGTCGTTCGCGCCTGATGGGCCGGCGCTGCCGATGTTGAACTGCGGCAGTTCGCCGTCGAACAGGTGCGGGATGCGCGAGCGGATCGAATGCGCGTCGTAGACCACGATGGCCGGATGACGCGCGCGCAGGCGCTCGATCTCCGCGTCGAGCGCGGCATGGTAGGGATCGAACCAGCGCGCGCGGCGCGCGGCGATCTCGTCCGCGTCCGGCGCGGCGCCGGGGCGATACAGCGGTTGCGCGTCGAAGGTGGTCAGCGGGCACAAGCCGGTGGTGTTCTGCCCGGGATACAGCGAGGTGCCGCCGGGATCGCGATTGACGTCGATGACCGAACGCGAGATCGCGGTGCGCACGGTGGTGGCGCCGAGCGCGGCGGCGAAGGCGTACAACTGGTCCACCCACCAGTCGGCATCGCGTTGCGCCAGCCATGGCGAGACGAAGCGATCGGCCAGCGCTGCCGGCAACTCGGTGCCGGTGTGCGGAAAGCTGACGATCAGCGGCGCGTCGCCACGATGGAGGGTGAGCCAGTCGGGGAGGGACGTCATAAGGCCTCGCGTTTTGCGTGCTTTCTGTAGGAGCGGCTTCAGCCGCGACCGGGCATTACCGGTGACGCCCGGTCGCGGCTGAAGCCCCTACAGGGGTCATGATCCGGACGTTGCATCGGGCAGGGACATATCGACCGCCGCCGCCAGCGCGCCAGCACGCACCAGTGCCGTGGCGGCGAGCATGTCCGGATGGAAATAGCGGTCGTCCTGCAGCGCCGGCACCTGCGCGCGCAGCAGCGCGCGTGCCGCTTCCAATGCGGTGCTGGAGGTCAGCGGCGCGTGGAAGTCGCAGCCCTGCGCGGCGGCCAGCAGTTCGATGCCGACCACGTTGGCCGCGTTCTCGGCCATCGCCAGCAGGCGGCGTGCGCCGTGCGCGGCCATCGACACGTGGTCTTCCTGGTTGGCCGAGGTCGGGATCGAATCGACGCTGGCCGGGTAGGCGCGCTGCTTGTTCTCCGACACCAGCGCCGCGGCGGTGACCTGCTGGATCATGAAGCCGGAATTGAGCCCCGGCTTGGGAGTCAGGAACGCCGGCAGCCCGGACAGCGCCGGATCCACCAGCATGGCCACGCGGCGCTCGCTGATCGAACCGATCTCGCAGATCGCCAGCGCCAGCATGTCGGCGGCGAAGGCCACCGGCTCGGCGTGGAAGTTGCCGCCGGACAGCGCCTCGCCGGTGTCGCTGAACACCAGCGGATTGTCGGACACACCGTTGGCCTCGATCGCCAGCGTGGTCGCGGCCTGGCGCATCACGTCCAGCGCCGCGCCCATCACCTGCGGCTGGCAGCGCAGGCAGTACGGATCCTGCACGCGCACATCGTTGTCGCGGTGCGAATCGCGGATCGCCGAGCCGTGCATCAGTTCGCGCAACGCAGCGGCGGTGGCGATCTGCCCGTGCTGGCCGCGCAGCGCGTGGATGCGCGGATCGAACGGCGTGTCCGAGCCCTTGGCCGCTTCGGTGGACAACGCGCCGGCGACCAGCGCGGCGTGGAACACGCGTTCGATCTCGAACAGCCCTGCCAACGCGTAGGCGGTGGAGAACTGGGTGCCGTTGAGCAGCGCCAGGCCTTCCTTGGCGCCCAGCGCCAGCGGCTGCAGCCCGGCCTGCGCCAGCGCCTGCGCGGCCGGCAGGCGCTGGTCGCCGACGAAGGCTTCGCCGACGCCGATCATCACCGTGGCCAGATGCGCCAGCGGCGCCAGATCGCCGGACGCGCCGACCGAGCCCTGGCACGGCACCACCGGCACCACGTCGTGCTGCAGCAGCGCTTCCAGCAGCGCGAGCGTAGCCGGACGCACGCCGGAGGCCCCTTGCGCCAGGCTGGCCAGCTTCAGCGCCAGCATCAGCCGCACCACCGGCACCGGCATCGGCTCGCCGACCCCGGCCGCATGCGACAGCACGATATTGCGCTGCAAGGTGTCCAGGTCCTCGCGCTCGATACGCACGCTGGCCAGCTTGCCGAAGCCGGTGTTGATGCCGTACACCGGCGCGCCCTTGGCGACGATCGCTTCCACCGTCTGCGCGCTGCGCAGCACCGCTTCGGCGCAGCCGGGATCCAGGCGCACGCCGGCGCCGCGATACACGGCGCGCCACTGCGCTAGGCTCACCGCGCCCGGGCGCAGCACGATCTCGTTGCTCATTGTCCCCTCCAGATGCGCGCATGCAGCGGGTTGAAGCCCATGCGGTAGACCAGTTCGGCCGGTTGTTCGATGTCCCAGATCGCCAGGTCGCAGTGCAGCCCGGCGCGCAGCCTGCCGACCTGTTCGTAGCGTCCAAGCGCGCGTGCCGCCTCGCGGGTGAAGCCGGCGATGCATTCGGCCACGCTCATGCGGAACAGCGTCGCCGCCAGATTCATCGCCAGCAGCGGGCTGGTCAGCGGCGAGGTGCCGGGATTGCAGTCGGTGGCCAGCGCGCGCGGCACGCCGGCGGCGCGCAGTGCGGCGATCGGCGGCAGCTGGGTGTCGCGGGTGAAGTAGAACGCGCCCGGCAACAGCACCGCGACGGTGCCGGCGGCCGCCATCGCCGCGATCCCGGCGTCGTCCAGGTACTCGACGTGGTCGGCCGAGCGCGCGCCGTAGCGTGCCGCCAGCGCCGCGCCGCCCTGGTTGGACAACTGCTCGGCGTGGATCTTCAGCGCCAGGCTATGCCGCTGCGCGGCCTGGAACACCTGCTCGGTCTGCGCGAGGGTGAAGGCCAGGTGCTCGCAGAACACGTCCACCGCCTCGGCCAGGCCTTGCGCGGCGACCGTGGGAATCATCCGTTCGCAGACCTCGTCGATGTAGGCCTGCGCGTCGGCGCCCGGCGGCACCGCGTGCGCGCCGAGGAAGGTAGGCGACACCGCGACCGGGCGCAGTTCGCTCAGGCGCCGCGCCACGCGCAGCATGCGCAGTTCGTCGTCCAGGGTCAGTCCGTAGCCCGACTTGATCTCCACCGTGGTCACGCCTTCGGCCAGCAGCGCATCCAGCCGCGGCAGGCTGGCGGCGAGCAGCGCGGCCTCGTCGGCGGCGCGGGTGGCGCGCACGGTGGCGACGATGCCGCCGCCGGCGCGGGCGATGTCGGCATAGCTGGCGCCGAGCAGGCGCTGTTCGAACTCGCCGGCGCGATTGCCGGCGTAGACCAGGTGGGTATGGCAGTCGATCAGGCCCGGACCGATCCAGCGCCCGCCGCAATCGACGCTGCGTTGCGCGGCCAGCGGTGCTGGCAGCGCCGCGGCCGCGCCGGCATAGACGATGCGGCCATCGCGGCAGGCGACCACGCCGTCGCGGACCAGGCCCAGGCCGCCATCCTCGGCGTCCAGGGTCATCAGGTGGGCGTTGTGCCAGAGCGTGTCGCAGGGCATGGTCACGGGCGGGCTCGTCGGTTATTTTGTATATACAATATTGTGGTCGACGGAGGGTGTCCAGTGCAGACCCTGGCGCAGCAACAGGTGGGCGGGAATGAGCAGGCGAGCGGTTTCTGGTGCGCGCAGGCGCTGCTGCCGGAGGGCTGGGCGCGCGATGTGCGGGTCGAGGTCCGCGGCGGGCGCATCGCCGCGGTGCAGTCCGGCGTGGCAGCGGTATCCGGCGACCACACGTTGGCGATTGCCGTGCCCGGGCTGGGCAACCTGCACAGCCACGCCTTCCAGCGCGGCATGGCCGGGCTGACCGAGGTCGGCGGCCGCAGCGGCGACAGTTTCTGGAGCTGGCGCGAGCTGATGTACCGCTTCCTGCAGCGGCTGGACCCGGACAGCATGCAGGCCATCGCCGAACAGGCGTACGTGGAGATGCTCGAGGCCGGCTTCACCCGGGTCGGCGAATTCCATTACCTGCACCACGCCGCCAATGGCCGGCCATATGCCGACCGCGCGGAGATGGCGCAGCGCCTGGCCGCCGCCGCGCAGGCCAGCGGCATCGGCCTGACCCTGCTGCCGGTGTTCTACGCGCATGCCGATTTCGGCGGCGCCGCGCCGAACCCGGCGCAGCAGCGCCTGATCCACGACCTGGACGGCTATGCCGCACTGCTCGACGGCAGCCGCCGCGCGCTGCGCGGCCTCGACGATGCGGTGCTCGGTATCGCCCCGCACAGCCTGCGCGCGGCGACCCCGGACGAACTGACCGCGCTGCTGCCGCTGTGCGATGGCCCGGTGCACATCCACATCGCCGAGCAGACCCGCGAGGTCGAGGCCTGCCTGGCTTGGAGCGGGCAGCGGCCGGTGCAATGGCTGCTGGCGCATGCGCCGGTGGATGCGCGCTGGTGCCTGGTCCACGCCACCCATGTCGATGCCGCCGAAGTGCAGGCGATCGCCGCCAGCGGCGCGGTGGTCGGCCTGTGCCCGATCACCGAGGCCAATCTCGGCGATGGGCTGTTCCCGATGCGCGCATTCGTCGCTGCCGGCGGGCGCTTCGGCGTCGGCTCCGATTCCAATGTGCTGATCGATGCGGCCGAGGAATTGCGCCTGCTCGAATACGGTCAGCGCCTGCAACTGCGCGGGCGCAATGTGCTCGCCGGCGACGCCGCGCAATCCAGCGGCGGTTTCCTGTTCCGGTCCGCCGCGCACGGCGCGGCGCAGGCGCTGGGCGTGGTGCAGGGCCTGCAGGTGGGCGCGCCGGCCGATCTGGTCGAACTGGATCCGGCGCATCCGGCGCTGTGCGCGCGCAACGGCGATGCCTGGCTCGACAGCTGGATCTTCGCCGCGCGGCGCGGCGCGGTGCGCTCGGTCTGGCGCAACGGCCGCGCGCTGGTGCGCGACGGCCGCCATCCTCGCCGCGAGGCGATTGCCGCGGACTATGCGCGCGCGCTGACCGCGCTGCTGGACGCATGATTCGTCTGCGCCATGCCGTCGCGCGGGAGCGCCGATGAACCAGGCCCGGCCCGCGGCGACGCTCAACCACCGCATCCGCCGCGACATCGAAGGGCATATCCGCAGTGGCGAGTGGCCGCCGGGCCATCGCATTCCTTCCGAGCACGCGCTGATGGCGCAGTACGCCTGCTCGCGGATGACGGTCAACAAGGTGCTGGCGATGCTGGCCGACGCCGGCATGATCGAGCGCCGCCGCCGCGCCGGCTCGTTCGTGGCGCGGCCGCATCCGCACATGGAGCAGGTGGCGCTGGAGATCCCCGACATTCCGGTCGAGGTCGCCGCGCGCGGCCATGCCTACCGTTTCGAATTGATCGAACGGCGCCAGCGCACGCCGCGCGCCGCGTTGCCGCAGGAGGCCGAGGTCGCCGCCGCCGGCACGCTGCTGTCGCTGCACTGCCTGCATTTCGCCGACAGGCGCCCGTTCGCGCTGGAGGAGCGGGTGATCAATCCGGTGGCGGTGCCGGAAGCGCTGCAGATGGATTTCGCGGTCGTCGTGCCCGGCAGCTGGCTGCTGCAGCACGTGCCGTGGACCCGCGCCGAGCATCGCATCAGTGCGGTCGGCGCCAACCCCGCGCAGGCGGCGCGTTTGCAGGTGGCGGCCGGCACCGCCTGCCTGCTGATCGACCGGCAGACCTGGCGCGGCGAGCAGGCCGTGACCTTCGTGCGCCAGGTGTTCCTCGGCGACACCTACGACCTGGTGGCGCGATTCTCGCCGGGCGCACGCTGAGCATCGCGCGCCGCGTCGATCGGCGCTGTCCGGTGCTGCGCCGCCACATGGCCCGCGCCGCGCGCCATACCGCCGCGTGCGTTTGTCCTGCCTGCCGCACTCTGGCAAGTTAGCGCCCAGGACGAGGCGCGGGGCCGCGGCCGCAGCACGAGGAATGGTTCGGCATGACGTATTTCGTTACGGGCGCCACCGGTTTCATCGGCCGTTATCTGATGGCCAACCTGATGCGGCGCAAAGGCCTCGTCCACGTCCTGGTGCGCAAGGAGTCGCAACGCAAGTTCGATGCGCTGGTGCGCGAGCAGGGTTGGGACGCCAAGCGCCTGGTCGTGCTGCACGGCGATGTCGGCGCCGACTGTTGCGGTCTGGACGCCGCGCAACGCAAGGCGCTGCACGGCAAGGTCAAGCACGTCTTCCATCTGGCCGCGCTGTACGACCTCACCGCCAAGGCCGAGGCGCAGCGCGTGGCCAATCTCGACGGTACCCGCAACGCGCTGGAGCTGGCGGCGCAGATCGGTGCCGGCATCTTCCACCACACCAGCTCGATCGCGGTGGCCGGGATGTATCCGGGCATCTTTCGCGAGGACATGTTCGAAGAGGCCGAAGGGCTGGACGATCCCTACCTGCGCACCAAGCACGATGCCGAGGCGCTGGTGCGCGCGGAGACCCGGATCAAGTGGCGCATCTACCGCCCGGGCATGGTGGTCGGCAATTCGCGCACGGGCGCGATCGACAAAATCGACGGGCCGTACTACTTCTTCCCGCTGATCAAGAAGCTGCGCCAGCTGCTGCCGCCTTGGGCGCCGATGCTCGGCATCGAGGGCGGGCGTATCAACCTGGTGCCGGTGAATTTCGTCGCCGATGCGATGGACCACATCGCGCACAAGCCCAAGCTCGACGGCCATACCTTCCACCTCACCGATCCGGAGCCACTGCGCGTGGGCGAGGTGCTCAACGCGTTCTGCCGCGCCGGCCACGCGCCGGAGATGACCTTGCGGGTGGACGCGCGGATGTTCGCGTTCGTGCCGGCGGGGATCCGCGCCGCGGTCGGCGGGCTGCCGCCGATCCGCCGCTTCATCGGCATGCTGCTGCGCGATTTCCGCATCCCACGCGAGGTGCTGAAGTTCATCACCTATCCCACCCGCTTCGACAGCCGCGAGACCGAGCGCGCGCTGAAAGGCAGCGGCATCGCCGTGCCGCGGCTGGAAGACTACGCCTGGCGCCTGTGGGACCACTGGGAACGGCACCTGGATCCGGACCTGTTCGTGGACCGCACGCTGAAGGGCAAGGTGCGCGGCAAGGTGGTGCTGATCACCGGCGGTTCCTCGGGCATCGGCCTGGCCACCGCGCAGCGCGTGGCCGAAGCCGGCGCCACCACCATCATCGTCGCCCGCGGCGAGCAGGAGCTGTTCGCCGCACGCGATGCGATGAACGCCAGGGGCGGCAAGGTGTTCGCCTACACCGCCGACCTGTCCGACCTGGCCGGCTGCGATGCGCTGCTCAAGACCGTGCTCGAAGCGCACGGCCATGTCGATGTGCTGATCAACAACGCCGGCCGCTCGATCCGCCGCTCGATCGAACTCAGCTACGACCGCTTCCACGATTTCGAGCGCACCATGCAGCTGAACTACTTCGGCAGCCTGCGCCTGATCATGGGCGTGCTGCCGGGCATGACCGGGCGGCGCAAGGGTCACATCATCAATGTCAGCTCGATCGGCGTGCTGGCCAATTCGCCGCGGTTTTCCGCCTACGTGGCGTCGAAGGCGGCGCTGGACGCATGGAGCCGCTGCGCGCAGGGCGAGCTGTCGGGCAAGGGCATCAGCTTCACCACGGTCAACATGCCGCTGGTGAAGACGCCGATGATCGCGCCGACCAAGATGTACGACAGCGTGCCGACACTGAGCGTGGAAGAAGCCGCCGATCTGATGGTCAAGGCCATCATCGAGCGCCCGAGCCGGGTGGCGACGCGGCTGGGCATCTTCGCCGCGCTGGTCAACGCGGTGGCGCCGAAGGCCTATGAGGTGGTGATGAACACCGCCTTCGAACTGTTCCCGGACTCGGCCGCGGCCAAGGGCGACCGCAAGGCGCTACGCGAGGCCAAGCCCAGCCAGGAGCAGATCGCGTTCGCGGCGTTGATGCGGGGGGTGCATTGGTGAGGCCGGGACGCGGGACTCGGGACTCGTAAAAGCGACAGCGGCTCGATTTGCCGGCCGGGTATCGGCACTCGACGGACAATCCGCTTTTACGAGTCCCGAGTCCCGACTCAAAACGTCCTACATTGCCGCCAACGCACCGGCTCGTCGCGGTCGGGGCGCGGATTGAGCTGGATGCGCGCGGTGCGCAGCGAGGGATAGCGTTCCACTTCCTTGCAGATCCGCGGCCAGACCTGCGCGTCGTCGCCGCGGCGGTCGATCACCAGCGTCATCTGGGTCTGCCAGATGCCGCGGATCACGCCGGGCGTCTTGGCCAGGGCCTTGGATACCGACTGCCGATAGGCGGCCTCGGTGGCGGGGTCGGGTGCGGCGTTGGCGGCCGGTTCGGCCTCGGCCACGGGGGTAGCTGACGGCGCTGTCGCAGCGGCGGACAAGGTGCTTGGCGCGGGCGGCGCTGCTGCCGGCTTGGGTTGGGCGGGGGCAGGGAGCGCCGCGACGGATGCCGCGTCGGCGCTGCGCTGCTGCAGCGCCAGTCCGCCCAGTCCCCTCAGCAGGCCCAGGGTCAGCACGGCCAGTGCGGCGATCGCGGTGTGCCGCTGCGCGCGGCGGCGGCTGGCGCCGATCACCCCGTCCTCCAGTTCGCTCGGCAGGTAGCGCTTGAGCATCGGCCAGATGCGTTGGCCGTCGAGGATTTCCACCGACTGTTTTTCCGCCGCCGCGATGCCGTCGCGCTGCACCTTGCCCTCTGTGACCAGGATGCCGCCCTGCGCACCCATCAGCCGTGCCGCCGCTCCCAGTTCGTTGACCGCGGCCGAGCCGATCCGGTAGGCGCGACCGTGCTTGCACGACAACAGCCAGCGCGCGTCGCCGCGGGTCATCACGAAGTCGCTCTGCGGTTCCTTGGACACGTCCTCGTCGGCCACCGCGTCGTGCAGGTCGCGTTGCTCGCGCATCGCGCGCCGCACCATGCGCGAAAAATCGCGCCAATGCAGTCCGGCCAGAGCATTCAGCCCGGCGGTGGTCTCGTTCTCGCGGCGCCGGACCACCCACAGATAGAGCGTGGCAGCGAGCCATGCGGCCACTGCCAAGACCGTTGCCACTATCCAGGAAAACATGCTCGCACCCGCGTAACGCTATTCGATGACGCCAGTTTATCGCCAGCGTGTCACAGCGCCGGCAAGGCGACAGCGGGGAACGGCGGACAGAAAAAGACCCGCCAGTTCGAAGCCGAGAGGGGAGGGGAGCAAACGGTCTTCAGATGGACTGGCGGGTCCGTCCCAATTTTCGGAAAAAACCTGCTGCTTTGCAACAAAACCTTATTCAGCGGGCGTCTGCGCCGCGGTGCGCTTGCGGCTGGCGCGTTTCGGCGCGGGCGTGGCGCTGGCCACGACCGGACCGGCACGGCGTCGCGCCGGCGCTGCCTGCCTGGTCGGGCGGGACTTGGGTGTGGCGGTCTTTGCCGCCTTTCTGGCTGCCGGCCCTTTGGCCGGCGCCTGGCGTGCACGACGACCGCTGCCCAGGTTGCGCAGTTCGGCATTCAAAGCGTCTACGCGATCGACCAGCGTGCCGAGGTCTTCGCGGCTTGGCACTTCCAGCCTGCGCAATGCGCGTTGCACCCGGTCCTCGAACACCTTCTCCAGCCGGTCCCAGGTATCGGCGGCGCGTTCGCGCGCCTGGCCGACCCGGTTCTCCACCACGTCGCGCACCGCATCGACGCCGCCGCCGGCCAGCTTGCGCGTGCTTTGCTCCAGGGTCAGGCCTTCCTTGACCAGGGTTTCGAACAGCTTGCCGCCTTCGGCCTGGGCGCGGCCGAACGCGCCGACCCCGGCCAACCACACCTGTTGCGCCGATTCGCCCAGGCGCCTGGACAGCTTTTCCGCCTGCGCCTGCAGGCCCTCGTCGCTGGCGGCGGCGGTCTTCTTCTTGCGTGCGGATTTCTTCAGAGTGGCCATGACGATGCGGTTCCTTCGGCGGTTGGGGGGCTGGATGCGAGACTCACGGCGTTGGTTAGAGCAATCACACCAGCGCCGGCGCCTCAGTCGGTGGAAAGCGGCGGCGCGCGCCGGGTGCGGCGGCTGGCGCGGCGCCGGGAGATGACCTGATCGACGTCGTCGAGCGCGCGGCGCAGGCGGGCGGTGGCTTCGGTGGTGCGCCCTTGCTGCACGTCCACCCCGTCGGTGAAGGTGCGCTGGCGATCGTTGAGGATCTCGTGGCGCAGGGCGATGCCGTGCGCGGCCAGCATCGGTTCCAGCACCTCGGCGTTGCGGCGCAGGTCGGCCAGGGTGTTGCGATAGGCCAATTGGCAGACGCGGTGGCGCGCTGAATAGCTGAACAGATTGGTGAAGAACAGTTCGCTGTTGTCGGCATTGGGCTCGAATACCAGCTGGTCCACGCGCGGGTATTGCTGTGCGTACTTCTCCAGCCCGACCTGCATGCGCGATTGCAGCAGGGTGCGGAAGGTCTGCGACAGCACCGCCGGCAGGCCGCCGCTGAGCAGCCGCGCGCGGTCGATCTGGCCGTTGCAGCGCGGCGCGTGGGTGGCGTCGTAGGGTACCAGCGGATTGATCCCGATCATCAGGTCGATGCCGCGCTCCAGCAGGGTGGAGGCGTGCATCGTGCGCCGCAGCGCGCCGTCGACGTAGTGGCGGCCGTCGATCTCCACCGGCGGATACAGACCCGGCAGCGCGGCGCTGGCCTGCACTGCCAGCGAGATCGGCACCTGGTCCATGCCTGGTTCGCCGAAACGCACGGTGCGGCCGCTGTCCAGGTCCACCGCGACCACGAAAAGATCGGTGTCCAGCGCGCGGAAATCGTTGCTGCGGCCGCGCCGGCTGAACACGTCCTGCATGAAGCGCTCGACCCCGGCGTTGTCGAACAGGCCGCTGGGCACCAGCCCGCCAAAGCGGGTGATCAGGTCCGACCAGCGGGTCTTGCGCGGCTCGGTCAGCAGGTCGTGCCACCAGCCGTAGGCGAGCTTGGGCAGGGTCGCGGCGCGGCGCAGGTATTCGTAGACGTTGGGGCGCAGGAAATCCTCGGGCCGGAAACGCGCATCGTCGCTGTTGCCGGTGACGAAGATCCTGCAGATCTCGGCGCTGCTGATGCGATTGGCCAGGCCGGCGGTCAGGAACGCACCGGAACTGACCCCGACGTAGCAGTCCAGCCGGGTCAGGTCGAGTCCGTCCAGGGCCTCGTCCAGCGCGCGCAGCGCGCCGAGTCCGTACATGCCGCCGATCGGGCCGCCGCCGGCGATGGCCAAGCCGATGCGGCCGTGGGAACGGGGGCGTGGCGAGGCGCTGTGGAGGGAAAGCATGCGCGGTCCGCGAAGGGCGTTGGTCGGAGTGTAGCCGAGCGGCATGATGCTTGCGGTCACGTCCGGCGACCAGCATCATCGGCGCCCATGGCG
Source organism: Xanthomonas translucens pv. undulosa (assembly GCF_017301775.1). Classification (NCBI taxonomy): domain Bacteria; kingdom Pseudomonadati; phylum Pseudomonadota; class Gammaproteobacteria; order Lysobacterales; family Lysobacteraceae; genus Xanthomonas; species Xanthomonas translucens. The sequence goes on from NZ_CP063993.1 coordinate 4,326,283, forward strand.
CGCAGCAATCCCGTCCTGGAACGACTTGGCCGCCGTTTGGCGTGGCATCAGGCCGTGCACGATCCGGCGCGCGAGCCGCGCAACGCGCTGCGCTGGCTGCAGGAGCTGCGGCGCTGGCAGACGCAGCGGCTGGAGCGTAGCTTCGAGCACTTCCTGGAAGACCCGCAGCGGCGCCCGGCGGCGATGTTCTTCCTGACCGACGTTTATGGCGACCGCGACTTCAGCCGGCGCGATGCCGACATCGTCAAGGTGCTGCCGATGATGCAGCGGCTGATGCCGGCCACGCTGCTGAACACGGTCGCCGACGGCATCGAACTGGGCGTGCTGACCCACGCGCTGGATCTGCGCATGGCCGAAGCGTTGCACGCGCTGGCGTCACGCCGCAAGCGCCTGGACGAGGCGTTGTACGCCGAGGCTTACCGGCACACCGGCCTGCGCCGCCTGCGCCTGCACCAGATCGACCTGATCGCCAGCGTCGGCCTGGGCCTGGCCACTGCGGTGCACACCCCGGGCGTGCGCATGCTGCTGCGCTTCGCGCGCGGCCCGGCCAAGGCGGCGGGACTGTCGGAGCTGCAGGGGTTCCTGGAACGCGGTTTCGACGCGTTCTCCAAGCTCGGCGACGCCGAAGGCTTCATCGGCGATATCGAGACCACGGAGCGTGAAGTGTCGCGGCGCCTGTTCGCCGCACACCCGGAGCCGTTCGCCTTCGACTGAGCGGCGCGTCTTACCCTCACCCCAACCCCTCTCCCGGCGGGATAAGGGCTGTTACTGCTCAGCCCAGCTTTTCGGCCAGCACGCGGCGGATCTCGCTTTCCACCGTGCCCTTCAGCGCCGACAACAGAAAGCCCAGCTCGGCGGTGACGTGCACCTGCTTGGGCAGCAGTTCGATACGCCCGTCCACGCCGGAGCGCGAGAACAGCAGCGCATCGCCGTCCCAGCGCGATTCCAGGTCGAAACGTTCGGATAGCTTCTTGGCGGCGTCTTCGATCGCCTTGCGTGCCTGTGCGGGGGTCTTGCCGTGGTCGTGGCGGATGTCGATGCTGGACATGCTGGCTCCTGTGCGGGCACGCGGCCCATGGAAAAGATCAGGCATTGTGCGTATGCGCGCAGTGTTGTCCAGGCGCGGCACGCTTCTTCAAGCGCGGGCAACCTGCTAGGCTCCCCGCCGTGCCCGACCTGCAAGTCCATTTCAGCAACCGCCAGCAACCCGACCGACCCTTGCGCGCGGGCGTGCACCGCATCGTGCGGCAGGCGTCCGGGCAGGTGCGCGTGGTCGACGACACCCGGGGCGCGCTGCTGCTGGCGCAGTTCTGCCTGGACCGGCGCGGACTATGGCTGCAGGTGGCCAACGGCGCCCGCGGCATCCACGTGAATGGCCGTCCGGTGCGGCGCATGGCGCTGTTGCGCGCCGGCGACGCGGTCTATGCCGATGGCGTGGAAATGGTGGTGCAGGGCGCGTGCGAGCCGCTGCAGCGCCTGCCCGATGCGGCCGAAGGCGAGGGCGACGATCCGCGGCTGGTGCTGCGCGGGGTCGGCGGCCAGCACCATGGCCGCAGCTATACCCTGGACCGGGTGCGCAGCATCGGCCGCCTGCGCGACTGCGACATCTGCATCGACGATCCGGCCTTCGCCGAACGCCATGCGCGCCTGGAGCGGCATGGCGAGCGCGTGCTGCTGCGCGGGCTCGGCGATGCACAGACCCAGGTCAACGGCAATGCGGTACGCGATTGCTGGCTGCAGCCGGGCGACCAACTGGTGTTCGACACGCAGCACCGCTTCGTGCTGGAGGTGCCGCAGGTGGTCGCCGGCGAGCCGCTGAAGCACGATCCGGCCCGCGTCGCGCCGGCCGCCGCAGCGGAACCCGCACCGCGCCCGGCCACCGCTTTGCGCTGGCCGTGGCTGCTGCTCAGCGCCTTGCTGCTGGCCGCCGCGCTCAGCGGGCTGCTGTGGTTCGGCGCGCGCTGAGCGCCCGCCAGCCGCGCCAGCCCAGCAGCAGCGCCAGGATCGCCGCGTACAGCAGCGGTTCGCGGATGTCCGATTTCACCAGCCACCAGAAGTGCAGCACCGCCAGCACGCCGATCGCGTAGATCGCCTTGTGCAGCTTGCCCCAGTTGCGCTTGAGCCGGCGCATCCAGCCCTGGGTGGAAGTGATCGCCAGCGGGATCAGCAGCAGCCAGGCGATGAAGCCGACGGTGATGTAGGGACGCTTGACGATGTCCTCGAAGATCTGCGCCCAGTAGCCGCGCAGGTCCAGACCCAGATACACGCCCAGGTGCACGCAGGCGTAGAAGAACGCGTACAGCCCGAGCATGCGCCGGAACCGCAGCAGCACCGATTGCCCGCTCAGCTGCCGCAGCGGCGTGATCGCCAGGGTCAGCAACAGCAGCCGCAATGCCCACAGCCCGGTGCGGTGCTCGATCTCGGCCACCGGATCGGCGCCGAGCGCATCGCTGCCGCTCTGCCACACCTGCCAGAACTGCCAGCCCAGGTAAGCCAACGGCGCCAGCGCCAGCACATGGACCATGCCCTTGGCCGCGATCAAACCAGAGGGCCCGGACTTCACCGCCATGTCGCGACTGCCCCGACCAAGCAACGCGCCCGCCCAACGCCGAAACCGCCGGCTTTTTCCGGGCCCCGAGTCCCGAGTCCCGAGTTCCGATCGTTCAATACCATTTCTTCAGATCCATCCCCGCATACATCCCCGCCACCTGCTCGGCATAGCCGTTGAACGGTCGGGTCGGGATGCGTTCGGCGAACAGCTTGCTGGCCTTGCCGGCGATGCGGCGCTCGGTCTTCTGGCTCCAGCGCGGATGGTCCACCGCCGGATTGACGTTGGAGAAAAAGCCGTACTCCGACGCCTGCAATTCGTGCCAGGCGGTTTCCGGCATGCGCTCGACGAAGCGGATCTCGACGATCGACTTGATGCTCTTGAAGCCGTATTTCCACGGCACCACCAGTCGCAGCGGCGCGCCGTTCTGCTGCGGCAGCGGCTTGCCGTACAGGCCGGTGGCGAGCAGGGTTAGCGGGTTCATCGCCTCGTCGATGCGCAGGCCTTCCTTGTACGGCCAGTCGATCGAGCGGTAGCGGATGCCGGGCATCTGTTGCGGATCGGCCAACGTGGTGAAGGCCACGTACTTGGCCTTGGAGGTCGGGCCGAAGCGCTTGAGCACCGCGGCCAGCGGCACCCCCAGCCACGGGATCACCATCGACCAGCCCTCCACGCAACGCAGCCGGTAAATGCGCTCCTCCGGGCTGCTGCCCTTGAGCAGGTCGTCCAGCGCCAGCGTGCCGGGCTTTTCGCATTCGCCGGACACCTTCACCGACCACGGCGCGGTGCGCAGGGTCTTGGCGGCTTTCGACGGATCGGTCTTGTCGGTGCCGAATTCGTAGAAATTGTTGTAGCTGGTGACGTCCTCGTAGCGGGTCAGCTCTTCGCTGGTGCGAAAGCCGCTGCGCGCCTGTTCCGGGGTCACCACGGTCTTCGGCGGGGCCGGCGGCTCGGCGTCGGCGCAGCCGACCAGGCCGACCGCAGGCGCCAGCGCCAGGGCCTGCAGCAGCCGCCGCCGATCGCGGTAGAGCGCCTCGTCGGTGATCTGGCGGCTGGGGATGTTGAGCACATCGCGCAATGACATGGCTGACTCCTGGAGGGGCGGACGAGCGCCGACGACTTCAGCACAGACTACGCGTGGGCGGGGTCAATGGATGCAAATGCAACCTAAATTGTGCGGGCCGCAAGCTGCTGCGCTGCGGCATACTAGGCGTCTTGTCCGATAGGTGCCCCATGACACGCGCGTTCAATTTCAGTGCCGGCCCTGCTGCATTGCCGGAATCGGTCCTGCGCCAGGCGCAGGCGGAAATGTTGGAGTGGAACGGCGTGGGCGCCTCGATCGTGGAGTTGAGCCACCGCGGCGCCGAGTTCATGGCGGTGGCGGCCGAGGCCGAGGACGATCTGCGCCGCCTGATCGGCATCTCCGACGACTACGCGGTGCTGTTCCTGTCCGGCGGCGCCACCACCCAGCAGGCGCTGCTGGCGCTGAATTTCGCCGCGCCCGGGCAGACCGTGGACTACGTGGTGACCGGGCATTGGGGCAAGACTGCGATCAAGCAGGTGACTCCGTACGCCAACGTGCATGTCGCCGCCAGCAGCGAGGCCGGCGGCTTCCATGACATCCCGCCGCGCGCCAGCTGGCAACTCAGCGCCGATGCCGCCTATGTGCACATCACCGCCAACGAGACCATCCACGGCGTCGAGTTCCGCGACGCGCCGGACGTGGGCGCGGTGCCGCTGTTCGCCGATTTCAGCTCCAGCATCGCCGCCGAGCCGATCGACGTGTCCAGGTACGCGGTGATCTACGCCGGCGCGCAGAAGAATCTGGGGCCGGTCGGAGTGGCCGTGGTCATCATCCGCAAGGACCTGTTGCAGCGCAGCGGCCAGCCGCGTGCCGACATCTTCGACTACCGCTCGCACGCCGCGCGCGATTCCATGCTCAACACGCCGCCGACCTGGAACTGGTACCTGGCCGGGCTGGTGTTCAAGTGGATGCTGGCCGAGGGCGGGGTTGAAGAGTTCGCGCGCCGCAACCAGGCCAAGTCGGCGCTGGTGTACGCGGCGATCGACGGCTCTGGCGGCTTCTATCGCAACGACGTGGTGGCCGGCGCGCGCTCGCGGATGAACATCCCGTTCTTCCTGCCGGACGACACCCTCACCGCGCGCTTCGTCGCCGAGTCCAAGGCCGCCGGATTGCTGGCGCTGAAGGGCCACAAGGCGGTCGGCGGCATCCGCGCCTCGCTGTACAACGCGATGCCGGTGGCCGGCGCGCAGGCGCTGGTCGCCTTCATGCGCGACTTCCAGCAGCGCAACGGCTGAGTCATCCCCCTGTAGGAGCGGCTTCAGCCGCGACCGGATGCCTCACGGGCGCTCCGGAACATCGAGGAACCACGATCCATGGCCGCAAAGCCGAACAAATCCCGAACCGCAGACGCCGAATCGAGCAAGCCGGCCAAGCCGGGTAAGCCGAAATCGACCGCCATCGCCACGCCCGCCACCGCGGCGCCGGCGCTGGCCGATGTGCGCGCCAAGATCGACGAGATCGACCGCACCATCCAGGCACTGATCGCCGAGCGCGCGCAGTTCGCGCACCAGGTCGGCAAGGCCAAGGGCAAGCTCGCCGCGGCGGTGGACTATTACCGTCCCGAGCGCGAGGCGCAGGTGCTGCGCATGGTGGTGGACCGCAACCAGGGCCCGCTCAGCGATGAAGTGCTGGTGCATGTGTTCCGCGAGATCATGTCCGCGTGCCTGGCGCAGCAGGAGCCGCTGAAGATCGGCTATCTCGGCCCGGAAGGCACCTTCAGCCAGCAGGCGGTGCTCAAGCATTTCGGCCGCTCGGCAGTGGGCCTGCCGATGGCGACGATCGAGGAAGTGTTCCAGGAAGTGGAGAGCGGCAACGCCGATTTCGGCGTGGTGCCGGTGGAGAATTCCGGGCAGGGTACAATCCAGGTCACGCTGGACATGTTCCTGACCTCGAACCTGAAGATCTGCGGCGAGACCGAGCTGCGCGTGCACCAGTACCTGCTGTCGCGCAATGGCCGGCTGGATGCGATCGAGCGTATCTATGCGCATCCGCAGTCGTTCGCGCAAACCGCCGGTTGGCTGCGCGCGCATTTGCCGAAGGTGGAGAAGATCCCGGTGTCGAGCAATGCCGAGGGCGCGCGGCGCGCGCGCAATGCCGAGGATGCGGCAGCGATCGGCGGGGAGAGTGCGGCGCATGTGTATGCGCTGAAGAAGGTGATCATGAAGTCGATCGAGGACGACGACGACAATACGACGCGCTTTCTGGTGATCGGCCGGCAGATCTTTCCGCCGTCGGGCCACGATCGCACGTCGGTACTGGTGTTCATCCACGACAAGCCGGGTGCGCTGTTCGATGTGCTGAGTCCGTTCGCGCGGCATGGGATCAGCATGAACCGGATCGAGTCGCGGCCTTCGCATCAGGCGAAGTGGGAGTATGGGTTCTTCATCGATCTGGCCGGGCATGTGGAGGATGAGTCGATGAAGCAGGCGCTGGCGGAGTTGAAGGCGCATTCGGCGCAGATCAAGGTGTTGGGCTCTTATCCGGTGGCGGTGCCTTGATCTGCTCTTTGCGACTGCTGTAAGTGGTTTGGCGGTAGAGCAAAAGCAAAAGAAAGAGCAAAGGCTTTCGCGCTTTGCGCGACTTACTTGTTCAAAGCGAACGGCAACAGCGGCAGCAACAACGCAAGCAACGGCAAGATCAATAGCGGCGGCAAGATCAACAGCAACAGCGGGTCCGCCGGACGGGTGGCTGGCAATCTCAGGAATAGTGATGAGCAACGAGCAGTACTGGATCGCGACGAAGGGCTCTGCTTTGCGGGGGACGTTGAATATGCCGGGCGACAAGTCGGTCTCGCATCGGGCGGTGATGTTCGCGGCGCTGGCCGATGGCGTGTCGCGCATCGATGGGTTCCTGGAGGGCGAGGACACGCGGTCGACCGCGGCGATCTTCGCCAAGCTGGGGGTCAGGATTGAGACGCCGTCGCCGTCGCAGCGGATCGTGCACGGGGTCGGCGTCGATGGCTTGCAGGCGCCGCAGGGCGAGCTGGATTGCGGCAATGCCGGGACCGGCATGCGGCTGCTGGCCGGATTGCTGGCGGCGCAGCCTTTCGATAGCGTGCTGGTCGGCGATGCGTCGCTGTCCAAGCGGCCGATGCGCCGCGTCACCGAGCCGCTGGCGCTGATGGGCGCGCGCATCGACACCGACGCCAACGGCGTGCCGCCGCTGCGTATCCATGGCGGGCAGCCGCTGCACGGCATCGACTTCGCCTCGCCGGTGGCCAGTGCCCAGGTCAAGTCGGCGGTGCTGTTGGCTGGGCTGTATGCCGATGGCGTCACTTCGGTGCAGGAAGCGCATCCGACCCGCGACTACACCGAGCGCATGTTGTCCGCGTTCGGCGTGGAGATCGCGTTCGAACCCGGCCAGGCGCGCCTGCGCGGCGGCCAGCGGCTGCGCGCCACCGATATCGCGGTGCCGGCCGATTTCTCCTCAGCGGCGTTCTTCATCGTCGCCGCCAGCATCGTTCCCGGCTCGGACATCATCCTCAAGGCGGTCGGCCTCAATCCGCGCCGCACCGGCCTGCTCGCCGCGCTGCGGCTGATGGGCGCGGACATCGTCGAGCACAATCACAGCGAACATGGCGGCGAGCCGGTGGCCGACCTGCGCGTGCGCTACGCGCCGCTGCGCGGGGCGCAGATTCCCGAAGCGGTGGTGCCGGACATGATCGACGAGTTCCCGGCGCTGTTCGTCGCCGCCGCCGCCGCGCAGGGCCAGACCGTGGTCACCGGCGCGGCCGAGCTGCGGGTCAAGGAATCCGACCGCCTGGCCGCGATGGCCACCGGTCTGCGTAGCCTGGGTATCGTGGTCGACGAGACGCCCGACGGCGCCACGATCCATGGTGGCCTGCTGGGCGGCGGCGTCATTGAAAGCCACGGCGACCACCGCATCGCGATGGCGTTCTCCATTGCCGGCCAGCTGGCCGATGGCGAGGTGCGGATCAACGATGTGGCCAACGTGGCGACCTCGTTCCCGGGCTTCGACACGCTGGCGCGCACTGCCGGATTCGGCCTGGTCGCCAGTGTCTGAGGCGAGTCGCGGCCGGTAGTACACGGTCGCCTCAACGCTCGATCACCACCGCAGGGCGGTGAATCCAGGGTAGGAAGCGGGGTTTACAGAGCGCGCGGTGGATCGCTGGCCGGCGTCGCCGGAGCCGGCGCACTGGAAGGGGTCGGGTCTGCGCGATCGCGGCCCAGCCACCAACCGCTGGCGACCAGCACCAGCGCGATCACGACGATCCATGCCCACGGCGACCCATGATGGACGTGCGGACGCCCTGCGTCATCGTGCTTGCGCGGATACAGCTCCTGCGTATCGTGCGGTCTGGACATGGGCGTGCTCCTGCGGCGTGGGACGCGGGCAGTCTTGTCCCGATACGGTTAGCGGTGTGTCAGCCGCCCGTGAACGACGGACGCGCGCCGCAAGCGCGGTTCAGCTTACTGAGCCGGCTTGAAATCGAACGGAATTTCGAGGCTGCCGGCCACCGCCTGTCCCTTCTGCTGCGCCGGACGGAAGCGCCAGCGGCGCACCGCTTCCATCGCCGCGCGGTCCAGTTCGCGCGAACCGCTGCGCCTGACCAGGGCCACGCCGCCGGGGGTGCCGCTGGCGTCCACCTCGACCCGCACCACCACCGTGCCGCTGTCGCCGCGGCGCAAGGCCGCCGGCGGATAGCGCGGCGGCGGTTGCCCTTCCAGCGGCACCGGACGATCGCCCGGTGCCAGTGCGGTGGCGTTCGTCCCCGCAGCAGCGCCCTCGCTGCCGCCGGGCAGCGGCGCCATCGCGTCGGCCGGCGGCGGGGCAGGTGGCGCGGTCTCGACCAGTTTCGGCGCATCCTCCGCTGCCGGCGGCTGGGCTTGCGGCATGTCGCTGGCGCCGCTGCCGGCGGGAAGAGGCTCGGGCAACGGCTTGACCTCCGCCGCATCCTGCTGCACCTGCGCCGGCTGCGGCTTGTAGAAGTGGTTGTCCTTGCGCCCGACTAGCCACACACCCAGGAACAGCAGCAGCCCGGCGCAGAAGGCGATGCCGACGATCACGAGGAGGCGGCGCGGCAGGCGCAGCACGATGCCGCTGTTGGACGACGGAGGCGACGTGGACATGGGACTCACCATAGGCAACCGCTGGATTCTGGCATAGCCGCGGTTAATCGGGTGCGCAGCGGGGCGTAGCTTCCCTGTTTCGGCAAAAGCGCGGCCGACAGGCGATAATGCGCGGCTCCGATCCATCCACGTGCCGCGCCCATGCTCGATCCCGTCCTGCTCCGTCAACAGCCCGCCGATCTCGCCGAGCGCCTGCGCACCAGCCGCGGCTATGCGCTGGACGTGGCCGCCCTGGAAGCTCTGGAGGCCGACCGCAAGCGCATCCAGGTGCGGACCCAGGAATTGCAGAGCCTGCGCAACAGCCGTTCCAAGGCGATCGGCCAGGCCAAGGCCAAAGGCGAGGACGTGACCGCACTGATGGCCGAAGTGGTTGGATTCGGCGACGAACTGAAGGCCTCCGAACAGCGCCTGGATGAGATCCGCGCGCAGCTGGAGACGCTGGCGCTGGAGATTCCCAACCTGCCGCAGGCCGACGTGCCGGCCGGCAAGGACGAGGCCGACAACGTCGAGGTGCAGCGCTGGGGCACGCCGCGCGCGTTCGAGTTCGATGTCAAGGATCATGTGGAACTGGGTGCTCGCCACGCATGGCTGGACGGCGAGACCGCGGCCAAGCTGTCGGGCGCGCGCTTCACCGTGCTGCGCGGGCCGATCGCGCGCCTGCACCGCGCGCTGGCGCAGTTCATGCTCGACTTGCACACCGGTCCGCACGTATACCAGGAAACCAACGTACCGGTGATCGTCAACGCTGACAGCCTGTACGGCACCGGCCAGTTGCCCAAGTTCGAAGAGGACATGTTCGCCACCCAGTTGGGCGAGCAGAAGCGCTACCTGATCTCCACCTCGGAAATCTCGCTGACCAACCTGGTCCGTGACGAGATCGTCGAGGCCGAGCGCCTGCCGCTGCGCATGACCGCGCACTCGCTCTGCTTCCGCTCCGAGGCCGGCAGCGGCGGCCGCGACACCCGCGGCATGATCCGCCAGCACCAGTTCGAGAAGGTGGAACTGGTCAGCATCTGCCGTCCCGAGGACAGCGCCGCCGAGCACGAACGCATGACCCGCTGCGCCGAGGTGGTGCTGGAAACGCTGGGGCTGCCGTATCGCAAGGTACTGCTGTGCACCGGCGACATGGGTTTCTCGGCGACCAAGACCTACGACCTGGAAGTCTGGCTGCCGTCGCAACAGACCTACCGCGAGATCTCCTCGTGCTCCAACTGCGGCGACTTCCAGGCGCGGCGCATGCAGGCGCGGTGGCGCAATCCCGCCACCGGCAAGCCGGAACTGCTGCACACGCTCAACGGTTCCGGCACCGCGGTCGGCCGCGCGATGATCGCGGTGATGGAGAACTACCAGAACGCCGACGGCTCGATTGACGTGCCCGACGCGCTGCGTCCGTACATGGGTGGTATCGACCGCATCGGTTGAGCCGCAGGCCCCGCGCAAGGCGGCGCGACCGCCGGTCTTGCGGCAGTATCCGGCGGCATCTGTGGGAGCGACTTCAGTCGCGACGGGCATTACCGGGAAAGCCTGTCGCGACCGAAGTCGCTCCCACGGCCGTTGCCAATTGACGAAAACCGCTCTGGTTTGGCGTCCTGCGCCTGGCCGCTGTGCGGATGCGTGGCTGCGTATTCGCCCACCCTCTGGCAAAGATTTCCATCCGACCTGCCATCCCCGGCACTTCGCTCGCCTGCGTTCGGAGCAAGACGCGTTCGATCGGCAACCAAGACGCCGGTGTTGCTGCATGCTTGAATCGCTGCGAACGACCCAGCAGCCACTGGCCGATGCAAAGCACAGGGCCGGGGCAGGGCGTTCACGCGATCGCGCTGTCGCAAAACGGGAGCTGCTGCGTCGTTGCTGCCGGAACGGGCCGCCGCCGCTGCGTTCGCGATGCGCCATGTCAGCCATGCCCGATTGCACAGCCTTGATCGTTGTGGGAGTAGAATGAACCCAACGCGATTTCATTCATCGTTCTAAATATCGAAAGAACATGCACGATCTCAACGACCTGTACTACTTCGCGATGGTGGTCGATCACGGCGGTTTCGCCGCCGCCGAGCGCGCCCTGGGCATTCCCAAGTCGCGCCTGAGCCGCCGCATCAGCCAGCTGGAAACCGATCTGGGCGTGCGCCTGCTGCAGCGCTCCACGCGCCGCTTCGCGGTCACCGACCTGGGCATGAGCGTGCACCGCCACGCGCAGATGATGCTGGCCGAGGCGCAGGCCGCGCGCGAGGTGGTGGACCGGCTCAGCGCCGAGCCGCGCGGCCTGGTGCGGGTCAGCGTGCCGGTGTCGCTGGCGCAGATGCAGCTGCCCAAGCTGCTGCCGATGTTTCTGGACCAGTACCCGAAAGTGCGCTTGCAGTTGAACATCAGCAACCGCCGCGTGGACATCATCAACGAAGGCTACGACGTCGCGCTGCGCGTGCGCTCGCGCCTGGACGACGACGGCAGCCTGGTGATGCGCAGCTTCGGCCAGGTGCAGGAACTGCTGGTGGCCAGCCCCAAGTACCTCGACCGCGCTGGCCGTCCCAAGGATCCGGAAGAACTGTCCGCGCACGTGACCTTGAGCATCAGCGAAGACGAGGCGCGGCAGCGCTGGGAACTGCACGGACCGGCCGGCGAAGTGCGCCGCGTCGACCTGCAGCCGCGCGTGGCCGGCTTCGACTTCCCGCTGCTGCAGTCCATGGTCAAGGACGGCTTCGGCATCACCCTGCTGCCGGAAACGGTCTGCGCCGACGCGGTGCGCAACGGCGAACTGGAAGTGGTGCTGCCGGAATGGTCGCTGCCGCAGGGCATCTGCCACGCCGTGTTCGCCTCGCGCCGCGGCCTGCTGCCGGCGGTACGCGTGTTCATCGACTTCCTCGCCGAGCACCTGCCGCGCCAGATCGAGGGCTCGCGCCTGCACTGCGGCAGCTGCCCGGAGCGGGTCAAGGCCAAGCATTCGACCCTGGGCGCGATGGCTGTCGAGGCCGGCTGAGCAAAACCCGAGCCGGCTTAGCAAAACCGGCGCGGCCGTGCGAAAATGCGCTGCGGCACGCTAGCGCAGCATCGAGATGTCTTTGGCGATGCGGCCGTCAACGTGGCGCGATGACGTTGCGGCTGAAAGCGCAGGGTACCGGCACTATCCTGCAGGCATGCAGGCATGCAGGCATGCAGGCATGCATTCGTCCGGCGTGACGCGGCCTGATTGCAATCGGAGAGATGGCCGAGCGGTTTAAGGCACCGGTCTTGAAAACCGGCGAAGGGTCAAACCTTCCGTGGGTTCGAATCCCACTCTCTCCGCCACTAGATCCTAAATCATTGATTTGAAATTGAAATCTTGATTTGGGTCGATTGGAAGGCAGGAAGCATGCAGAGGAAACGCTCGCATGCGCATTCCACATCACTTGAGCCGGTCTGCCACCGGCCGCTGGTCCTTCGTCCAGCGAGTCCCTGTCGATCTACAGGCGGTGCTCGACTGCCGGCTGATCAAGCGCACCCTTAGGACAAAAGACCTCGCCCAAGCCCACGTGCGTGCAGTGGTGCTTGGGTCGGGATATGCTCGGCTCTTCGCACAGTTGAAGGATCAACGCGTGGCCAAGCTCAGCAAAACGGATGCTGATCTGCTGATCGCTCGCCTGACGAGCGCCGAGAACCTCCAAGAGCTCACGTTGAATCGGAGCCGCGCCCCAGACGGCACGGTCACGGAGCAGTGGCAGATCGATAGCCCAAAGGATCTGAAGCTCTATCGCCTTCTGATGGAGCTCGAGGCGATGGATGCGGAGAATGCGCGGTCGCGTCCCTTGCCAGCCATGGCCCAATCCACTCCGATGCCGGCGCCTCGCGGTCCGGTCGCCTCAGCAGCGGCGCCCGCCATTGAGACGATGACGCTCGGCAAGGCCCGAGACGCGTTTCTGGCGACGCTCAAGCCTTCCTCGCTGCCCAAGACCTACACCATCAAAAAGACGGCCATTGAGGCGCTCGTGGCCTTCCTGGGACCGAAGGCAAAAGTCCACGCCATTACCCGCTCAGATTTGGCGCGCTGGTATCAGGACATGCGGGAGAAGGGCGCATCAACGCCCACGCTCACGAACAAGCAGTCCTATATTGGTGGCAAAGGTGGATTCTTCGAGTGGGCAATGGCCTCGGGCCACTACCCGCGAGGTGACAACCCTGCATCCGGCCATGTCAGCTATTCCCAGCGCGAGAAGCGGGCCCGTAAGAAGCTCGGGTTCAAGGCTTACGACAGGACCCAGATCCAAGCCCTGTTTGCACCAGACGCGCTCGCCAAGCTGTCAGAGTCCGCCCGCTGGGCATCGCTCCTTGGACTCTATACGGGTGCCAGGGCGTCCGAAGTGGGGCAGCTCCTTATCAAGGACGTGTTCGAGGAGGACGGCATCGCGTGCATCCGAGTGTCTGATGAAGGCGAACACCAAAAGGTCAAAACCGAGGTTAGCCTCAGAACGGTCCCGCTTCATCCCGAGCTGCTGAAAATGGGCTTCCTTGAATGGGTCGATGGGAAGCGAAAGGCTGGTCAGACAAGATTGTTCCCGGCCGCGAAGGCGACGGCGGTCAATGGGCAAGGCAACTGGATCACCAAAGCCTTCAGTCGGCACTTGGCTGAGGTGGGAAAGGGTTGGGAGCCGGCGAAAAGAGGTTTTCACTCGCTGAGGAAGACTTTCATCCAGGAGTTACAGGGCGCTGGGGTGGTGTCGGAGCTAAGAGCCCAGATCGTGGGGCATGAGCTAGATGACGAGCATCATTCGACTTACAGTCGGCCGTTTACAGTGACCGAAAAGCTCCATGGCTTTGGCCAGTGTCCGGGGCTCGATTCCGTGGACTTCCGGGCTCCTTGAGTGGAGGGTTATGTTGGTCGTAATTTAACTTGCCCTCTCGCACCAAGGAAATTAAGTGGATGCTTTACGGTTTCCGCCGTAGATCGTCACACCCGGGATGGTTGGCATGAAAGCTGACAGACGCCTCGGCTTATCTCACCGAGCCGCGCTATGCTCCAGACTTCAGAAGACATCAGGAGGATTCGAATAGTGCTTAACTCAAGGATCGGGGGCGGTCTATGTGTTGCTTCGCGCCCTTCGTTCATAGGAAATGCCCGTAAGTGCGGGTCTTCCATGTGCCTAGACCTCGGTTGGGCCTGTTGAAGCAAGTGGAGCAGCTCAAGGCCGCCAGCGAGGCAATGCTCTTCCCTAAACTGAGCTTCGACGCCAAGAACGGCCCGGCGGGCCGGACCCAGCACGCGTTCTCACGCTATCTGGTCGAGCTGGGCATCAAGGCGCGCAGTGGCGGCAGGCTGGGGCACCAAAGCTTCCGGGACACCGTCATCGGTGCGCTGAAGGCTGCTGGGGTCCACCGGGAGATGCGGGAGCAATACACCTGGCACGAGTTGTCGGACCGGCAGGAGCATGCCCATGCGTATGAAACGGAATTCGCGCCGTGCGTCTTGGCGGAAACGTATCACCCGAAGCTGAGGTGGGCGGTTAATCCGCGTCTGATGGATTGAGCTATAGGGTAGGTTGCGCAACTCAGAAAATACGGCGCTTTTTATTCAGTCTCTTAGTTAGGACCAATCATGACCCGTGAAGGTATTAGCAGCGAAAAATCAAGTGGGCAGGCAATGTCGGCAAGAGTTGTTGTAGGAATGGCTCATTCCAAAGCGGATTCTGGCGATTGGAAATCTAAGGGCTATGCCCTGATTGGGGTGGTTCCTAATGGATTATTTAAGGGGTTTTTTGAAACGCCCGAGGCTGCGAGGGCTGAGTTGATATCGAACGGATGGGAGGAAGTGCACTCAAATGTTCAAGCTGCATGGGAGCTCCCCTTGCGTCAAGATGAACTATCTGAGGGACTACCGGAGAGGCGCGAGCAGCGGCAGCGTAGGGCTTTTTCAGTTCAAACCTATGTTGCTCGCGCGTTTTCAGAAGATGGAATAAGGCTCTACGAAATCATAGTTTATGACGAGCATGGCCATGCTTTGCCTGCCCATGAGCAGCCGATGCGCCCTTTTCTCATCATCGAAGGTGGGCGTGTAGTGTTGGCCATGACTAAGGCTGAGGCCACCGCTGGGTTCAAGCATTACTGCGAAATGATTAAGGGTCGCAACTTGAAATCTGGGTTTTCTAATAAGTTCAAGTAGGTGGCAGGTTATTGCTCGATTTGAGTGGGGTCGTAGGGGACGTCAGATATGTTTTGGTCTTTCCACAGTCGCCCTGGTTGCACATAGTCATGGATGTGTTCTTGCCAATTGCTAACGGCTGCCCTGACGGCTGCGTTGGCTTCAAGGACGGCTTCGTCAACTGGCAGCCTCGTCAAGGCAGCTAGGAAGGCACGGTTCCAGAACTCTTCGATTGTCATTGCAGCCATGTCGTAGGGTGGGTAGGCTTTAATAGATCGAATTTTGGCTTTGTCAAATTACCAATGACTCAACCGTCTCTCGCTACATTGGAAATGCTTGACTGGCGGCGGCACGCTACCGGCTTTTGTATGCCTCAACGTTTTATAGGCAAGCAACCGACACCCGGCTGCTGGTCTGGCCTTGCCTACCAGGGAAGCTGTGGTGGCGGATCTTGAAGGACAGTTGGATTACCTGACGATAGTCTTCTTCTTTCGGCCCGGAACCTTCCCATGAGCATCCTCAATGTATTGCTACGCCCTGACCAGCTGCTCATTGCGGTCGACACCTGGGCGGAGGATGCGCTGACTCAGAAGCCGTCGGCGGGCGCCAAGCTGCTGCTCATCCCACAACACAATCTGGTGCTGGCTAGCCGTGGCTCAGCCCAGTTTTTCATGAAGATCTACGAACTGTCCCTTCAGGCGAGCTTCCGCGCCGACTTCGCCATGGAGCAGCTGATGGCCGAGCTCGGGCTGGTTATGGACCATCTTTGGCCGGACTACCTTCAGGCGGCTGCGGAGGCGGGCATAGCGCGAGACATCCTGCATAGCGAGCTCGTTCTGGGCGGCTGGTCACCGAAGAACGGCCGGATGATGGCGACGGCGTATGCCAAGGATGCGGGAGGTGGTCCGGCACGGGTGCAGCCGCTGGAAGGCGGTGTGGCGTCGCCTGGGGAGCCGCTTCGGGGGCGGGAAGATAGCTTCGAGCTTGGGGCCGTCTTGGAGGCTGGGCGGCTGCAGGCGGCCTATCTCAACGAGAGTATGGGGCGGACCGTTGCTGGTGGGAGACTTCTGGTCGCCGATCTGCGTAAGGGGCAAGCGACCATCACCGATTTGGCGGAACTGTAATGCCTCCTTCAAGCCTCGACCCGGTGTCGGCCTCATCGGTCGCACCGGTAGTTGATGGAGCTCGTTTACCGAGGGGGTCCAAGGGGCGCATCAGGACCCTGTCCGATCTGCCAGAGCACCCGCTTTTCGTGTCCGCTGCCTAGAACGACCTGCCACTTTGCGAATCCGGCAGAGAGGTTTCCCGTCGAGGGTAGGTCGGTCTCAAGGAAAATGCCGTCAAAGCCACCGAACGCGTGAGCCTTAGCCCTCGCGAGGAGGGATGTTCCCTCTCTGACCAAATTTCCGGGGAGAGAGCGCGAATAGTCTGCGCTGAACACGCTCGTCTCGTCGATTTCGATGCGAACTCCAGGAAACACCAGCCCAACCCAGCGGTCGGCACCGACGGCCTCGAACCAAGTGAACTGGTGGCTACCAGTCAGGATCAGGACGGCGTTTTTGCCCATCTTGGACGTGCCGATGAGCAGGGCCTCTTCTGAATCGTGCCTTGGCAGGATGAGCGAAAGAAGAGCGCAGGAACTCGCACTTCCTACCGTGAATTCGCTGGTCGAAATCATCTCAACGCCTGCGTGGATGGTTGCTTTGGCTCTGAAGTGGGCCGATGAGCTGCTCCCAAAGCACCTCCGCGGCCCCCTCCTGCGTCAACTTTTGCCCCCGATTTGATCCATACGAGGACATGCCCATGCTGGTGAGAAACAGGGATTGATCATCGCAGTCCACCGATAGCGACTCGTTGTAAGAGTTGCTATCGAGCGTCTCACCTTGAACGTAGTTGATACCTCCGAGCATCCCGCCCAAGTAGATCGTTGCCCGAGCGACGTCGTTCCCATCTTGGTAAATCGTGGAGAAGAAACGGTTGGCATCGATTCGTCGGAACGATCCTTCGTAGCCCGGGTTACGTTCTTCAAGCTCGTTGAGCGAGTTCTCGAAGTGCTTCGCGATGTATTCGAACGTTTCCGCCTTGAATTGATCTTTGTCCCGTTGCGTGAAGGTCTTGGCGAGACGCAAGTTGCTCGACCTCGGGCCTGGCCTTGCTTGAGTGATGCTTTCAATGGTCGAAGGTCCAGCCATGACCGGAGAGGCCAGTGCTTTGTTTGGCGCAACTGGCTTGGCCTGCTTGGCCGAGCGCTGTTTGGCGGCAGCTCGGACGGCTTGGGCCACATCCAAAAACGCTTCGTCGATATCCGCCCATTTCTTCACGGGTTTGCCATCCTGCGGAGCTGCCATCAGCTTCCCAAAAGGCGCGTGGTGCCAGTCGCAGGCTCTCAGAATGACGGGGATGACGGTTGCCTCACCCAACTCATGCCGTTCCAGGGCCCGAGTCATCTCCTTGTCGTAGCAGTAGTCCGACGCAATGAAATCCGGACTTACAAGGAGGAGGATGATGTCATCGCTATTGATGTGATTATCGATCGTCTTGTCGATTTCTTGGCCAGCAATGATGCGGCGGTCATGCCAGGTCTCAATGATCCCTTGGCGCTTGAGCATCGCGAGCTGCTTCTCGAGCTGGTCGCGGAGTTCTTCGTCTGCATGGCAATAGGAAAAGAAGACGCTAGGCAAGATCATGCTCCTTCAGGCGCTGGGCGGAGACTCGTGGGCCGATTCTATCCAAAGCAGGGGACCTAGGCTCATTGGACTGGTTGATGTTCCGCTGAGTATGGCTTGTGGCTGTCGCGGCTGATGCGACTGGAGGATGATCTGATCGTATCTCCTACCCAGTGGAGGTGCGGCAATGAAAGACGGCATTTACCATGTTCGTTTCTCGTCGAACATGCAGGGAGTGGGCGAGGGTATCGCCGTGTTCAAGGGAGAGGGTGTCAATGGCGGCGATTCCGGCTACACGTATTCAGGATCTAAGCAGGGCGACGACGCCGGGTTCACGGCCAAGCTGACCATCAAACGCTGGGACCCAGGGTCTGAATCCGTGTTTGGCGGGCTCGACCAGTTCGAGCTTGAATTCCGCGGTGATGCAACGGCAGCGGGCTTTTCTGCCAAGGGCAGCATCGTTGGGCGCTCTGACGCCACTTTGGTAGTGGAAGGGCGCTACTTAGCCCCGGCGGTCTAAGCATCAGAAACGAGAAGGCCCCCAGTTGGGGGCCTTCTTTGATCCGGCGGCTGCTTAGGACTGGGTCAGTTGCGCATAAAGCACAAAGAGGAACATCGGCAACCCGCTCAGCACGGCAAATGCCCCCAATGCGCCCATCAGGGTGAGCGCCGTCATGACCCACCACTGCCACCAAGTAAAACTGAACCTGTCCCACTGAAACGGACGCCAGGAAGCGATACTTTCACCGCAACCTGGAGGTTTCCATGCAACGCATTACCCGTCGTCGCTACACGGACGATTTCAAGGCCCAGGCGACCGCCTTGGCAGAGTCGGTTGGTCGCGCCAAGGCGGCCCGTCAGTTGGACATGTCGGTCAAGACGTTGGGCAATTGGGTGGATGCTGCGCGTGCCGGCCGCCCGTGCAGTTCTCCCAGCCGCAAGCCGGTGAGTGAGATGGAGAGCGAGCTGGCTCAGCTACGGGCCGAGAACGCCACGCTCAAAATGGAGCGCGAAATCCTAAAAAAAGCGACGGCGTTCTTCGCCAGGGAGTCCAAGTGAGGTACGCCTTCGTCGCGCGTGAACGGACTCACTATCCGATCCGGATGTTGTGCCGCGTGCTGGCGGTGTCGGTCTCCGGCTTCCATGGGTACCTGCACCGCCGCGATCGCCCGGACCCGGAGGCGGCCCTGCGCGCCGACCTGCGCACGCTCCACGCCGGCAGCCGTGGCACCTACGGACGCCCGCGCATGGTCCGTGCGCTGCGCGCATGCGCGCACGCCGTGGGCCACAAGCGCGTGGCCCGGCTGATGCGGGAGGAGGGGCTGCGTGGCAAGACCAAGGGCCGCTTCACGCCGCGCACGACGGACAGTCGGCATGGCCGGCCGGTGGCCGAGAACCGTCTGGATCGTCAGTTCGCTGTGGATAGCACGGTGCCGGCCTGGGCCGGTGACATCACCTACGTCCCGACCCGCGAGGGCTGGTTGTATCTGGCCACCGTGCTCGATCTGCGGACTCGGCAGGTGCTCGGCTACAGCCTGTCCGAGCGGATGCCCGACGATCTGGTACGGCAAGCGTTCCTCAATGCCTGGTCGGCCTCGCCGGTCGGTGCCGGCGTGCTGTTCCACTCCGACCGCGGCAGCCAGTACGCAAGCGGCGACTTCGGCAAGACGCTGGCCGCGCACGGCTTCGTGCCGAGCATGAGCCGCAAGGGCAACTGCTGGGACAACGCCGTCGCCGAGAGCTTCTTCGCCACGCTCAAGAACGAAGAGGCCACCGGCGTCTACGAGACCCGGGCCGCTGCCCACGCCGCCATCGCCAGCTACATCCATGGCTTCTACAATCCCACGCGCTTGCACTCGGCGCTTGGATACCTGTCCCCCAACGACTATGCCAAGACACTGAAGCAAGCCGCTTAACCCCCTGCTTCTTGGCGTCCGTTCTCAGGGGGCAGGTTCAAACCGACGTCCCGCGCCTGAGCTGCGTATGTCTCGATTGGATACCGCAGAGCCGCCTTCCGGGTTGCGCATCGGGCCATGAGTGGCCCAACGACGAACCCGAAAGGTCCCAGGAAGAGCAGGGTCAGCGAATACCACCAGAAGAACCGGGTGCGCGGGGTCATCAACCTGCGAGAAGCGGGTTGCGGATGGACCGAAAGCGGAGGGGGCACGCTCATTTGGCGTAGGCCTTCCAGGTCCCGTCTTCTTTGACATAGCGCAGGTTCTTGCTCACCGGGATGGGCACTTGGCGGCCGCCAATGTCGATCGATACTTTTCCGGTCGTGTCACAACGGAAGCCCGCCATGTCCTTGGCCTCCATGCATCCCGTGAGCTGGAAGTCCTGGATCTCCTCGACCTTGCCCGCTCCACTCTGCGTTAGAAGGGTGGCCAGTGCTTTCTCGGCATCGTCGTTGGACGGCGGGCCGCCGCAACCTGACAGGGTCAATGCAATGGCCAAGCCGGCCAGGGTGAGCCATGGTGATTTCATCTTTCGTTCCTTGATTGGTGTGGCGTGGGTGGCAGGCACCTGCCGCCCACGTAGGTTGCGAAGGTGGCGGACTACTTGGCGCGGTTGCCCTCCGGTTTGAAACCAGCGAGCCACATACGGCCGTCCTTGAATGGGGTCAATAGTCCAGAGGGACCGGGGTGCAGATCCGAGGTCTGGATGAAGCCGCTGACCCATGCGACGCGCAAGGCCACGTCGACGGCGCGGTCCGACACACCAGGACGGCTGACGTTGACGACGAAAGGCTGGCTTGGCGGGTTAGGGCCGGTGGAACGGGTGGCCCCGGTGTTGGGCTTGCCGGCAGGCACTCGAACGCCCATCAGGCTGTCGCGGCCCTTCCAGAGTGCCGAGGTGTTGAGCTCGGCCGTGTCGCCCAGGTCATCTGTCTCGGTGAGTGCGGCTTCTGCGCAAGTCCGGAACGTTTCCACTGTCGAGGCATTGGCACTGGTCCAGATCCGAGCCTCCACCGTCCAGCAGGGCAGGGAGGTGCCCCATTCTTCGAACGTCAGGGCGACCCGGGGCCAGTCGAGTCGTCCTTGCTGGGCCAACTGGTGGTTGTCACCCTTGAAGAGGCCAGGCAGCTTCCCAGTTCCGGTGATGGGCGCATAGATGGACCCAGAGGCGCTCGATTGCTTTCCCGCAACGCGTCCTTGGGGCTTCGCTCCCAAGGCCTGCTGCCCCGCGTCTTTCAAGCTAGCGCCCAACTGGCGGAAGAAGCCGGGCTTGACCTCTTCGGAGGCCGCGGGCCGAGCGGCTTGCGCCCAGCTCAGTGCACTGGGCGCTAGTGCCAAAGCGATGAGCGCAACAACTCCATTTGGTGAAAGCGTCATAGGTTCTCTCATGGTCCAGCATCGTCGCTGTATCTGCCATATTGGCAGATAAGTGCGTTATGATGCTAGCCAGTGCAGACTTGGGAGTCAGTCTCACGTCAGATCCCCATGCCTGCATCTCTTCCCCCGGTATCCATCTTCGGTCGTCGCCTAAGGGCGGCCCGGCGTGTCGCGGGGTTGTCGCAGGTCGAGCTGGGAGCCTTGCTGGGGATGAACGAAAAAGCAGCGTCTTCCCGTCTTTCGCGCTACGAGCGGGGGGAGCGGGAGCCTGACCATGAGACGTTGGCAGCGCTCAGTGAGGCGTTGGGCGTTCCTCCAGCCTATTTTCATGCTAGTTCGGACGTCCTCGCCGAGGTCATCCTTCTCGTGGCTCGCTTGCCTGCGGAGCGACAGAAGGGGGTTCTCGATCTCCTCAGAAACCACTTGGCCTCTCCGCCGGCATAGGCTGGGTTGGAACTAGACTCGTGCTGTTTCAGAGAGGCCCATCCAGTATGGTGTTGGGTAGCTCGGGGCATCCGAAGATGCCCTTTCGTCTGGCTGGATCTTCGGCGGGGTGTCCATAGGCCCGAGTGATACCATTGCCCCCTGAGCCAATAGGGGGCAAGGCAGTTATGGATAGACTGGTTTTCGCGGTAATTCACTCTCTGGAAAAAGAGGCTCAGTCCAACACTTCACGAGTCCGGCACGCGCCTGGGCCGTTGGACGTGTCAATCAGCCAGGTTCAGTCGCTCGGACAGCAGCTGTCGCGTCTCGTCGGGCGAGACGGGAGCACCGTATTCTGGGGCCAGTTCGGAACGAACAATCGAGAGGGGCAGTTCCCGGGCGCAGTGGAAAACTTGACTGCCAGCTCTGATCTGGCAACGTTCATGACGCTTACAGAGGTGGCCATGGCGGAACTTGTGGCTGCTGCGGGAAAGGAGCTTTTGTCGACTGGCGGTTACGTGTTCTTTATGGTCTACGAGGTCAACGCGACGCCGTTCCTGCTTGTGGCGATGATCAAAGAGCGCGGAGCCTTGAGCCTGTCGCCTGACATGGTTCCGACTGATATCCGTGAACTCGATTTGTCGAAGCTGCACCAGGCCGCGCGTATCAATCTTGCAAGGTATGAGCAGGCGCTGAGTGCTGGCTCTGCTGATGCCGGCGCTGACGAGGAAGAAAGAACCTATCTTTGCTTCGTTAACAAAGGTGCACGCAATGAAGTCGCCAAATATTTCATTGATGCGCTGGGGTGTGAAAAAGGCGTTTCATCTAACCGAGCTACCAGATCCGCAATCGATGCTGTAAAGAAGTTTGTCTCTTCCAAGAAGGAGATCAAACCTCTCGCTCGTAAGGTAAGAAGAGCAGTCATTGATCACATGGCAGCCTTGCCGCAGGGCGCCGTAATGACCGTGGGCACGCTGGTGGCAGTCGTGCGCGTTGCGCTGGGAGATGAGCTGGTTGAGCACGTTGAAGGATTGAGCGAATACCTAAACGGTGAGGATGGACAGGTTCCAGAATCCTTCGTGGTCAGCGCGCAATACCTCAAGTCCGTTACACGGATTACGGCTCAAGCGGAAGGGTGGCGCCTGTCCTTCGAAGACACAGAAATCAGCGAGACGGAGGGACCTTTGATCTACAGCCGCGCTGATAAGTCACTCCGAATCCGGCGTCTGCCGGACGAGGCCGCAAAGAAAATTGAGGCAACCCTGGACCAGCGTGGCTAAGGACCAATCGTGTTTGAGAGCGTAGTTCGCCTATACCGTGCCGCCGGGAGACCTCCTGTAGAGGAGGGCACATTCTCCTATGACGGGCAGGCGTGTGACGTTGCGGGCGAGATCCAAGACTGCCAGGGGCTAGAGCGGAAGTTTGGGGGCTTCGAAGACGGCCCTCAGGCAGAAGGTGGGCAAATTTCATTCACTTGGAGGCTGCCGTCAAATGAGTTTGGACGCTTCTACGCTAACGTTTACGACTTTGTTGATGGGTCGGAGGTCCTCAGCTCAGGCGGCGTCCCAGAGAACTACTACCTCGTTCGGGAAGACATCCTTGGAAGTGCAGAAGAGCCGACGGCAGAGTTGGCGGCGGCTTTGCATCTGGGAAGGTTGATAGGCGGCTTGCTTAAGCTTTCCTTGAACACGGTGTCTGTGACAGCTAGCACCAAGAAGCTTCTATTTGTCCTTCCTGCGACGGGCGACGCCGGGCCCAAAACGTTCGAGATTGATACCAGGATAACTCGCGCCTGCCTGCAGGCTCCCAAGCCTGATATATCAGTCTTAGAGGCGCTCTTTTCTGGTGAAGAAGGCAGGCTGCACATCAACGAGCATAAGCAGCTGTTCCGTGTGGCTCTCACAAGCATCCTAGCGAAAAGGCGCGTAGACGCGGCTGAACCGGCCTTCCAATACTTGGTCTACTCGTGGCCGGATGTTGTCATGGCCTACGAGCTCAACGCAGAGTGTTACGTTCAAAAGTTCTCTTTTGAGAAGCTTCGTGGTGACGTGGCGCGCATCGAGCTCGATTACGCCACCCGGATGGCTGCGGTGCTCGGTGACAGCTCAGGAAAGCTGCTGGCGCTGCCCTTGTCGATCGGTGGCTTGGCCGCAGTCTGGTTGGCGGATGACGTATGGAGTGCCTCTGGACTTTGCCTAGGTATGTTGTTGGTTTCCCTCTTGCTGAGTGGCATCCTTCACAATCAGCGTCTTGCTTCAAAGCGAGTTGAGGCGGGGTTCAATCTTTCCATCTCGGACGTTCAGAGCGCCTCTGGCAAGCACCCGCCTACCCTGCAGGCGGCGATCGACAAGGCAAAGGCGGGATTCGGCGAGCAGTTGACCTTCCTTCGCAAGGTCCACATGGTGGTTCACCCTTTGGCTTGGTTACCAACGTTTATCGCATTGGTGATGGTCATACTTAAGTTCGGTGCCAAGGCACTGCCAAGCATTGGTTTTATTGTCATCTTGACTGCGGTTGCAGGGGCTTTCTTCAAGTCAAAGAAAACGGCGTAGCAAGGAATGCGCGAGGCCAGCGCAGCAATTCGACAAGCTTCCCATATGCCGTGGTGCCTGGGTCCTATCTCGCAAGTCAGTAGTGGAGATGGACCAAGCGTCAGTCAGCTCGGGGTGGCACAGCTTGGTGTGGACCGGCCAGCCTTTCGTAGACATCCAGTTGCCATAATTGATGGCAATGACCGAGGTGTTTATGGGCAACAGCAAGCAGTACACGGATGAGTTCCGTGCCGAGGCGGAGAGGCAGGTGATCGAGCGTGGCTTCACGGTGGTTGACGTCGCCTCCCGCATAGGGATTCCCAAGCACACGTTGTATGGCTGGGTGCAGGCGGCCAAGAAGACGGTACCGGCCCCTGGAGCCCCGGCCGCGCCGAGCGACTCGGCCGAGATCCGCCGGCTCAAGGCTGAGCTGCGGCGGGTAACCGAGGAGCGCGACATCCTAAAAAAAGCCGCCGCGTACTTTGCCAAGGGGTAAGGGCGAAGTACGCGTTCATGCGCGCGCACGTCCGGGAGTTCCGTCTGGTGGCGATGCGACGCCCCCCCGTCCTGAGTAGCAGCGGGGTTTAGAGTCCGGGGTTGATGATATCGGTGTTGGCCAGGTGTTTGGCGTAGTCGGCGGGTGTCATGCCGTCGATGGCCTTCTTTGGACGCTCCTCGTTGTATTCCCGGCGCCAACGTTCGATCTCGGTGCGCGCGTGCAGCAGCGTCGGGAACCAATGTTCGTTGAGGCACTCATCGCGCAGGCGGCCATTGAACGACTCCACGTAGGCGTTCTGGTTCGGCTTGCCAGGCTGGATCAGTCGAAGCTGCACGCCACGCCCGTGCGCCCAGCTCACCATCGTCTTGCCGCAGAACTCCTTGCCGTTGTCGGTACGGATCACCTGCGGCAGGCCGCGACTGATCGCCAGGCGGTCCAGGACGCGGCTGACACCATGGCCGCAGATCGCACGTTCCACCTCGATCGCGACCGCTTCATGTGTGGCGTCGTCCACGATCACCAGCGATTTGATCACCCGCCCATCGGCAGTGCGGTCGAACACGAAGTCCATCGACCATACCTGGTTGGCTCGTGCTGGCCGCAGCAGCGGCTGGCGTTCGCCCACCGGCACCTTCTTGCGCTTGCGGCGCCTGACCTGCAACTGCTGTTCCTGATACAGCCGCTCCACCCGCTTGTAGTTCACGACATGCCCTTCCTGCCGCAGTTTCAGGTAGATCATTCCGACGCCATACCGCTTGTGCCGATGCGCCAGCGCCAGGATCCGCTGGCGCAGGTCGACATTGCGGTCATCGCGCGGGACATAGCGCAGTGCACTGGCACTCATACCGATCATTGCCAGAGCGCGACGCTCGCTGGCGCCACGTCCGATCCACTCGCGCACCAGCGCACGACGCGCCGGTGCGCTCACCACTTTTTTCGCAGCGCATCCTTGATCAAGTCGTTCTCGAACAACTGCTCGGCCAGCAACTTCTTCAGGCGGGCGTTCTCCGCCTCCAGATCTTTGAGCCGCTTGGCATCGGGCACGCTCATCCCACCGAACTTGCTACGCCACAGGTAGTACGAGGCCTCGCTGAAACCATGGCGGCGGCAGAGGTCCTTGATCGCCATGCCAGCTTCGGCCTCGCGCAGGAAGCCAATGATCTGTTCTTCGGAAAAACGCTTCTTCACGTCCAATCTCCTTGGGTTAGGGAATTGGACTCCAAATCTGACTGCTACTCAAAGGTGGGGGGGCGTCGGATGTGCCGGGTGCTGGACGTGCAACGCAGTGGCTACTACGCCTGGCTGCGCCATGGCGCCAGTGCTCGCGAGCGCGAAGATCAGCGTCTGCTGGGGCTGATCAAGCACCACTGGCTGGCCAGCGGCACGGTGTATGGCTATCGCAAGATCACCCTGGACCTGCGCGAGGCCGGCGAGCGCTGCAGCCGGCACCGCGTCCTGCGGTTGATGAAAGCAGAAGGCCTGCGTGCCCAAGTCGGCTACGGCCGCAAGCCACGTCATCACGGTGGTCCCGTGGGCGTGGTGACCAATGTGCTCAACCGGGAATTCGCGCCACAGGCGCCGAACAAGGTCTGGGTCACGGACATCACCTACATCAGGACCTACGAGGGCTGGCTGTTCCTGGCGACGGTGATGGATCTGTACTCGCGGCAGATCGTCGGCTGGGCGACGGCGTCGACGATGACCAGCGATCTGGTACTGCAGGCGCTGGTGGCGGCAGCTTGGCGGCGCAAGCCGGGCCCAGGTGTGCTGGTGCATTCGGATCAGGGCTGTCAGTTCACCAGCAGCGACTGGCAGTCGTTCCTGAAAGCGCACCGGATGGTGCCGAGCATGAGCCGACGCGGGAACTGCCACGACAACGCCGTGGCCGAGAGCTTCTTCAGCGTCTTGAAGAAGGAGCGGATCAAGCGGCGGATCTACCCGACACGCGCCGTGGCAGCATCGGACGTGTTCGACTACATCGAGATGTTCTACAACCCGATCCGCCGGCATGGTTCCGCTGCCGGGCTGTCACCTGTAGAGTTTGAAAGGCGCTACGCGCAGAGCCGCAACTGAGTGTCTACGGAACTCTGGCCAGTCCAGTCGGTGTCGGCCAAGGTGGGCTGCACAGCCGAGACGCTACGGGGTTGGGTGAGGCAGCACGAGCGCGACGTTGGCAAGCGCGAGGGGATGACGAGCACCGAGCAAGAGCGCATCAAGGCGCTTGAGCGCGAGGTTCGCGAGCTGCGTCAGGTCAACGAAATCCTGCGCAAGGCGTCGGCCTATGTTGCGCAGGCGGAGCTCGACCGCCCCTTCAAGCGATGAAGCAGTTCATCGATGAGCATCGTGATGTCCACGGGGTCGAGCCGATCTGCACGGTGCTGCCGATCTCCCCGTCGACCTACCACGCGCACGCGGCCAGGATGGCCGATCCGCAGTTGCGCTGCACGCGCGCGAAGACCGACGAGGCGTTGACGGCGCAAGTCCAGCGCGTGTGGGACGAGAACTTCAAGGTCTACGGTGTGCGCAAGGTCTGGCGGCAACTGCGACGCGAACAGTTCGACGTGGCGCGATGCACCGTGCAGCGGTTGATGAAGCGGCAAGGCTTGCGCGGGGTCATGCGAGGCAAGACCGTGCAGACGACGGTGAGCGACCCGAAGACACCGTGCCCGCTGGATCATGTGAAACGGCGATTCAAGGCCGATCGGCCGAACGCGCTGTGGGTCAGCGATTTCACGTACGTCTCGACGTGGCAAGGATGGGTCTATGTCGCCTTCGTCATCGACGTCTTCGCCCGTCGCATCGTGGGCTGGAAGGCGTCGTCCTCGATGCAGACGGACTTGGTGCTCGACGCGCTCGAACAGGCACTCTACGCGCGCAAGCCGGTCGGCCCGGATCGCCTGATTCACCACAGCGACCGAGGCGTTCAGTACGTGTCGATCCGCTACACAGAGCGGCTCGTGGAAGCCGGCCTGGAGCCCTCGGTAGGCAGCGTGGGGGACTCCTACGACAACGCGCTGGCCGAGACCATCAACGGCCTCTACAAGGCCGAGGTGATCCATCGCACGTCGTCCTGGCGCACGCGCGAGGAGGTCGAGTGGGCCACGCTCAACTGGATCGACTGGTTCAACAACCGTCGATTGCTGGAGCCGATCGGGAATATCCCACCGGCCGAGGCTGAGGCCAACTACTATTCCCACTCCCATGAGTCCGCCATGTCGGCGTGACTCAAACCAAGGGGTCTCCGGGAAACCCGGGGCGGTTCAGTGGCGGCGGTGGCGGTGAGGAGAACAGGGATGTAACCTGTGAGTCCCTTGTCGCAACCAAGCCTTCCATGTGCCCCAATCCCTTACCATTTCCATCTGGGGCCAGCTATGCCGAGGATAGGTTACCCGGGGCGAGCATCAATGGAAAATCCACCCTCATGATGGCATTGGCATTCACGCGTGGTGAGATCCATTATAATGGCAACACTGCCGCAACCGATGCGAATGCGGCTTGGTTGCTCGCCGCGGCACTCGAACAACAAACAACGAATTTCACGAATGGACTTAAACCGCTTGCTGAGTCAAATAAGGAGTTTCGCGTTCACTTGCAACTTGTCTGTGATGCTCAAACTGCAGCTTCTAATGCATATAGAATTCCAGGCGTGGTAACAGTCCCAGAATCTTACTGCTTCGAGATGATGAAGGCGTTCGATCAAGAGACAAACGATCAACTCACGTTCATTCAATGGTTCGCGGACTGGTCGAGGCGATATGTCATCGATTTGGGAGATTATATTCCCGGAGCACTCAAAGATTCTGCCGCTCTGGATAATTCGATTGCCGTGAAATGGAAAGTTACTTCTGAGGACGCAAAATGCTCGTCATGGTGGACGCAGGTCCAACAACTTCAATGTGGGCTTTAATATAATGGATAAATTAAGATTTATTGTATTGATGCTTGTAACCATCGCGTCGTTGGGTGCTTGCTCAAAACAAGAAGAAGTAAATCCCCCGCAGCAGACCAGTGGGAATTCCGATGCTGCGTCATCAGCCAGTCGCTCAAATGCCGGAGAGCACGCTAGGCCCAATCAGCATTCAGATCATATTACTGCTGACCGCGCCGTCGCTTCTCGAGTGACCGTAGAAGACTATCTTTGCAAAGACGGACCGAGGTGTCAGTCGGCAGGCGCACTCGTTGCCCGAACACCCGAAGAAGCTCAGTGGCTAATGCAGCACGGCTACCCAACCCGGGAGGAAAGCAAAAGACTTGAATCCGCAACATTGGATCAATTAAAAGCTGAGGCAGATGCTGGAAGTAAGCCCGCCCTGATTGTTTATGGCAAGAAGCTTGCGATTGGTCCCGATTATGCGGCCGGCTTTTCCATCCTCCAGCGTGTTGCCCAGGAGGGCAATCTTTATGCATACTATGGGCTTTCGGAAGTCTACGAGAAAAGCAATGTGAATCCAAGCCTTGTCGATAGCGCCGCATTCCTTCGAGTGGCTTACCTTTTGGGGGACAGTAAGGCATCTTCAGAGATCGCCGCCAAAGGATTGAGTAGCGTTGAAAACGTGGCGATTGATGAACGGGCTGCAGGTCTTTACAAAACGTTTGCAAAGCAACGTCAGCCAATGCCTCGCCCCATATAACACTGGAGACCTTGCCAGATTTTCGTCCATCTTGTCATTTGGATTGCGCTTCCAAAGGGCAACTTGCAAGACAACACAAAAAACCGCCAGCACAAAGTTGGCGGTTTTTTAATTAAATATTTAAAATAATACTATAGTGTATTTAAGGTGGCTCTTGGCCAAATGTCTTTGGTTGTTACGGGTAGAATTTGCTCGAGTCCGACAAACACTCCGAAAACTGTCCTTGCTCATACTTGGGCAGCTCAACCGGCGGCCGATACTTCGCCAGAATCTTGATTTGCTTGGCCCGAGTCCAGACAATCGCCAGCCCGGCGGCGGCTGTTGCATCATCTCCCGCTTTCTGTACACACCCGCCGCAGCACCGCGACGATCGCCTCGAAACCCTCCTCGTCCAGCCACGGGCTGTTGCTGATGCTCAGGCAGCGTGCGGCGAAGTCGCGGGCCTGGGGCATCGGTGCGGGATCGACGATGTCGCGCAGATACGCGTAGTCCGGCAGGGCGTGCACGAACAGCAGGCCGACGCCGAGTCCGCGCGGCCACAGTTGCTCAAGTGCGCGTTCGCGCGCGGCTGCATCCGGCAGCAGTACCAGCAGTGCTGGCCAGCTTCCCTGTGCGCCGGCACTGTCGGCGACGACGCGCAGACCGGCAATCGCGGCCAGGCATGCGGCGCGACGCTGGCCCTGCGCGCGTGCCTGGGCAAGGAACGCCGGCCAGCGTGCGCTGGCGCGTACGCCGACGGCTTCGCGCCAGGCGCCGACCGCGTGTTGCGGGATCGCCGCATCGAAATGGTCGCCGGCCGCGCCTACGCGGTCGCCGCGGCGCAAGGCGCGGCGCAGCGGCGCGCCGTAGGCCCAGCGCAATGCGCGCGGCCGGTACAGCGCAGCGTAGCCGAGCAATTGCAGGCTGCGCTGCAGTTCCCAGCGCCAGTCGCGCTGGCCCAGGCGCGCTGCCATCGCGGCCAGGCTGCTTTGCAATGGTGCGTGCGGCGACATCAGCAGGCCGCCTTCGTACAGGGTCGGGCCTTTGCCCACCGCCAGGCTGCAGACGCCGATGTCGCCGCCCAGGCCGGCCGGGCGGCCATCGGCGTGCACGCCGCCCAGCGCCTGCGCGGCGTCTTCGATCAACACCGCGCCGCAGGCCGCGGCGGCATGGCGCAACGGCGCCAGATCGGTCAGGCGTCCGCCCAGATGAGTGGCGACGATCGCCAGGGTGTCGTTGCCGCAACGCTGTGCCAGCTGCGCCGGGTCGGGTTCGATCGCATCCGGCAGCAGATCGCACAGCACCAGTTGCAGGCCGCAATGGGCCACCGCCAGCGCCACCAGCGGGCAGGTGTAGGCGGCCACCAGCACCTGCCGGCGGCGGCTGGCGGCGGCCAGGGTGCGCAGCGCGATGACCAGCGCGGCGGTGCCCGAGCAGGTCAGCAGTGCGTCGGGCAAGGCGAGCTGCGCGGCCAGCCGCTGCGGCGTGCGCACCGGCCACAGGTCGCGCCAGTGCAGCGGCAGGCCGGCGGTGGGCGGAACCTCAGTACGCATCGGCCGGCGCGGCGCGCTCGCCGAGCGCGAGGCAGACGATGCCGGCCACGATCAGCGCCGCGCCGATCGCCTGCAATGCGCCGATCGGTTCGCCGAACCACCACGCCGACAACAACAGCACGCTGACGATCTCCAGATGCGAGGCGGCGAAGGCCGGCCCGATCGGCGCGTGTTCGAGCAGTTTCATCCAGGTGACGAAGGCGCCGACATAGCCCAGCAGCGCGGCGTACAGCCAGGGGCTGGCGAGCAGGCGCAACACCCAGGCCCAGTCGGCCTGCGGCGGGAACGCGTGCGCGCCGCCGAGCTTGAAGCCGAACTGGGCCAGGGTGTCGAAGCCCAGCAGCAGGGCGAAGCCGACCGCATAGCGTTGCAGCGATGGGCGGGTCATGTGCCGAGTCCGACCACGGCCACGCCGGCGCTGACCAGGCAGATTCCGGCCACCTGCATGCGTCCCAGCCGCTCGCCGAACAGCCAGCGCCCGGCAAGCGTGATCGCCACGATGTTGATCGAGCCGAGCAGCACGCCGCGGCCCAGCGGCACCAGCGACAGGAACGCGGTCCAGGCCAGGAATTCGAACGCGTAGCAGGCCATGCCCAGCCACAGCCACGGTTGCCGCGCCATGCGCTGCCAACGCGCCGCGCCGCTCGCCAGCGGGTCGCTGGCGACGTGCTTGAAGGCCAGCTGGCCGACCGTGTCCAGCGCCACCGTCGCCAGCCACACGCCGACCACGGGCGCCTGCAGCGCCATCAGGCGGCCTGGCGCGGCGTGCCGGCCTGCGCGGCGAAGAACTGTGCCATGTGTGCGCCGAGCACGCGGCGTTCGCGGTCCAGGGTGATCATGTGGTAGCTGTCGTGCAGCAGCAGCAGTTCCACCGGTCCGGACACGTTGGCCACCACGAGCTGCGCGTTGCGCAGATGCGCGATGTCGTCCTCGGCCGCATGCGCGACCAGGCACGGCGCGGTCACCTTGCCCAGGTTGCGGCGCACCCGGCGCGACAGCAGGTGCATCTCGGCCAGCGCGTGCCAGGGATTGCCGGGCAGGCCGGCGGCGCTGCTGTCGCCGCCGAGCATCGCGCCGCTGACCTGCGCGCGGATGCGCTCGTCGCGCAGGCCGTACGGCGGTTCTTCCAGGAACATGCGGCGGCGGCCGATGCCCAGGCGCTTGAACCACGGCAGCAGGAACGCCAGCCGCGCGCGGCGCGGGATGTTCCAGCCGTCGTAGCGGAAGGTGGCGCCGAGCACGCCGACGCCATCGACCCATTCCGGCCGCTCCTGGGCCAATTGCAGCGCCAGCAGCGCGCCCATCGACAGGCCGGCCACGAACAGCTTGTCCACCTGCGGGCGCATCTGCGCCGCGGCCTGCTCGACGCTGGCGCTCCAGTCGCGCCAGCCGGTGGCGAGCAGGTCGTCCTCGTTGCCGCAATGCCCGGCCAGCTGCACGCCGTGCACGCTGAAACCCTGGCGATGCAGGCTCTTGCCGAGCAGGCGCATCTCGCTGGGGGTGCCGGTCAGGCCGTGGATCAGCAGCACGCCGTGGCGGCCGCCCTGGAAGTGGAATTCGGCGGATTGGATCATGGCGGCACGGGGTTGGCGGCGAAGGAACGCGCGCAGCGTGGCGGACAGGCGTTTCAGCAGCCTTTCGTCAGTGTTGCGCCGCGGTGGGGTTGCGGAAGCGCACCAGGACGCGCTGGCCCAGGCGCAGCGCAGACGGTTGCCGGAACGCCAGCACGCAGGCCACGCTGCGGTCGTTGCCGGCGCTGGCGCCATCGGCGGCGTCGTGCAGCTGCGCCGGGCCGAACGCCGGCGCCAGCCAGCGCACCACGGCGGTGCCCAACGCGGTTTGGCGGCCGTCGTCGCTGATCACCTCGGCCTGCATGCCCGGGCGCACCGCGGCGGCGTAGCTTTCGTTCAATTCGGCGCGGACCAGGCGCGGTGCGTCCGGCAGTAGGGTCAGCAGCGGCGTGGCGCCGCCGTCGCTACGCGCGCCGACCGCGGCGGCCAGTTGCAGCACGCGGCCGTCGGCGGGCGCATACAGGCGGTACTGGTCGCGCTGCAGTTGCGCCTGGTGCACCTGCTCGGTGGCCAGTGCGGCGTCGCTGCGCGCGGCCTGCAGTGCGTCGGCCAGGGTCTGGCTGGCGTCGCCGGCATCGTCGGCGCTCTGGCCGTCGCCGGCGCCTATCCGCGCCGCTTCGGCCAGCCGCCGCTGGCGCTGCTGCGCGTGCGCCAGCCGCTGCTGCAGCTGCCTCACGTGCGCGCTGGCCGCCTGCGTGCGGGTCTGTGCGATCTCCAGGTCCAGCGCCGCGGCGCGGTCGTCTGCCTGGATCAGTAGCGTGCCGCGGCGTACCGCGTCGCCTTCGTGCACCGCCACCCGCTGCAGCGTCGCGGCGACCGGCAGGCTCAGCCGCAGTAGCCCGCCTTCCACGTCGATACGCCCGCGCGCCACCGCCAGATAGGCCGGCGCCGCATTGGGCGCGGGCGCGGCCTGCGGCGGCCGGGCGCAGGCGGCCAGCAGCAGGCCCAGCAGGGGAGCGGCGAGCAACGCTTTCATGGTGCGGAGATCCGGGACGAAGAGGAGGGCGAGGGCGGCGGCGCCAGGCGGCGGTCGTCGAGAATGCGGCCGTCTTCCATCGACAGCACGCGGTCGGCATGGCGGATCAGGCGCGGATCGTGGCTGACGCACAGCACCAGGGTGTTGTGGCTGCGGGCGATGCGGTGCAGCAGGTCGATCACGATCTGGCCGTTGCCGGCGTCCAGCGCGCTGGTCGGCTCGTCGGCGAACAGCAGCGCCGGGTGCTTGGCCAGCGCGCGCGCGATCGCCACGCGCTGTTTCTCGCCGCCGGACAACTCGGCCGGGCGCAGTTGCTGACGATGGGCGATGCCGACCTCGGCCAGCGCCGCTTCGGCGCGCGCGCACACCTCGGCCGTGGCTAGCCCCATGTACTGCAGCGGCAGCCGCACCTGGTCCAGCGCGCTCAGCGCCGGGAACAGGTTGAAGCCCTGGAAGATGAAGCCGGTGTGGCGCATGCGGAAGCGCTCCAGCGCGCTCGCGTCGAGCGCGCCCAGGTCTTCGCCCAAGGCCTGTACGCGGCCGCGGTCGGCGCGCTGCAGGCCGCTGAGAATCGACAGCAGAGTGCTCTTGCCGCAGCCCGAGGGGCCGGAGATCAGGGTGAGTTCGCCGGGCCACACCTGCAGCGTGACCTCGCGCAGCACGTCGGTGCGCAGCTTGCCGGAGAGGAAGCTCTTGCACAGGGCGCTGCCATGCACGGTGGCGGCGTCGGGCAACAGCGCGGCGGGGAGGGCCCGGTTCATCGCAGCAGCAACGCCGGATCGGCGCGGCGCAAGCCGCGCAGCGCGGCCAGCGCCGACAGCAGGGTCAGCAGCATCACCGCGACCACGCACGCAGCCCAGCCGTTGCCGTCGAAGGCCACAGGCACGTCGTGCGCGCGCGCCAGCGCCACCAGCGCTGCGCCGAGCGCGCTGGCACCGAGCAGGCCGAGCGCGCCGACCCAGGCCGCCTGTTCCAGCACCACCCAGCGCAGCGCGCGCATGCTCACGCCCAGCGCGTTGAGCGTGGCGTACTCGCGTGCGGCGCCGAGCACCGTGGCCAGCAGGGTCTGGCTGGTGATCGCCACGCCGACCAGCAGCACGATACCGCCGAGGAACAGCACGCCGGAGCCGGCGCCGGTGTCGAACATCCAGAACAGGATGCTGCGGCGTGCGAACTCCGCTGCGCTCCAGGCTTCGATGCGCGCCGGCGCGTTGCTGCCGGCGCCGCGGCGCGCTACCGCCGCGGCATCGCTGCCGGGCCGTAGCCGCGCGACCATGTAGGTCGGCCAGTCCGGGTGCACGGCATCGCTGTTCAAGGCGCGCGCGGTTTCCAGCGAGGCCAGCACGTTGACGCCGCCCAGCGCACGCAGGCCGCGGCCGACCCCGATCACCCGCACCCGGTGGCCGTTGATGCGCGCGCTGCGGCCGATGCCGACGCCGAGCTTGTCCAGTTCGGCACGGTCCACCACCACCGTGTCCGGTTCGCGCAGCGCCGCGCGCAGGGCGGGGCTCAGCAGCCGCGCGAACATCAGCCCGTCGCTGCGGGTGTCGATGCCTGAAATGTAGATCGACACCGCGCCGGTGTCGTCGGGGCCGCGCCAGTCGCCGTCGAACCACAGGAACGGTTCGACCTGCAGCACCCGCGGGTCCAGGTACAGCGCGGTGGCGGCATCCGGGTCGATCGGACGGCCCTGGTCCACGCTCTGTGTGCCCGGATAGCCCAGCCACAGGTCGGCGTCGGAGCCGGACACGTAGACGCTGGCGCTGCCGAAGATGCCGAGCACCAGCGCGGTCTGCAGCAGCAGCAACAGGCTGGCGAAGCCGACCGAGACCACCACCGGCAGGAAGCGGCGCCATTCGTGGCGCAGGGTCTGGCGGGCCAGCGCGACCATCAGGGCGCCGCGCCTGCCGCGCTGGTCTCGGTGCCGGCGGTCTGCGTGTCCGCGCTGCCCAGCGCGGTCTGCAGCGCGATGTAGTCGAGGTCGCGCTGGCGCTGCGCCTCGAGCAGTTCCAGCGCCGCTTGGTCGCGTGCGGCCTGCTGGGTGGCCACGTCCAGATCGCTGCCCAAGCCCAGCCGGCGCCGCGCCTGTGCCGCGTCGGCGGCCTGCTGCAGCGCCTGCAGTGCCTGCTGCTGCGCCAGTGCGCGCTGGCGTTGCTGTTCCAGCGCGGTCAGCGCGTTCTGCACTTCGGCCACCGCCTCCAACACGCATTGGCGGTAGGCCAGCGCCGCCGCCTGCAGCAGGTCGCCGTGCGCCTGCGCCTGGGCCTGGCGCAGGCCCCAGTCGACCAGCGGGATATCGATCAGCGGCCCCAGCGAGGCGATTTCGTGCGGGGTGGCGGTGCGGCGGTGCGAGAGCAGGTGGGTGGACCAGTGGATGGCGCCGCCCAGGCCGATGCTGGGGTAGCGGTCGGCGCGGGCGATGCCCAGTTCGCCGGCTGCGCTGAGCACTTCGGCCTCGCGTGCGGCGATGTCCGGACGGCGCCGCAGCAGGTCGGCGGGTACCGCGTCGAGTGCGCCGATCTGCAGGCCCGACGCTGCTGCGCGCGGAGCGGCGGCGGCCGCAACGGTGGCGCTCCACGCCGGGTCCGGCGCGCTGCGCGCCAGCAGCACCGCCAGCCGTTGCGCGGCGGCGGCGCTGGCGGTGCGCGGTTCGCCCAGCGCGGCCTGCGCCTGCAACTGCGCGGCCTGCGCCTGGGCGGCGGCCGCCGGCGGCGCCAGGCGCAGATCGACCAGCGCCGCGCTCAGCGCCGCCTGCCGTTGGCGCGCGTCGGCGATGCGTTGCAGCAGCTGTTCGGCCTGTTGCGCATGGCGCAGTTCGATCCAGTTGCGCGCCACGTCGGCGACGGTGGCGGTGCGGACCTGGGCGAGGCTGGCCTGCGCCGCCTGCAGGTCGCCGCGGCCCAGGCGGCGCGCGGCTTCGCCGCGCCCGAACAGCGGCAGTTCCCACTCCGCGTCGAAACCGGCGACCAGGAACGAGGCGCTGGCATCGGGGTCGATCGGTTCCTCGGTGCGCGCATGCAGCTGCGGCTTCAGCTTGGCCGTGGCCACGCGGTCCATCCGCCGCGCCGCGCGCAGCCTGGCCAGCGCCTGGGCCACGTCGAGGTCGTCGTGCAGCGCCTGCGCCACCAGGGCGTCGAGTTGCGGATCGTGGAAGTCCTGCCACCAGGCGCTGCCGGCCGGCCGTGGGGTAGCCGCGGCCGGCAGCGATGTCCACTGCCGCGGCAACGGCTGCGGTAACAATCCCCCGGCAAAGCCGGGGGCATTCGTAGTGTGAGCCGCTCAAAGCGGCTGGCGGGGGCGCTAACGCGCTTCCCTTGATGGGTGCCACCTGAAGGTGGCAGGCTTATCTCAACAACTGCAACTGGTCGAGCCGTTCGTCCTCTTTTTCCTGGTTGCGGATGTAGTCCCGAATCACCGCCTCGTCCCGACCGACCGTCGATACGAAGTAGCCCCTTGCCCAAAAGTGCTGACCGACAAAATTCCGCTTGCGCTCTGCATATACCCGAGCAAGATGAATGGCGCTTTTGCCTTTGATGTAGCCCACGACCTGAGAAACCGCCAACTTCGGCGGAATCTTCAACATCATGTGCACATGATCTGGCATCAGATGACCTTCCTCTACCCGACTTTCCTTTTGCTCCGCCAAGCGTCGAAACACCTCGCCCAAGTGGATCCGGAGCTCCTTGTACAACACCCGTCTTCGTCGCTTCGGAATGAAAACAACGTGGTACAGGCACTCCCATTGGCTGTGGCATAGATTTTGGTACTTGTCCATCTCGGATTCTCCGATTGCGTGCTTGGCGGCTCACAATCGGAGTCTCCGGGATGGACTCCCGTAAATGTCAAACGGCTACTGCCACCCCGGCAAAGCCGGGGGAACTCCCTCGGGGGTCAGGTCGGGCAGCGGGGTACTGACGCAACCGGCCAGCGCTGCGGCGCTCAGCACGGCAAGGCCGGCCAGCCGGGAGGCACGGCGCCGGCTCATGCGGTGGGTGCTGCGCTGGCCGGCAACTCCAGCTCCACGCGCAGGCCGCCCAGCGCCGAGCGCCGATAGCGCAGCGGCGCGTGGTGGCGTGCGGCGATGCTGGCGACGATGGCCAGGCCCAGGCCGGTGCCGCCTTCGGGCGCATCCGGGGCGCGGAAGAAGCGTTCGCCCAGGCGTGGCAACAAGGCCTCGTCCACGCCCGCGCCGCCATCGTCGACCGCCAGCTGCAGGTGCTGCGGCTGGCGGCACAGGCTGACCGTGACCATGTTGCCGGCGGCATGCTTGAAGGCGTTGTCGATCAGGTTGTCGAGCAGCTCGCGCAGCGACCAGGCGTCGGCGGCGACCCAGGCCGGCCCGCCGTCGGCGCCGTCGTCGTCGTAGCCCAGGTCGACCCCGGCCTGCAGCGCGTCGGGAATGCGCTCGGCCAGTGCCTGCGGCAGCCACACGGCCAGGTCCAGCGGCAGCAGCGGGCGGATGTTCTCGCGCGGCGCCTGCGCGCGGGTCAGCGCCAGCAATTGGGTGGAACTGCGGATCGCGCGGTCGGTCAGCTGGCGGATGTGCTGCAGCGCCTGCGCGGTGTCCTGCGGGCGGGTGCTGGCCTGGGCGCGCTGCACGTGCATGCTCAGCCCCGCCAGCGGCGTGCGCAGCTGGTGCGCGGCGTCGGCGACGAAGCGTTCCTGCAGCGCCATCAGTTGCTTGAGGCGGCCGAGCAGGCCGTCGATGGCCTGGGTCAGCGGCAGCACTTCGATCGGGATGTCGGGGCCGGACACCGGGCTGAGGTCGCGCTGGCTGTCGTCGAGCCGGCGCACCGCCGGTTGCAGCAGGCGCAGGCCCACGCGCACGCCATGCCAGACCAGCGCCAGCAGCGAGCAGGTCAGCAGCAGTTCGGTCGGCAACATCAGCATCAGGATCTCGCGCGCCCGCCGGTGGCGGTCGTTCAGGGTCTCGGCCACCGAGATCGTCAGGCGGTCGTTGGCCTCCCATGCCGACGGCACGATCAGGCTGGCCACGCGCACCGGGGTGCCGTCGGCCATGCGCTCGTCGCGCAGCGCCACCCGGCCGAGCGTGGCCGGCGCGTCGTGCGCCGGGATCGGCTGCGCGCTGTGGCTGATCACGCCGTGGTCGCGGCTGCGCACTTCGAAGAACACCCGGCCTTCGCTGCTGTATTCGAGCAGGCGCCGGGCCTGCAGCGGCAGCGGAAGGCTGGCGCCGGCATCGTTGACCGCCTTGGCCAGGCCCAGCGTGTCCTCCTTCAGGTCCATGTCGTGGACATGGTTGGAGTACTTGAGCATCAGCAGATAGAACAGCGCCGAGACCACCAGCATCAGCAGCACGGTCGGGATCAGCAGGAACGCCAGCAGGCGCCGGCGCAGGCTGGGATGGGCGGGGGCTGCGCCCGCCGTCTCGGCTGCCATGGCCGCGCTCACGACGCGTGCGGGTCGTGGGCGGCGTCGGCGGTGCGGGATTCTTCCAGCAAGTAGCCCAGGCCGCGGATGGTGCGGATGCCGACCCCGGAGCCGTGCAGCTTGCGGCGCAGGCGGTGCATGGAGATATCCAGGCCGTTGTCGGTGATCTCGTGCTGCCAGTCGCACAGCGCGTCGGTGAGCTGGCCGCGGCTGACCACGCGCCCGCTGCGCATCAGCAGCGTTTCCAGCAGCGCGAATTCGCGCGCGGTCAGTTCCAGCGGTTCGTCCTGCAGCCACACCCGGCGCCCGGCCAGGTTGATCCGCAACTGGCCCAGGGCCAGCTCGGGAATGCCGCCGCTGCTGCGCCGGCGCAGCAGGGCGCGGGTGCGGGCCAGGAACTCGGACAGCTCGAACGGCTTGATCAGGTAGTCGTCGGCGCCTTGGTCGAGGGCGCGGATGCGGTCTTCCACGCCGTCGCGCGCGGTCACCACCAGCACCGCGACCTCGTCGCGGCGTTCGCGCACGCGTTGCAGCACCTGCAGGCCGTCGCGCCGCGGCAGGCCCAGGTCCAGCACCAGCAGGTGATAGGACTCGGCGCTGAGCGCGCGCTCGGCGGCGGCGCCATCGTTGACGTGGTCCACCACGTGCCCGCACTCGGCGAGCGAGTCGCGCAACGCAACGGCAATGGACGTATCGTCTTCGGCAACCAGGATGCGCATGGCGCGAGATGCTTGCAACGCGGATGTTGGAAAACCGTCGTAATCGGCGGTGGCGAGGCCGCTACGATGGGATCCGTTTATGTCGCGGCGGTGACCGGTGCGCGGCAAGCGTGCCGCGGACGCGCCGGACAGGTGCGGCGGCGGGCACGCCGGGTCGCCGCGATTCGTGTCGGAAAAGTCCTACAGCCGGGCGCGGAGTCGGCCGATCGCCAGCGCCTGTGTGGGCGCGCATCATTGTCCCCGTCGGCAACGTCATCGCTCCCGCGCCAGGGATGCGCGCTTGCACGGAATCGAACGGATCTCGATTCGCCGGCCGCCTGTTTCGTACCCGCATGCGCCGATGGACTGGCGCAGTTGCATGCGAACGGAGTGATACGGACCGAACGCACGACGCCCCGGCATGCCGGGGCGTCGTGCGTTCTGGCCAGGTTGTTTTGCCGCGCCTGCGCAGAACACGGGTCTGCGCAGGCGGGCGTCGGCGTCAGCCGGGTCCGAGCAATCCCCAATCCCGGTCCTACAACGCCCAATCCACGCGCATGCCGGCGACCAGTGCATTCGGCAGATCGCGGGTGCGCGACGGCTCGTTGAACTGGTCCGGGTGCACGATGTAGTGCAGGTTCGGCGCGATGCGCAGCTGCGGGGTGACCTGGATGCCGTAGCTCAGTTCCATCATGTATTGCGAACTGTGCGGGGTGCCGCTGCCGCCGGCCGCGGCGCGCGCCAGGCGCAGGTCCTCCAGCGCCTTGTCGCTGTAGCGCTGCTGGGTGACGACGAAGGCGATGTTGTCCTGCTCGCGGCTGGCGAAGGTGCCGCGCTGGACCAGGCCCAGCTCCAGGAAGTGGTCCTCGATCAGTTGCCCGGAGGTGCCCTTCAGCACCGAGCCGAACAGCACCATCCCGCGCGCGCTGTCGGCGTCGGGGCGGGTGACCTGCTGCTCGAAGCGGAAGAACGCGCCGGAGCGCCCGTTGCGCGGGGCGTAGTCCAGGCCGCTGAGTCGCGCCGGGGTGCCGTTGCGGTCGGTCAGCGGGTCCTTGTAGTCGGAGTTGTCCTGCCAGCCGCCCACTTCGTACATGGCAGGGAAGCGCACGCTGGCCGCGTCGGTCTTGTAGCCGACCGCGTACGGCACGATCACCCCGGTGCTGTCGCGGGTGCTCCAGTTCAGGCCGTGCTGGCCGTCTTCGGCCTGGGTCGGGTTGACCTCGTAGGCGCCGACGTGC
The DNA here is from genome assembly GCF_017301775.1 of Xanthomonas translucens pv. undulosa. Lineage (NCBI taxonomy): Bacteria > Pseudomonadati > Pseudomonadota > Gammaproteobacteria > Lysobacterales > Lysobacteraceae > Xanthomonas > Xanthomonas translucens. The sequence goes on from NZ_CP063993.1 coordinate 4,366,596, forward strand.
GCGTACACGGTCGGGGTCAGCCAGGCCTTGGCGTGCGCGGCCCAGCTGGACACCGGCCAGTAGGTGAAGTTGCTGGTGCGGAACACGAAGGTCGGGTTGCCGCAGGACGAGTTGCCCTGGAAGTAGCCGCACAGGGCCGAACCGAGGAAATCGACGTTGGCCTCGCTGCGTCCGGCCTCCAGTTCCAGGCGGTCGTCGAACAGCTTCTGCTGCAGGGTGAAGGTGGTCAGGCGCGTGCCCTGGCCGCCATAGATTTCCTGCACCGAGGTGCTGTTGCCGATGTCGCTGTTGGCCAGGTTGGTGCCGTGGCGGTTGATCGCGTAGACCTTCAACGTGGCGCCGTTCCAGCCCATCAGCCGCTGCAGGTCGACGTCGGTGCCGAGCATCAGCTGGCCAGCGTAGGCGCTGCCCTGTTCCTTGCCGCCGTCCAGCGAGACCGCGGCTTCGCCGGTGTAGGCGAGCTTGAGCTTGAACGCGTCACTGGCGTCCTGGGCATGGGCCAGCGGGGCGAGGGCGAGGGCCAGGGCGGTGAGCGACAGGCGCCGGGTGAGGGGCAGGGTGAGGGACATGGCAGAGACTCCTGGGGTGGGATGGAGGCCGGCGCGCCGCCGTGGGCGACGGGAGAGGGGCATCGCCCCCGGCGGCGCGCCGGCGCAGGACTTATTCGGCGATGGGCTTCTTCAGCACGCGCAGCGCCACCGCGGTCAGCACGGTGCCGGCGAGCAGGGCAATCAGGTACATGCCCAGATGGGTCACCGCGTTGGGGATCGGCAGCACGAACACGCCGCCGTGCGGCACCTTCAGCTCGGCGCCGGCGGCCATCGAGATCGCGCCGGCCAGCGCCGACCCCAGCATCAGCGCCGGGATGGTGCGCAACGGGTCGCGCGCCGCATACGGGATCGCGCCTTCGGTGACGAAGGCCAGACCGAGCACGCCGGTGGCGGCGCTGGTGCCGCGCTCCTCGCGGGTGAAGCGGTTGCGGAACACCCAGGTAGCCAGTGCGATGCCCAGCGGCGGGGTCATGCCGGCGACCATCGCCGCGGCCATCGGCGTGTACACCTGGCTGGCGATCAGGCCAGTGGAGAACGCATAGGCGGCCTTGTTGACCGGCCCGCCCATGTCGAAGGCCATCATTGCGCCCAGCAGCAGGCCCAGCAGCACTGCGCTGCTGCCCTGCATGCCGCGCAGCCAGTCGGTGAGCCAGGCCAGCGCTTCGGCGACCGGCTGGCCGACCACGTACAGCATGGTCAGGCCGACCAGCAAGGTGCCCAGCACCGGCAGGATCAGCACCGGCTTGAGCCCTTCCAGGGTGCGCGGCAGCTTGATCGCGCGGTTCAGCGCGGCCACGCCGTAGCCGGCGATGAAGCCGGCGAAGATGCCGCCGATGAAGCCGGCGCCGAGGTTGGCCGCGACCATGCCGCCGATCATGCCGGGGGCGATGCCGGGGCGGTCGGCGATGGAGTAGGCGATGTAGCCGGCCAGGGCCGGCACCATCAGAGTGAAGCCGGCCTTGGCGCCGATCTGGAACAGCGACCAGGCTAGGGTACCCTTGTGCGCGTCGTCGAAGGCGTAGATGCCGCCCAGCGCGAACGCCAGCGCGATCAGCAGGCCGCCGGCGGTGACGAACGGCAGCATGAACGACACGCCAGTCATCAGGTGCTTGTACGGGCCGGCAGACTTGCCGCGTTCGCTGCTAGCCGGCGTGGCGCCGTTGCCGCTGGCCACGTGCACGCCGGCTTCGGCCAGCGCCTTTCGGATCAGCGCGGGGCCGTCGTTGATCGCCGGTTTGGTGCCGCTCTTGAACAGGCGCTTGCCGCCGAAGCGCGACAGGTCCACTTCGCGGTCGGCGGCGATCAGCACCAGGTCGGCGTCGGCGATTTCGGCAGCGCTGAGCGTGTCCTGCGCGCCGACCGAGCCTTGGGTTTCGACCCGCATCTGGTAGCCCAGGGTCTTGGCCGCCTGCTGCAGGCCTTCGGCGGCCATGAAGGTGTGGGCGATGCCGGTGGGGCAGGAGGTCACGGCGACGATGCGCTTGGGAGCATCCGTTTGCGTGGCAGCGCTGGCGGTGGTGGTCGGCGCGGCATCGGCCGCGGCCAGCAGCGGCGCGAGCGCGCCGGCGGCGTCGTCGAGCACCGCATCCAGGCTGACGCGCAGTGGCGCGGCGCCGGCGAAACGCGCCTCGTCGGCATCGCCGTCGCCGACCAGCAGCAGCGGATAGGCGCTGCCGGCCGCGGCTAGGTCCAGCGGCGCGATCACGCCCTGCGGCGTACGCACCTCGGCGTGCAGTACCGCGCCGTGTGCGCTGGCCGCATGGCGCAAGGCTTCGGCAGCAAGGACGGCTTCGGTGCTGCGCTCGCCGGCGATGATCACCACGAAGATAGGATTCATGCTTGCTCCCGATGGACGCAGGGGGACGCCGCGCGCGATGGCGGCGTGGAGTTCGAGGACATTCGCTTCGAAGGCATGGGGGGCGACGAGGCGTTCATTGCAGCGCCTCGATGCGCACCGCGGCGGCGATGCCGGCGACACGCTCGCGCGGCAGCCGGCGTGCGGCGCCGCTGCCCAGCGTGGCCACGGCGAAGGCGGTGGCCTGGCGCGCGCAGGTCGCCAGGTCGGCCTCGGCGAGCAGCGCGGCGACCAGGCCGGCGACCATCGCATCGCCGGCGCCGACGCTGCTGCCGCCGGCCAGCTGCGGCGGGTGCGCCAGCAGTGCCTGCTCGCCGCGCACGAACAGCGCGCCGTCGGTACCCAGCGACACCACCACCAGTGCGATGCCGCTGGCCAGCAGCGCGCGCGCGGCTGCCAGCACGTCGGCGGTGCCGTGCAGCGGCATGCCTGCCCAGTCTTCCAGTTCGTGGCGATTGGGCTTGATCGCGAACGGCAGCTGCGCGCGCGGCGCGGCCAGCGCTGCGCGCAATGGCGCGCCGCTGGTGTCCAGCAGCACCCGCGCGCCGGCCGCGGCGGCCTGCGCCTGCAGCGTGCGCCAGCTGTCGGCGGCCAGGCCGGCCGGCAGGCTACCGGTCAGTACCACCGGCAGGCCCGGGCGCAGCAGCTCGTCCAGGCGTGCGCCGACCGCCTGCAGCTCGGCCGCGCCCAGCGGCAGGCCGGGCAGGTTGATGTCGGTGGTGGCGCCGCTGTCGGCGGCGACCAGCTTGAGGTTGGTACGGGTGTCGCCGGGCACGCGCAGGCAGCGGTCGTCGATGCCGCGTGCGGTGAACAGGGTCTCGAACAGGTGCGCGTTGCCGGCGCCGAGCACGCCGAGCGCGGCCGTGGCGATGCCGGCATCGGCCAGGCAGGCGGCGACGTTGATGCCCTTGCCGCCGGCGATGGCGTGCGCGCTGCTGGCGCGATGCACCTGGCCGGGCTGCAGCCGGTCGATCGCCACGGTCAGGTCGATCGCCGGGTTCAGGCTGACGCTGACGGCCTGCACGCTCATGCGCCGGTTCCGTCCAGCGCGCGCACCTCGGCCGCGCTCTCGCAGTCCAGCGCCTGCAGCGCCAAGGCCTGCAGCGCGTCCAGGCGACTGCCGCGCAGGCGCGCCTTCACCGCCGGCACGTCGTTGGGGGTCATCGACAGCTCGTGCACACCCAGCCCGGTCAGCAGCGCCGCGCCGAACGCATCGCCGGCCAGGCCGCCGCACACGCCGACCCAGCGCCCGTGGCGCGCGGCGCCTTCGACCGTGGTGCGGATCAGGCGCAGCACCGCCGGATGCAGGCTGTCGGCCTCGGCGGCCAGATCCGGGTTCTGCCGGTCGATCGCCAGCGTGTACTGGGTCAGGTCGTTGGTGCCGATCGAGAAGAAGTCGGCATGCCGCGCCAGCGCGTCGGCCTGGATCGCCGCGGCCGGCACTTCGATCATGATGCCCAGCGGCACCTCCGGCGCGTCCAACTCCACGCGCAGGCGCTCGCACGCGGCGCGCAGCGCGACGATTTCCGCCGCCGAGGTGATCATCGGGAACATGATCGCCAGCTTGGCGCCGTCCTTGGCCGCGCGGTACAGCGCGCGCAGCTGCGGTTGCAGCAGGTCGGCGCGGCGCAGCAGCAGGCGCGCGCCGCGCACGCCGAGGAACGGGTTGTCCTCGCGCGGCAGGTTCAGGTGCGCGACCTGCTTGTCGCCGCCGATGTCCAGCGCGCGCACGATCAGCGAACGGCCGTCCAGCGCCTTGGCCATCGCCATGTAAGTGGCGTACTGCTCGTCCTCGCTGGGCGTGCTGCCGCGCTCCAGGAACAGAAATTCGGTGCGCATCAGGCCCACGCTCTCGGCGCCCTGCGCTAGCGCCATCGGCACCTGTTCGGGCAGGTTGACGTTGGCGCCGATCTCCACGCGATGGCCGTCCTGGGTCTGCGCCGGCTGGTTGCGCTGCTCGGCCTCGCGCTCGCGCAGCTGGCGTTGTTCTTCGATGTAGGCGCGGGCCGAGGCCAGGTCGGCCTCCGACGGCGCCAGGTACAGGCGGCCGCTGTTGCCGTCGACGATGACGGTGGCGCCGTCGTCCAGGTCGAGCAGGTCGGGACCGCCGGCGACCAGCGCCGGCAGGCCCAGGGTGCGCGACAGGATCGCGGTATGCGAGGTCGGCCCGCCCAGCGCGGTGGCCAGGCCGAGCACGCGGCTGGTGTCCAGGTGCGCGGTGTCCGACGGCGACAGGTCGCTGGCGAGCAGGATGCAGGGACTCTCTGGCAGGTGCTCCAGGCTGCCGCTGGCCAGGCTCGGATCGATCTGGGTCAGCACCCGGCGGCCGACGTCGCGCAGGTCGCTGGCGCGTCCGGCCAGCACCGCGTTGCCCAGCGCCGACAGCTTGTTGGCCATGCGCTCGACCGACTGCTGCCAGGACCAGGCCACGCCGTGGCCTTCGACCATCAGCTGGCAGGCCAGGGTGATCAGGTCGGTGTCGTTGAGCAGTTCGGCCTGGGCGCGGAAGATCGCCGCGTCGCCGGCGCCGAGCCGGCGACGGGTGTCGTCCTCGATCGCCTGCAATTGCTGGCGGGTGCGCAGCAGCGCGTCGTGCAGCAGCGCGCCGCCGTCGCTGAGCGGCACCGGCGCGTCCGGTACCGGGCCGTCGTTGCCGGCCAGCTTGTGCACCACGCCGATCGCCAGGCCCGGACTGGCGCCGATGCCGACGATGGCCGGTTGCGCCTGCGGCGGGGTCCAGCCGGTGACCGGTGCGGCACGGCGTTGCGCCGCGGCCTGCGCGTCGGCTTTCTCCTGGGCGGTGAGGCCGTCGATGACGCTGCGCAGCCGCGCCAGCGCGGCGGCGGCGTCCTGGCCTTCGGCCGAGATGGTCACCGTGTCGCCGGCATGCAGGCCCAACTGCAGCAGCGACACCAGGTTCTTGGCGTCGCCGGTCTGCTCGCCGGCACGCACCTGGATCCGGGCGGCGAAACCGCGCGCGGTTTCCACCCAGCGCGTGGCCGGGCGCGCATGCAGGCCGGTGGGGTAGGCGACGGTCCATTCGAAGCGCTCGCCGAAGTCGGCGACCGGCTTCCCGCTTGCCGCAGCGACCGCATCCTGGCTCAGCGCGTCGACGATCGCCTGCGGGTCGTCGCTGGCGAACAGCGAGTCCAGCCGCGGCTGGTCCTGGATCAGCCGGGTCAGGCGCCGCAGCAGGGTGATGTGGGTGTCGGACTGCGCGGCGATGGCGACCACCAGGTGGGTGGTCTGGCCGGGATTCCACTCCACGCCGTCGCGGATCTGCAGCACCGCGATGCCGTCGCGCTGGACCAGATGGCGGTCGTCGCCGGTGCAGTGCGGGATCGCCACGCCGTGGCCGAGGAAGGTGTTGGCCAGCGCCTCGCGGCGCAGCATGCTGGCCGCGTAGGCCGGCGGCACGCAGCCGGCGGCGACCAGCAGCTGCGCGGCCTGGGCAATGGCGTCGGCCTTGTCGCGGACCTGGACGTTGACACGGACCAGTTCGCTGGCGACCAACACGGGGAGATTCGTCTGGGTCACGCGGGGGGCATCCTTCGAAGATCTGGGGCAGCGAGTGGCGCAGTGTGGGAACGTTCCCACTGTCGCGTCAATGTGCACTGCACAATTTATTCGGGAAATGCCGGTGCTACTATCGAATCCGGCCACTTGGAAGGGTGTTGCAGTGGGAATTTTGCGGGAACGTTGCCAGTGACAGTCAGCATCCACGACGTGGCGCGGGTGGCCGGGGTCTCGACCTCGACCGTGTCGCGGGCGCTGGGCCAGGGTCCGGTCAGCGAGGAGGTGCGGGCGCGGGTCGAGGCGGCGGTGCGCGAGACCGGCTACCGGCCCAACCTGATGGCGCGACGCTTGCGCTCGCAGCATTCGGGGATCGTCGGGCTGATCGTGGCCGACATCCGCAACCCGTTCTTCACCGCGGCGATCGGCGCGGTCGAGGACGTGGCCTACCGCGCCGGCATGCGCGTGATCCTGTGCAATACCGACGAGGATCCGCAGCGCGAGGCGCTGTACCTGCAACTGATGCAGGAGGAGCGGGTCAGTGGGCTGATCTTCGCGCCGACCCGTACCACCCAGAGTCAGCTGCCCAAACTGAATTTCGATTACCCGGTGGTGCTGCTCGACCGCGCCGGCAAGGCCGGCGTGCACGACAGCGTGGTGCTGGACAATGCCGCGGCGATGGCGAGCTTGATCGAGCACCTGGCCGAGCGCGGCTTGCGCCGCATTGGCGGGCTGTTCGGCAAGACCAGCAGCACCGCCGCCGAGCGTCGCGACGGCTATCTGGCGGCGATGCAGGCGCACGGTCTGGCGCCGGACTACCGCCAGGTGGCGCCGAGCGCGGCGGCGGCGACCGCCGAAGTGCAGGCGTGGCTGGCGCAACCCGAGCGCCCCGAGGCGCTGGTGGCCAGCAACAGCTTGTTGCTGATGGGTGCGCTGAAGGCCGCGCGCGGCGCCGGCCTGCGCATTCCGCAGGACCTGGCGCTGGCCGGGTTCGACAACGAGAGCTGGACCGACCTGGTCGAGCCGGGCATCACCGTGATCGAACAACCGGTGGAGGACATGGGCCGCACCGCGATGTCATTGCTGCTGGAACGGCTGAATGCGCCGACCTTGCCGATGCGCAAGGTGGTGTTGAGCGGTCGCTGCATCGTGCGCGGGTCGAGCCTGCGCTGATCTCCAGGATCAGGCCGGGACAGGGGCCGGATCGCGATGGGTATCGCGCCGCTCCGAACCGTCCAGTCTGGCCCAGCAGCCCAGCACCAGCGCCTCGGCGTCACTCCAAGCGATGCGTGGCCACGGATGCTCGGCGTCGTAGCGTTGGCGCAGGCGCTGCATGCGCACCGCGTTGGGCTCGCGCGGCAGTTGCAGGAACACGTCGCAGGCCATCTTGATCAGGCGCGCATGCTCGCTGAAGGACTGTGGGCCCAGCTTGCCTTCCCCGTGCAGCATCTTCCAATGCGCCAGTTCGGCTTCGACATCCACGAGCAAGCTCGGAGCATGGCTCACGGCGAGATCTCCTGTAGTTGGTGGGTGTTGCTGAATTGCGCAGAAGCGTTGGTCGAGCATAGGGCGTGCGGCGTAAAGGCCAGGTCACATCCACGTCGCGGCGGTGGCAAGAACCGTTGCATGCGCAGCCATTGCGCAATGCCGCGCGCGCAGCGGGAACGCGCCGTGCAGGCCCGCTTGGAGCGCGCCGCCGCGGCGCTTACCATGGCCGTGGGTCCGCGCCGCGGACGTCCGCACTTCCGCGACCACCCGCGCCGCCGGCTCACAGCGCCGTTGCGGCGCCCTGAAAGGAACGGCATGCCCGTCGCTCTCGTGTTCGATCCCGCGCAGCTGCGCATCGCCGTCATCGGCCTGGGCTATGTCGGCTTGCCGTTGGCGGTGGCGTTCGGCGCGCGCTACGACACGCTCGGCTACGACATCGACGCGCAGCGCGTGGCGCAGTTGCGCGACGGTCACGACCAGACCCTGGAGATGGAGCCGGACGAACTGCGCGCCGGCGTGCACCTGCGTTACAGCGACGATGCCGCCGCCTTGCGCGACCGCAACGTCTACATCGTCACCGTACCGACCCCGATCGACGCTTACGAGCAGCCCGACCTGCAGCCGCTGCGCCAGGCCAGCGAGCTGCTCGCCGGCGTGCTCAAGCGCGGCGACCTGGTGATCTACGAATCCACGGTGTATCCGGGCACCACCGAAGAGGTGTGCGTGCCGCTGCTGGAACAAGGCTCGGGCCTGCGTTTCAACGAGGATTTCCACTGCGGCTACAGCCCGGAGCGGGTCAACCCGGGCGATCGCCAGCGGCGCCTGGCCGACATCCGCAAGATCACCTCCGGCTCCAGCGCCGCAGCCGCCGATGCAGTGGATGCGCTGTACGCGAGCATCATCGGCGCCGGCACCTGGCGTGCGCCGTCGATCCGCGTGGCCGAGGCGGCGAAGGTGGTGGAGAACATCCAGCGCGACGTCAACATCGCCCTGGTCAACGAACTGGCGCTGATCTTCGACCGCCTCGGCATCGATACCCAGGACGTGCTGGAGGCCGCCGGCACCAAATGGAACTTCCTGCCGTTCCGTCCCGGCCTGGTCGGCGGCCACTGCATCGGCGTGGATCCGTACTACCTGCTGCACAAGTCCGAGAGCATGGGCTATCACCCGGACCTGATCCACACCGCGCGGCAGGTCAACAACCGGGTCGGCGCGCACGTCGCCGCACGGGTGCAGGCGCTGCTGGCGGACAAGGGCGTGGACATGGCCGCGGCCACGATCCTGGTGCTCGGCGTCACCTTCAAGGAGAACTGCCCGGACCTGCGCAACAGCCGCGCGCTGGAGCTGGTGCAGGCGCTGGCCGCCAGCGGCGCGCAGGTGGACGCCTGCGATCCGTGGGCCGCGCCGCAGTTGGCGCGCGAACATGGCGGGGTGGAACTGCTGCCGGCGCCGGTCGCCGGTCGCTACGACGCGGTGGTGCTGGCGGTGGCGCACGACGAATACCGCGGTTTCGATGCCGCGCAGATCCGCGCGCTGGGCACGCCGAACCTGGTGGTCTACGACGTCAAGTCGGTGTGGCCGCGCGAAGCGGTGGACGACCGGCTGTAGCGCACAGCGGTGCACGCTGTGCACCGCCAAGCTGTACGCCGCCCAAGCGCGCCGTAGGCGGCGCCAGCGCCATTGCCGGCCTGCAGCGCCTACACTCGCGGGCTTCCGAAACTCGCGAGGAACGCGATGCACCGCTACCTAGCCTATGTCGCCAGCTGCGCGCTGCTGGCGCTGTCCATCGCCCTGTGCGCGATCTGGCCGTTGTGGGGCTGGGGCGTGGCCGCCTTCGCGATCCTGGCCCTGCTCGGCACCTGGGACCTAGTGCAGATGCGCAGCACGCTGCGCCGCAACTATCCGATCCTGGCGCACTTCCGCTACGGCCTGGAATCGGTCGGCCCGGAGATGCGCCAGTATTTCCTGCAGAGCGATATCGAGGAGGCGCCGTTCTCGCGCCAGCAGCGCGCCCTGGTCTACCAGCGCGCCAAGAACGTCATGGACGTGGTGCCGTTCGGCACCCTGCGCAGCGCCTACGCCACCGACTACGAGTGGCTCAACCACTCGCTGGCGACCAGCGAGATCGCGCATCACGATTTCCGCGTCAGCATCGGCGCCGACTGCGCGCAGCCTTACTCGGCCAGCGTGTTCAACATCTCGGCGATGAGCTTCGGCGCGCTGTCGGCCAACGCCATCCGCGCGCTCAACGAAGGCGCGCGCCGCGGCGGCTTCTACCACGACACCGGCGAAGGTTCGATCTCGCCGTATCACCGCGAATGCGGCGGCGACCTGGTGTGGGAGATCGGCTCGGGCTATTTCGGTTGCCGCGATGCGGACGGGCGCTTCAGCGAGGAGCGCTTCGTCGCCAACGCCACCCTGGCGCAGGTGAAGATGATCGAGGTCAAGCTGTCGCAGGGCGCCAAGCCCGGCCACGGCGGGGTGCTGCCGGCGGCCAAGGTCAGCGCCGAGATCGCCGCCACCCGCGGCGTGGCGATGGGCCAGGATTGCGTGTCGCCGTCGCGCCATTCGGCGTTCTCCACGCCGCTGCAGCTGCTGCAGTTCGTGGCCCGGCTGCGTGCGTTGTCCGGCGGCAAGCCGAGCGGCTTCAAGCTGGCGATCGGGCATCCGTGGGAGTGGTTCGCGATCGCCAAGGCGATGCAGGAAAGCGGGCTGTACCCGGATTTCATCGTCATCGACGGCGCCGAAGGCGGCACCGGCGCGGCGCCGGCCGAGTTCATCGACCATGTCGGCGTGCCGATGCACGAGGCGCTGCTGCTGGTGCACAACACCCTGGTCGGGCTGGACCTGCGCGAGCGGATCAAGCTCGGCGCGGCCGGCAAGATCACCAGCGCCTTCGACATCGCGCGTACCCTGGCGCTGGGCGCGGACTGGTGCAACGCCGGGCGCGGCTTCATGTTCGCGCTGGGCTGCATCCAGTCCCTGAGCTGCCACAGCGACCGCTGCCCGACCGGCATCGCCACCCAGGACCAGCGCCGCTGGAAGCACCTGGATCCCACCGACAAGGCGGTGCGGGTGCAGCACTACCACGCCAACACCCTGCGTGCGCTGCGCGAATTGCTCAGCGCCGCCGGCCTGGCGGATCCGTCGCAACTGGGGCCGGAGCACATCCTGCGGCGCATCTCGCAGGTCGAGATCCGTTCGCTTGCCTCGCTGTATCGCTACCTGGAGCCGGGCGAGCTGCTGCGCGACGGCGTGCCCGACCACGCGGTGTTCCAGGAGTACTGGGCCGATGCGCGCAGCGATTCGTTCCAGCCGCCGGTGCGGATCCGCCGCCTGCGCGACAGCAAGGCGCGATGAGCGTCGCTGCGCCGCCGCCAGGCGCCGTCGCCTTGCGCGCGGTGCGGGCACGTCGATATCGCCGCGATGTGGGCGCTGCGCACCCGCTGCGTGCGCCAGGTGTTCAGCACGCACTATGTGGTGCATGTCGCCAACCGCGATCGTTCAACTGCCATCGCCGCCCGCGGCCAGTTATCGTGACCGGGTCCCGTCCCACTTGCCGCGTATGTCTCAGCGACCGCCCCTCGGCTTCATCCCCGCGCCATTGCCCGCCGATGAACTGCAGCGGCTGCGCGCGGTGGCCGAACTGGGCATGCTGGACACGCCGCCGGAGCCGGTCTTCGACGACCTGATCTGGCTGGCCAGCCAGCTGTGCGACGTGCCGATCGCGCTGGTCACGCTGATCGACGAACACCGCCAGTGGTTCAAGGCCAGCCGCGGCCTGAACGTGGCGCAGACGCCGCGCGAACTGGCGTTCTGTGCGCATGCGCTGCTGTCGCCGGAATTGCTGGAAGTGCCGGATGCCTTGCAGGATCCGCGCTTCGCCGGCAATCCGCTGGTGCAGGGGCCGCCGCATATCCGCTTCTATGCCGGCATGCCCTTGCGCGGCAGCGGCGGCTATCTCTACGGCAGCCTTGGCGTGATCGACACCATGCCGCGGCAGCTGGGCACGGCGCACCGCGAAGGGCTGCGGCGCCTGGCCGCGCAGGTGACGATGCAACTGGAGGCGCGGCGCGACGCACGCGCGGCGCGGACCCAGGCGCAGATGCTGAACCTGTTGCTGGAGACGGTGCCCGATGCGGTCGTGTCGTGTGCCGCGGACGGCACGCTGGCCCAGTTCAACCGGGTCGCGCGCGCCTGGCACGGCACCGATCCGCGCGCATTGCCGCCGGCGCAATGGGCGCGGTATTTCGACCTGTTCGACGCCGATGGCCGGCGCCTGCTCGACAGCGAGCAGGTCCCGCTGTTGCGCGCCTGGCGCGGCGAATCGGTACGCGATGCGGAGATCGTCGTCGCCGCTGCCGGACAGCCGCCGCGCAGCGTGCTGTGCAGCGCCGAGCGGCTGCACGACGCCGACGGACGCGCGCTGGGCGCGGTCTGCGTGATGCGCGACGTCACCGTCGAACGCCAGGCCCTGCGCGCCGCGCTGCTGGCCGGGCAACGGTTCTCCGGCGCGTTCTCGGCGGCGACGCACGGCATGGCCCTGGTCTCGCTGCAAGGCGCCTGGCTCGAGGTCAACGACGCCTTGTGCGCGATGCTGGGCTACGACCGCGACGCACTGCTGGCGCTGGATTTTCCCCAGCTCAGCCATCCGCAGGATGTCGCCCCGGACCTGGCCCTGGCGGCCGAACTGGTGACCGGGCAACGCAGCGGCTATCACCTCGACAAGCGCTACCTGCGCCGCGACGGCACCACGCTGTGGACCCGCCAGGCGGTGTCGCTGGTGCGCGACGAACACCAGCGGCCGCTGCACTTGGTGGCGCAGATTCAGGACATCACCGAGCAGTACCTGGCCGAGGCGCGCTTGCGCCACAGCGAAGCGCAGCTACGCACGATCGCCGACAACGCGCCGACCCTGATCGCCTACGTCGACAGCCAATTGCGCTATCAGTTCGTCAACAAGCCCTATGCGGACTGGTTCGCGCTGGCGCCGGCGGCGATCGTCGGCCGGCGCGTGCCGGACCTGCTGGATGCGCAGCACATGGACAGGATCCGGCCCTATCTGCAGCGGGTGCTGGACGGCGAGGCGCAGCACTTCGATACGGAATTGCGCGACGCGGCCGGCGAACTGCGGGTGATGCACTCCAACTACGTGCCCGACGATTCCATGGCGCCGGCGCGCCCCGGCTTCCACATCATGATCAGCGACATCACCGGGCAAACGCGGCTGGCGCGGCTGATGGAAGCGCGCGCGCTGCGCGACGAACTGACCGGGTTGCCGAACCGGATGGCGTGGAACGAGACCCTGCGCCGGATGCTGGCCCAGCCCGGTCGCCGCGGCGCCGAACAGGTCGCGGTGATGTTCCTGGACCTCAACGATTTCAAGACGGTCAACGACCGTTTCGGCCATCACGCCGGCGACGCGGTGCTGGTGCATTTCGCGCGCTTGCTCAGGGCTTGCCTGCGCGAGCAGGACTTCATCGCGCGCCTGGGCGGCGACGAGTTCGTGGTGCTGCTGGACCAGTTGGCCGACGCCCGCAGCGAAGCGCAGGCGGCAGCGGCGCGGGTATTGGCCGCCGCGCACGACGGTTGCGTGGTCGACGGACAGCGCCTGCCGTTGCAGCCCAGCATCGGCATCGCGTTGCAGACCGGCCCGGAATTCGATCCGGCCTTGCTGATCCAGCGTGCCGACGAGGCCATGTACAGCGCCAAGCGCGATCCCGAACGCCGCGTGCGGATCGCCGACCTCTGAGCTGCCTCGGGGATGCGGGCGCGGCTCAGTCGCGCCCGCGTTGCTGCAGCCACGCCACCGCACCGCGCCCGGCGCGCAGGCCGCTGGCGAAGCAGGCGCTGAGCAGGTAGCCGCCGGTCGGCGCTTCCCAGTCGAGCATTTCGCCGGCGCAGAAGGTGCCGGGCAGGGCGCGCAGCATCAGCGCCGGGTCCAGCGCTTCCAGGCGCACGCCGCCGGCGCTGCTGATCGCCTCGGCCAGCGGACGCGGGCGCAGCAGGGTCAGCGGCAGCCGCTTCAGCGTGGCCGCCGCGCGCCCCGGATCGTCGCCGGCCTGCTTGCCCAGGACCTCGAACAGCAGCGCCGCCTTGACCCCGTCGATGCCGGCCTGGCGCCGCAGGTGCTCGCCGAAGCTGCGCCCGCCGCGCGGCTTGCCCAGCGCGGCCTGCAGCCGCGCCAGGTCGCGGCCCGGCGCCAGGTCCAGCCACAGCGGGGTCGGCCCGTGCGCGGCGATGGCCTGGCGCAGGTCCGCCGACAGCGCATAGACCAGGCTACCCTCGATGCCGTGTTCGCCGACCACGCATTCGCCCTGCAGCGCGTGTTCGCGGCCCTGCGCATCGTGCCAATGCGCGATCACCGGCTTCAGCGGCGCGCCGGCATGGCGTTCGCGGAAATGCGCGCTCCAGTCGATGTCGAAGCCGCAGTTGGCCGGCTGCAGCGGCGCGAGCTCGACGCCGCGCGCGCGCAGCGTGTTCTGCCAGGCGCCGTCGGAACCCAGCTGCGGCCAGCTGCCGCCGCCCAGCGCCAGCACGCAGGCATCGGCTGGCACTAGGCGTTCGCCGTCTGCGCTGGCGAAGCGCAGCGCGCCCTCGCTGTCCCAGCCCTGCCAGCGATGCTGCACGTGGAAGCGCACCCCAGCGTCCTTCAGTCGCCGCACCCAGCCGCGCAGCAGCGGCGCGGCCTTGCGGTCCAGCGGGAAGACGCGGCCGGAACTGCCGACGTAGGTGTCCACGCCCTGCGCCTGCGCCCAGGCGCGCAGCGCGTCGGCGTCGAAGTCGGCCAGCCATGCGCCGACCTGCGCGGCGCGTTCGCGGTAGCGCGACACGAACAGCGCGAACGGATCGGAGTGGGTCAGGTTGAGGCCGCCCTTGCCGGCGATCAGGAACTTGCGCCCGACCGAGCCCTTGCCCTCGTAGACATCGACCTCGGCGCCGGCCGCGCGCGCGGTCTCGGCGGCGATCAGCCCGGCCGGGCCACCGCCGACGATGGCGATGCGGCCGCGCACGGCGGCGGCGAGCTTGTTGGCGGGCATCGGCGGCAACGGCTCAACGCGGCTTGACGTCGAGCAGTTCGACTTCGAACACCAGCGAGGCGCCGGGCGGGATCACCCCGCCGGCGCCGCTGGCGCCGTAGCCGTAGTCGGCCGGGACCATCAACTTGCGCTTGCCGCCCACGCGCATGCCGGCCACGCCGTCGTCCCAGCCGCGGATCACCTGGCCGCCGCCAAGGGTGAAGCTGAAGGGCTGGCCGTGGTCGGCGGAGGCATCGAACTTCTCGCCGCGCTGGTCCTTGGCGTTCTTGTCGTACAGCCAGCCGGTGTAGTGCACGGTCACCTGGTTGCCGGGTCGCGCCTCGGCGCCGCTGCCGACCTGCTCGTCGATCATCTGGAATGCGGCGATGCTGCCACCCGGCGGCGGACCCGGCGGCGTGCAGCCGCTCAACAGCCAGACCGGCAACGACAGGCTCAACAGCAGCAGGACACGGCGCATGCGGACATCCATGGCGAACAGGGCGTGCAAGGGTAGCGCATCGCCGCAGCGGCTATCATCGGCGCATGGCCAAACTGCTGCTCAACCTGCGCCACGTACCCGACGACGAACTCGCCGAGGTGCGTGCACTGCTCGATGCCGCGCGCATCGACTACTACGAAACCCGCCCCGGCACCTTCGGCATTTCCGCCGGCGGCGTGTGGCTGCGCGAGGACACCGAGCAGGCGCGGGCCAAGGCGTTGCTGGCCGACTATCAGGCGCAGCGCGGCGAACGCGCGCGTGCCGAACGCGCTGCGGCGCTGCGCGACGGCAGCGCCGAGACCTTCGCCACGCTGCTGCGGCGGCGCCCGCTGTTCGTGCTGGCGACGCTGCTGGGCATGCTGCTGATCGCCTCGCTGGTGCTGCTGCCGTTCTTCCTGTTGCGCGGCTGAGCGGCGCGGCGCACGCTAAAATGCGCGGATGATCGCCAACACCGCCGCCTACCATTTCGTCGCCATCGCCGATCCCGACGCGCTCGCCGCGCAGTTGCAGGGCCGGGCGCAGGCCGGCGCCTTGCGCGGCACCATCCTGGTCGCGGACGAGGGCATCAACCTGTTCCTTGCCGGTGTGCCGGAGGCGATCGACGCCTTCTACGCGCAACTGCGCGCCGACCCGCGCTTCGCCGACCTGCGGGTCAAGACCAGCCTCAGCGCGCAGCAGCCGTTCGCGCGGCTGAAGACCAAGGTCAAGCCGGAGATCATCAGTTTCCGCCGCGATGCCGCCTCGCCGCTGGGCGCCGAACGCGCCCCGGCGGTGGCGCCGGCCACGCTGCAGCGCTGGCTGCGGCAGGGCCACGACGACGCCGGCCGCCGCGTGGTGCTGCTGGATACGCGCAATGTGCAGGAAGTGGATTACGGCACCTTCGCCGGCGCGCTGACCCTGCCGATCGTCAAGTTCACCGAGCTGCCCGAGGCGCTGGCACCGCATCGTGCCGAGCTGGCCGACGCTACCGTGGTCAGCTTCTGCACCGGCGGCATCCGCTGCGAGAAGGCCGCGCTGTGGATGCGTGCCGATGGCATGGACAACGTGCTGCAGCTGGACGGCGGCATCCTCGGTTATTTCGAGCAAGTGGGCGGCGAAGGCTACGACGGCCGCTGCTTCGTCTTCGACGAACGCGTGGCGCTGGACCCGCAACTGCAGCCGCTGGTGGACGCGCTGTAGCAGCGGCTTCAGCCGCGACCGCTTTGCACGCGTCGTGCGGTCGCGGCTGAAGCCGCCCCTACAAAAAACCGGATCGGATTGGCGGCAGCGCTGCGACTAGGCGTACTGCATCTTACGGCTCATCCCGCCATCGACCACGAAGTCCTGGCCGGTCACGAACCCGGCATCGTTCGACAGCAGATACACCGCCAGCGCGCCGATGTCCTGCGGTGTACCGACCCGGCCGGCCGGATGCTGCGCGTGGTCCTGCCGCGACAGCGCCGGTTTGCGCCGCGCGCCGGGCTTGCGCCAGGCGTCGGTGGCGATCCAGCCCGGGCTGATGCAGTTGACCCGCAGCGCCGGCCCGGCGCTGATGGCCAGCGCGTGGGTGAAGGCCAGCAGGCCGCCTTTCGCCGCCGCGTAGGCTTCGCTGTCCGGCTCGGATTGGTGGGCGCGGGTCGAAGCGATATTGACGATCGCGCCACCGCCGGCGCTGTCGCGCAATGCCGGCAGCGCGTGCTTGCTGCACAGGAACGCGCCGCCCAGGCTGGCGCCCAGGCGCCGGTTCCATTCGCGCAGCGCCAGGCGCTCCAGCGTGCCGCTGTGCGGATCGGCGATGCCGGCATTGTTGACCAGGCCATCGATGTGGCCGAACTGCGCCAGTGCGGCATCGACGAAGCGCCGCACGCTGGCCTCGGCGGCCACATCCAGGCGCCGGAACAGCACGCGCTCGCCGGCATCGAGTTCGGCCACGCAGGCGCGCCCGGCCTCGGCATCCAGATCGCCGAACGCGACCCGGCCGCCAGCGCCCAGCACTGCCTGCACCACGCCGCGGCCGATGCCTTGGGCGCCGCCGGTGACCAGGATCACGCGATCGTGCAGCGGCAGGACGGGAGTGGTGGGTGGCGGTGGGGTCAGGGGCATGGCGGATGACCGTGCAGAGCGGGAGTGCAGCGTAGCCAGGCGGCCGTGCAATCGGCGTTGCCGTCGCGCGTCCGCGCGTGGGTGTCGCAGACAGCGGGGCGCACCAACATCCGCCCCTTCGGGGCACCTTCCGCCCAGAAGGGGGCCATGAGCGCGGTGGGAGGGGGTGAGGGCACGTCCGCACGCGAACCCTCGCCCAGGCGCACCGCTACCGCAAAGCAGCGTTCCGGCACCGGCCGCTGCAATCGCCGCCGTCCGCCCCCAGTTCCAATGCATCGCTTTGCAGGAACCCGCTCCCCATGATGCCGATCTCCATCCTCGATCTCGCCCCGGTCTGCGAAGGCAGCGACACCACCCAGGCCTTCGCCAACATGCTGGACCTGGCGCAGCACGCCGAGCGCTGGGGCTATCACCGCTACTGGCTGGCCGAGCACCACAACATGCCCGGCATCGCCAGCGCCGCCACTGCGGTGCTGATCGGGCATGTGGCCGGCGGCACCCGCCGTATCCGGGTCGGCGCCGGCGGCATCATGCTGCCCAACCACGCGCCGCTGCAGGTGGCCGAGCAGTTCGGCACGCTGGCCTCGCTGTATCCGGGGCGCATCGACCTGGGCCTGGGCCGCGCGCCCGGCACCGACCAGGCCACGGCGCGTGCCTTGCGCCGCTATTTCGACAGCGCCGACCAGTTCCCGCACGACGTCGCCGAGCTGCTGCGCTATTTCGAGCCGGCCGAGCCCGGCCAGCTGGTGCGCGCGGTGCCCGGCGCCGGGATCGAGGTGCCGGTGTGGCTGCTCGGCTCCAGCCTGTTCAGCGCACGCCTGGCGGCGACGCTGGGGCTGCCGTTCGCGTTCGCCTCGCACTTCGCCCCGGACGCGATGGACGAGGCGTTGGCGGTGTACCGGCGCGAGTTCCGCCCGTCGGCGCGGCTGCGCGATCCATACGCGGTGCTGGCATTGAACGTGGTCGGCGCCGAGTCCACGGACGCGGCGCGGCGCCTGTTCACCACGCAGCAGCAGAGTTTCGTCAATCTGCGCCGCGGCCGCCCGGGCCTGATTCCGCCGCCGATCGACGACATCGAGGCGTTCTGGCAGCCGCACGAAAAAGCCGGCGTGGAGCGCGCGCTGGCCTGCACCGTGCTCGGCGATGCGGCCGAGGTCGCGCGCGGCATGGCGGAGTTCGTCGCTCGCCATCGCCCCGACGAACTGCTGCTGACCGCCAACATCCACGACCACGCGGCGCGGCTGCGCTCGTTCGCGATCGCCGCGCAGGCCTGGACCCAGGATGTGGCGGCGTAGGCGTCGGCAGGCGCGGCCGCAGCGCATGGCCGCGTGCGCAGGCCCGCGGCCTGGGCGGGCTTGGTGCGCAAAGTAGACAAGTCGCGGCGACAGCGGCGGTTTTCACTCCGCTTTGCCTGTGCCGTGGCTCAGATTCAGGTGACGCGTCAGGGGCTGGCGCGCACGTGGCAGGACATGGCATCGCGCCGGTCGGCGCCACGCATCCACGGATCGAAACAGGGGGCGTCACATGGAATCCGACTACCTGCCGCCGGCCGCGCGCGGCTGCGGCCTGGAGGCCGTCTTGCATCAGCTCGCGCTGCAGCTGCAACGTCTGCAGCGCACGTACGATGCACAGGCGGCGCAGCCGTTATGCGGTAAAGTGTTCGCCGAGGTGCCGGGGTCTGATTAACGCCGCGTTGCCTGACGAGTCGTGCCCGCGGCGTGCGTGGCGCGGCTGCGGCGCGAACATCTTCCGCGTCAAGCTCCGATCACAGCTTGTGCATCCACGCGCTGCTCAGCTCCACCACCTGGTCCGAGGCCAGGCCCAGGCCGACCGCCACCGCGATGCCGCCCAGCCACGACACCAGCATCAGCCCGCCGTCGCGTTCCAGCAGCGCCAGCGAGAACAGCAGCAGCATCGCGCCGAAGGCGTAGTTGGTGAACGGGATCGGCAGCGACAGCAAGATCCCCAGCACCACCAGCAACAGGCCGCTGAACGCGCGTGCCGGCAGCGTTTCGACCAGCGCCGGCAGGCGCGGCTTGAGCAATTTGTCCAGCCGCCGCAGCCAGGGCACGATGCGCCCGACGAAGCGCTGCATGGTGCGCCGGCGCGGCCCGCGTTCGCCGATGAAGCGCGGCAGCCAGGGCTTGCGCAGGCCGATCAGCATCTGCGCGCCGATCAGCGTCACCAGCGGCCCGCTGAGGCCGCCGGCCAGGCCCGGCACCGGCAGGAATGCGGGCAGGATGGCCACGAACAGGAACACGCCGAACGCGCTGTGCTGCAGGTCGGCCAGGATCAGCCGCAAGCGCAGATGTTCGTCCGGATCGCCGAGCAGGAAGGTATCGAGCAGGGTGCGGATGCCTTCGGCGCTGTAGCCGTGAGCGTCGTCCGTGCCGGGTGTCTCACCCGGTGATGTCATCGCTGTTCTCGTCCTGCAGTTTGCTCAGCAGCAGCTTGTCCACGCGCGCGCCGTCCAGGTCGACGATCTCGATGCGCCAGCCGGCCCAGTCAAAGAACTCGCCGGCGTGCGGGATGCGGCCGAAGTAGTAGATGCACAGGCCGGCCAGGGTGTTGTAGTCGCCTTCCTCGGCGTTGGGCAGTTCGGCGCCGCCGAGCAGCTCGCGCAGGTCCTCGATCGCCAGCGAGCCGTCGATCAGCAGCGAGCCGTCGGCGCGGGTCACCACCAGCGCGTCCTCGTCGGCGTTGTCCACCGACTGCAGGCGCCCGACCACCGCGCCCATCAGGTCGCTGATCGTGACCAGGCCCTGGATCTCGCCGTATTCGTCCACCACCAGCGCCATCGACTGCTGTTCTTCGCGGAAGATCTCCAGCAGTTTCATCGCGTGGGTGGACTCGGAGACGAACAAGGTTTCGCGCAGGCTCTGGAACAGCTGGGTGGCGTCGCCGTCCATGCGCGTGACCAGCGATTTCACTTCCAGCACGCCGGCGATGTCCTGGTCGCTGCCGCGGTACACCGGATAGCGCGAGAACTCGCGCTCGCGAATGGTCTGGAAATTGCGCTCCGGCTCGGCATTGGCGTCGAGCCAGGCGATGCGGTTGCGCGGCGTCATCAGGCTGTCGGCGGTGCGGTCGCCCAGGCGCATGACCCGGTTCATCATGTCGCGCTCGTGGCTGTCGATCACGCCGGCCTCGTGGCTCTCGGCGACCAGCATGCGGATCTCCTCTTCGGTCACCGACGCCGATTGTTCGTTGCCCAGGCCGAGCATGCGCAGCACCAGCCGTGTCGAGCGCGACAGCACCCATACCGCCGGCGCGGCGACCAGGGCCAGCCAGCTCATCGGCACCGCCACGACGCCGGCGATGACTTCCGAGCGGGTCAACGCCAGGCGCTTGGGCACCAGTTCGCCGAAGATCAGCGTCAGAAAGGTGATCAGCACGATCGCCATGGTCTTGCCGATCACCGCCGACCAGGGTTGCGGCTGCCCGATCAAGCTGAAGGTGGCCGACAGCGTCGGAAACAGCGACTGCAGCTTGGTCGCGATCGCCTCGCCGATGGCCTCGCCGCCGTACACGCCGGTCAGGATGCCGATCGCGGTGATGCCGATCTGCACCGTGGACAGGAAGTTTTCCGGGTTCTCGGCCAGCGCCAGCGCCTTGGCCGCGCGCGTGCTGGACTGCGCCATCTGCTTCAGCCGGCTTTTGCGCGAGGTCATCAGCGACATCTCGGACATCGCGAAGAAGCCGTTCAGCAGCACCAGGGCTGCCACGACCAATAGTTCAAGCATGCGCGCGCTCCCTGGCGGCAAGGGAAGCGGGAACATGGGCGCCGAGGCGGCGCGGAGGAGGGGGGCTAGGGTGGTCGTCCATAGGGTGCGCCTAGCGACAGCGCGGCTGCATGGTAGCAAACCTGGGTGGCGGCCGCGTCCACGCGGCGCCGATGCGCCGCCGCCGGTCGCCCGATTCCCCCGTTTTGTCAGCAAACGGTCATAATTCCGCCCCGGTGCCGTCCCTCCCGCGACGGCGGGATTGCGTTACATGTTCTCGTTGCAGACCATCTTCGGTTCCGGCAAGCAGTTCTACACCCTGCTCGACGAGGCGGCGCAGGCCGCCTACGACAGCACCAGGGCGCTGCATTCGATGATGCGCGAGTCCGACCGGCAGCCGGCGCTGGACGCCTTCAAGCTGGCGCGGCTGCGCGAGCGCGCCGCGGCCGACAAGATCGGCCAGGCGCTGGTCGACAGTTTCATGACCCCGATCGAGCGCGAGGACATCGAGGCGCTGGGTTCGGCGCTGTACAAGATCCCCAAGCAGGTGGAGAAGTTCGCCGACCGCTATTCGCTGGCGGTGCAGCACCTGGAGCATATCGACTTCGCCCCGCGCGCGGCGATGCTGGAACAGGCCGCGGCGGTGGTGGTGGAGATGGTCCACGACCTGCACAACATGCACCTGGACCGCATGAGCGCGCTCAACGACAAGCTGCGCTCGCTGGAGAACGAGGCCGACCGGCTGATGCTGGAGCTGTACCGCGACATCTACTCCGGGCGCCTGGACAACCTGCAGATGTTCCTGCTCAAGGAGTTCTTCGAGATCCTGGAGAAGGCCATCGACCGCTGCCGCGAGGCCGGCGTGGTGGTCTACCAGATCGTGCTGAAGAATTCGTAATGGGCACGCGACGGATCCGCTGCCGGCGCCGCCGCGCCGCCATGCCCGCCGCCGCGACCGCCACGCGTGAGGCGAGGAGCGCACGATGCTGACGCTGGTCCTGATCGTGATCCTGGCCGCGCTGGTGTTCGAGTTCATCAACGGCTTCCACGACACCGCCAACTCCATCGCCACCGTGGTCGCGACCAAGGTGCTCAGCCCCGGCTGGGCGGTGATCCTGGCCGCCGGCATGAACCTGCTCGGCGCGCTGACCGGCACTGCGGTGGCGATGACTATCGCCTCGGGCCTGCTCAACACCGACGTGGTCACGGTCACCCCGCAGGTGATCCTGTGCGCGCTGCTCGGCGGCATCGTCTGGAATCTGATCACCTGGTGGAAAGGCCTGCCGTCCTCGTCCTCGCACGCGCTGATCGGCGGCCTGTGCGGCGCTGGCCTGGCGGCCGCGCACAACAACTGGGGCGCGCTGATCTGGTCGCAGAACGTCGGCGACTGGGCCAAGAACAAGGGCCTGCTGTGGAAGGTGTTCGTGCCGATGATCACCTCGCCGATCGCCGGCTTCCTGCTCGGCATCGCGGTGATGCTGCTGCTGTGGGCGCTGATCGCCGGGCTGTCCAAGGTCGGCGGCCGCATCGGCCGGCTGGCGCGGCCGCGCTGGGTCAACGCCTTCTTCGGCAAGGCGCAGATCGCCTCGGCTGCGTACATGGGCTACGCGCACGGCCACAACGACGCGCAGAAGACCATGGGCATCATCGCCATGACCCTGGTCGGTGCGCAGAGCACCGGCGCGCTGGACGAACTGCCGTCGTGGCTGGCGTTCCTGCACCCGGCCGCCAGTCAGGGTCAGGGCATCGCCACCTGGATCGTGCTGACCTGCGCGGTGGTGATGGCCGCCGGCACCGCGTCGGGCGGCTGGAAGATCATCAAGACATTGGGCCACAAGATGGTCAAGCTGCACCCGATCCACGGCTTCGCCGCGGAAACCAGCTCGGCGACGATCCTGACCCTGGCCGCGCACTTCGGCATGCCGGTGTCCACCACCCACAGCATCTCCACCGCGATCATGGGCGTTGGCTTCGCCAAGAACCCGCGCTCGCTACGCTTGGGCGTGATCGAGCGCATCGTCTGGGCCTGGATCCTGACCATCCCGGCGGCCGCCGGCGTGGCTTATTTAATTTTCCGATTGTTTGCGCTGTTTGGTTGGACGTGACGAGCGGGGATTGGGAATTCGGGATTGGGGATTCGTAAAAGCGCGTTCAGCGCGCGCTGAAACCCCGCTGTTGCCAATCCCGAATCCCCAATCCCGAATCCCGGCTAGTTAGCCCGATACATCGCCATAACGTCCCCGCGCAATGCCCGCTGGCTGTCGGCGCGGTTGTAGAACATGTGCCCGCCCGGATAGTTCTTGACCTGCACCCGGGTCGGGTCGTTGCCCATCACCGGCATCTGGTCCACGGTCAGCACCGAGCCCATGAACGGGCATGACAGGTCGTTCCAGCCGTGCACGATCAGCACCCGCAGCTTGGGGTCGATCGCCACCGCCTGGCGCAGCTCGGTCACCGAGCCCTTGCGCAGTTCGTTGTTCCAGTCCCACAGCTTGTTCACGTCGTAGTTCAGCGCCTGGTAGCGCGCGTCCACCTTCCAGCCGACCACGCGGGTCACGAAATCGACCATCGCGGTGGTGGTCGGGGCGATGATGCTGTCCAGCAGCGGATCGTTGGCGCGTTGCTCGGGCGCGTTCGGGAACGGGTCGAACGCGGTCACGTTGGAGTCGTAGCGGCTGCCGAGCTGGCCCTTGTCGCGGAACACCTCGCGCAGATAGGCCTGGGTTTCCAGGCGGCCGCCGGCGCGGCGCACGTACACCGTGTCCAGCCCCGTCATCGCCGCCACCTGCTGGATCATGCGTTCGTTGCCGGCCGCGTCCGAGCGCCCGCGCAGCAGCGCGGTGACGTAGTCGCCGCGGGTGTAGTCGATCACCTGGCGCATCGCCTCCGGGGTCAGCCGCTGTTCGCGCTCCAGGTGTGCGGCGGCGATCGAGGGCAGGGTCAGCATCCACGCCAGCGGCGACACGTCGCCGTTGGCGTCCAGGCTCGGGTTGAGGTACGGCGAAACCAGCACCACGCCGTTCATCGCCACGCCCAGCTGGGTTTGCAGGTAATGGGTGATGCGCGGCCCGCGGAAGCCGCCGTAGCTTTCGCCGACCAGGTACTTGCGCGACTGCAGGCGCTGGTTCTTCAGCAGCCAGTCGTAGATCGTGCGCGACAGGTATTCGATGTCGGCCTGCGGGGTGTAGAACAGCTTCTTGGCCTGCTCGTCGGCGACCCGCGCACGGCTGAAGCCGGTGCCGACCGGGTCGATGAACACCAGGTCGGTGAAGTCCAGCCAGGTGCCGGGATTGTCGTGCAGCGTCGCCGGCGCCGAGGCGCTGTCGCCCTCGCTGCCGAAGCTGACCACCTTCGGCCCGATCGCGCCCAGGTTGAGGTAGACCGAGGCCGCGCCGGGACCGCCGTTCAGGGCGAAGGTGACCGGGCGGTCCTTGCCGTCCACGGTGTAGGCGGTGAACACCACGTCGGCGACGATCTTGCCCTGCGCGTCCTTCACCGGCAGCGTGCCGACCGTGGCGGTGTAGCCGAGCGACTTGCCGTCCACGTGGGTGACCTGGCGCACGTTCGCATCGGCCGGCAGCGCGGCCGGCCTGGCCGGCTCGGCGCTGTCGGCTTTCTCGGTGTTGTCTGGCGTGTCGGCAGCGGCGGCAGCATCGGCCAAGACGGTGGAGATCGGCAGCAAGGCCAGCAACAACGCCGCCAGCAGTGGCTTGGACAGGTTAGACACGGGGAGGGCGCTCGGCACAAGGGAAGCCGGCATGCTAGGCTGCGGCGCGGCGCGCGCGGATGTGCACAAAGGCATGGTCGGCACGCAAACGATCGCGGTGGCCGATGGCCTGGCCGCTGCCCTGGAGCGTCGCGGCGCTGCAGACGCTTGAACAGCCGGTGCCCGGGACGATCGCCAAGCGCTTCGCCCGCTGCCGCGGCCGCGGCGGTCGGAGGTGGCCTGCTTGGTTCGTCGCGGCTGAAGCCGCTCCTACACGGCCTGCGGATAGCCGGCTGGTTGCACTGTAGGAGCGGCTTCAGCCGCGACCCGCGACAACGTCCGAAGCCGGAAGGCCCGCCGCTGCGTTCGTCGCCACTGAAGTCGCTCCCAAAAGGGCTGCACCGGCGCCGCCGAGCGGCGAGGCCTCTTGTGGGAGGGACTTCCATCCCGACGGCATGCCGGTTCGGAACATTCACCACGGCGCTCGCCGCGGCTGAAGACAGTTGTTCCTACCGAATGCCTCGGCTCGATCGCTTGCGCAGGATGGTCGGGCCGCCGCCAGACCCATCCCGAATCCCGACTCCGGGCCCTCAGACCTCCAGCGACGCCAGGTCGCCCTTGGTCTCCAGCCATTGCTTGCGATCGCCGGCGCGCTTCTTGGCCAGCAGCATGTCCATCAGTGCGCGGGTCTCGTCGCCTTCGTCGACGGTCAGCTGCACCAGCCGCCGCGTGTCCGGATGGATCGTGGATTCGCGCAACTGCTGCGGGTTCATTTCGCCCAGGCCCTTGAAGCGGGTCACGCTGAGCTGGCCCTTGAGCTTGTCGCGCGCGATCTTCTCCAGCAGCGAGCGCTTCTCTTCCTCGTCCAGCGCGTAGAACACCTGCTTGCCCACATCGACGCGGAACAGCGGCGGCATCGCCACGAACACGTGGCCGGCCTTCACCAGCGCCGGGAAGTGGCGCAGGAACAGTGCGGTGAGCAGGGTGGCGATGTGCAGGCCGTCGGAGTCGGCGTCGGCCAGGATCACCACCTTGCCGTAGCGCAGCCCGCTGATGTCGTCCTTGCCCGGGTCGCAGCCGATCGCGATCGCCAGGTTGTGCACTTCCTCGGAGGCCAGCACGCTGCCGGAGGCCACTTCCCAGGTGTTGAGGATCTTGCCGCGCAGCGGCAGGATCGCCTGGAAGTCCTTGTCGCGCGCCTGCTTGGCGCTGCCGCCGGCCGAGTCGCCTTCCACCAAGAACAGCTCGGTGCGCGACAGGTCCTGGCTGATGCAGTCGGCCAGTTTGCCGGGCAGGGCCGGGCCGGAGGTGACCTTCTTGCGGGTGATCTGCTTTTCGGTCTTCAGCCGTGCGCTGGCGCGGTCAATCGCGATCTGCGCGATGCGCGTGCCGGTTTCCACGTTCTGGTTCAGCCACAGGCTGAAGGCGTCGTGCGCGGCGCCTTCGATGAAGCCGGCGGCCTGGCGCGAGGACAGGCGTTCCTTGGTCTGGCCGCTGAACTGCGGATCGGTCATCTTCAGCGACAGCACGAAGGTGACCCGGTCCCAGACGTCTTCCGGCGCCAGCTTGACCCCGCGCGGCAACAGGTTGCGGAAGTCGCAGAACTCGCGCAGCGCGTCGGTGAAGCCGCTGCGCAGGCCGTTGACGTGGGTGCCGTGCTGCGCGGTCGGGATCAGGTTGACGTAGCTTTCCTGCACCAGCTCGCCGTCGGCGACCCAGGCCACCGCCCAGTCGACGATCTCGCGGTCCTTCTTCAGGTTGCCGACGAACAGGTCGGCCGGCAGCAGCTCGCGCTCGGCCAGCTCGCCCTTGAGGTAGTCGCGCAGGCCGTCCTCGAAGTACCAGGTGTCCTGCTCGCCGGTGGCCTCGTCGTGCAGCTTCACGGTCAGGCCGGGGCACAGCACCGCCTTGGCGCGCAGCAGGTGGCGCAGCGCGCGCACCGCGAACTTGGGCGTGTCGAAGTACTTCGGATCGGCCCAGAAGCGCAGCCGGGTGCCGCTGTTCTTCTTGCCGACGCTGCCGACGATCTCCAGCTTGGACGCGGGAAAGCCGTCGCCGAACTCCATCCGGTATTCGTTGCCGTCGCGCTTGATGAACAGCTCCACCTTCTTCGACAGCGCGTTGACCACGCTGACGCCGACGCCGTGCAGGCCGCCGCTGAAAGTGTAGTTGCGGTCGTTGAACTTGCCGCCGGCGTGCAGCCGGGTCAGGATCAGTTCGACGCCGGAAATCTTCTCTTCCGGATGGATGTCCACCGGCATGCCGCGGCCGTCGTCGGACACCTCGCAGCTGCCGTCCTTGAACAGGGTCACCTCGATGTGCCGGGCGTGGCCGGCCAGCGCCTCGTCCACGGCGTTGTCGATGACTTCCTGCGCCAGGTGGTTGGGGCGTGCGGTGTCGGTGTACATGCCCGGCCGGCGCTTGACCGGGTCCAGGCCAGAGAGAACTTCGATGTCGGCGGCGTTGTAGCGGGTATTCATGCGTCTCAACAGGTGGCGCGAAGCAGATCAGGAAGTGTGCGGTGTGCGACGGCTTTTTGCACGTCGCCGGTGTTCAGGGCCAGTGCCGTGGCGGCGCGCTAGCCTTGCACTGGAAAATCCCCGACGGCATCCCCATTGCTGTTGTGGCCTCACACAGGAGTACGCCATGAACGTTCGCAAGCTGTTGACCCTGGCCGCGCTGGTCGCCGCCGCGGTGGCCATCCCGGTGGCGATGGCCCAGGCGCAGAGCGCCGATCCGGCTGCCTCCGGCGCCGCCGCCTACGAGGCGCAGGTCGCGAAGGAGAAGGCCGAGGCCGATGCCAAGGCCAAGCGCCGCACCGCTGCGGCGGCCGAGCACAAGGCCGGCAAGGACGCGGCTGCGCCGAAGAAAGAGGAAGAAGAGGAAGCGCGCAAGCCCTGAGCGCGCGCCCTGTTGCGACCTGCGACGCCCCGGCTGCTGCTGGGGCGTTGTTGTTTTGTGCGGTCGATCGGTCCGAAAGCGCTTGGGCAAATCGGTTTCACCCGTTAAACTATGGCTTTCCGGGAGGCCTTAGAGCCATGACCCCCCTGATCTTCGTTACCGGCGGCGTAGTGTCCTCGCTTGGCAAGGGCATCGCGGCCGCTTCGCTTGCGTCCATTCTCGAAGCACGTGGCCTGTCGGTCACGATGATGAAGCTGGACCCCTACATCAACGTCGACCCGGGTACGATGAGCCCGTTCCAGCACGGCGAGGTGTACGTCACCGACGACGGCGCCGAGACCGACCTGGACCTGGGCCACTACGAGCGCTTCGTGCGCACCCGCCTGTCGCGCAAGAATTCGGTCACCACCGGCCGCATCTACGAGAACGTGATCCGCAAGGAGCGCCGCGGCGACTATCTCGGCGCCACCGTGCAGGTGATCCCGCACATCACCGACGAAATCCGCCGTTGCGTGGACGAGGCCACTGCCGGGTTCGACGTGGCGCTGGTGGAAATCGGCGGCACCGTCGGCGATATCGAGTCGCTGCCGTTCCTGGAGGCGATCCGCCAGGTGCGCACCGAGCGCGGCGCCGAGCGCGCGCTGTTCATGCATCTCACCCTGGTGCCGTACATCGCTGCCGCCGGCGAACTGAAGACCAAGCCGACCCAGCACTCGGTCAAGGAACTGCGCTCGATCGGCATCCAGCCGGACGTGCTGCTGTGCCGCTCCGAGCAGGCGATTCCGGATTCTGAGCGGCGCAAGATCGCGTTGTTCACCAACGTCTCCGAGCGTGCGGTGATCAGCGCCGCCGACATCGACGTGCTCTACGGCATGCCGCTGGAACTGCACAGGCAGGGCCTGGACGAGATCGTCATCGACCAGTTCAAGCTGCGCGACAAGGTCGGTCCGGCCGATCTGTCCGAATGGGAAGCGGTGGTGGACGCCACCAAGCATCCGCTCGACGAGGTCACCATCGCCGTGGTCGGCAAGTACGTGGACCATCAGGACGCGTACAAGTCGGTCGGCGAGGCGCTCAAGCACGGCGGCCTGCGCCAGCGCACCAAGGTCACCTTGAAGTGGCTGGAGGCGCAGGAACTGGAAGGCAGCGACTTGTCGGCGCTGGCCGACGTGGACGGCATCCTGGTCCCCGGCGGCTTCGGCGACCGCGGCTTCGAAGGCAAGGTGCTGACCTCGCGTTATGCGCGCGAACACCGCGTGCCGTACTTCGGCATCTGCTACGGCATGCAGGCGGCGGTGGTCGATTACGCGCGTCATGTGGCCGGTCTGGACGGCGCCAACAGCACCGAGAACGACCGCCAGTCGCCGTATCCGGTGATCGGCCTGATCACCGAGTGGCGTACCGCCAGCGGCGACGTGGAGAAGCGCGACGAGAAGTCCGATCTGGGCGGCACCATGCGCCTGGGCCTGCAGGAGCAGCGGCTCAAGCCCGGCACGCTGGCGCGCGAGATGTATGGCAAGGACGTGGTGTCCGAGCGCCATCGCCATCGCTACGAGTTCAACAACCGCTACCGCACCCAGCTCGAGGACGCCGGCCTGGTGATTTCCGCCAAATCGATGGACGACACTCTGGTGGAGATGGTCGAGTTGCCGCGCGAGGTGCACCCGTGGTTCCTGGCCTGCCAGGCGCACCCGGAGTTCCTGTCCACGCCGCGCGACGGCCACCCGCTGTTCATTGGCTTCGTGCGCGCCGCGCGCGAGAAGAAGGCCGGCGGCAAGCTGCTCAAGGAAGCGCGGGCGTAATTGCTTCTCCCATCGGGAACATGGCCCCCTTTTCGGGGGAAGGTGGCGCGAAGCGCCGGATGAGGGTACGGGCGCAGCCTCGCACCCAAATTCCATGAGGCTTCACTCGTATCCTCACCCCAATCCCTCTCTCCCCACGGGACTTCCTTCGGTCGCCGCTGGGAGAGGGCTCAAATCGATAGGTGATCCAATGAAACTGTGTGGCTTCGAAGTCGGCCTGGACCAGCCGCTGTTCCTGATCGCCGGCCCGTGCGTGATCGAGTCGATGCAGCTGCAGCTGGACGTAGCCGGCAAGCTCAAGGAGATCACCGGCAGGCTGGGGATCAACTTCATCTTCAAGTCGAGCTTCGACAAGGCCAACCGCACCTCCGGTACCAGCTTCCGCGGCCCCGGCCTGGAAGAGGGGCTGAAGGTGCTGGAGGCGGTGAAAAAGCAGATCGGCGTGCCGGTGCTGACCGACGTGCACGAATACACGCCGATGCACGAAGTGGCGGCAGTGGTCGATGTGCTGCAGACGCCGGCGTTCCTGGTGCGCCAGACCGACTTCATCAAGAACGTCTGCGCGGCCGGCAAGCCGGTCAACATCAAGAAGGGCCAGTTCCTGTCGCCATGGGACATGAAGCCGGTGGTGGACAAGGCCAAGTCGACCGGCAACGAGCAGATCATGGTCTGCGAGCGTGGCGCCAGCTTCGGCTACAACAATCTGGTCAGCGACATGCGCTCGCTGAGCGTGATGCGCGAGACCGGCTGCCCGGTGGTGTTCGACGCCACCCATTCGGTGCAGTTGCCGGGCGGGCAGGGCAGCACCTCCGGCGGCCAGCGCGAGTTCGTGCCGGTGCTGGCGCGCGCGGCGGTGGCGGTGGGCGTGTCCGGCGTGTTCGCCGAAACCCACCCCGATCCGTCCAAGGCGCTGTCCGATGGCCCCAATGCCTGGCCGCTGGACAAGATGGAGGCGCTGCTGGAGACGCTGATGGCGCTGGACGCGATCACCAAGCGCAGCGGCTTCCTGGAGCACGGGCTGGGCTGATACGGCAGTGGTGCGGGTGTGCCGGCCCCTCGGACGCACCCGTCTCTCGCACAGCGCTCGCGCTGTGCCGACCCGTGCACGGCCCCGGCGCGGCGCGCGGTGCATTTGGCAAGCAGCGGCGCTGCGGCCATAATCCGACGGTTTCCGGTGTCCCCCTCCTTTCCTGGTAACCGACTGGACTTATGACCACTATCGCCAAGATCCACGCCCGCGAGATTCTCGATTCCCGCGGCAATCCCACGCTCGAAGCGGAAGTCACGCTGGCCGACGGCTCGCTGGGCCGCGCCGCGGTGCCGTCGGGCGCTTCCACCGGCACCAAGGAAGCGGTCGAGTTGCGCGATGGCGACAAGACCCGCTACCTGGGCAAGGGCGTGCGCAAGGCGGTGGAGAACGTCAACACCACGATCGCCAGTGCACTGCAGGGCTTCGACGGTGCCGACCAACAGGGCCTGGACCGGCGCCTGATCGACCTGGACGGCACCGAGAACAAGGGCCGCCTCGGCGCCAACGCGCTGCTCGGCGTGTCGCTGGCCAACGCGCATGCGGTCGCCGCCTCGCGCAAGCAGGCGCTGTGGCAGTCCCTGGCCGGCGCCAACACCGCCAACGTGGCGCTGCCGGTGCCGATGATGAACATCATCAACGGCGGCGCGCATGCCGACAACAACGTCGACTTTCAGGAATTTATGGTGTTGCCGGTCGGCGCCGCCTCGTTCTCCGAGGCGCTGCGCGCCGGCACCGAGATCTTCCACGCGCTCAAAGCGGTGCTGAAGAGCCATGGCCTGTCCACCGCGGTCGGCGACGAAGGCGGCTTCGCCCCGGACTTCCGCAGCAACGTGGAAGCGCTGGACACCATCCTTGAGGCGATCGGCAAGGCCGGCTACACCGCCGGCGAAGACGTGCTGCTGGGCCTGGACGTGGCCTCCAGCGAGTTCTACGACAACGGCAAGTACCACTTGGTGGGCGAGGGCAAGCGCCTGACCAGCGAGCAGTTCGTCGACTTCCTCGCCGACTGGGCCGCGCAGTATCCGATCGTCAGCATCGAGGACGGACTGGCCGAGGACGACTGGGCCGGCTGGAAGCTGCTGACTGAGCGCCTGGGTAGCAAGGTGCAGCTGGTCGGCGACGACCTGTTCGTGACCAACCCGAAGATCTTCAAGCAGGGCATCAACTCCGGCACCGCCAACGCGATCCTGATCAAGGTCAACCAGATCGGCACCCTGACCGAGACCCTGGAAGCGATCGCGATGGCCGACGCCGCCGGTTACGCGGCGATCGTCTCGCACCGTTCCGGCGAGACCGAGGACACCACCATCGCCGACATCGCGGTGGCCACCACCGCCACCCAGATCAAGACCGGCTCGCTGTGCCGCAGCGACCGAGTGGCCAAGTACAACCAGCTGCTGCGGATCGAGGAAGCGCTGGGCAGCGGCGCGCGCTACGCAGGGCGCGACGCATTCGTCTCGCTCAAGCGGTAAGCCGTGCGCAACTGGCGCTGGCTGCTGCTGGTGCTGGCGGGACTGCTGGCGTGGCTGCAGTACCGTTTCTGGCTCGGTCCGGGCAATTCCGGCGAGGTGCTGGTGCTCGAAAGCCAGGTCGAGCACCAGCGGCGCGATAACGAAGGCCTGCAGCAACGCAATGCCGCACTCGCCGCCGAGGTCAAGGACCTCAAGGACGGCGAGGCGGCGATCGAGGAACGTGCGCGCAGCGAGCTGGGCATGATCAAGCCGGGCGAAAAGTTCTACCGCGTCGTCGAGGACGCGCCGGTGCCAGCCGCCGCGGCGTCAGCCGATGGCACGCCGGCGCCGGCCCCACCGAGCGAGCAACCCTGATGGCCACGGTCTGGGCGGTGGTGCCGGCCGCCGGCCGCGGCACCCGCTTCGGCAGCGCCATGCCCAAGCAATACCTGCAGGCGGGCGGGCAGCCGTTGATCGCGCATGCACTGCAGGCCTTGCTGGCGCACCCGGCGGTGGCCGGGGCGATGGTCGCGCTCGGCGAAGACGATGCCGATTGGCCCGGCTGGACCGAACTGGCCAGCAAGCCGGTGCTGACCTGCGTCGGCGGCGCCAGCCGGGCCGGCTCGGTGCTGGCGGCGTTGCAGGCCTTGCCGGACACGGTCAAGGCGGACGATTTCGTGCTGGTGCACGACGCGGCGCGCCCGAACCTGGCGCTGGCCGACCTGGACCGGCTGCTGGAAACCGGGCGCGGCGATCCGGTCGGCGCGATCCTGGCCGCACCGGTGCGCGACACCCTCAAGCGTGCCGGCGATGACGGCGGCATCGACGCCACCGAGCCGCGCGAACGCCTGTGGCGCGCGCTGACCCCGCAGTTGTTCCGGCGCCTGCAGCTGACCAGGGCGCTGGAACAGGCCGCGGCCGCAGGCGTTGAGGTCACCGACGATGCGATGGCGATGGAGTTGCTGGGCCTGCGGCCGCTGCTGGTCGAGGGCGCCGAAGACAACTTCAAGGTCACCACCCCGGCCGATCTGGTGCGCTTCGAGTTCGAACTGTTCCTGCGCGCGCGGCAGCCGTGACGCGGCCGCGCCGCGCTGCGGCGTCGCGCCGCCGACACCTTCCCTTTTTCCTTTTGCGATGCGGCGATGCCCATGCCTGACTTTCCTCCCTTCCGTATTGGCCAGGGCTACGACGTGCATGCCTTCGGCGATGGCGACCACGTGATGCTCGGCGGCGTGCGTGTGGCGCACGAACGCGGCGTGCTCGCGCACAGCGACGGCGACGTGGTGATCCACGCGCTGTGCGATGCGCTGCTCGGCGCGCTGGCGCTGGGCGACATCGGTCAGCATTTCCCGCCCTCTGATGCGCGCTGGAAAGGCGCCGACAGCGCGCAGTTCCTGAGCCATTGCGAGCAGCTGTTGCGCGCGCGCGGCTGGCGGCTCGGCAACGCCGACGTCACCGTGATCTGCGAGCGGCCCAAGCTCGGCGCGCATGCGCTGGCGATGCGCGAACGCCTGGCCGCGCTGCTGCAGGTCGGCATCGAATGCGTCAGCGTCAAGGCCACCACCAGTGAGCAGCTGGGGTTCACTGGCCGCGGCGAAGGTATCGCGGCGCAGGCGGCAGTGCTGCTGGTGGCGCTGTGAGCGAGTTGCCGCGCGCGTTCGGCGCCGCGCCGTTGCAGGCGCGCATGCGCAGCGTGGCCGAGGATTTCCAGGTCGACGAAATGCCCGCGTTCGAGCCCAGCGGCGAAGGCGAACACCTGCTGCTGACCGTGCGCAAGCGCGGCATGAACACCGCCTTCGCCGCGCGCCGCCTGGCGCAGTGGGCCGGCGTGGCGGAGATGGCGATCGGCTACGCCGGCATGAAGGACCGGCATGCGCTCACTACCCAACGCTTCTCGGTGCACCTGCCCAAGCGCGTGGCGCCGGCGCTGGAGGCGCTGCACAGCGAGGACCTGCAGGTCGTGCAGTCGCACTGGCACAACCGCAAGCTGCCGCGCGGCGCGCTGGCCGGCAACGGCTTCGTGCTGTTGTTGCGGCAGGTGCGCGGCGAGCGCGCCGCGATCGAGGCGCGGCTGGCGCAGATCGCCGCGCGCGGCATCCCCAACTGGTTCGGCGAACAGCGCTTCGGCCGCGACGGCGGCAACGTCGGCAACGCGCTGGCGATGTTCGGCGGGCGCCGGGTGCGGCGCGAGCAGCGCTCGCTGCTGTTGTCGGCGGCGCGCTCGGAACTGTTCAACCGGGTGCTGGCCGCGCGCGTGGCGGCGGGCAACTGGGACGCCGCGCTGGACGGCGAGGTGTGGCTGCTCGACGGCAGCCGCAGCGTGTTCGGCCCGGAGCCCTGGTCCGAGGTGTTGGCCGAGCGCCTGCAGCGTTTCGACATCCATCCTTCGGCACCGTTGTGGGGCACGGGCGAGCTGCGCAGCGCCGACGCGGCGCGCGCGCTGGAACTGGCCGCGCTTGAGGATGCGACGTCCGTGCGCTTGCGCGAGGGCCTGGAGCGCGAAGGCCTGAAGCAGGAGCGACGCGCCACCCGTTTGCGCGCGGCCGCGCTGCAGTGGCGCTGGCTGGATGCGCACGACGACGTGCTGGAACTGCGTTTCGCGCTGCCGCCTGGCAGCTATGCCACCGCGCTGCTGCACGAGCTGGGCGAGGTCGTCGATGCCGGGCAGGGTGCGCAAGCCGAGCCGGCGGCGCAGGAATGAGTCACGCGGCGCCGTTTCAGCGCCGCGCCAGCAACACCAGCATCGCCCCGGTGCCGCCTTGCGTGGGCGGCGCCGAATGGAACGCCAGCACGTCGTTGCGCTGGCGCAGCAGGCGATCGACCAGGTTCTTCAGCAGCGGGATGCCGCCGGACTGCAGGCCCTTGCCGTGCACGATGCGCACGCAGCCGAACTCGTGCGCATGCGCCTCGGCGATGAACTGGCGCAGCAGCGCCTCGGCCTGCGTCGCGTTGGCGCCATGCAGGTCCAGTTCGTCCTGGGCGGAGAACTGGCCGCGGCGCAGGCGCTGGAACACCCGCGCCGGCACGGTATCGCGGCGGTAGCTGGCCACATCGCCGGCCTCCAGCGGCGCGCTGTCGCGCAATAGGCGCTGGAACTCGCTGTGCGCCTCGGCATCGTCGCGC
This sequence comes from Xanthomonas translucens pv. undulosa, assembly GCF_017301775.1. NCBI lineage: Bacteria > Pseudomonadati > Pseudomonadota > Gammaproteobacteria > Lysobacterales > Lysobacteraceae > Xanthomonas > Xanthomonas translucens. The sequence continues at coordinate 4,401,338 of NZ_CP063993.1, forward strand.
TCGGCCATGCGCGCGCGCGGCTTCGGCCGCGGCTTGGCGTTGGCCGGCGGCGTCGCGTTGATCGGCGTGACCGCGCCGATCGCCGCGCGGAACAGCGCGGCGGGATCTTCGTCTTCGGGATGCGACATGGCGCACAGCGTAACCCGCCGGTCGCGCGGCGCAAGCCGTGCACGAGGGCGGAAGGCGAGGGACGCATCCGGTATCATGCTCGGGTTATCCGAGGAGTCCCATGCGCGTACTAGTGAGCAACGACGACGGCGTCGACGCCCCCGGCATCAAGATGCTGGCCGAGCAACTGCGCAGCGCGGGCCATGAAGTGACCGTGGTCGCACCCGATCGCGATCGTTCCGGCGCCAGCAACTCGCTGACCCTGGATCTGCCGATCCGGATCAAGCGCATCGACCCGCACACCTGCAGCGTCGCCGGCACCCCCACCGATTGCGTGCATCTGGCGCTCACCGGCATGCTCGAGGACGAACCGGACATGGTGGTTTCCGGGATCAACAACTCTGCCAATCTGGGCGACGACGTGATCTATTCGGGCACCGTATCGGCGGCGATGGAGGGGCGCTTTCTGGGCCTGCCCGCGCTGGCGATGTCGCTGGTCACCCACAACCACGAACCCAAGTACTTCCAGACCGCTGCGCGCGCCGCGGTCGAGATCGTTGCGCGGCTGAAGGCCGATCCGCTGCCGGCGGACACCATCCTCAACGTCAACGTGCCGGACCTGCCGTGGGGCGAGATCAAGGGCTTCGAGGTCACCCGGCTCGGCAATCGCCACCGCTCCGAACCGTGCCTGCCGCAGTCCGACCCGCGCGGCGCCACCGTGTACTGGATCGGCCCTGCCGGCCGCGAGCAGGACGCCGGCCCCGGCACCGATTTCCATGCGGTACGCACCGGCTTCATCTCGATCACCCCGATCCAGGTCGATCTGACCCGCTATCAGGCGCTGGAGACCGTCGCCAGCTGGGTCGGCGGCCTCAGCGCCGCGCTGAGCGACCCGGCATGACCCCGCGGCTGCGCCTGCAACCGGAAGCGATCGGCATCGGCATGACCTCGCAGCGCGTGCGCGACCGCCTGGTCGAGCGCCTGCGCGAGTCCGGCATCCGCGACGAAGCCGTCCTCAACGCGGTGCGCACGGTGCCGCGGCACCTGTTCATCGACGAGGCGCTGGCTTCGCGCGCCTACGAGGACACCGCGTTGCCGATCGGCCACGGCCAGACCATCTCGCAGCCGTGGGTGGTGGCGCGGATGACCGAGACCGTGCTCGCGGCGGCGCCGAAGAAGGTGCTGGAAGTGGGCACCGGCTCCGGCTACCAGGCCGCGATCCTGGCCGCGCTGGGGTTGGAGGTCTACACCGTGGAGCGCATCGGCGACCTGCTGCGGCAGGCGCGCAAGCGCTTGCGCCAGCTCGGCATGAACGTGCGCAGCAAGCACGACGACGGCCGCATCGGCTGGGCCGAGCACGGCCCCTACGATGCGATCGTGGTCACCGCCGCGGCGCCGGCGCTGGTCAATGCGCTGGTCGAGCAACTGGCACCGGGCGGCTGCCTGGTGGCGCCGGTCGGCGGCCCTTCGTCGCAATCGCTGGTGCGCCTGCGCCGCGATGCCGAAGGCCGTATCGAACAGGACATTCTGGCGCCGGTGAGCTTCGTCCCGCTGCTGTCGGGCATGCTGGATTGAGTCACGCCGAATTGAATCAGCCTGCATTGAATCACCCTGGATCGAATCACCGGAGTTGCGTTGCATGAAGATATTCGGGCCGTTGTACGAACGCGCCATCGCCTGGTCGCGCCACCGGCGCGCACCGACGTTCCTGACCGCGCTCAGCTTCGCCGAGGCGATCGTGTTCCCGGTGCCGCCGGAGGTGATGCTGGCGCCGATGTCGCTGGCGCAGCCGCGGCGCGCGCTGTGGTTCGCCACGCTGAGCCTGATGGGTTCGGTGGCCGGCGCGCTGGTCGGCTACACGCTCGGCCATTTCGCCTTCGCCGCGGTGCAGCCGCTGATCGAGTGGCTGGGCTGGACGCAGAAGATCGATGCGCAGGTCAGCCATCTGCGCGAGGTGGTCGCCGAGTCGCCGTGGCGTGCGTTCTGGCTGCTGGTGCTGGCCGGTTTCACCCCGATCCCGCTGAAGATATTTACCTGGGCCTCAGGCATCGTTGGAATCCCGCTGCTACCGTTCCTGGCGAGTATGTTGGTCGGCCGCGGCAAGCGCGTCTATCTGGTGGCCGGCGCGATCCGCCTGGGCGGGCCGCGTGCGGAAGCCGCGTTGCGCCGCTGGATCGAACCGCTCGGTTGGGTCGCGATGGCGATCCTGGCGCTGCTGGTGGTGTGGGTCATATGGAGAGCGAAGTACGGATGAGCGTCGATCGGGTGGTGCGTAACGGCCTGCGTGGCAGCGTGTGCTTGCTGGTGGCGATCGGGCTTGGCGCCTGCAGCAGCGCCACCGTTGTGCGCACCTCCGGGGCGCCCGGCAGCAAGCCAGGCGCTGCGGCGCCGCGGCCGTCGGTGCCCAAGCCCGGGGTCAGCGCGACCGTGCGCCGCGGCGACACGCTGTACGCGATCGCCCGCGCCAACAGCATCGCGCCGCAGGACCTGGCCGCCTGGAACCGGCTACCGCCGCCGTACACGATCTATCCCGGGCAATCGTTGAAGCTGTATCCGCCGGGCGGCGGCAGTGGCAGCGGCACAGTCGTCGCGCGGCCCGGTAGCGCTCCGGTAGCGCCGCCGAGTTCTGCGGGAACGGCCGCGCGGCCGCCGGTCGCTGTGCCGACGCCGGTGAGCAGCGGCTTCAGCTGGCGCTGGCCGGCCGACGGCGCGGTGGTCAGCCGTTTCGTGGTCGGCGAGACCACCAGGCAGGGCGTGGACATCGCCGGCAGCAGCGGCCAGGCGGTGCGCGCCGCCGCCGATGGCGTGGTGGTGTATTCGGGCGCCGGCCTGGTCGGCTACGGCGAACTGATCATCATCAAGCACAACGAGCAATGGCTGTCGGCCTACGGCCACAACCGCAAGCGCCTGGTCAACGAAGGCCAGAACGTGAAGGCCGGCGAGCAGATCGCCGAGATGGGCCGCAGCGGCGCGGCGCGCGACATGCTGCACTTCGAGATTCGCTACAACGGCAAGCCGGTCGATCCGCTGTTGTACCTGCCCAGCAAGTAACCGGCACGTCGTCGGTCGGGCAGATCTCCGGCCGGCGCAGCGCGCAGCTGTTGCCGCTCTTTGTTTTGCTTTTGTAGGAGCGGCTTCAGCCGCGACAGGGCATTACCTGTGATGGTCGGTCGCGGCTGAAGCCGCTCCTACAAAAAAGCGTGGCGGCTGGAATCCGGATCACACACCGCTCGGCGCGGTGTCAGGCTCAGCCCTCGAGCAGGAACCCGACCGCCACGCGCCGGCCTTCGGCCGCCAGCACGTTGTAGGTGCGCGCCGCCGCGGCGTTGTTCATCACTTCGATGCCGATGCCGCGGGTCAGGAACAGCGCCAGCGCGGCGGCAGCGGGGAAGACCTGACGTTCGCCGGTACCCAGGATCACCAGCGCCGGGTTCATTTCCAGCAAGGGCTGCAGGTGCTGGGGCTGCAGCTCGGCCGCGGCCGGCGCATCCCACGTCTCGACCAGGGTGTCCGGGGCGAGAATGAAGCTGCGGGTGAGCAGGCGGTCGTTCACCTTGGCCTGGCGGCCGTCGGCCATGCGCAGGGTGTAGGCGTAGTCGGGCAGGTCGTGTGTCAGCTGCATGATGGCACCGGCAAGCTGATCAGCCGCGCGGCAGCACGATCTGGCGGTCTTCCTTGGCCGGGCGGTACAGGATCGCGGTGTGGCCGATGCGCTGCACCAGCACGCTGTGCGATTGCTCCACCAGGCTGGCGATGCTCGCGTCGCGGGCCTCGCGGTCGTCGCCGCCGACCTTCACCTTGACCAGCTCGTGGCGCTCCAGCACCTCGTCCAGTTCGGCCAGGAAGGCCGGCGTGACGCCCTTGCCGCCAATCTGCAACAGGGGTTTGAGGTCGTGTGCCAGGCCGCGCAGGAAGCGGTTCTGGGACGGAGTCAGGCTGATCGACATGCAGGCGAGAACAGGGTTGCCAAGGGCGATCAGGGTATCATGGCCGCCCACCCCGACCGCGCTCCCATGGCAACCCGCAGCAAAAGCAGCCAACGCTGGCTCCGCGAACATTTCGCCGACCCCTTCGTGAAGAAGGCTCAGGCCGAAGGCATGCGGTCGCGTGCCGCCTACAAGCTGGAAGAGCTGCTGCAGCGCGACAAGCTGCTCAAGCCGGACATGCTGGTGGTCGATCTCGGCGCCGCGCCGGGCGGCTGGTCGCAGCAGGTGCGCAAGTCGCTGGGCGAGCGTGGACGGGTGCTGGCGCTGGACATCCTGGAGATGCCGCCGCTGGCCGGCGTGGAGTTCCTTCACGGCGACTTCAGGGAAGAGGAGGTGCTATCGCAGTTCGAGGCTATGCTCGGCGACAACCGGGTAGACCTTGTGCTGTCGGATATGGCCCCCAATAAAAGCGGCATGGATGCGGTGGACCAGCCGCGGATGATGCACTTGGCCGAATTGGCGATGGCGTTCGCCGATAGCCACCTCAAACCGGGCGGGGCGTTCCTGATCAAGCTGTTCCAGGGCGTCGGGTCCGATGATTACATCCGCCAGATGCGCCGCCGTTACGAAAAGGTGTCCATCCGCAAACCGGCCGCATCGCGCAAGCGCTCGCCGGAGGTCTATGTCCTCGGACAGGGCAAGCGTGCCCAGATCAAGTAAGCTGAAACCGTCGCATCACGCATCGAGAAAGAGTTGAAGGGACACCGGAGCCAATGAGGATGAACGACTTGACCAAGAATCTGTTGCTGTGGGTAGTCGTCGCCGTCGTGCTGATGGTGGTGTTCCAGAGCTTCTCCCCACGGCTGGCCGGCGGTCCCGGCAACGACACCGTGACCTATACCCAGTTCCTGAAGGAAGTGGACGGCGGACGGGTGAAGACGGTCGATTTCACCGACGACACCGGGCTTTCGGTGACCGCCATCCGCTTCAAGCGCAACGACGGCAGCGAGAGCATGGTCTACGGGCCGCGCGACGACAAGCTGGTCGACGTGCTGTACAGCAAGAACGTTGAGATGACCCGGCAGAAGCCGGCCAACGGCCCGAGCTTCTGGTCGCTGGTGCTGAACTTCCTGCCGGTCATCCTGATCATCGGCTTCTGGCTGTTCATCATGCGTCAGATGCAGGGCGGCGGTGGCGGCGCCAAGGGCGCGATGTCGTTTGGCAAGTCGCGCGCCAAGCTGCAGGGCGAGGACCAGATCAAGATCACCTTCGCCGACGTCGCCGGCTGCGACGAGGCCAAGGAGGAAGTCAGCGAGCTGGTCGATTTCCTGCGCGATCCGACCAAGTTCACCAAGCTCGGCGGCAAGATCCCGCGCGGCGTGCTGATGGTCGGCCCGCCCGGCACCGGTAAGACGCTGCTGGCCAAGGCCATCGCCGGCGAGGCCAAGGTGCCGTTCTTCAGCATTTCCGGTTCCGACTTCGTCGAGATGTTCGTCGGCGTCGGCGCCAGCCGCGTGCGCGACATGTTCGAGCAGGCCAAGAAGCACGCGCCGTGCATCATCTTCATCGACGAAATCGATGCGGTCGGCCGTCACCGTGGCGCCGGCCTGGGTGGCGGCCACGACGAGCGCGAGCAGACCCTGAACCAGTTGCTGGTGGAGATGGACGGGTTCGAGGGCGGCGAAGGCGTGATCGTGATTGCCGCGACCAACCGCCCCGACGTGCTCGACCCGGCGCTGCTGCGTCCGGGCCGTTTCGATCGCCAGGTGGTGGTGGGCCTGCCGGACGTGCGCGGCCGCGAGCAGATCCTGAAGGTGCACATGCGCAAGCTGCCGCTGGCCGACGATGTCGAGCCGATGGTGATCGCGCGCGGCACCCCGGGCTTCTCCGGCGCCGACCTGGCCAACCTGTGCAACGAGGCGGCGCTGTTCGCCGCGCGCGAGACGGTCAAGGAGGTCCGCATGGACCACTTCGACCGCGCCCGCGACAAAATCCTCATGGGCTCCGAGCGCCGCTCGATGGCGATGAGCGAGGAAGAGAAGACGCTCACCGCCTACCACGAGGCCGGCCATGCCATCGTCGGCCGCCTGGTGCCGGAGCACGATCCGGTCTACAAGGTCACCATCATCCCGCGCGGGCGGGCGCTGGGCGTGACCATGTACCTGCCGGAAGGCGACAAGTACTCGATCAACCGGGTCGCGATCCAGTCGCAGCTGTGCTCGCTGTACGGCGGCCGCGTCGCCGAAGAGCTGATCTTCGGCACCGATAAGGTCACCACCGGCGCCTCCAACGACATCGAGCGCGCCACCAAGATGGCGCGCAACATGGTCACCAAGTGGGGCCTGTCCGACGAGCTGGGGCCGATCGCCTACGGCGAGGAAGACGACGAAGTGTTCCTGGGCCGTTCGGTGACCCAGCACAAGAGCGTGTCCGACGATACCGCGCGCCGCATCGACGAAGTGGTGCGTTCGATCCTCGACAAGGCCTATGCCAAGACCACGCATATCCTGACCGAGAACCTGGACAAGCTGCACGTGATGGCCAAGTTGCTGCTGGAGTACGAAACCATCGACGTGCCGCAGATCGACGCGATCATGGAAGGCCGCGATCCGCCGCCGCCGATGGGCTGGAACAAGTCCGGCAAGGACGGCGGCAACGACAAGGGCAGTTCGCGCCCGCTGCCGCCGATCACCGGGCCGGCCGAGCAGCTGTAAGCGCGCGCTCGGTTCGATCAGAAAGCCAGGGAGCGATCCCTGGCTTTTTTGTTGCCGGTGCTTTTGTAGATCCGGCGGTGCAGGGCAGGCAGCCGGAGCAGGGGTCGCATCGCTGCGGCCGACCATTTGGACGCAGCGCGCCGCCACGTCGTCGTAGGCACTGCGACTGGGCGACAATGGCGCTCCGTCATCACCGTCCGCTGCCCATGCCATCGCTCGCTCGTCCATCGCTGCTGCCACTCGCTAACGCCGTCGTCGCCACGACGCTTCGCGCTGCAGCCCCGGTTGCAACCAAGGACACCCGCAGCCTCCCCATGTACCGCGGCAACACGCAGGAGCAGCACTGATGTTCGAGACCTCGCCGAGCCTGGACTGTGGCGGACGCCGCCTGTTGCTGGATCGTCCGCGGGTGATGGGCATCGTCAACGTCACCCCCGACTCGTTTTCCGACGGCGGTGCGCATGCGACGGTGGAGGCGGCCGTGGCACACGGCCTGCGCCTGGTGGAGGAGGGCGCCGACCTGCTCGACATCGGCGGCGAATCGACCCGTCCCGGCGCTACCCTGGTGTCGGTGGAAGAAGAATTGCGCCGCGTCATCCCGGTGATCGAGCGGCTGGCGGCGCAGACCGCGGTGCCGCTGAGCGTGGACACCTTCAAGCCGGAAGTGATGCGCGCGGCGGTCGCCGCCGGCGCCGGCATGATCAACGACATCCAGGCCCTGCGCCGTCCCGGCGCACTGGACGCGGCGGCGGAACTGCGGGTGCCGGTGGTGCTGATGCACATGCCCGACGACGCCTATACCGCCGGCAGCGCGCCGCACTACGATGACGTGGTCGGCGAGGTGCACCGGTTTCTGGCCGAGCGCCTCTTCGCCGCGGAAATGGCCGGCATCGACAAGCGCCGCCTGCTGGTCGATCCGGGTTTCGGGTTCGGCAAGGGCACCGCCGACAATCTGCAGTTGCTGGCGCAGCTCTCGCGCCTGGTCGAACTGGGCGTGCCGGTGCTGGCCGGTCTGTCGCGCAAGCGCAGCATCGGCGAACTGACCGGGCGCACCGCGCCGGAGCAGCGCGTGGCCGGCTCGGTGGCGGCGCACCTGCTGGCGGCGCAGCGCGGTGCGCTGCTGCTGCGCGTGCACGACGTCGCCGCCACGGTCGACGCGCTGAAGGTCTGGAATGCGCTGGCGGCGGTGCCGCTGCCGCGCAGCGGCGCCGCGCCCGCCGCGCTCCGCTGGCCGGACGAGGACTGATGCCGGCCGACCGGCGCCCGCGCGCCCTCGCGCTGATGGGGCCGACCGCGTCCGGCAAGACCGCCGCGGCCATCGCCCTGGCCGAGCGCTACGGCGGCGAGATCGTCAGCGTCGATTCGGCGCTGGTGTACCGCGGCCTGAACATCGGCGCGGCCAAGCCCGACGCCGCGCAACTGGCGCGCGTGCCGCACCATCTGCTGGACCTGCGCGATCCGTGGCAACCCTATTCGGCCGCCGAATTCGCGTTGGACGCGCGTGCCGCGCTGGATGCGATCGTCGCCCGCGGCCGCCTGCCGATCCTGGCCGGCGGCACCGGCCTGTATTTCCAGGCATTGCTGGAAGGCCTGGCGCCGATGCCGCCGGCCGATCCGCAACTGCGCGCGGCGCTGGGCGCGCGTGCGCAGGCCGAAGGCTGGGCGGCGCTGCACGCGCAGCTGCAGCAGGTCGATCCGCTGGCCGCGCGGCGGATCCGGCCCGGCGATGCGCAGCGCATCCAGCGTGCGCTGGAAGTGTTCCAGCTCAGCGGCCGCCCGATCAGCGAGTGGCAGGCGCAGCCCGGGCCGCCGCGACTGCCGTTGCGGGTACTGAAACTGGTGCTGGCGCCGCCCGACCGCGCGCTGCTGCACCGGCGCATCGAACTGCGCTTCGACGCGATGCTGGCGCAGGGCTTCCTCGACGAGGTGCGCGCGCTGCGCGCCTTGCCGGCGCTGCGCCAGGTGGCGCGGCCGCTGGAGCTGCCGGCGGTGCGCGCTGTCAGCTACCGCCAGGCTTGGGAACACCTGGACGGCGCCAGCGATGCGGCGACGTTTCGCGATCGCGCGATCTTCGCTACTCGCCAGCTGGCCAAGCGCCAACTGACCTGGCTGCGCGGGGAACTGGACGCGCGCTGGTTTGACCCCGAATGCGACGGCGCGCGCCTGGATGCCGCAGTAGCGGACTTTCTTCGCTGATTTGGCTACACGCCGCGCTGTGCTGGAGCCCGCGGTTGTGTAACATCGACGGTCCGGGCCACGGCAGGGGAGCTGCAGTGCCGTCCCGGGCACATAAAAACAATAAACGGGAGTGAAGCATGTCCAAGGGGCAATCCTTACAGGATCCTTTCCTGAACGCGCTGCGTCGCGAACGGGTGCCGGTGTCGGTGTATCTGGTCAACGGCATCAAGCTGCAGGGTACCATCGAGTCCTTCGACCAGTTCGTGGTGCTGTTGCGCAACACCGTGAGCCAGATGGTCTACAAACACGCCATTTCCACCGTGGTGCCGGCGCGCAACGTGCGCGTCGGACCGGGCGGTGGCTATGTGCAGCAGAACGAGGGTGGCAGTGCGGACGATGACGAAGCCGAGTAGCACGCTGTTGAAGACCGGAGCCGCGGGTGTTTGATCGTTCCCGCCGCGGCGAACACGCACTGCTGATCCAACCCTATGCCGGTGGACCGTTGGAGGACGACGTGCTGGAGGAGTTCGCCGACCTGGCGCGCTCCGCCGGCGCCAGCATCGCCGCCACGCTGACCGCGCGCATCGACAAGCCCAGCCCGTCGACGCTGATCGGCAGCGGCAAGCTGGAAGAGGTCAAGGCCGTGGCCGAGGCCAGCGGCGCCGACCTGATCCTGGTCAACCATGCCTTGAGTCCGGGCCAGGAGCGCAACCTGGAAAAGTACCTGGAGCGGCGCGTGATCGACCGCACCGGGCTGATCCTGGACATCTTCGCGCAACGCGCGCGCAGCCACGAGGGCAAGCTGCAGGTCGAGCTGGCGCAGCTGCGCCACATGGCCACGCGGCTGATACGCGGCTGGACCCATCTGGAGCGCCAGCGCGGCGGTTCGATCGGCCTGCGCGGCCCCGGCGAAACCCAGCTGGAAACCGATCGCCGGTTGCTGCAGAAGCGCGTTGAACAGTTGCAGAAGCGGCTGGAAAAGGTCGAGGTGCAGCACACCCAGATGCGCCGTGCGCGGGTGCGCAGCGAACTGCCGCGGATCGCGGTGGTCGGCTATACCAATGCCGGCAAATCGACCCTGTTCAATGCCTTGACTGGCGCCGAGGCCTACGCCGCGGACAAGCTGTTCGCGACGCTGGACCCGACCGTGCGCCGCATCGCGCTGCCCGGTGGCAATGCGATGCTTGCCGACACCGTCGGCTTCGTGCGCAACCTGCCGCACGAACTGGTCGCCGCGTTCCGCTCGACCCTGTCCGAGGCGCGCGAAGCCGACTTCCTGCTGCACGTGGTCGATGCTGCCGATCCGCTGCGCGAAGAGCGCATCGCCCAGGTCGACGAGGTATTGCACGCGGTCGGCGCCGGCGATCTGCCACAGCTGCTGGTGTTCAACAAGATCGACCGCATCGAAGGCGCCGACGTGCGCCACGATGCACAGGATGGCGTGCCGGATGAGGCGCGCCGCGAGCGGGTGTGGATTTCGGCGCGCGACGAACGCGGCCTGGCACTGCTGCAGGGCGTGCTCGGCCAGCGGCTGGGACTGCAGCACGTGCAGGGCAGCCTGCGCCTGCCGCCCAGCGCCGGGCGCCTGCGCTCGCAGCTGCACCAACTGCAGGTGATCCGCAGCGAGCAGGCCGACGAAGACGGTTGGCTGCTGCAGGTGGACATCCCGATCACCGAGGCCGAACGCCTGGCCGCCAGCGCCGACGGCGCGCCGATCCGCACGCTGCTGCCGCCGCGCGAGGAAGAGGAGTGGCAACGGCGTTAGCTGCCGCGTGCGATGACGCTGTCGCCACCGTCGCCTGGGCATCTCCTACTCAGGCGCATATAGCTTGCGCAGGTGCTGTAGGAGCGGCTTCAGCCGCGACAGACCGTACCGGTAACGCCCGTCGCGGCTGAAGCCGCTCCTACAGATGGCGTCCTCTCAATCGGCGAGTCGCTGCTCTTCATCGATGCGGCACGAAGCCAACGCTGGCGCAGCGATGCAAGCTAGGCTGTATCTGACGCACCGGCGACAGCACAGCCACCCCGCTTGCACCACCATCGCTGAAGCCACGCCTCGCCCCACGGCGCGCAAGCGCGACAGCTGTGGCGAATTGGGCTACAAAGCGCATTGGTTTCCCGAGCAGCGCCATGACCGTCCCTACCGATCCGCAACTCCTGCAACTCGCCACTGCGCTCAGCGACCAGTTGCGCACCACGCGCGAGCGCCTGGTCACCGCCGAGAGCTGCAGCGGCGGCTGGATCGCCAAGGCGATGACCGACATCGCCGGCTCCTCGGACTGGTTCGACTGCGGCATGGTCGCCTACAGCTACGAAGCCAAGCAGGCGTTGCTCGGGGTGCGTCCGCAGACCCTGGAGCAGCATGGCGCGGTCAGCCGCGAGACCGTGATCGAGATGGTGTCCGGCGCATTGGTCAATTCCGGTGCCAGCATCGCGGTGGCGGTGACCGGCATCGCCGGCCCCGGTGGCGGTTCCGCCGACAAGCCGGTCGGTACAGTGTGGGTCGGCTGGAAGCGGCGCGGCGGCTATGCCAGCGCACAGCTGTTCACCTTCGACGGCGACCGCGACGCGGTGCGCCGGCAGACCGTGGCCGCGGCGTTGCACGGACTCGGCGCGCTGCTGTGAACACTCTCGAGCGCTAGATGGCGACCGCGATGTGGGAGGCGCTGAGCACGGTCCGCGACCTGGGGCGCTTGCAGGAAATTGCCTCGGTGCTGATCCGCTACGGCTTCGGCGACGTGGTCCGCCGTATCGGCATGGCCGAGGTGCTGGAACGCGCCGGGCGCCTGCTGCACTGGCATAACGCCGAAGAAATGCTGCGCATGTCGGCGCCGCAGCGGGTGCGGCGCGCGCTGCAGGATCTCGGCCCGACCTTCGTCAAGCTCGGCCAGGTGCTGGCCACGCGCGTGGACCTGCTGCCGCCGGAGTGGATCGATGAACTGGGCGAACTGCAGAACGCGGCGCCGGCGCTGCCCTACGAGCAGATCCTGCCGCAACTGATCGAGGCGTTGGGCGAGGCACCGTCGGCGATCTTCGCCCAGGTCGAGCAAGCGCCGCTGGCCGCCGCCTCGCTGGCGCAGACCCATCGCGCCTGGCTGCACGACGGCACCCCGGTAGTGATGAAGGTGCGCCGTCCCGGCATCCGCGACGTGATCGAGGCCGACCTGCGGCTGCTGGCGCGTCTCGCCGAGATCGTCGAGGCGCGCGCGGTCGACCTCAAGCGCTACCACCCGGCGGAGGTGGTGCACCAGTTCACCGTGTCGCTGCGGCGTGAGCTGGATTTCGCCGGCGAGTGCCGCAACGCCGAGCGCATCGCGGCCAATTTCCAGGGCCACGACGAGATCCTGATCCCGCGCATGCACTGGCAATGGACCTGCGAAACCCTCAACGTGCAGGACTTCGTCGCCGGTATCGGCGGGCGCGACCTGGCAGGCGTGGATGCCGCCGGCCTGGACCGCCGCCAGCTGGCCCGCGTCGGTGCCGAGATCGTGCTGAAGATGGTGCTCGAGGACGGCTGTTTCCACGCCGATCCGCATCCGGGCAACATCTTCTACCTGCCGGGCGAGCGCATCGCGGTGATCGATTTCGGCATGGTCGGGCGCATCTCCGAGCAGCGCCGTTACCAGGTCGTGCAGCTGCTGCACGGCCTGGTCACGCAGGAAGCCGAAGCGGTCACCGACGTGCTGCTGGAATGGACCGATGGCGATGCGGAGATCGACGAGGCGCGGCTGCAGCTGGAGATCACCGGTTTCGTTGATCAGTACCGCGGCGTGCCGTTGAAGGAGTTGCGGGTCGGCGCGATGCTCGGCGACGTCACCGCCATCCTGCGCCAGCACGCGCTGGCGCTGCCGGCCGATCTGGCGCTGATGATCAAGACCTTCCTGATCCTGGAAGGGGTAGGGCGCCAGCTCGATCCGGATTTCGACATGGCCGGTGCCGCGGCCCCTTACCTGGAGCGGGTGATGCTGCAGCGCTTCGCCCCGCGGGCGATGGCCAAGCGCGGCCGGCGCACCATGCTCGGCGCGCTGGAACTGCTCGGCGACCTGCCGCGCGACACCCGCCGGCTGCTACAGGCGGCGCGGCGCGGACGGCTGCAACTCAACGTCGAGACGACGTCGCTGAAAGGCTTCGGCGACCAGGTCAACCGCGCCGCGAATCGGCTGACCATGGGCATCGTCACCGCCGCGCTGATCATCGGTTCCTCGATCGTGATGAACAGCGTCGGCGGCGTCTCCAGCCGCTGGCTGCTGGCGATCGGCGTGGGCGGCTTCATCGGCGCGGCGCTGTCGGGCGTGTGGATACTGATCTCGATCTGGCGCAGCGGCCGCTGAGCGGAGCGCTTGTCGCTGCCAGCGAAGTCCGGTGTGCGGGTGCGTGGCAGCCAGGTCCGGCAGGGGCGCGGCGGTCCGCGGAACGGCAGCCGTCCTTGATGCGATCACACAGTGGTTGCTCATTCCCGTTTTTAGTAGTATTACTACTAACCATGGAACTGACCGAAACCCAGCAAGCGATCCTCGACCTGATCGCCCAGCGTATCGAGCACGACGGCGCACCGCCGTCGCAGACCGAGATCGCCCGCGCCTTTGGCTTCAAGGGCGTCCGTGCCGCGCAATACCACCTGGAAGCCCTGGAGCAGGCCGGCGCGATCCGTCGCGTGCCGGGCCAGGCACGCGGCATCCGCCTGGTGGCCGGCGCGGCCGCACCGGCGCCGGCGCCGCAGGTGGACAGCGCCGACATCCTGCGCCTGCCGGTGCTGGGGCGGGTCGCTGCCGGCCTGCCGATCGGCGCGGACATCGGTTCGGACGATTTCGTTGTGCTGGACCGGGTGTTCTTCTCGCCGGCACCGGACTACCTGCTGAAGGTGCAGGGCGACTCGATGCGCGACGAAGGCATCTTCGACGGCGACCTGATCGGCGTGCACCGCACCCGCGACGCCCGTTCCGGGCAGATCGTGGTGGCGCGGATCGACGAGGAGATCACGGTCAAGCTGCTGAAGATCGGCAAGGACCGCATCCGCCTGCTGCCGCGCAACCCGGATTACGCGGCGATCGAAGTGCTGCCGGACCAGGATTTCGCCATCGAAGGCCTGTACTGCGGCCTGCTGCGCCCCAACCGCTGATTTTGGAGAATGCACTACACCGCAGGCCGGATTTTCCCGACCCGCGACATCGCTGTTCGCCGCTGCTGTAGACCTGCCCGGACGAATTATTTTTTCTTTGCCCCGCACTGTCTCAGCCCGTGCGATACCTGGCCGCTAAATTGAACCTACCCCGCAAATCACCCTCATCTCCGAAGGACACCAAAATGGACGAGAACAAGAAGCGCGCGCTCGCTGCCGCTCTGAGCCAGATCGAGAAGCAGTTCGGCAAGGGTTCGGTGATGCGGATGGGCGATCGCATCATCGAGGCCGTCGAGGTGATTCCGACCGGCTCGCTGATGCTGGATATCGCGCTGGGCATCGGCGGCTTGCCGAAGGGCCGCGTCGTCGAGATCTACGGTCCGGAATCCTCGGGCAAGACCACGCTGACCCTGCAGGCCATCGCCGAGTGCCAGAAGAAGGGCGGTACCGCGGCGTTCATCGATGCCGAGCATGCGCTGGACCCGATCTATGCCGGCAAGCTCGGCGTCAACGTTGACGAACTGCTGCTGTCGCAGCCGGATACCGGCGAGCAGGCGCTGGAAATCGCCGACATGCTGGTGCGTTCGGGCTCGGTCGACATCGTGGTGGTCGACTCGGTCGCCGCGCTGACCCCGAAGGCCGAAATCGAAGGCGAGATGGGCGACCAGCTGCCGGGCCTGCAGGCCCGCCTGATGAGCCAGGCGCTACGCAAGCTGACCGGCAACATCAAGCGCTCCAACACGCTGGTGGTGTTCATCAACCAGCTGCGCATGAAGATCGGCGTGATGATGCCCGGCCAGAGCCCGGAAGTGACCACCGGCGGCAACGCGCTGAAGTTCTACGCCTCGGTGCGCCTGGACATCCGCCGCATCGGCGCGATCAAGAAGGGCGACGAGATCATCGGCAATCAGACCAAGATCAAGGTTGTCAAGAACAAGCTGGCGCCCCCGTTCAAGCAGGTCATCACCGAGATCCTGTACGGCGAGGGCATCAGCCGCGAAGGCGAGCTGATCGACATGGGCGTGGAAGCCAAGCTGGTCGAGAAGGCCGGTGCCTGGTACAGCTACGGCAGCGAGCGCATCGGCCAGGGCAAGGACAATTCGCGCCAGTACCTGCGCGACAACCCGCAGGTGGCGGCGAAGCTGGAAAGCGAGCTGCGCGAGAAGTTTCAGCCGACGGAAGTCGCGCCGAGCGCGGCTGAAGCCGAGGATGCCGACGCAGACGCCGAGGCGTGATGGTCTTCTGCCGGGGGAGCGGTGGAGTCAGTGCCGCTCGTCTCCCTCGGTAGTCTTGAGCAAGCCAGGAGGGCAGGTGCCAGGGACGGCACATTGACGATCGTGGCGGGGTGAGCCTGCATGGGTGACGACGAACAACACGCACAGGAACCGCGCCGGCGCCGCCGGCAGCCGGAACAGACGCCATTGCAGCAGGCCTTGGGCCTGCTTGTGCGTCGCGAACATTCGCGCAAGGAACTGACCCGCAAATTGCGGGCCCGCGGCGTGGAGCCGGACGCCGCCGCTACCGCTGTGGAGCGCCTGGCGGGCGAGGGCTGGCAGGACGATGGCCGCTTTGCCGAACTGCTGGTGCGCAGTCGCGCCAATACCGGCTACGGACCCTTGCACATACGCGCCGAACTGGGCACCCATGGCCTGGACAGCGAGGCCACCGCTACCGCGATGGCGGCATTCGACGGTGACTGGAGCGAAAACGCCCGCGATCTGGTGCAGCGACGCTTCGGCGCGGCTGGACCGGTGGACCTGCCGCAGCGGCGCAAGGCCGCCAATTTGCTGGCGCGACGCGGTTTCGATGGCGACAGCATCCGCGCGGCCACGCGCTACGAGCCGGAGGACTGAGCGGGCCGGGCCTGCTAACCTTGGTGGATTGTCTTGTCCGGTTTCGGCACGCCCTGATCTTGAGGGAGTACGCCCGGACATCCATTCGCTCGTCTATAGCCAGCCCATGAACGCACCCGCCAAATTCTCCACCTCCCAGATCCGCAGCGACTTCCTCGAATTCTTCAACGGGAAGGGCCACACCATCGTGCCGTCCGCGCCGCTGGTGCCGGGCAACGACCCGACGCTGCTGTTCACCAATTCCGGTATGGTGCAGTTCAAGGACGTGTTCCTCGGTGCCGAGAAGCGCAGCTACGTGCGTGCGGCCGACGTGCAGCGCTGCCTGCGCGCCGGCGGCAAGCACAACGACCTGGATGCGGTCGGCTATACCGCGCGCCATCACACCTTCTTCGAAATGCTGGGCAACTGGTCGTTCGGCGACTACTTCAAAAAAGAGGCGATCGCCTGGGCCTGGGAGCTGCTGACCCAGGTCTGGAAGCTGCCCGCCGAACGCCTGCTTGTCACCGTCTACCACACCGACGAGCAGGCCTATGAGCTGTGGCGCGACATGATCGGGGTGCCGCCAGAGCGGATCGTGCGCATCGGCGACAACAAAGGCGCGCCGTACGCCTCCGACAACTTCTGGCAGATGGCCGACACCGGCCCGTGCGGTCCGTGCACCGAGATCTTCTACGACCACGGCGCGCATATCGCCGGCGGCCCCCCGGGTTCCCCGGACGAGGACGGCGACCGCTTCATCGAGATCTGGAACCTGGTGTTCATGCAGTTCGACCGCCAGTCCGACGGCACCCTGGTGCCGCTGCCGGCGCCGTGCGTGGACACCGGCATGGGCCTGGAGCGCCTGGCCGCGATCCTGCAGCACGTGCACAGCAACTACGAGATCGACCTGTTCCAGACGCTGATCCGCCACGCCTCCCAGCTGACAGGCATGGCCGACCTGGAAAACAAGTCGCTGCGCGTGATCGCCGACCACATTCGCGCCTGCTCGTTCCTGATCGTCGATGGCGTGCTGCCGTCCAACGAAGGCCGCGGCTACGTGCTGCGCCGGATCATCCGCCGCGCCCTGCGCCATGGCTGGATGCTCGGCGTGCGCCAGCCGTTCTTCCACAAGATGGCCGCTACCCTGTCCGACCTGATGGGCCAAGCCTATCCGGAACTGCCGGCGGGGCTGTCCACCGTGCAGCGGGCGCTGCAGGCCGAAGAGGAGCGCTTTGCCGAGACCCTGGATTCGGGCATGAAGATCTTCGACGAGATCGCCGCCCGCGCCAGCGGCAGCATCCCTGGTGCGGACGCGTTCCGCCTGTACGACACCTATGGCTTCCCGGTCGATCTCACCGCCGACATCGCCCGCGAGCGCGGCATGGACGTCGACATGGCGGGCTTCGAAAGCGCGATGGAGCGCCAGCGCGAGACCGCGCGCGCGGCCGGCAAGTTCGGCGGCGGCACCACCTTGCCGGCCGATCTGGTGGCGCAGCTGGTGCCCACCGTGTTCCTGGGCTACGACGCGCTGCAGGCCGATGCGTTGAAGGTGGTCGCGCTGTTGAAGGACGGGCGCCCGGTCGAATCGATCGAGGCCGGCGATGCGGCGATCGTACTGCTCGACCGCACCCCGTTCTACGCCGAATCCGGCGGCCAGGTCGGCGACCTGGGCCAGTTGAGCGCAGACAGCGTGCTGTTCCAGGTCGAGGAGACGCAGAAGTTCGCCGGCCAGTTCCATGGCCATGTCGGCCAACTGCGCAGCGGCCGCCTGCAGGTCGGCGCCACGCTGTCGGCGCAGGTCGACAGCGATCGCCGCGGCGCCACCATCCTCAACCATTCCGCCACGCACCTGCTGCATGCCGCGTTGCGCGAGGTGCTGGGCACCCACGTGCAGCAGAAGGGCTCGCTGGTCGCGCCGGACCGGCTGCGCTTCGACTTCTCGCACTTCCAGCCGATGAGCGCCGCCGAACTGGCGGTGATCGAGCGCAAGGTCAATGCGCAGGTGCGCGCCAACCACGCGGTTGAAGTGCACCACATGGGCATGCAGGAAGCGCTGGATTTCGGCGCGATGGCGCTGTTCGGCGAAAAATACGGCGAACGCGTGCGCGTGTTGAAGATGGGCGATTACTCCACCGAACTGTGCGGCGGCACGCACGTGGCGCGCACCGGCGACATCGGCCTGTTCAAGATCACCAGCGAGGGCGGCGTCTCCGCCGGCGTACGCCGCATCGAGGCGGTGACCGGGCAGGGCGCCCTCGATCATGTGGCGGCCGAAGAGGCCAAGCTGCACGAGGCGGCCGAACTGGTCGGCGGCAGCGCCGTTGACGTGGTCGAGAAGATTCGCCAGCTGGGCGACAGGCACAAGCGCCTGGAGCGCGAGCTGGAGGCGCTGAAGGCCAAGCTGGCGTCCGGCGCCACCGCCGACCTGGCCGCCGCGGCGGTCCAGGTGGCCGGGGTGAAGGTGCTCGCGGTGCGTCTGGAAGGCTTCGACGCCAAGGCCTTGCGCGAGGCGATGGACCGCCTGAAGCAGCAGCTGGGCGACAGCGTGATCGTGCTGGCCGGGGCCAGCGAGGGCAAGGCGGCCCTGGTTGCCGGGGTGAATGGCAGCCCAATGGGCCGGGTCAAGGCCGGGGAACTGCTGGGCCATATCGCCGGTCAGATCTCGGGCAAGGGCGGCGGCCGCCCGGACCTGGCCCAGGGTGGTGGCGAGGACGGGCCCGCCCTTGCGCTTGCGCTCGAGGGCGTGCCTGCCTGGGTCAAGCAACATCTCCCCTGAACACGAACTCGCGCCGCCTTGCTGGCAGGGCGCGGCTTCCCTTAACATCGATCTTCTTTTGTTCCCTTTCGTGATGGGGCGGCCCATGTCGGGACGCCGTACCAGTGGGAATTACCGGTTCCCTGGAGAATTTTAAAAATGTTGATCCTGACTCGCCGGGTAGGCGAAACCTTGATGATCGGCGATTCGGTCACCGTGACAGTGCTCGGGGTCAAGGGCAATCAAGTGCGTATTGGCATTACCGCACCGAAGGATGTCCCAGTGCATCGCGAAGAAATCTATCAGCGCATCCAGCGTGGCGACGAGCCGACGTCGCATGGCGGCCATGACGATCAATCTTCCGATTGATGCGTCGAAAGGGTTTACCTGAGGCCCTACAAACCGTTATCCTTCGCGCCCGGTCGCGGAATATCCGCAACGCATAAATCCGGAGTGATGCCCGAGCGGCTGAAGGGGCTCCCCTGCTAAGGGAGTATAGGGTCAAAAGCTCTATCGAGGGTTCGAATCCCTCTCACTCCGCCATTGTCAAGAAACCGCCCGCAAATCAACGATTTGTGGGCGTTTTTCTTTTCCCGCGCCTTGGACACTTGCTTGGACACTTCCATGCGAGTAGCGCACTACCTCACGCGCGGCGAGACCGGTCGCTACTACGTTCGTTTGCGCATTCCTGCGGATCTGCAGGCGCGCTTCGGGCGCAAGGTCGTCAAGCGCAGCACCGGCACGGCCTGCGATCGCGCCGCGCTTGGCTACGCGTTGCTGATGCAGCAGCGCTATGCTCGAGCCTTCGCAGCCATCAGGAACGGCAGCATGGGGTCGGAGCTGGATGAGCTCTTGAGGAGCCTGGAGGGCACGTCGTCGCTCGAACTGATCCTCAAGGACGTGAAGCTGCCGGGCGGGGCCTCGTTCGGGCAGGTGGAGATCAACGACGACAAGGACCTGTCGCTGTTCCGGCAACTGGCCGCGCAGCACTCGGTGCCCGCGCCGGCGCCATTCCCGGCGCTCAGGGTCGTCAAGCCCATCAGCGAGGCTCGCTCCGCTGGTCTGACCCTCGCCGCCGCGCGCGACAAGTATCTGGTCAGCATCCAGGGCAAGAACACCGCCAAGACCATCGTTCAGAAAACCCGGGCCATGAAGGACCTGGAGGTCTTCGTGGCGAGCCAGCGCAAGGGCAAGGGCAAGCGCCCGGTGATGCTGAAGGAGCTGACGCGGACCGACTTCTCGGAGTGGTTTTTGCACGAGACCGCGCAGAAGCGGGTCATCACCTACATCACGAACCGGTTCTCGGCCTGCGCAGACTTCATCAAGTGGGCCCAGACGGCCGGGCATTACCCGCAGGGCGACAACCCTGCGTCCGGGCACGCCTCCGTGCCCAGGCAGCTGAAGAAGCAGCGGGCAAAGAGCCATGGTTCGCAGGCGTTCACGCCTGACCAGGTCAAGCGCATCTTCGACCCGGAGAACTTCAAGCAGTTGAAGGGCGAAGCGGCCCGGTGGCTCCCGCTCATTTTGCTCTACACCGGCGCCCGGTCCAACGAGGTGGCCAGGCTGGAGCTGGAGGACTGCAGGGAGGAGGGCGGCATCCCAATCTTCCACTTCACCTGAATGGGCGAGGACAAGAGCCTCAGAGCTTCCCTAGTCGCTCATAGTGCTGCAAGGCGCCGAGGTATGCGTCCCTGCTCAGCTGCGAGCGTTGTCGCGCGCCTTGCCGACTTCGCTCTGGATCTTGCCGGCGCCATTCTGAAGTTTGCCTTCGACTTCCTTCAGCTTATTGCCGGTGACCTTGCCGACAACTTCTTTGACGGTACCCTTGATCTGGTTCTTGGCGCCTTCAGTGCGATTCTTGTCCATCGTTGACTCCGCGAGTAAGTGAATGCCCTTGAGCGGGCACCGCCACGCTGCGCGCAGTGCGGTATGTCTTGAGTGAAGATCGGTCGCATTCGAGAGCGACGTTTAAGCGCTGGAAAGTTTGAGTGCCGAGGCGATGCTCCAATCCCGTGCAGTTGCAGTGTGCGACTGTGCGCCAGCACGTCGTGACGATCAGACGCTCTGGGCCATGATGGGCGGGCCTCGAGAGCTGCCATGACGATGGGTTTGGCCGATTCCTGGACGTGCTCGAACTCTTCGGCGCTGAGCGGGTTGTGGACGCCGCTCTGGTCCATTCCCAGCACCAGCAGGGCGGTGACCTGGCCGTCGCGATCTGCAGGGCTGCTGTTGTCGTAGACGTACAGGATGGCCAGGTGCGGAATCAGTTCGATCAGGTTGGCGCGCGAGGCGTCGTCGCGATTCTCGGCATGGCGCGCGCTCTGCCTTGCGCGCGCCATACGAGGCGGGTGATTGCAAACGGGCGCCGGGGCGTCTGTCTTTCCCGGCGGCTGCGTCCTGCGCCGCACTTGCCCAAGTCGCATCGCGACGACCGACTCCCGGCTTGCGGATCGTCAACCGGGCTGCGGCGGCTGGTACTCGAACACGCTGACGCTGCGCGGCGGCGCCAGGAAGTCGCTGGCGCCTGCTGGCATCGTGTCGGCCTGCAATGTCTCGTCGGTGGACAGCACCAGCTTCCAGTGCAGGGCCTCCTCGGCCGACGGCAGGACGAAGTTCACGCCTTCGTGGTAGGCGTTGATGACGATGAGCAGCGTGTCGTCGTTGGCCAGCTCCTTGACTCCGGAGGTCTGCGCCTTGCCTTCCAGCACCAGTCCGATCGCACGCGCGCCGGCCTCGGTCCAGTGGGCTTCTTCCATCTCCGTGCCGCCGGGATTGAGCCAGGTGAGGTCGCGCACGCCGGCTTCTTCGTTGTACTGGCCGTTGAGGAAGCGCCCGCGGGCCAGGATCGGGTAGCGCTTGCGCAAGGCGCTCAGCGCTTTGACGAAGTCGGTCAGTCGGCCCTCGGTGGGGTCGTTGTCCCAGTCGAGCCAGGTGATCTCGTTGTCCTGGCAATAGGTGTTGTTGTTGCCGCCCTGGGTCTGCGCGCGCTCGTCGCCGGCCAGCAGCATCGGCGTGCCTTGCGCCAGCAGCAGCGTGGCCAGCAGGTTCTTGCTCTGCCGCTCGCGCAGTTGCAGGATGTCGGCGTCGTCGCTGGCGTCTTCTGCGCCGTAGTTGCAGGAGCCGTCGTTGTTGGAGCCGTCGCGGTTGTCTTCGCCGTTGGCGTCGTTGTGCTTGTCGTTGTAGCTGACCAGGTCGCGCAGGGTGAAGCCGTCGTGCGCGGTGATGAAGTTGAGCGAGGCCCACGGGCGGCGGCCGCGGCGATCGAACAGGTCGGCCGAGCCGGTGAAGCGGGTCGCGAACTCGGCCAGCATGCCGTCGTCGCCCTTCCAGAAGGCGCGGGCATTGTCGCGGAACTTGTCGTTCCACTCCGACCAACCCGGCGGGAAGTGGCCGACCTGGTAGCCGCCCGGGCCGCAGTCCCAGGGCTCGGCGATCAACTTCACTTCCGACAGCAGCGGATCCTGGTTGCAGGCGTCCAGGAAGCCGCCGCGCTGGTCGAAGCCGGTGGGTTCGCGGCCCAGGATGGTGGCAAGGTCGAAGCGGAAGCCGTCCACGTGCATCTCGCCGGCCCAGTAGCGCAGCGAGTCGTTGACGAGCTGGATCACCCGCGAGTTGCTCAGGTTCAAGGTGTTGCCGGTGCCGGTGTCGTTGATGTAGTAGCGTTTGTCCTCGGCCAGGCGGTAATAGCTGGCGTTGTCGATGCCGCGGAACGACAGGGTCGGGCCGAGTTCGCTGCCTTCGGCGGTGTGGTTGTAGACCACGTCGAGGATGACCTCCAGGCCCTGGCGGTGCATGGCCTTGACCATGTCGCGGAACTCGTCGCGCTGGCCGCTGGCCAGGTAGCGCGACTTGATCGCGAAGAAGCCCAGCGTGTTGTAGCCCCAGTAGTTGCGCAGGCCCTTGTCGAGCAGGTGCTGGTCATCGAGGTAGGCATGCACCGGCAGCAGTTCCACTGCGCTGACGCCCAGCTCCTTGATGTAGCGCAGCACCGGTTCCTGGGCCAGTCCGGCGCAGGTGCCGCGCAGTTCCTGCGGCACCTGCGGGTGGCGCATGGTGTAGCCGCGCACGTGCGTCTCGTACACCAGGGTGTCGCTCCACGGGGTCTGCAGGCGCGCGTCGTCGCCCCAGTCGTAGGTGTCTTTGACCACCACGCACTTGGGCATGAACGGCGCGCTGTCGCGTTCGTCGAAGCTAAGGTCGCCATCCGGGTGGCCGACGGTGTAGCCATAGAGTTCGTCGGCCCAGATCAGGTCGCCCTCGATTTCGCGGGCGTAGGGATCCAGCAGCAGCTTGTTGGGATTGAAGCGGTGGCCCTCGCCGGGCGCATACGGGCCGTGCACGCGGTAGCCATAGCGCTGGCCGGGTTGCACGTCGGGCAGGTAGCCGTGCCAGATCTCATTGGTGTACTCAGGCAGGTCCAGCCGCGTTTCCGCGCCGGAGTCGTCGAACAGGCATAGCTCCACGCGCGTGGCGTGCGCGGAGAACAGGGCGAAGTTGGTGCCCTGGCCGTCGAACATGGCGCCACGGGGGAAGGGACGTCCTTGACGGATGCGTGAGGGAGTGGCGTAGACGGCGCTGGCGGGGTGTCGCATCGGGGCAGGGCTCTCGGCCGGCATGCCGGCATGGGGAAAAGAGCGCAAGCATTGACGCGGGTGCCGTGCAGGACGCGTCATGGCCTTCCGAGGGAGGCGTGAGGAGTGCGCGGTACGGCGCCGAATCCGCTGCGATGCGTGGCGCGGACGCATGAGTGGGGTGGGTGGCCGATGCTGCATCGTGGAGCGTGCGGATCCGCTGCGCCAATGCGAAGCATCCGCCATCGGGCGGATGCTTCGTGTGCGGTCTGTGTGGCGGCAGCGCTCGGGCTGGCGCCGCGGTTCAGCGCGGCAGGTCGAACAGCAGGAATTCCGTATCCTGCGCGTCGGCGAAGTGCAGTTCGGCCTCGTCGACGCTCTGCGCTGCGTCGCCGGCTTGCAGTGCCTGGCCATTGACCGTCAGCGCACCGCGGATGACCTGCACGTAGGCGCCGCGTCCGCTGGCCAGCGGGTAGGCGATGCGCTCGGCGCCGTCCAGGATCGCCGCATAGATCCGCGCATCCTGGTGGATCCGCACCGCGCCGTCCTCGCCCTGCGGCGCGGCGATCAGGCGCAGCTGGCCGCGCTTAGTCTGCGCGGTGAAGTGCTTTTCCTCGTAGCCGGGGGCGATCCCGGCACGTTCCGGCAGCAGCCAGATCTGCAGGAAGTGCAGCGGCTCGCTGACAGAGTGGTTGAACTCGCTGTGGGTCACGCCGGAGCCGGCGCTCATGCGCTGCACGTCGCCGTAGCGCAGCACCGAGCCGTTGCCCATGCTGTCCCTGTGCTCCAGCGCGCCGTCGAGCACGTAGGAGAGGATTTCCATGTCGCGGTGCGCATGGGTGCCGAAGCCCTGGCCCGGTTGCACCCGGTCCTCGTTGATCACCCGCAGCGGCCCGACGCCCATGTGGCGCGGGTCGTGGTAGTGGCCGAAGGAGAAGGTGTGGCGCGAGGACAGCCAGCCGTGCTCGGCGCGGCCGCGGCTATCGCTGGTGCGGATCTGCAACATGGGAAGCTCCCGGTAGTGGCGGTATGTGCAAGTGGATCGATAGGCAGAACGGTCGCGATATCCGCTTGATTCCGTAGCTGCCTTGGGGTTATGACGAGTATCCGCGCTGTCGCCGGGTTTGAAAAACGGATAGATTCGGTGCCTATCATCGAAAAATTCGAATGCTCATGATCAGCCTCGACGCGCTGCAGATCATCGACGCCATTGATCGCCGCGGCTCGTTCTCGGCGGCCGGCAAGGCGCTGTACAAGGTGCCGTCCACGATTTCCTACACGGTGGCCAAGCTGGAGCAGGACCTGGGCGTGCAGTTGTTCGAGCGCCTGGGGCCGAAGGTGGCGCTCACCGCGGCCGGGGCCGAGCTGTTGCGCGAGGGCCGGCACCTGCTGCGCGCGGCCGCCGATCTTGAACTGCGCGTGCGCCGCGTCGCCTCCGGCTGGGAGACCGAGTTCGCGCTGGGTCTGGATTCGCTGTTCGCGCCGGACTGCCTGGCCGAGGACATCGCCGCGTTCTATGCGGTCGCCGACCGGACCCGGCTGCGGATCGTGCAGGAATCGCTGTCCGGCACCTGGGAGGCGCTGCTGGACCGGCGCGTGGACTTGCTGCTGGGCGCGGCCGGGGAGGGACCCAGCGGCGGTGGCTATGTCGCCGAAGCGTTCGGCACGCTGGCGTTCGTGTTCGTGGTCGCGCCCACCCATCCGCTGGCGCAGGCGGCCGAGCCGCTCGGCCGCAGCCAGCTGGCCGAGCATCGTGCGATCGCGGTTGCCGATTCGGCGCGGCGGCTGCTGCCGCGCACGGTCGGGCTGCTGTTCGGCCAGGACGCGCTGACCGTGCCGGACATGCGCAGCAAGTACCTGCTGCAATTGGCCGGGCTGGGTTTCGGTTTCCTGCCCGAACCCTATGCGCGGGCGGCGCTGGCGTGCGGCGCGCTGCTGCGCAAGCAGGTCGAGGAGCCGAAGCCGGACGAGGTGTTCCAGCTGGCGTGGCGCAGCGGCGAGGAAGGCGCGGCGCTGGCCTGGTGGCGCACGCGCATGCGCCAGCCCGGTGTGTTCGAGGCGTGGCTGGCGCAGTTGCAGGCGCGATTGGACTGAGGGTGGTCGGGTCTGTTCCGCCGGTGCTGCGGCGTTGTACGCGCCGGGCGTCGCGACCGGGAGGATAATGCCGCATCCTTTCTTCCCCCAGGCGCAGGCACGGCCATGCAGGAACTGATCGCGCGTTACGGCCTGGGTCTGGTCTTCGTCAATGTGCTGGCCTTGTCGCTGGGCCTGCCGGTGCCGGCATTGCCGACCCTGATCCTGGTCGGTGCGACCTATGCCGTGCTCCACGGCAGCGCGGTGTGGAGCGGGTTGCTGGCCGCGTTGTCGGTCTCGATCGTGGCCAGCCTGATCGGCGACCTGGTCTGGTTCGGCGCCGGCCGCCGCTACGGCAACCGCACGCTGCAGTCGCTGTGCAGGCTGTCGCTGTCGCGCGATACCTGCATGAAGCAGACCGAGCGCTTCTACACGCGCTGGGGCGTGCGCGTGCTGGCAGTGGCCAAGTTCATCCCTGGTCTGTCGATGGTGTCGGTGCCGATGGCCGGGGCGATGCGGGTGCGGCCAGGCCAGTTCCTGCGCTACGACGCGCTGGGAGCGGCGCTGTGGGCGGGGTGCGGGCTGCTGCTGGGCCTGGCGTTCGCCGACCAGGTGCACGACGTGCTGGACTGGCTGAGCCTGCTCGGCACGCGTGCGGTGTTGCTGCTGGCGGGCTTGCTCGTGCTCTATATCGGCTATCGCGCGTGGCGCCGGCATGCGTTGCTGAAGTCGATGGAGACGTTGCGCATCAACGTCGACGAACTGTACGCGTTGATGCAGGGCGAGGCGGTGCCGGTGCTGCTGGACATCCGCGCGCCGGGCTATCGGGCGATCGAGCCGTTCGCGATTCCCGGTGCGCTGGAGGTGGACGATCGCCGCATCGACGCCATCGTCGCGGCGTTGCCGCGCGATCGCAAGATCGTCATCTATTGCGCCTGCCCGAACGAGGTGTCGGCGGCGGTGCTAGCCACGCGCCTGCGCCAGCGTCACTACGAGGATGTGCTGCCGCTGCGCGGCGGGCTGCACGCGTGGCGTGCGGCGGGCTATGCGGTGATCGAGCTGGACGGCGGCGCGGCGGCGCAGGTGGACGGCGTCGGCGGCAAGGTCGCCGCGTAAAGGTGCACGCGCGCAAGCCGCGGTCAGGGGCAAACGGAAGGCAAAAAAAACGACAAGCGCAGGCTTGTCGTTTTGCATCTGACTGGTGCGCCCGGAGAGATTCGAACTCCCGACCGCCTGGTTCGTAGCCAGGTACTCTATCCAACTGAGCTACGGGCGCGTTGTCAGGCGCGGGATTATTCCCGAGTTCTGCAGATTCGTCTACAGCGGCGTGCGCCGATGCGCCGCCGGGCTGCGCGCCACGTTGCGCGCGCACGCCTGCAAATAGCCGGCGAACACGCAAAAAAAAACGACAAACCGGGTTTGTCGTTTTTTTTTATCTGACTGGTGCGCCCGGAGAGATTCGAACTCCCGACCGCCTGGTTCGTAGCCAGGTACTCTATCCAACTGAGCTACGGGCGCGTCGTCAGGAGCGGAATTATTACCGAGTCCCCCGGACCCGTCAATGCCCTTGGCGGAAAAAATTCAGCCGGCGCTGCCGGGCAGGGCCTGCGCCACGGCTGGCGGCCGTTGCATCCAGGCGAAAGGGGCGGCCGCGGCGCCCAGCTGTGCCGCATCCGTGAGTGCAGCTCAAGCGTGCGCGGCGCCAGCTTTCGCAGCAGGGCGCGCAGCGGGGTTTCCGGTGCCATCCAGATCGCGCGCCGCGGCTACGCCGAGCGGGGCAGCCACAGCAGCGCCTGGCGCGGCGCCGCGTGCATGCTCACGCGTGGCGCGCGGCGCCGAAGTGGTCCAGCACCACCACCTCGCTGCGGCCGGGACGGTAGCCGCCCTGTAGCGCACGCGCGACGTAGTCGATCGCCGCTTCGCAGGCCACCGGCAGCGCCAGGCCCTGACACAGTTGCGCGGCGATCGCGGCGGCGAGGGTGCAGCCGGTGCCGTGGGCCTGCAGTGCCAGGCGCACATGGCTGAATTCGCTGCGGCTGACGCCGTCGTCGTAGCGGTCGATCACCCGATGGCCTTCGTCCAGGTGGCCGCCCTTGAGCAGCACCGCCTGCGCGCCGGCGTCGAGCAGCGCGGCGGTGGCGTGCTCGGCATCCTCGCCGTTCTCGATCGTGCGTCCCAGCAGCAGCTGCGCTTCCGGGGCGTTCGGGGTGACCAGCGTCGCCAGCGGGAGCAGCCGATGGCGCAGCGCATCCAGCGCGTCGTCCTCGAGCAGCTTGGCGCCGCTGGTGGCGACCATCACCGGGTCCAGCACCACGAACGGCGGGCGGTACTGCTCCAGCGCATCGGCGACCAAGTGGATCACCGCGGCATTGGCGAGCATGCCGAGCTTGACCGCGCCGATGTCGAAATCGGCAAAGCAGGCGTCGATCTGCGCGCGCAGGAACGGCAACGGCGGCACGTGCACCGCGGCGACCCCGCGGGTGTGCTGCGCGGTCAGTGCGGCCACCGCCGACAGGCCGTGCACGCGATGCGCGGCGAAGGTCTTCAGGTCGGCCTGGATGCCGGCACCGCCACCGGAATCGGTACCGGCGATGCTCAGTGCGGAAACAACGGTGGGTTCGCTCATGCGTCGATTGTGCAGCGCCTGCGGCGGCTTGGCGACCGCCCGTCAGCGCTCGCGGACCTGCAAACACCGGGACGGCGGGGCGATCCGATGCGCCTGCAACCGCCGCTGCCCGGCCCCGCGCCGATTGCCTGTCTCTTTATCACATCAACGCCGTCATTCCCGTGGCCAGCCGGAAGCCTGCGACTCGCTCCTGTAGCACTTGCCAACCATGCCATAGAGTGACCCAGCCCGGACGCCCGGTGCGCTTGGTATCGGTAAATCCACCCAGCCGTGCAACCGCAAGACACGCCCATCGTGCAGTCGGCGGCGTCAGCGGGGGCGCCGTCTTCTTGACTGTCAGCCACAACACCCTCCATTCCTCGGCTCCCAGTATCTGGTCACAAGGCAAGGCCGCTTGCACTTCTTCCTTGTCCGCTCGGCTTGGCAACTGCTCACGCAGTTGCAGCAATCTCACCGCCACGAACGCCGTGATCACCTGCATCCGTTCCAAGTTCTGCGCACTGTGCTGGCGCAGTCGCTCCACTCCCACGCCGCTCTTCCAGGCCTTGTGGTATTCCTCGATCCGCCAACGCAACTCGTAATACCCCACGATCTGCTTGACTTGCTTTACCGTCTCCACCGGTTCGCTGGTCAGCAGCACCCAGTTCAGCGGTTCATGCTCACTACCGGCAGGCTCACGCACCAGCACCACGTTGACCGGCAGCGACACCGCCTGCTTGCCACGATCTGCCGGTGGCTTCACCTCCAGGCGGCGACCGCACACCTGTACCCGGGCCTTGCGCGCCGCGCGCCCGCCACGCTGGGTCACCTCCACCGTCGCTTCGTACTGCCACCTCTGCTCGCCAGACAAGCCGCCAAACAGGGGCTGCCCGCCCTGCGCCAAGCCTCGATCCGATTGCGCCCGGACCACATACCGCTGCGCCTGCCCATGCTTGTAACGCAAGTACTCGTATACGTCTCATCCACAAACATCGTTCACCATGATTCAGTCAAATCATGGCGTTGCAGCATATCGCCACTCAAAGATGTGATAAGGAGACAGCGCCGATTGCGGGGGAGGCGTTCGCCGCTGCGCCGAGCGCAGCCCGGTTGGCTGATGCGATCGTTCGGCTGAACGCGCGGTCGCGCAAGCGCGGTGCATGGCCATGCCCGGACAGGCTGGGATCGGCCTGGGCAGGCTTTGCTTCCATCGCGCGCGTTTCGCATCGGGCAGGACAGGTGCGGTGGGCCTGGACTACTGTCCTCGTTAGGCGCCCGGGTCGGGCGCGAGGAGGCGAAACGTGCGAAAAATCAATCCCCAACGGGCAGCAGTACCAGCAACGCACACCAGCGAGGCGCCGGGATCGGACCCGGCGGCGCCTGCAGCGTCCGCTGTACCAACGACATTGGCCGGCATTGGCGATCTGGGCGCGCGGCCGCGCCTCCCTCTTGAGGCTGCCGCGGTCGCGGCGGGGCAGGAGTCGTCCGGCCCACAGGGTGTGGTGAAGACGCAGCGCGGCCCCGGCTACGAACTGAACCCTAAGCAGGTGGGGGACATTGCCAGCGACATTGCCAGCCTCAACGGCGGCAAGCAGGCGCTGCAAGCGGTCGAGGAGCTGCTGCCGCGGCTGAAGCGCGATCATGGTCTGAGCACCGAGTAGGTGGTGGCTATCGCCAGCCACGACGGCGGCAAGTAGGCGCTGCAAGCGGTCGAGGAACTGCTGCCGCGGCTGAAGCACGATCATGGTCTGAGCACCGAGCAGGTGGTGGCCATCGCCAGCTACTGCGGCGGCAAGCAGGCGCTGCTAGCGGTGGAGGCGTTGCTGGCCGAGTTGCTGGGGTATGGGTTGAGCCGCGTGCAAGTGGTGTCCATCGCCAGCCAAGCGGGCGGCAGGCTCGCGCTGCAAGACGTGCAGGCGCAGTTGTCCGATCCGCAGCCGGGGCTGCTGCATTTGGCGCCGATCACCTGGCCGCCCTGGCCTGTATCGGCGGACGCCCTGCGCTGGAGGCGGTCAAGCACGGCCTGCCGCGCGAGGCCGCGCTGACCCGGCGGCAGCAGGCGCAGATGCCGGAGCCCACGGCGCACAACGTGCCCGATGCCAGGCGGGTAGTGAAGGTGGTGGGATTCTTCCAATGCCATCGCGCGCCGCTGCACGCCTTCAACGAGGCGTTGACCACGTTCAAGCTGAGCCGGCCGGCGCTGCTGCAATTGCTGCAGCGGGTCGGGGTCGCGGAACTGGAAGCGATCGGCGGCACGATTCCCGATGCCTCCCAGCGCTGGGAGCGGATTGTCAGAAACCTGGGCGTGAGCAGGGCCGCCGCCGCGCAGGCGCCATCGGAGCCGTCCTCGCCTACGTTGGCCGCGGCCTTGGAACGCATCCTGGAGGCGTCCAGCACGGTGCGGTCTCCCAGTCCGGTGGCGCAGGCGTCCACATCGAGCGGCCGCCGTAAACGCGCCTTGCCCGACGTTGCCGCGGACACGCCGCCGGCACGGCCATCCTGGCGCCGTTCGGCCGGCTCCGCTTTGGCCTCCGGATTGCAGGACATGCTCGGCTCGCTGCTCAGTTGGGGACAGCGCCGCAAACGGACTCACTTCGCCGACGGCCTGCTCGATCCTGGAACGCCGCCGCTCGAGTTCCTGCGGCAGTGTGGCGACCGGAACGATCCGCTGCGCTTGCAACCGCCAGCGCCCGCCGCTGCGCTGGTGGCCGATGAGGCGTTTTCGCCGCTGCGGCAAGAGGATTTCGACTGGCTGATGCAATTTTTAGGCTGAACCGCAGCTGGCCCGGCTGGCGCGCGTGGCGCAGTGCCCTGGCATGCAATGCATGCGATCTCCCGCCCCGGCGAGGGTGCGTCCGGTGCCGGGGGCCTGCCGGGCCGGCGCGCTTAGCGCTCGCGGCGCCGGTAGTGGGCCTGTACGGTGTAGGTCGTCCCGACCAGACCGGTCAGCAGCGCTGGCGCGAGCAATGCATCGAAGCCGACATGGCGGTAGGCCCAGGCGCCGAGCACGCCGCCGAGCAGGAAGCCGCCGATGATCAGCAGGCTCAGGCGGATGCGCCGCCGCGGCAGCGGCAGGCCGCGCAGGGCCTGGCCCAGGCCGATGCCCAGGTCGGTGAACATGCCGGTCAGGTGGGTGGTGCGCACCACTGCGCCGCTGTAGGTGGTGGTCATCGCGTTCTGCAGCCCGCAGGCGCTGGCGGCGAATAGTGCGCCGAGCAGTTGTTGCTGCTTGAACGCCTGCATCGCCGCCAGCAGGAGCAATGCTTCCAAGGCAAGCGCCACGCCGTAGCGGCGGCCCAGGCGCAGGCGGCTGTCCTGCACCACGATGCCGCTGAGCACGGCGCCGCCGAGGAAGGCCAGGACCACGCCGAGCAGTTGGCCGATCACGCGCAGGTCGCCATCGGCCAGCGCCGCGCCGAGCAGGGTGGTGGTGCCGGTCAGGTGGGTCACCGCCTGGTGCTCGAAGCCTAGGTAGCCGACCACGTTGACCATGCCGGCGACGCAGGCCAGGGCGCCGGCAAACGCCCAGGCCCAGCGCGGCAGTTCGACGTTCATGCGCCGCGGCGCCGCCGCCGCGCGGCGCGCGACGGGCTGGGCGAGGACGGCCGGCGCATGGGGTACGGCCTACTTCGCGTCGTTGACGGCGATCTCGGAGAAGGTGCCGCTGACAGGATCGAAGACCGCGCCCCAGAAGCCGCTGCCGCCGCCGCACACGCGCACCGCATCGACGCTGGGATCCACGTCCCTGTCGTCATGCGGCTTGAACGCGTTGACGTAGATCGCGTGTTTGCCGCGGTAGAGGATGCCGACGTACTGGCGGTCGGCACTGGCCGGAGCGGCAATGGTCGGCTGCAGTTGCGGAAGGCGTGCTTCCAGCTGTGCGATCTGCTCGATCGTCGGCACCCAGTAGCCGCTCAGCACGCCGCCCTGGCGCGCCGGGCTATCACGCGAACAGGTATCGAGCACCTCGGCAGCGGCGCTGTTGCGGGTGACGATCCACGATTGCCCGACCTTGATCGCGGTCGGCACGCTGGCCGGCCCGCGCGCGGTGCTGCATGCGCCGAGCAGGGCCAGTGCCAGGACTGCTCCGCCGAGGCGGCGTGCGTTGGCGGCGTTCATAGCACCTCCGAGGCGTAGTCGGCCAGGCGCGAGCGCTCGCCGCGGCGCAGGGTGACGTGCGCGCTGTGCGGCCAGGCCTTGAACCGGTCCACCGCATAGGTCAGGCCCGAGGTGGTCTCGGTCAGGTACGGCGTGTCGATCTGCTCGACGTTGCCCAGGCACACAATCTTGGTGCCGGGGCCGGCGCGGGTAATCAGCGTCTTCATCTGTTTTGGGGTCAGGTTCTGTGCTTCGTCAAGGATCAGGTAGCGCGACAGGAAGGTACGCCCGCGCATGAAGTTCATCGAGCGGATCTTGATCCGGCTGGCCAGCAGGTCGTTGGTCGCCGCACGGCCCCAGGCGCCGCCTTCCTGGTTATGGGTCATCACTTCCAGGTTGTCGGTCAGCGCGCCCATCCACGGCGTCATCTTCTCTTCCTCGGTGCCGGGCAGGAAACCGATGTCCTCGCCGACGCTGACCGTGGCGCGGGTCATGATGATCTCGCGGTAGCGCTGCTGGTCCATGGTCTGCGCCAGGCCCGCCGCCAGCGCCAGCAGGGTCTTGCCGGTGCCGGCAGTGCCGAGCAGGGTGACGAAGTCGATCTCCGGGTCCATCAGCGCGTTGAGCGCGAAGTTCTGCTCGCGGTTGCGTGCGGTGATGCCCCACACCGCGTGCTGACCGCTGCGGAAATCGTCGACCAGGGCCAGCGTCGCCTTGCGCTCGCCGCTGACCTTGACCACGCGCAGTTCCACTTCGTCGTCGCCGGGCAGGTACAGGTACTGGTTCGGATACCAGTCCTCGTCGTTGGCCAGCGCGATCTCGTAGCAGGTGCGGCCCTTGTCGCTCCAGCTGCGCAGGTCCTGGTTGTGCTTCTGCCAGAAATCCTCCGGCAGCTCGATCGCGCCGGTGTACAGCAGGCTGAAATCGTCGAGCGCGCGGTCGTTCTCGTAATCCTCGGCGATCAGGCCGCTGATCGCCGCCTTGATCCGCAGGTTGATGTCCTTGGACACCAGGATCACCGGGGTTTCCGGGCCTTCCTCGCGCAGCGCCAGCACTGCGGCCAGGATCTTGTTGTCCGGTGCCACGGTGCCGAAGCTGCGCCCGGGCTCGACCGGGCGGATCTGGAAGTACAGCCGGCCGATGCTGCCGCTGCTCTTGAGCTGGATGCCCTGCGGATGGCTGAGCGGGATGCCCGACTCGATCTGCTCGGCGCCGGCGCCCTCGATCAGCTCGTTGAGAAAACGGCTCACCTGGCGCGCGTTGCGGCTGACTTCGGACATGCCCTTCTTGGCGTTGTCCAGCTCCTCGATCACCTGCATCGGCAGGAACACGTCGTGCTCCTCGAACTTGAACAGCGCGGTCGGGTCGTGCATCAGCACGTTGGTATCCAGCACGTAGATGCGCTTGCCTCGGGTCATCGTGGATTCCTGGGAATGGGACAGGGAAAGACCATCACCGCCTGCGCAGGGCAGGGTGATGCGACGTGCGGGAAGCGCGAATGATCACTGCTGGGCGGCGGCCTGCAGCGCGTCGAACACGGCCTGGGCGTGGCCGGGAACCTTGACCTTGCGCCAGCTGCGCAGCAGCCGGCCCGAAGGCGAGATCAGGAAGGTGCTGCGCTCGATGCCCAGCACCTGGCGGCCGTACATGTTCTTTTCCTTGATCACGTCGAACGCGCGGCACAGGGCCTCGTCTGCGTCGCTGACCAGCGGGAAGCGGAAACCCTGCTTGGCGCAGAAATTGTCGTGCGATTTCAGCGAATCGCGCGAGACGCCGAGCACGGCGGCATCGGCCTGCTCGAACTGCGGCAGCAGCGCATTGAAGTCGATGCCCTCGGTGGTGCAGCCGGGGGTGCTGTCCTTCGGATAGAAATACAGCACCAGCCAGCGGCCGGCGTAATCGCCGAGCGTGGCGCTGGTGCCGCCGGACAAGGCCAGCGGCAATGCCAGCGTGGTGCGATCCAGGGTGTCGCCGTCTTTCATGGGGTATCCTCCGCGTGCATCGCCATCATCTGCGTTCGACTGCGTCGATGTCCAGCGCGGATCAGAACTTCATCGGGTCCATGATCGCGTCCAGGTTCAGGTGGTCGCAGAACTCGAGGAAATCGTCGCGCAGCGCGGCGATGTGCATGTTCGCCGGCACCCCGATGGTCACCTGCGCCGAGAACATCTCCGCGCCGGTCTGCATCGCGCGGTAGCGGGTGCTCTGCAGGTTCTCGATGGTGATGCCCTGGCGGTCGAAGAAATCCGCCAGCTGGAACAGGATGCCCGGCTTGTCGGCGGCGATGACCTCGACGATGTAGGGCAGCAGGTTGGATTGCGCCTGCTTGGCGCCGGTGCGATACCACACCAGCTTCATGCCTTCCTCGCGGTCGAGCCGGGTCAGCATGGCTTCGAGCTTGGCCACCGCGTCCCACGAGCCGGTTGCCAGTGCGGTCACCGACACGTCGCGGCCGACCGTGGCCAGGCGCGCATCGACGAGATTGCAGCCGCTGTCGGCGATGCGGCGCGTCACCGGCAATAGCGGCGATTCCGGATGCGTCGTATAGGCGTTGATCAGGAGGTGGTTTTCGGTCGGCGCGGGCCGGGGCGTGGTGTCTGTCAAAGGGGCTTCCGGCATTGCGTAGGATTGCGTAAGGCTGAACGGCGTCCGGGCGGTCGCTCGGCGCATTATGCAGCATACTTGCCCGTGCTTTCGGGCCGCAAGTAACATGCGGGACGAATCCCGTCCGTGCAGGCCGCACGCGGCCCTCTCATCCAGCGAGCATCAGGCATCTTGTCCCTCTCCGGCATCATCACCGCCCTGGCCACGCCCTTCCAGGGCAATGGCGACCTCGACCTCGACGCCTGGCAGCGGCTGCTCAAACGCCAGCTGGACGCCGGCGTGCAGGGCGTGGTGGTGGCGGGATCGACCGGCGAGGCGGCCACGCTGCTGGACGAGGAGTACGACCTGATCCTGCGTGAAGCGGCGCAGGTCATCGGCGCACGCGTGCCGCTGCTGGCCGGCACCGGCCTGTCCGGCACCGCCAGGACGGTCGCGCTGACCCGCCGTGCCGCCGCCAACGGCGCGCAGTACGCGCTGGTGGTGACGCCGCCGTACGTGCGCCCGACCCAGGCCGGCCTGCTCGCGCACTACCTGCAGGTGGCCGAGCACGGCGGCCTGCCGGTGGTGCTGTACAACGTGCCCGGGCGCACCGGCTGCGACCTGCTGTCGGACACGGTGGCGCACCTGGCGCAGCATCCGAACATCGTCGGCATCAAGGACGCCAGCAGCGATCCGCAGCGCATCGCCGCGTTGCTGGCCTTGCGCAGCGACGGCTTCGCCGTGCTCAGCGGCGACGACGGCAGCGCCGCGCAGGCCATGCTCGGCGGCTACGACGGGCTGATCTCGGTCGCCTCCAACGCCTTGCCGGCCTCCTACCGGCGCCTGTGCGACCTGGCGCGTGCGCGCCAGGCCGAGCCGGCGCAGGCCTGGGATGCGCGGCTGCAGCCGTTCCACGCCTTCTGCGGCATCGAATCCAACCCGATCCCGGTCAAGGCGCTGCTGCAGCGCGCCGGCATCGGCCAGGGCCTGCGGCTACCGCTGCTGCCGCTGTCCGCGGCGCACCACGCCACGGCCGACCGTCTCGCCACCGACGCAGCCGCGTTGGAAGAACTATCCAGCCGCGAAACGCTCGCGGCCTGACCTCAGGAGATTTATCGATGCGTGCTTCCGTTCCCTACGTCCGCGTGCTGTCGGCCGCCGTGCTGGCGACCACCATGGTCGCGGCCACCAGCGGGTGCAGCTGGTTCCACAAGGGCAAGCCGCGCGGCGACTATGCGCTGGCCCCCGAAATGCGTCCGCTGGAAGTGCCGCCGGACCTGACCGCCCCGGACACCTCGGCGGCGATGAAGGTGCCGGCGCTGGCGTCGGCCACGCAGCGCCCCGGCGCCAGCAGCGCGCCGGGCCAGGCTCCGGCGGCGTCGAACAGCGGCTTCGTGGTGCCGGGCGCGCGCGACCAGGTGTTCGGCCAGGTCGGCGACGCGCTGGGCGGCATCGCCGGCGTCACCATCGCCAGCCGCGCGCAGGTGCTGGGTTCCTACGACGTGGCTTACGAAGGCAGCAACTTCCTGGTGCGCGTGGTCGCGGTGGAAGCCGGGGTCTACGTGTCGGCGGTCGATCCGCGCGGCATGCCGGCCAGCGGCGATGCCCCGGTCAAGCTGATCGCGGCGCTGAAGGCCAAGCTCGGCCATTGAGCCGGTGGTGCCGGCCGGCGTTCGCGCCGGCCGTTGCGATAAACAGACACGGGCGCCGCAGGGCGCCCGTGTCGTTTTGGGGAAAGGTGCTGGCGCCGGCGAGTGCGCCGGATGATGCGGTTCCAGGAATCCCTTGTAGGAGCGGCTTCAGCCGCGACAGGCTTGACCGATGCTGCCTGTCGCGGCTGAAGCCGCTCCTACAAAAAACTGCTCGCGCGGCTTGGTGGGGGTTGCCTCGACGGCGTTGCGCGCCGCTTACTTCAGCAGCAGCGGCAGCTTGTTCGGCTTGCCGTCCCACTCTGCGGCGTCGGGCAGCGGTTCCTGGCGCGTGGTCAGCACCGGCCAGGCCTTGGCCAGCTCGGCATTGAGCGCGACGAAGCCTTCCTGGCCGGCGGGCACGTCGTCCTCGGGGTAGATCGCGTTGGCCGGGCACTCCGGCTCGCACAGGGTGCAGTCGATGCACTCGTCCGGATCGATCACCATGAAATTGGGACCCATGTGGAAACAATCCACGGGACACACTTCCACGCAGTCGGTGTATTTGCACTTGATGCAGTTTTCGGTGACGACAAAAGGCATGGTTCGATCCGGCGGTTAAGCGCGCAATTCTAAAGCAGTCGGCGCCGCCGCGTGGGGAATGCGCGCGGCCGGCCGCGCCGGATCAGTGGCCGATGCCGCCGCGGCGTTGCGCCAGGCGGTACAGGCCGTGCGCGGCCAGGTCTTCGGGGTGGCTGCGGACCTGGCTGCCCAAGGCGCGCAGCGCATGCGCGTAGCGGTCGAGCAGGCCGCTGCCGCCGATCAGGTGCACGCTCGGCGCCAGCGGCAGGCGCGCGCGCAGTTCGTGGCCGATCAGCAGGCCGGACAGGTAGGACGGCGCGGCGGCCGCGCTCAGCCGCTCGAACAGGCCCAGGCTGCGCACCCCGAACAGATGGTGCAGCAGGCCGCCGGGCGCGCCGCTGCGCTGCAGGCCGGCGTCGAAGCCGGCGCCGTCGAACTGCGCGTCGTCGGCGTCCATCAGCCGTGCCAGCAGGCTGTGCTGTCGCAGCAGCGCGTACAGCTCGCCGGTCATCATCGTCGCCAGGGCGGCGATGCGGCCGTATTCCAGATCGACCCATTTGCTGTGGGTGCCGGGCAGGCACACGCTGTGGCGGCCGGCGCCCTGCGGCTCCTGCGCCAGGATCTCGATCAGCCCGATCAACTGGGTTTCCTCGCCGCGCATCACGTCCGGCACCGCCTCGGTGCTGCTGGCCACGCCAGGCACGAACCACAGCGTGCGTCCCGGCAGCGCCGGGTCCTGCAGCGGCTGCATCGCCGCGGCCAGCGCGTCGGCGTCGGCCGGGCAGGTCGCGTAAGGCAGTTCGATCCAGCCGTTGCGGCTGCCGATCATGCCGCACAGCGCCACGTCGCCGGGCCAGCCGTCGATCAGCGCGGCCAGGGTCGCAGCGAAGCGGCCCTGGCAGGCGCCGATGCCCTGGTCGCTGCGGCGCTGCTCGAGGACGCGGCCGTCGGCTGCGAGCCGGTAGCCGCGCAGGCTGCTGGTGCCCCAATCGATGGCGATCATGCGCTGGCGATGCGTCCTTCGGGCAGGCCGGCGATGCCGACCGCGGCGGCGAACAGGCCGCCGGCCTGCGGGGTGCGCGCCAGTTCGGCGTCGGCATGGTCCATGCGCGAGGTGCTCAGGTACAGGGTGCGGCCGTCGGCGCCGCCCAGCGCCGGGCAGGTGGGATGCTTGACCGGCAGCGCGACGCTGCGCTCGACGCTGCCGTCGGGCCGGTAGCGGACCACGCGCCAGGCGCGCCATTGCGCGTTCCACAGGTGGCCTTCGGCATCGATGATGGCGCCGTCGGGTTCGGCGCCGGGGTGGTCCACGTCCGCGAACACGCGGCTGTTGCCGGTCTGGGCGTTGGCGGCGTCGTAGTCGCAGCACAGGATCTGCGGGCGCACCGAATCGCAGTAGTACAGGGTGCGGCCGTCGGCGCTGAAACAGATCGCGTTGGGGATCGCCACGCCGGGCAGCGGCAGGCGGCGCAGGCCGTGACGTGCGGACCACTGGTAGACGCTGCCGACCGGGGCCTGGTCGGCACGTTCGCTCATGGTGCCGAACACGAAGTTGCCGTGGCGGTCGGCGCGGCCGTCGTTGGCGCGGGTGTCGTCGCGCTCCGGCTCCAGGTCGGCCAGCTTGTGCAGCGGCAGGTCGGTGGCGTCGGCGGCGCTGGCGTCCGGATCGGCCGCGTACACGCCCTTGGCCAAGGCCAGCAGCAGGCGGCCGTCGTCGAACAGGCCCAGGCAGCCGGGGCGGTCGGGCAGGGTCCAGTGGCGGCTGGCGCCGCTGGCCGGGTCGTGGCGCCACAGCTGGCGTCCGTCGATATCGACCCAGAACAGCACTTGCCGGCGTTCGCACCAGACCACGCCTTCGCCGTGGGTGCAGCGGCTGTCCACGGCCAGCGTGGCGGTATGCGGGGGGGCGGGGGCGGCGCTCATGGGCTCACTCACCATTCGGCGATGCTGCCGTCGGCATGGCGCCAGACCGGGTTGTGCCAGTCGGGCGGGTTTTCGTTGGCATGGCGCAGGCGCTCCTCGTCGATTTCCACGCCCAGGCCGGGCTTGGGCAGGGCGGCGATGCTGCCGCTGTCGTCGCAGGCGAAGTCTTCCTTGTTGATCACGTAGTCGAGCAGGTCGGCGCCTTCGTTGTAGTGGATGCCGATGCTCTGTTCCTGCAGCACCGCGTTGTGCGAGACGAAATCCACCTGCAGGCAGGCGGCCAGCGCGACCGGGCCGAGCGGGCAGTGCGGGGCCAGGCCGACATCGTAGGCGTCGGCCATGCTGGCGATCTTCAGGCATTCGGTGATGCCGCCGGCATGCGACAGGTCCGGCTGCAGCAGCGACAGGCCGCCGGCCTGCAGCACCGGCTTGAAGTCGAAGCGCGAGTACATGCGTTCGCCGGCCGCCAGCGGGATCGGCGTGGACGCGGCCAGGCGCGGATAGTATTCGGCCAGTTCCGGCAGCACCGGTTCCTCGACGAACAGCGGCTTGAACGGCTCCAGTTCGCGCAGCAGCACGCGCGCCATCGGCGCGGCGACGCGGCCGTGGAAATCGATGCCGAAGTCGATGCTGGTGCCGAACGCCTCGCGGATCTGCGCGACCTTGGCCACCGCCGCATCGACCGCGCGCGGCCCGTCGATCAGCTTCATTTCCTCGGTGCCGTTGAACTTGAAGGTGTCGAAGCCCAGCTCGCGGTAGCTCTGGATCTGCGCGATGGTGGCCGACGGGCGGTCGCCGCCGACCCAGCGGTAGGTCTTCATGCGCTCGCGCACCAGCCCGCCGAGCAGTTCGTACACCGGCACGCCCAGCGCCTTGCCCTTGATGTCCCACAGCGCCTGGTCGATGCCGGCAATGGCGCTCATCAGGATCGGCCCGCCGCGGTAGAAGCCGCTGCGGTACAGCACTTGCCAGAGGTCGTTGATCCGCGCCGGATCCTTGCCGATCAGGTAGTCGCTCAGCTCGTGCACCGCGGCATCGACGCTGCGCGCGCGGCCTTCGATGACCGGTTCGCCCCAGCCGGTAATGCCTTCGTCGGTTTCGATCTTCAGGAACAACCAGCGCGGCGCGGCGTGGTAGGTGGTGAGGCGAACGATCTTCATGCGTGGTCCAGATAGGCTTGGCGGAAGGCGGCGGCCTGCGCCCGGGTCTGCGCCAGCGCCTGCCCCGGCCGGTACAGTTCGCCGCCGATGCCGGCGCCGATCGCGCCGGCGGCCAGGTAGTCGCGCAGGGTGTCGGTGCTGACCCCGCCGACCACGAACAGCGGCACCGTCGGCGGCAGCACCGCGCGCAGCGCGCGCAGGTGGCCAGGGCCGTAGGTGGCGGCGGGGAACAGCTTGAGCATCTGGGCGCCGGCGTCGAGCGCGTCGAAGGCTTCGGTGGCGGTGGCGAATCCGGCCACCACCTGCAGGCCGCGCGCGACCGCGTGGCGGATCACCGGCGGGCGGGTGTTCGGGGTGACGATGAAGCGCGCGCCGAGGTCGGCGAGGGTGTCGACGTCGACGATCTTCAGCACCGTGCCGCCGCCGATCCAGCAGCGCTGGCCGAACGCCTGCACCGCCGCGCCGATGCTGTCGGCCCAGCGCGGCGAGTTGAGCGGGATCTCGATCGCGTCGTAGCCGGCCTCGGCCAGCGCGCCGACATGGTCCAGCGCGTCGTCGGGGGTGAGGCCGCGCAGGATCGCGATCAGGGGAAACTGGAACGGGGAGACGGCGGACATCAGCTTACCTGGCAACGGGCATGGAGCGAGGGGCGTCCACCGCGACGCGACCAGTGTGCGGCCGCAAGGGCACGCCGCTGCGCGGCCGTCCCGTTGGCGACGCGCGGGCGGGCGCCATCGACCGGTGCGCTGGCGGAGCGTCCTGCTGATCTACGCTGGCGCGACGCGCCGGCGCCTTCACGAGGCGGTGTGACGGTGGGATGGCGTCGCGGCCGGAGTCGCGACTGGACAATAGGCTGCGCGCGCGAAGATATGCTCGGCAAATGAAATTTTAGACATATGCTATTCCGGTTGTGAATACGCATCTTCTTTACCTGGACGCCTTCCGCTGATGACCGCTCCCGCCAATCCCTGGTTCAACGCCGCACGCCTGAAGACCCGCCATCTGCTGCTGCTGCTGCAGCTGCACGAGCACCGTTCTGTGCTGCGCGCGGCCGAGGCGGCGAGTATGACCCAGCCGGCGGCCTCCAAGCTGCTGGCGGAAATGGAGGATCTGCTCGGGGTCAAGCTGTTCGAGCGGCATGCGCGCGGGGTGGAGCCGACCTGGTACGGGCAGGTGCTGATCCGCCGCGCGCGCGCGGCGATGTCGGAGATTGGCCGTGCGCAGGAGGAGATTGCGGCGCTGCGCGAGGGGCGTATGGGTCAGGTCTCGATCGGCACCGTGGTCAATCCCGGCACCAACCTGGTGCCGCAGGCGATCGCCGAGGTCAAGCGCGAGTTCCCTGGAATCCTGGTGCGGGTGGCGATGGACTACAGCCGGCCGCTGGTGGCCAAGCTGCTGGACGGCCAGCTCGACATCGTGATCGGGCGCATCCTCGGCCCGCATGGCGGCGATGAGCTGGAGTTCGAACCGCTGGCCGACGAGCCGCATTCGGCGGTGGCGCGCGCCGGGCATCCGCTGTCGGCGCGCGCCGACCTGCGCCATGCCGACCTGGTGCGCTACGGCTGGGTGCTGCCGCCGACCGACAGCGTGCTGCGCGCGCGCCTGGATGCGATGTTCCTGGAGCACGGCGTGCCGCCCCCCCAGAACGTCATCGAAACCTCGTCGCTGCCGGTGCTGACCAGCTTGTTGCGCGGCAGCGACCTGCTGGCGGCGTTGCCGGCCGACGCGGTGGCGCCGTACGTACAGGCCAAGCTGTTGGCCGTGTTGCCGATCGCACTGGGGGTGCGGATGGAGTCGTTCGGCATCATCCGCCGCCGCGACTACATGCTGCCGCCGGGTGCCGAACGCATCCTGCTGGCGCTGCGCAACGCGGCCAAGCGCCTGTATCCGGAGCGCCCGCCGGGCTGAGCGGGATAGCGCGGCGGCGGCCGCGTCTTCCTGCTTCGCGCCAGGAGCTATTGGGCGCACTGCGTGCCGTGCGTCGGTAGCTGTCGGCCTGCATCGCCCAGCGTTGCTTGCGCGCGACCCGAGGTGTTTTGGTTAGGCCTTACTATTTGCCTTCCAGCTAGTCGAAAAACATATGGCTGTGCGTGATTTCTTTATTTGATTAAGGAAGCTCTGAACAAGCCACGGATCCAAGAGGCGTGATCGGACGAGGCTGGTTGACCGGCAAATGGATGCACGTATTTCCCCTCATCCAGGCCATTTCAGGCCGTCACCTGCCGAACAACCCCATCCTTTTCAGTTCGCAGGCACACCTTCCCCGTTATCGCCAGCAAGCGCCTGCGCGCCATCCATAGGTTCGACAACGCAAACAGCACGTTCATCCGCCCCGGTATACCCGGCATCGGCGTAGACCTCGCGCTCCTGGCCGTGCAGCAGCTTCTGCGCCTGCGTCACATCGGCCACGTTCGCCGCGGTCGACACCACCGTGTGCACCAGGCCCGAGTCCCGATCCACCCCGATGTGCGCCTTCATCCCGAAGAACCACTGCTGGCCTTTCTTGGTCTGGAGCGCCCGGAACGCTTCCTGGTGCGCAAGCTCTGCCGCGATTTCCTGGTCGCCGCTGCCGATATCGAATGGCTGCAGGCCTCGGGCAACTACGTCAACCTGCGCGTGCGCAGCCACGACTACCCGCTGCGCAGCACCATGGCCGCGATCGAGGCCAGGCTCGACCCGGCCGTGTTCGTGCGCATCCACCGCAGTTACATGGTCAACCTGGGCTGCGTGGTCTCGATCGAGCCGCTGGAGGCCGGCGAGGCGCGCGTGCACCTGCGCGACGGCCGCCATGTGCCGTGCAGCCGCCGCTACCGCGCCGCCTTGCGCGCGGCGGCCGGGGAGGGCGAGGCGGCGGTCGCCGAGTGATCGCCGCGCTGCCCGGCCCGGGCGGCGCCGCGCGCGCGCTGTGGCGCGGCGGCCGGAATTGCTAGAATCGCGCTCTTGTTTGCCGTTTGCCGGAATGCCGCCATGATCGAACTCAATCCCATTCGCCATCGCATCGCCGATCTGTCCGAGCGGGTGCTGTCGCTTCGGGGGTTTCTTTGACTACGACGTCAAAAAAGAACGCCTAGAGGAAGTCACCCGGGAGCTTGAGAGCCCCGATGTCTGGAACGACCCCGAGCGCGCGCAGAGCCTGGGCCGCGAACGCGCCAACCTGGAGAAGACCGTCGGCGGCATCGCCAGCGTGCTCGACGGGCTGAACGAGGCGCTGGAGTTCCTGGAACTGGCCGAGAGCGAGGACGACGAGGACACCGCACTGGCGGTGGTCGCCGATGTCGAGCGCTTCCAGGCGCAC
Source organism: Xanthomonas translucens pv. undulosa (assembly GCF_017301775.1). Taxonomy (NCBI): domain Bacteria; kingdom Pseudomonadati; phylum Pseudomonadota; class Gammaproteobacteria; order Lysobacterales; family Lysobacteraceae; genus Xanthomonas; species Xanthomonas translucens. Next base: position 4,444,488 of record NZ_CP063993.1, read on the forward strand.
GTGGAGAAGCTGGAATTCCAGCGCATGTTCTCCGGGCAGATGGACGCCAGCAACGCCTTCGTCGACATCCAGGCCGGCGCCGGCGGCACCGAGGCCCAGGACTGGGCCGAGATCCTGCTGCGCATGTACCTGCGCTGGTGCGAGTCGCGCGGCTGGAAGACCGAACTGATGGAAGTCTCCGGCGGCGAAGTCGCGGGGATCAAGTCGGCCACGGTGCGCGTGGAAGGCGATTTCGCCTATGGCTGGCTGAAGACCGAGACCGGCGTGCACCGGCTGGTGCGCAAGTCGCCGTTCGATTCGGACAACCGCCGCCACACCAGCTTCACCTCGGTGTTCGTGTCGCCGGAAGTGGACGACAACATCGACATCGAGATCAATCCGGCCGACCTGCGCACCGATGTCTACCGCTCCTCCGGCGCCGGCGGCCAGCACGTCAACAAGACCGAGTCGGCGGTGCGCATCACGCATATCCCGACCAACATCGTGGTCGCCTGCCAGACCGGGCGCAGCCAGCACCAGAACCGCGACAACGCGATGAAGATGCTCGCCGCCAAGCTGTACGAGCTGGAGATCCAGAAGCGCAACGCCGAGCGCGACGCGGTCGAGGCGACCAAGTCGGACATCGGCTGGGGCAGCCAGATCCGCAACTACGTGCTCGACCAGAGCCGGATCAAGGACCTGCGCACCGGCATCGAACGCACCGACACGCAAAAAGTGCTCGACGGCGACCTGGACGAATTCGTCGAGGCCAGCCTCAAGTCCGGACTGGAAGTCGGCGCAAAACGCAGCGACGCCTGAACCGGCGGCCTGCGCCCACCGTGGCGCAGGCCGGCCCCGCGGCACGTCATCCGCATCTGCTGCATCCTCTCCCTTCTTCTCCGCGTAACTATTCCCATGACAGAGCAGACCCCCGCGCCGTCCCTTCCCGTCGACGAAAACGGCCTCATCGCCGAACGCCGCGCCAAGCTGGGAGCGCTGCGCGCGCAGGGCGTTGCCTATCCGAACGATTTCCGCCGCCACGATTTCGCCGGCGACCTGCAGGCCGAGTTCGCCGATGCCGAGCGATGGACCCCCGAGGCGCTGGAGGCCGAGGGCCGCAACCTGAGTCTGGCCGGGCGGTTGCTGGCCAAGCGGGTGATGGGCAAGGCCAGCTTCGTGCAGCTGCAGGACGAGTCCGGGCGCATCCAGCTGTTCCTGCAGGCCAATGCGCTGGGCCCGGCCTACGACGCGTTCAAGGGCTGGGACATCGGCGACATCATCGGCGTGGAAGGCGGGCTGACCCGCACCAAGACCGGCGAGCTGTCGGTGCGCGCCAGCGCGCTGCGGCTGCTGACCAAGGCGCTGCGCCCGCTGCCCGACAAGTGGCACGGCCTGTCCGACGTGGAGCAGCGCTACCGCCAGCGCTACGTGGACCTGATCGTGTCGCCGGAGGCGCGCGAGGTGTTCGTCAAGCGCTCCAAGATCATCCGCGCGATGCGCGCCTGGCTGGACGCGCGCCGCTTCCTGGAAGTGGAGACGCCGATGATGCATTACATCCCCGGCGGCGCCACCGCCAAGCCGTTCACCACCCACCACAACGCGCTGGACATGGACCTGTACCTGCGCGTGGCGCCGGAGCTGTACCTCAAGCGGCTGGTGGTCGGCGGCCTGGAACGGGTCTACGAGATCAATCGCAATTTCCGCAACGAAGGCGTCAGCACCCGGCACAATCCCGAATTCACCATGATGGAGCTGTACGAGGCTTACGCCACGTACCATGAGGTGATGGACCTGACCGAGAGCGTGATCCGCGATGTGGCCCAGGAGGTGCTCGGCACCACCCAGGTGCACTGGGACGGCGCCGACATCGACCTGGCCCCGGCGTTCCGCCGCTGGCGCATGGACGAGGCGGTCCGCCACCACAACCCCCAGATCAGCGCCGCCGACTGCACCGACCGCGACGCGCTGCTGCGCCACTGCGAGCGGCTGAAGATCCGCACCAAGCCGTCCTACGGCTGGGGCAAGCTGCTGCTTGAGATCTTCGAGGCGACCGTGGAACACACCCTGATCCAGCCAACCTTCATCACCGACCACCCGGTCGAGGTGTCGCCGCTGGCCCGTTCCAGCGACACCGAACCGGGCTATACCGACCGCTTCGAACTGTTCGTCAACGGCAAGGAGATCGCCAACGGCTTCTCCGAACTGAATGATCCCGAAGACCAGGCGGCACGGTTCCAGGTCCAGGTGGCGGCGAAGGAGGGCGGCGACGACGAGGCCATGCACTTCGACGCCGACTATATCCGTGCGTTGGAGGTCGGCCTGCCGCCCACCGGCGGCCTGGGCATCGGCATCGACCGTCTGGTCATGTTGCTGACCGGCAGCAGTTCGATCCGTGACGTGCTGCTGTTCCCGTACATGCGTCCGGAGGCTTAATCTAGCCGCAGGGTGGCGGTAGAGCCTTGGCGTGGGGTTCTCGTATCGGGCGTCGGCAAGCAAGTGGTTGGCAAGCAAGCGGAAGTGAGGCGGTTGAGTCGGCGCGGCCGGCGCCGGAGCGTTTCCCGTTGTTGTCCCAGCAACCCGATGCCCATGGGCGAGAGGATCGCAGATGCAAGATGCCAGCATGAGCCTGTCAGGAGTATCCTCCAGCAGCGACCGCCCGGACTGGGCGCAGGGGGCGGACAATCGCTTGAACATCGTCATCGTCGACGATCAGACGTCCGCGCGCACGATGCTGCGCCACGTGATCGAGGACATCGCCCCGGAGCTCACCGTTCGCGACTTCGGCGACTCGCAGGCCGCACTGGCCTGGTGCGAGGCCGGCAAGGTCGACCTGTTGCTGCTCGATTACCGCATGCCCGGCATGGACGGGCTGGAGTTCGCGCGGCGGCTGCGGCGGCTGCCCAAGCACCGCGACATTCCGATCATCCTGATCACCGTGGTCGGCGACGAGCCGATCCGCCAGGCCGCGCTGGAAGCCGGGATCATCGACTTCCTGGTCAAGCCGATCCGCCCGCGCGAACTGCGCGCGCGCTGCCACAACCTGCTGCAGTTGCGGCTGCAGAGCGAAAACATCAAGCAGCGCGCGATGTCGCTGGAGCAGCGCCTGCTGGCGAGCATGCGCGAGGTCGAGGAGCGCGAGCGGGAGACCCTGTCGCGGCTGGCGCGGGCGATCGAGTACCGCGACGCCGGAACCAGCGCCTACCTGGAGCGGATGGCGCACGTGGCCGGCCTGATCGCCGAGCAGCTGGGCCTGTCCGAGGACGAGGTGCGGGTCATCGAGATGGCCGCGAGCCTGCACGACATGGGCAAGATCGCCATTCCCGATGCGGTGCTGCTCAAGCCCGGCAAGCTGAACGAGGAGGAGATGGCGGTGATGCGCATGCACCCGCGCATCGGCTACGAACTGCTCAGCGGCAGCCAGAACCGCTTCATCCAGGTCGGCGCGCTGATCGCACTGCGCCACCATGAGCGTTACGATGGCAGCGGATACCCCGACGGCCTGGTCGGCGACGCGATCCCCCTGGAGGCGCGGATCGTGGCGGTCGCCGACGTCTTCGACGCGCTGATCTCGCCGCGTCCCTACAAGGAAGCCTGGACCATGGATGCGACCCTCGCCTATCTCTACGCGCAACGCGGCCGTCTGTTCGACCCGCGCTGCGTGGACGCGCTGTTCCGCGGGCGCGAGCAGTTGCACATGATCTGCGAGAAGTTCTCGACAGCCTCGGTTCGGCCGGGGGTGTGAGATGATGTCAGCGATCGCCTGGTTACGACATCGGCTCGGGCAGTGCAAGGACACGGAGCACGCACAGGCATTGGTGCGCATCTTGCTGATCTCGATCATCCTGAGCTACGTTTTCTTGCCCGGTCCGCGCGCTACGCTGCCGCTGCGCCAGTACCTGGAAGTGGTCGCAGTCGTTGCGTCCGGATTGGTGCTTTCCTTTGGGGTGCTGCTGTGGTTGTTATGGCGGCCGGAACGTTCCGATTTGCGGCGGATCATCGGGATGATCGCCGACTATGGCCTGATCGCCTGCGCCATGGTGGGCATGGGCGAGCCGCTGGCCTGGATGTACGTGGTGGTGATGTGGGTGACGGTGGGCAACGGGTTGCGCTATGGCACCGGCTACCTGTATCTGGCGGTCGCGATGGGGGGGCTCAGCTTCGGCACGACGGTGCTGGTCACACCTTACTGGCGTGAAAATATCCGTTTAGGCATCGGTCTGCTGATCGGTCTTTTGGCTGTCCCCTTGTACGTTTCCGGACTGCTTCGACAGCTGACCAGCGCAACCAAGGAGGCACAGCGCGCCAATGGGGCGAAGAGCCGATTTCTGGCCAACATGAGCCACGAATTTCGGACTCCACTCAATGGCCTATCCGGCATGACCGAACTGTTGTCCGCGACGAAGCTGGACGCCGAGCAACGCGAATGTGTGAGCACGATTCAGGCATCTGCCCGCAGTCTGTTGTCGCTGGTCGAGGAAGTGCTGGATATCTCCGCGATTGAGGCCGGAAAGGTCCGAATCAACAAAAGCGAGTTTTCGCTTCGTGAAAGCGTAGATCAGATCGGATTGATCCTGCAGCCGCAAGCGCGTTCCAAAGCGATCGGTTACCACGTCGAGATCGGACCCGACGTGCCGGATCGTTTGTCCGGAGATGTGGGTCACCTGCGTCAAATTTTGTTGAATCTGGCTGGGAATGCCGTCAAGTTCACCGAGCTGGGCCGCATAGACATTCGTGTGCGTCTGTTGAAGATCGAGAGTGGCCTCACATGGCTCAGTTTCGACATTGTCGATACCGGGATCGGCGTGCCTGTGTCGATGCGCTCGCGGCTGTTCGACGCGTTCGAGCAGGCCGATGTGGGCCTGGCTCGTCGCTACGAAGGGACGGGGTTGGGGACGACGATCGCCAAAGGACTGGTCGAGTCGATGGGCGGAAGCATCGGCTATCAGGAAAATCCGCCTTGTGGCAGCCGTTTCTGGTTTGATCTTCCATTCGAGGCAAGTGGATTTGCCTCGCTGGCGGGGGATGCGCAGATATCTGCGATGCCGTCCGAGGACCTTCAGCAGACCGGTAATGTCATCGCGTTCTCGGACCCGTTCCTGCGCCACCGCGCGCGGGTTCGCGGGATGCGCATTCTGGTCGCCGACGACCATGCCGCCAACCGTATGGTGCTGCAGCGCATGCTGCAGAAGGCTGGGCACCGTGCGATCTGCGTCGATGGCGCCGAGGCGGTGCTTGATGCGTTGGCCGAAAGCGAATTCGACGCGGTGATCGTCGATCTGCACATGCCGGGCATGAGCGGACTGGACATGCTCAAGCAGCTGTGGGTAATGCAGGCCGGCGGGCCGCGCACGCCGGTGGTGGTGCTCAGTGCCGATGTCACCCCGGAGTCGATTCAGCGCTGCGAGCAGGCCGGAGCGCATACCTTTCTGGCCAAGCCGGTGGTGGCGAATCGATTGCTGGACACGCTCACCGACATCGCTACCGACGGCAGACTGCGTGGCACCAATGAGACATTGGGGCGTCCGGTCGCCTCATCGATCGAAGGCGTGCTGGATCCGTCCGTTCTCGACGAACTGGCCGGACTCGGCATAGGCGATGGCTTCGAACGCGAATTCATTTCGCAATGCCTCAACGATGCCGAGGGTTGTCTCGGCGGCATGCAGGTGGCTGGGGATGCCGAGCACTGGGAACGTCTGCGCGAGCACGCGCATGCGATCAAGGGCGTGGCAAGCAATCTGGGGCTGGTGAAGCTGGCCAACCTGGGCGGTGAATTGATGCAGATGGCCGAATGGCAGATGCGCAGCGAGTGGCGGCAACGGCTGATGGCGCTCAACGCCAGTCTGACCCAAGGCCGCGAGGCACTTGAGTTTCGTGCGCGTCGAAGCGCGGCATCCGATGGGAGCGAAATTCGCTAGTGCCCCTCCCTGGTGGAGCCCAGCACTAGGCTGGGCCGGCCCTCTGGCCACTGGCATCCATGCTGATCAGGCGGCTACATCCTGTAAACGACGGGTCTGCGCGCGTACCAGCCGATCCATCGTGCGTAGCGATTTTTCGTCCAGAGCCAAGGCGGAATCCACCCATACCTCGGTGATGGCCTTCAACTCTTGTAGGGATACGGGTTGCGCGAGATTGCGTGCTGCATTCATTGCCAGATACGAATGCCGGTTGCGTCGCTGATTGCGGATAAGCTCGCTTACTGCGGCTGCTCCTTGGTTCCTTGGAACCAGTACATCGACTATTCCCATCGCATGCATCTGTTCGCTGCTGTAGAGATTTCCTTCCAGGATGATTTTCTCAGCAAGCTGTGGCGGCATTCGCTTGCATAGGAACGAGTACGCGCCCATGCCGGGAAACAGCCCAAACATCACCTCCGGTAGGCCCATCGTCACGCCTTCTTCGGCAACGATGGTATGACAGGCCAGAGCAATCTCCAGGCCGCCGCCCAGTGCATCGCCTTGCACGAGTGCGATCGTACGCACGTCTCCAGCTAATCCCCGAGACAGTTGATGGACGCCAGTCACGCACCGATATGCGTAGTTGAGTAACTGGTTGCGGTCTTGTCTACGGATCAGGTCGGAAAAAAGCGCAAGATCGCCGCCTAAGTTGAAGACGTTGGCATCGGAAGCGATCACCAGATGCTTCAGCGAAAGTTTTTGCTGCTGCAGCTCATGGCTTGTGAGGGCGCTGAGTGCGGCCAATACATCGTCGAGCATCTGGCTCTGGAAGCAAGGATGAGTACCGGGTTGTCGGCCTGCATGCATGTATAGCCAATGGTTGTCGTTGGCGCCGTCCGAATCGACGCGGATGGTGGAATAGGAGCGGGAACGGGGTAGCGTGTCGATCATGCTCATGGCAGGGTTCTCGGAAGAATCGCCCGCGGAGAGGACGTGGCGCAGCGGGCGAGTGCGTTTCCACCCGGGCGATGCTACACCTGGCCTTTGCTCTCGGTATTTGCTTTACTGACGGTCGCCGCGGGGGCTGGGTTGCCCCTTGCGTGTCTGGACCGCTACGCCTGGTTATCGCGCAATTCCCGCCGCAGGATCTTGCCGACGTTGGTCTTGGGCAGTTCCTTGCGGAACTCGACGATGCGCGGATGCTTGTAGCCGGTCAGGTTGGCGCGGGCGTGGGCCTTGACGTCCTCGGCGGTGAGGTTGGGGTCCTTCTTGACGATGACCACCTTGACCACTTCGCCGGACTTCTCGTCCGGCACCCCGACCGCGGCCACTTCCAGCACGCCGGGCATCATCGCGATCACGTCCTCGACCTCGTTCGGGTACACGTTGAAGCCGGAGACCAGGATCATGTCCTTCTTGCGGTCGACGATGTAGAAGAAGCCCTGCGGATCCATCCGCGCCATATCGCCGGTGTGCAGCCAGCCGTCGGCATCGATGGCGCCGGCGGTTTCCTCGGGGCGGCGCCAGTAGCCCTTCATCACCTGCGGACCCTGGATGCACAGTTCGCCGACCTCGCCGGGCGCCAGGATCTGGCCCTGGTCGTCCTTGACGCAGGCGTCGGTGGACGGGATCGGCAGGCCAATGGCGCCGTTGTAGTCCTGCAGCGTCAGCGGGTTGATGCAGGCGGCAGGCGAGGTCTCGGTCAGGCCGTAGGCCTCGACCAGGGTCACCCCGGTCACCTGCTTCCAGCGCTCGGCCACGGCGCGCTGCACCGCCATGCCGCCGCCCAGGGTGAACTTCAGGGTCGAGAAATCCACCTTGTCGAAGCCGGGCGTATTGAGCAGGCCGTTGAACAGGGTGTTGACCCCGGTGAAGGCGGTGAAGCGGGTCTTCTGCAACTCCTTGACGAAACCGGGCATGTCGCGCGGATTGCTGATCAGGTGGTTGAGGCCGCCGAGCTTCATGAACACCAGGCCGTTCGCGGTCAGCGCGAAGATGTGGTAGAGCGGCAGCGCGGTGATGATGACTTCCTTGCCTTCCTCCAGCTTGCCGGTCGCCGCGATCCAGGCGCCGGCCTGCAGCATGTTGGCGACCATATTGCGGTGAGTCAGCATCGCGCCCTTGGACACCCCGGTGGTGCCGCCGGTGTATTGCAGGAAGGCGATGTCGTCCGGCTCGATGTTCAGCAGCGGCAGCGTGTGCCGCCGGCCCAGGGTCAGCGTGTCGCGGAAGCGCACCGCGTTGGGGATGGCGTAATCGGGAACCAGCTTCTTGATGTACTTCAGCACGAAGTTGACCAACGGGCCCTTCGGGAAGCCGAGCATGTCGCCCAGGCCGGTGGTGATGACCTGCTTGAGCTGCGTGTCGGCCAGCACGTCCTGCACGGTCTTGCCGAAGTTGTCGATCACCACGATCGCGCTGGCGCCGGAGTCGACCAGCTGGTGGCGCAGTTCGCGCGGCGTGTACAGCGGGTTGACGTTGACCACGGTCATGCCGGCCAGCAGCACGCCAAAGGTGGCGATCGGGTACTGCAGGCAGTTGGGCATCATCAGCGCAACGCGGTCGCCCTTCTTGAGTTGCAGTTCGCCCAGCAGGTAGGCGGCGAAATGCCTGGCCAGTTCGCCGGCCTCGCGGTAGGTCAGGGTCTTGCCGAAGTTGCAGTAGGCCGGACGGTCGCCGAACTTGGCGACGGAGGTTTCGAAGACGGCGGCGACGGATCGGTATTCATCGACATCGATCTCGGCGGGAATGCTGGCCGGATAACTCTGCAACCACGGACGTTCCTGACTCATGTACTCCCCCCTGGTATGGAATGCTGCGGCACGCCGACGCAACACTGCGGCATGGCGAGTGGCAGCATACCGTTCCGCATGGAAAAGACGAAACCGAGAGGCAATCCGATGCGTCAGGCGTGCGCGTGGGGATGCGGATGCGCGCTGCTCCTGGCCTTGCGCGGCTGCCAGCGCGATTCGGCGGAACCGCGGCTGCGCAAGGACATCGCCATTATGCAGCAGGCGCTGGAGAAACATCGCCTGCGCGATGCGATGGCGGTGCTGGCAGACGATTTCGCGGGCGAGGCGGGGATCGTGCTGCGCTGCACAACCTGTTGCGCGCGCAATTCCTGGTCAATGGCCGGATCGGCATGAGCAACGGGCCACTGTCGATCCAACTGCGGGGCGACAACCGCCAGCATCGAAAGGCAAGGGCTCCGTTCGGAAAACGCGGTGCCTTCAATCTATCGGTGTGGCAGCAAAGACCCGTACTTGGAAACGCGATGCCGATGCGCCAGCGGCGTGCACGAACGGCGATGCGTGCCCGCGCGAGCGCGACGGCGCGCGCAGGACACGCGCCGTCGCGACCTCAGGCCGCCTTGCGTGCCGCCAGCTGGCGCAGCACGTACTGCAGCAGGCCGCCGTGCTTGAAGTACTCCACTTCCTTCGGCGTCAGCAGCAGCACCTTGACCTGGAACTGCTTGACGCTGCCGTCGGCCTTCTTCGCATCGACCGTGGCGCGCTTGCTGGCGCCGTCCTGCAATCCGCTGATGTCCAACACCTCCGAACCGTCCAGGCCCAGCGACTGCGCGTTCTCGTTGTCCAGGAACTGCAGCGGCAGCACGCCCATGCCGACCAGATTGGAGCGGTGGATGCGCTCGAAGCTCTCGGCGATCACCGCCTTGACCCCAAGCAGGTTGGTGCCCTTGGCCGCCCAGTCGCGCGAGGAGCCGGTGCCGTACTCTTTGCCGGCGATCACCACCAGCGGCACGCCGTCGGCCTTGTACTGCATCGCCGCGTCGTAGATCGCCAGCTTCTGCGGCTGCGTGCCGTCCGGCCCGCGGTAAAGCGTGGTGCCGCCTTCCTCGCCGCCGAACATCAGGTTCTTGATGCGGATGTTGGCGAAGGTGCCGCGCACCATCACGTCGTCGTTGCCGCGGCGGCTGCCGTAGCTGTTGAAGTCGGCCGGCTGCACGCCGTGTTCCTGCAGGAAGCGGCCCGCCGGCGAGTCCTTTTTGATGTTGCCGGCCGGGGAGATGTGGTCGGTGGTGATCGAGTCGCCGAACAAGCCGAGCACGCGCGCGCCGTGCACGTCGTTGACGCTGCCGACCTGCATGGTCATGCCGTCGAAGTAGGGCGGGTTCTTGATGTAGGTGGACGCCGCGTCCCAGGCGTACAGCTCGCCGTCGGGCGAGGCGATGGCGGCCCAGCGGCTGTCGCCCTTGAACACGTCGGCATAGTTCTGCTTGAACATTTCCGGGCCGACGGTGGCGGCGATGGTGTCGCCGATTTCCTTGTTGCTCGGCCAGATGTCGCGCAAATACACCGGTTGGCCGTCGCTGCCGGTGCCGAGCGGGTCGCGGCTCAGGTCGATGTCGGTGGTGCCGGCGATGGCGTAGGCGACCACCAGCGGCGGCGAGGCCAGGTAGTTCATCTTCACTTCCGGGTGCACGCGGCCTTCGAAGTTGCGGTTGCCCGACAGTACCGAGGCCACCACCAGGTCGTCCTTGGCGATCGCCGCGGACACGTCGTCCGGCAGCGGGCCGGAATTGCCGATACAGGTGGTGCAGCCGTAGCCGACCACGTAGAAGCCGAGGCGTTCCAGGTCGTCCATGACCCCGGCCTTCTTCAGGTAGTCGGTGACCACCAGCGAGCCCGGCCCGAGCGAGGTCTTGACCCACGGCTGCGCCTTCAGGCCCTTGGCCACGGCGTTGCGCGCCAGCAACCCGGCGCCGAGCATCACCGCCGGATTGGAGGTGTTGGTGCAGGAGGTGATCGCGGCGATCACCACCGAGCCGTCGCGCAGCTGCCAGCCGGCGCCGCTGTCTTCGCCGGTCTCGGCCTGCGAGGCCTTGGCGCCGACCGCGGTGCCGCCGCCGCCTTCGTTCTTGAGCCGGTCTTCCTGCTTGAGGTCGCTATGGCGCTTGTGGCGCGCTTCGGCGAAGGGCACCAGGCTGTCGCGGAAATTGCGCTGCATGTCTTCCAGCAGCACCCGGTCCTGCGGCCGCTTGGGGCCGGCCAGCGATGGCTTGACCTGGCCCATGTCCAGTTCCAGCGTGGCGCTGTAGTCGGCCTGCGCGGTGTCGGCGTCGTGCCACAGGCCCTGCGCCTTGGCGTAGGCCTCGACCAGCGCGATCTGCTCCTCGCTGCGCCCGGACAGGCGCAGGTAGGTCAGCGATTCGGCATCGACCGGGAAGATGCCGCAGGTGGCGCCGTACTCCGGCGCCATGTTGCCGATGGTGGCGCGATCGGCCAGCGGCAGGTGCTGCAGTCCCTCGCCGAAGAATTCGACGAACTTGCCGACCACGCCGTGCTTGCGCAGCATCTGCGTCACCGTCAGTACCAGGTCGGTGGCGGTGGCGCCTTCGGGCAGCCTGCCGGTCAGCTTGAAGCCGACCACCTGCGGGATCAGCATCGACGAGGGCTGGCCGAGCATCGCCGCTTCCGCTTCGATGCCGCCCACGCCCCAGCCGAGCACGCCGATGCCGTTGATCATGGTGGTATGGCTGTCGGTGCCGAATACCGTGTCCGGATAGGCGATTGCTTCGCCGTCGCGCTCGCCGGTCATCACCACCCGCGCCAGGTGCTCCAGGTTGACCTGGTGCACGATGCCGGTGTTCGGCGGCACCACCTTGAAGTTGTCGAATGCCTTCTGGCCCCAGCGCAGGAAGCCGTAGCGTTCCTGGTTGCGCTGGAATTCGATCTTGCCGTTGAGATCGAGCGCATCGGCCTTGCCGAACACGTCCACCTGCACCGAATGGTCGATCACCAGTTCCGAGGGGATCAGCGGATTGATCTGCTCCGGGCGCCCGCCAAGCTTGACCACCGCATCGCGCATCGCGGCCAGATCGACCACGCACGGCACGCCGGTGAAGTCCTGCAGCACCACCCGCGCCGGCATGAATGCGATCTCGGTGTCGGGCTCCGCCTTGGGATCCCACTTCGCCACCGCTTCGATGTGGTCCTTGCCGACGCTGACGCCGCCGTCCTCGTGGCGCAGCAGGTTTTCCAGCAGGATCTTCAGCGAGTAGGGCAGGCGGGAGATGTCGAAGCGCTCGGCGAGCTTGGGCAGGCTGTAGTAGGCGTAGCGTTTGCCGTTGACCTCGAGCGAGGTGCGGGTGGAAAAGGAATCGCTCATCACGGAACTCCTATGGCGTCGCGGCTGTAGGGACGGCACTCAGTCTGACCGATTCAGTGTGTACGGATGGTGTGACCGGCGCTGTATGCAGGCTTGAGTATGACGCCTGAAGTATGTAAAATTCGTACATACCTTGTGGAGCCTGCCCATGGAAGCCACCGTCGCCGAGCGCGGTCAGATCACCTTGCCCAAGGCCGTGCGCGACGCGCTGGGCCTGAGCAAGGGCACCATCCTGAAGGTGGAACTGGACGGCGGCCGCATCATCCTGCGCAAGAGCGTGGACGATGCGATCTCGCGCGCCCGCGGCCGCTTCAAGCTCGACGGCTTCGCGAGCACCGACGAGGCGATGCGCGCGATCCGCGGCCGCGCGCCGGGCGATCCGTTCGAACCCGCCGCCAAGCCATGATCGCGATCGACTCGTCGGTGCTGGTGGACCTGCTGGCCGACGGTCCGCAGGCCGACGCCACCGAAGCCTGCCTGCGCCAGTGCCTGAGCACCGGCCCGGTGGTGGTGTGCGACATCGTCCTGGCCGAGGTGTGCGGCGCGCTACGCGATGGTGCCGAGGCGCTGTCGGTGCTGGAGGACATGAGCATCCGCTTCAATGCGCTGGAAGCAAAGTCGGCGTTGCGCGCCGGCGAGATGCAGCGCCGTTTCCGCGCCCGCGGCGGCCAGCGCGAGCGGGTGGTGGCCGATTTCCTGATCGGCGCCCACGCGCTGCTGCAATGCGATGGCCTGATCACCCACGACGACGGATTTTTCCGCGACTACTTCAAGGGCCTGAAGATCATCAGGCCCAAGCCGTCCGCCTGACGCCGCCCCTTCGTTTACCGCTTACCGCTCACCCCTACCGAAATTTCCGGAGAACCCGCATGTTGGAAGCCTACCGCCACCACGTCGCAGAGCGCGCCGCGCTCGGTATCCCGCCGCTGCCGCTGAGCGCGCAGCAGACCGCCGAGGTCGTCGAGCTGCTGAAGCACCCGCCCGCCGGCGAAGAGTTGTTCCTGGTCGAGCTGCTGAGCCAGCGCGTGCCGGCCGGCGTCGACGACGCGGCCAAGGTCAAGGCTTCCTACCTTGCCGCGCTCGCCTTCGGCAGCGAGCAGTGCGCGCTGATCTCGCCCAAGCGCGCCACCGAACTGCTGGGCACCATGCTCGGTGGCTACAACATCCACCCGCTGATCGAGCTGCTGGACAACGCCGAGCTCGGCGCGGTCGCCGCCGAAGGCCTGAAGCACACGTTGCTGATCTTCGATGCGTTCCACGATGTGCAGGAAAAGGCCGAAGCCGGCAATGCGCACGCCAAGGCGGTGCTGCAGAGCTGGGCCGATGCCGAATGGTTCACCAGCAAGCCGGAAGTGCCGCAGAGCCTGACCGTCAGCGTGTTCAAGGTGCCGGGCGAGACCAATACCGACGACCTGTCGCCGGCGCCGGACGCGACCACGCGCCCGGACATCCCGCTGCACGCGCTGGCGATGCTGAAGAACAAGCGCGACGGTGCGGCGTTCGTGCCGGAAGAGGACGGCAAGCGCGGTCCGATCCAGGCGATCGCCGACCTCAAGGCCAAGGGCCACCTGGTCGCCTATGTCGGCGACGTGGTCGGCACCGGGTCCTCGCGCAAGTCGGCGACCAACTCGGTGCTGTGGTGGACCGGCGAGGACATTCCCTTCATTCCGAACAAGCGTTTCGGCGGCGTGTGCCTGGGTTCGAAGATTGCGCCGATCTTCTACAACACCATGGAAGACGCCGGTGCGCTGCCGATCGAGCTGGACGTGTCGCAGATGGAGCACGGCGACGTCGTCGAGCTGCGCCCGTACGACGGCAAAGCGCTGAAGAACGGGCAGGTGATCGCCGAGTTCGCGATGAAGTCGGACGTGCTGTTCGACGAAGTGCGCGCCGGCGGCCGCATCCCGTTGATCGTCGGCCGCGGCCTGACCGCCAAGGCGCGCGAGTTCCTCGGCCTGCCGGCCTCGGACCTGTTCCGCCTGCCGATGGTGCCGCCGGATACCGGCAAGGGCTTTTCGCTGGCGCAGAAGATGGTCGGCCGCGCCTGCGGTTTGCCGGAAGGCGAGGGCATGCGTCCGGGCACCTATTGCGAGCCGAAGATGACCTCGGTGGGCTCGCAGGACACCACCGGGCCGATGACCCGCGACGAGCTGAAGGACCTGGCCTGCCTGGGCTTTTCCGCCGACCTGGTGATGCAGTCGTTCTGCCACACCGCCGCGTATCCGAAGCCGGTGGACGTCAAGACCCACCACAGCCTGCCGGAGTTCATCTCCACCCGCGGCGGCGTGTCGCTGCGTCCGGGCGACGGCGTGATCCACAGCTGGCTCAACCGCATGCTGCTGCCCGACACGGTCGGCACCGGCGGCGACTCGCACACCCGTTTCCCGATCGGCATCTCGTTCCCGGCCGGCTCCGGCCTGGTCGCGTTCGCCGCCGCCACCGGGGTCATGCCGCTGGACATGCCGGAGAGCGTGCTGGTGCGCTTCAAGGGCGAGATGCAGCCGGGCGTGACCTTGCGCGACCTGGTCAACGCGATCCCGCTGTACGCGATCAAGGACGGCCTGCTGACCGTGGCCAAGCAGGGCAAGAAGAACATCTTCTCCGGCCGCATCCTCGAAATCGAAGGCTTGCCGAACCTGAAGGTGGAGCAGGCGTTCGAGCTGTCCGACGCCTCGGCCGAACGTTCGGCCGCCGGTTGCTCGGTGCGCCTGGACAAGGCGCCGATCATCGAATACCTGACCAGCAACATCACCCTGCTGCGCTGGATGATCGCCGAGGGCTACGCCGATGCGCGCACCCTGGGCCGGCGCATCAAGAAGATGGAAGAGTGGCTGGCCGATCCGCAGCTGCTCGAGCCGGACGCCGATGCCGAGTACGCCGCGGTGATCGAGATCGACCTGGCCGACATCCACGAGCCGATCGTGGCTTGCCCGAACGATCCGGACGACGTCAAGACGCTGTCCGAGGTCGCCGGCGCGGCGATCGACGAGGTGTTCATCGGGTCGTGCATGACCAACATCGGCCACTTCCGCGCCGCGGCCAAGCTGCTGGAAGGCAAGCGCGACATTCCGACCCGGCTGTGGGTCGCGCCGCCGACCAAGATGGACGCCTCCGAGCTGACCAAGGAAGGCCACTACGGCACCTTTGGCGCGGCCGGCGCGCGCATGGAAATGCCGGGCTGCTCGCTGTGCATGGGCAACCAGGCGCAGGCGCGCGAAGGCGCCACGGTGTTCTCCACCTCCACCCGCAACTTCCCCAACCGCCTGGGCCGCAACACCAACGTGTACCTGGGCTCGGCGGAACTGGCGGCGATCTGCTCGCGCCTGGGCCGCATCCCGACCAAGGACGAGTACATGGCCGACGTGGGCGTGATCAAGACCAGCGGCGAGCAGATCTACCGCTACATGAACTTCGATCGGATCCAGGAATACCAGGACGTGGCCGATACGGTTTCCGCCTGATTCAAGGCGGTTCGATGTGCTGTCGTTCCATGGCGGCAACGCGAAGTGCAGGCTGCCTCAGGTTGATCGCGGTGAAGCCCATTTCGATGTCGTGGCTGTGCGGCGGCAAGTGTAGCTCGGCGGTCAGCGGCACGCTGTGGCCGCCGACGTCGAGCGACTGGATCCGCACCGGCGCGCCTGCGCGCGGCGCAGGCCGAGCGCGAGCGGATCGATCTGCGCGAAGCCGGAGATCAGCGGGAAGCACAGTTTGCCGTCGGCATCGCGCAGGCATGCCGGCTGGCCACCGCCGTTGGTTAGCGCATCACGCCTTCGCTGCCGGCCGACCACAGCCGCCTTGCTGCACCGGCTGGCTCAGGCTGACGCTGCCGGGCAAGCCGGGCAGGCGCTGCGGCGTGCCGTTCTCGCCGCCGGCGCCGACCGCAATGGCGTACACGCCGTGGCCGCTGGCGACCAGCAGCGTGTGCTTGGCGCTGCGCTATAGGGCGCGGATCGGCAACTGGTCCGGCCATTGCGCGATCAGCCGCAGCGCGTTGCTGCGGCAGGCGTCGCTGTCGCGCGTCGGGCGGCAGAGAGCCGGCGCGGCCATCGACGGTGCCGATCCACAGTGGTGGGTGGAGAAGCGGCGCACGCCCTCTGGATAGGCAAGCGGCAGCGTCTGCGCGGCGAGCGCAGCACTGGCGGATAACAGCAGCAGCGACAACAGGAAACGGATCGGCATTGCCTGACAAAGGGTGAAAATGTGCCGCGCATCAGGCAATAATTGTGCCGCGATCGGCTCGCGGATGGATGACGCGCTCTAACCGATGGGTGGCGCGGCCCTTGGTTTCGCGCCGCGGGAACCGGGCGGCGGCGTTGCACGATCCGTGTCGGCCTGGCGCGCGTCGAGCCAGCGTTCCAGCTGGATGGCCGGCAACGCCGGCGCGAACAGGAAGCCCTGCAGCACGTCGCAGCCCAGCCAGGACAGGAAGGCGCGTTGCGCTTCGGTTTCCACGCCTTCGGCGACGGTGTGCAGGCGCAGGCTCTCGCCGATGCGCAGCACCGAGGTGGTCAATGCGCGCGCGGTCTCGCTGTGTTCCAGGTCGCGCACGAAGCTCATGTCCAGCTTGAGTTCGTTGACCGGCAACTGGTGCAGATGGCTGAGGCTGGAATAGCCTGTTCCGAAATCGTCCAGCGACAGGCGCACGCCGCTGGCCTGCAATTGACGCAGATTGGCCAGCACCGCCGGGGCGTTGGACAGCATGACGCTCTCGGTCATCTCCAGCGCCAGGTCGCTGGGCAGCAACCTATGCGTGCTCAGCATCTGCGCTACGTGCGCGGGCAGCTGCGCGTCGGCGAAGTTGCTGGCCGACAGGTTGACCGCCACGCGCGGCACCGGCACCCCGCGCAGGCGCCAATCGGCCATCTGCCGACAGGCCTGGCGCAGCGCCCAATGTCCGAGTTCGTCGATTAGCCCGCATTCCTCGGCCATCGGCACGAAGCGCGCCGGCGAGATGTCGCCCAGATGCGGGTGCTGCCAGCGCAGCAGCGCTTCCACGCCGTACAGCGCGCAGGGCGGCTGGCTGTGCAGCTGCGGCTGGTAGTGCAGTTGCAGCTGATCGCGGCGCAACGCTTCGCGCAGCGCCGTCTCCAGCGCCACGCGTTCCTGCGCCATGCGGTTCATGTCGGCGCTGAAGAAGCGGAAACTGCCGCCGCCTTCGTTCTTGGCCCGGTACATGGCCAGGTCGGCGTGGCGCAGCAGGGTCTCGATGTCGCGGCCGTCGTCGGGGAACATCGCCACGCCGATGCTGGCGCCCGGGTGCAGGGTCACGTCGCCGACCACCACCGGCTCGGCCAGCGCCAGCAGCAGGCGCTCGGCCACCCCGGCCGCCTGCTCGGCACCGCACTGCGGCAGCATCAGCACGAACTCGTCGCCAGCCTGGCGGCCGATCAGGTCGGTCGCGCTCAAGGTTTCGCCCAGGCGTCGCGCGATGTCGCGCAGCAGGCCGTCGCCGGCGGCATGGCCCTGGGTCTCGTTGACGCGCTTGAAGCGGTCGATGTCGACGAACAGGATCGCCACCGGAAACCCGTGGTATTCGGCGGCGGCCAGCGCCTGTTCGGCGCGGGCGCTGAACATCACCCGGTTGGGCAGGTCGGTCAGCGCATCGTAGAACGCCAGCTGGTGCACGCGCGCCTTGGTCTGCGCGCGCTCCAGCGCCAGCGCGCACAGGTGCAGGCACAGCTCGATCAGCCGCAGGTGCCAGGCCTGCGGTTCGCAGACGTGGCGGTAATACAGCACGAAACTGCCGAGCACGCGCCCGCCGTTGGACTTGATCGGGCTGGCCACGCAGCTGCCCAGGCCGAGTTGCTGCACCAGCGCGCGGTAATCGGCGAACAGCGGGTCGGTGGCGGCGTCGCGCACGAGCACCTGCGTGCCGTGCCAGATCGCCGCGCCGCAGGCACCGGAGGTGGGGCCCACGCGCATGGATTCGACTGCCGCGTTGAACGCGGTCGGCAGGCTCGGCGAGGCCAGCGGGTGCAACCGGCCATTGCCATCAACGCTGACGATCGAGGCCACCACCTGCGGGGCGATGCGCTCGACCTCGCTGCAGATCAGGGTCGCCACGTCGACCAGCGGCTGTTCGCGGACCAGCGCGTCGAGCACGTTCTTGTGCAGGACCTCGTGCATCTTGCTCTGGGTGATGTCGGTGAACGACAGCACGTAGTGCTGGATGCGGCCGTCCGCGTCGGCGATCGGATTGGCCACGATCGTGGTCCACAGCGGCGAGCCGTCCTTGCGGTAGACCAGCAGGTCGGTCTGGTGGCCCTGACCCCCGACCACGCGCTCGCGGATCAGCCGGATCACCTGCATGTCGGTGCCGGTGCCGTGCAGCACGCTGCTCGGCAGCAGCCCGCGCACGTCGTCGGCGGCATGGCCGAACATGTGCACGAAACCGGGGTTGGCGTAGAGAATGGCCAACTGCGCGTCGCACACCACGATGGCGTTGTCGCTGCGGTCCAGCGCCAGCGACAGGATCCGCATCTTGACGTCGCGCTCGCGTTCGGCGCTGATGTCGCGCACGAACACCACGTACAGCGGCGTGGACTCCTGCGGCACCGTGGCCGCGCTCACCGCCACCCAGCGCTGCACGCCGTCCTTGCCGGGCAACTGCAGTTCGTGGCTGTCGCCGGGCGCGCCCGGGCCAGGCTGCATGCACCTGGCCAGGAACGCCGCACGCGCATCCTCCGGCACCAGCTCGCCGAGCGGACGCCCTAGCACCTGCGCCTGCGGCAACCCCCACAGCGCTTCGGCGGTCTGGTTGAAGGCCAGGATGCGTGCGTCCGCGTCGATTACCACCACGCCGTCGGGCGCCTGCTGCAGACAGTTCAGCAGTGCCTGCTCGCGCGCTTGCAGCTTGCGCAGCGCCGTCGCCGCGACCACGGTGCCGGCGACGGGCGCGATCGGTTTGCTGGCGCGTTGGCGCGGCATCGCCTAGGGTCCTGCAACACAATGGCGGCAGGCCGCATGGCCGTGTCGCACAGCGCGCACGGTAAGCCCGCGCGCCGTTTTCTGGCGCGTGCGCAATGGCGTCATCACTCGCTCGCTCATCGACATACGTTTCCCCGTTGTTGCTTGCCGCGCACGTGCCCAAGCACGGCGCGACGCCTCCCGATCGCGTCGAACAGCCCCTAGCGGGCCTGGTTGGACAACGCGATCAGGCGCTCGGCGATCCTGTCCAGCGGCAACACTTCCTGTGCGGCGCCCAGCCGGAATGCGCTGCCGGGCATACCCCAGACTACGCTTGTCGCCTCGTCCTGTACCAGCGTGCTGGCGCCGGCCTGCAACATTTCCAGCAGGCCGCGCGCGCCGTCGTCGCCCATACCGGTCAGTACTGCGCCGATCGCGTTGGCGCCGGCATTGCGCGCCACCGACTGGAACAGCACGTCCACCGCCGGCTTGTGCCGGTTGACCGGCGGGCCGTCGTCGATCTTGCAGCGCCAGCGCGCACCGTCGCGGACCACCTGCAGGTGCTTGCCGCCGGGCGGCAGGTAGGCGTGGCCGGGCAGGATCGCTTCGCCCTCGCTGGCCTCGCGTACCGCCATCGCCGAGTGCCGGTTGAGGCGGTCGGCGAAGGCGGTGCTGAAGCCGGCGGGCAGGTGCTGGGTCATCACCACCGCCGGCGCATCGGCGGGCATGCCTTCCAGTACCACGCGCAGCGCCTCGGTGCCGCCAGCGGAGGCGCCGATCGCGATCAGCCGGTCGGTGGTGCGGAACTTCAACGTGGACACCGCGCTGGGCGCTGCCACGGCGTTGCCGGCAGGCCGCGGCGCGGCCGGGCGGTCGAGTGCGCGGACCTTGGCCTTGGCCGCCGCCTTGACCTTGCCGATGATTTCCTCGGCGTACTCCTCCAGGCCGCGCGCCACGTCCAGCTTGGGCTTGGAAATGAAATCCACCGCGCCCAGCGCCAGCGCCTGTAGCGTGGTGTCGGCGCCGCGCTCGGTCAGCGAGGAGATCATCACCACTGGCGTGGGCCGCAGCCGCATCAGGTTTTCCAGGAACGCCAGGCCGTCCATGCGCGGCATTTCCACGTCCAGGGTGATCACGTCCGGATTGAGCCGCTTGATCTTCTCGCGCGCCAGGATCGGATCGGCGGCCGAGCCGACGACTTCGATGCCGGGTGCGCGCGACAGGATTTCGGTCAACATCTGCCGCACGACTGCCGAATCGTCGACGATCAGCACGCGGCAAGGGATTTCTGAGCTCATTCGAACAACTCCACGGCGCCGGTGACCGGCGCTTTGGCGAGGCGGGCACGCACCGCCGATTCGGCGGCGGCGACTTCGGCTTCTTCGTGCGCATGCGGCAGGCGCTGCACGACCACGCGGCCGGTGGTGGGAAAGAACCAGATCTTGCGCGGATGGATGCCGCGCAGATCCTCGGCCACCACCGGGATCTGCTCGGCCTTCAGATACTGCAATACGAACTCGGCGTTGCGGGTACCGACCGGGTTGTTGGTGAAACCCTTGAGCACGTTGCCGCCGCCGAACACCTTGGCTTCCAGGCGGCTACGGCTGGCGCCGCGCTTGAGCAGGTCGTTGATCAGCACTTCCATCGCATAGCTGCCATAGCGCGCCGGTGCGCCGTCGCCGGCCTGGCCGTCGGGCAGCATGAAGTGGTTCATGCCGCCGATCTTCAGCAGCGGGTCGCGGATGCAGGCGGCCACGCAGGAGCCGAGGATGGTGGTCAGCGCGGTGTCGTCGTCCACCACCAGGTACTGGGTCGGCAACAGCTTGGCCGCTATGGTCTGGAAGCGGGTGTCGTGGTAGCGCATCACCTGATCCGCGACCATCGTGGCGGCTCTCATGCGCGTGCCTTGGCGGCGCGCCGGTACAGGGTGCGCCCGCACGGCTGGATCAGGTCGGCCGCATGCAGGTAGTTCTCCGAATGGCCGGTGTAGAGCATGCCTTCGTCGTCCAGGTGCGGGACCAGCCGCGACAGGATGCCACGTTGGGTCGGCTTGTCGAAATAGATCATCACGTTGCGGCAGAACAGCGCCAGGTACGGGCCGCTGACGTCGTAGCGCGGTTCCAGCAGGTTCAACTGGCGGAATTCGAGCAGCTCGCGCAGCGCCGGCACCACCCGGCACTGGCCTTCGTTGGCGCCGCTGCCGCGCTGGAAGTACTTGCGCTTCAGCGCCGGGTCCAGGCTGGCGATGCGATCGACCGCGTACACGCCGCGCGAGGCGGTCGCCAGCACCTGCGTGTCCACGTCGGTTGCCAGGATCCGCACCGGCGGGGTCAGCGTGCCGAACGCCTCGCACACGGTGATCGCCAACGAATAGGGTTCCTCGCCGGTGGAGGCGGCGCACGACCAGATCTTCAGCGGCGCCGAGCTGGCATGCTTCTGCAGCTCCTCGCGCAGGCGCTCGAAGTGGTGCGGCTCGCGGAAGAACGAGGTCAGGTTGGTGGTCAGCGCATTGGTGAACGCTTCCCACTCGTCGCCGCCGTCGCGCTCCAGCCAGTCCAGATAGTCGCGGAACGAGCGCAGGCCCAGCGTACGCAGGCGCCGCGACAGGCGGCCGTAGACCATGTCGCGCTTGGCCGGGGCCAGGGCGATGCCCGCCTTCTGGTAGATCAGGTCGCAGACCCGTTTGAAATCGCGATCGCTGAAGTCGAAGTCGCGATTGTCGGAACCGGGGTGGGGCAGGGAAGACGTTGGAGTGGCCATGGCTCGCAGCGGTGATCGGTCTATCGGTTTATCGGCCGGCGCCGAGCGAAGTTGACGCCGGAACAAGACGCGGCCTGTGCCGGCGCCGCTGCCGCGCTCAGAATTCCTGCCACTGGTCTGCGGCGGCGGCCGTGCCCGCGCTGCCCGCTGCGCTGCGCATGCGCGCCGCCGGTCGCGCCTTGGCCTGGCCACGCGGGCGCGGTGCGGTGCCAGGCGCGGCGTGTGCTGGCGGCTTGCTGGCGTGCGGGTCCAGCTTGAACTCGGCGATGGTGGCGCTGAGCTGGCCGGCCTGGGTCTGCAGCGTGCGCGCGGCGGCGGAGGCTTCCTCGACCCGCGCGGCGTTCTGCTGGGTCGCCTCGTCCATCCGGCTGATGGTCTGGTTGACCTGCTCGATGCCCGACGACTGCTCCTGCGAGGCGGCGGAGATCTCGCCCATGATATCGGTCACGCGCTGCACCGAGGACACGATCTCCTGCATGGTGCGGCCGGCTTGATCGACCAGCGCCGACCCTCCGGCGACGCGGGTGACCGAGTCGTCGATCAGGTGCTTGATCTCCTTGGCCGCGCCCGCCGAGCGCTGGGCCAGGGTGCGCACCTCGCTGGCGACCACGGCGAAACCGCGGCCCTGCTCGCCGGCGCGCGCGGCTTCCACTGCCGCATTCAAGGCCAGGATGTTGTTCTGGAAGGCGATGCCGTCGATGACGCTGATGATGTCGGCGATCTTCTCCGAAGAGATCTCGATGCCGCTCATGGTAGTCACCACCTGGCTCACCACCTCGCCGCCCTGCGAGGCGACCGCGGCGGCGCCGACCGCGAGCTGGTTGGCCTGGCGTGCATGCTCGGCGTTCTGCCTGACTGTGGCGGTCAGCTCGTCCATCGACGTGGCCGTCTGTTGCAGGCTGGCGACCTGCTGTTCGGTGCGTCGCGATAGGTCTTCGTTGCCGGTGGCGATCTCCGAGGAGGCGACGTTGATGCTGGCCGCCGCGGTCTGGATGCGGCCGACGATGCCGGCCAGCTGTTCGGCGGTGGCATTGGCGTCGTCGCGCATGCTGGCGAACACGCCATGGAACTCGCCGTGCATGCGCACGCTCAGATCGCCGGCGGCGATGGCCTGCAGCAGCTGCGACAGCTCGCCCAGGGTCAGGTCGCTGACCTGCATCATCGCGTTGAGGTTCTGCACCATCGTGCGGAAGTCGTACTCGAACCGCTCGGCGTCGCCGCGCGCGCTGAAATCGCCGGCCGCAGCGGCTTCGGCAAGTTGCTTGATCTGCGCGTTCATCGCCGTCAGGTTGGCCTTGGCGGTGTCCATCGTCTCGGTCAGCACCGCTTTCTCGCCGGGCAGGCGCTCCATGTTTTCGCTCAGGTCGCCGACCGCATAGCGCTGGATGATCTGTACCAGGCGCAACTTCACCGCCACGTGCGCGGCGACCAGGTCGTTGCTGGCCTTGACCATGCGGCCGTAGTTGCCGGGGAAGGCGGTCGCGTCCATGCGATAGCTGATCGTGCCCTGCTCGTGGCGCTGCGCCATCTGGTTCTGCGCGTCGATCACCGCGCGGATGCGGCCACGCATGTCCAGCATATCGCCCATCAGCTGGCCGATCTCGTCGCTGGAATGGGGACGCACCGCACTGTCCAGCTCGCCGCGGGCGATCGCCTGCGACAGCTGCCGTGCCGCATCGAGCTGCCGCGCGATGCCGCGCGAGAGCAGCCAGCCGATGCTGGACGCAGCGGCAATGGTCAACACCAGCAGGCTCAGGATCAACAGCTTGGTGCGCGACAGCTGCGCGTTGATGATGTTCATTTCCTGGTTCAGCTGCGTGACGTTGTAGTCGGTCAGCGCCACGATGCATTCGAACAGTGCGCGCCGCAGCGGCCGCGACTGCGTGTCGGAGATGGCCTGCGCGGCGGCGACGTCGCCCGACCGCAGCGCATCGCCCATCGCGGTATTGCTCTGCAGGTAGGCGTCCAGTTTTTTCCTCACCCCGGCATACATCTGCCGCTGCGTCTGCTCCAGCATCACCCGTTCGATGATCGCCTGGTTCTTCGCCACTTCGGTGCGCGCCTTCTGCATGCGGTTGAAGTAGTCGGCCATCGCTTCCGGATCGTCGGCGCGCGCAATCTGCGCCAGTTCGTAGGTGCGGAACTCGCCAAGCTGCGCGCGGACTTCGGCCAGCGCCTGCGTGGCCGGCACCCAATCCAGCTCGATGCGCTTGAGCTCGGCCATCGCCAGGGTAGTGCGCGAATAAGTGAACACGCCTATGAACAGGGTCAACAGCGTGGTCATGGCGAATGTGAAGATCAGCTTGTCGCGGATTTTCAGTTGTTTGAGGAGGTGCATTGACGGTTCCGTGCAGCAGATCGGTCGAAGACGTTGGCGGTGCGATGCGGTGCGGTGCGTCGGGGCTAGCGGTGGGCGTAGATGAGCACGTCGGCTTCCGCATGCGGCGCGTGGCGGGCGTTGATGCGGCTCAGTTCCTCCAGGTCGGCGAACAGGGCGCGGCGCTGCGGCAGCGCCTGTTGCGTTGACAGCTGGTTGGCGCGTTCGTGATCCCCGGCATGCACCGCCGCGCCGATCTGCCGGTGCAACTTCAGGTAGGCATCGAGTTCGGCCTGGATCGTGGCGAAGCGTTGGCGTTCTTCGCCGCTCGGCATGGTGGCGATGTACAGCGCCACCTGCTTGTGTGCGCCGCGCAGCGATTGCTCGATACGCTGGTCGTAGTCGGCCACCTCCGCGGCATTGCCGGTGGCGGCGATCAGCGACAGTTGATACAGGCGCAATTCCGCTAGTTGCGCACGCAGCTCGCACAAGGCCATGGCCGCTGGCGCTTGCCGGGTCTGCAACTGCTGCAGGTGCTCGCGCGAGTCGTCGAGGTTGCGGGTACCCAGATACCCCACCGCGACTACCGTGGCGCAGCCGAGCACGCATAGCAGCGCAGCGAGCAGGGACGATTTCAGATCGGTCTGGCGTGGCATCTCAGGCTCCGAAGCGGCGGCGATGACGAGCGCAGTGGCAGGCATGCATTCATGCATCATTAATCGGATATCGACTGCCGCGCCTAGCGCTTGAGTTCGCCATTGCACGGAACGCGTTCAACTGTGATGCAATTCGGATTCGATGAGCCCGCTCATGGCACTGGATACGGAACTTCGACCAGTCTGTTTCTGCCATTGCCACGCGCGTGCCTGCCGCCCGGTTGAGACCAGGCGCGCGCCGGCCCTGAGCGAACGGCGCGACCCGCACCGCGACATGCGTCCGGCAAAAAAATCCCCGGCGCGTGGCCGGGGATCGGGAAGTGCATGAACGCCGCGATTGCCGGCGCCTCAGAACTCTTGCCAGTCCGAATCAGCCAGGGCCGGTACGGACTTGTTACTGCGGGTGGCCAGCGCCGGCTTGCTCGATGGCACCGCGGCCGGCTTCGTGGCCACCGTGCGGATCGAGTGCACCTGCGCATGGCGCGGCGTCGGCGTCGGCGCGCTGGCCGGCGTCTGCTCCACGCGGAAGATCGAGACCGCTTCGGTCAGTTGCCCGGCCTGTTCTTCCATCGAGCGTGCGGCGGCAGTGGCTTCTTCCACCAGCGCGGCGTTCTGCTGGGTGGTCTCGTCCATCTGGGTGACGGTCTGGTTGACCTGCTCGATGCCGGACGACTGCTCCTGGGACGCGGCCGCGATCTCGCTCATGATGTCGGTGACGCGCTGCACCGAGGACACGATCTCGCTCATGGTCTGCCCGGCCTGGCGCACCAACGCCGAACCGTTGGCGACCTGGCTCACCGAGGCGTCGATCAGGCCCTTGATCTCCTTGGCGGCATTGGCCGAGCGCTGGGCGAGCGTGCGCACCTCGCTGGCGACCACGGCGAAGCCGCGGCCTTGTTCGCCGGCACGCGCCGCTTCCACTGCGGCGTTGAGCGCCAGGATATTGGTCTGGAACGCGATGCCGTCGATGACGCTGATGATGTCGGCGATCTTCTTCGAGGAGGTCTCGATGCCGCTCATCGTGGTGACGACCTGGCCGACCACGGCGCCGCCTTGCGAGGCGACCGCGGCCGCACCGACCGCAAGTTGATTGGCCTGGCGTGCATGCTCGGCGTTCTGCTTCACGGTGGAGGTCAATTCCTCCATCGACGCGGCAGTCTCTTCCAGGTTCGCCGCCTGTTGCTCGGTGCGGCGCGACAGGTCGTCGTTGCCGGCGGCGATCTCGCCAGCGGAGGCGTTGATGCTGACCGCAGCGGTCTGGATGCGGCCGACGATGGCGGCGAGTTGCTCGGCGGTGGCATTGGCGTCGTCGCGCATGCTGGCGAACACGCCCTCGAACTCGCCGTGCATGCGCGCGGTCAGGTCGCCGTGCGACAGCGCGGTCAGAAGCTTGGAGACTTCGCCGATGCTGTCGCCGTTTGCCTGCAGCAGGCCGTTGAGCTGCTGCGCCAACTGCAGGAAGAAACCCTGCTTGCCTTCGGTGGCCACGCGTCCGGACAGGTCGCCGGCGGCGGCGGCCTGCACGATCTTGGCCACTTCCTCTTCGACCTGTGCTTCGACGGTGCGATCGCGCGATTCGCAGACGAAGCCGACATGGCTACCGTGCGCGTCGCGGATGCTGGACACGATCTGCGCGATGCGGGCATGGCCGTAGGCCATCTCGCGCTCGGCGATGCCCTGCTTCTCGATCGCGGCCACGGTGCGTGTGTCGATCTGGTTGCCGTATTCCAGCACCGACAGCGAGGAACCGACCAGCGGCATGCTCGAGTCGAATGCAGGGGCGATCTTGCTGATCTGGTCGGCGTACTTGTCGACGATGCCCTGCATCGACGGGTTCGCGTAGACGATGGTGTAGTCCAGGTCGGCGATGTACATGCCGGTGGAGGAGTTGTCCAGCGCGGTGCGAATGCGCAGGTTCTCGGCAGCCACCGCCGCGTCGCGCTCGGTGCGCTCGCGCAGGTCCTGCTGCATGCGCTTGAGCGCCTGCAGCAGTTCGCCTATCTCGTCCTTGCCGGTGGCGTCGATGTGCCCGTCGAGCTTGCCGCCGGCGACCTCGTTGGCGACCTTGACCGCGCTGCGCACGTTGCTGGCCAGCATGCGCCCGAACAGCCAGGCCAGGCCTACGGCGCCGATGACGCCGATCACCACGCACATCAGCAGCAAGGCCGAGGACCGACGGTAGGTGGTGTTGGCGACCACTGCGGCGACCTGCGCCTGGCGGTTGTTCTCGCCGATCAGCGCGATCACGTCGTCCACGACCTTGTTGTGCAGAGTGCGGGTCTCGCCGGTGAAGGTGTCGATCGCATCGTCGTGCAGTTCCAGCTGCAGCATCTCGTCCACCGACTGGTAGGAGGCGGTGGCCTTCTTCCAGTCCGCCGCGGTGCGCTCGTAGATCGCGCGCTCCTGCGGGCTGCCGATCATCGGCGGATACTGGGCGATGATCTCGTCCATCCGCTTCTTCAGCGCAACCTTGCGCGTTTCGGCGTCTTTCTTGATCGCATCGCTGCTGCGGATCAGGCTCTGGTAGGCCGCGCTGCGGTATTCGCCGAGGATGCCGCGCATCTCGCCGCCGGTGCGCACGCTGGGCACCACCTGATTGGAGGCATTGTCAGCCACGTTGTTGATCGAATGCAGGCCGTTGTAGGCGACCAGTCCCTGGATCAACATGATGGCGAGCACGAGACCGAACGCCAGCATCAGCTTCGGCATCAGCTTCAGATTTTTTATCCACTGCATGAACGCATTTCCCCTTGGTTCGACAACGGTGGCGAAGCATCAGAAAAACAAAAACGCCGCCTTGCCGGGGCGCATGGGCTCCGGCGAGGCGACGCTTCGTCGTCTTACTTGATCGTGGCCAGCTTCAGGCTGGACGGCGCGCTGACCTGGATCTCGGCGCGCGAGCTGTCGCGTTCGATTTTGCCGATCACGCACACGTCCTTGCCTTCCAGGCTTTCCGGCGCGAAGCCGAACTTGCCGCGGTCGGCGCCGGCGATGCGCGCAGAGAAGGTGTGGCGCGGGAACATGCCGCCCATGTACAGGAAGGTCGGCTCGCCTTCGGAGTTCTGCGCGTACTTGGCCTTCTCGACCTTGCCGCAGACCATGCCGTCCTTGCCCACGAAGCGGGCCGCCATCTCCGGCGGGATCATCTGCTGCGACTGGGCAAAGGCGCTCGGGCTGGCGGCAAGCAGCAGGATCAGCAGCAACGGGAAGTTCGGTTTCACGGAGAAACTCCTTTAGGGGCGGGAAGGGGTGGGAAAATGAATCGGCCGCAACTGAATCGCGGCTACCAATCAGCTATCGGCGTGGTCACGACGAACTTGACCGGCGCAAGTGCCTAGCAGTTCGCATTTCGGAAAGAAAAAACCCGCCGATGGACGGCGGGTCGGGAATTGCGGGCGCAACCGCGGCGCGGCCGCGGCTCAGGCCGCTCAGGCGGCTTCGTCGACGTGCGCGTGCTGGCTCAGGTCGGCGCTGTCGAGCAGGGTCTCGATGTCCAGCAGGATCAGCATCTTGTCGTCCTGGGTGCCGATGCCGGAGATGAAGCGGGTATCCACCGCGGCGCCGAATTCGGGCGTCGGCCGGATCTGCTCCTCGTTCAATGGGATCACGTCGGAGACGCTGTCCACGACGATGCCGACCACGCGGTCCTCGACGTTGAGCACGATCATCACGGTGAAGGCGTCGTAGCGCGCTTCCTTGAGGCGCAGCTTCAGGCGCAGGTCGATCACCGGCACGATGGTGCCGCGCAGGTTGATCACGCCCTTGATGTATTCCGGGGCGTCTGGGACCCGGGTGACCGAATCGTAGCCACGGATCTCCTGCACTTTCAGGATGTCGACGCCGTAATGTTCTTCGCCGAGGGTGAAGCTGAGGAATTCGCCGCCGGTGGCACCGGAGGCAGAGGTGTTCTTGTCGTTCATCGTGTGCTCCTGGTGCGCACGGAATTGCGCAGGGATGGCGGGAAGCGGGAAATGCGGCTCTTGCACTAGATCGGCGGGGTGGGGCGGAACTTTAGCGGTCCTGTCACCGTCCGGACCGGCCTGGTGCATTCGATAAGGATGGCGTGTGCTGTAGGGGCGGCTTCAGCCGCGACCGGGGCTTTCCTGGTAACCCCCGGTCGCGGCTGAAGCCGCTCCTACAGCGGCGCGCGGAAGTCGCGGTGTCATGCGTCGGGACTGAAGTCCCTCCCACAAAAAACATGCTCCTACAGGGGTCGCCGTGGGCGCTCGAAGCGCTGTTCACGACAGCACGCCGCTCTTGCGCGCGCTGCGCTGGCGCTCGATGCGGAAGATGTAGCGCTGGATCGCCGCGTCGGCGCCGCGTGGCAGGTCGGCGAAGCGCAGCCCGACGCGCAGCGTGTCCTGGCCGTTGGCCAGCTTTTGCGGATCTATGTTGCAGACCTGCAGGGTCAGCCCGATGGCGTCGGCGTCGGGCAACTGCAAGACGCAGCGCGGGTAGCTTTGCCGCTCCTCCGGCAGCGGCTGGCCGGACACCAGCACCACCGCCAGGCCGCCGCCACTGATGTCGATGACCCGCAGCACCAGTTCGGTGGGCGGGCTGGCATCGTCCAGCCGCAGCAGGCACATCGGCGATTCCGTGATCGGCGTCTCTAACCGGAAGTGCTCGCGGCGCTGCAGGTAGTACAGCGAATCCGGCAGCGGCGCACGGAAGCCAGGCGCGTCGCCGTGCGCGACCCGTTCCAGGCCGACGATGCGGAAACGCAGCCGCACCTTGTCCACCTGCGCGAAGCACAACAGGTACTCCGCCTGCTCCGCGGAGTGGTTGCTGGCTTCGTTGACACTCAGGTCCAGCAGCACGCTGTCATCGTCCAGCTCCAGCAGCGCGGTCGAGAACGACTGGTCGCGGCCACCCACATGCGCGCTGATCTGCGAGCGCTGATTGATCAGCGACCGCAGCAGTTGCCGGATCTCGCGCAGGTTGGTCAGCAGGAAGCGGTCGTCCTGTTCTGTCGCCTCGTGCGCAGACGGTTCCGGGGAGTCGCTGTTGGTGCCTTCGGCCATGGGTGGGCAACAGGGATGATGGATGGGGCGGGGCGGCGTATTGCGCCCGTCCCACGATGCTATCGGCCGTGTTCAGCTTTTTTGTAGCCTGCATGCAAGATGGCGACGTTGCCCGCGGCGCCGGCCGGCGCACGCTGCACCAGCGTGAACGAGGCCACCGCCCGCGCCAGCTCGCCAGCCTGGCTTTCCATCGAGCGCGCGCTGGCGGTGGCTTGCTCGACCAGCGCGGCATTGCGTTGGGTCGCCTCGTCCATCTGGGTGACGGTGCGGTTGACTTGCTCGATGCCGGCCGACTGCTCCTGCGAGGCGGTGGAGATCTCGCCCATGATGTCGGTCACGCGCTGCACCGAGGCCACGATCTCCTGCATGGTGCGGCCGGCGCGGTCGACCAGCGCCGAGCCTTCGGCGACGCGGCCGACCGAGTCGTCGATCAGGCCCTTGATCTCCTTGGCGGCATTGGCCGAGCGCTGGGCGAGGGTGCGCACCTCGCTGGCGACCACGGCGAAGCCGCGGCCCTGTTCGCCGGCGCGTGCGGCTTCCACCGCGGCGTTCAAGGCCAGGATATTGGTCTGGAAGGCGATGCCGTCGATGACGCTGATGATGTCGGCGATCTTCCTGGACGAGGTTTCGATGCCGCTCATCGTGCTCACCACCTGGCCGACCACCTCGCCGCCCTGGGTGGCGACCGCGGCGGCGCCGACGGCGAGTTGATTGGCCTGGCGCGCGTGCTCGGCGTTCTGCTTGACCGTGGAGGTCAGCTCCTCCAGCGCAGCGGCGGTCTGCTCCAGGCTCGCCGCCTGCTGCTCGGTGCGCCGCGACAGGTCGTCGTTGCCGGTGGCGATCTCGCCGGCCGAGCTGTTGATCGAATCCGATGCGCCCTGGATCTGGCGCACGATCGTCGCCAGTTGCAGCGCGGTGGCGTTGGCGTCGTCGCGAATACGCGCGAACACGCCATGCAGATCACCGTCCATGCGCGCGGTGAGGTCGCCCTGCGACAACGCCGACAGCAGCCGGGAAATGCGCGCCAGGCCGTCGGCGTTGTTGTCCAGCAAGGTGTTGAGCTGCTGCGCCAGCAGCAGGAAGAAGCCCTGCTTGCCGTCCAGGCCGATGCGGCTATCGAGGTCGCCAGCGGCGGCCGCGCGCACGATCTGGGTCACTTCCTCTTCGACCTGGATCTCGTCGGTACGATCGGCCCACTCCACGACGAAGCCCTGGCGCTCGAACGCATCGCCGATAACCGGATTGATGATCAGGCGCATGGTGCGTCCGCCTACCCGGATCTGCGCAGTGTGCGTGTGCTGCAGCGCGGCCAGCAGCTTGGCCTGGTGCTCGGGGCGCTTGTGGAACACATCGATGTTGCGTCCCAGCAGGTCGTTCGCATCGAAGCCGGGCAGCTCGCGGCGCAGGTCGTCCTGCACGGCCGACAGCATGCGCGCCAGCGGCTTGTTGATGTAGACGATGTTGCGCTCCGCGTCGGCGATCATCACGTTGGCGGTGACGTTCTCCAAGGCGGTGCGGATGCGCAGGTTCTCGTGCTGCGCCTGCGCGTCCTGTGCGTGGCTGCTCAGCAATTGCTCGCTGGCCACCACCAGGGTATGCGCGATCGAGCCTTCCGGCAGGCTCAGGCCGCGGATCGAGGCGGGCAGCGGTTGCTGGCGGGCGATGGCGCGCGCCAGCAGCGCCAGCTCGCGCGGTTCATGGCCCACGTTCAGCAGTTGCTTGCGCATCTGTACGGCCATCGCCATCAGGATGCCGGCCTCGACCACCACATAGCCGGCGTGCATGGCCAGGATGCCGATCCCCGCGTCGGCGGCGAACGCGCGCAGCGGCAGGCCGCGATGCTGCAGCCAGAAGAACAGCAGGTGATGCACAGCGATGGCCGCGGAGGCGACCAGGATCGGCCGCCAGTCGCGGTAGTACAGCAACAAGGCGATCAGCACGATCACGCCGAAGTGAATTTCGGTCATGCCGCCGGCCTGCTGGATCAGCACGGCGGCCAGCACCATCAAGCCCAGCGCCATGGTGCAGCGGCTCAGCAGCGTGCCTGGATACAGCTGCACCTGCAGCGCGATAACCACCAGGGTCGGCAAGGTCACCGCCAGCCACGGCGTCCACACGCCCTGGCGCCAGGCGATGGCCAGGCCGATCAGGCCGACGAACGCGGCCACCGCCAGGAACAGCCGGTCGGCAGCCGCTGCCAGTTTCTGCAGGTAGACGTAGCGTTCGTTGCCGACGAGGAAGCTGCTGTGGGTGTTCGATGCGCTCATGCAGGTGGTTCCTTATCGGCAGGCACAGTGAGTGGGAAGGATCAGTGGCGAGGCATTGCCGGCCGCGAGCAGGCGCGGGATCAGCGTTGCGGCGGCAATCGCCTTGCCGCAGCCTTCGATCTGCGTAGGTCCGGCATAGACCAGGCGATCGCCGGCATCGAACACGACCAGCGCGTAGGGCAGTGACGCCGGCGCCGGCCGCTGGCGCAGATCGACGCTGCGCAGGCCCGGCGGCGTGGACGCCGGAGCGCCAGGGTCGCAATCGCATCCGGCCGCGCGCAACTGGAACGCCACCGCCTGCCCGCGCGGGGGTGTGGTGGAGGCGAAGGCCTGCAATTGCCGGCGGATGGCGTCGGCGCTGGCCGGCGGCTTGGCAAGCAAGAGCAGGCTGGCGGCCGACCAGCTAGCCCACACGGCGAGCAACAGCATGCCGACCGGCAACGGCGAGGACCGTCGCGGATGATCCGTCTGGGCGATGGTGGCATCGTGCATGGGCTCCCCGATGGGCGCTGCGCCGACAATCACCGGCTTTTCATGTTATCGACGGGAAACGGGCTGGCTTTAGAAGATTGCCGATCGGATGCCGAAAACAGCGGGCAGGGCGCTTGCGCCATGCCTTCGCAGCCGGCCCGCCGTTGCCCGGGTGACGACGCACACAGCATTGGCCGTAGAAGCGCGCCGCGGCCAATGCTGGTCGGCTGATGGGCATGGCGCCGCCAGCAGGCGTATCGCTGCGGCTTGCGTTGGATCGCCGCTAGCGGCTTGCTCGCCGTTGCATGCCTGCCGCGGCAGGGCGGGACCGCGACGATGGCGTGGCATGGGCCGCCTCGATCTTGAACAGGGCGACGGTCTCGGTGAGTTGGCCGGCCTGATCCTCCATCGCGCGTGCCGCGGCGGTGGCTTCCTCGACCAGCGCGGCGTTCTGCTGGGTGGCTTCGTCCATCTGGGTGACGGTCTGATTGACCTGCTCGATGCCGGCCGATTGTTCCTGCGACGCGGCGGCGATTTCGCCCATGATGTCGGTGACGCGCTGCACCGAGGACACGATCTCGCTCATGGTCTGCCCGGCCTGGCGCACCAGCGCCGAGCCGTTGGACACCTGGCTCACCGAGTCGTCGATCAGGCTCTTGATTTCCTTGGCCGCGCCAGCCGAGCGTTGGGCCAGCGTGCGCACCTCGCTGGCGACCACGGCGAAGCCGCGGCCCTGTTCGCCGGCACGCGCCGCTTCCACTGCGGCGTTGAGCGCCAGGATGTTGGTCTGGAAGGCGATGCCGTCGATGACGCTGATGATGTCGGCGATCTTCTTGGACGAGGTTTCGATGCCGCTCATCGTGCTGACCACCTTGCCGACCACGTCGCCGCCCTGCGAGGCGACAGCGGCCGCACCGGCGGCGAGCTGGTTGGCCTGGCGCGCGTGCTCGGCGTTCTGCTTCACGGTGGAGGTCAGTTCTTCCATCGAGGCGGCGGTTTCTTCCAGGCTGGCGGCCTGCTGCTCGGTGCGCCGCGACAGGTCGTCGTTGCCGGTAGCGATCTCGCTGGCGGCGCTGTTGATGCTCATCGCAGCGGTCTGGATGCGGCCGACGATGCCGGCCAACTGCTCGGCGGTGGCATTGGCATTGTCGCGCATGCTGGCGAACACGCCGTTGAAGTCGCCATGCATGCGCGCGGTCAGATCGCCGGCGGCGATGGCCTGAAGCAGCGTGGACAAGGATTGCAGGTTGCCGTCAGCGGTGGCCATCAGCAGGTTGAGGCTGTCGACCATGGCGCGAAAGTCGTACTGGAAGCGCTGCGCATCACCGCGCACGCTGAAGTCGCCGGCCGCTGCGGCCGTGGCGAGTTGGCCGATCTGGCGGTTCATCGCGGTCAGGTTCTGTTTGACCGTATCCATGGTCGCGGTCAGTGCGGCCTTCTCGCCGGGCAGACGGTCCATGTCCTCGCTGAGGTCGCCGATCGCATAGCGGTCCATGATCTGCGCCAGGCGCAGGGTCACCGCGATCTGCGCCGCGGCCAA
Source organism: Xanthomonas translucens pv. undulosa (assembly GCF_017301775.1). Lineage (NCBI taxonomy): Bacteria > Pseudomonadati > Pseudomonadota > Gammaproteobacteria > Lysobacterales > Lysobacteraceae > Xanthomonas > Xanthomonas translucens. The sequence continues at coordinate 4,478,428 of NZ_CP063993.1, forward strand.
CGCATTGCTGTCGCGGACCATGCGTCCGTAGTCGCCGGGGAAAGCGCTCTCGTCCATGCGGTAGCTGATCTGGCCGGCATCGTGGCGCTGCGCCATCTCGACCTGCGCCGTCAGCACGCGCTGCAGCTGCAGCTGCATCTGTTGCATGTTGTCCAGCAACTGGCCGCTTTCGTCGCGGCTTGACACCGCGATTGCCGTGTCCAGGCGACCCTGCGCAATCTGCGCGGCGACGTCGGCGGCACGGCGCACGTTGCGGGTCAGTGCCGACAGGGTGTGGACGCACAAGGCCACGATCAGCAGCGTCAGCAGGCTCAGCCCGGCGATCGTCCACCACATCGCGCTGCGCGCGTCCGCCAGATGCCATGCCGACTGTCGCTGCAGGGCTTGCAGCGAGGTCGCGCTCAGCGATTGCAGCGCCTGGCCCCACTCGTCGAGCGCGCGGTTCCAGCGCCGGTCGGCATCGGGCGCGCCGCTGTCCAGCGCGGCGGACAGTTGCAGCAGGGCCTGGTCGGCGCGGCTTGCCTCGCTGGCGACTCCCTGGGCCAGCACCGGATCCGCTTGCTTGAGCAGGCTGATCGCCTTTCCCAGTTCCTTGCGCAGCCGGGCATGGTCGCGCGCGATCTGCGCGATCTGCTCGCGCAGCACCGGCGCCTGTGCACCGGCCTGCGACGGATCGGCGGCCGTGTCCAGGCGGGTCAGCGCCTGGCGGGTATCCGGGCCGTAGATCAGGCTGGCCACCACCAGGTGGTAGCTCTCCACATACGGGGTATAGACCAGTTGGCTGTCGTCGCGCATCGCATCCAGTGCGGCGGACGCCCGTGCGGCGACAGCCCCGCTGTCGCCGGGCGTGTCGGTCAGCGTCTGGCGCAGGCGCGCCAGGGCCTTGGCGCTGTTCTCGAAGCCGGGCAACGCGGCGACGCGGCGTTGCAGGTCGGTCAGCATGCTGTCCGCGCGCCGTGCCGATTCTGCGACGGCGGCGCCGGTTTCGACGCGTTGCGCCTGCAGCGCGTCCAGCAGCGACAGCATCTCGCGCAACGGCGCATAGCTGCGCAGCTCGTTGCGGCTGATGCCGACGCTTTCGTTGAGCTTGTCGCTGTAGAGCAAAACCGGGATCATCAGCCCGAGCAGGGCGAGGATACCGATGATGCTGAGCTTTCTGGCGATGGCGAGATCGTGCCAGGCGCGCAGCGGCCTGCGCGGTCCGGTGGAGGGAAGCGAATGGCCGGAGGCGGCCTGGATTGACGGTGTCATTGAGAATCTCTGAGCATCATGGTGACGACGGATCAGGCAGCCGATGACTGCAGTCGTCGGGCATCAGCTGCCTGCCGCTGCGGAACGGCCACCAATGGCAGCATGACAGGAGGTGCCCAGCGCGGTCGGAGATGTCCCATGGCGATGGCAGCCTGCGCATACGTTTGTAAGTGAAGGCTGTAACGGCATGTCGGCAGGATTGTTGAAGCGATGCCAGCGCGCGCGTCAGCTGGCGATCAACTTTGTCGATTGGGCGTGATGGCGGCACCAAGGCGTGCTTGGTTCATCGCGAACGACCAAGGCTTTGCTCGATGCAGCAGACGCTGCAACCCGAACGGCCGGCAGCGTGGCTGCCGGCATTCGCGTGTTCGATACGCTTGGAGGATGCGCTGAGCACGCTGCGGCCATCCTCAGCCGCGATCGCCAAGCCGGATCGGCTCGGCGATCGCGGTACCAACTCAGAACTCGTGCCAGCTGGTGTCGCTGCCTGCGTTGGCCACACGCTTGGGCGGAGCGCTGCGCACGGCGCGGGTCGTCGCCACCGCCTGCGCCTTGACCACCGCGGCCACGGCCGGTGCGCCGGGCGCCGGGCGCCGGCCCGCGATCGCGCCCGTGGGGGCGTCGTCGATCTTGAACACCGCCACGGTTTCGGTGAGTTGGCGTGCCTGATCTTCCATCGAGCGTGCCGCGGCGGTGGCTTCCTCGACCAGGGCGGCGTTTTGCTGGGTGGCTTCGTCCATCTGGGTGACGGTCTGGTTGACCTGCTCGATGCCGGCGTACTGCTCCTGCGAGGCAGCGGAGATCTCGCCCATGATGTCGGTGACGCGCTGCACCGAGGACACGATCTCGGTCATGGTCTGGCCGGCCTGGCGCACCAGCGCCGAGCCGTTGGATACCTGGCTCACCGAGTCGTCGATCAGGCTCTTGATTTCCTTGGCCGCGCCAGCCGAGCGCTGGGCCAGCGTGCGCACCTCGCTGGCGACCACGGCGAAGCCGCGGCCCTGTTCGCCGGCACGCGCCGCTTCCACCGCGGCGTTGAGCGCCAGGATGTTGGTCTGGAACGCGATGCCGTCGATGACGCTGATGATGTCGGCGATCTTCTTGGACGAGGTTTCGATGCCGCTCATTGTGCTCACCACCTGGCCGACCACGTCGCCACCCTGCGAGGCGACCGATGCGGCGCCGACGGCGAGCTGGTTGGCCTGGCGCGCATGCTCGGCATTCTGCTTGACCGTGGAGGTCAGTTCTTCCATCGAGGCGGCGGTTTCTTCCAGGCTGGCGGCCTGCTGCTCGGTGCGCCGCGACAGGTCGTCGTTGCCGGTGGCGATCTCGCTGGCGGCGCTGTTGATGCTCATCGCAGCGGTCTGGATGCGGCCGACGATGGCCGCCAGTTGTTCGGAGGTGGCGTTGGCATCGTCGCGCATGGTGGCGAACACGCCCTGGAACTCGCCGTGCATGCGTGCGGTCAGGTCGCCGGCGGCAATGGCCTGCAGCAGCGTGGACAAGGACTCCAGGTTGCCGTCGGCGGTGGCCATCAGCTGATTGAGGCTGTCGACCATGGCGCGGAAGTCGTACTGGAAGCGCTGCGCGTCGCCGCGCACGCTGAAGTCGCCGGCGGCCGCGGCCGTGGCGAGTTGGCCGATCTCGCGGTTCATCGCGGTCAGGTTCTGCTTGACCGTGTCCATGGTTTCGGTCAGCACGGCCTTTTCGCCCGGCAGGCGGTCCATGTCCTCGCTGAAGTCGCCGATCGCATAGCGGCCCATGATCTGCGCCAGGCGCAGCTTCACTGCGATGTGCGAACCTGCCAGCTCGTTGCTGTCGTGGACCATGCGCCCGTATTGCCCGGGGAATGCCTTGGCATCCATGCGGTAGCTGATCTGGCCGGCATCATGGCGCTGGGCCATTTCGTTCTGCGCGGCCAGGACCGACTGCAGCTGGCTCTGCATCTTGTGCATGCTGATCAACAGGCGCCCGGTTTCGTCGCGCGACTGGGTGTCGATGGCATTGTCCAGATTGCCCGAGGCGATGGCATCGGCGACCGAGATGGCCTGGCCCATGCGCTTGACCAGCTGGCGGCGGATCACCAGGCCCATGCCGATCGCGACCAGGACCGCAATCAGGCTGCCTATCAGCACCGACCATTTGCCGCGGACGCGCACCGTCTCCAGCTCCGCATTGCGTGTAGCCAGCAGGCTGGTCTCCTCACTGCTGAAATCGCTGAGCAGCTGCCGGATCTTGCCCATCGCGACGCGGTCGCGTCCCTCGTGGAACACGGCCACGGACTGTTCGACACCATTGGCCGCACCGCGCACGCCGATCGCGTACTTTTCCGCGGCCAGCAGTTGCTGGTAGGCCTTGTCCAACGCGACCAGGCGTGCCTGTTGCTTGGGATTGTCCACGGTCAGCTGCTTGGCGTCGGCGTAGCCCTTTTCGAATGTGGCCTGACTTTTCTCGAAGGGCTCCAGATGCTTCTTGTCGCCGGACAGCAGGTAGCCGCGCGTGCCGGTCTCGATATTCAGTGCATTCTTCTGCATCTCTTGGCCGGTCGCCAACACCTTGAAGGTGTGTTCGTTGATCTCCACCGCACTGTTCAATTTGGACTGGCTGCTCAGGCTGATGCCGCCGACGACGAGCATGACCAGCACCACGGCGCCAAAGCCGATGGCGAGCTGCGTGGAAATAGTCAAATTCTTGGATTTCATTTTTCTCTACCGGATCATGTTGATGAACGAGCGAACTGTGAGAGTACGGGTCCGGCAGGAGAAAGCGGTCTGCCGGGCGCCGGAGCTCAGCGGACGTGACGCAGCGACAGACAGGAGCCGCCGGTGGTGCTTTTGCCCAGGCGCAAGACATGGAGCGTCGATGCGGTGAGCGGGCTGGCATCATCACATGGGGCGTGAAAGTTGAGTGGTGTTTTTTAGACAAATGTTGATATTGAGACTGTTAGCGGCCTTGTCTGGACGGACTTTAGGGCGTCGTCGGAAAAAAGTTCGGCCCAGGCTGCTCATCCCAAAAGCTTGAGGGCTCGACCAGTGTCTTTTTGCACCCCGCATGAGCATGATTCCCATGCCTTGCGCCGCTGCCGCTGCGCGATGCCATCGGCGATCCGGTGGGACATGTCTGGTCGCGCATCGATCGCTGTGACGAGGTGCCGATCTGTTCGGGGCTACGGCCGCGCATGGCGGATGTTCATGTGGCCGACATGGGCAAGCCCGAACCTGCGGTCCGGGCTTGCCGATCATGCAATGCCGGTGCAATAGAATGCCTGCCTGCTGCCGGCATGCCTTAGCGGCATGACGGCGGCAGGAGTTCAGAACTCCTGCCAACTGGCGTTGCCGCCACCGCCTGCGGCGCGTTTGGGCGCATTGCGCACCGCGCGGGTCGCGGCGGCCACCTGCGCCTTGACCACGGCAGCCACGTCCGCTGCGGCTGGCGCTGGGCGGGGACGCGCTGGCGCGGAGATGTCGTCGATCTTGAACACGGACACCGCTGCGGTGAGTTGACCGGCCTGGTCTTCCATCGAACGTGCCGCGGCGGTGGCTTCCTCAACCAGTGCCGCGTTCTGCTGGGTGGCTTCGTCCATCTGGGTGACGGTCTGGTTGACCTGCTCGATGCCGGCGTACTGCTCCTGCGAGGCAGCGGAGATCTCGCCCATGATGTCGGTGACGCGCTGCACCGAGGAGACGATCTCGGTCATGGTCTGGCCGGCCTGGCGCACCAGCGACGACCCTTCGGCGACGCGGGTGACCGAGTCGTCGATCAGGCTCTTGATCTCCTTGGCCGCACCGGCCGAGCGCTGGGCCAGGGTGCGCACCTCGCTGGCGACCACGGCGAAACCGCGGCCCTGTTCGCCGGCACGTGCGGCTTCCACCGCGGCGTTCAAGGCCAGGATATTGGTCTGGAAGGCGATGCCGTCGATCACCGAGATGATGTCGGCGATCTTCTTCGAGGACGTCTCTATGCCGCTCATCGTAGTCACCACCTGGCTCACCACGTCGCCGCCCTGCGAGGCGACCGATGCGGCGCCGACGGCGAGCTGGTTGGCCTGGCGCGCATGCTCGGCGTTCTGTTTGACGGTGGAGGTGAGTTCCTCCATCGAGGCGGCGGTTTCTTCCAGGCTGGCGGCCTGCTGCTCGGTACGCCGCGACAGGTCGTCGTTGCCGGTGGCGATTTCGCTGGCGGCGGCATTGATGCTGACCGCAGCGGTCTGGATGCCGCCGACGATGCCGGTCAACTGGTCGGCGGTGGCGTTGGCGTCGTCGCGCATCTGCGCGAACACGCCATGGAACTCGCCGTGCATGCGTGCGGTCAGGTCACCTGCGGCGATCGACTGCAGCAATGCGGAGAGCTTGCCGAGGTTGCGGTCGCTGACTTCCATCATCGCGTTGAGGCCTTGCACCATCGCCTGGAAATCGTGCTGGAAGTGCTGCGCATCGCCGCGCGCACTGAAATCGCCGGCGGCGGCCGCGGCCGCCAGGCGCTTGATCTCGGTGTTGATCGTCAGCAGGCTGGCCTTGGCCGCGTCCATCGATTGGTGCAGTACCGCGCGGCTGCCGGGCAGGCGCCGTGCATCGCGGCGTAGGTCGCCGTTGGCGTATTCGTTGAGTACCGCGATCGCATCGACGATGGCGTCCAGGTGCTCGAACATCATGGTGTTGATGCCCTTGCTCAGGTCGCCGTACACGCCGGGGAAATCCAGCGGCATGCGATGGGTCATGTCCTTGTCGGCGTGCAGTTCGATCATCTGCGCGGTTTCGCTGGAGAAGCGCTGCAACTGCGTCTGCATCTTGTCCATCGCGTTGAGCAGGCGGCCGGGTTCGTCGCGCGCCTCGGTGCGCACGTCGTTGTCCAGGCGGCCGTCGGCGATCGCCTCGGCGGCGCGGGTGGCCCGGTTCAGCGGCTGGGTCAGGCTGCGGGTGATCGCCCAGGCCAGCAGGCTGCTGACGATCAGCACCGCCATGCCGCCGACGATCAGCATGTTGCGGCCGCTGGCCATCGCCTGCGTCGCCTGGGCATAGGCCGCCTGCATCTGTTCGTCCTGCAATTCCACGTTCTCGTTGATCTTCGCGTTCCAGGCGAGGGTGGCCGGGCGCGAGCGCTCGCTCAGCGCAGTTTGCGCTTCGGCATTGCGGCCGGAGGTGGCGAGTGCGATGACTTCGTCGTTCATGGTGCGCGCGGTGGCGCGCGCGGCGTCGATCTCGTTGCGAAGTGCTCTGCCTTTCTCGCTGGCGGTGAATGTCTCCAGTTGCTTGCGCAAGTCCGCATAACGCTGGCGCTGTGTCTTGATCTCAGCCAGCGCCTGCTGGTTGAGTTCCTCGCTGGTGATCATGGCCAGGGTGCCCAGTGCGATCAGGATGTTGCTGTTTGCATTGAGCATGCTATTGCCGATCCGGGCCTTCTCGACGTTGACTTTGACGATGTTGTCGAGTTCCTTGTGGGCACGCGACATGGACAGTAGCCCTGCCGCCACCAGCAGGCAGGAGAGCAGGATCAGAAGGCCAAAGGCGCCGCCCAGGCGGCGCCCGACGTTGTAGCGTTGCAGGAACGAATTCATGGTTGACCTCTTTGATTACCAAATGTTGCTGTACGGTTCGTTGGACAACGCCCTGCATAACGGCATTGCCGAAGAAATGTCTTTAGCGACGAGACTTGGCCGTAAACAAATGGAGAAAGAATTCGACTGTTTCGTTGTGGAGCTGCGTTTCTGTCCAGCTGTGTAGCAGCTGTTGTACCGTCGCCTGAATGCAATAGCGGCACGGATGCTGGATAGGCGTATGGAACTTTGGGTGTAGGGCGACTCCCGACCTTGGGCGGGTGCGTTCCCTACGCGCGGCAGGCTTGCGATGGCACGTCGGCGTTCATGCGACGCTGGTGCCTGGAGTGCAGCCGGGCGAACCGCCCCGCTTGCACTCCATCAGAACGCTTGCCAATCCGTCTCGATCGCGGGGTGGACGGTAGCGCGATTGCCGGGAATCGCGCGAACGGCTGGCGTGCGCATGCCGCTCGCTGGCTGAGGCCGCTTCGGTAGCGCCTTCACGGCGGTCGCTGTCCGGCTCGGCACCGCGGTGCCCGGCACGTGGCCGTCGAGTCTGAATATCGCGACGACCTCGCTCAGCTGACCGGCCTGTTCCTCCATCGCGCGTGCGGCGGCGGTGGCTTCCTCGACCAGGGCGGCGTTCTGCTGGGTGGCTTCGTCCATCTGGGTGACGGTCTGGTTGACCTGCTCGATCCCCGACGACTGCTCCTGCGAGGCGGCGGAGATCTCGCCCATGATATCGGTCACGCGCTGCACCGAGGACACGATCTCCTGCATGGTGCGGCCTGCCTGATCGACCAGCGCCGACCCTTTGGCGACGCGGGTGACCGAGTCGTCGATCAGGTGCTTGATCTCCTTGGCCGCGCCCGCCGAGCGCTGGGCCAGGGTGCGCACCTCGCTGGCGACCACGGCGAAACCGCGGCCCTGCTCGCCGGCACGTGCGGCTTCCACTGCGGCATTCAAGGCCAGGATGTTGGTCTGGAAGGCGATGCCGTCGATGACGCTGATGATGTCGGCGATCTTCTTCGAGGACGTCTCGATGCCGCTCATGGTAGTCACCACCTGGCTCACCACGTCGCCGCCCTGCGAGGCGACCGATGCGGCGCCGACGGCGAGCTGGTTGGCCTGGCGTGCGTGCTCGGCGTTCTGCTTCACGGTGGAAGTCAATTCCTCCATCGAGGCGGCGGTTTCTTCCAGGCTGGCGGCCTGTTGCTCGGTGCGTCGCGACAGGTCGTCGTTGCCGGTGGCGATCTCGCTGGCCGCGGTGTTGATATTCCCGGCGGCCTGCTGGATGCGGCCGACGATGCTGGCCAGGCGCTCGGCGGTGGCGTTGGCGTCGTCGCGCATCGTGGCGAACACGCCCTGGAATTCGCCGTGCATGCGCGCGCTCAGGTCGCCGTCGGCCAATGCGCTGAGCAGGCGCGACACTTCGGCGATGCTGCCGGCGTTGGCGTCGAGCAAGCCGTTGAGCTGCTGTGCCAGCAGCAGGAAGAAGCCCTGTTTGCCGTCGCTGTCGATACGCTTGGACAGATCGCCGGCGGCAGCGCTGCGCACCACCTCGGCTACGTCCACTTCGACCTTGGCCTCGGCGGTGCGGTCGCGCCATTCGCAGACGAAACCGACGTGCGCGCCGAGCTCGTTGCGGATCGCGGAAATCTCCTGCGCGATGCGGGCATCACGGTAACGCACCTCGCGCTGCGCGACGCCCTGGCGGTCGAGCTGCTGGTAGATCTCCGCGTCCTGCGAGTTGCCCACTTCCAGCAGCGACACCGGCTGGCCGAGCAGCGGGCTGGAACGCGTGAAGGCCGGCGCACAGGCATGGATGTCGTCGGCGTAGGTGTGCAGCAGTTGCTGCAGCGCGCCGTTGGCGTAGACGATGGTCAGGTCGGGATCGGCGATGTACATGCCGGTCGAGGCGTTGTCCAGCGCGGTGCGGATGCGCAGGTTCTCGGCGGCGACGCTGCGCTCGCGTTCGATCCGCTCGCGCAGTTCGCGCTGCATGCGCGCCAGCGCCGCCATCAGGCTGTTGGCGTGCTTGGCGGCGACCGGGATCGGCTGATCCAGGCGCCCTTCGGCGATGTGCTGGGCGGCGGCCATCGCCACCCGCGGTTCGCCGCCGAGCAGGCGCGACGCCGAACGCAGGATCCAGCCGGCGGCCAGTCCCAGTCCCAGCACCGCCAGCACCACTGCGGCGGCCTGTTGACAGGTCACGCGGCGGCTGTACTGTTCGGCGGCGCTGCGGCTGCTCTGGTTCAGCGCCAGGATGCGCTCGCTGATCGAGCCCATGCGCGTTTCGAGCTGTTCGAATTTCTCGGTGAAGGCGGCATAGGCGGCGTCGCTGTCCGCCTTGGTTTGGACCAGGGTCAACACCTGGTTCGCGGCGGCGATGTAGTCCTGCAACGCCGGCGTGACGGCATCCAGTTCGTGGCGCAATGCCGGATCCAGCGGCAGTTTGCGGTTGTCGGCCACGGCCTGACGGAATTCCGCGGCATGCTCGACCAACGAGGCGTGCGCGGCCTTGACCCCGGCGGCGTCCTGCCGCGAGGCCGACAGCAGCGCGGTGGTCACGTCGCCGCGCAAGGCGTCGTGCATCATGTCCGCTTGCATATGGTTGCGCAGCGCGTCGGAGGAAATGACCTGCGCGGCGACCGCGTTGAGCAATCCGTGCTGCGCGCTGTAACCGACGCCGCCCAGCGCCAGCAGCGCGACCACCGCCACCAGCACCAGGATTGCGAGCATGTGCATGATCTTCATCGGTATCGCCTGGTTCGGTTCAAAAACGGAAGGACAAACCCGCGCCCAGCGCGTGATCCGGCGAACGGTCGTTGAGGCCGTGGCTATAGGCCACATCCAGCTGCACGTCGTTGCTCAGCAGCCAGGCCGAGCCGATGTCGAGCAGGGCGACGGTGCCGCCGTCGTTGCTGTTGGCGATCTGCGGCAGCGCCAGTTCGACGAACGAACGGCTGCGCTCGGTCCACGACTTGCCGAGCACCATGCCGAAGATGCCGGCCGCGTAGCGGTGGCCGTCCTCGTTCTCGTCCCAGATCACACCCGGCATTACCCCGGCAGAGAGGCTGTCGCTGAGTTCCCATTCGGCGACCAGCCGGAACGACGGGCGCGCGCCGTTGCCGCGCAGGCGGTGCGCGCCGCTGGGCAGATCCACGTGCAGCAACCACGCCAGCGAGGCGCCGCCATCGTCGGACGCGGTCAGGTGATGCTTGACCCCGAGCGAGACATCGGCGAAGCCGGAGATGTCGCCATCACCGCCGGGCACGTCGTTGTGCTGCCAGCCGTCGGTTTCCAGGCGCAGTTCCCAGGTCGGGCCGAGGCCGTAGCGCAACAGTGTGGGCGTGGCGTAGCCATCGACACCGTCGTCGCGCTCCCAGGCGACGCTGGTTTCCACCTGCAGGCGGCGGTCGCCGACGGTGAGGCTGGATTCGACGAAGTCGGGGCGATCGGTGGCGATCGGCGCTTCTTCGGCGTGCGCGAGGCCGGCGATGCCGAACAAGGTCAGGCAGCTGGCAAGAGCGATAGGCTTCATGGTATTCCCTGTAAACGGTCGACGGTGAACACATGCGCCTGGCCGTGGTGTCGCCGACTGGCCGCAGGGTCCGTTTGGACCGGCTGTCGCGTCAGCCAGGACGCGTCAGCCAAATGTCTTACACGCTAGCGGCCAGGCGCGAAGTATCTTTAAACATGTCCGGCCGATGGCGCGCGGCGGTCATCGAACGGACAGTGCAACGGCGGTCAGCCTGGTGCGGTTGTCGCGCCGCGACATGCGGTGGCATGCGGGCCTTGCGCTGGCGCATACCGTCTCGGTGCGTCCCCGCCGCAGTGCGGGAACGCGCCGGACCACGGCGGCTCAGAACTCGTGCCACTGCGCTTCGTTGGCGCTGCTCGGCGTGCCTGGCAACGCAGGCATGGATGGCATGCCGCGCTTTGCCGGCGCGCTCCTGGTTCTCGCCTTCGCAGCGGGCGTGGCGCGCGCTGCGCCGGGCCTGGGTACGATGGCCAGCGTGGTGGAGGCAACCGCGGTGTCGAGCTTGAACACGGCCACGGCCTCGGTGAGCTGGCCGGCCTGGTGTTCCATCGCGCGCGCCGCGGCGGTGGCTTCCTCGACCAGGGCGGCGTTTTGCTGGGTGGCTTCGTCCATCTGGGTGACGGTCTGGTTGACCTGCTCGATGCCGGCGTACTGCTCCTGCGACGCAGCGGAGATCTCGCCCATGATGTCGGTGACGCGCTGCACCGAGGACACGATCTCGGTCATGGTCTGCCCGGCCTGACGCACCAGCGCCGAGCCGTTGGCCACCTGGCTCACCGAGTCGTCGATCAGGCTCTTGATCTCCTTGGCCGCACCGGCCGAGCGTTGGGCCAGCGTGCGCACCTCGCTGGCGACCACGGCGAAACCGCGGCCCTGTTCGCCGGCACGCGCCGCTTCCACCGCGGCGTTCAAGGCCAGGATGTTGGTCTGGAAAGCGATGCCGTCGATCACCGAGATGATGTCGGCGATCTTCTTCGAGGAGGTCTCGATGCCGCTCATCGTGGTGACCACCTGGCTGACCACCTCGCCGCCCTGCGAGGCGACCGATGCGGCGCCGACGGCGAGCTGGTTGGCCTGGCGCGCATGCTCGGCGTTCTGCTTGACCGTGGAGGTGAGTTCCTCCATCGACGCGGCAGTCTCTTCCAGGCTGGCGGCCTGTTGCTCGGTGCGGCGCGACAGGTCGTCGTTGCCGGTGGCGATTTCGCTGGCCGCGCTGTTGATGCTCATCGCGGCGGTCTGGATGCGGCCGACGATGGCGGCCAGCTGCTCGGAGGTGGCGTTGGCATCGTCGCGCATCGTGGCGAACACGCCCTGGAATTCGCCGTGCATGCGCAGGCTCAGGTCGCCAGCGGCGATCGCCTGCAGCAGCGTGGACAAGGATTGCAGGTTACCGTCGGCGGTGGCCATCAGCAGGTTGAGGCTGTCGACCATGGCGCGGAAGTCGTACTGGAAGCGCTGCGCGTCGCCGCGCACGCTGAAGTCGCCGGCCGCTGCGGCGGAGGCGAGTTGGTTGATCTCGCGGTTCATCGCGGTCAGGTTCTGCTTGACCGTGTCCATGGTCTCGGTCAGCACGGCCTTTTCGCCGGGCAGGCGGTCCATATCGTCGCTGAAGTCGCCGATCGCATAGCGGCCCATGATCTGCGCCAGACGCAGCTTCACCGCGATGTGCGAGGCGGCCAGCGCGTTGCTGTCGTGGACCATGCGCCCGTAGTCGCCGGGGAAGGCGCCTTCGTCCATGCGGTAGCTGATCTGGCCGGCGTCGTGGCGCTGCGCCATTTCCTTCTGCGCATCGAGCACGGCGCGCAGTTGTTCCTGCATGCGCTGCAGCGAACCGAACAGGCGACCCAGCTCGTCATTGCGCCGGTACTGGATGCGGCTGTCCAGGCGCCCGTCGGCGACCGCGGCAGAGACTTCGGCGGCGTCGGCCAGCGGCTTGACCACCAGGCGTTGCAGCAGCAGGTAAAGCCCGGCGCTGAGCAGCAGCGCCGCGCACAGGCCGACTGCGATGATGGTCCACAACAGCGAACGCGCCTGGGCCATCAGCAACGCGCGCGGGACCGCCACGCCCAGCGCGAAGCGCTCCTGCGTCTGGCCGACCTGCAGCGGCACATACACTTCGATGTCGCTGGCGCCGGTCTGCGGATCGGCGGCCTGTCGGGTCACGGTCTCGCCCTTGGCGATGCCGGCCAACAAGGCGCGCGTGGCCGGATCGTCGAGTTTCTTGCCGACCAGCGCCGGGTCGCGATCGGCGATGATCACCCCGCCGGGCGACAGCAGGCGCACCTGGCCCTCGCCGAGCGGACGCAACTTGGACAGGCGTTGCTGCAGCTTGTCCAGGCCGAAGTCGCTGATCACCACGCCCAGGAACTTGCCGTTCTCGAGCACCGGAGTGGTCAGCGTGGTCATCAGCACCTTGGCGCCATCGATCTCATAGAGATAGGGTTCGACCACGGTGGGGCGGTGTTGCTGGCGCGCCTTGAGATACCAGTCGCCGATGCCGGGGACGTCGTAGTCGCGCAGCGGCTCGCGCACCTGTTTGTCGCCCTGCCATGCCCAGTACACCATGTAGCGGCCGCTGCGGTCGTGGCCCTCTGCGTTGACATAGGCTTGGTCCTTGCCGTCGAACGTCTCCGGCTCCCACATGGTGCCCATCGCGGTCCAGTTCGGGTGCTGGCGCAATCCGCGCAGCAGGATGTCGCTGAAGGTCTTGCGGACCTGGCCGCTTTGGTGACGCTGCACCAACATGCTGCTGGCGACGATCTGGTGGGAGATGAAAGCGGCATCCATGTCGCTGGCAATGCGCTGCGCCTCCAGGCGCGCGACATTGGCCATGCCGTCCTTGGCCGAGACGAGCAAGGCATCGCTGCTGCGCACGTAGCTGATCGCAGCGGTCACTCCGAAGCACAGGACGGCAATGGCGGCCACGCCGAGCATCAGGCGGGTTGCGACGCTGGTGGAGCGGGTGAGAAGAGTCTGGCTCATGGCGTTGGTCGGCTGGCAGAAGTGGAGGGGACGCGCATTCCCATCCGTTCGCCGGCGTTGCAAGAGGGCATCGAGTGCCGGGCGTGACGGTTTCGTGAAGATGCTGCGTCTGACTCCTTATCGGCATTGCATCTCAAAAATTGAATCGGCCGCAGCGAGGCTGCGGCCGATCGGAACCTCATGCTGCGCCGGACGCTGCCGCCGGACTCAGAATTCCTTCCACTCGGTTGCCGTTTCGGCCATGGCCAGCGCCTTCGGCCGCGCTGCCTGGCGCACTGGCGCACGCGTTGCCGGCAGCGGGCGCGGCACCGGCCTGGTCGCCGCCACGGCGGTGTCGGTAGCCTCGATCTTGAACACCGCCACGGCCCCGGTGAGCTGGCCGGCCTGCTCTTCCATCGAACGTGCGGCGGCGCTGGCTTCTTCGACCAGCGCGGCGTTCTGCTGGGTGGTCTCGTCCATCTGGTTGACGGTCTGGTTGACCTGCTCGATACCGGCGTATTGTTCCTGCGAGGCGGCGGAAATCTCGCCCATGATGTCGGTGACGCGCTGCACCGAGGCCACGATCTCGGTCATGGTCTGGCCGGCCTGGCGCACCAGCACCGAGCCGTTGGCCACCTGGCTGACGGAGGTGTCGATCAAGCCCTTGATTTCCTTGGCCGCACCGGCCGAGCGCTGGGCGAGGGTGCGCACCTCGCTGGCGACCACGGCGAAACCGCGGCCCTGTTCGCCGGCACGCGCCGCTTCCACCGCGGCGTTGAGCGCCAGGATGTTGGTCTGGAAGGCGATGCCGTCGATGACGCTGATGATGTCGGCGATCTTCTTCGAGGACGCCTCGATGCCGCTCATCGTGGCCACCACCTGACCGACCACCTCGCCGCCCTGCGAAGCCACCGAGGCGGCGCCGACCGCCAGTTGGTTGGCCTGGCGTGCATGCTCGGCGTTCTGCTTCACGGTGGAGGTCAGTTCTTCCATTGAGGCGGCGGTCTCCTCCAGGCTGGCGGCCTGCTGTTCGGTACGCCGCGACAGGTCGTCGTTGCCGGCAGCGATCTCGCTGGCCGCGGCGTTGATGCTGACCGCCGCGGTCTGGATGCCGCCGACGATGGTGGCCAGCTGTTCGGCGGTGGTGTTGGCGTCGTCGCGCATCCTAGCGAACACGCCGTTGAAGTCGCCGTGCATGCGTTCGGTCAGGTCGCCGGCGGCGATGGCCTGCAGCATCGTGGACAGGGACTCCAGGTTGCCGTCGGCGGTGGCCATCAGCTGGTTGAGGCTGTCGACCATGACGCGAAAGTCGTACTGGAAACGCTCAGCGTCGCCGCGGACGCTGAAGTCGCCGGCCGCCGCTGCCGTGGAGAGTTGGCCTATCTCGCGGTTCATTGCGGTCAGGTTCTGCTTGACCGTGTCCATGGTTTCGGTCAGTACGGCCTTTTCGCCGGGCAGGCGGTCCATATCCTCGCTGAAGTCGCCGATCGCATAACGGCCCATGATTTGCGCCAGGCGCAGCTTCACCGCGATGTGCGCCGCGACCAGCGCGTTGTTGTCGCGGACCATGCGCCCGTAGTCGCCGGGGAAGGCGCTTTCGTCCATGCGGTAGCTGATCTGGCCGGCGTCGTGGCGCTGCGCCATTTCCGCCTGCGCTGCCAGCACCGCGCGCAACTGGGTCTGCATGATGCCCATGCTGACCAGCAGGCGCCCGGTTTCATCGCGCGACTCGGTGTCGATGGCATTGTCCAGCTTGCCCGAGGCGATGGCGTCGGCGACACCGATCGCCAGACCAAGGCGCTTGAGCAACTGCCGCCGGATCAGGATGCCCATGCCCACCGCGACCAGGATCGCGACCAGGCTGCCCAGCAGCACCGACCACTTGCCTTGCGCACGCACCACAGCCAACTGCTCGCTGCGCTTGACCAGCAAACCGCTTTCCTCGTCGGCGAAGGCGCTCAGCAGCGAGCGGATCGTGCCCATGGCCTTGCGGTCGCGGCCTTCGGCGAACGCGGACAACACCTGGTTCTGGCCGTTGGCGCCTGCGCGCAGCGCGATGATCTGCTTTTCGACCTGCAGCAGCTCCTGGTACTTGGCGTCCAGCTGCACCAGGCGCGCCTGCTGCCGCGGATTGTCCGCGGTCAGGCGCTTGGCCTCGGCGTAGCTCTTTTCGAAGCCGGCCTGGCCGAACACGAACGGCTGCAGATGCGCCTTGTCGCCCGTCAGCAGGTAGCCGCGGGTTCCGGTTTCCACGTTCAGTGCATTGGCCTGCATCAGTTCGCCGGTCGCGAGCACATTGAAGGTGTGCTCGTTGATGGCCATGGCGTCGTTGAGCTGGAACTGGCTGCGCAGGCTGATCGCGCCAACGATGAGCAGCACCAGCACGACGGCACCGAAGCCGATGGCGAGTTGTGCCGAAATGGGCAGATTCTTGGTCTTCATCGATGGATCCCGAAGTTGAGGATGAAAGAACGGCAGGGGGAGGATGCCGATCGCCGCATCCATGTCCTCTGTAACGGCCGGTTCATGCCCAAGTTCAATCGATTGCTGGACCGCAATAGATAGCCTTGGTCAATCGTTATTAGCTGTTTTCCTGTACGATGCCTTTGATTTGTTGGATTTAGGACACGCCACGCGATGCGGTTGTGGTCTTTGCCACGGCAGACAGGTGCGACGTATCACGGCCGGCCACAATTGGCACTGCGTCCCAGAACGAGAATCGGCCGCGGAAATTCCGCGGCCGACGGGGTGTCGCTCTGCGCTGGGTCAGGCGGTGGCGGCATTCCTGGCCGCCGCCATCGCTGTGTGGCCTATGTCATTGCGTCTATGCCTGACGCAACTGCGCCGGTTGTGCCGACAGGCTGCGCACCGCTGCCCGTTTTGTCGGTGCGGCCTTGGCGGCCTCGATCTTGAACACCGCCACCGCTGCGGTGAGCTGGCCGGCCTGCTCCTCCATCGCGCGCGCCGCGGCGGTGGCTTCCTCCACCAGCGCCGCGTTCTGCTGGGTGGCTTCGTCCATCTGGGTGACGGTCTGGTTGACCTGTTCGATACCGGCGTACTGCTCCTGCGAGGCGGCGGAGATCTCGCCCATGATGTCGGTGACGCGCTGCACAGAGGACATGATCTCGGTCATGGTCTGGCCAGCCTGGCGCACCAGCGTCGACCCTTCGGCGACACGGGTGACCGAGTCGTCGATCAGGCTCTTGATCTCCTTGGCCGCACCGGCCGAGCGCTGGGCGAGGGTACGCACCTCGCTGGCGACCACCGCAAAGCCGCGGCCCTGTTCGCCGGCACGCGCCGCTTCCACCGCGGCGTTCAAGGCCAGGATGTTGGTCTGGAAGGCGATGCCGTCGATCACCGAGATGATGTCGGCGATCTTCCTCGAGGAGGTTTCGATGCCGCTCATCGTGCTCACCACCTGGCTGACCACATCGCCACCCTGCGAGGCGACCGAGGCGGCGCCGACCGCGAGCTGGTTGGCCTGGCGTGCATGCTCGGCGTTCTGCTTGACCGTGGAGGTCAGTTCTTCCATCGAGGCGGCGGTTTCTTCCAGGCTGGCGGCCTGCTGCTCGGTACGCCGCGACAGGTCGTCGTTGCCGGTGGCGATCTCGCTGGCCGCGGAATTGATGCTGAGCGCGGCGGTCTGAATGCCGCCGACGATGCCGGTCAACTGGTCGGCGGTGGCGTTGGCGTCGTCGCGCATCCGGGCGAACACGCCATGGAACTCGCCGTGCATGCGCGCGGTCAGGTCGCCGGCGGCGATCGATTGAAGCAGCGCCGAGAGCTTGCCGAGGTTGCGGTCGCTGACTTCCATCATCGCGTTGAGGCCTTGCACCATCGCCTGGAAATCGTGCTGGAAGTGCTGCGCATCGCCGCGCGCACTGAAGTCGCCGGCGGCGGCCGCGGCCGCCAGGCGCTTGATCTCGGTGTTGATCGCCAGCAGGCTGGTCTTGGCCGCGTCCATCGATTGGTGCAGCACCGCGCGGCTGCCGGGCAGGCGCCGTGCATCGCGGCGCAGGTCGCCGTTGGCGTATTCGTTGAGCACCGCGATCGCATCGACGATGGCGTCCAGGTGCTCGAACATCATGGTGTTGATGCCTTTGCTCAGGTCGCCGTACACGCCGGGGAAGTCCAGCGGCATGCGGTGGCTCATGTCCTTGTCCGCATGCAGTTCGATCATCTGCGCGGTCTCGCTGGAGAAGCGCTGCAGCTGCGTCTGCATCTTGTCCATCGCGTTGAGCAGGCGGCCGGGTTCGTCGCGTGCCTTGGTCTGCACATCGTTGTCCAGGCGCCCGTCGGCGATGGCTTCGGCGGCACGGGTGGCACGATTCAGCGGCTGGGTCAGACTGCGAGTGATCGCCCAGGCCAGCAGGCTGCTGACGATCAGCACTATCACGCCGCCGACGATCAGCATGTTGCGGCCTTGGGCCATTGCCTGTGTCGCCTGCGCATAGGCCGTCTGCAATTGCTGGTCCTGCAGGTCCACGTTGTCACGGATCTTCGCGATCCAGGCGAGGGTGGCGGGGCGCGAGCGCTCGCTCAGCGCGGTTTGCGCTTCGGCATTGCGGCCGGAGGTGGCAAGCGCGATCACTTCGTCGTTCATGGTGCGGGCGATGGCGCGTGCGGCGTCGATCCCGGCACGAAGCGCCTTGCCTTCCTCGTCGGCGGGGAATGCCTCCAGTTGCTTGCGCAAGTCCGCATAGCGCTGGCGTTGCGTCTTGATCTCGGCCAGCGCCTGCTGGTTGAGTTCCTCGCTGGTGATCATGGACAGGGTGCCCAGCGCGACCAGGATGTTGGTGTTGGCATCGAGCATGCCGTTGCCGATCCGGGCCTTCTCGACGTTGACTTTGACGATGTTGTCGAGCTCCTCGCGGGCACGCGACATGGACAGCAGCCCTGCCGCCACCAGCAGGCAGGAGAGCAGGATCAGCAGGCCGAAAGCGCCACCGAGACGGCGGCCGACGTTGTAGCGTTGCAGGAACGAATTCATGGTGGACCTCTTTGATTACCAAAGGTTGCTGTAACGGTTCGGTGGGCAACGTCCCTGCAGAGCGGCATTGCCGAAGAAATGTCTGTAGCGGCGAGACTTGGCGGTAAACAAATGGAGAAAGAATTCGACTGTTGCATTGTGTGTCTGCGTTTCTGTCCAGCTGTGCTGCAATTGTTGTGCCGTCGCCTGAATGCAATAGCGGCACGGAGGCTGGGTTGGCGTATGGGACCTTGCGTGTAGGGCGACTCCCGACCTTGGCCGAGTGCGTTCCCTACGCGCTGCAGGCTTGCGATGATGCGTCGGCGTTCATGCGAGGCTGGTGGCGAGCATGCAGCCAGGCGAACCGCCCGGCTGGCACTCCATCAGAACGTTTGCCAATCCGTGTTGGTCGCAGGGTGGGCGGCGATGCGATTGCCGTGAATCGCGCGAACGGCTGGCGTGCGCATGCCGCTCGCCGGCGCAGGTCGCTTCGGTAGCGCCTTCACCGCGGCCGCTGTCCGGCTCGGTACCGCCGTGCCCTGCAGGTGGTCGTCGAGTCTGAATATCGCGACGGCCGCGCTGAGCTGCCCAGCCTGGTCGTCCATCGCGCGCGCCGCGGCGGTCGCTTCCTCCACCAGCGCCGCGTTCTGCTGGGTGGCTTCGTCCATCTGGGTGACGGTTTGGTTGACCTGCTCGATGCCGGCGTACTGCTCCTGCGAGGCGGCGGAGATCTCTCCCATGATGTCGGTGACGCGCTGCACCGAGGACACGATCTCGGTCATGGTCTGGCCGGCCTGGCGCACCAGCGTCGAACCTTCGGCGACGCGGGTGACCGAGTCGTCGATCAGGCTCTTGATCTCCTTGGCGGCGCCGGCCGAGCGCTGGGCCAGCGTACGCACCTCGCTGGCGACCACGGCAAAGCCGCGGCCCTGTTCGCCGGCACGCGCCGCTTCCACTGCGGCATTGAGGGCGAGGATATTGGTCTGGAAGGCGATGCCGTCGATCACCGAGATGATGTCGGCGATCTTCTTCGAGGAGGTCTCGATACCGCTCATCGTGGTGACCACCTGGCTGACCACCTCGCCACCCTGCGAGGCGACCGATGCGGCGCCGACGGCGAGCTGGTTGGCCTGGCGCGCATGCTCGGCGTTCTGCTTGACCGTGGAGGTCAGTTCTTCCATCGACGCGGCGGTTTCTTCCAGGCTGGCGGCCTGCTGCTCGGTGCGGCGCGACAGGTCGTCGTTGCCGGTGGCGATCTCGCTGGCGGCGGCGTTGATGCTGACTGCGGCGGTCTGGATGCCGCCGATGATCCCGGTCAGTTGTGCGACCGTGGTGTCGGCGTCGTCGCGCATTGTAGCGAACACGCCCTGGAACTCGCCGTGCATGCGTGCGGTCAGGTCGCCGGCGGCGAGGGATCGCAGCAGTTCGGACAACGTGCCCAGGTTGCGGTCGCTGTTCTCCATCATGGCGTTGAGGTCCTGCACCATCAGGCGGAAGTCGTGCTGGAAGTGCTCTGCATCGCCGCGGACACTGAAGTCGCCGGCGGCGGCTGAGGCGGCCAGACGCTTGATCTCGGTGTTGATCGCCAGCAGGCTGGCCTTGGCCGCGTCCATCGATTCGTGCAGCACCACGCGGCTACCCGGCAGGCGCCGCGCGTCGCGGCGCAGGTCGCCGTTGGCGTATTCGTTGAGCACCGCGATCGCATCGACGATGGCGTCCAGGTGCTCGAACATCATGGTGTTGATGCCCTTGCTCAGGTCGCCGTAGACGCCGGGGAAATCCAGCGGCATGCGATGGCTCATGTCCTTGTCGGCGTGCAGTTCGATCATCAGCGTGGTTTCGCTGGAAAAACGTTGCAACTGCGCCTGCATGCGTTGCATTGCGTGCAACAGGCGGGCCGGTTCGTCGCGCCCCTGGGTGCCGACGTCGTTGTCCAGGCGGCCGTCGGCGATCGCCTCGGCGGCGCGGGTGGCGCGCTCCAGCGGCTGGGTCAGGCTGCGGGTGATCGCCCAGGCCAGCAGGCTGCTCACCAACAGCACGCCGACGCCTCCGGCGATCAGCGTATTGCGCCCGTTGACCATTGCCTGGGTTGCCGAGGTGTAGGCGAGGGTGGCCTTCCTGCGCTGGCTGGAAACGCAGTCGCGGATCGCTTTTTGCCAGGCGTTCATCGCTGCGCCACCAGGCCCCATCAGCATCGCTTGCGCCTCGGCCTGGCGGCCTGTCATGGCGCTGGCGATGATCGCATCGTTCGAGATGCGGGCGATGTCACGCTGCTTGGTCACGATTGCGCGGTTCTTCATGCCCTGCGCATCGGTGGAGGTGGCGAACAGCACATCGCGGTTGCTGTTGTAGCGCTGGCGCTGGCTGTCGATGGTCGCTTTGGCCGTGGCCATGTCGTCGGCATCCTTGGCCATGGACAGGTCGCGCAACGCGATCGAGATGCTGCTGTTGGCATCCAGCAGCTCGCCCCATAGCCGGATCTTTTCCATGTTGACGTTGACGATGCCGTCGATCTGGCCGCGTGCTTTGGCGATGGTTGCGACACCGGCGGCCACCAGCGAGCAGGACAGCAGGATCAAAAGACCGAAGGCCAGCGTCAGCCGGCGGCCGACGTTGTAGCGTTGCAGAAGTGCATTCATGAAGAGATTCCAGTAAAACCAGGGACAGGGGGAGCGGCTGAGGTGAGGGTGACAGTTGCGTTTGCGGCGTCCATGCAGCAATTGGATGACGGCCGCAACGCAAGGCGGCATCCCCATGGAGACGGGGCGGCGCCTGTGTGCTCCGTGGCGTGGCGGTCGTTGCGTCGGGAGAGATGAAACCTTGGCTGTCAGCGACGGCGTCGGGTCTGCGTTTTCTCTGCGGCAATGACACGGCTGGCATTCTCGGGGCGCATTCGCTGGGCGCATGCGGCCTGCTGCATGGCCGCTGCAGCCTGTGCGTTGCGCGCGCGATGCCGCTAAAGCGGAACGAACGGGAAGGCGTGGTCGGCTACCTGATCTTCGGGAGCTTCACGGTATGCATCAGGCGCATCCGTGAGTAGGCGTCAGGCCCTGGGCCTGGTCGGCATTGCACCGAACCGGACGCCAACCTCAATTTGGTCTGGACGGACTCGCTTGGGTCATGACGCCGGTGACCCGTCCAGGATGCCGCTTGTCCTTTAAGCAACGGCTTCGTCCGCGATTTCTTTAGCCGGCGACGCGACGCCGCGTCGCCGTCGGTGCGTGTGCCGCTGCGCTCAGGCCGCTTGCGGCACCTTCAGCGAACGCACCAGTCCGCCGATGTCCACGATCAGGGCGACGCGGCCGTCGCCGAGGATGGTGGCGCCGGAGATGCCGCCGATGCGTCGGTAGTTGTTCTCGATGTTCTTGACCACCACCTGCTGCTGGCCGACCAGTTCGTCCACTTCCAGCGCGATCTTCTGGCCGTCGGCCTCGACCACCACCACCAGCGGCTCGGCCTGCTCGGTACGGCCGTAGCCGTAGGAATCACTGAGCGACAGTATCGGTAGGTATTCGCCGCGGACCCGCAGCACGCGGCCTTCGCCGGCCATGCTGCGGATGTCGTCAGGCTGCGGCTGCAGCGCTTCGAGCACGTAGGCCAGCGGCAGGATCAGGGTTTCGCCGGCGACCGACACGGTCATGCCGTCCAGGATCGCCAGGGTCAGCGGCAGCCGGATCAGCACGCGGGTGCCGCGGCCGGAGTTGCTTTCCAGCTGCACTTCGCCACCCAGGCCCTGGATGTTGCGGCGGACCACGTCCATGCCCACGCCGCGGCCGGACAGGTCGGTGACGGCGTCGGCAGTGGAGAAGCCGGGGGCGAAGATCAGGTCCCACACCTGCGCGTCGGTCGGGTTGTCCGGCACGCTCAGGCCGCGCTCGGTGGCCTTGGCCAGGATGCGCTCGCGGTTGAGGCCGGCGCCGTCGTCGCTGACTTCGATGACGATGTGCCCGCCCTGGTGCGAGGCGGCCAGGGTGATGGTGCCGGTCTCGTCCTTGCCGGCGGCGCGGCGCGCTTCTGGCATTTCCAGACCGTGGTCGATCGAATTGCGCACCAGGTGCACCAGCGGATCGGCGATCTTCTCGATCAGGCCCTTGTCCAGCTCGGTGCCTTCGCCGATGGTGCGCAGCCGCACCTGCTTGCCGAGGCGGCTGGACAGGTCGCGGACCAGGCGCGGGAAGCGGCGGAACACCGCGTCCACCGGCAGCATGCGCACGCCGATCACCGCTTCCTGCAGGTCGCGGGTGTTGCGTTCGAGCAGGTCCAGACCGGCGAACAGGCGTTCGGCGTGGGCCGGGTCGAGGTCGCCGGAGACCTGCTTGAGCATGGCCTGGGTGATGACCAGTTCGCCGACCAGGTTGATCAGCGCATCGACCTTGTCGACGCTGACCCGGATCGAGCTTTCCGCTTCGTGCGCGGCGGCGGCGTTGCCGGCCGGCGCATTGGCGGCGACGGCGGCGGCCGGCGCGGCGGTGGCGCTGGCCGGCGGCTGCGCCAGGGTCGGGGCGGGCGCGTTGGCCAGGCTCGGCGGCGGCACCGCGCGGATGTCCAGTTCGCAATCGTCGATCACCCAGGCGAAAGTGTCTTCGATCGCGCTGCGCGGGATCTTGCCGACCAGGCCCAGGTCCCAGGCCAGATAGGCCTCGAGCGGGTCGAGGTCGCTGAAGCCGGGCAGGCGCGCGGTGCGGCAGGCGACCTGCAGCGGGCCGAGGTGTTCGAGTTCGCGGATGATGCGCAGCGGGTCGTTGCCGCTCATGAACAGCGACGGCGCCGGGGTGAAGCCGATCTGCCAGGCTTCCGGCTCGGCCGGCTGGTTGGCGGCCGGGGTCGCCACGGGCGCGGCGGCAGCATTGCCGTTGAGCGCCTGCTGCAGGCGGTCGTGCACGGCCTTGACCGCGACCTGATCGGCCGGGGTGCCGTGCTCGGCTTCGCGCAGCAATGCGCGTAGCACGTCCACCGAGCCCAGGATCGCGTCGATCGCGTGCGCTTCCACCTCGCGCTTGCCCGAGCGCAGCTCGTCGAGCAGCGTCTCCAGCACGTGGGTCAGGCCGGCCATCGCCTCGAAGCCGAAGGTGGCGGCGCCGCCCTTGATCGAGTGCGCGGCGCGGAACACCGAGTTGATCGTTTCAGGGTCGCGGTTGCCTTCTTCCAGCGACAGCAATCCGGCTTCCATCGCGTCCAGCCCTTCGCGGCTTTCCTCGAAGAAGGTGGCGTGGAAACGTTGCAGGTCCATGCTCATGGGCGGGGAATCCGGAAAAGGGTGGAGAGGGAATCAGCCCAGGACTTTCTGGACGGTGGCGATCAGCTGTTCCGGGTTGAACGGCTTGACCAGCCAGCCGGTGGCGCCGGCGGCCTTGCCTTCGGACTTTTTGTCCGCCGCCGACTCGGTGGTCAGCATCAGCATCGGCGTGAACTTGTAGTCCGGCAGCTGGCGCAGCGCACGGATCAGCGAGATGCCGTCCATGTTGGGCATGTTGACGTCGGTGACCACCGCGTTGAAGCGCTGGCCCTGGGCGCGGCCGAGGGCGACCTGGCCGTCTTCGGCTTCCTCGACCGCGAACCCGGCCGAAGTGAGGGCAAAGGAGACCATCTGGCGCATCGACGCCGAGTCGTCCACCACCAAGATACGTGCGCTCATGCCGCGTTCTCCACAGATTTCAGGTTGTCAGGGGTTGCAGGAAGGCCCAGCGATGCGCTGACCCCTAGCAGGCGTGCCGCGTCGCGGAACGTGTCGTTGCAGGCCGCGAACACCGTGCTTTTGCCATCCTGCCGACGGGCATCGACGAATGCGTACAGCACCTGCACGGATGCGGTATGGATGCGGCGGACCTCGCCGGCGTCCAACTGCAGCTCGTCGGCCGACGCCAGGAACGGGGTCAGCCGTTGTTTCAGGTCGGCGCTGGTCTCGATGCCGAGATCTTCGCCAAGGGTGACTGTGCTCATCATTGCTCCGCACGGAATTGTTCTAGGGCAGATAACGGCCAATACGCGGGAAGCTTTAGCGGCGCATCGGGAAAGTGCGGCAGGGTTGGCAGTTGCCGCCCGGCGATGCCGGGGGACATCGCCGCTGGCGCGGCGCGGGGCCGCGCCCGGGTGCTGCCGCCACGGGCGCGCGCCAGGCCTTGCCGGACACGCGGGAGACGGCTGGGTGACGCGCTCGCTTAGCGCAACGAGCTGCTGCGCGACCCGCAGGCGTCAAGGCGCAGCGGGACCATGCGCCTGGTTTCAGTGCAGCAGCTGCTCGGCGTCGAGCAGGATCATTGGCTGCTGCGCCAGCCGCGCCACGCCGCGGAACAGGTGGTTGGAGATGCGGCAGATGCGGGCGTTGTCTGGCGGCTCGATCTGCTGGTCGGTGAGGCTGGCCACGTCCTCGACCGCGGATACGCGCAGGCCCAAGGTCTCGCCGTTCTCTTCCAGCACCACCACTCGGGTCAGCATGTCTATCTCGATCGGCGCGGCGCCCAGGTGGATGCCCAGGTCGATCACGGGTACTACCTGGCCACGCAGGTTCATGATGCCCAGCATCGCCGGCGGGGTGCCGCGCAAGGCCAGCAACGGAACCGGCAGCACCACTTCCTGCACCTTCAGCAGTTCCAGTGCATAGGCCTGTTCGCCGCAGCGCAGGCGCAGCCAGCGGGTGCTGCGGTCCGGCGCGCGGCGCTGGTGCGGGGAGGCTTCGTGCGGCACGCTCGGTGCCATGAACGCCTGCAGGTTGGGTGGCAGGCGCACGCCTGCCGCTTGCGCGCGCTCTGCCTCGACGCGGCGTTCCGGCGGCACCCCCATTGCCGGGCGCTTGGTCGCGCGCGCGGCGGCGGCATCGTCTTCGGCGGCCAAGTCGCGTGGCGGCGCGGCGGCACGTTGCATCTCCATTGCCGCGACCACCTCGAGATCGGCGTCGCGCTCGGCGGCCGACGATGCCTGCTGCGACATGATGCCGGCCAGCGCCGGGTCGGCGTCGGCTTCGGCCAGCACGGCGGCGGCGAGTTCTTCCGGGGTTGGGCCGGCCGGCTTGGGCGCCAGGGCCTGCTGCGACATGATGCCGGCCAGCGCAGGATCGGCGTCGGCTTCGGCCAGCACGGCGGCGGCGAGTTCTTCCGGGGTTGGGCCGGCCGGCCTGGGCGCCAGGGCCTGCTGCGACATGATGCCGGCCAGTGCCGGATCGGCGTCGGCTTCGGCCAGCACGGCGGCGGCGAGTTCTTCCGGGGTTGGGCCGGCCGGCTTGGGCGCCAGGGCCTGCTGCGACATGATGCCGGCCAGTGCCGGATCGGCGTCGGCTTCGGCCAGCACGGCGGCGGCGAGTTCTTCCGGGGTGGGGCCGGCCGGCCTGGACACCGTGGCCTGCTGCGACATGATGCCGGCCAGTGCCGGATCGGAATCGGCTTCGGCCAGCACCGCGGCGGCGATGTCCTCCGCGGAGGGGACCCCCGGCGCGGGCGCGTCGGCGGCGTGCGCCGGTTCCGGCGCCGCTGCGGCGCTGGCCGCGGGGAGTGTGGGCTGGCGTGCGGCGTCCTGCTCCTCGGCGATCACGTCGTGCAGCAGGCCTTCCAGATAATCGTCGATGACCCCAGGGGTGTTCATGCGGCCTGCTCCATCGGCGCCACGTCGCTGGCGACCAGCCATTCCAGCGCGCGCCGGTAGGCGGCCAGGCCGCGGCCGGGGTAGTCGCCGGGGACGCCGGCCACCGTCAACGCCTTGACGTTGCAGATCTTGGTGTCGACCGGGATCGCGTCTTCCCAGACCCGCTCGCCGTAGCTGTCCTGCATCTGCCGCAGGGTGTCGTTGCCGGCGCGGGTGCGCTTGTCGAACAGGGTCGGGAGGATCGAGGCGGGCAGCGGACGGCGGCGCGAACGCTCGACCATGTCCACGGTGCGGACCATGCTGGCCAGGCCGTGCAGCGCCAGCGGCTCGGCCTGGGTCGGGATGATCACCCGGTCGGCCGCGGCCAGCG
Organism: Xanthomonas translucens pv. undulosa; assembly: GCF_017301775.1. Taxonomy (NCBI): domain Bacteria; kingdom Pseudomonadati; phylum Pseudomonadota; class Gammaproteobacteria; order Lysobacterales; family Lysobacteraceae; genus Xanthomonas; species Xanthomonas translucens. The sequence continues at coordinate 4,504,631 of NZ_CP063993.1, forward strand.
CGTTGATCATCAGCAGGCCCAGGGTCGGCGGGCAGTCGAGCAGGATGTAGTCGTGCTGGCCGGCGTGCCGTGCCATCGCCTGCTGCAGGGCCAGGCCCAGCCCGGGCTGGTTGGCGCTGCGCCGCTCCAGCGTGGCCAGTGCGGTCTGTCCGCAGACATAGCTCAGGCGCTCGATGGCGCTGGTGCGGGCCAGCGCGGCCAGGTCGTTCGGCGGCGTGGCGAACAGGTCGAGCACGCCGTTCGGCGGCGGGTCCTGCGGCACGTCGAAGGCGCGGGTCAGCGAGGCGTGCGGATCGAGATCCAGCATCAGCACGCGGTGGCCGAGCATGGCCAGGCCGCGGCCCAGCGCCAGCGTGGTCGTGGTCTTGCCCACGCCACCCTTCTGGTTGGCAATCGCCCAGATGCGCATCAGTTCACTCCTTCAATGGCGGCAGGTACCGCGCGGGGCTGGCCGGCATGGCCGGCAGCCGCCGCGACGGCATGTAGCGGGGTCGCCGGCGCGGCGCCGGCGGTATGGGTCGATCGGTCTTGCGGCGACGGGGTGCCGGCCGCGGCGCCGGGCGCCGGGTCGCTGCCGCTATCGGGACCGCCGGCATCGGCCAGGATCACCAGCACCACGCGGCGGTTGGCATTGCGCCCGGCCTGGCTGTCGTTGTCGGCACGCGGGCGGAACTCGCCGTAGCCGATCATCGACAGCCGCGACGGTTGCAGGCCCTGGTCGGCGAACAGATGCACCACGCTGGCCGCGCGCGCCGCCGACAGTTCCCAGTTCGACGGGAACTGCACGGTGGCGATCGGGCTGTTGTCCGTATAGCCCTCCACGCGCACGCCGTTGGGTACCGGCACCAGCACCTGCGCCAGCTGCGCCAAGGTGGCGCGGGCGCTCTGGTCCAGCGAGGCGGAGCCGGAGCCGAACAGGATGTCGCTGTTGATCTCCACTTCGATCCACAGTCCGGCATGGCGTACGCTGATCAGATTCTTCTGGATCAGCGGCGCCAGCGCGGCGCCGAGCCGGTCGGCGATGCCGTCGAGCTGGCGCTGTGCGCGGCGCAACTGGTCCTCGTCGCGCAGCGCGGCGGGCGCGCGCAGCGGCGAGGCCGACGGCAGCCGGTTCGGGTCGGGCAGGGACAGCGCGGGGCTGGACTTGATCGGGGTCGGGCGTGCGCCGCCCTGGCCCTGCATCAAGTGTTCGCCGACCTGCACCGGGCTCATCGTCCGCGGCGCGCCGCCGAAGGCGGTGCTCATCGCATCGGCCATGACCCGGTACTTGGCCTCGTTGACCGTGGACAGCGCGTACATCACCACGAAGAAAGCGAGCAGCAACGTCATCAGATCGGCATAGGGGATGGCCCATGCCTCATGGTTGACGTGATCTTCGTGCTGACGCTTGCGGGCCATAGTCGTGGGGTCAATGCAAGAAGCCGGCCAGCTTCGATTCGATGTTGCGCGGGTTCTCGCCCTGGGCGATGGCGATGAGTCCTTCGATGATCATTTCGCGCTCGCCGCTGCTGTGCTTGATCACGCTCTTGAGCTTGCTGGCCATCGGCAGGAACAGCAGGTTGGCCGAGGCGATGCCGTAGATGGTGGCGGTGAACGCGGCAGCGATGCCGTGGCCGAGCTTGCTCGGGTCGGCGAGGTTCTTCATCACCGCGATCAGGCCCAGCACCGCGCCGATGATGCCCATCGTCGGCGCGTAGATGCCCATGCCTTCGAACACCTTCGCCGCGGCCAGGTCGCAGTGCTCCTGGCCGTCGAGGTCGATCTCCAGCATGTGCCGGATCGATTCCGGCTCCACTCCGTCGACCAGCATCTGCAGGCCCTTGCGCACGAACGGGTCGTGCTGCTGCTGCACCTGGTTCTCCAGGCCGAGCAGGCCCTGGCGGCGGGCGATGTTGCTCCACTCCACGATCTGCTGCAGCAGCGCCTGGCGATCGCTGGACGGCGGATGCAGGATCCACTTGGCGATCTGGAACGCGCGCTTGAACACCGCCGGCGGGGTATGCACCAGGATCGCGGCGATGGTGCCGACGATCACGATCACGAACGCGGCCGGCGACCACAGCGCCGAGACGCCGGCGCCCTTGAGGATGCTGCCGCCGACCAGCGAAGCGATCGCCAACAGCAAGCCAATGAGACTGAGTTTGTCCATGCAGAAACTATCGGCAGCGAGGGGAGGGACTTGATGGTGGGACTCGGGACTCGGGACTCGGGACTCGGGACTCGGGACTCGGGACTCGGGACTCGGGACTCGGGATTTTCGCAAGTTCGGCGCATTTCTGCTTTTCTGTAGGAGGGGCTTCAGCCCCGACGCCTTACCGGTAAGGCGTCGGGGCTGAAGCCCCTCCTACAGAAAAAGCAGCTGCGCCGGAGCTGCAAAAAAAGCCACTTTTTTTTAAAAAAATCGGCCCTTTTTGCATCAAATCGCTTGACATCGATTTACCCCGGGAAATCATCAATCCCGAGTCCCGAGTCCCGAGTCCCGAGTCCCGAGTCCCGAGTCCCGAGTCCCGAGTCCCGAGTCGCTCAGCTCTTCAACCCGTCCACATCCAGGATCAGCGCCAGCCGGCCATCGCCGATCAGGGTCGCGCCGGCGTAGCCGGGCAGGCCGCGCAGTGCGCGCGGCAGCGGTTTGATCACCACTTCCTCGCGGCCACGGACCTGGTCCACGACCAGGCCCATGCGCGATTCGCCGGCCTGTAGCACCACCACGGTCAGCAGCGGCAGTTCCGGCGCTTCGATGTTCAACCAGTGGCGCAGGTCCACCAGTGGCAAGGTGTGCGATTGCCGGTCCAGCACGGCGCGGCCGTCGAACCAGCCCAGCGCGCGGCGCGGCGCGTGCAGCACTTCCACCACGCGTGCCAGCGGCAGCGCATAGACGGTGTCGCCGGCCTGCACCAGCAGGGTCGGCAGGATCGCCAGGGTCAGCGGCACGCGGATCAGAAAGCGGCTGCCGCGGCCGAGTTCGGACTGGATCTGGATCTGTCCGCTGAGTTCGCGGATGCGCGACTGCACCACGTCCATGCCGACGCCGCGGCCGGAGATGTCGGTGACTTCGGCCTTGGTCGAGAAACCGGGCAGGAACACCAGGTGCAGGCACTCCTCGGTGGTCAGGCGCGCGGCGGCTTCCGGATCGATCAGACCCTTCTCGCGCGCCTTCTGCCGCAGGCGTTCGGGGTCGATGCCGGCGCCGTCGTCCTGTACTTCGATGCTGACGTAGTCGCCTTCCTGCTGCGCCGACAGGCGCACATGGCCGCCGCGCGGCTTGCCGGTGGCTTCGCGCAGCGCCGGCGTCTCGATGCCGTGATCGATCGCGTTGCGCACCAGGTGCACCAGCGGATCGGCCAGCGCCTCGACCAGGTTGCGGTCGAGTTCGGTGTCGGCGCCGATCAGTTCCAGGTCCACTTCCTTGTTCAGGGAGCGGGCGACGTCGCGCGCGACCTTGGGGAAGCGCGAGAACACCTTGCCGACCGGCTGCATGCGGGTGCGCATCACCGCCGATTGCAGGCGCGAGGTGGCGATGTCCAGGCTGCTGACCGCGCGGTCCAGTTCTTCGTCGCGCAGCCGCACGCGCAGGGTCTTGAGCCGGTTGCGCGACAGCACCAGTTCGCCGATCAGGTTGACGATCGCGTCCAGACGCTTGGTGTCCACGCGCACGGTCTGTTCGGGTTCGGCGCTCTTGGTGGGCGCCGCCGCGGCCTTCGGCGCGGGCGGGACTCGGGACTCGGGACTCGGGACTCGTGAAAGCTGCGCTCCGGCGCCGGGAGCGGCACCGTGCAAGTTGTCCAGTAGGGCTTCGAATTCGTCGTCGCTGATCAATTCGGAATCGGCGGAACTGGCCGCTGCATGTGCAGCGCTTTTGCCGGGTCCCGAGTCCCGAGTCCCGGGTCCCGACGGCACGGCGGTTTCTTCGCCGCTGGTCGCAAACTGCGCGATCAGCTGTTGCGGCGCGCGCGGCGGTTCGCTGCCGCTGCCGAACGCGTCGAGCATCGATTGCAGGTAGTCCAGCGACTGCTGCGCGGCGTCGAAGTGCCGCGCCTGCAGTGTGGCCTGGCCGGCGCGCGCCTGGCCCAGGGTGTCCTCGGCGGCGTGGCACAGCTCGACCATGGCGTTGATCGCCAGAAATCCAGCGCCGCCCTTGAGCGTATGGAAACCGCGGAACACCGCGTTGAGCTGCTCGCTGTCCTCGGGCGCATGCTCCAGCGACACCAGTTGCTCGCCGAGCCGGTCCAGGATTTCCTGGGCCTCGATGATGAAGTCAGCAGCGATGTCGTCGGGCACGGCGCTCATGGCGTTACAGCCCCAATCCGGACAATAGATCGTCGGCGTCGTCCTGCGACACGCCGTGTCGGTCCAGACCGGCCAGCGCCGGGCCGGCCAGGCCGCCGTCGGGTTTCTTGTCGTCCTTCGGCGGCAGGCCGAGCGCGCCGAAGCCCTCGTGTACGCGGCGCACGATGGTCGCCACGCGACGGATGATCTGCCCGGTCAGGTCCTGGAAGCTCTGCGCCAGGGCCATCTCGGTGAGGTTGTGGCGGATTTTGTCGAGGATCTCGCCCTGGTCGCCGGTCAGGCCGCCGGCGCGCAGCTGATCGGCCAGCGCGCGGCATTCCTCTGCCAGGTCCAGGGTGCGGTGGCTGGCCTGTTCGGTCATCGCCACCACGTGGTCCAGGCGCGAGCAGGCATCGTCCAGCTCCCCGGCTTCGGAAGGGATGGTGGGCAGCTCGCCGAGCGCCTGTCCCAGGTCGCGCGCCAGCCGGCTCAGGCCCTGCATCATCGGCCGCGTGCGCCAGGCGGCGAGCGTGTCGATTTCCTTGCGCCAGGCGGCTTCGTCGCCACGCTCCAGTGCGTCCAGCGCACCTTGCAGGCGTTCGATCAGGGCGCTGCGTTCGGCGGTGGCTTGCATCAGGCGGTCGCTCCCATGCGCTCGAAGATCTTGCCGAGCTTCTCCTGCAGCGTCTGCGCGGTGAACGGCTTGATGATGTAGCCGTTCACGCCGGCCTGGGCCGCTTCGATGATCTGCTCGCGCTTGGCCTCGGCGGTCACCATCAGCACCGGCAGGTGCTTGAGCTTGTCGTCGGCGCGGACGTTGCGCAGCAGGTCGATGCCGGTCATGCCGGGCATGTTCCAGTCGGTGACGATGAAGTCGAACGGTGCCGAGCGCAGTGCCGCCAGCGCACTGTTGCCGTCTTCGGCCTCTGCAGTGTTGGTGAAGCCCAGATCGCCGAGCAGATTCTTGACGATGCGCCGCATCGTCGAGAAATCGTCCACGATCAAAATCCGCATGTTCTTGTTCACCGCTAACTCCCTTGGGTCTTATTCTTCGTCTTCCAGGCCGGCGTCTGCCGCTTCGAACGCTTTCAAGCGTCCGCGCAAGCGTACCGTGGCCTGGCCGTGGATCTGGCAGACGCGCGACTCGCTGACACCGAGCACCGCGCCGATTTCCTTCAGGTTCAATTCCTGTTCGTAGTACAGCGACAGCACCAGCTGCTCGCGCTCGGGCAACTGCCCGATCGCCTTGCCCAGCTCGCGGCCGAACTCGCTGCGTTCCAGCATTTGCTGCGGATTGGGGCCGCCCTTGGCGATGGTGTCCAGCTCGCCATGGTCTTCGACCCGCGACTCCAGGCTCAGCACCTGGCCGCGTGCGGCATCTTCCATCAATCGCATGTAGTCGGGAAGCGGCATATCCATCGCGGCGGCCACTTCGTTGGCGGCGGCGGCACGGCCGGTGCTCTGTTCGATCTTGCGCACCGCCGAGGCGGCGTCGCGGGCGCGGCGGTGCACCGAGCGCGGCACCCAGTCGCCGCGGCGGATCTCGTCGATCATCGAGCCGCGGATGCGGATCGAGGCGTAGGTCTCGAACGAGGCGCCCTGGTCGGCGTCGTAGCTGCGCGAGGCCTCGATCAGGCCGATCATGCCGGCCTGGATCAGGTCGTCGATCTCGACGCTGGCCGGCAGCCGCGCCGCCAGGTGGTGGGCGATGCGCCGCACCAGGTCCGAATGCTGGGCGATGTAGTCGTTGGAACTGTTGCGCTGCACGGCGCGGTACTGGGCGGCGGCGTTCATGCGGCGACTCCCCGTTGGATGATCCGTTCGACGAAGAACTCGACGTTGCCGCGTGGCGCGGTCGGCGCCTGCCAGCGCGAGGTGCGGCGGGCGATTTCGGCGATCGCCTGCGCCGACGGGCTGGACGGGTAGGCCTTGACCACCGGCTGCTGGCGCTGCACCGACAGGCGCAGCCAGTCGTCTTGCGGCACGCAGCCCAGATAGTTCAGCGACACGTCGCCGAGGAACTTCTCGCATACCCGACTCAGCTTGTCGTACAGCAGGCGGCCTTCGTTGGGGTCGCGGACCATGTTGGCGACGATCTGCATCCGGTCCACGCCGCGTTCGCGCGACAGTACCTTGATCAGCGCGTAGGCGTCGGTGATCGAGGCCGGCTCGTCGCAGACCACCACCACCGCGTCCTGCGCGGCCTGGCAGAAGGTCAGCACGCTGTCGGTGATGCCGGCGGCGGTGTCGATGATCATCATGTCCAGGTCGCGCTGCAGCTCGGAGAACACGTTGACCAGGCCGACGTGCTGCGCGGGCGGCAGTTCGGCCATGTGCCGGCGGCCGGAGGCGGCGGGCACCACCATCAACCCGTTGGGCATGTCGATCAGCACTTCTTCCAGGGTGCAGCGCCCGGCGACCAGGTCGGCCAGGGTGAACCTGGGGGTCAGTCCGAGCAGCACGTCGACGTTGGCCAGGCCAAGGTCGGCGTCCAGCAGCAGGGTGCGCTTGCCCATGTCGGCCAGCGCCATCGACAGGTTGACCGAGATGTTGGTCTTGCCCACGCCGCCCTTGCCGCCGGTCACGGCGATCGTGCGCACCGGGCCTAGCGGACCCAGCGGTTCGCTGCGGGTTGCCGACAGGGGGAAGGCATTGGTGAGATTGGCGTAATCACGCGACGGCATGGTTCTGCTCCGGAGTACAGGGCTTATCGGCAGCGCGCCGCAAATCTTCAAGGCGCAATACCAGGCTGGCGGCGTTGGCGCGGTGCAGGTCGTCCGGCACGCGCTGACCATCGGTCACCCAGGTGATGGGAAGCCGGTGGTCCGCGACCACCGACAGGGCACTGCCAAACCGCCCGGTTTCATCCAGCTTGGTCAAGATCACCCCCTGTGGATCGGCGCCGGCGAACCGGCGCACCACCTCGTCCAGGTCGGAGAAATGCGCGTTGGCAGGGAGTACTAGCAAGGACCGGACCACGCGCGAGGCGCGCAGCCAGTGCAATTGTGCGGCCAGGGCGCGGTCGCGCTGGCCCATGCCGGCGGTGTCGATCAGCACCAGCTTGTAGTCGCGCAGGCGCTCCAGCAGCTGCTGCAGGGCGGCGTCGCTGTCGGCCTCGTGCACGGCGATGCCGAGCTGGCGGCCGTAGCTGTGCAACTGTTCGCGGCCGCCGACGCGGATGGTGTCGGTGGTGACCAGGGCCACGTCGCGGGCGGCGTGGCGTTCCAGGAAGCGCGAGGCCAGCTTGGCGATGGTCGTGGTCTTGCCGGCGCCGGTGGGGCCGATCAGGGCGATCACGCCGCCTTCCTCGATCGGATCCAGCGGCGCGATCGGCAGGCGCTTGGACAGCAGCCCCAGCATCAGCCCGCGGCCGCGGTGCAGCTCCAGGTCGGCGGGGATCTGCATGACCACGTCGCGGATCAGGCCGCTGTCGAAGCCGTAGTCGTCCATCAGCTCCAGCGCCTGGGCGCGCACCGGCGAACCGCGCAGGCGCTCGTCGGTGAGCCGGTTCATTTCGCGCTCGATCATCTGCCGCATCAGTGCCAGTTCGTCGCGCAGCTGAGTCAATTGTTCGTCGTTCTGCGCTGCCGGGAAGCTCGGCACCGGTGTCAGGGCCGGCAGCGCCAGGATCCCGGCGCTGGCGGCAACGGGGGCCGGCGCCGTCGCGGCAACGATCGGTTCGGCGCTGGGCGCAGTCGGGGCGCCCGGCGTGGTGGCCGGGCTCAGCGACACCGCGGCGATGTCCTCGAGCCAGGCCGGCACGGCGGCGGCGCTCGCAGCGGCGCTGGCCGCTGCGGCGAACGGGCTTGCCATCGGCACGCTGATCGGCGCGTTGCGGAACACGTCCTCGGGAATGCGGAATTCGGCGAAGGGCGCGGCGGCGGGAGCCGGGGCAGGGGCCTGCGGCGCGGCGGCTGGACGGCTCGGTGCGGGTGCGGTGCCGGCCGGCATCGCCGAGACGGCGATTGCGGCGGGCTGGGTCAGCGGCCGCGCCGGCGCCGGCTGGGCCATGCCGGCCGTAGCCGGGGAGCGACGCTCGCTGATCGCGGCCATCATCGCCATCGCCGGGTTGGCCGTGGCGCCGGACTTGGCCGCACGCGGCGCGGGGTTGGCGGCCGACACCTGCAGCCGCGGCGCCGGCTCTTCCGGACGCGCCGCGTCCAGGGCCTGCTGCACCAGCGCTTCGTCGTAGTTGCTGGCGGCGACGATCTCGATGCCCTCGTCGGTGCGCCGGTTGGACAGGATTACCGCATCCGGACCGTGCTCGTCGCGCACCATACGGAACGCGGTGCGCATGTCGGGAGCTACGAAGCGTTTGATTTTCATGCGGATACCTTCGGGGCGGGGCTCGGGACTCGGGACCCGGGACGCGGCAACAGCTTGGGGGCCGCAGCTTGCGATCGCGTTTGGATGTGGATGTGTTTACGAGAATTCATTTGTCTATTCCGATTCCTGACCGTTGCGCTTCCGAGTCCCGAGTCCCTAGTCCCGGGTCCCGGCTTCAACTAATCGTTCCCACCAGCTTCAGCCGCTTGTCTTCCGGTACTTCGCTGTAGGACAGCACCGACAGCGAGGGCACACTGTGGCGGACCAGCCTGGCCAGCGCGGCGCGGACTTGCGCCGGCACCAGCACCACGGCCGGTTCGTTGCGCGCTTCCTGCTTGCTGACGCATTCGGCCAGGCTCTGGTGCAGTCGCTCGGCCAAGCCTGGTTCGAGCGCGGCACCGTTGCCTTGCGTAGAGTCTTGCAAGACACGTTCCAATTGCGGGGCCAGGGTGTACACCGGCAGTTCGGCGGACATTCCCGAGATTTCCTGGACGATGAACCGGCCCAGCGCGTTGCGCACCGCGGCGGTGAGCACGCCGGGTTCTTGACTCTGCGGGGCCTGTTCGACCAGCGCTTCGACGATCTTGCGCAGCTGCCGAACCGGGATCTTCTCGATCAGCAGGTTCTGCAGCACGCGCACCACCACCGACAGCGGCAGCGCCTTGGGGGTGAGGTCCTCGACCAGCTTCGGCGCGCTCTTGGCCAGCGTGGCCAGCAACTGCTGCACTTCCTCGTGGCCGAGCAGCTCCGGGGCGTGCTCGCGGATCAGGTGCGACAGGTGGGTGGCGATCACCGTGGCCGGATCGACCACGGTGTAGCCCATGGTCTCGGCCTGGGCGCGCTGGTGCGGCTGGATCCAGATCGCGTCCAGGCCAAACGCGGGATCCTTGCCGGGAATGCCGTCGATCTTGCCCAGGGCGCCGCCCGGGTCCAGCGCCAGTTCGCGGTCGGGATGGATGTCGGCGGTGGCCACCGGCACCCCGTGCACCAGCAGGCGGTAGGCGTTGGCCGGCAGTTCCAGGTTGTCGCGGATGTGCACCGGCGGGATCAGGAAGCCGATGTCCTGGGTCAGCTTGCGGCGCACGCCCTTGATCCGCGCCATCAGTTCGCCGCCCTGGGTCTTGTCCACCAGCGGGATCAGCCGGTAGCCGACCTCCAGGCCCAGCGGGTCGATCGGGCGCAGTTCGTCCCAGCCCAGTTCGGCGCTGGCCTGCGCGCCGGCGGTGGCGGCCTGCTGCGCCGGATCCGGCTTGGCCTCTTCCGGCAGCAGGCTGCGCTTCCACATTTTCCACGCCAGCAGGCCCAGGATCAGCGCCAGCGTCAAGAAAGCGACGTTGGGCATGCCCGGGACCAGGCCGACCAGGCCCAGGATCGCCGCAGCGACCGCCAGCGCTTTGTGCTGGCCGAACACCTGGCCCATCATCGAGGCGCCCATGTCCTGCGAGCGCGAGGCGCGGGTGACCAGCATCGCCACCGCCGAGGACACCAGCAGCGCCGGCAGCTGCGCTACCAGGCCGTCGCCGATCGACAGAAGGGTATAGGTGGACGCGGCCTGCGCCACCGGCATGCCGTGCTGCAGGACGCCGACCGCCATGCCGCCGATCAAGTTGATGAACAGGATCAGGATGCCGGCGATGGCGTCGCCGCGGATGAACTTGCTGGCGCCGTCCATCGAGCCGTAGAAGTCGGCTTCCTCGCGGACTTCCTCGCGCCGCGCCTTGGCTTCCTCGCGGGTCAGCAGGCCGGCGTTGAGGTCGGCGTCGATCGCCATCTGCTTGCCGGGCATGGCGTCGAGGATGAAGCGCGCGGTCACTTCCGACACGCGCCCGGCACCCTTGGTGATGACCACGAAGTTGATGATGGTCAGGATCGCGAACACCACGATGCCGACCGCGTAGTTGCCGCCGATCACGAACTCGCCGAATGCCTCGATGACCTTGCCGGCGGCGCCGTGGCCGTCCTGGCCGTTGATCAGGATCACGCGGGTGGAGGCCACGTTCAGCGCCAGGCGCAGCATGGTGGTCATCAGCAGCACGATCGGGAAGATGCTGAACTCCAGCGGCCGCTTCACGTAGACCACCGCCAGCAGCACCATCAGCGAGATGGCGATGTTGAAGGTGAACAGCGCATCCAGCACCGGCGCGGCCAGCGGCACCACCACCATCGCCAGCATCGCCACCACGATCACCGGCGCACCGAGGCCGTGCTTGATCATGTCCATCATCTTGCGCGTGTTCATTTGCGCGGCGGGCTGGCTCACGGCTTGCTCCCCGGGGCGAATTCATCGACCTCCAGCGGCGGCAACGGCGGCATCGGCCCGCTGCGCCAGGAGCGCAGCTGGTAGACGTAGGAGAGGATCTGGGCCACGGCCGAATACAGTCTCACGGGAATTTCCTTGCCGAGTTGCCCTTCCCTATACAAGGCGCGTGCCAAAGGTGGCGCAGACACCACTGCGACGCGGTGCTGCTCGCCGATCTCGCGAATGCGGAAGGCCAGTTCGTCCACGCCCTTGGCGACCACGGTCGGCGCGCGCATGCGCCCGCTCTCGTATTTCAGCGCCACCGCGTAGTGGGTGGGGTTGACCACCACCACGTCGGCGCTGGGCACCGCCTCCATCATCCGCCGCTGCGACAGCTGCATCTGCATCTGCCGGATGCGGCCCTTGACCTCCGGGCTGCCCTCGCTCTCCTTCATTTCCCGCCGCACTTCGTCGCGGGTCATCTTCAGTTTGCGGGTGTAGTTCCACTTCTGGTACGGCGCGTCGATCGCGGCCAGCAGCGCCAGCGCGCCGGCGGTGTACAGCAGCAGGTTCAGGGTGAAGCCGAGGCCGTCGCCGATCGCCTGTTCCAGCGGGTGCCGCATCAGGCTGCGCAGGCCGTCCACGTTGTTCCAGATGCACAGGCTGGCGGCGCCGCCGACGAAGGCCATGCGCAGCATCGACTTGAATAGCTCGGCCAGGCTTTCCATGCCGTAAAGCCGGTTCAGCCCGGCCATCGGGTTGAGCCGCTCGAACTTGGGGATCAGCGCCGCCCCGGAGAAGCGCAGGCTGCCCATCAGGATCGGCGCGACGAAGCCTGCGGCCACGCAGATGCCGACCAGCGGCAGCGCCACCCACAGCAGCCCCAGCAGCAGTTCGCCGAAATGGCCGAACAGGGCGTCGGGGTTGTCGTGCAGGCTGGGATCCGGGCGCAGCGCGCCCTTCATCCAGGTCACCGCGCCGGCCGCCAGCGAGCCGGACATGCCCATCAGGGCGAAGATGCCGGCGCTGAACACCGCGGCCGTGGCCAGTTCGCGCGACTGCGGGATGTTGCCCTGCTCGCGCGCCTCGCGCAGGCGTTTGTCGGTCGGTTGTTCGGTTTTTTCGGCGCCTTCTTCGTTTTCGGACATGGCGGTGGGGCAAGCCGGGCAGGGGATTCGACCCAGCTTCCTGCAAGGACCATACCATTCGTCCGGCGGCCTGCCAGGCCCGAGCCGTCGCGCCGTTGTCGAACCGCGCGGCCCGCTCGCGCAGGATCTAGGGCTGCTGCAGTTCGACCCGGTTGCGGCCCAGATGCTTGGCCCGGTACAGGGCCTGGTCGGCGCGGGCCAGCAATTGCTGCAGGGTCTCGCCCGGCCGGTGCCAGGCCACGCCGATCGAGGCGGTGACCGTCAGGCTCTGCTTGCCGACCCGTATTGGATGCCCGGCGATCGCCACGCGCAGGTTCTGCAGCCGCTCGTGGGACGGGATCGGCAGCCCCGGCAGCACGCCCAGCAATTCCTCGCCGCCGTAGCGGCCGATCTGGTCCGATTCACACAGATTGGCGTTCAGGCGCTGCGCGACCTTGGTCAGGACCGCGTCGCCGATCAGGTGGCCGTGCGTGTCGTTGATGCGCTTGAAGTGGTCCAGGTCGATCATCGCCACCGCCAGCGGCCAGTCTTCGGCCAGGCTGTGGCGCATCTGCGCGGCCAGCGCATCGAGGATGCCGGCGCGGTTGAGCAGGCCGGTCAGGGAGTCGTGCGAGGCCTTCACCGCCAGGGCGGCGCGGGCGATCTCCAGTTCGCGCTTGTCGTGCTCCAGTTCCTGGGTGCGCAGCGCGACCAGGTCGGCCAGGTGGCGCTCGCGCTGGCGCAGGCGGCGCTCGCGCCAATGCAGCGCGGCGATCGCCAGCCCGCCGCCGAGCAGCGCGTACAGCGCTAGCATGGTCTGGCTGCGCCACCACACCGGCGCCACCGAGAACGCCACCCGCACCGGCGCCGAGGCGCTGTGGCGGTAGGCGTCGAGCAGCTGCAGTTCAAACGTGTAGTCGCCCGGCGCCAGCGGCGGATGCTCGATCTCGAAGTTAGGCGTGTGGATCCAGCGCGTATGCGCGCCTTCTAAGCGGTAGCGCAGCGAGACCCGATTGCGGTCGTCGTACAGGTCCGGCGAACCGGCCTCGATGTGCAGCGGCTCCTCGTTCCAGGGCAGGCGCGCGCCGGCCGCGATCGGATGGCCGCCGCGGCTGAATTCGCTCAGCGTCACCCCTGGCGCGTTGGCCTGGAACAGGCGTTGCGGGGCCAGGATATGGCTGACGCCCTTGCTGGTGCCGATCCACAACGAGCCGTCGTGGTCCTCGAAGAGCGCCGATTCGGAGATGTCGTCCCACAGCAGCCCTTGCGACTGGTTCAGGCGCGACCAGTGGCGGCCGTCGTAGACGTCCACGCCCTGGTTGTGGCCCATCCAGATCCAGCCGTTACGGGTGCGCCGTATCAGGTAGATCTGCAGCTCGCGCTGTTCCGGCTGCACGCTCGGCCGCAACTGCAGGGTGTCGCCGTCGAGCCGGCCCTGCCAGACGCCCGGGTTGTACAGCGCGGCCCAGACCTGGCCGTCTTCCCGGATCAGCAGCTTGCTGACCCACGGCTGCGCCGGCTTGCCGTCCAGCTCCAGCCGGATCGGAGTCCAGGTGCTGCCGCGCAGCCGGAACACGCCGACCGCGCCGGACAGCCACAGGCTGCCGTCGCGGCGCTGCTGGATGTCCGAGTATTCGCTGACGGGCAGCGCCTGCACCCGTTGCGGCATGTCGTCCGATTGTGGCCGCAGCAGGTAAAGGCCATCGGTAGTGAGGATCCAGACCCTGTCGGTGGCATCCAGGAACAGTCGCCTGATCGAGACGCGCAGCCGCGGGTAGCTGCGCAGCAACCGGCCCTGGTGGTCGTGATGGCGCAGCTCGCCCAGCGCGCTGAGGCTCCACAACGATCCGTCCGCCGCGTTGTGCAGGCCCAGGACCTGCGCACCGGCATCGCTCAGCCAGGGCTGAAAGCGTTCGTCGGCGCGGCGCTGGCGGTTGATCCCGGCTTCGTTGCCAAGCAGCAGTGCGCCTTCGCTGTTGCGCAGGATGCTCCAGGTCGGCGCGGTGCTCATGCCCTGGGTGACGTCCCAGTTTTCGATCCAGCCGTAGCCGTTCCAGCGCACCACGCCTTCGCCGTCCACGCTCATCCACAGGTCGCCGGCGTGGTCGAACAGCAGCACTGTGATGCCGCCGTCGGGCAGGCCGTTGCTGTGGTCGAAGCGGCGCCAATGGCCATGCTCCCAACGCAGCAGGCTCTGGCCGCTGCGCATCAGCACCCGCCCTTGCGGGTCGAGCAGCAGCTGCGCCTGCCCGACGACCTGGCGCAGGGGCGCGCCGCCGGGCGGATGCTGCGCGACGAAACGCTCGGCCGCGGCCGGCAATTGCATCAGGTGATGGTCGCCGCGCAGCCACAGCGCGCCGTCGCGGTCGTGCACGACGCCGCGCCAGCGGTCGGGCGGCAGGCCCTGCGCCTGGCCGTAGACCGTCACCGAGCCGTCGGCGGCGACCCGGCACAGCTCCTGGTCGCAGCCCAGCCACAGATTGTCGGCTTCGCTCTGCGCTTCGCCGATCTTGCCCAGCTGCGGCAGCCGCGCCAGCGTCGCTGCGTCGAACAGCGGCTGCAGCCGCCAGCGCCCGCCGGCGCTGGCCACGGCGCGCAACGCCTGCGTGCCGTTGAGCAGCACCATGCCCCAGCGCGGGTTGGCCAGGCGCAGCTTGTTCCTGTGCAGCGCGCCGGTTTCCTCCGGCGCCAGTCGCCGCAGTTGCGTGCCGTCGTCGACGTAGACCGCATCGAAGGTGGTCACCCATAGCCGATGCTCGGCGTCCTCGCTCGCGGCGCTGATGGAATGGCCGCGCTGTCCCTGCAGCGGGACCTGTTCGAAGCGATGGCCATCGAAGCGGTACAGTCCGCTCTCGCTACAGACCCACAGGCTGCCGTTGCCGGTCTGCAGCAGGCAGGTGTTGGCCAGGCCGAGCAGGCCCTGGTCGTGCGCATAGCGGCGCAACGGGATCGACTGCGCGCGCGCGCCGTCGCCCAGCAGCAGCCCCAGGGCCAGCCACAGCAGCAGGGCCTGCAGCGTCCGCAGGCCGGGGCGGTGCGCGGGCATGCCGCGGCCGTCAGCCGCCGCGTGCGCCGCGGCAGTCATTAACGGGGGCTGGCAGGAAATGCGACATCGCGTGCGGCACCGGGCAGGGAAGTGGAGAAGAAGCGCGCGCATTGCCGCGCCCTGTCCGCCGCGGCAGGCGGCCATGGCGATGCACGCGCGCAGGGCGCGACAATCCTTGGTATCGGCCGCGCTGCGGCTGGGCTTGAGCGGCAAACGCTCAGCGCGGCACGGCGTGTCCCGGCTGCGGGTCCAGGTGCAGTTCGACCCGGTTGCGGCCGCCATGCTTGGCCCGGTACAGCGCCTCGTCGGCGCGGCTGAGCAACTGCTGCAGGGTCTCGCCCGGGCGGTGCCAGGCCACGCCGATCGATGCGGTGATCTCGAGCAGGCCGGCGTCGGTCAGGAACGGTGTGGCGCCGATCACCTGGTGCAGCGCCTGCAACCGGTTGTGCGCCGGCGGCAGCAGGCCCGGCAGCACCGCCAGCAGTTCCTCGCCGCCGTAGCGGCCGATCAGGTCGGCACCGCGCAGGTTCGCGTTCATGCGCCGGCCGACCCGCGCCAGCACCGCATCGCCGATCAGATGGCCGTGGCGGTCGTTGATCTGCTTGAAGTGGTCCAGGTCGATCATCGCCACCGCCAGCGCGCTGCCGTCGTTGCGGCTGCGCTGCATCTGCACGGCCAATGCGTCGAGGATGCCGACGCGGTTGAGCAGGCCGGTCAGGTCGTCGCGGACCGCCTTCAGCGCCAGCGCGGCGCGCGCCCGTTCCAGTTCGCGCTTGTCGTGTTCCAGTTCGCGTGTGCGCTCGGCGACCAGCCGCGCCAGGGTGCGCTCGCGGCTCAGCAGCTGCTTCACCCGCCAGTGCCACACCGCGGTCAGCAGCAGCGCCGCGGCCAGCGCGTACGCCATCCACGCCAGCGGGCTGCGCCACCAGGGCGGCAGGATGGTGAACTGCAGGCGCACCACATTGCTGCGGGTGCGCTGGCGTTCGTCCAGCGCCTGCACCTCCAGCGCGTAATGGCCGGGCGACAGCAGGGTGTAGCTGAGATGCGACTGCTGGGTGCTGGCCCATCGCTCCTGCAGGCCCTCGAGGCGGTAGCGGAAGCCGATGGTGTCGCTGCCGCCGACCGCGCCGGGGGCCGAGAAGGCGAACTCCATCGCCTGCTGCGACCACGGCAGCTGCGCGCCGGCGGCGACCGGTTTGCCGGCGCGGGTGGCGCGCAGCAACTGCAGCCACAGCGGCCGCACGGCGAACAGCCGCGTCGGGTCCAGGATCTTGCTGACGCCCTTGCTGTTGCCGATCCACACCGAGTCGTCGGCGTCCTGGAAGAACGCCGATTCGGAGGTGTCGTCCCACAGCAAGCCATCGGCCTGGGTGACCCGGATCCAGCGCCCACCCGACCACAGGTCCAAGCCCTGGCTGCTGCCGATCCATAGCCGCTGCTGCCGGTCCTGGTGCAGCACGTAGGGCACGATCCGCGCCAGCAGCGGGTCGTGGACCTTGCGCAGCGACACGCTGGCGCTGCGCGGGTCGAAATGCCCACGCCAGACCCCGACATCGCCGAACGACAGCCACACCTCGTCGTTGGCGCTGATGCTGAACTTGCCCAGTTCCGCGTCCGGCAGGTCCGTGCCGCGCGGGCGGATCGACTGCCAGCCCTGCGCCTGTCGCAGGTACAGGCCGTTCTGGCCGACCAGCCATAAGCGGTGGCGCGCATCGTAGCCGCCGCCGACGAACTGGTCGCGCGGCAGATCGCGCGCCGGCTGTGCGCTGCGTCCGCCCGCCGGCAGCAGGAACAGGCCGCGGCTGGTTAGGATCCACAGTGTGCCTGTATCGTCGAAGAACATGCATTTCATTGCCGACAGCACCTTGGCCTGCTCGCGCATGCGGCCGCTGCCGCGGTCCAGCCGCAACACCCGCCCTGACGACTGCCCCAGCCACAGGGTGCCGTTGGTCCCATCGACCAGTTGCACCGTCTGCCGCAGCGCCTGCCCGTCGGCGTCGGTCAGCGGCAGCATGCGGCCGCTGACCGGGTCGAGCACGTTGGCGCCCATTTCGCTGCCGACGTACAGGTGGCCGTCGCCGCGGCTGCGCAGGATCGACCAGGTCGGTGCGGTCGCCAGTCCCTGTGGTTCCTCCCAATGCTGGATCAGCCCATAGCCCAGCCAGCGCTGCACGCCGCTGCCGCGGGTACCCATCCACAGGCGGCCCTGGCGATCGCTGAGCAGGGGCGCAATGTTGGGCGCAAGCGCTTCCAGCCCCTGCGCGCGCTCGAAGGCGCGCCACTGCCCGCCGTCCCAGCGCAGCAGGCCGGTGTCGCTGCGGGTCAGCACCCGGCCGGCGGCGTCCTCGACCAGGTTGATGCCCACCGCCATGGTCGACAAGCCGCTACCCGGCGGCGGCGCGCGTTCGCTGAAGCCTGCCGCGCCGGCCGGCCAGGCCAGTATGTGGTGGATGCTGCGCGCCCACAGCGTGCCGTTGCGGTCGCGCAGCAGCGCCAGCCAGATATCCTCGGGAACGCCGTCGGCGGGGCCGAGCCGGCGCAAGTGGCCTTGCGCATCCAGCCGGCATAGCCGGCGGCCGCAGCCCAGCCACAGCGCCTCACCGATCGCGGTGACGCTGTAAACCTCGGTCAGCGGCGCGGCGTCGGCCGTGCGCAGCGCTGCAACCTGCCAGTCGCCAGCGGCGCCTGCGGAGATCCGCAGCGGCCGTTTGTCGCTGAGCACGACGATGTCGTCGCCGAACGCCGCCAGCGATTGGCCCTGGTCGACCCGCAGGCGTCGCCCGTCGGCCGCGGGAACCGCGGCGAAGCGGCGGCCGTCGCCGACGTACAGCGCATTGGATGTGCCGACCCACATGCGTTGCCGGCGATCCTCGGCGATCGCATGCACCAGTGGACTGCCGAAGCCGGTATCGGCGCCGATCTGCTCGAAGCGTTCGCGTTCGTAGCGGTGCAGGCCCAGTTCGGTGCAGGCCCAGACCACGCCGTGCCGATCGGCGTACAGGCAGTTGATGCTCAGGCCCTGCAGGCCGTCAGCCTGGGCGTAGTTGCGGAAACTGTATTCCTGCGCCGCCACGGCGCCGATGCAGGCGCATAGCGCGAGCACGGCGGCGGGCCGCCACGCGATGCCGCGCGACAGTGAGAGCGACAGTGAGGGCGACAGCGGCTGGTGGCTGTTCGGCACGGCGATGACTGGCGTCCCCGGAAGGCACTGCGCAAGGGTGGGTGCTGCGCGTACAGCACCGTTGAAGAGACTATCGGCGCAATCGCGCAAGGCTTGAATCGCGCAAGGCCCGGCAGCGCGCCTGCGCCGGCCGATTCTAAGCGGTGACCTGGCGCGCGGCGTCGAAGGCGGCATCGAACAGGCGCTGCACCGGCGGCCCCATCTCGCCGACCAGCACCGCCAGCAGCGCCAGGCCCAGCACCACCGCCACCGGCAGGCCGAGCTGGATCGGATTCAGTGCCGGCGCGGCCTTGGCCAGTGCGCCGAACGCCAAGTTCACCGCCAGCATCGCCACCATTACCGGCAGCGCCAGGGTCACTGCGCCGCGCATCATGCTCATGAAGAAATCCGGCGCCACCGAGGCCATCGCCTGCGCGTCCGGCAGGGCGTTGCCGATCGGCAGCGCCTTGTAGCTGTCCACCAGCAGCGCCACCACCGCCAGATGGCCGTTGGCGGTGAAGAACAGCAGGCCGAAGGCCAGGTAGAACCATTGCCCGATCACCCCGGAGGTGACCCCGCGCAGCGGATCGGCCATCTGCGCGAAGCCCAGGCCGGTGCTCTGCGAGACCAGTTCGCCGGCCATCGCGCCGGCTTCGAAGATCAGCCGCAACATGAAGCCCATGCTCGCCCCGACCGCCAGTTCGCGCGCCACGCTCAGCACCACCGCGGCGTCGAAGCCGTTCCAGTCCGGCACCGGCGGCAGCAGCGGCGCCAGCGCCATCGCCAGCGTCGCCGCCAGCATCACCCGCACCCGCGCCGGCACCGCGCGGCTGCCGACCAGCGGCATCGCCATCAGCATCGCGCCAATGCGCAGCATGGTCCACAGGATTGCGCCGACCATCGCGAAGGCCTGTTGGCCATCGATGACCATTTGGGTGGCGGAATCCATCAGGCGGGGACCGGGGAGCGGGGGGGACAGGCCGGGACCGGGGACCGGCGACCGGGGACCCGATGGGCGCGTATCGGGAAAGCCCCGAGGTTACCCCTGCTTTTCCCGGTCTCCGGTCCCCGGTCCCCGGTCCCGTTCTCGCCAGCCACGCCTAGCCCCCGATCAGATGCGGAATGCGCTGGAACAGCATGGTGGTGTACTCGACCAGATGCGCCAGCAGCATGCTGCCGGTGGCGAACAGCATCGCGGTCAGGGTGATGACCTTGGCGATGAAGGCGATGGTCGGTTCGTTGAGTTGGGTGGCGGCCTGGAACACGCCGATCACCACGCCGACCACCAGCATCGACAGCAGCAGCGGGCCGGCCACCCACAGCACGGTGATCAGGCCGCCGCGCAGTTCGGTCAGGGCCAGTTCGGGACTCATCGGCTCAGACTCCGTTGAAGCTGGCGGCGAGGGTGCCGACCGTCAGCACCCAGCCGTCGACCAGCACGAACAGCAGGATCTTGAACGGCGCGGAGATCAGCATCGGCGACATCATCATCATGCCCATCGACATCAGCACACTGGCCACCACCAGGTCGATGATCACGAACGGGATGAAGATCAGGAAACCGATCTCGAACGCGGTCTTCAGCTCCGAGGTCACGAACGAGGCTACCAGCACCGGGAACGGGATCGCGTCGGGGCCGCTGTAGGTGCCGTTGCCGGCCATGCCGGCGAAGGTCATCAGGTCGGCCTCGCGCACCTGCGCCAGCATGAACGCGCGCAGCGGCTGGGTGGTCAGGGTCCAGGCGGTCTGGAAGTCGAGCTGGCCGTTGAGGTAGGGGCTCATGCCCTGGCCCCAGGCCTTTTCCCACACCGGCATCATCACCAGCGCGGTTAGGAACAGCGCCAGGCCCATCAGCACCTGGTTGGACGGGGTCTGCCCGGTACCCATCGCCTGGCGCAGCAGGCCGAGCACGATGGTGATCCGGGTGAACGCGGTCAGCACCAGCAGCATCGACGGCAGCAGGGTGAGCGCGGTCATCAGCATCAGGGTCTGCAGCGGCAGGCTCACCTGCTGCGCGCCGACCTTGCCGACGTTCACTTCCGGCAGCGAGGGCAGGGTCGGCGCGGCGTTCTGCGCGGCCGGCGCGGCGGGTGCCGCGGGCGCGGCCTGGGCCCAGCCAAGCGCCGGCAGCAGGCTCAGCGTCAGCAGGATCAGCAGCAGGCGCAGGCCGCGCGCGTAGCGGTTCCAACGAAGCACCATGGTCATTTGTCCTTGCGCAGCTTTTGTGCCAGCAGCTGGGCGAAATCGGGGAAGTGCTTGAGCTGCCTGAGGTTCGGCAGCGATGGCGCCGGCGCTTGCGGCAGCGGCTCGGGCAGGTGATGCAAGGTGCGTACCCCGCCCGGCGACACTCCGAGCAGCAGCTGCTCGCCGTTGACGTCGATCACCACCACGCGCTCCTTGGCGCCGACCGCCAGGCTGGCCACCACGCGCAGGCCCTCGGCCGGGCGGAAGCCGCTGCCGGGCAGACGCTTGAGCACCCAGGCCATGCCCAGGATCAGCCCCAGCACCAGCAACAGGGCGAACACCGCACCGATCAGGCTCGGCGGCGAGGGCGCGGCGCTGCCGACGCCCGAGGCGGACTTGGCCGCCTGGGTGGCGGCTGCGAGCAACAGGCTCACCGCAGTCTCCGGATGCGCTCGCTGGGGCTGACCACGTCGGTCAGGCGCACGCCGAAGCGGTCGTTGATCGTCACCACCTCGCCGTGCGCGATCAGGGTGCCGTTGACGTACACGTCCAGCGGCTCGCCGGCGCCGCGCTCCAGTTCCACCACCGAACCCTGGTTGAGCTGCAGCAGGTTGCGGATCGGGATGCGGTTGCGGCCGACTTCCAGCGACAGCGTCACCGGTACGTCCAGGATCATGTCCAGGTTCAGTTCGCCGCCGTCGCTGCCGGCTTCCGGCTGCAGGCTGTCGAACTGGGCCGGGACCGGCTCGGGGATTTCGTTCTGGCTCATGACGCGTCTTCCTGCAGGGCGGGGGTGGGGCGGCGGCGCAGCGCGCCCGGGGGTTGGGTCGAAGTGATCTTCACGGCGTTCTGGCCGCGCGAAATGCCGAACTCGCCGGTGAACACCGGGATGTTCTCCACGCACAGCGGCACGTGTTTGGGCAAATCGATCGGCAGCACGTCGCCGATCTTCAGCCGGGTCAGCTCGCGCAAGGTCATCTGTTTCTGCGCCAGCACGCTGGAGACGGTGACCTCGGCGGTATTGAGCTGCTCGCGCAGCATGATGTTCCAGCTCTCGTCGCGGTCCACGCGGTCGCTCTGGATGCCGGCGTCGAGCAGTTCGCGGATCGGTTCCAGCATCGAATACGGCAGGGTGATGTGAATCTCGCCGCCGCCGCCTTCCAGCTCCACGTGGAAGCGGCTGACCACCACGTATTCGCGCGGGGTGACGATGTTGGCGAAGTGCGGGTTGACCTCGGAATTGAGGTACTCGAACTCCACGTCCATCACCGGCGCCCAGGCCTCGTGCAGGTCGGCGAAGGTCTGCTTGAGCATCAGCTGGATCACGCGCATCTCGGTCGGCGTGAATTCGCGGCCTTCGATGCGGGTGGGGTAGCGGCCGTCGCCGCCGAAGAAGTTGTCGACCACGGTGAACACCAGGGTCGGTTCGAACACGATCAGGCCGGTGCCGCGCAGCGGCTTGAACTTGATCAGGTTGAGATTGCTCGGCACGTACAGCGAGTGCATGTAGTCGTTGAACTTGATCAGGTCGATGCCGCGCACCGACATGTCGGCCGAACGCCGGATCAGGTTGAACAGGCCGATGCGCCACAGCCGCGCGAAGCGCTCGTTGACCATCTCCAGGGTCGGCATGCGCCCGCGGATGATCCGGTCCTGGCTGGAGAAATCGTACTGGCGCGCTTCGCCGGGCTCCGGCGGTGCCGGCCCGGTGTCCACCGCGCCGGCATCGACGCCATGCAGCAGGGCATCGATTTCGTCTTGGGAAAGCAGATCGGTCATCGTCGTCGGCCCTTACTGGGTCACGAAGCTGGTGAACAGCAGCTCTTCCACGCACTTCTTGCCGGTCTCGGCGGTCATCAGCTTCTGCGCGTCGGCCAGGGCCGCGGCCTGCAGCTTCTTGCGCCCGGCGATGTCGGCGATGTCCTGCGCCTGCACCTGCGAGAACAGCATCAGCAGGTGCGCGCGGATCGCCGGGGCGTTCTCGGTGATCAGCTTCAGCTCTTCCGGGTCGCGGGTCATCAGCTGCACTTCCATCTGCAGATAGTGCGGGCCGTCGTCCGGGCTACCGTTGAGGTTGACCACGAAGGCCGGATCCATCGCGAAGTATTGCGCCGGCTTGGGCAGTTCGGCCGCCTTGGCCGCGGGCTTGCCGTGTGCGGCGTCGGGCTTCTTCAGGAAGAACCAAGCGCCGGCGCCGCCGCCGCCCAGCACCAGCACCGCGGCGATGACGATGATCAGCAGCTTCTTCTTCGACTTGCCGCCCTCCGGGGCCTCTTTGGGGTCCTTGGCGTCGGCGGATTTCTTCGATTTGTCGGCTGCTGCTGCCACGGATGGGCTCCTTAAGGGGGGACTCTGCCCCTAAGGATGCAATCGGTGTGCCGAAACGGCGGGGTGGGCTTGCCGGATATTTGACGCGTGCCGCGATGGCCAGCCATGCGGCCTTATTTGGGGGAGGGACTTCAGTCCCGACGGGCTTTATCGATGACGCCCGTCGGGGCTGAAGCCCCTTCCAGAAGGAGCGGCCGGCGTCAGTCCGGCCGCGATGCTGCCGCTGGATTACGC
This sequence comes from Xanthomonas translucens pv. undulosa, assembly GCF_017301775.1. Taxonomy (NCBI): domain Bacteria; kingdom Pseudomonadati; phylum Pseudomonadota; class Gammaproteobacteria; order Lysobacterales; family Lysobacteraceae; genus Xanthomonas; species Xanthomonas translucens. The sequence continues at coordinate 4,527,541 of NZ_CP063993.1, forward strand.
GTAGGCGTCGAGCAGGCCGCGCTGGCGCAGCACCACCGACGGAATTCCGACGCTGCCCAGCAGTTCGTCGCCAGTGCCGCCGCCGGCATTGCCGCCGTTCGATCCGCCGCCCTGGCGGGCGTTCTGCGAGGCTTGCTGTTGCTGCTGGCCCACGTCCGCCTGGCCGAGCTGGAAGCCGTGCTGGCCGAGCATTTCGCGCAGCCGCGGCAGGCTGTTCTCCAGCGCCTGGCGCACTTCCGGCTGGGCGCTGGAGAAGCTGGCGTTGACCTGGTCGCCGTTCAGATGCAGGCGCACTTCGACCGGGCCGAGGTCGGCCGGGCTGAGCTTGATGTGGGCGTGGCCGATCTTCTGGTCCGCCAGCCAGCTCATGCGTGCGCCCAGTTCGTCGTCGAAGTGGTCGCCGTGCAGGTTCGGGGTCGGGGTCGGCGAGCCGGTGAACGGCGCGGCGGGGTCGGCGCTGCGCGCCGGCGCGTGGATCCCGGCCGTCGCCAGCAGGTTGATCGGATCGGTGCCGGTGCTGGCGACGTCGCTGCCGCTGTCGGCGCTCTTGTCGGTGGCGCTGGCCAGCGCCGCCAGCGCCGCGACCGGTGCCGCGGCGTCGCCGCCGCTGGCCGCCTGCGCCGCGGCCCCGGCGACCTGCGCCAGCATGCCGCCGAAACCGCCTGCGGCGCTGGCGCCGGTGCTGGCCGCGGCGGTTGCCGGCGCGGCGGCGGTCGCGGCCGCGCCGGCGGCGGTCTCGGCGCCGGCCGCTGCAGCCAGGGTGTCGCCGCCGAGCAGCGCGGCCACGCCCTGGGCGGCGGCGCCGGCGACGCCGATCGCCAGCCCGGCCGCGCCCAGCGGACCGGCGCTTGCCGCCGGCAGCGCGGCCGCCAGCGTCGGCAACAGGCTCATGCCGATGCCGGCCAGGCCGGCCGGCGGCCAGCCGGCGTCTTCCTCGGCGTCCTCGCCCTGCTTGGCGTCGGCCTTGCTGCCCTTGGATGGCGCTTTGGCCGGGGCCTTGGCTTCGTCCCCGTTCTTCTGGCTGTCGCGTGCGGCCTGTGCGCCGGCCTGCGCGCTGCGTGACGGCTCGGTGGCGGTGTCTTCCTCGCTCTGCGGGCGTTTGGCGGCGGCGTCCTTCTTGTCGGCCGCGGCCTGCTGCGTCTTGTTGGCGTTCAGCCGCGGCGCCGGCTTGGGCGCGGCGCGCGCGCCGTCGTTGCCGAGCAGCTTGTCGAAGTCCTGGCCGCCGCTGCGGCCCTGGCCTTGCGGATCGGCGCTGCTGCTGGAGGCGCTGGCGCGGGCGTTGCCGCCCAGCGCGGAAAGTGGGTTGCTCATCGGCTGTCTCCGTTCTCGTAGTCGCTGTCGGCGGCGGCCACCGCCAGGCGCACCCGGCGCGCGCCGAGGTCGTCCATCTCGCGCTGGCTGCGGCGGTCGTCGACCTTGCGTTCCTGGGCGCGGTAGCTGGCCGCCAGTTGTTCCAGCACCTGCTTGTCGCGGCTGGCCAGCAGCAGCCGGCTGCGTTCCATTTCCACCTTCTCGCGGTTGCGGTCCACGGTCTGGCACTGCTGCTGCACGGCGCTTTCCAGGCGATCCAGGAAGGCGCGGCGGTTGGCCAGTTGCGCCAGGCTGGTCGCGGACATCTGGCTGTTGGCGTATTCCTCGGCGTAGCGGCGCAGTTCTTCCAGCCGCGACTCATGGGTCTCCAGCGCGCGCTGGCGCTCGGCCAGATCGCGGGCGACCTCGTCCTCGTGCTGCTGGGCGCGGCGCAGCAGGGGATCGATACGCTGTGATTGCATCATCGCTTAGTTCTCACGTTCGACCAGGCGCTTCAACGCGGCCTGGCTGTGGGGCAGATCTGCGGCCTTGGCGACATCCTGTCCGAGGAATTCCATGATCTCCGGCCAGCGCTCCAGCGCTTCGTCCACGGCCGCATCGTTGCCGCGCTGGTAGGCGCCGATGGTGATCAGGTCGCGGTTGGCCGAGTACGCCGAGACCAGCCGCTTCAGCGCGCGGATGCGCAGCCGCCACGGCTCGTCGGCGATGTCCTGGACCACGCGGCTGACCGAGGATTCCACGTCGATGGCCGGATACAGGCCGCTGTCGGCGACGCGGCGCGACAGCAGGATGTGGCCGTCGAGGATGGCGCGGGCGGCGTCGGCGATCGGGTCCTGCGGATCGTCGCCTTCGGTCAGCACGGTGTAGAACGCGGTGATCGAGCCGCGGCCCTTGGCGCCGTTGCCGGCGCGCTCGACCAGCGCCGGCAGCTTGGCGAACACCGACGGCGGGTAGCCGCGGGTGGTCGGCGGCTCGCCGACCGACAGGCCGATCTCGCGCTGCGCCTGGGCGAAGCGGGTCAGCGAATCCATCAGCAGCAGCACGTTCAGGCCCTGGTCGCGGAACCATTCAGCGATCGCAGTGGCGCGGTAGGCGCCGTGCAGGCGCGCCAGCGGTGGGCGGTCGGCCGGCGCGGCCACGACCACGGCGCGGCGCAGGCCTTCCTCGCCCAGCGTGGTCTCGACGAAATCGCGCACTTCGCGGCCGCGTTCGCCGATCAGCCCGACCACGATCACATCGGCCGCGGTGTAGCGGGTCATCATCCCGAGCAGGGTGGATTTGCCGACGCCGGAGCCGGCGAACAGGCCCACGCGCTGGCCGCGGCCGATCGGCAGCAGCGCGTTGATCGCGCGCACGCCCACGTCCAGCGGCATGGTGATCGGTTCGCGCGCCAGTGGGTTGATCGAGATGCCGGCCATGCCGACCGAGCCTTCGGCGCGGATCGGGCCCTTGCCGTCCAGCGGCACGCCGTCCGAATCGATGACCCGGCCGAGCAGGCCTTCGCCCACTTCCACGCCGCCGCGGCGGCGCACCGGCACCACCCGCGCGTTGGGCAGCAGGCCGTGGGTTTCGGCGCTGGGCATCAGCGAGGTACGCTCGCCGGAGAACCCGACCACCTCGGCATCGACCCAGCCGCCGTCGACCTCGACCCTGCAGGTGGCGCCCATCGGCGCCTCGCAGCCGACCGCTTCCAGGGTCAGCCCGACCGCGCGGCGCAGGATGCCTTCGCGGATCAGGCCGCGGCCGGCGGCGGCGTCGAGGCCGAGCTGGCCCAGGCGCGAGGCCAGGCGCAGGTTACGCGCGTCCAGCCAGTCTGCCGGATGGGTGCCGGACAGCGCGCTCACAGGCCCGCTCCGGACTTGCGCAGCACCGTCTCCAGCGCCGCGCGCAGGCGCGCTTCCAGGGTGCCGTCGATGCGCACCGCTTCGGCGTGCACGCGTAGGTCGCCGCGGCTCAGGGTCAGGTCCGGCACCAGCCGGGTGCCGTCGGCCATCAACGCCAGCAGCGGAGTCAGTGCGGCGATGTCGTCCGGGTGCAGGCGCACCTCGACCTCGCGGCGCGCGCCGCCGACCGCGTCCAGCGCCTCGCCGACCAGTTCGGCCAGCAGCGCCGGATCGGCCTCGTAGGCGCGTCCGACCAGGCTGCCGGCGATGCGCACGGCCAGTTCGCCGAGCGCGCCGACCACTTCGTTTTCCAGCCGCGCCAGCGGCCGCGAGAAATTATCCAGGATGCCTTCGATCTGTGCGGTCAGGCGACGGATCTCGGCCTGGCCCTGGGCCAGGCCCTCGCTGTGGCCGCGCTCGAAGCCTTCGTGCTGCGCTGCGGACTCGATCGCCTGGATGTCTTCCAGGGTCGGCGGGCGCAGGACCGGTTCTTCGGGCAAGGCGTCCTCGAACTGCGGCTCCGGTGCCGGCGCGGCATTGAGCTCCGGCGCGAACCAGCGCACCACATTGCCGCTCATACCATCGCCTCCGCACCAGCGCCGCCGAGGCTGATCACGCCCTCATCGGCCAGCCGGCGCACGATCGTGAGGATTTCCTTCTGCGCGCCTTCCACATCGGCCAGGCGCACCGGGCCGCGCGCTTCCATGTCCTCGAGCAGGATTTCGGCGGCGCGCTGCGACATGTTCTTGGTGATCTTCTCGCGCACCTTGATGTCGGCGCCGCGCAGGGCAAGGCCGAGGCGGTCGCCACTGACTTCACGCAGCAGGGTCTGCAGCGCGCGGTCTTCCAGCTCGATCAGGTTGTCGAACACGAACATCAGGTCCTGGATGCGGGTGCTGAGCTCGGCGTCGATTTTGCCGATCGCCGCCAGCACGCCCTGGTCCTGGCCGCTGTCCATGAAGTTGAGGATGTTGGCGGCGACCTTGACCCCGCCGACGTTGGACGATTTCAGCCCCTGGTTGCCGGAGAACTGCCGCTCCATGATCTCGTTGAGTTCGTTCAATGCGTTCGGCGGGATGCCGTCGAGGGTGGCGATGCGCATCAGCACATCGGCGCGCACGCGCTCGGGCAGCAGCTTCAGCGCCTCGGCGGCCTGGTCGCTGTCCAGGTGCGCCATGACGATGGCGATGATCTGCGGGTGCTCATTGCGCACCAGGTCGGCGACCGCGCGCGGATCCATCCACTTCAGCGTGTCCAGGCCGGTGGTGTTGCGGCCGAGCAGGATGCGGTCGATCAGGCCGCCGGCCTTGTCCGCGCCCAGCGCCTGCACCAGCACGTTGCGGATGTAGTCGTCGGCGCCCACACCCAGCGAAGTCTTGCTGCCGAGTTCGGCGTTGAACTCGTCCATCACCTTCTCGACCTGGTCGCGCGAGATGCCGCTCATGGTGGCCATGGCGATGCCGATCTTCTGCACCTCCTTGGGGTCCATGTGCTTGAGCACTTCGGCCGCATCGCTTTCGCCGAGCGACAGCAGCAGCACCGCGGCGCGCTGGGTTCCGTTCATTGCGGACGTATCAGGCTTCACTGGCCACCCATCCCTTCACGACTTGCGCGACACGCTTGGAATCCTGCTTGACCGCCTCGCGCGCCAGGCGCAGACGCTCTTCGTAGGCGTCGGGCAGGGCGATCGCGGGACGGCTGCCGCCGGCGATGCTGGCGGTGTCGTCGGCCATCGACGGCAGCAGCGGGTCCTCGTCGTCCAGCATCGACACATTGGCATTGTGCGGCTCGGACTTGTCCTTGCCGGCATTCTTGTTCTTGGCCGGCACCGGTCCGGCGATCTGGCGCAGCGCCGGGCGCAGCACGCCGAACAGCAGGGCCAGCACCACCGCCGCGCCGAGCAGCAGGCGCAAGCCGTTCATCACCCGCGGATCTTCCCACCAACCCGGCTTGTCCGCCGCTTCCGGCGCGTCGCGCACGAACGGGGCGTTCATCACCGAGACGGTGTCGCCGCGCTCGGCGTTGAAGCCGACCGCCTGCTTGACCAGGCCTTCGATGCGGGTCAGTTCGGCGGCGCTGAGCGCCTGCTCGACCATCTTGCCCTTGGCGCCGGGCCGCGGCACGTGGTCGACCAGCACCGCCACCGACACGCGCTTGATCCGGCCCGGCGGCTGCCGGGTGTGCTGCAGGGTGCGGTCCAGCTCGTAGTTGCGAGTGGCGCTCTTGGAGCTTTCGGTCGGGGTCGCGGCGGCGGCCTGCTGGGTGTTGGCCGGGGCGGCGCCCGGGGTGCCGGCGGCACCGGGCTGTCCGGGCGCGGCCGCGCCGGGCGGCGAATTGCTGGTCGCACCGGGCACGCCCTGCGGACCGCTCGCGGCGGTGCTGCTGTCGCTGACCTGCTCGCTGCGCAGCTTCGGCGGCTCGCCGTTGTACAGCTCGCGCGCTTCCTCGGTGACCGAGAAATCCATGTCCACGCTGACTTCCGGATTGACCCGGCCGGGGCCGGTCATCGGCTCCAGCAGCTCGCGGATGCGCTGGTTGTAAGAGCTTTCCTGGCGCCGCACCTGCTCGAACTGGGCCGCGTTCAGGGCCGCATCGCTGTTCGGGTCTGCGATGGTCAGCATGCGCCCGCTCTGGTCGACCACGGTGACCCGCTCCGGGGTCAGGTCGGGGATGCTGGAGGCGACCATGTTGACGATCGCATCGACCTGGTTGCGCTCCAGGGTGGTGCCGCCGCGCAGTTCCAGCACCACCGAGGCGCTGGCCACGTCGCGCTGGCGGGTGAACGCGCTGGGCTTGGGAATGGCCAGGTGCACCCGCGCCTCGCGCACCGGGCGCAGGCTGGCGATGGTGCGCGCCAGTTCGGTCTCCAGCGCGTGCTGGTAGCGGGCGTTCTCAACGAACTGGCTGACGCCGAAGCCCGGATCCTTCTCCATGACCTCGAAGCCCATGTTGCCGCCGTTCTCGGTCAGGCCGGAGCCGGCCAGCTTCAGCCGCGCGTCGTAGAGCTTGTCCTCCGGCACGGTGATCGCGCCGGTGGTCTGGTCGAGCTTGAACGGGATCTGCGCGGTGCGCAGCAGGTCGGTGGCCTCGGCCGTGCCCTTTTCGTCCAGGCCGGTGTACAGCGGGGTGTAGGCGGGCTTCTGCGACCAGAAGAACACGAACAGGCCCGCGGCCACGGCCACGGCGATCATCGCCATCAGACCGATGCGGCGGGTGATCTGCAGGCTCTGCAGGCGATCGAACCAGGCGCCTGCCTTTTCGCCGCTGAGAGTGTCTTTGCTGAGCGCAAGAGCCATCGTTGTCTACCTTACAGCGGCATGTTCATCACGTCCTGGTACGCCTGGACGAGTCGGTTGCGGACTTCCACGGTGGCGCGGAACGCCACCTGGGACTGTTGCGCGGCCATCATCACCTTGGCCAGGCCGGCGTTGGGATCGCCCATTTCGAAGGCCTTGGCCAGATCGCCGGCCTTCTGCTGGGTTTCATTGACGCCGCTGATCGCGCTGCGCAGGGTGTCGCTGAAGCTTGGACCCTGCGTGCCCTGGGTCCCGGTGAGGCCTTCGATCGCATTGCTGCGTCCGGCATCGGCCACCTGCGCAGGCGCGGCCTGGCCGACCTGGCTCTGGTAGCTGCGGATCTGCGAGAGGATGGAACTGATGGAGTCACTCATACGGGGGATGTCCATGCCGGGGGCGGCTACCCGAGATGGATGCAAGCGGTGTGCCGAAACGACTGGCGCCGCGATCGCCCGTGCTCACGGGCGGGGGCGAAGGCGCGGCGCGTGGCCGCGTGCGCCGGTTGCAGCGGTCGGCGTCGGCTTCCCGTCGTGCTCCGGTGACCGCACTCAGCCGTGGGTGCCGGCCCTTTGACGCGCCGTGCCTCGTGCGGTTCCGGGCTAGGTCCGAGCGCCGTCGCCGGTGCAGCGGCTCAGTCCGGCAGCCACGCGGCGTGCCAGGCCTGCAGGTTGGCGCCCTGCAGCATCCAGTCGCGGCGTACCGCCGCGTGCAGCGCCGCGCCGGCCGCGGCACGCGCCTGGGCGTCGGCCAGGTGCATGCGGATCGCATTGACCCAGTCGCGGAAGCGGTTCTTGACCAGGGTCGCTGGCAACCCGTTCTGGTAGGGCGGCAGGTCGCTGGCCACCACCGGGTAGCCGCAGGCGCCGTATTCGAGCAGACGCAGGTTGCTCTTGCAGCGGTTGAACAGGTTGTCTTCCAGCGGCGCCAGCGCCAGGTCCAGGCGTAGCGCGGCCAGGGCCTGCGGATAGCGTTCGAAGTCCACGCCCGGGTGCATCTCGGCCACATGCGGGCGCAGCCGCTGCGGGCACATGCCCATGAACACCCAGTGCACCTCGCCGGCCAGCGCCTGCACCACGTCGGCGATCAGTTCCAGGTCGCCGGTGTGGCTGGCGCCGCCGGCCCAGCCGACCCGCGGCTTGGCGTCGGCGCTGGTCCTTGCCGGCGCGGGCAGATCGCCCCACATGCGCGGATCCAGCCGGTTGTGGACCACGCGGATGTCCGCATGCAGGCCGGCCAGGGCTTCGGCCAGGGCGGGGGTGGACACCACCACCCGGTCCACCAGCGCCGCGGCGCGGCGCAGCGAGCGCAGCACGTCCTTGGGCATCTGCTCGCGATGCACGCTCTTCAGCGGCACGTTGGGCAGGTAGTCGTCCAGTTCGTAGACCTTGAATGCGGCGCAGAAGCGGCGCATGCGCTCCATCTTCGCCAGTTCGGCGTCGCCGACCCGGCGCTGCACCACCACCGCATCGGGGGCGATGCGCTCCATCTCCACCGGGTCGAGCAGGCGCGCGTAGTAGACGCCGTCGATCTGCCCGGCCTCGGCCAGCGCCTGGAACGGCTGAATTACCCGGTAGTGGCCGCTGCCGAACGCGTCGCCGGGATGCGCCAGGATCCGCGGCAGCGGCTTCCACGCCAGCGGCTGCCAGGAGAACTCGGATTCGCCGAGCTTGAAGCCGCCCGGCTGCTCCAGGCCCAGGCTCGGCGAGTAGGCCGGGTCGTGCGCCATGACGGGCAGCCAGCGTTGCAGCAGCGCGTCGTCCGCGCTTTGCGGCCGCGGCGGCGCGGTGGGCTGCAGCAGCAGCGCCTCCGGCGTCCACAGGGTCCATTGGTCCAGCGCCGCGGCCCTCAGGCACAGGTCCACGTCGGCACCGCCGTCGGCGAAGCCGGCCGCATCGAACCCGGACAGGCGCTCGAACAGTTCGCGCCGCACCAGCATGCAGCGCTCGGACACGGCGCTGTAGCGGTGCGCCACCTGCAGCCGGCCCATGTAGCCAGCCTGCGCCATCGGCTCGCCGGCGAAGGCATGGCCGGCGCCGGGCAACAGCCCGGGCAGCAGACCGGCGTGGGTGATGGTGGCGTCCGCGGACACGCCCTTGACGCCGACGATGCCGACCTCCGGGCGCTGCGCATGGTTCATCAGTTCGTGCAGCCAGCGGCCCTGGACCACGGCGCTGTCGGCGTCCAGGAACAGCAGGTAATCGCCCTGCGCCTGGGTCGCGGCCAGGTTGCGCGCCTCGGCCTGGGCCACGCGCTGCTCCAGCGCGAACACGCGAATGCGGCCATTGCCCAGTTCGGCCACCGCCTGCAGCCATGCGCCGACCGCCGGCGAGTCGCTGGCGTTGTCGACCAGCAGCAGTTCGTAGGCCGGGTAGGCGGTGGTCTCGAGCAGGCCGACCACCAGGCGCTGCAGGGCCGGCAGATTGTCCTGGGCGATGGTCACGATCGAAACCGGCGCCTGCTGCGCATGGCCATAGTCGATGCGATGCAGCCCGCCAGGCAGAGCCTCGACCTTGGCGTCGGCATAGCCGCGTGCCTGCAGATGGCTGGCGACCGCACGCTGGCGCGCCTGCGCGCCCGCGGCGGCGTCGGCCGGCGGCGCGATCAGCAGCGGCTCCGGCAGATGTACCAGGCTGGCGCCGGCGTCGCGCTGGAACAGGCGCAGGATCAGCTCCAGTTCCAGCGCGCCGGCGTGATCGGGATCGAACCCGCCCAGCTCCTGCACCAGGGCGCGGCGGAACACCCAATGCCCGGCGGTCGCCAGCGGATTGCCCAGCAACAGGTCCAGGTCCGAATCCGGGCGCAGCACCGGGGCCAGGGTCTGGCCGTCCAGCGCCAGCCATTCGTCGGCATACAGCGCGCTGCAGTGCGGCTGCTGCGCCAGTTCCAGCAGCAACCGCAGCAGGCCGCCTGCGTAGAAACGGGTGCCGGCGCTGGCGCACAGGAACCAGTCCGCGTGGCCGAGTTCGGCCAGTGCGGCGTTGAGGCCTGCCGCCTCTTGGCCGGGCGGCAGCGGCAGATGCCGGACCCGCGCATCCGACACCATCGTGGCGGCGGGGTCGCCGAGCACAGCCACGCTCAGCGTGGCGAAGGCGGCGCCGTCTAGCAGCAGGCTGTGCAGGCTGGCTTCCAGCGCGGCCGCGTCGGCGTTGCGCGCGTCCAACAGCACCGCGAGCCGCGCGCCGCCGCCCAGTTCGGCCAGGCGCGCGTCGAACAGGGCGCGCTTGGCCGGCGGCAGCTGGCGCTGCGCCTGCCAGTCGCGCAGCGCCAGCTGGGCGCGGCCGCGCGCATACGCGGCCTGGATCGCCTGCAGCAGATCGACCGGTTCGGCGTCGCCACCGTCCAGCGGGGTCACATGGACCAGACGCACGTCGCCGTCGCCGCGGTACCAACCCATGGCGCGCACGCCCCGGCGGAAATCGTCGTGGCCCTGGTCGCCGATCCCCGGCCGGTCGCGTCCGGCCTGGCTGTATTGGTCCTGCGTCACCCGGAAGCGGGTCAACGGCCTGGCCAGCAGGGCCAGGTTGCCGCGGTGCAGCAGCTTGGCGTACAGGGCCAGGTCGCCGACCCAGTGGATTAGCCGGCCATCGAGCACCATCAGCTGGTCGCCGATCTCCAGCAGATCCTGGCGCCGGCACAGCACGCAGCTGGGCTCGCCGATGAAGTTGATCGTGTGATCGGCGAGGAAGGACAGCAGTTCGGGACCGTCGAGCAGCACGTCGCCGGCGAATGGGAAGCTGGTGGCGTGGATGTCCGGCAGCGGCGCGTCGTCGCCGTCAATGCGCTGCCGGCGCGAGGAAGCCAGCACCACGTCGGGGCTCGACTGCATGGCCTGCACCAGCGCGGCGATGCACTCCGGTTCCAGCACGTCGTCGTCGTGCAGGAATTTGACGTATTCGCCCTGCGCCAGGCCGATGCCCTTGATGGTGCTGCCCAGTTCGCCGTGACGGTACGGGTTGCGCTCGTAGCGGATCGGGAAGCTCGCGCTTGCGCGCTTGCGCTCCACCGCCGCGGCGATCGTGCCATCGGGATTGTCGTCGCAGATCACCAGCTCCAGCGCCGGATAAGTCTGGCCCAGCACGCTGTCGAGCGTCCGCTCGAAGTACCGGAACTTGTAGGCCGGCATGACGATGCTGACCGGGGCGGGGGAAGTCATGCAGGCTTGACCATCTTGCTTGAAGAAGAAACAGCGATCGCGGTATGAGGCTTAGCTGCCGGGCGCGGCCCGATCTGCTAGTGATGCAATGTATGTGCCGGATCAGCAGGCTGCCCTGGCATGCTCCGTGGCCGCGTTGCTGCAGGCTGCTTCCGAGCAAAGCCAGCATAGCCGCGATCGACACTGTGCGACCAGTGTGGTGCGGGTCCAGCAATCCTCGAATGGATCATCTGTCACATGCTGCAGGGCTGCACTGGCCGCGTATCGACGATGAAGGACGCATGCCGATCATCGCGTCTTGCAATGGATAGATGCGATGCCGATGCCAGTACCGCATCTCTGGTTATCGCAGGTGATAAAATAAATGCAATATAGTTGTACGAATTTGGCAAATGCGTGTTAATAAATATATTATAGGATACATCCTCTTATTTTTGATGGAGGATGATTATGATTTTTCGTAAATTTTTCCTTTCCTGATTAGCCCTGACCCTCAGCCAATAGTCGCAGGATCTGCGCCATGCTGGGTAGAGGCTGGCGCCACCTGAAAGCCGACGAGGTGGCGTGATGAGCATCAATGCCGTGCAGTTCCAGCCTGGATTGTCGATGTCCCAGTTCATCGCATGGTACGGCACCGAGGCCAAGTGTTATCGCACTTTGTACAAGTGGCGTTGGCCGCAGGGTTTCCGTTGTCCGTCCTGTGCCGGACGGACTCGGTCGCGTTTCAAGCGCGGCGCGGCGATCTACTACCAGTGCTGCGCCTGCCGCCATCAAACCACCTTGATGGCCGGCACGATGTTCGAAGGAACCAAGCTGCCGCTGCGCACCTGGATGCTGGCCTTGCACCTGTTGACGGCAACCAAGACCAATCTGGCGGCGCTGGAGTTGATGCGCCATCTGGGCGTCAACTACAAGACCGCCTGGCGGATGAAGCACAAGATCATGCAGGCCATGGCCGAGCGCGAGGCCACGCGCACACTCAGCGGGTTCGTGCAGATCGACGATGCTTACCTGGGCGGGGAGCGCAACGGCGGCAAAGCCGGACGCGGATCGGAGAACAAACAGCCGTTCCTGATTGCCGTGCAGACCGATGCGACCTTCGCTGCGCCGAGTTTTGCGGTGATCGAGCCGGTGCGCAGTTTCGACAACGCCTCGCTGCAGGATTGGACCGCGCGTCCCCTGGCGCCGGAGTGCGAGGTCTACACCGATGGACTGGCCTGCTTCCGTCGGCTGGAAGACGCCGGGCACGCGAATACGACACTGGACACCGGCGGAGGGCGGGCGGCGACTGAAGCGCCTGGCGCGCGCTGGGTCAACGTCGTGCTGGGCAACCTCAAACGCGCAATCAGCGGCGTGTATCACGCCATCGCGCAGAGCAAATACGCAAGGCGCTACCTGGCCGAAGCCGCCTATCGTTTTAACCGCCGATTCCGCTTGCGCGAGATGCTGCCGCGACTCGCAACTTCCATGATGCGTTGCAAGCCTTGCCCAGAGCCGGTTCTGCGTGCGGCAAGCAATTTTCATGGCTGAGGGTCAGGGCTAATCAGGAGGATCGAAGCGTGGGTTTCGCGTGCCACCAGCGCCGCTCCGTATCCGGAACCGCAGAACACGTCCGCGCCGAAAAGCTGGGCATGGCCATTGGGTAGACGCGAGGCTGCGTAGCGATATCGCCACAAGTGGTCTCCGCCGACCAGATTCTGGTCGAGCGTGTGATATCTCTCTCCGCTTTTCAGCGCGTAATCTTTCATCGTACAGCTTCCTTGGGATTAATGGCCATAGACATGGATCGGCTCGTCATAGCGGGTGTCGTACACCGTGCGGCTGGGCACGTCCCGGTCATACAGCCGTGGCCAGCCCAGTTCGCAGTGGCGGCCGATCCGGACGCCAGGGCTGACCGCCACTCCCATGCGCAGGATAGAGTGCGCGCCGATCTCCGTGCCATGGCCGATGCTTACGCCGATGTCGCACCAACATGATGGACGCAGATGCACGCCAGCGCCGATCTTGACTCCGCTATGCAGCACGGTGTTGTAGTCAATACGGCTACCCGCGCCGACCACCACGCCGTCGCCGATGAAGCAGTTGCGGCCGATCACTGCATCGGCAGCGACCACGGCCGAAGTGCTGACGAAAGGCTCCAGGCTAAAGCCGCGCGCCATCGCCAGCTGCATCAGCTCCATGCGCTTGAAATTGCCGAAGCGTTCGTCGTAGGCGACGAACAGTCTGTCCTCGGCCGGGTCCAGGCCATCCAGTGCGTCCAGGTCGAAGCTGTAGTCGGTGCGTAGCGAAACCTCGATCCTGCGCACGTCGGCCTGCGGCTCGGCCTGCCTCCAGGCATTGAAGACCTGTTCCAGGCAGATGCCGGTTCCGATGACGCATCTAGAGGCCATGTTCTGTCTCCATCAGTGTTGCGTACCAGCGCTCCACTAAGCGGTTGGTGAACTCGTAGACCCCCTGGGTCGGCATCGGTGCGTCCATGTGCAGCGCTGATTGCACATGTTCCATGATCTCCACGTCCTCGCCTGTCACCAGCCGGCTGCCATGCATGTGCGATAGCAGGTTCCAGCTGGAAAAGGCATAAGGCTTCTTCTTGCGCGTGGTGAACCAATAGATTTCCAGATCGGTCCTGTCCGGGGCCACGGGGATGTGATGTTCCAGGGTGAAGGAATAGCCGCCGTTGGGGCAGGCGATATGCATGTTGGGAAACGCCAGCCAGTTGAAATAGGCGTCCTGTTCCCCCCATCGCTCGACCATGTCATGGAACGGCAGAGGCTTGGGCTCGGTGATCGGCGCGTCAGCGCCGGCCGAGCTGAAGCGGCGCATCTCCGCGCGTAGCCCGGTGGGGCTGGTGTCGGCCAGGGGACGGAGGCCTTCGGCCGCCAGTTCAGTATCGACGTAGGGGATGAAGTCGAATTCCCGGGCAAGGCTCTTGGGATGGACAAAGCGCGGGTGATTGGCGTCGCGCAGGTTCTCGTACGCCAGCTTCCAGTTGAACTTGCAGTGCCAGGTGGTCACCATCACCTCGCCGTCGTACAGGTTGGAGCTGCTTTCCAGCATGGAAATGAAGTGCTCGGGGAACTGTTCCTCGATCGGCATCGGGTCACTGTCCAGGTTGACGAACAGCACGTTGCCGATCGCGTGCAGGGCGAACTCCCGCAGCCGGAGCTTCTGCTGTTCGGCCCGGCTTATGCGATACAGGGCACGACATTCGGGGATGTTCTTGATCGCGCCGTCCTGGTCGTAGCTCCAAGCGTGGTAGGGGCATACCAGTGGACGTCGTCCGGTCGGCGCGGTCTGGAGCGGCGCACTGCGGTGCAGACACACGTTCTCGAACGCGCGCAACTGGCCGTTGAAATTCTGGATGACCACCGGGATGCCGGCGATCTTGCGGGTGACGAAGCTGTTGTTCTCCGTCAGCAGGGTCTTCAGACCGGCGAAAAGCCAAACCTTGCGAAAAATCTTTTCCTGCTCGCGGGAAAAAATCTCCGGTGACAGGTAGTACCTGGGGTGCATTCGCGAGCGCATGAATAACTGCCTTGTCAAATGTCTTTCTGGAATACGATTCGGGCAGGGTTGCCGAACACGCTGGCGCCGGCTGGTACGTCCTTCATGACCACCGCGCCGGCCCCGATGACCGCGCCGTCACCGACCTTGACGCCGGGCATCAGGGTGGCGCGCGGATGTACGGTGACGAAGTTACCAATCTGGACGCCGCCGCCCATGAATGCCATTGCGCCAACGTGCACGTAGTCGCCGATGCTTACGTCGTGCCCGAGCATGCTCTGGGCGTGGATGGTGACGAAGTCGCCGATGCGCACGTCCGGCCCGGAATGGACCAGCAGGCCAAAGAAGCAGCCCTGGCCGAAGTGCACCCGCCTGCCCAGGCGGACGTCGGTAAGGACTGGAATGAACCGCCCGCCTTTCTCGAGGATCGGCCGTGCGTAGCGGTGGCGGTCGTAGGGGTTGCCCATCGCACAGACGAATACATCGTCAGTCTGTGGCAGGTAGCTCATCGGATCGCCGATGATCGGTGTGTCGACACCGTAGCTGTCCAGGATATCGGCGCGGCTGTCCAGGAACCCGCCGATCAGCCAGTCCTTGCCATGCCCGGCGTCGTCATGCATTTGCTCCAGCACTTCGCGGCCCCAGCCGCCGGCGCCGATAATGAGTGCCCGATCCATCAGAGCACCGCCCCGCCGTCCATGACCAGGCTGGTGCCCGTGACCCAGCGGCTGGCGTCGGACAGCAGATAGACCGCGGCGTTGGCGACATCGTGCGGTGTGCCCAGACCCAGTGGATGGCGCGTGCGTTGTTGGTTCAGTAGTTCGTTGAGCCCGTTGTCCTCACCCCAAAGGCGCGGAGTGGGCACAGCCGATGGCGAAATCCCGTTGACTCTCATGCGGTGCCTCGCCTGTTCCAGTGCCAAGCAGCGGATGATGCCCAGCAGGCCGGACTTCATTGCTGAGTACGGCCCCACGCCGCGTGTACCAATATGCGCGGAGGTGGACAGCATGAACACGATGGAGCCTTGGGTGTTAATGGCATTGGCTTGCAGCAGACGCTGCGTCAGCATGACCGGTGCCAGGAAATGAACCTGGTACATGCGCGTCATCAGTTCTTCCTTCAGCTGGCGGATCGGCGACAGCATCTGCCCGCCTAAGCAGTGCACTACGCCGTCGATGCGCTGGCTGGCTTGTACCAGGCGCTCCCGGTCCTCCGAAACAGTCAGGTCGGCCTGCACCTGCACATGCCCGTCGCCGGTCAGTTGCGCATGGGTTTGCTGGAGACGCTCGGGATCGCGACCACTAATGACCAAGCGCGCGCCGCGCCGTACGCAGGTCAGTGCGATTTCCTGGCCAAGGCCGGACGATGCGCCGGTGACCAGGATGGTCTTGCCAGTTAGGGAAAAAGCCTTGCGGGTCGGATTGCTCATGCGTAGATGTCCATCGGCACGGTCAGGC
This sequence comes from Xanthomonas translucens pv. undulosa, assembly GCF_017301775.1. Taxonomy (NCBI): domain Bacteria; kingdom Pseudomonadati; phylum Pseudomonadota; class Gammaproteobacteria; order Lysobacterales; family Lysobacteraceae; genus Xanthomonas; species Xanthomonas translucens. Next base: position 4,543,145 of record NZ_CP063993.1, read on the forward strand.
CACCATCTACGACGAAGTAGTTACGGGTGACCCAGCGACTTGCGTCGGACAGATAAAACACCGCCGCGTAAGCCACGTCTTCCGCTTCGCCCAGCCCCAGCGGGGTCAGTTTGGCATGCTCGTCGATGTTGCCGCCGCTCTGGTTGAGGCCCTCGAGCATTGGCGTGCGCACGTAGCCGGGCACGACGCAGTTGGCGCGGATACCGTGCTTTGCCACTTCCAGTGCCAGCGTACGCATTGCGCCGAGCAGGGCTCCCTTGCTGGCAGAGTAGGCGGCGGTGGCCACAGGGCCGATGTGCGAGCCCACCGCCGAGATAAATAGGATCGAGCCGTTGGCGTTGATGCGCTTTTTCGCCATCAGGCCGCGCGTCAGCAGCAGAGGTGCATAGACATTACTGGCGAAGGTTTCGTCCAGATGCGCGCGGTTGATCATCCGGAATGGTGCTAGCCGGGCGATTCCGGCCGCGTGTGCGACCCCATCCAGGACACCGACCGAAGCCACGAGATGGTCGATGTCCTCCTGCTTGTCCAGATTGGCGATCACCTGCTCATGCCCTGTGCCTTCAAGTGTGGCGAAGGTCTCGGCCAGGCGGGCCTCGTTGCGACCGCTGATGACCAGTTGCGCGCCCATCTCCGCGCAGCTCAGCGCGATCTGCCGTCCGATGCCGGACGAAGCACCGGTGACCAGGATACGTTTGCCCTGAAGCGCGAACGGGTCGTTCGGATCGATGTCGGTATTCACGACTCGATCAACTCCGGAAACACCGCGCCTTCGATATCAATCAGGCAGGTACCCCACGACAGACCGATGCCGAAACCGCACAGCAGCACGCGCTTGCGGCCGACTTCCAGTTCCTTGTTGATCCGCGCGGTCATGGTGACCGGCAACGAGGCGCCGCTGGTGTTGCCGAAGTCGCGCAGGGTCGAAGGCACTTTCTCCACCGGCAGGCCGAGCTTCTTGCGGATGGTCTCGTTGATCATCCGGTTGGCCTGGTGAAACACGAAATAGTCGATGTCGTCCTTGCCCACGCCCGCGTAATTGATCAACTTTTCGACTGCCGGTGGCACGCGCTGAGTCGAGAAGCTCAGCACCGCGGGCCCATCAAGCTGTAGGTCGATCGCCTGGTGCCAGCGATCCTTCTCGTTCTCACGATAGGGAACCAGATGTTGAATGCCGACCGGCTCGCGCTGGCCGCCCACCGGCAGGATGATCGCCTTATAGCCGCTGCCGTCGCTGTTGAGGTCGAAATACATCGGCGGCGCGTCGGCGCTGAATTCCAGCGCGGTGGCGGTGCCGGAATCGGAGAAGATCGGGTCCTCCAGGTTGGCGCTGCGGTCGCCCACCAGCAGCAGGCCCTTCTTGACCCCGCCGGCGGCGATCATCGAGCCAAGCAGGTTGATGCCGAACGGATAGGCAGAGCAGCCCAGGTTGACGTCGAAGGCGACGGTAGTATGCGACAGGCCCAGCCGGTCCTGCAGGATGATCGCGGTCGCCGGGATCGGATAGTCCGGCGACTGGGTGACCACGATCAGCGCATCGATTTCCTCGCGCTTCCATTGCAGCCGTTCAAGCAATACTTGCGCCGCATCGAACGCCAGGTCGGAAAAACACTGCCACTCCTGCGCCATGCGCCGGGTCTCGATGCCGATGTTGCGCACCAGCCGCTCGCGCTCGGAACGGATCTGCGGCCGGCAATCGGTCAGGTTGGAGACGATGCGCTTGGGCACGCAGGTCGCCATGCCGGCGAAGCGCACGTTGTGCAGCGTGGAGGTCGGCATGCTACGCCTCGGTCAGTTGGTAGAGGTCGCCCACGGTGACGGCGGCGGCCAGGTGTTCGCCGGTGATGGTCTTGCCGTATTCCATGTCGAACATCACGATCACGCCGAGTGCGGCCAGCGAATCCCATTCGGGAAGCTCGCGCAGCACGGTGTCCGTCGTCACCTCGACCGGAGTCTGGAAATCGGTCGCCGACAGGAAATTCTCGATAAACGTTGCTTGGCTCATTCTTGTTCCACGGGGTGGGCAGAGGAAGGGATGGTCGCGGCAGGGCGACCGATTTTTGCAGCGGTTGATGCGGCTGTACCGGCGCCAGCGATCAGGTTGGCGATGGTCTCCACGTCGCCGGCGCTCAGGCCCGGATAGATCGGCAGGCACAGCACCCGCTCGGATGCCTGCCGTGCCACCGGCAGCCCGGCAGGGGCAGCCGAGGGCAGGCCGCGGTACATCGGGAAATCGCTGATCAGCGGATAGAAGTAGCGGCGCACCAGGATCTCGTGCTCGCGCATCAGTTGATGCAGGCCGTCGCGTGTCAGCGGGAAGTCGTCCTCGATCAGGATCGGGAACGAGGCGTAGTTGGCCAGTTCCGGCGAGCGCGGCGCCAGGCAACGCACGCCGGGGACCTTCGCCAGGCGCCGCCGGTAGTCGGCGTCGATCTCGCGACGTTGCGCCAGCGCACGATCGATGTGCTGCAGTTGCAGCAGGCCGAAGGCCGCGTTCACCTCGCTCATCTTGCCGTTGATGCCGGTGGCCACCACCGTGGTCTCGTCGACGAAGCCGAAGTTCTTCAGCCGGCTGATGCGCTGGTAGGTCTTGGCGTCCGGGCAGACGATGGCGCCGCCCTCGAAGGTGTTGAACACCTTGGTGGCATGGAAGCTGAGCACGCTGAGGTCGCCGTGGCGCAGGATCGAGCCGCCGTCGTCCTTGACCCCGAAGGCGTGCGCGGCGTCGTAGATGACCTTGAGGTTGTAGGTGTCGGCGATGCGCTCGATCGCGGCGGTGTCGCACGGCGTGCCGTAGCAGTGTACCGGCATGATCGCGGTGGTATGCGGGGTGATCGCTGCCTCGATCTTCTGCGGGTCCAGGTTCAGCGTGACCGGGTCGATGTCCACGAACACCGGCTTGATCCCTTTCCACAGCAGCGAGTGCGCGGTGGCCACGAACGAGTAGGGCGTGGTAATCACTTCGCCGGTGACGCGCAGCGCCTGCAGCGCGGTGAGCAGGGCCAGGGTGCCGTTTGTCAGCAAGGCCAGGTGTCCAACCCCAAGGTACTCCGCCAGCGCCTTTTCCAGCGCCTGGTGCATGCCGCCACCGTTGGTCAGGATGCGGCTACTCCAGATCTTCTCCAGGTACGGTACGAACTCGTCCAGGGGAGGCAGCAGCGGGCTGGTGACGGGAATGGGCATGGTGGCCTGCATGGGTGCGTGTGGAAAATCCGCGGCGCGACGCGTTGCGATGTGGTCCCCGTTCTGCAAGCAAGCCATATGCCAACAGACGTGTCCACTGCTTCCACGAGGGCTGCCATGACGCGTGGCGCGCCGCGATCCCCAGCGCTCGCGACACGGACGCATCCATCGCACGCCAGGACGTACGTCCGGCCAGCCATGCGATGCGGAGGGTGAGAGTACGTCAGTTTCGAACCGCAGTCGTTGCGTAGCGCAGCAAGCGCGCGACGACGCGGTGACATCGGCAGCGGCTGCTGCTGCGGCCTCAGCCCGCCAGCTCGGTCTGGTCGCGGTCGATGCCGTACTTGCGCAGCTTCTCCACCAGCGTGGTGCGGCGCAGGCCCAGCAGCTGCGCCGCATGCGCGACCACGCCCTGGGTGCGCTCCAGCGCTTCGTTGATCAGCGCCAATTCGATGTTGGCCATGTGCCCGCGCAGGTCCAGGCCGCTTTCGGGCAGCGTCGATGCGGTCTGTGCAGCCGTCTCGGACGGATCGGCGAACGCCTTGGGACCGACATGCAGGTCGACCACGTTGGGCACGCGGCGCGGATCCGGCACGGCGATCGGCGCCGGCGGCGCCGACACGTCGATCGAGGAGGCGAAGTCGCCGCGGTAGCGCGCCGGCAGATCCTGCACCCGCACCAGGCCGCTGGGATGCAGCACCGCCAGGCGTTCGACCAGGTTGGTCAGCTCGCGCACGTTGCCCGGCCAGTCGTAGCCGCGCAGCGCCTGCAGCGCCTCTTCGGAGAAGCGCACTTCGCCGCGCCCGGTACGCGCCAGCTGCGCGGCGATGGTGTTGACCAGCGCCGGCAGATCGTCGCTGCGCTCGCGCAGCGCCGGCATTTCGATCGGGAACACGTTGAGCCGGTAAAACAGGTCCTCGCGGAACTGATTGCCGGCGATGCGCTCTTCCAGATTGCGGTGGGTGGCGGCGATCACGCGCACGTTGCAGCGGATGGTGACGTTGCCGCCGACCCGCTCGAAGCTGCGTTCCTGCAGCACGCGCAGCAGCTTGACCTGCATCGGCAAGCTCATGTCGCCGATCTCGTCGAGCAGCAGGGTGCCGCCCTCGGCCATCTCGAAACGGCCCTTGCGCGCGGACAGCGCACCGGTGAAGGACCCTTTTTCATGGCCGAACAGTTCGCTTTCCAGAAGATCCGGCGGGATAGCGCCGCAGTTGATCGCCACGAACGGGCCGTCGCGGCGCGGCGATTGCTGGTGGATCGCGCGGGCCACCACTTCCTTGCCGGTGCCGGACTCGCCCAGCACCAGCACGGTGGTGTCGAACGCGGCGACCTGGTCGATCAGCCGCCGCAGCCGCACCACTGCGGCGCTGTTGCCGGTCGGGCCGCTGTCCTGCACCGCGCCGGCCTGGTGCTCGGCGTCCAGGCGCTTGAGGCTGGCGCGGCGCAGCAGAGTTTCAAGCTGCGCGTGGCGCAGCGGCGCTTCCAGCTGCCACACGTTGGCCTCGTGCAGGCCGTGGCGCTGCGCGAACGCCTGCGCCTCGCCGTTGAGCAGCAACACCGGCGGCGGCAGCGGACTGCGCGCGACCCAGCCGAAGAACGCGTCGGCCTGGGCCTGGTCGTCGAGTCCGCCGACCAGGATCGCCATCCACTCGCTCTGCCGGTGGCGGCCGGGATTGACGTCGGCCACGTCGGTCACCCAACGCGGGTTGAGGTCCATGAATTCGAGCAGGCTCACCGTGCGTTCGGCGCGGACCGCATCGTCGTCGATCACCAGGATCCGCGATTCGCTCATGCCGCTACTCCCTCTGTGCGTAAGCCCTCCAGGATCGGCATCACTTCCTGGATGTAAGACAGCTTGCTGACGAAGTTGTCGGCGCCGGCGCGCATGGCGTGCTCGCGGTGTTCGGCATCGTCGAAATGGCTGGCGATCACGATGTACGGGGCCTGGTCCTGGGTCTTGATCAGGCGCGTGGCCTGCAGGCCGCCCATCTCCGGCATGGCCAGGTCCATCAGCACCACCTGCGGGCGCAGCGACTCGGATCGCTCGATCGCCTCCAGGCCGTTGGCGGCGCTGCCAATCACTTCCATCCAGTCGAGCTTGCGGAAGTGGCGCATCGCCGCGTTGATGAAACCTTCGTGGTCGTCGACCAGAAGCACGGACAGTTTGTTCATGTGCATTGTTTCCTTAGCTCGCTCGGGCCAGCAGCGGCTTGGCGCGACGGCGTTCGCGGGCGGGGGCGATATCGAGTTGTTCGCGGTACTTGGCCACCGTACGCCTGGCCACGTTCACGCCCTGTCGCGATAGCAGCGCGGCGATCGCCTCGTCGGCCAGCGGTCGCCCCGCGGGCTCGGATTCGATCAGGCGCCGCACCATCGCGCGTACCGCCTGGCCCGAGACCGCCGCGCCTTCCAGGCGCACGGCGAAGAAATGCTTCAGTTCGAAGGTACCACGCGGAGTCTGCAGGTATTTGCCGGTGGTGATGCGCGATACGGTGGATTCGTGCATGCCGATCGCGTCGGCCACTTCCTTCAGGGTCAGCGGCGCCATCGCTTCCTCGCCCTTGACCAGGAACACGGCCTGGCGCTCGACGATGGCGCGGGTGGTACGCAGCAGGGTCTCGTAGCGCATCGACAGGCCGCGGGTCAGCCAGCGGGCCTCCTGCAGCATTTCGCGCAGCGGCGCCGCCGCCTCGCCGGCCTCGGCCAGGGCGCGCTCGTGCATCGGATTGACGCTGACGCGGTGGGTGGTGGCCGGGTTCAGCGCGACCCGCCAGGTGCCGTCGCTGTGCCAGGCGACCACGTCGGGAATCACGTGGCCCAGGTTCTCCGGCAGCAGGCTGTCGCCCGGACGCGGGTGCAGCGACAGGATCAGCCGCACCGCCTCGCGTACGTCGTCCGCCTCGGCATCGAGCTGGCGCGCGAGCAACGGGTAATCGTGGCTGGCGAGCAGATTCAGGTCGCCGGCGAGGAGGCGCGTGGCCAGATGGCGGCCGGCGACGCGGCCGGGCAGGGCGGCCAGCTGCACGCTCAGGCATTCGCGCAGGTCGCAGGCGGCCAGGCCGGCGGGATCGCCGTGCAGCAGCCGCTGGCGGATCGCTTCCACCTGTGCGGCCGAGCGGTCGAAGCGCGCGCAGGCCAACTGGGTCAGCGTGTCCAGTGCGCCGTCGAGATAGCCGGCATCGTCGCTGTGCTCCAGCCAGAACGCGGCCACTTCCAATGCGGATTCGTCCAGTTCCAGCGCCAGGCGCTGCAGCACGCGCAGTTGCGGATCGGTGGACTCGCCGGCCGCGATGCGCTGCATGCGGTCGTCTTCGCCCTCGCTCCAGCCGGCGGCGGGAATGTCCCACATCGAGGATTCGGGCAGTTCGTCGAACGCGGCGGTTTCCAGCGCGTTGTCGTGGTCCAGCACCGGCTCGAGCACGCCTTCCGGCTCTTCCAGTTCAAGCAACGGATTGGTTTCCAGCGCGCGCCGGATTTCCATTTCAAGTTGCATCCCGTCCAGTTGCAGTAGCCGGATCGACTGCAACAATTGCGGGGTCAGGTGGAGTTGCTGGCCTAGCTGGGCGGAAACGGTCGGCTTCATGCGAACTTCCTCGGTTTGGCGCCAACCCTCCGACGCCCGTGGAATGCATAGTGCTTGCCACCTGACGGTAACAGAATCAGGGCGTTCCTGAGTGATGTAGTCAAATTCCCGACGCACTGTAAGGAAAATCCTTACGCCGATGTAGGGAGAGCCGGTAGATCGTCGCGCAGAAGCCAATGCTGGCGCGCCTTGCCGGTTGCGCGGCGATAGCTGACCAGTTAAGGCAAGCCGCATGCCAGTGTGACGTGTCGGGAACCCGTTGCCGGCCTCAGGTCAGTTCGTTCTGGTGGCGCGCGGCCAGCAGGACCAGATCGTTGGCGCGGCGGCAGCCCAGCGACTCCATCATCCGCGCGCGGTGGGTTTCGACGGTCTTGACGCTGATGCCCAGATCCGAGGCGATTTCCTTGTTGTTCTGGCCGCGGCCGATCTGGCGCAGGATCTCGCGCTGCCGCGGCGACAGCGCGGCGACGCCGACCGGGCGTTCGCGGCCGAGCATCGGCGCGATCATCTTCGAGGAGATCTGCGGGCTCAGGAACATCTGGTTGACGCTGGCCGCGCGCAGCGCCAGCTCCAGCTCCAGCGGCGCGGCGTCCTTGACCACGAAGCCGGTGGCGCCGCGGTCCAGCGCATCGCGCACGTGCACCGGATCGTCGTGCATCGACATCATCACCACGCGGGTCTTGGGCGAGGTATGCAGCACGTCGGTCAGCGCGTCCAGGCCGCTGCGCCCGGGCAGCGACAGGTCCATGAGCACCAGGTCGGGACGGTGCAGGGTGGCCAGGTCCACCGCCTGCTGCGCGTTGCTCGCCTCGGCGACCACATCGACGTCCGCGAACGTCTGCAACAGCCGGCTCAGGCCGGCGCGGACCAGGGTGTGATCGTCGACGATGATGACTCGCACGGTGGGAAGATCTCTTTCTCTAGTCCCGCACCTTAGCCGAGCGCGCGGTCGCCGCCAACCGTGCGTCGGCTCAGCGCGCGCGCCGGCTGTCGGCGATCTGCCGCCGGTGCAGGCGAAACAGGTGCCGTTCCAGTGCTTCCTGCAGGCTTGGCGGTTGTGTCTCGAACCGTAGCCAGAGATGGAAACCGCCGCCGCTGGCGGCTTCGGCCACGACCTGGACCGGCAATTCAAGATGGTCGGGCAGCCAGTCGGAGGGCTGCAGGCGCAGCAGGCCGGCGGCGCCGGGAAGGGCGCCCGAACGCGACCCCAATTCCAGTCTCAGCCCTCGGTGCGACCATCGTAGCGGGCGCAACGGCAAGCCTTCCTCGTGCTGCCGGGCCAGACGGCCGAGCAGCACCAGCATCAGGTCGAGCTTGGCGTCCATGCGCTGCAACTGCAGCGGCTGCTCGCTGCGATCTTCGCCGCCGTCCTCGCTGCGCAGGTCTTCGACCTGTGCCAGGCCGCGCAACAGGGCTTCGCCGGCGCCGAAGCGGCCGATGCTGTTGCCGAGCCTGAAGTCGGCCGGCAATGCCAGTTCGCAGCTGAGGGTGTCGTGGAACAGCTCGGTTTCGGCGGGATGGTGCACCGCGCCGTCGGAGGCGCTGTTCATCTCAGCGATCCGGCCTGCGAGTAGGCGCGCGCCGCATTGTTGGACAGGCGGTTGGCGCGCAGCCAGTCGCCGGCTTCGTCGCGCGCCTGCAGCATCTGCGTGATCACCGCTTGCTGCAGTTTCAGCAGCGAACCGATGCCGTCGCGGGACACGTCGCTGCCGGCCTGCTGCAGGTATTCGCGCAGATGCTGGTCGTGCTCGGACACCATACGCTCGGCCAGCGCGTGGTCGTCGCCCTGCAGCACCTGCTGCAGTTGCCGCAGTTCGGCGTGCAGCGAGTCGATGCTGACGGCGATCATAATGCGGCGACCGCGGCGAATTCGCGCTGCTGGGCGGGAATGGCGTTCCACGCTGCATCGATCTCGCTGAGCAATTCCAGCGATTCGACCAGCGCGCTTGCGTCGTTGTGCAGGTTGGCTTCGGTGAGCCGGTGCATCACGTAGTCGTACAGCGCCGAGAGATTGTTGGCGATCTCGCCGCCGGCCTCGTGGTCCAGCGAGCCGTTGAGGTGGCCGACGATGGCGCAGGCCTCGCCGATCGCCTTGCCCTTGCGCGCCTGGTCGCCCTGCGCCAGACAGGCCTGGGCCTGGCGGATACGCTGGCAGGCACCGGCGAACAGCAAGGCCACCAGCTTGTGCGGGTCGGCATCGGTGATGCTGGTGGACACGCTCATCTTGCGGTATTGCTCGGCATATTGGCGGCTGGAACCGTACATGGAAAACTCCCTCGGGTGGCCTGGTGCCGCGCTGCCGCGCCGGTCGGCGAAGGCGCCGTGGCGACGGTACGTGCTGCCAGTCCTGAATGACTGTCGATGCTAAAGATATCGGCCGCTGCCTGGGCGGACTTGAGCACCGGTAGCGACTTTCATTCCAATGCCGTCGGCGCTACGAGAACTGTTGGGTGAGGGTATCGCTGACCGACTTCATCTGCGCGACCATGGCGTCCATCGCGGTGAATTTGGCGGTGTAGTTGGTGGTCAGCGTGGTCATCCGCTGGTCCAGGTTGCTGAGCTGGTCTGTCAGGTCGCTGATGTGCTTGTTGAGCGCAGTGGTGCGCTGGGTGAGGGTGCCGTTGCTGGCGTCGAGGTTGCTGTCCAGCAACGTATTCATGCCAGTGGTGAAGCCGCCATCGGTACCGAACATCGCCTTGACCGAGGCCGGGTCGCTGGCCACTGCGCTGTCCAACTTTGCGCTGTTGAAGCTCATCACCCCGTTCTTGTCGATGGTCACGCCCAGCGCCTTGAGATCGCTGGTGTTGTCGGTGACCTGCTTGCGCAGCGTTTGCTGCAGCCCGCGCACCATCGAGTCGCCGGTCAGCGCCGAGGCCTTTTTGTTGGTGGCGTCATAGGCGCTGGAGGACTTCAGCACGGTGTTGACGGTGTTGTAGGCGCTCACCAATGCGGTGAGGTTCGCCTTCAGGCTGCTGCTGTCGTTGGCGATGCTCAGGCTGTACTTGGTGCCTTCCGCGGCCTTGGTCAGGTTCAAGGTGACGCCTGGGACGAGGTCGGCAATCGCATTGCTGCTGGAGGTTCGCTCGAAGCCGTCCACGCGCACCACCGCATCGGCCCCGGCCACGGTCTGGGTCAGGCCGCCGCTGCTGCCGCTGCTGTAGGTCAGTGCGGCGAGTCCGCCGTTGCCGCCGGCGCTGGTGATGGTCAGCGCGCCCTTGGCGCCGGAATCGACGGCGTTGAGTACCAGGTGATCGCCGTCGTCGGCGCTGACCACGCTGGCGGTCACGCCGCTGCCGCCGGCGGCCTTGTTGATCGCGGCGGCGACGTCGCGGAGCTTGCTGTTTTCGGCCACGGTGACGTTCAGCGTCTTGTCGCCATAAGCGATGGTCAAGCTGCCGTCGCCGACCACTGCGTTGTCGGCATAGGCCGACGAGGTCAGCTTCTGCCGTTCGGCCAGCTTCACCACCTCCACGCTGTAGTTACCGGCAGTGGCACTCTCGGTGACGCTGGCGGTATAGCCGGCGCCGTCGGCGACGGTGGCCTTGACCGCGCTCTTGTCGGCGCTCTTGGCGATCGCATCCATTGCCGTTTGCAAGTTGGACAATGCGCCCTTGATCGTGCTCAGCGCCGAAAGTTGGGCGCTGGAGGCGGTGCCGTCGGAGTTGATCCGGTTTTCCTGCGGTGCGCGCTGGGCGGCGACCAACGCTTTGACGACTGCGGCGATGTCCATACCGGAGCCGACGGTAGACAGCGATGAAGTAGCCATGGGTGGACTTCCTTACGAGAGCGGGCACGGAGGCCAGCGGTAGATAGGGGTATCGGCAGCGTACCAAGGTTCTTGAGCTCGCGCGTGCGTCGGCGATGCCCCGGGGGCGATGCAAATCCTGTGCCTGCGGATGACCAGACGCAAAAAAACCCCTCCTTGCGGAGGGGCTTCTCGTCGTGCTGGTGTCGAGCGGGCTGTTACTGCAGCAGGCTCAGCACGCTCTGCGGGGCCGACTTGGCCTGCGCCAGCATCGCGGTACCGGCCTGCTGCAGGATCTGCGTGCGGGTCAGTTCGGCCGTTGCCTTGGCATAATCGGTGTCGGCGATGCGGCTGCGCGAGGCCGACAGATTTTCCGAGGTCGTGCTCAGGTTGGCGATGGTGGAGGTGAAGCGGTTCTGGATCGCACCCATGTCGGCGCGTGAGGAGTTGACCGAGGTCAGCGCCTTGTCGACTATTTCCAGTGCCCGCTGCGCACCGGAGAAGGTGGAGATGTCCAGGTTGCTCAGGGTGTTGGTGGTGCCTGCGGTGGAGGCGGCCGTTGCGGCGATGCCGGCGTTGCTGAAGGTGACGCCGTCGGCGCCGGTGGCCGAGCCTGCGGTGAAGGAGAAGTCCTTGCCGGCCTTCAACGATTCCAGCTTCAGCGCGCCGGTGGTGCTGTCGACCGAAGCGTAGACGCCGGTCTGGTCCAGTTTGTCGTTGATCGCGGAGGCGATCTTCTTGGAGATGTCGCTGCCGCTGTCGCCGATGGCGACGGCCACCGAGGCGATGCTGGTGCCGTTGACCGACATGCCGGAGAAGCTGCCGCTGGCGGTCGCGGTGCCGGAGGCCAGGGCGGCCGAACCGGTCTGGGTGGCGGCGAAGCCGGCCTTGCCGAGCGAATCGACGTTGGCATCGACGATGCTGCTCACGCCGATGGTCTGGCCGGCATCGGCACCGACCTGGAACAGCGCGCCGGAGAACGAGCCGTTCAGCAGCTTGGTGCCGTTGAAGCTGGTCTGGTTGGCGACGCGGTCGATTTCCGAGGTCAGCTGCTTGACTTCCGAGTTCAGCGCCTCGCGGTCGGTGTCGGAGTTGGTGGCGTTCGACGACTGCACCGACAGCTCGCGGATACGCTGCAGGTTGTTGCCGATTTCGACCATCGCGCCTTCCGCGGTCTGCGCCAGCGAGATGCCGTCGTTGGCGTTGCGCGAGGCGACGTCCAGGCCGCGGATCTGGGTGGTGAAGCGCTCTGAGATCGCCATACTGGCGGCGTCGACCGAGGCGCTGGTGATGCGCTTGCCCGATGACAGCTGCTGGATCGTCAGTGCCAGGCTGGCGCTGTTGGTGCTGAGGTTACGCTGAGCGTTCAGCGACATTACGTTGGTGTTGATTACCTGTGCCATTTTGATATCTCCTCTAAGCGATTTATCCGGCAACCGATCGGTGCCTGGAGCCTCCGCAGGGGGGCCATCAATTGGCCGTTGCCGCTGCTGAGATAAGTAACGGCGCGATGTCAATAACCTTTAGCGATTCGCTGCGGAAATTATCGTGATGCGGCGAACCGGGAGCCTGTGGCACTCGCGGCGAAGAGCTTGTTTCGGCCGCGCTTTACCAAACTTTAGCGATCCGCAGGTGACGCTACCAGGCCCCGGCGGCGATGACGAACTCGGTATAACGCAAAAGGCCCGGAGGCGTTGCCGCGCCTCGGGCCTTCGCTTATTAGAGTGGAATCGGGATTCAGCGGATCATGTTGAACAGCGACATCGACTGCATCCGGGTGAAGATGGTCTGCGCCGACTTGAGCGCGGCCTGTTCCAGCTGGTACTGGCCGATCGCATCGGCGTAGTCCAGGTCGCGCAGCGAGGACAGGGTGGTCTTCAGCGTCACTTCGTTGGATTCGCGCAACTCGGCGGCGTTGTCGAGCGCGGCCAGTTGCGCGCCGCCCGATGCTCGCGCGTCGATCATCTTCGACGAGGCCTGGCTGATGTCGCGCATCGACGACTGCAAGGTGTTCTGCAGAGAGGCCTTGTCGCTTGCGGTCAGCGGGTCGGTGCTCAGCGCATTGACCAAGGTGGTGATGGTGGAGAACACGTCCTTGTTGGTCGAGGCGCCGATCTGGAAGCTGTCGCCGACCGCTGGCGCGCCGTCCAGGCGCATCTTCAGGCCGGCGAAGCTGAGGGTCTCGCCGGCGGCATAGGTGCCGGTCTTGACCACGCTGCCGGTTTTGTCGCGCACTTCATAGGTGTCGGTGGCGGTGAAGGCGACGCTGTAGCTGCTGCTGTTCCAACCGCCAGTGCCGGAGTCGCGGCTGAAGTCCAGCAACAGGCCGGTGCCGGTGTTGGTGCTGGCCGGATGCGCATCGACGGTGCCGTCGCCGGTGCGGATGCGCATGAAGATCTCGCTGCCGGGCAGGGCGTCGGCGACCCGGGTGTCGGCGGCCACTTCCACGCTGCGCTGGGTCTGGTCGCCGCTGTAGACGACTTTGCCGTTGACCACCGCGAACGGCGCGGCGTCGTCGGCGGCGCCGGCGAACAGGTAGCGGCCGCTGCCGTCGGTGCTGTTGGACAGGCTGAGCAGGCTGCCGTGCAGCGACTTGAGTTCGGAGGCGATCGCCTTGCGGTCGTCGGTGGTCAACGCCGAGCTGTTCGCTTCCACCGTCAACTCGCTGACCCGTGCCATCAGGTCGCCGGCCTGGGACAAGGTATTTTCCTGCAGGCCCAGGCGATTTTGCACATTGTTGGCGTTCTGGCCGAAACGCTCCAGTTCGGCCACCGCGCGGTCCAGGTTGACCGCGGTGCCGGAAGCGACCGGATCGTCGGCGGCGGTGACCAGGCGCTGGCCGGTCGCCAGCTGCTGCTCCAGGTGCGAGATCTTGGCCTGCTTGCCCAGCATGGTGCTGACCGACTGGCTGAACATCATGCCGGTGGAAATACGGTTGCTCATCGGATCGCACCCAGGATGGACTGGAACATCGTGTCGGCGGTGGAGATCAACTGCGAGGCGGCCTGGTAGGCCTGCTGCAGGCGCAACATGTCCGAGGCTTCCTCGTCCAGGTTGACGCCGGACACCGAGTCGCGCGCGTCCTGCGCGCTGGTGTGGATCACGTCCTGCGCGTCGGCCGCGTAGCTGGCCTGGCGCGCGGCCGAGCCGATCGTGGTGGTCAACCCGGACACCGCGCCGTTGAGGGTGATGGTGCCGCCGTTGAACGCCTTGGCATCGTCCAGGTTGGACAGGGTCAGGGCGTTGCCGTTGTTGCTGGAGCCGGCACCGGTCGGCTTCACTGCGAAGGTGTCGCCGGCGACCGGCGCGCCATCCAGGGTCATGCTCCAGCCGTTGGCGCTGATGGTTTGCCCTGCGCTATAGGTGAACGGGCCGGCGCCGTCGACGGTGTACTGGTTGGCGTCGATGAAGGCGATGCTGGCGGGCGTCAGCAAATTGGCGTTGCCGGCATTGGTGGCGCGGACGTTGCTGACCTTGCCGGTGCCGAGGTTGTCCAGGTTGGCGCTGGCGGTGATCGGGGTGGCCGCGGCGATGCGCGACGGGTCGGTGATCGCCACCGCCAGGCCGGTGACCGCGTTGGCGGTGGGCTGCAGCAGGAACTTGTCGCCGGCCGCGCCGGTGCCGGACAGCTGCAGGCTCACGCCGTTGACCACGAACGGATCAGTGCTGCTGCCGGTGCCGGTCATGGCCACGCTGGCGCCGGTGTCGGCGCGGCTGGCGGTCCAGCTGCTGCCGTCGAACTTCAGCAGCAGGTTCTGCCCGTCGAGCTTGCTCAGGTCGCCGACGCTGGCGCTGAAGCTGGCGTTGCCGGTGTTGGTGGCGTTGGCGTTGACGTTGGGCGCGGACAGCGAGAAGAAATCGCCGCCGAGTTTGCCGTACAGGTCTACGCCGGCCTTGTGCTGCTGGTTGTAGCTGACGGCCAGGCCGGTGGCGATGCGGCCCATTTCGGCCTTGGTCGGATCCAGCACGTTGCTACGGAACTCGATCAGGCCGCCGATCTGTCCGCCCAGCGCGCTGTTGCCCAAGGTGATGGTGGTGCCTTGCGCCTTCAGCGCGACCTGCAGGCGCCCGGGCTGGTAGGGATCGGTGACCGTGGTCAGGGTGGAGGCGGTGGTGCCGACCACCAGGGCCTGGCCCCCTGCGGTATAGACGTTGATCGCGCCGCCGTCCTGCTGTACCGCGTTGCCGCCGGTGTAGCCGACCAACTGGGTGATCAGTGCATCGCGCCGGTCGAGCAGGTCCGGTGCGGCCGAGCTGGCGTCGCCGCCGATCTGGCCGTTGATCTTTGCGATCTCGCTGGCCAGGCGGTTGGCTTCGGTGGTGCCGGACAGCAGGCCGTTGTTGACCTCGTTGCCGAGCGCGTCCATCTGCCCGTTGAGCTGCTTGAAGCGGGTCACCAGCGAGTTGCCGTTGTCCAGCAGGTTCTGCCGGCTGGCGGTGGCCGAGGCGTTGGACGACAGCCCGGTGGTGGCGTCGAAGAAGTTCGACCACTGCCCGGAGATGTTGGTGGCTTTGTCGGAGAACAGCGCGTCGACGCGGTCGGACAGGCTCGACAGCTGCTTGAGCCGCGCCAGTTCGCCGCCACTGTCCAGCAGCCGCGAGGTCGCCAACTGGTCGGCGACGCGGGAGATGTCGGTGATCTTGGTGCCGTTGCCGATGTAGTCCGAGCCGTACTGGGTCGGCGTGGTGGTCGCGAACGACACGCGCTGGCGGCTGTAGCCGTCGGTGTTGATGTTGGCGACGTTGTGGCTCACCGTCGCCAAGGCGCGCTGGAAGGCGATGAGGGCGCTGGTGCCGGTGGAAAGGACGGACATGGGCGGCTACCTCAGCGCAACGCGCTGCTGGAGGGATCGGAGGTGCTGGCGAACGCGCGCTCGAGGCCGCTGGCGGCGGCGTTACCGATCGCCGCGACGGCGCGGCCGATGGTCGGGCCGCCTGCGATCGCGGCGATCTTGGCCGCGTAGGACGGATCGGTGGCGTAGCCGGCACGCTGCAGGCCCTGGGCGAAACCGCGGATATTGGTGCCGGCATTGAGCGCCTGCTGGTAGCGCGGATTGGTCTTCAGCAGGCGCACGTAGTCGGCGAAGCTCTCGGCCGGCGAGGCGTAGGCCCGGAAATCGGCGGTCTGCGACTGCTTGACCCCATCGACGTACTCGTGGGTGCCGGCGGTGACGCGCTCGCCGCTCCAGCCGGTGGCCTTGATCCCGAACAGGTTGTTGGAACTGGCGCCGTCGCTGCGGGAAATGCCGCGGCGTCCCCAGCCGGTCTCCAGCGCGGCCTGCGCGACCAGCGCCCGCGCATCCACGCCCAGTTCCTTGGCGGCCTTCTGGGCGTGGGTCCAGATCTGCGCGACGAAGCCTTCCGGGGTGCGCTCGCCGAGGCTTGCCGCGGCGGCCTTGGCAGCGGCGGTGGCGCTGGCGTCGATGCTGCTGCTGGCGTCGGCGCCCGGCGTCGCCGCCAGATCCGACCAGCGGTCGTCGGCGCCGGTCCACGCCACGCTGGCGCTGCCGTCGGCCGGGTTGCTGCCGATCGCGTCGTGCATGGCGCTGGTCTCGCGGCCGGCGATCAGGTCGAGCACGCGCGCGACTTGGTGCTGCGGCGCATCCCCCGCGTCCATGCCGCGCCAGGCGCCGGCGCCAACCGCGGCACCGGTATCGGCCAGCGCCGCGGCGCCGGCGGTCGCCGGATTGCCGGCGCCGCCGCCCTGGGCGGACACCAGCGAATACGCCTTGGCGGCCTGCGCGGCACCGATCGAGGTGTTGGTGGCCGGGGCGTCGGCGCTTTTGCCGCCGCCCAGCTGCTTGGCGATCATCGCCGCCAGGCCCAGCCCCTTGCCCTCGGTCAGCGCCTTGGCCATCTGCTTGTCGTACATGTCGCGGAAGGTCTGGTTCTCGCCCGGGAACAGGGAATCGCCGAAGCTGGCGTCGCGCATGCTCTTCACGAGCAGGTTCGCGAACTGTCCTTCCAACTGGCGCGACACCTTGTCGATCCGCGCGGGATCGTTCTGGGTGGTCGGGTTCAGTTCGATGGGAGAGGCCGAGATACGCATGTCAGATCACCTCCAGCTCCGCGCTCAGCGCGCCGGCCTGCTTCAGTGCTTCCAGGATCGCGATCAGGTCGCCCGGCGCGGCGCCGACTTCGTTGACCGCGCGCACGATCTGGTCCAGCGAGGTGCCGCCCTCGAACTTGAACATGCGGCTGCCTTCGTTGGTGGCGGTGATGGTCGATTTCGGCGCGGCCACGGTCTGGCCGTTGCTCAGTGCGTTGGGCTGGCTGACCTGGGTGCCTTCGCTGATGGTGACGGTCAGCGAGCCGTGCGAGATCGCCGCCGGGCTGACCCGCACCTGCGCGCCGATGACCACGGTGCCGGTGCGGGCGTTGACCACCACCTTGGCCGGCGCTGCGCCCGGCGACAGTTCCACGTTCTCGATCCGCGCCAGCAGGCCGATGCGCGCGCTCGGGTCGGTGGGCGAGCGCACCGCGACGGTGCCGCCATCGACCGCATGCGCGCTGCCCGGGCCGAAGGTGCTCTCCAGCGCCGCGACCATCCGCGACACCGTGGTGAAATCGTTCTGGTGCAGGTTCAGAGTGATCTCGCCGCTGCTGCCGAACACGTCCGGCAGCGCACGCTCCACCGTGGCACCGTTGGGGATGCGGCCGACGCTGGGCACGTTGACCGAGATCCGCGAGCCGTCCTTGCCCTGCGCGCCGAAGCCGCCGACGATCAGGCTGCCCTGGGCGATCGCGTAGACCTGGCCGTCGGCGCCCTTCAGCGGCGCCATCAGCAGCGAGCCGCCGCGCAGCGACACCGCGTTGCCGATCGAGGACACGGTGATGTCGATCGGCTGGCCGGGCTTGGCGAACGGCGGCAGTTCGGCGTGGATCGCCACCGCGGCCACGTTCTTCAGCTGCGGATTGACGTTCGACGGCACGTTGACGCCCAGTTCGCCGAGCATGTTCTTCAGGCTCTGCACGGTGAAGGGCGCCTGGCTGGTGCGGTCGCCGCTGCCGTCCAGGCCGACCACCAGGCCGTAGCCGACCAGCGCGTTGCCGCGCACGCCGCCGACCTGGGCCAGGTCCTTGATGCGTTCGGCGGCGGCCGGGGCGGCCACGCCGGCGCACAGCGCGAACGCGGCGAGCAGGCGGCAGGACAGGGACAGAAGGTTCATGGTGGGCCTCAGTACGGCGAAATGCGCGAGTTGAAGAAGCGGCTCAGCCAGCCCATCGCGTTGGATTGGGCGACGGCGCCGCGGCCGCCGTAGGCGATCCGCGCGTCGGCGACCTTGCTGGAAGGAATGGTGTTGTCCGGGGAGATATCGGCGGCACGGACGATGCCTTGCACCTGCACCAGCTCGTCGCCCTGGTTCAGGCGCAGGTTCTTCTGCCCCTGGATCACCAGGTTGCCGTTGGGCAGGCGCTGCATCACGGTCACGGTGATGCTGCCCTGCATATTGTTGCTCTGCGCGGTGTTGCCCTTGCCGGCGAAGCTGCGGTCGCCGCTGGTGGAATTGTTGAGCACGTTGACGCCGTTGATCGTCAGCGGCGCGCCGAGCAGGGTCGGCGTGGCCATCGTCACCGCGTCCTTCTTGGTGATGCTGGTGTTGGCGGTGGTGCTGGCATTGGTGCTTTCGACCAGGGTGATGGTCAGCAGATCGCCGACCTCGCGCGCGCGCCGGTCCGAATACAGCGACAGGCCAGGGCCGGCGGCATAGATCGCGCCGGCGCTGGGCGGCGCGGCCTGCGCCACCACCGGCACGATCGGCGCCATCGGCGCGTACGGGCGCACGTCGCCGGCGGCGACGCCGAGGCCGGCGCAGCCGCCGAGCAGCACGGGTAGGACCAGCGCAGTGGTGAGAGAGAGGGAGGACAGACGCGACATGGCGGTTTCCAGAAGAAGTGTCGGGATCAGACGTTATTGTTCAGATAGCCGAGCATCGAATCGGTGGTGGAGATCGCCTTGGCGTTCATCTCGTAGGCGCGCTGGGTCTCGATCATGCTGACCAGCTCCTCGACCACGTTGACGTTGCTGCCTTCCAGCGAGGCCTGCACCGTGGTGCCGAGGCCGTTGAGGCCGGGCGTGCCGTTCTGCGCCGGGCCGGAGGCGGCGGTTTCCGCATACAGGTTTCCGCCCTTGGCCTGCAGGCCCGAGGGATTGATGAAGTCGCTCAGCGTCAACGAACCGATCTCCAGCGCCGCGGCGGTGCCGGCGACCTGCACGCTGACCGTGCCGTCGGTACCGATGGTCAGCGACTGCGCGCCTTCCGGGACCTGAATGCCGGGCTGCACCGCATAGCCGCTGTTGGTGACCAGCTCGCCCTGCGAATTGATCTGGAAGCTGCCGTCTCGGGTGTAGGCCGAGGTGCCGTCGGGCATCTGCACTTCGAAGAAGCCGCGGCCGTTGACCATCACATCCAGCGCGCGCCCGGTCTGCTGCGGATTGCCCTGTTCGAAGTCCTTGGAGGTGGACACCACGCGCACGCCGGTACCCAGCTGCAGGCCGGAGGGCAACTGCGTCTGCGCCGAGGTCGCGCCGCCAGGCTGACGCACCTGTTGGTACAGCAGGTCCTCGAAGCTGGCGCGATCGCGCTTGAAGCCGGTGGTGTTGGTGTTGGCCAGGTTGTTGGACACGACCGACATGCGCGTCTGCTGCGCATCCAGTCCGGTCTTGGCGACCCACAAAGCCTGATTCATGACCCGATTCCTCTGATGGTGGCCCCGAGATCCGCGAGGGGCAGGGGGACTGATGCATGTGCCGTGCCACAAATGCGCCGGCTTGTCGGCGGCGGCGGTGTGGCACGCGTAACTGGCTTAGCCGTTCAGGCGCAGCAGGGTGTTGGCCGACTGCGCGTTCTCGTCGCCGTGCTTGATCACCTTGACCTGCATCTCGAACTGGCGCTGCAGCTGGATCATCTGCACCAGCGCGCCGGCCGCGTCGACGTTGCTGCCTTCCAGCGCGCCGGTGTGGACGGCGCTGCCGGTGGCCAGGGCGAAGGCCTGTGTGGGATCGTCGCTGATGTTGCGCATCAGCCCGTCGGGGCGGCGTTCCAGGCGTTCGGCCGGCGCCTGCACCACCTTCATCTTGCCGACCACGGCCATCGCCTGCGGGCCTTCGCCCAGCGGCACGATCGACACCGAGCCGTCCTCGCCGATTTCCAGCGACTGGTGCGGCGGGATCGCCATCGGATTGCCCTGGTCGTCGAGCACCGCGCGGCCGCTGGAGGTGACCAGCTGGCCGTTCGGGGTCACCGCCAGCTCGCCGCCGCGCGTGTACGCTTCCTTGCCGTCGCTGGCCTGCACCGCCAGCCAGTTGTCGGCGTTGAGCGAGACGTCCAGCGCATTGCCGGTCACCTGCTGCGCGCCGACGTCGCGGTTGAAGCCCTGGTCGATATGCAGCGCATCGATCCGCGACGGATAACCGGCGCCCTTGATGCGGAATGCCTCGGTATTGGCCAACGCCGCCTTGAAACCGGCGGTATCGACGTTGGCCAGATTGTGCGACACCGTGCCCTGCGCCTGCAGCGAAGCGCGGGCGCCGGTCATGGCGACGTAGAGTG
>NZ_CP063994.1:0-45351 GCF_017301775.1 Xanthomonas translucens pv. undulosa
CGGGGCCACTGTGCCGCAGGTAGAAGAAATTGCCGTCCTTGTCTTGCCAGCCGCCGACATAAACGCCGGTGGCGGTCGGTGCGTCCTTGCCGGTGACGACCTCCAGGACGCTCCGCCCGCGCGGCAGCAGGCCGGCCGCCTGAATGTCCTTTTTCTCGGCCCAGCGGGCCGAACCGTGCAGGTATTCGTTCGCCTTCGAGCTGTTGGCCGTGACGACTTTCGCCACGGCCACGCCCAGCAGGCCCACGGTGGCAGTCACCATGCCGATGCTGCCGGCCCGCATGATCTCGTCGGGGTACTGGCCGTACCACTTCGCCGACCAGGACAGGATCGACCAAGGCGCGTACACGTGCCCGAAGTTGGCCCCGAGGCTCGCGTGATACTGGAACGTGTAGGCGAAGAACTGTGTCGCGGCCTGGAGGCCACCGACCAGGGACACGCCGCCGAGGATCGGCAGCAACTTGCTGGGTTTCGGCTTCGCGCTGCGAACCTGCGGCCCCACGGCGTTGTTCATCTTGATTTTCATCTACTCCTTCCTTTCGACGTTTTGATGGAACCTTTCGGCGTGATCGTCACGGCCTCGCTGACCGCGATGCGCGACAAGCGCCGGGCCGTGGCTTGGTCAATGGGCATCACCATGACCTCATCGCCTCGTTTCAACAGGGCCAGCGCCTGGCCCTCGATGTTGCGGACGCCCTGGAAAGCAAGGGCACCGTCACCGGCAGTATATCGCGCGTGCTTCGGTATATCGAAACCTTTTGAGCGTTTCGCCTCGCGTTCAGCGATGTATTTATCCGCCGCAGTGAGGCCCGGCGGGGCGGCTGCTACCCCTGTTCCTGGCCGAGAAATTCCCCGTCGCAGTTGGTGATCTGGCTGGGTTCCTTGCTGCTCCAGGTGACGAGGAACATCACGCGGCAATAGCACTTCACTTCCGCCGGCGATGCGAACCACACCGAGTTGGGACAGCGTTCGCAAACGGTGCTGGCTTTGGGGCGGCGGGACTCGTCCAATGCGTCCAATGTCGGGCTTCCGGTGGACGGCTCCGGCGTGAACGCCGGCGGCGTCAGCTCGCCCTCTACCTGGTCGCCCTCTACCTGGTCGCCCGATGCCTGCTCGGGCGATGGCGACGGGTCGGGCAGCGTCGTCGTGGGCAGCGGTGCGCTGTCCAGGGCCGCCAGCGCCGCGTCCAGCTCGTCCTCGATGTTCTGCGGGTCGCTGGTCGGCTTGTTCGGTTCGGTCGGGTCGCTCATGGGTGTTCTCCTTCTTCAATAGCGCAAGCCGCCGGCTCTCCAGGGCCGGATCGGCGAACGTGATGGGTAGCTGGGAATCAACGGCCGCGCGGATGATCTGCGCCTGGAATTGCTTGGTGCCGTTGACGGTGATGCGGCTGCCGTAGCGTCCCATCGCCAGCCGTAGAGCTTCTTGCAGGCCCTCGCGCGTGGCCTCGCGTGAGACTTGCAGCTTGTCGCCATCGTCCCGAACGGCCGTCAGGCCGGCGCGGAAGATGATGGTGCCCTTCTTGGTGATGTTGTCCGTTACCGGGGCGTGGCCGGGGCGCGAATCGCCCCGGCCCTGGATGGTGTTGCCTTTCAGGCCCTGCGCTGCCTCGCGGGCGCGCAGGGCGGTCAACGCCTCGGCGTTGCCGTGGGTCGCCTCCTTCTTGAGCCAGTCGGCCCACGTGCGGCGGCTGTGGCTCTCGTAGAGGGCCTGGCGGTCCTGCTGGTACTGCTTGTTGATCGCCTGGATTTCGTCGCGCAGGGCGTTGCTGGCCTGGGCATACAGCAGCTTCTTGTTCGCGCCGTTCTCGCCAATCACCTTGATCGTCGCGCGGCGCAGACGGCCGGAACGCTTCGCGGCCTCGACCAGCCGATCCCTGCGCCGGCGGGCCTGCTCCAGCGCCTGCCCACGTGTCGCGGTCAAGGTCTGCTGCTCGGCCTTGTATCGGGCGTACAGCTCGACGGTGTTTACGCGCAAGCGGATCGGGTCTTTCTGGTACTGGCGCTTCGCTTTGGTTCGTGTATGCCGTTCGGGCGAAGCCTCGAACGGGCCAAGCCGTGCCTCCAGCTTCGGCTTGGAAAGGTCGCGGGCTAGGGTGCTCGCCTTGAGCATAGTTCCGTCGCCGGCCTCGATCACCAGGCCGTTGGCGCGCTCGCGCAACTCCAGGCCGTTGGCGCGCATGACCTGGTGCAGTTCCTGCCAGGACTGCGCGCCCTTGATCTCGTCCAGGCATTCGCGCTTGATCCAGCCGACTAGGCTTTCCACGCCCGCGTGCCGCTCCATGTCGGCCGCCCTGCCCTCGGCACCGCGCTGGCGTGGTTCGTGGTTGTCCCGCTCCAGCCCGTAGTCGCGCTCCAGGGTCGTGCAAAGCTCGGCCAGCGCCCGATGCGAGTAGTACGGCTCGTGCATCGTGTTTCGCGTCGGGTGAATCTTGTTGATGGCGATGTGAATGTGTAGGTTGTCGGTGTCGTTGTGCACGGCACTGACGCGCTGATGTTCGCCGTAGCCCAGCCCTGCGCAGATACGTTCCTCAATCGCCCGCAGGGTGTCGGCGCTGGGCTGCTCGCCGGCCCGGAAGCTGACGATCAGGTGATAGGTCTTGTCGCCCTTGGCCCGCGTGTTCGTGTGCTGGGTCGCCAGAACCTCGGTGATGGCGTCTTGCACGGACACGGCATCGCAGTTCGTGATCTGCACCTGGCCCAGCCGGTGATCCTTGCTCTGCGCGTCGGTGACGTAGTTCACCAGGCCGGCGAAGTCGGACTTGCCCAGCGACCGCATGGGTACGTGCTTGGCGATCATCGGCCGGCCCTCGGCTTTTTAGCCGCTAAAACGCTCAAGGCTCGGCCCTCGGCTGCACCACGGACTTCATGAGTCGGCTCATTTCGTCCTGGGTGGCTTCGATCCGGCCCAGCAGGGTAAGGATCGTGGCGTCTCCGAAGCGGGCAGTGCGCGCGTCGTCGGTGAGCCATAGCTTGAGCAAGCCGCCCAGCCGGCCGAGGTCGCCATTCACCCGCACCAGCTCGCGCACGTACTCGTAATCCATGACGCCCTTGATCTGGTAGCCCTGGCCCACGTCGCGCAGGTAACGCGCCACGCTGACCCCGGCCCTCTTGGCGTTCGCCTCGATCAGCGCCTTCTCTTCGGGGAACACCGGCACCCGCAGGTGCTGCCGCCGCTTCGCGGTCGGCTGCTCGTCTGCTTCCATGTCGTTACCCCTTGAGCGCGTGCGCCGTGTGCCGCGCGTAGGTCGCCACGGCTCGCCAGTAGGCGGCCATCGACCCCTTGCGGCTTGCCCATGCCTTTTCCGCCTCGTCGTTGGCCTGCGTGCGCAGCTCGCGCAGCACGCGGGCAAGGCGCTGCCGGTCGGCCACCGGCAGCGCCTGGAGTTCGCGGCCTGCTGGAAGCTCCAGCAGCGGATTGATGTAGCCCATGTCGTTCGTCTCTCGCTTCTTGGCCGGCGGTAGCCGGCAGCCTCGCAGAGCAGGATGCCCGTTGAGTGCCGCAGGCGCGAATAAGGGACAGCGAAGATAGATAACCGGCTCGCCCGGTTAGCTAACTTCGCACATCCTGCCCGCCTTACGGCGGTGATAACGCCAAGGAAAGTCTATACCGAAACCTTCGCAGCAGGCGGATATATCGAATAAAGGCGTACAATGCCCAGAAAGCGCGCCACATGCAGCGGTATCAAGCTGCTATCCACGTGCTTTACATAGACTTTCCACGGGTCGATACATGAAAATAACGGCTATTTACAAACTACGGAAGCGAGGCGATGGCAGAAAACAGCTTTCCCGACGAGCTGGCCGCGTGGATCGAGAAACGAGCGGCCAAGAAGCGCCGACAGGACGCGGCCGCTGTCGCGTTCCTGGCGGTGCGTGGCGATGTGAAGGCCGCAATGGACTCTGGCTATGCGGTGACAACGATCTACGAGTACATGCGCGAAACCGGCCGGGTGAAGTGCAGCTACGAGACGTTCCGCAAGCACGTCCAGCGGTTCATCAAAGCCGCGCCAGCAGCACCCGCGCCGGTGCCTTCCCCGGCGGCCGACCAGGCCAAGGGGGAGAAGCCGGCGCAACAGGTAGGGGGATCGAAGGCGAAGAAGCCGAAGGCACCCGAGCCGAAGAAACCCGAGTCCGCAGGGATCGCCGGCTTCAACTACAACCCGAAACCGAATAGAGAGGATTTACTGTAATGGCGAAAATTCACATGGTCTTGCAGGGGAAGGGCGGCGTCGGCAAGTCGATGATCGCGGCCATCATTGCGCAGTACAAGGCGAGCAAGGGGCAGACGCCGCTTTGCATCGACACCGATCCGGTCAACAGCACCTTCGAGGGGTACAAGGCCCTGAACGTGCAGCGCCTGAACATCATGGACGGCGACGAGATCAACACCCGGAACTTCGATGCCCTGGTGGAGCAAATCGCCTCGACCAAGGGCGACGTCATCATCGACAACGGGGCCAGCTCGTTCGTGCCGCTGTCCAGCTACTTGATCGGCAACCAGGTGCCGGCGCTGCTCCAGGACATGGGGCACGAACTGGTGGTGCATACGGTCGTTACCGGCGGGCAAGCCTTCCTGGACACGCTGAACGGCTTTAGCACGCTGGCCCGGCAGTTTCCGGCCGAATGCGTGTTCGTGGTTTGGCTGAACCCGTATTGGGGGCCAATCGAGCACGAAGGCAAGGGCTTCGAGAAGATGAAGGCGTACACCGACAACAAGGCGCGGGTGTCGGCCATCATCCAGATTCCGGCCCTCAAGGAAGAAACCTATGGCCGCGACTTCTCGGAAATGCTCCAGGAGCGCCGGACGTTCTATGAGGCTCTGGCCGACTCGGCGCTCACGATCATGACGCGGCAGCGGCTCAAGATCGTGAAGTCGCAGCTCTTCCAGCAGCTCGACAACGCGGCGGTGCTCTGATGGCGAGCGACGACAAGATCGAAGAGCTGATACGGGAGATCGCGGTCAAACACGGCATCGCCGTGGGCCGCGACGATCCGATCTTCATCCTCCAGACGATCAACACCCGGCTGATGCAGGACAGCCAGGCCGCGCAGCAAGAAATCCTGGATCGCTTCAAGGAAGAGCTGGAAGCCATCGCACACCGTTGGCGGGATGACGCCAAGGGAAAGGCCGAAAGGACGCTCAATGCAGCCCTGGCGGCCTCCAAAGAGGCGATGGCGAAGGGGATGCAAGACGGCGGCAAGGCCGCCGCCGAGGCGGTGCGACGCGAGATGGAAGCGGCCGCCGCGCAGCTCGCCGCGCCGATCCGCGAAGCGCGGCGCGTGTCGTACATGAACATCGTGGCGGCCGGCATGGCGGTTTTAGCGGCCGCCCTCGCGCTGTGGGCCTCGCTGTAAATGGCGATACGGTATCTCATCGTCAGAAATGGCGATGGTCGACTGCGCCGGCGGCATCGTCGCTTCTGGCGAGGCTGGCCAGCCCCTTGCATCGTCGGGACTGACGATGCTGCAGGTCATCGCCGGAACTGGCGATGCTCGAGAAAAAAGCCCGGCGATGCCGGGCTTTCGTTTAGACGGCCCGCGTGAGGCCCAAGCTCTGCGACCGGCCTGGTCGCTCTAGGGTCTGCGCTTGCTTTTTCTCCTGTTCCTCGCGGCGTAGCAGCGCCTGGTGCCGGCGTGCCGCTTCGCGCATGGCATCCCAATCAGATGCCAGCTCGGGGTTCTCAGCGCGCATCTTCCTGGTTGCCAGCTCTTCGACCTTCGGCGAGTGCAGGCCCATGCCCTCCTTGATCTCGCGGACGGCCTCCAGGCGCACATGCAGGGACTGCAAGCGCGCTTGCTGCTGCATCTGCTGGTTCTGCCAGGCGCGTTTCGCGCCTGGCCTGGTCAGTAGGCCAGGCTGGTTTGCCTGGGTCTGCTGCAAGCGCGCTTGTTGACGCTCAATCAGGTTTTCAAGTCGATCTTCGACACGCTCCACCTGGTCGTGCTTGGCCTGAACGTACAGGGCAAGCGCCTCCTGGTAGGTCTGGTCGAGCGGCGCGGCCTCCAAGGCCGCTTGCTGCTCGGTGTCGGCGGCTTCGGCAGCGGCCAGCAGGCCGTCGCCGGTAGCGGCGGCTCTGCTGGTCGTGCTTGTTGCGGAGCCGGCAGCAGTTGCCGGCTGGACGCGGCGGGAATCTGCCCAGCCAGCGTTAGGTGTTAGGTGTCTCAAGGCGTAGCCCTCCTTTTAGCCGCTAAAAGCTATCGGGATCGGCCTCGCGTGAGTGTCGGGGCCTCGGCGGCAACAGTTGCTTTGCCTTGCGCGCTGTAGCTGATGCTTTTCGCGCTCCCGATTTCGGGTACTTTATCGAAATCTGAGCGGGCGTGCATGACATAGTTCTTGCCGACCTGCTGAAACACTTGCTTGTTGTCGGCGTGAACGATCACGCCATCGTGGGTTTGCTTCTTATCGGCCTGCTGGGCCATGTATAGGTTGTAGATGCCGGGCTTCAATGCACCCGCCTTGTCAACCTTCTGATTGGCCCAAGCCCCTTCTTGCTCCGTCTGAACGATTCGCTGACCGTTCATGACCAAGAGGCGTTGTTTCATAGGGCACTCCTATTGTTAGTGTTGCGCAAAATGTGAGAATCCCTCCTTGTGACTCCGGGGTGTTCCGTATCCGACAACACAAAGAGCCGACCTCGGCACGCGAGGCCGGCTCTTCCTTTGTGGCCGGGATATACGACTAGCGCACCATTTTATTGAAAATCGGCATATTCGTCAGTCATTTTTCGTGCTACTGCCCTTGCCCTTCCCCCCGGCCATGACAGTTTCCAGGGCATCCAAGCGGCCCCGCAGGGTGGCCGCTTCCTCGCGAGCCTGGGCCGCCTCCTTGCGCGCAGTGTCCCGCTCGGCCTGGGTGGCCGTGAGGCGTTCGGCCTGGCGGTGCGCCTCCGCAGCAACCGCCTTGCGCTGCTCCTGGTGCGTTTCGCGCTCGGCATCGGCCTTCGCCCGCACCTTCGCCAGTTCGCCGCGCACCTGGTCAAGCTGACTGGCCGCCGCTTCGTTGACCTTCTGGTGCTCGGCCCGCAGGGCCTCCACCTGGTCGGCGCTTGCGGCAGCCTTGTCCTGGGCCTTGTCGCGCTCTGCGCGGGCCTGCCGCGCTTCCTGGTGGGCATGATCCAGCTCCGTGCGCAACTCGCCGGCGCGAGCCTCGGCTGTCGCGGCTCGCTGCTGCATATCGGTCAATGCTGCGCGCGCGCCCTCGATCTGCTTGCGCTGCCCCTCGGCCTGCTCGGCCGCCTGGCGCGCCGCCGCCTCCAGCTCTCCGATGCGGGCCTGCGCCGCCTCCAGTTCGGTCGCCTGTGCCTCGTAGGCGTCGGCCATCTGCTTATTCAACGTCTCGGCCTCGACGCGCTCTGCATCCCAACCCGCCTGGGCCGCCCGTAGCGATTCGTTCGCCAGCTCCTGGGCTTCCTGCCACAAGGACGCCAGCGCCGCGCTGCTGGCCTGTTGCACGGCCTCCGGCACTTGGACTGCCACCGGGGCCGCCTGCGCGGTCTGCGCGCGCCGCCACTCCTTCATGCCGGCACTCGCATCGTTCATGTTGACCCTGGCCGCCTTGCGCACGGCATCAACAGTAGGAAAGGCCGACCGGCCGGCCTGGTCGTAAAGGGAATCGGCGGCGGCAAAGATGCGGTCGCGGGTGTCTTTCGAGATTTCCATGCGAGGCTCCGGGCTGGTCGTTTTGGTAAGAATAATAATATTCTTCTTATTCTTACCTGTCAAGCGGTTTAGCTGAACTTTTTTTAGCGGCTAAAATGCGGCCCGCCCGGCCCGGTGCGCACAAGGCAAAAAAAAGCCCCGCTCGATGGCGGGGCGATGAGAGTGGGATGGGATCGTCAGGGCTGGCGTGCGACCTAAGCGGCGCGCTGCCGCCTCCTGAACGCCACCACGGCGGCGGCGATCACCAGCAAGGCGGCAACAGCTATCAGCGCGGCAGGGGTCGGCACCGGCCCGATGTGGCTCTGCGCCACCATTTCGACCAGCGACACGAAAGGCCGGCTATCGTCCGGCGTGCTGCTCGGCAGCAGCCAAGCACCCATCGCACCGAACCACACCCCGGACAGCAACAAGCGCGGCTCGAACACCTGGGTGATGGCGTGGGCAATGTGGGCCAACAGCATCCCGAAGAGGACGTAGGGCAGGATCAGCAGCCAGAAAACGAACTCCAAAAGGGCCAGCATGTTCAGCCCTCCAGCAGCGCGACAAGCTGCACAGTGCCAAGATCGGCCTCGAACTCCTGGCCGTCATCGTCGTACTTGAGCCAAGCCCAGCCCTCGGCGGGTGGCCGGCGGTTGAGGATCAGGCGGGCAGGGCGGTCGTCGTGCTTGACCTGGATGATCGCCTTCTTGAGCTTGTCAGGATCAGGCTCCTTCGGCTCCTTTTTCCCCTTGGCGTCATCGTCCTGGTCTTGATCGCCACTGCCGGCTTCGCCGTCCGTTTTGCCGGTGAAGGCATCGACTGTGTTGGGGTCGCGCTCGCTGTCCTGGCTGCGCTTGTCCTCCAGGTACTCGCGCAGCAGCTTGACCGATCCGCGCGTCAGCTCCTGGCTGTCATCGGCAAGCCATGCACCGACTTCTTCCGGGTTCTTCTTGAACGCCGTCACCAGTTCGTTGATGACAGTCACGTCCTTTGCGCGCCCGCTGTTGAATGCCTCGGCAATCGGCTCGGGCAAGTCCAGCAGCGTGACGTGCTGCGTGACGAAAGCCGGCGACTTGCCGATCTCCTTGGCAATCTCCGACTTCTTCTTGCCCTTCGCCAGCTCGCGACCGATATAGTCCGCGATCTCGCGCGCCGTCAGCTCGTTGCGTTGCAGGTTCTCGATTACCTGGTCGGCCTCGTTGTAGTCGTTGTCAATGAAAGCCGGAACGGTGGCCTTACCGGCCCACTTCGAGCCACGGTAGCGCCGTGCCCCGTGGTTGATGAGATAGCGGCCCGGTGCGTCCTGGTTCTCGCGCACGCTGATGGGCGACTTGACTCCCCGCGCCTTAATCGTCTCGCCGATCTCGGCGATGGACTCCGGCGAGAAGCCGGGATTGTCCGCCGTGCGCGGCTGATGCGGATCTTCATCAATGAGGTCAAGCGGCAGCTCCTGGGGGCCGCCAGGAGCCGCATTTGCGGCCTGTGGCGCGTCCAGCAGGCTCGACAGGTCGCCAAGGCCATCAAGGCCCAGCCCGCCGCCCTTGGGCTTCTCTGCGGCCGCTTGCGGGGCCTTCTTCTTGGCGTTGGTCTTTGCGGCGCTGGTCATTGCGCGATCTCCATTTTCGTAAACACGTAATCCGCCAGGGCGCGCACTTCTTGAGTAGCCTTACGCGCGGCGGTCTTCTTGATCTTCCACACCGGCATCTGCTCGCCCAGCGCCTCCGCGATGCTGTCTCGCGCGCCGACACTGAACGGCAAGATCAGTTGCGGGTATGCCTGCTGCAAGGTCGCCAGGTTGCTGACGTGGCGCGGCTTCCGCGCGTCCACCTTGTTGGGCACCATCCCGAGGAAGCGCAGCTTCGGGTTCTGCTTGCGCAGGTTGCCGATGATGGCGACCATCTTCTTCATGCCCTGCAAGCTGTACGCCTCCATTTCGACCGGCGAAAGCATGTAGTCGGCGGCCAGCACGGCCGCCGTCATGGCGACGCCAAGGGAAGGGGCGGTGTCGATCAGGCACACGTCGAAGAACTCGCCCAGCGCCTCGATGCTGACCCGCAGCGCGCCGGCGGCCTGGGCCAAGTCCATCTTGTCCAGGTTGGCCAGGCTGGCATCGGCCGCGATTAACATCAGGCCGTCATCCTCGCGGCCAGCGAACCAGGCCCGCAGCTCGTCGCCGCCGGCGGTGAACATGCGACTGGCGGGATAGCCCGAATCGTGGCCAGCCAGCGTCCAGCTCGCATTGCCCTGGGTGTCCAGGTCGATCACTGCAACCCGAAGGCCGCGCTCCTGGAAGTCGAACGCCAGGTGGCAGGTTGCGAACGTCTTGCCTTGACCGCCTTTCTGAATTGCCGTGACCAGTGTTTTCATGAGTTGGGTTCCTATTTCCTCTTTCCCTTGGCGTCGGCTTCCCAACGCTTGACGATGAACGCTTGATGCTCCGGCAGTACCGCCGTCACTCGCTCGAAGCCCTGCGGGAGCACTTCCCCCGCCACCGCCCATACGCGACTGACCGCCTGCGATACCGCCCCCTTGGTTAGCCCCAGCGAGGCCACAAACTCGGCCTGGGGCCTTCCATCGACCAGCACGCCACGCGCTATGTCGATGGTCTGTTGCCCGATCTCCAGGCCCTTGATCGCCGCCTGGAATTGGGCTTCGGTTAACCGTTTCTTCATGGAGAACACCCATATAAACTCCACACCCGGTTGTTGAAAAAAAGCGGTTCCAGCCGCCGACCATGCGCATAAGTTTAGCTAAACTAGTCGGGTGCGTCAAGCGTTTTAGCGGCTAAAAATCATTCTTGCTTGGCGTCATCCGCATACAGCTCGGCCAGGCGCTTGAGGTCGTCGGGGCCTGGCTGAACCTCGATCACCCGCATGCCGTAGCGCCCCATCTGCGATGCGGCGCGCGAAACTGCGAGCTGCTGCGCGTGGTCGGCGCTCACGAAGAACGTCATCAACGGCCCCACGGTGCGCGTGCCGCCGCTCGCAAAGCACACGTCGAACGAACCGCCATGCACGTGCGGATCGACGCCTTCAACGAGACGCCAGGGGTCAAGGCCCCATTCCTCGGATTGCGCGCTGTACCAATAGGCCGGCGCATCGCAGTTCAAGTCGCTGGCCGCGTGGGCCTGCTCTGCAATGTCAAAGCACTTTCGGTTTGTATATCGAAACGAAGTAGGTGATCGCGGTCAGCACCGCGAAGTACGCCAGGAACGTCCAGCCGGCATACACGCCGGGCGTGTTCCAGTGGTAGAGCATCCGCACGAACTGTAAGAAGGTGGCTATCGACAGCACCCACTTGAGGATCGGCCAGACCAGCACGGTCGCCACCCATACGAACTTGACTAGGCCGGCCAGCAGGCCAGCGCCGGGGGCCTTCGCGGGGGCAGCAGGCGCGGCGGCAGGCTGCACCGGCTCGGGCGCGGCGGCCTGCTCGATCTCCTTGGGAAACTTGATGATGTTGGACATAGCTTGACCCTCCACACGCTTACGTGTTGAATGCTGGATGCTCCCACTCGGAAGCATGGTTACGGTGTTCCAGCACCAGGCCAAGCGCCCCGGATCACTCCGGGGCGCTCCTCCACCTGGGGCCGCCCTTGATCTTGCCTCGGTTCACGCAATACTCCTTCTTGGCGTCCTCGATAGGCCCGGCCTTCAAGTGCTATATTAGGGCAAAATGTCCTAACTTGTCAAGAGCTTTAACTAAATTTTTCCCACTTTACCGGAATCCGAAGGCTAAACTTTAGCCGCTAAAACCTTTCCCTTGGCGTAAATCCTCTTTCCAGATCACGCCCAGCCCGGCCAGGTCGCACAAGATCGCCCATGCCGCATAGGGAATCGGGGTGTCTTCGCCGATCCATCGGCGGATCGTGCGGTCGCCCTTCGCGCCCAGCCCCAGCGCCTTCGCGGCCTTGCTGCCGCTGAACCCGGCCAGGCGCAGCACCTCGCGGACTTCCTCCCCGGTCGGCTGCGTCCATCGTTCGGCCGGTTTCAAGCACTCCAGCCGGATATTGGCGTCGTTCGTCATTCGTTCGTTCTCCTAGTCAAGTGATAAGCCGCAACTGGTCGAAGCCGTAGCACGACTGGATGCAGCTCGGGTCTGAACCGACCACGCGCCGGCCTGCGCGATTGGTCTTGTACGTTACCGGCCTGTCATCGTGCGCCCACACCTGGCGGGTGTCGGGATGCACCTTCACGATGATGATGCGCTTGCCGATGTAGTGGGCGAACACCGGATGATGGACGCTCACGATTTCGCACCGCTGGCCGGGCTTGAACTCCACCAGGTCGACCGGGCCTCCATCGTCATTCCTGGCGATGCTGCAGGTCGCCTTGCTGCCGCCGGGTATCGTTGCTTCTGGCGATGCAGGCCCGCCCTGGGCCGGCTCGGCATCATCGGCTTTGACGGTGCTGCAGGTCATCGTCGGTTCCGGCGATGCGGGATCTCGCTCCGGGTCTGCGCC
The DNA here is from genome assembly GCF_017301775.1 of Xanthomonas translucens pv. undulosa. Taxonomy (NCBI): domain Bacteria; kingdom Pseudomonadati; phylum Pseudomonadota; class Gammaproteobacteria; order Lysobacterales; family Lysobacteraceae; genus Xanthomonas; species Xanthomonas translucens. The sequence goes on from NZ_CP063994.1 coordinate 12,100, forward strand.
CTTGATCTTTCCCTTGGCGTTCGACCTGGCGGCCCTGGCCGCCTTGACCTTGGCCGCCGCCTCGGCCGCCCAGCGCCTGGCAATGAAGGCTCGATGCGAAGGCAACACCACATCGACCAGGACGAACCCCGGCGGCACCGTGACGGTCACCGGCTCGCGCCGCGCCGGCGGCTCCAGGCCGGCCAGCCAGGCGGGCAGGGGGTCATCGGCCAGACGGTCGCGGTAACTGGCCTCGACCATCACCGGGCGCTTCTTCTCGGCCCGCAGCGCGGCCAGGATGCCGCGCGCAACCTCGTCCACCGTCATGAGTCCCCGCGCTGTGTCGAAGTGCGAACGGTAGCCCGTTTCGGAGATAAACGGCCTGTCCAGGTCAATGACGTGGAACTGGAAGTGGGCACCCAGCGGCCCGCCATAGCCAGCCTCGTACTCCACCAGGGCGCGCATGTCGCCAACTGTGACCAGGAACTGGCCGCGCTGGCCCCACAAGGGCACGTCGCCCGGCACCGCCGCGCAATGGCGCTCGATGACCTGGCCGGGCGATTCGTGGTCGGCCATGCTGCCCACGTGTGTTCCGCCATTCATCTTCCAGATGATGGCCTCGTACTTGTCGCTGGCCGCCTCGGCGGCAGCGACGTCGCCGCGCATGATGGCCGCGTCGATCTCGACCACGGCGGCCACGGCGGCCGCCAGCAGCTCGTCGCGGTCGCCCGGCAGCTCGGCCAGCAGCTCGGCCGCCGGCGCGCTCCAGTCTTGGCCCGGCTGGGCCGGTGGCTTGCGTTTCTTCGCCATCGGCCGCCCCTCAAGTGTCAACGTGATGCCACGCGACCACATCGCGGGCTTCGTAGCCGTGGCGCTTGCAGTCGTCGCAGAATCCCGAGCTGAACCCTCGGTGGTTCGTTCCGATCCACGCGGCCGGCTTGCCGCATTCGTGGCCGTATGTGCCCGCCTCGGCGTTGTGGCACTTGCCGTCCGTCGCGTAGCTGTTGGTCGGGGCCTGGGGAGTGGTGTACCTGGTCATTGATCGTCTCCTGGAAGCCCCGGCCGAAGCCGGGGCCGCCCCTCATCAGTCAATAGCCCGGTAGATCGCGGCCGCCTCGGGGTGGCTGCACGCGAAAGCGGCCAGTGAGTGATAACGGTCGATCAGGGCGTCGGCCGCATCCGTTCCAGCGGTCTCGGCCGCGAGCTGACCCAGCGTGAACAGGGTTGCGACAATGCCGGCGGCGTCTGCCGACAACTCGCCCCGGAAGCCGTTGCCGTCCACCTCGATTTCCAGGCGGTGCGCCAGGTTGGGGGCCATGTAGAAACCGCCATCCGACAGGGTGTAGTAGTGCCAATACGCGCCGTTGTAGCGTTCGCAGAGCCGGCGCAGCCAGCCATAGGCCAGGGCCTCGCCGCGCATCATCAGGCGCGGGCCGAAGTAAGTAGGCAGGAAGTCGAGGCGCTGGGCTTCGGCGACCAGGGAAGCGGTAACGGGCTGTTCTTGGGTGTTCATCGGACTTTCTCCGGTAGTTGACCTGGGCGAAATGCCCGGCCTTCAAGAGCTATATTAGGGCAAAATGTCCTAATCGTCAAGCTCTTTAGCTAAACTTTTTAGCCGCTAAACCTTGTCCTTTCCCTTGACTGGAAAGATCACCGGGATTGCCACGTCAAGCCCGACCTGGTGCTGATCTACCAGAAGCCCGACGCCGACACGCTGCGCCTGGTCCGCATCGGCTCTCACTCCGAACTCGGCTTGTGATCGACGCGGGCCTTGCCCCGCGTCTCACGTTTCTTTGACACTTGAGGGGCGCTTTCCGCGCCATCGCCCGAGCTGGCCGACCCCCTTCTTTGGCGTAAAACCCGCTGCGGTGGAGTTGTCGCGATGCTTGAGGATCGCGCAGTCGGTGGAACCGCGGCGGCCTGGTTGGGGAGTGTGAGGGGGCTTTGCCCCCTCGCAAGCTCTCGAACTTATTGCCTTTCGCCTGGCGCTTGCGCCTGGCTCGCCTAAGCCGTAGCGCCGAAGGCGCTCCATTCGTGGGGTGAGGCCGCTTGCGGCCGAGGGGCGCAGCCCCTGGGGGGATGGGAGGCCGCTTGCGGCCGGGTGGGATCGAGAAGGGGGGTTTCCCCCCTTCGGCGGCTTGTCATGCTGCGCGACAGCTTGGGCCGTATTGCCGTTTTTTTCGCCAGCTTCTAGGTTAAATACCAAGGTTTATAAGAAATGGTTATAAAAACGGTTAAAGACTTGGTTAGCATGGCCGAAAAACGCGCGTAAGTTGTTGTCACTCCAAGGAAAAATGCAAAGGGTTCGCCCCTCAAGTGTCAATGGATAAGCCCCCCATGTGTCAATACGCTGCCCCTCAAGTGTCAAGAACCGCGCCCCTCATGTGTCAATACGCTGCCCCTCAAGTGTCAATAGCGGGGCAGGGTTCCTAACAGGGTTATCCACAATCTTTGTGGATAAGTCCATGCCGATCAGGAACTTAGGCCACCTTTGCGGCCGCGTGGACGGCTCGACCAGGCCAAAATCGGTCGCGGCCCCCCAAATGTCAGCATCGCGCCGGCCTCGCTGCCCCTCAAGTGTCAACGCCAGGGCTGCGCCGGCCGGAATCGGCCGACTTGTCCCGAAACTGTCCACAACGGCCGCGCCGGTGGGGCAGGCCAGGCCCCAGAAACGGGCCAGGAAGGCCCGCCAGGGCCGCAAAGCCCAGCAGCGAAGGCCATCGGCCCGGTGAGCGTCGGGAAGGCGCTGGAAGCCCGCCAGGGGCGAGACGGGCGGCTCTGCCGCCTGGCTCGATGCGCAGCACGACATAGCCGGTTCTCACGGCCCCAGGCCGGGAGAATCCCCCGCAGCTTGGCCCCTCAAGTGTCAAAGGGTGCGCCTCATCGTCAGAAGCGGCGATGCGAGATCCAGCGCCGGCGTCGGCCGTCATCGTCGGAACTGGCGATGGGGCATCCGTGCATCGTCAAAGGCGGCGATGGTCGACCGTGGCCAGCCTCGCCGGAAATGACGATGCTGCAGCTCTACGTGCGCGCGACCACGATCTCGGGCGGCTCTCCAGGGACAGGGCGGCGTTCATCGCTTGCAATGCACCAGGTCATCATTGACCCATGCGCTTTCCACCAGGCCGTTTTCGCGCAGCTCGTCGCACGCTTCGCCAACCTGCTCGCGCCACTTCTTTGCGCGGGTGGAATCCGAGCCACACATGAGCCGGAACGTCTCCAGCTTGAGCGGGTACGGCTCCTTGTGGGTGGCAAAGTAGTCGAACATCCGCCGGGCGGTGGGCGACAGTTTGCGGTACTTCTCCCACACGAATTTCGTGTAGTGGTCGCCGGCGAACAGCACCACCATTTCGGTGTCGATCTCGACCTGGCAGCGCGACGTGCGCCTGCCGCGATCCAGGATGCGGAAGCGCCGGATCAGCGACACGGATTCAAGGCGGCCCAGCCGCTGGGACGAGAACTGCATCGCGGATGCTTGCAGCCGCGAAAGGCAGTCCTCGGCCTGCTTGTAGTAGCGGCCATTGATCGACCAGCCCAAGTCCTGGCAAATCTCGTAGAAGGTGAACGTGACCGGCTCGCCCAGCGGCGTGCGCTTCGCGTATTCGAGCACCTGAGCAAACACCAGCTCGTCGCTGTCGGCCCGCAGCTCGACGCCGGTAAAGGTGATCTCCACGTCCTTGCTAATGTGGTAGATCGCCTCGCGCTGCAAGGCGGCGCGGGGCACCTTCTTGTTCCTGGTCGTGAAGATCGCCGACCGGCCGAAGTCGTTGGGCATCGCGCGCATGTGGTCGGGCCACGGCGCGAGGTCGAACAAGGAAAGCTGCATGTCCTTGATCTGCTGCTTCGTGTGCTTGAGCAAGGCGGCCTGCTTGGCCTGGCTGACCTGCTCGGCCAGCTCGCCGCCGGCGCTGGCTGGCTTCGCGATCGTTTTCTTGGTCGCCATCTGTTGCGTTCTCCGTTCGGCGCTCACGCCGCTGACTTTCTCGGCCAAAGCGTTGACCACGGTTCTCGGCTCCGGCGTAAGGCCCATAGTCCGCGCAAGCTCGGCCGACTCTGCCGCCATCCGCTCGGAGCGCGCCACGGCCGCGCTGGGCGGCGGTTGCGGCAGCTCCGGTGCTGCTGGCCCGTCCAGCAACTCGAAAAGCCCAGCGGCGGCGCGGAACGCGCTGCCGCCGCTGTTGCCGGCATGGGCGCGCTCGGCCGCGTAGCGGCGGGCAAGCGCCGTCGCGTCGGCCCCACTTAACCCGCCGTCGATGAGCTTGCGGCGATAGCCCTGCTCGTCGAAACTGTCCGGCATATCTTAGTCCTCCTAGGATAACCCCCGGCTTGGGCAGGGCGCGTTTTTCATTTGCTGCCGGGTTCCTTGGTGTCCAGGTACTCGATCACGTCGGCGATGAAGTCGTGGCCGTACTCGGTCTTGCCGTCCTTCTCGAATTTGGTCGGCTCGATGCGGCCCTGGACGAACACCTTGGAGCCTTTGCCAAGGTACTTGCCCGCGTTCTCGGCCAGGCCAGCAAACGACTTGATGCGGAAGAAGTCGGTCTGCTCTTTTTTCTCGCCAGCGCGGTCGCGCCACACACGGTTTACAGCTAGGTCGAAAACGGCGCGGGCGCTGTTTTCGCTATGGCGAACATCGGCATCACGGGTAAGATTGCCGATAAACTGGAATTGGTTGTGGCTCATGCCTAGCTCTCCTGGCTGTGATGGAGTCTGTAGTTTAGCTAAACCTAATTCCAAGGTCAAGAACTTTAGCGGCTAAAATTCGAGCCACCCACGCGCAAGGCGACGCCTTTGTATAACTACATCCTCTTCACGAATGTGCTCCGGCTGCTTGATGAGCGCCACATGACAAAAAAGGAGCTATCGGACAGGTCGGGGGTTTCGATCTCCTTCCTGTCCGATCTCACTACGGGCAAGGCAAATCCGTCTCTCAAGGTTATGCAGGACATTGCCAAGGCCCTTGATGCGCCGTTGCCCCTTCTGCTTGAATCAACCGACTTGGACAAGGACACACTCGATGCCCTGGCCGGCGGCAAGGCTCCGCAGAGCCTCCCGGCCGGTTTCGAGCGAGTGACCGCGGTGCTACCGTCGCATCAAGCGTTCATCGTCAAGAAATGGGGTGAAGCCGCCCGCAAGAAACTCCGGAGGTAGGTCGCCAAGAGAAGAGACAGGGAAGGGACGCGGCAAGAAACTGCGCCAGCAGAAGCCAACACTTTTTAGCCGCTAAAGCCCGCTGGAAGTGTCCCGCGTACTTCGGTGTTGTGGTCGAATATTCTTCGGTATATCGTTTATCCTGTGTAGAATGCTTGGACACTTACCGGCATACAGGCATACGAATGACCGATCAAAAAACAGAACCCAATAGCATCAAAGAGCGCGCGAAGAAGAAGCTCGAACGCGACATGGGGCCTGAGCTGCTGGCCCACCTCAATGACCCGAAGACCGTTGAGATCATGCTCAACGCGGACGGCAAGCTCTGGCTCGAACGTTTGGGCGAGCCGATGACGTGCATCGGCACGCTGCGCGTCGCGCAGGCCCAAGCCATCATCGAAACCATCGCGGGCTATCACGGCAAGGAAGTCACGCGCTCCAAGCCAATCCTCGAAGGCGAGCTGCCACTTGATGGCAGTCGCTTCGCCGGTCAGCTACCGCCGGTTGTGCCCGCACCGACCTTCGCCATTCGTAAAAAGGCTGTCGCCATCTTCACGCTCGATCAGTACGTCGAGCGGGGAATCATGACCGCGCAGCAGCGCGAGGCATTGATTGCAGCAGTGCGCGCGCACCGGAACATCCTTGTGATCGGCGGCACCGGCTCGGGCAAGACCACGCTGGTGAACGCGATCATCAATGAGATGGTGATTCAAGACCCGACCGAGCGGGTTTTCATCATTGAGGACACCGGCGAAATCCAATGCGCCGCCGCGAATTACGTCCAGTACCACACCAGCATCGACGTGAACATGACAGCGCTGCTGAAAACCACCCTCCGCATGCGCCCAGACCGAATCCTGGTCGGCGAGGTGCGCGGCCCCGAAGCCCTTGATTTGTTGATGGCCTGGAACACCGGACATGAGGGAGGTGCTGCAACGCTGCACGCAAATAACGCCAAAGCTGGATTGCATCGGCTCGCCATGCTCATCAGCATGCACCCCGATTCCCCGAAACCCATTGAACCGCTTATCGGCGAGGCGGTTCACGTGGTTGTTCATATCGCCCGCGTCGAAGGCTCGCGGCGCATCCAGGAAATCTTGGAGGTTTCCGGTTTCGCCAACGGCCAATACATCACCAAAACCCTCTGACTAGGAGTCACGACCAATGCAAGCAACCCTCCCAGCATTCCGCCCCAACCGCAACGCCCTGTTCTACATGGGCCTCTTCGCCCTCCTGGCGTTCTTCCTGCTGGCCCCCCAGCACGCATTCGCCTCCGAGGGCACTGGCGGCTCTCTGCCGTATGAGGAGTGGCTGACCAACCTTCGCAACTCCGTCACCGGCCCGGTGGCCTTCACGCTGTCGATCATCGGCATCGTGGTCGCCGGCGGCGTCCTGATCTTAGGCGGCGAACTCAACGGCTTCTTCCGCACGTTGATCTTCATCGTCCTGGTCATGGCCCTGCTGGTCGGCGCGCAGAACATGATGAGCACGTTCTTCGGCCGTGGCGCGGAAATCGCCGCCCTGACCAATGGCGCGTTGCACCAGGCCAAGGTCGCTGCCGTGAATGCGGCGGGTGCCGCCGGCCTCGCGGGGTAAGTCATGGCTCTGCGCGCGATCCCCATTCGTAGGGCCGGCAACCGAGAAAACCTGTTCATGGGCGGGGATCGTGAGCTGGTGATGTTCTCGGGCCTGCTGGCCGGCGCGCTGATTTTCAGCGCCCAAGAAGTGAGGGCAACGGTGTTCGGCATCGCCTTGTGGTTCGGCGCGCTCTTCGCGCTGCGCCTCATGGCGAAGGCCGATCCGAAGCTGCGACACGTGTATCTGCGGCACCGCCGATACAAGCCGTACTACCCGGCTCGCAGCACGCCCTTCCGTGAAAACACGCCGAGTCAAGGGAAGCAATACAAATGATCGAAGCAATCGCAATTGCCATTGCTGTGCTCGGTGCGGTTCTGTTGCTCATCCTCTTTGCCCGCATCCGGGCCGTCGATGCAGAGCTGAAACTCAAGAAGCATCGCGCAAAGGATGCCGGCTTGGCAGATTTGCTCAATTACGCCGCCGTGGTCGATGACGGCGTGATCGTGGGCAAGAACGGCTCCTTTATGGCCGCCTGGCTGTACAAGGGGGATGACAACGCCAGCAGCACCGAGGAACAGCGGGAAATGGTGTCGTTCCGCATCAACCAGGCCCTGGCGGGCCTGGGGAACGGCTGGATGGTGCATGTCGATGCTGTGCGTCGGCCTGCGCCGAACTACTCGGAGCGGGGCGTGTCATCGTTCCCGGACTCCGTTTCTCTCGCCATTGACGAAGAACGCCGGCGCTTGTTCGAGGGCCTGGGCGCGATGTTTGAGGGCTACTTTGTCCTGACCGTCACGTGGTTCCCGCCAGTGCTGGCCCAGCGCAAGTTTGTCGAACTCATGTTCGATGACGATGCGGTGGCTCCCGACCATACGGCGCGCACCACGGGCCTGATTACGCAGTTCAAGCGCGAGATCACGAGCCTGGATTCGCGCCTGTCCTCGGCGGTCAAGCTGACGCGCCTGCGCGGCCAAAAGGTCGTGTCGGAAGAGGGCAGGGAAGTCACGCACGATGACTTCCTGAGCTGGTTGCAGTTCTGCGTGACGGGCCTCCATCACCCGGTCATGCTGCCCAGCAATCCGATGTACCTGGATGCGGTCGTCGGCGGGCAAGAGCTGTGGGGTGGCGTTGTGCCCAAGATCGGGCGCAAGTTCATCCAGGTGGTCGCCATCGAAGGCTTCCCCTTGGAGTCAACGCCTGGGGTGCTCTCGGCCCTGGCCGAGCTGCCCAGCGAGTACCGTTGGTCGAGCCGCTTCATCTTCATGGATCAGCACGAGTCCTTGAAGCACCTGGACAAGTTCCGCAAGAAATGGAAGCAGAAGATTCGCGGCTTCTTCGACCAGGTGTTCGCCACGAATACCGGCTCGATCAACCAGGACGCGGCCGCAATGGTCGGCGACGCCGAGGCGGCCATTGCCGAGGTCAACAGCGGCTTGGTGGCGGCCGGCTACTACACCAGCGTGGTCGTGCTGATGGACGAGGATCGGGAGCGCCTGGCGGCCTCCGCGCTCCTGGTCGAGAAGACCGTCAACCGCCTGGCCTTTGCGGCCCGCATCGAGACGATCAACACGCTCGATGCGTACCTGGGCAGCTTGCCCGGCCACGGCGTCGAGAACGTGCGCCGGCCGCTCATCAACACGATGAACCTGGCCGACCTGCTGCCGACCAGCACCATCTGGACAGGCAGCGCGACCGCACCTTGCCCAATGTATCCGCCACTCGCGCCAGCGCTCATGCACTGCGTTACGCATGGCGCTACGCCCTTCCGGCTGAATCTGCACGTGCGCGACCTGGGCCACACCTTCATGTTCGGCCCGACCGGCGCGGGCAAATCGACGCACCTGGGCATCATCGCCGCGCAGCTCCGTCGCTACGCAGGCATGTCGATCTACGCCTTCGACAAGGGCATGTCGATGTACCCGCTCGCGGCTGGCATCCGCGCGGCCACGAAGGGCAAGAGCGGCCTGCACTTCACGGTGGCCGCCGATGATGACCGCCTGGCCTTCTGCCCGCTCCAGTTCCTCGAAACGAAGGGAGATCGGGCCTGGGCGATGGAGTGGATCGACACCATCCTGGCGTTGAACGGTGTCAACACCACGCCAGCGCAGCGCAACGAGATCGGCAACGCGATCATGAGCATGCACGCCAGCGGCGCGCGCACGCTCTCAGAGTTCTCGGTGACGATCCAGGACGAGGCGATCCGCGAGGCCATCAAGCAGTACACGGTGGACGGCGCGATGGGCCACTTGCTCGATGCCGAAGAGGACGGTCTGTCGCTGTCCGACTTCACGGTGTTCGAGATCGAAGAGCTGATGAATCTGGGCGAGAAGTTCGCGTTGCCGGTGCTGCTCTACCTGTTCCGCCGCATCGAGCGCGCACTGAAAGGCCAGCCCGCCGTCATCATTCTGGACGAAGCCTGGCTGATGCTGGGCCACCCGGCGTTCCGCGCCAAGATCAGGGAATGGCTCAAGGTGCTGCGCAAGGCCAACTGCCTGGTGCTGATGGCGACGCAAAGCCTCTCCGACGCGGCCAACTCGGGCATCTTGGACGTGATCGTGGAATCGACCGCGACAAAGATTTTCCTGCCCAACATATACGCCAGGGATGAGGACACATCGGCGCTCTATCGCCGCATGGGCCTCAACGCGCGTCAGATCGAAATCCTGGCGACTGCCATTCCGAAGCGTCAGTACTACTACGTTTCGGAGAACGGCCGCCGTCTCTATGACCTTGCCCTGGGGCCGATGGCCCTGGCCTTCGTCGGTGCTTCCGACAAGGAATCAGTCGCCGCCATCAAGAGCCTCGAAGCCAAGTTCGGCCACGAATGGTTGCATGAGTGGCTGGCTGGCCGTGGGCTGAACCTCAATGACTACCTGGAGGCCGCATGAGCATCAACATCGCCGACATCATCAAGGGCTTGATCGTCAAGAAGCCCGCCAATCCCGAAGAGCCGCGCGACCCGCGCCACTCGAACAAGCCGCTTGCCGGCGGCCGCCGTGCATGCGAGGCCGAGAACCCCTACCTGGCCGCACGCCGCACCTGGAACGATCACGTTGGCGGCGTCGTGTCCCAGCGTCAGACCTGGCAAGTGATCGGCATCCTGTCGTTGTTGATCGCGCTGGCCAGCGTGGGCGGCGTGATCCACATCGGCAGCCAGTCGAAGTTCATACCCTTCTTGGTCGAAGTGGACAAGTTGGGCCAGACCGTGGCCTCAGGCCCGGTGCAGGCCGCAGCGAAGGCGGATCGGCGGGTCATCCATGCCGCTATCGCGGACTGGATGAGCTGCGCGCGCATGGTGTCGCCCGATGTGGCCTTGCAGCGCAAGTGCGTGTTCAAAGCGTACTCGATGCTCGCCCCCAATGATCCGGCGACGCCAAAGATGAACGAGTGGTTGAACGGCACGCCCGATTCCAGCCCCTTCAAACGCGCCGAGAAGGAAATGGTCAGCGTCGAGATCAAGACCGTCATCCCGCAAACGCCTGACACCTGGCAAGTCGAGTGGGTGGAAACCACCCGCGACCGGCAAGGCACGCTGAAAGGTCAACCCGTCACCTGGCGCGCGCTCGTGACTACCTACATCGCCGAGGTCACGCCCAACACCACCGATGAGCAACTGCGGAACAACCCGTTGAGCATCTACGTGCGTGATTACTCCTGGTCCCTCATCCAATGAATTCGAGGTCATCCACCATGAAGAAAACCCTCTCCGCTTTGATCGTGAGCGCTGCTGTGGCGGTGCCCTCCCTGGCTCTGGCCGCCTCCGGCGACGACATTGCCGACAAGTATTTCAACAAGACCAACCCGACGCTGACCGCTCAAGAGCGCGCGGCGCTCGCCATCGCCAAGCGGTGGGAAGTGGGGTCGGCCACCGGCATCAAGCCGGTGGCCGGCTCGGGCGGTGCCATCAAGTTCGTGTACGGCGCGCAGCAGCCGAGCATCGTTTGCGCGGTGCTCCAGGTGTGCGACGTGGCCTTGCAGGCCGGCGAACAGGTGAACTCGATCAACCTGGGCGACACGGCCCGGTGGACGGTGGAACCGGCAATCACCGGCAGCGGCGCGACCGAGGTTCAGCACCTCATCATCAAGCCGATGGACGTGGGCCTCGAAACCAGCCTGGTCGTGACCACGAACCGCCGCAGCTACCACTTCCGACTGCGTTCTCATCGCACCGAGTACATGCCGCAAGTCTCGTTCACGTACCCCGAGGAAGCGCAAGCCAAGTGGGACGCGATCCAGCGCCGCGAGAAGCAGGAACGCACCGATAACACTCTGCCGGCAACCGGCGAGTACCTGGGCGATCTCTCGTTCGACTATGAGCTGTCCGGGTCGGCGAGCTGGAAGCCTGTGCGCGTCTACAACGATGGCCGCAAGACCATCATCGAAATGCCCGGCACGATGCAGCAGACCGAAGCGCCGACGCTCCTGGTCGTGCGCAAAGAGGGCGGACTGTTCAGCGACGACGAAACGGTGATGGTCAATTACCGCGTGCAGGGCAATCGCTACATCGTGGACACGGTGTTTGACCGCGCGATCCTGATTGCCGGTGTTGGCAGCAGCCAAGACCGCGTGACCATCAGCCGGAGGAAGTGACCATGCGCAAGATCGTCTCTCTCGCGCTGCTCGCCCTGGCCCTGGGCCTCGACGGCTGCGCAACCACTTCAAGCCACTACGGCAATTTCGTCCAGTCGGCCGAGCTCGATCAGCAGAAGCTCGCCACCGACGCGGTGCAGCAGCTCGCCACGCTGTACGCCCCTGCGCGTACGCACCTGGAGCTGCAACAGCCGACGCCCGATCCGTTCGGCCAGGCTCTCGTCAAGTCGCTGCGTGACAAGGGCTATGCCCTCCTGGAGTACACATCGGCCTCGGCGGCATCGCAGCCGAGCGCATCGGCAACCACGGCCGCGCCGGGCGGCCTGCCGCTGCGCTACGTGCTCGACCAGGCTGGCGACTCGAACCTGTACCGCCTGACCTTGATGGTCGGCAATCAATCCATCACCCGCCCTTACTTGGCGCAAAACGGCACGCTCGTGCCGGCCGGGTACTGGGCGCGCAAGGAGTGACGCCATGACAGAGAAAGCTGATCAGATGGCACCCGACGCTTCGCCTGGCGAAGTGTCCAAGAAGGCCGGCGTCCGTCGCGTCAACAACATGCCCATGTACATCCTCGGCAGCGTCCTGCTGGCGTTCGTGCTGGTCATGGCCTTGGTCGCGGCGGATCGCGCGGCCAAGCAGAACGCGCCGGCGGACGGCCCGAAGGAGAAGGCCGGCAACACGTCGATGTTCGCCAAGGAGATCGCGGGCGACAAGACCGGCGGCTTGATCGAGCCGGCAAGCCCGCTCAATGTGCCTGACATGCCGACCAAACCGGCGTCGGCTCCGTTGGAGATCGCGCGGCCGTCGAACCCTGACGCGCCGCCGGCACCTCCGGCAAATCCCGGCAATCCCGGCCAACCGGTGAACGATGACGAGGCCCAGCGCATCCGCATGGCGAAGTTGCAGATGTTTGACGAAGCCGTGAAGGCGAAGACCACCGTTCGCGTGGATGCCCCGCGAAGCAACGGCTCCACGCCGGGTGCCCCGAGCACTTACACCACCACGCCACAGTCGCGCGATGAAATGCTTAACCGCATCGCAGCGGTGCAACAGCAAATCGACGCCCAGCGCAGCAACGATCCGACCGCCGCTTATCAAGCGCGCCTTGCGCAGATTCGCGGCATGGGTGTCGGCGGAAGCGGTGCGGACCCCGCCGCCGGCATGGGCGCGGGCGGTGCGCCGCAGCTCTTGCAAACCTCGACCGGCAGCGGCGGGCGCAACAGCATGTCGCAGTTCGGCCAGGGCGGGCAGGGTGATCGCTGGAAGCTGGATTCGCAGCCGGACGCGCCGCGCACGCCGTTCGAGCTGCGCGCCGGCTTCGTGGTGCCGGCCACGCTCATATCGGGCATCAACTCCGATCTGCCGGGCCAAATCATGGCCCAGGTCGCGCAGGACGTGTACGACACACCGATCGGCAAGTACCTGTTGATTCCGCAAGGCTCGCGGCTCGTCGGCTCGTATTCGAGCGATGTGGCTTTCGGTCAATCGCGCGTGCTGGTCGCATGGCAACGCATCGTGTTCCCCGATGGCAAGGCGATGGACATTGGCGCGATGCCAGGCGGGGATAGTGCAGGCTACGCCGGCTTAAAGGATCAGGTGAACAACCACTATGTGCGCCTGTTCGGTTCGGCCTTCCTCATGTCGGGCGTGGCGGCAGGCATCACTTACAGCCAGCGCCAGAACCAGACGACCAACGCCTACGGCCCGCCGAGCGCCAGCAGTGCCCTAAGCGAAGCCCTCGGCCAGCAGCTCGGCCAGGTGACAGCCCAGCTCATCGCCAAGAACCTAAGCATTTCGCCAACGCTGGAAATCCGGCCTGGCTATCGCTTCAACGTCGTGGTTACGAAGGACATGACGTTTTCCAAGCCGTACCGTTCCTTCGACTACTAACGCCAAAGGAGAGCACCATGAAGCAGAAGTTTTTAGCCGCTAAATTGGCCCTCGTCGTTGCTGTTTCGAGCACGCTGATGGTCACGCCTGTGGAAGCTGGTATCCCCGTCATCGACGGCACAAACCTGTCGCAGAACGTGATGACTGCGATCGAGTCGGTAAGCCAAACACTAAAGCAGATTGAGCAATACAGCACCCAGCTCCAGCAGTATCAAACCCAGCTTCAGAACACGATGGCTCCGACTGCGTATATCTGGGATCAGGCGCAATCAACCATCAACGGGCTGATGAATGCGACCAACACGCTGAACTACTACAAGAACCAGCTCGGCAGCCTGGACAGCTACATCGGCAAGTTCCAGGACGTGAACTACTACAAGGGGTCGCCGTGCTTCTCGGCTGCCGGCTGCTCAGCCGCCGAATGGGCGGCAATGAAGAACGTGCAGCAGCTCGCCAGCGAGTCACAGAAGAAGGCCAACGATGCCTTGTTCAAGGGCCTCGAAAAACAACAAGACAACCTGACCGCCGATGCCGCGACGTTGCAGCGGCTCCAGTCCTCGGCGCAGGGCGCGACCGGGCAGATGCAGGCCATCGGCTACGCCAACCAACTCGCCAGCCAGCAGGCCAACCAGCTCTTGCAGATTCGCGGCCTGTTGATCGCGCAGCAGAACGCGGTGGCGACCAAGATGCAAGCCGACGCCGATAAGGAATCCCAGCAAGCGGCAGCGGCCGCACAACTGCGTCAGGGCAGCTACCGGGCCAGCCCGGCGCGTAGCTGGTAAGGGGGACTCATGAAAGCAATCAAGGCTCTGTCCTTGGCTTCGGCCGCCCTCGTGGCGGCCTTGGTCACCGGCTGCGACAACAAGCCGGCCACGGTCACCATGCCGGAAGTGAACGACGTGAACTGCAAGCCCGAGAATATCGCCAAGATCACGGACAAGGGCGTCCAGCAGTCTTTCTCGTCGCAGTGCTTGCGTCGTATTGGAGATTTCAAACCCAGCCCGAAGCGCGAATGGTGAGGTGCTGACAATGAGAATGCCAGCCAATCTAAAAGTCCTCGCCCTGCCGCTGTTCGTCTGGCTGGCGTTCTTCGCGGTCGATGCCCACGCGGCTATCAACAACGCTGGCGTGTTCGATAGTGTGCTGGAGCGCTACCAGGCTGCTGCCAGTGCCTGGGCCGGCGTGATTACCACTGCTGCAAGCTGGCTGTTCTGGACATTGACGTTGATTTCGATGGTCTGGACGTTCGGCATGATGGCGCTAAGAAAGGCCGACATTGGCGAGTTCTTTGCAGAACTCGTGCGATTCACGATCTTTACCGGCTTCTTCTGGTGGGCGCTGACCAACGGGCCTAACTTCGCCTCGTCCATCTATTCATCGCTGCGGCAGCTTGCCGGCAACGCGACTGGCCTGGGCAATGCTCTGTCTCCCTCGGGCATCGTGGACGTGGGCTTTGCGATCTTCGACAAGGTGGTCGATCAGTCATCCGTGTGGTCGCCGGTCGATAGCGCCGTGGGAAACTTCATTGCAGCGGTCATCCTGGTCGTCCTCGCGCTGGTCAGCGTGAACATGCTTTTGCTGCTGATCTCGGGCTGGATACTGGCTTATGGCGGCGTGTTCTTCCTCGGATTTGGGGGATCACGGTGGACTTCGGATATGGCGATCAACTACTACAAAGTAGTTCTTGGCGTGGCAGCACAACTGTTCGCCATGGTGCTGTTGATCGGCATCGGCAAGACGTTCTTGGACGACTACTACTCGCGGATGAGCGAGGGCATCAGCCTCAAGGAGCTAGGCGTGATGCTGATCGTGGTCATCATCCTTTTGGCGTTGACCAACAAGATCCCCAACCTCATCACGGGGATCATCACCGGCGCGAGCGTGGGCGGTGCCGGCATCGGTCAGTTCGGTGCAGGCGCTGCGCTGGGTGCCGCAGGCATGGCGGCAGCAGCGGCCGCAACTGGCGGCGCAGCTCTGGCCGCCGGCGCAGCCTCGGCCGCCGGCGGTGCCTCTGCCGTCATGGCGGCTTTCTCGAAGGCCAATGAAAACGTGTCGGCAGGCACGGACGTGATGTCGGCCTTCTCTGGCGGCGGCAGCTCCGGCGGCGGTTCGGGTGGCGGCGACGCCGGCACGGGCGGCACGCCCTTCGCGCAGGCTGCGGGCTTTAGCGGTAGCTCCGGCAGCGGATCGTCGTCGGGTGGCGGCAGCACATCGGCCGGCAGCAACTCGGGCAACTCGAAGGGTGGCGACAAGGGCGGCGGCAAGGCCGACGCCGGCGGCCAGGGCAGCAGCTCGACGGCCAACACCGGCGGCAGCAGTGCCGACAAGGCCGCCAAGAACGAACCCAAGCCCGGCGGGGCAGGGCAGGGGCAGCAGGCCGCGCCAGGCAGCACCGGCCCCGGCCTACTCGCATCGGCCGCATCTGCCCTCGGCACGGCCGGCCGCATTGCGGCCGACGCCGGCGCGAATCTGGCGAAGGGCACCGCCGGCGTTGCCAAGGCCAAGGCGGCAAGCCTGAGCGAAGCCGCAGCCGGACGGATCGCTGACACCACCGGCGGAAAGATCGCAGCGGCGATCAGGGGCACCGGCGGGGCCTCGGACGCTGGCACAGCCGGCGACGCCTCTGCCGAGTTCGCCGGCAACAGCCTGAGCGGTGATGCAGGCGGTGGTGATGCTGGAAGCGATAGCGGCTGGATGAACCAGACAGGAGGGTTCGCGTCGCTGTCCGAGTCCGACCAGGAGCAGGCGCGCGAGTCGCATGCGCAGTGGCAGGCAAGAAGCACAAGCAACACGTTCGGAGTAGAGGACTACGTTTCGTATGTGCAGGAGCGACAGCAGGAGCGGAAGGCCGAAGTCGCAAGTTTCGTCAGCAAGAAGGCGTGAAGCCTTAACCAAGAAGGAGCCATCCATGAAAAACAAACTGTTCACCCTGGCCGCCCTCGTGGCGGCTCTCGGATCGACAGCCGGCACCGCCAGCGCGCAAGACGTGCTGACCGGCGACACGCGCTTGGCCTGCGAGGCCGTCTTGTGCCTGTCGTCGGGCACACGCCCGAGCGAATGCACGCCGTCGCTGTCGCGGTACTTCAACATCACGAAGCGCAAGCTCTCGGACACGATCCGCGCCCGCGCGAACTTCCTCCAGCTCTGCCCGGTCGCCAACCAGACACCGCAGATGCAGTCGCTCGTGTCGGCGATCTCGCAAGGTGCCGGCCGCTGCGATGCGCAATCGCTGAACTCGACCATGCTGGTTTGGATGGGTGGCGATGACGGTCGCACGTACATCAGCAACCAGATGCCCGATTTCTGCGCTGCCTACACCGGCCATGCCTACACCGACTTCACCAACAGCGGCACGCTGCCGCTCTACGTCGGGACGCCAGAGCGGGGCGGGTATTGGGTCGAAGCGCGCGACTATGACCGCGCCCTGGCCGAGTACAACGAACGCATCCGGCGCGAGGACGAAGAGCGCCGCCGTCAGTCCTGGCTGAACTGAGGGAGGGGAGGGCATGCCGTTCTTCGCCGATCTGCCGCCGCAGCTCCAGGAGCGCGTAGTCTGCTCGATCTCGGCCGCCGTCAAGTACGAGGTGCCGGTCAACATCGTGTTGGCCGTCGCCGAGAAAGAGGGCGGCAAGCCGGGCCAGTGGGTGCGCAACTCGAATGGCACGCATGACGTTGGCCCGATGCAGTTCAACACCGCGTACCTGGGCGACCTGGCCCGGTACGGCATCATGGCGAACGATGTGGCGGCCGCCGGCTGCTACTCGTTCGACCTGGCCGCCTGGCGGCTGCGGATGCACATTCGCAACGACAAGGGCGACCTTTGGACAAAGGCAGCGAATTACCACTCGCGCACGCCGCAGTACAACGCGGTGTACCGGGCCGACTTGATGCGCAAGGCGTCGAAGTGGGCCGATTGGCTCGAAGCCCGGTTCGTCACGCTCGACGTGATGAAGGCCGGGGCCACGCCCTCGGTGCCGAGCCAGCCCGCGCCGGCCACGGTGGCCCAGCAGGCCACGCCGGCGACTAGGCCGGCACCTGCACCGCAACAGGCCGCCCCGGCGGCCGCAGCAGCCCGCAGCGTTGCGGTCGCCGGCTACGTGCCCCGCACGGTGTCATTCCGCCTCAACGACCAGGAGGATCAGGGTGCAGACACTGCGCGCTGACGCCACGCCGACGCTACCCCGCTTGGCCGTCGCCGATGGCACAGTCGAAGGCTTGAAGTGGCTCGCGCTGGCTCTCATGACCGGCGATCACATCAACAAGTACCTGTTCAACGCGACGCTGCCGGTGCTGTTCGAGGCCGGCCGCGTGGCGCTCCCTCTTTTCGTGTTTGTCCTGGCCTACAACCTGGCGCGACCAGGCACGCTCGAACGCGGCGTGTACGGCCGCACCATGTCGCGCCTGGCTGTGTTCGGCGCGCTTGCCTCGGTGCCCTTCGTGGCCCTCGGCGGCCTGTACGCCGGTTGGTGGCCACTCAACGTGATGTTCACGTTGCTGGTCGTCACGGCCACGGCCTACCTGGTCGAACGTGGCGGCAAGCTGCACCTAGCAGCCGCCGGCATCGTGTTCCTGGTCGGCGGTGGCTTGGTCGAATACTGGTGGCCAGCCGTGGCCTTCGGCCTGGCCGTGTGGTCGTACCGCAGGCGACCCACCTGGGCCGCCGCAGCCGTCGCGCTGCTGGCCTGCGCGGCGCTGTGGCTCATCAATCGAAACCTGTGGGCACTGGCCGCGCTGCCGCTGCTCCTAGTCGCTTCTCGCGTCGATCTGCCCATGCCGCGCCTGGGCTGGGCCTTCTACGCCTATTACCCACTGCACCTGGCCGCTCTGTGGTTGATCCGCATCCCCATGAGCAAGGCCGGCTACCTGTTCTTCTGATTTGGAGTCCGCACCATGCGCAAATCCCTTTTCTTGACCCACTCCCTTGCGTCACTTGCCATCGCACCTGGCGCGATGGCCGCCGGCGCTACCGGCATGGCGGCCGCGAACTACGGCGAGCCGGTCTTGACTGCCGTTTCAGTGCCCTTTCCTGATAGCAGCACCACGTTTCGGCCTGATGCGTCCACGGCCGCGCTGCTGGCCGAGGCGACGGGTGCCGCGATCATCTACGTCAGCGGCCGCACCAGCACGCTACGCCCCAGCGCGGCCGATGAAGCCCTGGCCCTGCGCCGTGCCTTGTCGGCCCGCCAAGTCGTCTACGTGCCGACCTACTGAGCCGGTGAGGCAGCGGCCGATGACCAAGCCACAGGGCAAGCCAAAATACTCACACAGCGACAGCGTTGCTGCTCTGTTCGACCAACTCCAACAAGCCGCACCCGCCGCATCGGGTTGGCTTGAAGCACTACACCGGCGAGCGCTCAGGAAGGACACCGGTTGGAAAGTGGATGCAGACGCCTACGTGCATGGCCTGACCGCCGCCGGCGCGATCACGCACGAAGCAGCGGACGCTTGCCGCGCGAGCCTGGCGCGATGCTTGGGCAGCAATCCAGGATGGCGGGAGTTCCTGCTTCCGATAGCCTGGATTGCTCTTGTCGCCGCCGTAGCAGTGACATGCAGGGCGCTCGCTAGCGACATGACGATGCTTGCCACGCTCGTTGTGTTGACCGCCGTCGCCGGCGGGCTTTGGGCGAGCACACGCCCGTGGCTAGACCGTCGCAATGATCCACGGCAAAAGCGTTGGGAACGGTCCTTCGTGATCGGCACATGCGCGCTGATGGTCCCGGTGTTGACCTATCTCATTCCGCTGCTGGTCGGCCTGGTCATCCAGCACGTGTCCATCCAACAGTTCAACGCCGACCGGGCCGCGTTTGTCGCCGATCCGCAAGGTTTCCCTCTGTTGCGGAAGCTCGCTAGGGAGCAGTACGGCCTTGAGGTCGTGCTAGGCGACGCCTATCAGAGCTGGGCGTCCACCACGGTGAATTTGCCCAACGCCTCAGTGGCCTCGATGGCCCTGCGGCCCGGTTACTGCCAATTGAGCATGCACCGAGCGAACGTGCTGCGCGGCTTCGAGCCGGTCGGCCACGTGGACAGGGGCCGATGGGTGCAGGGCGTCATGATGCACGAGTTCGCACACTGCCTTGACGGTTCGCGCGACATGCCCGCCTTCGGACAGCACATCATCGGCACGCGCTCGCTTGCGCCGATGGATGCGACGAATGTGCAGGACATCCAAGGCTTCTTGGATGCCAGCACTACCCAGGCAACGCAACTATGGCGCGAGGCAGTGGCCGATACCTTCGCGGTTGGCTATTGGAAGTTGACCGCGCCGGCCGACGCCGGCGATTTGGTTGCCAGCCTTCGGCGCAAACGCGCTGATGCGCACCTGGACACCACACACGCGACGATGTGCTGGATCAACCATGCGGAGAATGCCGCATTGCCAGCCTCGACCGCCGATCTTTTCAGGTGGGCGGATCAGCTTCGGGCCTCGGCCCCGTGCAAGCTACCGAAGCCCGCGCCCAAGAAGCTGACGCGCCTACAGCAGTGGATGAAGGACTGGCTGTAGCGAGGCGATCCAACATCGCCATTTCTGGCGGTGCTGCCGGCCATCTCCTTGACAGCATCGCCATTTCTGACGATGCTGGCCAAGCCCCGATTTACTCCAAGGAATAAGGCCCATGCGATACCCCGGCGGCAAGGGCGGTGCCGGCGTCTATCAGACGATCATCAACAACATTCCGCCCCACGACATCTACATCGAATCGCATCTTGGCGGCGGGAACATCCTTGAGCGCAAGCGTCCGGCCGTGCGCAGCATCGGCATCGACATTGACCGGGAAGTGATCCAGGCGTGGCAGCAGCTAGGCTTGGACGGCCTGGAGCTGCATTGCGGCGACGCGGTGGCCTGGCTCGAAGGCCACGCCTTCACCGGCCTCACGCCTGACTCAAGGCGAACGCTACCCCCGCCGATGTTCCCGATCCAAGAGCATTGGCGATCCATTGATCGATTCCAAGAAAAAGACGGCAGCCTCCATAGATAACGGCACCCGCCAACATCGCTATTGCAACAACGCTAATTTTCTTCATAGTCATGTTCATGTTCTTTTTGGGTGCTCGCGGTATTGCTGGGGGCGATCTTCGCACCACAGCGCTGCAGGAGATCATCAGCGCCTCCGCTACCATCCTCACTGTTGCGATAACGGGCGATGACCTCTCGCAGCGCGATGAGCTGAGGCAGACTCAGGGCGCGCACCTGTAGCGCCAGCGCCTCGACATCCACGTGCCATTTCTCGGCGATGCCATCCGCGGCGCTGTCCGCCACAGCGGCCCAGGCGAAGCGCAGGCCGTTTTCGTCTCCCGGCGCATGCCCACCCAGCACGTCGACCAATGCCTGCCACTGCGCCGCGCTGAAGACCGGCACCAAAGCCTCGATCAACAGCCGGTAGTTGGCCGCGACCTGGTTGAGTCGACCGCTGCGGTTGTCCTCGTAGCCCGCCAGGACGCTGGCGATGGGTTCGCCGGCGTAGATGGTGAATCGTTCTGCCATGACAATTCCTTTTCTTGAATACCGCCGGCCCGGCCGGCGACGTAGGTGTTCAAAGGTGGAGCGCGCCCCGACTGTGCAGGCGCGCGGAGCGGGGTCAGATGCGGCCGAAGTCGCCGACGCTGCAGTTTGCCGGGTCCAGTGCGACCCATTTGCCGCTGACGCTCACATCGAGTCGGGCGGCACGCTTGACAGCCACCGGCTCGATCACATCGCCAGTCGCCTTGCCGACCCATGCATCCGTGCCCTGGAACATCTGGGCACGCACAGAAGCACGCTTGGCTGCGCCCAGCGTGGCCGCATTGCAGGGGATCCACTTGCCCTGGGCTTCGCGGGTGAAATAGATGGCGTTGCTCATGATCTTCTCCTTCTTGCCCGGTCCCATCGTGCGGGTCCGTGGCTGGGTCCGGGTGCCTCCCGGTCGGTGCAGCGTGCTGCTGCGATGGGCTTATAATACCAAGGTATTACCATGGTGTCTATTTGTTTTTGGTGTGATTCGTAGACAGCGCAACTACATGTTCGTCGGCTCAATCGGCCCACACACCAGCGCCGGTCGTGTAGGGGCAACGCCCCTACGGATACGCTTCACGCATCACCCGCGCCGTGGACGCCTAGGCCCCCAGCCTGGTCGGCCTGCCCTATATCTGCCGGCATCAACACGACCACTCCCCACGATGACCGTTTTTCCTCTGCGGGGTCCTCATTCGGCCGGGCCTGCTAGGTGGTGAGGGAGGTGCGCGGCCACTCCCCCGCCTGGGTTGGATCAGACCCACGGCGCTGATGCGGCACGCCCTAGCGTTTTAGCACCATAAGCGCACGGCCGATCATGTCGATGAGAGTGAACTCGGCCATGCCGGCCTCGTTGCCGTCCAGCAGCTTGATTGTTGGATGAAACGCCTTCCCGTCAGCAACAACCGTCATCATGTACTGGCGCTCGTCTATGACGGCGCTGTCGATCGCAAGCTCTGCCATCACCTCGGTGATCGTATCGATGCGCAGCCAACGGGTTCGCTGGCCGTCGTCAGTGGTCGGATGTTTGCCCTCGATCTTCGGCAAGACATTCAGCCAAAGCTCCTTTCCGTCCGGGTTGGTGTAGATGCCAAGCTCGCGTAGGCCCATAGATTTCTCGTTTCCGTCGTGTGGGTTGGCTGTCATGTCGTAGCCAATGCTCATGCGCTAGTGGAGAGGCGGGCGGCTTTGCGGGTACGCGGCAGGCCGGGCAATTTTAGCTGCGCCCGGCGGCGGTCGCGCGTACGTCTCGACGCCACGCGAGGGTTTGTTATTGGTCGGCGCCAATGACAAACAGCGGGTCTGGACTGGCCGGCTTGCCATTCCCATCGATCACCCACACGCCCCAGTGCGTAGCAAAAAAAGCGTGGCACGGCGTCAGTCCTTGCGGCATTGCGCCACGTAGCCGTTTAGATGATTGCCCGCTCGCAAGATCACCGCTTCCTGACGTTGATATTCGGATTTTAGAAACGGTCTGACCCACTGGTGAGCGTGATCGATCCCGTCATGGGTGAAGGCTTTGATGCGCATGCCGTGCGTGTCATCGGTGATGCTGATCGCATAGACAATATCGACGATGCTGCGGTGTTTGCAATGGTTGTCGAGCGCACAGAGGTACTTGAAATCGGCATGCTCATGTAGCGCATCCAACTCCGCTTTAACGGCAGCTGGGATCAGCTTTTTACGGACAGTCTCCCACGTAATGTACCGCTCTTTCTTGATGCAGGTCGCCGCATCGCGATTCATTCCGGTGGCGTAATAGACTAGGTGCACCAAGTTATCCGCCACCGAGCGCATGCTATGCATGCAGGCAACGATGTTGGCATAAGCAATAAACCTGGCATCTTCAAATGAGCCTGTGTCGTTGTCATCGACTCCCATCATGATCGGCAACAGTTCATCGCCAGGCCGGCCGTCCACTTTGGCGGCAATGATCCGCATGGCCTCCTGGTAGTGATAGGCACTGAACCTGCGCCGGTCACTCACGGACTGGATGCTCTGCGCTACAAGTCGCCGCTGGTCGGGGCCAAACGCCGCCCTGACGTCCTCGCGCAAGGCTCCTAGATCCCATGTCATGCCTTCCACCGGGACGGTGGCGCTCATGCGCCGGCACCAGCGGTGCGGGCGGTCTTGCGTGTACGCGGCAGGCCGGGCAATTTCAGCTGCGCCCGATCGCTGGGCAGTATCTTGGTGACCACCGTCGCCGCGCCGGCCGACTTCTTGGCCGGCTTGGCGGGTTTGCCCTCGCGCTGGAGCTTGGCCAACGCCTTCAACGCGGCCGGGCGGCCGCGTCGGTAGACCTTGGGCGCGCGCACGTAGTTGGCCGGCAACACCTCGAACACCGTCACCCCGAGCGCCAGCAGCTGGGTGGCGGCGGTGTCGAGCGAGGCAAACACGCGTGGCTCGCCACGCTGGCCGGTCAGTTGCTTTTCGGTTTGGCCAACCCGCACCATCACGGTGTAGCCGCCGACCTGGCCGACCAGCTGCACGGTGCGCAGCACGCCGGCACTGGCGAGGGCGGCCAAGGTGGTGATGGAAATGGGCGATGTCATGATCGACCTATCAAACATTGATGTTTGATGTTCGATCATTCAAGGCCGCGTTGCAAGCTCTATCGACGCGAGGACGTATCCGCACATAACGGCCAATTCCACGCAATGCGACTTGGTGCGCGCCACCGTGGCGGGACTATGAACCGCACATCTTGCGGCAGTTGCGCAGGCGTAACGCAGGCGTTACATTATTCACATCTGGATATATACGGAGCCTAGGGCCTCAATCCTAGGTGTTCAGACGCCGCCACTGGTTCCAGGCTATAGCCGGTTGATGGGAGCAATCCCTAAGGGCTTCCGCGAAACCCCCCGAAAGGGGGGTTTGTTTTTTTACCGCCGCTGCGACGGTGGACGCCTCACTGGCTTGCCAGTAGCGCGATTCAACAACAGTCGCCACCCCCTGATGCGATCATCCTTTTTGAACTTGTAGGGATCGTTGTCTGCGTCTTCGTCACGGACGTATGCGCTTTCGACGTAGATCTGCACCTTGCCGCCCCCTCGCGCCTTGACGTGGAAATACACTTCGTACTGCGCGCCTATCGGGTAGCCGGGGATCAGTTGCTGCAACTCCATCGTCAAGAAATTCTCGCCATTGGTGAACAAGCAGGGGCGCTGATCCAGCGTACGCATGATCTCGGGCAAGAGCGCAGAGGCCGCGTAGCGTGCGGGATGGAAGCATCGCCAGATCCGGCGCTGGTCGATGACCAGGTCATCATGGCTTGCACGAAAGACCAGAGGCGACCCGTTCTTGGGAGGGCCTTTGCTGACGCAATGCGAACTGAATTCCACTTGGACGAACACCTGGACAGGCGCCCGTCCCGGAACGGGAATGGTCACCTGATAGGTAAAGGGTTGCAGATGCGCAAGAGAAAATTGCGCACTGCCGACGGTGATATGCCCGGTGGCCAGATGGTCCGGCCAATACTTCCCAATCATTGACGCACGCCCGTGATCCTCCAACTACTCTTGCGCCTGGCGACAGAGTGACGCCACTGCGCCGCCACTGGCGATAGCGCGGCACGCGGCATCGTGCGATTCAACGGTGAAGGTCATCCGCCGATCCCTGCAATGCGGAACAGCTTCATAGTGGTATGCGGCCCTGGGAAGACCACCGCCAACTCCCATTCCCATCTACGTTCTCACTGCAGTCGCGTCTTTAAGTGAAAGTCACAGGGACTTTAGTTGAGGCGCGCAGCGCGGCGCGGGCGCTGCTCCGGCTGCTGTTGCTTCTCTGCACGCTGCTCCTGGCGTTGCTCTTGCTGTTGCCGGCGGCCTTCCTCGATCAGCACCTGGCCCACTGCTGCGCCCACTTGGCGTTTAAGGCCGTCATTCCCCAGCTCGCTTCTGTGCGCCAGGTCGTTGAAGTCGGTGTGCTGCTTCATCATGGACAGCGCGGCGAGTTGTGCACCGCTCAACATCGACGCCTTGAGCTTGGCCGCCTCCGCGTCGGCCAGCTCCGACTTCCCAGCCGAAGCGTCCGCAAGGCGCTGCTCTGCCCGCAAGTGGGTCTTGTAGCTCTCGGGCGTGATGGCCGGCAGCTCGCCCGGGTAACTGTTCTCGGTCGGCGCGAAGATTGGAAAGATTGCCTTGCCGCCCACGGCTTGGGCGGCCGCCTCGGCCTTCTCGCGTCCGGGGTTGTTGCCGTGGGTCATGACCAGGTGGCGGTCATCATCGCCGGCGATGATGATTGGCTTGTCCGGGTACTTGGCGTGCAGTGCCTTCGCTACGGCCTCCAGATTGCCGCTGTCGAAGGCGGCGACCGTGGCATGGCTTACGGCCCCGGCGACCTGGGCCGCCGTGGCGTAGCCCTCGGAGATCACCAGCGCCGGTGCTGCGGCCAGCGCATCCATGCCACCGACCGGGTGGAAGCATCCTTCCTTCTTGCTGTCCTTGGCGAATCGCTTGGTGCCGTCCTCCTGGATGTACTGCATCGTCCATTGCTTGCCGTCAACGTCGAAGGCGGGGATGTAGGTTTTCTGGCCCTCGCGGTCGGTGAACACGCCGGCGTGGGCCTCGATGCCCTTGGCTTGCAAGTAGGGGGTCGGCTGCTCGACCGGCATAAGGTCGGCCATCTGGCGGCCGACACGCTGCGCGGTGGCCTCCTGGAGCTTGTCTTGCTCGGCGGCACGCTGGGCCAGCTTCTCGGCGGCCTCGGCCTGGAGCTTGGCCTTCTCCTGGTCGCTCAAGGCGTAGCCCTTGCTCTTCCAGGTAATGTCCGCGCCGGTCTTGTTGTTGATGATCCGGCCGGCGGGGTGCCCGTCCAAGTGGCCGACATAGAAGCCATCGAGCGCACCCTTCTTGCCGCCCTCGACCGGCACGCGATGCCGCTTGCCGTCCATGATCGGGTGGTCACCCTGAGCGTTGCTGCCGGTGAACAGGCCAGCGCTGCGCATGGCCTCGGCGAACTCTTCCCTTGGCGTCATCGCTGGCCCCTGCTGGGCCTGCACGTTCTCGGGTTTCCACTGTTCCAGCTTCGCCATGTCGGCACGCGGGCCGGCATACCAGGACTTCGCGGCCTTGTCCCAAAGCGCGCCGGCGGCCTTGGCGGCGTTGCGCTGCTCGTAGGGCACGGCCAGATACTGGCGGGCCTGCTGGGCGGCCTTCTTCTGCCCGTCGCCCTGGGCCTCGGGTGCCTGCTGGGTCGGCCGGGCCTCTGCGGCCGCTGTAGCGGCTCCCTGCGCCCATTTGGCGAACGGCGCAGCATCTACCCCCGACGGCACGTACCAAGACTGTTCCTTGCGATCCCAGCGCGCTCCAAGCTGCTTGGCTTCGTCCTTCTCCTTGAACGGCACGCTGATGTACTGCCGTTCGGCGGCCTGGGCCTGGGCCGGCTGCTGGTCTGCCGCCCCGACACGCTGTTCCTGGGTGTTTTTGGCTTCCTCGACCGCGACGAATGCCTTGGCTTCCAGTGCCTTCCTGGCTTCTTTAGCCGCTGAAATGTCCTCGTCGGTGCTGTTCGGGTCGCGGCGGACGCGATCCTCTTGCACGCGGGCAAGGCGGGTGGCCTTCTCGTACTCGTCGGTCTGCGAATTGGCGTCGATCAGCGCCAGGCGGTCGGCCAGTTCGTCGGCCTCGCCCAGCGTGCGGGTGGCGGTGAGGTAGGCAAAGGCATCGTCGCCGAACTGCGCTTCGCCCTTGCGGGCGTACAGGTGGTACGCCTCCGGCGTCTCGGTGGCCAGGTCGGCGGCCCGCGTCTCGCCGTCGCGCTCGACCACACCGACAACCCGCACTTCGCCCGTCCAGTCGTGAGGCAGAGGAAAGCCCAGCGCATCATCGGACGCCAGGTGAAAGGCTTGCCGGTTGCGCTCGCGTGAATTTGTGTTGCCGGTCGCCAGGTCAAGGCGAGTCGCCGCGACAACGGCATCCGGCCGGCGCTCTTCGACCAGGTGAGTTATTGCGTCGTTGACCTTCGCTTCCAGCGGCTCCTGGTCGTAGTAGGGCAGTTCGTGCCGCGTCCAGAACTCGTTTTGCGTGTTCATCGGCTGCATGCGATCCAACACGTCCAGGGCGCGGTCGATTTGCTCCAGGGTCGCACCTTCGAGCGCACGGCCCACCGTGCCCAGCTCAATGTGCTTCAGCATCCACGCCTCGGCCTCGCGCTGCTTGTTCTCTGCGTCCAGCATCGCGGCGATGCGAACGCCGTAGGATTCTTGAATCGACTTTTCGGCCCTTGCGGCTGCGGCAGTCGCAAGCCCGGAAGCCTGCTCGGGTGTCGCGCCAACTGGAATCAACGCACCATCCGCTGCCGCGACATTACGGCCTTCGCTGATGTACTGGAATTGCAGCGTGCGATTAATGCCGTCGCCCTTGGTGATGAATGCCAGCGCGTCGTTCCTGCCGTTCACCGTGTCGAAGGGTTTGGAGGCAATGGCAGCTCCATCGCTTCGCGTCCAGCCGGCCCCTTCAAGCGCGGTCAAAACGCCCTCGGTCTGCGCTTCCGGTGTCTGCATGTTCGCCTCCTGACTTGCAACGGTTTCCTGCTGTCGGACCAGGCCCGGCAGGGCCAGTAGTTGATCGGGCACGTAGCTCTCCAGATCGTCCAGGCTCTTGACCTGGTGCGGCTCGCCGTCTTGTTCGTGGAAAGCAAAGATGCGCTCGCCGTCGCCCCACCGCGATTGCGCGTCCAAGAGCGAAACGATCTGCTGGCCGTGCTCGCGCAGCTCGTCATTGAGCTGCTGGGCCTCGCCCTGTTGCACCCGCGCCTGCTCTTGTTCCTGAACTTGCTTCTGCTCGAAGGCCAGCACGTAGTCGTGAATCTTCTCCGCGTCGGCAGCGGCGCGGAACACTTCCAGCGGTTCGTCTTGCAGGGCCTTGATCCAGGAGCCGACATAGGCGGCGTGCTGGCCCGGATCGTGGCCGATGCCCAGCTCGTCGCCGACGATCATGGAAGCGATCTCGGCGCGCAACTCTTCCTTGGCGTACCCCTCGGAACCGAAGGGATGGGCCAGGTCACGGTCAAGGCGGGACGGGTGGCCCGTCCAGTGGCCCAGCTCGTGCAGGGCGGTCGCGTAGTAGTTGTCGGCGCTGGGGAACTGGCCCCGGTCGGGAAGGTGGATGCTGTCCGTCGCCGGCCGGTAGAACGCGCGATCTCCAGGCGCGTGCGTGATCGACGCACCGGACGCTCTCAGGATGTGCTCGGCGCGGTCGATGGCGTTCCAGGTTTGCTCCTGCTTCTGGATCGGCGGCAAGCCGTCGATCTGCTCGGCATTGAACACCGTGGCGAAGAACACGCGCGGGCGTTCGAGCTGGACGGTTTCGTTGAGCGGCTCGCCCTTCGCGTTGAGAACGGGCCGGCCGTTCTCATCGACCTTGTTCTGTTCCTCGCTGAATTTCCAGTATTGAACGGGCGTGCCTTTCTCGCCCTTGCGAACCTGCGCGCCCACGGCGGCGGCCTGCTTGTAGGTCATCCAACGGCCATCACTGCGGCCCTGGGCCATCAAGTGAATGGCGTTGATGCCCTTGTACCGCTTGCCGGTGGTTGGGTTCATCGGCAAGTAGGCGTTCGGCTCGCCAGGCTCCCACGGCCGTTGCCACGGCGCGGTGCCGGCCTTGAGCTGCTCGATCAGTTTTTCTGCAACGACTTCATGAAATGGCTTTTTAGGTTCCATTGCTTCGTCCCTTCGGAATAGTTCGTTGATCTGCGGAAAGGTCTGCTGCGTCCTGGAACGGTCGTGAAGGCCATCGGCGACCATGCACACGATGTTGTCCAGGTCGGCGACTTGCATAGGCCGCACGCGGGCGATGCAGGTTTCCATGAATGACTGCTCGCCGCGCTCGCGCACGTGGACCTGGCCCACGTGCTGGCCGGGCGCGAGGGTTTCGCAATGCAGCGCCCATACCTCTTCGGCCCGCACGTCCATCGACGTGCCGGCATAGCGGCGATTGATGTCCTCCCAGCGGTCTTTCATGCCGGGTTGTTCGCGGGCGGCGATGATGCCGTCCAGCAAGGCGCGCTTCTCGGCCGGGGCGAAGGTGTTGGCCCCGTAGTGGCCCAGCACCTCATGCCGCAATGTCACCAGCAGGTCGGCGGCGTCCTCCATGTTCCCAAGGGGCACGTCCACGCGGCCACGGTACGAACGGCCGTTGTGGATGTGCTCCTTCGACAGATAACCACCCTTGAGGTCTGCCGGGACTTCCGCTGCGCGGTGGCCGTACAGCTCGCCGGTGCTCTCACGGAAGTGGTAGATCAGCTCTAGCGCGCCCGGATAGTCTCGGGTGAACGCCAAGGTGGCGCCCTGCGCCTCGCCCTGGGTGATCGGCATGGGTTAGCCCTCCTGCGCCTTCTTGCGCGCGATGGCCTCGTCCAGCGATTCGCCCGGCTTCCAGTCGTACAGGCTGCGGACGTTGGCCGTATCAACGAAGGCCGGCAGGTCGGCCGCCGGCTCGCCTTCGGTGATGAAGGCCGGGGCCTGGGCATCGCCCAGCTCGGCCAGGTCGTCGCCGCTCTCGGCGGCGTCCTGTTCGCTCAAGGCATCCTCCACGAACGCGCCGGCGCGCTCGGCTTCCTCGGGATCGAACTCGGCCTGGTAGCCGGGCGTCGCCGCGTCGGCCAGCTTCTCGCGCAGCGCGCCAGCGGCGGCCGCGTTATCGTCAATGGCGGGCAGCTCGGGCAGCACGTCATCGGCCTGGGTGGTGGTTTGCTGGTTCATGGTCATGCTCCTTCGTCTCGGTGGTTACTCGGCTGGGCCGTTGCGGCCCTTGCTGTAGTCGGGCCGGCCTTTCAGGTCGGGATAGGTCTGTTTGCATGTGGGGAAGTTGCTGCATCCCCACCAGAATTGCCCCTTGCGTTTGGCCGGCCGGCGCGACAAGCCATTGCCGCAGGCCATGCACTTGTGCAGGGACGAAACCGGCGTGGCTTCCTTGCCGCCGGCGATGCTCACGGCTCCGCTGTTGGCCTTCGCCACCTGGTCGCGGATGAACGCCTCTTGCTTCGTGATGAAGGCGTCCAGGGCCGCCGTGCCCAGCTCGATGCCCTTCAACATGCGCTCGTAAAGGGCGGTGAGCACCGGGCTTCGCACTACCTCGGGCAGCGCGTCGATGACGCTGCGGCCCAGCGTCGTGCTGACGATCTGCTTGCCCTTGGTTTCCAGGAACTCGCGACGTTTCAGCTCGGAAATGATGGATGCGCGCGTGGCGGACGTGCCGATGCCGTCGCCCTCGCGCAGCATCTTCTTGTGCTCCGGGTCGCTCACGAACTTATGGATGTTCTCCATCGCCCGAATCAGCGTGCCCTCGCTGAAGCGGGCCGGCGGCTTGGTTTTCGCGTCGCGGCGGGTGGCCTCGGCGCAATTCACATCGTCGCCTTGCTTCATCGGTGGCAGGGTCTGCGCGCCGCTCTCGTCGTCACCTTCCTCGGCGTCCTCTTCGTCGGCCTGCTCGAACACGTCACGCCAGCCGTTGCGCGTGACAACCTTGCCGGACGCGGCGAAGTTCTCGCCGGCGATCTCCACGCCCA
This sequence comes from Xanthomonas translucens pv. undulosa, assembly GCF_017301775.1. Taxonomy (NCBI): domain Bacteria; kingdom Pseudomonadati; phylum Pseudomonadota; class Gammaproteobacteria; order Lysobacterales; family Lysobacteraceae; genus Xanthomonas; species Xanthomonas translucens. The sequence continues at coordinate 42,287 of NZ_CP063994.1, forward strand.
CGGTGGTCTGCATGTACTCGTGCAGCGGATAGAACTGCGCCAGGTAGGCGCGGACGATCAGCTCGTAGATGTTGCGCTCGCGCTCGCTCAAACCGGCCTTGCTGCCCTTCTGCATCGTCGGCACGATGCCGTGGTGGGCGGTGATCTTCGAGTCGTCCCACGTCTTGGACTTCATGCGAGGGTCAGCACCATCGACCAGGCCGGCCAGCTCGGGGTTCACGTGCTTGACGGCCTCCAGGACGCGCGGCGCGTCGGCGTGCTGCGACTCCGGCAGGTAGGCGCAGTCGGTGCGCGGGTAGCTGGTCAGCTTGTGCGTCTCGTAGAGCGCCTGGCAGGTGTTCAGCACGTCCTCGGCGCTGTAGCCGTACCGCGCGGAAGCCAGCGCGGTAATGTCCGACAGCGCGAAGGCCAGCGGCTGGTTCTTCTTCTTGGCTTCCTGCTTGTATGTGGCGATGGTGCCCGGCTGGCCCTTGACGGCGGCCACCAGACCATCGGCGACAGCGGTATCGACAAGGCGGCCTTCGCTGTCCAGGCCGGCTTGATCTTCCTTCGCCTTCCAGGTGGCGGCAAAGTTGCCGCCGGCGTGCTCGATCACGGCCTTGATGGTGTGGTACGGCACCGGCTTGAACGCCTCGATCGCGCGGTCGCGGCCGACCACAAGCGCGAGCGTCGGGGTCTGCACGCGGCCCACGGTCAGCAGGGCGCGCGAACCGCCGCGCTGCGCCCGCAGGGTGTAGGCGCGGCTTAGGTTCATGCCGATCAGCCAGTCGGCCCGCTGCCGCCCGCGTGCAGCATCGGCCCAGCCCTTGTACGTGTTGTTTTCCCTCAAGGCGGCCAGGCCGCGCTTGACGGAAACCGAATCCTGGGCGGACACCCAAAAGCGGCGCGTCGGCTTTCTGCTCTTGAAGTGCTCCAGCACTTCATCGACCAGCAACTGGCCTTCACGGTCGGGGTCACCGGCGTTGACGATCTCCTTGGCTTCTTTCAGCAGCTTGCCGATCACGGTGAGCTGCTTCTTGGCATCGTCCTTCGGGTGAAGAATCCAGGTCTGCGGGATGATGGGCAGCTCATCGACGCGCCATAGCTTCTTGCCGGATTTGCCGGTCGGCACGTCATCGGGCGTGTACTCGTCCGGGTCGGCCTGCTCCAGCATGTGCCCAAAGCACCAGGTCACTTTGTCGCCGCCGCACTCGATGTAGCCGTCGCCCTTGCCGGTGATGCCCAGCTCGCCGGCGATGGCTTTTGCGACAGATGGTTTTTCCGCGATGAACAGTCGCATGGTGGTTTCCTCCCCTACCAGGTGATGACCGGACGGATCACGGTCTGAACTTGAGAACGATTGACCGGGCCGAAGTAGCGGCCGTCGAAAGACGTGTCGCTCACGTCCGACATAAGCAGCAGCTCGGCATTGCCCAGCGTGTAGGTGCTGGCCTGGAAGCGCGGCAAGGGCCGGCCGGATTTGTCGGCCTGGATGGGCTTGCTGTGCGGCAGCAGCTCGCCATTGACGCGCACGCCGTCATCGGCCACCGATACGGCATCGTCTTTAGCGGCTAAAACGCGCTTCATCATGTAGCCGTAGTCGCCTGGGCAGAACCCGGCCCCGATGTAGCCCCTTTCCTTGGCGTCATCGAACACGCCGATCTTTGGCGGGCACCAAAGCACGTAAGCGCCCTTCTCCACCGGCGCGCTGCTCGTCCAATACAGACCGACCGGAATGCTCTTGGTGGTGTTGATGCGGGCACCGGCGGCATAGCTGCCGGCGGCCAGCACCAGGACGGCTAGGCCAGCGATGGCAACGCCTTTCGTGATGTGTTTCAGGAGGCGGCTCATATCGTGATGCCCTCCCCTGCCTCAACCACTTGGCGCAGCCGGTCGGTGGCCTTCGGTGCGGGAATCGAAGCCCGCGCCTGAAACACCGGGTCTTTGAAGTACAGCGGCTGCTTGCCGTAGATGGCCGGGTAGCCCGCGACGTAGATCACCATGTCGCCGGCTTCCTCGATCTCGCCCTTGTCGTTTTTCTTCGGCCCCGGCATCCGCAGGCATTCATCGGGCGTCAGCAAGGGGCGCTGCACTTCCTGGAAGGTGCGCGACACCTGGCCCAGCATCGCCGCCGTGCGGCGGCCGCTGGTCGTGATCTGCTCCTTGACCACGGTGGTTTGTCCAGTGAGGCGGGACAGATGCTCGGCTGTCTCGATGCGGTTGGGTGGATAGGCGTTCTGGACGTGGCAGTTCGACGTAATAGCTTCGTCATGCCCGTATCCGGTCTCGCGGCTTCGGAGCTGATTAATGTCCTGGCAAATCAAGTAGCACTTGATGCCGTAGCCGGCGACGAAGGCCAGCGACTCTTGCATGATTTCGAGCTTTCCGAGGCTCGGGAACTCGTCCAGCATCATCAGCAGCCGGTGCTTGTAATGAGCCACCGGCCGGCCGTTCTCGAAGTCCATCTTGTCGGCCAGCAAGCGCACGATCATGTTCACCATGATTCGCACCAAGGGCTTCAAGCGGGTCTTATCGTTGGGCTGGGTAACGATGTACAGACTTACCGGATCGTTCGCATGCATCAGATCCTTGATGGAGAAGTCCGACCTGCTGATGTTTCGCTCCACAACCGGATCGCGGTACAGAGAGAGATTCGACTTGAAGGTGGACAGCACCGAGCCTGCTTCTTCATCCGGCCGATCAAGCATGTCACGAGCAGCCGAGCCAATGGCGCGGTGGTTTTCACCATCCACGTGCCCGTAAGTGATCATCTCCATCCATAGTTCGCCAATGTCCCGATTTGGGTCGGCCAACATGGCATCAATTGATCCCAGCGTGGCCGTGCCGCCCTCGTTTTTGGCCTTGTAGAGCGCGTGCAAGACAACACCCACTGTCAGCGCAAAGGCGGTTTTGTCCCAATGCGTGGCGAGGCCCTTGCCATCCGGATCAACAATCAGAGTGGCAAGGTTCTGCACGTCGCCAACCTCGTTATCGGTGCCTAGGCGGATTTCATCCAGCGGGTTCCAACACACGCCACCCGAGCTACTGGCCGGCTCGAAGCGCAGCACCTTGTTTTTCGCGTGCTT
>NZ_CP063995.1:0-40770 GCF_017301775.1 Xanthomonas translucens pv. undulosa
ATAGGCACGATCATCAACTACGGTCTCGTCACGGTCCTGCTGTCGGCGGTCTTCGGGCTGATGATGGCGTTCTATGAAAAAGCGATCGAAGCGGCCTCCAAGGCGAATCCGGACTCCCCCATCCTCGTCCCGATTGTCACCTGTGGGCTGATTACAGTTGTCTCATGGTTCGTCCTCAAGAGAGTGCCGGATATGGCAGAGCGCTGGGGCGATGGCATCTCTGCTGGCATCGGCGGCTTTGGGGGATGGGGAGGCGGAAGTTCGGCTGGCGGCGGCGGCGGAGGCGGAAGTTCGGCTGGCGGCGGCGGCGGAGGCGGGGGTGCTGGCGAGGTGGCTGGCGCGGCCGCCGGATCGGCGGCCGGACCTGCAGGAACGGTGGCAGGTGCAGCGGCTGGATCTGCTGCCGGTGCCGTCGGGAACGAAGCCGGCGAAATGGGCGGGGCAATGACGGGCATGGCGCGCGGATCACGCCGCTAATTGCCACCTACTTTTCAAGTCTAGAAATGGGGCATATATCATTGAAATTGCAATTTCAATGATATACTTTGTCCTCCCGTAATACAGGAGAAGTTCTCGTGATGCGTTCTCGGTTAGCGGTAGCAATGCTCGTAACGGTCAGTGCTTTGGCGGGATGCAGTACAGCGCCGAAACCACCGCCAGAACCCAACATGTCGCGGCTAGTGCCGGTCAACAAGACCTTGCCGAGTGAGCTTTCTGGCCAGGCTCCTTCTTCGGAAGGGATGAAGGGGAGACAGTAACGATGGGCATATTCAACAAGGGCGCGAGCCCGGCCGCTGTAACCCGCGACACCATCGACCATTACCAACAGGAGCGCCGCGGCCTCGAGGTCGATATCCTTGATGAGGTCCTGCTATCTCGGAAACGGGCTTGGCAGGTGGCCGCCAGCAGCTGGGTGCTGACGGTCGCCTCAATTGGGCTAAGCATGTTCATTGTTCACCGCTATAGCCAACCATTGCCGCAGCACATCCTTTGGCAAGACGGCAAGACCGGCGCGGTTGAGCAGTTGTCGCTGACCAAAGACACTAAGAGCTATGACGAAGTCACCGACTCCTACTGGATTTCGCAGTTCGTCCAGCACTACGAGAGCTACGATTTCAACACTGCGCAAGTGGACTATGACGCTGTCGGGCTGATGGCGTCGCCGGAGGTCGCCGAGCAGTACGTCACGCGCTACAAGTGGGGCACCACCGATGCGATCGACAAGCGCATCGGCGACAGCGAAAACACGCGAGTCCACATCAACTCCGTGATTCTGGACTCGGCCTCCGGGACCGCAACTGTGCGCTTCACGACGACCCGCAAGATACGCCAGCGGCCGACCAGCGAGCCGCCGCAATACTGGATCGCAATCATCGGCTACAAGTTCGAGAAGTCGTTGATGACCGCGAGCCAGAGAAATCTCAATCCGCTTGGTTTGCGCATCACAAGCTATCGCGTGAACTCGGAATCTGCCAACAAAGTGGGAGGGTGACATGAAGCGAAAGATGCTATGCATGGCCCTCGTTACAGCTGTATTCGCAGGCCCGGCTTTCGCTGTGGAGGCACTGCGCAGCTCGCCCTACGATTACCGCATCAAGTCCGCGATCTACAACCCGCAAGACACGGTGGTCATTGATGCTGTGATCGGCCTGGCCACCCACATCACGGTATCGCCGGGCGAACGCTACGTCACCCACGTCTTCGGCGACAGCGAGGCCTGGTCGTTCGCCCATGTGCAGAACAATTTCTTCATCAAGCCCAAGGAGGCACATGGCGACACGAACCTGACGATCGTTACTGACAAGCGGACCTATCACATCCTGCTGCGCTACATCGGCGACTACAAGAGCGGTGCCAAAGGCAAGCAGGAAACCCGCTTCATCCAGACGCCCTGGACGATGCGCCAGGCCACGCTGGAGCTGACCTACACCTATCCGATGGAAGACGCGCGGCGTGCGGTCGCAGCCCGGGAGCAAGCCAAGGTACAGACCGCGCTTGCCGCACCCGAGTTCGCACCGGGCTCCCGCAATTTCAGCTATCAGATGTCGGATGATCCCAAAGCCCAGCCGATCGCGCCGGTCAACGTGTGGGACGACTACCGTTTCACCTATTTCAAGTTCCCTGCCAATGCCGAATTGCCAACGATCTTCGTCGTCGGCGCCGACGGGAAAGAGAGTACGGTGAACGTGCGAACGATCGGGCGCGAACACAACATCATCCAGGCACAGATGGTCGCTCGCGAATGGCGCATACGCTACGGCAAGAAAATGGTGATCGGGCTAATCAACAGTCGGTTTGACCCCAGCCGTGGTGCCAATAGGACAGGAACGGCTGCGCCGAATGTGGAGCGCGTGGAAAAAACGGAGACCAACGACGGGGGTACGCTATGAGCCGGGACGTCAATGTTGACCAAGCCCTGGAGGGTGGTTTCGAGGATGGTCGCGGCGGCTTCAATCGCGGACCGAAGAAGAACATTCCAGGCTTCCGCGCCTTCATCGCACTCATGTGTGTCATAGGTTTGGCTATCGTGGGGTGGATCATCCACTCGCAGCTGAATCGCGATACCAATACGGCGGCGGCGGACAAGGACACGACCCCACGGACGAACACTCTGCCGAGCTACCGGATCACGGATGCCCCAACGTCCACCCAGGCGCCGCCGATCACCCCGACCACGACGGAGCCGCTATCGACGCCCGCCCCGAACCGTACTGCTCAGAAGGTCCTGACCCCCGAAGAGGAAGCGACCTTGCGCCGCCTGAAAGGCGGCCTTGCTGGCGGTGCGGCTGGCGATTCGCCAGCAGGCCCGGCCAGCACTGCAGGCGAAAAGCCTGGGGATGGGCGCGCACGTCCCAGCGAGGATTCTGCCTCGCTGGCCAGCCGGTTGACTTCCGCTAGCATTGACAGTGCTCGAGCCCGCAGGCTGGCCAATCCGAGCCTTACAATCCCAGCTGGACAGATGATCGCATGTGGCACCAAGACCGAATTGGACACCACCCAGCCCGGCATGGTGTCGTGCCAGGTCTCGCGGGATGTGTACTCGGCCGACAGCAAGGTGCGGCTGATCGACAAGGGCGCGCATGTCGATGGCCAGATCGCGTCAGGCATCAAGGCGGGGCAGAAGCGGGTCTTTGTGCTGTGGACGCGCGTGCGCAATCCCGACAATGTGATTGTGTCGCTCGACAGTCCAGGGACCAACGCGCTCGGCAGCACGGGCATTCCTGGCCAGGTGGATACCCACTTCTGGGAACGCTTCGGCGGTGCCATGTTCATCTCCGTGTTCACAGACGTGGGCGACGCCTTGGTGAAGGTGGCCGCCAACAAGGCCAGCAACGCGCAGACCAGCGTCAATCTCGACAGCACGTCGAACACCTCCGACCAGATGGCGCGCGAAGCCTTGGAAGCGACGATCTCGATCCCGCCCACGCTCTACGCCCAGCAGGGTGAGGCGGTTTCCATCTACGTGGCGCGCGACCTCGATTTCAGCGACGTGTACGACCTGCGTCTTGGATATGGTCGCTGAGGCTTCCGGATGAAGCGCACGATCGACCCCGATACCTCGGTTTGGCTAACGCTCGGCCCACTGAAAGAATACCTCGATGACCCGGAAGTCTTCGAGGTTCGCGTCAATCGGTTCGGCCAGGTCGTGTGCGACACTGCAAGCGGCCGGGTCTTCCACGACAGGCCGGAGGTGACGGCGCGCTATCTGGAAATCCTGACCGACACGCTGCTGCACTACAACGGCCTGGGCCGCAAGCCGATCAACAACGTGCTGCTGCCGGATGGGTCACGAGGCATTATTTGTTGGCCGCCGGCGGTCTTAGAAGGCACCGTGCTGATCGCCATCCGCAAACATCTGGCGGTGAACAAATCGCTCGAGGACCTGCGCGACGAAGGCCGGTTTAGGGGATGGAAGCGGCGATCGCAGGCCGATGCCACTCGACTCGAGCCATTCGAGGAAGAGCTTCTGCAGCTGTTGGCCGAAGAAGACCTGGTCTCTTTTTTTCGGTTGGCCGTGCGCAGCAAGCGCAACATCGCCGTGTCCGGCAAGACCGGCTCCGGCAAGTCCACTTTCACTCGCACCCTGTTGATGGAGGTGCCCGCCGAAGAGCGGGTGCTGCTGATGGAGGACGTGCACGAAGTGGCGTCCGACAAGCAGCTAGAAATCGGCTACATGATGTACGGCTCGCAGGAGGGCCGTGTGTCTGTTTCCGAGTGCCTCAAGGCATGCATGCGCCTGTCGCCCGACCGGATCTTCATGACGGAGTTGCGTGACGACGCGGCGTGGGACTACCTGGCTGGTGCCAATACGGGGCATCCCGGCGGCATCTTCTCGACCCATGCGGACAACGCCGTCGCCACGCCAAGTCGCATCGCCACGCTGGTGAAGGCGTCCGAAGTCGGCCGGCTGCTCGACTACGAAGTCATCATGAAGACGATACATACGACGCTGGATGTGATCGTCCACATGGACAACCGACAGATCACGGAAGTGCTTTATGACCCCCATTTCAAGAAGCAACAGCTGGTCAGCTGAGCGGCGGTCTTACGTCGGCCGCTGCATCCTGGCCATCATGCTGGCCCTGCAGGTGGTGCCAGCGCCGGCGGCTGCAGCCGAAGCTGCTGCCCAGGTCGGGTTTTCGCCAGAGGGCACCGGCCGCAGCCTGGTCCTCGACGTGATCAACACCGCGCGCCGTGAGCTGCGCGTCATGGCCTATTCGTTCACAGCCCCCGATATCGCGCAGGCCTTGATCGCGGCAAAAAAACGCGGTGTCGATGTAATGGTCGTGGTCGACGCGGACCAGAGTCGGCAGAAAAGCCAGGCCGCGGCACTCAACACCTTGGCGATCGCCGGCATCCAGGTGCGGCTCAATGGGCATTACCAAATCATGCACGACAAGGTGATCGTCGCCGATCGCAAGACCGTCCAAACGGGATCTTTCAACTACACACGATCGGCCGAAACAGCCAACAGCGAGAACGTCATCGTGCTGTGGGACGTGCCAGGCTACGCCGGCGAGTTCCTGCAGCACTGGCAATCGCGGTGGGACCAGGCTGCGCCCTATGCACCACCGTATTGAGCACCTGTAAACCTCTCACCAACAGCTGCAGGAACCGGAGGAACTGTATGACAACCACGAACGACAGGGTCATCGCCGTAGCGCCCGAAGACAGCAGTACCGCGCGTAGCGTCTTGCCAGCAGGCTATGTTGGCCCAGCCGCGATGCAGTACGAGGGCCGAAATCTCTCTAAACTATTGAATCTAAAGGCCGATCTTTCCATTTCCGTGTCGGGGACATGAACCCAACGTAGTCCAGATGTTGCATCGCCCGGGCGCATCCGTTAGGCTGGCCTCACCACTCCTCCCTTGTCGCCCCATTCAGTTGGGTAACGGCTTGGGACGAAAAAACCGCCGCAAGGCGGTTTTTTCATGTCTGCAGGAAGCTCCTCGTGACAACCGACAAAGCGACTGCCGTCTACATTGATGGCTACAACTTGTACTACGGGCGCATCCGTGGGACCGCATTTAAGTGGCTCGATGTGGTTACTCTGTTTGATCGCCTCCTGCACGACCAAGATCCAACAACCCATCTGCTGCACGTCAGGTATTTCACAGCGCCGGCGCTGGGTAGGTTTGCGACCCACAAGCAGGCATCGGAAACGCAAGCGGCGTATCTGCGCGCGTTAGCACACACCCACCCGCAACGATTCACCACGACATTAGGCAAACACAGCTGGGACAAAGCGGGAACCCTTTTGCCGGAGTTTGTCAGCGGCCAGCCGTATGATCGGGCGCGCCGGGTCCGGGTCTGGAAGCTCGAAGAGAAACAGACCGATGTGAACCTGGCGCTGACCATGTATCGCGATGCTGCGTCGGCGCGCTATCAGCAGCTGGTTGTCTGCTCCAACGATAGCGATATCGAGCCGGTCCTTGCGGCTATCCGCGAAGACTTCCCGGCCATCGTGCTAGGCGTGGTCACGCCACGCAGGCCGCCGATCGATGGTGAATCGGACAGGAGAGTCAGCGTCTCGCTGTCGAGCCGCGCTGACTGGACACGTCAATACATTTTGGATGATGAGCTGGCCGCAGCGCAGCTTCCCGAGCGCGTTCGCAACCCTGGCAGGTCAATCGATAAGCCTGGGCACTGGTGAGTCCTAATCGGGTTAGACTCACCAGTCGCCTGAGGTGTCCGGCAAGGAAATACGCATGACCACTGCAACGTACCTGCAGCTGAGCTCGATCCCAACTTGGCTACCCTATCCAGGTAGGCTTGGCTTATCCTTCGCCCGCGCCGGCACAATCCGGCGCCGGGCGTGAGACCCCGACACGAACAAACAGCCTATGGCGGCTGTGCGCGGGCAGACGCAAGTACGCCATGTTTGCTGCCGCTGTGCCTGAGATTGTTGCCCCGCACGAACGTATCAACGGAATTGCTCACCGCGCAGGCTGCCTGGTCAACCTGCTGATAGCGTTCTACTCGAATGCGAACAGGGACATGGAATTGACCGACGACACCCTCTGCGAGGTTCTGGCTCAGGTGCAGGCCGACTTGATCCGGATCGAAGTGCTGACCAAGAAGCCAGGCTAGCCGCCTAGGCCTACTTCCGGTCCATGCGGGCCGGATTTTGTCTTCTGTTGCCGATTGATCGCATGGGCCGCGAGCTGCTTGATATCGAGTGCGGCCGTCTTGAGGCTGTCGCGGCTCACGGCGCTGGCCAGCTTGCCGGCGTCGTCGGTGTAAATGATCGCCTCGTGGCGTGCCCGGGACACGCCGACGTAGTAGACATCCTTAGTCGTGGTGCGAGAGGTGGTTTCGATATTGATCAAGACCGTGTCGCAGGTCAGGCCCTGCGAGCTATGGACAGTTGAGGCATATGCCAGGGCAACGAACATCGGTGTCGTGGCGTCGAACGTGATCCGGCGGCAGCCCTGCCCCTCCAACTCGATCTCATGCTGGTCGACGCGTTGAACGACAAAGCGGTCGCCGTTGGCAAGATCGAGGTCAGCATTGTTGCGGGTGACCTTCACCTGGTCGCCAACGGCCAGTTCGGTCTGCTCCACGTTGTAGACACTGAGCTTGGGGCAGCGCATCGGCGAGAAATGGATCTGCTGGCCAGCGTCATCGCGCACGGTCAGCCTGTTGCCTGGCCCCGTATCCAGCACCGTGTAGTGTTCGCCACGCTGCAAACCGTTGGCGTAGCTTCGCTCCGGCACGATCACGCTACCTTTCTTGTAGTAACGACTGTGCTGACGCTCGGCCTGGGTCGTGTCCAGGCGATTGAGCAACTTGTACCCCAGCCCCTGCCCTTCCAGGCCAAGGGCTTTTCGCACACCAGCATTCAGCTCCTTGCGGCTCTCGTTGGTGCCCGTAATGATGAGGGTTCGGTCGCGTTCGTGCTTGGGCAACTCGGCGTAGCGCTGAACCATCGCGCTGTATCTCATGTCCGAATCCGGCACCTTCAAAACCTGGCGGATTTGTGCCACGGACTTTTCCGTCTGGCCTTCAGCCGCCAGCTTGACGGCCTCCAGCAGCTGGGGATCCTTCTGCCGGCGAATCTCGACCATGTGGGCGGTGTCCATACCGGCCTTCTGAAGTTGGTCAAAGGGCTTTCCGGCCTCGATTGCCTTGGTTTGTGTGGTGTCGCCGAGAAAGACCGCCCGAGCGCCGTGCGCCTCGATCGTCTTCATGATTTCGAGCATCTGGCGCGCTGGAATAACGCCGGCCTCGTCGACGAAGACCACGCTGTTCGCATCGATCTTCTTGTCCTTGGCTCGCAGGAATGCCTGCACGGTGCGGCTGTCTAACCCGGCTTCCTCCAGCGCCTTCTTCTGCGACCCATAGGGTGCCATCGTGGTGACATGAAAGCCGTTGGCTTCCAGAAGTTCCGCGGCGGCCTTAGTCATGTGGGTCTTGCCAGTACCAGCATATCCCTGGACGCCGATGAAGCGGTTCGCGCTTTCCACAATGTGCTGAACAGCCCGGCGCTGCTCTTCATTCAACGATTTGTCGGCTAGGAAGGCACGCGAGACCTCGGGGGCAATCCGGCTTTCCATCACGCCCCGATTGCGTTGTTCCGTCTGCAGAATGTCCCGCTCCCGCTTCTGCGCGATGTGGGTCGTGAAGCGCGGCTCTTGCTTGTCGAGGCGACCGCTGCGCACCCCCATATCGACCAGCCGGATCGCCTCGGCTTTGGACTTGCCGCTGGCCTGCAGGGTGGCAACCCATTCCTGGCGCGTGAGTGCCGGCCCGGGTTGGCCATCGGCTTTCTTCTTTCCGCCCGGGTTCATGGAGACGTAGACGGGCAGCTCGCGAATGAGGTGGCCAGAGCGGGTAATTCGATCGAGCGCAGCCCGGATGTCTTCGGTCGTCACGCGCCCGAAACCGTGCGTCAAGGCCACGTCCTCAAGTTCCGACTGCTTCACGATCGCATTGCGCTCGGTCAGCGACTTGATCGCGAACTGGACCGCCTTGTCGGCATAGTGCTCGAGCGGTTTTTCGATTTCCTTGGGCGGTAGCCGCTGAGTGCGCTCCTCAACACCATCACGTCCTGTCCCTGCCCATTCGCGGCTATGGAAGTCGATGGCCAGCTCGGCGGCGCGTTTTTGCCATTCCTGCCGGATGGCTGCGCGGTCGACCTCGACCTTGCGCTGGCGCGTGGACAAAGCCGCTTGGTTCTTCTGGGCATGTGTGGCGGTTTCACGGTTTAGGCCCTGGGCAGCCAATGCCGCCTCGATCTGCTGGCTGCGGGCGCTGAACTCGCGGATTTGATGCTCGGTGAAGTGTGCCAGGTCGAAGGTGCCATTGCGCTCATAGCGAAGCGTGAAGCCTGCTTTCTCCAGCTCGCGGGCCAGCTCCGATTTGTAGACGTTACCCAGGTGGCGCAGCGACTTGACGATGCCGTCGCTGGTGAGCGCGCGCCACTGCCCATCGGCACGCTGGGTCAGATTCAGGACAACGGCATGGGTGTGCAGATCGGGATCGAGCGCCCGGGAAGTTTCATGCCGAAACTTCGCTACCACCAGTTTTCCCGTATGTTCGACGCTTGTCTTCTTGCTGGCCGTCGACCTGGCCATCGCCAGGCTTTCCGCCTCGCGCACGGCAGCAGCGACAGCCCGCTCATGGGCCTCAACGATCCGGTGATCGCCGTGAACCAAGGCCTGCAGGGAAACACCCTTGGGGGCGCTGAACGTCAGATCGTAGGCCAGCCGCTCCTTGCGGGCGGCTTCGGTGGTCGGGGGAATGCGGCGCGTGCGGGTGTGCTCATCGATGCGGCCGTCCAGGAGTTCGCCGAAGCGCTTGCGATCGACTTCCCCCTCTAGCCCCAGTGCGGCCGCACCCTCGCCCTGCCATTGCATGGCTGTGCCGTCCTTGGCGTAGTAGTCGTCAGCCCCGTCCGCATAGTAGGAGACGACCTTGCCGACCGACTGGCGCGTGATCACGGTGATATCGATCATGATGAAAACACCCGTTCAGAACGCAGGATGCCTGGCACGGGTTCGGACCGCGTATAGGTCACCGGCTCGGTCTTGTACTTGGCAACCGGCAGACTTCCGGGGAAGGCGAGATAGCCTTCAAGGTTGGGCAGAGCCATGATCTCCGCGACCGACACAACGCGCTCGGTCTTGACCTCTTCGTTCTCGCTTCGCGTACCCATCTGACCCCAGCGCCGGCTGGAGCCCTGCTTACGGCGCATGACTTCGTGCTCGCCGAGCGCCTTGGATAGCCGGTCTGCAGTCTTCTCGCCCATGCGTCCGACAGCCATTGCCACGGTGGTGCGGTGGTTGCTAAGCAGGGTCTCGGCCAGCTCCTCGCCGTAGATCCGGACCAGCTGCGTATAGGACTGATAGCCTGTGACGACGCTGAGGCCCTTCTTGCGGCCCTTTGTCAAGGCATCGCCGAGTGTGGGCAACCGGTCGAGCGATTCCAGCTCATCGAGGAAGGTCCAGATGCGCCGATCGTGATCGACCGGCATTCCCAGGACCGACGTGAAGATCGTATCGACCCAGCACGAAATCATCGGATGCAGCGCCTCGCGCATGTTCTCGTCCCAGGTGATGAACAGGTTCCCGCCCTTGGGATCGGCAAGCCAATCGCGCAGGGAGAAAGGACCATCGGGCATTTTCAGGTGGGGCGACAGCTTGTTGGACAGGACGAACCGAACGCTGCTGGTCGCACGCGAATTGCCCGTGAACAGGGCTTGGGCGGCCGTCCCCTTCACGAAGGCCTCCAACTCCTCAACGGGCCGCTGGTTGGTCCAGCCGAACACGTCCCGCATGGTTGGCTGGCGACTGGTATTGAACAGCTTGCGGGCGACCTCGCGGAACAGCATGCGGCCGTAGTCGTTCCACTCTTCCGACTCGCTGCTGTCGGACGGCTGGATGATCGATTTCGCGTAGCGCTCGAAGTCGTAGTCATCCTGTATTTCGTTGAAGAAGTTCCACCCCTCGGTGCGGCTATCGTAGGGATTGAGGATCTTGTCCTTGCCAGGCCTGTAGAACGCGGACAAGAACTCCCCGTCAGGGTCTGTCACGACCATGCGGTCACCGCGCTGCAGGAGGCCGAACATCATTTCTTTGAAGATGGTCGACTTGCCGGTACCGGTCGCCCCCCCGATCGAGAAATGGGTGTTCTCGGCCTCGATCGGAACTGGCACGGCCGCGATCGTGATCTGCGGTCGATTGCGCTCGGTGGTTTCGCGGGCAAGCTCCTGCGCGGTGGCAAGCTTGGTGCCGCGATAGAACTTGTCGAAGTGAGCGCCGGCGAAGACCTTCCGATTCAACTTCACGACCAGGACCGCCACCACAATCCCAAGGGCGACCCCGCCCAGCAGCGCGGCCCATAGCGGCCACAACTCGAACGTGTTCTTGAACAGGTAGGCCAAGCGCGGCCGAACGTCCTGCGGGGTGAAGCCATAGACGGTCTTGGCTGTGATGAACCAGGTTGCGATCGGGGTGAACAGCAAGGCGGCGAATACCGCCTGGGCCTTCTGCTTGTCGTCCATATCTATCCTCGCTTGGCTGTTTCGGAACTCCAAACCTCCAGTCCAAGGCGCTCGACTTCTGCCTGCGCCTGGCGCTGGGTATCGGGCTTGACGGTGTGCCGCATCATCAGCAGCAACTCGACCAGCATGGCCAGCTCTCCTCGGCCTATGCCGCCCGGGCCAGCGACGTCGCCTGCCCCGTGCTCGAGGCGCTCGGCGATCGCCTGCAGCAGATCGCGGCTGTCATCGGTGCCCAGCAGCCGCGCCTTCACATAGTCGGTGATGTTCATGCCGCTATTGCTGGCGCGCTGCTCGATCTCGATCTTCTCGCGTTCGCTGCATCGAAAGGTAATGGACGCCACAATTTCCGCCTCTGTTTTACGTCTGTCTTACGCTCGATACTAGCAAAATCAGGAAAAATATCAACAATCGTAATACGCACGTCTTACGTTCTCGCTAGGCAATTTTGAAAAAACGTATTTTTTTCAAAGACTTAGCAGCGCGCAGCGTTGCGTATGGTGTATGGCACCAGGTTAAGGGCAGACCCCCAAAAAAACAGAAACATGATCGGTTAAGGGACGCCAGGGAGCCAAAAAAGCGTCCGAACGCTGCCTAGTACGCGCTAGCGTGCTAGGCTCGGACACGAATCGGACAGATCGGGGACTTCTATAACCCGAATGTGGTTGACAGTGGGAAATAAGTAGGAAATAATTAGGACAATTTGCAAGACCAAACGGAGGGTGATGAATGTGGATGTCAATAAGCTGAAGCAATCGATCACTGAACTCACAGGCGGCACGAAAGCGGCGAAGCTGCGCCGCGTGATGCCAGAGATCGAAGAGAAGCTAGACCAAGGCGTGCGACACGAAGAGATCGTCGCAGCGCTGGCTGCGGGGGGGCTAGACGTAACGCTAGAGACCTTCCGCAAAACGCTGTATCGGTATCGCGCGCAGCATGCGGGCGGTGCCAAGCAGACCCCTCCAAAGGCGATCAGGGCCACCAGGGCGGACGGCAATCCGCAGGCCCCGGCAGATGCGCCCCAGGAGGATTCGACGGCTGACGCCGCGGAAGACGCTGCCCCGACCACAAGCTTTGACGACGCGATTGACCGTATCAAGCGCGACGAGGTCGGGGAGTCTTACATGACGCGCCGGAAGCCAATCATCGGCAAGAAACGCACTACCTAGGAGCGAGTAATGAAGATTGCAGTTATCAATTTCTCCGGCAACACCGGCAAGTCCACGGTCTCCAAGCACCTGCTGTATCCCCGCATCAAGGATGCCGAATACATCGCGGTAGAGTCGATCAACTCCGATGAGGGCGGCGGCGATAGCAGCGTGCGGGGCAAGCAGTTCGGCGCCCTGCAGGAACAGCTGCTGGTGATCGACTCGGCCGTCATCGACGTGGGCTCGTCCAACGTCGAGGATTTCGTCAAGCTCATGCGCCAGTACCGCGGCTCGCATGAGGATATGGACCTGTTCGTGATCCCTACGGTGAAAGAAGCCAAGCAGATCAAGGACACGATCGCGACCATCCAGGCCCTGACCGCGATGGGCGTGCCGGCTAAGAAGATCCGCGTTGTGTTCAACAAGCTCGAGGCCGACGATACGGTCGAGGATGCGTTCTATCCCCTGATCGCGTTCCATGAAGACAAGAAGTCTTTCACCCTGCGGCCTGCGGCGGCGATCCAGTATTCCGAGCTGTATCAGCGGCTGCGGGCGCTGGACATGACGATCGACGAACTCGTGGCCGATACCACGGACTACAAGGCCCAGCTGCGTGAGGCCAAGACGCCGGAAGACAAGCAGGCGATCGCGTCGAAGATTTCCGCCAAGCGCCTTGCGGCCTCGGCCCAGGAAAATCTGAACAGCGTGTTCGCGGTCCTGACCAAGTAGGCAAGGGAGTAAGTTATGGCCGGACCGACAACAACCCGCGAAGCCCTGATGGCCGAACTGTTGGGCGACGTCGGGGGCATCCTGGATCGGGTCGAGGCCCTGCAGGCCGCGATCCCCAAGACCGTCAAGGAAGCCAAGGCGGAGCTGCAGGCGGCCGTCAAGGAAGGCAATGGGCACATCAACGAGGCCTGCGTTCGGCTGTCGCGTGTCATCGATCAGCAGGGGAAAGACACCGTCAAGGCGGCCCAGGTGGCCGCCGGCGAAGCCAGCGCCGCCGCACGGGAGCTGCGATTGGCACGCGGACGATTGACCGTTCTGCTGGCCGTGTTCGCCCTGGTGGGCGGTGGCGTCGGTGGAGCAGCGGTCTACCTGGCCATGCGAATTGCCGGGAGCTGATACGAGAAAGGGGCGGCCAAGCCGCCCCTTCTTTTTGCCTCTGTGCCAGGTCTACCTGACCAGGCCGAACCGCTCGGCCGCGCTCGGCTCTGCCGGCATCGAGGCCTCCCGGGCCATCGCGGCCGCCATCTCGTCGCTCACGCCCTCGATCGCATACCCCTCGGCAGCTGCCCCCTCGTACAGGCTCGCCAGCGTCGGAAACTCTTCCAGCCAGCAGCCGATCCACAGTGCATGCTCTGCGTCCTCATTCGGCTTGGGAAAGCCCTGGACGAAGTAGGTGCGCAGCATGCGGTCATAGCCGATTGTCCCGGCTGGATCCAACCGGTGTTCGTTGTCCAAGCTGCGGACGGTGATGGTATGGCGGCTCATGGTTTCACCTCGCAGGGCTGCCCCTTGGCCAAGGCCATCAGGTCGGCCGGGGTCGTCCATTCTGCTCTCCACGGCCCTGATACGGCAGTCGCCGGATCTTCTTCCTCATCGGAGCAGTCTACGGAGTCGAGTTCTTGCCATGGAAAGTCGAAGTCATCTTCCAAGCCGATATCGGAATTTCCATCTGCGTAGCCACAGTGGGCGCAGCGTTCTGACCAATAGCTGTTGATGCACCCACCATCCGCCGACTCCCAATCGTGCCGCTTCGCGTCGCCGCCGCACTCCGGGCATTTGATCGAATAAGCCTGATCGTCAAGCTCCATACCGCCCGGTTCGATGCATCCGCCGTAAACCCTTGTCATTGTGTTTCTCCTGCGAGTTGGTGGACCGGCTGGGGAGTGGTTGCCGCCACGGCCCCGGCTGGATCGGAAAGAATTAGGACTAACATTGCCTTCCGATGGGACAATAATAGGACAAAACAGCCTGCCTTGTCAACACCTGTCAATAGATTATTTCGTAGACAAAAACGCCCGCCCAAGACAGATTCAGCGCGCCGCCGCACTGGGGTGTAGGGGCATCGCCCCTACGGATACGCTCCACGCCTCACTCGCACCGGGGACGCCTCGGCCCCCGACCTGATCGGCCTGCCCTCGATCTGCCGGCATCACCACGACCATCCCCCACGCTGACCGCTTTTCCTCTGCGCCTTGAGCGCGCCGCAGGCCGGGCCTACCGCGCCCGACCGGCTCCGCCAAGCCCCGACGATCGCGCGGAAGGGCCGGCAAGCACCATGGGGGCGCGCAGGGGCGCCGAAGGGCGACCCGGAGGGGGGACGCCACCAGGCGGCCCCCACACAGCTGTCGCCGGCCGTCCACGCTTCGTCCACGGCCGACGCCGCAGGCGTCGCCCCGGCCCGTCGGGGATGGTTCCATCCATCCCCAGGGGCGGGGGAAGCGGTGGGCGAAGGGTGGGCGGCCCTGCCGATTGCAGGTCGTCCCCGTCTTGTCCACGGGGCGCGGCCAACGGCCCGCTGGCCGGGCGGTTCCGTCCGCCCGGCCAGCAGCGCACGGTGGGCAAGAGGGGGGCGAGCTGCCCCCGCCGCTGGTCGGCGCCGCCGGCGCCGGCGAGCCGCGGTCAGGCACGCTGGCCAGCCCCCGGCTGGCCGCCGATCAAGCCCCCTGCCCTATCGTCGGCACATGGTCGGGCAAGAGGTTGACCAAGAGCTGGAAGGACGTGGCTAGCATCAGCTGCATGTCCACGTCGCAGGCCAGCGCCTCGAACCTGGCCAGCGCCTGCAGGGCGTCATTGGCATCGTTGGCCGATCGGATCGCGCCCGCAGCTTCAACTATCGCGTCGACGTAGTTGGCCAGCGATACGTCCATGCCCTGCCCTACCGGCCGAAGTCTCGGCCGAAGTCGCCGGCCTTGTCCGGAGTGGCCTTCTCTTTGCCCGGGCCGTCATGGCCTTTGGCGGGCATGACCAACGCAACATCGCCTTGCGGATAGCGGATCTCGACGGCCTGGCCGCGCTGGGCCTCAAGGTCGCCGACGACGCGGTAGCGGTTGTGCAAGACCAGCTCGCCGGGCAGGTCCGCGCGCTCTTGCACCACATAGCGTTCGGTCGCACCGAGCACGCGGCCGGTATAGGTCTGTCCAAGCTCGGCATAGGCGACGCTGGCGCCGGCGCCGGCGAGCGAGCGGCCCAGCTCCACGGCCCGGGCGTGATCGCGATCGGTGAGATTGTCGCGGATCAGTTGGGCAAGCCGGTCGGGTGTGCTGTGATAGGCCTCGATCGAGGCGCGGGTCATGTCGTCACGGCTGACACGATCCCAGGCGATGGAATAGCCGGCATCGCTGGCCAGCTGCCCGACAAAGGCGCGCTGCGCGCGCCCGTTGCCCTCGCGGAACGGGTGCAGGGCGTTGATTTCGCCAAGGTAGTGCCCTGCCCGCTTGGCGAAATCGTCGGCATCCAAGCCGCGAAGGTTCTGCTCCCGGTTCAACTGGCGGAACAGCTGCGCGCCCGCGCCCTCGATGTGCTCGGGCATGGCGAAGCGGGTTTCGCCCTTCTCGATGATGATGGACCGGATTTCTCCGGCCCAGGGATACACATCTCGGAACAAACTGCGATGCACGCTACGCAGGTGATCGAGATCGTAGCGGCCGACAGCCGGACCCTTTTCCAGCTCGTATGCGCGGACGGATGCGAACGCGGCTTCGATGCGGTCCAGTTCGTGCTGCGCGCGCGCGCCCACCAGGTTGCGCATGATCCCAGTAGCTGGATCGATATAGGGGTCTGGGACACTGTCGTATTTGGCCATCACTAACCAAACAACGAGGGCGCGAGTTTAAAAACAACGAAGTCTCCGATGCTGTAGGCACAGGCTGCAAAGAACAGCAATCCGATAACGAGGCGGACGAATTTGAAGGCCTTTTCCCGATTGAAACGCTGAGTGATAGACATAAGTCCTCCTAGCTGCTCTTCTGTTCGTCGCTGACGACCAGGCGCCGGCGAATGCTGGCGATCACGTCTGCCGGCTCCATTTCGCCCAGCGCCACGCGCTCGAGTTCGGCTTGAGTTTGGGCATCGACCTCGAGGCCCTCGAGCCGCTGGGATGCGATTGCGTTGGCCACGGCGCGGCGGCGATCTTCGATTTCGTGTGCGTCAAGCATGGGCTTTCTCCTGTGCGTTGCTGCGAGCTTCGGCCGCAAGTGTGCGAACCTTCGTGGCCAGTTCCGGCGGCATCCATTCGTCGACGCGTTCCCAATCGGGCGGAAACTCATTGGCAGCGGCCACGACCCGCTGCACCATCTTGCTGACGCGCTGCCGGGTGAGGCCTGTTTCCTCGGCGATCTCCGCCTGGGATTTGCCATCGACCAGGACGCGGCGGGCAATTTTTACTGTGTCGCCACTAAGCCGTCCTAACCGTGGCTGGATAGCTTCGAATTCTGCGGCGGTCATGGGCGCTTTGAGCATTGTGGCGATATTCCTAGAGATTGCGGCGGGGCATGGTGCCCCGCCTGTTGGTTATTGAGGTGATCGGCGCGGCAGCAAGCGACCAAGATTGCGGCGAACGTCCAAGCCGATCATCCGAAGGCCTCGCATCACTCTTCCTCGCCGTTGTCATTGGCGGAACGTTCGACGCCACGCAGGCGCAGGCCTTGGAAGTCATCGGCGATGATTTCAGTGGTGTGGTACACCTCGCCGTCGCGCTCCCACTGGCGATAATCGAGGTGACCAGCGGCGAAAACCGTATCGCCGACCTGCACATGTCGAGCGGCATAACGGGCGTTCTGGTCGAACAGCACGACGCGATGCCAAGCGGTGCGCTGCTCGCGCTGCTCACCCTTGCCGCGATAGCTGTTGGTCGCGAGGAAGACGGTGCATACGTCGGTGCCATTGGGGTTGCGCAACTCGATGGGCTTACCGACATTGCCGATCAAACGAACTTCGTTGAGATTTGCCATGGTGGTACTCCTGCTTTGGTGAGCGCGCCGGCGAGGTTGCCGCCTCGTGGATCCGGCCCGACTAGAATCACATTTTTGTCAATACTTGTCAATACTTTTTAGTAAACTATTGACAGAATTGGGCGGGGGAACGCGTGTGGCGGTCTTCATTCCTCCTGCAGGCGACGAATGTAAGCGGCTAGGGTCAACGCCTCGATTTGTGCCTGCGCGATCTCGGCATGTTCTTCGGGGGTCAGGCACACCGTGCAGATGCTGCCGAGCCGTTGTTTCAGCTCATCCAAGCCAAGCAGGCTTTGGCGCAAGGTTCGCAACGGTGTCCCGCAGCGCCGGCACTGCGTGTCGATCACATCAGGAATTATTTCGCTCATAGGCGATACCTCGAGAAGTTCATCCAGTCACGCGCCGAACACGGGGCAGGGAGGTCCCGGCTTGCGCCGGGACCTGTTGGTTAGGCTGCCAGGCGGCGCATTTCGTCGGCCAACACCCACAGCGCCCGATTGAGCTTGATGCTCTGGTCGATCCCATTGACGGGGCGGGTGGTGGTGGGCCGACCCTTCGCATTGCGACCACGCAAGCCGCCGCGCACCATGTTTTCCTGCACACGGTTGAACGTGGTCCACAGATCCGACTTGCGATCCTCCCAGCGCTTCGGGGTCAGCAGCTGCTGTTCGGTGACCGGGGCAGGGGCCGCATCTTCGTCGTAGCGTAGGGCAAGGGCTGCGCGCGCGAAGGCTGTCTGCTGGCCCTCGCTAAGCGTCAAGCTTTGCATGCCCTCGCGCTGCTCGTCGGCGGCGGCGAAGCTGTCGACTACCTTGTAGGCGCCCTCGATGACCTGGCCGACGACGTCGCCTTTGTGGGGCACACGGATATCACTGACCGTATCACCGACCACCATGCCGTTCTGGCAGACGAACCGGAAGACGCCGGCGAGCATCTGGTAGGACGAACTGCCGTCATGGCTGTTGAGCAAGATGATTTCGTTGGCCTCGCCCGCCTGGATCTGGTTGGCGTGACGCATGCGGATCATGTGCTTGGTGTGCTCCCGCTTGTCGGGATTGCGAGTGCGCGTCTGCACGACCATAAACGGTGAAAACCCTTCTTTGCGCAGACCATCGAGGACATCGATGGTCGGGATGTAGGTGTAACGCTGCGAGCGGCTTTCATGCGGCTCGTTGGCGAAGATCGACGGAGCGAACCGGACGATCTCGTCGTTGGTCAGCGGTTGGGCGGAGCGGATACCTTGGGAACGACGGCCAAAACGACTAGCAAGCATGCTGTTTCTCCTGCGAGTTGGTGGACCGGCTGGGGAGTGGTTGCCGCCACGGCCCCGGCTGGATCGGAATGAAATAGGACTAACATCTCCTTCCGATGGGACAATAATAGGACAAAACAGCCCGCCTTGTCAACACCTGTCAATAGATTATTTCGTAGACAAAAACGCCCGCCCAAGACAGATTCAGCGCGCCGCCGCACTGGGGTGTAGGGGCATCGCCCCTACGGATACGCTCCACGCCTCACCCGCACCGGGGACGCCTCGGCCCCCGACCTGATCGGCCTGCCCTCGATCTGCCGGCATCACCACGACCATCCCCCACGGTGACCGCTTTTCCTCTGTGCGGCTGAGCGCCGCGCCGCCCGGGCCTGCTAGGTGGTGAGGGAGGGTTGCGGGCTTTTCGCGCCGGCGCAGCCGGTGCGCCTGGAGTGCGGCGGCCGCCTGGCGGCCGTCTGCTTCCTCGGGTCCTGGAGCGCAGGAAGATCCTCGGCGGGGGTCTGCTTGGCGGAGCCGGTCGGGCGCGGTAGGCCCGGCCTGCGGCGCGGCGTCGGGGGGAGCAAGGGGACCGTGGAATAAATGGGGGGACCCGCTTGCGGGGGGCACCGTTTATGCCGCGAAAGCCCCTTGCTCCCCCCGGCGACGTGGAGCACGGTTCAAGGGCTGGACGCGCCCGACCGGCTCTGCCAAGCCCCGACGATCGCGCGGAAGGGCCGGCAAGCCCCATGGGGGCGCGCAGGGGCGCCGAAGGGCGACCCGGAGGGGGGACGCCACCAGGCGGCCCCCACACAGCTGCGCCGGCCGTCCACGCTTCGTCCACGGCCGACGCCGCAGGCGTCGCCCCGGCCCGTCGGGGATGGTTCCATCCATCCCCAGGGGCGGGGGAAGCGGTGGGCGAAGGGTGGGCGGCCCTGCCGATTGCAGGTCGTCCCCGTCTTGTCCACGGGGCGCGGCCAACGGCCCGCTGGCCGGGCGGTTCCGTCCGCCCGGCCAGCAGCGCACGGTGGGCAAGAGGGGGGCGAGCTGCCCCCGCCGCTGGTCGGCGCCGCCGGCGCCGGCGAGCCGCGGTCAGGCACGCTGGCCAGCCCCCGGCTGGCCGCCGATCACGGCAAGCGCAGCGCGCAGGCCGCCTCGCGGCCGGAGGCGTGAGAGGCCGAAGGCCGTGGATGGAAGCCCGAAGGGGCGAGACCCGCACAGCGGGGCTCGATGCGAAGCACGACAGCCCGACCCGGAGCAAAGCGCAGGGGCACGCCCAACTCATGGATACACGTGGAACCCCAATGTGACACCAATCACACCGGCAAATGCGAGGCAAAAAAAGCCCGCTTGGGTCTGCCAAGCGGTGTGAATCTGCACAGGCGATGCAACTGGTACAGCTAAGTGGTCGAATCAAGCTCTTGCAACATCGCCAGCCCTTCATTGCTCCGCTGTCGCAACAACGCGGCAATGTCGGCCCACACACCGGCCACTGGCTTCCGCGCGCCGGACACCCACGCCCGCACGGTACGGTCAGCTACACCAAGGTCGCGAGCAAGTTCGGACTGCCACCGATCGCCGTAGAGCAGTTTTCCTGCGCGAATCAACTGATCCGGACCCCACTTGCCCGCGCGATCGAGTGCGGCCAGGTAGTGATACCAGCCGAGCCAGAAATGGCCTTGATCGGCAACAGGCACGGGGCCAGCTGTGATGTCGGCCGGTAGGCTAGCCACCAGCTTGTCGTAATCGACGTGCTTGTCGTAGGTGCGGCGCTGAGCACGCGCCGGGGGAGACTTGGAGAGCATACCTAGCCCAATCGCTGGGCGCGTCAGCAGCGCGTTAAGCATGGCGGGAGGGATCTCGCCTTTCGGGTAAACGGCTCGGGCGAGTTGCCCGAGCGTGTACATGATCTTGTCCGTGCTGGTCATGGTTTAGACCTCCTCCCCAAAACCATGGTCACCGTGCCAAGTGATGGCCGAGTGCGGCCATCCGACAAGCTGCTCATGGTCACCCGTCTTGGGCAGGTAGTAGTGCTCGATCACCTGGGCGCGGCTGTCCCAGTGTTGCTCACCCTTGTAAGTGATGGCGCCAGTTTCGTTGCGGATGTAGATCGCGATCTTGCTCATTGTCGGCTCCTTAGCCAGAGAGGGCGGACCCGTTGTCCATCCCATGTGCGCATTGTACCTAATTTTAGGACGGCCATCAATTGCCGTTTGTCGGGTAATCGCTGTCATATCTGGTCACGTCGAGTAACCGGCTGGCGGTTGCATTTTCTTTGGCGAGTTGCGCTGACTTTGCCAATTCACAAGCGGGCTGCAGGAAGTGTGCTTCAGGATCCCGTGACGGGAATGCTAGAACAGCGTGAGCTGCCCGATTGAGTGAGTTGGCCCCCGCTCGCGGCGGCTGTTCGATGGTGCGGCGGGCGGCGCGGCAACGCCGCCGCCTTCCTCGCAGGTGGAAACACCAATAGCCGGCGAGGCGGCAACCTCGCGGCGATCCCGCGCGGCGAGCCGCGCATTCCAGCCACCCATGATGTGGGCGGGCGTGTACCAGTGCTCGCGCTCCTCCAAGGTCAGGGAATTGCCGACGATGACGACAGCGGGGAGATGCAGCAGGGAGAACTGCACGTATGCCATGTGGGCGGCGCGTGTGTCCACGTCCACGGCGGTGACGTGCAGATGCCGTTGGTAGTTGATGCCGGCATGCTGCAGGGCTTCGGCCAGCGCGATGATGAGCGCACCAGCGCCGCAGGCCGGCTCGCAGGCAGTGATGAAGCCTTCGCGCTCGATGATCGCGCGGGCGTCGTCGCCGTCGCCGATCTGCATGTGGGCCATCATCCGGCACAACTCATACGGCGTGAAAAATTGCCCGCGCGCGGTGTTGTGCAATTCCAGCGCCCCGAACACAGCGCCGAGCACGTCGCTGGGTCCGGCTTCCAAGGCCATCGTCACTTCGGCCAGCACCTTCGGAAACGTGTCGATCACCTCGCGGTCGTAGCGCCGGACGATTTCGAGGTAACGGGCTTCGCGTGCCTCGCGCTGGGCATGGTCTACCGCGTTGCTGAGAGCGATAGCCATGCAGGCCATGCAGTCGGAAAACAGCGGGTAGAGATCATGGCGATAGCGGCACGCCTTTAGCAGCTTGCTAATGGTCTGGACGTGGGGATCAACGCGCATCGGTGTCGTCTCCCACGAGGATAGGATTCGTTTGGTTCATGGCGGTCATCCGTCGAAGGACAGGGCGGGTGGCCGGGCGAACCCGGCCACCCGCGCAATCAGGCGGCGAGGCCGGCTGCGCTCTCAGCCTTGGCCTTGCGGCTCTTCGGCTTCGCCACTGTCTTCGTGGCCTTGGCTTTGGCCTTCGGTGCTGCGGTCTTCGATGCCGCCGACTTTTTGGGCGCTGGCGCGGCCTTCAGCTTGGGCGTGCGGATGCCCTTGGGCACCCAACCCGAACCTGCGAGGCGCGTTTCGGCCTCGGCGGCCAACTTGCCTTTCTTCTGTGCGAGCAGCGCGGCCCGGTCGGTGTAGCCCTTGACCTGCTTGGCCTCGTCCAACGCGGCGACGATCAGCCCCTTGGAAACCTTGCCGAGATAGTTATCGGCGGTTGCCTCGAAGTGATCGGCCATGTCGAACTGCAAGGTTTCCAGCAGCTTTGCGGTCAGGGTCGTGTGGTTGCTATCGACACTGACCGACAGGGCCACGCCATAGGCGATCAGGCCGTCAAGCTGCGCCGGTTCCATCGCGGCCAACGCATCCCACAGCTTGCCGTCCGTGGTGGGCAGGCCCTTGATAGCTTCTTTGCACGCCGCCGCGAATGCGCCGGCCTTGGCCTTGCCCGCTTCGTCCGCGATAGGGTGATGGGTCCGGGTGCCGTAGCCGCTGGAAATGGCAAGGTCGGTCGGCACGGTGCGCGGGGTGTAGCCGTGGGAGTCCTGACGGCGGATTTCCTTCACCACCCAGCACGCCAGCAGGAGCTTGGCCGCGTCCGGCCGCTGCGACACGACCATCTGCACCGCGAGATTGCGGTGCCCCAGAAGTGAACGGCGCAGGGCGTCGGACACAGCATCGCTCTTGCGGCCGGCCGGTTCGCTCTCGCGCCCGCCTTGAACGGCCGACCCTTCGCCCATCGCGGCGGCGATGGCCTTGCGGTCGGCGGTCTTCACCATGCCGCGCTCGATGCGCAGCCGCCCCGCATCGCGGATAACCAGCGCCCCCGACAGGTGCCGCACAACGTCCGGAACAACCATATGCTTTGCCTCGATCTCGCTGATCTGATCGGGGATTTCATCTTGCAGGTCGTACAGCTGGCCTAAGCGCTCGTTTTCCTCGTCGTTGTTTTCATCGGAGTTTTCCAAGGCCTCGACCTCGGCATTGACCTTGGCAAGTTCGACTCGCAACTCGTCCAGCTTGGCGCGGTCCTCGGCGGACACCTCGCCCAGCACCTCCGGCGCTTGCCCGAGCCGCTGGAAGTTGGTGTAGTCGAAGGACGGCCACACCTCGACCCAGCCCCAGCCCTCGGCGCGTAGCGTCTCGGCTTCGGCTTCCAGCTTGTCGGCGACCAGCTTTTCCAGCAGCGCCACGTCGGTGATGAAACCGCCATTTTCATCGTCAGTGAACAGGTCGCGGCGCACGACGCCGCCGGCAGCCTCGAAGGCGGACACGCCGCCAATGAAGGCGACGCGGTTGTCGGCGGACGCATCGACCTCCTGAGCAAGCACAGCGCTGCGCAGCGCGGCCGGGCTGTTGTTCCACGCGGAACCAAGCCGCTCCCACACGGACAGCTGCAGGGCGTGGTCGTCGGTGGCGCACAGGGCAATCATCTGCTCGGTGGTCAGAAGACCTTGGCGGAACTGTTCGATCAGCTCCGGCGCGGCGGCTGCGAGTTTCAGCCGGCGCTCCACGACCAGCGGCGTGACGCCAAAGGCATCCGCGATACGGTCGATGCTCCAACCCTCGCCAGTGAGGCCAGCGAAGGCGTCGTATTCGTCGGCGGGACTCATCGCCACGCGCGCGAAGTTCTCCGTGAGACTTGCGGCGGTGGTGTCGTTTTCGTCCACGACGATGACACGCACCGGCCAATCGGGATCGAGCTTGCCAGTGGTGACCAGCAGATGGATGGCGTCGTAGCGGCGTCCACCAGCAGCCACACCGAATGCACCATCGGCGACCGGGTGAACGATGAGGTTTTGCAACAGGCCCTGCGTGAGGATCGAAGCGGCCAGCGCTTCGATGCCGGCCTTGTATTCGGGGGTATCGCGACCGGTGCGGCGCACGTTCTTGGGCGAACGGGTCAGCTGATTGAACGGGACATGGGTTTCCATGAAATGGGTATTGGACATGCTGTTTCTCCTGCGAGTTGGTGGACCGGCTGGGGAGTGGTTGCCGCCACGGCCCCGGCTGGATCGGAATGAAATAGGACTAACATCTCCTTCCGATGGGACAATAATAGGACAAAACAGCCCGCCTTGTCAACACCTGTCAATAGATTATTTCGTAGACAAAAACGCCCGCCCAAGACAGATTCAGCGCGCCGCCGCACTGGGGTGTAGGGGCATCGCCCCTACGGATACGCTCCACGCCTCACCCGCACCGGGGACGCCTCGGCCCCCGACCTGATCGGCCTGCCCTCGATCTGCCGGCATCACCACGACCATCCCCCACGGTGACCGCTTTTCCTCTGTGCGGCTGAGCGCCGCGCCGCCCGGGCCTGCTAGGTGGTGAGGGAGGGTTGCGGGCTTTTCGCGCCGGCGCAGCCGGTGCGCCTGGAGTGCGGCGGCCGCCTGGCGGCCGTCTGCTTCCTCGGGTCCTGGAGCGCAGGAAGATCCTCGGCGGGGGTCTGCTTGGCGGAGCCGGTCGGGCGCGGTAGGCCCGGCCTGCGGCGCGGCGTCGGGGGGAGCAAGGGGACCGTGGAATAAATGGGGGGACCCGCTTGCGGGGGGCACCGTTTATGCCGCGAAAGCCCCTTGCTCCCCCCGGCGACGTGGAGCACGGTTCAAGGGCTGGACGCGCCCGACCGGCTCTGCCAAGCCCCGACGATCGCGCGGAAGGGCCGGCAAGCCCCATGGGGGCGCGCAGGGGCGCCGAAGGGCGACCCGGAGGGGGGACGCCACCAGGCGGCCCCCACACAGCTGCGCCGGCCGTCCACGCTTCGTCCACGGCCGACGCCGCAGGCGTCGCCCCGGCCCGTCGGGGATGGTTCCATCCATCCCCAGGGGCGGGGGAAGCGGTGGGCGAAGGGTGGGCGGCCCTGCCGATTGCAGGTCGTCCCCGTCTTGTCCACGGGGCGCGGCCAACGGCCCGCTGGCCGGGCGGTTCCGTCCGCCCGGCCAGCAGCGCACGGTGGGCAAGAGGGGGGCGAGCTGCCCCCGCCGCTGGTCGGCGCCGCCGGCGCCGGCGAGCCGCGGTCAGGCACGCTGGCCAGCCCCCGGCTGGCCGCCGATCACGGCAAGCGCAGCGCGCAGGCCGCCTCGCGGCCGGAGGCGTGAGAGGCCGAAGGCCGTGGATGGAAGCCCGAAGGGGCGAGACCCGCGCAGCGGGGCTCGATGCGGAGCACGCGTGCCAGCGGTCTACCTGGTCGATGGGGCAGGGCGCATTGCCTGGATCGGCGACCCGGCTGGCATTGCCGACGTGCTGCCCGACCTGGTTGCGGGTTCTTGGGACGTTGCGGCCGCGCGCGAACGCTGGCGCGCAACCGCGAGCGATGCAGCCATCGCGCAGCTGCGCTTATCGCGCGACGTGATGGACATGCTGGCCGCCGGCCAGATCGAGACCGCGCGCGACCTGGTCGCCGCCGGCGAACGGGATCTGCCGGCGCTGGCCAGCGATGCCGAGTTCGCCATCCTGAAGTTTCAGGCGCTGGCCGCCGCACCCACGCAGATCGATCAGGCGATCGCGCATTACCGCCTGGCCAACCTGGCGATCAAGCAGCTGGTGGGTGAGCCGGAGATCCTTCGACACGTCGTCCAGGCGCTGGCCAGCGTCAGCGATGGCCCCGCGGCGAGTGTTGGCGAGGAACAGAGCCGCATTCTGTGCAGATTGTTGGAAGCGGAGGCCGCCGCCAGGCTGGATCGGCCGGACACCGCTGCGATCGCGTTGGAGCACGCGGTAGTGCTTCCATCAAACCACGCGGGAATAGGGCGGATTGCGGCGCTGCCGCTCTTTGTCAAGTTCCTTCAGGCGGGCCTTCGCGGAGGCCTCGCTGTCTGCGACTTCGACCAGCTGGCCATGCCGGCGAGAGCCTTTGCCGCCCCACCCGAGTTGAGAAGGTCCAGCAGCCGTTGACCGCTGATGATGGTGAGGTTCGGATTGGCAGCGGCCAGCTCACGGGTACCGGCGCCGGTGCGGCCGGTGTGGATGAAAATCCCGCGGCAGCCACGGGTTTCCAGCAGCTGGGCGAAGGCAATGATGTGTGCGCGGTTGACGTGCTTGCGGTAGCGCTTGGCCTGCAGGAGATAGCGCGTGCCATTGAGGTAGACCGCCCCGTCGACGCCACCGTCGCCGGTGTAGTGCGTATTGCGTTCGACGCGGTAGCCGCGCCGCTCGAAGGCCTCCAGCAGCAATTCTTCGAAGGTGAGGGGATCGATCTTGCGCAGGTACGCCAGACGCTGAGGCATCAGCGGGATGGTGTTGATCTTGGCCAGGACGCGCCGCGCCTGGTCCTGGCGGCGGCGATGACGCCGCTCCCGGGCCTTGGGGCGCAAGGCGCTGGCAATGACCAGCGCCGCGAGGATCGCCAGCGACACGACAAGGGCGGAAATTTCCGGCCAGGGCATGGAAGGCACGACGGCGGCCTCCGGTCACTTCCGTGAGCCGGAAACCCGGCTACCGATCGCTGCGGTCAGCTGGGCGAGCTGCGTCTGCAACGCCTCGACCTGACCTTCCAAACGGGCAGCCTTATCCAGCGCGCCGCGCTCGCTTTTGCGCGCCTCGATCGCTTCGCTGTCCTTGGCTGCGGCTTTCTCGGATGCCCGGTGGATCTCTTGGGCAGTGCGGGTTTTGAAGGCCTGGTGCTCGCCTGCGATCTGATCGCGTTCAACCTTTGCGGCCTCGCCCTCGGCAACGGCCTGGCGCAGCTGCTCGACTTCCTCATTTAGCTGGTCGGCAAGCTCGATCGCCTCGCGCGCCTGCTCCTGCAGGGCGGTGAATTCTGCGGCCAGTTTCTCGCGCTCGCCGGCCAGGGCGCGTTCGGCGGCAGTTCGGGCAACGGTCCAGATTTCTCCGGCGAGGACGCCGACGGCCTCGGCGACCGGGGGCGGCAGAGGTTCGACAACCGGCAGGGCCTTCTCCAGCTTGCGCTTCCGCCATTCGACCATGGCGTCCTGGATTGTGGTGAAACTGCCGCCGCCAAGCTTCTTGCGCACTGCATTGAGAGTCGGCTTGACCCCGTCGCTATCCAGTTGGTCTGCAACGGTCCAAATCTGATCCTTGGTGATGGCCATCGGGTTACCCTGCTGTAGTAGTAGCATGTAGGATACTACAATATACAACATACAACAACCTTGATCCGACTTGGCAGCGGGGGAGGTTGGCGCTATACTTTGGTCAGCAATCCGACCACTCCTGCAAGTCTGGTGGACATGCCGATGAGCCCGAGACGTTGCCGCGTCTCGGGCTTTGCTTTTTCTGGATGGGGCTGGGCAACCTCGGCGCACTGCGAACGCGATTGCAGCTGGCAGGCGGGTTCGGCGTCAGCGCGGATTGACCTTGGCGAGCTGCAGGCGTTTCACCGCCGACACGAAATCCAGCCGCAGCAGATGCACCGCCAGGTCAATGGCACCGCCCCCACCCTGGTCCGCCCTGGTGTCAAACCACTTCGGGCCGGTGGCCAGCAGCTCGATCACGCCGACGCCGATTGACACATTGACACGCACCGTCGCCTTGTCTTTCAGCGGCTGGAAATCCGGGTCGCGTTTCCAGTACAGGCCCAAGAGGTCTAGCGCCTCGGTTACAGGCATGTCGCGCAACTGGGCCAGCAGCTCGGGTGGAAACGAACGGCTCACCCTCATTGAACGCTCCCGGCCTGGCAGGCAGATAACGGACACCGTGGCTGACGGCGCGGCAAGCGTTGGATCCCTTCCCCCAAACCCCCAACCCTCTCCGGCCGCTGCGCGGCCTGCGCGCCATGTGGACAACGCTGCGCGTTGACACACAAGGCTTGCGGGCTACTCGTGATATTGAAATCACGGGGGCTACTCCGGCCTACGGCCGAGGCGGCCGGGAGCGCAGGAAACAGACCGAACGACCCAAGAATCATGGGCGCAAATCCCGGCCGCGAGGCTCCGCCATTAGTAATACGGACGGACCCTGAACACCAAGCTGGCCGCTATCAGCGGCATCCACGATGGCAGCGCCCAGGATGGTGCGGTCGCTTGTAATACGGACGGACTTTGAACGCTCCCCGGGGGCTTTCAGATAACCCGAAACCGCGCCGACAGATACGCCCATGCGTTGTGCGATCGCGCGCACTGACAAGCCTTCTGCCTTGAGGGCTCTGGCCTGCAGCCGCTTGGCCTCGGCCGCATCGAGGTAGGTCTCCCGGTCTACTGCGCCAGCGGCACGCCGCTTGGCCTCATGGCGCTTCCGATCGCGCTCCCTGGCCATGTCTGTACCAATGATGGTGCGCAGCTGCGCCTGCTCGTCGGACGTGATCTGGAAGAGGTTGATGAGGGTGTCATTTTTCGGGGTGTAGAGCGGGGCGAACTCTTTGTCGCCCAATGTGACCTTTTCCCCGGCTTCGTAGGCTTTGGCCTTGCTGTAGAGCGTCATCAGCTCTTTGCTCCGGTAGTTCCACCCGGCATCCAGCTCGCCGGCGAGCGCAGCGGCCTCGTGATACATCTGGCCGCTGTGTGTTGCCCCGGATAGCAGCAGGAAATTGAGACGCCAGAACAGGTGCTGCATCCGCTCACCTTCGCGCACGCCACCGCGCAGCGTGGCTAGCGTTCGAAGATCCTCAAGGCGGTCCCAAGCGAGCTGCCGTCCGGAGAAGCCGCGCAGATTGTCCGACTTGCCACCTGGCAGCAGCTTGAGCTGCTGGCGTTCGCGTCGATCGGCACGGTCCTGGCGTTGCTGCTCGATGGTCCATCTGGCTTTCGGCAGCAGTGCTTCCGCCAGGTACTCGAAGTTGTAACGGATCGGCTGGCCGTCCTGGCCAGCTTCGACGTGCACCACGCGGCAGATGTTGCCGCTTTTGGTGTTTACGGTGTCGACCAGGCGCAGCACGCGCGAAGCATCCTTGGCCTGGGGATCGGCCCCAAGTGGGGCCAGTCGATCGATGAGATAGCGCTGGCAGGCGTTCCAGCGCGGGAGGGCCTGGCGCGGAATGGTGCCATCCATCAGCCATTTCGCCTGCAGGCCTCGGCCGCTGTAAACCAGGAGCGACGGGGTAGGGAGGCCTTCGTCTGCGCAATGAAACAGTACGGCCGCGGCCAGTTGCTCGGGCGTGCGTCCCGCTGCCCAAGGCTGGCGGTATGTGTCGATATCGGCGAACAGGAGGCCGATGCGCAGCAGATTGACCACGCGCCGGTTCGGCCGCATGAACTCTGCCTGCGTCATCCAGGTGTCGCGGCTCTTGTCGATCATGCCGAGCACGGCCGGCATATCGGTCAGCTTGTGGGACGACTGCCGCTTGTCGCCGTGCTGGTCGACCAGCAGCGAGAAGAAGCCGGTGCGGCCAGCGTCGTGATAGGTCCGCGCCTCGTCGTCACGGCTGAATAGCGCGAGCTGCGCCTGTGTTTTCGTGCCCATACTTCTCCGATCGGTGCACGAAATTTCGCGCACACGCCCTTGCGTTCCGGAGAGGGGAGCCTTACAATACGAGGTACCAAACGCTCGTATCGGTTGGGGCCATCCCTCCGAACTGATTTAACAAAAGCCCCGCGCCAACGGGGCTTTTGCTTATTTAGCGTCCCGATCTAACGCCAATCAGATCGAGGCGGCAGCTGCCATAAAACCTTCACCATTGTGTCCTCTGTGCTTCATCCACTTGGGTTGAGTGCGCGGAATCCAGCCCACGGTATGGGCAACGAACTCTGAGACGCCGCGCTCCAGCAGCAGCGCTGCCGCGCCGTCGAAGCTCTGGAAGTACCTGACGCCTCGGCCCCGAGCCAAGCCGACCACGCGCTTGTCCTGGCCAAGATCCACGATCACGACCAGGCCCTCCCCATCCTCGGACGCACGAATTTCCGCGCCGCGCACAAGGTGGGCGTCGGCGGCTTCCTGCAGGGCTTTGGGCTCGATAGCGATCACGGGCGAATCTCTACACATTGCTGAATCTGAACCAGATCATGCCTTATGCGACGGGAGCGCGCAAGTTATTCAATTTCTCGCGCGGTGACGGACGATGCCTGGGACCTCATTCGGTTGCGCACGCATGAAATGATGGTGTAGCTCCACTTGGAGCCGTAGTCGCTCGACCCGCGCGCATAGCGTTCGGCCAACTCGACCTCATCCATTGTGGGCGCGGGCAGGCCAGCGCGCTCGAAGGCGAGCATTGCAGCGCGGTAGACGGCATCGCGTTCGGCCTTGATCCACTCGGCCACGTCACGCCCCTTGCGCTTGGCTGCCTCATCTTGGAAAGCGTCGTAAATGCTCATCGCAGGTTCGGAACTTGGACGGTACGGATCGTAGGTTTTTTTGGCCATGGCGATTCCAGGCACGTTTGTGTTGACCCTCACGGTATCTGCTGCGCTGCATGCTTCACGCGCAGGATCTCGATGACGCCTGTGCTGGCCAATATCCGATAGAGAACGTTGTAGTTCCGGTGCACCACCAGTTCGCGCACGCCGGCAGGCAGACCAGGGCGACCAGGTCGCCCCATCTTCGGGTGCCGCTCGAGCACAAGAGTCTTGTCGTAGATCTCGGCCGCGAAGTCATAGGCGCGCGCCGGGTTGTCCTCGGCGATGTAGTCGATCACCGCGTCAAGATCATCGAGCGCGAATTGCGTCCATTCGGTCGCAAGAGCCTGCTTGTTCATGCGTCAGGCGCGCTTCTTGCGCGACGCCAGAGTGGGCTGGCCAAGCGCAGCCATCTTGCGATCCAGACGCGCGAGCACATCCGCTTGGGGTACACGCGGCCGGGCATCGTCGATCGCCGCTTGCGTCTCCGTAGCCAGCCAAGCCGTATATGCCGCTGCCTGGTGGGCCTGGCGCATATGCTCGGCGCGGCCGCGGTTGCCGGCGGTTTCTTCCTTCTCCTCTGGATTCCACTCGCTGGCGTCGAAGGACCCGACCGTGATGCCGACGTCGCGCAGCACATTGATCGCCGACGCCGGGTTGCCAAAGCGGCGTGGCTCGGCGCCGCGAGCCTTGGCCAAGACGGCATCGCCGTTGCGTGTCGTGATCTGGACGAGGAAAGCGCCCCCTTGGCCTTTCAAGGTGACGCCGGCGACGCCACCCGCGCTATTGGCGACGCGCAGCTGCTCGATGGTCATGCTCTGCATGGTAGCTCCTTGATTGGATAGGAACAGAATCAAGGAGCATATTGTACGTTTTCAAGGAAATGTACAAGCGTGATTGTTAATCGACCTCGGAGCCTGGCTCGATACCGAAGAACCGTTCAGCGGCAGTACGACCCGGTCCGGCTTCGGCCGCTCCTCGCTGTGAGGCGAGCCACTGTCGCGTGGGGATCGGCCGGCCTGGGGGCATAGGCGGCGGCCCGCCAGCACTTCCAAGCGTCTGTAGGTCGGGTGCTGCCGGCCTGCAGCAGCCACCGCCGGCGTTGAGCCGGACTCAATTCGCTCCACCAGGTCATGCTGGCGCGCTCGTCCTCGGGGGTCATGATTCCTGCTGCGCCAGGTGAGCGGCCCACACCCGCTTGACATGCGTGGTGCTGCAGCCGGGCCAACACCGATATCATCAACCCCGGACTCTAATCCCTGCTGCTACTCATGACGGGGGGACGTCGCGTCGAGCATAACTGATGGAGTAGGGCATGTTTCGCATCGTGGACATTGAACAGATCGTTTCCAGGGCAAAAGCATCCGGACAAGCTCGTGTGGAAGTAGAAGCGCCTATGCTCAAAAATTATGGAGCCCACGCTGTCGTTCGTCAGGCAACCTGGATGTCGGGGGTCCACAAAGACAAATTCTATGCGTGGCTGCACGTCACGAGTGAGGGTGAGCCGTTCTATGCCGGATGGGGGCGGGGTGATCAGGCGTGGGTAAAGAATGGCGGAAATGCGTGGGAGTGGTTCGTTCGCGAACGGTTGGGCGGTGAGTATGAAGTGGTGGTTTTGGTCGTGAGCCAGGTCAATGAACACGTTGTAAGCATCTTTGAGCAAATGCTTGAGATTTACAGCACCATGCTTCTCAATCAGAGCAACTTCCATCGCGGGATGGACTGCGCCGCGCTCCAAGAAGAGCACGATAAGAAAGCAGCCATACTGCCGTTCTATCAGAAGGTCCGTCAGAAGAAGCCTGCGCGCCAGATCTTTGAAGCTGCCCAACAGGCGCTGGGGATGCAGTACGACCTTGATCCTTGGAGAACTGAGACAGGACGTTTTGGTGAGGTGTTGAAGGCCATGGGCGCATACCAACCCATCAACACATCGTTCATCACGTTCATCGTTGAGTGGCACATTGGGCAAGACGATCTATCAGCGGCGAAAGCAGCCTTAGAAGAGTTCAAGTCCCGCGCTCCTTACCAAGCAAGCCATGATCGCGTTCTCCGTCTCGATAAGCTGGTGGAACAAGAGCGCTTCTTCCGTCGTCCGCAGTGGCTGGATTGAGGGCCGGCAGGACTTAGTCACTGATCAGGGGTGTAGGGGCAGAGCCCCTACGGATAACGCCTCACATGCGCCGACGTCGTCGTGGCCCAATTCAATCTGGCCCACTGGCGAGTTCCCGGCGAACTCTGAGCCATCCCCCTGCCGACCCTCGTCTGCAAGTAATCATCGTGCAGGACTCATGGTTCATCACGGTCGCGAGCCCGAGCGGGCTCGGCTCTACCACCTATTCCACCGGAAGGTTCCCGGCGCGACTTCAATTTGCGCGGCTTCGCGCAACTGTTCCAGCCACCGGCGGCGCTCATCGGACAAACCTCGCGTGAACGCCTCAAATCCATGTCGTTCCGACACCTCGATTGAGGGCCGCTTTTGATTCCCCCGGAACCTTGATATCCAGACCAACAAATCCTCTATGTGAGCGCGGAAGGGATCGCCAAGTCCATCATCGGCCGATGCCAGCGCCAGCGGCTCGGCCATCCACCCTTCTCGCCAGTAAAGGCCACCGGCGTTGCGGTAAAGCAGGCCCGATAAGCGAGTAGTCCAGCCGCCACCATCCACCTTGCCCCGGGGTTCAAAGGGTTCAACCTGAACCACCAGCAGCGCGGCCGGTTCCAGGCTCATCAATTCCGACAGATACCGAAAACGGCTGTGCTCCCACCTGGAGCACGACGGCTTGCGCGGCTTGGATTGGCGCTTGGTTAAATGCACAGGGAAAACCTGAGTTTCATTTCCCATGACCTTGCTCGCAATGGGCAGCCCATACCCGCTTCACGGTGGTCACACTCGTGCCGGCTAGGCGCGCAGTGTTTGCGATCGTCTCCCCACGACCACGCAACGCGACGATGCGAGCGTGTACAGCCGGATCGGCCGGGCGGCCCCGGTACTTGTCTCTGGCCTTCGCCAGCTCAATGCCCTGACGCTGACGCTCGCGGCGGTCCTCGTAGTCGTCGCGAGCGATCTGCAGGGCGATGCGCAGCAGCATATCCTGCATAGATTCGAGCACGACCTTTGCCACACCTTTCGCTTCGGCCACGACTTCGGAGAAGTCGACGACGCCGGGAACGGCGAGGCGCGCGCCCTTGGCGCGGATAGAAGCCGCCAGGCGCTCGGCTTCGACCAACGGCAAGCGGCTGATCCGATCGATCTTTTCCGCAATGACCACTTCGCCCGGCTGCAGATCCTCGATCATGCGCAGCAATTCAGGGCGATCGGCGCGCGCACCAGAAGCCTTCTCACGATAGACGCCGGCGACGTAGAAGCCGGCAGCCTTGGCCTCCTGGACGATCGCGGCCTGTCGCGTGAGGTCTTGTCCATCAGTGCTCACGCGCTGGTAAATCCGAGCAACCTTGAAGGGTTCTGCAGGAGCGCGCGCCATCAAATGCCACTCGCCAGATCGGCGCGGGCAGGAATCACGTCGGACATGGTGGCCTCCTGTGTGGCTTTTTTGGGTATACTCAAAAGTACCATGTTCGTACGGTGTGGTCCAATGATAATTTCCCGATCTAAATGGGCCATCTATTGTGGACCTGGTCTAACGGACCATCGGGCAGCAAAAAGCCCCGCCGAAGCGGGGCTGGTGGACGATCGGTGGCGGTGGCCATCTTCGTAGATAAGCGGCCCTCCGATGGCGCAGACCTTTCCGTCGACGACAGCGCCTTCGCTGTAGGGTTTGCCGTCGAGGTAGCAAATGGCCGTTGGATCCTGCGCGGGCTGCCTGGCGCAGCCGGCGAGCGTTGCGAAACAAGCGAGTACAGTTCCGCGGGATGTGTTCATAGGACGCGCTCCTCTAGCGGCGCATCGTGCCGAACGCGGAAATAATCGAGCTGACCTGCGACTGGTTGTTGTCCGCGCCCGGGCACTGATTCAAGAACTCCTTGCGCGCGTCGCTGGTGGCGCTCTTGCGGAAGTTCCCGTGCTTGAAGACGTTGACGCTGAAGAAGTCGCTGACGGCATTGTCGCAACCACCCGACGTAGATCCTGACGCTGCCATACCAGCCATACAAATCAGGGTTTGGCACGGATCCTTCGCCTGCGCCGTCGTCGCTATCGAACCACCGGCGAGCACAAGGACAGAGAACAACAAAGCGTGTTTCATGGCTTGCTCCTTTTCAGTGATGATGGAACCGACTTAGGGCGTCAGTCAGGCCCTGGATCGTGGCGTGGATGAGGATCAGAGCGAGCGTGATCGCCGCCAGGCCTAGGATGATTTTCGGCTCGCGCCACTGGCTAAACAAGGCGACCGCGGCGCTACCGATGAAAGCGATGATGGCCAGCTGCGCCGCCCATCGCACTGGGCGGCGCAACAAGGCAAGTATGGCCAGCCCTGCACCAGCTGCCAAACCGGACGTGGTACGGCCGACATGGCGTGCCAGCCTGGCGGCAACATGTGCGCCGGGCCGGCTTTCCGTCGCCGGCATCAAGGCAGGGAGAGGGGCCGCACTAGGGCGGCGGCGAGAGGCGAATTTGACGACAGTTCCCATGGTCATTCCTCATCTGCAACCTCGAATTCGGAAAGCTTGCGGCCCGCTTCCAAGTAGCGCCGCAGCCAGTCCGGCCGCTTACCGTGGCCAACCCACGTGTTGAACGGATGGTCAGGATCGCGGTAACGCGCCTTGCCGCGCGGTGCCTTCTCCGCATCGAGCGGCACGAACTCCAGATCCGTTGGCTTCGTCGATTTCTCCTGCTTCACCTTCGGGCGGCCTTTGCCGCGGGCTTCGCTTGACACGAGGGTTTTACCTTATACTATGGGCGTAAGTCATCAAAATTGCAATTCCGACGACAAAACGGGGTTTCGTTGTATGGCAAACGTCAAAGTATGGGTCATTGTTGCAGCTACCCTCACCGGAGCAGCAGGTTCCGTTCAAGCATCAGGACACCCCCCCGTATTGTCGGGATCAGTGCTTGCCCTGGCCAGGCAATGCGCGACGGACGTTCATCCGCTGACGATGGGATATCTTGTTGCCGCAGAGTCCTCCAACAATCGGCTCGCCATCGGCGTCAACGGCAACTACCGACTACCACGACAGCCGGCGACCCATGAAGAGGCTGTTGCGACAATCCGTTGGCTCGCGGAGCGCAATTACAATTTTGATGTCGGTTGGGGTCAAGTTAACTCCCAAAACTTCGCACCTTTAGGGGTCACCGGCGAAGGCCTGCTCGACGGATGCACGAACCTGCGTGCGTCCGCCAAGGTTCTCACCGATTGCTATAAGACCGCTGTCAAGGACGCCGGCGAAGGGCAGGGCGCGCTGCAGCGCGCCTTCAGTTGCTATAACACCGGATCCCAGACGCGCGGTTTCCGAAACGGCTACGTCGGCCGTTTGCTTGCCACCGCAAAACAACTGCATGTGCCAGCGCTCGAGGGCGCTTCCCCCGCCCAAGGTGCCGTCGAAGCAAACAATGCGTCGGCCGCATCCACCAAAGATCAGCCTTCCAAGACAACCGAAGGAACACCGGACGCGTTTGCCCAGGAAGCGGGGGGTGCGTTCGCGGATTCTTCGCCTGGGGCGCTCCGTCCACAACCCCCCCCGGACACACAGGAGACCCAAGATGCGGGTGTTTCTAATTCTTCAACGCCAGCTGGAGGACCTATTCCATAAAGACAGAGTTAAAAGAACGTCGATTCAACGGATGGATGAAAAACAGTGGGTCCCACTGTTTGAGGTGATCGACACGGACGGCCGCACGATTACGTGCTCGCTACGCCTTCAGTCATCAGTCTCGGTTCGGAGCTGGGCAAATTTGACACTGCTGGTCGAATGGCTGCGAGAGAAATTTAGCGTCGAACGTTGCGATCTCTTGCTGAGTGAAAGACCCCCAATTACGGAGAAAACGGATCTATGAACACCCCCAAGCAATACGGCACTGCGGCCGCGACCTTTGGCTTGCTCATGATGTTGTCGGCGACCGCCCAAGCGGCAGGGGGCGTCGACACCGGGTCATCGTCGATGACATCGATGCAGACATGGCTGATGACGTGGATTCCTATCGCGGCCACCATCCTCATCATCGTGTCCGCCATCGCCTGGATCGCGCATCTTCTGCGTCATGAATGGGCCGTGCGTTTCGTCATCGGCTTGATTGTGATCGGCTCGGCCTCCTACCTGGTGGGCCTGTTCGGCCTCGGCTGATCCACGACTGGAGAAAAACGATGGCTACCGGGCATAGCGGCCGCTTTCCATTGTTCAAAGGGGCCACGCGTCTGCCAACGTTCGCCGGGGTGCCACGCACGGCATTCCTGGCAACGTTCATGACGTGCGCGACCCTCTTCTTAACGATCCATCTTTGGGCGCTTGCCCTGTTTGCTTTGGCCTGGTTCATCGAATTTTGCATCGCCAAGCACGACGACCGGATCTTCCGCATCATCGCCTTGGCGGTCCGCACCAAGGGCCTAAACCTGATCAATTCGCCATTCACCAAGAAATGGGGAGGTTCCAGCTATTCCCCTATCGACTACGAGGGGCGCTAGACATGGCCGTAACAGCGAGAGAGATCAAGCACGACGAGGCGCTCCGATTCCGCAAGGAACCCTCCCTGAAGAAGTACATCCCCTATTCCTACCACGTCACGGATCACGTCATCAGCACGGTGGGCGGGGAATATCTGAGTGTTTTCAAGATCCGTGGCCGCACGCACAGCTGCGCGTCCAATGCCGACCTGGTCCACTGGCACCGCGACCTCAACCAGATGCTCAAGTCGATCGGCAATGAGCATGTGAAGTTCTGGCAGCACATCCATCATCGCCGCGTTAGCGAGTACAGGCATGCGGAATTTCCTAGCACCTTTGCGCGCATGTTCGATGACAACTACGGCCAATCGTTTTCCGACGTGCCGTTGATGGTCAACGACCTCTATTTGACCGTTCTTTACAACCCTGTCGGGGACCTGACGCAGAAGATGCTGGCCAGGTTCGAGCGCCCCAATGCTGAAGCCCTGCGAGAACTTCAGGCCGACGCATTGGCATCGCTCGAAGAGATCGTGGATCAGCTCATGGGATCGATGCGTCCATATGGCATCGAGCGCTTGGGGATCTACTACCGCGATGAGCGCGGCGCGATCGTCAGCGGTGGCACCGGCGAGATCGAGGGTGACGACGACGATGAAGGCGATCTGCTGGCGGAGGTCGAGATTGCCCCGGCGCAGGCCTCGGCGCCGGAGACGCGACACCAGTATGCGTTCTCTACCGCGCTGGAATGGTTGGGCTTCCTTGCCAACGGGCAGTGGAGCCCGGTACCGGTCTGCAAAGACCGCATTCAGACCTACCTCATGCACAACCGCCCGGTTAGCTCTTTTTGGGGCGACGTGCTGCAGCTGCGCAGCGACGATGAGGTGTTCTACAGCGCAGCGATCGAGGTTCGCGACTACGACGAGGCGACGGAACCCGGTCAGCTCAACACCTTGATGGAAGCCGATTTCGAGTTCGTGCTGACGCAGAGTTTTTGCTGCATGTCGATGCAGGCGGCGCGGACCTTCTTGACCAATCAGCAAAAGTCGATGCTGGAGACGCGCGACCCCAGCCAGTCGCAGATCCACGGCATCACGGCCGCTCGCGATGACGTGGTCTCACGGCGCTTCATCATGGGATGGCACCACCTGACCCTGCATGTCTATGGCCAGACGCCAAAGGAGGCCCAGCAGCGAGCCCGCAAGGCCCGTGTGATGATGAACACCTGCGCGCTGATCGCCTCGCCGGTCGGGCTTGCCTCGGAGGCGGCCTACTTCGCGATGCTGCCGGGCAATCAGGCCTGGATTCCCCGGCCGGTCCCGATCAACAGCTGGAATTTCTTGTCGTTC
Source organism: Xanthomonas translucens pv. undulosa (assembly GCF_017301775.1). Lineage (NCBI taxonomy): Bacteria > Pseudomonadati > Pseudomonadota > Gammaproteobacteria > Lysobacterales > Lysobacteraceae > Xanthomonas > Xanthomonas translucens. The sequence continues at coordinate 37,865 of NZ_CP063995.1, forward strand.
GCGTCCTTCCACAATTTCATGACCGGCAAACCGGCGAACAACCCCTGGGGGGAGGCCGTCATGCTGTTCAAAACAGTGGCCGGCACGCCGCTGTTCTTCAATTTCCACATGACCCCCGAAGATGAGGATTCGAGAGGTAAGCGGCCACCAGGTAGCACGCTGATCCTCGGCCGTATCGGTTCGGGCAAGACCACCGTGCTGGATGCTTTGCTGACCGAAGCCACGAAGTTTTCCCCACGCATGTTCATATGGGACAAAGACCAGGGCATGTATCCGATGGTGAAGGCTCTGGGCGGGCGCTATACCATCCTGCGCGAGAGCGAGCCGTCTGGCTTTCAGCCGCTGCAGATCGCACCCAACAAGCGTAACATCGCCTTTGCGAAGCGCCTGGTGCGGGTGCTGGCCGAAACCTCCTTGGGCAGCCCGATCGAGCACAGCGACATCGAGGGCATTTCGGCGGCAGTTGAAGCACTCATGGGCGAGGAGAGTCTGATCCCGATTGAACTGCGCAATATGACCACGCTGGTGCAGCAGCTTCCCAACCCTTATCGGACCGGCACGGACGACCGACCAACGCTTGCTGCCCTGCTCAAGCCCTGGACCCGCGATGGTGAGCATGGCTGGCTGTTCGACAACGACCGAGATTTGATCGACGTGACGACGCACGATATCAACGCGTTCGATATTACGGAGTTCATCGTCGGCAAGGACCAGCCCCAGCCGCCGGCGCGCACGCCCATGCTGCTTTATCTGCTGTACCGGGTGCGCGAATCGATCGACGGCTCCCGCGCATGCATCCAGGTCTTCGACGAATTCGCACAGTATCTCGATGACCCGACGATGGATCTCGAGATCAAGCGCGGCGTGAAGACGGACCGCAAGAAAGACTGCCTGTACGTGTTCTCCACCCAGGAGCCGAACGACGCGCTCGAAAGTCGGATTGGCAAGACGATCATGCAGGCGGTGGTGACCAAGATCCTGCTGGAAAATCCCGATGCCGATCCCGACGACTACATCAAGGGATTGAAGCTGACGCCCTCCGAATATCAAGCGCTGGTGACGATCCCCGAGAATTCCCGGCAATTTCTGATCAAGCAGGGGTCGCAGTCGACCCTGGCGCAGATGAAACTGGTTGGCATGGATCGCGAAATCAGCGTGCTTTCCGGCACCCCCGACAACGCCGAACGACTGCGCCGCATCATCGACCAGGAGGGCACAGACGATCCCGATATCTGGCTCCCGAAATATTGGGATGCCGTGCTGGGAGCCAAGACATCGGCTCCCAAGCGCATGTGATGGTTTTGGCCCGGTTGCGAAGGCGACCGGGCTTTCCCGTCTCCGCACAGGGCTGAGACATTCACAACGCAGCACAGGAGAAGCGACATGAAGACGAAACTACTGGCCGCCACGATCGCCGCTGCCTTGGCAGCTCCGCTGGCCCATGCCCAGGTGGTCGTAGAGGATCCCGGGGTGTTGTCTAACACCATCCAGCAGATCAGCTACATGACAAAACAGTTGGCGGAAGCCCAAGCCCAGGTCAGCCAGCTCAAGCAACAATACGAAGCCCTGACCGGTAGTTCCGGCATGGGCAGCCTTCTCCCCAATAGCGCGAGCGAGTTGCGCCAGAACCTGCCGGAGGATTGGACCAAGGTCTATTCGGACGCGATGAACAGTTCCTCGAGCATCACTGGCTCGGCCCGGCAACTGCTGGGTAGGTTCGACGATCAAATCGCCCAGATGGGCCGCGGCGAAGCACTGTCCTTCATTCGCCAGCAGATGCGGGAAAAGGGCGCATACGATCGCGTAATGGCAGAGAACGCCTACAACAATCAAATGCGCGAGCTGCAGGATATCGAGGCACTGACGCGGCAAATCGACAGCACCACCTCGATGAAGCAGATCGCCGATCTCCAGGCACGGATCCAGACCTCGCAAGGCGCAATCCAGGGCGAGAATGCCAAGTTGCAGCTGATGGCCATGTTGCGCGAATCGCAGGACCGCATGCTGCAGTCACAGCAACAAAAGGCCGTTCAGCGCTACACGATCGGCGAAGAGGGTGAATCCTTTACCGCGCCGCAACTGAGTAATTGACAATGAAGAAAGCACTTCTTCTGGTGATCATGTTGCCACTGGCCGCTTGCAACCAGCATTCCGAACGAACCAAATCCTGGTATCTAGAGCACACCGCCGAACGAGAAGCGCGCGTGCGCGAATGCAAGAATGATGCGGCGCAGGAGGCAACGGCCGACTGCCGCAACGCACTCGACGCCAAGGCCCAAGCCGACACATTCGGGACCGGGGCTGCTACTTCGATCAATGTCACCCCGGACCGCAACAAAGGATCGAGTGATGAAACGGATGCAGCAGGCGCGAAAGAGCCAGATCACAGCATCGACGTGACACCTAAGCGGCCCACCAAACCGACTCCGTAACGACAGACGCCCATCATCTGGTGGCAGGTAATTTATGGCATTCGACGCGACAACACAGATTTTCGCCTACATGGACAAAGTGACCAACGAATTCGTTGCGTCGAACCTGCAGACGATCATCACCACCGTGACGCCGCTCGTCGCGTTGGGCCTGACCATAGCACTGATGGTCGAAGGCATTTTTATCATGGCTCGACCAAACGGCGAGCCCCTAACCTATTTGGTACAGAAGTTCGTGCGTTACGCGATCATCATTAGCGTGGCGAGTGCTGGCGGCTGGTACCAAACGAGCTTAGCAAACGTGGCGATGCGGACACCGGATGAGTTCGCCAGCGTGCTCATCGTTGATGGCCAGCAGGGCAATCAGGAGGGCCACATTGCCAGCACTATCGACAAGGCGCTCGATCGGGGACTGACGACAGCGCAGCGGGCTTTCGACAATGCCAGCGTGTGGAGCGGGCCCGGCCCGCCAGC